>CAVPBE010000001.1:0-2278901 GCA_963701745.1 uncultured Bacteroidales bacterium | reverse complement strand
AGGTGGGTGCGTTGCAACGAATCTGGGGACACCGATCACCATAATGGTAATAGAAAATTCAGACATTACATATGTACCGGTTGATTCGCTTTTCAGAACAGAAACTCCAGCCGGAACAGGTAATGAGGCAATACGCTATGAATTAGGTACAGAATTCCAAACTTTAACTAATGGATTCATTACAAAAGCACGCCTGTATACCAGTGTCAATGAGGGAGGAGAACACAATATCAGGCTTTGGGTTCTCAATGAATCGTCCTTCACATTGCTGGCAGGACCATACGTTTGGAATTTCTCATCTGGAATTGCAGGATGGCGGGAATATTCATTCAATACCCCAATTGAAGTGGAAGCGAACAAAACTTATCTTATAAGCATAACTAACGGTCCTGACATGAATTATGAGGCAACTTTCCTATTCGTACCTGCAAATGTTGGTACACACATCAGATATATCAGAGGGACCTATACTGATAATCTTGGCGAAGTTCCAACCGAGGAATGGTTAAGTTGTTATTTCCGGGATATTGTTTTTGCATTACCAATAACCAATGGAAATCTGAAAGCAGGTACCATCGGGATAGCGCAGACAATCTGTTACAATACAACTCCGGCTCCAATTGCCGAATTGTCAGGTCCGACCGGAGGGACTGGAGAGTATTCTTATCAATGGCAGAGCTCACCAGATAACACTGTCTGGACAAATATTGCCGGAGCCACGCAGACGAGATATTCACCACCGGTATTATCAGAAAATAAATTTTACAGGCTTACTGTGGCAAGCGGAAGTTTTACACCTGTTAACAGCAACTCAATTCTGATCACTGTATCACCGCAGCTTCCCCTTGCGCAGCTGCATGATAGTATTATTATCGGTAACAATAACTCTACAGATTTCAAAGTTGTAATTTCGGGGAGGTATTTCACCGTACACCATCATTTATACATGCAATTCAGTTGTCAAGCCAACGATTCATAATTATGTCAACGGCACCAACATTTCAACTGGAGTTCTCACAACTGGTGACTATTTATATAGCCTAATTTCTGTAACGGATGCCAATGGGTGTCAAGCCCAAAGCCTTGGAATCCCTATTATTGTTAAGGTAACTGAAAATGGGAACCTGGCCGCAGGGACGATAGGTACAGCACAGGTGATCTGTTATAACACATCACCTGCTCCAATTAACGAATTGATAGGTCCAACCGGAGGGACTGGGAAATATTCTTATCAATGGCAGAGCTCGCCAGATAACACTGTCTGGACAAATATTGCCAGAGCCACACAAACGGGTTATACACCACCGGCCTTATCAGCGAATACTTATTACCCGCGTGTTGTGACCAGTGACAGTTATATCCCTGTTAACAGCAACACAGTTCTGATCACAGCCTCGCCGCAGATTACTCTTGCTCAACTACATGATAATATAACTATTGGTAACAACACATCCACAAATATCAGGGTAATTATTTCTGGAGGTACTTCTCCGTATACAATTAACTATGTACGGGACGGATTACCTCAGCCGGCAATAAATAACTATGTCAGTGGAACAGACATCTCAACAGGAGTTCTCACGACTGGTAATTATATATACACCTGATTTCAGTCTTGGATGCAGGCGGGTGTGATGCCCTGAACCTTGGCACAAGCATTTCAGTTATGGTAACTGAAAATAGCAGCCTTCATTATGATTTCTCTTACCCTGATCGTAACAGTTTATTAGCGGATGGATGGGACTTTATAGCCGTAACTCCAACTGGCGGCTCACGGAATACTGAACAGACTACTGGAGCTATAGTATCTTATAATCAAGAGACTCATCCAGGTTTATTGAGGATTCCAGTTGATGAAGGAGACTTGTGGTCTGGTTATAATAGTACACGCAACACGCTTTTTCAAGATTTACCTCTAGGTTCTGACCAGTCTTCGGTTAAAAATTTCGTCATTCCATCCTTTTCAGAATTATCAGCAGGCAGGTTTAGTAGTATATCAGGATGATGATAATTATGTACAGATAACCCGTTCATATGAAGGGGGAAATCATGTAACATTTGTAAGAGAAATTGGTGGTTCTGCTGGTAATTTGAATTCAATTAATGAGACTACTACCATTAATTTGTATTTACGGTTAGATAGGGATCTTTCAAATGAGAATATTACCTCATATTATTCACTAGATGGATATACCTGGATACAGGTTGGAAGTGTAATACAATCCTTAAGCAATCCCAGGTTAGGGATAGTAACAGGTGTTCCCCAAGTGGTTTCCCAATCGCGGATATAGCCTGGGCAGAGGTTCACTTTGAGCCTTTCATTCCCCCAATAATCGATGAACTTCGCACTTATCCAGGTACGCTCGTTTTCAACTCAGTTCAGGGTCAATCAATAAGTTATACTCGATCAATTTTTATTTATACAACTCATGGAAATAGTATTGGATGGAACCTTTCAACAAATGCATCCTGGTTAACTCCAAATTTATTTAATGGAATAACGGAGGGAAACATTGAGGTAGGTGTTAATACAAGTGGATTAACAGCTGGAATACATACCGGCAATATCATCATTGTACCAGCTCAATCTACTACTAGTCCGATTATTGTTCCCGTAACTTTAATTATCAATCCAAACGTACCTGTTAAAGCCACTAACTGGAAAGATGGTAAAGATGGTGCAATGAGTGTATCTGTGGACGATGGAAATCCATCAGGGTTTGATGCCTTGCAGAGTAATGGGTTTCAGGGTACATATGTGTCAAATGGTACTTCACCTCCATTCTTTTATACAGATTTCTATAATGCAGGAATGGAGTTGGGTTCACATATGGTCAATCATCCCTGCTATTATATTACCGATGATGTTCTTAGATACCAGGAAATTGAACCAAATATTTTGGGAATTTATACAAATACACCTCAACCTAGTCAATACCTTATTACTTTTGTATGGCCCTGTGGTGAAACAAATAATCGTGAACAGGCTGTTGCTTCTGAGTATTTCTTAGGCGCACGTGGTTACAATATAAACCAACTTGAAGATGCTACTCCGAATAACTTTATGAATTTGAAAAGTTATAATTCACATGAACACACTCCATTTCCACCATCGGATTTGAAATCAGTCGTAGATATGGCAGTTAGCCAGGGAAAGTGGTTTAATTTAGTCTTACACACAGCTACCAATGATGATGGAGCAATCAGTTATGCGGGTACGCAAAATATTTGGGTTACGTCTATCGGGAGTGTTATTAAGTATATCTTACAGCGGGACAGATTTATATTGACTAATTACAGTACAGGTGATGACTTTATCAGATTTGGTGCATCAAGACTGTCAATACCATCTTCATCCTATAGAAGTTTTGAAACAGCATTTGGTATAAATGACAGTACTACAATACAGATTGATATTGATAATAATAGAATTGTTGAAAATGTTCTGGTTGATAATATAGAAAATCATTATAAAATAATAAATTTAAATGGGAATTTGATTTTACTCACAAACATTAGACTGGTTCCATCCTTTACCAAAACGGTTGAAGTTAGATATTATAATGAATTCCAGTCATTTGCAAATAATTTAAAATCTGGAAGCGATGGCAATTTGCTACAAAGTACTTCACAGAAACCTTTGGATAGATTATCTCCACAAGATAATAGCCTTTATCAGAATTATCCTAATCCATTTCTGACTTATACTTGGTTTGAATTTGACTTAGCTGAAGATAGCCATGTTACGTTAGAATTATATACCTCATTAGGTCAAAAAATCGAAACAGTTCTTAGTCAAAACATGATGTCTGGAAACTATAAATTTATTTGGAATTCTCGCAATTATTCTTCTGGCACATATTATCTAATGTTAAAAACAAGAAATTTTACAGATCGAATAAAAATGCTAATATTAAAAAATTAAATGCCTATTGATTACTGGCCAGTATCCTTTTCTGTATTGACCTGTCCACTCAAGCCGTCAATGTCCTTACAAATATAGATTGCATAGCTGTCATATAAATTTTAGAGAATTGAGCCGAGTGTTAACACCTCTTAAGGGTGAGGTCCTCCTATTTTTAGGATACTTCTAAAGTAGAGTATTTTCGGGTCTTTTTATCTATCCTGATTCTACTTGTTCTGACGTTAATCCTTGTAAAGAACTGTGTGGTCTGTAATGGTTGTAATCTCTGGCCAGGACTCAATTTTATCCCTTGCATTGTCGGCTATCAATAGATAGCACCCCACGATTATTTTCATCAATAATATTTAGTAGCCTGAACTTGCGGCCATCCCACAGGCTGTCACTCATAAGTTCTATTGACCATAACTTGTTCGTACTCTCAGGTCTGTAAAGTGTCTGTTTAATGGGTGCAGGAAGCCTCTTGCGAGCCCTTCTGCGGATATTTAACTGCATCTGGCAATACATTTTCTGTATACTCGTTTATGATTCCACTTATACCCTTTTATCGGCAGTCTATAGTGACACATCCAAAACCCAATGGATGGATGGGATCTGGATCAGTTCCTGAAGCTTCTCAACGATCAACTAGCCTGTTGCATCCACTCTCGGAACATAATCATATGTGCTTCTTGGAAGTTGAACTGCCTTGCAGGCCTGTCGTTTACTGACACCTTGCTCTTGCATCATGTGATCAGCCAACTCCCTTTTAACTTCAGGCCCTATAACTTTTTTTCTACAGCATCCTTTAAAGCATGATGAACTAGGCTGAGATCATCATACATACGCTTGAGGCGTGCATTCTCTTCTTCAAGATCCTTCAGCCTCTTGAGCTGTGAAGGAGCCATACCTCCGTATTTGGCTTTCCAGTTGTAAAATGTGGCGTCACTGATGCTATGTTCAAGAAGATGTCCATGACTTTTGCACCGGCCTCCTGTTGCTTAAGGATAATGACGATCTGAGATTCGGTAAATCGGTTCTGTTTCATATTCAGTTATAAAATTAAATGGTTTTGCTCAATCGCCACGCCCTTATGGGCTTGGCTATCATCTAATTTTAACTGGCCGAATATCGGGTAAGCTTACAAGAAATCACAAAAAAAACCGTCTCATTTACATTTTGAGACGGCCTCTTTATAAAGATTTTCCGCAATATTATATTCTATCAAACCTTAAAATCTGCATTTTTGTACATCCACATGGATTCCATAGTATTTAAATGCAGGGAGGGTAACTTCTAGCAAATTGCCTTTGTAAGTTGTGAATTTACCAGGAATTGGTGAAATCTGGTCGGGACTAACGAATATCCTTGTATTTTTATCGGTTGAGCGACATTCTGTAAACTCCAATTTTCACCTTCATTCAATTCAATGGATATAGTCACCATTCCAGGGGTTGCAGCAGGTTTTAAAGTAACAGTACCAACATTATTATACTGACCTGCTAATAAGTTAACTGTAATTGTTGATCCAGAAGCATAAGGAGTATATAGAGCCCAATTAGCTCCAGGATAAGGATTACCGTTTGCCCAGGCAGTTTCTCCATCACAGGTACAGCATGCAGGAGTAAAGCTGATATATTATATCGCCACAGAGTGCCATTTTCTGAGTATCCACTTACTGCTACATTTATCCGGACAGTAAGTTAAGCTAAAATGCGTAATTTAATGGATATGAAAAAAAGAAGAAGATTTGAACGAGAGTATAATTATATTACGCCCTTCAGAAAAGACTTTCTGTTGTAAGTAATGGATAATATTTCTTTGGGTTCTTTCCTTAATTATGTTTGTTAAAGCCTGTCCGCTGACATTGTTTAGTGGTTTATTTTTAATACGTTTTACTTACATTATACATCACGGTAGATTGGTTACTAACTTTCTGAGAGAAAGGTGGATATTGTGGGATGAAATCGATGCATGCTACACAGGAGCAAGAAAAAGGCAGAGACTGAAACTCCGACAATAGGGGGTCTGAATATCTCCAGATCCTCATTTTGTAGAAATCAGTTTATGCCTATTTCATCCTGGCAGATAGAAGGACAAAGTTGTTAACTATTAGGTATAATTTTTAGAAGATAAACCCTCAGGGGCAAAGCCCTTATGATTTAAAAAACTTTTTCAGGCGAGGGTAGAAGCCTCATCAATTACCTGAATCCTTATCTACCAGTATAAATAGGTGAAGAAATCTTTTCCTATTGAAGGTATGATTTAATCCTTTTTAAGTTGATTTTTAGATTGAATCATAAACATAGCAATAGCAATGACGAAGCAGTTAATGGAAGCAATAAAGAAATTTATTATTTCCGTATCCCCAAATAACCTTGAATCCTCTACAAATGGTTGAATTTGCAATACGCGTGGAATTTGTCCTATTATGCCTTGGATATTCCTAATAAAATAAATAAGAACCCCATTACAACAGAAACCCAAACAATCCATTTTATTGTTTTCATAACGGTAAGTTTATTAAGTTAGAAAAAAAAGTATATTTTAATTAAGCCAAAAATTAACAAAAAATATTATATATATAGTTGTTGTACAGAAGGTTTTTACTAATACTTTTAAATAGTTGATTAATTGGTGTTTTTTGCAGTTAAACTATGGTTAACGTAGGACATCAGCGATGCGTGATTTTCTATTATATAAACCTATTGTTGGTAGGTGCACTCATATAGGTAACCACACATTTCGAGACAACACCAATCATATAATACGAAAGCTCCTGATTTACAAAGTCTATATGACTTAAATAAGCGGGGCAGATCGGACTGGCCTCCGAAAGTCGATCTGACCTTTTCCTCCATGGGTAACTTTGCAAGTCCTGCAAAATAGATTTATGTTAACGGATGGACCTCATTTCATTCGGTCGGACCATATCATATCATATTGAGGTTACCTAAGCAAGCACCACAAAACAGTTACTGCGCAGCAGCAATTAGTTTTTGTTTTCCTTCACTCTTATTAGAAGCAAGTTTTCAACGAGTTCAGGAAAACAAAAAACCCGATGATTTCTCATCGGGTTTTGCAGTTCTTGCGGTGCGGACGGGACTCGAACCCGCGACCCTCGGCGTGACAGGCCGATATTCTAACCAACTGAACTACCGCACCAGTTTTTAAATGCGATGCAAAATTAACCGATTTTTTGATTACTCAAAATATTAAAAGGGAAAAATTTGGATTTCAATCAGAACCATCACAATTTCAAAGCTTTTCGCCTGTCAGATTAGTTCTTGTCCCATCATTTTCAATTACATCAATGATCCTGTTAAATACTAACTGAACTGCTTTTCCGGCAAATTCCGTATTTGGATGAGAATCATTTGAAGAAGCTGCATATTCTTCTTTAAAGTATAATCCTCCCTCTGTTTCCAGGCTATAGAGATCCCATATGTGAATATTATCACCGGGCAAATCCCATTCATCCTTTACCCATGTAAAAAATTCTCTGGCTCTTTTGGCTTCATCCTCTGATATAGCTGACTTTACCTGAGCAGCACCGGTCCAGAGAATAAATTTTGTATCAGGAAATTCATGAAGCTTATCTCTTAATGCCAGATATTGAAGTTTGTAATTTGGAATGGTTTTGTAATCAGAATTAATGTCAGCCGAATCCTTATCAGGTTGAATATTGCTTACAGGGTAACAATGTTTGAATGAAATGACCTGATATTGCTTTGTGAGCATTTCCAGAGTAGGTTCCTCCATATATGGCTCATTACCTGCATTTTTTACCCAAATATTGTAATAATCATAAGGATAATTATGCCAGCCGTATGGAGACGCTTTTGGGAATGCCATTTCTTTGATCACATAATTTTTGTTGTTCTCTTCATTGTATTTATCAAATAACAATGGCAATCTGGCTTTCCCTGCCAAGTGCATCTGCAAGCCCTGTGCTGATTTTTCTTGCTGCTCTTGTAATAATTGAAGGCTTTTCCCCTTGCCAGATTACACCACCTGTACTGTGGTGAAGATAAATAATATTCATATCGGATTTCTTTTCTTTTTGTTTGCACGAATTTAATGAAACCATTACTACTAGAAGAGCAAATATTACAAATCTTATTTTCATAACTGATATTAATTTGATTCTTAGTTGAACAAATTTAGCAAATAATTTCATTTGCAAGTACTTGACTTAATTATTAACTAAATAATATATTTGCAAATACTAAAACTCTCCGAAATCCGCGAGAACTTTTTTCTCAGAGGTCACAGTTAAAATCCGCAGAGTTTCGCTAGATTTATTAAATATTAGCGGCTGAAAAAACTGAAATTCACATTCCCGTAGCTCCGATGCTCAAAGAAGTTTTTATTTTTTTTAAAATCCATCAATCTGGGATGTTCCAGGATAAAAAAACCTTCCTCCTTTAAAATCATTGATTCAAGAACAAAATCAGGTATACTTTTCAGCCACCCCAAATCATAAGGAGGATCGGCAAAAACAATATCATATTTAAACCTGCAGGCTTTCAAATATGTTTTTACATCAATATGGATGGGTTTGATGTTTGTGAAACCAATTTTGTCAATCGTCTGTTTGATACCCGCAATATGCTTTGAATCTTTTTCAACAAGATGAACAACTTCAGCTCCCCTCGAAGCAAATTCGAATCCAATTGATCCTGTCCCGGAGAATAGATCAAGTACACTTATCGATTCAAAATCGACACGATTGTTAAGGATATTAAACAAACCCTCCCTGGCAAAATCAGTTGTTGGCCTTGCTTTCAATCCCGAGATCGGATTGACTATCCTTCCTTTATATTTTCCTCCGATTATCCGCAACTTGCTGCACTGAAGAGAATCAAAAATTTACTGAGCTCTGTCTCGTTGAAAACATAACTATAGGTGTAATTGCCTGCAGGCAAAGCAAACCTGATATTTTTCAGATAGTTCGAAAAAGCATGAAGAACCTCTTCCTGTTTTGTCACCCTTCC
The DNA here is from genome assembly GCA_963701745.1 of uncultured Bacteroidales bacterium. Taxonomy (GTDB): domain Bacteria; phylum Bacteroidota; class Bacteroidia; order Bacteroidales; family VadinHA17; genus LD21. The sequence goes on along the minus strand of CAVPBE010000001.1, from coordinate 2,270,003 downwards.
GCTGAAATGCACAACATCATTCTGGCTTACATTAATACGCCTGAATACATATAAGATATAATATTCAATATCAGAAATTGTCTTGTATTGGAATGTATTGCTGAATTTTAATGTGTTCTGATCAAAGATTACCATATTCATATAATCTCCTTCAAAATGAACATGAACATAGTTGCTGCCAACAGATCTCCTGTCTGTTTTGATATAATAAAATAATGGTTTTAACTGGTGTATAAGATTGCCTCCTGGAAAATTTGAATTCAAAATATCCGCAATTCCATCTGGTAAAGAATAAATTATGACAACATCGGGATCCCGAAGAATGTTGGTCAGGACTCTTTCTCCTTCTGTAGTGATCTGATTGAAAGCCAGATAATCTCCCTTTTTAGAATCATCAAACAGTGGTGATGGAATAAGTGTTGATTTTGAGGTTGGAGTTATAAGACAAGTTTTTTTATAATGCCTGGTTAAAAAATCATCCTTTCTTATTATTTCATTTAACCTGTATGGATCGAACCTCGAATTATCTTCTGGCTCATATGACCTCAATAGTACAAACTTGTTTCTTAAAGTATCAAGAATACAAAATGAAAGTTCGTCTATACTTACCTGAACCGATAACTCATAGTTCTCAGTTGCATTTATATCAAGTGTCTCATCAAATAGTTCCAGAAATGGCATTTTTTGTGATGATTTCAAACAAATGTAGAAAATATCGTTGTTTCTGCAACGGTGGAGGATAAATAATATAAGTTGCTTGTTGCTTGTTGCTTGTTGCTTGTTGCTTGTTGCTTAGTCAATGCCTAAATAACGTTGACCTTTTTATTACTTAATTTACTTCTTTTATAATTATTATTATGATGATGATTTACTGTTGATAACGGGAGATTACTCGCAGAGTTATCCTCGTTATCAATAGTATCTTTAAATGATTTTGGTGTTAGTTTTCCCAATGCTTTGTGAGGTTTTCCTGTGTTATACATATGTACAGCCTTGTTTTGCAGTCTCCTAAGAGAAACCAGGTTTGTAGGGCCATATGGATAAAGATAATTGTTTTTGATTATGCCGTTTAACCTTTCAGCATGGGAGTTCTCATAAACCTTTTCCTCTGTCATTGAGTTGATCATTTCAAGGTCTTTGGTTAAGGTCTTAAACTCCTTGCAATAATACTGTCCTCCACCGTCTGAGTGTAAGATAGCACCCTTTAGATTGGATCTGCCTCGTTCTGTTATTAATCTGTGTAAAGCCGGAAGTGTGGTACTTTCCGTTCGAAGATTATCGCTTGCCGACCATCCAACAATCTCACGATTAAACAGATCCATTATGAAAGTGAGATAATAGGTGTCTGGTCCAATATCAAAGTAGGTTATGTCACTCACAAAAACCTGGTTGACACGTGTAACCCTGAGATCCTTTATCAGGTTCGGAAAACGTGTCACTCCAAGGCTGTTGGTTGTAACCCTGTAGTTCCTTAGTTTTTTTATCCTGTAACCCGAGTCCATGCAAAAACGTTCAAACTGATCTCTGCCCATACAGCTTGGCTGAAGCTTTATGTAGATATCCCTGGCCGACATCCGTGGATGATCCAGACGGATCTCATTGATCAGGGGTATCAACTGTTCCTGCTCTTCAAACTTATATCTCCTGCGGCTTAACATCTGATGAAATGACTGTTTGCTTATTCTTAATACTTTAAAGAGATCATTTAACCTTTTCCTGTGTTCTTTGCGGTTGTAGTAGTACCAGAGGAGAGCCTGGAACCTACTTTTTTTTTGATATCGACATTATAGGTAGCTTCTGCTATCTCTATCATCTTGTCTTTGAACTCAAGCAATAATTGCTTCTGTCCAATTATTCTCTCAAGCTCTTTAATACGCTCCTCAAGAGCTTTAATCTTCTGGGTGTCGCTCTTTGCTTCAACCACTTGTTTTACTTGTTTCTTTGCCATTACCGAGTATTTGTAAATCCAATTATATACTGAAGTCCTGCTCACTGAGTAGGTCTTACAAATATCGGAAACTGATGAAATATTCTTTTCCAATTCCCTTACTTTCCCTTTTTTAAACTCTTCATTAAAATATCTCTGATATTGAGGTTTGTGATCATGATCAAAATAATTTACTTTTGCCATATTGTTAACCTTTTTTGGGTCAACGTATTTCAGGCATCGACACTTGTTGAATTTAAAATTCTTACCTTTATATTTCGTTCTCGCTGAATTTTTTGTAATTATTTTATTGAAATGAGTAGTTATAGAGACCTGGAGATATACCAGATTGCCTTTACATTGGCGAAAAGAGTACATAAAGCCTCCTTAAAACTACCATCATTTGAACTTTATGAACAGGGTAGTCAGATTCGTCGTTCTTCGAAAAGCATTAAAGATCAGATAGCTGAGGGATATGGAAGGAGAAGATATAAACCTGAATTTATAAAATACCTTATTTATGCTCAATCTTCTTGCGATGAAACGACAAGTCAATTGCAAATGATTTTGGAATTGTACCCTGATTTATCGGATTTCCATAAATTATCCAGCGAATATGATAATCTTGGGAAAAAAATCAATAGCTTCATCCAATATGTAGAAACTAATTGGAAAACTTAAACAACCAGCAACTAGTAACCAGCAACAAGCAACATTATCTTTTGAATCATGCGCAATACAATTATTTTTAATGCGCTCTGTAAAAACCTTGGCAATACCCCAACAGAGGATCAATCCGAAGCACTAAAGAAGATCGCATCATATATCTGTGAAAATAATAACGATATCATTTTTCTTCTTACGGGATATGCCGGAACCGGCAAGACAAGCCTCATTAGCTCAATTGTCAGGACACTTGAACTCCTAAGAATGAAGTCGGTATTGCTTGCCCCGACAGGAAGGGCTGCAAAAGTCCTGGCTTCATTTGCCGGGAAACAGGCTTTTACAATCCATAAGAAAATTTACAGGCAGAAGTCAATGAAAGAGGGGATAGGCAGCTTTGTCCTTGACAGGAATCTCCAAAAGGATACTTTTTTTATTGTTGATGAAGCATCTATGATCTCAAACAGTTCCAATGATACATCAATCTTTGGAAGCGGGAAACTCCTTGAGGACCTCATTGAATATGTTTACTCAGGAACTGACTGCAAATTGATTCTTGTCGGGGATACTGCCCAGTTACCCCCTGTCGGATCTGTTCTCAGTCCTGCTCTTGATCCGGAAGCACTTAAAGAGTTCGGATTCGGACTTATAACAACAGAACTTAAACAGGTAGTCCGGCAAAGTGAAACATCTGGCATCTTAATGAATGCGACACGGATAAGGCTCCAGATATCAGATAATGATCTGGCAAAACCAAAGCTGGACTGCAATAATTTTAAGGATATCTTACGCTTATCCGGTGAGGATCTGATAGATGAAATATCAACTGCATACGGCACATGCGGACTGGAAGGAACCATAATCGTTGTTAATTCCAACAAACAGGCAAACCGTTATAACCAGGGAATTCGCAACAGGATTTTCTTCAGGGAGGAGGAGATTTCTCCTGGTGATATTGTTATGGTTGTAAAAAACAATTACTCCCTCGCAGATGAAGAAGATCCAACCAGGTTCATTGCAAACGGTGATATAGCCGAAGTAAAAAAAATTAAAAAGTACGAAGAACGGTACGGATTCAGGTTTGCTGATATGGAATTGTGGTTTCCCGATTATGATCAGGAAATAGAATCAAAAGTGATGCTGGATGTACTTAAACTTGATACTCCTGCACTTCCTGCTGATAGAAACAGTGAGCTGTTTCACAATGTTTTAGCCGATTATATACACCTTAAGACAAGAAGGAAACAGTATGATGCAGTTCGTGAAGATCGCTATTTTAATGCCCTGCAGATAAAATTTGCATATGCTGTGACCTGCCATAAAGCCCAGGGCGGACAGTGGGAGAGGGTCTTTATCGATCAGGGAATGTTCAACAGGAATGAAATCACTATTGATTACCTGAGGTGGTTTTATACAGCGTTAACACGCTCAACTGAAAAAGTATATCTTGTAAATTTTTCGGATGAGTGGTTTAAATAGATTTGTCGTGCGGTCTTGCAGGTCTTGCAAGTCTTTGCAGGTCTTGTTCAAATGACATAGACTTGCACGACTTGCACGACTTGCATGACTTGCAGAACTTTATTCCCCAATTATCTTTACAAGGACCCGTTTCCTACGCTTGCCGTCAAACTCGCCATAAAAGATTTGTTCCCAGGGACCAAATCGAGTCTGCCATTTGTAACAGCAACTACAACTTCCCTTCCCATTATGGTTCTTTTGATATGCGCATCGGCATTGTCTTCGAATCCGTTATGTTTGTACTGGGAATATGGTTTTTCAGGTGCAAGCTTTTCAAGCCAGACTTCAAAATCGTGATGCAAGCCAGATTCGTCATCATTTATAAATACACTTGCAGTTATATGCATTGCATTTACAAGCACCAGACCTTCCTGTAATGCCGCTTTCCTGAAGGCATTTTTCGACTTGTCCGTTATATTAATGAATGCCCTTCGCGTGGAAGTTTCGAACCATAATTCCTTCCTATATGATTTCATAGTTTAATAGAATAATAATACCATGTACCCCGATAACCCATGTACTCACCCTCCCTTCCTCCCTCTCTGCCTTGCAAAGAGGGAGGTGTAAGAGGCTGATGTTGAATTAATTTCCCCCTCTTTACATAGTAGAGAGGGGGATAGGGGGTGAGTAACTGTGGATTAAAATTAAGCTAATCGCATATCTTCAATTATATCATCTATTCTTTTATTAAGGAATTCTTCAGTTTCGTCAAACCTGGCTGCAGTTTCCAGCTTTGTATTTACACTGAAATAGAACTTGATCTTTGGTTCTGTACCTGATGGGCGGACAGATATTTTTGATCCATCCTCGAGGAAAAACTGCAAAACATCCGATTTTATAAGATCAATTCCACTCTTCTTTCCTGTCAGGCAGTCAATTGAAATCAAAGTTTCGTAGTCATTGATCTTTACTACTTTGCTGTTATTTATGACTTTAGGTGGATTGTTTCTGAAAGTTGTCATCATCGCTTTTATCTCATCGGCACCCTCTTTCCCTTTACGGACAATATTGATAAGTTTTTCCTTGTATAATCCATATTCAAGGTAAATATCAATCAGCTGCTCATAAAGCGATTTACCCTTATTTTTTGCGTAAGCAGCCACCTCTGCAGTAAGAGCACATGAGGCTACTGCATCTTTATCCCTTACATAATCGCCCGGAAGAAATCCGTAACTCTCTTCACCGCCGCCAATGTATTTTTCTTTTCCTTCAAGATTGCGGATCAGCTCTGCAAAAAACTTGAATCCAGTCAAAACATTGTAACATTTGACGTTATATTTTTCTGCAATTTTATCAAGAAGATCAGTTGTTACAATGGTTTTGATGATATACTCATTACCTTTGTACTTTTTCCTTTCTTTGAACTGGGAAAGTATATAATGTGTGAGAAGAACGCCTGTCTGGTTCCCGTTCAGAAGTATAAACTCATTTTTTTTATTTCTGACCGCGACTCCTATCCTGTCAGCATCAGGATCAGTTGCCATTACAAGTTCTGCGCCTGTCTCATTTGCCTTCTTAATTGCCATGGAAAGGGCTGCCGGTTCTTCGGGATTGGGCGATTTTACAGTTGGGAAATTTCCATCAACGATATCCTGCTCCGGGACATTCTGAATATTCTTAAAGCCAAACATTTTAAGTGCCTGTGGAACCAAAGTACCTCCGGTTCCGTGAATTGGGGTATAAACTATCCCGATATCATTTTGCTTCTTTACAATATCAGGATTTATGCTCATTTTTATTACCTCATTCAGAAACAGCTGGTCAGTTTCTTTCCCGATTATTTTAATTTTATCCTTCTTCCCGTCAAATTTGATCTGGGATACCGATATAATTTTTCTTACCTCTTCAATTATTGCTTCATCGTGAGGTGCAACTACTTGTCCTCCGTCGTCCCAATAAGCTTTGTACCCGTTATATTCCGGCGGATTATGCGAAGCCGTAATCACCACTCCACTCTGACATTTATAATGTCTGATCGCAAATGAAAGTTCTGGTGTTGGCCGCAGAGCTTCAAACAGGTAAACTTCAAACCCGTTTGCAGAAAAGATATCAGCAGCTGTTTCAGCAAAGTACCTGCTGTTATTCCGGCAGTCATAGGCTATTGCAACTTTTATGCCCTTGTTCCCGCACTCTTTGATTATATAATTTGAGAGTCCCTGGGTAGCCATGCCCAGGGTATAGATATTCATCCTGTTGGTACCAGCTCCCATAATGCCTCTTAATCCGCCGGTTCCAAATTCAAGGTCCTGGTAAAAGGCATCTATAAGTTTCTTTTCATCTTTTTCGAGCATCTCCCTGACTTCTTTCCGGGTCTCCTCATTGAATTCAGGTCCGAGCCATTGCCGGGCTTTAGTTCTAATTTCGGTTATTGACAACATATCGATTAAATTTAATATTCATTTCTTATTTGGTTATTTAACCCCCTTTACCGTTTCCCCCAAGGGGGAAATGATCTTTACAGGAACACCTTCCCCCCTGGGGAAGGTTGGGAAGGGGGTCCTTAATTTATCTTATCAACTGTTTTATGCATCTTTTCAAACTTGTCCTCCAATGCGGAATTTCAATCTCATAGTTCTCCTTTATTTTGCTTTTATCGAGAACAGAATAAGATGGCCTCTTAACCACCGAGTGAAACTCTTTTGACAAGATCGGTTTCACTCTGCATTCTAATCCTGCTTCCCGAATAATCTCTTCTGCAAAATCATACCAGCTGCATACCCCCTCGTTTGAATAATGGTAGATTCCTGCATTAAATGCAATCTGATTTCTGATCACTTTGGAGATGATAAGTAAAACAGCATCTGCCAGATCCGCAGCATATGTAGGGGTCCCGGTCTGATCAAAAACAACTTTCAATGGGTCATTAACCTTGCCTCTGCTAAGAATGGATTTCACAAAATTATTTCCAAATTCTGAATAGAGCCAGGAGGTCCGTATGACCATTGAAGCAGAATGCTGCAGGGCAGATTTTTCACCTTCAAGCTTTGACTTTCCATAAGCAGAAAGCGGATTGGTAGCAGATTTTTCATTGTATGGGACATTCGCCATACCATCAAAAACATAATCGGTCGAAAAATGGATCAGCTTTGAATCTGTTCCCTTGATAGAATCAGCGAGGTTTTTAACGGCAAAACTATTGATCTGAATCGCTTTGTCAAAGTCTGTCTCTGCTTTTTCAACAAAATTATAAGCGGCACAGTTTATGATCCAGTCACAAAAATTGTTTTTTATAAATTCCCTTACCTTCCTTCCATCAGTGATATCAAGAGTATCTGCGTCAGTAAAGATAAACTCATAACCAAAATAATTCTTTGAGGAACGTTTTATTTCACTTCCAAGCTGACCAGAAGCACCTGTAACTAAAATTACTGCCATAGTTAGAATATTTAATAATCCTCTTACTTGCTTTTACCCCCTTTCTTATTTCCCCCAAGGGGGAAACGATAAAAGCTCCTTCCCCCAGGGGTAAGTTTGGGAAGGGGGTAACTACTCCTTTAAATGTTCATTAATTATATTTAAAACCCAATCAAGTTTTGTTTCAATATCTTTATTTGAAAACCTTAAAACCTTAGCTCCTGACGAAATTAAGAATTTGGTTCTTTCTACATCATAAATCCTTCGTTTTAAATGAATTTTTCCATCAACCTCAATCACCAGTTTTGCTTCAAAACAATAAAAGTCCAAAATATAAATATTAAATGGATGTTGCCTTCTAAAATACTTTCCATTTAATTGTCTTTTTCTAAGCTTATTCCAAAGTATTTTTTCCGCAACAGTCATGGTTTCCCTTAATTCTCGAGCTTTTGCCTTAATATTAGAACTGGCTCCAAGATTCTGTTTTGCTTCAAATATCCTTCTGGAGTAAACCATCATGAGTCCCTAAAAGTTTTAACACTTTATGGTTATAAAATTGTGTAAAAGTTTTATATCCTTTCCTGTTTTCACCCCCTTTCCCGTTTCCCCCAAGGGGGAAAGGCTGGTTTCCGTCCCCTTCCCCCCTGGGGGAAGGCCGGGAAGGGGGTAATTTACCAAACAGGAAGATTGTTTCCTTGTCATTAAAAATTCTTCTCCGCCTCATTAAACCCCGGATGTTTCATATCTTTTTCACTGATTATTGGTTTCAAGTTTTTGACCTTCCAATCGATTTTCAACTCCGGATCATTCAGTGAAATACCTCTTTCAAATTCAGGATTATATAAATTGTCACACTTATATTGTATAACCGCCGTTTCACTCAAAACTGAAAATCCGTGAGCAAATCCTTTGGGAATGAAAAATTGAGTTTTGTTTTCTGAATCAAGGTCTATGCCATACCATTTCCCATAAGTTTTTGAGCTCTTACGTATGTCAACCGCCACATCGTAAATTTTTCCAATCACGACTCTGATAAGCTTTGCCTGAGCAAAAGGAATCAACTGATAATGGAGTCCCCGGATGACACCTTTTACAGATTTTGACTCGTTATCCTGAACCGGATTAAAAGGTATTCCAGACAACAAAAAGGTTTCCAACTTGAAGCTCTCAAAAAAATAGCCACGGCTGTCGGAATAGACCTTTGGATGTATTATGTATAGTCCCTCGAATCCGGTTTCAATTATTTTCATCTGATTCTGCAAATTATCTAATGTTACTTGTTGCTAGTTACTTGTTGCTAGTTGCTTTCCCGCTCAAGCGGGATCTTCGCTACGCTTCGAGTTGCTAGTTGCTTGTTGCTTGTTGCTTGTTGCTTGTTGCCTGTTTCTTAGTCAATGCCTAAATAACGTTGACCTTTTTATTACTTAATTTACTTCTTTTATAATTATTATTCTGATGATGATTTACTGTTGATAACGGGAGATTACTCGCAGAGTTATCCTCGTTATCAATAGTATCTTTAAATGATTTTGGTGTTAGTTTTCCCAATGCTTTGTGAGGTTTTCCTGTGTTATACATATGTACAGCCTTGTCTTGCAGTCTCCTAAGAGAAACCAGGTTTGTAGGGCCATATGGATAAAGATAATTGTTTTTGATTATGCCGTTTAACCTTTCAGCATGGGAGTTTTCATAAACCTTCTCCTCTGTCATTGAGTTGACCATTTCAAGGTCCTTGGTTAAGATCTTAAACTCTTTGCAATAATACTGTCCGCCACCGTCTGAGTGTAAGATAGCTCCCTTTAAATTGGATCTGCCTCGTTCTGTTATTAATCTGTGTAATGCTGGTAGTGTGGTGCTTTCTGTTCGAAGATTATCACTTGCTGACCAGCCAACTATTTCCCGATTAAATAAATCCATTATAAAAGTAAGATAGTAGGTATCTGGTCCAATATCAAAGTAGGTTATGTCACTCACAAAAACCTGGTTGACACGTGTAACCCTGAGATCCTTTATTAAGTTCGGAAAACGGGTCACTCCAAGGCTGTTGGTTGTAACCCTGAAGTTCCTTAGTTTTTTTATCCTGTACCCTGAGTCCATGCAAAACTTTTCAAACTGATCTCTGCCCATACAGCTTGGCTGGAGCTTTATATAAATATCCCTGGCCGACATCCGTGGATGATCCCGACGGATCTCATTGATCAGGGGTATCAACTGCTCCTGTTCTTCAAACTTGTATTTCCTGCGGCTTAACATCTGATGAAATGACTGTTTGCTGATTCCTAATGCTTTAAAGAGATCATTTAACTTTTTCCTGTGTTCTTTGCGGTTGTAGTAGTACCAGAGGAGAGCCTGGAACTTACTTTTTTTTTAATATCGATATTATAGGTAGCCTCTGCTATCTCTATCATCTTGTCTTTGAACTCAAGCAATAATTGCTTCTGTCCAATTATTCTCTCAAGCTCTTTAATACGCTCCTCAAGAGCTTTAATCTTTAGTGTGTCGCTTTTTGCTTCAACTACTTGTTTTACTTGTTTCTTTGCCATTACCGAGTATTTGTAAATCCATTTATATACTGATGATCTGCTCACTGAATAGGTCTTACTAATATCGGAAACTGATGTAATATTCCGTTCTAATTCTCTTATTTTACTTTTTTTAAACTCTTCACTAAAATTCCTCTGATACTGAGGTTTGTGCTCATGATCAAAATAATTTACTTTTGCCATATTGTTAACCGTTTTTTTGGTCAACGTATTTCAGGCATCGACACTTGTTTCTTGTTTCTTGTTTCTCGTTACTAGTTACTCAAATCTATTTTTCAATATTTCAATATTTCACTATTTCATTATTTCTCTATTTCCTTATTTCTTTATTTCCTTATTTCTTTATTTCTTTATTTCTTTATTTCTTTATTTCTTTATTTCTTTATTTCTTTATTTCTTTATTTCTTACCCCTCAAACCCTCTTCCTTCCTCCGACGCTATTTTGAGAAGATATTTTCCGTACTGGCTTTTCTTAAAAGGTTCTGCCAGCTCAATCAGTTGATCTTTTGTAATAAATCCTCTCTTGTATGCAATTTCTTCAACACATGATGCCTTGAGGCCCTGCCTCTGTTCAAGAGTCGCAATAAAATTTGCAGCCTGCAATAGACTTTCATATGTTCCTGTGTCGAGCCATGCCATACCTCTCCCCATTACCCTTACCTCGAGTGTGCCTTCCTCAAGATATAACCGGTTAAGGTCAGTGATCTCAAGTTCACCTCTTGGTGATGGTTTCAGAGATTTGGCCTTTTGAACTACTGAATTGTCATAAAAGTAGAGTCCGGTTACTGCATATTTTGATTTTGGATTTTCAGGCTTTTCTTCAATGGTTATGGCTTTCAGACTCTTGTCAAACTCAACAACTCCGTATCGTTCCGGATCATTTACATAATATCCGAAAACACAGGCGCCATGCTTTAATTCAGCCGACTTTAGAAGAACGTCCGCAAATCCATGACCATAAAAGATATTGTCTCCAAGGATCATGCAAACAGTATTTGTCCCGATAAATTCTTCGCCAAGTATAAATGCCTGGGCAAGGCCATCAGGTGATGGCTGCTCGATATAACTGAACCTTATTCCTAGTGATGAACCGTCTCCAAGAAGATTTTTGAATCCGGGAAGATCCCTTGGAGTTGAAATGACAAGGATATCCCTTATCCCGGCCAGCATCAAAACCGACAAAGGGTAATATATCATTGGCTTATCATAAACAGGAAGCATCTGCTTAGAAATAGCATGCGTTATTGGGTAAAGCCTTGTCCCTGAACCTCCTGCTAATATTATTCCTTTCATATTTTATCTTAGTCTATTTGACCTTTTAAGCCTTTATGCCGTTACGCCTTTAACGCCTCTATGCCTTACTTAACCACGGATCTCCTAGCCCCGAGTACTCGGGATCACGGAGTTACACGGTTTTGGTCTTAGCACCCCGCACCTCACACCTCATACTTTTTATTTTCTTCCTATCCCAAAGTAAGTAAATCCCTTTGCCCTAAGTTCTACAGGATCATAAATATTTCTACCGTCAAATATTACCTTGTCGTTCATAAGTCCTGACATTACGTCAAAGTCCGGAAGATGAAACTCCGGCCATTCGGTCATAAGTGCCAGCGCATCAGCTCCTTTAAGAGCATCATAAGGATCCTCTGCGTAGAAAATAGTATCATGAATTTGTAATTTAGTCTCATCCATTGCAGCTGGATCATAAGCCCGGACTTTTACTCCGGCTTCCAGGAGCTTTTTCACCAGGAAGATGGCAGACGATTCTCTTATATCATCTGTTTTGGGCTTGAAAGATAATCCCCATACGGCAATCACTTTCCCTTTTAGATCATGTTCAAAATATCTCTCAATCTTATTGAATATTATAGTCTTTTGGAATTCATTGGCTTTCTCAACTGCAGAAATAACTTTGAGATCGTACCCCATGTCGGATGATGTTTTTAAAATAGCCTTCACATCTTTTGGAAAACATGAACCCCCGTAACCTGCACCGGGGTAAATAAACCTGTTGCCGATTCGTGAATCACTGCCGATGCCTTTTCTTACACTGTTGATATCTGCCCCAAGAAGTTCACACAGGTTTGCTATTTCATTAATGAAACTGATCCTGGTTGCAAGCATCGCATTTGCCGCATATTTAGTTAGCTCTGCCGAAGGAATATCCATAAAAATCACAGGACGGTTATTCAGGAGAAATGGCATATAAAGCCGCTTCATTATATCTCCTGCTTTATCATTATCAACTCCGACTATTATCCGCTGTGGTTTGAGGAAATCTTCAACTGCCGACCCTTCTTTTAAGAATTCCGGATTGGAAGCTACATCAAAGGGAATATCCGATTTGCGGGCTTTAAGTTCGTTGCTTATCATAAGTCGCACCTTTTCAGCAGTTCCGACAGGTACAGTGCTTTTTGTTGCTACCACAACATAATGATCAATGTATTTACCAATATCAGCGGCTACGGCTAATACATGCTTTAGATCTGCGCTTCCATCTTCCCCGGGAGGTGTGCCAACAGCAATAAAGATCACCTCTGCTCCCTTAATTGCTTCCTTAACTTCAATCGTGAATAGAAGCCTTCCTTTACCAATATTATTTATCATCATCGGCTCCAGTCCCGGTTCAAAAATTGGTGATTTTCCGTTCTCTCAATAATTGAATTTTCCTTAGGTCGTGTCGACACATATAACGCTGACTCCAGTTTCCGCAAAACAAGTCCCTGTAACAAGTCCCACATATCCTGTTCCTACTACTGCAATCTTCATTATTCTTTATTAATTGTTTATATGCAAATATAATAAAAGCTTTCAGCTTTGAGGTATCAGTCATTAGAAGCTGCCTGGTTTCACTGTCATTGCGAGGAGCGCAGAGACGAAGCAATCTTTTTCAACATCCACCTAACAACCTTAGAATTAATCCACCCCCCCCGACCACCACAAATCTCCCATGCAGTCTGGCTCCTTCGCTATATTTGCCCACAGGGCAAATTAATAACGCTCGGCCCCCCAGGAGGGGAGCCATAAAAATCTTCTGGCTTCCGACTTCCTATTTAAACAACGAAAATCTTCAATATATTGCAACATTTCAATAAAAAACCATACCTTTGCATCCACTTTTTAACAAAATAATGTCTAACTTATTAATTATTAGTTCTTTTAATTACGATTATGACTGAAAGCAAGAAAAAACCTGTAAAGAAAGACAAGGTTGAAAACAATGAAGATGGCCTTAAGCCAGCTAAAAAAGCAAAAGTAAAAGAGATTAAAGAAAAGCCTGTAAAACAGATAATTGAAGAAGAATTCATGCCTGAGGAAGAATCTTCTCTCGTATCTGAGGTACCAGGGAAGATTGAGGAGTCTGCAAAAACCTTAACAGAGGAAACCACAGTTACAGCTGAGGAAACCCTGAAAGAGAGAAAAGTCAGAATAACAATCCAGGAACCTGAAAAAGAAATTAAAGTCAATGAACCGGCAGCTGAAGTAAAACACATTCCTTCTGCTGAAGATTTCGACTGGGCTAGCTTCGAAAGTGATGAGCTCAAAAACACACCAAAGCATAAGGAATACGAAGCCAAGTATGATAAAACTCTATCAACAGTTGCTGTTGATGAAGTTGTTACAGGAAGTGTGATCCAGATGACACCCCGTGAAGTTGTCGTCAATATTGGCTACAAATCTGAAGGTGTAGTCAGTCTTAACGAATTCCGGTATAATCCGAATCTGAAAGTTGGAGACACTGTGGAAGTCTATGTTGAAAGCCAGGAAGATAAGAAGGGCCAGCTTCTTCTATCTCATAAAAAGGCACGTGCAATAAATTCATGGGACCGAGTAAATGCATCACTTGAAAAGGACGAAATTATTACCGGTTACATCAAATGCAGAACAAAGGGCGGTATGATTGTCGATGTCTTCGGAATTGAAGCATTCCTGCCAGGATCGCAGATAGATGTAAAACCAATACGCGACTATGATGTATTTGTTGGTAAAACAATGGAATTCAAGGTTGTAAAGATAAACCAGGAATTCAAAAACGTTGTTGTATCCCATAAGGCTCTTATTGAAGCTGAACTCGAACAGCAGAAAAAAGAGATCATTGCCAAGCTTGAAAAAGGACAGGTTCTTGAAGGAACCGTAAAAAATATTACATCCTACGGCGTGTTTATCGACCTCGGCGGAGTGGACGGATTGATCCATATCACCGACCTTTCATGGGGCAGGGTAAATCATCCGGAAGAGATCGTGCAGCTCGACCAGAAATTAAACGTCGTTATCCTCGATTTTGATGATGACAAAAAGCGTATTGCTCTTGGTCTGAAACAACTTACACCTCACCCATGGGATTCAGTTGATCCTGACATCAAAGTTGGTGACAAAGTTAAAGGTAAAGTGGTCGTTATGGCTGATTATGGTGCCTTCGTTGAGATCAATACCGGTGTTGAAGGTCTTATCCATGTTTCGGAAATGTCATGGTCACAGCATCTCCGCAGTGCTCAGGAATTCCTTAAAGTAGGCGACGAAGTGGAAGCCGTTATTCTTACACTCGACAGGACAGAGCGTAAAATGTCTCTTGGTATCAAACAGCTGAAACCTGATCCATGGCAGAATATCGACGATAAATATACTGTCGGTTCGAAACATACAGCCAAAGTCAGGAACTTTACCAATTTTGGAGTTTTCGTTGAAATAGAGGAAGGAGTTGATGGATTGATACATATATCTGATCTCTCATGGACCAAAAAAATCAAGCATCCTGCCGAGTTTACTTCTATTGATTCTGAAATAGAAGTTATGGTTCTGGAAATTGATAAGGAAAACAGACGGCTCAGCCTTGGACACAAGCAGCTTGAAGAGAACCCATGGGATGTTTTTGAGAACCTTTTCACAATCGATTCAATTCATGAAGGCACTGTGGTGGAAGTGTTCGACAAAGGCGCCGTTATTGCTCTTCCATATGGAGTTGAAGGTTTTGTAACGCCAAAACACCTTGTAAAAGAGGACGGAACAATAGGCAAGGTTGATGAGAAAATGCAATTCAAAGTTATTGAATTCAACAAATCAGCTAAGAAGATTATTCTCTCTCACAGCCGGGTTTATGAGGATGAGAAGAAAGCTGTTGAAACTACTTCAAAGAAAGCGGAAGCCGAACCGTCCAGAAAATCTTCAAGAAAAGCAAAGCCGAATGTTGAGAAGACAACCCTTGGGGATATTACTCAGCTTGCCGCACTGAAAGAAGAAATGGAAGAAAAAGCCAATAAAGCTTCAAAGAAATAGAAAAATAGTCTTAAATTTAGACTGTTAAAATTATTAATATGGATTTCAATATTGAGAGTCGGAATAACAGCACATTGATTCAGATTCAGTCAGAAAAGCTTGATACTCACATTGCACCTGCTCTGAAATCAGAGCTTGTGCTTGTTTCAGGAAAGGGTGAGAAAAACATTATCCTCGACCTCGAAAAATGTCAGTATTGTGACTCTTCCGGTTTAAGTGCAATTCTGGTAGCAAACAGGTTGTGCAAAAATGCAGGTGGCACTTTCGTTCTCTGCGGACTTAGTGAAGCAGTCGAAAGGCTTATTACGATTTCACAGCTCGATACGGTACTTACTATTACACAGTCAGTTGCCGATGCTGAAAAAATGATTTCCTGAAAGGAAAGCATTGCAGGATTCCAATGAAACTGACCGTATTAGGTAGCAGTTCTGCTTTGCCCACGTCAAAAAGATTTCCATCCGCTCATGTGCTCAATGTACATGAGCGTTTGTTTTTGATCGACTGCGGTGAAGGAACACAAATGCAGCTCCGGAAGTGTAAAATCAGGTTCGGAAAGATAAACAACATTTTTATCAGCCATCTCCATGGTGACCATATATTCGGCCTGTATGGCCTGCTCTCCACTTTTAACCTCATGGGAAGGGAAAATCCTCTGAATCTCCATGCTCCAGAAAACTACCTTCCGATGCTCCAGTCACATCTCAGGGATTTTGACATTAACCTGAATTTTGAAGTTGATTTCGTTCCTTTGAAAGGGAAGAATCCCTTCAAAATATATGAAGATAAGTATATTACAGTAACATCCTTCCCTCTTAAACACAGGATAGAAGCCTATGGATTTCTTTTCAGGGAAAAGCCCGTAGACAGGAATATTATTAAAGATAGCATAGTTAAGTATTCTATCCCGATTTCAAGAATACCAGCGATAAAGAAAGGACAGGATTTTGTTACTAAGGAAGGCCACGTGATCAAAAATGAAGAAATCACTATTCCTTCCGGTGTACCATTATCATATGCATATTGCAGTGATACAATGCCTTTTGCCCGTCTGTCTGATTTTGTTAAAGGTGTCGATCTGCTTTACCACGAAGCTACATTCGATGGAAGTATGGCTGCACTGGCAAAACAAGTTAAACATTCCACAACTCTTGATGCTGCAAGAACGGCAACCAAAGCAGGAGCAGGAACATTGATGATCGGCCACTTCTCAGCCCGATATAAGGAAATATCAGGACTAGTTGACGAAGCAAGGACAATCTTTCCAAATACGATTCCCGCAATCGATGGGAAAACTTATGATTTAAGTGATCTTAGAAATCCTTTTAACCACGGATTTCACGGATTATCACTGATTTTCTTATTTAACATTTTATTGTAGAGACGCCCAATTTCGGCGTCTCTTCACACATTGACAACGATTGGGAATCCAGATTACTATCGATCCTTGGTGGAATGAATAGGAAGAATTAATATTTTTGGCATTTCCTTGAGTAAATCTGAATCAGACAAATGTCCCCTATCAGGGGATTTCAAAGGAATCATGGGTAAAACAAAGAATAACTATCTTTGCGCCTATCAAAAAAACAGATGCAGGAAAAAATTCTCATACTTGATTTCGGATCTCAGTACACTCAGCTTATAGCCAGAAGAATCCGAGAATTATCGGTGTATTGTGAAATATATCCATTCAATCATTACCCGGTTCCCGACAGCAGCGTAAAAGGTGTTATCCTTTCAGGCAGCCCATACTCTGTTCGTGATGAGAATTCTCCAAATCCTGATCTTTCCTCCATTAAGGGTAAGCTTCCTTTACTCGCAGTGTGTTATGGAGCACAGCTTCTTGTACAGCAAAACGGAGGAGTAGTTTTGCCTTCCAGGACCAGAGAATATGGACGTGCAAATCTCATTCATCTTGAAGAGGTCGATCTTTTGTTTAAAGGAATTAAACCTGGCGCACAGGTATGGATGTCACATGCTGATACTATAGAAAACCTTCCGGT
This sequence comes from uncultured Bacteroidales bacterium, assembly GCA_963701745.1. Lineage (GTDB taxonomy): Bacteria > Bacteroidota > Bacteroidia > Bacteroidales > VadinHA17 > LD21. The sequence continues at coordinate 2,252,724 of CAVPBE010000001.1, read as the reverse complement.
AGGTTATGAAATAATAGGCTCAACCTCTTCTGTAAAAGCGGGTGCGTATAAGGTTAAAAATGAAAAAACCTGGGGAATTCAATTTCATCCTGAAGTTTATCACACTACCGACGGCTTGAAGATGATTACAAATTTTGTTGCAGAAATCTGTGGCTGTACGAGAAACTGGACACCGGATTCATTTATCGAATCTACTATACTGGATCTGAAAAAGAAGCTTGGTGAAGATAAGGTAATTCTTGGCCTTTCAGGTGGTGTTGACTCTTCTGTAGCCTCATCGCTGCTTAACAGGGCTGTGGGGAAGAACCTTACCTGCATCTTTATCGATAACGGACTTCTCAGGAAAAATGAATATGAGACCGTAATGGAATCTTACAAGGATATGGGTCTCAATATTGTTGGAGTAAGGGCAGGAGAGAAGTTTATAAGTCAGCTTGAGGGGGTAAGTGACCCTGAGAAAAAAAGAAAAATCATTGGCAGAGTCTTTATTGAAGTATTTGATGAAGAAGCACATAAGGTGAAAGATGTAAAATGGCTGGCACAAGGTACAATATACCCCGATGTTATTGAGTCAGTTTCTGTCAATGGACCATCAGCCACAATAAAGTCTCATCATAACGTGGGCGGTCTTCCTGAAAAAATGCATCTGAAGGTAGTCGAACCATTGCGGCTTCTTTTTAAAGACGAGGTGAGAAGAGTAGGTCATGCCCTCGGCTTGCCTGACATTATTCTGAAGCGTCATCCGTTTCCTGGACCCGGACTGGCAATAAGGCTTCTCGGTCCAATGACAAGGGAAAAACTTGATATTTTGAAAGACGCTGACCAAATATTCATTGACGGACTTAAAAAACATGGATTATATGATTCAGTATGGCAGGCAGCTGTAATACTTCTTCCTGTTCAATCTGTCGGTGTAATGGGTGATGAAAGAACTTATGAAAACGCCGCAGTGCTTAGAGCAGTAGTTTCAACCGACGGTATGACGGCTGACTGGGCACATCTGCCTTTTGACTTCCTTGGATCAATATCCAATGAAATTATCAATAAGGTAAAAGGTATCAACAGGGTCGTTTATGATATAAGCTCAAAACCACCCTCAACTATAGAATGGGAATAAGAAACGGTATAACGGCGTAACGGTATAACGGCGTAACGGTATAACGGCGTAACGGCATAACGGCATAACGGCATAACGGCATAACGGCATAACGGCATAACGGCATAACGGCATAACGGCATAACGGCATAAAACAAAAGGCAAAATTAAACGTTAGAAACAAGTAACAAGCAACAAGCAACTAGCAACTACCAACAGCTTCAATATGAAAAGAATCATAACTATTGTAACTATATTTCTTCTTATTAGTATCCCTGGTTTTTCCCAGGTACTGAACGAAAACACAATCAAAATCGGAAGAACACTTGGTCTGATCGATGCCTGGTATGTCGACTCTACTGATATTAACAAGCTTACCGAGACGACAATAGTAGAAATGCTCAGGACCCTCGATCCTCATTCAGTTTATATATCGGCCAAGGATGTGAAGGAGATGAATGAACCTCTTAATGGCAACTTTGAGGGAATTGGTATTCAGTTTAATCTGCTTAGAGATACAATTATAGTTATCGAGCCACTTTCGGGAGGACCATCAAAAAAAGTCGGATTACTGGCAGGCGACAGAATTATTGTTATTAACGGGGAAAAGGTAGCGGGAATAGGTATCTCAACAACTGGGGTGAGGAGCAGACTAATGGGTATGAAAGGCACCAAGGTTAACCTTAGCATTTTTCGCAAGGGTCAGAAGGAGATACTCGATTTTACTATTGTCCGTGACAAAATTCCAATTAACAGTCTCGACGCTGCTTACATGCTTGATAAGGAGACTGGTTACGTAAAACTCAACAAATTTGCTGCAACAACTACAAAAGAATTTATGAGTGCTGTTGACAGTCTCCGGAAAAACAACATGAAGAATCTTGTCCTTGATCTTCGTTCAAATGGGGGAGGGTACATGGTTGCCGCGACTGATATTGCTGATAGATTTTTCATTGACAAGAAACTACTTGTTTATATAAGCGGCAGGAAAAATCCCAGACAGGATTATATGTCAAATGGTAAAGGAACATTATCGGATACCAGGATTGCGGTACTGACAGATGAGGGATCCGCTTCAGCAAGTGAAATCCTTGCAGGTGCTATCCAGGACTGGGACAGGGGAGTAATTGTCGGGAGAAGGACTTTCGGTAAGGGTTTGGTTCAGAATGGATTTTATCTTACTGATGGTTCAATGATCCGCCTTACTATTGCACGGTATTATACACCAACCGGCAGACTGATACAGAGCCCTTACAATGAGGGATATGATAAATATCTTGAGAATTTCTATAAGCGCTATACCGACGGGGAGTTAATGACGGCAGATAGTATCCATTTTCCTGATTCGCTTAAATTCAAGACTCTTGTCAGTAAACGTACAGTTTACGGAGGCGGAGGGATCATGCCAGATCTGTTTATCCCAGCAGATACTTCTAATTATTCTGATTATTACAGAAGCCTTATCAGAAAAGGTATTGTCAATTCGTTTACCCTGGAATTTTCTGACAAGAACAGAAAAAAACTTGCTTCTGAGTATAAAACATTCGAGGATTTCAAAAAGCGATTCAGCTTTACATCTGAAGAAATTTCAGACTTTATTAAGAAGGCGGATGAATCGGGAGTGAAGTACAATGAAAAACAGTTTACAGTTTCGAAAGGGGAAGTTCTTAATGTTATGAAAGCGCTGATCGCCTCTAACATCTGGCAGACAAATGAGTATTTCCGCATCCTGAATGAAGATGATGCCGTCATTCAAAAAGCATTGCAGATTGTTTCTGACAAAGCAGCCTATAACAAGATACTAGGGTACTAAACCCCCTTCCCAACCTTCCCCCAGAGGGGAAGGAGCTGGTTTTACTTCCCGCCTGGCGGGACTGAAAGGGGGTAAAATCCTTATAAAAGATTTCAAAATTTGTTGTCGAAATTGAGAAGTACTAAGAAAATGACGGATTCGGCCAGTAAAAAAAGCAACAAGTATCACCAGCTGAAGCTTTAGCGAAGGCTGGCAACCAGCAACTCGAAGCGTAGCGAAGATCCCGCTTGAGCGGGAAAGCAACCAGCAACAAGCAACCAGCAACAAATGCAACTGATAGCCAAAACCTTATACGGACTTGAAAAAGTTCTTTCTGACGAGCTTAATGGTCTTGGAGCAAAGAATGTTCAGGCCGTTAACCGGGCAGTTCTTTTTGAAGGGGATCAATACCTGTTATATAAAGCCAACTATTGCCTTAGAACTGCAATGTCTGTTCTTGTGCAGATAGCTGAATTCCGCATCCGGACATCTGATGACCTTTATAGAAACAGCCAAAAGGTTAACTGGAAAGAATACCTCGATCCTGAACATACTTTTTCTATTATCCCTGTTGTTAATTCACCAATTTTCAGTCATACTGGTTATGCAGGATTGCTTCTTAAGGATGCAATTGCCGACTGGTTTCGGGACAAAGCAGGGAAGCGTCCTTCTGTTGATACCAGCGATCCTGATATTGTCTTTAATCTCCATATAAGCAATGATCTGGTAACAGTTTCACTTGATGCATCAGTAGTCCCATTATATAAAAGAGGTTACAGGAAGGAACAGGGATCTGCCCCGATCAATGAGATTCTTGCTGCAGGCATTATTTTGATTACAGGATGGAAAGCAGAAACCTCATTTCTTGATCCTATGTGCGGATCCGGTACCATTCCTATCGAAGCTGCCTTAATTGCGTCAGATATTCCGGCGGGAAGATTCAGGCAATTTTACGGATTCCAGCGTTGGAGGGATTACAATGAAGAACTGTTTCTTCAGGTCAGAAAGGAGTGCGAATCTAAAGCCCATAATCCTCTGATCAGAATATCCGCCAGTGATATTTCTGAAAACGCAGTTTCAATGACCCGGGCCAATGTTGAATCAGCAGGTCTTTCTGATATAATTTCGATTAGTAAAAATGATTTCTGTGATCTTGAATCGTCAGATAATGAAGGTATCATAATAATGAATCCACCATATGGACAACGGATCAGGATTGAAGATAACGATAAATTGTACAGCATGATTGGATCCACATTCAAACATAAATTCCCGGGTTATCAGGCATGGCTCATTTCATCAGATAAAGATTCATTAAAACAGGTTGGACTGAAGCCGGCAAAAAAAACGGCCCTCTTTAACGGATCCCTGGAATGTGTTCTTGTCAAATATGAACTCTATCAGGGATCGAAGAAAAGCAAGCAACGCAATCTGTGATAAAAATTTGCGTTTATCATCACTGGACGCTATGTTGATCAAAATATTGGTGTAATAATTGGAAGTCAGTAAAAATAAATGGCAACAATTTTTATATATTTGTTGACAAAGTTTTTGACCCTTCTAAAAAAGGAGCTTAGATGAGCTTTAATGTTGAAAGTTACTTTTCTGACGTATCAAACGGGAATCCTATCCATTATTACAAGGGTAACATCGATTCTAACCTGATCAACAAGGTTCTGGATACAGTTGAAGGAAAGCTGATTAAGGGAAATGAACATTCAAAGTTACGAAAGAAAGTATATAATGTGCTGGTTGAAAGTCTTCAGAATTTGTATCATCACGTCGACAAAGTACCTGAAGGTTTTGAAGATCAGACCTCCGAGAAGTTTGGAATATTGATGGTCAATAAAGTGGAAAATGGTTACAGAATTATTACAGGAAATTTTGTTCGGGCTGACAATGTTCATAAGCTTGAAGAAAAGATCAAAAGAATAAACAGATCAAGCCATGAAGAGATTACTGAACTTTACAAATTCATTCTGAATCATCAGCGTATTTCCTCAAAAGGTGGAGGAGGACTTGGCCTTGTTGATATTGCACGTAAAACTGGAAACAGACTTGAATACTTATTTAAGGAATATAATGAGGATAGCTCATTTTTCTATCTGAATATCATGGTAAGCGAAAACATTTAAAACAAACTTAAACAACAAAAATATGGAACCTATCATTATCGAAGGAACACCAAAAACACCAACAATCAAATTTGATTCATCAAAAGGTGTATTCGAGATCAAGGGTCGTTCAATCCCTGAAAACTCCGTTGAATTTTACAAACCCCTGGTGGACTGGCTTGACCTTTATAAAGAATCCCCCTTAGGTAAAACTGTTGTTAACATCAGGCTCGAATACTTTAATACAAGTTCATCAAAATGTATTCTGGATGTCTTCAAAAAGCTTGAGGCTATTCACAAGGCAAAGAATGATGTAGAGGTGAACTGGTATTATGAGGAAGATGATGAGGATATGCTGGAAGCCGGGGAAGATTATGAATCAATAATCAGGGTTCCTTTTAAAATGATTGAGATCGTAGAGTAATTTTTACCAGGATATTTCATTCCGGATTCAGATATGTACATATAACTGACTTAAGGAGAGTGTCTTCACGGCACTCTTTTTTTGTTAATCTTCTTAACCACTCCATCTCCAACACTGCAGACTGGCTCTTTCGCTAAAATAGCCCACAGGGCTATTTCTTAACGCTCAGCCCTCCTTAAGCATAAGGGGAGGAGTGAATATTCGATATATCAATGATTTACACCCTTCCCCTTACCTTTAAGGGGAAGGGCTGGGGATAGGGTTAATTATCCCTGGGGGAAGGGCTGGGGATAGGGTTAATTATCCCTGGGGGAAGGGCTGGGGATAGGGTTAATTATCCCTGGGGGAAGGGCTGGGGATAGGGTTGATTATCCCTGGAGGAAGGGCTGGGGATAGGGTTAATTATCCCTGGGGGAAGGGCTGGGGATAGGGTTAATTATCCCTGGGGGAAGGGCTGGGGATAGGGTTAATTATCCCTGGGGGAAGGGCTGGGGATAGGGTTGATTATCCCTGGAGGAAGGGCTGGGGATAGGGTTGATTATCCATGGGGGAAGGGCTGGGGATAGGGGTAATTATCCCTGGAGGAAGGGCTGGGGATAGGGTTAATTCCCAGACAAAGGATTGGTGTTAGGATAAATATTATACAAGGAGGGGATCGGATTTCTTAGTCTGCCACCTTTGGCTTCTTCTTAAAAAGCTTTTCTCCTGAACTAAGCACCCTCTTCAGCACCCTGAAATAAAGGAGGAAGTACAGAATTAGTGTCATAGTCCAGATTACCAGTACATTAATTACGAATGTACCGATATGAAGCCCAAATACATTTTTGGTCGGAGAATAAAAGTGTGCTTTTATAAATTTATACTTGGAATCCATATAAATTGGCTCAAGCTTCTGAATCAATTCCCCCCTGAATTCTATTGTTTTCTGAGTTTCATTCTTTGATGTAAGAGATTCTTCAAGGGAGATGTTGAAATAATTATTTCTGAGATCCTTGTACGCATCTTCATTATCCGATTCCATTTTGGTTATGAGGGCATCCTTGGCATTATTTGCTTCATTGTATCTCTTAATGTAATATTTTCGAACTGACTCAATATAAGCAAGCGCAGAAGTGACTACTTCTGGGGTTATTCTGTCAGGTTTCAGAAAGTCAATCTTATCAAACTTTATTGCCGGCAGGATCCCCCTCTCTTTTTTTACTTCATTGTAAACTAGCAAAAGATCTTCATCAAAATCCTCATCTCTTGGACCTTTATTGAGATCGATCATGATTTTGTCGAGATTCCCCTTTATCTTAGAACTCCAGTAATCCTTGCCGAACCTGGCTTCGCTCATTGATTTATCATAAACATAGAACTTCCTCGCATACTTGTTATCAGTAAATTGCTTGACGGCCAAAGCTTCATATCCCCACCGTGATGTTATCATCTCTCCGTAAAAAGGTATTGATACAGGGGATGATATATTTGGATTCAGTTTTTCAAATTTTACGAGCACTCCGCTAAGTATTATCTGAGGAATTATCAGAAATGGTATGAGTATGTATATTGTTACGACGGCTTTGAAACTGTCGGAAATTACAAGCCCCAGCATGTTGGCAGATGCCCAGCAGGAAAACAGTACCACCCAGTATTCAAATGTCATGCCTTTGATTCCGGTAATGGCATTGCCTATTATAACAAATGTAAGAGCCTGAACTGCAGATATTCCGAACTGCACAAAAACTTTTGACAGAAGATAACTGTTCCAGCTGAGATTAAGGAATGCTTCCCTTTTTAATATTTTCCTGTCTTTGAATATCTCTTCAGCACTCACAGTCAAACCCATGAAAAGAGCTACTACCACCGACATCAAAATATACACCGGAAGGTTACTGTTATCAATTAATTTATAAGCAGGGTTTTTGACGCTTTCATCAAAGTAACGGATAAGGAAGGCAAGAAAGAAAGCAAGTACAGGCGCCTCAAACAAAGTGATAAGGAGATATTGAATATCAGCAATTTTGGAGAGCACATCCCTTTTTGCATAAATTATAAACTGCCAGAGTTTCCTGGGAGTTTTAAAATTTATTTCAGGCAGGAGGTCTCCCTTTTCGAGCTTTTCATCTTTTTTCTCAGTTTCATAGAGCTTTCTCCATTCCGACGGTGAAATCCTTCGGGTCTCAGTAGGTTTCCCGCTTTCGGTGAAAACCCTGGTTTCCACGATGTTGAATATCTGTTCAGGATTCACATTCCCGCAGACATAACATTCGCTATCGCTGTAATTTGGTTGTCCGATCTTCTTTTTGAAATATTCAATTGAGTCAACAGGATTGCCATTATATATAAGGTATCCCCCTGTATCAAGAATAATTAGCTTGTCGAACATTTTAAAGATGTCGGACGAGGGCTGATGGATAACTATAAATAGCAGCTTCCCCTTTCTTGCCAGTTCTTTCAGCAGATCAAGGATATTTTCTGAATCCCTTGATGAAAGCCCGGTTGTTGGTTCATCGAGAAAAAGTATTGCAGGTTCTCTGATAAGTTCCAGTGAAATATTGAGCCGCTTTCGCTGTCCACCGCTTATCTTTTTATTAAGGGGCGATCCGACTTTCATATTCCTGATCTCGTAAAGACCGAGGTTTTTTAAAACATTGTCAACCCTTCTGTTAATCTCCTCTTCAGAAAGGTTGCCGAAACAGAGCTTGGCATTATAATACAGGTTATTGAAAACAGTAAGATCTTCGATAAGAAGGTCATCCTGCGAAACATAGCCAATAAGCCCTTTTATTTTTTCCTTCTCTTTGTGAATGCTGATTCCATTAATGAGTACCTCTCCGTCATATGGAGAATTAATCCCGTTGAGAACACCTAAAAGTGTTGATTTTCCTGCACCACTGGCTCCCATGATTCCTATCATCCTGCCCGATTCACCTTTGAACGACATGTGGTGAATCCCCACTTCGCCGCTTTTAAACCTGTATTCAAGGTTGTTGACTTCATAAACAACCCTGGACGACTGGAATTCCTCTTTCAGGAACTGCATCGTTATATCCCAATGATAAATTGGTGAAATGTTGTACCCTTTTATTGAAGAACCCTGACTTACAGGATATACTTTATTCTCAATAAGCAGCTGGCCATTCATCGATAGTTCACCCGTACGCGCAAACCTCATGAAGTACAAATTTACCGATGGTATATAAAGTATCCAGATCTGTCCTTTCAGCTGATCCTTAAAGGCATATTTGGCGTAATTGTTTTGTACTTTCTTGTTGCCTGAAATGATCAAAAGGTTTTGTGATGAAGGAATATCCGTAAAAGGATTTAGGACAAATTTCTCAAGAATGTCATATTCTTCCTTTGAAATATTCAACCCTTGGGCAAGAGTGAATATAAAACCTCGTTCAAGTTTACTGACCTCAATACCATCCGATTTGCAGAATTCAAGAGCCTGAATTACAACAACAATCCTCTGTTCCAGGTCAAGTTGTCCCTCATCATTAATATCGGTGCAGAGTTTGGTTATCCTTATTGCAATAGCCCCTTCACGCCTCTCAGGTGTACTCTTCTCGAGCTTCAACTGTGCTTCCCTGTAAGCTCCATCGTATATGCCAAGATATTTCTTTACCAGTTCCTGGTTAAGCTGATGAACGAGAAATGCTTCAACAACTCCTCTTCTTTCGGTTTCATCACCTTCAGATTTTGCGATCAGAGCAAACAATTGCATCAGAGTCTTTATAATCTTCTCACTCATTGCAAATCAGGAATTTTTACTGAAGTAAATTTTAGAATAATAAACTACACTCAGAACGGGTATTCTCTTTAATTGTTGTTAAATTATTAACAGATAAGGTCAATAAAATCAAGTTGCTGGTTGCTTGTTACAAGTTGCTCTTAAATGAGGTTAATTATTGGGAATATTTTTAACTTTCACGCCTTCACGCCTCAACGCCTTAACGCCTTTACGCCTTTTTCTTCTTCACCGAAAATCCAAACTTCCCTATCAGTTTACCTGTTTCATAATATTTACCATGTGAATAACAGATTGGATCAGCGGCAAAGAGCCTGAAAACACCACTCTTCTCATCAAATAAGTCTTTCTCGGCATTGACTGCCACTACCTCAGAAATGAACATGTGATGCGATCCGAGTACCTTTATTTCCTTTACTATGCATTCAATATTGACTGGTGATTCCTTAATCAGCGGGGCTTTAACTATTTCACCCTTTACCGGAGTCAGACCCATTTCAACAAATTTGTCATGATCAGCTCCTGACTTCACTCCGCACCAGTCAGTAGCAAACGCAAGAGCCTTTGTTGTAAGGTTAATCACAAATTCACCATTTCTTTTAATTATGCTATATGAGTGCCTCATTGGTCTGACCGAAATATAGCACATGGGAGGATCAGTACAGATAGTTCCTGTCCAGGATACTGTTAATATATTATATTCTTCAGGAGTCGCTCCGCAGCTTACCATTACAGCTGGAAGTGGATAGATCATCGTCCCGGGTTTCCAGAGGATTTTGCTCATTACAATACTTTTTTTCAAAGATACTCATAAACAATTCACAAGCATAAGACCAGGGTTTTCTTAAGACTTCAGTTTGCCCCCTTCCCCCTATAGGGGGTTTAAAAATCCACTTCAGAGCATGTCTGACGGCAGGTAGGGATTAGAGGTGATTTTTCTTAGATCCCCTCCTGGGAGGGGGCTGGGGTGGGTTTCTTTGTCATATTGACATAATTCTTCAAAAAAGCTATGCCAAAAAGGCAACTTAATCTGTTGGCAAACAAATTGTCCAATAACAAGCAACTTGTAACTTGCAGCGCTGACTAATTTTAAAAGACAAAATATTTAAATATGAACTTAAACAACTTTACTCTCAAAGCTCAGGAGGCTGTACAAAAAGCTTTCAATATTGCTGATGCAAAAGGACAGCAGGCTGTTGAATGCGCCCATCTGCTCCACGGTGTGATAAGCGAAGCAGAGAGCATTACCGACTGGCTCTTCGGAAAGATAAGTGTCAGCACTGCTTCTGTATTAAAGGATATTGAAAAGCTGATCGATACATATCCACGTGTTACAGGAGGTGAACCCTATCTATCGTCCGGTGCATCGGAAGCCATACGCAAAGCAAATGATAATGCTTCCAGGATGAAGGATAAATTTGTAACCACTGAACATATTCTGATGGGAATCCTTGAAACAACGGATAAAGCTTCCCAGATCCTTAAGGATTATGGTGTTACAATGAAAGATCTCAGATCAGCCATCACCGAATTGAGAAAAGGTGCGAAAGTAGAAAATCCCACTTCAGAGGAAACTTTCAACTCACTGAACAGGTATGCCATAAATCTTAATGAAAGAGCAAGAACTGGCAAACTTGATCCTGTTGTCGGACGTGATGAGGAGATAAGGAGGATTCTTCAGATTCTGACACGACGGACAAAAAATAATCCTATTATGATAGGAGAACCAGGAGTTGGAAAAACTGCAATTGCAGAAGGAATTGCGCATAGAATAATACGGGGCGACGTTCCTGAGGACTTGAAATCAAAGACGATCTATTCGCTCGATATGGGGGCTCTTATTGCTGGTGCAAAATACAAAGGTGAATTTGAGGAAAGATTGAAATCGGTAGTCAATGAGGTAATCTCCTCGAATGGGGAGATAGTACTTTTCATTGATGAGATACATACACTTGTTGGTGCCGGAAAATCTGAAGGGGCAATGGATGCTGCAAATATACTTAAACCAGCACTGGCAAGGGGTGAGCTAAGGGCAATTGGCGCCACAACGCTGGATGAATACCAGAAATATTTCGAAAAGGATAAGGCCCTCGAGAGGCGTTTCCAGGTTGTGATGATCGATGAGCCAGGAAGAGAAGATTCCATTTCAATTTTACGCGGGATCAGGGAGAAATATGAAACACATCATAAGGTTATTATTCGCGACGAAGCAATAATCGCCGCAGTTGATCTTTCAACCAGGTATATTACTGACCGGTTTTTGCCCGACAAAGCTATCGACCTGATTGATGAAGCAGCTTCGAGGCTTAGACTTCAGATGAATTCAGTACCTGACGATATCGATGAAGTATCAAGGACTATAACACGGCTTGAAATTGAAAAGGAAGCAATCAGGAGAGATGGTGATTCGGCAAATGAACAGCGGATATCTTCGGAACTTGCTGAATTACAGGCCAGGAAAGACGAATTAATGGCAGCCTGGAAAGGTGAAAAGGAAATGATAGAGAAGGTCCAGGAGAAGAAAGAAGAGGTCGAATCACTAAGGTTTGAGGCTGATCAGGCTGAAAGAAAAGGAGACTACGGAAGGGTAGCGGAGATACGTTATGGCAAGATCATCGCCTTGGAAAAGGAAATTGCCGATCTGAAATACCAGATTGAGCAAAAGAGAAGCAAGGGTTCTCTTGTCCAGGAAGAGGTTCGCTCAGAGGATATTGCCGAAGTAGTTGCAAAGTGGACAGGCATACCCGTATCAAGAATGCTTGAAAGCGAAAAGGAAAAGCTCCTCAGACTTGAAGATGAGCTGCATAAGAGGGTTGTGGGACAGGACGAGGCCATAAAAGCTGTTGCTGACGCTGTAAGAAGATCGAGAGCAGGCCTTCAGGATCAGAAAAGACCGGTCGGATCTTTTATCTTCCTTGGAACAACAGGTGTTGGTAAAACCGAACTTGCCCGGGCACTTGCCGAGTTTCTTTTCAATGATGAAAACCTTCTTACCCGGATTGATATGTCGGAATACCAGGAAAGACATTCCGTTTCAAGACTCATAGGCGCACCTCCCGGATACATTGGTTATGAGGAAGGAGGCCAGCTAACTGAGGCTGTAAGGCACAAACCATATTCAGTAGTATTGCTGGATGAGATTGAAAAAGCTCATCCCGACCTTTTTAACCTTCTTCTTCAGGTACTCGATGAAGGACGGCTTACGGATAACAAGGGAAGAACTGTCAATTTCAGAAATGTGATCATTATTATGACCTCTAACCTTGGTTCAGAAATGATCAGGGACAGGATGGAAGAATGGAAGGACAAAATGCCTGAAAAAGAAACAGAATTGCTGCAAAAGGAGTTGTTTATGCTGCTCAGGAAATCACTCAGGCCTGAATTTTTAAACAGGGTCGATGAGATAGTCATGTTCCGACCTCTTAGTCAGGACCAGATAAGGGAAATTGTTATTATTCAGTTAAATAATGTGAGGAAAGTTCTTGAAAACAACAACTTCAGGCTTGATGTATCGGATGAAGCGATCGATTGGCTCGCCGTACATGGGTATGATCCCCAATTGGGTGCACGGCCAGTTAAAAGGTTAATACAGAAAGAGATTATTAATGAATTGTCGAAGGAGATAATTTCAGGCAAGATCCGAAGGAAAGTACTGTTACTGTTGATGTTGATAAGGATGGTCTTGTATTTGGAAGCAAGTAAACAACTAGGAATAATGTTGCCGGGTGCTTGTTGCACGGTTCAATCCGGTATGTGCCAGTTCACCAGACGCCTGTCGCCTTGGTGATTTTCTCATCTGAACGATCTTACACAGGTATTCATATCATCATAAATCTCGAAAATAGTGTGAAGATGAAGGGTGTGGAAGAGTTCCGTAGCCCTTGGTTCCGGATTGGCAAATTTAAGCAGGCCAAAGTTGTTTTTTGCTGCCTTATGAAGAGAAAGGAAACAGGCAAAACCTGAACTGTCAATATATTCCACTCCCTTTAGATCTATTATAACTTTTGAATTAGGATTATCGAATACCTTGTTGACCCCTTCCTTGATTTCATCAATGGTGGTTGCATTAATCTTGTTGACTGAGAAAGTAATAATATCAATCTTATCTCTTTTTTCTATGTTGATCATATCAGTCATTTTACAATTTTTTAATCAGCGAATCAAGCTCTTCCAATGCATATTTAGTGTCATTTTCAAAACGCTGAATATATGATTCATAAAGGTCGCTGTTCTTTGCCTCCATCGCCTGAACTTCAAATGTCTTAAGCAGATTGGCAAGACTGTCCATTCCCATGATCGCAACAGACGATTTGGCCTTGTGCGCAAGATTGCCGAGCGCTTTGTATTTCTTTTCTTCGAAAAGTCCTTTCATCTCATAATTGAATTCAGCAACCTGATCCCTGAACATACCAACAAGTTCCTTCAACAGGTCGGAATCTCCGCCTGCCACCATTTCAAGGTATTCGGTCTTTATGTACTTGTAATCCATTACTTACAGGTCCTCTTTATCTCAGACAAAACATTACTGTATATAACAGATTTTATGCTTTTTTATTTTATGCTGATGGGTATCTTTAATTTACCTGCAGCAACTTTGGTTACTTTTTAGTTTGGATCCAGTGGATTTAGCTTTATTGCGTCTGCAAGCTTGTAGGTAATGGAAGACGTGGAAATGTGATAATAGTAAATGGTTAATATAGTGTTGAATAATCATTTTGAGATAGTGAAATATATTCTAATTTTATTAGTTAATATTCTGGTTACTGGTTACTGGTTACTGGTTGCTGGTTCTGGTTAGTCAGCAAATAGTACCAAGCAACTAGCAACTAGCAACTAGCAACTAGCAACTAGCAACTAGCAACATAAATATTATTTACCTATTTTTCCACAGAATGAAAAATACAGTTTTTACAAAATTTCACATGGAAGCCGGTGCCAAAATGGTTCCTTTTGCGGGGTATAATATGCCGGTGGAATATACAGGTATCAATGAGGAACATATTGCCGTTCGCGAAGGAGTCGGAGTATTTGACGTTTCTCATATGGGCGAGTTCTGGGTATCTGGACCTTCGTCGTTGAAGTTTCTTCAGTATATAACATCAAATGATGTCGCAGCTCTCTGGGACGGAAAGGTGCAGTATACATGCTTCCCTAACGGAAAAGGAGGAATTGTCGATGATCTCCTGGTTTACAGGTTCAGTCAGGATAAATACCTTCTCGTTGTAAATGCAGCTAATATTGATAAGGACTGGAATTGGTGTGTCGTTAATGCAGCAAAATTCGGTATTGTCCCCGGAAAAGACCTTATAAACGCATCCGATGATATCGCACAGCTGGCAGTTCAGGGTCCCCTCGCCCTTAAAGCAATGCAGAAACTGACTAAAGCTCATATTACCGAAATGGATTATTATTCGTTCAGGATTCTTGAATTTGCCGGAATAAAGGATGTCATTTTCTCGACCACGGGCTATACCGGAGCGGGAGGATGCGAAATTTATGTCAGGAATGAGGAGGGCCCCAGACTATGGGAAGCCGTATTTGAGGCAGGGAAGGAATTCAATATACGACCTGTAGGCCTCGGAGCCAGGGATACACTACGCCTTGAAATGGGTTACTGTCTCTACGGAAATGATATTAATGACAGCACATCCCCCATAGAAGCAGGACTGGGTTGGATCACAAGGTTTTCTGATAACAAGGATTTTATTGACAAAAGTCTTCTTTTAAAGCAAAAAGAGGAAGGCGTTTCAAGAAAGCTTAAGGGATTTGTTATGATCGATCGGGGAATACCCCGTCAGCATTATGAAGTCGTCGACTCAAAAGGAGTTAACATAGGTGAGGTAACATCCGGAACGATGTCTCCGATGATGAAGCAGGGGATCGGAATGGCCTATCTTGCCAAAGGCTTTTGGAAGCCTGATAATGAAATATTTATAAGGATAAGAAACAAGGACCTTAAAGCAAAAGTAGTCAATTTGCCGATTTATAAGGAAGGTTAAAAATTTAGTTTTAAATTATCTGCGAAAATCTGCGTGATCAGCGGGAGAAAAAATCAGTTGCCCGCAGATCCCGCTGATTGGCGCAGATAGGAACCTGAAATATCCTGTACTTTTATGATAATAAAAAGGGATCTGGAAACCTGCTTTTCACCAGCCTTGTATGAACCTGAAAGGCATGCTGGTTCCATAGTGGTGGTTATCGACATCCTTCGTGCCACCTCAGCTATTTGCACGGCATTTGAAAATGGAGCAGAATCAATAGTTCCTGTTGCAACTGTTGCTGAAGCAAAGGAATTTAAGGCAAAGGGTTACCTAGTTGCAGCCGAAAGAGATGGCTATGTACTTGATTTTGCTGATTTTGGTAATTCTCCCTTCAATTTCACTGTTGATAAAGTGGCCGGAAAAACAATAGTCTACAGCACAACAAATGGTACCGGTATAATAAAGATTGCTTCTCTGGCTGAATTTATAATCATTGGCTCTTTTCTTAACATAACTGCTTTGACCGGATGGATATCCAGGCAGGAGAGACCAGTGGTTCTCTTCTGTGCAGGTTGGAAAAACAGGTTCAACCTCGAGGATACTGTTTGTGCCGGAGCTATAGCCGAAAGATTGATGTCAACAGGTCTCTATTCGACAATGTGCGATTCAACCCATGCTTCACTTGATCTCTGGTCACTTGCAAAAAATGATACAATAGGATATATTGAAAAGGCGGCTCAGCGGTCCAGGCTCAGGGATAAAAAACTAGATGATTGCATTCCATTCTGCCTTACAATGGATTATACCACCAAAATACCTGTAATCAGAGATGGTATTCTGGTGAGTATGGAGGATTAGCCCCCTTCCCCCTAAAGGGGGTTTAAGGGCTTCCAGAAAGATTGGAAGTCCCCTTTAGGGGATTTAGGGGCGAAAAGACCACAGCCCGAACGCGGTGTTTTATGCATATATCCTTTATGGACTTTAGTCCTTAATTCTTGATCATCTATCTTTGCTTATCCCTAAATTTCCTTATTTTTGTAATAAGCCCTTTTCTGATACTTCAAATTATTAATATAATTCTCTAATCATGAAAAAACATAACTTTTACGCCGGCCCTTCAATTCTTCCTCAATATACAATTGACAAAACAATCGAAGGTATTAAAGACTTCGCTGGTTCAGGCTTATCTGTTTTGGAGATATCCCACCGGAGCAAGGAATTTGTTGCCTGTATGAATGACACAATAGCCCTTGTTAAGGAATTACTCGAAATTCCTTCCGGATACCAGGTCATTTTCCTTGGAGGCGGAGCCAGCCTCCAGTTTGCAATGGTCCCCATGAACTTGATGAATAAGAAATCAGCTTATCTAAATACTGGCGAATGGGCTGGCAAGGCTCTGAAAGAAGCTAAGCTTTTCGGGGAAGTTGTTGAGGTGGCTTCCTCAAAAGATAAACTCTTCAATTTCATTCCAAAGAACTATACTGTTCCCTCTGATGCCGATTATTTTCACGTAACAACTAATAACACAATCTACGGGACAGAACTTAAAAAGGATCCAATTGTAAGCATACCTCTTGTTGCTGACATGTCATCCGATATCTTCAGTCGCCCTGTTGATGTATCTAAGTATTCTGTTATTTATGCCGGTGCTCAGAAAAACCTGGCTCCTGCAGGTGTTACTTTGGTTATCCTTAAGGAGGATGTCCTTGGTAAAGTTACACGTCCGATCCCGACAATGCTTGACTATCGCACCCATATCAAGGGGGAATCAATGTTCAATACCCCACCTGTTTTTGCAGTATTTGCAGCACAACAGACACTCCACTGGCTAAAAGACCTTGGAGGAGTCAAAGCTATTCAGAAGAAAAATATTGAAAAGGCCGCAATGCTTTATGACGAGATCGACAGGAATAAACTGTTTGTTCCTACAGTAAAGGATCCGGAAGACAGGTCTCTCATGAATATCTGTTTCGTGATGGCTGATGAATATAAGGAACTTGAAAAACAATTTGCTGAATTTGCCAAATCAAAAGGGATGCTAGGTATCGAAGGACACAGGTCTGTGGGAGGATTCCGTGCCTCTACATATAATGCCCTGCCATTGGAGAGCGTTAAGGCGTTAATTGATACAATGAAAGAGTTTGAGACTAAAAACTAACCTGGGGTATAGCGGGATCCTTTGATCCAATTAAATAAATCTGTTAACCGATTGGTGATGAAAATACTCGTTGCAACAGAAAAACCATTTGCCCCGGCAGCAATAGAACAGATCCGGGCAGTTGCCTGGGCGGAAGACTACGAGCTTGGTTTACTCGAAAACTATAAAAATATCGGTGAATTTCAGTCTGCCGTCTCAGATGCTGATGCTTTGATTGTCCGGAGTGACCTGGTTACTGAAAAAATCCTCTCTGCCGCTAAAAAACTGAAGATAGTGGTTAGAGCCGGAGCAGGTTATGATAATATAGATCTTGATGCCTGCACTGCTCATGGTGTGGTAGCTATGAATACTCCGGGCCAGAATTCAAATGCTGTTGCCGAACTTGTTTTCGAAATGATGCTCTACCAGGCCAGAGGAGGATTCAGTGGAGGCACCGGGACTGAATTACGGGGTAAGAAACTTGGTATTCATGCTTTTGGAAATGTAGGGAAATATGTTGCTGATATTGGCAGGGGCTTTGGTATGATAACTTATGCATTTGATCCTTTTGTAAATGATAATATCATAGTCGCATCCGGTGCAAAAGCTTGCAGGAGGATTGAGGAGCTCTATTCAACCTGCCAGTATGTTTCTTTGCATTTACCGGCAAATAGTTCAACTATCAAATCGATAGGGTTCAATCTACTGATAAACATGCCCATTAATGCGGTCCTCATTAATACAGCGCGTAAAGAAATTATCAATGAGGAAGATCTCCTGAAAATTTTTGAGAACCGCTCCGATTTCAGATACCTGGCGGATGTTGAACCCGACTGCAAATCAGTTTTTGAAGAGAAATTCAAAGGTCGGTACTTATTTACTGAGAAAAAGATGGGGGCCCAGACCAAAGAAGCCAACATGAATGCCGGGATAGCAGCCGCAAAGCAAATAGTCAGTTATTTTAAAACCGGGAACGAAAAATATAGAGTCAATAAATATAAATAAATAGAAATAGATAGAAATAAAAGGAATATAAATGGCTGTTGTCAAACCTTTCAGGGGATTAAGACCTCCGCAATCAATCGCCAGTGATCTGGCCTGCCTTCCATACGATGTAATGAACACCGAAGAGGCATTGAAGATGGCTCAGGGCAGGGAGTGCTCTCTTCTTCATATAACAAGATCTGAAATCGATCTTCCCCCGGAGACTGACATTCATTCCGAGGCTGTTTACAACAAATCGGTAAGTAATTTTGCACTATGGAGGAAAAAAGGATGGCTGCTCCAGGATGAAGAGCCTCATTTTTATATTTATTCCCAGACAATGAATGGCAGGACACAGTTTGGTATAGTTGGGTGTGCATCTGTCGATGATTATCTAAATGGCGTAATAAAAAAACACGAGCTTACCAGACCGGATAAGGAACAGGACCGCATGATCCATGTGCGGGTCAATAATGCTAATATTGAACCTGTATTTTTTGCCTATCCATCAGTAAAGCAGATTGATAAGATCGTTAATTCAATAACAAAAAAAGAGACTCCCGAGTATGATTTTGTTTCTGAGGATGGCATTGGCCATACTTTCTGGGTGGTGAAGGATCGTGAAAAAAATAGTCAGATTGAGAAGCTATTTACCGAGAAGGTCCCTTTTACCTATGTGGCTGATGGCCATCACAGGACAGCTGCAGCTGCACTTGTGGGAAAAGAAAAGCGTGAAAACAATCCAGCACATACAGGTAATGAGGAGTACAATTATTTTATGGCTGTGCACTTCCCCGACAATCAGCTGAATATAATAGACTATAACAGGACTATAAAGGATCTTAACGGGATGTCTGAGGGCGAGTTCATTACAAGGCTGGAAAAGGGATTTATTGTAAGGGAGAAAGGAGCATTAATATATAAACCCAGGAAACTTCATAATTTCTCTATGTACCTGGATGGTAAATGGTACAGCCTTACAGCCCGACCTGAAACTTATGACGACAAGGACCCGATCGGAGGACTGGATGTTACGATACTTACAAACCAGATTCTGACGCCAATCCTTGATATCCAGGATCTGAGAAGATCAAAACGGATCGATTTTATTGGCGGCATACGGGGGCTGGGCGAACTAGAGAAGAGGGTAGAAAGCGGAGAAATGAAAGTGGCTTTTGCACTATATCCAGTATCGATGAAACAGCTTATAACCATTGCTGATTCTGGAAATATAATGCCGCCCAAAACAACATGGTTTGAACCAAAATTAAGAAGTGGACTGGTAATACACCTATTATAACTCTGTGTCACTCTGTGTCTTCTCTGTGTCACTCTGTGTAAGTTCTTGATTTAAAGTTACACAGAGATCCACTGAGGAAACACAGAGAGCCACAGAGAAAAATCCATCTCAATGGCTGACATTGCTTCAAATATTAAAATCCTTAAACAACAGATTCCACCATCTGTTAAGCTTGTTGCTGTGTCGAAAACAAAACCTGTATCTGACATTCTTGAGGCTTACAACTCAGGACAGAAATCCTTCGGCGAAAACAGGGTCCAGGAGCTTTTACAGAAAAAGGATCTTCTTCCTGCGGATATTGAATGGCACCTGATCGGACACCTTCAGAGTAATAAGGTTAAGCTGATCGTCCCTTTCATAAGCTTGATCCATTCAGTCGATAGCTTTAAACTGCTTAAAATCATCAATCTTGAAGCCTCACGAATTAACAGGATTGTCGATTGCCTACTGCAGATCCATATTGCAGAGGAGGAGACCAAATTCGGATTCAGCATGGAAGAAATATATGAAATGACTGGTTCAGAAGATTTACAGGACCTCAGTTCAATAAGAATTTGTGGAGTAATGGGGATGGCCACTTTTACAGAAGATACGAACAGGATACGTAAGGAGTTCAGATATCTGGCAGGATGCTTTAACGTTTTAAAGAGAGAATATTTCACAGAGACCTGGTTTAAAGAGATCTCGATGGGAATGTCAGGAGATTTTAAGATGGCAATAGGAGAGGGGAGTACAATAGTAAGAATAGGAAGTCTTATATTTGGAGAACGAAACTAAATCTAACATATAGTAAAATGGAGAACCTTTCCACCACATACCTCGGCCTCAGCCTAAAAAGCCCTTTGATAGTCAGCAGCAGCCGTCTTACCTCCAGTCTCGGTCAGCTCAAGGAAGCAGAGGACAGCGGTGCAGGAGCGGTGGTCCTGAAATCGCTTTTTGAGGAACAGATAAATTATTATGTCCATTCGGCTTCGTCAACTCCAGGATATCCCGAAGCAGATGACTATCTGGCAAACTATATCCAGTCAAACTCTGTTGACAATTATCTTGACCTGATCCGAAAAGCAAAGAAAAACCTGAGCATCCCGGTAATCCCAAGTATCAATTGTTTTTCAGCAAGGGGATGGACCGGGTTCGCTAAAAACATTGCTGAAGCAGGGGCTGATGCCATCGAGATCAATGTCTTTTTTATGCCTGTCGACAGGAAAAAATCATCAGCTGAATCAGAGAAACTCTATTTTGACCTGATTGAAAGCCTTAAGAAGTCGGTTAAGATACCAGTTGCTTTAAAAATTGGTTTCAGATTTTCGAATATTCTGTATATGATTGACCAGTTTTATAACCGGGGCATCGAAGGAGTAGTTATGTTCAACAGGTTCTATGAACCTGATATTGATATTAATAAGATGGATGTAATTCCTGCATCAGTTTTAAGCCATGAAAATGAGCGGCGATATGTACTGAGATGGATTGGCATGGCCAGCGCCCAGGATATCAAGATCGATATTTCAGCTTCCACCGGGGTACAAACCGGCCAGGATGCTATAAAATATCTTCTTGCAGGAGCTGATACGGTACAGGTTTGTTCAGTGCTGTATAACAAAGGGATAGACCACATCAAAACAATGAACCGCCAGATATCTGACTGGATGTCAGTAAAAGGATTCAAAAGCATTGAATGATTTTAGAGGAAAACTGAATTATGCCAACTATGAAAAACCGGCGGTCTTTGAAAGAACTCAGTTTATGAAGTACTTTTCGTCTTATGAATAAAATGTTGCTGGTTGCTTGTTACTGGTTGCTTGTTGAAGGCAGATTTAACCAGGAACCAGGTACTTTTTATTCAAGTACCGAAATCAATTCCAACGCTAGTGCCTTTTTTTCTCCAATATTTCCGGAAGCTCCTTCCCGGATCTGCTTTATTAACGAATCCTTCTCCGGTCTTGTAAGATTTTCAACAGAAGACTCTATCACTGTAAAACACTCAATGGCTGTAAGATAGTCTCCGGCAATAAACTGTTCCGCAAAAACTGATGAATAACCGGAATAATTAAGTCCCGACTGCCAGCACGATGAAACCAGCATCCTTAAAGTATCTGGTTTTAGAACCTTTTTTATTTCGGAAATTACCTCTTCACATGATGACTGGTCCTTAAGGTCATTTAAAAACTCCGTTATAAGCCTCTTTACGGTACTATTATCAGTTTTATTGTAAAATCCAACAAGCAATCCTATGGCTCCATTGAAAGGAGTTTCATCACGCAACACTTTTATTGACTCTGTTATTTTAACAAAGTTTTCATTGCTTAAAATATGTTCAAGTTCTTTGCGTTTATTTTGTGGGCTGGTCATTTTTAATCATTTGTTGCAAAGTTAGAAATACGATTGGTTCGATCCAGCTGTTTATGAAAAATTAAAATATAGTACTAAATTAGCGAGAATTAGAAAAGATCATAAAAATAACTGAATCATGAATAAACTTCTTAAAATCAGTAACAGTGTTCTTGCGTTGGCTCTCTTTATGGCATTATTGCTTGCCAGTTGCCGTTCGGGAGGGAAAAATGCAAATAAGGAAGCAGATTCTCTTACTGTTCCGGGAGCAAATGCAGCCGTTTATGAAGATATTAAGCAGGCTGAAAAAATCTTTTATACACTGCCATCTCCGCTTGAGTCTGCAATGCTTATTAAATCGGCAGGAGCACTTTTTGACGACAACCTGCTGAATGCAATAGAAAACACAAGTAAATATAATACCAATAGGAGCATGGCTCTCAATCTTGGTATATATACATGCGATCTGAGTTTTGCTAGCCTGTACGACCAGACTCAGCTTATAATCAATTATATGAATGCCGCGAAGAAGATGGCTGACGGCCTCGGCATTCTGGATGCAATTAACCAGGAGGATATTGACAAGTTGGAAGAGAACATTCATAACACGGATGTTATTATGGATATCGTATCCCAGACTTATCTGAATTCAAATTCATATCTTGAGGATAACGGACAACCAGCAGTTGCTGCAATGGTACTTACAGGAGGCTGGCTTGAAGGTCTTTACATTTCGACTCAGCTTATTGATATGAAGGATTTTAACGGAAACAAGCTGGTTGGCAGGATAATTGACCAGAAGCTTTCAGTCAATATCCTGATCGACCTTCTTGAAACCAGCAAAGGTCATCCTGCAATTGATGAGCTCATTACACAGGTTAACAAGGTAAAAGTTATCTTCGACAAGATAACCATTACAACATCACCTGTAAGACCTGAATATGACCAGGCAACAAATGTTACTGTTTTGAAATCGGAGGTACAGTCAGATCTTACGCCTGAGGTATTTAAAGAACTTTCAGCAGCTGTTTCCGAAATCAGAAGTAATTTGATTAAATAGCCAGCAAAATGAGAATATTGAAAATTGCTTCCATTCTTTTATTGTCAACTATTGCAATAGGGGCTAATGTCAATGGTCAATGCAAGGCATTTGCCAAGAAAACTTGCCTCCCCGAGCTTGGTTCCTATACCCACGATGGTAATTATCATGCTACCGTGCTTTCAGAGGGTGAAGAAGCAGAGCTCTATAAGACATTCTATTCTGATATGGAATACCGTTTATCGATCTGCAGTGATGAAGGTTTGCCACCTGTCGAATTTTTAGTCCTGGATGTCAACAGGAACGTTCTCTTTTCCAGCAAGGAATCAGGTAACGCAAGGACATGGGACTTTAAGCTTCAATCGAGCCAGCAGCTCAGAATAATAATAAAGGTACCTTCGTCAGGCCAGCAGAGCGGAACACCTGCCAGCGGATGTGTCGCGATAATGTTCGGGTTTAAAATCAAATCATAGAAAATCAGAAATAATCTGAATTTTTACAAACGTAGAGACGCCCAAATTGGGCGTCTCTACTAATTTCATTTCAGCTTCTTTGCAAGATATTTCCCGGTATACGATTCCCTGCATTTAGCAAGATCTTCAGGTTTTCCCTCAAACACAACAAATCCGCCATCCTCGCCACCCTCCGGTCCAAGGTCAATTATCCAGTCGGAGCTCTTTATAACTTCCTGGTTATGTTCAATAAGTATAACTGAATGTCCATGATCAACCAGGGCATTGATCGATTTGAGTAATTTATTAATATCATGGAAGTGAAGACCTGTTGTAGGTTCATCAAATATGAAAAGAATATGTCCCGATCCCTTTTCCTGGCTCAGGAAATAGGCGAGCTTTACCCTCTGGCTTTCACCTCCTGACAAAGTGCTTGATGATTGTCCCATCTTGACATATCCCAGACCAACATCAGCAAGAGGCTTAAGTTTATCAATGATCCTTTTTTCGCTTTTCCCGTAATGACTTCCGAAGAATTCAATCGCTTCATCAATAGTCATTTCAAGCATATCGTATATGTTCTTCCCATTGTATCTTACTTCGAGGATATCCTTCTTAAACCTCATTCCTTTACAATTTTCGCATGTGAGTTCCACATCGGCCATGAATTGCATCTCCACCCTTATAATTCCTTCTCCCTGGCACTCTTCGCACCTTCCACCCTCGATATTGAATGAGAAGTGTGAAGCTTTGTAATTATTTTGTACAGATGCCTGCTGTTCAGCAAAAAGCTTCCTTATCTCATCATAGGCTTTAAGATAGGTAACGGGATTGGACCTGCTCGATTTGCCAATAGGATTCTGGTCGACAAGCTCTATCCCGGTCAGTCTTGAAACATCTCCGGTCAGCTCCCTGAACTGACCTGGTTTCAGATTGCTCCCGTTTATCCGGTTAGATAATGCATTAAAGAGAATATCCGAAACCAGGCTTGATTTGCCCGATCCGCTGACACCTGTAACAGCTGTTATAGTATGAAGTGGGAACTTAACATCAATATTTTTGAGATTGTTCTCTCTTGCCCCTTTTATTTCAATAAAGCTGTTCCACTTCCTTCTGGTTTTTGGAACTTTAACTGCAAGTCTGCCTGATAGATAGCTTGCTGTTAGAGATGGATTTGAATCCGTATCCAAGGCGTTTCCCTGGAATACCAATTCACCCCCCAGCCTTCCTGCCTCAGGTCCCATGTCAATAATTTCATCGGCTGCCCTGATTATTTCCTCTTCATGTTCCACAACCAGAACGGAATTGCCCAGATCCCTTAGCTCCCTGAGCACACCTATAAGAAGATTGGTATCGCGGGGATGAAGTCCTATGCTTGGCTCATCAAGAATGTACATTGAACCTACCAGGTTGCTTCCAAGCGAAGTTGCCAGGTTTATCCTTTGTGATTCACCGCCTGACAGTGTTGAAGAAAGCCTGTTGAGCGTAAGGTAGGGTAGACCAACATCAATCAGAAATTTAAGTCTTTGTATGATTTCTTTAAGAAGACGCTCAGCGATCTTCATATCCGGCCCGTAAAGGACAATTTCATTAAAAAAACTGAAAACGGAGGATATTGGAAGTGATACGAGCTCCTGAATTGTTTTTCCTGCTACAGTGACATAGGAGGTCTCCTTTTTCAAACGGGTTCCTTTACATTCCGGGCAGATTGTTTTTCCACGGTACCTGCTTAAGAGAACTCTGTACTGAATCTTGTACTTTTTTTCTTCAAGATGCTCAAAGAACCTGTTCAACCCATAGAAATACCTGTTACCTTTCCAGATGATTTGTTTTTGTTCGTCAGTAAGCTGGAAATAAGGTTTGTGAATCGGAAAATCAAACATTTCTGCACCAGAAACCAAACGCTCTTTCCATTTTTTCATTGAATCACCTCTCCAGCAAGCGATGGCATCCTGGTATACCGACAGGTTTTGATCAGGGATCACCAGGTTTTCATCAATACCTATTATCTTGCCATACCCTTCACAAACAGGACAGGCGCCAATTGGATTATTAAAACTGAAAAAATATTCATTAGGCTCCTCAAACTCAATACCATCTTCTTCAAATTTATTTGAGAAATATTCACGTCTAAGTCCTTCTTCTGAATGAATAATTGCCTGGCAATGTCCTTTTCCCGTTTGAAATGCTGTTGCAGCAGACTCTGCTGCCCGGCTTAAGTTATCAGCCTCGTGGCTTATAACAAGCCTGTCAACGACAATATTGATCTTCTGACATGGCTTGAATTCATTTTCAGACCCGGCTACGTCGAGCCTTTTCAGCTCCCCATCCATCTCAATCCGGTTAAAACCCTGCTTTACAAGAAATGAAAAATACTCCGAAATCTTAAAGTTCCCCGGAATTTCCCCCGGTGCTACAATTGTCACTTTTGTATCGTCCGACAATGTGATGAGAAAGTTTACCAGGTCATCCGCACTATGCTTTTTAACCTCTTTTCCTGATACTGGAGAAAAGGTCCTGCCGATCCTTGCAAAGAGAAGCCTCAGATAATCATAAATCTCTGTCGAAGTTCCTACTGTTGAGCGCGGATTGCGCGAGTTTACTCTCTGTTCGATAGCAATGGCGGGAGGGATTCCATTTATGAAGTCAACTTCGGGCTTGTTCATTCGACCAAGAAATTGACGTGCATAGCTGGAGAGGCTTTCTACATATCTCCTCTGGCCCTCTGCATAAATTGTATCAAACGCAAGTGATGATTTCCCCGACCCTGAAACACCTGTAATAACAATAAGCTTATTTCTTGGAATTCTCAGATTTACATTTTTCAGATTATGTACTCTTGCCCCTTTTATTTCTATGTACCCGTCCATCACTTTTCCTATGACTTATTCCCTTTTTGAATTTATTTATTGAAGAAAATGAAGAATTAACCGCAAAGATCGCAAAGATTCTATGCAAAGTTCGCCGAGGTCTGAAATTTAATTATTTTTGCTTAGCGTTCTTTGCATTAACTTAGCGTGCTTTGAGGTTAAGAAAGACTTATTTACGACCTTGAATTAACCGAAGTAATGCTCTGTTTTTAAATTAGAATGAATCTAAATAACCAGATTTTGACTAAATTATTTAAAAAAATCAAAAATAATATTTTGAAATAAAAAAAAATCATTTTCTTTGCAATTCTATTAACCAATAAAAACGGACTGCCTATTCAACAACTCTACTCTTGATTCATTTTAAATTAAAGAGAGAGCTATGAAGAAAACAATGTCTGATTACGAACTTATCGAACAGTTCGTAAAAGGTGAGCAGTCCTGCTTCGAAGAACTAATCCGCCGTCATAAGAACAAAGTATTCGCGTATATAAGTCTTTATATTCGCGACCAGGCACTTGCTGAAGATCTTTTCCAGGATACATTCCTGAAAGTGATTCAGTCAGTCAAGTCCGGAAAATACTACGACAACGGAAAATTTATTTCCTGGGTGATGCGTATTGCCCATAACCTGATTATCGATCACTTTCGCAGGGTTAAACAGCTTAATACTGTTTCGAATGACGATTATGAATCTGATCTCTTCAATTCGAAAAAACTTGCAGAAGACAATATTGAAGATCATCTTATAAAAAGACAGATCCAGAAAGATATCAGGAAACTTATAAGCCAGTTGCCTGATGACCAGAGAGAGGTAGTTATTCTGCGTCATTATTCGGGCCTGAGCTTTAAGGAAATTGCAGATATTACTGATGTAAGTATAAATACAGCCCTTGGCAGAATGAGATATGCCCTCATCAACATGAGGAAAATGATGGAAGAAGCAAAAATCAGCCTGACCTTTAATTAAGATCAGTACAATTTTTTTTGCCATAGGCCGTTTTTATATAAATATTTATAAATACGCCTATGGCATTAACTTCTACTCCTTTTCTTTCATATCACGAAATTCAGGTTGAAAACATTGACATTTATGAAGATGCATTTGGTCTCTACCAGGAATTCGGTGATGTGATTAACCTCCTGGGACAGTTGAATCCTGTTCCGAAGAAAAGACTGACAAAACGACTTATTGAGCGGGTCAGGCAGATGAACTGAAAAAAAATCAGCAAACACAGGAAATATTTCCTGTGTTTTTTTTTACAAGTGCCCTATTAATATTAGGAGATTCCTCATATCGCCAACCTTCAATTTGTTCAGTTTGGCTCCATTCAGAATGACAGGAATTATAATTATTGGGAGGAGGGAAGCATGGGCGTTTCGAATGAACCGAAACGCCCCTGCTTCCCTCCCAATCCATAAAAAGCAACATTGTCATCCCGAACGGAGTGAGGGATCTCATAGTTCTATTTGTCATTTCGATAAGGATTACTGGCATTCCTTAAGCCTGCGAGCAATCTTTTTCAATATTTCAAAAAAAATCTCCAAAAAATATTTTGTTTTTAATAATAAAATGATATCTTTGTGATATCATTATGATATCATAGTGATATCAAAATGATACTAAAATAATATCAAATACTATGAAACAAGAATTTACCGTCAAACCTTTCTCTGGTTACCTTGCTGTGCTGGTAGCAATTTTGCTTCTTGGCGGAGCTATTGCCGGATTTTATTATCAAATTATCTGGCTTGGGTTTTTATTTACCCTGCTTTTTGTCTTTACAGTCATCGGACTTACAATCGTTTACCCTAACGGTTCATGTGTTATGGTCCTTTTCGGAGCTTACAAGGGTACAATCAGGGAAAACGGCTTCTTCTGGGTAAATCCTTTTTTTATGAAAAGGAGATTATCTCTGAGAGCCCGGAATTTCGACAGTGAACCAATCAAAGTCAATGACAAGATCGGGAACCCTATTAAGATTGGATTTGTATTGGTCTGGCGAGTATCCGAAACCTATAAGGCTGCTTTCGAGGTAGATGATTATCAGCATTTTGTACTTGTACAGAGCGATGCAGCCCTCCGGAAGCTGGCCGGTCTCTATCCTTATGACAATCTTGAGGATCATGAAGCTGTAATGACTCTGCGAAGCGGAGGTGAAGAAGTCAATGATGAGCTTGAGAGGGAAATTAGGGAGCGCCTGGTTATTGCAGGTATTGAAGTGATTGAGGCAAGGATCAATTACATTGCGTATGCGGAAGAGATAGCAAATGCTATGCTCAGAAGGCAGCAGGCAACTGCAGTGGTAGCAGCACGATTTAAAATTGTTGAAGGAGCAGTTTCAATGGTGCAGATGGCTCTTGAACAGCTTTCGGATAAGAATATTGTCGAACTCGACGAGGATAAAAAAGCCGCGATGGTCAGCAACCTGATGGTTGTACTTTGCGGTGATAAGGATGCCACACCAGTTGTAAATACCGGTACTTTACATTCCTGATATGGGTGATAGAAAAACTATAGTACTCAGGCTTGATCCTAAGAAGCTCAAAGCTCTTGAGAAGTGGGCTGCTGATGAATTTCGGAGCACCAACGGCCAGATCGAATTCATTCTTGATGATGCATTGCGCAAAGCAGGAAGGTACAAAGGAAATAAGGAAGCAGAGATGGTAGGAGAGGAGGACTTGCCCCCTTCCCCCTGAAGGGGGTATTGATTCTGTAGATGTTATAAGTCCCCTTTAGGCCTGTCCTGACCGAAGCGTCAGGGGGATTTAGGGGTGTATTTACTGGTTTATGAAATAGACGGAATGGCAGGCAGCGATGCCTGCTGTTTCTGTTCTTAGCCTGCTTGTTCCCAGGTGAACAGGAATATATCCGTTGTTTAGAGCAAGATTTAACTCTTTCCCGGTGAAATCACCTTCGGGACCGATCAGGATAACGGCATCCCTGTTTTTCTCATAAACATTATCAATCTTCTTCCTGTCATTTTCCGGATTGCAGCTGGCAATCATTTTTATGCCGGTGTGATCAGAATCAATAAATTCACTGAAAGTTAGCGGCTCATTCAAAGAAGGCATGAATGCCTTTAGGGACTGCTTCATTGCCGAAATAATGATATTGTTTATGCGGTCCCTTTTTATTCCGGTCTTTTCAGTGTTCCTGCATATAACGGGTGTTATTTCATCAATGCCGATCTCGACGCTCTTTTCTATAAACCATTCAAACCTCTCCTGGTTTTTTATCGGTGATATTGCAATATGCAGCCGGTATCCCCTTTTTTCAAAATTTCTGATCACACTGGAAATGGTTACCCTGCAACCAGAGGGATCGGGATCGCTTATAATTCCTTCATAAAGATTTCCAATCCCATCCACAAGCTTGAGCCTGTCACCTTTAGTCATCCTTAATACCCTGATGCTGTGCCTTGAATTATTTTCATCCATCAGGCAAGTACTGCCTGTTATACCTGGCACATAGAATATCTGCATATCAAAACTGATTGGATTTTTAACCTTTATCTTACAATTCCATCAAGAATATCAGGTTCAACATCTTCTTCTCCGGCCATTCTTCTCAGGAACCTTTCGAGCCTGTCCTCTACGGCGACCATATAAGTATACGGCACTTTGAGTGATGAATCAGGATGCCTCCTGTCCTTTATTTTTATTGAGCTCAACAGGGTATTAAAGTCTATATTCCCGGCCTGAGCCATCATCACACCCTTGAAGTAGGAAAAGTAATACCATGTTGAAGCATTGGCTTTCAGATATATGTCGATCATATCACCCGATCTTCTTCTCTGAATATCTACAAATCCGTCAACATATACATTTACAGGCTGACTGCCGACATATCCGATTCCTATTTTGCCTGACGACCGGAATGATGATGATGCTTCATTCCACTTGAGGTTAACCTCGTTCAGAAGTAGTTCGTAAGTAAATTCCCTGGGCAGATTTTTCGACATTCCGAAAAGATCTGTCTCTTCCCTGAGCTGTTTTGCAGCATCGACTCCGATTAGGTCCTTCATTCCCTTACTGTTGAAATCGGAATTAAGGTTGACTGGTTTGAGAGTAGGTATCATTCTGATCTCGTCGCTCATCATCTTAAGGGCTTCGGGCGAAAAATAAAAATCAAGGCCGATAATAGCTTTAATTTCTACTTTACCTGAGTCAGTTTTATGAACAACGCTTCCGGATTCTGCCATATTTACAAGATCAAATCTGGATCCAAAGTTTAGTTTGCCTTCTCCCGAAAGTATGCACTGGTTCCTGTCAAGTGCGACCATATTCCCGTTAACAGCCGGATCGGCAATCTTTTCAGGTGAAGAGATCTGATACCTGTTTTTGGCCTTATTGAACCAAAGGACCCCGCCTGCGCTGATAAGTCCAACATCTGTCCATGATTTTTGAGAGGAAAGGAAAGCCGGGTAGATATGGATTGAATCAAGGTTCATGAAAGACCCTGAATAGACAATATTGTCGGTGGCATCCCTTGGTTTTTCACCCAGGGTGATCATAACATTTTTAGGATCGATGAACGATTTGAATTTTACAGGATAACTCTCAAATGCACTGCAGTCGTGCAATATCCCTGCCGATCCTGTGAAAAGCAGGTTCTTAGACCTGGAGGAGAGGTTAACATCGCCGGCAAATGTGAATGCAGAGCTTAGCATGAATTTCTGATCAGCAGTAATAAAACCTCTGGCACTTGTTGCCATTGTATCAACCGTGACTTCGGGAAAGTTAATCTGCCTTATTTCATTGCTTTCATCAATATAGTCATATATTGCACTGCCGGAA
This sequence comes from uncultured Bacteroidales bacterium, assembly GCA_963701745.1. Lineage (GTDB taxonomy): Bacteria > Bacteroidota > Bacteroidia > Bacteroidales > VadinHA17 > LD21. The sequence goes on along the minus strand of CAVPBE010000001.1, from coordinate 2,221,671 downwards.
TATCTTTTTGCAGATTCAATATCTATATTCGCCGAGCGAAGAAGGTGGAGATTATTAACAGCAATATATGCATTTTTCAACTTTTCGATCTTCGCTCTCCTGCTTATTGTAATTTTCCCGTTCTCAGGCTGAATAAGTGCATCGGCTATATGAATGTAGTTAATATTTTCTGCTTCAATGAATTCATCATTAACATTATATTTAGCTTTCAGGGAATTGAATTCAATTGTATCACGAAGGCTGTTTGTAGCCAAAAAGGTTGGTTTAGCAAGATTGTTGAACTCAAGACGAAGGAGCCGGTCGGGAGCGATCAAACTGGCAGCAGTCTTCCCTTTTTGTTCCATCGAGAGTATTCTTGTTTCCATGTTGTACTCAAAATCTGTCATTGTGCAGATATATTGAATTTCCGGAAACTTCACAACTGACGAATTGGTATTCAGACGGAATCTGGTAAGCTTGCTTTGGAAGTTTATATCAGTATTTGCATTTTCGGCTATGAAAGCATACCCGCTGGTTGAAGGTGATTTAAGATTATAATCAGCAGTGTCAGCCCTTATTGCGGTGGAAGTAAAAGTGTATAGATTTGAATTGATCCTTGAATCAGGCATATTGATTATCCCAGTGCCTTTTAAGCCTTCAGATTTTAGGCTAAGGCTTCCGTCAAGTGTTGTACCGTTTGCGAACATATTAAAGGTTTTTCCCTCGGAATTAAAGGCAAGCCATTCATCTTTCAACGGCAGCCATTTGATTTCAACATCCTCGCTCTTCAGCTCCGGGAATTTTCCTGCTCCGTCATTATCAATATTAAAAACCGATGCTTTGGTCAGCATTGAATCTGGAAAGAACTTGTATTCATCTGATTTAGTTGTTGCAGAAAGATGCTTAAGGGTTCCGCTTCCGATAAGTCCAGTGTTGCTCATATTAATCTGATCATATATTCTTCCCTTACCTTCATATATTTCAAAACCTTCTTCAGGTATATTCATCTGAAAACCAAGTGAATTGTTCTCCTGGACTGTGAGGTACTGCCGGCTGGGTTTCAGAATATTCCCTCCATAAAATTGCCCCGAAAGTTTCATATCCTTATCAGAGTAATGGTCAACATTTTCGAATGTGAAAGGATCTATCCTGAAATAAAAATTTTCTTTTTTATATATTCCCTCAAGTCCGGGTATCTTATCGTAGAAAATGTAAGAAGGGGCTGATGCATTTACAATCGGATACTGGGCCAGGCTTTTTAATCCTGATTTATTGTTCGGATCATCTATATAGATTTCCCCTGTTGCAAGCTGGATGAGGCTGTTTATATCCATTATAAGTGGATTTCCATAGTTATCTTTTTTTTCTGTCTCTACTGCCACTCTTATGGAATCTATCTTCTGAAGCCTTATCTTGAAGGTATCGTAGCTGAACTGGAAATTATGCCCGAAGAATGTAAAAAGACCAGCCTGCACAACTCCGTCAAACTTGAATTCCTTGTTTTTTCCCATTATAATCTGTTGTTTATCAGGGTAGATTGCAACTCGCTGCGAATCGCTGATAAACACACTCTCAACCCCGTTTATAGTCAGTCCATAGTTATTAAGATCAAGCACAGCATTATCGACAGGTGCTTTTGCCTCGCTGTAAATAGAAACCACATCATAGTCTTTTTTGCCGGCATAGGAATCTATGTAATCCTTTGTCTTTTGCTTTATTGTGACTTCCTGGTTTGCTCTGTCAAAAAAAACGAAGCCCTTTGTAGCCATATCTATGCAGAGGGCTGTAACTGACTCAACTGATTTGCCAAGCCATTTGGCGAATTCGCTCACCGGAAATGTTTCAGAGTAATACCATTCACTGAATTTCTTAAGCCTTGTCAGCGGATGGTCGTTATCGAGTCCCATTAGCTTAAGGAAATCATTAGCATTGAAAAAAGCAGAGGATTCAAATAATGCCTGACCCATAGCGGCTCCTTTCGGCCTTGAAATTATTACTTTAGATTTGCCCATATCCCACGTCAGGTTTTCAAAATACATATCAACATTGTGATATGTGTTATAATAAGGGCTTGGAGAAACCGGATTATTTGTTCTGAAGAGGCTGACCTGCCTGCTTTTGGCATTGAATGAGAATCCAAGGTTCGAGTGATAGATCGAGTCTTTGCCCAGGTATAAAGTTGCTGCTGTTTCCTGGCAGTTCAGACCTGATGATGAAAACAGAAAATCTTTTGCGGTGATTTTAATGAAAAGAGTATCATTCCTGTATAGATTAATTTTAGCAGGAAAAGCATTTTCCCCTTTCCCTTTTACATTAGATCCCTCAAAAGCAAGACCCCCTTCGTAATCGACACCTTTATACATATCCTTGATCCTGAATTGCTTTGTATATGTCTCAAACCGTGGATATGTGGCTTTTTCCCTGCTCGCGATCGTAGCTGCCTGATCGGTCAGAACACCATATACAGGTTCTTTGAAATAGGTTTTGTGAAAAAGCCTGGCAGAATCGCAGGAAAATGTATTTCTTGTTATATCGATTGTATAATCCGAGATATCAGCGTATACATCTGACCTTGGATATCCGGCTTTCTCCCAGGTAACGATTCCTCTGGTTCCGCGGAATTGCTGCAGATCGGGATAGAAAATTCCTGAGGCATTATAAATTTCAGTACTGTCCCTCTGGGAGTAACAGGTCAGGGTTATATTGTCAAGTACAATATGAAAAGCAGTGTCATGAGTAAACCTTAGATCCGCATCTTTTACTTTCCATTTAACGGAACCGGTATTAATAAGAAGATTATCTTTTATAAGAAGGCTTGTATTCTCTATATATCTTACAATAGTCTCATTTCGGTATCTCGGATTGAATAGTAATTCTGAGAATCCTGTAAGCCAGTAGCTGAGAAAAGCATCGTCCCTTTTATATTCACAAAAATCATTCAGTGTTTTGAGGAACTGGCTGAACTGTGGAATTGCCCTCATACGACGCCCAGTCAGCTGTGACGAAAGATCAAGGATCCTCGTCATATTCTCCTTGCTGAATGCGGCACTGTCCCATTTTGAAATAAATCCTTTCAGGATAGAGCTTTGATCTTCAGCGAGATCCGGGCCCATATAGATCAGAAGTTCATCCTTGAATTTTGACGGATCACCGGTGAAAATCGGTTTGGCCTGGGAAAAGGCCATCCCGGTTATACAAGATAATAAGAAAAAAATCAGTATTATGAACTTTCTGTCCATATAAGATTAATAATCAGATAGCTTCAACAATGGCAATGAAATCATCCTTTTTCAGAGAAGCTCCGCCAATCAGACCGCCGTCGACGTCAAATTTTGAAAAGATCTCTGCGGCATTCGAAGGCTTGCAGCTCCCGCCATACAGTATCGTAAGATCTCCTGCAATTTCTTTGCCATATTTAACATTTACAAGGTCGCGGATGTATTTATGCATTTCCTGAGCCTGATCAGGAGTGGCAGTCAGACCTGTTCCTATAGCCCAAACAGGTTCATATGCAATTACCACCTTTTTAACATCAGCTTCCGGAATTGAGAATAATCCGTCTTCAAGCTGCTTCCTTACAACTTCAAAATGTTTTCCCGACTCTCTTTCTTTCAGGACTTCCCCGCAACAGAAAATAACCTTCAGTCCCGATGCAATTGCCAGCTCTGTTTTTTTATTCAGAAGCTTATCATCCTCATGATAATAAGTTCTTCTTTCTGAATGGCCGATTATAACATACTGGGCTCCCGTGCTTTTGATCATAGGTGCCGATACTTCTCCGGTGTAGGCACCTGAAATTTCTGAGGCGCAATTTTGTGCACCGAGGCAGACTTTACTGTTTTTAAGTATCTCAGAAGCACCTGGCAGATGGATAAATGGAGTACAGAGAATCACTTCGGCTTTCGAAGGTTTAGATTTGAAATATTTGTCAATTTCTTCAGCAAATTTAAGACCATCAGCCAGCTCCATATTCATTTTCCAGTTACCGGCCACAATTTTCTTTCTCATAGATTTTTGGATATAAGTGAAACGTTTTAGTATTTATGACTTTCGATTATTAGTAAGAACTTATTTGTATCAAAGTAATATTCATTGTATTGTTCTAATGTCTAAATCTATTCATTTTCTTTCAAATAACCCCCTTTCCCGTTTCCCCCAAGGGGAGGCTGGAGCGTTAAGAAATAGCCTAGTAGGCTATTTTAGCGAACAGGCCGGTTTGCCGCAACGGCCATCTCTGCAAATCTGGCTCCTTCACTAAACCAGCCCACCGGGCTGGTTCTATACGCTCGGCCCTCCCCTTTGGGGAAGGTTGGGAAGGGCGTAAAACTCAGAAGATTTTACAAATATCAGCTTTCATAATCACGCTTATTTATTACAAGCAGGGAACTTATCAACAATGCCGACACGATTGCTGATAATACCAATGAGCAGATGATCAGGATCAGGCTTTTATTATTCATTTTATCTACCTGTTCAAAGGTCATACCATTGATGAACTTCTCTTTTGACGGGAGAGTTGCCGAAGACCATTTGCCATATATGGTTCCCTTCTTCAAAAGCATAAAACCCGGATTTGCCCTTACGATTGTCTTCAGGGTCGTCTCGTCTGCAGTGCAGATTGTCAGTCCGTTGCTGTATCCTCTGGCTTCATCGGTACCGGAAGCTGTGACGACATAAAAACTCATACCTTTTTCTTTGCACCACTCTCCGAGTTCAAATCCTTTGTCAAGCTCCTTTTTATCAGCCATTTTAAGTTTTGTAGAGATCATAAGGATTGTGTATCCTGGATTTGAAAGTATCCAATCAGTAATATCTTCACCTTCAACCGTTGTTATACTGAAATCGTGAATAGGAGGCGTAAATCCTTTTTTAATCAGTTTTGACTTCTGATCGACAAATATCCATGTTGAATCGTCGGCAGGGTAATTTTCAAGCGTAAATTCCTTTCGGATACCTTCCTTTTCGTATATGAATGTGGTCATATATTCATCTGCAGCTTTGCCTTCAGGTATTAACATGCTTTTTGGGATGTTGACCCCTGTTTTGTACGGAAGGAAATCCAACAACTGTAAATATTTGATATTCAATAGAGAAAATATTACGAAAAGTACTGATACGAGAAGGATTAAAAGCCATTCCCTCTTCGGGTTGCTGAATGTCCTGGCCTGGATCCTTCCGGTGAACAGGATCACTGTCAGAATCATCAGAACAATATTTTTCCCAAATGTCTGCCAGTTCGTCAGATGAATGGCATCGCCGAAACAGCCGCAATCCGAAACAGGATTGGTTATTGCAAGTAAAAGGGTAAGAGGAGTGAAGATAATCATCAGTATCATTACCCCCCAAATGCCTGTTTTTTGACGGTACCCGCTCAGAACGGAGAAGCCTGAAATAAATTCAGCAGTAAAAAGCAATATCGCAAGACCTAGCGAGAAAGGCTTAAGAAATTCAAGATGAAAGGCCTGGAAATAATCGTTGAATTTATAGGCAGAACCGAGTGGATCAATGGCCTTGACAGTCCCGGAGAACATGAATAGAATTCCGACGATTATTCTGCTGACAAGTCTCAATATCTTCATTTCAGATCAGGTTTCTTTCGCTTAATATTTTAAGAATAAAGGATGATATCACTTCCGGCGACTGCATAAGGCCATTCCCTTGATTGCAATCAATAACAACAAGCCGGTCGTCCGCCCGGGCAACCTTAAGGTAGATATCCTTTACTTTTTTCTGAAAGTTCAGGCTCTCTTCATGAATATCGCGGGTACCTTTAAGATATGTCCTGTCATCGCCTGACCTTTCAGACCTGAGCTTCTTTTCAGTGAAAGAGAATGGGACATCGAGAAAAAGATTCAGATCGGGTTTTGGGATCCCGAAGTGTTCAAATTCAAGGTTAAGAATCCAATTCATAAGCTTATCCTGTGAATCCGGGTCACCAATTTTTGCACACTGGTAAGCAATGTTGGAATAGGTGTATCGGTCAAGAAGGACGATTTTCTTATTTTTGAGCCAGCCTCTTATAATTTCCGACGCATCTCTCCTGTCGCCTGCATATAGAAGAGCTACCATGTAGGGATCGACCTCATTAAGTGAACCGAATTCACCACGAAGGAACCTTGCAATAAGCTCACCGAAATAGGGTGCATCGGTCCTGGGAAAATGAAGAAACTCGCAGCTGTAGCCTTTCCTGGTTAAAAAACTTCTCAGAAGTTTAAGCTGTGTAGATTTTCCTGATCCATCGACTCCTTCAATTACAAAAAGCTTCATACTGGTTTGATTTCTTCAGGTACAAAAATAACATTGCCTAATCAAAGATTAAAACTAATGGATAGTTTAATTTATTATATCCACAAACCCCTTTAATCAACCCCCTAATCCCTTTTTAACCCATCCTCCTTCTCCTTCCCTTAATGTAAGGGAAGGAGTGAAATGACATAATATCATTGATTTACAACCTTTCCCTCGACTTTAACTACTCTTTATACACATTCCCATAATGTATCGAGGATTAAATTAATAGTAACAAAATGTTATGCAATGGGAAAACTCTAGTTCTGGAAAAGAATGACTGTAAGGTCACGCTAAGACAGGATAGGGTATTGCAACACGGCAAAATGGTCTTACAACGATCCAGGTTTCCCTAGTATCAAATAAGAGATTATAGAATTCCATCAAAACAATGCCAGCGGCATTGACCTCCAATAGCCCCGGTGTCGCCCGGGGTAAAAGGCGGAACAAAGTATACCCACCCTGGAGGGGTGGTCTTCAAATTACCACAGTAAAACCTGTGGAAATTTCCACTGATAAAACTAGTAATTGCAATTTCTAACAGACAATTGGAAGTCAACCCCTCCAGGGTTGGTAATATGTGGGGTATCAATTACCCGGGGTGTGACCCGGGCTATTAGAAGGAGACACCGCAGGTGTCATCATTACATTTCCTATTCAATATTCTTTGGAAAAATAAGCTAATGTTAAATTCTATTATTTCCTGATTACCAGCTATTGTTCCATTGCCTCTAACTGTCTGTAAGTCATTAATAAAAAAGATGTATATAAAGATAAGATTAACTTTTAGGGAAGGGACGGGATTAGGGTTCAAAAACCAATATGTAATTATATGTTTCATATTTAGCCCCCCTTTCTGGGGCAGGGGGTAAAAAAATATTTAATTTAGAAGTCTTAATAATTGATGATGGCTTTAAAACCAAGGTTTATAAATGTGAGGGGTAGGCTTATTGATCTCTCAGTTCCAAAAGTGATGGGAATAATCAATGTCACTCCCGACTCATTTTATAAGGGAAGCAGGGTCACATCGGAAGAAGAGATCATAAAGACTGCCTCACAGATGATTGAAGACGGGGCGGATATCATTGATATAGGTGGTTACTCTTCACGTCCCGGTGCTGCAAATATTACTCCTGATGAAGAAAGAAGCCGGGTCATAAATGCAGTGAAAATCGTAAGCCGTGAATTCCCGGACTCAGTCATCTCAATTGACACTTTCAGAAGTGAAATTGCAATGGAAGCTGTTCTTGAATGGGGCGCCGGGATAATAAACGATATTTCCGGAGGTGAGGCTGATAAGAAAATGTTCCATGTCGTGGAAAAGATCCAGGTTCCCTATGTAATGATGCATATGCAGGGTGTACCTGGGACTATGCAGGAAAATCCTATTTATGATGATGTTGTTGCAGATATTCTGAAATGGTTCGGAGAAAGGATATTCAGGCTTCAATCGATGGGAGTAAATGATATAATAATTGACCCCGGTTTCGGATTCGGGAAAAAATCCGGACATAATTTTGAATTGCTAAGACACCTCGGAGACTTTTCAATTGCAGGATTACCTCTACTTGTTGGTTTTTCGCGTAAATCAATGATATGGAAAACTCTTGGAATAACTCCCGATGAGGCTCTGAACGGGACATCGGTTTTAAATACGGTAGCCCTTATGAACGGAGCTGATATTCTCCGTGTACATGATGTAAAAGAGGCCGTTCAGGCAGTAAAACTGGTTGAGGAACTTAAAAATAGCAGGATTTAAAAATGGTACTTGACATACGACTGATTGATTTAATAGATATTGTACTGGTAGCAATCATTTTCTATCAGCTTTATAAACTGATAAGAGGTACCGCTGCTCTTAGCATTTTCATAGGCATTTTCCTCATTTACATGTTCTGGCTAATTGTAAAAGCACTTAATATGGAGCTTATAGGTGCATTGATGGGCCAGGTGATTGGTGTAGGAGTTATTGCGCTCATTATTGTTTTCCAGCAGGAGGTGCGTCGCTTTCTCCTCGTGATTGGCAACCGCTATATGAACAGGAGGCGATTCTCTTTCGGTAAAATATTTTCATCGGTAGAGGAGGAAACCGGAAGCCCCAAAGAAGCTGAAGAGATTGTCCGGGCTACGGAATCGATGGCATCAAAGAAAACAGGAGCATTGATCGTTCTTGGAAGAAAAAGCAGTCTTGATATCTATTCTGAGGGAGGCGAAAGGATTGATGCAATTATAAGCGCTGAATTGCTTGAGACAATATTCTTTAAAAATTCGCCGCTGCACGACGGCGCTGTCCTTATTGAAGACGGCAAAATTTTCGCTGCGAGGTGTCCCTTACCTATTACCGACAGCATTTCACTTCCTCCGCGGTTCGGAATGAGACACAGAGCAGCCATAGGTATATCAGAGCATACTGATGCCCTCGTGGTTGTAGTGTCTGAAGAATCGGGACACATTACGGTTGCCGAAGGAGGACAGATGAAAGAACACATCACTCCTAACGAACTTCGCCAGATCCTTCTTAAAGAAAAGATTTGAATCTATTCAATCCTGTACAAGGTCAGATTCTCAGAATCCTTTATATATATTGTATTCCCTGATATTACAGGAAATGCATAAACAGGGGTTTCTGCAACTTTGTACTTTGCTACCTCAGTATAAGCTTTTGGGTCAGGCTTCATTATAATCAGGTTCCCTGTACTTGGTAATCCGATAATAACCGTTCCGCAATCGACAATAGTTGAAAAGTCGCTGCTGACTGTATTGTCATTCCACGAGGTTTTTCCTGTTGAAGCATCAAGGCAATACAATCTTTTCTGATCGGTAAATCCATAAAGAAATCCATCCTTTAGTACCGGAGTATTCCATTTTGCTCCTGTTTCAGGATTGCTCCACAATTCTTTTGTCACATATTTGTCGCCTTCCTTCATTACCTGAATTGCTTTAGTTCCTGATCCCTGTCCGGTGTAATAGATTATCTCACCGTTTATATATGGGCTGGTACAGTTATAAAAACGCTGCTGAACAGGAGTGGGTATCTGCCATTGGAGTTTACCGCCGTCGAGTGAAAGAGCTATAAGGTTTTTCTCAGTCTGGATGATAATATGTTTCTCCTTCCCGATAATCATTAACGAAGGAGAAGCATAAGCTGGTCCATCACCTTCCCATTTCCATTTTTCATTACCTGTTGTCAGGTCAAGTGCAACAACCTGACCCATATCTTTTTTTCCCAAGTGCGCAATGCAAGTTTTGTCAACTATCAGGGGTGACATCCCGGTAAAAAATTGAGGAACGGCATTTTCAGGGTTTTCTTTTCTCCAGAGCACTTTCCCTGTTGCAGCATCAAGGCAAGTCAGAATACCCGAAACACCGAAAGTTACAATCTTGCCATCTGATATGGCTGGCGTACTTCTTGGGCCTGGATGTGATGTGGCCGGTCCTGTCACAGACGGAGCAGTGTAGGCACTTCTCCATACTTCTTTCCCGGTCTCAGCATCAAGGCAAAGAATTACTTCATCTGTATTCTGTCTGACTGCCAGGTAAATTCTTTTTCCTGAAAGCACAGGAGTGGCATCTCCGAATCCTGCATTTATTTTCCAGACCTGCTTTAGTTCAGCGGGCCATGCTTTTGGAGCTTTAAAACCGGTGACCTTGCTGTCGCGGCTTATGCCTCTGAACTGAGGCCAGTCCTGGGAAAAAAGATCTGAGAAACTGATCAGAAGGATGATCATCATACTGAAAAACAGATAGTTCTTTTTCATGATCCGATTAATTAAATTTTCCGTCAAATTAACTGAATTACAGTTAGTTTCCAAATATAAATTATTTAAAAATGTTAAAAGAATTATTTCAAAAGCGCCTTACAACCTCGTCCCGCTAAGTCAGCTGACGGACTGGACAGAGATTGTTGAAAAAGTCTTTCTTAACCGTAAAGCACTCTAAGAAGGCACAAAGCACGTTAAGAAGGCGATCTTTGTGGTTAATGGATTTAGTCTTATTAAACAGCCCCAAAGTCATTATTTGTTCAGAATTTATCAAGGATTGATAATATCATTGCTTCCTTATTAGTATTTGCGTCTTCCCTGGTAACCTGATCTATAACATTCTTCTTTTCTGGATATACTTTCGCAACAGATTTTTTGTTCAGCTGGATCTGGCAGAATACACCATCTGAATTCAAAAGGTAATATCTCGCCTCCGACTGAAACTCATCATATCGTCTGTCAGCACTATATGCACCCTTGTAATTGGCCTGAACAAAAGTTTTAAGCGGGATCTTTATAAACTGGTATTCACCTCCTTTCAATACCTGGTAGAATTTCTGTTCCTTGATCTCCTTGTCAAATTTTTTCCCTATAGTTGTCCTGAACACCAATTCCTGCCCGTCTTTATTTATGATTACCTCTGAAATTACATCAAGGGGAACCGCAAACATCTTTTTCGTTTTTGGATGGGCATAGATCACAGAATTGCTTACAAGATCAAGATCGGCTAAAAGCTCAAAATAGTCTTCACGTCCGCCAATCCTCAGGAATGAAGGCAGTAGTGTATCAAGCATCCTTGGGCTTCCTTTAACTCCCTGATATCTTGTATCAAAACCGACACCGCCCGGTGAATATGGACTTAAATTTCCTATTGCCTGAAGATTTTCATAAGCGGAAATGCCCTTTTGGTATACTGAATTCACTGTCTGCTGAGAATAACAGCATAGGAACAGAAATATTGAAATTGAAAAAAGTATAATTCTTCTCATGGCCTGATAGAATTTAATGAGTGAATATTTTGATTCAGCATGTATCGTGCCAATATGACCTGAATAAACAAATTTAAGAAAATTTTGCATTATATCTTTTATTATGTTTGATACCCGGAAAAAACAGTAAAGTTAGTATGACCTCATCGATGTCAGACAAAGGAAAAGTATTATTAACAGGAGGCACATCCGGTTTGGGACTAAGGTTAGCAAACTACTTCCTTGAAAAAGGTTATGATGTTGTAGCTACCGGCCGGAAAAACATTTCATTGACAGGATATGAAGAGAGGTTCTGTCTGTTGCGGACTGACTTCAGCAACATGGCCCAGACATCGGAAGCTGCAAAAAAAATATGCAGAAATCAGAGGTTCGATATAGTGATCAATAATGCCGGGATTTTGAGCCCGCCCGACTTTCATCTTACGGACGACGGGCTTGAATATACTTTTCAGGTCAACTTCCTGTCGCATCTTATGCTCAATGAGATTGTTATTATGAACGCTGAGCCCGGACGGCCCCTAATGATAGTTTCAACAGTTTCACCTGTTTACAGAATAGCGGAAAAAGATCTGGAGATTTATACCGTTAAATCAGAGTACAGTCCTATTAAGGCTTATTCAAATTCGAAGCTTTATCTGGCATTGATGAGTTCCTACCTTCACGGCAAATACCCGGGGCCTGAACTTCGGTGCATAGGCTTTGATCCTGGAATATTCAGCTCGGAAATTTACAGGATGCAGAAAGAATGGTTCAAGTTTCTTTACAGGATTGCTGCACCCTTTATGAAGAGCCCTGATAAGGTTGCCTTCAGGTTTGGTGAAGTTATAAAAAGAGAAGATCTTGCTGATGGAATGGTATACAGGTCGGGTAAAGGAAAAGGGAGTTGTCCGGCTCTGGAAAGCCAGGCTGTAAGTGATTTCTGGAAGGAGTGCGATAAAATTATAAGGCCCTATGTAAGTTGAAACTGTTATTTTTTTAACTTAAGCCCTTTAAAGTCCCCGGAAAAATATGAAAAACTCACTTTTAACAATTGTTATAATGACAAGTCTGTCAGTATTATCAGGATGCTCCGATAATGCAGATCCTGCCACATGGAGCAGTAAAAAAACCGATAAATGGTTCGAAAAGGGAGACTGGCTGCATGGCTGGCAAGTTAAGCCTGACCAGTCAATAAACAGGAAGGCATTTGCGGTATCGTATTTCAAAAATAAAGAAAGGTGGGACAAAGCCTTCCTTTTTCTGAAAAGCCATGATCTTTCCGGACTTGAGATTAAGCGTTACGATATTGATGGCAATAATCTGTATGCTCCTGTGAGTGAGTATCTTACTAAGAATGAGGCAGATGCCAGATTTGAATCACATCAGAAATATATTGACATACAATATGTTGTAAGCGGAAAAGAGCTCATCGGGATTGCTCCTGTGTCACAGAAAAAGGATGTTCTTGAGCCATATGACGGTACAAAGGATATTGAGTTTCTGACTGTCACCGGCGGTGAAAACCGGCAGGCAATTCCAGACAGGTTCTTCATTTTCTTCCCGGAAGATGCTCACCGCCCTGGACTTAAAGATGGAGAGAATTCGCCGGTAAGGAAAATAGTTGTAAAAGTTAAAGTTGACTGAAGAAAAAGAGACGCCCGGGCAGGACGTCTCATACATCTTGGGTTGGATGGCACTATGTATTTGAGAAGTGCTTCTGATTAATGCTTATTATAATATATGCTGAAAGCAATATAGTCGACTATATGCTTTGAGAAATACATTTCCTCAATTGCTTTTGAAAGTGATTTGAGTGTCTCCATTGCCGGTGATAGGAGCTCACTCAGCTTTGCAGTTGTCCCATCGTCAAAAGTGAGCAGGATATCCCTTCTGAAGCATATTGATGAATTGTAATCCTGATTGTCATCTATGATCTTTGCACCGGCTGTTTTCTGAAGAATCCCGTCGAGGTAAACCTGAATTGAATCAATTTCGGTACCCCTGACAATATCAACGTTGCCAATTGACAGAATATAAAGTTTCTCTTTCCTTTTAAAACTCTCTCCATAGAACATGAGTTTTTCCTGTAAAAGAGTATCCTTATTGTGGGTGAGTGCAAACACAACTTTATTTGTATCGCCTGTTTCGCCTTGTCTTATTATTGAGTATCCCTCGGGTAAAGTGAATTTCTTTGAATATGAGCTTGCACTTCCTGATTTCCATTCTGTGAATATGCTCAGGTTGCCAATTTCTTTTGAATCTTTTGCCAGATCTGCAACCAGCATATAATCAGAATTATGCCACCTGTTGAAATAGAAATGGTAATCTGTTGCACTAATTACAAAATTATTTTTCAAGGCCGAATCAGCTCTGTTGCAGAAGTGAAGATGCTTCGGATAAAAAACCAGCTTTTCGGGCAGATTTACAATCAGCTTTTCACTTGTTCCGGTTTTTTGGAAAAGCCTGAAAGGGAAATAAAAGTTGCGAGGCTGCTCCTTCCCAGGCTTAAAATCATATATGCCCGCTATCAGCTTAAGATCAATACTATCGCTGAAGCCATCGGGGTAATCTGATTTTGTTCCGCTTTCAGTTAATGAAAGTATCTGGTAACCCACTGAGCCCTCTATCTTATCAACTGCAGAGTTAATTTTAGCGGCGTTGGCTTCAATAGATTCTTTTAGTGACAGGGATTGTTCAACCTTTGAGCATTGCCAGGTAAATGCAGCAATGATAATAACAGTAAAAACTATATTTTTTTTCATTTTCATTATAATTTATGCATGATTATACGCAAAACAAGAAAAGAAAGTTTCGTTTATTTTGGTGGGTTTGATGAAATGCGATGATACATTGACGGATATTCTTATTTTTGTTAATGAATAAAGCAATTAGTATATGCATATTGACCACATTGCAATATGGACTTACAACCTTGAGAATGAAAAGAATTTCTTCCTGAAATACTTTAAATGTACAGTCAACGAAAAATATATTAATCCCAGGAATCAGTTTTCTTCTTATTTTATAACATTTGAGGGAGGCGCCAGGATTGAACTGATGAGCAGACCTGATATTATGAATGAAAGTAGTGGTGAGACTCTTGGGATAGCTCATTTTGCAGTTGATGCGGGGAGCAGGGAGAAAGTGGAAATGATGACGGCAGTATTTGAGAATGACGGTCACAGAGTTTTAAGCAGGCCAAGGGTCACAGGCGACGGGTACTATGAAAGTGTGGTATTGGATCCTGAGAATAACAGAATTGAGATAATAAGCAGGTAAGAAATTGATTGGTCCTGGTTGCTGGTTTCTGGTTACTGGTTACTGGTTTTACCTTACCGCAACTAGCAACTAGTATTATTACAATAGAATATTAACTTCCAAATAGTAGAAAGATGGCAAAAGTAGCAATGCTCGGAGCTGGATTCATTGGCGATTTTTACACTTTTTCGATCAACGGTCAGCGCAACCGCGACAGCGTGCACATAATCTATTCCCGTGATGAAGCAAGGGGAAAAGCCTTTGCAAAGAAACATAACATACCGAAGTGGACAACCTCAATGAAAGAAGCAATAAATGATCCTGAGGTTGAAGTTGTTATGATAGGCCTGCCCAATAATCTTCATTTTGAGGCTGTAAAGCTTGCAGCAGCTTCCAAGAAGGCGGTTTTTTGCACTAAGCCACTAGGTCGTGATGCTACTGAAGCGAAAAAGATGCTTGATATGGTTGAAAAGGCCGGCATAACTCACGGTTATATGGAGGACCTTGTGTATACACCCAAAACACTGAAAGCATTAAAATCGGTTAAGATGGGAGCCATAGGTGAGGTAACCTGGGCTCGTTCGCGTGAAACGCATCCAGGCCCGCACAGTGACTGGTTCTGGACAAAAGAAATATCGGGAGGTGGTGTTTTGCTTGATATGGGTTGCCATTGTATTGAAATTTCCAGAAGCTATATTGGAAAGGATGTTAAACCGGTTGAAGTTATGTGCTGGGCTGACACTCTGGTTAAGCCTATTGAAGCTGAAGACAATGCACTGGGCTGGGTAAGGTATGAAAATGGTGCTGTGGGACAGTTTGAGGTCAGCTGGACATTTCGTGGCGGGATGGACCTTCGCGATGAAGTTATGGGAACTGACGGGACTATATGGATCAATAATTTCCTCAGGACAGGCTTTGAGATGTTTTCCGCGGGAGGTAAAAAAGGGTATGTCGCCGAAAAAGCAGAATCTGAAACCGGATGGCTTTTCCCGGTAGGAGATGAAGTAGTTGAACTCGGATACACCGATATGCTGACAGATCTGTTCAATGCATTTGAAAACAGGACGGATCCAAAAGAGACTTTTTATGATGGGTATATAGTGAACGAGATAATGGACGCATGCTACCGCTCGGCAAAATCCAGGAAATGGGAACCGGTAAGACTGAAAACCTGGCGTGGCCGGGAAAAAACCGAAAGGATAAATGCACTCCGTGATTTCGACAAGGAGAATATTCTGGTTAAGGAAGAGACTATGCCCGACGGTACAGTTAAACTGATCCTGAAGAATAAGAAAACAGGAAAGATCTCACAGAGAGTAAAAAAATAGGATTCTATACCAATCGGTAACCGATCGTCTCTTCGGAAATGATTCATTAGAAGGTAAAATTCATTAACCGCAAAGGTCGCTAAGATAATACGCAAAGATCGCAAAGAACTGAAATAAACGGTTTTGACTTTGCGTCCTTTGCATCTACTTGGCGTACTTTGCGGTTAAGAAAGAAGAGAAGGGATGGGGTTGGGGTTCAAAAAAGAAAGGAAAGAATATATTCACCGGGCAAAGCAGGCAAATTATTTCTAATGTCCTGAGTAATAATCCGGTTAATTATCCGTTTTCAGATTAATTATTGAAAGTCAATTTCAGCATTTAAGGATTGTGTTTTTTTGAACTGCAAAGCTAAACATCTGGGCAAACGGACGGGCACATTGTACCTTAAGGAGTTTCTGGTTCAGCTTGTGAACAAAAATTCTTAGGTCTATGAAAAATTGGTTACTCTTTGGATCACTCGTATTAGTTACAACGGTTCTTCCGGCGCAAAACTGTACTATAATTTCAAAGGCAAATAATATTACACCTGATAAATTATGTTCTCCGGTAACGGTTTCATGGAATGTAAGCTACACAGGCGTTACAAATGCAGGAACACCTGTGAGTATCAGGTATGACTGGAATAACGGTGTAGTTGTCACAGTTCCTGCAATTCAAACTGGTCCCGGGATTTTTTCAGCGACTGCCACCAATGTTTATACCTCAGCGGGCAATGTCTGCAATTATCATCCCCAGGCAACACTGGTTGTCAATGGCGTTGTCTGCACTTCGTCAACCCAGGAACAAATAGTGACGGTCTGGGATGATGATGATCATAATGGCGGGCACATGCATATTAATCCCCTGATCTATCCAGTGTGTTTTGGTAACAGTGCAAATGTCCGTTTTCAGGACCTTACGCAATTCAACTGTGTTCCTCCCCAGGAAAGGGATAATCCTAATGTTAACACAAGGTGGATCCAATGGATTTATGGAACAGATATAACAATGACCGGGACCCCTGTAACAGTGGATGGAAGAACAAGAACATTCCCTTATGCAGATAATGTAATTACTTTAACTGGTCCTGTAACTGGTTCAGGTGTCTGGTCGGATGTTATCCATGTTGATAATGATAAGCTTATAGGGCAGTATTTCCAGGTCACTTTGAGAAACTGGAACTACTGCAATCCATATGACGATCCAAAAATTCCTGGTCCGCCGCGCGACAGACAGAATGGGGACAATCCGCCAGTGGTAACCACCGCAATCATTCTTATAGTACCATATCCTGATGCTACAATTACTCCAGTTGATACTTTATGTTCCAACAATCCGGCTGTCACTCTTACAGCTCATGATCCAGGTGGGACGTGGACAGGCAGAGGAGTATCAGGAAATACATTCAATCCATCAGTTGCTGGTCCGGGAAATCATAAGGTAAAATATGAAATAACGAATGCCGACGGATGCAGTGATTATGATGAGATATTTATACCAGTCGTACCAATCCCGGATGCAACTATTACACCGGTTCCTACATTATGTGCTACCGATTCAATCATAACGCTTACAGCTCATGATATGGGAGGATTATGGTCGGGCCCAGGAATTGTCGGAAATACTTTTAATCCGGTTGTTTCAGGATATGGTAATCACACAATCACATATAAGATAGTTGATATAAACGGATGCATGGCTACCGATCATATAACCCTTACGGTTGCGGTACCTGATGCAACAATTTATCCGATTGATACTCTTTGCATCGACAGTTCACCGATAACCCTTACAGCCCATGATATGGGAGGAGTCTGGTCAGGTCCTGGTGTTGTGGGGAATACCTTTGATCCTTCACTTGCCGGTGCCGGTACTCATATTATCAGCTATACTATTGTTAATCCGGATTGTAAAGATGCTGATACTGAAGATGTAACCGTAATACCGATCCCGGTGGTAAATATCAACAAGGTCGGGACAGTCTATATAAACGGGCCTTTGGTCACATTGAATGCGACTCCCCCAGGAGGAATTTTTTCCGGCCCTGCGGTAACAGGCTATTTGTTCGATCCTACTGCTGCCGGTCTTGGAACCCATATTATAAAATACGAAACAATATCAGACAAATATGGCTGTAACGGGTCAGATACAATACATATAAAAGTGCTTATGCCGCCTGCCCCAATAGCTGATTTTGAACCGGATACAGTAGGATGTTCCCCTCTGACTGTTCAGTTTACAAATAACAGCCTGTATGGAGAGACATATATCTGGGGATTTGGTGATGGCCAGTTCTCAGTAAAGGAAAATCCGGTTCATACTTATTATGTTCCGGGAAGCTACATTGTGAAGCTGATTGTTTACAACATAGCGGGTGAATCAATCCACAACGGAGTTATTACTGTCTATCAGAATCCTTCTGCCTTGTTTGAGGCATATCCAACGAATGTTGTTAACAATGAACAGATTGTTGTTTTCTCAAATAACAGCATGTACGATTCCTTGTCATTCTGGCGGTTTGGTGACGGACAGGTTTCAAATGAAAAAAATCCATATCATAAATATGAAGAGCAGGGAAACTATACTGTAACTCTTACTGTAACTTCAAAAGAAGGTTGTATCGATTCAGCTTTACTGGCCACTCCGATCAGGGTCGACTGGAAAATAGGATCGATTAAATTTCCCAATGTGTTCAAGTGGAATGAAACAGGTCCTACCGGTGGATTCTGGAAACCAGGTTGTTATCCTGAAATGGACTTTGTGTTCAGGCCATTCTATGAAAATGTAGAGGACTACAAGCTACAGATATTCAACAGATGGGGGGTGCTAATTTATGAAAGTGACGACCTCTTTAAAGGATGGGATGGTTATTTCGGTGATGGCAAGCTCGCAGTACAGGGCGTTTATGTATGGAAAGTTACAGGAAGATACGCAGATGGAGATTATTTCAATATTGTGGGCAATGTAACGTTTTTACATTAAAAGGCATTCTGATCAAGCTACGTTGATTTAATCCAGAAGCAGGAAAAGTGGCTCTCCAGAATGTGGCTGAAGTCCGGGAAACAGTTAAATGTTACCGGACTTCTTTATTCTGACTTGACTTATTTATTAAGATTTCCGGTTTTAAATTATGATATTATAAAAAGTCGACTTATTTTTGCGACACTTTTTCGGGGTGTAGCGCAGCCCGGTCCCGTTCCGCAGGAGCGGAACGAGGATCCGCGAAAAAGATAAGAATCGGAGATTCTTTGTTTTTCGGGATTAGCGCATCTGGAGAAATATTATGTTCTTTGTTTATATATTAGAGTCAAAAGGAATCCAGAGGTTCTATATTGGACAGACTGAAAACCTTGAAGAAAGAGTAAACAGGCATAATAAAGGTTATAATCTATCCACCAGACCTTATATTCCCTGGGTACTAAAATGGTGGATAGAGTGTGAGACCCGATCAGAAGCTTTTAAAATTGAGAGAAAACTTAAGGGAATAAAAAAGAGAGAAAGGTTAGAAAGGTTTGTAATTGAAAATAATTTTCGGGGTGTAGCGCAGCCCGGTTAGCGCATCTGGTTTGGGACCAGAGGGTCGCAGGTTCGAATCCTGCCACCCCGACACAGATAATGAGGTAGTTACAAGGTTTGTAGCTTCCTCTTTATTTTACCTGTTTTCATATGATTTACACACATCTCCAGCCCTGGACATTCTTTGAAATACAGAGTGTTAATAAGTAATTTCTATATATCAGATAGATAGTAGTAATATTGTGTTCCTGCAAGGTTGAAAAAATCGATTGGCAGCCGTTGGTTCTATCAGGATAAGTAGTTCTACAACTTAAAAGGAATTAATCATGGGAAAATTGAAAAAATATTTTGCACAATACTCCTCTGACACTTCTTATGTAAATATTAGCTCAAAATTATTTGAAGCAAAGAATTTAAAAGATGCGAACTGGCAGGCACAAGTTTTTAAAATGCAAAAAGTTATTTGCCTGGATGGAGGCCAAATTAAAACAATTGTAACAATAGCTAAGATCTGATTGTCTTATTGGCTCGGAACTGAAAGAACTGAAAAAGGCAAGGAAAACTTAGGGGAGTATAAAAACTTCCTCTTTTCATTTTTAGGTGCCTGTCATAGTAACGGAAAATGCTTTAGCTGATTTTCGAGGGATGAAGATAAGCAAATGCCTTTAGTATGCTATTCCATAATACATCTTATGGTAAGTCCTTAACCTTTATGGTCCTAAGATCTATAATCCGCCGGAGTAATAGTCTGCAGGCTCAGATGAAACAAAAGTTTTAGTAAAGGTAAACCAGCAAAGAGCAAAGTCGATTATATGTAGTTATAGTCCAAGGTATTGATTACCTTAGGCTTAACTTGGAAAATCCAAATAAAGCACATGAAGAATTATAATTTCTTCATCCCTGTATTGCTACATTATAAATAGGATGGTTTCAAGATTTATTTGACTTTTGCTATTATCTGTAGTAATTTTGATAATGCCAGCACCCTTCAGTACTATCCTGCTCTGGATATTGTCATTGACTAACATAATTGACTAAGGCTGGTAAAAGAGTGCTGGTTTCTATATTAAAAAAAGCCCCCGGAGCTGATTTCCGAGAGCTTATTCAAGCGGTAAGTATTATAGACAAAGAGTATTTATTTGCTGTTGGGCTTCATCAATTGCATTCTGCAATTCATTGCTTTGTTGTGTTGTCCATGAAGCACAGTCGACAAAAGGTTCCAATGCATTCAAATAATTCTGGTAAGCTGTCTTGAGTGCAGTGCAGTTTGCTGGTGTCTGATTAGTCGCATAATTCTGTAGTGCAGTTGACAAAGCGTTAGATTGGGATGTAACTTGTGTAGCCCAGCTGGTGCCACAGTAATCAGGATCGGTAGCTTTCTTTTTACAAGAACCTATTCCCAAAAAAGATACTACAATCAAAATACAAAGTACTCTGTAAGTAAACAAACTAAATTTTTTCATTTTAAATGATTTTCGTTATTAAAAATGTGAAATTACCAAATAATAAACAACTAGAGTCATCCTTTGTTATATCCAAAGTCAATTTTCTTTTTGTAAAAATCCCTGGTGCTGACTCCGTGGGCTGAGAATAGATTTCCGTTAATATTTACTTAATCCTTAATGCATCGAACAGAAAGGCCTTTATGTTTATCATATAAGGTATTATTAAGATTAATAGAATTATTCTGTAGATTTCGGCTCCTGGCAACATTTGAACCTGGCTCACCCTCTGAAGAAGACCACCAGAAACCAATATAACCAAGGTAATCAAAGAAACCCTGGTTGTGACGAAAGCCGCCAGGAAGTGCAGTAAATCCACTGCTGTTATTGCTTGCCTGATCATTTCCCGGGCTACCTGCTAAACTGCTATCATGCCAACCAGATGTAGCTGATAATGATTTGGCAATATCGTTGCCACCACCTCCAAATCCATAACCACTATTTGTAAGGTATGTTTCAAGAATTGTCCATTCTGCCTCACCAGGCTCATGCCAGCCTGAGGGACACAGATGGCGGCTATCGGCAACGGCATACCAGTTATAAAGCTTGCCGAATTTGTCGCTATTTTTATTTTCATTATTATAATTTGCATATGCCCCGGAAGTAGTGCCGGACCAATTGCCATCGCTGAGGTTTGTTATGATGGGATCCCCATTACGGTACCTTGTGGTTTTAAGATTTTCTGTCATCCATATCTGGTTTCCTATGGTTATATAGTGATAAACATTGCCATCAATATCGGTCAGAGATTTAACTTGTTGGGTAGTCAGAGCCAAAACGTTCCCATATACCGTTCCGGCAACGTTTGTGGCATAGGCCCTTACGTAATAAGATGTATTGGGTATTAAACCAGTTAAACTGCTTGAATAATTTCCAATTCCTGAACCATCAGTTGTATGTGATCCGTTCAGAGTAGGTTCAGTCACCGTACCCCAGCACACACCGCGGGTCGTTACTTCTGAACCTCCATCAGATGTAATACTCCCTCCTGATATTGCTGTATTTGTTGTTACAGCACTTACAGTGACAGTAGTTATAGTTGCCAGAAGAATTGGATTTGAGGTAAATGAAACCTCATTCCCATAACCTGTTCCCTCGCTATTAGTTGCGTAAGCACGTACATAGTATTTGGTCCCGACCATTAATCCGGTTATGCTACTTGTAAAAGATCCGGTCCCTGTACCATCGCTGGTTTTGTTGGAACTGATTTTCGGATTTACGGTAGTACCCCAGCAAACACCACGGGAAGTAACCTGAGCTCCTCCATCATCTTTTACAATACCACCTGACATTGCACCTGTCTGGGTAATTCCTGATATATTTGAAGTCGTCAGTAACGGTATAGTGAGTTTTTTCTTACACGACTGCATAACTATCATAATACCAACACAGAGTAAAACAATAATTGGGATATACAGAAATCGTCTCATGGTTTTAATAATTATATTATTTATATCTCGTCCTTGATGACTTTCAAAGGTACACCTTGCGCAAGCCAAAGTCAATTTTTATTTTTATAGGAAGTCCCCCGGATCGAAAAAGAGTTGGTCACAAAACAAGGAAAAAGGTCTTAGCCAGGCTGTTTTAGGATTACTATTTGACTTTTGTTAATTTATATTCTTCTACTTTGGCACCTTCTGAATTAATAGAGCTAGCAGTTGCAGTTGTGGGAGTCTCAAACACAAACTCACCTTTCATTATGATTTTTTCAGGATTAAAGTTTTGGACTATTTCCTGGATCCACTTTTTTTCAGTAGTGAACGAAGCGATCAATGTTAGGTAATCTCCGGTTGACTGTACAGCGAAAATCTTAAACTTGCCCTCAGCCGGGGAAAAACCGTAGGTCCAAATGCTCCCCCAATTTTTCTGCCCGTTTTTAATGGTATAATCATTTTCTATAAATGCTTTTCCCTGCTTTTGGATCTCCACTATAACAGTGTCGGCACCAGTTGCCATTTGCCATGTACCCACAAATTGCTCCATTAATTTAAGCTGGTCGAGTTGCGCCTGGGCAGTTTGCCCCAGAATTCCTTTCGAAACTAACATAAGGAAAACAAAAATTACAGTCGTCAGACATCGTTTTTTCATTGCCTTTGATTTGTAAAATGATTAATAAAGGTTTCTAAACCGAAATTTATGATACAAGTTATGACAAGAATGAAGACGAGTCAAGTTTATTTCTCGTATCGGAGCTATTTAAGATATTGAAACTGAAAGCCCCCGGTATAATATGAGGGCATGAAAAGACAACAAAAACAGTAATTAGTTCTTTATGCAACGGACAGAATAGCCATTGGTTTTGAGTCCCATACCTAAAATTATTTCAGCACTGTCAAAAAAAATAGTACGGCATCTTGCCCACCTCGAAACAGAACCACCACTATCCCACCAGGGGTTAGCAGAATCGGTGCTAACCCACCATCGGCCGAGATATCCCATAGCACGAAATGATCCGGAATTTAATCCAGTACGGAATCCCCCCGGAAGTGCTGTAAATCCATAAAAATCAGATGCCCCATAATTAGGATTTGTCCAATGACCTGTTCCTTGTTCTTTTAATATACCACCAGCATAATATTCACCGCCCACGTATTCGACGAGGGTATTCCATTCATCTTCATTCGGCACATGCCAGCCTGTGGGGCATAGTTTACCAGTATTCACTGTGAACCAGTTATATAAAACTCCATAGTTATTACCTCCATTTGATTCGTTATACATATACCAGCTGCATGCAGGAGAAGTTAACGTGATCCAGGTAACATTATCGGTGACTATAGGAATATCTGTATTATCATTATATTTTGTTGTTTTCAGATTTTCTCTTGTCCAAACCTGGTCTCCTATCCTTATTGTATTGTAAATATTACCTTCTATATCGGTCAATGGTGTAATAAATATAATTTCATTACCGTAAGCTGTACCTAAGCTGTTTGTAGCATAAGCGCGTACATAGTAATGGGTTCCGCTTACCAACCCGGTAATATTGCTTACAAAACTGCCTGTTTCTGCTCCATCTGATGTAATATTATCGTAAATGGTGGGAGTAAGATGTGTGCTCCAGCATACACCTCTGGCTTTCAGTAAGTCTCCTCCGTCAGAAATTATATTCCCTCCACAGATTGCCGATTCTGAATAGATATTCGTTAAACCGGAAGTAGATAGTACAGGTAGAGTTATGGGCGTCTCTTTTTCACAACTAATTAAAAGCATTAGCAGATATCCCGTTTGAATCAGATGCAAAATATTTAAAATGCTTTTCTTCTGCATGGCAAAATTGAGTAATCCAAAATATCAGTTTAAATAAGTGGATCAGGAAACGTAATTACTTTTAATCTTGAACGACAAATATAACAATCGATTAAATCCAAGTCAATAAATTATATCTTAAAAGTTGTATATATCATGATAAATCATTATCGACCCGGACTTTCACTATAAAATATCTGTCTGGAAAAAAGCCGCTGGTGCTTATTCAGGGGATTAATTGAGTCTCATATTATTTGTGGAAGCTTCCTGTCGTGGAGAACTTCATTGACCCAAAATTTAATATTTGTTTATTTAGATATTAGATCTGGCATATCTAAGTTCAAAAATTTTTCGATCCAGAATGTCATCCGATCTGTTCTGTTTCTTAATAAATTGACTGATTGCATATTCATCAGGTATATCGACCGGAACCTCTATCCAGGTGAGAGGAACCTTGCATACCTCAACCCTTTTTGTTTTTTGCACAACTGTTGGAATCTGCTTTGAATGTATTTCCATTTTTATAATAGCTTATCGTTCAGATCAGTATGAATATTCTATTATCACTATTGTCCGACTAATCATTTGGCATTCTTATCGGAACAAAGTTAAATGAAGAACCAGGTCCACTGTTAGGAGGACGAGCTCACTGAAGGTAATCTCATTCTAAATTCAATTATTAAGTGTTAAATAAAAATTATGTCATATTAACATCCGTTAACCTTTTGATTTGTTTAAGTTAAGCCATCTAAAAATCAAATTCTTATACTTTTCAATCAAAGGGTTTTACTTTTTAATGATTTTCTATCACTATTCATTAGTAAAAAGAAAAAATGGTGAGGTTACTGAAATTTACTTCACCTGCCAATACCTGCAATAAATCTTAGTTGGCTTAAACCTTCATTTAATGAATTTCTATCTGGTAACTAAGTTTGTTCGTCAAAATTTCTGCAGAAATGATACTGCCGGCCATTAATAAGGAATACTTTTAAGGTATCCGGAAAGATCATTGCCAACCGAAATTTAATTGTCATGTAAAATTCATCAGATGCACCATATCAGGAGGAATAATAAATACATTCGCTATTCGATACTGTCAATACTTATATTGATCGGTGGCTCATGTTCTGATACTCTTTATTCAACAAACCCGGGTGGTTCTAAAAAAAAGGTCCGGAAATGCCCGGCAAAAACTAGTACAGTAAATACTCTGTATATCTATAGACGGTGATTAATAATTAAGTACTTCAGCTATTTTAGCCCCAGATAACCTGTCACCAGGGAATTTCAGACAATTCCATTACGACTTTTTATTCTTATATTTGCTTAAAGCATACTAAGCCATGAAAGCGAAAATTCCTTTTCTAGTTTTATCCTTATTTTTGATAACTTCCGTTAAAGGTGTGAGAGCACAGGATTTACAATCTGCAACCGGGATTGTGACCTCATTTAAAACAATTCCATTAAAACAAGTAACGGTTACATCATTAAAGGCAGGTGAGTCAGTCGTTACGGACTCCATGGGAAGATTTTCGGTAAAATGTTTTAAAAAAGATGTTTTGAAAATCTCAGCTTTCGGTTTTATTGAGAAAAAGCAGAAAGTCAAATCAGGATCTGTTTATAAGATAGACCTTGTTTATACCGATAATGTTCAGAATTTCAATGATGCCATCAGTCATGGCCATATTGCAGAAGAGGTTCTTAGAAATGCAGCATATGAAATGGAAAAGAAGAATGTGAAGGATTATTCAAAATATAAGTCCATCTATGATGCAATTGCCAGCGAGATCTACAATGTAAGGGTGAAAGGAAATACTATCGTCAACACTCAGCTGAGATCGTTCGACCGGACACCCGAGGTTCTCCTTGTTGTTGATGATAAGATCGTTTCAGACATCTCGTATATTGACACCGAATATGTTAAATCGATAGAATTTATTGATGATGTGGGTACGGCGATGTATGGTTCTATGGGAGCGAACGGTGTCCTGAAAATAAAGCTGAAATAAAGCAAATTACGAAGTTGCCTGTTGTGCTTAACAGGCTGCCGGTTGCATCAGTTTATAACCCCGATTGAAACCTGTAATTTCCTGATAGTACTTTAAAGATCTTGTATCCATCTCCTGTTCCCAGGAAGGTAATTCCCGGCGACCATTTTATCCTTCTTCCGTTTTCCAGAACTTTATCCTTTTTTCCGGCAGGTAAATATACAGTGGATGTGCATCCCAACGGAACAGAGATATTCATAAGGAATCTTCCGGGTTCTTTATTCCACGAAACTGAAGCATCTCCATAAGGAGTAAGGTTAGAATATGAAGCATAATTTAAGTCTCCGGCTGGCTGTGGCTTAAATGTTATATGCCTGTATCCGGGTTGCTCAGGATCGGGATACATACCTGCCAGCTTATTGTAAAACCAGGTGATGCCGCCGCCAAACATCGGGTGATTTCGTGAATTACTTCCATCCCATTGTTCCCAGGTGGTTGTTGCTCCCTGTGCGATCCACCAGCCGTAAGAGGGCTGGGTTCGCTGATCCATAACCTTGTAGGCAAGTTCGTGGAGCCCGTTATCGGAGAGAACCTCAAAGAAGAATTGTGTTCCGAAAATTCCGGTGTCGAGATGATCTCCGGCAGAATGGATGTCAGCTCCGAGGGCAGCTAGAACACGGTCCTTCTGATCATCAGGTACTCCCATTTTAAGTGCGAAGATATTGCCTCCAGAGGGGCCATAGGTACCCTTCTCATTATCATAAAACTTTTTCTGAAATGCTAATTTAACTTTTTCCGCGAGGTCAAAATAGTATTTAAAGTCTTCAGAATTTCCGAGTGCTTTGGCTGCAAGGGCGGTCAGATTTGAGCAACGCCACAGGAAGAAAGTATGGACCATTTCATCGGGTGGCAATTTGCCGGGAGCCACCCAGTCACCGAGGTTCATCCACTGGTTGGGTTTTTCTTTTTCTGGAGCCTGCGACAGCATAATGCCATCATCATTTGTCCAGGTGAGCATATATTTGATATATCCCTTCATGCCATCATAATTGTTCCTTAGCATTTCCAGATCACCGTAATGCAGGTAGAATTCCCAGGGCATTATATTCATTGCAGCACCCCATCCGACTCCGCCTCCGCAGCCTGGCTGCCATGGAGCACCATTGGGCACATAACCTGTTTCGGGATTTTGTGCTCCGTATATGTCGCGGATCCATTTTGTATAAAATGCCCTGGCGTCAAAATTATGCATCACAGTTATGCAGGCAACCTGACCATCCCCCGTATACGGAGACCGCTCCCTGTGAGGGCAGTCGCTTGCAACTCCTCCGTGCATATTATCTGTCTGACTTCGCCACCATATCTTGTTTATTGAATTGAAGAGTCTATTTGAACACTCGAACTTTCCTGTTGTCTCAATTTCAGTATAAACTGCTTCAGCTCTTAATTGTTCAGGTCTAAGCTCACCTGGCCAATTTATGATCTCAACCTCTCTGAAAACAAACCAGGTAAATCTAGCCGAATATGATTCCGGTGAACCTCCTTTCATAATGTAGTAATTATCGCCAACAGGAGATTCACAGATATATTTAATATCGATTTTCCTGCCAGGTTCCCCGGTTAAATTTTTAATATGAAGCCACCCTGATATCTCCTGACCGAAATCGACCCGGTAATGGCCATCACCAAGTTTTTCTGTTTTAACGGGAGGAAGGCTTTCCATAACTTTATCAACAGGTGACATATGGGCTTTCAGAATTCCCTCCGGTGCTTTTCTTAAGGAAGCTGTTTTCCATGCCGAGTCATCAAAACCTTGATTACACCATCCGGATTGCTCAAGGCGGGCATCATAATATTCACCATCATATACAAGATCCATCGTTACAGGGCTTTCAGCCGCTTTCCAGGTCAGATCACTAACAATAACCTGTTCAGTGCCATCGGAATATACTATATGTATCTGACCGAGGAACCTTGGAGATCCGTACCCTTCGCACCAATAACTTGATGGATTGTAAAAACCATTGCCTAACAGTGCACCTATAACATTTTCACCTTCATTTAAATACTGCTTTAAATCATAGGAAAGGTACATCACCCTGTACTCCCTGAAGTTATTCCTGATCATAGCACCAATAGGTCCGAGGTTATCCCGTTTGCCATAGAGGGTAAGGTTGGGCACCAGCACATCATCACTGACCTTTTTGCCGTTCACATAGAGCTCAAAATATCCAAGTCCTGTTACATAAGCCCGTGCAGAAGATATCTCTTTATTTACATTAAAACTTTTTCGCAGCAGTGGAGCAGGAGGGGGTATCTGGGCCGAAGTTAAGATTCTGCCGGATCTTGATTTAGGAGATGGCGGTTTAGGCAATGCTGATTCATCCTGCCACGGAGCTCCTATCCAGCTGGCTTTCCATTCTTCAGGTTTTAGTATTCCCATGCTCCAGAACGCAGGTTCGCTCCAGTCTGATACTTTCCCATTCCTGTCCCACACTCTCACCCGCCACCAGCAATCCTGACGGGAGACCAGGGCTATTCCATTATATTTGACATTGACTGACTCATTTGAACTGATTTTTCCGCTGTTCCATAAGCCTGCATCTCCGGAAAGTAGTTTTTCCCTGCTTTCAGAAACCATTATCTCCCAGGCTGTTTGTGATTGTCCGTGTTCATTGTCATCAGAAATATTGATCCATGACAAACGCGGATTCTGCACATCAATGACCTGTGGATTCTTAAGATATTCACATGTTAATCGGACCGGTTTGATTCCGGCCTGAAGCTGACTGGTGACAAGTACCAGGCAGAAAATCCATAATATTTTGTTTTTCATTCCCTAAAATTAAAGAAATAGTGTTAAATTTTGTGCCTGAAGTTCTATTCAGACAATAATATTTATTTAAATCAAAAAGTAATGAAAAGACAATTATTTAAATCTTTTATCTCTGCCGGAATTATTTTGGTGTTTTCCGGTTTTTGCTCATGTGTTCTGGCACAGAATACAGGAGGATCTGTAAAACTGACATACAAATATCCCGCCGACAAGGCTGTCAGATATTTAACCAACAGTACTATGGTGCAGGTAATGGATGTACAGGGACAAACTATGCAGACGGATGTGAATTCTGCATTTGGATGTTCAGTAAAATCGGCAGGCAGTGTTGACAACAATCTGAAGCTTGAAATTACAGTTGATACTATCGGACAAACATCAAATTCACCTATGGGTTCTACAGGTGGTGCAGTGCAGGGTATCATTGGTAAATCATGCATACTTGTTATTACTCCGGATGGGAAGGTTACTGATATTTCAGGAGCAGCAGGCTTAACTTACAGTATTGAAGGCAGCGGTGAAACAAATCTTAGCCAGACACTTGGAGACTATTTCCCCCGGCTTCCCGAAAATCCGGTGAAACCAGGTGATATATGGAATCTCACAGACTCATTGCTGACAACATCCACAACTATGACAATGAAAACCGTCGATCTTAGTGTCAATAAAGTTGAAGGATTTGAAACTGTAAATGGAATCGAATGTGCAAAGATATCTAGTGAGCATACTGGTACAATGACGATGACTGTTCAAAACCAGGGGATGGATATTTTTATAAAGGGTCCATATACCGGTACCTCCGAATATTTATTTGCAGTTAAGGAAGGATATCTGGTTAAGCTTACATCTTCCACTAAACTCAAGGGGAACCTTGAGATATCATCGATGGGTATGGAAATGCCGATAGGAATGGAAATGAAGGCCGTGACTGAGATGAAATGATAAACGGCATAACGGGAAAATGGCAAGAATTAGTGCTTAAGATTGCTTCTTCCCTCTGAGGAGTGACTCGCAATGACCGAAAAACAAAGGATGCTCCCCTTCTGAACATTTTAAGTATTATGTTGTTTAATACTCAAATATTAAGAGATATGAAAAGACACAAACTGCTTATGACAACTTTATTAATGATTCTACCTATGGCTATATTTTCACAAACTCAGGGATTTTATGATTTCAAGGTAAAGACCCTTGAAGGTAGTGATTTTGATCTCTCTTCTCTGAAAGGGAAGAAAGTTATGGTTGTGAATGTCGCATCAAAATGCGGCTTTACACCACAATACAAGGACCTTGAGGAGATGTACAGGAAATATGAAGGGGAACTTGTAATTATTGGATTTCCTGCAAACAATTTCGCCAGCCAGGAGCCAGGGACTGCTGCAGAAATAAGGCAGTTCTGTACCAAAAATTACGGTGTTACCTTTCCTATGATGGAAAAAATCTCAGTTAAGGGAAATGATATGCATCCGCTATATAAATGGCTTACCTCCAAAGATAAGAACGGAGTTTTGGATTCCGAAGTTAAATGGAACTTCCAGAAATACCTTATTGATGAGAACGGTAAGCTTGTTGACGTGCTTTATTCAAAGGAAAAGCCTGAGTCAGATAAAACAATGAAATGGCTTTCGGCCAAATAACTTAAGTTTTATTTTTTTTTGATTGGGTTTATTCGAAGAAGCCGCAAAGGAGAATTCCGATGCGGCTTCTGATTTAATGGGTAACCTTATTCCAGACCCCTTGTCCCGGGAGATGAGAAGAGTAATAATTTACAAATTTATTGTAAGCGTATTACCTGATTTTGCAACCACGTATGATTTCAAAGCAACTGTAGCCGGACCGGTAATTACAGCACCTGTTGTAGAAAAGACTGATCCATGGCAGGGGCATGGAAAATTATTTGATGTTGAATTGTAAGCTATGCCACAGCCCTGGTGGGTGCAGGTGTTGTCGATTGCTACATATCCCGTGGGTGTGTTTGCCACAATAATTCCCTGTGCAACAACGAATCCCCCGGCATTGTTAAGTGCCGCATAAGTGGGATTTGTCAGGTCAAGTTTAAGCGTATTTCCAGGGGGTGGATTTCCGTTTCCACCAGGAGTGTCATCTTTTGAACAGCTGTTCAGTGCAGGAGGCAGAACCAGAAAAGTAACTCCGCCTATAAGCACTTTCTGAAGTAAATCTCGTCTTGTCATGGGTTTATTTTATTTGTTCAACTTTTAAACAAACAAAAAAGGAATTTGTTCAATCTTTTATGGTCGTGCAAGACCTGCATGACCCGCAATCGACCTGCAAGACTGCATGACCTGCATGACAGTTAAAGAATAAACGGAATAAACATCTTCGTCTCCTTCATGTACTCCTTGTAGGGTTCACCGAATCTATCAATCATTTCCTTTTCTTCAGTCAAAGAGGTAAGCCAGACAGCAACAAGATTTATCCCACCGAGTGCTAGACCAAAAGGAGTAGGATCTTTCATCAGAATCCCTGTGCCAAGCAGAAAAAGTGAGAAATAAAGCGGGTGCCTTATCAAACTGTAAACACCTGATTTCACGAGGACTGTAGTATTTTCAAAACTCTGTGACGATTTACCTTTTCGTTTCAGGAGAAAGAATCCGGCAAGTGCGAAATAAGCCGAGAGGATGAGAAGAATCCAGGAAATGATCTGATTCAGTGAGAACGGATCATGAAACCAAACATTTATATTCAGAAGCACAAGGAGGTATATACTTTCGAAAGCAAAAAACCTCGGAATACCATGATACCTTTTATGCTTGATTGAGAATGACCAAGAAAAAAGAATTATGATCACGGTACCAATTAATAAAGCAGCAATATTCATTGTTTTATCTATTTATCAGATAATTTACCGCTGACCTTCAGCACGTAGTCATATACATCCCTCTGGGAGCGCACACACTTTTTATCAGACTTCACGAACTTATTTGATAAGGAGGGGTCGAGCTTTCTTGCCTTAATATTATCCGACCACTGTATCTCAAATATCTCCTTCAGCTCATTTCTGATATTCTTGTCAAAGATGGGACAGGTCACTTCGATTCGGTGTTCAATATTACGTGTCATGAGGTCAGCAGAAGAAATATAGCACTCCTCATTTCCTCCATTACAGAAGATCATGAACCGGGTATGCTCAAGGAAACGGTCTACTATTCCGATAGCCTTGATATTTTCACTTGCATTTTTTATTCCAGTTACAAGCGAAAACATTCCCCTGACAATCATACGGATTGTTACCCCTGCCTGGCTTGCCTCGTAAAGCTGATTTATGATTTCAGAATCGGTTATGTTGTTTAATTTTAAATTAATATATGCTTTCTTGCCTGCTTTTGCATTCTTAATTTCGTTATCAATCATGAGGGTCATCTTGTTTCTTAAGAAGAAGGGAGAGAGAACAAGGTGATAATAGTTGTCTTTCCTGTAATTGACGTTGAAGAAATTGAAAGTTTTGAAGACTTCATTGGTGATCTTCTTATTGCTTGTAAGAAGCAGGTGATCTGTATAAACCCGTGCAGTATCTTCATTGAAGTTGCCGGTGCCAATAGCGGCAAATCGCTGTATTAAATCATTTTTTGTTCTTGTAATAAGGCACAGCTTGGCATGAACTTTAAGTCCGGGAACACCGTATATAACCTTTACACCCTCTTCCATAAGCATGTTGCCCCACAAAATGTTGGCTTCCTCGTCAAATCTTGCCTGCAGTTCAACAATCGTAGTGACTTTCTTGCCATTCCTTACCGCGTTCATCAGTGCATTTATAACACTTGAGTTCCGGGCCAGTCTGTAAAGGGTAATCTGTATGGATGTCACCAGAGGATCTATTGATGCTTCCCTCAGCAAATCGATGAAATGGTCGAAGGGGTGATAAGGAAAGAAGAGCATAATATCTTTCCTGTTGATGGCTGATAGTATGCTTTTCCCGGGCTGGATATCCTTATGAGGAATATGCTTCAGGGGTTCATAATAGAATTTCTTCTTTCCGAACTGAGGAAGCCTCATGAAATCCTTGAAATTATGATACCTGTCCCCCGGGATAACCGCATCGTTTGGTCCGAATTTAAGCATCTTGGTCAGCATCTTCAGTATATCATGCGGCATTTCCCTGTCGTATATAAAACGGACCGGGCTGCCATGTCTCCTTTGTTGAAGACTACGGGAGATCTTTTCAATATAGCTTTCAGAGATGTCGTCAACCAGTTCAAACTCCGCATCTTTTGTAAGCTTTATAGTGTATGCAAATATTTCATCAAAATCAAAAATGAAGAAGATATCCTTTAATCCAAACCTGATAACGTCATCGAGAAAGATCAGATATTTCCCTTCATCCTTATCGGGTAATACGACAAGTCGCGGCAGCACATCAGATGGTATTTCAAGAAGAGCATATTTCTTTTTTTCCACATTCTTTTTGGCCAGACAGATTGCCAGATATATTGCATCATCTGTAAGGTTAGGCAGTTCACCGTCTTTATCAATCAAAAAAGGCATAAGTCTGTTACGGACTTCTTTAAGAAAATAATCCCTGACGAAATCTGCCTGTTCGTGATTTAACTCTTTTTCATTGATGATGTAAATATTGTGTTTTGCAAGCTCCTGAAGCAGACCTGTGTATATCTTTTCAAACCTTGTATTTTGCTCAAGGACTATTTCATTGACTTTCTTAAGCGTTGCTTTCGGACTGTACCCCAGGATATTATTTGATTTAGAACCAAATTGGGAAAGCCTTTTGAGTGTTGCAACCCTGACCCGGAAAAACTCATCGAGGTTATTTGAATAGATCCCAAGGAACTTAAACCTTTCAATCAATGGAACTTCCTTGTTTTCAGCTTCCTGTAGGACCCGTTCATTGAACGATAACCAGCTGATCTCCTTAGGTATATAGGTCTTGCTCATAATGTCTTTTCAGGTTTCAGTAAATAATCGACTGTTCCCTTTTCGTGGACGATGCTTTTCCAGGTATCTGTTTTAAATGAGATAGATACTATCCCTGTTTTTGGCATGAAATCAATGCCACTTTTTGACAGCCGGTCGGGTAATTCCGTGAAAGAAGGATTATGTCCGAAGAAAATGGCTGCATTTATATCATCGCTTATTTCCTCCACGATTTCAGCTAAGGATTTGAGGGTAGCATGTGAATAGAGACTATCCTTCAGAATAACTTTGTCGGGATCATATTCAAGAACTCTGGCAAAAATAATAGCTGTTTCATAAGCTCTGAAGGCCGGACTGGTGATGAGTACTGCAGGGACATTCTCCTTTTTCTTAAGGACCTGAGCCATCTGCTCAGAAATATTTTTCCCTTTTGTAGTGAGTGACCTTTCGTAATCGGGGATCATCGAAGAGGATTCCTCAGCTCTTCCATGCCGGACAAAAATCAGTTTCTTCATATAAATTGCTTTTCGTTAATCTCCAAAGCTTGTTCCCATATTTTTTGCTTTGATAACCATAGTGTTATCAGGATTTACCAGATTCAATCTGCCGGCAACATCTGCAAGAGGTATGGAAGTAATTTCATTATTCCTCAGTGCCACCATTTTCCCGAATTCGCGTTTGGCAATCAGATCAGCGGCAGCCGAACCGTATCTTGTTGCAAGCACACGGTCCATTGGTGAGGGAGTTCCACCTCTTTGGATATAGCCCAGAACAGTCTCTCTCGTTTCAATTCCGGTAAGCTCGGTAATTCTCCTGCTTAAATATCTGGCGGCTGATTCATCCTTAACGGGTGTCTTTATTCCTTCAGCAACAACCATAATTGAATATGCTTTGTTTTCCCTGAACCGGTTTATAAGGTACTCGGCAATTTTCTTTTCATCATACTGGATCTCAGGTATTAAAATCACATCCCCTCCACCGGCCATACCGGAGTACAAAGCAATCCATCCGGCATTATGCCCCATCAATTCTATAATCATTATCCTTTTGTGGGAATTGGCAGTTGAGTGAAGCCTGTCGATAGCTTCGGTTGCAATATTGACAGCTGAATCGAATCCAAATGAAAGATCTGTACCCCAGACATCATTATCAATTGTTTTAGGTATGCCAACAACATTAAGCCCTTCCTCAGCAAGGAGATGTGCAGTTTTTAAAGTCCCGTTGCCACCAATGCATACAAGGCAATCGAGGTCCATCTGTTCGTAATGCTCTTTAATAAGAACAGGTTTCCTCATATCATTTTTACCCTTGCCATCACTTTTGAATGGTTTCTCCCTGGATGTGCCCAGGATTGTTCCTCCATGGGTTAATATACCTGATAGATCGGATTCGGTAAGCTCTCTGAATTCCTTGTTTATCAGGCCGGTAAATCCATCACTAATACCGATCACCTTCATTTCATATTTTACAATAGCTGTTTTTCCGACTCCCCGGATCGCAGCATTAATTCCCGGACAATCCCCACCGGCTGTCAGAATACCTATCTTCTGTCCGTTATAAATTTTACCCATTAAGAAATGGTTTAGAATGTTAAGGACAAATTTAGTTTTTTTTGTTACACAGAGGACACAGAGAATGCACAGAGTGACACAGAGTCTTTAATAGATGTAAATATTGAAATTATTCTTTGAAAAGTTTAACTTTAAAGTTGAGAATTCATTTAAAACGTTGTAATGCCTGAAGATAACTTCAACCTGATAGATATTAAACCTGTTCTTTGCGGGTATATTTTGGAGGCGCAACAGATGCTTGACCCGGGAGTTCCTGACGAGAATGTGATCCATGATGTGAGGGTGCTTATGAAGAAATCGAGGGCTTCGATCAAGCTTCTTAAGCCTCAGATTGATGAGGATTCGTTCGACAGAGAGTACTCTGCATTGAGGGAGGTGGGGAGAATAATGTCTGCATGGCGCGATAATTCAGTACACCGTAAGCTTTTAAAGGATCTTAAAAAAAGATTTCCTGAATTATTCTCCCGTCTGAAGGATAAAGAAAAGATCAACATTCTTTCAGGCATTCAGCAGATACAGATTGATCCATCACCGGAAATGAAGAAGGATTTGGAAACGATCATCGGAATTCTGCATAGATCAGCATTCAGGATCAGGTTCCGGGCCATGAATAACCTTGATCAGAAACTTATTAGAGGAGAACTTGAGAGGACTTTTGACAATGTTTCTGCCTGCTTTTTAAAAGCCCGTAATTATACAAGGAACATTAACCTGCACAGATTCAGAAAGAAAGTCAAGGATTTTCTGTATCAGTTGTCTTTTTTCAGATCATTGGATCCGAAGGCAGTAAAAAACCTTGAGAAAAGGATCGAGGCTTTAGGCCAGAACCTTGGTAAATACAATGACTATGCTGTACTTATAGCCAAACTTGGCTACAAATACCCGTCAGAAGAAAACGGCAGCGCTCTTGACGAACTGATCCTGATAATAAAGCAAGAGCAAGACAAATACCTTTCAAAGATATGGCCTTCTGCCTTCAGAATTTTCCGCCCAGGAAAGAAACTGGATGATCTTCCCGGATTTAAGGTTCCGGTGATCTAAGTAAAAATAATATGTGATCCTTCACCTGCAGCATGTTCATAAAACTCTCCCACAGTTATTATACCGCTAACCTGTTCGCAAAAATCCTCCATGGTCATCTTGAACATATCCACTGTCATTTTGCAGGCATATACTTTACCTCCCCCGGCGGTAATAAGATCGAGAAACTCACTTACCGGCGGGACATCGAGTTTTTCCATCTGCCCCTTCATCATCCATGAGGTAAAGGATTCCATTCCTGGAATAATACCAAGAAGCGTAGGCATCCTTAATCCGCCCGGAAGTCGGAGGGCGGGATTACCAACTACGGCAGTATGAAGTTTATCCATTCTTTTCTTTACAATGGCATCAAGTCCGAAAAAGGTGAAAAAGATATTAGCTTCAATACCTTCCATTACTGCTCCGTTGCCCATTATCAGAGCAGCATAAACATCCTCTATTGCACCTTTTGAGCAAATGATATTGACTTTTTTTACTGGATTTAGCTTTTCCATTTTATGATTCTTTAAGGTTAAACACAACTGGCAGGTTTGGGAATTCCTGCTATTTTTGTCGCTTTCTTTAGAGGTGCACCCGGGAATAACTGATAAAATGTCTTCACATCAATTACTCCTGAGTGATTAATACTTCTTATAGAAAGTGCTTCACCATTGTTATGCCTGGTGCGCAGGAAATCCATAATTGCAAAGTGCTTGTCGGTAAGTACAATACCCTCTTCCTTGGCTATCGCTAAAGCAATTTCTTTAGTCCATTGTGAAGGATTTGTGAAATATCCCTCCTCATTTACGTCAACTGTTATTCCAGCATAATTCTTCTGTGCCATAATTTGAATTTTAATTGTAAAACAACTATTTGGTTTTTTCTATTTTTTTGAGATATTTTGTAAAAAGGCCATTATAAATCCAAAACTCTTTCTTACCTCTGGTTTGTTCATCTGTCTGATTAACTTCCAGAGAGAGTATTCTTCAATATCCTCCGGATTTATATCCTTAAGAGCTTTTGATGCTGCATTTATTTTATTTAGCAGGTTTGGATCGGCAATGTTAACAAGAGTATCTGCAACAGGAATAAGATTTGCAGATAATCTCTGCAGATCTTCTTCACTGTATCTTGAAAGTATGGTATCCATTGTTTTTCCAATCTGATTTAATATTTCAAAGTATCCTTTCTTTTCGAGTTCATGGAATTTTTGAACACCATCAATGCCAATCTGTTTTACTATCGGGGTAAGATCTTTTGCAAGATCAGTAAAACTTTCAAGTATTTCGATAACCATGCCCATACTTCGGATATTCCTTACAAGCCGAAGGATAAGACATCTGAGCGCTTCACTGTCGAGTTCAATTCCTGCATCATCCAGCTGAGTGACCATTTGTTTGAAAGCATCCTTCCCAATGATGGCGGCATCATCGACAAAATCATTAACTGCTTCCCGATTCTGCCGCTGGACTGAGGTTTCCTCAAGGATCAGGTCGAGTTTACTGTTTATTTCCCTGATCTGCTCCTGAATTAATTTATCTGACATTTTTGTATTAATAATAATTATTCGGTTTTTTTACCGGCCATTGTCATATGTGTTTCAATTGGCATCTCTTTGCCCTTAAGGAGAATATGCCAGTATATCCAGCGAAAGATAAGTTTTCCGTAGTGGTTAAGCCTGCTTTCTTTGAGAAGACTGAAGGGACCTATTCCAGGAAAGGGGAAATATCCCGGAAGCGGTTCAGTATCATAGTTAAAATCGATCAATGCACCCTTACCAAATCCAGTCTCGATATAACAGTTTGCGTGCCCATCGAACTTACCGGTAAAAGGTCTCTCTTCAATAAAGCAGATCAGGTTTTCAGTAAGGATCTCCGACTGAAAATGTACAACTGAGCCGGCTTTGGATGATGGGAAATTGCCTGCATCGCCCAGTACAAAAATATTCTTAAACAATACAGACTGCAGAGTGTGTTTATCAGCTTTAACAAATCCAAACTCATCACCCAATCCGCTTTTTGAGATAACAGGATCACCATTATGCAGCGGAATTGAAACAAGACAATCGAATTTCTCTTCACGTCCTCCAAAATCTCTTATAATCTTTTTTTCATTGTCGACTTCCCCCAGGAAAAAATCTGTTACCATCTCAATGTTCTTGCTTTCGAGCAGACTTCCGAGCAGTTTTGCAGAACGAGGTTTTGTAAATGCACCTGTCAATGGAGTGACGTATTTAATATTCACTTTGTCCCTCATTCCTCTTTCAGTAAAAAATGCATCGGCATAAAATAAGAATTCAAGAGGGGCAACAGGGCATTTGATTGGATTATCTGCAACATTGACAACCAGATCTCCTCCTTCCCAGGTCTTGAAAAAAGTGGCGAGTGCTTCTGCTCCTTCAATAGTATAAAAATCAAAGATTGATTTGTGCCAAAGCTCTCCATTTAAGCCAGGAGTCTCATCAGGTCTTATCCTTGTTCCGGTTGCTATTATTAAAACGTCATAAGAAAGTACTTTTCCATTTGCAAGACTGACTTTATTAGCCTTGGCATCAATCATTTCGATTGTATCAAATATTGCATTTACTCCAATAGGGAAAAAATTCTGCTTTGGTTTTATCACATCGGCTTTTTTGTAAAAGCCAAAGGGGATAAATAGAAATCCTGGCTGGTAATAATGAGTTTTATCCTGATCAACAATTGTGATGTCCCACTGCTCCCGGGGCAGTTCTTTCCTCATCTTGTTTGCCATCATTGTGCCCCCGGTTCCGGCACCAAGGATTAAAAGTTTCTTCATAATCAGCTATTGTTAATTATTTCACAGCAAAAATAGAAATTTATAGAAATATATAGAAATATTTAGAAATATAAATAGATAGATAATTAAATTAATTTCAATCTTCACTTGCCATTTCTAAAATTAGTTTTTTATTCTAAATTTACTGCCCTGTTAATCATTGAAAATTATACTTACTTATTTATTTAAAAGAATTATGAAAAAAATTATTACTCTAATCCTCTTTTTATTATTTAGTATTTCCTTACTACCGGCCCAAACCGTTACTCAAAGTGTAAATCCTGTAGGCAAATGGAAATTTGAAGCCCCCACTGCTCCTGAAGGGTACAATACCGGAAATATAATTATTTCATTTGCTGAGAATAAATATTCATCAGCTGTTTCAATGGCAGGAAGTGACTACGTAATCCCCGGAGACAAAACTAAGGTTGAAAATGATGTTGTTTCATTCATTTTACTGCTTGAAGGAACCGAGATTGCAATAACTCTTAAAGCAGAGAGCAATACAAAAATGACAGGAATTGCAATAGCCCCTGACGGTGAGATTCCTTTGACACTTACAAAAGATATCACCAGGAATTAGAAATCTGTACCAAACCACCCTGTCCTCCGCCGACTGCCGGATGACACCCCTCCTTAAAAAGGAGGGGAAAGTTATTAATGAAATAATATAACTTTCTCCTCCTCATTTAGGAGGAGTACCCCTGACGTTTACAGTCAGGGGGGAGGTGGTGTCGATTTAAAACAATTTCAGATTAGTTATTTCAGAATGTTAGCTTACCATTTATGAGAAGAATTTTTATCATATTTATTTCTTTGTACCTTCTAATCCATACTCTGCACTCTCAGATTATCAATAAAGTGCCTCTCAGTGAAAGGACTACCGGATACAAAATTGATGTAAGACTTGACACCGATGCAAAAACCGTAACCGGGAATATGGAGGCATTCTGGATAAACAGGTCCTCCGATACTGTCCCTGATATCCGGATGCATCTATATATGAATGCATTCAGGAGCAACAGAACAACATTCTATAAAGAATCGGGAGGATCGCCAGGGGAAAAGGAGATGGATCTGGGATGGATCGAGATCAGGTCTATGAGGGATAAAAACAATATTGATCTGATACCCCGCTTGGAGTATATCAGTCCGGATGACGGAAACAGGGAGGATAAAACAGTTGCCAGGATTGTTCTTCCCGAGCCAGCCAAACCGGGAGATACCATATTGGTCAAGATAGATTTTGAAACAAAACTTCCGTCAGCAATAAGAAGGACAGGGTATAGCAATGACTATTATTTTATTGCCCAGTGGTTCCCTAAATTCGGTGTCTATGAACCGGCCGGAATGAGATATGCAACAACGGGAAGCTGGAACTGCCACCAATTCCATGCCAACTCAGAGTTTTATTCAAACCACAGTGTTTATGATGTAACAGCTACATTACCGGCTAACTACATTACTGGTTCAGGCGGGATGCTGATTTCTGAGACTGTTAAAGGGGAAATGAAAACGCAGATTTTCCGAGCTGAAGATATTGTTGATTTTGCCTGGACAGCCTGGCCCGGATATGCTGAATTTAGAGACAAATGGAACCATGTCAATATCACGCTTCTTATTCCAAAGGATCGTATTAACCAGGTTGAAAGACAATTTACTGCCGTAAAGCATGCACTTGAGTATCTTTCTGAAAATGTAGGTCCATATCCATGGCCTCATCTGACTTTTGTTGATCCGCCCTCAATAGGATCAGGTGCAGGAGGAATGGAATACACGACAATTTTCACCTCCATGTCATCGAATATTATGCCGTCGTTCTTTTATTTGCCGGAGATGGTTACGGTCCATGAATTTGGTCACGCTTATTTCATGGGAATCCTGGCAAGCAACGAATTTGAGGAACCATGGCTCGATGAAGGTGTAAATTCGTACTGGGAGGAGAGGATCATGGACAATTACTATGGGAGCAATTCGGGATTGATGAATCACAAGTTGCTGAAAGTTTCTGACAAAACCTCTGCAAGGCTGGCTTATACTTTGTCTCCGTCAAGGCAGACTATCAGCAATAATGCATATTCCTGGAATTATCCGCATGGTACTTATGGCATGATGTCATACCAGAAGACAGCTACCTGGCTTCATACTCTTACCGGAATAATCGGAGATGAGACCATGAACAATATATTCCGTGAATACTACAGGAAATGGGCTTTTAAGCATCCGTCGGGAAAAGATTTTGTCAATGTTGTAAATGAAGTCGTAAAAAGAGAACATGGCGACAGATTCGGAAAAGATATGAACTGGTTTTTTGATCAGACATTATATGGATCAGCTATTTGCGATTACAAAGTATACGGGATCAGCAACAGGAAATACCGTAAACCTGAAGGCAAAACGGATTCTGTTGATACAGATGTAGCTGAATGGCCGCGCAACCGATTCACTTTATACAGCCACCGCACAGATGGAAAGAATCGGGGAGATGATGCTTGCCAGTGGATGTGCTTATTCATTTTACATAACGGGGATGAGATACTTGAGAACTGGGACGGAAAAGAGAGATATAAGGACTTCACATATACAGGTTACAGGGAAATAGAATGGGTGAAGATAGATCCGCAGTTTAAAATCAAAATGGATGTCAATTATATTAACAATTCGATGACCGAAGAACCACAAAAAGCTCCATTGCATCGCATTGTCAATAAACTGCTCGCCTTTTTCCAATTCTACCTTAGTATAATGCTGTTGTAAAATTGATCATTATGAAGATATTCAGTTCTCTTGAAAAAGGATTTTACCGTTCGTTGAAATCGCTGAAAGGCGTTTTGATTGCATGGCTTACCATGTTCTTTCTGGCAATTGTATTTATTTACCCATTAAGAGGTTCGTTAAGCTCTGCCTTTGGCAGCAGCATGATCACTGAAAAGCTTGCTGATGGGTTTGATATTGAGGTTTTTGCTGATCTGGGTCCTGCATTAGGAAGCTTGTTATCCTTTATAACATCGGGTTTCATCCTGGTCTATTTTATCGGGTTTGTCATTAATGCATTCATTACCTCAGGCCTGTTCGCCAGTGTAAGGAAGGGGAATGAGAAATTCTCAGCCCAGGAATTCTTCAGAGCAGGTTCAAAAAACTTCTGGCCATTCTTTATTATTTCGCTGATAATCACTGTTGTAATAATTATTATCACCGGAATCCTTATGGTGGTGCCAATATCCATAACCATAATGTCAGATTCCATGCCGGAAAGGACCCGGATAACAGTTTTGATTGCTGCAGGTGCAGTTAATCTTTTGCTGTTACCAATCTTCCTGCTCATTGCAGATTATTCGAGAGCATGGAAAGCATCTCATGAAAATGAATCCTTCTTACGGGCAATAGGTTTTGGATTCAGTCATACATTCAATAAATTCTGGTCGTCATATATTATGATGGTCCTTCTTATTTTCTCGCAGATGATTTTGGGGATATTTATTTTACTTTTTCTTCCGGACTGGAGACCAGTGACCGGGGGTGGAGTTTTTCTTTTGTTAATTATTTCACAATTATTACTTTTAGCAAGACTACTGCTAAAAACATGGAGATATGCCAGCGTAACTTCCTTAATGGAAGAGACAACCTTAACAATTCCGGAAAACACTAACTTCATTCAGCATGAACAGGGAAGAAGTAATCAAACTGAAGGATGAGGCAAAGAATCATCTTGTAGGTGAATTATTACCATTCTGGACCTCAAGGATGGTTGATGTGAAAAACGGCGGCTTTATCACTCATTTTGATAAAGATGGGAAAGATACAGGTGAGGATGAGAAATCATTAATTGCGCAAACCAGGTGTCTTTATACCCTTGCATCAGCACACCGGGCAGGCTATGGCGATGGAAAATTAGCTGACCTGGCAAGACACGGAGCAGATTTCCTTATCAATAAAATGTGGGACGGTGAAAATGGGGGTTTTTACTGGATAATGGACCGTAAAGGGAATGTTAAAATCGATAAAAAAATTATATACGGTCAGAGTTTTGCAATTTATTCGCTGAGTGAATATACGCTTGCAACAGGCGATACCAGGGGCATTGAATATGCTGAAAAAGTCTTCGATCTCATTCAGAAATACTGTGCCGACACAATGTACGGAGGCTACTGGGAAATGTTTGAACGCGACTGGACTCTTCGTGGCCCGGGAAGCGCCGGGGGAGACCGTAAGACACTCGATGTTCATATGCATCTCATGGAGGCGTTTACAACCCTTTATGAGTGTACCGGAAAAGATGTTCACAGAAGGAAGTTGCTTGAGGTGATCGATATTCTTCAGAAAAGGATTAATCATCCGAAGTACAGGACTGGCATACCGCAGTTCTTATAAAGACTGGACAATTGCTCCGCAGATAAAATTCGAGATCATATGGGGATGGGACAGATTTACAGGAGAGGGAAAGAAAGCTAATGTAACTGATAATACATGTTTCGGGCACAATGCCGAATTTGCCTGGCTTTTAAATCATGCTCTTGAAATTCTCAAAATTGATTACAGTATTTATAGTCAGGATTTTCGCACAATATTTGATCATGTCGTTCAAAATGGCATTGACACCGAATTCGGGGGTGTCTTTGTAGAGGGACCCCACTCAGGAGGTGTATCTGATCGCGAAAAAGAATTCTGGCAGCAGGCTGAAGTACTGACAGCCCTTCTGGATGCCTTTATTATGTTTAAAGACACGGTTTATTGGGAAGCATATAAAAATGTACACAGGTTCGTATTTGATAAGATGATCAACAAGGGAGTAGGAGAGTGGTACCCGCTGATGACCCGCGAAGGTGTTCCGGTCTGGACCCATATGGGACACTCATGGAAGATCAACTATCATACTGTCAGGTCGATGGTCCTGAGCATTAACCGTATGGACAAGATACTATCAGATTTATGATATGAAATTATCCCTGGCTCCCCTTGACTGGTTTGTGCTGGTAATTATTATGGCAGGTAGCCTGGGCTACGGGATGTATATGGCATACCGTAAAAAATCGGGACAGAACAGCTCAAATTTCTTTCTTGGAGGGCGGTCGATTAGATGGCCTATAATCGGCGCTTCACTTTTTGCAACAAATATAGGTGCTGAACATCTGGTAGGACTTTCAGGCGATTCTTACCGTTATGGTCTATCAGCAGGGCTGGTTGAGCTTACAACCGTTATAACACTTGGTGTAGCCTGTGCCATATTGTTCCCCTATTAC
Source organism: uncultured Bacteroidales bacterium (assembly GCA_963701745.1). Taxonomy (GTDB): domain Bacteria; phylum Bacteroidota; class Bacteroidia; order Bacteroidales; family VadinHA17; genus LD21. The sequence goes on along the minus strand of CAVPBE010000001.1, from coordinate 2,177,505 downwards.
ATGAAAAATAAGCTGTTTACAATTCCTGAATTTCTGGAAATAAGATACAGCCGGCGCGCGAGAACATTCTTTTCAGGACTGATGCTTATAATCAGTATAATGACAAAGCTGGCCTTTACGCTTTTTGCAGGAGCGCTAGTTTTGCATAGTATTCTGGGATGGAATATAATGGCGACAATTTTTTATATCGGAATAATAGTTGCCATTTTCACCATTGTCGGTGGTTTTACGGCAGTAGCTTACACCGATTCAATTCAGGTTATTATAATGATTGCAGGATCATTGATCATGCTGCTTATAGGACTCGACAAGGTTGGAGGCTTCCATGGCCTCATGGAGAAAGCACCCCAGATGATGTCAATAGCAAAACCGTATGACGATCCGGTATATCCTTTCTGGGGAATAATGGCAACAGCATTTTATGCCGGAATCTTCTACTGGGGAATGGATCAGGTAAATGTTCAGAGGGTTCTTGCCGCTCCTGATCTTAAAAATGCCCGATGGGGAGCAATGTTCGCCACACTTCTTAAGCTTCTTCCCGTATTTATTTTTGCCCTGCCGGGGGTTATTGCGTTTGCCCTGTTCCCGGACGAACTCCAGGGAGATGAAACCAAACAGACATTTGTTCTGCTCCTGAATAAGCTGCTTCCTTCAGGACTGAGAGGATTGCTTATGGCATCATTGCTTGCGGCATTAATTACATCGCTCATTGGAGTTTTAAATTCAGTCTCCACTCTTATCGTAAGGGATTTCATCGTTGAATTCAGGCCGGCAACTTCGGAAAAAAGACAGGTTGCCCTCGGGAGGTTTGTGATAGTAATTGTCACTTTGCTCGGGATCGGTGCGGCATACATGGTTTACAAAAATGAGGAGGGATTATACAAATACCTACAGACTATATCAGCATACCTTGTTGTACCCGTTTTTCCTGCAATCCTGTTTGGGATAATCAGCAAAAAGGTCACAATGAAAGGTGCGGCTGTTTCGGTTTTTATAGGAATAATTATTGCGACAATTTTCGTAATTGACCAGATGCTGGGTCCAGAGACAGGGAAATCGGTGTTCCCTTTTCTTCATCACAAGCTTACCCTGAATTTCGGTTATCGAGGTCTCTGGGCTGAAATACTGATCACTTTAGTATTGTTTGCAGTTTCTGCATTTACTGAAAAGACAGAGCCTTCAAGGCTGGAAAAAACAACAATTGATTACTCCAAAGGACTAGCAGCTTTCAAAGGACTGGCAGACTGGAGGCTGCATCTGGGGATACTTACTTTGATAACAATTTTAATTCTTATATGGCTGAAGTGATCTCAGGTACAATCCAGTTCCATTAAAATGTGGTATAGCTCACACAGAAATTCCCGGTTGTCGGCTGACAAATAATGCATTTCCCCACCCATCCTGCTGAAGGTCTTGCAATACCTTAGGTAGTATGCCGGATCATCAGAAGGAGGTTCCCCGTTTTTGTTCCAGTCCCAACCATTTTTTGCGAGGTCAACAATTACCATGAAATGGTTGTTTATATGGCCTCCGCTTTGAATTTCAATGTTTTGTGACATTGAAAGCGATTTCTCAAAGATCATAGGTGACATTACTGCGGAACCCAGCGACATGTAAACCCCCTTATCGAGGTTGCCTACGCTGCTGGCATAACAGAGAAAATCTGTCAGTGCTGTTCGTCCGATCGCGGCCCCGTGATTAAGGGGATGAGTGTAAATAATATCGTGACCGATCATCGGATGTCCGGTGAATGGGATATTGAGATCATAAGCAGCACATTGAACAGAATATTTTTTAAAAGGATGCGGAATGCTCATAAAGCCCGGATTAATCTTGTGTTTTCGGATTATATCATACAGGTCAATCGCTGCGGAGGCGTATTCAGGATCAGTTTCCATTTTTTCGGAAGCATCATTTTTGAGCAGGGTTGGCTCAGGAATATTTAATCCTTCAATTGAGATCATTTTCCCTATCGATTCTCCGTAGCCAAGTTTTTCATAAGCACCGATTATCAATGCCAGATTTAAGAAAAATCCAGTTTCTTCCCAGATACCGAACTCTCCGTTCTTTACATTATCCCTGACATTCTCACCTGATTTCCCCTGATATGCAAATTCCCAGTCGTGAATTATACCTGCACCGTTTGTTGCAAGATGTGTTACCCAGCCTTTTCGGATCAACTCCGTCAGAACAGGTCCAAGTCCGTTTTTTATCGTGTGGGCGCCAAAAGCAAGCATGACTGATCGCTTTTCCTTTCGAGCGTTAATGATCTTTCGGGCAGTCTTCCTTATCAAATCCTTGTCATTTTCCTTAAGATTATCCGGTCTGAATGTCAGTGGTATAAGCTTGTCCGGGAAGATGATCTGGTTTTTTCTTTCTTTAAGGCTTTTCAGGAGAAGCCTGCTTCGGTCAAATTTTGGGTGGGGCATCTACTTGATATTTAGCAAGCCAAGCAATTTTTCAGCCTGGGTGAAATCGGGGACTATAATATCGGCACCCGCTTTGACTAATCTTGTGCGCTTTGCCTGGTTAAGACCATATCTTCTTAATTCATTGCTGGCAACTCCTACAGTTATTCCTCCGCGTTTGTGAGTTTCCCTTATCTCAACAGGGCCATCGCCAAATGTTACGATTGAAGCAGCTTCATTTTCTCCGATTGAATCCAGAATAGAATCAAGAACCATTTTCTTTGAATCAGCATTTATGTCGCCTGTAGCGCCAAAAATCCTTCCGTCAAAAAGAGAACCATATCCCAGTACATCAGCTTCATGCTTTACATCTGCTTCATCGGTTCCGCTTGTAAGGTATAGCCTGATACCTTTTTCGTGAAGCATTTTAAGGAACGGAATTGAGCTTTTAATTGTGAAGTCTTCAATTGAAAGTTCCCCGTTTTTAAGCTTGTCCTCGCGCTTTCTTACCATCTCCAGAAGATCATTATTATAGATCTCTTTATACCCTGATTCGTCTAGTATCCTGTCTTCAGGGACAAAGCCAAATTCCCTGATCAATCCCAGGAGGATATTCATCTGTTTTAGAGTCTGTATGCCTGTTGTTTTATCAATTAATTCATATACAGCTGACTTTACCTTGAAATATAAAGATTCATCTGCTTCCAGGTATTTTTCACCTAAAACAGCTCTGATCATCATTGGTGCCATTATCTGCTCCCACCCTTCACGCAGAGTAGAAATAGTACCGTCGTTATCGAATATTGCATACCTGATCCTTATATCTGCTGGCCATTTTGTAATAATTTCAATTTCTGATTTTTCATGATAATCAGCATGCCTGATATCTTCTGCAAGCTCAGGATGATAGATATAATCTGCATCGCTTCCAATACTTAAAACCTCATCCGGAGTGGCTGTCCCTGTCTGAAATAACTTTTGTACTGTCACTCCGGCTGTGAAAGTCCCTATCTCACCTGCTGTTTCAAGAGAGTAACCTGCCGCCAGGGCAGCAGCAGCTCCTGCAAGGTAACTGTCTCCGGCACCAACGGTATCAGTCCTTGAAATGATCATCATTCCTCCGATTTCCGAAATTCCCTTATCATCAGTTACAACCGAACCCCTGTTGCCGCGAGTTATAAAGAGAGGCTGCCTGTATCTTTCATAAAGCTGTTCTGCCGCATAAATAACTTCCTGATACGATACAACCTCACCTGCGCCTTTATGTATTTCGCATAACCTGGCTGCTTCAGTATCATTCATCTTACGGTAGGCTCCCCTGTAGAATTCGGTATAGTTCCTGCTGTCAGTGATAAAAATTTTTTCATGAAAAAGGCTTATGACTTCAACAAGCTTTTGCCTGAAATATTCAGTATGAATCCCGGATAAAACCTGCTGGTTTATAATTACAAGATCTGTTTCAATGGTTTCTTTCTGAAGATTTTGAATTAACCTCTCAGCAGTCTCATCTGAAAGGAAATTGAAATTGCCGAAATCAATGCGGTTTTGCTCATTCTCACCAATATGGGGTTTGATATAAACATGTGTGGACCATTCCTTGTCCTGGGTCAGCATGTTTTTTGTATTTATTCCTGTCTGGTTCATTATCGAGATCAATTCAGCACCAAAAGGATCCTTTCCGATGACACCGAATGCTTTAATCTCTTTTACCTGAAGTGCGGCCAGGTTATTTGCGACATTTCCAGCTCCACCCAGTGAGTATTTCTGACGGAGTACCGGTTCGGTCGGTTTTCCTGTTTCAATCGATATTTCGCTTTTGGATTCATCAACAAACCAATAGGCATCTAGACAGTAATCTCCAACAACAGCTATCCTAACCGATTTAATCTTTTCCAGCACTTCTTTGAGAAATTCCGGCTTCATTATAATAGTTTTTTAGTGACTGTAAAAATGGTTTTCAACTATCAGGGATATTGCGTGCAGTACAGGCAAATGCAGTTCCTGTACCCAGGCAGTTCTTGTTTCCGGCACATTTACGAGCAGATCGCAAAATTGTTTCATTTTGCCCCCTGTTTTACCAGATATTCCTATTACATTTAGATTTAATGCTTTGGCTGCAATACATGCATCCACAATGTTTTGAGAGTTACCAGATGTGCTTATTGCAACAAGAACATCACCTTCTTCACCGTAACCAATTACCTGCTGTGCATAGATCAGCGAAGGATCAATGTCATTCGATATTGCTGTGGAAAGAGCAGTATTTGCCGGGAGGGAGATTGCAGGCAATGAGTGTTCAAGCTTTTCTCCCAGATACCGGCCTCTTGAACCCGAAATATCTTGAAACCTTTCTTTTAGACTCTCATCAAGCGGTCGTCCCGCTTCGAAACTCTTCATTAGCTCTGCTGCAAAATGATCAGCATCCGAACTGCTTCCGCCGTTTCCGCAGATAAGTAATTTCCCTGCCCGGGCGTAACAATCGATAATCATACCCGCCGTATCAGAAATTGTATTTCTTAGACCGGAAAGAGAAGGATAGCGTTGGCAGAGAAGGTCAAGGGTCTTATCATTCTTCATTTTAAATGTTTATTCTGTTATAAAATTATTAATTTTAATGTTGATTCCAATTAATAGTTAATGTTGGATGGTGCCTATTCCTTATTGCTGATTAAAACAACCAGCAGCCGGTAGCGAGTAATCAGCAAACAGCACCTTCGATTATAGAAACTAAGTTTAAATGTATCCAATATGGCAGAATCTGAAAAGCCTGTATTAGGTGACAAAAATATATTCCCTTCGGATGAGTACCTGCAATCAATAATAGGGGATAAGATGATTATGTGGAGGGAGTTATTGAGATATGTGAAAGACAAATATAAAGATATCACAGAAGAGTGGAGATATTACAATGATGGCAGGCAATGGCTGTTTAAGATGCAGCAGAAGAAGAAAACAATATTCTGGGCAAGTGTTTTGAAGGATACCTTCAGGATCACTTTCTACTTTGGAAATAAAGCAGAGCCTTTGATTGAAGGAAGCACAGTTCCGCCAAAAATTAAAGATGATTTCCGGAATGCAGTCAGATTTGGTGCTTTACGGCCAATAACCACAATAGTAAATGAAAATCAGGATCTTGATAATATTATTAAACTTATTGACGTTAAGGTTAAAATAAAATGATCAGGGTTGAACAGAAAAGTTCTACTGTTAGTGTTTTTTCTTATTCCTGCTGAGATTTTTTCGCAGAATATTGATATCAGGTTACTGAGGTCAATTAATTCAGGGGAAATCCTTAACTCTGATAAGTACTTCCGGTTTATCACGAATTCAGATACCTATGTTATTATTGGTGCGCCGGTTATCCTGGCAGGCGCCGGATTGATAAGAGAAGATAATAAAATGGTCAGAAATGCTTTTATCATGGCGGCAGGATCAATTTTAAATGCCGGAGTTACAAGTGCCCTCAAATACTCAATAAACCGAGATCGTCCGTTCGAGACCTATCCTGATATACTAAAAAAAGCAAAAGCAGGAAGCCCATCGTTTCCTTCGGGGCATACTTCCAGTGCCTTTGCAACCGCTACATCGCTCAGCCTGGCTTATCCTGAATGGTACGTAATTGTACCTTCTTTTGCATATGCAGGAACAGTTGCATATTCGAGGATGCACCTGGGAGTTCATTATCCTTCGGATGTTGCTGCAGGTGCAGTAATAGGAGCGGGGTGTGCTTATCTTACATATAAGGTGAATAAGGCTTTATTAAATAAGAGTAAGCGCAGAATAAAACCCTGCAATTGCCCGGATCTGTAACTCACGACGCACGACACACGACGCACGACACACGACGCACGACATGGGATTATTTTTCCGTGAGTCTTGTGTCCTGTGTCCTGTGTCTTTTTAAGTATTCTTATCCATTGAAAGAATCTAATGCTTTTTTCACCGAGCCATGAAGAAGCAGCAGCTTCTTTGAGATTTCGGGATCCAGCCCTGTTTCGTCAGAGATCATTTTTATACCCCTTCTGATCAGTTTCTGGTTGGTCAGCTGCATGTTTACCATTTTATTGCCTTTCACGCGGCCCAGTCTTATCATTGTTGAGGTAGTGATCATATTCAGAACCAGTTTCTGGGCTGTTCCTGCCTTCATTCGGGTACTTCCTGTAACGAACTCGGGACCTGTAACGACTTCGATTGCCACGTCAGCGTTTTCTGCCAGCGGAGTCCCGGTATTACAAGTTATTGCCCCGGTAAATATCCCATTATCCCTGGCCCTTTTTAATGCACCTACAACATAAGGAGTAGTGCCTGAAGCTGCAATTCCTATAATGACATCCCTCATGGTTGGATTGAATGCCTTAATATCGTTCCATCCAAGTTCCTCATTGTCTTCAGCCATCTCAACTGCTTTGCGGATTGCTCCGTCACCTCCTGCAATGAGTCCTATAACATATCCATGATCGAGTCCGAAAGTAGGAGGGATCTCGGATGCATCAACAATTCCGAGCCTCCCGCTCGTCCCTGCTCCTACATAAAATAACCTTCCTCCTTTGTTCATCCTTGATACTACTGCCTCCACAAGCTTTTCGATTTCCGGTATTGATTTTTTAACAATAAGAGGAACTTTCTGATCTTCAGCGTTAATCGATTCGAGAAGTTCCCTGACAGTCATCTTCTCAAGATCGTGATAAAGTGATTCTGATTCTGTTATACTTATCATTGATTTATCTAGGAAAAATTTTAATTTAATTTATTCCGAAATACCCCCTTTCATTTTCCCCCAGGGGGGAAATGATAAAAAACCCCTTCCCCTTTGGGGGAAGGTTTGGGTAGGGGGTTTTGACAATAAAATTCAAATATCGTTATTTTGGTAGCTTAATTATTCATTTTATGATACCTGATGATCCCTTCAATCGGACCCTGGCTTATCATTGAAATAGTAAAGTTGTTTTCCTGTAATACTTCTTCAAGAATGTCTCTGAAATGCCATGCCACTGATCCTGTGACTGCAATCCTGGTTTTTTCAATTACATTATAGAGTTTTAGATTTCTCTCAACAAATTCCCCGAATGACCTTTTTACAAGGTTCCTGCAGTATGGTTCAGAAATATGTTCTTTCAGGAACTGTACAAATCCTCCTATATAGCGACTTGGAAAAACACCTCGGTATACATTGCTTACAATATCATCTTTTTCAGCCCCATAAATGGCTCTGAACTCATCAGAAAGAGATTGAGGCATGATACCCCTAAGGAAATCAGCAAGAATTTTTTTACCGAGAGCAGCACCGCTACCTTCATCACCAAGAATAAATCCCAGCGGTGGTACATTGGCTGTAATCTTACTGCCATCGTAATATCCTGAGTTTGAACCGGTGCCGATCATGCAGATATAACCTTTCTCTGATCCGAGTAATCCCCTTGCTGCGCCAGTCAGATCTGAAAATACGTGTACCGGAGCTGAAGGCAGTACCTCACCAATTGCAGAAGAGATCTTTTTTTCCATAGCTTTTCCTGCGCATCCTGCACCATAAAACCAGACCTCCTTTATGGGAGGATTATTAATAGACGGCAGAACTTCGGAGGAAAGAACCTCTTTAATTGTTTCTTGCGAGACAAAATTCGGATTTAGTCCGATCGTTGAGATTATTTCAGTTTGTTCCGATTCGGTCACTCCACACCATTGGGTTTTTGTGCCTCCGCTTTCAGCAATTAGTTTCATAATTCAAAAATACAAAAAAAAATAAACCCACCCCTTACCCCTCCACCACAACTCTCCCCTGCAGTCCGGCTCCTCCCTAAAATTAGCCACAGGCTAATTTCTTAACGGTCGGCCCCCCAGGAGGGGATCTTAGATGGAACCTCTTACCCCTCCCAGGAGGGGATTATGTAATTGCCTGTTGCCTTCTTGCTGCTAAGACACTGTGCCGTTGCACCGTCATGCCATCATGCCGTAACGCCGTTACGCCATTACGCCGTTAAGCCGTTACGCTATTACGCCGTTCAGGTGGTATTTATACTAATGTAAAATAGGCTTTAAGCCTCTTATATGCCTGAATATGAAATGGTACTTTTGTGTTAATAAATTAACAGAACCTGTTTTTATAATTAGCATTTTTTGATGGAAAACTACTATGAATTGCTTAAGCAGGATATCAGGTTTGAAGAGGGGCTGAATGCTTGCATGAATTGCGGTGTCTGCACAGCCATATGTCCTGCAGCTGAATTCTATGATTATGATCCCAGAAAGGTTGTTGACATTGTACAAACAGGGGATAGTGAGGAGATAGAAAATCTTCTCAAATCTGAAACAATATGGTACTGTGGTGAGTGTATGTCGTGCAAGACACGCTGTCCGAGAGGAAATACACCTGCCCTAGTAATAATGGCATTAAGAACCCTTTCCCAGAAGTTAGGACTTTTTACGGAATCGGAAAAGGGACGACAACAGTTCGCAATCAAAAGGACAGTAGGGGAAAATATTTTCAAATACGGGTACTGTGTTGCTACATATGCGGTAAAACCTGAGATGCATATTGAGCAGGGACCGATATGGAAATATATCCTGAATAATACTCAAGATGTTTATGAGCGGCTTGGCGGTCAGATAAATGAGCTTGGAGCCGGACCATTAAGAAAGATACCTGAGGGCGCCAGGGAAGAACTTAAAAAGATATTTGAGGTTACCGGCGGAACAGATTTTTTCAACACTATCGAGGAGCATTCAAAGAAAAAAGCAGCAGAAATGGGACTTCAGTTTAGTGATGAAGGCATTGATAATGAATATTTTATTGATGTTTACACCGCAAATAACGGAAAGCATACTACCTGATTATAAAGATTTACTATGGAAAATGAAGGAAAGAAAAAGATCTGGGCCGAATATCAGAAGGAGATTGCTGATGATCATTTCTTTTATGTAAGATCTTGTATAAGACAAAGTTTCTACCCCGGATCGGAGCAATTTTTCCTTGACTTCATGAGAAATGTGCTTGGAAAAGATGTTTTTGAAAATCCTTCACATACAACATGTACAGGAATAGGCTATCACGGAGATATAGTGCCGTTCTCAACTATTATGACCGTTGTTGCACGTCATTTTGCTCTTATGAAAGAGTCGGGATATAAGAATATTGCAATTTCATGTGTCACTTCATTTGGCATTTATACCGAGATCCTCGATACCTGGAAACACTTTCCCGAAGAACTTGAAAAAACCAGGGAGTATCTTTTCAAAGCTACTGGAAGGGAATTCGATATTCCGGAAAACATGGCTCATACAAGTGACATAATCTATAAATTCAGGAACGAGATAGCGGCAAAGGCTAAGAATAATCTTATTAACAAGAAGACTGGAGAACCATTAAAGGTTGTGGAGCATATCGGATGTCATTATGCCAAGATGTTTCCAAAATTTGGGGTTGGAGGTGCGGAATTTCCACGTGTTTTGAGCGGCATGGCTGAGGCCTGGGGAGGAGAGGTGGTAGATTATCCCGAAAGAAGGCATTGCTGCGGTTTCGGGTTCAGGCAATACCTTGTACAGGCGAACCGGGGATATTCGATTTCGAATACTGCCAAGAAATTTTCATCAATGGAGCCATACAAGCCTGATCTTGTTCTTACAAATTGTCCGGGATGCAACATGTTCATGGATAAGTGGCAGTACACCATAAAAGAGATGGAGGGTACGACATACGGAGCTGATGGGGATTCCATCCCGGTTCTCACATATGAGGAACTTGCCGGTTTGGTAATGGGTTATAACCCATGGGATCTTGGGCTTCAGTTCCATATGGTTCAGTCAGAACCTTTACTCAAAAAAATGGGAATTGAATATAGTAGTGAGGATAAATTCAAAACCAAAGATGGCAGGCAGATGCCAGTTCCTCAAAACCTGATTAATGCCTGATATGACAGGAAGCGTTGTAGTTGTTGGTGGAGGTACCGCCGGTATGGAAGCGGCTGGACAGCTCGCAAAAGCAGGCTTGTCAGTTACCTTGATTGAAAAGGAAAGAGACTTTGGCGGCCATTTGAAGGAATGGTATCATCTTTTCCCCGACCGGCGTCCGGGTGAAGAAGTATTAAGTTATCTGAAAACTCAGATTACTCATGATAAAATCAAGCTTCTAACAGGGAGTGGCGTCGGAGGTTTCCAGAAAATAGGCAATGATTTTATTATTAACACCAGCAGTGGAGAAATTTTAAAAGCTGATGCTGTTCTGCTCACAACCGGATTTGATCTTTTTAAAAGTGAAAAGAAAGAGGAATATGGCTATGGAATATATGACAACGTAATTACATCGTCTGACCTCGAAAAAATGTTCCGGAGTGGCGAAATTAGGCTTAAGAGCGGTAAAAAGCCTGAAAAGATAGGCATGGTACATTGTGTTGGTTCAAGGGATGAAAAGGTTGGTAACCTCTATTGTTCAAAGCTATGCTGTGTTACTGCGGTCAAACAGGCAATTGAGCTGAAGGAGAATCTAAGCGACTGCAAAGTATTCTGCTTTTACATGGATATGCGAATGGGAGGAGCACTATATGAGGAGCTCTACAGAGAAGCACAGGAGAAATATGGCATTGCATTTATCAGGGGAAAAGTCTCAGAGGTCGGAGTAAATATCAGCAAAAAACTGGTTGTTAAAGCTGAAGATACCCTGTCGGGACGGCCGCTGAAAATGGAGATCGATCTACTTGTTCTGATGGCAGGAATGGAAATGTCAGATGGAGGGTCAAAGCTTGCAGAAGCAGGGAAGCTGGAAATTGGTGAAAACAGATTTTTTGCCGCTACCGATAATCATTTCGGTAGTAATAAAAGCAAAGTAAAAGGATTATTTTATGCGGGGACATGTACAGCACCGATGAATGTTACTGAAACAATATCTCATGCCCGCAGTGCTGTTTCGGAAATCATTAATTACTTGGACAGCAACAGGAAGTAATATGGAGAAGTTCGGTTTTACTCTTTCAAAGGCCAGGGTTATTGATTATGATGCGAACGATCACAGGATTATTGATTTTATTCTGGAAAGTGAGCCAAGCCTTAAGGCATGCATCGAGTGTGGATGTTGTTCAGCTACATGCACAACAGGAAATTTTACCGGGTTCAGTCTTAGGGAGATACACGTACTTCTGAAACGCGGTGAAAATGATCAGGTTAGAAAGAAAATAAAAAAATGCATGCTCTGCGGAAAATGCTCACTTGTCTGCCCCAGGGGTGTAAATACCAGGAATGTAGTGTTTGTGGCAAAACAGGCTTTTCAAAAATTTGACAGTCATGCAGTTTGATCCTTTTGTGATACCATTTGATCTCGGACTTTACTTCATACTAATCTATGCAGTAACAAGGAGTATAATTTGGTTCAGGGAGCTTTCCCGCCCCGACAAGCTTAGACTGCAAAGGGGCTTTTTCGGCAAAGCTTTTGGCCAGAGCCTGAAGGAAATATTCCTCGAAAGCCTGATCCACAGAAAAATACTGAAAACAAATCTGCGGTTGGGTTACATGCATATGAGCCTTGCTTTCGGCTGGTTTTTGCTGATTTTATTCGGGACCATTGAAGCTGATATTTTCGGAGAGAAGCATTTGAATGCCCCATACAAGGCTATTTTCTTCAAATTCTTCAATCCCGACCATGGTAAAACACTCTTTGAAGCGGGGTATTCATTCCTGATGGATCTTATCCTTGCATTTATTCTTTCGGGACTTTTTCTGGCTGTTATTAAGAGGTTTTCTTCAAAAGCGGTTGGTATGAAAAAGACCACGAAGCTCAAAATGCTCGATAAGATTGCACTTACATCGCTGTGGCTTATCTTCCCAAGCAGGTTGATTGCCGAAAGCCTTACGAGCGGTGCATACGGAACAGGCAGCTTCCTTACCGGAACGTTAGGATCGTGGCTTGCTTCATTCCTTCCCGCAAGTCAATTGGCTTATCCTTTCTGGTGGCTCTATTCATTGTCGCTGGGAACATTCTTTGTGCTTCTGCCCCTTACCAGATATCTTCATATTCCGACCGAGCTATTCCTCATATTCATGAGAAATTCAGGAATAAAAACAGGAGATAAGGCTGGGTCATTTTCGGAGGTTGAGGTTCACTCATGTTCTTCGTGCGGGTTATGTATCGACAAGTGCCAGATGAATTTTTCTGCCGGAATAAACAATATGCAGTCGGCCTACCTTATTAAATCAATAAGGAATAATGCTGAAACGTATGAAATTGCACAAAACTGCCTTATGTGCGGAAGATGTGATCAGATCTGTCCGGTCGGGATTGAACTCTCTCCAATAAGGATGATCCAGCGAAGGGCAGTAGATTCTGAAATAAAATATACAAATACATGGAAAGGTTATTTCCGTTCCAGGCAGAATTTGCCTGTTAAAAAGCAGAATTTCAGGAGCTCGTATGATTTTCTTCCCGAAAGCAATCCGGGGAAAGCTGATATACTTTACTTCGCAGGTTGCATGACGCATCTGACGCCTTCAATTAAGAATGCAATGACAAGTATCCTGAATACATCAGGATTAAGCTGGTCATTCATCGATGAAAAGGGAGGAGCATGCTGCGGAAGGCCATTAATGCTTGCAGGCCAGGATAAGGAAGCCAGGGAGCTGATCAATTATAATTCCCAGATAATATGGAAATCAGGCGCCCATACACTCGTTACGTCCTGTCCCATCTGTTACAAAGTGTTTAAGGAGAGCTATTACCTCGATGTCGAGGTGCTGCATCATTCCCAGTTTATAAAGAATCTTATTGATGACGGATCGGTTAAAATGAACTTCCTTCATAAAAGAGTAACTTACCATACCCCCTGTGAACTTGGCAGGAATTCAGGAGTTTATGAAGAACCCAAAGAGGTACTTAGACATGTAACAAATCTTGAGGCAACTGGTTATGATGATGAGAATTCAATGTGTTGCGGTGGTAGTCTGGGAAATATTATGCTGAGTCAGGAAAATAAACGCAGAATAGCATCTGACACTGTAGCTGAACTTACTAAAACGAATCCTGATTATCTTATAACAGCTTGTCCTCTCTGCAAAAAAACGCTTGCACCTGCTACCAAATCTAAAGTAATTGATCTTTCAGAAATAGTGGCACAAGCAATAGTGTCTCCTGCTGTACTAAAAAAAAATCCCGAACGGTTTAAAAAGCCTGTAAGGGAATCCGCAGGAATTGAATAAAAAGTTGTTCAAAACTTTTTTCTGCATTCAGGAAACAAAACATTTTTCATTTTGTTAATAACTTATATCATCAGGAACATAAGTTTGGTATTTTTTTTGTTTTTTCGCACACTTATTGAATACTGGAAATGTTAATTATACGTTATAAAAAAAGTTGTTAGTTAAAATACCATTTATATGAGCAGAAAAATCTTTACTCTTTTTAGTCTGGTTTTACTTTTGGTGTGGTCGTGCGGGAAGAAATCTGATTCAGCAAATGTATCTGATAATGCTGTTTTGCAAAAGGCGGACGGAACTTTCGCACTTAAAGTGGAGAATGCTACATGCTACAGCGATGCTGTAAATCCTTCGAGTAATACTGCCGAATGGAATGTTGTGGTATCAAAGCCGGGAACTTATAAAGTCTGGCTTTCAAGTGCGACAAGAGATACCACAAGTCTCAGCTATTTCAATTCTGTCAAGATAAGCCTGTTGGATAAGCTCATTGAGGTAAATCCAGAAATTGATAAAATTGTGCTGAACTCAGCAGATGTATCATATCCGTATTTCAGGGCAGATTCCTATGCAGGATCTTTTTACATTTCAGAACCTGGAGAATACAGCATTCAGGTTATAAGTGAAAAAGTTCTGACAAAAGAAGCAATGAATCGCGTTCCATCAGGGCTGAACGACACAAAACTGATGTCGGTGATCCTTACTCCAATGACCCGCTGACTTTTTCCTCGATCCATTGCCTTGCATTCACAAAGGCTTTAATCCAGGGAGTCACTTCATCATTTCTTTTTCCGGAAGGATAATATCCGCATTGCCAGGGAAAGTATGATCTTTCCAGATGAGGCATCATAACCAGATGCCGGCCATCGTCAGAGCATAATCCGGCAATATCATAATCTGAACCATTAGGATTGGCAGGGTATGTGCTTTTGCTGAATCTGAGAACGACATTGTACCTCTCTTCAGGGTAGGGAAGGCTGAACTGTCCTTCCCCATGGGCAACCCATATTCCAAGTTCCATTCCTGAAAGGTTTTCGAGCATGACCGAATGATTTGCAGGAATTTTAACTCCAATAAACCCTGATTCAAATTTGTTCGATTTATTATGTAATAATTTCAACTTCTTTTTATGCCCGGGATAAATCAATCCCAGTTCGGCCATAAGCTGGCAGCCATTGCAGACTCCCAGTGAGAGTGTATCTGTTCGGAGATAGAAATTTTCAAGTGCCTTTCTGGCTTTCTCGTTATACCTGAATGCTCCAGCCCAGCCTTTTGCTGACCCCAGAACATCAGAGTTTGAAAAGCCTCCTACAAACACTATCATGTTAATTTCTTCCAGATTTTCTCTACCGCTTATCAGGTCCGTCATATGAACGTCTTTAACATCGAATCCGGCAAGCCATAATGCATATGCCATTTCCCTGTCACCGTTAACACCTTTTTCCCTTATTATAGCTGCCTTTGTACCCCATTTCCTCCGTCGGTCGGGAGATATCCCAAGCGATTTGAAAGTCCCCTGGAAATTACCGGTATCAATTTTAAGATTGTGATTTTTGTAATTCAGATACCTTTCCCTGGCCAGATCAGGTCCGCTCTGCCGGCGGTCGAGAAGGTAAGATGTATGAAACCAAAGATCTCTCAGACGATCAATCTCAAAAGTGACGGTTTCATTTAGGTTTTTGACCTTTATCATCCTTTCTGTTACCGGATGACCGAATGCATAGTATGATATTCCGCGTTCGATAAGTACTTCAGAGATCTCATCAACATCCTTTACCTGAATTATTATTCCGGGATTCTGACTTAAAAGAATTTTGACTGTATCTCTTTCGTCTAACGCTGTAAGGTCGACGGATGCTCCTCCCTCAGTATTCGAAAAACACATCTCAAGAAGGGTTGTGATCATTCCTCCTGCTGAAATGTCATGACCTGAAAGTATTTTTCCACTATCGATCAGATACTGGACAGCATTAAATACTTCAGCAAAATAAGCAGGATCAGTTACCGTAGGCACCTCATCACCAAGTTTGTTAAGGATCTGGGCAAAAGCGCTTCCCCCTGTTTTGAACTTATCCCTGCTCATGTCAATATACAAAAGGCTTGTATAGGGATCATTGACCATGACCGGTTCAATAATTTTCCTGATGTTGCTTACTTCACCTGCAGCAGAGATAATGACAGTTCCTGGAGAAATAACAACCTGATCGCCATATTTCTGCGTCATTGAGAGACTGTCTTTTCCCGTAGGAATATTTATCCCAAGGTCAATAGCAAATTTACTGGCAGCCTGGACAGCGGAATAGAGTCTTGCATCCTCACCTGGGTTTTTACAGGGCCACATCCAGTTGGCGGAGAGCGAAACGCTTTTAAGTTTATCGCTAAGCGGAGCCCATATAATATTTGTAAGAGCTTCAGCAATTGAAAGCACTGAACCTGCTGAAGGATCAACGAGTCCTGCCGCAGGGGCATGTCCGATTGAGGTTGCCATACCGTATTTGCCTCTGTAATCAAGTGTAATGGCTCCAAGATTATTCAATGGCAGCTGAAGCGGGCCGGCACACTGCTGTTTTGCAAGCCGACCGGTAACCGACCTGTCAACCTTGTTAGTCAGCCAGTCTTTGCAGGCTACCTCCTCAAGCTGAAGGACTTTTTCGACATACTCCTGAATCTTATCCTGAGAATATACAGGTTTGCTATAAAGGGAAACAATTGAAGAGTCCACCATTACTGTTCTTGGGGGATTCCCAAACAAGGATTCCAGGGTAATATCTATTGGTTTTTCGCCGGTTATGCTGTTCTCAAATGTAAATTGATGATCACCGGTAATCTCTCCGATAATGTAGATAGGCGCTCTTTCCCTTTCGGCGATCTGCTCCAGTGATTCAATGTCACCGGTCTTAAGTATAAGCCCCATACGCTCCTGTGACTCGTTGCCTATCAGCTCTTTCGCTGACAGGGTGGGGTCGCCAACAGGCAATTTGCTGATGTCAATTCTTCCGCCTGTTGCTTCAACAAGCTCTGAAAGACAATTAAGATGACCGCCTGCGCCATGGTCATGAATCGAAACCACAGGGTTATTATCTGATTCGCTTAAGGCTCTTATTGCATTATAAACCCTTTTCTGCATTTCCGGATTTGCCCTCTGGACAGCATTGAGCTCAATTGAGCTGTCGTAGAGGCCTGTATCGACAGAAGATACAGCTCCTCCTCCCATGCCGATCCTGTAATTGTCACCGCCCAGTAGAACAATCAGATCCCCTTTCTCAGGAGTATCCTTTTCACTGTCTTTCTTTTTGCCGATCCCTATACCTCCCGCAAGCATTATCACCTTGTCGTAACCGAATTTCCTTAGGTTTTCGAAATGCTCAAATGTCAGAACTGAGCCGCATATAAGCGGTTGTCCGAATTTATTGCCGAAATCGCTTGCCCCGTTTGATGCTTTAATGAGGATATCACCCGGCGTTCGGTAAAGCCATGGCCTCTCCTCAGTTGCTTTTTCCCATGGTCTGGCACCTTCGGACCTGGGATATGAGGTCATATAAACGGCAGTACCTGCAATTGGGAAAGCTCCTTTCCCACCTGCGATCCTGTCGCGGATTTCGCCCCCTGTTCCCGTTGAAGCACCATTGAAAGGTTCAACGGTTGTCGGGAAGTTATGAGTTTCAGCTTTTATTGATAATACTGATTCATAGTTCTTCACTGCAAAGAAGTCAGCCTTATTCTGCGATGCTGGAGCAAATTGCTCTGCAACAGGACCCTGGAGAAAAGCACAATTATCCTTATATGCCGAGACGACTTTATTCCGGTTAAAATGAGTAGTATTCTTTATTAGTTGGAAAAGAGTTGAATCTTTTTCTTCTCCGTCGATAATGAAGATCCCGTTAAAGATCTTATGGCGGCAATGTTCGGAATTTACCTGCGAAAATCCAAAAACCTCGCTGTCGGTAAGAGGGCGATTTATTGAGAGCGCAAGATCTTCAAGGTATTTAATCTCATCATCATTCAGAGCAAGTCCTTCCTTATTGCTATAATATCTAATGTCATTTATAAAAATAACTTTTTCAGGTATACGGACAATAGTGAAGATATCCTGGTCAGGATCATCGTATATAGCTTGAAGCATTGGATCATATTCAGGATCAGCTGATTTTGACTTGAAAAACTCTTCTATTCTTAAAACACCGCTGATTCCCATATTCTGGGTTATCTCAACTGCATTGGTGCTCCAGGGGGTTATCATCTCTCTCCTGGGACCGATGAACTTACCATCTATTTTGTTTTTCTGAAGAAGAGGTGCTTCACCAAAAAGCCAGGTCAGTTTTTCAATTTCATTTTCTGCCAACCCTGCAGTTGTCCCGACCGCAATGATATTCCCGGATCTGTTTTCAAAGAAAAGAATCATTTGTGAACTTTAAAAATTTGATTAAAAATATATGTTTGTTAGATATTGAGATAAAATATGGACTAAATATAATACCTATTTTGCATTTCTCTGTTTTTTGCCCCCCATCCCCCCTAAAGGGGGGTAAAGGACCAAAGCCCCCTTTAGGGGGTTGGGGGCTCTTTAAGCCCGCTTCTTTCAAGAAAGGCATCCATCGACGGTTCCCGGCCTCTGAATTTGATATACAGGTTCATCGGCTTATCTGATTCTCCTTTCTCGAGGATATTCTTTCTGAACGATTCAGCTACCTCCGGATTAAAAATTCCTGATTCTCTGAAGAAACTGAAGGCATCCGCATCAAGAACCTCTGCCCATTTATAGCCATAGTATCCTGCCGCATAACCTCCTCCGAACAGGTGAGTAAATGAGCAGCTCATATTCAGCGATTTATTTAATGGAAAAAGCTCCGTTTTCATCAATGCTCTTCTCTCAAAATCACTTATATCGCCCGAGAATTGTCTGGTGATCGAATGCCATGCCATGTCGAGAAAGGAGAATCCAATCTGCCTGTTGCATGCATAGCCTTCATTGAAGGTAGAAGCTTCCCTGATCTTATTGATTATTTCATTCGGTATCTTCATGCCGGTTTTAAAGTGAACAGCCCAGGTATCAAGCCAATCCTTCTCAAATGCCCAGTTTTCCATGAACTGAGAAGGTAGTTCAACGAAATCACGGGCAACATTGGTCCCGGAAAGGCTTTCATAAGTGCATTTTGAAAGCATCCCGTGAACTGCATGCCCGAATTCATGAAGAAACGTGGTTAATTCATTGAATGTCAGAAGAGATGGATTTGTAGTTGTCGGTCTTGAAAAATTAGATACTATTGATATCAATGGCATAATTCTTTTTCCATTTTCCATTCTCTGTTCCCTGTAAGCTGTCATCCAGGCACCACCATTTTTACCTTTACGTGGATGAAAATCGAGATAAAGGATTGCAGCAGGAGAATTATCTTTCTCAAAGACCTCGTAGGCAATCACTTCCTTGTGATATACAGGAATAGTGTCATTCCTTCTGAATTTCAAACCATAAAGACGTGATGCGAGACCGAAGATGGCCTCTTTCACTTTATCGAGAGAAAAATATGGTTTAAGTATTTCATCATCAATGTTATACCTGGCTTTTTTAAGCTTTTCGGAATAATATGACCAATCCCATCTTTCTATCTTGTCAATAAACCCCAGGCCTGAGGCAAATTCCTTTACGTTTTCAAAATCACGGGTTGCTGCATTATGTGCAGCAGAATATAGATCTTCGAGGAATGATCCTACGTTCTCAGGATTTTCAGCCATTCGGTCAACGAGGATCATAGCTGCATAACTACTGAAGCCGAGCAGCTTTGCTGTTTCAAGCCGTAGATTCACAATCCTTGAAACCAGCGATCGGTTGTCTTTTTTATTGTTATGGAAAGCTCTGGAACTGTAGGCTTTAAGCATTTTTTCCCGCAATTCCCTTTTTTCCGAATATTGCATAAAAGGTATATAGCTCGGGTAATTAAGTGTGAATACCCATCCCTCTTTGTTACGTTTTACAGCCTCAATTGAAGCCATCTCTGCTATATCTTCAGGCAAGCCCAGGAGGTCTTCATGATCTGAAATATGCAACTCAAATGAATTGGTTTCGTCAAGGACATTCTCCTCGAACCTGAGGGTCAGTTTTGAGAGTTCTTCAGAAATCTCCCGGAATCTCAATTTATAATGTCTCACTCAGCCCTGCTCCTCCAAGTACAAATCCCCTGTACTTTTTCTCCACAAGCATTTTCTGTTCACTACTCAGACCAAGAGTATCCATTTTTTCAAATACTGACCTGATCCTTGAAAATAGCTTTTCATTCAGGGTTACATCATTTGAAAACCTGGCCAGAAGGGGGGAGATCTCCTGAGTGATTGACTGCAGCTTCCTTGAAGTCTCGGCACTGTTAAGGTTGAACAGAATTGCTGCAATCTTACCAAGCTTTTCCCCGCTACGGTCGAGTTCAGCAACACAGTTTTCGAATGAAGGCAATTCAGGATTTTCAGTAATTGTGTCTATTTCCTGGGCTGCCGATCGGATAGCCTCGATGATTGCCGGTTTGAAATGAAAAGATTTAATCAGGTTAAACGGTGGAACACCATAGGGAGTTTTCCATTCCTGAAGCAAAGGATTTACCATATGAAAGCTTTATCTGGAACAGGTTTAATCATCAATATCTTCGGTTCTCTCTTCCTTTCCGGCCACTCCTGAATATTTTGCAGGATAAGGGATATTCCCTTTCTCGGCAAACCATAATATCCTGTTCAGCAGATCATCATTGCCTGAGTCAACTCCATCAAATTCGGGCAGCATGCTTTTCTTTGCGTAATGCAGGGCTTTTCCCTTAAGTGAAATTATCTGGGGATTCATTTGATTTATAGGAATATTTGACTTCAGGGCTGCATATGGAGTTAAATCAGGTACTGAGGTAAAACATTCCGTCATCGGGTTTGCGATTGCATCCTGAATATTCATCGGTGGCAATCCAAGTATCTGTTCGATTGTCCTGATCATTGACGGCTGAGTATAATAAGTACTGACAGTTTTTTTCAGCCTTGAATACGGGCTTATGACAAGAGCAACAGTGCGGTATGCTGAAACATGATCCCATCCGCCCTGGGAGTCATCTTCAACAACAAATATTACAGTATTTTCCCAGAACCGGCTTCTGCTGAAAGCTTCAACGATCTTTCCCAGAGCAGCATCATTGTCTGCGACCATAGCTCTTGGTGTCGGATAGCCCGGCCTTATTCCGGCGGTGTGATCGTTGGGCAATGCAACAATCATAAGTTCCGGAAGCTTATCTCCCTCCATTGCTTCGAATCCATGCAATTCTTTTATCAGGGCATCTGCTCTCATGCTGTCAGTGAATTCATGGTTGCCGTATGAAGGATAAGTTTGTGAAAGTATGGGTTTTACAGGTTCAATGGTTGTAATGTTAGTGAATTCAACTTTTTCACCTTTTTTAAATTTTTCATAAATATCAGCCCATTTCAGTTTGTTATCAAGTAACGGTTCGGAGGCTTCGCCATATATCCTTACTGATTTTCCTTTGCTTAGAGCATTGTCCCAGATAAAACCGGTGGGGGCATATGCCATAGCGTCGTATAGTACATGAGTATAACTTCTGAACCAGGCACGCATGTTTTTTTCTATATAGTCGGTGACTATTGAGGCATCGGTCCACATGTGTCCTTCGGCTGAGCATTTGCCTGATACGTGAAAATTATCCAGCAGCATGAACTCCTCGCTAAGCTTATGAGTGTTTGGCGTTATAATTGCACCATAGGTACAAATGGAGGGATCGCCTTTGCCCTGCTTCATATCACCCAGTACCTGATCGTAAGTCCTGTTTTCTTTTATAATATATAATACATGTCTAAAAACAGATGGTTCACCGATTCTGTCAGGAACAGTTTTTGGCTTGATTCCCGGCCTGGGCGCCTCTCTTGCAAGTGTTGCCCTCGAAAGGTCATTAACTGCAATCACAGTATCTGTATATGCTTTTAATTGTCTTAAATCGGGCAATGGGATTGCCGAGACTGAGGCGATCATATTATGAGAATTGTAGATCAGGTTTTTTGAAGGGGAATAGTTCAGGGCTAATCTTGCACCAACGGCCTCGAGATTTGTAACATAAAGTTTGCCTGAAGGCATCTGGCATATACCTGAAGGGTAAGCGCCGGTCGGTATAAAACCTGTAACTATGCTCTTATTTCCTGTTCCTTTCCTTGCAGCTCTTTTTGATAATCTTATAACAGCCAGGGCATTATCCATACCATTTGCTACATAAAGAGTTGTTTCGTCACTGGAGAGGCATAAACCGTTGGGTGAGTCACCAAAAAACGGATTGATCTCTGGCTGCAGTCTTACGCTGACGGTTTCTGTAATCTCATCTATAAGTGTATTTATTACACTAACATTATCGCTGTTTGAGTTTGTCACATAAACATACCTTCCCCGTTTTTCACTTATAATTTCATTCGGGTGTAATCCGACAAGAAGCTCTTTTATTTTGGTTCCAGTTGCAGGATCAATTACTACCACACTTCCCTCGCGTGTTCCGCCGCCTGTCTTATTGTTAACCTTTGCTCTGCCCCATGGAATACCGGCAACATCACGTTCGGCAGGCAATGGTTCTCTTCCCGCCCAGTTTGTAACATATAGCTTTCCGGCAGCCATCGTAAGTCCGTAAGGTGCAACTCCGGGATCCACAATCCAGATCGTATCTCCCGTTATAAGATCCTGTTTTATTACCCTATTGTTCCCGTTAAGAACAACATAAAGATGTTCGTGACCTGCTTCTGTCTTTATAAGCAACTCGTTAGGCAAAGCCATGTCAGCGGGAGGAATCGCCTTGTATTCGAAAAAGCGCCCGAATTCTGCTTTTGTTCCGTCCCATTTCGCAGATGCAACAAATGATCTGTCATCCGTTCCTATGACGCTCCAGTATACTTCTGGTATGCCTTTGCTGATGTGCCAGGTAATTCCTGAATAGGTGTTGCTTCCGCCACGAAGATCAGGGTGAAAACTGTTTCTCAGAATGAATTTGACTGTATCGGCAATTGTGCTGATAAAGACTATGCTAGTTCTCTCTTGCACTGCAAGCCATTTTCCGTCGGGAGAGAGGGCTGCATCAAGTGCATGATTTTCGAGAGATGCATCTCCAAATAAGATCTGATGTCCTGCCGGCTGAATAAACCTGTTGTAAGGCAACTGAACCCGCTTCAAGTCCGTATCAAAGGCTGTCTCAGTGACAACCTGGGAACTCCCCTGCAGAAAATAAACTAACAATATAAATGTCAGAAGA
The DNA here is from genome assembly GCA_963701745.1 of uncultured Bacteroidales bacterium. GTDB lineage: Bacteria > Bacteroidota > Bacteroidia > Bacteroidales > VadinHA17 > LD21. The sequence goes on along the minus strand of CAVPBE010000001.1, from coordinate 2,154,665 downwards.
TATCTCATGATTATAGTTGTTTTAACGTTATCTGTCAATAAATCTATTTGTTACGAGAGAATAAATTTATCCCGGTCAATCACCCAAGATAGCATAAAAATCAAAAAAAAAACCGAATTATTTTTCGGTCTTTTCATTTCTTCAGAAAGGAAGATCACTAAGCTCATCGATCTCAGGCGGAGCATCTTCGAGAGGGCTTTGCTGCTGAACACTCTGATTCCTGCCTGATTCTGCCACTTTTTCTATTTTCCAGGCATCAAGGTTAGTAAAATAGTTAACCTTACCGTCGCGTTCCCATTTGTTTCCTTTCAGGTTGAACCATATCTTGACTTCTTCGTTAAGAAACGATTCATTTATGAGATCACATTTATCCTGGACAAGCTGGAATTTAATGTAGTCGATAAAAACAGCTGAACCACCGGTATCCTTTTTCTCTATAACAAATTCCCGTTTCCTGAATTTATCGCTTACCTGGTTTACCGGCAGGACCTCAATTATCTTCCCAGTGATTTCGAAAGCCATATTAATCTTCGTTTATTGTTATTTTTTCTATTTTATCACCCTGACGGATCTTTCCGATGATATCAAGGCCTTCAATGACCTTTCCGAAACAGGTATGCTGACCGTCAAGATGTTTTGTGTTTGTTCTGCTGTGGCAAATGAAAAACTGAGAACCTCCAGTATTTCTTCCGGCATGAGCCATCGATAAGACTCCCTTATCATGATACTGATTTCCACCGGAAAGCTCGCATTTAATTTTGTATCCGGGACCACCTGTTCCGACTCGTGGATCACTCATGTCCTTTGAAAAGGGGCAGCCACCCTGGATTACAAAATCGGGGATAACCCTGTGAAATGCCAATCCGTCATAAAAACCTTCCCTGGCAAGCTTTAAGAAATTCTCAACGGTTCCGGGAGCATCTTCTTCATAGAAGCTAACCTTCATAATACCCTTGGGCGTATGAATCTCAGCAGTTCTCATATTATTGAATTATATCAAGAAGTTCAACTTCAAAAACAAGTGTTGAAAAAGGTTTGATAAGCTCACCAGCCTGGCTTGCTCCATAAGCGAGGTTTTGAGGAATGTATAGTTTGAATTTTGAACCAACAGGCATAAGCTGTAATGCTTCAGTCCATCCAGTTATAACACCTGAAACAGGAAATTCTACAGGTTCGCCTTTCCTGACAGATGAGTCAAATTCAGTTCCGTCGATAAGTGTTCCAACGTAGTGAACCTTTACTGTACTGTTTGAGGTGGGTTTGCTGCCAGCTCCCATCTTGATAACCTCGTATTGAAGCCCGCTGGGAGTTACTGTAACACCGGCCTTTTCTTTATTTTTGGTGAGAAATGCTTCATTCTCTGCAATATAATCTTTGTAAAGGAGCTTATCCTGCTCAGCCTTTTTTTCTGCCTGCAAAGCCTGACGCGCAGTGACAAATGACATAATAAAACCTCTGGCTATTTCGTCGGACATTTCCGGTTTGCCATTTTCACCATCAAGCATTGCCTTGGCAACAATTCTTGGATCAAGCTTAAGACTGTCACTCTGAAGTGCATTAAAGTTTACAATTCCGAATGCGTAGGAAAGAGAATCTTCCTTAGTTTTTATTTTTGCACTTGTAACAGAGGTCTTAGCGCAGGCGCCAACCATTATGGCAACGACACTTGTCAAAACAATTAATCCCTTGATTTTCATTTGATATAATTTTAGATTTTTAAATTTCCGCAAATATAATACTTTGGCTTCAGTAAAAAAGAGTAGCGAAAAATTATTTTTAAATTTTTACAGCCCTTATTATCTGATGTTTCCCGGGTGGACCCGTAAGGCGATTCACTTTAAATCCGGATTTCCTCAGTGTTCTTTTAACTTCTCCTTTAACTGAATATGTCAACAGAATACCATTTTGCACTGTTCTTTCTGCTAGCTTATTGAATACTTCATCAGTCCACATTTCAGGTTGTTTGTCAGGCCCGAAGGCATCAAAGAAGATAAGATCATAATCACCCATGATCTCCTTTTTTATTATGTCTCCTTCTATTTTGGCCAGTGTGAAATTTTTTGAAATCTCCTGCTCGATATTCCATTGCACCTTATGGATCCGGTCAAAAAGAGAAGCTGATTCGGGAGGGAAAAAGCTTTTATAATTAAGTTCATTAATTAAGGAATCCGGAAGAGGGTATTTTTCGATAGAGGTGTAAATTATTTTCCTGTTATGAAAAGATGCATCAATAGCTGTAAGAAAAGCATTTAACCCGGTTCCGAATCCAACCTCAAAAATCCTGACGGGATCGGCTTTAGAAAAATTAAGACCGCATTTTATGAAAATGTATTCAGACTCCTGAATTGCTCCATGCACCGAATGGTAATGTTCGTTAAGTTCCGGAACAAAAAGGGTACTGGAACCATCTGATGTCTTTACTATTTCAACCACAATATATTGTATTCAGCATGCCATCTCGCCGGCATTCTTCTTGGCAGACAGCAGATTGTAAGCACCTTTGATAACCACCTTCGCTTTCCTGGCATCAAAATTTTCAGGAGTAATGATTTCTGTATACCCACCATCGGTCATTCCTTTGCGTACCTCAATAATCCTGTACTCAGTAAATTCATATCCATTCTCCTCCTTGTTCCTGTCAAAAGTAAAAATATAGTGTTTATCATCAAAGCTTACAACGGCATCCGATGGCAGGGCAGATACCTTTTGGCCGGGATTCTCAATAATTGCATTTACATACATACCCGGAAGAAGGTTTTGGCATCCCTTTGTAACAGCGGCATAAACCTTGTAAGCTTTATCTGCATCAACTGATCTACCCGTCTGAGTAATAAATGCAGTGTGTTCCTCAGTTTCATTATTGATAAAGAAACTTATTTTCTGACCTGTTGATACTTTACTCGCATCCTTTTCAAACAGGGTTAGCTCAAGAAAAAGATTATCCGTATTGACAATCTCAAAAAGCACGTCAGTGGCTGAAACCGATTTTCCAATATTGACATTTACGGTTTTAATGTAGCCAGCAATAGGGGATACCAGCGGAACTGAACGACTGATATTTTCCTCGGTAAGTTCATTCTGATCGATGCCGAGAAGCTCCAGTTTTTGCTTAAGAGCCGATACATGTGCCTTCATGCTTTTGTAATCGGCAGTCACCTGCTGGAGGTTCATTTCTGAATAGACATCTTCTTTGTAAAGATCCGAGTGTCTCTTAAACTCGGCTTCAGCATATTCCATCCTGCTTTTTGCTTCAAGGTAATTTTCCTGGATATCAACAAACTCCTGATTCTCAATGATAGCCAGTGTCTCTCCCTTTCTTACAGCATCACCTGGCAGCAGATTCGTACTTTTAATAAAGCCACCAAGAGGTGCACAGACAGTTGCAAAGCTTTTTGGAGGAACCGATATTGTCCCGTTTACCTTTACAGTTCCGGCAAGCGATCGGAATTCAATAGAGGCAGTATCTATACCTGCAACCTTGATCTGATCATAACGCATTTCAACAATATCTTCAGGAAGGACTTCAGCCTCTGCATTAACTGATGCTGTTTTATTTCTGCTGCACGAAACAAAAAGAGATATAATCAAGGCGCAATGCAGGTATGGTAAAAATCTGTTTATGGACATATTATTCATCTTTAAAATGTTTTACCTGTTATATATTCAATATTTATTAGCGTAAAGTTCAAATTATTAAGAGCGTCGAGATAATTCTGCCTGATCTCAATTGCCCTGTTCAGGCTAAGTACATAATCGAGGTAATCGAGGGCACCTGCCTTGTAGCTTCTGGTTGACTGGTCAATTATTGTATTGGCTTCGGGTACAGCCTGCTTTTCGTAGAAATCCACACTGACCGAATATTTCCTGTATTCATCATATAATGATTCATGTTTTGCCAGGAGGTATTTTGAAAAGTATTCAGCGTCAGAAATTGCAAGGTTATTGTTGATTTTAGCCGCCCTTACTTTTGAAGCATATGGAAAGATCCATAACGGCAATGCTATCCCAGCCTGAACACCAGTAAACCTGTCACCTGTTCCGAATGTCTTTGGAATCCCGTTAACATCCTGGATTCCTCTTATAGACTGGTTGAAGTATCCGATACTAAGATCGGGCATCATGCGGCTCCGCTCCAGGTTCTTCTCTCTTTTTGAAACTTCAATCTGCTGCTGGATATAACCAAGTGAAGGATTCTGAACAATTTCAATGCTCTCATCGGCAGGAAGGGTTCCTGCTCTCTTTAAAACAGTATCAGAAGGCATAAGGTTCTTTTCTGAATTTAGAAGTATTCGGAAATTTCGCTCAGATATTCCGATGTCTGTTGAATTCTGAAGCATTCGATTTTTCACTTCAAAACTCTGAGAACGGGCTGTTATCATCTCAAGACGATTTGTCTCACCTGATTTTGCTCTCAGCTCAGCTGCCCTTAGAAAGCGGGAATAAAGGCTGTCCTGATAGATTAGCAGTTTTTGCTTTGAATAAAGATATGCAAGGTTCCAGTAGATCTGTTTAACCTGTGTTGAGACATCCAATTGTGTTTTTTTGAATTCCCATTCACTACTTCTCACCTTTGCATTTGCCAGCTTCTTCTGGTTAAGATAAACAGTTGGAAATGAAACTGATTGTGAAACTGAAACGCTGTTATCTTTCATAATGGAATTCATCTGCCCGTATTCAATATCCAGGTTGGTTTTCCCGATATCCCATGAGGCTCCTTTTAAAGCTCTGCTTGCATCCACCGAAAGTGCAGATGACTTTATCTGAAGATTGTTGTCCAGTGCCGTCCGGATGGCATCCTCAAGATTAATATAATCGGTCTGCTGGCCGGATATTATGCCTGCAAATGACGAGCCTGAAAATATCAGAAGAGCAATTATTAGTGTCTTAGATGTCATTATACTATTTGATAATTTGATTTTGCCTGACGAAAAGGCAATATAGAAAATAGGTAATATTATAAGAGTAAGAAGTGTTGCTGTAATAAGACCTCCAATGACAACTGTGGCGAGAGGTTTCTGTACCTCGGCTCCTGCTGATGTTGATAATGCCATCGGCAGAAAACCAAGTGACGCCACTGCAGCTGTCATAATAACTGGACGAAGACGGATATGCAATCCTTTAAGGACCCTCTCCTTAATATCTGTTATCCCTTCTTTTTCAAGCCGGTTAAACTCAGCTATCAGTACAATTCCATTTAGTACCGCAACACCGAAAAGTGCTATGAATCCGACCCCTGCGGAAATTGAGAAATTCATTCCGCGTATCCAGAGCGCGAAAACACCTCCGATTGCGGCCATGGGAACTGCCGACAAAATAAGGAGGGTTTGTTTTACGGAATTAAAAGTAAAATATAGCAGGATAAAGATAAGAAGCAATGCGACAGGAACTGCTATTGACAGTCTTGCCTTGGCAGCTTCCAGATTCTGGAACTCTCCTCCGTATACCACGTAGTATCCTGTTGGCAGATTTATGTCCCGGTCAATTTTATCGGATACTTCTGAAATAACACTCTGCACGTCCCGGTTCCTGACGTTGAAGCCAACAGTAATTCTTCTTTTAGTATTCTCACGGGAAACCTGTGCAGGCCCTGATTTTATCTCAACATCGGCGATATTGTCAAAAGAGATCTGACCGCCTGAAGGCAGTGCAACCAGCAGGTTTTTAACATCTTCAAGGTTCTGCCTGTAATCTTTATCCAGGCGTACCACAAGGCTGAACCTCTTCTCCTCATCAAAGACCACTCCGGCCTCGCTGCCGGCAAAAGCTGTCCTTAGGATGTTGTTAGCTTCTGCAACCGACAGGCCGTACTGTGCCAGCTTATCACGGTTAAATGTCACCTGAATCTGGGCAAGTCCAGTTACCTTCTCAACATTTAGATCCTGGACTCCCTCAATATTCTGTATCAATTTTTCAACCCTGCCAGCCTCTTCTGCAAGGGTATTCAGGTCATCTCCGAAAATTTTAATTGCCACGTCCTGTTTTGTTCCCGTCATAAGTTCATTAAAACGCATCTGGATAGGCTGCTGGAATTCGAATTTTACACCTGCAAGAGGAATAAGTTTTTCCTCCATTTTTGCCACAAGCTCTTCCCTTGTGGTTGCTGAGGTCCATTCGCTTTTGTCCTTCAGGGTAATAATATAATCGCCAGTCTCCATCGGGGTAGGATCTGTCGGGATCTCACCAGCACCTATCTTGCATACCGCGTGCTTTACTTCAGGAAAGCTGTCGAGCAAAATCTTATTAGCTTTTATTACTGTTTCAACTGTGTGTGAAAGCGATCCTCCCTGCAGTGTCATTACACCTGCAGCAAGATCTCCCTCTTCGAGTTGCGGAATAAACTCCCCACCAAGTCGGGTGAACATTAAAATGCTGAAGATGAAAAGGGCAACGGCAGATAATGAAACAGCCAGCTTGTGTTTAAGTGAATAATTTATCAACGGAGAAAAACCCTTATGCAGGGCATCCATCATAGTATTTGAGAAGTTGCGCTTATGTTCAGTTCTTTTGCTCAGAAAGAGGGCAGAAGCCATAGGAACCCATGTCAGAGAAAGGATAGCAGCCCCCGTCAGGGCAAATGTTACCACCAGCGCCATGGGCCGGAACATTTTGCCCTCAGTTCCGACAAGGGCAATTATAGGAAGATAAACTATAAGTATTATTATCTGGCCGAATGTGGCCGAACTCATCATACGTTTAGAAGAGACAAGGACATTCTCATCCATTTGCTGCTGGTTGATACTCGTTATTCCCTTAAAATTTTGCTTATTATTAAAAATCCGATGGACCACACTTTCAACTATTATTACTGCACCATCTACTATAAGTCCGAAATCTATAGCACCAAGGCTCATAAGATTTCCCGACACTCCGAAAATATTCATAATAGAAATTGCGAAAAGCATCGCAAGTGGAATCACTGATGCAACAATAAGACCTGCTCTTATGTTTCCCAGAAACAATACCAGGATAAAAATAACTATTAATGCTCCTTCGATCAGGTTTTTTGATACAGTGCCTATAGCCCTTCCGACAAGATCGGAACGGTTAATATATGGTTCGATAGTAACTCCTTCAGGCAGTGATTTCTGCACAGCAGCAATTCTTACCATCACATTATCGATCACCTTGTGGGCATTTGCACCCTTAAGCATCATTACTACACCACCTACAGCTTCAGCAGTATCAACAACAAACGCTCCATAACGGGTTGCGTTACCAAACTGAGCAGTGGCTACATCCCTGATGAGTACAGGAATACCTGAAACATTGTTTTTGATGACAATTTTACCGATATCATCAAGAGACTTGACAAGACCGATCCCACGGATAAAATATGCATTTGGATTTTTATCAATATATGCACTTCCGGTGTTCTCATTGTTTTTCTGAAGAGCGTCAAAAATATCATTAAGGGTAAGGTTCATTGCCCTCAGCCTTTCAGGATTTACAGCAATTTCGTACTGTTTTACAAAACCTCCATAGCTGTTGATGTCGGCGACACCTGGTGTCCCCAGCATCTCACGCCGTACAACCCAATCCTGAAGTGTCCTCAATTCCATTGGATTGTATTTTGATTCAAAACCGTTTTTTACTGCCAGCCTGTATTGGAAGATTTCACCCAGTCCGGTTGATACTGGTGCCAGCTCGATATTTGCCAATCCTTCAGGAATTGCACCTTCAGCTTCTCTGAGTCTTTCGGTAAGCTGCTGACGTGCCCAGTAAATATCAACCCCATCCCTGAAAACCACTGTAACAACTGATAACCCCAGCCTTGATATTGAACGCAGTTCAATAATATCCGGAATATTCGCAACAGCAACCTCTATAGGAGCAGTAATAGAACTTTCAACCTCCTGTACTGCAAGCGAGGGCGAAAGGCATATCACCTGAACCTGATTGTTTGTTATATCTGGTATTGCATCGATCGGCAGTTGAGTCAGTGAATAGGTTCCCCAGCCTACAAGTGCCAGGACGAATAAGCCGATTATGAACTTATTTTTTATTGAAAATTCTATAATACGCTCAATCATAATATGTTAAAAAATTAACAGATAATCAGATGATTATCCAATAAAAATCAAAAAGTTTGGTTGAAAGAAAGAGAATTAAAGAGAAGGAGGGGCTCTTAGCAGGGAATTGCCGTTAAGATGATCTGAATTATTGGAATGATCATTATCAATATAAATTCCGGTGCAGCGTAAGTCAGGAATAAAACTAATATCTCTTGTTGAACCGGCCAGGAAAACATCCGGATTTGAAGTGTGAAAAAGAAGATTTGAAAGATGGCAAACCTTTTCTTCAGAATGCTCCCTGTCAGCTTTTGCTGAATTATGAACAAGTTGATCGCATGTCCCAAGATTCTCACAAAAATGATTATGCGGAATAACATTGTGAGCAAAGATCGCAAACCATGCCAGAAGGAAAACAGAAGCCTTGAATTTAAGGGTCCTTCTCAATTTTTTAAATTTTGGTAAAGATAACAATTAATCCGTTAAACTAGTTAATAGTGATTCTGTTCATCTTTAGCTTTTTGCCCTCAGCCCTTAGCCTTCATTACCAGTCAGAATCATACCAAGACCTGACATCAGTTACATTCATTCCGGCTTTTCTGGCAGCTTCCATCCCAAGTTCTCCATCTTCAAACACCTCAATGAATTGAGGTTCCACTTTCATTAATTCTGCGCACTTCAGGAACGTTTCGGGATGCGGCTTGAATGAGTTCACATCGTTTGCTGTTACAATTATATCAAAATATTTACGCAGACCGGTAATTTCCAGAGTCCGCTCCACTGCTTCCCTGTGACCTCCCGTTCCGACGGCCATTGGCAGAATGCCGTAGTATTTTCTGACTATATCGGCAACCGGTTCTATAGGTTTGACGAGATGCTGAACCTTGTAAAACTGAAGAAGTTTTTCATTAACTATCTGATCAATAGTTACAGTTCCGTTGAGCCCGCAGTTTTTTATTATCTCATCAGCTATAATCCATCCGGGGCTTCCTGTATGTTTACGAAGAAAGCTGTTATCGATATGTGCTCCGTATTTTTTACAAGCTTTTTTCCATCCCTCAAAATGAAAGGGCATTGTATCAGCAAGGGTTCCGTCAAGATCAAAGATCAATCCTTTTACCCCTGGTCGCAGATCATACTTCATAAAAAATAAATAAGGGGCAAAGATATAAAAAAACACCTACCTAACCCTTAGATTGGATTGCGTTTCGAACCAATTGCAATCCGAACGCAGCTTCCTGACAAGGCTGTTGCGTTTATCCATCTGGTAGAAAAAATCGTCAATATGCCGATTCATGTCTTTTCTTGAACTTTCGTTTATATAGGGGAAAGTATTTATGATCTTGTAAAATTCGTCCTTCTTCTCTACAAACTCGTTAAGTGCATCTGTAAATTCGGTTTCGGTCCTGCATACCGCCATATAAAGGTGGTCATGAACCGTTTTTATTGGAAGGCTCTCAAAGGGTATTGAATAGTCAGTACCGACTATACCGGAGTAGTCAAAATCATATGGGACTATTAGGTTATCATTGGCATTTGCATTCTTGGCATTGGTAAACAGAAGAACATTATGCTTGATTGGAACAGACCAGTCTGTATTAGATATCATAAAATTGAAAATAGCTGCTCTGGCGAGAACTTCAGGTTTGAGATTTCTCTGGGTAATGCTGTAATTCAACTCTTTTGTCCCTGTTCGTTTTTCAAAGATACTGATCGGTTCCAGGGCGAATCCGTATTGGGTCAGGGGTTTCTTTTCCTTAACAGAGCTTAAATATGTAATCTTGAAAAGTCTTACTTTTAAACTAAAATCAGTTAGTACATTATAGAGCTTGTATACAAGGTATTCCTTCAAAACATATTGCTCATAACCTATTCTGCAATAAGGCACGATTTTGAGTTTATTTATTCCTGCAAACTCTTTTTCCGACGGGTCTTTCATTTTAAAATTCAGCATAAGCGGAGGGAAATCGCAGATCGCCGTACGACGTATATTCCCGCGGGCTCTCACTTTAATATTCTTCACGACAGAATCTTTGTCGTTATTATAATAAGTAAGAACAGCATCGAGATACATAGTATCTGACCTGGCCTTTTTGTAACGGGGAATATCAAATTTCAAGGAGATATTAAACACATCATCAGTGTCGAAGAGAGTTGGTTTTATATCCTGGGTGTCTTTAACAGCATACGTTGCACGAAGGGAATCGATCTGACTAAAAACTGGCTGTACAAAAATGGCTGAAATGAAAAGCAGTAAAGGGATTATCTTTTTCATTTTGGTGGAGGTTAAAAGATCATAAAGAGAAATCTCAGACTAATTTACGAAAGAGAATTTAAACCAGGAAAAAAAAATGAGATTATGGGTCAGATATCAGGAAAGTACAGGAAAGTATTGAAATGCAAGAACAAATATTTCTCCTCCTTATCAAGGAGGAGTTCCCTGACCAAAGCGTAAGGGGGAGGTGGTTCTGATCTTGACGCTTATTATTTATAATTACCAAGGTAATCCCTGACCTGTCTGTAAACATTATCTGCAGTGAATCCAAATTTTTCATCAAGCACCTTATATGGCGCAGAATAGCCGAAACTGTTGACTCCCCACACTTTGCCCTTCGTTCCGACAAGTCCATGAAGGGTGACAGGGAGTCCGGCTGTAAGGCCGAATACAGGAATATTATCAGGGAGAACTGATTTCTGATACTCCTCTGTCTGGCTTCTGAAAAGTCCTTCAGACGGAGCTGAAACAATCCTTATGCTCAGATTGTCTTTTTTCAGCAGATCTGCTCCTTCAAAGAGTGTGGCAACTTCTGATCCGCTGGCTAACAGAATAATGTCTGGTTTTCCAGGGCAATCCTGGACTATATAGGCACCTTTTTCCGATTTAAGAGCGTCGGAATATCTGTTGTTATCCGATGATGGCAGATCCTGAATATTTTGCCTCGACAGGATAAGGGCTGTCGGGGTCTTTTTATTTTCTAAAGCCATTTTCCAGGCAACTGTTGTCTCATTTGAGTCAGCTGGCCGTAGGACAAGCATGCTATTCTTACCATGATGATTCTTAAGCTGTTCCATCAGTCTTATCTGTGCTTCCTGTTCAACTGGCTGATGTGTTGGTCCATCCTCACCAACACGAAAAGCATCATGTGTCCAGATATATTTCACAGGCAATCCCATCAGGCATGCAAGTCTTACTGCAGGTTTCATATAATCTGAAAAAACAAAAAAAGTTCCGCAGGCTGGAATAATACCGCCATGGAGTGCCATCCCGTTCATAACAGCTGCCATAGTAAGCTCAGCAACACCAGCCTGGAGAAAGGCACCTGAAAAGTCACCTTTTTTAAATGCTTTTGTTTTCTTCAGGAAACCATCGGTCTTATCTGAATTAGAAAGATCAGCAGAAGCGACCACCATATTTTCGACCTTATTCGCAAGAACGCCAAGAACCGCAGATGATGCAGCTCTTGAGGCTGAATTCTCTTTCTGGACAATTTCTTTAAAATCTATTTCAGGGACTGAGCCTGAATAGAACTGATTCAGCTTTATATCCAGAAGACTGTTTTTTGATGCCCATTCCCTTTTCTTTTCTTTCCAGGCAGAAACAGTTCTTCTCTTGCCTCCGAGTATTTCCGTGTACAGCTGTTTTACATCATCGAAATATCTTAAAAGGATCAGAAATATCCCCTCCAAGGTTTATGAGAGACCTTTCAAATGAACCTCCTGCTTCACCAACTGGCATGCCATGAGTTGAAGTTTTCTTTTCGAAACTTTTTCCATCATTGTCAAGGAGCCCTTTTCCCATAATTGTCTTTCCTATAATGATTACCGGCCTTTCCTTTTCATTCAGAGCCTCGGTGAGGGCTTTCCTGATCTGATCCTGATCATTACCGTTTATAAAAATTACCTTCCATCCCCATGATTTATATTTCATTGCTGTATCCTCGCTGGTAACAGCGTTAGTTTCCGTTGAAAGCTGAATATCATTGGAGTCATAGAACATTACCAGGTTATTAAGTCCAAGGAAACCTGCAAGGCGACCTGCCCCCTGGGATATTTCTTCCTGAACACCGCCATCGGATACATATGTAAATATCTTATGTGAAAATAGATCTCCGAAACGTGCAACTAGAAACCTTTCAGCAATAGCAGCACCGACAGCCATTGTATGGCCCTGCCCCAGGGGACCGGAAGTGTTTTCAATACCACGCATTAATTCCAGTTCCGGATGTCCGGGAGTATGGCTTCCCCATTGACGGAAGCTTTTTAATTCGTCCACTTTGAAGTGACCTGTAAGTGAGAGCACAGAATAGAGCATAGGTGACATATGTCCGGGATCGAGAAAAAACCTGTCTCGGTTTATCCATGAAGGATCATCGGGATCAAAGCTCAGGAATTCAGAAAAAAGTATATGTATGAAATCGGCTCCTCCCATTGCACCTCCCGGATGACCCGATTTTGCCTTTTCGACCATTGACATTGAAAGTATCCGGATATTATCCGCTGCTCTCTTATGCACTTCACTATTCATAATATGGATTTTTTACCGCTTGTATATTTAAACGATAACAAAAATATAATTTATCGATGACAGAACAAAGCAGGCCGGAAAGGGCTCCCTATAAATTATCTACAGGTATTTCCTGTCTTCTTCAGGAACATCAAAGTATTTATCATACTTGACAGTGTCAGGTCCAATTTTTTCAACACCCGATCCGCTGATTTTAAAAGTACATTTTTCTCCCACTATGTCTGAAAAGTAAATGTCGTACTCCTTGCCATTTTCCTCAATCATGATTATCCTGACAAGATGATCATACTTAAGGCTGTTCAGATGAGCGTGGCAGATTGGACATTTGATCTGGTACTCTTCTCCTTCTTCCATTTTAAAAGAAGCATGTGTTGCGACAGTATAATTACCAAGCTCAGGATTCAGCAAAAAGAGTCCTTTTTTAGAACTGTTTTCATCCAGTGCAGCAAGGATTATAGATGTTTTTACATTCAGAACTCCCCTGCAGGCTTTGCATAAGTATTGATTCGCCATAAAGTACCTCCTGTTTTTTAGTATGAATTGATAATATTAATTATTTTTTCGGCTTCTTCCTTTACAAGATAGGACATATTTTCACCAAATTCAATTTTTTCTGGCTGTATTCCCAGCAAATATACCGGCATTGCGAAAAATTCCGATATCCTCTTCAATGAAATATTATGGGTATTGAAGGTTAAATCATCTATCTTGCTGACAGACATTAATTTATGCGTTCCTGGAGCAGATCCCATTTCCATGCAGTCAATAAGTACAAGAATATCCGGATCAATACTGTTTATCTTTCCAATATAGTTCTCAAGACTAACTTCAACCGTAAGTGCCTCAATATTAGATTTATTTTTTATACCTGAACTTATATAAACTCCTACTCCGTCATCCTTTTTAAGGAGATTCCCGATTCCGACAAAAAGTATCCTTTTGTCATTCTTCAGCAAGAGGTTTTTAAGTTCTTCAGGCACCCTTGAACAAGTATTTTACCAGAACCTGTCTCAGACAGTTTGGACATATTACATTGAACATATCCTTTCGTTTCAGGTCATCCCTGATCTCAACATCCAGATCATGTCCTTCGGCAAGTCCGAGTTTCTGGTTCAGCATGTTAAGGTTAAGGATTGATGAGAAGGCTTTCGGGCCAAGCTTTCTGTGCATGAAATGAAGGTGTTCCATAGTCGTAATCACGGCGCCGCAGCTTTCGCAGATCAGTAGTTCTTTTTCCTGGTATTCAATGTTCTTGTCCCTGTCAAATACAGCCATATCGAAGATCTTATCAGACAGTATTACCCCCTTATTGGTTATACAGTGTTCCTGGCACAAACCGCAGAATATGCATTTCCCATAGTCTCTTTTAATTGTTCTGATTCCTCTTTCCTTATCATCAGAGAATGTTATTGCATTAGGGGGACAGACATTGGCGCATGTTTCGCATCCTACACAGTTGTCATTATCAACAACCGGCTTGCCCCTGAAGTTTTCAAAAGGTATATGGGGTTCAGCCGGAAATTTTGATGTGTAAGCCGGGGTGAAAAGCGAAATAACTGCCTCCTTCAATTCTCTGATCTTTGGATATTTCATTTTACAGCCTCCTTATAATCATCTTTCACACTTTTCTTTCCGAGTTTTATCCCGAAATGATATGTCCCTCTTATAAGTGCATGTGCAGCTACGGTAGATCCAAAGAAAAGTATCGGAATAGCCACCAGGGCTTTTGCACCGGCATCACTTAATCCGAAATGAAGAACAACTCCGAAAAGTATGCTGCAACAGCCGAGGGTGACACACTTTGTAGCCGCCTGGAGCCTGTTGTAAGTATCAGGTAGTCTTATAATTCCTATGCACCCCAGCAGGTTGAATATTATTCCTATTGTTATGAATATCAGACTTAACATATTATTCATTGAGTTTTTTACCGGTAAGATATTTGGCAAGTGTTAAAGTGCCTATAAAGCTAAGTATGATCCAGGCTATCCCGATGTCAAGGATAAAGGATTTTTCTGTCTGAACTGAAATTATTGCACAAATGCCGACAACAAGGATACCGAAAATGTCAATTCCTACCATTCTGTCGGGGATAGTAGGACCTTTTATTATCCTGTACAGACAAATGCTGCTCAATCCGATCTGGATGTATAGCAATATATTCAGGTATTCTGTCATTCTATGATTTTTTTAATATACTTTTCAAAGGCACCGGTTATCATTGCTGTGTATATTTCCGGGTCTTCCGATCTGACATAAATCCAGTGGATATAAAGATAATCTCCTATTATATCAATAGTTATAGTTCCGGGTGTCATTGTTATCGAATTTGACAGAAGCGTTCTTGCAAGGTCAGATTTAAGCGTGGTTCTGACCTTTACGATTCCCGGCCGGATCGGCATTGCCGGATGTAACACCCTGTAGGCAACATCAAAATTTGCCTTTATGCATTCCCAAATAAACACAAAAAGGTAAATGATAAACCAGTAATACCTGTGGGGTTGAAGAAGCTTGTATACGTTTGTTATAAAGAATCTGGTAAAGATAGCTGAGCAGATAATGGATGCAACAGATCCAACAATTATATTAGGCAGTGTGATCTTGAAGGTCAGCATCAGCCAGAAAATCAGCGATAATATAAAAACTGTTACATGCCTCATTTTAGATTCCGATTATAAATGAAGAGTATTTCAAAGGATCTGTCAGGATATTAATTGCAGGCAAAAGCACTGCATCTCTGATACCGGGAAAAGCAAGCAAACTCAGCACAATGCAAAGCAGGCTCATAACGACCATGCTGAAGATCATAGGGAAGGGGACCTCTTTTATTTTTCTTCTGTCGGAGCTCTCAGGTCTGTTATAGAATGCATACCTCTGGAACTTAAGGAACGATGCCAGAGTGATTATGCTTACAATAACTGCAAGAAGGGCAAGCAGGTAAAACTTTGCCATTACCGCTGCGATAATAATAATCAGTTTACTGAAGAACCCGTTGAAAGGAGGTATACCTGAAATTGACATTGATGCAATAAATGAGGTCGCTGATGTAGCCGGCATTGATCTTGCCAATCCTCCCATTTCTTTCAGGTCACGTGTTCCCAGCGTATATTCAATGGCTCCTGCATTTAGAAAGAGAAGGCCTTTGAAAGCTGCATGATTGATAAGATGGTAAAGTCCCCCCGCAATGGCAAGAACTGCAATTTCTGACCTCTCTCCACGTGAAATAAGTATCATGCCGATTCCTGCCGACATCACGACATACCCCATCTGGCTGATACTGTGGTAAGCGAGAAGCCTTTTGATATCCCACTGACCTATTGCCAGGAAAACACCGATGACCATCGATAATGTACCAAGAGTTGTTATCAGGACTGACATGCTTTCAGTTAATTCGAACATATTGAAGAACAGCCTTATAATAACATAAATTCCGACTGCCTTGATAAGTACTCCTGAAAGCATGGCAGAAATGGGAGAGGGAGCGGAAGAATGTGCATCGGGCAGCCATGCATGGAAAGGGATAATTGCAGCCTTTAAACCGAATCCGCAGAGGATAAGCAATTCTACAAAAATATAATATGGCCTGTCATACCCGGCTTTAAAGACTTCTCTTATATCGGCTATATTAAGCGTTTTGGTCTTCCAATAAATAAATCCTATGCCATATAGAATAAGGAATGAAGCTATTCCACCAAGTATCTGGTATTTAAATGAAGCTTCAAGTTCATTTTTCTCAACTCCGAATGCAACAAGGGCATATGATGAAATAACCGAGATCTCAAGGAATACAAAAATATTGAACATATCGCCACTGAGAACAACTCCATTCATTCCTCCAATCATGAGGCAGAATAATGAATAATACAGATTCTCTGATGTAAATCTTTTTATATAGGAGATCGAATAGAAAGCAGATAAAAAGCCGACTATATTAATAATGCAAAGCACGATTACTGTAAATCCGTCCATGACCATGTATATTCCAATAGGAATTTTGTTTACCGGTTCCCATCCGCCGACTTTGTACAATGATGGATTTTCTCCTGTGGTTGCAAGCGAATAAATGCTTATTATTGCCAGGAAGAGAAGTATCAGCGAGGCAAAATATTTATTGAAATTCCTGATAAATCTTCCCAGGATCATGATCAGAAATGCTCCTGCTAATGGGATGAGAACAAATAAAGGTATCAGCGGATTCATGTTTTATCCTCTTAAGCTTTTAATTTCCCTGATATCAAAAGTCCCGTACTTTCTGTAAAGCCTTATAATAATTGCCATCATCATTGCAGTTGTTGCAAGTCCGATGACAATTGCAGTAAGCACCAGTGCCTGGGGCAGCGGGTCAACATAGATCTTTGCCGGATCGGCAGGATCAACAATCGGAGCAATGCCGCCGTCGACGTAGCCAACAAGCGCAAAGAACAGGAACGTGCTGAATTCCATGATCGACATTGAAATAGCTATTTTAACAAGGTTCCGACTTGTTATCAAACCATAGAGTCCGACCAGAAACAGAACAAAACATAACAGGTAGACTATCATTCCGACATTTCTTCTTTAAATATTACAAGGGCAAGAAAAATTGTAAGGATAGAAGATGCGACTTCTATCCCGACAAAAATATTGTACAGCGGCAGCATCCCAGCGCTTACAAGCTGACCCACCGTTCCTTTTGGAAGCCAGTTCAGAAAAAATATCCTGGCTCCAAAAAGCAATCCTGAAGCGGCAAGAAATACAACAACAAGAGTGGCCAGATTCTCATACATCGTAGTTCCCGATTCTTCTTTTGTAAGGTCCATGAAATCGCTTCCAAAAGCGAGGATCAGCAGTATGAATGAACCTGCTATAATCACCCCTCCGGCAAAACCACCGCCAGGAGTCAGATGACCATGAACTATGACATAAATGCCATAAAGAAAAACCATCCCGGCTAAAAGCTGTGTAGTTTTTTTCACTATGACTGTCATTCCTTTCATTTTTTACCTTTTATTCGTAATATAGTCAGCACCCCCAGCACCGCCGTTACAAGCACAGTCGCCTCACCCATTGTATCATATCCCCTGAAGTCAAAGACGACACCTGTTACTAAATTGGCACTTCCGGTTTTTTCAGTTGCACCTTCAATATACGGTCCTGCCATTCGCAGGGAACCTGAACCAAAAACATCAAGAGTATCTAATGATAATTTAAAGAAGTAAAACAGTACAAGAATCAGCAATACGCTGGTTATTATTGATATATAACCCTGTCCGTCAGGTTTTGAATATTTCTCCTCCCTCGAACTGTCGAGAACAACGGCCACCATTATTATAAGCGTGATTGTCTCCACAACTATCTGTACAATAGCCAGATCGGGTGCTTTAAGCAGGAGGAAACAAATTACCAGTCCGTAACCAACAATACCGCAGGCTATTACAGCCGACAGGAGATCCTTCGCATGGATGGCATACAATGCCCCTATGATCATCAATCCGGTAATTATGGATATTGCAATTTCCATGAAGGTTAATTTATTTATATCATAATCAGCAACATAATAATGAGGCCTGCACATACCCAGATAATATATCCTGAAAGCACACCTGTATGAGCTTCACTCAGCTGGTGGCTCAGCCAGAGAACAAACTTCTTTGACAGATCATATATATCAAACCATTTCTTTTCAGCTTTTTTATACATCCAGGAAAAAAAACCGATCTCACTTATAGTCTTGTAGAATTCAGGGGTCGGATATCCGGTTTCATCCTGGATTTTTTCTCCCCCGATGAAACTATCCTCCGTCCTGAACTTTTTCAGTCCGGTTACCAGGTATATTATAGCACCCAGAGCAATTGATAAAAGAACCATAAGCGACACCAGCGATGAATTCCAGAATCCCGTAAACTGAAATTCACCTGTTATCGGCATAAAAAGCTTTGGTACAATAATGTTGGTTGCTAAGATTCCAAATACAATGCAAAACAATGCAAGGATTAATAATGGTAACCACATTAAAATCGGAACTTCCTTTATTTTATTCAAATCAGGTTTGCCGCGACTTAGGAATATTCCCCCGATCAGTTTTATAAAACTGGCAAGAGTAAGTGCTGATCCCAGAACAGCGAATCCAAGCCAAAGAATCCAGAGCCTGTTTGGCAGATCCGATCCGATCCCGAAATCTATTATGCCCTGGTAAATCATCCATTTTGAAGCAAAACCGTTTAAAGGAGGAACTCCGGAAATAGCCATAGCAAAAATCAGAGCTGAAAAGAATGTTAATGGCATTGTTCTGGAAAGGCCACCCAGATCATCGATGTTTTCTTTTCCTGTACTATATTCAATACATCCTGCAGAAAGTAATAATCCGCTCTTATATAGAGCATGGTTAATCATATGAAATAATCCTGCAGCAATTCCTATTGGTGAACCAAGCCCCAATCCAAGAATCATATAGCCTACCTGCGACACTGCATGAAAACCAAGAAGACGTTTATAATTATGCTGTACTAAGGCCATCATTACAGCACTGATTATTGTTATCACTCCAATAGACAGGAGAAGTAAAGTCAGCCATTTATTGAGTATGAACATTCCACTGGTCAGTCTCGCAAGGAAATATATGCCAAGCAGTTTGTCAAGGGACGCAGGTAAAAGGGCTGAAGAAGATGCAGGAGCATTTTGAGCATAATCTGGAACCCATGTATGAAACGGGAAAGCACCTGCTTTTGTAAAACTGCCGATCATTAAAGCCAGAAATGCTGTTACTGTTAATACGTTATCTGTGGGGATCGCTGTAGCACTAATGTTCAATGACCCTGTTAATCGCCATATTAATGCAATACCAAGTAACATTATTGAATCTGAAGCACCGATCAGTATCAGAGTCTTTTTTGCTGTGGCAGAACTTTCTTCGCTATTACCTGGAATCAGCTTGTACAGGGTT
Organism: uncultured Bacteroidales bacterium; assembly: GCA_963701745.1. GTDB lineage: Bacteria > Bacteroidota > Bacteroidia > Bacteroidales > VadinHA17 > LD21. Next base: position 2,135,212 of record CAVPBE010000001.1, on the reverse strand, counting down.
ATTCCAAGGATTCCCCAGAATGTAATGAAAAGCAGAAGATTATCAGATAAAACTGTTCCATACGAGCAGCCTATTGTTACCAGAAAATACGGATAATAATTCTTAGCCCTGCCGTCTTTGATATAAACCAATGAATACAGAAGAATAAGAATAGAAAATATACTGATAAATATTATAATAAGTTTACTCAGATTGTCCGCGTTGAATACTGCATATCTTCCGGTATCTTTCATGAAATCGATCCCAAAAAGGGACAGACTTGCTCTATTTGTAAGTTCACTGAGAGTGCCTGCTTCAATATTGTTTGTATAGACTATAATTGCCAGGTATCCGGTAACTATGCTGACTAAAAGGGCAATAATGCCTTTGACAGTTCTCAGTTTGTCGGGAACAATTAAAAGCAGCAAGCCTGCCGCGATCGGCAAAAGAATTATGCTGACAATTTCGTTCATTTGATTTTCTTCAGTTCTTCCATTAAATCGTGTGATCTGGATATTGATCTGTCAATCAGTTCTCTGGCATTCATTATTTTTTCACCTGAATGAGCATCATATACTACAGCCATTCGTTCAGTGCAGCAGTAGCATGGATCAACCCCTGCAAGTGTTATCGTGGCATCTGCAATTGTTTGACCAACGCACGATTTTTTGAAGGTTGCAATGTTAACATAGCTTGGAGCCCTTATCTTATGCCTGGCTGGTGAATTTGATCCGTCTGACACAACAAAATGAAAAACCTCTCCTCTCGGAGCTTCCGCCCTGCCATGTCCGATTCCTTCAGGGATCTCATTTACCTTTACCATTATATCACCCTCTTTCTCCTTCTCAAGTCCCTGCAGACATTGTTCAATTATTGAGATTGACTCGTACATCTCAAGCAGGCGTACCTCTGCTTTCGCAAAAACATCACCCGCCTGAGCCGTGATAACCTTCCAGTTAACTAGCGGGTAAGCGGCATACGGATCATCCTTCCTGACATCAATAGCCACTCCCGAGGCTCTGGCTGTCGGGCCTACAGCTCCATAATCAATAACATCCTGTTTCGTGAGAATACCTACACCTTTAAGTCGCCCATGGATTACCGGATCGTCCATTACGGCGCCTGTAAGAAGATCTGTCTTGGTTTTGACATCAGCCAGAATCTTCCTTATTGCAGCAATTTTATCACTCTCAATATCCCTTCGCACACCACCTACCCTGAACATTGCATAGCTGTTCCTGTTTCCGGTTATCATCTCGAACAGGTCGAGGACCGGCTCACGGTATTTCCAGGCCCACATAAAGACCGTATTATATCCAAGGAAATGCCCTGCAAGTCCGACCCATAAAAGGTGGCTGTGGATGCGCTCAAGTTCACCGATGATCGATCTTATATATTTCGCCCTGTCGGTTGGTTCGATTCCGACAATCTCTTCAACAGCATTTGCAAAAGCAAAAGGGTGGGAGGTAGAGCAGATCCCGCAAATTCGTTCGACGAGAAAAAATACCTGCTCGTATGTCTTTGATTCACTTAGTTTTTCAATACTCCGATGATTGTACCCAGTTACCCACTGAATATCTTTTACAATTTCACCATCACAGTAAAGCTTGAACAGTTCAGGTTCCTCCTGAAGCGGGTGATATGGGCCAATCGGTATGAGTGTCTTTCTGCTCATTCTTTCTCCTCTGAAATTGATTTAAATTCCTTGCGGTAAGGATAAACTCCTTCTGCCCAGTTTCCCTCAGATATCAGTTTATCCTGGTTCGGATGATTAAGAAAATTTATGCCAAAAAGCTCGTGCATTTCCCTTTCGATCCAGTTTGAAGCATTGAACATATTGGAAAGCGATTCCACCTCAGGATTATTCCTGTCAAGTATTACATGAAGGTTAAGTATCAGCCCGACAGAATCCTTGCTGAAATGATAGTGGATCTCAAAGCCTTTTTTTGTATGAATCGCTGAAGCAATTATGAATCTGAATCCGTCATCCATATACAAATAGCCTGCGATTTTTAGCAATGAATCAGGATTGATTGTAACAATAATTCGTCTCTGGTTCTTTTCAGTCACCTCATGAATGCCGGTTTTAAATTGGTCCTTTAGCTTTTCTATGATTGGATCTTTTCCCATTTACTTTACCTTCTTTACTCACCCCGAGCCCCTCTAAGGAGGGGAGCTTTTATATTCCGTTATACCTTTACGCCTTTATGCCGTCTCGCCTTTATGCCTTCTGTACCAGTTTAACAATGCCTGCGATTATAGCCTCAGGTTTTGGTGGACATCCCGGAATATAGGCGTCTACCGGAATAACCTTATCGACCGGTCCTGCAAAAGTTATGCTTTCGGCAAATAATCCTCCTGTGCATCCGCATGCTCCGATTGCCACTACCAGTATTGGCTTTGGAGCCTGGTTATAAATTTCTATCAACCTTTCCTTATCGTGATGATTAATCGAACCGTTCACAAGCAGTACATCTGCATGTCTTATACTGCCTACGAGCAGTATACCAAATCGTTCGAGATCGTGCCGCGGTGTAAGGCAATCGAGTATCTCAATATCGCAATTATTGCATGAGGCTCCCCCGAAGTGGAAGACCCAGAGTGACTTTTTGAAGCAATAACTTTTAAATCCCACGTTTTTAAGCTTTATGCTGTCAAATTAATATCCAAATGCTATCAAAACTAATGCAATAACCGCAATCAGGTTCATCCATATAAGGAAAAAACTGACAGCCTGTTTGATCCTTATCCTTGGATTTGTGTTCCTGATAAGTGTTAGCAGCAATACAATTCCAAGAACTTTAAGGATGCTCCATAAGATATTGATACCGTCCAGTCTGAAACCACCAAGTAAAAGGCCTACAAGCAGTGATGGCAGTATGAAAAGCATAATATATTTTGTCAGTTTAATAAATGCATAGGAGGCTCCGGAATATTCGATAAAAATTCCTTCAGTGATCTCAGCTTCGGCTTCGGGCATATCAAAAGGCACAAGAGCCAGCTTTGCCTGGATACAAAAGATCGCAACTATGAACAGCAGTACACCTGATACACTTCCTATAAAAGGTGATGCTGCCTGTTGAGTCTGGATAATGCTGTTAAGGTCAAACTGCTGGCCGCATTTCATGATAATTCCGGCTATAACCAACAGGAAAGTAAGCTCATAGCTCAAAATCAGCTTCATTTCCCTGGAGCCTCCAACTGCAGCAAGCGGATTACCCGATGCAAGTGCCCCAATAATATATGAAAATGATGGTATTGTAAGGAGGTAGAAGATTACAAGGAGATCACCCCTGAATCCTGTAGTGATGTTGAATAATGGCAGAAGGATAAAAACCCCTGCCATTGTTGCTCCGAAAACAGAAAATACAGGAGCTAAGAGAAAAGTAACGGGGGATCCGCGTTTTGGAAGGATAGTCTCTTTTACGAGTAGTAATTTGAAAAAGTCATAAAAAGGCTGAAGAACAGGTGGCCCTTTCCTGAATTGTACCCTGGCAGTCACTTTCCTGTCGAACCATGAAAGGAAACCGCCGGTTATGCCTGCAAAAAGCAACCCGGGGAAGACAAGAAAATAAAAGAGGTCAGCTGCCATATTCAATTAATTATGGTTTTCCGTAGCGTATAAATATTCTCTGACAAGCACCTTGTCGTTAAGTTTGTAAATATTCTCAGCAGGTGATTCATCACCATCCGTCAATGAAACCACTCCCGGGGGACTTGCCTTAATGAAAAGCTCAAGCTCCTTCCTGTTACCAAGGTCATAATAGAGATCCTTGTTGCGGTGATGTTTGAAAAAATCTGTCATCATTGTACCGAATGGACAGACAGTAACGCATGACTTACATGAAATGCAGAGGTTTGTATGTCTGCCGATGATTCCTTCTCCGTCTTTTTCGAGAGCTTCTGAAGGACAAACAGCAATGCAGGGAGCATCCTCGCATTTTCTGCATGAAAACCTGAAGGTGGCTAGTTCCCTGATTGATTTTAATCCGTTCAGAACTGATGAACCGTGAAAGTAGCACTCCGGCAGTTCTATGTCGGGGTTCTCAGCCATCACTGATCTAAGTTTGATCATATCCAGAAGTATTCTTTGAGCCATTGTCAGAGCTTTAAAGCATCATTTGATTCATAAGCTGGAACCTCGTGTCGCTAAGCCTGTGGGAAATTGTTTGAGCAATTTTTGACATCGTTTTAAAGCCAAAATCACAGTCTTTTTCAATTTCTTTATTAAGCTTTTTTGCATCAATTGAAATAACTTTTGCCGGAGCCATGGCCATTACCCATGCCGTTGAAATATAAGGTGAAAACACAGCTGACCAGGAAAAAAGCTGGCCCTCTTCGATAGAACCCAGATGGATCCTTTTTTCTTTTGCCAGACTTATTCCAAGCGATAGTGAACCCTCGAGCAAAACAAAGACCTCTGAAAGTTCATCGTACTGTTCAAACAGAATGTCTTTTACCTTGAATTCTTTGATTGAACTCATTTTGAATATCGTTTCAAGCTGAGTGTCGCTATAGTGGTCAAAAAACCTTATCTTTTTCAAATCACCTGGTGTCAGTTTCATAGCTGCATTTTTCTACTTGTTGATTGTCTGATTTAATAATATCATAACAAATTACTTCATTTCCAGATATCCGGAGTATTTTTTAATTCCTTGTAAGTAAATACAGGTCCGTCTTTACAGACAAAAAACTCACCCATCATACAATGACCGCATTTTCCAAGGCCGCATGACATGTTCTTTTCCATTGAAAGGTAGATCTGATCATCTTTATATCCCATTTCAATAAGCCTGATAGTTCCGAATTTCATCATAATGGGGGGTCCGCATACGACGGCTATTGAATTTTCAAGGTTGAACCTTATCTTATTTAAAAGAGTAGTTACCACGCCAACTGAACCATCCCATTCCTCATCCGGTTTATCTACCGTCCGGTAAGCTTCAAATTTCTCAGTATTGTTAAGTCTGTTAAAAAGAGGTTTATAAACGCAGTCGGATGGAGTTTTGGACCCATAACAAAGAATTACTTTTTCAAGTTTGTCTTTAATATGTTCAAGTGCATACAGAAGCGATCTAATTGGTGCAAGACCGCATCCACCTCCAAGAATTACAACTTCTTTCCCAAAGAATGTTTCAATGGGATAGCCTCTTCCGTAAGGGCCTCTTATACCCATATAGGCTCCAGGTTTTAGATTATGCATTATCTCAGTCACATATCCTGTCCTCATTACAGTAACTTCTATCTTATCTGTAACGTGCGGGGATGAGGATGGTGTGAAAGGAGCTTCCCCGATACCATCAACAGATAGTTCAATAAATTGTCCGGTCCCGAATGAAAACTCCTCCTCAGGGATCAGAACAAATGTCTTTATAAGAGGTGACTCATCGATAACTTCAGTCAGTCTGGCCCTTATCGGCTTATATATGTTCTTTACATCAGTCATTAAAAGCTATGTTGCCAACTCTTTGAATAATTCATTCTTATTTATCTTTCCAATGCATGCTTCGATACACCTTCCACAGCCGGTGCAGGCTATCGAGGTGAATTTTTGAGGTTTCCAGACATACTTGCACATATATCTGTTTCTGAAACGGCTGGGCAACTCACCGAGGGAATCTTCACCTCCTGCAACCCGTTGAAATCCCGGATACTGGCAGGCGTCAAGCTGTTTGATCTTTTCAAAGCCAGGCTTGTCGATCAGAAGAAAACATGAGCATGTAGGACATATTGTTGCACAAGCACCGCATGATACACATTTGGCCGAATACTTTCTCCAGACCATATCTCCCGCAGTTTTTACAATAATACCGGTAGCTTTGTAGTCAGGAAGACCCATATTTGACTCAAGAAGCAATGATTCTGCTTTGCTATTTGCCTTGTCAATTTCGGAAATGATATTCTCATCTTTCAGAACCTGAACAAGCGATAACTGATTGACGAACTCGCTACCCCTGTGAGTGTTAATCCTCAATACTATCAGATCATTGTTCCTTATTACTGCCAGATCTGAATCAGCATCTGACCATGGCTTAATTCCATATGAAGTGCAATGGCAATGGTCCTGCGTAACAAAGCAATCAATCGAGATCAGTATTGTGTTTTCACGTCTTTCTTTATAGGTAATGTCATTGAAGTCCTTATCAAGATAGATCTCATCAAGGAGCTTTAATCCCTGAATATCGCAATTCGGTGCGCCAATAATTACTCTTTGTCTTTTGAGAGGGACGCCCGATGTTACATTTTCTTTAACAGGGAGGAAGAAAGTCTTTAGGGATGTGGCTGGTTTTGCTTTGTTATAGGATATTCTGCCGATATTCTCAGGCCTGACTATTTCATAATCAATGCCAAATTCGTTGTCCACTGCGGCGAAAATGGTATAGGATAACAGCAGTTGTTCAATGGCTTTATCCCACTCTTCTTTTTTGATGCTTAAATATTGCATTTATGTGAGAAGTTTCACATATAAAAATATAATCAATGGAACAAATAATCAATAAAAACTTAATGATATTTATGAAAATATTAGCAAAGCAAATCATAATATACTCAAATACAATAAAATAAAAATATTTTTCTATAATTGAATTTTTATTTAAATTGCATTATAAAATGTTTTAAAAATATTTGATGTGAAACAAATCACAAAATATGTAATAAAAAACAGCCTGAAAAGGATCTTTCTTTACAGGGCATGCCTGGCCCGTCTAAAAATGATGGGTGTCGAAAAGGTCTTCTCATACACACTTGCAAACGAAACAGGTGTTACTTCTGACAATGTTCGGAAGGACTTCTCAGAGTTCGGGATAAGGGGAAATAAACGGGGCGGTTATGAAATAAGCGAACTTCTTGAAAAGATGGAGAACATATTTCACCGCAATAAGGACCATAACATAGTACTGATCGGAATGGGGAACCTTGGGCTTGCATTATCTAAGTACAGCAAGTTCGTTCAGCGGAATATGAATATTGTGGCTACATTCGATATTGACCCTTTCAAGCAGAAAATGAGATCTGGCATCCCCGTTTATTCAATGAGCCGTCTTAAAGAGATAATTGACAGGTTCAAGGTAAAGGTCGCAATACTTGCCGTTCCCGAAATTTCAGCCCAGGAAGTCAGTGACGAGCTTGTAAGGGTAGGAATCAAGGGGATCGTTAATTTTGCACCCGTGCTTCTTAAAGTTCCTCCTGAGGTCGTAATAAATAATGTGAATCTCTGCGACGAACTCGAAAGTGTCATATACTATGTCCATAAGGTAATGCAGGATGAGGGTCTTAAAAACTTAGAAATATTATACAGGGATATGAAATATTGATCAGGGGACTGGTTCAGGGTGTCGGATTCCGTCCTTTTATCTGCAGGCTGGCCGTAAAGCATGGACTTTTCGGGGAGGTTGATAACAGAACAAACGGAGTTTCAGTTATAGTGCAGGGTGATATGAAAACCATTGACAGGTTCACAAATGAGATTCTTACAGGAGCTCCTCCTGCATCCCGAATAAAATCAATTGAGGTTATCCCAAAATCCATTGAAGAGTATATTAAATTCAGTATTACAGGGAGCAAGGCAACTGATGACCAGATAACCGAAATCAGTCCGGATATTGCTGTCTGTGAGGATTGCCTTGCTGATATGATGTCAGACCCGGGAAGGATCGATTATCCTTTTATAAACTGTACAAATTGCGGACCGCGGTTTACTATCATTGAGGGATTGCCATATGACCGTCCTGAGACAACAATGAAAGATTTCGTAATGTGCGGCAGATGCAGTTCGGAATACAATAATATTCTGGACCGCAGATTCCATGCACAGCCAATTGCATGTAATAATTGCGGACCTGAATATCAGTATTATGAGGCCGGAAAAACAATTTCAGGAACGATCATGATCCTAAATGCAGTTTCATTAATGATATCATCGGGGCTGACGGTGGCAATCAAGGGAATAGGAGGTTATTTTCTGATGTGCGATTCGTTGAATAATGATGCAGTAGTGAGGTTGAGAAAAAGGAAACAGAGGGAGGCAAAACCCCTGGCTGTGATGTTCAGGGATCTTTCTGAATTGAAAAATTACTGTTATGTTGATAAAAGTGAGGAACGCGAAATAAAATCATGGCGAAAGCCAATCCTTATACTAAAGCAAAAAAAACCATTGGCAGCTGCTGTAAGTAACGGGCTGAATACAATAGGTGCTATGCTACCATATATGCCCTTCCATTATCTATTGTTCAGAATCCTGAAAACTCCTGCAGTTGTTCTAACGAGCGGCAACCTGACAGATGAACCAATTATAAAGGATGATTCAGTTGCATACGGAAAACTTTTAAAGGTAGCTGATTCTATTGTCAGCTATAACAGGGAGATCAGAAACAGGACAGACGATTCTGTTATCAGGATTCTTAGAGGTAAAATCAATATTTTAAGACGCTCCCGGGGCTGGACGCCTCAGCCCGTGGACCTGAAATTCAAAGTGGAAGGGATTTTGGCTATGGGAGCTGAACAGAAAAACAGCTTCTGTATAGGAAAGAACTCCCAGGCAATAATGAGTCAGTATATTGGTGACCTTAATAATAAGCACACCTGTGATTTTTACATGGAAACAATTGACCACTTCAAAAACCTGTTCAGATTTAAACCTGAGTATATAGCCTGTGATTTGCACCCGGATTATTTTTCTACAGCTTATGCTTACTTACTTAAAGAAAAACTTAATATCCCGGCTGTCGGTGTTCAGCACCATCATGCACATATTGTATCAGTGATGGCCGAGCATGGCCTCGATGAAAAGGTTATAGGTATCAGCATGGATGGAACGGGTTATGGAACAGATGGAAATATATGGGGAGGTGAGTTCCTCGTGGCTGATGCTGCTGCTTTTACCAGATTCCAGCATTTTGATTACATCCCAATGCCAGGAGGCGACATTGTTGTGAAAGAACCCTGGAGGATGGCATTTTCATATATCTACAAATATTTTGGAGATTCAATAGATTATAGTTTATTACCTGTCTTCAGACTTGTGGACAGGCAGAAGCTGACTCTTGTAAAGGAGATGATTCAGAATAACATAAACTGTCCTCTTTCATCAGGTGCAGGCCGGCTTTTCGATGCAGTTTCTGCCCTACTTGGCATTTGCCAGGTCACTTCTTTTGATGCTGAACCACCCATGAGGCTTGAAGCAGCAATTAATACAGAAACCGATCAGAATTATCCATTTTCAATCGGAGGGAGTGTGGTTTTTGCTGAAACTTTCAGGGAAATTATGGCAGATATGCAACAATTTGATGTTTCATTAATTTCTGCGAAATTTCATAATACTATTGCCCAGTCAATCCTTGAGGTATCTGATTTGATAAGAAAAGAGACTTCCCTTGAAAAAGTTGTACTTTCGGGAGGAGTATTTCAAAATAAGTATCTGCTTGAAAAAACATATCAGAAATTGACACAAAACAAGTTTAAAGTTTATACAAATCACCAGGTACCTGTCAATGACGGAGGTATTTCTCTTGGGCAGCTTGTCATTTCATCTAAAAAAACGGGATTATGTGCTTAAGTGTTCCAGCAATGATTGTAGCGATAGACGGCCAGATGGCCGATGTTTCGGTTGGAGGGGCTCTGTTTAAGGCAGGGCTGCATATGGTCGAAGATGTCAGACCTGGTGATTACATTCTGCTTCATGCCGGATTTGCAATTCAGAAGATATCGGAGAAAGAGGCGATTGAAACACTAAAGCTGCTGAATGAATTGAAGAAATATGAGAATGAATGACATGGCATGAAATATATTGAGGAATACAGGGATAAGGAACTGATCCTTAAATTATCAGATCATATAAAAAAGTCAGTTACCCGCAATTATTCATTTATGGAAGTGTGTGGGGGCCATACTTCTGCCATTCATCGTTTTGGCATTCCATACCTTCTTCCTCCTGAAATAACCCTGATTTCCGGTCCCGGCTGTCCTGTATGCGTAACCTCAACAGATTTTATTGACAAGGCTATAGCATATTCTCAGATTGAAAATGTAACAATTGTTACATTTGGGGACCTTATGAGAGTACCCGGATCAATTTCTTCTCTGGAAAAGGAAAGAACAAGGGGTGCTGATATCAGGATAGTTTTTTCTGGACTGGATGCTCTGAACATTGCAAGGTCGGAACCTGATAAAAAAATCATATTCCTGGGGATTGGATTTGAAACTACCGCTCCCGGAACGGCTGTAACTGTCGAAACAGCGAAGGGTAAGGGACTTAAAAATTTTCTGCTGCTGTCAGCTCACAAGGTAATGCCTCCCGTTATGGAAGCTATTGTAAGCGAGGGGATAAAAATAGATGGATTTATATGTCCCGGACATGTGGCAGCAATTACTGGTTCGGGAATATTCAAATTCCTGCCTGTGAAATACAAGCTCGGATGCGTTATTGCCGGCTTTGAACCAACTGATATCCTTCAATCGGTATTGATGCTTGTCGAACAGGTAAACCTCAAATCGCCAGATATTGAAATACAGTATTCACGTGCAGTTACATCGGAAGGAAATCTGATCGCTCAGGATCATTTGAACAAAGTATTTGAATACTGTGATGCCAACTGGCGAGGGTTCGGAAATGTTAAAGCAAGTGGTTTACGTCTTAGGGAAGACTTTGAGGATTTTGATGCAGAGAAAAGAATTCCATTAAATCTTAAGCAATACCGGGATAATCCTTTATGCCTCTGTGGTGATATTTTAAGAGGCCTGAAGAAACCGGAAAACTGCTCCCTGTTCAGGGAAAAATGTACACCTGAAAATCCTGTTGGGGCATGTATGGTTTCGGCCGAAGGAGCATGCAATACCTATTTTAAATATCATTGGAAATGAGTGAAATCGTCACACTTAATCATGGAAGCGGAGGCAAGCAGGCTCATGAGTTAATATTGAATCTTTTTGCAAAGAAATTTGGAATGCAGGCTCCGCTTACCGATTCAGCCGTACTAGCAGGGGAGGGTTTTACGCTTGCATTTACAACGGACTCATATGTAGTTGATCCCCTCTTTTTCCCTGGTGGCAATATAGGTAAGCTTGCATTATGTGGCACTGTTAATGATCTGTCTGTTTCAGGGGCAGTTCCAAAATATATTTCAGCTTCCTTTATAATTGAAGAGGGATTCCCTGTAAAAGATCTTGAGATTATAGCAGGGTCAATGGCTGAGGAGGCTGATCTTGCAGGTGTAAAAATTGTTACCGGAGATACAAAGGTTGTAGAGAAGGGAAAATGTGACAAGCTGTTCATAACAACAGCCGGAACAGGATTCATAAAGCCGGAATTTGAACATATTAGCTCAGGCAGGATGATCACCTGGGGTGACAGGCTTATTTTGAGCGGCCCCCTTGGAGATCATGCGATCGCTGTTCTCGGAGCACGCAACAATCTGAGTTTCACTTCATCGGTGGTTTCTGATTGTGCATCCCTTAATCATATGATTCAGAGTGTTCTGGCCGAATGCAGCAAAGTTCATTTTATGAGAGACCTGACGAGGGGTGGGCTATCTGCCGTTCTGTATGAGCTTGTGCAACTTTCGGGTATGGGGATCACTGTTGATGAAGCCTTGGTCCCTGTAGATGATCCGGTGAGGGGATTGTGCGAGGTACTGGGATTTGATCCTTTCAATCTGGCAAATGAGGGCAAGGTTCTTTTCGTTGCAGGCAAGGATGAATATGAGAAGATACTTGATATTCTTCACGCGCATCCCCTTGGAAAGAATTCAGCCCTGATTGGGGAAATCACTGACGTAAATAAAGGGGAAGTTCTTTTAAACACTTTCAGCGGAGGTATGCGAATTCTTGATATTCCTACCGGAGTTCAGCTTCCAAGAATATGTTAAAAAAATTAAAATCTTAAATCCGAATTTGATTTCAAGCCGGTTATAGTTGTTTTTATAAGTATAAATTATATCGCTGTAGTTCCTTTGTTTATAGCTGGTCTGGGCGTATCTGTATGCAAATGACAGATATGTTTCAAGATCCTCTTTGGCCCAGGATATACCGGTGCCCATTCCAAGCGAAATTCCGCCTCTATAATCTTTTGTATAATTGTACTGATTGTACGGATCATCTTCAACATCGCCTCCGGTATGGATAAGCCCGCCTCCTCTAAAGAATATGAACGGAGCAGTTTTCCTGTCGTTGAAAAGTCGTTTATATTCAAAAAAGACAGGTGAGAAAGTTGAACCCAAGAATTCAACACCTGAACCTATGCCAAAGATGTTCTTTGTCATATTAGTGTAATTTACAATAATATTGAAGCTGAATGGGGCATTGAAACTGCTGTTCTGCGATCCTATCAGCAATCCGGATTCAAGTGCGAAACCGGCACCGTTTGTTTTTCTTCCGTCAAAATGAGGCGACTCTTTCAAAAATTTGTCGACTTCATCCGATGAAAAATTGAACAGACTACCGTCAGAAGTCTGAATTTTGTACTTGTTCTCTGATATTTCAAGCAATTTTCCATAGATGACACTGCCGTTTTTCAGGTAAACAGCATCTTTTGTTCTTTGTCCTGACATAGGTAATGCAATAATAGTCAGCACGATGAGTACTATGAGGTGTTTTTTCATACTTAAAACAGGTTAAGGTAATTAGTTTTGCATGATTTTTGATTATGCATTGATAGCTAAATCTAACCCTCATGAAAACAAAAATCATTCCAATTATTGCAATATTTTCGTTTGCAGCAATTTTATTTTCCTCCTGTGAAGATTCAACCTTCAGAGAATACACAGGCAATGCTCCTGTTTATATGAGCTATGAGAACCTGCGCTCATCAGTAAAAGTCCAGCAGAACGTTGATCTTATAGATCCAGGGAAGATATATTACAAGGATAACTATATTTTCATTGTTGAAGAACTGAAGGGAATTCATGTTTATGACAATACTGATCCTGCATCTCCGGTAAAAAAGGTATTTGTAAATCTTCCGGGGGTTATCGATATTTCAATTTCAGGTTACATTCTGTATGCCGACAGTTTTATTGATCTTGTTATACTGGATGTTCAGAATATTGATAATATGCATGAGGTGGCGAGGATAAAAGGGGTCCTTCCGTACACGGTACCTCCCGCCGATAATGATTATCCGAAAGCATATGTTGATGAAGATAAAGGGGTTGTTATTGACTGGGAAGTGAAGACTATCAGGGAGAAGATTTACAATGAACCCTATCCATGGCCTATTTATTACAGAGGTGGCGTTGCATTCCTTGATGCTGCTAATTCTTCAGGCGCTTCATCCGGAGTAAGTGGAAGCGGAACCGGATTCGGAGGATCGATGGCAAGGTTCGGGATCAAGGAGAAGGTCCTTTATATTGTCGATCAGAATAACCTTAAGGTATTTGATATAACAAACAAAACCAGCCCTGTAAAAATGGGTGATTTTTATCCCGGTTGGAATATTGAAACGATGTTCCTTTCGGGTAACAATATGTTTCTGGGTACAACCACCGGAATGATTATTTACGATATTTCAAATCCCCTGGTACCGACTTCAAGGGTATTCTTCAACCATGCCAGGAGCTGTGATCCTGTAATAGTGGACGATACCCTTGCTTACGTAACCCTGAGATCAGGAACCACATGCGGGGGAACAATTAACTGTCTTGATGTTGTTAATATTAAGAATATAAGCTCTCCATCAATGCTTGCAACTTTTTCAATGACGAATCCTCACGGACTTGGAAAGAAGGGCGATCTTCTCTTTATATGTGATGGGAGTGCAGGTCTTAAGATTTATGATGCATCTGAGCCTAAAACCCTTGGCAACAAGTTAGTATATTCTTATCCCAACATCGATGCATATGATGTAATTCCGATAGGCAATCTATTAGTAATGATCGGGGATAATGGTCTTTACCAATATAGTTATTCTGATATTAAAAATATCACACTTCTAAGCAAGATTGAAGTTAAGAATTAATTCTTTTCATGACGAGATCATAGGAATGATCAATCCATGAGAAAATCTCTTTATCAGGCACTGTACCATCTATAAGTAAGGTGTTCCAGTGTTTTTTATTCATATGATACCCGGGTGTGACTGCCGCATATCTTTCCCGGAGTTCGATAGCTTTGCAAGGATCGCATTTAAGGTTTATACTCAGGTCGCCATCCAGATTGACAAGGGCAAATATCTTTCCGGATGCCTTGAAGACAAGAGTCTCTTTATCAAAGGGAAAACTTTCGGTAGCAGATTTTTTTGAGATACAGTATTCTCTCAGTGATTCTATGTTCATAGCAATTCTTTCATTTTTAAGCCTATAAATATAAATAATTTTCAACATGACAAAACCGATTTGCAAAAGTTGCAGGAATCATTATCTTGAGGCGCGAAATTTTTTGTTAATCAAAACTAAATAAGACATGTATCATTCAGAAAATCTGGTCAAGGAACTGACCGATAAACATGGCCGGGAACGACAGAGCCTGCTCCCAATTCTGCAGGGTATAGTAGACAGGTATAATTACCTTACTGATGAAGCAATGGTTGAAGTTGCCAAGGAGCTTGATATATCTGCGGCTGAAGTTTATGGAACAGCATCCTTTTACACTTTCCTGGATACACAGATCAGGGGAAAATACGTTATAAGGATTTGTAAAACAATTACTTGCTCAATGAAAGGTAAAGGTGAGATAATTCAAATCATTGAGGACATGCTAAAGATAAAGGTTGGAGAAACAACTGCCGACAAAATGTTCAGCCTGATCGAAACCAACTGCATCGGCTGGTGCCATAAGGCTCCCGCTATTCTTATCAATGAGATGCCTTATACGGAGCTTACTCCTGAAAAGGTTGTTGAAATAATCAAAGGTTACATGCAAAAATAAAAATCCGGGTAAATTATGAAAAACAAGGGATTAACTAAGGTAGATCTCATTTTTGAGAAAATCAATCCAAAAGAAGTTCTGACCAAGGCTTTCAAGATGAGCGGTGATGAGATCATTCAGCAGGTTCTTGCATCAGGACTTAAGGGAAGAGGGGGGGCCGGATTCCCGACAGGTTTGAAATGGAAATACACTTCAATTGAGAAAAGCGATGAAAAATATGTCGTGTGCAATGCTGATGAAGGAGAACCAGGTACTTTCAAAGACCGTGAGATTCTCGACAGAGTGTCTTATAAGGTGTATGGGGGAATGGCCATTGCAGCCAGAGCAATTGGTGCCAGGGAAGGTATTGTTTATCTCCGTGGTGAATATAGGTTTCTTTTGCCACAGCTAATGAAAGAACTTGAATCGTTTCACAAACTAATTAAGGAGATCGGATACGATTTCAGGATCAGGTATTGCATGGGCAGCGGAGCTTATATCTGTGGTGAGGAGAGCGCTCTTTTCGAATCGATTCAGGGTGACAGGGGAGAACCTCGCAATAAACCCCCTTATCCCACCACATCTGGTGTTTTCTATAAGCCCACTTCAATAAATAATGTCGAGACACTGGTAACTGTAATAATGATTATTAAGCATGGAGCAGAAGCATTTACGCAGTTAGGTACAAAAGATTCGAGAGGATCAAAGGTATTTTCCGTATCAGGTGATACTCCTACACCCGGTATCTTTGAGCTTGAACTTGGAATGAGCGTTCTGCAGTTTGTAAATGAGTTCGGTGACGGCGATACAAAGGCAGTTCAGGTTGGCGGCGCATCAGGGTTCTGTGTGCCCCGGAAGAAATTCTCCGATACAATAATAGGTTTTGAGGGTGTCCCAACTGGCGGATCAATGAAGCTTTTCAATAGCTCAAGGTCAATGTATAATGTCCTTCATAATTATCTCGATTTCTTTGCAGAGGAATCCTGCGGACAATGCACACCCTGCCGGGTAGGCTGCCAACAGCTTCTCAAGGGTGTTGAAAAAGTCAAAAAAGGGGAAGCAAAATCCATATATCTTAATGAGCTGGTAAAACTGGCCGATACAATGAAAGTCGCATCAAAATGCGGTCTGGGCCAGTCGGTTGGTAATGCATTCAGGACCATAGTGGAAAACTTCAAAGAAGAGATTATCTATTAATTATTTTAATGAAATTCAGAAAGTTATGATAAACCTAAATATAAACGACCAGTTTCTCTCTGTTCCTGCCGGAACAACCGTTCTTGCCGCAGCCCAGAAGCTTAAGATCAATATACCGACTTTGTGCAATCATCCTGACCTGTGCGTTGCAGGAAACTGCCGCGTATGCGTGGTAGAACAGAAAGGAGCAAGGACACTCATAGCTGCATGTGCGACACCTGTTTCGGAAGGGATGGATATCCACACAAATACGCTTAAAGTCAGAAATGCACGTAAGCATATTGTAGAGCTTCTTCTTTCGGAGCACAGGTCCGACTGTACAAAATGCTATAAAAACACTAAATGTGAACTACAAGCTCTGGCAAACGAATTTGCTTTCGGCGATACTGTCTTTCTTGACCTTGTTGAAGATCATCCTTATTCTATTGACAGGTCTTCACCTTCATTCACAAAGGACGACAGCAAATGTATTCACTGTCAGCGATGTGTCAGGACATGTGCCGAGCTTCAGTATATCTCTGCAATTGCAGTTGCAAACAAGGGTTCTCATCAGAAGATATCATCATTTCACGACAGGCCGATGAGCCATGTTGTATGCACAAACTGCGGTCAGTGTGTAAATCGTTGCCCGACAGGTGCACTTGTAGAAAAAACATATATTGATTTCGTATGGGATGCTATTTATGATCCTGATAAGCATGTTGTTGTGCAAACCGCACCAGCTGTCAGGGTAGCTCTCGGCGAGGACCTGGGGTATGATCCTGGAGAACGGGTTACAGGTAAAATGGTAACCGCCCTCAGACAGCTTGGATTTGACTCGGTACTCGATACCGACTTCACCGCCGACCTTACCATAATGGAAGAGGGAACTGAATTGCTGACCAGGCTTAAGAAAATTCTGGTTGACGGAGATAAGAAAACAAAAATCCCAATGTTTACCTCTTGCTCGCCTGGTTGGGTAAAATTTATCGAGCATAAATATCCCGAATTTCTGCCTAACCTCTCAACCTGCAAGTCACCGCAACAGATGTTCGGGGCATTGGCAAAGACTTACTTTGCAAAATCAAAGAAAATAGATCCTTCCAAGATTGTTTCGGTGTCAGTTATGCCTTGCACGGCGAAGAAATATGAGGCGGACAGACCTGAGATGAGAGCAAGCGGATTCAAGGATATTGATTTTGTCCTAACAACCAGGGAGCTTGCAGTGATGATTAAGCAAGCCGGCTTAGACTTCAGAATTCTAAAGCCATCGTCTTATGACTCGGTTATGGGAGATTCAACAGGTGCTGGCGTTATTTTTGGTGCAACAGGAGGGGTTATGGAAGCTGCCCTTCGAACAGCCTATGAAATTGTAACAGGAAGAGAGGTCCCGTTTAACAATCTTAATATTACTCCTGTTCGCGGACTGGAGGGAGTTAAGGAAGCTTCGATAAAAATTGAAGGGTGCACTGAAGAATGGAAATTCCTTGAAGGTGTAGAGCTTAAGGTAGCAATTGCTCACGGTCTTGTTAATGCCAACAAAATCATGAAGAAGGTGAAACAGGGGAAAGTTCCCTACCATTTTATTGAGATTATGGCCTGTCCTGGTGGATGCATCGGAGGCGGAGGACAACCTATCCCGACAAGCAGCGAAATAAGGGAAAACCGTATCAAGGCTATATATTCGGAGGATGAACATATGGTTCTCCGCAAATCACATGAAAATCCTGATGTAATAGCAATCTATAAAGATTTTCTTGATAAACCTAACAGCCACAAAGCTCACGAACTTCTGCATACACATTATGTTGAAAGAGAGAGCTATTAAAGAATTATTGATTAATTTATGGCCGGTATAAGTAATACCGGCTTTTTTATACCCCTAATTCCCCTAAAGGGGGACTTATTGAAAAGTTGACTTAATAATCCCCCTGGGGGTAGGGATAAGAAAATTTATAAATTAACCCTCGTAATCTCATTCATATGAAAAACCTGGTTATCTCAACCGCACAATTTGAGAACAAAAGCGGGGATAAGAAGTATAACCTGTCGGTAATTGAATCTCTCGCAGGACAGGCAGCAGCGGCTGGCTCAGATATAATTGTCTTTCATGAATGTTCAATCACCGGATATACATTCGCAGGTAAACTTACAAATAAAGAGTTACTGGATATTGCAGAACTTATTCCGGAAGGAGTAAGTACTGCTATTCTTACAGAAATTGCCGCCAGGCATAACATTGTAATTCTTGCAGGCCTTTTTGAAAAGGACAAGGACGGGAAAATATACAAAGCTTATATGTGTGTGGGAAAAAACGGACTGATAGCAAAACACCGCAAATTGCACCCTTTCATAAATCCGGCGATAATGCCTGGCAACCAGTTCACGGTATTTGATCTTGCTGGATGGAAATGCGGGATACTTATATGCTATGATAACAATGTTGTCGAAAATGTTAGGGCAACTGCCCTTCTGGGGGCGCAGATCATATTTATGCCCCATGTTACGATGTGTACCCCATCACCAAGGCCAGGAGCAGGTTTTGTTGATCCTGAACTCTGGAAAAACAGAAAAAAGGATCCAAAAACACTCAGAAAGGAATTTGATGGCCCAAAAGGAAGGGAGTGGCTCATGAAATGGCTTCCTTCCAGGGCTCACGACAACGGAATTTATGTAGTGTTTTCAAATCCGGTCGGGATGGATGATGATCAGCTTAAGAATGGTTGTTCAATGTTAATTGATCCTTTCGGTGAAATTATTGCCGAATGCAGGGAACTCGGAGATTGTTTTGTCACAGTAACAGTGACACCTGACAAACTTTTGAAATCAGGCGGGTATAGATACACAATGGCTAGAAAACCAGAGCTTTACAGAGATATTATTGGAAGAGATCATACTTCGGTTCAGAAGGTAGCATGGTTGAAAAAAAACAAACAAAGAATAAAAAAATAACCGCAAAGTCCACAAAGATTCTTCGCAAAGGTAGCAAAGTAATATTTAATAATGTTTTAACTTTGTGTCCTTTGCGACAACTTAGTGTGCTTTGCGGTTAAAGAAGACTTAATACTTAAATTCATCATGGAGCTGCAATACAACTGGAAAACAAAGCTTTTCAGCAAGAGATTTGACATCTACCAGCACGAAATCCTTAAAGGGGAGCTTTATAAAGAGAACTGGTCAAGGAAAGTGAATGGTGAACTTAATATCAGGAAGATAATGTTCGAAACCAAAGGTGTTTTCAAACATGAAACCACGATAATTGATCTTCAGGGTGAAATGCCAATCGGGAGTATCAAATATTCCAACTGGAAAGCCAGGTCGACGATTTTTTATCAGAATAGAGAGTATAGGTGGCAGTTCGACAACTTCTTAAGAACAAAATGGAGTGTTTGCGATGAGAACGGAGCCATAATCAGGTATCATTCCAGTGCATTTACTGGCATTATAATATCATATACCAGGGATGAGATCCTGATACTTTCCGGATTTTTTGTCAGGAATTTCCTTAAGCAGAGATCCGCTGAAGTTGCTGCATCAACATGAAATAGTTTATTATAACAAAGCTGAACTTTTAAAACACTTATACAACTTTATTAAATTAAATGAGAAAAATCATCCATTTGGATATGGATGCTTTTTTTGCATCAGTTGAACAACTGGACAACCCTGAACTTAGGGGAAAACCTGTTGCAGTAGGAGGTAGCGGCGAAAGGCATGTAGTTGCGGCGGCAAGTTATGAAGCCAGAAAATTCGGAGTTAGGTCGGCAATGCCCTCGGTGACTGCCAGGAAACTATGTCCAAATCTAATTTTTGTAAAACACAGGTTTGAAAGATACCAGGAGATATCAGGGCAGGTCTTTGAAATTTTCAGGGAATACACTGATATGGTTGAGCCACTGTCAATAGATGAAGCATTCCTTGACGTCACAAACGACAAAAAAGGCATATGTTCCGCCACGCTGATCGCCAGATCGGTAAAGGAAGAAATAAAAAACAGGACAGGGCTTACAGCTTCAGCAGGAATTTCAGTCAATAAATTCCTTGCCAAAATAGCTTCGGATATAAATAAGCCGGACGGGATATTTCTCATACCCCCTGAAAATGCTGAGAAATTCATTGAAGAGCTTCCTATTGAAAAGTTCTACGGGATAGGAAGGGTTACCGCTGAGAGAATGCACAAACTTGGAATTCACTCAGGCTATGACCTCAAGCAATGGGATCTTCTTTCACTTATAAGAAACTTCGGAAAAACCGGGAAATTTTATTTCGATATCGCACGGGGCATTGACGAAAGACCTGTGGAAATACATTCGGAGCGCAAATCTATTGGCACAGAACTGACTTACGAGAAAGATCTGACAACCCGCTTTGAAATAATAGCCGAGCTTTATAAGGTCGAAAAAGAACTTATGGATCGGATTGAACACTCCGGTACAACCGGCAGAACTGTAAGTCTGAAAGTTAAGTTTTCGGATTTCAGGCAGATTACAAGGAGCAGAACACTTCAGAATTATATCAGCAATTTCAAGGAGCTTCATGAAGAGGTTACTGAAATAAGAAAATCCTTGAATCTTGAGGGAACCAGGATAAGGCTTCTGGGTGTAAGTATTTCAAATCTCGAATCAGACGATTGCAGCGACCGGCAGCTGGAACTGTTTGAGGAATAGTAAAAAATCCTTTACGATTTTCTCATATAAGGGTACTTAAAATCTGTTGCTGGAATTAATGTCTCTTTTATTGTTCTCGGACTTACCCAGCGGGTAAGGTTCAGATGACTACCTGCCTTATCATTTGTCCCTGATGCCCTGGCTCCGCCAAAAGGTTGCTGTCCTACCATTGCTCCGGTGGGTTTGTCATTGATGTAGAAGTTACCGGCAGCATAACGTAAAATACGGCAGGCTTTTATCATCGCATATTTATCATTGCTGAAAATTGATCCTGTCAGTCCATAAGGTGATGTCTCGTCACACAGCCTCAGGGCTTCTTCAAACTGCTCGTCCTTATAAACATATATTGTAATTACCGGCCCGAAAATCTCATCCTCCATTGTAATAAAGTACGGATCCTGAGTGACAATTACTGTTGGTTCAATAAAATAACCCTTCGATTTGTTTCCGCCCCCTCCGGCAATGATCTTCACATGTTTTGATTTCCTGGCAATGTCAAGATATGACATAATTTTATCAAAGGAGGCTTCATCGATTACTGCATTCATAAAATTTTCAGGTTCAGTCACATCTCCGACTCTGATCTCAGAGATCATTTTAAGCAAAATTTTTGAAGTTTCTTTCCAGATAGATTCAGGGATATAGGCTCTGGATGCTGCCGAGCACTTCTGACCCTGATATTCGAATGACCCTCGAACAATAGCGGTTGCCAGAGCAGCCGGATCAGCTGAGCTGTGGGCAAAAATAAAATCCTTTCCACCTGTTTCCCCAACAATTCTGGGATACGATTTGTAGTGTTGAAGATTCTCCGCCACCTGCTTCCAAATGGCATTAAGTGTGGGATTTGACCCGGTGAAATGAACACCTGCCATATCCTTATGCTTTAATACAATACTGCTTATCAGTGACCCTGAACCCGGAACAAAGTTTATAACACCTGCCGGCAAGCCTGCCTCCTCAAGAATTTTCATAAAATAATAGTTCGAAAGAAGCGAGGCAGTTGCCGGCTTCCAGACTGTTGTATTACCCATCAGAACAACACTGGTGTTCAGATTAGCGGCAATTGCAGTAAAATTAAACGGAGTTATTGTATACACAAATCCTTCAAGGGGCCGGTATTCAATGCGGTTAATTGTCTCGCTTACGGACTTTGGCTGCTCCATATAAATCATTGAAGCGAAATAGTTATTATACCTCAGGTAGTCTATTACCTCACATGCGGAGTCAATTTCAGCCTGAAAAGCATTCTTTCCCTGCCCCAGCATTGTGGCAGCATTTAGCCGGTACCTGTATTTTTTAGAAATTAGTTCTGCAGCTTTTGCCATAATAGCCGCCCTTTCCATCCAGGCAAGATTCATCCACTCACATTTGGCATCAAGAGAGGAGTTGATGGCAAGGGTAACTTCTTTTTCTCCAGCCAGATGGTATGTGGCAAGTAAATGGCTATGATCTGATGGCATCACTACCTTCCCTGTGTTTCCGGTTCTTATCTCTTTACCTCCAATAATCAGTGGGATTTCCACTACCTGGTTACTTTGTAAGATTAACTCCTCCTCAAGCATTTTTCGCTCTACACTACCTGGAATGTATGTGAAAACAGGTTCATTCTTAGGCTCATTTATATTGAAAATAGCATTATTCATCTTGTTTTCTAAACAATATTAATTGTGCTATGTTCAAATATCTATGATTTTTGTCTCTTATACGATAAAACCATTTATCAAAGAATTACTATAAACCGGCTTCTTTGTTGTAGCTGAAAAAGAAATGATCAAGGATCAGAAATCGTTTCCGGTGTTTTTCAATCAATTCCGGAAAGTTTCCGTATTTCAGCTCAAAATTCTGAAATCTTACGAGGGCATTCTTTCTTATCTCATAACCTATGACCTCAGGTCGTACGTTTCTTGCAATATATATTTCAAGGTACCTGTAAATACCTATATATCCGAATGCATCAAGGTCATCAGCAACCGATAAGAATAGTTGCAGGATCTCATTATTATTAAACTCCTGAGTTTTTGTATTCTTTATCATCGTGATACTCAACGGCATCCAATACATCAACGAAATTTAATTCGCTAAGGTTATTTATTATGCAGAAATAATCTGCAAAGTTCCCTGCTATGAATGCCATGGCGGACATTCTGGATCAACCGACATTCCAAGATCATGCAGGTAACATGCGATAAGTAATTTTTGTGGAAATAACAGTTTCAATGTGTTTTGTTTTCCGGTTTATTCCTTAATGAGTTCTTTTGCATATTGCCATACTCTCCTGTGATGTTGATATTGTGTGAATAAAAGAAGGGTATTTCCCCGGAGAATTATTTCGGCTATTGAATTTCATTTAAACTCTTCATTTAGGATCTAGATAAACAAATGACCCCCTTTCTCTTCTGCAGGGGGAAATCAAACAATTTTGTGGGGGTTGAAGGGGTTAACCAAAAATTGAACTTGTTATTCTACTTATATAAATAAAAAAAGCAAAAGACCAAGCCTTTTGCTTCTGTACAGGCCTATGATATCTATTCCTATTTGATCATACTTTCAGCCATATCGAGGATAGTCGTATCATCAAAAGTTACTATTCCGCCGCCCGGTCCCTGTTCAAGATGTATACCAATGCTTTGTCCCTTGTCAAAATTTGTTCCTCCGAAGTAGTTTCTGACTGTCTCTTCATTCAGATCAAGCTTGTCAGCAATCTTTCTCATACTTCCGGAGGGTAATTGGTCTTTGATCTTCCGGAGCTCATTGAATGTGATTGTTTTTGCCATGATATCATTATTTAGTTAATATCGACAGGTTATTTAAATTATCTGTAACAAAGTTAATCATTAATTAACAAACTTAAAACATCATTTTACAAATTTAGTATGTCCCTGATGATAAATACGTTATATCCCTTTAATTCTTTGAAACCGAATTTTTTGTAAAGGTTTATTGCTTTGAAATTGTCAGAATGGGCTTCAAGTTTGACCTGAACGCCTTTGCTTTTTACAAACTTCAGCGATTGTTCAAGTAGCATATTTGAAAGCCCGTTACCCTGGAATTGAGGCAGGATGCCCAAATGGTGCAAAAGTATCCTTCTGCCGTCATAGGTCATCCATGAAGTTCCTGAGATCATGCCGGTGCTTTTTTCTTCCAGGACCAGCAAAGTGCCTCCCATTTTGATAGTGTCTTCAATTATACTTTTATTGTCCCCCCGATCAGAATTGCCCATCTCAGTCAGATCCCATAAAAATGCTATACCGTCAAAGTCACCATCCCGGTATTCCCTTATCAGAAATTTGTCTTTAAGGTCAGTTACTGTCATAGTTCTTTAAGATATTGAAGAAATAGAGACATTGCCTCTCTTTTTCTGTTGTCCAGTAAGAAATCGATATTTTCAGTAAGATACTTCCTGAGTTCCATTCCTGTTATTGATCCGCTGTCTTTGAATCGTTCAGAAACCTTTTCAATATTGTGGACCCCCAGCGAAAGTGCATTGTTAAACTCTGATATAAATTCAGCAGACAGGGGTTTGTTTGCGACCCAGCAGGCAAAGACAAACGGAAGACCAGTGAATCTTTTCCATTCCTCGGCCAGATCGATCCTGAACTTGTATTGATTTTCGAATTCAAAACATTGGTCCCCTATTAATACAACTGCCTCATTTTTCCCGATCGACTTAAAATCAAAATATTCAGAAGTGTCAATCCATGTAAGATCTTTTTGCCAGAATCTACCAGCAATAACCTTAACAAGTTTGACAGAAGTCATAGACCTGTAATCAAGAAAAACTTTGTTAACAACATCAAATGGTGAATTGCTCATAATCTGTACAGTTCGTACCTTTCCGTCAGCACCTATGCAATAATTACCCGTAATATAGGCTTCTTTAAGATCGGGTATTGCTGCAACCGGAATAAGCCCAAGATCAACCCTTCCTGAAATAAGTTTTGCTGCGCATGCCGATGGATGATCAGTCTCAATTATCGCTTTTTTGTCAAAACCGCTTTCTGTCAGACCATAAATAAACGGATAAGTATTTGCATACCTGACCGCTGAAATTCTGATTTTATCCATCATATGTTTTTTACTGCTTCTAAAATAGTACTTTTGTGTACACGACAGAAACAAATGAACAGCCAAAAGTGTAAACAATGGAATTAAATAATCTTACTGCCATTTCCCCACTTGACGGAAGATACAGGCAGAAAGTCGATGAACTGGATAAATACTTTTCCGAATTTGGACTGATACAATACCGTCTGATGGTGGAAGTTGAGTATTTCATAGCACTTTGTGAAATTCCGCTTCCGCAGTTGTCTGATTTCGGAAAGGATAATTTTACGGCTCTTCGCTCCATCTATGAAGATTTTGACCTTAAAGAAGCAGAAAAAATAAAGGAAACTGAAAAAGTTACTAACCATGATGTTAAAGCCGTTGAATACTACCTGAAAGAAAAGTTTTTCCGTTCTGGTTGGGGAAAATGGTCAGAATTCATTCATTTCGGACTTACATCACAGGATATAAATAACACTGCAATTCCCTTGTCACTTAAAGATGCATTGACTGATGTGTATTTTCCCCTTTTGTTCGAATTAAGGGAAATGCTTGCAGGATTTGCTGAAGATTGGAAAGAAATTCCGATGCTGGCCAGAACACATGGGCAACCTGCCTCACCAACAAGATTGGGAAAAGAGATTTCTGTATTCATCTCAAGGATAGATGAACAATCGAAATATTTTGGACAGATTCCGTATTCAGCAAAGTTCGGAGGTGCCACAGGCAATCTTAATGCGCACAAAGTTGCTTACCCTGATATTGATTGGATCTCTTTCGCTACTAATTTTGTCAGTGAAGTTCTGGGATTGCAACGTTCTTCACCAACAACCCAGATTGAGCACTATGATAACCTGGCGGCCCTTTTTGATAATCTGCGAAGGATTAATGTTATTCTTATTGATCTGGCACGGGATATGTGGTATTACATATCAATAGATTATTTCAGGCAAAAAATCAAAAAGGGAGAAATCGGATCATCAGCGATGCCTCACAAAGTGAATCCTATTGATTTTGAAAACAGTGAAGGGAACCTTGGGTATGCTAATGCAATTTTTGATCATATGTCGATGAAACTTCCTGTTTCGAGACTTCAGCGCGACCTCACCGATTCAACTGTTCTAAGGAATATAGGGGTCCCGGTGGGCCACACAGTAATTGCTTTTAATTCAATGCTTAAAGGGCTTAATAAGATCGTTGTGAATGAGGAAAAGATCAATAGTGACCTTGATAATAACTGGGCAGTTGTCTCAGAAGCATTGCAGACAGTTTTAAGGCGTGAAGGGTTCCATAAGCCCTATGAAGCTTTGCTGGATCTTACCCGTACAAACCAGAAAATAACCAAGGAATCGATCACCGGCTTTATTGAAAACCTGGATATCAGTGAATCCCTGAAATCGGAACTGAAAAGGATCACCCCTTTTAATTATACAGGTTTTTAAACATCTTGCGGTACTTATGAATAAAGCCAGACTACTTCTGAAATATATTGAACCGTATAAATGGTCGGCTGCCAGGAATATTACATATAACATCCTGAGTGCAATTTTTGCACTTGTCTCCTATACACTAGTAATTCCATTCCTGAGAATTCTATTTAACCGCATCGAAACAGTTCCGGATCCAGGTGAGTTTCAGTTTAACCTAGACTATTTTGGATCTGCAGGCAAATATTATCTATATGTATTTATTGACAGGTTCGGTGAATTCAATGCACTGATGCTTGTCTGCCTAATAGTTGTTATTGCCAGCATGCTCAAGAACGGTTTCATTTTTCTTGCCAACAACAGTATGGCTTATATCAGGGCCTGTACTGTAAGGGATCTGAGGGAAAAGATGTATCATAAAGTCCTTCGTCTGCCGATCTCATTTTTTACTGACACCAGAAAAGGAGACGTAATGACAAGGATCTCCAATGATGTTCAGGAGATTGAGGTATCGGTCATGTCATCCCTTACGATGATGTTCCGCGATCCTCTTTACATAATGATATTTGTAATATACCTTTTTTTGACCAGCTATCAGCTTACTCTCTTTGCCCTTATCCTTCTTCCTGTAAGCGGTTGGCTTATTGGTAAAGCAAGCCGTACGCTTAGATCTTCTTCTTTTGTTGGCCAGCAGTACCTTGGAAGGCTTCTTTCGGTCGTTGAAGAGACTCTTACAGGTCTCAGGATTGTAAAGGGATTCAATGCCGAGGATAAAATGAAGAAGCAGTTTTCTGAGGTAAATGTGCTTTATTCAAAAGTTTTCAAGAGGGTAACGCGCAAAGCTTATCTTGCGTCACCTATAAGTGAATTTCTTTCTACTATTGTCCTGATGATCCTGATGTATTTTGGCAGTGCCCTTGCCCTTAAAGGTGCAGGTAATATGGGTCAGGAGAAACTGATTGCATTCCTTGTCGTATTCTCCCAGATACTCCAGCCAGCAAAAAATATAACTACAGCCTGGTTCAGTATCCAGAAGGGGATGGCTTCCATCGACAGAATCGATCAGATCCTTGATGCGGAGGAGAAGATGACAGAAAAGGGAAATGCCATACCCGTTACTGAATTTAAGGAGTCTATTGAATTTAAAGGTGTCTGGTACGGTTATAATAATGAGCCGATACTGAAGGATGTAAATCTAAAGATACTTAAAGGTCAGACAATAGCAATTGTTGGCAAATCGGGTGCGGGGAAATCAACTCTGGCTGATCTTCTTCCCAGGTTCATGGATGTGGATGAAGGTCAGATCACTGTTGATGGAATTGATATTCGGGAACTGAAAATAAGGGACCTGAGAAGCATCTTGGGAATTGTAAGTCAGCAGTCAATTCTGTTCAATACTACTTTCAAAGAAAATATAGCTTTTGGGGTCGAAAATCCGGATATGGACAAAGTTGTAGAGGCAGCAAGAATAGCCAATGCACATGATTTCATTATGGAGACCGAAATGGGATATGAAAATAGCGTGGGAGAATCAGGAAGCAAGCTGAGTGGAGGGCAGCGGCAACGGATAAGTATTGCACGGGCGATCATGGCTAATCCGCCTGTGCTTATTCTTGATGAGGCTACTTCAGCACTTGACACAGAATCTGAGAGGCTTGTCCAGGATGCCATACTAAAACTCATGAAGAACAGGACCTCTGTAGTTATAGCACATCGTCTGTCAACTATTCAACATGCCGATCTTATTGTAGTTCTCGACGAAGGAAAAATTGTAGAAACCGGCACACATTCAGAACTGATGAAAAAAGATGAGGGATATTACCGTAAACTTCATAGTTTTCAGGCAATTTGAAATCCTTCAAAAGAATTGTAAAATATCGTTATGACAAATCAGTGGAAAAATAATCATAGATCAATCATATTTGGACTTTTTATGATGTTATTCCCTGACCTGTCGGGCCAGATTGATTTTACATACCAGTCGGATTATTATTATGTTAAAGGCAAAGATGCCGCATCCCTGCCTGGTAACTGGATGAATCCTGGATATGATTGTTCAGGATGGGCAAAAGGAAAAGCTCCTTTCAGATATGGAGACGGAGCTGGAGGTACCGAGCTTTCAGACATGCAAAACAGCTATACAACTGTTTATCTTCGATCGACCTTTGAGTGCTCCAATAAGGATCTGATTAAAGAATTAACAATTATTGCCGATTATGATGACGGGTTTATTGTCTGGATCAATGGAACCGTAGCACTAAGCATCAACGCACCATCCAATCCTTTATACAACAGTGTTGCAATTGCTAATCATGAGGCGGGAACAGGAGTTAATTATACTGTAAGCTCCGGAACGCTGAACCTTTCGGACGGGATAAATTATATAGCTGTCCAGGGATTCAATGTTAGTCTTGCCAGCACCGATTTCTATATTGATTTAGAAATTAATGCCGAAAAGAACCTTCCTCAGCTAATAGACTCATCAGGAATTGAATTCTCAGTTCAATCAGGTTTCTATCAGAATCCCTTTAGCCTTGTACTTTCTTCATCGGAGGCATCCGTACAGATAACTTATACCCTTGATGGCAGCAATCCTCAGAATTCGATTACCGGGTTTACATCGGACCAGCCTGTAACAATCACAATTGACCCGGAAAGTACAGCAGGCAGACCTGCAACTCCCTCAGTTATCGTAAGGGCATCGGCCAGTAAACCGGGATTTAAACCTGCAATATCATCTTCCCGTACTTATATTTTTGCAGAAAAGGTCAGGACACAATCCTGGCCGGGTGGAAGCTGGCCCTCCATGGATATAAATGGTCAGTTCATTGATCTGTCAATGGACCCTGAAGTGGTCAATGATCCTGCCTATTCAGGACAGATTATAAGTTCCTTGCTTGGGATCCCATCAATTTCAGTTATAACGGATATAAAGAACCTGTTTGACCCGGCTTCAGGAATATATGTAAATGCTCAGGGACATGGCCTGGAATGGGAGAGGGAGTGCAGTGCCGAGCTGATCAATCCTGATGGGACAAAAGGATTTAATGTCAATGCGGGCCTTAGAATCAGGGGAGGATGGAGCCGTAATTATGATTTCCCCAAACACGCATTCAGGTTATTTTTCAGGGAGAAGTATGGTAATGACAAACTGAGATACCCTCTTTTCGGTGATGAAGGGGTTGATGAGTTTGATAAGATCGACCTCAGATCTGAGCAGAACTATGCCTGGAGCACCGGGAATCAATTTAATTCCATGGTGCGTGAGGTTTTTTCTCGTGATACACAGCGCGATATGAACCAGCCCTATACGCGAAGCAGATATTACCATCTTTATCTTAACGGAATGTACTGGGGACTTTTTCAGTCACAGGAACGCTCTGAAGCCAGATATGCTGAATCCTATTTTGGAGGAAGCGACGAAGAGTACGATGTAGTGAAGGTCAATACTGAAACTGGTTATCTGGTTGAAGCAACTGACGGTTCACTTGACTCATGGCAGAAACTTTATAATATGTGTCAGAAGGGGTTTGCATCCAACGCCGACTATTTTAAAATTGAAGGAAAGGATGAAAATGGCAAACCAGTGAAAGGTGGTGAAATAATGGTCGATCTGGATAATCTTATTGATTTCATGTCGATTATTTTCTACACAGGGAATTTCGATGCTCCAACAGCAGTTTTCATGCAAAATAAGAAAGCGAATAATTTTTATGCTATTGACAACAGGATCGATAAGTCAACAGGATTTACCTTCTTTATCCACGATGCCGAACATTCTCTATTTGATGAGGTCCATAGCCCGGGTATGGGATTATACGAAGACAGAGTAAATATTGGTACCAGGTCTGATAATCTGAGAATGGAAGTCAGTGACCTGTCAATGTTCCATCCCCAGTGGCTTCATTATAAGCTTTCTGCGAATCCTGAATACCGGATCAGATTTGCCGACCGGGCATGGAAACACTTTTCCGGCAGTGGAGTCTTTTCGCCTGATAGTGCCCTGAAAAGACTAAATAAAAGAATAAACGAGGTCGATCCGGCAGTAATTGCTGAATCAGCAAGATGGGGTGATGCGAAAAGAACCGGAGCCCCTTACACAAAGAACAAACAGTGGATTCCTGAGGTGGAAAAGATAAGAAACAGGTTTATTCCGTTAAGGACGAACATAGTGATTGAACAGCTTAAAAAGGCCGGCCTTTATTCTCTGATTCAGCCTCCTGTAATTAAAAACCAGGAGAACATTCTGGATGAACCCGATATCGTTTTCAATTCTCCGATTTCAATCAAGATCGAAAATCCAAATAGCAAGGGTACAATTTACTATACTCTTAACGGGACTGATCCAAGAAAAACCGGAGGAGGGGTCAATATTGGATCATTGTTTTCGCTAAATACAATCAATCTGAACATCAACGCCTCTGCCAGGATCAAAGCAAGAGTACTATCAGACGGTCAGTGGAGCGCACTTCAACAGGTCAGTTTTATAAATCAGAATGAAGATTACAGCAATCTCAGGATCACTGAACTAAATTATCATCCTCCCGACTTTATTTCAGGCACAGATACAACAGAAGGGCAGGATCTGGAATTTCTTGAATTCAAGAATACAGGCAATAATTCCATTAATCTGGGAGGACTTGTTTTAGACTCTGCCATTCATTATACTTTTCCGGAAAGGAGCCTTTTACCTCCAAAACAGTTCTATGTGATTGCATCCAAACCAAAAAAATTCTTCAGCTACTACGGGATGCTTCCTTCAGGAAATTTCCAGGGAAATTTCTCAAATACAGGAGAAGATGTATTATTGAGCGATCCAAAAGGGTCGGAAATAATGGATTTTACTTATGACGATTCTTCACCGTGGCCATCAGAAGCCGATGGACAAGGATTCTCACTCTCCTCTTCGGCAATAAATCCATCCGGTTCTCCCGGTGACTACTCATACTGGACATTGTCAGTCGTTAAAGACGGAACCCCGTTCGCCGACAATGTTCTTCCTGAAGTGGAGCCACCGGACCCCGGGGATAAGGGGATTCTTTCAGCCTATCCAAATCCTACAACCGGAACTGTAACGCTTCAGCTTTCAACAGATGAAGAAGTGAGCAAAATGGATCTGATGGTATTCTCCATTACAGGGAAATTAATCAGGAGTATTAATATTGGAAATCCCGGACTGGTTGATCTGACTTCCTTTGGCCTTCCTGCCGGGGTATATATCTGTAAAGTTTCTACACCGAAATATTCATCAAGGACTACAGTAATTCTTACTAAATAGAAAAAATATGTCTAAAAGATCTATTCTGACCTTCTTAAT
Source organism: uncultured Bacteroidales bacterium (assembly GCA_963701745.1). Taxonomy (GTDB): domain Bacteria; phylum Bacteroidota; class Bacteroidia; order Bacteroidales; family VadinHA17; genus LD21. Next base: position 2,103,764 of record CAVPBE010000001.1, on the reverse strand, counting down.
TGTTATTTTATTAACAACGGCATTGTTTTCCCAGAAACTAAAATCCAGGCATACATTTTCTCTTGGGACAACTGAATTCCTCCTTGACGGGAATACCTTTCAGATCATAAGCGGTGAGATGCATCCCTCAAGGATCCCGGCAGCATACTGGCGAAACAGGATACAGATGGCTAAAGCTATGGGATGCAATACGATAAGTGTCTATATAATGTGGAATTATCATGAATTTCAGGAGGGTGTATATGACTTTGAAAGTGAAAACCGTAATCTTGCTGAGTTCTTCAAAATAGTTGCTGAAGAGGGATTGTGGCTGATTGTTCGTCCCGGACCATACGTTTGTGCCGAATGGGAATTTGGCGGTATTCCTCCTTATCTTCTCAGGATTCCCGACATAAAAGTCAGGTGTATGGATCCAAGGTATATGGCAGCTGCCGAGAAGTACATGGCAAAGCTCGCAGCAGTGATCAAACCATTCCTCATAACGAATGGTGGACCTGTTCTTATGCTGCAGGTCGAAAATGAGTATGGCAGCTTTGGCAACGACAGGAATTATATTTCAAGGCTTAAGGATGTCTGGGTAGAAAATGGAATAGATGTTCCATTTTTTACAGGTGACGGCCCGACAACTTATATGCTGGAAGCCGGAACCCTCCCGGGCTGCGCAGTCGGCCTAGATTCAGGAAGCCAGCTCTCTCATTTTGAGCTTGCTGCCAAAATGAATCCGGGTGTTCCGGTATTCAGTTCTGAAACTTACCCTGGCTGGCTGACGCACTGGGGTGAAAAATGGGCAAAGACAGACACAACCGATTTACTTAAGGAAATAAAATTCCTGATGGATAACAAGAAGTCATTTAACCTGTATGTCATTCATGGAGGCACTAACTTCGGATACACTGCCGGTGCCAATTCAGGAGGAAAGGGTTATGAACCGGATGTGACAAGCTACGATTATGATGCCCCTATCACTGAACAGGGACAGCCAACACCAAAGTATATGGCATTGCGGAGACTCTTAGGTTCATATCTGCCCAAGGGTAAGAAACTTCCCCCTGTTCCGGAACCCGTTCCGGCATATGAAATACCTTCTATTGGCCTCACTAACTTTAGCTCTGTCTGGGACAATCTTCCGCAACCGGTCCTTTCGGTTCAGCCTAAACCTTTTGAGGCTTACAACCAGGATTATGGATTTATTCTTTATACAACAGAGCTGATTGGTCATAAAAAAGGCAAGCTTACTGTTACTGATCTCCACGATTATGCAACTGTATTTCTTAATGGTGAATATATAGGCTCTCTTGACCGTAGAGAAGGTATCAATTCAATCAATCTCCCTGAAAGCAAGGCTGCCTATCCTGTTCTAGAGATTCTTGTAGAAGGAATGGGACGAATTAATTTTGCCCAGAACCTTATCGACAGGAAAGGCATTACAGAACGGGTAACCTTAAACGGAATGACCCTTATGAACTGGAAGGTTTACAATCTGCCAATGGATGAAAAATTTATTTACAACCTGAGATCATCCAGCAGGAATCCCGGAAAGAGGGGCATTTTCTACAAGGGGAATTTTTTCCTTGCAGGTGCAGGAGATACTTTCCTCGATATATCAAATTTTCAAAAAGGGATAGCCTGGGTAAACGGACATAATCTTGGAAGGTACTGGTCAATCGGTCCTCAAAAAAGACTCTATTGTCCGGCTTCATTTTTAAGGCAGGGTACAAATGAAATGATGGTTTTTGACCTGCTTCAGACAGAACCACAGATCGTAGTTGGTTTTAAGACTGCTGAGTAGAAAATAAAACAAACCAATATATGAAGGTAGAGACGCCCAAATTGGGCGTCTCTACTATAAAATTGGGCGGCTCTACTTCCAGGATGTAGGGGGTAATTTAAACAAGTATCTTCGTTTTCAGATTTGTAATGCTGGTTTTTATTGCTTCGAATGGCAATCCGTCTTTCGTTGCATCCTGTTCAACAATCATGTATTTCATTCCGGCAATATCCTTTGCTGCCAGTATGGCTTTAAAGTCAATAATACCGGCACCAACAGGGGCAAAATCGTCTTCTCCGACCGTAGTAAAATATGGAGCTTCACGGGTGTACATGTCTTTCATATGAAAAAGCTGGAACCTGCCTGGATACTTCTTGAATATTTCAATAGGATCGCGGCCGGCTTTTGTTGTCCAGAACAGATCAATTTCCATTGTAACCAGATCTTTATCGAGCTCAGCAAGCATAACATCAAAATAAGGAATTTTGCCCTCGACTACATCAAACTCAAAATTATGGTTATGATATCCAAACTGGATCCCTTGCTTTTTCATGATACCGCCAACCTGATTCCAGTCGGCTGCCATCTTCTGATAACTTGCAATCGTTGTCCGGGCTTCCTCAACAATCCAGGGCTGGATACAGTACTTAACACCTATTTTGGCATGATCTTCAGCCATCTTCTGTGCGTTATCAAGCGTTATACCTGCAGCTTCAACCTGTGTATGACTGCTCAGGATTTCCATACCCAGATCATTTACAAGCTTTTTAAATTCAACAGGTTCATAGCCGTAGAACTTACCGTCGGCATAACTTGCTAGCTCAAGATATTTGAAGCCGGTATCTGCGACTTTTTTTAACGATCCTGGTACATCCACAGCCATTGCATCGCGGATTGTGTACAACTGAAGCCCTATTCCGGGCAGAGCAGCTTTACCGCAGCCATACTGAGATACAATAATTGCTCCCATAGTTCCGGCTGCTGATAATTTCAAGAATTCTCTTCTGGATTGTGATTTTTTCATAGTGCTGGTTCTGAATGATTATAGGTAAATTGCTTGTCTTTTGTCTGAAATCAGTTCATAAAAATAATACATTTCCTTTTCATGATGATAGGAGATAGTTATTTTTCTACACGGTGCTTGCTTGGTGAATGACCAAACTGCGACTTAAACAGCCTGCTGAAATACTTAACATCCGAAAATCCTGTTTTAAAAGCTGCCTCTGATACATTATACCCGTTATCAAGAAGCCTGGCAGCAATGTCAAGCTTCAGTCTCCGGATAAACTCCATAGGGCTGTATCCTGTTAGTCCCTTAATCTTATTATAGAATACTGTCCGGCTTACATTGCAATGATCAGCAAGAACATTTATCTGAAAGTCAGTTGCATAATGATCCTCGATATATTTTATTGTCTTTTTGAGGAACTCCCCATCCTTTGAGCTTATTTTTAGATTTTTTGTATCATCTGCCTTGTTGCTAAGAAAATAGGCAAGGACCTTCGCTCTCTGATTTAAAAGATTCGAGGCCACAGTTCTCAGGTACTCCATATTGAAAGGCTTCACAATATATGCCTCTGCGCCTGTTTCAATTCCTTCAATCTGATCTTTTAGATCACCTTTTGACGTTAGCATTATTACAGGGATATGGCTGGTTACAAAATCTTCCTTAAGAAGCCTGGTCATTTCCATGCCATCAATTCCTGGCATCCTTATGTCAGTAATAATAATATCCGGGTTCATAGTCTTTGCAAGATGAAGACCCTCCTCACCGTTCTTTGCTCCAATGGTGGTGAAAAATGATTTTAGTGCCTGGCATATATAATCCAGGATTTCATTATTGTCTTCCACAACAAGCAACAAGTGCCTGTCTGCCTGATCAGAGACCCTTATCCTATTATCATTATCGGCGTTTTCCTCCAATACCATAGAATGGGTATATTCAGTAACTGAAGAAGCCATTTCATCAATGTTGATACCCGGAGCATTAATGAAGTGATCATTCCCTTTCAAAAGCCTTATTGTAAATATGCTTCCCTTCCCGACAATTGAAGAAATAAGTATATCACCTTTATGCAAACGGGCAAGTTCATATGAAAGGGAGAGCCCGATTCCGGTTCCTGCAAAATCGCGGTTGCTGAGTATTGTGTACCTTGTAAAAATTTCTGGAAGGTTTTTTTGGGGAATCCCCGGGCCTTGGTCTGTCACTGATATGTCGATGTAATTTGCATTCTCCGATTCAGCTATCCATACTGAGACTGCTTTCCCCGTGTTTGTGAATTTGATAGCGTTTGAAATTATATTATAGATCATAATATCAAGCTTATTCGGATCCGCAAACACCTTAAACGATTCAAAATCAGAATTCAGTGTACATGTTATTCCTTTATGCCTTGCAAGTGGTCCGAAGCTTTCAAATATGTCACGGGTAAACGCAACTATATCAATCTCCCTTATTTTTAAAACCATCTTATTATTCTGTATCTTCCTGAAGTCAAGCAGCTGGTTTGTCAGGTGAAGCATCCTTCTGGCATTTTTAAGCATGATACCCATCTGGAGCTTTTTCCCTGCCTGCAGACTCTTATCAGCAATCATATCTTCAAGCGGACCAATAATAAGAGTCAGAGGAGTTCTGATTTCATGCGATATGTTCGTATAAAACTGGAGCTTGAGTTCATTCACTTTCTTTTCAATAGCCAGATCATTTTTATATCTGTTGATCCTTGCTATGGCCTTATAAATTAAGAGTGCAATAGCCATCATAAGTACTGTGTAGAAAAAATAAGCAAGGCTGGTTTTCCACCATGGTGCAGATATGCTGATATTAAGGATACGCTCTGATGAAGCAGATTTTCCTTCGTTCATTATTGACTTTACCCTGAATTTATATTTGCCGGGAGAGAGATTGGTATATGTTGCCCTGTGCTGCTTACCGATATTGTTCCAGCTGGTCTCAAAATTGTCAAGCTTATAGGTATACTGAACCTTTTGCGGGTCGAGAAAATCAAGTGCAGAAAAATCAATGCTGAAACTCGACTGGGAGTATCTCAGGATGAGTTCATCTGAGAATGAAATACTCTGTTTCAGTGGAGAGCCCTTTTGCCCTGGGATCACCATTTATTGAATAACAGGTAGTTTGTAAGTTCAATGCTTGAGATGTTTTGTTTCGGGGTCAGTTTTTTAGCATCAACAATTTCAAACCCCAGGTTTCCTCCGAAAACAAGTTTCCCGTCTCTTTTCCTGAAACAGGTATTCTCTGAGAAGCTGTTAAATCCCAGGCCATTAACATTGTTATAGACTTCTGAATTTTCGGTTTCAGGATCGAGGCAAACAAGACCATTTTCGGTGCTGTACCATATTTTGCCTGAACTCTCCTCCAGTATTCCGTAAACAATTCCGTAGCTGATTTCTGCATCTGAACCATAATGTCTGAAAGAGGCACTCTCTCCCTTATTCCCTTCGAAGAGGTCTATTCCTCCTCCGAAGGTTCCAAGCCAGATCCTTCTTCTTGAATCTTCAAAAATGTGTATTACATCGTTGTATATAAGGCTTTTATCATCATCGGGGTTTTTGAGGAAAACCTTAAACCGGTAGTTGCCTGACTCAATATCCTTTTTTTCAAGAAAATTGACTCCAAATGTGGTGGCTACCCATAGGTTCCCTGAGGAATCGACCAGAAGGTGCCGTATCAGGTCGCTTGATAAATTGCTGTTTCCCTGATTAATTCGTTTGAATTTAAGGTCCTTGCTTCCGGGATTAAGAACAAGACTCAGGCCATTGCCATATGTACCTATCCAGATATTGTTGGTCCAATCCTCGCAGACTGAATAAATGTTATTATTACCTATGCTTGAACTGTCGCTTGCAGAAAAAGTAAATCTTCTGAAGCTTATATCAGAATAGTCACGGGCAAATCTGTCAAGCGGCCTGGTTGAAACACTCAGCCCGTACCCTTTTGACCCGATCCATAGATAGCCTCTGGAATCATTCAGAAAAGCGTAGGTTATGTTCCTGAGCGACTCATTCCCAATACCTGGCAGGTAGGTGAAAAGCTTTTTTTGTTTTAATGTACTGTCGAAAAGGTGAATTTCCCCTGCTTTTGTTGAGACCCATAAATACCCGTTCTGATCTTCGAGGATTGCCCTTGAAACATTGTCAAGCACGTCAGACGGCTCCATTACAAGCTTATGATGTTCGAATGCCTTGTTTTCAAGAATTACTTTTTCCACTCCACCGAGAACCTGCCCTGTCCCGATCCACAGCTGTCCTGATCTGTCCTCAGTAATGCAGTGTACAAAATTTGACGACATTGTATTCGGATCTTTCGGATCATTCCTGAAGAATTTGAAATTATCCATGCTCCTGTCATAAAGGCCAAGACCGTTCCCATGGAGTCCAAGCCAGAGGTTATCGCGGGTATCCTCAAAAAACTGAGGTCTTTCAAGATCTGTGAGGGGTTTTATCGCATCCGGAGTAAGAATATAAAACCTTGTTTCAAGACTTTTCAGGTCAAGCCTTGTAACCCCGAATTCCAGTGCAGTTAGCCACACCTGATTATGCCTGTCCTCATATATCTTATCCAGGTTTTCTGAGTGAAATTTTATATTTTGCCACTCTTTGCCGGAATTTTGTGTGATCATCAGCCCCTTATTCCTGAATCCTGCAATAATCTCCCCCGTCCGGGTACGGTATAGGTGTGATATTTTGTCTGACCTTAATCCGGGGTGACTCTGGACAGAGATAATCCTTGTATTACCGGTTATTTTATCAAGGACCATTATACCATCTTCTTCGGTTCCGAACCATATCTCTCCCCGCGTTTCACAGACCGCTGAAAACGAAATATCAGGGTATTTCAGGCTGATTGCCGGATCAGATTTCCCTATAATACTATGTGGAATCAGGTTCAGTCCTTTTTGTGTCCCGACCCACACATTATTTTCAGAGTCCCTGTGCAGGAATTTTATTCGGTCATCTGAGATCGGGTTATCTCCTTCAGCATCCAGTTGCTGAACATCATAAGCTTTTCCCTGACTGTTGTATTTACACAGATATAATCCCGATTCTGAAGAACCAAGGAGAATTATATCATCGGAGTATTGAAGGAAAAATTTCATCGCTCCGTTGTGGACATCGGGTCCCTTATATAAAGGAATTGAATGAAATACTTCAGTTACCGGGTCGAAGAAATGATAGTAGCCGTCATATGTTTCGAGCCAGATGAAGCCCTCCTTGTCTTCCCATAGTTTTGTAATCCTGTTATTTGTAAAACTCGAAGGATTGCCCGGGCTGCTTCTGAAAATCTTGAATTCATATCCGTCATACCTGTTCAGTCCGTTCCAGGTTCCTATCCACATGAATCCCTTACTGTCGAAGAGAATACTGTTACCGGTATTTTGAGAAAGTCCGTCTTCGGATCCAATGTGATCGAATCTGTAAATATTCTGTCCCTTTGTTGGTGCAGAGATAAAAACCAGGATTAATATTGCTGTAACTCCCAGTATTCTTTTCATTCTCAGGGATTGTATTTTCAAAAATAGCATAATCAAAGCCATTTCAATCAATTTATCTACCTAAAATTGATAATTTATATACCATGGTTTTGGCAATTACATGGTAATTTAGTTGAACTAAGCCTGACTTAACCGGTCCATTTTATGAAAAGAACTCTTTCATTCATTCTTCTTATTGTTTTTCCTGCTTTATTGAACTCCCAGAATATCTGGACCAATATTGTTGTCCGTGGAGCCGACCCGTCGGGGAAAACCAAATGTACGGATATTATTAACAATTTGATTGACAGCCTGTCAGCTAGAGGTGGTGGCACACTTTTTTCCCGGCAGGAACCTTTTTAACAGGCCCTATTGTAATGAAGAGCAATATTACCCTTTATCTTGATGCAGGAGCAGTAGTAAGGTTTTCTGACGATTTTGATGATTATCTGCCAATGGTAAAGTCAAGATGGGAAGAAGTCAGGGTTAAAAATTTTAAATCCCAAATATATGCATATCAGTGTGAGAACATTTCTATAAGAGGTGACGGACATTTTGAAGGGCAGGGTAAAAAATGGTGGGATTTCATGAGAAGTGTGATGTCAAATCAACCTGTAAATAACAAATGGCAGGAGATATTCAAGAAGGAAAACGAGGCACTTCTTGCAACGAACAAGTATATAAAAGGTAAGAACAACTTCTTAAGGCCACCCATGGTAACGACGTATGAATGCAAAAATGTACTGATTGAAGGAGTTAGCTTTTCAAATCCTCCGTTCTGGACAATAATGCCTGCTTTTTCGGAGGACATAACCATAACAGGCATTACTATAGAAAATCCCGGCAATTCCCCCAATACTGACGGTATAGATCCTTCTTCGTGCAGGAATGTACATATTTCAGATTGCCATATCACTGTGGGCGATGATTGTATAGTTATTAAATCGGGTCGCGATGAGGACGGCCGCGAAGCAGGAAAACCTACTGAGAATATCACCATTACAAACTGTACAATGCTTGAAGGCCACGGGGGTGTTGTAATCGGCAGTGAAATGAGCGGCGATGTCAGGAGAATTACTATTACAAATTGTGTCTTTGAAGGAACAGATATTGGCATCCGGATTAAAACCATGAGAGGCAGAGGTGGCATTGTTGAAGATGTAAGGGTTTCAAATGTCACAATGTATAATATTGTGAATGAAGGAGTGCTTATAACGCTCCGTTACCAACCTACAGAGGCTGAACCTCTTTCAGAAAGGACCCCGGCTGTAAGAAATGTTCATCTTTCAAACATGAACATCCGGGAAGCACAGCGGCCAGTTGCAATTTACGGACTCGAAGAACGGGCAGTATCAGGTGTCTCGTTCAATGATATAAGAAGCTTTTCAAAAAAGGGAGTATTGCTTGAAAACACCTCAGGGGTAAGCTTCCATGACATCGAGATGAAAATCTCAGAGGGGAGCCCGCTTGAAGCAAAAGACTCACAGGATATTTCATGGGATAAAGTTTCAGTTTTATCTCCGGTCGGGAAGCTACCTTACCTGAATCTTTCAAATTGTCAGAACGTGCGTGTTACAAACTGTTATCAGCAGGAAAAAATCAGTACTTTTATTTTGAAGGATGATAAATGCAGAAATATTTACCTCATTAATAATATTCTGCCTGGCACAGTTATGAATGAAAATAAGAAAAACAAGGATATCATTCTAAAAAACAATATTACGGCAAAATTACTCTAACCCATTAATTTATGAAATAATATGAAAAAGATTCTCATTAACCGCATTTTTTGCCTGATGATGCTGTCTGCGCTGTCGGTGGCGACATTCGGGCAAAATGCCAGAACTATTACCGGAAAAGTAACTGACTCAGGGGGAGCAGCCTTACCGGGTGCAAATGTCGTGGTACAGGGAACGACCGTCGGAGTCCAGACCGACATTAATGGTAATTATACCATTACTGTTCAAAATCCTGTCTCTGCCATTTTGGAGTTCTCATTCTTGGGCTATACAAAACTTCAGGTTCCTGTCGGGAACCAGAGTAAAGTTGATGTTGTCATGAAGGAAGAATATACCGGTTTAGAGGAGATTGTGGTGATCGGTTACGGAACACAGAAAAAGAGCGATATTACCGGTTCTGTTGTTTCCGTTTCAAACGAACAAATAACCGCCCGCCCTGTGAACAACGTATTCCAGGCTCTTCAGGGTAAAGCAGCAGGTGTCGATATTACAACCTCTCTTCGCCCCGGTACACTGGGAAGCATTTCAATCCGCGGCGCTCGTTCACTTACCGCTTCCAACACACCTCTTTATGTTGTTGACGGTATTCCCATTCTGTCGAATTCCGGGATCGAAACACTGAACGAGCAGGACATAGAATCCATAGAGATACATAAAGATGCTTCTGCAACCGCCATTTACGGTTCGAGGGGCGCTAATGGAGTTGTACTTGTAACAACAAAACGCGGTACCGATGGAAAATTCCAGCTTAACTACTCTGGTACGCTTACAAACGAACAGATGATCTGGCGTTCTAAATACATGAACGTTGCAGAATTCATGGAATTCTCGAGGTGGGGCGCATATTATGCATCTTATAATCCAACCACCGGCATATACTCAAGAGTGCCGGGTAACGCGCCAAACCTTGCCAACGATGGCACAATTAATTATTTTACAGCCGAACCAACTGCATGGCAGAACATCCAGAAAGGCTGGGCAGGCGGTACATGGGATCCTTCGCAAGTCGAAACATTCGACTGGTTAGGAGTGGTAACACAGCCTGCCTATACCCAGGAGCATACCCTCAGCGCGAGCGGCGGTACTAAAACAATGAAGGCTTACGGTTCGATAGGTTACCTTGACAACCAGGGTACAATAAAAGGACAGGAGTATCAGCGTTACACCCTAAGGACAAATGTCGAACTTAACCCGAAGGAGTGGATTACATTTGGAGTCGGCATCAACGGATCGTATCAGTACCAGGATTACGGGCAAAGCGCCACGGGAGGTAGCTCCAATGTGACAGGCGACCTGATAGCGGCAGCAGCACGGATTGAACCTTATTCCCTTCCTTTTGATGCAGATGGAAACCGCATCGTACATCCCGGGGGAAAAGCACACGTGTGGAATGTTATAGACGAATGGAAATACTCGACTAACCAGCGCGAGACACTCCGTCTGCTTGGCAGCCTCTTTACAGAAGTAAAACTCCTTAAGGGCCTCAAGTACCGTATGAACTTCGGCCCCGATTTCCGATTCTACAGGAACGGCTATTATAATGACTCTAAGTCAATTGTAAGGGAACTCAGCGCTTCCAATGCCAGCGTCTCCAATACGAAGGACTTCTCCTATACTATCGATAACCTCCTTTATTACGACAATAAATTCGGAGCCCATACAGTTGGAGTCACATTGCTTCAGACCGCATCGAAATGGATCAGTGAATCATCAAGTATTTCAGGACAGGGTATACAAATCCCGAGTCAAATGTGGTACAACTTAGGTTCCCTTACGAGTGCCCAGCTTTCAGCCTGGAGTTCCGGCCTTACCGAACGTCAGCTCGAATCGTATATGGCACGTGTGAATTATAATTACAACAACAAATACCTGCTAACATTATCAGGACGATGGGACGGCGCTTCACAGCTTGCTGAAGGAAATAAATGGGCTTTCTTCCCAAGCGCTGCCATAGCATGGCGTTTAGACCAGGAGAACTTCTTAAAAGATATTGAATGGATCGACCAGTTAAAGCTGCGTTTAGGCTTCGGTACAGTAGGTAACTCTGCCGTGGACCTTTATTCAACAAAGGGTGCTATCAATCAGGTTACAGTACCGTTTGGCACCGGTACCGAAACAGGTTATACACTTACAAGCTCTATTGCAAACCCGGATCTTGGATGGGAAAAGACCACCCAGTACAACCTTGCAGTTGATTTCTCCATCCTTAAAGGGCGGATTAACGGGACCATTGAAGCTTACAGGTCATCCACTTCCGATCTTCTTTTAACTGTAGCCCTTCCAAGTGTTTCTGGCTATACCTCAACAATTGCAAATGTTGGTGAAACAAGCAACAGGGGTATCGACTTCACTATAAATGCCACACGTATTAAATGTGAGCGATTTCTCATGGGAGATAAATGCAACTGCAGCATGGCAGAGGGACCAGATAGAATCGCTGATGAACGGCAAAGAGGATATGGTTGCAAATAACTGGTTCATAGGCGAACCGATAGGTATAATCTACGATTACGAGAAAATCGGCATCTGGCAGGATACTCCTGGAGACCAGACAGAGTTGGCGAAATTTCAATGCTAACGGATCCCAGTTTGCACCAGGCAAAATAAAGGTCAGAGACCAGAATAACGACTATCGTATCGACGGCAATTACGACAGGGTAATCATAGGCAACACAAGCCCGCGCTGGACACTTGGACTCACAAATACTTTCAATTATAAAGGAATCGAGCTATCCATGTTCATTACCGGACGCCTCAAATACATGACAGGCGTAGGCCAGGGCCTCACAGGCATGTATGGCGACCAGCGCAAGCTCGACTACTGGACGCCCGACAATACCGATGCCGAATACCAGAGGCCGTTTATGAGCGAGGCAGGCGGCGACACTTATGCCGGCACCTATTATAAAGATGATTCATGGATCAAGATCAGAAACCTATCGCTGGGATACCAGCTGCCAACGACCCTGGTAAACAAAGTTAAGATAAACAGCCTGAAGGTCTTTGCACAGGTACAGAATGCAGGTATGCTCTGGTCGAATAATAACTTCATGGATTCCGAATATGGCACTCTCTATTATAACCGCGGGTATGTATTCGGTATTAACGTGGGATTCTGAGAAAGTACTGAATGAATTTTAACCATAAAATAAAAATACACGAGATATGAATAAGTTTTTAAAAACCATATTAGAGCTTTGGGCAATTATCCTGATGGTATCAAGTATCAGTTCATGTACAGAGGATTTTCTTAACGAAGAGCTGAAGACCCAAAGAAACACCGAATATTTTAAAACTCCCGAGGGGATTGCCGACCTCGCCGACGGCTTGTACAACAACTACAGAAACTTTTTCATGGGCAGGGAGCAGTCAGTTTCCACCACCCAGTGCGGTACTGACGAATTCATCGTTGGGGGCGACCAGGCTCAACAAACCTGGAACGACTATAACTCCAACCTGGGTTCCATAGTTCCTAATGTTCCAACATCTAATGTTACAAAAACTTATGAAATATGGGACATGATGTACAAAGCCATCAGCGATGCCAACATGCTTCTTGCAAATGTCGATGCAGCTATTACTGATGCCAATAAAAACAAACTGTATAAAGCCGAAGGGTCGTTCCTTCGGGCGTTCTCATATTTCAGACTTGTACAACAGTACGGGCCCGTTGTGCTGAAACTGGAGCCATCCTCAGGCGTTGAAAGGTTCTTTGAACGCGCAACGAAAGAGCAGTGCGTTAACCAGATAATCGCTGATTTCAGGACGGCATACGCAGGTCTTCCTGATGCCGAGGCCCTGGAAGGAAAACTATATAAGGATGTAGCAGCCCACTTCCTTGCAAAAGCTCTCCTCTACAGGTGTTCTGAAATAAATAACGACTGGAACTCTTCCTACAAAACAGCAGACCTTGCAGAGATAATAACACTTACAGACGAGGTTATCGCCCATCACGCGCTTGCACCAAATTTTTCCGATATTTTCGCTTTCACAGGACCTGACGGTGCAAACGAGAAACTCCCTGAGGTGATTTTTGCCGCACAGTTCTCCAGCACAACTACAATCGCTTCTGATGGTAACGGGAACTACAACCATCTTCTTTTTCTTTCAGTATATCAAACACTTACCGGCTTTGTACGCGATATAGCAGGCGGACGTGAATACCAGAGATGCAGGACAAATGAATACGCTTACAGTGTGTTTGACATGGAGAACGATTCGCGCTTCTGGAAAAGCTTTAAGACAAAGGCAAACATTAACAATATCTCTAACCTTGCCCAGCTTAACGGAACAGACCCGAATACTGGCACGCCTGTAACTTATGCACAGGGCGATCTGGGATTGATCTACATTATCAATAAGACTGGCGACACCAGGTTTAGCGATCCTACCGCCGGGGGAACCCCAAAGGTAAAGAGTACACATACCGGAGTATATTTCAATAACCCTGTTACTGGTAAACCCACACCCCATACCTATCCACGCTACCTTGCAAGTGGCAGCGGTTACTTAAAGTTACCCAGCAATGTCAGCAGATTCCCGTCTCTCAGTAAATGGCTTGACGGATCCCGCATAGCCGTAGCCGCAACTGCAGGCCGCCGCGATGGGATAATTGCAAGGGTATCCGAGACATATCTCATTAAAGCTGAAGCTCTCATCCGCCAAAACAAATATGCTGAAGCTATTACAGTCTTGAATATTGTCCGTGCACGTGCGCAGTTCAAGAATGGTGAAAACAGGGCTGCATACAGGGATGGTGGTGCCGCAGTTCTTACCAATTCAAATGCACCGCTTAATGCAAACGGTGTATTGATAAATTCATATTGCACTTCAAATTCATACTACGAATCGCTTAATATTCCTGTAACGACTGCTGCTTCGGACATTACCGCAGGGATCACCCCGGCAAGCCTTCCGGCAGTGGACGAGGCCATTATAACAACACTCGGCTATACAACAGATTATGACAGAATGATGTGCTTCCTGCTCAACGAGCGTTCACGCGAGCTCTATGGCGAGCTTTTCCGCTGGGAAGACCTTTCGCGCACTAAAACGCTTATAAAACGCGCAAAGGCTTTTAATGAGGGATCAGTAGCGGCTATCCAGGAAAAGCATTACCTACGCCCGCTACCGCAGACTTTCCTCGATGCTATTTATAATGCTGATGGGAAGGCCCTTACTGCTGATGAAAAAGCGGCAATGCAAAACCCGGGCTACTAAATCAGAATTATTGGGTTAGTTTAGAGTAAAGATGGTATTATCTAGAGGAATTATAGGCAGCTTTTAGTAATACCGGATTTGAAAAGAGACTCTGGCAGGGAGTCTCTTTTCTTTAATTTTCGCCCCCTTCCCCCTAAAGGGGGTTTTGAGAAAATACAAGTAAAAAAGTTCCCTTCAGGGCCTGCCTGCCTGCAGGCAGGGATTTAGAGGCATAACTAAAAAATCGAAACTATGTATAGATCCACCCTGATTGTTTTATTAATCATGTTGTCATCCTGCAATTATCAGGCTCCAGCTAATAAGAACAAAACCACCGAACTGAAGTGGTCGGTAAAAATGGCAAATTCAGTTATGAACCGTTCCGACAGTCTTATATTTTACGTTGACAGAAATCCTAAGTGGGCATATGATGTTGCATTCCTGGGAATGGCGATTGACAGGCTTGGTAATATCGATCCAAAGTATTCGAAATACATGGAGGACTGGGTAAAGTATTTTGTCCGGCCCGATGGTTCTGTCATTGATTACAGGAAAGAAGAATTTAACCTCGACAGGATTTTTCCGGGAGGGAATATAATGACACTCTACCACAGGACAAAGGAAATGCAATACAGGTATGCAATGGATAATTTTATCGATCAGCTTAAAGATCATCCAAAGACAAAATCAGGAGGTTATTGGCATAAGAAAATTTACCCATGGCAAATGTGGCTCGACGGGATATTCATGGGATCCACCTTTATGGTCCAGTATGCCGGGGAATTTAATGCGCCCGAATGGTACGACGTTGCAGGGATCCAGGTAAAAATGATTTATGAAAAAACCCTTGATCAAAGGTCAGGGCTGCTTATGCATGCATGGGATGAAAGCAGGCAGCAGAAATGGTGCGATCCGGAATCAGGTAAATCCCAATATCCATGGAGCCGTGCCACAGGTTGGTACACAATGGCCATTATTGATATTCTTGAATTTCTACCACAGGATCATCCGGACCGCGATGACCTCCTGGCAATCCTTAAGAAAACCTGCAAAGCTCTTTTAAAGGTACAGGATAAGAAAACTGGCCTGTGGTTCCAGGTTCTTAACCAGGGTGGGAGGGAAGGTAACTACATTGAAGGTTCCGGGTCAGCAATGTTTGCTTATGTTTTTGCAAGGGGGGCTCACGAGGGTTACCTCGATAATAAATTCCTCAGGATTGCGGAGAAAGCATTTAATGATATTATCAGAGAGCTTATTACTGTCGATTATAAAGGATTCCTGACAATGCATAATATATGCGGCGGATGCGGACTTGGGGGAAATCCTTACCGCGATGGATCCTACGAATACTATATAAACGAAAAACGCATCGATAACGATCCCAAAGGAGTAGCACCGTTCATCCTGGCAGCTATTGAGCTAGATAAATAACCGGCAGATGTGCCTGTTATAAATATTCTCAAAAACACACTGTGAAACCACTTCTTCGTGTTCCTCAAGCAGTTGGAAGTAGGTATCCATTTTCTGGGCAGCCAGCTTATATGCCACATGTATCAGCTGCCTCATATTTGGATTGTAATCCGGATTGCCCTGATCATGTCTTAATGAAGCTGCAAACTTCCTTCCGTTCCAAACTGAAACCTCTCCGGCTGATGGAAGGCCATTAGCATCTATATCTATCACATCTGCATATGGGGCGCATAATTCCTCCATTTTCTCAATTGAATGGATATATATCTCCTTTACAAAATCCAGCGCAATGCCCCCCGCCTCGGCAAGACCTATTACCTCTTCAAGCCAGGTTGTTCCTGCAGTTTTAAGATGAACTCCCTTGTCATGCTTTCTAAGAAGTGAACCAATATAAGGATATATTGCAAACTTATCCGATCCTGAGTGAACACTGATCTTTAGATTTTCAGGGAGTCTGAATTCATTTGCAGCAAATGAGACAACCATCAGATCCTCCTCAAACTCCGATGCAAATTTCAACGGATCTCCTGCATAGTCAACGCCTTTATTGAATCTACCTGAAAACTTCGGGGCAACCGTCTGAAGAGGAACTCCCTCAAGACCCAGCATGCCAAGAATGAAAAACAGTTCTACCGGTGTCTGAGGCTGGGCAACTTCATCCATCGAAACTTCCGTAATGAAAGTACCGGCACCTTTCGATTTCTCTATCTTCCGGTATATCTCACCTGCTTTCTTGGCGGCGAAAAGATATTTTTCAGTAATATCAGCCAGTTGTTTCGAGGAGCACTTCAATGATTTTTTGATCCCCTGAACTTCAATCTTACCGACATACTTACTGGCATTCTCAATGAATGTACTTATGTCATAATCTGTGGCCCGTTTTCCGATATACGAAGCGACATCTATAGTAAAAAAATCAGAGCTGCTGATGAATTTGTCAACAGTATCAAGGTTAATATGATCAGCATCAACAAAATATGGCTTTTTGTAGCCAGAAATTTTGGTTACGGAGTCTGCTTCAATCCTGACATCTGACGGCAGAGTACCAATTATCATATGCTCCCTGTTCGACTTGTTCCAGACGGGTGTGATGTCAATGCCTTTTCTTCCTGCCTCGATTATCGCCTTTAGCTGGGCATGACCCTGGTGACCGAACCTGTCACCAAGTCCGATTGAATATTTCCCGAGTTTTATCATTCCAATGTTACTTTCTTGTTCTTTGGTGCAAATACCTGCATTATTATCCATGCAATCAGATAAGCACTTCCTGCAATGGCAAACATGACAACATATCCAGTTTCTATATGTCCAAGGTCTTTAAAATGCTGAAGTATACCGCCTGCTATATAAGAAATAAAGGCACCACCGACAGCACCTGCCATACCCCCAATTCCTGTAATTGAGCTGACGGCTTTCTTAGGAAAGGCATCAGATACAGTGGTAAAGAGGTTTGCCGACCACGCCTGATGTGATGACGCTGCAAGAGCAATAAGGCAGACTGCACCCCATGTACTTACTCCTTTTGATTGTGCAAATATGATGGGAACAACAAGAACTGCAAAGATAAGCATGGTAAGTTTTCTTGCCCTGAAAGGTGACATGCCCTTATTTATCATAAACCCTGAGATCCACCCTCCGCTAATGCTTCCAATTGTAGTCATTGTATATATGAAAGCAAGTGGTAATCCGAATGAAGAGATACTGAGCCCAGCCCCTCTGACAGTTGAAAGCCACCCGGGGATCCAGAAAAGGTAAAACCACCATATCGGGTCAGTAAGTCCTTTCCCTATAAAGAAGAGCCAGGTCTGCCTATATTTAAACAGCTTCAGCCATGGAATTTGCTCTTTTGTCTCATTTTGTTCATCAACATCACTGTTAATATAAGCAAGCTCTCCTGCAGATATCTTTTTATGTTTTTCCGGCAATTCATAGAAAATTAACCATGCAATTACCCAGATGAAACCTATTGATCCTGTAATAATAAATGCAGCCTGCCAGCCCCATGCAACCAACATGGCTGGAATAGCCAGGGGAGCCAGGATTGCCCCGACATTTGTTCCGGAGTTCATTATCCCGAATGCAAAAGCCCGCTCTTTCTTTGGGAACCATTCGGCTATCGTTTTATTTGCAGCAGGAAAGTTACCGGCTTCGCTTATTCCAAGGAAACCTCTCCAGATTCCGAACCCCCACACACCTTTTGCCAAAGCATGTCCCATAGCTGCAAAGCTCCATAAGACAACCGAAACTCCATATCCGATTTTAGTTCCGAATTTATCTATCAGCCGCCCGGCAAAAAACATACCTATAGCATATAAGAGCTGGAAGGCCATAATAATATGAGCATAATCTTTTTCTCCGATCCCAAGGTCAGAATCCAGGAGGGGCTTTAGTATGCCTATTATCTGTCTGTCGAGGTAGTTGACCGTCGTGGCAAAGAATATCAGGGCACAGACAGTCCATCTGTAGTTACTGAATTTTTTTTCTTCTGGCATTTTAATAAGTTATTGTTTAGTGACTGGCTTTGTGCAAATGGTGATTATACATTATATGTGGATGAAGATGTTGAACCTCCTCTTCCGGTCCAGTTGGTATGGAAGAATTCACCTCTTGATCTATCAATACGCTCATAGGTGTGCGCACCGAAGTAATCTCTCTGAGCCTGAAGGAGGTTCTGTGGAAGTTTTTCGCAGCGATAACCATCAAAATAGCCAAGAGCAGATGAAATTGCAGGCACGGGGATTCCATTGCTTGTTGATGCGGCTACCACGTTCCTCCATCCTTTCTGCGCCTTATCAATTTCATCACTGAAGAACGGATCAATAAGAAGGTTGGTAATTGCCGGATTTTTAACAAATGCTTCTTTTATCTTTCCGAGGAATGCGGACCTGATTATGCAGCCACCTCTCCACATGAGCGCAATTCCTCCGTAATTAAGGTCCCATTTGTACTCTGAAGCTGCAGCCCTCATGAGTGAATAGCCCTGTGCGTACGAGACAATCTTTGAAGCATAGAGGGCATCCTTCAGGTTATCGATGAATTCTTTTTTATCTGTTGAAAGAGCAGGTTCAGGTCCATGAAGAATCTTTGATGCTTTAACTCTCTCTTCCTTGACTGAAGACAGGCACCTGGCAAACACAGCTTCTCCGATAAGGGTAAGGGGAATTCCCTGATCGAGAGCTGCTACCGCTGTCCATTTTCCAGTACCTTTCTGTCCGGCTGTATCGAGAATCTTATCTACAAGTGGTTTGCCGTCGGTATCCTTGAATGCAAGAATATCACGGGTAATTTCAATAAGGTAACTGTCGAGATCACCTTTATTCCAATCCCTGAAAACAATGTGCATCTCATCGGCGCTCATATGAAGAAGATCCCTCATTATCTGGTACGCTTCGCAGATAAGCTGCATATCACCGTATTCAATCCCGTTATGGACCATTTTTACAAAATGACCGGCCCCGTTTTCACCTACCCAGTCGCAGCATGGAGTTCCGTCTTCAACTTTTGCAGCAATTGCCTGAAAAATGGGTTTGACCTCCGGCCAGGCTGCTTTTGAGCCTCCCGGCATGATTGACGGACCCAGCAAAGCTCCTTCTTCACCACCGGAGACTCCAGTACCTATATATAGCAATCCCTTACTTTCAACAAAGGCAGTGCGCCGGTTCGTATCGGGGAAGTGGGTATTTCCTCCATCGATGATTATATCTCCCTTTTCAAGATAGGGGATCAGAGTATCGATCATTTCATCTACTGCTCCACCTGCCTTAACCATGATCATGATCTTTCGGGGTCTCTTCAGGGATTTTACCAGCTCTTCAATTGAATGGACACCTGCAATCTTTTTGCCCTTAGCCCTGCCTGCAAGGAAATCATCTACTTTTTGGATTGTCCGGTTATAAACAGTTACCCGGAACCCTTTGCTCTCCATATTCAGCACAAGGTTTTCGCCCATTACTGCCAGGCCTATTAATCCAATATCTGATTGTCTATCCATGATTGATTAGTTATTTTATTAAGAAATGTTACTTGTTGCATGTTGCTAGTTGCTTGTTAACCAGCAACTAGTAACTTATTTCTTATAGTACTCTTTTACAACTTCATCCATCACCCAGCTTGTCCTGGCGGCAGTAGTCCCGGTGCTAACAACTTCTCCGTGACCAGAAAGGGCTCTGACTATCTGTTCAATAAGGTAAAACTGTATGTTTTCTGGTCTCTCGTTAACAAATTCCTGTCGACCGCTATTATTTTCCAGAACAATTGGTTCGTAAGTAAATGTAGAGGTTTTTATTATACCTTTTTCACCAATGATCTCAAAATTATCCCTGTTTCCTTCATGACAAGTGCTGAAACTCCATATCCCGGTCCCGACAATATTTTCCCTGAATAAAAAGCTTGCAGAAACAAAATCTTCGGCAGCGTAATTTTTAGCCTGGTTAACAGTCAATGATGAGACTTTCAGAACCGGACCGAAAAGGAAATCAATAAAATCAAGCTGATGGGATCCAAGGTCAAAAAAATGACCGGCACCAGCAATCTCCGGTATTACACGCCAGGGAAGCCTTCCTGCTATTTCATCTTCGGATGGATAGTTAAAAATCTGAAAATTTACAAACCTGGGTCTCCCTATCTCTCCGGCCTCGATCAGATTTTTAATCTTTAAGAATCCGGGAAGCGTTCTCCGATAGTAGGCAACGAAGACAGGCAATCCTACCCTTTCTGCTGCTTCATTGATTTCTAAGCATTCTCTGTAATTCAATGCCATCGGTTTCTCGATATATACGGGTTTACCGGCATTAAGGACTTTGATAGCGTACCCGGCATGGCTTGAGGGTGGTGTGGCAATATATACGGCATTAACATCTTTGTCATTAATAAGTTCATCGGCATCTTTATAGAACCTGGGAACATTATGCCGCAGGGCATAATCTTCAGCAAGTACCAGATTTCGTCTCATGACCGCAACAAGCTGTGAATCAGATACCTTATTGAAAGCCGGACCGCTTTTAAGCTCGGTCACTTTACCGCAGCCTATTATTCCCCATTTAATCATTTAAGCTTGTCCTTTGATGCCCACAGTCCCACTGCAGGATTTGAGATATAATATATTTCTTCCCCTCCGGTAACCTTGTTGAATCCTTCATGAAGTCTTGCTGGATCATATTTCTTCATCATTGTTTTAAGATCAGAATATTTGAAATTGACAGATTCTATTTCAGCCTTAGTCAGGTAACCGGGACAATATGTGATTGAAAACCTGCTTTCTGAGCTGCCATGAATAAGATGTGCCGCTGCACTGAGATTATTTTTAAGTTCTTCATTCTCATCAGTCGATTTCAAAGTTACAGGTGTTCCCCTGTATCCATATTTTCGTATGAGCCGGTCGATCTCCTTATCCTCACCGAATTCTTTCAGTCCTGGAGCAAGAATTATCAACTCCCCGTTATCCGCCATAGCCATCCTTGTCCTGTAAATGCTCTTGTTTCCGAGCCATGTGCTCTTGAATTCAGCCGGATCGAGATATACGACCACTTTCTTCAATGGTTTGTCAAGAGCAGTAAAATTAACTTTCAAAGAGAGTTCGGAAGCCAGTTTAAAGACTTCATAGTCATCGCCGATAAAGAGACCCCTGATAACAAGCTTTCCTTTTTCGTCGCGTCCGATAACTGTATGGATATATACAATTGGAAGATGTGAAGTGAATTTGTCAGATGCATAATTAAGTAACTTTCTGACAGGTGTATCTGCTTTCCCCATCATTCTTTCCATGCCGTAAACTGCTCCTATAAAATGACTTTTGTTTATTCCTTCAGGGCCCCCTGTCCCCACAAAAAGGTTTTTATTGTAATTTGCCATTCCTACAACCTCATGTGGCACTACTTGTCCGATTGAAAGTATCAGATCGTGTCCTCCATTAATAACGAGCCTGTTGAGCTGGGCGGGCCATGAATAATTTAACTTTCCCTCAGTTATTTTTGAAACGAATTCACCTGGAACAGTTCCAACGGTTACAACGTCTTTTCTCCAGTCATGTATCCGGAAAATATCCGGAGGAACTCCCTTATACATTTCGGATATTTCTTTTTCAGTCATCGGAGAATGTGTTCCAAGCGCAGGAAGTACATCACTAAGATTCTCCTTGTAATAATTATAAATAAGTGTTGTTATTTCGCCCGATCTGGAATGAAACCTTGTAAAATCGGGCGGAACAGCAAGAACTTTCTTTCTTTGACCCAGCTTTACAAGCGAGGAAAAGACCCCGTACTCGAGATCATTTGGACTCATTACTGTATTTTCTGAACCGGATTGATAGTAAATCATAATTTTAAAATTTCAACATATTATTAATGGCGTCAGACGTCAGGCATCAGGCGTCAGGCTGAAATATTTGCCAATTTTAGTTTTGCCTGTAGCCCGGTGCCTTACGCCCATCGCCTTATACGCCAGAGTATGCGCTAAATCCTCCATCAATGGGAATAATAATCCCTGTTACAAATTTTGAAAGATCTGAAACCAGATAAAGAAGCGTACCTGTAAGCTCTTCAGGAGTTCCGAACCGGTGCATAGGAGTGCCATTTAATATCTTAATGGCTCTGGGTGAGAGATCTCCCGTCTTTTCGTCAATCATAAGGAACTTATTCTGATTTGTAAGAAGAAATCCCGGAGCAATTGCATTAACTCTTATACCGGTTTTTGAAAAATGAACAGCCAGCCATTGTGTGAAATTATTAACAGCAGCTTTTGCAGCTGAATAGGCAGCTATCTTCGTCAGAGGACGATAGGAGTTCATTGATGAAATATTAATTATAACTCCGGCCTTTTGTTTTACCATATCTGTGGTGTAGACCATTGATGGTAAAAGAGTACCCTTGAAATTAAGATCGAATACTTTATCAAATCCTTCCAGCTTGAGTCCAAAGAACGTATCATCGGGATTCTCAGAATCTGAGCCATCCATTTTTTCCACTTTGGTTGTTGCGGCAGGTGAATTTCCTCCAGCTCCGTTGATCAGTATATCAATCATTCCGAATTTCTCATTGATTATCTTCTTGGATGCTTCAAGTGAGGATTTATCGGTAACACTGGCTGAAAGTCCTAATGAGGGAGTTTTAAATTCCATTTCTATCTCCTTTGCTACTCTGCTCGCAGCATCACCATTCAAATCAATGATGACAGTCTTTACTCCCTGAAAAGCAAGTGATCTTGCCATTTCTGAACAGATAAGTCCTGCACCGCCGGTAATAACCGCTATTTTATCTTTTAAATTCAGTTCATTCATAATTTACATTTTAAATTCATTATTGTCTCATCTCTGTGTCTTCTCTGTGGATCTCTATGTAACTAATTCCAAAGTACTTACACAGAGTGACACTGAGGATTCACAGAGTGTCACAGAGGTTTAAAATCCGAAATACTCTTTAGCATTCTTATATGATATCCCTTCAATAAGAGGTTTAACAAGTTCGTCATCGCCAGGTATAAGACCTTTTTCGATTTCACTACCCACGAAATTGCAGACAATCCTTCTGAAATATTCATGCCGTGGATAAGAGAGAAAGCTTCGTGAATCAGTGACCATACCAATAAATCTTCTAAGTAGTCCCAGTGCAGCGAGATCTTTAAGATGCTTTTCCATTCCTGTTATCTGATCAAGGAACCACCATGCCGGACCGTATTGCACCTTCACCGGTCTGGTTCCGTCATTGAAATTCCCGGCCATTGTCACCATCATTTCATTATCTGCAGGATTAAGATTATACAGAATCGTTTTCGCTAGCTGGTCAGAATCATCAAGAGTACTGAGGAATCCCGACATTTTTAATGCGTCCTGGGGAACTCCTATTGAATCCCATCCTGTATCTGGTCCCATTAATCTGAACATTCTTGAATTGTTGTTCCTCATCGCACCAACGTGAAATTGCTGAGTCCACCCTCTTTTATGGTTCATCCTGCAGAGTTCAAGCATTACAGCCGTCTTATATTTTTCGGCCTCATCAACCGACAGGCTTTTTCCTTTCAGAAGGCTCTTCAAAATCCTGTCAGCTTCTTCAGAGTTACATGGAGAAAAATAGAACCGGTCAAGCCCATGATCAGAAAGGCGTCCGCCCATATAATGGAAAAACTCATGCCTGCCATCAATGACATTGATCAGTGTCTCAAAATCGTCTATTGTCTTTCCTGAAGTTTTTTCAAGTCTGGCAATGTACTCCCTGAATTTTACTGGGTCCTCGGTTTTAACGACATTGTCAGGGCGAAATGTGGGAAGAACTCTTATTTCGAATGATCCCTTAAGCATTTCATGATATTTGAGCGAGTCTGAAGGGTCATCGGTTGTACAGATGATCTCAACATTCATTTTCCGGATAAGTGATCTTATGCTGTACTCCTTTGATCGTAACATTTCTGAAGTCTTCTCAAAAATTTCTCCGGATGTCGACGGGGAAAGGAGATCATAAATGCCAAAATATCTGGCAAGTTCAAGATGTGTCCAATGAAACAAGGGATTTCCGATTGTTGCCGGGACCGTTTCGGCCCATTTGTCGAACTTCTCCCTTGAATTTGCATTGCCGGTACAGAACCTCTCATTTACACCATTTGTTCTCATTGCACGCCATTTGTAATGGTCTCCCTCAAGCCATGCCTGACCCAAGTTATCAAACTGCAGGTCATCGGCGATCATGGAAGGTGAAAGATGACAATGAAAATCTATAATCGGCTGGTCCTTCGAAAATTCATTATACAATCTCCTTGCAGTTTTGCTCTCAAGAAGAAAATCTTCATTGATAAATGGTTTGTTCATAATGCTAAAAACTTAAGGAAATTAGATAAATGGCTTATGAATAATCAATGATCACGAAAATAACAATACCAGCTTAATAATCCAAGGTTATAAGAGAAAAGAGTATAATTTAATAGACATTATTAAATGGCAGGAATGAATTTAAGGCTTTTATATTGTTATCATTTCCTCAAAGATTGTATTTTTGAAGAGAGAGAAAATAATTCCAGAACTAACCAATAAATATGGTTATGAAAATTGAGCTCAGATATGCGGTACACCCTGCAGATTTCAAAAATTATGACACAATGAAACTTAGGAAGGAATTCCTGATTGAAAATATTTTTGTTCCCGACGAGATTTCACTGGTTTATTCAATGTACGACAGATTTATTGCAGGAGGGGCTATGCCGGTCGGAAAAGCTCTTAAGCTTGATACTGCAGATGATCTTAAGGCTGAGTATTTCCTGGAGCGCAGGGAAGTGGGATTAATTAATGTCGGAGGCGAGGCTGAAATTGAGGCCGGAGGCATCGTTTATAAAATTGGTTTCAAGGAAGCCCTTTACCTCGGCAAAGGAACAAAAGATGTTGTTTTTAAGTCGGTCGACAGGCTGAATCCGGCTAAGCTCTACATAAACTCAGCCCCGGCTCATCACAAATACCCATCGAAGAAGGTCACAAAAAAGGATGCTGAAATTTCAACACTAGGTTCTCCCGAAGCATCGAATCACAGGACGATAAATAAATTGCTGATCAACAGTGTTCTGCCTACATGTCAGCTTCAGATGGGAATGACTGAGCTTATGTCTGGAAGTGTCTGGAATACAATGCCTGTGCATACTCATAACCGGAGGATGGAAGCATATTTTTATTTTGAGGTTCCGGAAAAGCAGGGGATCTGCCATTTTATTGGCGATCCCGATGAAACACGACATATATGGTTGAAAAATGAGCAGGCTGTATTTTCTCCGTCATGGAGCATCCATAGTGCTGCTGGTACATCAAGCTATACTTTTATCTGGGGCATGGCAGGAGAGAATCTCGATTACAGCGATATGGATGTCCGTTATCCTGATACTTTAAAATAATATCAATCTCTGTGTTTCTCTGTGACTTCTCTGTGTCCTCTGTGTAAGTTTTTATGTTTCTTAAGTTTCACAGAGTTCCACAGAGGTATCTCAGAGTTCCACAGAGGAAAAGACATAAAATATGATTACAGAATTATTTGATCTGACCGGGAAAGTCGCCCTTGTAACAGGAGGAACTCATGGAATTGGCCTTGCAATAGGATTGATCCTTGCGAAAGCCGGAGCAAAGGTTTGTGTTAATGATCTTCAGGAAGAAAAACTCCTATCCTGCAAGGAAGCTTTTAAAAAAGAAGGGCTTGAAGTCTTTATTGTCAAGTTCAGTGTTACCGATGAAAAAGATGTTGATATGGGTATTGGACAGATTGAAAAGAATGTTGGAACAATCGACATTTTAGTAAATAATGCAGGTATTATAAAAAGGGTACCCATCCTTGATATGCCTGTGGCAGACTTTAAACAGGTGATCGAGGTTGATCTTGTGGCTCCTCTGATTGTTTCAAAAAGAGTTGCTCCTAATATGATAGCCAAAAGAAGCGGCAAGATCATAAATATGTGCTCAATGATGAGTGTTTATGGCAGGAATACCGTTTCTGCATATGCATCTGCAAAAGGAGGATTAAAGTTGCTTACACAAAATATGACATGTGAATGGGCGAAATATAACATTCAGATCAATGGGATTGGGCCTGGTTATATTGTTACTGAACAGACAGGTCCAATACGTGAAAATGGTCATCCATTCAATGATCTAGTAATGACGCGGACTCCCGCCGGCAGGTGGGGACAACCTGAAGATGTCGCCAATTCTGCACTTTTTCTGGCATCAAAGGCAAGTGACTTCGTTAACGGACACATACTTTATGTTGACGGCGGCATCCTTGCTAATTTCGGATATGTAAAAGGGGAAAACGATATTTAGATCTTGCTGTTTTGCAGTCATGCAGTCTTTGGACTTTCAGACTTTAAAGACTTTAAGGACTTTTTCTTTTTATCTTTTAACTTTGAAAGCAGCCAGTCAATGTTTTCCCCCAACACTTTCATGGTTCTCATGCCTTCTTCATCCTTTAAAACGTCTCCCTTTTCCCTTCCGATTGCGACATTCCAGTATGATGAACCCGGGATTATCATTTCATTATTCAGAAAGAAGTGATTTATACTATCGAATGCATGAATTGCCCCTGCTCTTCTGACAGCAATAACTGCAGCTCCGACTTTCCGTCTTAATGGCTTTCCTGCTCCACCCAATGCATAGCTGGCAACTTCCAAAAATACTTTTGCATCACCAGTCAGATCAGCCATATAAACAGGTGACCCAATGATTATTGCATCAGCCTTTTCCATCTTTTCAATGCACTTATTGATGACATCATTTTTCTGATGACACCTTTTGTCTGCTTTCTTTCGGCATTTCATGCATGCAATGCAACCTGATACTTTTTTACCTCCGATCTGAAAAAGCTCAGTCTTTGTTCCGGCAGCTTCAAGCGGCTTGAAAACCTCTCTTATTAGAATTTCAGTATTGCCACCTTTCCGTGGACTGCAATTAATTCCAAGGACTTTCATATTGTCTTTAATTGATAGATAAGCTAATTATTATCACTCTTCGTTTCATTTTCTTCCGGAAGCGGTTTGGCATAAAGATCCTCAACTTTTACTTTTCCCGGATACTCATTTTCTATAGGTCCATTTGAAAATTGCTGGTCCTCGCGTGCTCTTCCGTTAAAATACAGAATGCAGGCAAATATTGGTAAAAGTGGCATTGTCAGGCCATTAAGTACAGCTGAAAGTATTATATAAAGGGGTTTAGAAGTTAAATCCATTACTGCCGTAGCCTCCTCAGGGTTTTTAACTGCAGAAAAGAAACTGCCGCTAAATGGAAGAAGAATAAGCCCGGATAAAATCAATGTAACTACCAGCATAATAATAACAAATACAGCTGTCCATCCAATGTTTGAAAAGAAATTCCGGTGAGCAAGCTTTATAGTTCTGACTATTGTGTTTGCAATGTTTGGTCCTTCAACCATCATTATGGGGAGTATGAAAAGATATATGGTCATAATGTAAATACCGGCGAACAAAACTCCGATAACCACTACCAGAAGGCCAAGAAATAATGCAATAGAACCGGCAAAGGCAAGCATTATAATTATCATAAGGTAGGGAATAAAATACCTGAACGATTTTATGATGCATCTGAATAAATTATTCTCATTGCCAAGAGGATTAAATATTACATAGGAGTGGAGAATTGTTGTAAATAACAGACTAAATACCGAAACAATGACCATGGGCCATAAGTATTCCCTGAGCTTCAACATCATTTCTTCAATTTTCAGAGTCTGGTAATCGCCGATATCGATTCTGATCATTGAGCTTAAATACTGAATTATCAGGCCCATTACAAACGAAACTAAAAAAAGCGGGATGATTTTCCTGGTGTAAAACTCCCATAATGAATTCATTGCACTGTCAATCGTATGTGCTTTATATAGCGGATGACTGCTTATCGGTTCCATATGAGAATAAATATTGATTTAGTGCCTAAAAGTAAGTTAAATACTCAAAAATCCGGCTCTTCTGACTTTTATATTTTCTTTTTTACCCATCCCAACCCCTCCCAGGAGGGGATATTAGGGCTACTCGTTTATATGGTCTTTTGCCTTTTGTCTTTTATTATTTTCAGCTCTCTGCCCATTGCCCTCCACTATTACTTTCCTTTTCTCCACTCCCTTATGATACCTGCAAAAGGGAATCCGGCATTCTGTTTCCTTGGATTAAATATTCCCTCATTAACAGCTCGTACATCCTCTATGGTATAGAAAGCTCTGGGATTGAAAGCATTTATAACCTCAAGTGCCTTTTCCATTTCGTTGCGGTGGACGATCGTATAGACCAGATGGACTTTCTCCTTAGCTCCATGTGCTTCAACTGTTGTGGCTCCAAAACCGTTATTGTTAAGAATCGTAACCAGTTCCATCCCCTTTTCACTAATAAATACCCGAATCATCTGAATCCCTATCGCAAGCTTTTCTTCAATTATCATTCCAACCAGATTCCCTGTTGCAAACCCTGCAGCATAGGCAACGTAGTTTATATAGTTATCAAGATTTTGCATTATCTTGCTTATGGCTGTTATCCATATCAGGACTTCAAAAAAGCCTAAAATCGGAGCAATATTCCTTTTTCCCTTGGAAACAAAAATTATACGAAGGGTTCCTATGGAAACATCGCAGATACGGGCTAGAAAAATCAAAAAAGGCATGATGCCATAGCTTAGAAGATCCGAATTAAAAAATGAGTTTTCCATGTTGATCAAGTATTATAAAACAAATATAACATTTGTTATGTACTGAACTTTTTTTAAACTTGCCTGTTAAATAGCAGGTGCCTGGTCAGGTCAACCTTGCAGGTTGATGTGATTATGACTGTAATTTTAAGTATAAAAATCTTATTAAACATTCTAATAAATAAAAGTATGAAACTGAGAAAAACAACATTGATCTTAAGTGTCGTAGTATTGATAATCACTGGATTATCCTCATGTAACCAGTCACCTGCAAAGAAAAGTGCTGATTCCGGCATTGCATATTACAGAAGTCTCCTGTTCAGTGAGACTCCGTGGGATCTCGAAAGAGGATCCCGTCAGCTGACTCCTGCAGAGGCTATGGAAATTAACAGCTATAAATTTACTCATGACAATTTGGGTCGTCTTATTTCAGTTGAATTCGTAAGAGGAGATGAATTACTGGGTTATTCTTCTATGAGGGGGTCAGCCAAAATCACTTATGAATATTCAGAAAATAAACAGATCAAGCATTTTTTTGATGAAAACAACCAGCCTGTTGAATCTGAGGGAGCTTTTACATATGAATACACACTGGATGACAATGGTACAAGGATAGGTCTTAAATTCTTCGGCAAGGATGGACAGCCTGTAGAAAACCGGAATAAGATCCACTCATATGTTTGGAAAGTTCTTGATGACGGAATGGTCCAGGAAAAAAGATATAACCTGGCAAATGAAGAGACTGTGATGAATCCTTTCTGTCCCTTTTATGAGCTTAGGTTTGCATACAACGACTTGGGGTATGTTGTAAAAATGGCCAATTATAGTGGTGATACCCTTTACAATTGCACAGCTGAAAACTGCGGTGATATTGGAGTTTCTTATTTTACCTTTGAACCAAACGAATACGGTGATGTTAAGAGCTTTTCTGTCTTTAATGTCACAGGACAAATGTCAAATCTTTATTGGGGATGGTCCAGAAGGGTAAACGCTTATGACGCTAACGGTTATGTTCTTGAGACAGCGGTTTATGATCAGGATAATGAATATGTTGGAGGCAAGAGTGTGCCAGTGACACAAAATTCTTATGACAAACATGGTGCTTTGATCGAAACAAAGAACATGGACAAGGACAGGAATGTTATGAACAGCCCCGAAAATGGAGTTGCTATAACTGAGTACAAGTATGATGAAAAGGGGAACCGTATTGAGACACTGAGTTATGATAAAGACAGGAAGCCTGTTTCTCTTTAATACTTATCTTCAGTAAGCTTATGAAACATCTGACCATTTTATTGCCGATTCTCTCTTTGATACTTATTCCCTTTAATGGATGTACAGGGAAAAAAAGTGAGAGGAAACAGGAAAATTCAAATGTAACTGCTGTTGCTGTTTCGCAACCTGAAATCGGAAAGGAAACCATGTTATTGCTTAAGGATCTGGAAGAGAACGGGGATTATGTTAATAGTCAGTTCTTTCCAAGTCTTATCAAAGCATCTGTTGTTAATGAAGAATTGGAAGGTAGGATTCTTATTGTTGATCTTAGGTCACCGGAAATGTTTTCGAAAGGTCATATTAAAGGTGCCGTAAACAAAAAGTTCGAAGAACTTCCGGAGTACTTTGAAACAGGCATTAAGCCTTTTGAATATGATAAAATAATCCTGGCTTGTAATGATGGCCAGTTATCCAGCTATACTACATCGCTTCTCCGGCTAAGGGGCTATGGAAACGTATTTGCGATGAGATGGGGAATGAGTGGATGGAATAAAGCACTTGCAGAAGAGGGATGGTTAAAGGGGGTATCGGGGAAATATGAAGATCGTCTTGAAGTCAGCTCGAATGAGATTCCCTTACCCACTGGGATGCCTGAAATAAAAACCGGCTTTATGACAGGAAAAGAGATTGGTGAGGCAAGATTCAAAACTCTTTTTGCAGCTGGTACAGGAGATATTCTGATCACATCAGATGATGTTTTCAACAATCCTCAAAAATACTTCATAATAAATCTTGAAAGAAAGGATAAATATGATGACGGACATATCCCGGGAGCAGTAAGGTACAAACCTGAATCTACACTCGGATTCACCGAAATGATGTCGACAATCCCTTTTGATAAAACTGTGGTTGTTTATTGCGGAACTGGACATAATTCAGGTTTTGCAACTGCTTACCTGAGACTTTTTGGTTACGACGCAAGAACATTGAAATATGGAAACAACAGCTTTATGTTTGATAAGATGGTGAAACAGAAAAGTGCCTTATCATGGCTCCCTTTCTCACTTACCGATTCAAATGATTTTCCTTTGGTAAAATAATGTAAATATTTTTCAGGCCCATTTCACTGAGAACCATCCATACTTTTGCAGATACTGTACTTTGGTCGCAAACCAGAATGACCGGGCCTTTATTCCTTCGAAGGATAGCGAGATTACCTTTTTTTAGTATCGATTCAGGATCTATTCTCAGTGTAATATTCTGAAATTGTTTATTTACAGTAACTTCATTGCCTAAGGCGATAAAAAGTTTATCCCCTTTAATTGACCCTGCCTGGTCTTCTGTAAGGATATTGGATCTTAGTACTGATGGTTCTGCCCATTTTACTGCATCATATCTGAATATGTTATGATTGAAAGTTCTTAAAAGGATCACCAGGATCACCAGTGAGAATATCAATATGACTAGCCGGTATTGTTTTATAAATTTCATGGATTCTTCTGATAATTTAATATACTATTCACAACCACCGTCAAGCTTTTTCGCAGAAAACCTTTTCGATTCCAGAAATCTGGTTTTCAGACTATCAGGCAGGGAGTTCAGCTCAGTGAACATATCTCCGGCACGTTTTCTCGTTTCAAAAAGAGCATTTTCCCGTGCAGTGATCCTGTCGCCTGTGAACTTTGTTTCAATTATAATTTTTCTCCATTCTGAAACTCCACCTTCCATTAGATAACTGTTCTTATATCCCAGTCCCCTTGCATAAACAAGTGCATAAGATGACTCTAAATCACTGTTGGAGAAGAAAATATTTTTTATGTCTTTATTGTTAAGATAGATTTCAGGATCTTTCAGGATAAACTCAGAGTAGGGGATATTAATCGCTCCGGGCATTGTCATTTTTTTCGATTCTTCCGATGACCTAAGGTCAATCAGCTGAATAGTACTGTCTTCCCTGACGATAAATTCAGCAATCTGGTCAACTGTAAATGATGCTTCTTCATTAAGAACTTCCGATAGAAGTATGACTGGCCTGACTGTAAAAGAACGGTTGGCTGTTAGCGGCAGGAAGGCAAGCAGAATACCAAGCAGAATGAGGAGTAATGAAAATTTTTTTCTTGTTTCCATGGCTGATGATCAGATGTCTTTGGTTATTTCAGGACGTGCAAATTTCTTTTCGGCCAGTTCTGCAATCCAGAACATTAAAGCAGCTGCAACAATCATTAGAAGTGTAAATAATCCTGGAGATAGACCAAGGGATTCATTTATCTTAACCGGGCCCTTGAAATGTGCATTGGCCATATTCTGTATATAAGGGTAGGTTTCAGCAAAGATAAAAGCGCCTGCCAATCCCCCTGCAAAAAAAACAATTGCATCAATCTTGCCGATTGACATGGCACACAGACCGGTGCCTGGACAAAATCCACCCATAATAAAACCTGCACCCATAATTACCCCTCCAACAATTGATGCAGTTACATAAAACTCGTTGACATATACCTGATTAAGATTCAGCAATCCAAGATAACTCATTATTTGAGACCCTATAAGGGCGACAATTGCAGCAGTAAAGAATACTTTGATGACAGTGGCATCGTATCCATAAAACATCCCGGCAAGTTTTCGGCTCGATGAAAACCCTGCCTGTTCAAGGGCAAATCCAAAACCAGTCCCTATTAGAAAAGCGGTTAACATATTGAGCCATTCCGGAAAAGCAATGTATGATGAAATTGGTCCCATAGTTGTTCTTTTTATTTCTTTATTTCTTTATTTCTTTATTTCTTTTTTATTTCCTTATTTCCTTATTTCTTTATTTCTCTTATTTCCCTATTTCCCTTAAGCCTTTTATCATATCCAGTTTTTCCTGAAAAACCATGCAAAAAGATAAGCAGATCCGAATATTGCTATCATAGTCACAAATCCTGCCAGAGATAGAACAGCCATGCCGGATAATGCAGCCCCGCTTGTGCATCCTCTGGCGAGTTGTCCACCGTAGACAAAAAAAACTCCACCAATAAATGCAAAAATCAGTCTGCGGGGAACAGAAATATTAGGGGATTTCTCAACTTTAAGCTTTAACCTGCCCGAAACAGCACCGGAAATAAAACCTCCGGCAACTATTCCGAATATCTCAAGTACCAGCCAGTTTGTCATTGGTTTTTTATCATCCTCAAAATACTTTGAATAATAAATTGATTTCTCAGCATGAGGCCTGTCAACAGCGCCTACTATTGAAACCACACAATATTTAATTCCGCCACTTGCCCCCAGACCCCGGCCTGAAATATACATTGATGCGAGCAATACAATCCCCAGCAGAGTCCCTGCCAAATAAGGATTCATATATCTTTTTTTTATCATTGAAAATCTGTTATCAAGGATTAGTATAACAAACAAAATTAGCAAAATGAATTATATCCCAAAACTCATATCTATTTCCACATACCGGCAACTGGCATCCCCGATCATTTTAAATACTAACTTAGTACCTTAAATCCTTTTTTGATGTCAAGATATAAACTTACAATCGAATATGACGGTACCCGCTATTCCGGATGGCAGATGCAGAAAGGCGGAAAATCAATTCAGGGAGAAATCATCGATGCCTGCAGGGAGTTGTTTGTGAGCGAATCTATTGACCTGTATGGAGCAGGAAGAACGGATAGCGGGGTTCATGCAACAGGACAAGTGGCTCACCTTGATATCCAGACTGATCTGTCTCTCCTGAGGATCAGGTATGGGATAAACGACCGGCTTCCACCTGATATATGCATCCTGAATGTCGAAAATGCTGATCCTTCATTCCATGCAAGGCACGATGCGGTTGCCCGAAGCTATATTTACCAGATCAGCCGCCGCCGTACTTCGTTCGGGAAGAAATATGTGTGGTGGATCAAAGATCAGCTCGACATAAATAAAATGAATGATACAGCAAGACATTTTACAGGTCTGAAAAACTATAAATCATTTACAGACGAAAACCAGGAACAAAACTCAACAAAGGTAGAAATTAAACATGCATCAGTTGTTGATTTTGGTGATATGCTTGTTTTTCACGTTGTAGGTTCCCATTTTCTCTGGAAACAAGTTCGCCGCATGACAGGTGTTATTGTTGAATCGGGACGAGGGAAACTGGATCCCAGAGATGTAGCCTCATTCTTCAGGAACAAGTCGGATATTCCTGCAAAACTTACCGCACCCCCAAGCGGACTTTTCCTTGAAAAAGTCTATTATAAAGAATCGGATATAGTTTACACAACAAAGCCAGTCATTAATATATAGTTTTTCCCCCGCTGTTCCGATAGCTCTCGGGATCGCAGATTTTCGCAGATAAAATGGTTTATTTTATGTAGATCAGCGTGATCCGGGAGGAAAAATGTTTTGGTCTTTTTAGAACAATTATGTATCTTTTAAGGTTATTAGTACAATAAGAAACTTTAATTATGAGACGCCGTGATTTTATCAAAGCCACTACTTTAGCAGCACCTATGATAAGCATGTTTCCAGCTGATCTGAGTACTGTTACCCGCAAGAAGTTGCCAGGAAAGATTGAAAAAAGATCTTTGGGACATACTGGTGAAATGCTTTCAATTATCGGATTCGGAGGAATTGTAGTCAAGGATGCCACTCCTCAGGAAGCTGACGCATATGTAAAGCTTGCAATAGATGCTGGTATTAATTATTTTGATGTTGCTCCTTCGTATGGAGATGCTGAGATTAAACTCGGTCCGGCACTTGAACCCTACCGAAAGAATGTCTTTCTGGCCTGCAAGACCGGACAAAGGTCAAGGGCAGGGGCAAGGTCGGAACTCGAGCAGTCACTGAAGAATCTCAGGACGGATCATTTTGATCTTTATCAGCATCATGCTGTTACAACTCTTGAGGATGTCGACAAAATACTTGGTCCTGAGGGTGCAATGGAGACTTTTATTGAAGCAAGAAAAGAAGGAAAGATAAGGTTTATTGGTTTTTCAGCTCATTCTGTCGAAGCAGCTATGGCTCTAATGGATCGTTTCGATTTCGATACTATCCTGTTCCCGTTTAACTATACCACCTGGTATTCAGGAAATTTTGGCCCCCAGGTGCTGGCAAAGGCACAGGAGAAGAAAATGGGTATCCTCGCTCTTAAAGCTATGGCAAAAGGTCCGTGGGAAAAGGATGCTGACCGGTCGAAATTTTCGAAATGCTGGTATGAGCCGCTGGTAACACCTGAAGAGATCAGGCAGGGATTAAGATTCACATTATCCCACCCGATAACGGCAACAGTTCCTCCGGGCGAGGCCGGGCTGTTTAATATAGCCCTTAATTTACGAAATGATCTTAAGCCTCTTAAGAAATCCGAGATAATCAGCTTAAAGGCAAAAGCTGCAGCTGGTGTACCGCTCTTTAAATACGAGGGGAAAGCATAGAAAAAAATATTCAACAAAAAACTCAGTCAGCAGTATATTTTAGACGCAGGTCAATCTTCCTGTCATAAACAAAATAACAGGGATCTTCACACTGATCCTCAGTGTATTTTACTCTTGGAGTAGCTGTGTCAACAGCAATATAGGTATTGTCATTTATTTGATATTTAGCTGTTACAGTATACTTTTTGTTCAGAGTTACAGCAAAGTTGTAATCAGATCCATCTGTAAACGATGATTTATATATCACTGAATCCTCCAGCTCACCCTCATATACTGTTATAAGTGCCGGAGCTTCAGTGTTGGATACGGATATTTTGAGAAAGGCTTCCAGTGGCTGCTCTATAGTACACTCTGAGCATTTTAAGATCCATCCATTTTCATCGCAGGTATAGCAAGTATTATCTTCACATGAGAAGCAAATGATGAGCATAATAAATATGGTAAATTTCACAATTACTTTCATAATCAACTCCATTTGATAGTTTTAACCTGTGACCTGACCCTGCTTAAAAAATAATTATAAGAAATACCGAATCTTAACCAAATGGGACCAATACGGTAAAATCCTGAATTCATGTATTCCAGGTCTGTTCTGAAAGCAAAGTGATTTTGTTCAACCTTGAATCCGGCTGATGGAATTATTTTAAACTTTTTCTCGGGTGATAAGTTAGTTCCCTTGAATTCACTTCCGAATTTATAACCAGCAGATAAGGAGGTTGATATGCTGAATCTATGGCCAGTTGATTTTTCTGATAATGTGAAATCCTTAAAAAGACCGGCAAACACAATTGAACTTTTATCATAATACTGATAATAAATATTCTCCCCACTTTCCACAAGAACTTTCGAATATTTTGGTTTAAGATCAAATCCCAAAATGAATCCGGCATTTATAAGTGGTTCCTTTAATGAAAGGGATAAACCAGTGAAAAATTCTCTTACATTAAATTTTGAAGAAGCTGTAATGGAAATTCCGTCTATTCTTAACCCCTGTCTCCCCGGAATATTTTTCTTCTCAAGCAGCTCAAGAAATTCTTTCCTTCCGAAAGCTGAAGCAACAGTATATGGATTTATACCTTCCTTATCTGGAGATGTCCATTTGTCTCCCTTTTCCAGCAACAACACCACCGCAGGTTTGCTATTTGATTCAATAGCTAAAGCGAGAGCATTATAGTTTAAATTATTCTTTTCGTATAAATCAACTCCGTCTTTAAGCAGTAGATTCATAACCATTGTATCTCCAATCTGAGAGGCAATCAGAAACGGAGTATAGCCTGAATTATCCCTCGCTTCAAGGTTTGCACCGTTCTGAAGCAGCAGATCAGTAATATCAGGATATCCGGCAAGTATTGCCGCCATTAATGGAGTAGTACCGTCAATAGCTTTCTTATTGCTATTGGCATCGTAATAAAGGAGCATGTCAGCCATCTCAAAGTTGCCAGTTATTGCAGCATAATGAAGGGCACTTGCCCCGTTTTTATCTGCCAGATCAATTTTGGCTCCCCCCCTTATTAGAGCTTCTGCTATTTTCAGATTCTGGTTCTTAACAGCAATGATCAAAGGTGTTTCCCCGGAAGAAGTTATTTTATCAGTATTTGGATCGTGGGTAAGAAGAATTAAGACTGAGCTGAGCTGGTTATTGGCAACAGCAAAAATCAAAGGGGTGGCTCCCTCATTTGATTCTCCGTCAATATCAGCTCCTTTTGAGATAAGCCTTTCAATCTCTTTGTTCAGTCCTCTGGATGCTGCTACCATCAGGTTATTCTCAAGGGCTCCCTCAATACTCTCGTGGATATAATCCGATGTGTCAAGAACTATGATTTCCTGTGAGTATATTGTGCCATTGGAAAGGCAGGCTGATATTATAATAACCAGAGTAATTAATAAGTTCCGGGTTGACAACATGTTCACAAAGTTAGCTTTTTGGTCTTAAGTAGTTTAATAATTCAATACAAAAAAACAATATTTGCTTTAACTGTAAGTTAAGAATTGAGTAAATATTTTGATGGAAGATTTTAACCTGATGAGAAAACTTTCTATTTTTATCGCTGAAAAAGCTGAAATTTTGATTAGATCAAGAAAAATATCATTAGTAATTCTACTGTTATTAATTGTGAGGATTAATCCTGGAGCTGTTAACAGATCAGAAGGTTTCCCCGATAGAATGGTTCCGGGGAGCATACGTCTGACTAACACAAATTCTTCAGGTGCTGAATTCGAGGAATGTTGCAACATTGTAGGGTCCTTCATGAAGAAATGGGCCATCGAAGGTGCCTCAGTTGCAATTGCAAAGAATGGTAAACTTGTTTATGCCAGGGGATTTGGATATGCTGATACCGCTGCAGGAATTGAAATCCAACCATATAGCAAATTCAGAATCGCCAGCATTTCAAAACTTGTAACAGCTGTTGCAATTATGAAACTCCGGGAAGAAGGCAAAATATCTCTTGAAGATAAAGTCTTTGGCCCTGGAGGGATACTTGATGACTCATGCTACTGCGATCCGAAAGATAAAAGAGTGTTTAATATAACTGTTGCCCATCTTTTAAGTCACGAAGGAGGGTGGTCCCAGCGTTATGGAGATCAGATGTTCATGCCTCAGTTAATAGCAAGTCAGATGAAAACTATCCTGCCGGTTGATACAAAGACTATAATCAGATTTGCCCTTAGCAAGAAGCTTCATTTTACCCCAGGGACAGGGCGATCCTACTCGAATCTTGGATATAGTATCCTGGGACTCGTGATTGAGAAAAAATCGGGATTACCTTATGATGAATATTGCCGGACAGCCATTTTCGAACCTTTAGGCATTTATGATATGATGCCTGCCAAAAACTTGCCTGATCAGAAAGCTCCTTTCGAAGTGACCTATTATGAACCTTACGGAATGCCAAAAAAACCTTCAATATATGGTACGGGCGAAATGGTTCCGATCAGGTATGGAGGAAATGATATTGAAACACTTGGTGCAGCCGGTTCCTGGCTGGCTACAGCTCCCGACCTTATGCGTCTCCTTCTTGCTGTCGATGGATTAACCTACAATGATGACCTGCTTTCTCAGGAGAGCATAAATTTTATGACGGATATTAATAATAAATTCGCCCCTGTGGGATGGAAGACGGCTTATACTGACGGGACCTGGATCAGGACTGGTTCATTTGCAGGTACTGCAGGTATGATGAAAAGACAGCCTGATGGAATATCTTGGGTTGTACTTCTTAATACCAGTGCATGGAATGGTCCGGAAATTAATTCTTATATCAACAGAATGATGTCAAAAGTGCTTTTGCATATTGAGGAATGGCCGGAAAACGATCTGTTTGAAAATTCATTACCCCTGCCTATAAGACTTGAAATATCGGGGATCAGTTGAAACCACTATGTGCTTTTCTGTTAATGTGAATCTGGTTAAAGATGAACTTGAAAACAGGTACGGTGCATCTTTTCCCGATCGAGACCGTTACCAGCCAAGTTATTATTACCATGCATTCGGTCTCCCCGAACTTCCAGCGATCTGCTCAGGCTCTCCCGGCAGGGTTCAGCTTCTTAGATGGGGTCTTATCCCTTCATGGACAAGAAATTCTGAAGACGCAAATGAAATAAGGTATAAGACTTTCAATGCCAGGGCAGAGAGTGTTAGCTCCAAACCATCATTCTCCAAATCGTTCAAGACCAAAAGATGCATTTTACCCGTAAAGGGTTTCTTTGAGTGGCAACATGTTGGTAAAGAAAAGATACCCTGGTACATCTATCATGCCCACGAAGAAATATTCTCATTGGCAGGCTTGTATGACCAGTGGGTTGAAACAAGTACCGGTGAGACATTTGATACATTCTCAATTGTAACGACTGATGCAAATGATCTGCTGGCTGTTATCCATAACTCAAAGAAAAGAATGCCTGTTATTCTTGAGAGGCTCAATGAAAACAGATGGATAAGCCAGGATACATTACCTGACGAAGCCTTTACCATGCTTAAGCCATGTCGGTCCGAAATCCTTAAAGCACATACTATAAGTAATCTGGTTAACAATAAAACTGCCAACAGGAATTCCCCTGAAGTCATTCGCCCATTTAACCGGGCAAATAACTCCCTCCTTTTTCAATAAGATTGAATCTGATTTGTTTATTTAACCTAAAGGCCGTTAAGTCTTTCTGCCTTTAGGCCGTTAGGCCTCCACGCCTTAACGACTTCTCACTGTGCAACGAATATATAGGTAAGAGTACCTTTCTGAATTTTTGGAGCATTCTGATCGCTTTCAAATCTTGAACGCAGCGCTGCCCCAATTGCAGTCTCCAGAAGGCATTCATCCCTGGCAGTGCTCTGCCCTTCAGACACAGTGGCATTTTCGACATTCCCTCTTTGATTAACTTCTATCACCAGGACTACCTTACCGGA
The DNA here is from genome assembly GCA_963701745.1 of uncultured Bacteroidales bacterium. Taxonomy (GTDB): domain Bacteria; phylum Bacteroidota; class Bacteroidia; order Bacteroidales; family VadinHA17; genus LD21. The sequence goes on along the minus strand of CAVPBE010000001.1, from coordinate 2,063,927 downwards.
TCCCTGGCATTTGTAAATAGGTATTGGCAGATAGGTATGGTTACGCCCCTGAAGATCATAGTATATCCTGGTCGGACCCTGAAAATTGGCTGCCATTTTTTGTGAATCTGTTGCCTTCTCCTCTTTTTTCTCTTTCTTCTCCTGCTCCTCAAGAGCAAACTGGTCATCCTCTGTAGCCTGGTAGTTCCCTTTCTGTCCATCGATGAAATTGTCGGTGCCCAGCTTTCCGCTCTGGATGAGTTCATCCTTAACTTTATTTATATAATCATCAGGATCTATCTTTACTTCGCTCTTGTTTGCAAGGTTACGGGCTATATTCAGCATCTCAACATCGTCATGAAGGATATTTTCGACTGAAGTCGGGGGCAGTACAACCTGTTTCTCGGCGATTTTCTTTTCCTCAAATGCGGCAAACTCCAATTCAAATTTCTCAACTTCTTTCTCCTTCGTTCTCAACGACTGCAACTGAAAAGACATGAATATTATGGCTGCTACCAGGTGTACAATAACAGTTCCAAGGATACCAACTATTTTACCTTCATATCTTTTCACGATTTCTTCTTCTTCTGTTTCTTTGCTTTGTTTCTGGCAGACTTGTTAGAATCCTGATTTTTAAATAATCCGTGCTTCAGACCGTTTATAAATTTTGCCCAGGCAAATGGATTTAGGAGATTATTGACAGGATACTGGTGGTTGGTGGCTGTCATCCTGAAATTCTGCTCCATGGCGTTGTGATAGGCTGCCTCAGGACTTATTTTAATACCTTTAGTATTTGAAACAGCCTCTGCTATGGATGCGATATTCCTGTTCATGTTCTCAATTTCTGGCCCTAAAGGCGATGGCGTTGACATATCCTTTATAAAATCACTATAGCTCTTCCAGGGCATCACCACTACATTTTCTATTGGAATGGTATCAAGACTTAGTGAAATATCAAGGTTAAAATTACGCCCTTCAAAATCCCTCGGAAGAATAATTAGCTTCTTCTTAAAACCAAGAGCCCGGAAAAATATTGTGTCGCCAGGTGTACTCGTAATACTATATATACCTGTTTTTTCACTCAGGGCACCTCTTCTCAGCTTTAATGAAATTACTCCGACATTTTGAAGAGTATTGTTTTGCTCATCGGTTATAATTCCACTGACCTGGAAAAACCTCTCTGATTCCTGATTCTGAGCGGTCAATAAACAGAGTGGCAGTAAGAAGAGTATAAAAGTATATAGAGATCTGATCAAATTGATTTTTCTAATATTCAAAACCAGTTAACGTTACGAGTCTGCAAAATAAGCATTATTGAACGGAACGATAAAACTTTTAACTTATTTTTAAATAAATTTCAGATTTGAACTTAATCAGGTAATTTTGTGCCGATTGAAAAAATCAGTAAAGCGCTATGCAAAAACTACTGCTATTAGGTGATGAAGCTATTGCTTTGGGAGCAATTGATGCAGGACTCAGCGGAATGTATGCCTATCCGGGTACCCCTTCTACAGAAATCATGGAATATATTCAGTCCTCCGGTGAGGCAGCTGAAAGAGGTATTCACAGGGAGTGGTCAGCCAATGAAAAAACAGCTCTTGAAACTGCCCTCGGTATGTCGTATGCGGGTAAACGGGCAATGGTTGCAATGAAACATGTTGGATTGAACGTCGCTGCCGATCCTTTTATCAATTCAGCTGTTACCGGAGTTAATGGAGGCCTAATCGTTGTTGCCGCCGATGATCCCTCAATGCATTCCTCACAGAATGAACAGGATTCGAGATTCTATGGAAAATTCTCATTTGTTCCGGTCTTTGAACCTTCCGACCAGCAGGAGGCTTACAATATGGTTTTCGATGCATTTGATCTTTCGGAAAAGTTCAGAATCCCTGTTCTGTTAAGGATCACAACCCGTCTAGCACATTCACGGGCAGCAGTTGAACGAAGGCCTTCAGAGCCTGAAAAACATTTTCATCTTCCGTCTGATCTTCGGCAGTTTGTTCTTCTGCCTGCAATCGCAAGAAGAAAATATAAAGCCCTCTTATCCTCCTACGAATCGTTGAAATATGAAAACAGGTTATCAAAATACAATATTTTCAAAGACGGGAACAACAGGAAGCTGGGAGTAATTACATGCGGAATTGCATACAATTATCTGATGGAGAATTTCACTGAAGGTGGACCCGATTTCCCTGTGCTCAAGATTACTACCTACCCTTTCCCAAAAGATATCATAAAGGATTTAACAGGAAGGTGCGAAGAGGTGCTTGTTCTTGAAGAGGGATACCCGATCGTTGAAGAAGGTCTCAGGGGAATTCTTGATAATAGTCTGAAGATCAGTGGTCGTCTTGATGGAGCTGTACCACGTGACGGAGAATTGAATCCATCAATTGTTGCCAGAGCTGTCGGAATAAAATCCGGTCCATTTCTGAAAGTTCCTGACGTTGTCAAGATAAGACCACCCTCATTCTGCAAAGGATGTGGTCATTCAGATACATTTAATGCAGTAATTGATGCCCTGAAACCCTATAAAGGCGATGGTGTCTTTTCGGATATAGGCTGTTATACTCTCGCTGCTCTTCCCCCTTACAGCATAATTAATTCCTGTGTTGATATGGGAGCCTCCGTAACTATGGCCATTGGTGCAGCTGATGCAGGTTTACACCCTTCAGTTGCAGTAATTGGAGATTCAACTTTTACTCATTCTGGAATGACCGGCCTCCTGGATGCTGTAGTAAAAAACTCATCAGTTACCATAATAATTTCTGATAATTCAACAACCGGTATGACGGGAGGTCAGAAATCGCATGCAACCGGTCGCCTGGCAAAGATATGCGAAGGCCTTGGAGTGGCTCCTGAACACATAAGATCTATTATTCCATTGCGTAAAAATCATGAGGAGAATGTAAAGGTTTTGCGGGAAGAATTTGATTTCAAAGGCGTTTCCGTAATTATTTCTGTCAGGGAGTGTATCCAGACAGCCTCGCGACACAGGAAAGAAGGATCATCAGAAAATAAAAGTAAAGAAAAAAAAATATGAAAAGCGATATAGTTTTAGCGGGAGTGGGAGGGCAGGGGATCCTTTCAATTGCTGCGATATTAGGACTTGCAGCCATAGAAAATAACCTCTTCCTGAAACAATCTGAGGTCCACGGAATGAGCCAGAGAGGTGGAGATGTACAGTCTCACCTCAGGCTTTCGGACAAGCCGATCTCCTCCGATCTTATACCTTATGGGCAAGCCGACCTTATAATTTCAGTCGAGCCGATGGAATCGCTCAGGTACCTTCCATGGCTTTCAAAATCAGGATGGCTAGTAACAAATTCCACTCCGTTTATTAATATTAACGACTATCCACCAGTGGAAGAGATATTGGCAGAGATCAGGAAAGTAAAAAATCATAAAATAATTGATGCTGACACTATAGCAAAGGAGACTGGATCTGTAAGATCGGGAAATATGGTTATTCTGGGAGCCGCCTCTAATCATCTTGACCTTCCTTTTTCAAGTCTTGAAAATGCCGTCAGAAAACTGTTTGCAAAAAAAGGTGATGAAATAGTGGCAGTGAATCTTAACGCCCTTATTGCAGGCAGGAATGCCTGAAAACGGCGGTTAAATCTACAATCAGTACTTATCAGAATTTAAACGAGGCATTCATCAGAATCTGCTCCGATCTTGATACATTCGGATCATAGGGGTAAATACCCTGGTAATCGAGCGCGATTTTTACATAACTGTTGAATGTATATTGAATACCTAACACCAGGAAGTTGCCATCCAGAAGATGATTCCACCTTTGAAGATCTCCTTGCGCAATAACCGACTTCGAATAATCATATCGTGCAAACACTTCAGTTTTTTCGGCAAGGTGAACCGATCCGGTTCCTGAAAGGCCCCAGGAATGATGGCCCCGATTCAGATCGAGGTTCGACTTATATGTAATTTCTCCTCCTATTGTGAATCTATCATTTTTAAATCCTGCAAATCCCACAAACATTGGCTGCCATAAACCATTAACCCTCGTGATATCCCCGTAAATCCTGAATGCCAATCCATTATCAGGAGTCAATGTAAATCCAACTGAAGATCTGAGACTGTTGTCTAGTTGTATATTATTGTAACCTTCACCATTCATTAAGGTAAAATCAGCTTTTAAAATATGGCTGATCTGATAGTCAATTACAATTCCAAGGTCGGCAATAAATCCATAACCATTGATTGACTGATATGTGTTTGCAACATATCTTTTCCCCCAGAATCTCTGCTGAAATTCAAATAGCCTGGTACCTGTAATGCCGAAAGCAATTTTCAGCTTTTCATTTGAATAAGTTATCGATGCCTCTCTTATATAAGAATATCTCTTTGGTGTTGAGCCAGGAGCAAGATCTTCCGGATTCCCTGCATTGACTATGACAGAGCCGAAAAAGTGACTATCAGGGGTAAAGTTGTATCCAAGATAAGCCCTGTTAATTCCAAAGCCTGTAGTTTTTGATGTGTCATTCAGATTGAGGTGGAAATCGGTAAATATTTCGGTAATGGGCCGTCCTGCCAAATTAACAGTTTGATTATAAAGTATTTGCCATCCCATAAACAGGAGAATTGTTACAGAGAGGAACTTTTTCATTTTTTTTTACCGGGACAATGGGATAATAATGTGTGAAGCGCAAAAGTATAATTTATATATTTATGTCAGATTTGTTTCTTGTTTTTTCTACTGTCATTATGATTTAAATTTAGTTATTCCCTGATAAGAATTATCTTATACCCTAACATAAATATAACTTATATTTTATGAAACGTTTTACTTTATTTGTGTTTATTGTCCTGATATTCAATACTATGTATTCACAAAAAGCCGATTTCAAGGCAGCTGAGAAATTCAGGGGCGATAATCTTGTATCTCGCTACGGGGATCTTTCCGTTAATCCTACCTGGATCGAAGAATCCGATATTTTCTGGTACTCCTTCAAAACCTCGGCAGGCAAGAACTATTATTATGTAAATGCTGCTTCAAGGTCAAAACAGCTTATGTTCGACAGCAGGTTCATGGCTTCGGAATTGAAGAAGCTTACACGTCATCCCTATAATGAACTTGACCTCCCTGTCAGTGAACTTAAATTTGAAAAGAAAAGCACCTCTAAATTCACCTTTAAGGTCGATTCGATCAAATTTACTTATGATATGACAAATCAGAAGCTCATCATAAAAGATACAATCAGGAAAGATAAGAAGCCCTCCTGGGCCTCATATTCTCCCGACAGCACATGGATAACATATGCCAAAAACCATAACCTGTACCTGATGAAGACAAAAGATAAGGACAGTATTGAGATACAACTCACTACTGATGGAGAAAGATATTACAGCTTTGCCGGGTATGGCAACACAGAGGATACTACCAAAATTAAGAAGGTCAGGGCCTCCGTCGATTGGTTTAAAAATGAGAAGAAATTATATGTCATCAGGCAGGATGAACGTAAAGTGAAGGATCTTTTCGTGATTGATGTTCTGGCTCAGCCAAGGCCGAAGCTTGAAACATACCGTTATTCTATGCCGGGCGAGGAATTTGTTCCCCAGTCGGAGCTTATTATTTTTGATGTTGCCACAAAGAATCGTGTAAATGTCGACCTTAAGAAGTGGAAGGATCAAACACTGGATGTAGCCTGGTCCTCGCAGGAAGAAGCGAAAAAGCTGATTCTCATCAGGAAGGACCGGCCACTTAAAAACCTGGATGTTTGTTCCGTTGATGCTGAAACGGGGGCGGTATCTGTCCTTTTTAGCGAAGAAGCATGGCCTTATTTTAATAATGAGTATTCACGACTTTCAGTACTGAATGAGGGTAATGACATAATATGGTGGTCAGAGAAAACAGGCTGGGGACAGTTGTACCTTTATGACAGGACCGGCAAAATGAAAAGACAGCTAACCGACGGTTATTTTGTAACTGGACGGATCAATCAGATTGACACTCTTGGCAGAGCTCTCTATTTTGAAGCTTTCGGAAAAGAAGATGGTGTTCATCCATATTATAGTATGAAGTATAAAACTTATCTTGATAAACCAGGCATCACGCTTATTACAAAAGAACCTGCAAATCATTCGCTTTCAATGTCAAAATCGTGTAAGTACTTTGTAGATACATTTTCAACTGTTGATAAGGAACCCGAGGCTGTTCTCCGTGATAATAATGGTAATATTCTTATCAAGCTCGAAAAGGCCGATCTCTCACAGCTTTATCAGATGGGATGGAAGATGCCCGAAACAATAAAAGTGAAAGCTAAAGATGGAGTAACTGATCTTTATGGCGTTATGTACAAACCATTTAATTTTGATTCCACAAGAAAGTACCCTGTAATCTCTTATGTATATCCCGGACCGCAAACCGAATCGGTACCCTATCAGTTCACAGTGACCGGAGGAAAGAATATTGCGCTGGCACAGCTAGGTTTCGTTGTTGTTAATTTCGGACACAGGGGAGGCAGTCCTCAAAGGAATAATTATTATCATACCTACGGTTTTGACAATCTGAGGGATTATGCTCTTGCTGACGATAAGTACGGCATAGAACAGCTGGCAGAAAAATACGGGTTCATTGATGCTGAAAGGGTCGGTATCTATGGCCATTCGGGGGGAGGATTTATGTCAACGGCCGCAATTCTTTCATATCCCGATTTTTATGATGTGGCAGTCTCCTCAGCGGGTAACCACGATAACAATATATATAACCAGTGGTGGGGTGAAACCCATGATGGAGTAACTGAAGTGGAAAAGAAGGTCAAAACCAAGGTGGAAGTAAAAAAAGATACCCTAAACCAAGAGATAAAAAAAGACACAGTTACGATTGATAAGAAGAAACAAATTGAAAAAACATTTAAGGCAGAAATAGCAAAGAACCAGGATCTTGTAAAAAATCTGAAAGGACATCTTCTGCTGGTTCATGGAGATATTGATAATAATGTTCACCCGGGAAATACACTCAGGGTAGTTGATGCTCTTGTAAAAGCTAACAAACGGTTCGACTTTATGATGCTCCCCGGTCAGAGACATGGATTCGGAAACGCTACTGCTTATTTTGACAGGATGATGTGGTATTATTTTGCAGAACATCTCCTTGGGGATTACAGGACCAATGTTGAACTGACTGATTTTTAATTAATAAGAATATACAAGAATGAGAACATTAATTTACAAAGCAACCCTGGTGCTGATTTTCTTTAGCCTGGTAATTACTGTGTTTCCTCAGGACAAGGTAAAGCTATATGATCCTGCCCTCGATGGGATGAAGCAGATAAAAGAGGCGGTCTCTAAAGCCAAATCACAGGGTAAGCACGTATTAATCCAGTATGGCGGAAACTGGTGTTCATGGTGCATAAAATTTGATGCCTTTTGCAAAGCGGATACTTCAATAATGAAAGTAATAAGCACAAGTTATATCCCTGTAAAACTGAATTACAGTCCGGAAAATAAAAATGAAGAGGCCAATATTTACCTGGGAAATCCAGTCAGATTTGGATTTCCGGTTTTTATTATCGTGGATGGAAACGGGAAGGTGCTGCACATTCAGGACAGTTCACTGCTGGAAGAAGGAAAGGGCTATGATCAGCCGAAGGTCCTTGGATTCTTTAGAAACTGGACAGCATCAGCAAAAATACCTTCAAAGCCTAAATAAGTGAAGTCGAAATAGAAAAAAGAGGCAGCCCGAAAGGGAAGCCTCTCCTGTGAGGAATGCAGCGGTCATTTGAAGACTATTCTTCCTTTGAACCATCATTTTTGGTTGATGACCTGAGCAAAAGCATTTCATTCATAACGATCTCGGTTATATACTTTGTGACACCTTTCTTGTCCTCATAACTCCTGTATACCAGCCGTCCGTCGATAGCAACCTCCCTGCCTTTCTTAAGGAATTTAGCTGCTGTTTCTGCAAGACCGTTCCAGGCAACGATGTTGTGCCAGGTTGTCTCTTCAACTTTCTGTCCTTCGCTACTCTTGAATGCATCATTGGTTGCGATAGTGAAATGCACTACCTTCTTCCCGTTTTCAAGGTTTTTGATTTCGGGATCCTGTCCGAGATTGCCGATCAGCAGTACTCTGTTTCTTAAATTGTTCATGACTTAATGGTTTTAGTTTGACATATGAGTTTATATGATGCAAACATAAACCCTCCTGAAAAAATGTATCGGTTCATAAACGCTTATACCTGATTAGAAATCATTTATTGTCGTTTGAAACCGTTTGAAAACGTTTTTTTGTATCTTTATCAAAACGTTAGTGCTGTGGAAAAGAAATGTCTCGATTGTGGCGACACCATTCGTGGTCGCACCGATAAGAAATTCTGCTCTGACCAGTGCAGAAACAATTACAATAACAGGCTGAACCGTGATACAAACAATTTCGTCCGGAATGTTCACGGGTTACTCAGGAAAAACAGGCGGATACTGGCGGATCTCTTTGATGAGGGCAAGCAAAGTATCCATAAGGATGCCCTCTTTGCCCTGGGATATAACTTCAGCTTCTTTACTCATGTTATCGAAACTTCAGATGGTACTAAATACCATTATTGTTTCGAGTATGGTTACAGGGAAACTGGAAATGACTTTATTGAGCTTAAACAGAACAGTCAGTATATTGAATATCAATAAAAAGGGAAATAATACTTGATGTTCTTTTCGGTCAAACGGGTACCATACCCTGAATCCTGGAAAGGCTCACAGAATTTGATCTTTGATCCTCTTTCCTTACCATAGTGTTCAATTAGTTCATTTCTGAATGGTTCTGCATTTGACCTGGATCCCCAGATTTTTCCAAGCCATACCCTTCTCTCTTTTTCTGTTGCTGGTACCTGGTCAAGAGCTCCCCTGTTGAAAGGGAGCCACTCGTACATCTGAGATGTATGCTGATGGTACATGTCAATCTTCTTTTCGATGACATCATCAATATCTATAACAACATCTGCCTTGAACGGTTCGGGGTGAACGAACTCGTCATATGTATAAAGAAAAACAGGATTTTTTTCAAGGAATGGTACTTCAGGCAATATTTTAGGTACAGTAACCATATAAGCTGCATCCAGAACGAGTGTACCGGTATAACGGTGATCAGGATGATAATCATAAGGACGAGGAAAAATTACAATATCAGCTTTCTGTTCACGGATGAGTTTTATTACCTGTAATCTGTTTTCATAGGTCGGCATAAGCTGGCCGTCATGATTGTCGAGGGTGATGTACCTGATGCCGATCACCTCACCGGCCTTTCTGGCTTCCTCACGTCTTACCTTTGCAAGCTCCTCAGAGCTTAGAGTCTGATGTCCTGCATCACCATTTGTCAATGAAACCATCAGAACATCATGTCCGGCTTTCGCCCATTTGTAAGCAGTACCACCAACTTCATCAGGATCATCAGGGTGTGCACCGATAATTATAATATGCAGTTTGTGATCAGGTTTAGCCTGCTGCCCGCTTAGCGATGCAAAAGCACAAATCATAATAGATATAAGGGCAATGGATTTCACTATTTTCATAATAATTAAATTTACGGCCACAATTTACAAAAAAATCGATGTGTTAATCAAAAAAAAAATTCTGTTCTAATTTTTACACCCCCTTCCCAACCTTCCCCCAAGGGGGAAGGGACAAATCATCCCGCAGGGCGGGATAAGAAAGGGGATCAATCACCAATCACTATTCGCCAGTTCCCAGATATTTGCAAAGCATATCTTGACGATCTTTTCCATAATATCCCAGTTAACAGTGGAGATTTCATCAGCTGGAGTATGATATTGCTCCCTGTGCCCCGGCTTAAATCTCATTACAGGAATTCCTTTCGCGACGAACGACCGGTGATCACTGCCGCCGGGCGGATCCTTTGAAGGCTGGAAATCAACAATCAGGTCGATCCCGTATTTATTAATATTCTGCTCTGTGATTGTCCTGAATCCGGGATATGATTCAGTATAGATCATGGCAACTTTTTTTGGATCACTCTCTGACATGTATCTTGAGATCATATCAAAATTTACATTCAGACGTAAATTTTTCAAGAGGTAAGGAAGATTTTCAATATAATATCTCGAACCCAGTAATCCTTCCTCCTCAGCGGTCCATAAAGCGATTATAATAGTTTTTTCAGGTTTCATTCCGGTATCCATTATGGCTTTTGCAATTGTCATTACACCTACAGTGCCTGAACCGTTATCATCAGCACCGTTCCAGATGTATCCGTTCACTATTCCAAGGTGATCATAATGAGCTCCAAGGACTATTACCTGATCAGGATCCTTCCCTTCGATAACTCCGATCACATTCCTTACCCTCACAGTTTCCCTCTTAACTGTTGTTTTAAGATAAATGGTTCTGTCTCTCAATTCCGGAAAGGTATTGACGATATTTGATTCAGACTTCTTTACAAATTCGTCCGGTACAAATCCTGTACCTTTTAATATTTCGTTTGCAGTCTTTGCAGAGATGTAAATCCTCAGAAAATTATCCTGACTGTTTTTATCCGGTAATGAGTAATCTACCCAGGGTCGTTCATATGCCGTATCGTCTTCTGAAGGGGACATATTTAGGAATTCATTTGCTGGCTGGGGGCCCACGATGGTAGAATTAGGGTCAAATTCGATAATTCCGGCTGCTCCCATTTTTCTTGCCTGGGTTTCTGTCTCTCTTGAAGAAGATGCCAATTCGGAAGGAGACAGCTGTGTTTTTGCATATCCAGGTACTCCGGAAATCCTTAACAGGAATTTTCCTTTCAGATCAAGCTTACTGAGGTCATCACATCTGAGTTTTTCATTTTTGAACCCGTATCCGGCAAAAACCACCGGAGCTTCAATCTCAATATCCTGCCCTGCAAGTCCGGTTGAAAAATCAATATTCTTTGTAAAGCTTATGGTTCTTACCGTTTTTCCGTAGGATGTTCTGACTTTCATTGCCTGTTCTTCCCCCGGGATATTTTTAATGAGAAAGAAATTCTGGAAAAAGGTCCTCCCTGAGTTTCCCGGTGCGATTGAGGAAAGCCTTCCCCTGAATATATCTCCGCCTGGTTTAACTCCATAGAGCTGAAGAATGCTGGCAATATAATCTGCAGCCAGGTATTCTCCTTTTTTTCCGGCTTCCCTTCCTTCGGTCCAGTCAGAAGCCAGAAATCCTAGCTGGGCTTTAAGGACAGATTGATTTATGCTGTTTAGAGACCTTGTGAAGCTTTCATCACCGGTCTGTCCATTAAGTGATGTTACTACAAAGAGAAATGAACAAATGACTATAGACTTTCTTTTCATCTTCTGCCTGGCTATTTTATTTCTCCGTTCGCAACTTCCCACAATTGTAAATATCCCAGCTTTATAATATCCAGCATCTTGTTCCAATTGACAAGGCTGACTTCATCTGAAGGCTGGTGATAGTCGGGGTGCATAGCTGCCATCCAGGCAATCACAGGAATTTTATTCTCTGTAAATGCAGTGTAATCGCTGCCACCAGTAGGTGCCTCCTGGCTTCTTATATTAAGCTTTAGATTCAACTTGTATTGGTTTGCATTTGATTTAGTTATCTCTTCAAGCCTTGGAAAAGCTTTTGTATAAGTGATGCCGGCCATGTTCTTTGCCGTATCATTCGTTACATCCCTGGCTATCATATCGAAATTCATATAGAATTTATAATCTGAAATTTTTCCGACTGAGGGATACATAGTAAAGTATTCAGATCCATACAAGCCTTTTTCTTCACCTGTCCAGGCACAGAACACAATGCTTCTCTTTGGCTTGATACCGCTGGTCATAAATGCTTTGGCCAGAGTCATTACTCCAACCGTTCCGGAAGCATTATCATCAGCTCCGTTCCAGATCTTTCCGTTATCCATTCCCATATGGTCCATATGAGCACCCACAGCAACATATTCATTTGGATTCTCTCCCTCTATATATGCAATCACATTTCTGGCGTTAACCCTCTTTGAATTAACATTTACAGCCAGCGCAGCATTCATCCCTGGAATCAGGACAGGTTTGAATTTCAGGGTTCCCGCTGCTGCTTCTTTTTCATATTTGGCAATATCAAGACCACCCTCTTTAATTATAAGGCTAGAGACCCTTTCGGTTATAGTAATTGTTAGCGGATTTGATGATATCACTTTTCCGTCGAGCCTCATTGATGACCAGTTAGTCCGGGGACCACTCTCAGCAGGAGCCATAATATTATTGAACTTGTAAACACCCCATCTTTTTGTAACATCATTGTTAATTGTCAGGTCAATAATACCCAGAACACCAAGCTTACTAACTGATTCGGATTTCTTCCTTGACATCTCAAACTGAGCCCTAATATTGTCGCCTATGAGTTTCTTATACATAGGTGATGTGTTGTCGTTATATCCGGGAAAACCAGTCAGCCGTACTATTACTTTGCCTTTAACATCAACACCAGCAAAATCGTCTATTCCATTGGCTTTGTCAACAAGTCCATAGCCCACAAAAATAAGCGGAGCTTCAAATTTAATGTCTGTTGTTGCTCTTGATATTGAAAAATCTACACCTTCATCAAATGCATACTCAAGTCCACCTTTCTTTAATGACAGAGCCGACCCCGCAGATGGCTGGACTTCAACCAGGGTAAAATTCTGAAAATATGATTTTTGGGGAGTGAATTGCTGCCCCCCCTGACCTGAAGGGAGCGCCATCCTTTGAATTCTTCCTCCGAAGCTTCCTGCATCACCTGCCGGAGCTGCACCGAATACTTTAAACATGCTGGCAATGTAATCCGCTGCAAGGTATGAGCCTTTTTCACCGGTTGCCCTTCCTTCCATCCAATCGGATGAAAGGAACTCAAGTTGTCCTTTTATGACATCCATTGTTATAGCCTGAAGACCTTTTTCCTTCGGAGATACCTGTGAAAATAAAATGGTTGATAAAAGCAGGCTTGCAGTGAATGTTGAAATTAAAAACTTTTTCATCTGGTTCAGAATTTATATTTTATAAAGAGAATCATCTAACAATATTAATTAAATATTTGTTAAAGGTTCTATTTAACGGAAGTTGGTTAAGTAATTTTAACAGTTTAGATTTAACCCCAATTCTCATGATAGAATATTGGCGTTCATTCTCCGATTTGCATAAATTAAATGAGCTCTCTATTTAATAATGATATTGTTTTAGGTAAATAATATGTTTTAATGCATCAAATAATTATCGTAATACAATATATAATTACACTACTAAAAATATAATAATTGAAATTAGCATGAGATTCTTCGCTTCACTTCGTTACTCTCAGAATGACAGATACTTGTGTTTTGGAGAGGGGAGGTGGTAGGAGGTTCCGCCTCCTACCACCCTCCCTCTCCCCTCTACTCTATAAACACTTGTCATTCTGAGCGCAGCCTTTAGCTTTGTCCCGATTTTCTATTAATAGAGTTTTTAAGTTTGTTTTTAAAGTTAGGTTCTTTTATTGAAATATGTTAATATGCTAATAAATCGAAGAATCTCTTGCTTTTATCGGACAGTAGTGTAAATAATTAAATCAGTGGTAAATAGTCTATATTTGCAAAAAAAAAGTATGAAAAGAATACTCATTGCTGTTCTTTGGACTATGTTCCTCAATTCATTAATAAATGCGCAGGAGAAGCAGGTTTACAAAGATGGCTACATAGTTAAAACAGGTGATCAGGCACCTGATTTTATGATTAACGAAGCCGGCGGCAAATCTTATAAACTGTCAGACCTTCGTGGCAGGGTTGTAATGCTTCAGTTTACTGCAAGCTGGTGTTCCGTTTGCAGGAAGGAAATGCCTTTTATTGAAAGCGAGATTTGGAAGCCTGGCATAGGATCAGGACTTGTTGTATTAGGTATTGACAGGGACGAGCCGCTCGATAAAGTGCTGAAATTCAAGAAGGATATTGGTATTACCTATCCGCTTGCACTTGACCCTGGCGCTGATATATTTGGCCTTTATGCCCTCAGGGAAGCCGGAGTGACCCGGAATATAATTATCGACCGTAAAGGGAAGATTGTTTTTCTAACCCGACTGTTTGACAGGGACGAATTTAACCAGATGAAAAAGGTAATATTCTCGGAACTTGCCATAAAATAAATTATTTTTTCAGTCATTTAAGGTTGCCCTGAAGAATTAAAAACAAAGGGTTACTGAAACTTTTAAGGGTTATGTCCGTTATACATGAAATAGCGATGTCTGTGTAATTTCATTTTATCTATTTGACATGTACAACTAAAAACAAAAAAGGATGAAAAAATTTATTTTAATCGTATTTTCAGTATTAATAGTGCTTCCAGCTTTTTCTCAGGTGAAATTCGGAGTTAAAGCAGGTCTGAGTACAACAAACATTAAGATGGAAGATATTAAGACTTTGACCTCAGGCGAGACCCAATATGTTGTAAATGCAATTAAAGGCGCCAATTATGGTTTCCATGGAGGTGCTTTTGTAAGGTTCAGTATGATGGGATTCTATGTTCAGCCTGAACTTCTGTTTGCTTCCAGGACAGATGAATATACTATTGCAGATGCTGCGAATCCTGCTGCTGAAACCGTAAAGAAGCAGAAGTTCAATCAGCTCGATCTTCCAATTATGCTGGGTCTGAAAGTAGGTCCGGTCCGTCTGAATGCAGGGCCATCTGCACGTCTGCTTATAAATTCTCCTAAGGATCTTGTTGATGATCCCGATTTTAAAGCGATGTACAACAGCCTGACCTTTGGTTACCAGGCTGGTATAGGAGTTGATATCATTAAGAAGCTTACTATTGACCTCAGGTATGAAGGAAGCCTTCAGAAATACCAGACACAAATTCAGAATGTTGCCGGCGACAAATTCAATCTCGACGACAGGCCGAATGCCTTCCTGCTGAGTGTTGGGTTAATGTTTTAAAAATATCACCTAAATTAAGAGGAGGGTGTCTCGAAAGCCAGCTTACTTTAAGATTGCCCCTAAATCCCCTGAAGGGGACTTGTTGATTAAATGGTACTTTAAGAACCCCCTTTAGGGGGTAGGGGGCAAGAGTAAGTGCTTTTGAGACAGCCTCTTTTATTTTGAAAAAAGCATCTTTGCAGCAACAAGGAGCAATAGAATTCCGAAAATCTTTTTCAAAACAGGCTGCGGGATATTTATGGCTAGTTTTGAACCAAAGTAAGAGCCAACTAAAAATGTAGCAGCAAGTATTAATGCAAACTTGATGTTGACCTGTCCTGCTTTGTAATAATTAAATGCAGCAATTATCCCAATAGGAGGAAGCATGACGGCAAGACTGGTTCCCTGGGCAGCTTGCTGGGTTAATCCCAGAAAAAAAACAAGAGCAGGGATCATGATTATTGCACCGCCTATTCCAAGCATTCCTGCCATGAAACCGGTAATTATACCTATAACAGCTAGTATGAGCAAAACAGAAGTTGACATTTTCATATGGATTAGGTTAATATTTTTGCATGGTCATATGTTGTAAATGTATAAATTAATAAACTGAAAAATAAAAAAATCCATAGCAAAAGAGATGCAAAAATTAACCCATTTTATCTTCTGTGTTGATCTCTGTGTAACCTCAGTGGAGCTCTGTGAAGCAGAAGCTTATTGACAGATTTAATTTAAAGTTAAGTTTTGGCAATTACTGCCACTCTCTGTAGATTTGTACTTGAACTGGAAAAAAATGATAAGTAGGAAACTGAAATTCATTATAACTCCTGCGGCAATTTTCGCTGGTGTGTGCTTATTTATTATTTACAAACAGTTTTTTGGATTAAATATCCAGCCAAAGGGAGATAAAGCAACTATTTATATTCCCGAAGAAGCATCATATAAGCAAGCAATGGATTCTGTTGAAGCTAATCTTATTATCAAAAATACGAAAATGCTTGAATGGGTAGCCGGTAAGAAGAGTTATAAGAAATTGGTAAAACCCGGAAAATATATTATCGACAGGCCACTTAGCTACAATGAGTTAATAAATATCCTGAGAGGAGGGAAACAAACTCCCATCAGGATTACAATAAATAATGTCAGGACCTTGAATGAACTTGCAGGAAGGATCGGTGGTCTTATTGAAGCTGATTCAGCAGAGATAATGGAATTTTTCTCTGATCCGGGAAACTACAGTAGTGACGGTTTTAAGACTGAGAATGTGATTTCTGTCTTCATACCTGATACTTATGAGTTTTACTGGAACACACGCGCGGGCAGGTTATATAACAGGATGCTCAGGGAATACCGGAAATTCTGGAACAGAGAACGGCTTCAGAAAAGCGAGGAAATAGGGTTGACCCCTGTTGAAGTCTCAACCCTGGCATCAATAGTTGATGAGGAGGTTTTAAAGCCTGATGAGAAGCCCAGGATAGCAGGGGTTTATCTGAACAGGCTTAAAAGAGGTATCCCGCTGCAGGCAGATCCGACAATTAAATTCGCAATAAATAATTTTACAGTGAACCGGATCTTATATAAGCATTTGGAGACTGAATCTCCGTATAATACATACAAACATGCCGGACTGCCACCTGGTCCAATAGGATGTCCATCAATTAATGGCATTGATGCAGTTTTAAATGCAGAAAAACATGACTATATATATTTTGCAGCTAAATCCGATTTTTCAGGGTATCATAACTTTTCAAGGACCCTCTCTGAGCACAACCGATATGCTAATCAGTATCAGAGAGAATTGAATAAAAGAAGGATCTACAGGTAGCTCAGATGACCTCTACCTCACGTTCGAGGGTAATTCCAAATTTTTCGAAAACCGATTCTTTGATCTGCTCCGACAGATCGAACAACTCTTTTCCTGTAGCATTTGCGAAGTTAACAATAACCAGAGCCTGTTTGTCGTGCACAGCAGCATCACCGATCCTTTTTCCTTTCCACCCGCACTGCTCAATCAGCCAGCCTGCAGCAAGCTTCATTCCGCCTGAGTGGTCATTGAATACTGGTAATTTCGGGAATTCTGTTTTAAGATCGTTTACAACGGAACTGGTTACAACAGGATTCTTGAAGAAGCTGCCGGCATTACCAATCCGATCAGGATCAGGAAGTTTATTCTGTCTTGTGCTGATCACAATCTTTCGTACGTTTCCAAGCGACGTGGAGCCCAGCTTATTGATCTCTTCCTTCAGCGATCCGTATTCGAGGCAAAGTTTGGGATGGGTTGAAAGTCGGAAATATACTTTTGTGATGAGATATTTGCCCTTTAGTTCTGCTTTGAATATACTGGACCTGTATCCAAATCTGCAGTCATCATTTGTAAACTCCCTAACAGAACCATCCTCGAGGGAAATAGCCCTGACCCTCTCAATTGTGTCCTTTACTTCTGCCCCGTAAGCACCAATATTCTGTACAGGAGTTGCTCCCACAAGCCCGGGGATAAGAGAAAGGTTTTCAAGTCCTCCAAGTCCTTTGTTTACAGTCGATTCCACCAATTTGTCCCAAATAACACCAGCTCCAGCAGAAACAATAACGTCATTCTCTTTTTTGCCTTCGAGAGTTATTCCTTCCATTTCCGGATGTATAATAGTACCGTGGAAATCGTCTGTAAAAAGTACGTTGCTTCCCCGTCCAAGTACAAGATAGTTCTGATCTGAACCCTTATGCTGCTTAAAGAAATGAATTGCATTTTCTTC
Source organism: uncultured Bacteroidales bacterium (assembly GCA_963701745.1). Classification (GTDB taxonomy): domain Bacteria; phylum Bacteroidota; class Bacteroidia; order Bacteroidales; family VadinHA17; genus LD21. Next base: position 2,046,351 of record CAVPBE010000001.1, on the reverse strand, counting down.
CAGCTTGAATGTGGCAAGATGATCTGCCCTTATATTCAGGCCAAATGAATTGAATTTCTTTAACGAAATATTCTCGTAGATCATATTATCAAAGTATCCGGCGTAAAAATATTAAAACAGGAAATAAAGAAAAATGTGTTACTAAATATTTCTAAAGGTAACTTGTTTAAGGTCATTTCACAATGGAACCATTATTTTTTGTTTTTTTAAATGAATTAATTAATTTTATAACTGTATGTCAGAACGATAGGTACAAATGAAGCCTGTATTAATAGCTGATTCACTTCGAAAAAGATACGGTGATGTTGTCGCAGTCGATAATATCTCCTTTGAGATTTATCGTGGCGAAATATTCGGCTTTTTGGGCCCAAACGGTGCAGGAAAGACAACCACTATCAAAATCATGAGCGGTCTCTTAAAGCCCGACAGCGGGAGTGTTATAATTGACAGCATTGAAAATGGCAAATCAATAGGTATTTGTCCCCAGCATATCGTTATATGGGAGAATCTGACCTGTATGGAGCAAATCCTATACATGGGGAAAATGTACAATATGAAGTCGGATGAAGTCAAAATGAAAGGAGAAGAGCTTTTTGATTCACTCGGCCTCACAGGAGTAAGAGATCGTATTGCTAAAAAACTTTCCGGAGGCATGCAAAGGAGACTGAATATTGCCCTTGCATTAATCCATTCTCCTGAAATTGTATTTCTCGATGAGCCCCAGGCAGGACTCGATCCACAGAGCAGGGTTCTGGTTCGTGATTACATCCGGTCAATAAAGAATAAAACAACTGTAGTTCTTACGACTCATGATATGGAAGAAGCCGAAAAGCTCTCCGACAGGATCTGCATTATTGATAAAGGAAAGCTTCTTGTCTCCGGTACGGCGAATGAGATTATCAGAACCAATGGATATGAAGACCTTGTAGAAGCTGATGTTGCAGGAGATATAGAAAATGAGCTGATACCCTTTCTGGATCCAGAATTGATCTCAGGTATATCCATTTCAGGTACCAGGATCTCTTTTAATAATAAGAATCCTATGGCGGCAATGGAGAATATCCTTAAGATAGTGAGGGAACATAAGCTTAGGGTAAATAGTCTTCAGTTGCGCAGAAAAAGCCTTGAAGATATTTTTATCAGTCTGACAGGAAGGAGTATACGGGAATGAAAACAATTGCATGCTTTATAAAGACATTAAAAGAAAATCTGAGGGACTGGAAAATCCTTATCATTGCAATTGTCTTTGCCCCATTCTTTATCTACCTGATGTATATGTATATGGGCGATACAGGATCAGTTGCATATAATGTAGCATTGCTCAATAATGATAAAAATGGTCCTTTCGCAAACGAACTTATTGGTGAATGGCAAAAAATAAAAACAGAAAATGGCAAGCCTGTATTAAGGATCAAGCCAATTTCTGATACAATTACAGCTAAAGAATTGATCAAGAACAAGGATGCGGACCTTTTCGTAACTATCCCAGAAGGTTTTTCTGATTCTTTCACAACGGTCATTAACAGTGGAAAGGGATTGCTGTTTCCCATCAAAAGCTATGGCGATCAGGCAAATGTTAAATACATGGTTGCAGCCTCATTTATAGATTACACTGCATTTAGCTATATAAGCCAGAAAACCGGGATTGAATTTCCGTTTAATGTGAAGTATGAATATGCCGGAAGAGGTAAAAGTCTGAATGAGTTTGATTTATATGTTCCTGCACTGCTGGTTTTGTCAATAATTATGATGCTTTTTACGGCAGGGGCTTCTATTGTAAGGGAGGTTGAAAAAGATACTATTACACGGCTCGCACTGTCAAAACTCAAATCAGCCGAATTTATGACTGCCCTGACCCTGAATCAGACTATTATTGGATTGATCTGTCTTTTCCTGACATTATCGGCAGCCTTTTCGGTAGGATACACGACATCCGGCTCAATTCCTTTGCTTTTAATTGTAGGTGCTCTTACCTGTTTTTCTGTTATAAGTATAAGTATAATAACTTCGTGTTTTATTAAAACAATGTTCGGATTGCTTACACTCGGATGTTTTCCGTTCTTTATCCTGATGTTCTTTTCAGATTGCTTTTTGCCTTTGCCTAAAATAAATTTCTTCAGTCTGGCAGGGCATCAGATTTATGTTAATGATATCCTGCCAACTGCAACGGCCACAAGGGCTTTTAATAAAATACTTAACTACGATTCGGGTTTCCCTGACGTCTCCTTCGAAATTTTATGGATATTAGCCATTTCGCTTATATATTTCTTAATAGGCATATGGCTTTTCAGAAAGAAATATAAATATTAATTTGCGCTGAATTTTGATATTTTACAATCAGGATGTCAAAGATATTAAGGACTAAAGTCCAAAAATGTGATATTTTCAATAAACACGGCCTTAAGATCGTGGTTTATAGACCTTACCTGATTAGGGCTTTAGCCCTTAATGTATTTTAAATTATACTAACCAGAATATTATCCCATTATGAAAAGCAATCGCCGTGATTTTCTGAAACACGCAACAGTAGCTGGTGCAGGCGCCTTTACCGGTGGACTGTTATCGGGCTGTGCTCCGAAGCAACCTGAATCAAATCTTGCAGCTATACTTGGATCAGCAAAAAAAAGCCATGTCCAATCGTTCAATATGTCAGGATATGCAGCCCCCGCCTTACCGGTTGTGAGGATTGGCATCATAGGATTAGGTGACCGGGGAAGTGGTGCCATTGAGAGACTGTCATATATAGAGGGAGTAGAAATAAAAGCATTATGCGATATAAGAGAGGTAGCGGTTAAAGGATCACAGAAATATCTCCAGAGAATTGGCAGACAGGCAGCCCAGGAGTTTTTTGGTGATGAAAATGCCTGGAAGAAACTTATTGAATTACCTGATCTTGACCTTATTTATACATGCACTCCATGGATCCTTCATACGCCGATCTCGGTTTATGCGATGGAAAACGGGAAACATATTGCATGTGAGGTACCTATAGCCAGAACAATAGATGAAGCATGGCAGCTTGTTGAGACATCAGAGAGAACAAAAAAACACTGCATGATGCTTGAGAACTGTTGCTATGATTTCTTCGAACTGCTGACTCTTAATATGGCACGTCAGGGCATGTTTGGCGAAATAGTCCACGGTGAGGGTGCTTATATTCACAACCTGATGGGATATAACTTTAAAAAACCCCAGGATGAACGGCAGTCTGACGGTGCATACACCGATATGTGGCGCCTTAAGGAAAATGCTTCAAGGAATGGCAACCTTTACCCAACCCACGGACTTGGCCCTGTCTGCCAGATAATGAATATAAACAGGGGGGATAAAATGGAATATCTTACATCAATGTCATCCATCGATTTCACTATGGGCAAGCACGCAAATGCATTGGCCGCCGGGGATCCTTTCTTTGCTCCTTATGCAAACAAGAACTATCGTGGCAACATGAACACATCGCTTGTAAGAACAAACCTTGGCAAAACTATATTGATCCAGCATGATGTGTCCTCAGTACATCCATATTCAAGGCTGCATGTCATTAATGGCACTTCAGGATCAGCAATGAAATATCCCGGACCGGAAAGAATTGCTTTGGGAGAAGATTGGTTGAATGACGAAGAATTAAAGTCAGTTACAGAGAAGTTTACCCCTGAGATTGTGAAAAGGGTGGGAGAGATGGCAAAGAAAGTCGGCGGTCATGGCGGAATGGACTTTATAATGGACTGGAGACTTATCGATTGCCTGAGAAACGGGCTTCCACTCGATCAGAATGTATATGACGGTGCTTTATGGAGTTCGGTCGCTCCTTTAAGTGAATGGTCGGTTGCAAACAGGTCACAGTCGATAGATGTGCCTGATTTCACGGGCGGTTCATGGAAGACCAATACTCCTCATGATATTAACCTTGAAAAAGGTGGAAATACCCAGGTACTTGAAGTCGTAGAGGCCCAAGAAGAATTGCAGCTGAATGTAAAATAGGTTTTAGATTTCTGGTTGCTTATCATATTGTGTTAAGGGTATTACTTTTTGGATCCCCTCACGGGGATTACCCGAAAAAAATAGCCGGATAAATGTATTATGTTTAACTTTAAGTGCATATAAATAAATTATAATGGCAGATATTCAGAAGGATATACTCCGGCACAACAATCTCAGAAGAGCGCTTATATTATTATTGCCATTTTTGATAATAATCGGTGTCATACTTATAACTCTGAAAAATAGCTTGTTAAAAGATTCAGGAGGTGTGTTGTTGATTTGTTCCTTTTTAGATGCCGCCATTGTTGCTCTGCTTATAAGAAAATATTACAACTGGAGTCTTCTGTTTCTACTGGTGATCATAATAGCAATAATCTTCCGAAGTCAAAGATGGCCTTTGACCGGAATATTTTTCGGAATGGGATTCACTGGTCTTGGTTGTGTTTCATTATTCTCATCGGCAATATTCTTTAAGAAATATAATCATATTCCATTTCTGAAATACATTGGATTTTCTTCCAGTATCATTCTTTCTATTGTATCCCTGGGATTGTTGTGGAAAAATATGCATTGGCCGTTGGCTGGAATAGTATTGAATTCAGGACTTGTGGTCTTTATTCCGTTTCTCTTTGCATTTATTTTTACACTTCCCGGGTCGAACTACATAAACTGGGATAAATCTGAACGAATTGTTTTCTCAAGAGCCGTGATTATCCCGATGATCTTTCTATATATCTTATGTGTTTTGATGTTTGTGTTTCCTGATCTCTGGACCTCCTTGACGCGCTTACCACTAACCCCATTTCGGATGACGGATATTGTCCTCCTCAATAAGCCCGGATTGATTTAGAAGTATTTGGACCAGTTTTTATAATAATCAAGTGCAATTTGGGAAATAGTCTCAGTGTCAATAAACCAGCTTTCCAGTTGTCTTCCGGTTATTGTATAAATATATTTACCATCTGACGAAAAGAATGGTTCTTTGCCGCTCATCTGTAACAACCGGTAATTATTAAAAAGAGCATAGTCAGTATGCCTGAAAATCACCCTTGAAATCAGCGAAACATCATCACCGAAAGCACATGCAAGATATTTTTTATCCGGAGAAAACCTTACATAATCGAACCTGTTTATTTTACCTGCCTGAGCTAGGTTATAATAAATGTCAACGTAGATTGCAATCCAATAGTCTTCATCAATTTTGTTCCTATGTCCAGATGACCTGATTGCTATTCCTGTTCCTGATCCATCGAACTCAGCGTAAAGGGGATATCCGAGAGAAATCTCATCGCTGTACGCTCCCTGGAAATTTTCCCCGAAACTTATTACCTCTTTATTATTTATGCTGGAAACAACCACCCGTCTGTCAGCTGATACTGAAAGAAGATACCTGCTGTTAGGTGCAAAATCAACACTCCATATTGAGTCAGTATGAGAAGTAATTACATTATACAGGTCAAACTGGTTAAGGTTAGAATTCAGATACCAGACATCTATAGTCTTGTCCGAAGAAGCTGTTGCAATGAACTTTCCATCATCTGAAAAATCAACTGCATTGACTCTGCCCTTGTGATGTTCAAAAGATTGTATGACATTACCATTAATGTCAATCAGATCAGCAGAGTTACCCTCCGAAATTACTATGATTTTATTATTTCCAACAAACCTGAATATCTGATTACTGTTAACAGAATTAAATCCTGTTTTACGCGTGAACCTGATATTACCTTTAATATCCCAAAGGATAAGGATACTGTCAGCATTAACAGCCCCTATATTTTCGCCATCTTCACTCATTGAAAGGGTGATCAGGTGAGATGGTCCCTGATTAAAAGCTGAGAGAAGACCGCCGTTCTTGTTCCAGATAAAAACAGAATCCGACGAATAACCAAAAATGAATCTGTTGTCTTTTGAACAATTTGCAAATTCAATGGTTGTTGAGACATTTTTAAATTCTGTAAGGTAATCTTCTCTGAGCTTAATAAAATTTTTGTTATTGCCAGGGTTCCTGATTATGTTGTTAAATGATTTCAAAAGTGCCTCGCGGGCTTCCTCCCCTTTAAATGATTTCCATGAAGCTCCGGCCAGGCATAACTGGTCGATTGGTCTTGTATACTGAGAAATCGATTCCTTAAGGAAAACTGATTCTGCTATTTTTGTCTTCCTTACTATGTAAAAAACGATAGTTGAAAGTAGCAGGATAAAAGCTATGGCGGAAATAATTATTAGCCTTCTTACTGTTCTTGATTTCGCCTTCTGGTGTTTCCGACTATCCTCGAGGAATTTTTTAAGGTCGTTATTAAGATTTAAAAGTGAGTCCTTATTGGAAATATAAGTGAGATCATCGTTGCTCAAAAACATTTTGCGCTTTAAAAATGATTGATAACAATTTTCTATGAACTGTCTTACCTCCAGAAGATCCTTTTCAGCTGTAGTGAATTTCTCATAAACTATCCCGGCCAGAGAATCATGGCGAAGTTCATATCTGTCATTTACATCTTTATCTCTTAAGATCCTCAGCTTAACAAATTTTCTGATCAGTTCTCGTATTGTTTCCGGGGATATTTCTTTTCCGAATGAACGAATATTATCAATTACTTCAAGCTCATCTGCAGGGCGCTTCGTGCCTTTTCCAGAAACAAATGCTTTAAGGATTGTCATGGCTGTATCAGGATCCTGCATAAGCGATATCTGATCGTCAAGGAACCTTCCGAGGAGATCAGAAACGTTGCCTGTTTTTTCAAGCAGGGATATTGGGAATGATAGCTGTCCTAAACTTTTCCCCGCCTCTTTTTCATTTTGGGCTACATGGAAAATTTTATCAAGGAAAACCTGCAGGTAAGTCAGTTCTACATCATCGCTTCCCGGGCTCAGCTTTTGAAGGAGAGCTTCTGCGAAACCTTCTTCCAGGTTGATATTAAATGCTTCGCATGGGCCATTGATTACCTCAATGGCATTTAAATGCGACATTTTTTCAATTCTAACCCTGTTGTCAAAAAAGTTTGGGATGTATTTCTCAAACTCGCTGACTCCTGCCATGTATTCTTCCCTCATGACAAAAATGAACCTGCACTGCAGATCCGATTCAATCAGAGATTTAACAACCTTAACAAATTCCTGCCTTTCTTCTTTGTCACCGAAGATGAAAAGCTCTTCAAACTGATCAAAAATGAAGAAAACAGGTTTATAATGATCAAGGTATAGCGAACGGACACCCTTTCTGAATTGTAAAGGTGTGGTAATATTGGTTTCCAGAGTTGTAATCGAGGCCACACTAAGTGCATTAGCCATGCTTCTGATGATATTACTGCCCCGGCGTATGATCAGAGGAAGCCAGTCGGTCTCCTGGAACTTATTTGCCAGACCGCATTGTATAAGAGATGATTTACCTGTACCTGAAATACCATATACTAGCAGCAATTTACTTTCGAAAACTCTCTGGTAAAGTTCTTCGATCTCCCTGGTACGGCCAAAAAAGATATCACGATCTTCTTTAGTATAGCTGTCTAGGAATTTGAACGGGGATTTCATCTGTTGTTATTTCTAAAATCCAAAAAATCATTAAAAAGTCAACATTGACTGGTGCTTGGTTCCAGGTAACCAGGTACTGGCTACTCATTTTTGAGACCGAGGAACAAGTACCCAGCACCCAGCAACATATTTCTTATCTCGAAATAGTTGAAATCATATCCTTAAATTGACTGAGAAGGTTGTTGTAGTTATGCAGACTTCTGAGATCACATTTTTCTGTTACTTCTGTTCCGATATACATAAGATGATCATCACGAAACTTGGTGTACATGAATATATCTTTCTTGATATCGAATTTTTCCTTATTGTCAATTATTTCAGTATGCGTATCAATAATCAGTGGTGACAGGTTTAGATAGTCTTCCATATTTTTCAGGGATTTCATCAGCAATATAGAGTGACTTTCAGAGTATTTTTCTTCTTCAAATTCTTTGGCTATGAAATCAGAATCTGAACTGTTAAGGATATCGACGATGTGGTCGAATTTTGCCGGCTGGTTTTTTGGATGATTAACCTTTATTTCCCTGACGGACAATAATTTATATTTACATAGGAATGCGATCTGCTTTAGGATATATGTAAGTTTTTCCTCATATTCAACACATCGTCGTTCAATCTCCTCCTGTTTCAGGTTAATCTGGTAATGACCAACTTCGTTTCTTTCCGGTACCCAGAAATCGAGAGCTGCGAAAAACTTACTGCCGAAATTTTCACCCATCTCAGGCAGGAACCATGACCTTTTGTTCTCGTTAATAAGATTTCCGAAGGTCCTGATAAGCCATGTATAATTTCCTAAACTTAATAAAACAATTCTCCCCTGGAATTCTTTTGACAGGTTGGGTGATATTTCAAGCTTACCTTCCTTCTTGTCCTTCCATATCTGGCATATCATTACAAAACTTATGAACTGCATTGTCCTCTCAATGGTTTTAAAGATCTGATCGAGACGCAGCCTGTCAGGCTGGCGCATGGTCGCAGAAAATAGCCTTCGCAGTTCAATACCTATAGGCCAGGGAAAATTCTTAATGATCAGATCTCCCTTCATTCGTGGATCGAGTGTTTCATCTTCTTCTTCCGAGACAAGCATCTTTTGCAATGTTGGTTTGTATTTTAACATCTCTTCAAAGACCTTCTCGATCAGGATTTCGTTTGTTGTAACCATAAACAGGAATTGTTTACTAATATAACATAGAATATTCACAAAAATGTGAATATCAATATTTGTGAGGGCATAATTTACAACAAATCAACAGATATTGCAATTTTTATCTGTGCAAATCAGCGGATTCTGAGGGAGCCTGTAGCCCTCAAACCCCCGGAAGGGGGCTTAAATCACTCCCCCTTTAGCGGGTAGGGGGGCGCGCGTTAATATCCTGAAGCCTGCCCATCCTTCCTCGACTCTGAGGCCCCGTACCAGACCTTATTCCTGTCATCCCACATTATAGCCTGATATCCTCCGTACCCTCCAAGATTCCATTCAACTCTGTGTCCCATCGAAAGTAGTTTCTGAATTACTTCCCAGCGGAATCCGTTCTCAAGGTAAAGTATTCCGCCGGTGGTCATTAATTCGCCTGTCGGTTCCGATGACCCGGTATGATATACCCTGGGTGCGTCACCTGCCTCCTGAAGATTCATCTTGAAGTCAATAAGGTTTATAATTACCTGTGCATGACCCTGGGGCTGCATATCTCCACCCATTACTCCGAAACTGATCCATGGTTTGCCGTTTTTCGTAATAAAACCAGGTATTATAGTGTGAAATGGCCTTTTCCCCGGTGCGTAGACGTTCGCGTGTCCTTTATCAAGACTGAACATCTCCCCTCTGTCCTGGAGAACAAAACCAAGTCCTGTCGGACACATTCCGGAACCCATACCTCTGTAATTACTTTGTATCAACGACACCATATTGCCATATTTATCTGCAACTGTAAGGTAAATTGTATTCCCTGCTTCTATTTTTCCTGGATCATAAATTTTTGATGCCCTACCCGGGTTTATAAGCTTCCTGCGTTCAATTGCATATTTTTTAGAGATCAGCTGTGTCACAGGTACAGCACTGTATCGAGGATCTGCATAATATTTAGCCCTGTCTTCGAAAGCCAGCTTTTTTGCCTCGGTGAACAGATGGATATATTCGGCTGACCCAAATCCCATCTGCTCGATATCAAAGCCTTCAAGGATATTGAGTATCTGAATGGTTGCTATACCCTGTCCGTTAGGAGGTAGCTCCCAAATATCATAGCCCCTGTATGATGAACTTACAGGTTCGACCCATTCGGAATTATGGCGTGACAGATCATCATACGACAGGAATCCGCCATGAGACTTCATAAAGGCATCAATCGCTTTTGCGATGCTTCCCCTGTAGAATTCATTCCTGCCGCCTTTAGCTATTTTGTCAAGAGTATTTGCTAGCCCGGGATTTCTGAATATTTCGCCCTTTGCCGGAGATTTGCCTCCAGGCATATATGTTTCCTTAATATTCGGGAAATCCTTCAGAGCCTGTGTGCCCCTGTCGAGGTAATAAGCGATTACTTCTGATACCGGGAAACCGTCCCTTGCATAGGTTATTGCCGGTAGCAAAATATCTCTCATCGGAAGCCTTCCAAACATATCGTGCATCTCAAACCAGCCGTCGACACATCCGGGGACTGAAACAGGAAGCGGACCGGTTGAAGGAATGAATTCGTAGCCCTGGCTCTTAAGATATTCAAGTTTCAGCGACCTGGGAGATCTTCCACTAGCATTAAGTCCGTAAAGCTTCTGTTTTTCAGAACTCCAGATTATCGCAAAAAGATCGCCACCAATACCGCATCCGGTAGGTTCGACTAATCCAAGAACGGCATTAGCAGCAATGGCAGCATCAATTGCATTTCCTCCTTTTTTCAGAATGTCAAGCGCTACCTGGGTGGCGAGTGGCTGACTTGTAGCTGCCATCCCGTTCTGTGCAATTACTTCCGACCGGGTGGCAAAATCCCTTCCTGTTACCCTGTCCTGCGACAAAAGAATTACCGGGATAAGTAAGCCTGCTGCAGAGACAAACAACTTCTTAAGCATAATTGCATTTTAATAATTGTAAAAGCAAAGTTAATAAACTGACTGACTATTTTGCCATAGCCAGGGCTTTTAACTTATCTGGCATCTTCTCGATGGCATACCTTAAAGAAGTCCTTGGCATTACTGCCTTATTCCTGATCACATAATCAAATACCTCCTTCTGGTAAGCCTGGCTTGCAGCTTTCAGCATCCATCCATATCCCTTCTGAACCATATCGTCCTTATCCAGCAGAAGAATATCTGCAATTTCAAATATATCGCTGAGAAACAATCCCTTCCTGGCAGGCACAATAAGTGTTACCGCAGAGGCTCTTTTCTCCCATCGGCCGGGTAGTTTTGCCCATTTTTTAAGAAATGATATTTTCACTGGAAACATTTCAACGAAGGTTCCAACGGTATGGTTGCATAATGTATCGCATGCAGCCCAGTTGGTCACGTAGTTGCTGATCCATCTTTCGAATACCCTGATGTCGTCTGGTTCATATTCCTTTCTGACATTATATGACCAGAGGCAGGCAATTAAAGCTTCCTCCATATAACCTGATTGCCACAACTCATCGCATAATTCAAAAATTTCTGTTTTTGGCTTTCCCTTGATCTTTGAATAATATTCTTTCCCGATTTTTTCGGTGAGAGCTGATTTTAAACCATGAAACTTAACGGGTTCCTTAAAGAACTTCTCCCCTGAAATCCTGGTTTTTTCGTCGGCATTTGATATTAATTCCTGCCTGATTTTTTCAATAATTGTACTCATGATATTAATAATTACCATCATTGCGATCGAGTGAAGCGAGAAAAGCAATCTTATTCAACCCACCCCAATCCCCTCCACCACAAATCTCCCCTGCAATCTGGCTCCTCCCTAAAATTAGCCACTGGCTAATTTTTTTTCGGTCGGCCCCCCAGGAGGGGATTTTATTTAATATTACCGTCATTGCGATCGAGCGGAGCGAGAGAAGCAATCTTCATCATTCCTCCAGCAGATTAACCTCACTAACATCCCGTGTCTTGCAATTAAGCCTCAGGCTCTTGATCTCACATGGTCTGAAATTACCGGACCATTTTCGGTTTGCAAATGCAAGATTTAATGTTGCAGTTGTATCTGAACCTGAAGTTTCAAAACACCTTATAATGAGGTCATCGCCCTCTTCTGATTGTTTTATTGCTGAAATAATAATATTCTCATTGTCAACTGAAAGGAACGATCCGGCTTTGGAAAAGGACCCGCCATGAATTCCCTGGTATATGACTATTGCCGGGGAGAGAAATTCCTCAGCTTTCCTTACAATTTTGCTTTTTTGCCATGTATCCTTGTGAGGCACCAATTGCATTCTGAATGTATGAATGCCCTGATCCTGCCATAGATGGTCCGCATTCATATCTAGGATTCTGGGATTATGATGTGCATAGACAGCAGAGCGGATGATTGAGATCCTTATATCATTGCCATGGACACTGTAACCATATTTTGCGTCATTTATTACTGAAAACCCGTATGTAGTACCACTGCCCGTCCCTGTGACATCGATCCACCTTTGTCCCGGATCCTCCTCCCCGTTGGTTGAGCGTACTTTGAACCCGTAGGGCGTTTCATATGTGGCAACAGGAGATTCGATATTTACCGGGAATGAGAACTTAATCATTTTCAGGTGCTCGTTCCAGTTAAGTGTGATTTTTGATTCGATAAACCTGGATCCGGCATAAAGCAGCCAGTCGGTTGTAAGTGTTGAAGAGCCATAAGTGGTTGTAACTCTTATAATGCCACGCAACGCACCTTTTTCCAGGACTTTGATTGAAGCATTCCCGAATGAACCTAGCTCTTTAGAGAATGTTTTAATATCATGGCTCCAGGTATCGCTCGGATCATCAATAATTAAAGCCATGCAGCCTGTTTCTCCTCCCTTAAATACTTCTCTGCCATTCTCTTTATCAAATATTCCTATCGTTCCCGAGCTCGAAAAGCTCACTTTCAGGAATTCGTTTTCCATTGAGTTCTTTTCGATGGTGATGCCGGGTTCCGATTCCAGGGCTTCTCCTGCCCTGATCCTTATCTGCCTGTAACCAAAGGCAGGAACCGAGGTTCTTACTATTAAACCCTTCCGGCTTCCTGCCTCTGTGGTTCCGGTGCTCCACTGATGCCTTAAAAGGTTCCCCTTTTCATCCTCTGCCTGCGAAGGATTCCGGGTATCCCAGTTTAGATCATATTCCAGGTTAGCCTTTATCTCCCAGGCATGAGGATTGAAAGCCAGAAGGTACTGAGAAGCAGGATCTTCCGAGGCAACATGCCATTCGAGCTTCTGAACCGCAGTATAAAGAGCCTGATGGGCTACATCAAGTGCATGTCCAAAACCTTCCCTGGCAGTTGCAGAGTGTTCAGGAACTGACGTTCCGGCAAGGCTGTCATGGAACTGGAGGAACAGTACTCTTTTCCATGCGGATGTAAAATCATCCTTCGGATATTTATATTCCCAGATGACCGAACCGAGTGAAGAAATCTTCTCAGCTGTCACAAGCGCAGTTTCAGAAAGCCTGTTGTATTTTTTGATATCAGCTTCAGCAGTGTAGCAGCCAACTGCGTGATGCTGAAGATCATCCTTGATTATCGGCAAATTGAGGCCGCTTTCATTACGTATTTCTTTGAAATATTTTTCTGGGGTGCTGAAAAGAAGTGTAGGAGCCCCATCCTCGGCCTGAATTTCCTTAACTGAAGCAATGTTCTCTTTAGTTGCTCCTCCTCCATGGTCACCGGCTCCGTAATATGTCATGAAAGTCCGGAATGGCTGATCCTTAAACTGGGTTAAAACCTGTTCAACACGGGTTCTTACAGATCGGCTGTCAGTATAGCTTATCGGGATGCGATATGTCAGAACTCTAGATCTGTCAGGGCTTTCCCACCAGAACATATCGGCAGGAATTGTTTTTTCTTTTGGACCAGGACGCATGAATATATAATTCTCCATACCCTGCAGTTTAATTATCTGTGGCAGGGTGCCGGTATGTCCGAATGAATCGGGATTAAAAGCAACCGTGGCACGATGCCCTAGAAGTCTCTGAAGAGTCAACTGACCGTATAATCCCTGCCTGACCATAGCTTCACCACACGGGATATTCATATCGGGTTCCACCCACCATCCTCCTACAACATTCCATCGCCCCTCATCAACACGCTTTTTTATTTCAAGGAGCATGTCATGATCATTTTCTGAAACCCATTGGTAGAATTGGGCTGAGCTTGCTGTAAAAGTAAAGTCGGATGTTTCATTCATCCTGTCCAACGCTGACCTGAATGTGCTAAGAACCACTGCAAGACCTTCGGACCAGGGCCAAAGCCATACAGGATCAATATGAGCCTGCCCTATTAGGTGAAACCTGTATTTCCCGGCTTCAGCTGGCCATTTGCCAGTCTGTTGTTTAATCAGTGGCGGATCATATATCAAAGGAACGAGAGCAATACCTGCAGTTCCGGCTGCTGCTTTATTCAAAAATCTCCTTCGTGTGATGATTTTTCTTTTTTCTGACATACTTATTTTTCATTTTGGACCATTGCTACACTCAGGCTTGCATAATCACCAACCTCTTCACCCAGGGCTGCTGGCACAATGCTGCAAACAGCTCTGGACGGTGCAAGAGCTTCCTGCTTAATGATTTCAAGACACGCCGGTTCAATAAATTGCCTGCAGCGTGCATAGATGCTTCCAATAACTATCTTCTGGGGATTAAGAATATCTATCAGCAGGGAAATACCCTTGCCAAGATATTCACCTGAGATTTCAAGGATTTTTATTGCGGTTTTATCTCCAGAAAACGCTGCATCAGCAACATCCCTGGCGGTTATTTTGTCAATATTATCAGGATTATCGCAAAATGAAACGGACTGTTTCAGCGCAAATTTTTCGCTTACTATTTGTTTTGCTAAAAGAGCTATCCCTGTTCCGCTGCAAAAAGCCTCAAATGAGCCTTTTTTTCCGTATGCCCTCGGACCTTCTTCAGCCAGACGCATATGCCCGACTTCGCCAGCAAGATCGTTTGTCCCGGAATAGAGCCGGCCGTTAATGATTATTCCTCCTCCCATTCCTGTCCCGAAGGTCAGGAATACCATATTCTGAGTGCCTTTTCCTGCCCCGAATCTCCATTCGGCAAGTGCACATGCGTTTGCATCATTCTGGAGGAATACAGGAACATTGAACTTATCCCTGAAAAGATTTGCAATAGGGATATCATTCCATCCCGGAAGGTTGGGAGGAGATTGAACAATACCTTTAACGCTGTCCAGAGGACCTCCGCAGCTTATTCCTATTGCTTTTAGCAGGCCAGGTCCGAGATTATCAACAATTTCGGATGCTGATTTCAAAAGCAGATTGATTGCATGGCCAGGTCCCTTGCTCGTTTCGGTGGGGAAACCTGTTTTTTTAAGGATCTGCATCTCCCCGGTTCCGGCAATAACCGCGCATTTTGTACCCCCGATGTCAATTCCAAGATAGTATGGGTTCATAAATTAGCTTAATTAAGAAGTTTAAAGTCAGCACCCTCTTTCTTTTTCCCCAAGTGGGAAATGAAAATCTTATGCTCTATTTTATATTCTTCCAGAATTTTTCCTCCGATTTATGAAACTCAATCTTCTTCTTTCTTTCAAGAAAATAATAAAACAGGACTGCAATTATACCAGTAATCAGCAGACCAAGAATAAGATACTGTACAATTTCGGAAATTTGTCTTCCGGCCTGAGGTATCTGGATACTTTCAATTGCCTGATCGCCCGTAACTCCAATTTTGCTTCCGACATCAATTCCAAAAATGTTCCTCACAAAGAACAGTGAGAAAAATGCAAGAAGCCCTGATACCAAGGGTGTTAAAGCCCAGCCTGTAGCTATTTCTCCAAGTATCCGGAAATTTATATTCCTGGCTCCCTTGTAAAGCCCAATCCCGAGCACACTTCCAATAACTACCTGTGTACTTGAAACAGGAACCATAGGAATGGGAGGAAAGCCTATCCTTTCGACAAATGAAGAAAAACCGGATGAAGAAAAAATAAAAAGCACCAGTGCCTGAGCAAGCACAACTACAAGTGCTGCTTCAGATGAAAGCTCCATTATACTGGTCCCGACCATTTCCATAACACGGTTTGAATATGTAAGGATCCCTGCTGCAATTGCAAGACTTCCAAGCAGGAAAAGCTGTTGTGAGGATGAAAGTGTTAAAATCCCAAGATCGAGGGGTTGCAGGTTAAATGCCGGAATAAAAACCCCGACTACATTGGCGATATTATTTGCCCCCAGGCTGTAAGCGCCAAATGCTCCTACAATAATAAGTCCGGTTCTAATATATGATTCAAAGCGGATAAGGTGGATAGAAGAATTTTTTTTAGCAGCTTTTAGGATGATGTATAAAAGTATCGCAAAAACAGCTCCAAGTATTGGCCCAGATATCCATGTTGTTACTATCTGCGTCAATGCCCTGCCGTCGGTATGATTTTCTGTAAAAAGGTTCCAACCGATAATAGCCCCTACAATTGCCTGGGTTGTTGATACCGGTAATGCAAACTTGGTCATCAGGTAAACCGTAATGGCAGCTGCCAGGGCAACTGTAAAAGAACCTCCGATGGCATTGACGGCACCAAGTTTTCCAAGAGTGCCCGAAGCGCCTGCACCCTGAATAACTGCTCCAAGGATCACAAAAATTGAAGCTATAATCGCTGCTTTTCTGAAACTCAGCATTTTTGAACCTACTGCAGAGCCAAAGACATTGGCAGCATCATTGGCCCCAAGGGACCAGCCAAGGAATAAACCGCTGGTTAAAAACAGTAAAATCATTACATTACTATCTTAATCGCCATTGCCGAAAGTAGATCTGCTGCCTTCTGGGCATTATCTGATATATTCTCTATATGATGAATAATATATCTGAGATGTGCTTTATGTGCCAGATCCAGATCTTTCATCTCCTGAAATATTATCCTTGTTGTGTTTCTTGACACTTTATCAGTTTCACTTTCGAAATAATAAACCTTGAGCAGCTTGTCTCTTACCGTATAAGGTGATTTGAAATAAGCCCTGGCAGCAGGTATTAGCTCTTCCCCGGCACAAACTGAAGCTTCAGTAATACTTATGAAATTGTGGTTAAGCGATTCAGGGATATCAGGCATTTCAATGCTGAATTCATTCAGAGACGATTTTATTGTATCGATAATTTCATCAAGCGAGTCAATCAGTGAACTTACATCACTTCTGTGCTGGGGAAGGATCGAATGGGTAATCATTTCATTTTCGATTGATCGCTGAAGCTTATCTGCATTGTTTTCAAGCAATTCCACCTTCTGAATATGTCTGTTAAATGTGTCCATGTCTTTATCGAGGTAGGCTTTAACACCCTCCCTGAAGACAAGCAGTCCCAGATCAATATTATCAAAAAATTCATCAATCTTTAAGATGAGGTTCTTAGTGGTTCTGGTAAATAAAGCCATACTTCTTAGCTTGAATTTTGTTAATTAACTAATTGGTTCTTTATTTTAATCATTTACCCCCTTTCTGATTTCCCCCAAGGGGGAAAAGACGGCCTATAATTCCTTCCCCCCTGGGGGAAGGTTAGGAAGGGGGTATCTGTTTTAACAAATATAGTTCTTGCTCATCAAAATTCAATGATCTTCTCTATTTTGTATCCCCTAATATATTGTTTTAGTATTACCTGAATATCACGGTTATCACCCGACGATCTGATGCAGTCGTGAACAGCTGTCAACCCGAATCCCATCTCATTGATATTGAAGTAACCGTACCCTGAAAATTTACCGTTGATCACTTTTATTGCACTTCTTTCTTCTTCCTCCCTTCCTTTGTCGATAATAAAAAAGTTACGACGGGTAAAAACAAACTCATCGGCGGCTTTTCTAACCCGTTCATTATAGGAATCAGCTGGCTCCTTTCCGCAGCAGGCTCCCCTGCATATGCCGACATGATAATGAAAACAAGGGCCATTGGTTTCATAGAGTCCTGTAAGTTTCTGACACAATTCGTATTTCTCAACAAGCGACAACAGCATCGCTTTTGCCCTCTCTTTTCCTGTGAAGACAGATACCGGATTATCGTCAATGCCAAGCTTGCCGAAGTTGAAATTCAGATAACCGTTATTATCTGTAAAGCTGAAAATCCCCCATTGAAAGCCTGTATGGCGCTGAGCCCTGTTATAAACAGGTTTGTTCTTCTTGATTTCCGAAGACTCCATCAGAAGGGCGATAAGCTCACTTCCTGTCACTTCCCAGTCGATATCGGCAATGAGATCACGCATCTCCATGGCACGGTTTGTTGTATTATTTGAAAGATGAGTCCTGATCCTTTGCTGAAGATTTCTGCTCTTGCCGATATAGATCAGATCACCATTTTCATTGTAAAAATAATAGACACCTGGTTCCTCAGGTATTGATTCTATTTTTGAAGCATCGAGGTTTGGATTCAGCTTAGAAAGTCGCGTATTCCTGATCTGACCAGAATAACGTCCGGTGGTCTCACTGTCCTTTTCCAACAGTAATTCAAAAAGTTTCACAGTAGCAAGTGCATCACCTGCCGCTCTGTGCCTGCCATTGATCATTATCCCGAGATCCTTGCAGAGATTTCCGAGACTGTATGATCTGTGGCCCGGAATCAGTTTCCTTCCAAGGGTAACAGTATCTAGTACACTTCTTCTGAAGTTATAGCCCAGAGATTTGAATTCCTGTCTTATAAACGAATAATCAAATTTTGCGTTATGAGCAACAAGGATACGCCCTTCCGTCATCTCAATAATTGCTTTGGCGATCTCGAAGAACCTGGGTGCATTCTCGACCATTTCATTTGTAATTCCGGTAAGATTGGTTATAAAATAGGGGATATTCCTTTCCGGATTGACCAGGGTTACAAATTCTCCGGTGATCTTCTTTCCATCATGTTGAAATATAGCAATTTCAGTGATTCTTTCAATTCTTGAACTTCCTCCTGTGGTTTCAATATCGACTATGGCGTACATTAAATACAGTGATCTGTAAAGACTAGTGCGAATATATGGAGAAATGCTGGCTGATAGCCGTATTGTTTGTATTTTTGTATAGAAAAAGCCCCTTATCATGAACGAATGCTATGGTAAAAAATTCATTCTTAACGGTGAATTGAATCCCTCTGACAATTTTGACAATTCGCTTGTTTATGAAGGCGATTCAATTTATGAGGTAATACGAATGATTAAAGGGAGTCCGGTCTTTTTTCATGACCACATGGAACGCCTTGAATCAAGTATAAGGATACGGCAGAAAGCCACGCTTGCAAAAATGACCGATCTGCGAAAAGACATAATTAACCTTGTTAAAACTGAAAAACGGAAGGATATCAACCTGAAGATCGTCTTTAATTATAATCATGATTCAACAAATTACCTTGTATATTTTGTTGAACCGATCTATCCCTCCGAAGAGCAATACAAGAAAGGTGTTAAGGGAATACTCTTTTATGCTGAAAGAAAAGATCCTGAATCGAAGGTAATAAATCATAAACTGCGTTCATCGATCTATCATAAGCTTATTCTTGAAGGTGGTTATGAAGCTCTTCTTGTGAATGAAGAGAATCAGATAACTGAGGGCAGCAGATCAAACATTTTCTTTCTTAAGGGAGATACTCTTACAACCGCACCCGACGATAAGATTCTCAACGGGATAACACGTAAATATATCCTCGATATCTGCCATGACAATAATATCAAAGTGAAATTTATGTGTGTGCCTGTTACAACAATACAGGATTATGATGCTGTCTTCATGACCGGAACTTCCCCCATGGTCCTTCAATTTTACTGCGTCGGGGATATATATTTCAACGTAAGGATGGCATTGATTGAAAACCTTCGACGACTCTATATCGAAAAAGCAGAGGAGAGCATCAAGAGGTTTACATCAGATAAATGAGCTCATAGTAATTTTTTTTACTACCTTTGCCCCATATTTAATAATCCCTTATCATGCCAAGCATCAGAAAGCTCAAGAAGAGCATCGATTACCTGATTTTCGAGGTTATCTCAGATTGTTTTACTTTTGGCACACTTCATCCTGAGGATAACGCAGAAGAGGTTTCAGGCATAATTGCGGATGCCGTCTCATTGAGAAATGACCTCATCAGACGGGCAAACAATCCTGAAAAAACCGACGTTCCAAAATCTATGAGATCATATTTTCAGCTTGTTGAAAAGGATCTTTTCGTTGGTACTGATAAACTTTGTACTAGGCTCAGCTATCTTCACGGGAAGGTAAAATAAAATATTTGTAAACCTGATTGCCACAGCCGGTGCACCTACCTGCACTGTCAAGATTCATTAATACTGTATTATAGCCTTTCCTTTTTGTAACCACCTTGCCACACTGGCTGCAATGGGTATCCTGTCCGGTGTCACCCGGAGTGTTCCCCATATAGACATATTTCAGATTCTTTGAAGCTGTTTCGAATAACCTTGAAAGGGTCTCCTGCGGTGTTGGAGGATCATTTCTTTTGTACATCGGAAAATACCTGCTCAGGTGAAAGGGAGTCTCATTGCCAAGCTCTTCTGAAATCCACCTCGATTCGGCTTCCATTTCCTCTATTGAGTCATTCCTTCCTGGTATTATCAGCGAAGTTATCTCAAGATGTTTTCCGGCTTTTGCTATCTGCCTGAGGGAGTCTTTTACCGGTTCAAGTTCAGCACCAGTTAATTTTTTGTAGAATGACTCATTGAATGCTTTAAGGTCAATATTGAATGCATCTATAAAACCTATGATCTCATTCAGAGGGTCCCTGTTTACAAACCCGTTGCTGACCATTACGGTATATAATCCCTTCTCTTTTATTTTGAGGGCTGTATCTCTCATGAACTCGAACCATATAACCGGTTCATTATATGTAAAAGCCAGACCAGTGTTTTTCATTGAATTTACAGTCTCTTTAGCAATACTATCCGGATCTGTTTCAGCTGAAAAGCCTTCGTCATTTTTTTGAGAAATGTGCCAGTTCTGGCAGAAGTCACATTTCATGTTACAGCCATATGATCCGATCGAAAGGATGTTGTGGCCCGGGAAAAAGTGGTATAAAGGTTTTTTTTCAACCGGATCAAGGGAATGACCAGAAATGACACCATAAGTCATCAATTCAATACTTTCGCCAGTATTTTTCCTTACACCGCATACTCCTCTCCTGCCAGAGGCCATTTTGCAGAAATGAGGACATAACCTGCATTCCAGGTAACCTTCATATTTCAGATATAAGGGTCTCAGATTGTCAAAGCTAAATCACTATAAATTTACACTAAATCACATAAAGCAGTTATAAAAAGATATACTTTTATATAACAGAAAAATAATGTACCACAACCATGAGATCCGGAATTTTAATAAATTTCTTTTTTACACTTATTCTCCTTTTTCTGCAGTTTGATGTTTTCTCACAGGCAGTGAATGGCTGGCAAGCTTCAAAGGAGACTGTTGAAAGGCTTTCAAAAAATCAGGTAGAATTTAATTATTATGAAGAGAAGGTTCCTTCATACATATTACCTGATGTACTTTTAACTGAAAAAGGAAAAAAGGTAGGGAGTGTCAGGATGTGGGAAAAGATCCGCAGAAACGAGATCCTTGACCTGTTCAGGGAAAATGTCTATGGCAGAGTCCCTTCAACACCCTATTCAAAAAGTTTCAGGCTGATAAAGGAAGACAGGAATGCAATGGGAGGAGATGCAACCCTGAAGCAGGTAGACATAACAATCAACAGTGATGGTAAAACACTGGACATCCACCTGACACTTTTTATCCCAAACAAAGCTGTAAAGCCGGTTCCTGCTTTTCTCCTGATCGATAACAGGGGTCCGGATAACACTGATCCTTTAAGGCTGGTGAAAAGTGAGTTCTGGCCTGCAGAGGAGGTTATTGCCAGGGGTTATGCTATTGCGGTTTTCAGTAATGCTGATGTTGATCCTGATAATTTTGATGACTTCAAAAACGGAATACACGGAATACTCGACAGGGGAGAACGCAAACCGGATTCATGGGGCACAATTGCAGCATGGGCCTGGGGGGCAAGCCGGTGCCTCGATTATTTTGAAACCGATAAAGAGATTGACGCTGAAAATGTTGCTGTGGTTGGCCATTCAAGAGGAGGGAAGACGGCTCTATGGGCTGCTGCCGAAGATCAGAGGTTTGCAATGGCTGTGGCTAACGAATCGGGTTGCGGAGGTGCCTCCCTTGCCCGGAGAAAATATGGTGAAACAATTGCGAGAATCACCACTTCATTTCCCCATTGGTTCTGCTCTAACTATAACAAATGGGAAAATAATGAAGATTCAATGCCGGTTGATATGCATATGCTTATGGCTCTGATTGCACCACGGGCAGTCTATGTCACTTCAGCAAGTGAGGATCTGTGGGCCGATCCAAGGGGTTCATACCTGTCACTCTATCATTCCCTTCCTGTGTTCAGACTATACCAGAAAAATACCAGCCTGCCGGAGCTGATGCCCCCGTTAAACATTCCTGTTAAAAGCGGAAAGGTTGCCTATTATGTCCGCGACGGAGTTCATAACATGCTGCTGAAAGACTGGAACTGGTTTATGGATTTCGGGGATACAGTTCTGAAATGACAATATATGTCACTTATGAAACAATGAAATCCGAATTTGCAAGGATTCTTGCAAATCTGGGTTTTTCAGAAAGCAAAGCTGACCGGTGCGCTGAAATATTTGCTGTCAACAGCCTCGATGGTGTTTATTCACATGGAGTCAACCGGTTTCCAAAATTCATTATGTATGTTAAAAATGGGTATGTAAAACCGGATGCAGAGCCGGTACTGATGAAGAGCCTCGGATCGCTTGAGCAATGGAACGGGAATCTTGGTCCGGGACCATTAAATGGTTTATTCGCAACTGAAAGAGCAATGGAACTGGCTTCACAACATGGCATCGGACTGGTGGCATTGGGAAACACCAACCACTGGATGAGGGGAGGTACCTATGGATGGATAGCTGCAAGAAAAGGATTTTCATTTATAGGCTGGACAAACACCGAAGCTAACATGCCTGCCTGGGGTGCAAAAGATTTTCGGATTGGCAATAACCCGCTTGTTTTTGCCGTACCCTATGGAAAAGAGGCTATTGTTCTGGATTTCGCAATGTCCCAATTCTCTTATGGCAAGCTCGAAACTTATCAGCTTGAAGGGAAACAAATGCCATTTCCAGGAGGATTCGATAAAGAAGGCAGGCTAACAAATATTCCGGGGGAGATAATCGAGACCAGACGTGCCCTACCGATAGGATATTGGAAAGGATCCGGGCTTTCGCTTCTGCTGGATATCCTGGCTTCCATCATGTCGGGAGGGTTATCGACGGCTGAAATATCTAAATGCGGGGGAGAGTATTCCCTTTCACAGGTATTTATTGCTATCAGCCTTGAAAACCTTTCAAACAGGACACGCATTGATTCAGTTCTCAATGATATTATAAAGAACTATAAGGAATCTGATCCGGCTGAACCCGGGATTGAAATAAGATTTCCCGGAGAAAAAGTGGTTAAAGTGAGGGAAGAAAACAGAAAAAACGGTATCCCCGTAAACAAAAATGTCTGGGAAACAATACTTGGATTGTAAAAAGTCTTAAATCTCTTCGTTCCTGAACTCTAACTCCAGGCTATTAAGAGTGCAAAAATTTTCAATCCCTTTTTTAATGGGTTCTATGACATCGGTGTAGGTCGTCCCGAATCTTATTATTTTCTTTTTTCCTGATCTCATTAAAATGACCATGCTGAGAGGAAATATCTCTATTTTCTTAATATCAGATGCATTTAATTCCTTTGATGGAAACAGTGAATTCACTTTAAATTTCAGGGATGTCTTATCAATCTGTAAGAATTTATCTCCTTTTCCGAGACCGGAGTTTATCTGATACCAGGCAAACCCTAGAAGGAACATAATCGTAAACCAGAGGGTGATGTTTGATTTCAGAGAATCAAGATTCATAATAAGCCATACGATAGCCAACGCTGCACATACTGTTCCAAAAACAATCTGGAATATCCTGATAACTTTGTTGTTACTGTTAACCTCAAGGGAAAAATATTTATTCTCCATATTATTTTTATGCAATATATTCATTTTCATGTTGTGACCGATAAAATCTTCCCCGAAAGTTACGCATGAAAAAAGGTATGTTTTCTCAGTTCGAATGTTTTTAAATTGTAAATATCGTCATCAGTGTCCACTTAGATATAAGTGATTTTCAACAGTGTACATTTAGTTCTTTGATATCTTGGTAATCATAGCTTGTAAGTAGCTAGTTTTGAGATATTTTGTAAAGGTGTGTAAGATTCAAAATTTACTTAATTGTAAGATTAACTCAATTACCGTTGGCTTTAGCCAACGGAAGAAGATACCGCCCAAGTTGGGGCTTTAGCCCAAAATGAGGGACTAAAGTCCCTTAAGATGAGGCTGATATACCGTTGGCTAAAGCCAACGGTAATTGAAAATAACAATAAACTGAACAAAATTAAAGCGTGATCTCATTTCAAATCGATATCCGGCAAAAAGCTCAGCAACCTGTATGCAGTCCTGATATCAAAGAATGTTATTTAATTTTTAGTGGACACAAATGAAATATTGTCTATTTTTATAATTAATACCAGCAACCAGCAACCAGCAACCAGCAACCAGCAACAAATCTAATACTAACTGAAATCCATGAAAAGAAACTACTATCTCATCTTCCTGATTTTTCTGATTTTCTTTGCAATCTCCTTCCTTACAAATATCCTGGGATCGATAAATCCCAATGTAAGTGACAGTTTTTCCCTGACAGGAACTATGACGGGAATGCTGCCATTCTCATTTTTTATTGCATATGGATTAATGTCAATTCCTGCCGGTATGATCATTCAGAAGTACCATGAGAAAAAGAGTCTGACATTTGCCTGGATCGTATCATTTACAGGAGCCATTTTGTTTTCTCTGTTCCCCTCGTTCCCGGTTTTCCTGTGTTCTTTATTCCTGATAGGATCGGGAATGGCGGTAATGCAAGTTGCTATTTATCCGCTGCTCAGAACAGCCGGTGGTGAAGAGCATTTTGCCTTTAATTCCGTGGTAGCCCAGCTTGTCTTTGGAGCTGCTTCATTCCTTAGTCCGTTTGTTTATTCATATCTGGTTCTTGGCCTGGGAAATCAACAGGCAAATGACGGGTTTCTTATAAGGATCATGGCATCGCTTACACCTCAACAGCTGCCGTGGGTTTCAATATACTTTCTTTTCACGGTAATCTGTCTTTTAATGGCTGTAATAATTTTTGTGACACGTTTCCCTAAAGTAGAGCTTAAGGAGGAAGAAATCGTAGGAGCATGGGATACGCATGTTGAATTGTTCAAACAGAAAAAAGTCATACTTTTCTTTTTAGGCATATTCTGCTATGTGGGTACTGAGCAGGGCATTGCAAACTGGATCTCAGAATTTCTGAGAACTTACCATGGTCTGACACCTGAGATTGAAGGAGCAAGAGCAGTCGGACTATTCTGGGGTATGATGACAATCGGCTGTATCCTTGGATTGTTTCTGTTAAAGGTAATGGACAGCAAAATCGTTTTACGGATATTTACAATTTCAGCCCTGGTTATTCTGACATTCACACTTTTCGGCAGGGTTGAATTTGCACTTTTCGGATTCCCGGCTCTGGGATTTTGCCTATCGGTAATGTATGCAATCATTTTCTCACTTGCACTTAACAGCGTATCAAAATCGCATGGATCATTTGCAGGCATACTATGTACAGGAATTGCAGGAGGTGCAATAGTCTCGCTGATTGTCGGAAAACTGAAGGATCTTATTGGATTACAGGCAGGGATGACAGTTCTGTATATTACACTAGGTTATATCTTGAGTCTTAGTTTCTGGGCAAAACCCATCATAACAAATGCAACATTAAAAAGAAAGAAGTGATTTCTTAAAAATAGTAATTATGAAAAAAATCAAAACTACTCTGAGAAAAAATCGATCGGATCTTGTATCCGGGAAAGTATTAATGATTGCCAGCATATTATGTGGCGTGTTTCTAATCATGTTTTCGGGCATTTCTGCCTGCGCTTCCGATCAATCAGAATGGCGCCAGCTTTTTAACGGAAAAGATCTGACCGGTTGGAAACATGCAGGTCCAGGATTTATGTCTGTTGAAAATGGTCTTTTAAGGGGAAATGGTGGCATGGGACTCTTATACTGGGAGGGAGAGAAGTTTTCCAATTGTGTTATAAAGGTCGTCTGGAAGATGCGTGATGAAAACAGCAATTCGGGAATATTCATCCGGATGCCGGTAGAACCACGCGAAGAGTGGATGCCGGTCCATTACGGTTATGAGGTACAGATCGACAACAAACCTGAACTTTCGGATGAAGACGACTACCACTATACTGGTACATTATATTCACTTACAAAGCCCCTTGCTAAACCAGGAAAGCCTGGTCCTCAGTGGAATACAACTGAAATTACCCTTGACGGCCTCAGGACAATTGTTTATGTCAATGGTGTGAAGGTTACTGACTTCACAGAAGGTGATCCTGTTCCGGAAAGAAAATTTGATTTTGAACCATACCGTGGACCGAGACCTGAAGCAGGATATATAGGAGTTCAGAATCACGGCGAAGCAGACGTGGTGTACTTTAAGGAAATATCTGTAAAACCTCTTGTCAAGACTTCAAAATGAAAAAATCAAATCCGACGACAAAAACTTCTCACGAAATTACAAGACGTAGTTTTGTGAAAACTGCTGCAACAGGTGCTGCTGCATTTACAATTATACCGGCTTGTGCCGTAAGCGGCCTGGGCAAGGTAGCTCCCAGCGACAAACTGCTTATTGCTGCTGTAGGCTGCGGGGGTGAAGGTGCTGATGACATAAGGCATTATTCAATTGCGCCCAAGAAAAACGCAGAAATTGCTTTTCTGTGCGACGTTGACGACAGAATGGCTGCTCCAAGAATAAAAGAATTCCCAAAAGCAAAGTTCTATCACGACTGGAGGGAGATGTTTGACAAGGAAAGCAAGAATTTTGATGCTGTTTCTGTTGCAATCCCCGACCATAACCATGCTATTGTCGGTCTTGGTGCCATGCAGCTTAAAAAGCATCTGTACCTCCAGAAACCTCTTACTCATGATATTTACGAAGCCAGAATACTTACGCAGGCATCAGAAAAATACAGAGTTGTTACCCAGATGGGTGATCAGGGAGCCTCATGTGATGGAATGCGGACTTTAAGAGAATGGCTTGAAGCAGGCATACTTGGAGAAATTGAAAAAGTATATTGCTGGACTGACAGACCTGTATGGCCACAAGGCATTCCATGGCCTGAAGCACGTCCTGCTGTTCCTTCTGAGCTAAAATGGGATCTCTGGCTTGGTACTGCTGAAGAAACAGGTTATATCGATAACCTTGTCCCATTCAACTGGAGAGGCTGGTGGAGATTCGGAACAGGAGCACTTGGTGATATGGGTTGTCATATTATTGGTCCTCCCTTTAAACTTCTGAACCTTGGATATCCTACTGAAGTTTCATGCAATGCAAGTACAGTTTATACTGGTATTTTCAAAGAAGGTATTTTCCCTGACAGCGGACCTGTATCCAGTTCAGTCCGTTTTAAGTATGAGATGAAAAACGGGAAAAGCCTGGACCTTTACTGGATGGATGGCGGAATAACACCGGAACGTCCATATGAAATCGAGCCGGACCTCAACATGAATGATGTTATGGGCGACTGGCCGGGTCTGAATGATTATGAAGGGGCCACTTTATTCATAGGCACAAAGGGAAAAGCCGCCTGTGGCTGGGGTGGACGCAATCCTATCCTTTTGCCTCTTTCAAAGAATAAGGATATCAATATTCCAAAAAAATATCCGCGCGTCGATGGTGATATGGATGGTCACTGGTGGCAGTGGATCGATGCCTGCATTGCAGGTTATGGTAATGCTGAGGTTGATTCTCCATTTGTCGGATATGCAGGTCCGCTGACAGAAACAGTATTAATGGGCAACTTGTTGCTGAGATGTTTCAATATTCAGAAAAAGATCACCAGGAAGGATCCTGTTTATGGAGAGATGGAGGGAATGGTTTTCCCTGGCCGCTATATATCTTATAAGTGGGATGGCGCTAATATGAGGATAACAAATTTTGAAGCGGCTAACCAGTTTGTAAGAAGAGAATACAGAAAGGGGTGGGGGGAGATAAAACTCTGAACAATTTTTCACTAAGAGGCGGAGACACAATTAGAAATTTTGCGACTTAGCTTCTTTACCAGGGGAAATAGAGTTTATCAAAAATCTCTGTGTAACTCTGTGAACCTCTGTGTTACTCTGTGATAGTCCTTGTTTTTTATTACACAGAGAACCCCAGAGAAGACACAGAGGACCACAGAGATTTCAATACTTACAGATCATTCTTTGAAATGAAGCAAGTAATCTATAACGACTATACTGAACTATCGGCAAAAACTGCCGAATTGATTGCCACTATTATTTTAAAAAAGCCTGACTCTCTGCTGTGTTTTCCTGCTGGTGAAACATCTATCGGTACTTTTAAGCATCTGGTCGAGCTTAATAAGACAAGGAATATCAGCTTCAGACACTGCAAAATTGTCGGATTGGACGAATGGGCTCATCTGGGGAAGATGAAAAATGAAAATTGTTTCTCTTTTCTGAAAAAGAACCTGTTTGATCAAATTGATTATTCAGAGGAAAACCTTTGCTTTTTCGACGGAGAATCTACCAACCTTAAGTATGAGTGTCTGAAAACTGATAAATTCATTAAAGAACATGGTCCTGTTGACATGATCCTGCTTGGTGCCGGAATGAACGGGCATCTTGGATTGAATGAACCCGGAACCTCGTTCGATCTCTATTCTCATGTTGTTGACCTTGATAAAACCACAAAAATTGTAGGTCAGAAATATTTCTCGGAAAAAGTGAATCTTACTGCAGGGGTAACTCTGGGGATAAAGCATATCATGGAGGCAAAAATGGCAATTCTTCAATTGAATGGTTCCAGAAAGGCTGAAGTTGTCAGACGATTGATTGATAGTGAAATATCCTCGGAATTTCCTGCTTCTGTGATTAAATCACATTTGAATTCTTACCTGCTTCTTGATAAAGATGCTGCCAGGTACCTTTAACAAATGAATAAGAGAATAATAAACGCAATCGCTGACATTGTAACTAAGCTTAAGCAGAACAAAACTGTCAATGTAAATGCTGTTCTGGGCTTTGATGCCTGTATCGACAATATCGTAAAAGTTGTAAAGGGTCAGAAGGATAATGGCAGTTCTGCCTATTTCAGCAGCAGTAAAGAGTTTGGAGAGTTTCTCATTGATCTTGAGAATAGAAGTTCCGGTATGGAATTTCATACAAAATTATCTAAGCTGGGCGGTAATATGGTTATCATGGCGAATGCCCTTGGAAACCTGGGAATAATTATTGATTGTATCGGGACCTTTGGGCTTCCGGAGATTTTACCTGTTTTCCGTACAATGTCTGGCAACTGTTCTCTCAATACTGTTGGAGATACAATTACTGCAACTGCTCTGGAATTCAAAGACTCTAAAGTCATAATGTTTGATCCCGGTCCTTATAACGAACTTAGCTGGCAATCGATAAAGGACATTTTGGGAATCGAAAGAATAATTCATTTGTTTTCGGCAAAACAACTTGTATCATTTCTTAACTGGAGCGAGATTGAAAACACTTCACAGATATGGGAAGGGATTCTTGATGAGATTTTACCTTCCGTGGTAAAAACAGGTCCAAAACCATATTTTTTAACTGATTTTTCCGATTGTTCGCGAAGATCGAAGAAAGAGATTCAATTCGCAATCAGCCTTTTAGGTAAATTCAGAGATTATTTCAAGGTAGTACTAAGTCTGAACAGGAATGAAGCAAAACTGATAGCACTGTCACTTGATATCTCAACTGATTGTACTGATGAAGAGTTCATACAATCGGTTTTTGGTATGGCTAATTCTGACATTGTTGTTATTCATCGGACCGAAGATGCACTTGCATATGATGGGAAGATTTTTGAGAAATGCAGCACGTTTTTTTGTAATGAGCCAAAAATTCTGACCGGTGGAGGAGATAATTTCAATGCAGGATTTTGCTTCTCGGTTTTGAATAATTTTGACCTTTTCCAATCATTAATTATTGCAAACGCTGTTTCAGGTTATTATGTAAGAACAGCAATCAGCCCTGATGTTAATAGCCTGATAGGTTTTTTGAAAGAACATATTTGAGCATTCCAACCGCTGCAGATATTTAAATACCTGGTTTTAGTGCTGAATCTCCTCGAATAATTGAAGCTCTCCATCATTTACCGCAACTATAATGTATTTTTTCTGTAATACTTTTAGCTGTAATATTTTTCTTGCATCTCCTTTTATAATCAGGCCGCTTTCTAGCGGCATCAATGTCTTAAATCCTCCGGATATATTTCCAGTCAGATACCAGCCATAACTGGCATCATACCTGCCATAAGAGGGCCTGACATTATAATTGTTCCCGGCAAGAATAAGATCACTAATCCCATCATGATTAATATCGCTGACCATAATATCACGGACGGGAGCAAATTGTGCTTCGATTGGCAGTTTTTCAGTCTTAAAAGTTCCGTCACCATTGTTCAGAAACACACAGCTCTCAAACAATACGGCTTCTTTTCTGGTAGACTGATCAAGTATGCTCTTTCCGAATATATCCACCACTGATTTTCCTCCAAAATCGGAATAATTGGGATAGTTCTTTTCAAAACCATTGATCTGGCTGGCCAGCTCATCCAGTGAAGCCACCGGATAACTGACACCGTTTTCGTAAGCACAGATTATCTGATCGAGCGATCCATTGTTGTCAAAATCATTAAGGAACATTTCAACAGGCTGCCCGGGAGATGCTTTTAAAATTGAATTCAGTCCCAGGTTACCACCTATCAAATCAATATCTCCATCCCGATCGATATCTGAAGCATGAAGGCAATACCACCAACCTGAGGTTTTGTCCATACCTGCTGATCGGGTGACATCAGTGAATTTGCCGTCTTCATTATTGAAAATACATATCTTCATCCATTCACCAGCTACAACAAGATCCTGATCGCCATCCCTGTCATAATCCAGCCAGCTTGCATCGATCACCATACCTGCATTTCTCAGCCCGCTTATCTTTGTATCTGTTACATCCATGAAATTTCCATATCCATCATTTTCAAGCAGAAACTGATCTGGTGACCATCCATATGCTCCCGGTACGGATCGTGTACCCACGAAAAGGTCCATATCACCATCACTGTCAAAATCACATGGTCTTACACATGACCCGTTATGCGAAAGAAGAGGTAATTGGCCACTGGTGAATCCTCCTTTTCCATCATTTATAAGCAGAAGGTCGGTCAGCAACAGATTACCGGCAGGTAACTCATTACCACCCCTGACAATATAAAGATCCTGGTCTCCGTCACCATCGGCATCAAAAAAGGTGGCATCAACATCTTCTGTTTCGAGTTCAATTAATAAAACTGTAAGGTATAAAGGTTTGAAAAAGCCCTCTTTTTGCTGAATGAGGATTTTAGCTGCCTGGCCTTTGGCCCCACCAATAAAAATATCATCCAATCCGTCACCATTTATATCTCCGACAGCCAGTGCGGGTCCTTCGGCTGACAGACTATGAGGAATGAGCTTCTCACGGTAGAAATCCACATACCCATCTTCTTTGTGCCTGAATTCCAGACCTGGAATGAGGACAGGAGTAAACAACTTCATGTCTTCTTCTTTGGGATCATGTTTTATTGCATTTTGGAATGCATTTTCATATTCGAAGGTAACAATCTTATCTGCCGCGACATTTTTTATTATTTGCTCTGAAAGATCGGGCCAGCGTACAATAATTGAGTCAATTATAGTGGCTGATCCAAGCCCGAAGTGCAAATCACCTGAAGTTGATGACATAAATCCCCTGGTCGAAAACTGTTCTCCTACCTGTTTATTACTATCATAGAAAAGAGTAACTCGGCTTCCTGTTCCGCGATTGTTCAAATCCTTTCCTTTCAGCCTTACTGAAACATAATGGTTGATTAAATGTTTGTCAGCATTGTTTCTATAGATAAATGCCTGCTCATTTATATTGTTTACAACAATATCAAGATCTCCGTCATTATCAAGGTCTGCATAGGCTGCTCCATTTGAATATGATTCGGGGCCCGATCCCCATGTTTTATTCTCATTTGAAAATGTGAGATCCCTTTTATTTTTGTAAAAATAATTTACATTAGGATAAAGAGGCATTTTTTCGTACAATCCAATATCCGGAATATTGCTGTTATCCTTTGATGGAAAAAACCTGTTACCGCCAGTGAGGAATTTAACATAATCCAGATCATTTGCCCTCCTGAATATTCCGCTGGTAATGAAAAGATCTTTCCAGCCGTCATTATCAAGATCGCAGAACAGGGGTGACCAGCTCCAGTCTGTTGAATAAATGCCTGCCAGCAAGCCGATTTCGCTGAATAATCCTCCTCCAAGATTAAGCTGAAGGTTGTTACGGACAAACTGAGGACTATATCCAAAGTCCTTTTTTATCTCAGACAGTTCGTAGTCATCTTCCCCTCCAGACTGTTTCCTAATCTTTTCCTTTTCAGGCAACATATCCAGAACGATTATATCCATCAAACCATCATTGTTAATATCTCCAATATCGTTGCCCATCGAGGATCTTGTAGTATGTCCTATAGACTCGGTCAATCGTTCGGAAAAAGTACTATTACCGTTGTTGATATATAAATAATCATTTTCGTGGAAATCATTCGACACATAAATATCCGGAAATCCATCATTATTTAAGTCACTGATATTAACTCCAAGGCCATAGCCAATCTGACTGCTATGGATACCAGCTTGTCGGGTGACATCTATAAAAATGCGCTTTCCATTCTTTTCATCATTTCTAAATAGCCTGTCACCTGCTTGTGGGTCGTACTCATTCCTTAAAGACACCGGGCCATAACTTCTTGAGGTATGCACTGAATGGTTCAAAAGATACATATCAAGATCCCCGTCAATATCGTAATCAAAAAAAGCTGCCTGAGTTGAAAAACCTTGAAAATCAAGGTTGTAATCGTGAGCTTCCTCTTTGAATTTCAGATTACCCTGATTAATAAATAATTGATTCCTCCCATTAAAGCTTTTATAATTCCCAACCTGGCAAACGTAAATGTCAAGGAATCCATCACCATTTACATCTGCCATTGTTACACCTGTTTTCCAGTTCCCTTTTCCAGCTACACCGGCAGCATCGGTAATATCTTCAAAGACAAGATTTCCCTTATTCAAAAACAATTTATTTGATTCCTGGTTAGAAGTGAAATACAGATCAACAAGACCGTCATTATTTATATCACCCGTAGCAACACCAGAGCCATTATTGAAATAAAGATATTCAATGATATTAAATTCTTCGTTTTCAGTCAGTTGATTTTTAAAATCAACATGAGTTTCTGAAGATGGAAGAATTGTGAATAGTGTATCTTCTTTATTTCCTTCGGGATAACAGGAAGAAACAATTAAAAGCATCAATAGGAATAAAATCTTATTCTTCATATTGAAGTCCTACCGGAGAACCTTAAAAACCTGTAAAGGATCGTTGCTTCCGGCAACAACCATTAACTTCCCATTAGTTGTTGAGACCTCCAAAATATCACGGACTTCTCCTTCAAGCCGAAATCCGGATACTTTAGCCGGTACATTTTTGAAACCACCCTTCCCATCACCCAATAAGAATGACCCGTAACTTGCATCGTACCTTCCAACCTCAGGCTTTACATTATACAGATTTCCTCCAAGGAGGATATCAGGATTACCATCTCCGTTATAATCCCCGGTTTCAGCTGCATAAACGGGTGAAAACTGGGCTTCAACCGGTAGGGGCCTGGCTGTGAAATTACCTGAACCATCATTCATTAGTAATGTTGTTTCAAGGTTATACGCATCCAGGTGAATCGCATTTTGCAGCTGCTCGGGAGTAAATATATCTGTGATCTGCTGATCCTTATACATTTCATATTTTGGATATTTCTTTTCCAGAGCAGGTATCTGTCTTGTCAGGTCATGCTTAAGCGCAAGAGGATATGATTTATCACCATCATAAGTACATATTATCTGCTCTGCAGTACCATTCAGATCAAAATCATTCACATACATGCTTACTGGCTTTTCTGGTGTTGCTTTAAACCTTGAGTTTAATCCATGGTTTCCTGCAATAAGATCCACATCACCATCCTTATCAAAGTCGCCGGAGGCCAGACAATTCCACCAGCCTTCTGTTTTGAGGGTACCAAAAGCATCTTTTTTCTCTAAAAACCTGCCACTATTATTTAAGAACACCTTTAAGGCCATCCATTCTCCGGCTATTATCATGTCTTTGTCCCCATCACCATCGACATCAGTCCATAACATGTCCCTGATCATTCCAATGTTCTGTAATTCAGGTGCAAGCTGTGGTGTAGCGTCAGTGAAATTTCCCTTACCGTCATTCTCCAGAAGATATCCTTTAGCTGGTACTCCATATAGGAATGGCTTAAGACGAAGTCCGACAAATAGTTCCGTAACTCCATCTTTATCGAAATCCTCTGCCCTGACACACGAAGTACTCTCATATTTTCCTGCCGGTAAGACCTGGTCAGATTTGATAAAATGTCCCTTGCCATTATTGATATATAACCTGTCACTAAGGGCTGATGAACTTTCCGGCAATTCATTACCACCACAGGCTACGTATAGATCAAGGTCCCCATCCGAATCTGCATCAAACATTGTGCAATCAGTATCCTCCGACATCTTATCTGCTTCAAACAAGGTTTTATCAACCTGATTGAATCTCCCGTTTTTTTGCTGTATCATCAATGCACCAGCTTGTCCTTTGGCGCCACATATATAAATATCATCCAGTCCATCTCCATTCAGATCCCCTTTGCACATTCTTGGCCCTTCGGTAGACAGCATATGATAAATTAATGATTCCCGTTCAAAATCATTAAAATCGGACTCCTTATGATTGAAGCTGATAATATTCTGGCTGCTTATATCTTTAAAAAACCGGTTTTCTGTTCTTAAAGAATCTGTCAGAGACAATGATAATTTTATTCCGTCTCTCTGTTTCAGAGTCAAAATCTGGTTAGTTTGAAGGTTTGTTAAAATAGTAAAGCGTCCATCGGGCCATTCAACTATAACTGAATCGACATTCGTTAAAGGCCCAAGTCCGAGATTTGGACGAGGATCACTTGTTGAAAGATATCCTCTCATTGGCATCTGCTCGAGATATACAGTTTCACCCTTATGTCTGACTGTTACTTTTGCGCCAATGGCTTCTGAATTTCCCTTCTCACCCTGTAAAATTAATTTCAAAAAACGATTATCCGGTAACTGGTTATTAGTTTCATTGCGGTAAATGAACATTGGCATGTTTACATTATTGACCACAAGATCGAGATCCCCGTCATTATCCAGATCGCCGTATGCTGATCCATTTGAAAAGCTTGGTTCAGCCAGCCCCCAACGGGATGCAACGTTCTCGAAGTTGAAATTGCCCTTATTTTTAAAAGCATAACTTGAAATCTTTACAGATGGGATGGCATCAATAAGTGTCTTATAATCAACTTTGTTACCTGTGACGATTGACATGACCATATCGCGGTTCGAAAAATATTGGATATAATCCTGGTCAGTCAGGTCCTTGTAAATGCCATTTGCAACAAAAAGGTCCTTCAGACCATCATTATCCAGGTCCATTATCAGGGCTCCCCATGACCAGTCAGTTGCATTAACTCCAGCCAGCCGTCCGATCTCACTGAAAGTGCCGTCAGTGTTATTATACTGAAGCATATTCCGTGTAAACTGGTGGTGGTAACCATTTTCGGCACTCGACTTGTAACCCTCCCAGTTATCAAACGTTGTTTTAGTTTTTAATCGGTCGTTATCTTCAGGAACCATATCTGTTGCAAATATTTCAGGATAGTGATCATTGTTGATGTCAGCCATGTCTGCACCCATCGAAGCTGCAGAAATGGATCTCATCATACCAGTAAGTGTTTCCCTGAATGTTCCGTCATGATTATTCAAATAGATGTAATCCCTTTCAAAAAAATCATTTGAGACATAAATATCCATCCAGCCATCCTGGTCGATATCTCCAACGGTCACTCCAAGTCCGAATCCGATGATGCTCCCGTAAATTCCTGCCTCTTTACTAACATCTGTAAACTTGTTATTGTCGTTTCTGAAGAGCTTGTCTCCTCCGATTGAATCCCTTTTAAGACGCTGATTGTCTTTTAAATTGAAACTTCCAATCGCCCTGGAAGAATTATTCAGTAGGTACATATCAAGATCACCGTCCTTGTCATAATCAAAAAATACTCCGTGGGTTGAATTACCAGTGTCATCGAGCCCAAATTCTTTTGCCTTCTCAGAGAACGACATATTCATGTTATTGATATACAATTCATTTCTTCTGTCATCACCTTCCATATTCCCGGAGTTACAAACATAAATATCGTTCCAGCCGTCGCCATTGACATCAGCCATACTTACACCTGTCGACCACCTGCCAGTACCTTCAATGCCTGAACTTTTCGATATATCTTCAAACTCAAAGTTACCCTTGTTCAGATACAAAACATTTGTGCCCATATTAGATGTCATGAAAATGTCAATGAGTCCATCATTATTAACATCCCCCAAAGCGACTCCACCTCCGTTGTAAAAATTTCGATAAGTATATATATTGAATTTGGTCTTAAGCTGTTTATCATAATCCAGATGATTGACAAAATCAGCATGTGTTACAGAGGCAGACATTAATGTAAACAAATGCTTATTGGACTCTCCTGACTCTCGTCCACAAGCAAACATAAGAAAGGAAACCACAAATCCTAAGATTTTTATAGCAGCCAAATATGATTTAACTGTTCTAACCATTCTTCTATTTTAAAACATTTGTTGTGTCAATGGGCATTTTTTTTATACCCAAAGAATCGTTGATTTCCTTCATTACCGACATATCTGTGAATAATGCCAGGACGTTCATATCATTTTCTTTGAAAATTGTTATCCGTCTGTTGCCATTAAGGTTAATGAAAGCCGATCCCCTCTTTGGATGATCTACTTTCATAAACCGACCTCCATGCTTTTTTTCAATCCATTGTAATACATCAGATTGCAGGCTGTCGGAAGATAACTTTTGATTCCAGGGCGCCCATCCCGAATAAATAAATCTTACTGGCATTTCTGAAATCTTACCATTCACGAAGTTCGGGTAGAAATTCATTATCCCGGGATATTTCAATTCATCTTTCAGTTGGTATTCAACAGTAGTATTATTTGATCCCTGTTTGATAAGCCCTAATTTGTTAAGCTTCCAGCAATGCATGTAAAAATCCTTTTGGGGCATCCCAAGGTATAATCCGAGAAATAAGGAATCATTTCTTACCCCGGTTGCAAGCTCGTGCTTCAACTTTCGTTCATATTTTTCTTTTGGTGAACATCCATAAATAGCATATGAAAGAATAATTATAAATGCAATGATCTGTAAAATACCTGTCTTCATTGGTTACTCTTAATATTTGTAAAACTGTAAATTATCATTATTTCTTGAAACTACAATTATCCTTTTTCCATTAAAAATAAGTGTTTTTAGATCTCGTATTTCACCTTTTGTAAAGAATCCTGAAGCCTGAGCGGAAACAGATTGGTATGTTCCGGTTGTATTTCCTCTTAAAAGAAGACCATAGCTGGCAAAATATGTTCCGGTTTCCGGTTTTGCTCTCGACTGGTTTCCCCCAAGTAAAATATCGCATATGCCATCTTTGTCAAAATCATCTGCAGCTATAGCATAAACTGGTGAGAACTGTGCTTCGGCCGGCAGTGGTGTCAGATTGAAAGTTCCATCTTTTTTGTTTAGCATTAAACAGCTCGACATTATCCTGGCTTCCAGTTTAACTGATCGCTTTAATACTTCCGGAGGAAAAATATCCTCCATTGTCTGATCCTTGTAATCAACATATTTTTTGTATTTGCTCCCAAGAGAGGGGATTTGTTTTACCAGATCATCTTTCATCACCAATGGGTATAATGTATCGCCATTGTAGACACAGATTATCTGTTCAATGCTCCCATTTAGATCAAAATCATTCACATACATTGTGACTAGTTTCTTATCAGAGGCTTTAAACCAGGTATTCAACCCATGGTTTCCAAGGACAAAATCAACTCTTCCGTCATTATTCAAATCTTTCGATACAACTGAATGCCACCAGCCTTCTGTATTTAAAAGACCGAAACGGGGTGACTCATCTTTGAAAACCCCGCCTTCGTTGATGAATATCTTAACAGGCATCCAGTCGCCAACAATTATTATGTCGGGATCTCCGTCATTATCAACATCTGCCCATGACATGTCTGTTATCATACCGATTCCTGTAAGCTCCGGAGCTTTTAAACCTGTAATATCGCGGAAATTACCTTTACCATCGTTTTCCAGCAGATAACCATTAGCTGGAAGACCGTATTCAAAAGGACGCAATCGTGTTCCAACGAACAGGTCAATATCGCCATCTCTATCAAAATCTTCAGGTTGCACACATGATGTGCTAACAAATTCTGCCACAGGAAGCATTTGCGATGATTTAGTAAAAATACCTTTCCCGTTATTCAGATAAAGTCGATCCAGTAAAGCTGAGGAGCTTGCAGGAAACTCGTTACCACCACTTGCGACATACAAATCAGCATCTCCATCATTATCAGAATCAAAAAAGACGCAATCAGTATCTTCAGATATCCGGTCAGCTTCAAACAATTTCTCATTCGTTTTTCTGAAGCCTCCGTTATTTTCCTGAACATATAAAGTTCCGGGACTATCTTTTGCACCACATAAATAAAGATCCTCTATTCCATCGCCGTTTACATCACCTACGGCGATATGCGGACCTTCATTTGAGAGCATCTGGAAGAGAAGTCTGTCCCGTTCAAAATCGACAAAGTCGTTTTCCTGATGTTTAAAATCGAGACTTTTCACATTATTTATTTTCAGAAAAACAGTCGAATTTACTCCTTCAGGTATTATTAAGCAGTCTTTGGATTCCCCTTTTTCTTCAATTGTCAGAAACTGATTGGCCGCAATATTGCGTAAAACAGTACACTCACCCAACGGCCAGTTAACTTTAATGGAATCAATTGAGGAGTATTTCCCAAGTCCGAAATGGAGCCTGTTATCTACACTTGATTGAAAACCCCTTGCCGGAATAAGTTCCTGGTAATTCAATTTGCCATCATAATACAGGGTAATATTGGCTCCTACAGCATTAGTATTCTGACCTACACCCTTAAGGCTTACCGAAAGATAGTTTGTCTTTAGCCTTGTGTCTGTTTCATTTCTGCAGATAAAAGGCGGCATATTTACATTGTTTACTACCAGATCCATATCTCCGTCATTGTCAAGATCTCCATATGCCGCCCCATTTGAAAAAGACGGGGTATTGAGACCCCATGAATCCGAAAGGTTTGTAAATGTAAGATCGCCGTTGTTATGAAAAATATAATTGGAAATTTTTACTGAAGGAATCATATCGATCAATTTTAGAATTGCTGACTCCTTAGTTTTTATCATAGATCTCATGATGGAAGGGTTCGAGTAAATATCTAGAAAATCCCTGTCAAGAAGGTCTTTGTAAATTCCATTAGCCACAAAAATGTCATTCCATCCGTCGTTGTCAAAGTCCATTATCAACGCTCCCCAGCTCCAGTCGGTAGTGCTAACTCCGCTAAACCTGCCTATTTCACTGAATGTTCCATTTTTGTTGTTGAGCTGAAGGACATTCCTTGCAAATTGATGATAATAACCACTTTTCACTTTAAGTTGAGATGTCTCCCATGTGTCAAAAAGAGCTTTTGTTTTAAAACGTGCATTATCCTCCGGTGTCATCTCGGTTGCATAAATCTCAGGCCATGCATCATTGTTTATATCAGCCACATCAGCACCCATTGCTCCCTGGCTGATCTCAGTCATCTGCTCTTCAAGTGATTCAGTAAAGGTGCCGTTTTTATTGTTTATATAGAGGTAATCTCTTTCAAAGAAATCATTTGACACATAAATGTCAGGCCATCCGTCCCGATTTAGATCACCAACATTAACGCCAAGGCCAAAACCTATTTTGCTTGAGTAAATACCTGCATTTCGGGTTACATCAACAAATTTCCCATCATCATTGCGAAAAAGCTTATTACCACCAAGCGTATCCGGTATCTGCCTTTGTCCTGGTGTCATATCAAACGTGGTAACTGACTGGAAGGAGTTGTTAAGCAAATAACAATCGAGGTCTCCGTCCCGGTCATAATCAAAAAATGAGGCATGATTAGATAACCCTGAATTGTCAAGGCCATATTCTTTTGCTTCTTCAGAAAATGTTAAGTTTCTGTTATTTATAAATAATTCATTAGAGCGATTCATTCCGTTGGGTTTACCTGATTTGCAGACATAAATGTCAGACCAGCCATCACCATTGATATCTGCAATTGTCACACCTGTCGACCAGGATCCTGAGCATGCAACGCCTGCCGATAGTGTAATATCAACGAAAACAAAATTTCCTTTATTTATATAGAGTCTGTTTCCAGTCTGGTTTCCGCAAAAATATATATCGGGCAGATCATCATTATTAAAATCTCCTATGCCTACACCTGCTCCATTATAAAAATTTCTATAGGTGTAAGTGTTATATTCCTCCGTGTATTCAACACGGTTTATGAAATCAATATGGGTATGCTTTTCATTTAGAAGTGAAAACAGTGGAGCTTCAGATAGCTTAGATTTGCTAGTATGACATGAACTCGATAAGATTATTATCGATAACATTAACAAAGATGACCAAAATTTGAACCGTTGATAAATCATTCTTCTTTGTTGTTAATACCCTCATCCCAGCCTTCCCCCAAAGGGGAAGGAGCTATTCTTGACTTTTCCCCCCTGGGGGAAATAAGAAAGGGGGTAAAAAAAGCATCATGGAATAAAAAAAGAGAGCAGGCAAATATAATGATTGCCTGCTCTCTTTAAAAAACTTATTCAAAGAATATTACTAGTATCCCGGGTTTTGAACCAGATTGGGATTAGCTGCTATCTTATCCTTGTGTATAGGGAAGATTGTCAGATAAGCACCCTTCTTAACTACATCACCAGGATTGTAATAAGGAAGTATCCATTTTTCGAGGTCATTATACAATCCCCAGCGGATAAGATCCTGTCTCCTGTGGTGTTCTGCAAACATCTCACGTCCTATTTCATTAAATAATTCTCCTCCCAGGACAGGTGTACCTGTCTTATCATAACTTACAGTGCCATCCAGAGAAGTGAGATTTGGTACGCCTGCACGTGCCCTTATCTGGTTTACCAGTGCTAATGCCGGTGCAGTTTGTCCGGTTCTCCATAGAGCTTCAGCTTTCATCAACAGTACATCAGCGTAACGGAATACGGCATAGTCATTGTTCATGGCATCAGGATGAGCTCCAAGAGCGATTTCCCATTTGCCTACCCTTACCCCTGACTGCCTGTAGGCCTGGGGTCCAAGTTCATTTATCTGAGGCTGCGTTGAACCGAAGTTTCCGAAATTAAGAGGTGCGCCATCTGGATCACCGAGCAATGGTACAGGCTGCCGGTTAGGCTGAGGAACTTCAAATCCGTCGTCCATAACTAGTCCTCCATCTGCCTTCCACTGATAACCTGCAAGGAAATTGCCCCTTTTTACTGCTGGACTGGTTTTTGTACCAACATCCCCTTTTCGCAGATCAGCATTATCGTAAGAATTGTAGAATTCTTCCAAAGTACAGAAACCGTTCCATGGCTGAGCAGTAAGATTATAAGTCGCCTGGCTTCCATAATGCAAAGTACGAACTGCAAGATTGAAGCCCTGGAAGAATACCTGGTCATATGGAATTGCAAAGATAAATTCTTTGGATCCTGAATTATTTACATTGAAGTTTGCAAAATAGTTACTTTCAAGCGAATACTTACCTGAGTTGATAACCTCATCACAAGCGGTAATAACCTTTGCCCATTGTGGAGTACCACTGTAAACCTGTGCATTAAGGTATAATTTGGCAAGCAGGGTTTGTCCGGCGTAGTAATTCATACGTCCGTAAGTCGTTCCGTCCACAGCTTTTGATAGCTTCGGGACTGCCGCTTCAAGATTGGCTACCACCCAGTTATAAACTTCAAGTCTGGGTTTTGTAGGAGGAGCAGCTTCGGCAGTGGCAAAATCTGTTACCAGCGGTACATTACCAAACCAGTCAATCAGTCGCCAGTAAAAGAAACCCCGAACAGCTTCCAACTCTGAAATGAAAGCATCAGCAGCAGCCTGACTTACGTCTCCACTCTCCACAAGGGTCTGGAATTGGTATATAAGTCTGTTAGCAGTATTTACGCCTCCGAAGCCAAAATTCCAGCCTCCATTAAAATGTCCATCCTCGAAGCCATAGGAATGGAGATGAGCCCTTCTAAGAACTCCTCCATCATCCCAGTCCTGACCCCTTGTAGGGTAAGTTCCCTCGTCAGTCATTATTTCATCCAACGCAAAAGGATCATTGGAAGCATAATCCCCGAAAGCAGTATATGCAGCGCCAAGTGCTGAAATAAACTCTTCCTGAGTTTTGAAGAAATTTTCAGGTGTAACTGAATCGAACAGTTCTTCATCCAGATTGGTACATGACTGATTAAACGTGATTACCAGCAATGCAACTATTGCAACTGCTATAAGTCTAAGAGATCTTCTCATATTTTTTCTTACTATTGTTTTCATGTCTTATACTTTTTCAGGATTAAAAAACAACGTTCGCACCAAAAGTTAATGCTCTGGTTCTGAACCATGTGTTCCTTCTGTCGATACCAGGGATGAGAGGATTGTTACCGCCCTCTATATCTCCATATCTCGGATTCGGATCCACACCCTTATATTTTGTAATATAGAACAGGTTGTTACCGGCAAGATATAGTCTGATCTTGCTGAACCCTGAGCTTGCAGGCATCTTGAAGTTATAACCAAAGCTCAAATTATCAAGAGTAACAAACGAAGCATTTTCGATATGGGAGCTGTTCAGAACACCCGAAGAGTTGTTAAGATAAGTTCCTGTTGTCGGGTTCTTCATATCCTTGGCTGTTTTGGGCAGGTTATACGACTTGATCATTTGCGGGACTTCGTAAAAACCACGATAAGAATTAAGAAGGTCGTGGCCGAATACTCCGCGGAAGAAAATGTTCAAATCCCAGTTTTTGTATGACAGATTGTTGGCAAATCCTAAGAGAAATTTAGGTAAGCCGTTCCCGACAATCTGCCTGTCAAGAGTATTGATTGTTCCGTTATTGTCTGTATCAACAAAGATAAGGTTCCCGCTTGCATCAATTTCTTTATAAACAAGAGCCAGCAATTGTCCGATCGGTTTCCCTTCCTCTGCTCTTACAAGTGGTACGTCGCTTTGTCCGGGTGCACCCATGCCTCCCAGGTCGCGGATACCATAATTAAGTTCTGCCCCATTATACTCACCTGACAGGGAAACAAGTTCATTTGCAAGGTTATATGAAGGAGTTAGCGAAAGGCTGTATGTGAAATCACCACTCTGTAC
Organism: uncultured Bacteroidales bacterium; assembly: GCA_963701745.1. GTDB lineage: Bacteria > Bacteroidota > Bacteroidia > Bacteroidales > VadinHA17 > LD21. The sequence continues at coordinate 2,003,102 of CAVPBE010000001.1, read as the reverse complement.
AGCATCCCATGTAAGCGACAATTCCAGACCACTGCTCTTGATTTCACCAAGGTTCACAAGTGCTCTGTTAAAAATATTTGGAGGAACTGGTACTTCGTATTCAAAAAGCAGATCGGTAGTGGTTCTTGTATAATAGTCAAAAGAACCGTATACTTTGGAATTAAAGACTGCAAAATCAAAGCCGATATCAATTTCAGATTTCTTTTCCCATTTCAGGTCAGTATTTGCATTGCTTACAGGTGAATACCCAGGAACAAATTCCCCGTTGTAGAAGAAGTTACCCTGGGGACCAAGTCTGAGTAATGAAAGATAGCTGTCTCCCGGCCGGTTACCTGTTACTCCGTAGCTACCACGTACCTTAAGAACGTTAATAGCATCGCTGTTAATGAATCTGGCCAGGTCCATACCGGCGCCTATTGAAGGGAAGAGCCCAAACTTGTTATTTTCTCCAAAACGTGATGAGCCCTCATATCTTGCGCTTGCAGTCAGGAACCATGTATCTTTAAAATTCAGGTTGATAAGTCCGAAAAATGCGATAAGCTTTTCCGAATTTTTATAACTATTAACTGCTCCGATTCCATTACTAAAATCAAGGGCTGCACTTAGATTGTTATAGGTAAATGCATCCGTAAGAAAATCGCCCCCTTCTGCTGATGCTCCCTCATAAACGAAGTCCTGATAGGAATAGCCAGCCACTGCATTAAGATTCACACCTGAGGTAATATCACCTGTCCAGCGTGCAGAAGTCTCAAAAAGCTGATTGTCACTGACGTTAAAGCTTCTGTTGGCCAGACCGGTCCTGTCTCTTCCTCTCCAGTAACTGTTCTTATCAAAATACTGCCCCCTCAGAAAATTATTATTCTGCCGTGAGTAGAAAGCGTCAACTGTAAATCCTTTGAATATCTGATAAGTCCCTTTTAACGCCATAAGAAGCAGTCTGTCCTTACCGTCATTAATGTTTTGTTCAAGGATCTGTACAGGATTGTAATAATCATACAAAATCTGCTGGAAATATCCGTCATAGATATCATATGCAGCGTCATCGCTTCTGACTGGGGCTGTAGGATTATATACTGAAGCATAGCGAAATGCATCTGTAAATCCGTATTTGGCAGTCCTGTCAGTTGCCCCCAGATTAATATCCAGAGTAAATTTATCATTTAATGCCTTTTGTGTGAAATTTACCCTGCCGTTTAAGGTCTTGGATCCTGAGTTCAGCATAACACCCACTGCATCATGGTAGTTTATTGAAGCCCTGTAACTGGAGCTTCCGGCTCCCCCTGATATAGCAATATTATGCACCTGTGATACTGCCGGGTTGGTAGTCTCTGCAAACCAGTCAGTATCAGAGCCAAAATCTGTTCCTGCACCCAGTTCATCAGATAATGCCCTCCATTCAGTTGCTGACATTACATCAGTATGTTTGGCAACTGTCTCATAGGTGACATAACCATTATAGTCAATAACAGAAGTACCTTTTTTACCTTTCTTGGTTGTTACAATAATAACACCACTGGATCCTCTTGTGCCATAGATTGCAGCTGCAGAACCATCCTTCAGAACGCTCATTGATTCAATGTCGTTGGGATCGACATTCTCAAGAGAAGCACCAAGCACACCGTCAACCACAATAAGTGGTTGTGTATTGGCACCAACAGTGCTTAAACCCCTAAGGCGTATATTGTACCCTTCATTTGGATTCCCGCCAGGTTTGCTTATGGACAAACCAGCTACTTTACCGACGATCAGCTGTTCAGGCCTTGACACGTAACCTTTGTTAAACTCGTCAGACTTTACATTTGAAATTGAACTTGTGATCTCTTTTTTTCTCTGGCTGCTATACCCGGTAACAACAATTTCGCCAAGGGCACTTAAAGCAGGAGCAAGAAGAACATCGATTTTAGTCTGGTTTCCGACAGTTATATTCTGCGGGGTGTATCCGATATAACTGAAGGTCAGAACCGCTTCAGGTCCGGGAACTGTAAGTGTGAAAGCTCCGGTTACATCGGTCATAACCCCGGTTGTGGTTCCGAGAACGACAACGTTTACACCGATTAGCGGGCCTTCTGTTGCAGAAGTCACTTTACCTGTGATTGTTTTTTGTTGACCAAAGGCTAAAGCGACCGTAATACTAAACAGGAGAAGAGAAGTAAGACTTCGTCTCCAAAAAAGTGCAAAATTTTGCAATGTTGGCATAGTAAAGTTATTTAGGTTAGTTAATTAAATGTAAAATAAATATACTGATATATAGGGATCTTTCTTGCCAGAGATAATATTCTTTCATAGAGGCAGGTCATCAATACAGGTAGCAAAAACAATTTTTTAGATATAGGCTTTCAAATATAAAAATATTTTAATCATTTTTTAATAAAGTTTTAATCATTTTTTTGAATTAATTTTATTTTTCATCTTAAATATATGATCTGTTTGTTTTTACGGAGAGGTTATAATTTTACATAATAATGGTTTTAAGTTTGATTTAGTAACTTTAGATACTTTAACTGATGGTTCGGTTACATGGTTTTTTTCTTTTGGCTGATTAATATCTTACCGAATTACTTAATAAATTGAAATATTTGAATATCTCCCTCATTTACTGCAGCAACAAGATATTGCTTCCCCAAAACCTTAATAATGAGAATCCTTCTTGCATCGCCGGTTATCTTTAGTCCGCTCATTGATGGCATTAACACATTATACCTGTACTCTGTGTCACCAAGCAGACACCACCCGTAACTGGCATCATAGCGTCCCATGGAGGGTCTTATGGTATAATCATTCCCGGCAAGGATAAGGTCCATATTTCCGTCATTATTGAGATCGTGGATAAGAATATCGCGCACAGGCGAAAATTGGGCCATCATTGGAAGCTTTAGGGTTTTAAAAGTTCCGTTTCCGCCATTAATAAAAAGACAACTTTCAAACAGAACAGCATTTTTTAAAATGGATTTGTTCAATTTCTTCCTGCCAAAAATATCTTCGGCTGTTTTCCCTCCAAAATCAGAATAGCTTGTGAATTTTTTTTCCAGAAAAGGTATTTGACTAATCAATTCATCAAGGAATGCCACCGGATAACTGATGCCATCCTGATATGAACAGATTACCTGATCAAGTGATCCGTTATCATCGAAATCGTTCATGTACATTTCGACGGGTTCCTTAACTGAAGCCTTCAGAATGGAGTTGAGTCCTAAATTACCTCCGATTAAATCCATATCACCATCTCCGTCAATATCGGCAGCCCGAATACTGTTCCACCATCCTGCAGTTTCATCCATCCCGGCTTTGCGGGTCACATCGGTAAACGATCCCTTATTATTCATCAAAACAGAAACCTTCATCCATTCTCCGACTATGATCAGATCATTATCAGCATCCTGGTCAAAATCCATCCAGCATGCATCAGTCACCATCCCGATCTTCTTAAGCCGTTTCATGCTGCTTTCAGTAACGTCCCTGAAATGTCCCGTTCCATCATTTTCAAGTAACAGCTGATTGGGCGATAATCCATAGATACCGGGGATAGATCTTGAACCCACAAACAAATCAATATCACCATCACCGTCAAAGTCGCACGGTCTTACACAGGATCCGTTGTTGGCAGTAAAAGGTAATGATCCTTTCTCACTTTCAATAAATTCCCCGTTCCCCCTGTTAATAAGCAACCTGTCATCAAGTAAAGGATTGCCAACGGTTACAGCATTACCACCACGTACTATGTAAAGATCCTGGTCACCATCCCCGTCAGCGTCAAAAGCAGCTGCATCTATGTCTTCTGAATTAATGTCCTTAATAAAAGCAGGTGCTTCATATGGAATGAAAGTACCATCATTCTGTTGAAAGAATATCCTGGATATCTGTCCTTTTGCTCCACCCACAAACAGATCTTCCTTACCGTCACCATTTAAATCACCGACAGCCATGGCCGGTCCTTCTGCCAACAGACTATGAGGTATAAGGTGTTCACGTTTAAAATCAATAAATGGATCTTCCTGCTGCCGGAATTCTAATCCCGGGATCTTAGTCTGGGAAAAAAACTTCATTTTGCCGTTGTCCTCTTTATTTCCCCGAAATAGTCTCCCTGCTTTTTTCATTTCAAGTGTGATAATCTTGTCTGCAGGAACGTCTGTAATTACTTGTTCTGAAAGATCCGGCCAGCGTACAATAAGTGAATCGATTAATTTTACTGACCCCAGGCCGAAATGCAAAACATCTGAGGATGCGGACATAAAACCTCTCGTAGGAAATTGCTCGGCTACCAGTATCTGATCCCTGCAATATAATGTGACACGGGCTCCAATCCCACGTGTGTTTAGTCCTATACCTTTTATTAGTACAGATAAAAAATGGTTGTTGTTCTGACCTGAAGCGTTGTTCCTGTAAATATATGCTGGTTCATTGATGTTATTAACAATCAGATCCAGATCACCATCATTATCCAGATCGGCATAAGCTGAACCATTCGAATATGACCGGGTGTTAAAACCCCATTCCTTTGCCTTATTCGAGAATGTAAGATCACCATTGTTCTTATAAATATAATTGACGTTTGGATAAAGGGGCATTTTGTCGTACAATACTTTATCGGGAGCATTTTTATTTTCTTCCAGGGTAAAAAAGCTATTCTTCGTTAAAAATCTGACATAATCCAGATCATTGGCTCTCCGATATATCCCGTTCGTAATAAAAAGATCTTTCCATCCGTCATTATCTACATCACAAAACAAAGGGGACCAGCTCCAGTCTGTAGCGTATACCCCTGCCAGTCGTCCTATTTCGCTTAACACTCCATCACCCAGATTAAGCTGCAGTGTATTACGAACAAACTGGGAACCATAACCGTGAGCCAGCTTTAATGTAAATAATTCAAAATCATCTTCTCCTCCTGATTGTTTCCGGATTTTTTCCTCCTCGGGAACCATATCTAAAACCATTATGTCCAAAAGGCCATCATTGTTAATATCGCCAACATCATTCCCCATGGAGGATCTGCTTGTATGACGTATATACTCTGTCAATCGCTCCGAAAAGGTACCATTACCATTATTAATATAGAGATAATCATTTTCATGAAAATCATTCGATATATAAATATCTGGATATCCATCATTGTTAATGTCACTGACATTTACTCCCAAACCGTAACCAATCTGGCTGTTGTAAATACCGGCCTGCAGCGTAACATCAATAAAAAACCGTTTTCCGTCAATCTCGTCATTTCTGTAAAGCCTGTCGCCGGCCAGGGAATCATGATCATATCGAAGAGTTGAAGGTCCATAACTGCGGGAGGTATGAACTGAATGGTTCAGAAGGTACATGTCCAGATCACCGTCTGTGTCGTAATCAAAAAATGCAGCCTGCGTGGAAAAACCCTGAAAATCAAGTCCATAATCATGGGCTTCGTCTTTGAATGTAAGATTACCCTGATTAATGAATAACTGGTTCTTCCCATGAACAACCTTGTAGTTACCTACCTGACAAACATATATGTCCAAAAAACCATCACCGTTCACATCTGCCATTGTAACCCCGGTCTTCCAGTCACCTTTTCCTGCAACGCCGGCCTGTTCTGTGATATCTTCAAATTTAAAATTCCCCTTGTTCAGGTATAGTTTATTTGGATTTTGATTTGACGTGAAATACAGGTCGATCAGTCCATCATTATTGATGTCTCCCGCGGCAACCCCTGCACCATTGTTGAAGTATAGATATTGGATCATATTGAACTCTTCTGTTTCTGTCAGCTGATTTACAAAATCAACATTTGTTTCGGCGGGAGAAAGCAATGAAAACAATTCGACTTTTTCTTTCACCCCGGGTTTACAGGAAAAAACCAGTAAGAGTAGAATCAAAACAGGAGATGATATTTTCATTTCAAAGATTTGATGGCATAATAAATTAAAATGAGTGTCGGTAATCATGAATAGATAAATAATTGCTTAAATAGTTATTACCCCCTTCCCAGCCTTCCCCCACGGGGAGGGCCGAGCGTTTAGAACCAGCCCGGTGGGCTGGTTTAGCGAAGGAGCCAGATTGCAGGGACGGCCATCGCGGCAAACCGGCCTGTTCGCTAAAATAGCCTACAAGGCTATTTCTTAACGCTCCAGCCTCCCCTTGGGGGAAAGGGGAAAGGGGGTTATTTAGGATAATATGGAAGGAATTGATTATTAACATTATAATGCTTCCAATTCTTTAGTATTATCTTTTTATTATTGATCGCTGTTAGTCATTGATTAAAATTATGTAACGAATCTTCAATACGGACGTTCAATTTTACTTATTCACAACAATTGTCTTCAAAAATAACCTTTTTAATAATAAAGAGGATGTGGAAATTTTCTTCCCCTCTCTTTTACTTTAACAAGTCAATGTTCATCGGTGCGAATCAAATTTATTGACAATGAAATAGCAGAAAAAAAGTAAGTAATTTTTAATTTTTTTAACATTAGTCAATATAATTTTAATCTTTTTTTAATAACTTGGTAAAGTGAAATTATTGTAATTATCTATCCTTAACCTATTTTTTAATCTAACCTGCCTGCCAATGAAAAATCCCTAGCTCTCTTGGGCATCGATTGTTTAGCCCTAAGTTCGTTACGGCTATCTGCCTGATAGCTTTAAATCATTTTAATAACCTAAAAACTAACCTTTATGACAAAAAAACTCGCATTTGTTGTCTCAATCCTGTTTAAACTGCAAAGGTCTAAACCTGTTTTGAGACTCACAACATTGCTTTTATTGATTTGTACAACTGTCCTGCTTTCTTCATCAGTTATGGCTGAAGATCAGCAAAAGAATGTAACAGGACGGATCACTGACAATACTGGTCAGGCACTTCCGGGTGTTAATATCCTTGAAAAAGGAACAGTTAATGGCGTGATGTCGGATGTAGACGGAAAATTTAGTCTTAATGTTGCCTCTGCCAACTCTGTTCTTGTGTTTTCATTTATTGGATATGTATCACAGGAAGTAACCGTTGGAACCCAGACCACAATTAACATTTCGCTACTTGAGAGCGCAACCGCATTGGATGAAATAGTGGTCGTTGGCTACGGAACCCAGCAAAAGAGAGCAATATCGGGCTCAGTTACCAATGTTACTGAAAAAAGCTTTAATGCCGGTATTACAAGAACCGCTGCCGATTTTATTCAGGGCAAAGTTGCCGGATTAACCATTACAACTTCAACCGGTGATGTTACCGCTGAACAATCCATGAGGTTAAGAGGTACGTCGTCATTAACGGGAAGCAGTGAACCATTCGTAGTAATAGATGGAGTTCCCGGATTGGGTCTGAGCTCAGTTGCTCCCCAGGATATAGAATCTATAAGCGTTCTGAAGGATGCTTCGGCAGCTGCAATTTATGGTTCACGTTCAGCCAGCGGTGTAATACTGATCACCACTAAAAAGGGAACCCAGAATAGAACATCAGTAGATTATAATGTGTATGGTGCTATTGACATAGTCAGTAACCTGCCTGATGTATTGACAGCTGATGAATACAAGAAATATGCAGCAGATAACAATATTGATATCAGCGTTTTTGATAAGGGAGCCAATACCAGCTGGTTTAATGAGATCACTAGAACTGGGATCAGCCAAAACCATGATTTATCCGTTTCAGGAGCTGGAACAAACAATAGTTACAGGGTTTCTGTTTCTTATCTCGATCAGCAGGGTGTTGTAATGGACAACTACCAGAAAAGACTTAATACAAGGTTCTCAGTTAACCAGAAGGCTCTAAAAGAGCGGTTGGATCTGAATCTGTCGGGTGGTATCAACCAGAGGGACTATCAGGCTACCGCTACTAATAATTTCGTTCTTGCTTACAATGTGGTGCCTACAATTCCGGTAAAATATGAAGACGGAACCTGGTGGGATTCTGATGAGTATGACATGGGAAACCCGGTAAGGAATATGACATACAATAAGGCTCCCCGAAAAACAGGTCTTTTATTTATAAATGGAAAAGCAAATCTGAAAATCATAAACGGTTTAACAGCCGGAATAAATTTTTATAAGGAACGCAATTCGTATGATGCCGGAGATTACCTTGATTCAACAACACGTTGGGGAAGAGCATCTAACGGAACAGCATCGCGCTCATCTTCAACAAGTGATAAAAACCTGCTTGAAGCAATGTTAAATTATACCAGAAGATTTGGAAAGCATGATGTTAATCTGTTGGGAGGTTATTCTTATGAAGATAATTATTACCAGTCGGCATTTGCACAAAACCGGTATTTTGTGACAAACCTTTTTGGCTTTAATAATCTGGGTGCCGGAGAACAACTTTTAACCGGAGATGTGTCCTCAAGTGCAAACATGAGTAAGCTAATCTCATTTTTTGGAAGGTTAAATTATTCATTTGCAGATCGTTACATTATTTCTGCAACATTGCGCCGTGATGGCTCTTCTAAATTTGGACCTAACAATAAATGGGGTACATTCCCATCGGTGTCTGCCGCATGGAGAATAATTGACGAACCTTTTATGCAGAGCCTTACCGGCGTAGTGGATGAATTAAAGTTGCGTGTTGGGTATGGTATCTCGGGTAATCAGAGTGGTTTGGCTCCTTACCAGTCATTAGCGCTGTATGGTACATCAGGTTTATATTGGGATAACGGAGCATGGCACACTGCTTATGGGGTAAGCCAGAACCCAAATCCGGATTTGAAATGGGAATCGACATCAATGTTCAATGTAGGAGTTGATTTCAGTTTGTTCGATGCCAGAATTAATGGAACAATTGAATATTATAATAAACTTACAAGCGATCTTCTTTATAACTATCCGGTACCCGTTCCACCCTATTTGTATTCAACCATAGCAGCAAATGTCGGATCAATGGAAAACAAAGGGATTGAACTTACACTTACAGGAGATGTCATCAGGAAAACGAATTTGAGATGGACCATATCGGTAAATGCTGCCCATAACGAAAACAAAATTATCTCGCTTTCAAACGATGAGTTTACAACTTCAGTCATTAAGACAGGAAGTGCATGGGTAAGAGGGGGTTCAACCAATACGACTCACATTATTCAGGAAGGATATCAGGTAGGTCAGTTCTTTGGACCACAATGCCTTGGAATTGATGACGCAGGGAAGTATATCATAAACGATATGATCGACGGGATAGCTGGTTTTACTGTTGCTGACTATACTTACATCGGAAAAGCACAACCCAAGTTAACTTATGGAATCAGTAATAATATTTCATATAAGAATTTAGAGTTGTCCTTTTTTATCAGAGGTGTATTTGGCAACGATGTCCTGAATTTCTCAAAGATGTCATATGCTAACTTACAGTGGTTACCCGGAGCAAATGTATTGAAACCTGCTTTAACAATGGGGTTAAAACAGAGTCCTTTTTATAACAGTTTTTATATTGAGGATGGATCTTTCGCAAGACTGGATAACCTGACACTTGCTTATTCATTATTGCCACAAGACATGCTCGGAGTTAGCAGGATAAGATTTTATGCAACTACCCATAATCTGATAACCCTTACCAAATATAAGGGGGTTGATCCTGAAGTGCCAATGTCTGGACTTGATCCGGGAATAGAGGGTAGGGAATATTACCCTAAGACCAGAACCTACATATTGGGCATAAATCTTACTTTTTAACTTTAAAATCGAATTAATATGAAAAAGTTAACACTATACTTAGCATTGATAATGCTCATGGGATTATTTACTGTCGGATGTACAAATCTGGATGAAGAGGTATATTCTCAATTACCGATGGCTTCATATGGCACAACCACAGCAGAAATAAATTCACTAATTGCTCCTATATACACCCGGCTAAGAGATTTTAACTGTGTTGGGAGTCCTGCTCCGAAAGAAAATTGCACTGATATGTCGGTTACTCCAACCAGAAGAGGTGGCGACTGGTGGGATGGAGGTGCCTATAAAGAGATGACAATGGGTATGTGGAGGCCACAAACCAGTGCTGCGATAAGAATATACAATGATAGTTATTCCCGCATAACAAACTTCAACCAGATTATTTATCTGATTGAAAACAGTCCGGCGATCAGTGATAAAGTACCGTACCTGTGCCAGGTCAGAGCTGCACGGGCGATGAGGTATATAGAACTGATCGACTGCTACGGGAACGTACCGCTTGTTACTGATTTTACTGACCTGACCAAACCAAGCACAAAAACCCGTGCAGAGGTTTATGCATGGGTTTTATCTGAACTAAACGACATAAAAGATAAAATAAGATCGGATGTGACCGCATCTAGTTACGGGAAATTTACCAAAGGAGCTGTATACTTCATGCTGGCTAAAATGTATCTTAACGCCATGGTATGGAATCCCGCAGGTGGTCAGAAATGGCAGGAATGTATTGATGCCTGTAATGTTATTATATCCCTTCCATATTCTCTGGAATTAGATTGGAAAAGTCAGTTCAGTGCCAATAATGAAGGTTCCAAAGAACAGATTTTATCAGCTGTGAACAGTATATCCAGTTCATGTCCGGTCCGTGGTTATACCCTTCATTATCTCGATCCGAAAGCTTTGGGACTTCCGGGAAGTGCAAATAATGGGATATGTGCTCAGGCCGATTATGTTAAGTCATTCGACCCGGCTGATAAAAGGTACCTTGGGAGTTTTCTGATTGGCCCGATGATAGATCCTGCAACCGGACTGGTAATTAAAACTGCCCATGGACGGGATTTGATCCATACCGTTGATATAACAATAAAATACTCAGTGGATGCAGACGGATGGGGGCAGGTCGAACAGGAAGAAGGAGCACGATGCAATAAGTGGGAATTCAAGAAAGGTGCTACCGCAATGGAAAATGATATGGCAATATACAGGCTTGCTGACGTCTACCTTATGAAGGCTGAATGCCTGGTAAGACTTGGACAGGATAATATTGAAGCAACAAGATTAGTAAATGAGCTCAGAAAGAGAGCTTTCACTGACCCTGCTAAACTTAAAACCAGTGTAACTCTTGAGGATGTCAGGTTGGAACGCCGGTTTGAGTTGGCCTGGGAAAACTGGGGAAGACAAGATCTGATCAGGTTTGGGAAATTCCTGGATCCAATCCCCGTCTGGAGACCTAAATCGCTTCCCGCATTTCGTTTATTGTTTCCTATTCCGCAAACTGCGATAGATGCAAATCCGAATTTAACTCAGAATCCTGGTTATTAAAAAAGGTTAAAACTTTCATTGGATAGTTACTTTATCTAAAATGTAATTAATTTTGAGAGGGTGTTTTCATAACACCCTCTCAATTCTTTAAAGAAGACCTGATATCAAAATGTGTTTGACTATATTAAATTCATAAATTAAAACCAATAAAGTTCAAATGAAAAAAACTACGATTTTTGTACTAATGCTGTTCCCGTTTATCTTCTGTGCAGCTCAGGAACAGCCACGGACAGCACCTCCTGTCCCTCAAAAACAGGAATACCCTGCAAGGATGACTCCTCAGATGACAGAGTTCTTCGAGCCTGAAGTTAAAATCATTCAGCCGGCTACACAGCCAGGCATGCCTCCTTCGGATGCAATAATCCTGTTTGATGGTTCGGGAGTGAATAAGGAATGGGAAGACAGCAAAGGCAATCCTACCAAATGGATTGTTCAGGATGGAGCTCTGGTTTGCGTTAAAGGGTCAGGTGTCGTACAGACGAAGCGGAAATTCAGCGACTTCCAGCTTCATATAGAATGGAAATCACCCTCAGAGGTCAAAGGCGACGGGCAGGGCAGGGGAAACAGCGGAGTATATCTCCAGGGCTTATATGAAGTCCAGGTTCTCGACAGTTACGACAACAAGACTTACAGGCAGGGTCAGGCAGGTGCTTTGTACAAACAATATGCCCCGCTTGTAAATGCCAGCAGAAAACCAGGTGAATGGCAGACCTATGATGTTATATACACAGCACCTCGTTTTGGCGCAGACAGTTCAACCTATTTCACCCCTCCCAGGGTTACCGTTCTCCATAATGGCGTTCTTATTCAGAATAATGTTAGCCTGAGAGGGCCAACGCTTTATATTGGAATCCCCGAATATTCGATTAAAAAACACGGAGCTGAGCCACTTGTGTTGCAGGATCATGGAAATCCTGTTGCTTACAGGAATATATGGATTCGGGAGCTCTAAAATTTATTTGTTGCTGGTTACTGGTTTCTGGTTGCTGGTTTTCTTCCCCGGACCCCGAACCTCATACCGCAAACCGTTTATCTTGTAGTAATTATTTATTGTAATCATTCAGAAATTATTATTTTTACAATTCGATCCAATCTTAACAACAAATTAAAAATACCTCACAATGAAAGAAAATTCAAAACAGATTTCACGCCGCGGCTTTATCGGAACAACCGGCGCTGTAGCAGCAGGGCTGACCGTAATCCCCAGCACTGTTGTAAGCGGATTAGGCCACAAGGCTCCCAGCGACAAGCTTAATATAGCTGTCGTCGGAATAGGAGGCATGGGCAATTCCAACCTCAAGGCAGTTTCTCCAACAGAGAATATAGTCGCTCTTTGCGATGTTGACTGGGGTTATTCTAAAAAAGTCTTTGAAGCAAATCCGGGTGCAAAACCTTACTGGGATTGGCGAAAGATGTATGATGAAATGGGTAAATCAATTGATGCAGTGATTGTCGCAACTGCTGACCATACTCATGCAGTTGTTGCCGCTAATGGAATGGCTCTTGGAAAACATGTATATGTTCAGAAACCTCTGACCCATACAGTTTATGAATCGAGATTGCTTACCAAACTTGCTGCAAAATATAAAGTTGCAACTCAGATGGGTAACCAGGGTTCATCGGGCGAAGGTGTGAATCTGACAGTGGAATGGTTACAGAACGGTGAGATTGGAGAAGTCAGGAAAGTTGAAGCATTTACCGACAGGCCTATCTGGCCGCAGGGATTGAATGTTCCCAAAGGCGAGTGGGTACCTGAGACACTTAACTGGGATCTCTTTATAGGCCCCGCTAAGATGCGTCCTTACAATAGCCTCTATACTCCATGGAACTGGCGTGGCTGGTGGGACTTTGGCACAGGTGCCCTTGGTGATATGGCTTGCCACATCTTACATCCTGTATTCAAAGGTTTGAAACTGCAATATCCGATCAAAGCTCAGGGAAGCTCAACACTGCTGCTTACCGATTGTGCTCCCAATGCCCAGATGGTTAAACTGGTTTATCCCGCAAGAGTAACTCCGAAAAAGGCAAAAATGACATATCCTGAAGTTGAAGTTATATGGTATGATGGCGGACTTCAACCTGCAAAACCAACAGGATGGCCGGCAGGTAAAAATATGAATAATGCTGGTGGCGGCGTTATTTTCCATGGAACAAAAGATAAACTGATCTGCGGATGTTATGGAAGAGACCCATGGCTCCTTTCAGGCCGTGTTCCGGTTGTTCCTAAAACAGAACGCAGGGTTGAAGATAAGGTTACTCATGAAATGGACTGGGTACGTGCATGTAAGGAGAGCCCTGAAACAAGAGTAATCACCAAATCTGATTTCTCCGAAGCAGGCCCATTTAATGAAATGGTTGTAATGGGCGTTCTTGCTGTCAGACTGCAGGGTCTTAATAAGGAGCTTGAATGGAACGGAGAAAAAATGGAATTCACCAACATCAATGCTGAAGATAAGGTAAGACTTACCATATCGGATAATTTCACAATAGTTGACGGTGATCCAAGATTCGACAGGCCTAATATTAATATTGATGCCAGGACTTTCGCCGGTGATATGATCAAACACACATATCGTGCTGGATTCTCATTACCTCCGATGCCTGCTTAATCATCAAAATTTTATTGTAGAGACGGGATGTATTCCGTCTCTACTTTTTAAACATTAATCTAATTATTATGAAACAGATAAACATTATTCTCGTATGTATTCTGGTTATCGGTCTGGCTGCATCGTGCGGGTCAAAAGGTAAAAAAGCCGAACAGGCTAAACCCGCTGACGATGGCTGGAAAGTTCTTTTTGACGGCACTTCAACTGCCGGATGGAGAGGCTACGATACAACAGCTTTCCCTTCAAAGGGATGGAATATTGAAGATGGCGCACTCCATTGTATTGGCTCGGGCGCCGGTGAAGCTGGCGGAGCAGGTGGCGGCGATATCATCTATGATAAAAAGTTCAGCAACTTTGAATTATCTCTTGAGTGGAAGATCTCTAAAGGAGGCAACAGCGGTATATTTTTTCTTGCACAGGAGATACCGGATACTGCGATCTATAAATCAGCACCTGAAATGCAGATTCTGGATAACGAAATACACCCCGATGCACAATTGGGTGTAGATGGTAACCGCAAAGCAGGTTCACTTTATGACCTTCTTCCTGCCAAACCACAGAATACCAAACCAGTGGGTGAATGGAACCAGGTTGGGATCCTCTGCTACCAGGGAACAGTTGTTTTCAAACAGAACGGAGCAAACGTTGTTGAATTCCATCTCTGGACAGATGACTGGAAAAAAATGGTTGCAAATTCAAAATTCAAGAATTGGCCAATGTTTGTTAATCCTGCTAAGGAAGGTTTTATAGGCCTTCAGGATCATGGCAATGATGTATGGTTCAGGAATATTAAGATCAAGGAAATGTAATTAAATCTGAATTTGATTTAAATTTTAATTTAAATTATTAAATGTAGAGACGCCCAAATTGGGCGTCTCTACTATTTTTATTTGGGCGTCGCTGCTGTTTTTACCAGGGCTCAACTGTAATTAATGTAGAGACGCCCAAATTGGGCGTCTCTACTATTTTTATTTGGGCGTTCTCTATTTACCAGAGGCTCAACTGTAATTAAATGTAGAGACGCCCAAATTGGGCGTCTCTACTATTTTTATTTGGGCGTCTCTACATTTTTATGTCGTACCTTTCAAACCTATTTCCTCCGCAACCTCCCGCATCCCCATTATGCAATCGGTTATTAATTCGTCAAGACTTACACCGAGCATTGCTGCTCCTTTCTCAATTACAGTTCTGTCAACACCTGCAGCAAATCTTTTGTCATTCCATTTCTTTCTGACCGATCTTGCCTCCATATCAAGTATACTTTTCGATGGCCTGACAAGAGCGCTGGTGGCCACCAGTCCTGTCAGTTCATCTATAGCATATATTGTCTTCTCAAGTTTTGATATTGGTTCAACATCTGATGCCAGCTCCCATCCATGACTTAGTACAGCTCTTATATACTCTTCAGGCCAGCTATTTTCCCTCAAAATCTTTTCAGTCATTTTGCAGTGCTGATCAGGATATAATTCATAATCAAGATCATGCACCAGGCCAATAATTCCCCACTTTTCCACATCTTCGGCTGATTTTCTTGCCATATACCTCATCACAGCCTCTACAGCATAAGCATGTTTGAGCAGGCTTTCTGATTTGTTGTATTTCTTCAACAGATCCATGGCCTGTTCATGTGTGGGAATGAATTCACTCATGGTTATCTATTGTTTAAGTTTTATCAGGGGATATGCTTTCATGAAACTGGCTCCGTGAATATTCAAAATATAAAGCCCCGGACTTAGAATAGAAGTATTGATAGAGATCTGGTTCTCACCAGCATCTAAAATCTTGTCTTCAGTAAAAACCTGTTTCCCGGAAGTGCTGGTAAGGCTTAATCTTATTTTCCTGTTAGCTTTTGAGTTAATTATGATATTCAAATGATCTGTGAAGGGATTCGGGAATATTTTCACCGATTCTTCTATCTCAGTATTCTCAACACTTATCATCAGAGTGTCATTCCTGAGATAATCATCATCATTGTCATAGCCGAAAACCGAAATGTTGTAAATCCCGCTCATATCCATATCAGCTCTCCTGTCGAAGTCGACTGTGACCGAATCCTGGTAAGGTAACAGTAATGTTTTAAAATGCTGAACCACAGGAAACTTATCATTTATCGAATAGGCAAGGTTAAAGCCATCCAGAGTATCTCTCCCTACATTAAGCACTTTAACCGATACCACTTCCTGTCCATAGACTTCCTTCTGAACCGGGGTTATAATACGTGCCACTTCTATATCTTTCTGAATATAACTGATAATGGCAGAACCTGAAAAATCAATCATATCTATCCAGGCCCCGTCAGCACCCTGAGATACAGAGTTGTCTTTTTTGTATGACCATTCCATTGTGTTAAGTCCCGCAGGTAAAGCGATTTTCTTAATCTCCCAGTTTGTTTCTCCTGATTTCCTTATTATTTCAGCATTATTAAGCTTAAAAAGGAAATAATCATAATTTGGCTCCGAAGAGACCCTGCTATAAAACTTCAGCGTATCTGCTTCGGAGAAATATGTTCTAAGGATCAATGAGGAAATCGAATTGTGACTTATAGCTCCTGACCGTGCTGAAACAACACCATCAATTGAATTGGTATTTGTAATAGTCCATGGTTTTTTGCTAAGATTTATCCATGGAAACACGTTGAATGTTGATGATTCAAAACTCTCCCGTATTCTGCCAACCCTGAATGTGAAGTTTTTATTTACGATGAACGGGGAGCAATCAAGTGTCGACAATAGTGAGATAAAATCACCATATTGCGCAGATTCAGAAAGTTTTACAGTTACAGGTATATTAGATATCTCACCGAATTGAAGAACTCCCGATTTGATGTTTGGATCAATTATTTCCAGTTCATTTTCATGGCTGGTAATAAGAAACTGACCTGATGTACTGCTGCTTCCCAGATTCCTTACCTGGAAAATAAGGTTAAAATTCTCACCCGGGTCCGCCACAAAGTTATTATTGCCATAATCCGAATCATCAATAATGCAGTTTATTATTTCAAGCCGTGGTGCGTGGACGGTTATGTCAATCTTGTATTTCTTTTCTGTCTTATTGTCCTTAAGCGTCAGATCAATTGTTATTATCCCAAGATCCGGGATATCCTCATTAAGAGTCAATTGTATAATATTGTCCAGATTTACTTCTGATCTTCCTGGAAGAGTTCCGATGTTTGCATTGTAATTATCCACTGTAATCCAGGGAGAAGTTGAAGAAATGGCTGCGGTAAGATTTGTGGCAGTTGTGAGACCAAGGTTGCTGATTTTCAGTTTCAGGTAAAAGGTCTCACCAAAATCGGCTTTGCCATTATTATTTTCGGCTATATCATTTATTCCTGATGATGAGAGGTTTATGAATTCCTTATTGATATTGGAAAAATAGATTGTCTTAATAAGTGGTATCCTGTTCTGACCTGTTATAACCACAAGACAGGAATCATTCGATAAACCCGGAAGATCAAGCACGACCGATCCCGAAGGGCTTGCAAATGATGCGTCCCAGAGAGTTTCAAAATCTGAAACAGCAATATAGGCAAAAGGATCGATTGAGATAGACCACGACTTTATCCCGTTCGGCAGAGTATCAGGCAGCGAAATATTGAATTTCTCAGGAGTTCCAATCACGGGTATAACGCTGGGATCACCCAAAACCTCATATGTCTCCCAGTAATATTTTTTTCGGAGAGACATAGTTGAACTAACAGCAAGATTCCCGGCAAAATTGACCTGACCCATCGTAATGTACCAGTCAGATGGTAATTCGTTATGAGTATGGAATAACCTGTCCAGAGCACCAAGTCCGGTTTCTGAATACTTTGGATCGGCATTTGGGGTCCCTGATCCGACCGCCCAGTTAAAGTCCTCATCCCAGTAGGAATCATTTGTGCATCCGATGAATCCAATAGCACCTTTTCCGGTTGATAGCAGCATTTTATTCCCAAATGATGTTGTATCATTGAACTGTGCTGTCCGGCATGCATTACTGATTATAAAAGGATACATGTTCCTGTTTGTAAGATTTTTTATATCCTGCGATTTTATGTCAATATGAAGCCAGCCGGCAGATGAACCGTGCCCGGTATAATTAATAAATGATAGTCCATTTGAAATAAGCTTCATTACCGAATCTTTTTTTGTAGAGCCTTCAGGATAGTAAAAATGGAACTCTTTAATTTTATTTGCCGCCGTAAGGTAATTTGTTATGCCATATTTTACCTGACCGTTCATATAGCTGGCATAGGTGGCATCCTTTCCCGCAAAAGTCAGGGCATTTTTGTAAAATTTATTGGTATCGGCAAACTCAAATTTTTCATATTCGATTAACTTATGTACAACCGACTTTACCGAAATCGTATCCTTTGCAGGGATCCTTCCGATGAACATGTCAGGCAGATAGTCGCCGTTGCCGTCAAATTCACCATAATACATATCGGTTACGTTTCCTGAACCTGACCCGAAATATGGTATTTTTAATACATCTCCAATTATAAGCAAGTATTCAGGTGGATGTCCGCTAACAGATGAAGCTGTGTATATTTTAGATATTGATTCCTTCAGTTCTGTAAAATTGCTTCCTGCCATTCCTGCACCGTAGTAAAGTATATCAAGCTTGTATCCCTTTTGTCTCTTCCATCTGTAAAATGGCTCGAGATATTTTTTGTAAGCAGTGTCAGTAACAATGATCATTCCCACAGGCTGGTCAGAATATCCTGTTATCAGGTCCTCGGGATTAAAGTTAAGCAGGCCTTTGTCAAAAGTCTCATTGAATAAAGCCGATTCGGAACCTGAAGATTTAGAATAAGTTGCGGGAGCTCCCGAAAATGTTATCTCAATTTTCATTGAAGTTATCACTTCCAGTGAATTTGACCCGGGGTTGTACCTTACAGGTGAGATCACAAGGCTTGAAAGACTCCGGCCTCTTACCTTTCCAATGGACTCGATCTTTACTGTGTCGGTTTTAATAAGTCCCCGCTTTGAGTATATTTCCCTGTCAATTACGAAACCATTCTTCTGAGTATCCTTCTGCTTGGTTTCACCATGCTGTGAAGGGAACAGTATACCTTTAAATTCATTCTTTGAAGGATTTATGCCGGACGATACAACTTCTGAAATTCTGATACTGAATTCTGACCCTTCCGGGACTTCAATAAGCCGGCTTAAAACAGGAAGTTCAGGTTTGCCAGGATCGGTTGTAAGTGTGTGTCCGGGAACCCCGATCTTGTAAAAAATCCCATTATCATTGGTTAAGTTATCGAGGGTAAGCTCTGATAATCTGTAGTTTATAGTAATAGAATGATCTCCGGTAACTACATTTTTATCCTGCAAATCACCATTAAACCGGTACTTGTAACTCCTTCCTGTCTGCGCTGAAGCAGAGATAGAAATAAACAGGAAGCCAATTAATATTTTTATCAATCTACTTTTCCCTAAATGCATCAATGTTAATTAATTAACACTGTAACCTAAATTCTGCGGAAAGTTATTCAAAAATTCATTACATTGAGATACAACAAAATGAAATTTGATAAACAACCCTTTATTTTATATTAACAATCATACGATATTCTGGTTCAATTGAATTACGGAATATTCGATAAACTGCAAAACCATATGCCCTACGGGCAATCGAAAGAGAATATGGATAATCCCGCTTTGAGGATCATCTATTGTATTTTAGAATGACATATGCCTTACAGACAATGAGAAGAGAACACAGATAATTCCGAGTAGCAGATCAGGTATTGTAAGATGGATAAAGAGCGAGTTAACTATTCCACGAAGTGGATATTGAAATAAATGATCATTGCAGGGCTTTAAATATATATAGGTTTAAGCATTCTTAACATTTAAACAACCGTCAATACTTAGCTAATAAAACAAATATTAGTATATTCGATTTTTAATGAAAGGACATGATCACATATAATTAACTGGTAATGAAAAATATCCTAATAAATTTAATACTAATTGTTATGACTGCTCCGGTTTATTCCCAGGATCTGCCGGAAGTTGACAAGGTCAGCACTTCGGCAGGCGATGTTGAAATGTTTTTTATCGGACACGGCTCACTGATGTTCAGGGTTAGTGATTTTGTAATTCATATTGACCCCGTAAAGAGTTCGGGCAAATATGGCAAGCTTCCAAAGGCCGACCTGATACTGGTCACCCATGAACATTACGATCACCTTGATGCTGAACTTATAAATCAGCTCCGTAAACAATCAACGGTAATGTTCTGTAACACTGCTTCTGGTTCAAAGGTTCCATGGGCCAAGATCATGAAGCCGGGAGATATTAAAATTGCCGGAAATATAACTATAGAGGCAGTACCTGCATATAATATTGTGAATGAACGCGCCAAAGGTCAGCCTTTCCATCCGAAAGGAGTCGGTAATGGTTATGTTTTAAAAATAGGAGATAAGAAGTTCTATATTGCAGGTGATACTGAAAACACTCCCGAAATGAAAGCTCTTAAGGGAATTGATGTTGCTTTCCTTCCAATGAACCTTCCATATACAATGACTCCGGCAATGGCAGCTGATGCGGCAAAATCGTTCAGACCCAGGATATTATATCCTTATCATTATGGTGATACTGATACAGATGAAATTGTTAGTCTGATGAAAGGAACGAGTACTGAAGTAAGAATAAGAAGAATGAAATAGGTAGTAATAGATTGAAATAGGTAGAAATAGATTGAAATAGATTGAAATAAACGGATATAGGAAGAACATATGAAATATATTAACAGAAGAGGTTTTCTTAAAACAGGTATAGCCGGAGCTGCAGGGATAGCTCTGGCACCGGTTTTAATTCCGCCTGTCGGAAATGGTTTGAATGAGAATATTATTTACCGGACCCTCGGTAAAACCGGGATGAAAGTACCGGTAATCTCTTTTGGAGTTATGCGTGCTGATAACCCGGGTTTATGCAAAGCGGCCTATGAAAGGGGAATAAAGCTGTTTGATACTGCCAACGGATATCAGAATGGCAACAATGAGATCATGCTTGGAAATATTTTAAAGGATTACCCGAGAAACTCCTTTTACCTGGCAACAAAAGTAAAAGCTGCCGGAATGTCAAGGGAAGGATTGCCAACTGCCGAAACAACAGCTGAAGATTTCCTTTCAAAATTCACCACAAGCCTTTCGCGGCTGCAGATGGATTATGTTGATATTCTTTATGTTCATGATATTAGCAATCCTGAATACCTGGAATATAAACCCATAGTTAATTCTGTGAAGCAGCTTAAGAAGGAAGGTAAAATTAAGTTTATGGGATTTTCAACCCACAGGAATGAAGCGACTGTCATCGATGCAGCAGCTACAAAAAATGACTGGGACGTTATCCTCACTTCCTATAATTTTCAGCAGGCATACAGAAAGGAGCTTGATGCTGCTGTTCATAAAGCAGCAGATGCAGGTATTGGTATTGTTGCAATGAAAACCCTTGCCGGGGGAGGTTTCCTTGACAGGGAGAGAACCAAGCCAATGAATACCGGGGCAGCTATTAAGTGGGCGCTTTCGAACCCGGATATACATACAACAATCCCGGGAATGACACAGTTCGACCAGCTTGATCTAAATGTAAAGCTGCTTTCAGATATTACACTGACCGAAGGGGAGAAAAAAGATATTCTTTTAGCCAGTGCACAACCAGGTCTGTTTTGTTCAGGATGCCAGGAATGCATACATGCATGTCCTTTAAAACTCGCAGTTCCCGATCTGATGAGAGCATATATGTATGCATACGGATATTTGAATCCCTCGCAGGCACATTCGCTTCTCTCTGATCTTGGATATGGATCGGATCCATGCAAAAGCTGCGAAGGTTCATGCAGTGTGAAGTGTTCTAAAGGTTTTAATGTACAGGAAAGGATAGCCGATATATCAAGACTTGTGAATGTTCCGGCTGACTTTCTTACTTAGAGATTCAATTGAAATAAATCTGAACAATATGCTCAACAGAATTATTATTTTACTTTCCCTTGCCCTTATATCATTGTCATCTCCTGCACAGGATATTGTGTTTCCTCAGCTGACTGGCTACAAAATAAAATCGGATTATCCTGTATATCTTCCCGATAACCTGTGGGATTTCATAAACGGGGCAGCTGATAATTATCTTGCAAATGGATTTATTGATCTGCACGTTGCAGAGTATAAGAAAGGGAAAGCTGTAATTAAAGCTGAGATATACCGGCACAGCTCGAGCACCCTTGCTTTCGGTATCTATTCATCAGAACGTTCACCTTCATTCAGGTTTAATAATCTTGGTGCACAGGGGTATAATGCTGATGGCTCAATTAACTTCTTTAAGGGGAATTATTACGTTAAGATCAGAACATATTCAAAAAAAGAAAAAGTTCTGCAGGCTGAAGAAACCCTGGCAAACCGGATTGCAGGTATGCTTGCCGGTGAAACATCAATGCCGGAAATACTTTCACTCTTCCCACCCCAAGGTAAGAAAGCCAACGAAGAGACTTTCATCAATGAAAGTGTTCTTGGTCACAGTTTCCTTAATAAGGCATTTAAAAGTGCTTACAAGTTGGGCAATGATGAATTCAATATATTTATTATTGATGCGGCTTCTGCTGAAGCAGCAAAAAAGAATGCCGAGACATACATTGCTTCGACAGGCATTAGTCCGGTCGAAACAGCCGACAGCAAATTCATGCTGATGGACGGGTATAACGGTACAATCTTTATTGCGTGGAAAGAAAAAAGGCTTGTTATAATTTCAGGTCTTGCGAAGGATCAGGCTGATATTGCCGACAGGTACACTTCTGAAATCCTTAAATAACTATAAAGATTTACATTTACTGCTAAGCAGGTTTTATTGATACCTCTATTTAAGAGGTGATTGGCTGTTTGCCATTTCGACAACTGAAACAAATAGCAGCTGGGCCATATCCTCCATTATTTCAGGTTTGATGATCTCCAGATTATCCATCGGAACATGATAATAATTTAATGATCCGAAGGTCGAAAAGCTTAAAGAAGGAACTCCTGCACGCATAAGGATTGCTGCATCAAGACGAGGTCTGCCAAGATTTGGGAAGGATCCTGTGACAAGTGTTCTGTGAATATATTTCTTGTTTGCCTCCTCAATAAATGACCATAAAACAGGAAAATCCTTTCCGGCAGCTGCATTTATTCCCTGGCCGATCCCAACTCCGTCCATATTCAGCAAAACAGTTTTCTCCAAAGGGACTACCGGGTCAGTAACGAACGCTTTTGACCCCAGTAACCCCTGTTCTTCCGATCCGAAAGCAATAAACAATACCGATCGTTTCAGGGGGATCTTATTTATCGCTATGGCTTTTGCGACTCCCATCATTACTGCTACAGCTGAAGCATTATCATTTGCACCAGGTATCATCTCATAGCACATGCCAAGGTGATCGAGATGGGCTCCTATAATTATCGCTTCTTTGCTCAGCTCAGGATCAGATCCTTTCAATAATCCTATTACGTTACTTCCCCTGCCTTCAGGAAAATATGCTGTGCTCATTTTGATTGTGACAACTTTACCTGTATTGAACGACTGCGGCTTAAGGGTTTTATTTATTGTGCCAATAGTTTCCCCATGAACTTTTCCTGTTCCTGAAAAGATGTCCTTCACGACTGAATCGCCTACATGGGCATAAATGAAATCTTTATTATAAGCATTATTGGGATTTGCAATTGGCCCGTAATTGTAAAGCATTCCTATTGCTCCATGCTTTATTGCGTTTGCATGCTTATACTGATGAAAAGAATATTCATACCATGGATTAAATTTTTCAGCACCTGCTGAGGGATTAACGGGAGACTCCCTTTCAATCATTATGATCTTGCCTTTTACATCAATTCCCTTATAATCGTCGTACCCAAGCTCCGGGGCTGTAATTCCATATCCTGCATACACAACTTCTGCTGTTATTTCACCATTCCCGGAGGTTGATCCGGGCATAAATTCAGTAACATATTTATACGATTTCATTATATCTCCACCATTCTTCAGTGGTATGTGAATAGTCACTCCGCAATCAGGTAGCACCATTGTATATGGCACTTTAAACCATTGGAACCATCCACCTTTTTCACCGGCAGGGGCAATTCCCCATTCAGAAAATTCATTTGTGAGCCATTCTGCACAAGCCTGATATCCAGCAGTTCCTGTCAGCCTTCCCTGGTACCTTTCGTCGCATTGAATTTCAACATATTTAAGAAGGTCATGACTTGAAATAGAATGCATTGCATTGACGACTCTGGTTTCTGATAATTCCTGTGACCTGACCGGTATTAAAACTGAGATCAGAAACAGGAGGATTCCTATTTTCTTCATAAAGCAGTGGTTTTATTATGTTTGAGATCAGGAATAAATCCTAAAGGTTGTCCTCTTCAAGTATTTCCATAACAAGATGCTTAAGCTGGGAATATGAGTTTACAACACTGATGTCCGGGTTATCATCAATTACGTTCTGCGGTGGTCTGTAAAGTATCCCATGCTCAGCTTTGCGGAGCATTGAAATATCATTATATGAATCACCCAGCGCTATAACCTTGAAATTCAGATTTTGAAGGGCTTCCACAACCCTTTTCTTTGCTTCGGTCTGACGCAGGTTAAAATCTGTAATATTGCCCTCCTTATCTATTGTAAGGTGATGGCAGAAAAGAACAGGCCATCCGATTTTCTCAAGGAGGGGATCAGCAAATTCCCTGAATGTATCCGATACCACAACCATCTGAACACGGCCATGTAGCCAGTTAACAAAATCAAGTGCTCCCGGCATTAGCTCAAGCAGAGCTATGACCTTCTGGATGTCTTTTATCGTTATTCCATGCTGTTTAAGAATCTCAAGCCTTCGCTTCATCAATGCGTTATAATCGCTGATATCACGTGTTGTAAGCTTTAATTCATCTATCCCGGTCCATCTTGCAACATTAATCCAGACTTCCGGAACAAGTACTCCCTCAAGGTCACTGCAAAGCATATACATTTCTTACAACATTTAAATATTAATAATTCTGAATTATAAACTTCTTAAGCGAATCGTAATTATTTTCTAAAGATATATATTCTTCGGTTCGTGATTCAATTTTACGGAGCGATTCGGGAAGTTCAGGCTCATTATTAAGTACGCTCATTATTTCATCGCGGAATTTAGCAGGATGAGCTGTTTCGAGTGATACGCAGAAAACATCCTTTTGATCATTGCCCGGATAATCCCGGATAAATTTCTGTAAACCAGCCCAGGCAACTGCACCGTGAGGTTCCAGTATTTTTCCATATTGATAATAAAAGGAACTGATAGTGTCCCTGGTTTCTTTATCGGATATTCTAACTGCAGAAAAATCCTGTCTCATTCTTGCAAGGTCCGGAGGCTGAATGATTGTTCCTTTTTCATCCATCGATCCCCCGTACATCGATATTATTCTTGCCAGGTTGCTGGGATGACCGACATTCATTGCACTGGATATACAGTTCCTCGATGGGCTTACCTGAATGTATTCTCCAGTTTCCAGGAACAGCGGGACCTCGTCATTCTCATTTGTAGAAATTATAAATCGTTTTACCGGCAAGCCCATGTTCATGGCAATGATTCCTCCTGCCAGATTCCCAAAATTTCCGCAAGGCACACTGAAGATAAATTCATCTCCGGTTCTTCCGGATAGTTGCGCCCAGGCTCTGAAATAATAGACTGACTGAGGAAGCAGCCTTCCTATGTTAATTGAATTTGCAGATGAAAGATTAATCCCTGATAAGACGGGATCCATAAATGTAGTTTTGACAAGTCTCTGACAATCATCAAATTTCCCATCAATTTTTATAACCTCGATATTGTCATGAAAAGTTGTCATCTGCTTCCTCTGCAATTCAGTAACTTCTCCCGACGGGAATAATATTATGACCCTGATATTTTCCAATCCGTGAAATGCATTGGCAACGGCACTACCGGTATCACCTGAAGTTGCAGTAAGAATTGTAATGTGTTTCTCTTCCAGGCTAAGAAAATGCTGCATCAGCCTTCCCATTAACAGTGCTGCAAAATCCTTGAACGAAGCTGTGGGACCCTGGTCGAGCCGCATCAGATAGTTTTTACCCGAAACTTGTTCCAGGGGAATGCTGAAAGTATATATCTCATTGCAGATATTTAGCAGGTCTTCACTCCTTATCTCATTTCCAATAATCCTGCCGATAATTTGAGTGGCCAGTTCCGGGTATGTCAAATTCGAAAACCCCTTTAGATCTTCTGAATTAATCCTGGGAAGATTGAGAGGCATATAAAGTCCGCCATCAGGTGCCAGACCCTTCAGAAGGGCTTTTCTGAACGAGACGTATGGAGCCTTATGGTTTGTGGAATAATATTGGGTTCCCTCTTCCAATTCTTTCAATGCTAAACGTTAACGACTCTCATTATGTCGGAAAAGACACCTGCCGCAGTAACATCAGCGCCTGCTCCATATCCTTTAATGACCATCGGGAGTTCACGGTATCTTTCGGTCGTCAGCAATACAATATTGTTGCTGCCTTCAAGATCAAAAGTCGGATGGCCTGAATCGACAGAAATAAGTTCAACCTTTGCTTTTCCCTGATCCATTGATGCAAAGAACCTCCATTTTTTATTCTGTTTCACAAGAGCTTTCCTCTGCTTTTCAAATTCATCATCATATTGCCTGACTTTGTCGTAGAAACTCTCAAGGTTACCCTCAAAACACTCTTCCGGAAGAAATCTATTGACAACAACATCTTCTTTTTCAATCTTATAACCTGCTTCCCGTGACAGTATAAGTATTTTTCTGACAACATCTATACCGCTAAGATCAATTCTGGGATCGGGTTCTGATATACCTTTTTCCTTGGCGAGCCTTATGGTTTTGCTAAGCGGCATTTCGGGGCCAATTGTATTGAAAATGAAATTCAGGGTTCCTGAAAGCACAGCTTCAATTTTAAGGATCTTGTCGCCACTGACCACCAAGTCCTGGATAGTTTTTATCACAGGAAGACCTGCACCGACAGTTGTTTCGTACATGAAACGGACACCTCTTTCACTTGCTATAGATTTAAGGAGGTGATAATATGAGTATTCCGATGAGCATGCTATTTTACTTGCTGTTACAACAGAGACATATTTCTGAAGTGCTTCCTTGTATGTTGTTGCTACTCTGGCGTCAGCAGTGCAATCGATAAAGACGGAGTTCCTTAGGTTAAGCTTTGTCATCTGACTGATAAAAATATCTATATCACTTTTTTCACCCGAAGAATTTAATAATTCTCTGCAGGCTTCAAGGGATATTGGCTTATTCCCAATTAGCATCTTCCTTGAATTTGTAATTCCAAGGAGATTGACATTAAGGTTATGCTCCTTTAAAAGGATCTCATGCTGTTTCCGGAGCTGGCTTATAAGGCTGGATCCTACAAATCCTGTACCAGCCAGGAAAAGATGAAGCTCTTTGTTTTTTGAAAGAAAGAAGCCATCATGGATCACGTTAAGTGCTTTTTTCAGGCTCTCATTTTTAATCACTACCGAAATATTCAGTTCAGAGGAACCCTGGGCAGTGGCAATGACATTAATCCCGTTCTGTCCAAGAGATCTGAATAGTGTTGCCGAAATTCCTGGGGTATTCTTCATCCTTTCGCCAACAATGGCAATGATCGAAAGGTCTCTCTCAATAACTATTTTAAGCTCCTTCTTGAAAGTTATCTCCCTCTCAAACTCCTGATTTATTGATTCCACTGCCTTTTTAGTATCGGGCGGGTTGACTGCAAAAGTTATTGAGTACTCTGATGAAGCCTGGGTAATAAGAATTATATTGACATTTCGACTTGCAAGGGAACCGAAGAGCCTCATGGAAGTTCCCGATACTCCAACCATCGATGGTCCCTGAAGAGTTATAAGATCGATCCTGTCGATTGAGGAGATTCCCTTTATAGGACTTCTGCTTCCATTGGAAGACTTATCGCTTATAAGGGTTCCTTTTGCATCGGGGTTGAAGGAATTCCTGACAAGGACAGGGATCAGCTTTTTATAGACAGGACGAAGGGTAGGAGTGTAGATTACTTTTGCGCCAAAGTGAGATAATTCTATAGCTTCTGAGTAGGTTAGCGATTCAATTGCATAAGCTTTCTCGACTTTCCTTGGATCGGCTGTCATGAAACCGTCAGTATCAGTCCATATTTCAAGAATTTCTGCATTAACTGCAGCGGCAATAATTGCAGCAGTGTAATCTGATCCGCCTCTGCCAAGTGTTGTGGATTCATTTTTGGCTGTACTTGAAATAAATCCCGGGACAATTATTAATTTGTTTTTTTTAAGTATCTTCTTTCTGATAAGGGCATTTGTAACTTCAAAATCAACACTGGCATTCCCGTAGCTATTGTCTGTTTTTATTATTTCTCTTGCATCAATTAGCAGGGAATTTTCAAAAAAAGCAGAGATTATTATCGATGAGACTCTTTCTCCTGTGCTCAGAGCCTTGTCGAGCGAGTATTTGCTCAGCTCCCTGAGAAGGAACAAACCACTTAGCATTTCGCTAAGTTCCTGAAATATCATTTTAATCTTCGAAAGTACCAATTCCAGGGAATCTCCGCCAAGAAGCTCCTCGCAAACAACAAGGTGTTTCTTAATTAGATCTTCAAGCCTTGATTTATATCCGGCATCATGCCCGGCTGCTGACTCGCTGATATTTTTCAATGTGTCGGTTACCCCCTGGAAGGCAGAAACCACTAATACCAGTGGTAAGGGTTCAGATGCAATGATTTTCTTTACTGTTCTGATCCGTTCAGAATTGCCAACTGAGGATCCTCCAAATTTCAGGACCTTCATAAAAGATAATGTTTTAATTCCCGGTCGATAATCCGGCTTGTTTAAAAAATCAAGGTGCAAAAATAATAAAAATCAGGGATATCGATGAATTCTCAATAATTATTAAAATTTCCGGCCATTTAGTGAATCAATTGAAGATAAAAACTAATATATCTTAACAAATAATATTAACTTCATTTACCACGGAGTCACACGGGGTTTACATGGAGTCACACGGAGTGACAATGTATTACACTCCGTGAAACTTCCCCGATGGATTGGGGCAGGCTGGGATAACTCTGTGAAACTCCGTGTTTAATGGAACTTATCTGTAATTATCTGGCTAATTCCCATCAACTTGCAGCTGCTTTCTCTAACCTCTTCAGTATTGAGAAAATAAACGTCGCGGAAAGGAGACAGCAAACGATGAACACAAGCCAGAGAGTGCTCAGGGATACCTTATCCCATAGAAGTGTGCCAACAAACAGAAGCTTATTCCCAATTGCTGTTGCCAGCAGCCAGCCGCCCTGCATAAGTCCCTGGAAACGCGACGGAGCAACTTTTGAAACAAATGATAATCCCATTGGACTCAGGAATAGTTCAGCGATAGTGAGGACAAGATAACTGCTCATTAGCCAATAAGGAGATACCCTGAAGCTGTCGGCAACCGGTGCTCCTGCAAGTGATGAAGGCGATGGGGCTCCTATCGAAGCAATAAGTATTACTATAAATCCCAGTGCTGCAATGACCATTCCTATTCCAATCTTTTTCGGAGTTGAAGGTTCTATCCCTTTTTTATTCATCCAGGCAAAAGCTCCCATAACAGGGAAAGTAAGTGCTACAATAAAAAGCGGATTGAAGGATTGAAAAACCTCAGGCTCGATAGAATTCAATGATCCGAAGGAAGTGAAATATTTGCCAAGAACTTTTGTGGGATCAAACCCTGTGAGGAAAAACAGTGCCAGAAGGAAAGAAATTAAGAATAAGACGCCTCCGATTATTTTGGTCTTTCCCTTTGTGTTTTTATAAAGCAGAATTACAATTCCTGTAATAGAGCCAATTACTGCCAGCATCGAGGGAAGTGTAAAGAAAAGGTTAGTTAAGGTACCTACCTGTTTTACAGTATAATCCCTTGCAAAAAGAGTAAATGTCAGTCCGTTCTGATGGAACGACATCCAGAAAAAGACAACGACGAAAAAGACAAGGACCAAAGCCGTAATACGGGCTCTTTCTTCCTTGCGCGAAGTCAGAATGATCCAGGTGACAAATGCAGCAAACAGACCAAATGCAGAACCATTTGCCCAGCCCACCTGCTTGATAAAATGGAGTCCAAAGGCAGTTATACCCATAGCCAGCACAGCAGCAAAAAGCGGTAAGGTTTTAAAATCAATCTTTTCTGACGCTGCAGCTGCTACTTTCACTTCCTTATTAGGAAGTAATTTGTTGAAAATAATGTATACCAGCAGTGAAATCACCATTGCTACTGCAGCAATTCCGAAGGCATAGTTATATCCTTTTGAAAAAATTTCGAGATAGGTGTGAGAAAATGCTGACAGATCAGTTACGGGTCCTGACAGGTTTACCTTATCGGCAAGCTGCTGAAAAACTCCGGTATCGGTAAGGGTTCCGTTTATATATTGATGACAGAGAGAAGGAACACTTCCGTCATGAGCAAACCCGTTGGTTTTCAGCCACCAGTTGCGCATGCCGTTGGCTGCATGGGGAGCAAAAAAAGCTCCTACATTTATTCCCATGTAAAAAATCATAAAGGCAGTATCCCTCAGTTTTGAATACTTCGGTTCATCGTACATCTGTCCGACAACCGCCTGAAGGTTGCCTTTGAAAAGCCCGTTTCCAAGGGCTATCGTCATCAAACCTATAACGGTGATTGTCAGTGACATTCCGGGTACGGCCATTATTACATATCCGGCGAACATTATAATTATACCGGCAAGTATAACCAGTTTGTACTTTTTGGTTGAATCAGCAAGAATGCCGCCAAGCAGTGCCAGTGCATAAATACCGAAATAGAACCAGCTGTATATATTTCCGGCCCGTTCTGCCGAGAGCCCGAATTTGGCTTGAAGGAAAAGAACCAGGATGGCCATCATTGTGTAAAAGCCGAATCTTTCTCCCATATTGGAGAAAAATGCTACCAGCAAACCCTTTGGATGATTTTTTAACATATTATTTCGGATTTAGAAGTTTATTAAATGGAAAACCGGTTTAAGGTTAATTTAGATGATTTCTTTATTAAGTTATTAGAGTGGATAATTTTTGATCCATAACAAATATATTAATCTTTTTAACATTTGAACAAAAAGATATAATATTGTCACTTTCGTCGTAACCAGTTACATAAAGACTGAATGAAAAGGCCAGAACTATATGCAGCCCTGATCATCCTGATCCTTGTCATTGCAGGGTGCGAAAAAACATTCATTCAGGATCCAATTCCTATTTATCCTCCCCACAAACCTCCATACGCAGATCTTGAAAAACGGATAAGGGAAAAGTACGATTACAGGGCTGTATTCTCATGGAGTCAATACATTGATCTAATGATTGAACTTTCAAAGGACAAATACCTTGTTTTGCCCTTGAATGAGATGAGAAATACTTACAGTGATTCCAAGGTTGTCATAGGATTACGTCATGACATTGATATGAATCCCTTTAAAGCCCTGGAAATGGCTGAGATTGAAATTGAATATGGGTTCAGGGCTACTTATTTTATTCTTCCAACTGCTGATTATTACGGGTATCTTTTCAGAACAGGACTTAACAGAAGCATCGGACTTGACTCACTAATTAGGGATTTGTATGATAGGGGAGCAGAAATAGGAATTCATAATGATATGCTCACTGCTATGATTGATTATGGGTTTGACCCGCTCATTTTCAATAGCAATGAGCTGAATTTCATAAAGTCCCTTGGTATCCCGGTTTTCGGCACTGCCTCACATGGTTCTCCAATTGCCAAAAAGACAGTTCCGAATTACCAGATATTCAGCGATTTTGCAAAGAGCGATTCTGTTTTATATGAGGGGAAAAAATACCCGATAGGAAAAAACAGTTTGAGGGAATTCGGATTCGAATATGAAGCTTACTTTTTAAATTTCAATAATTACTATTCTGAATCAGGCGGCAAATGGAACGATGAAATTGGATTTACCGGCACTCTGTCAAAGCTTGAAAAAAGTATACCAGGCGACAGGATCCAGATACTTACACACCCTGATTGGTGGGGAAAAGCTAACAATTAGAATAATTGAGTTTGATTGATTAATTTTAGAAATCAGAATTTTTTATAAATCCGGCTTCAGAAATGAAAATATTCACAACCCGCCAGATAAAGGAAATAGATGATTATACTATCATAAACGAACCTGTAGCTTCTGCAGACCTCATGGAAAGGGCTGCAGATCAGTTGCTGAGATGGTATATAAGGAACTTTGACAGATCGAGAAGGGTTTTAATTTTTGCCGGTCCTGGGAATAACGGAGGTGACGGACTTGCACTTGCAAGATTGTTGTCAGTTAACAGATTCAACACAGAGGTTTTTTTCGTCAGGACATCAGGGAAAACATCCGATGACTGGAACCATAATTTTCAGCGGCTGGAGAAAGAAACCACCGTTCTTTTCAACACCATTGATAGTATCGAACATTTCCCGCTAGTGAGCTCTGAGGATGTTGTTGTTGATGCAATTTTCGGTTCCGGACTTACTCGTCCGGCTGAAGGTCTTGCAAGTTTGGTTATCAAAAAACTGAATCATGCTGAAAGTGTTATTGTTTCGATTGATTTCCCATCAGGACTATCCGGAGAGGACAACAGCTCAAATAAGCCCGATAATATTATTCAGGCAGATTTTACCCTGAGTTTTGAATTCCCGAAACTTGCCTTCATGTTTGCTGAAAACTCCAGATTCACAGGTGAATGGCATATTTTGCCTATAGGCTTGAGTCCAAATGCGATCAGGAATACAAATACACCATATTCCTTACTTGAAATTGGTAATGTATTTCCCATGCTTAAGAAGAGAGGGAAATTTGACCATAAAGGGAAATATGGACACGGACTTCTTATTGCCGGTTCATACGGGAAAATGGGTGCTTCGGTATTAGGAGCCAAAGCTGCACTGAAAACTGGAATCGGGCTGGTTTCGTGCCATATCCCCGGATCGGGTTATCAGATAGTTCAAACAGCGGTGCCGGAAGCAATGACCCAGGCTGACAATAATGAAACGCATACATCAGATATAGGTAATGTTGGCCCCTTCGATGCTATTGGGATAGGACCCGGTATAGGAACCGATCCCGAAACCCAAAGGGCATTCCACTCTCTTCTTTCGGAAAGAAATAAACCATTGGTTATAGATGCTGATGGGATAAATATTTTGGGCTTGAATAAGGAGTGGATTAACGAATTGCCGCCTGAAACGATTCTGACTCCTCATATAAAGGAATTTGAAAGGCTGGATGGGAAGAGTGATAATAGTTTTGTCAGAATGAAAAAACAGGCAGAATTTTCAGAAAAACATAACTGTATTGTAGTTCTTAAAGGTGCTCACACTTCAATAGCATCGCCCGATGGAAAAGTCGTTTTCAACAGCACCGGAAATCCGGGTATGGCAACTGCAGGAAGCGGAGATGTCCTGACTGGAATGATACTTTCACTGCTTGCACAGGGCTATTCACCTGAGAATGCTGCTTTCATTGGAGTATACCTTCATGGCCTTGCAGGTGACATAGCTGCTGCAAAATCGTGTTATGAATCAATTATCGCCACTGATATAATTGACAATATCGGTAATGCGTTTATAAAAATAAGGAATGGTACCTGAATAAAACCTAAATAAGAAATTAATTATGCAAAAAAGTCATAAGCTGATTTATCTGGTTGTTTTAACCTTATTTGCTGCGTCGTGTTCCGTGAATAAAAGTCTCACCGGTTCAAAAGGCATTATAACTCCTCTTTCGGATAAGACAGTTGTCTCAGAGGGAAGCCTTGTTTACGGGCTGCCTCTTACTGTAATTGATGTCGAAATTGAGGCTGAACGTGTGATTGAAAAACCTGGTCCTTATTCGCGGTTCGCAGCCGATCTGCTCGGGCTGACCGATGTTATAAAATCAGAAGAAGAATTCTGGAAAATTACCGGGATAAAACTTAACACCCACGAGGAACTCGATCCTGAGGAGTTCTATGTTATTGAATCAAGCACTCTTTTCCAGACAAATGTTCTTGCCCTGAAGAAATCCGGATTAATAATGGACTTAAATCCTGGATTATATAATTCAAACATAGAAATGGGTCAGAAGTCTCAGAATGATGTAAACCGGTCAGGGATCTTTGATCTTGGATCAGATGAGTATTTTCAGGCAAGAAAAGATACTCTTTACAGGATTGTGAATGTCGACACTGCGTTTGTCAGGATTCCTTATCTTGTTGAAAAGAAACAAAAACTTTCAGTAGATCAGCTTGCAGAAAAGGCCGCAATAAGGCTGATGGAACTAAGGGACGGCAAGCATCTTATTCTGACCGGTGAGACAAACCTGTTTCCTCAGGACGAAGCAGCGATCAAAGAAATGAACCGGCTTGAAAAAGAGTACACAGAGCTCTTCACAGGAAAAATGGTTAAAGAGAAACGGAAATTTAATTACCAGGTAATTCCTCGCAAGGATGATTCCGGCAGGAAGGTAACATTGTGCAGGTTTTCCGAATCATCCGGACCTTCTGAATCTGCTGGCAAATCAGGTTCACCGGTTATTTTGGAATTTGTCCCTGAGATGAAAACAAGGAATCTAAATATAATCTCAGGTAAATCGGGCTCCTCTTCAGCTCAGAAATATGATAAACTGTTTTACAGGGTGCCTGATGTAGTAAACGTAAGGGCTACGATCGGGGATGAGGTAATATGTGTATCCAGAAAACTAATTTATCAGTTTGGCGAAATTATCAGATTGCCAGCTAACTACATAATAGGAAAGTAATTACAATGTAATTACAGGCTAAAGGCTTCAGACAACCGGCGACAGGAAATCAATAATATCATTACGGTTTGGATTTGCCTGACGCCTGACGCCTGTTGCCCAACACCTTTTATTCTATTTTCCCTTTGAAGGTACTTTGATATTCCTCCCACTTCTGGGTTTCGTATGCTTTGTCAGCAAAAAATCCAAGGAGCATTTCCATCTCTTTAGGTTGTCTGAAGCCCGGGACGGGTGAGACCTGAAACTTGTCGTCCTGTTTTGTAAGAAATACAACTGTCGGATATGAAAGCTGGCCATTAAGCAGAGCTACCGCAAGCTGATGCGCTTTCCCGGCTTTACCGTCGTTGGTAAAAGTCTGTCCAAAAAAGAAGACACTCTCTTTCCCTTCAGCATCGAACTTTACAGGATAGAAACGGGTATTCAGAATATCCACAATAACAGAGTTGGTAAAAGTCTCCTGGTCCATTTTTTTACACCAGCCGCACCAGTCGGTATAAGTATCAATGAATAATGGACGGAATGATTGCTTGCTTAGCTTTTCAGCTTCCTGGATTGTATACCATTTTACGCCTTTGCTTTCCTGCGAGAATAATGATATTGTCATTATAATAATAAGGGATACCAGCGATAATGCCTTTTTCATAAAATTCATTTAGTATTTGGTATTACAAATTCTGTGCAAAAAATACAATTTTTTCTCAGATCTTATGGAATAGCCTGAAATTTCATGAGTATAACGTTAAAACGTGGTTTTAGGTTCAATTTAACTTAAATATTTCAGGATTTGCTTTGAAATATTTTTCTACATTTACCGGTCATTATAATGAATCTACATAATTTATATGGAAACAATAACTAACACATTGCGCGACTCAAAAGTTGCACGCTGGTCCGCCTTAGCCGTAGTATCATTTACAATGCTTTGCGGGTATTACCTGACCGATGTAATGGCCCCTCTTAAAGGATTGCTTGAAGGTCAGCTAAACTGGAACAGCTCCGAATTCGGATTTTTCACAAGTGCATATGGCTGGTTCAATGTTTTCCTGTTGATGCTTATAGTCGGAGGTATAATCCTCGATAAAATGGGAGTCAGGTTCACCGGGCTGATGGCTGCATCAATAATGGTGGCAGGAACATTCCTGAAATATTTTGCGGTTTCAACGCATACTCTGGATGGTCAGATGTGGCATATCCTGTGGTTCGATGTGAAAGCCCAGGTTTTTCTTGCCGCCCTGGGTTTTGCAATATTTGGTGTTGGTGTAGAAATTGCAGGAATCACGGTTTCCAAAATTATTGTAAAATGGTTCAAGGGTAAAGAAATGGCCCTGGCAATGGGTTTAGAGATGGCAACTGCAAGAATGGGGACTGCTCTTGCTCTTTCAACCTCTGTTCCCATAGCTAAAGGATTTAACAGTGTTTCCGCCCCTATCCTAGTTTGTCTGATCATGTTATGCATTGGCCTGATATCTTTCTTCATCTATACTTTTATGGATAAGAAACTTGATGCCTCACAGGCTGCTTTTAATAAAGCAACAAATGTTGTGGATACTGAAGAAGCTTTTCGCATCAGAGACATCCTTAAAATAATTACAAATAAAGGCTGGTGGTATATAGCTATACTTTGTGTCTTGTTTTATTCAGCTGTATTTCCGTTCCTTAAATACGCTACCGACCTGATGGTTCAGAAATTCCATATCAACGAAGACTGGGCCGGAATAATTCCCGCCATGCTTCCTTTCGGGACAATTCTGCTCACACCTCTGTTTGGCAATATGTACGACAGGAAAGGTAAAGGGGCCACAATAATGATACTGGGTGCAGTGCTTCTGATTATCGTCCATATTATTTTCACAATACCCTTCCTTAATCACTGGGTGATTGCAATTCTTCTGATAATAGTGCTGGGAATCGGATTTTCCCTGGTACCCTCTGCAATGTGGCCTTCTGTTCCTAAGATCATTCCTGAAAAACAGCTTGGAACTGCTTATTCCCTTGTCTTCTGGGTTCAGAACTGGGGTCTTATGGGTGTTCCGGCTTTAATTGGCTGGGTCCTGAATAAATATTGTTTCATCGGTTATTTTGCCGTTGCCGGAACAGGATTTGTTACTACCCAGGGAGCCCATATTTCGCAAGTCGTTACGGAAAATCAGAAAAGCTACACGATCAATGAAGTTGGTCTCATAAGCAGAAAAAACGTGGATCAGAAAATAGCACAGCTCATCAAATCAGATGACGGCAAAATAAGCGCAATTATCACGACTGCAAACGACACTATTAGTTCTGGTTTTATTTCAAAGAAATCCTTAAAAAAGGCAGTAAAGAAACAGGAAATAAAAGTTACTCAATATTATTATAATGAAAATGAGCCGATTGAGAATTTCGTTGACACTGAAGGAAGGACTGTATCAAAGTTCAACAATGTGTTTTCATTTTATAATTATACCCGACCGATGATGATTTTTACAGGACTTGGGTTGCTGGCTCTCCTCTTTGCATTTCTTCTGAAAGCCGAGGACAAGAAAAAAGGGTACGGGCTCGAGTTACCAAATATCAAAAAAGAAAATTTGTAATAATGCATACCTCTGAGTTTGAAAAATCGAAAGTATTCAATTATAAAGAATCAATTGAATATTCTGACGGAGCCATAGTAAGTAAGACAGTATTAAAAAAGGAGACCGGAAATATTTCCCTTTTTGCTTTTGCAAAAGGAGAAGCCCTCAGCGAGCATACTGCCCCATTCGATGCTATGATCCAGGTAGTAGACGGGAAAGGGGAAATAATAATAGGAGGGAAGTCATTTATTCTGGAATCGGGTCAGACGATAATAATGCCTGCCAACATTACTCATGCAGTAATTGCAGTGGAGAAATTCAAGATGGTGCTGACGATGATTAAAAGCAATTAGCAGGCTTTCGGCTTGGGGTTTGCGGTTTGGGGAAATCAAAATCCAGATACCTCGAACCGCGTGCCGCTTGCCGCATACCGTTTATTATGCCATCTTAATCAGTATTGACTTGATTGTATCTGTTATATCCTCCTCTTCATCAACGCATCTTTCGAGTATCTCGAGGATTTTATTGTTCTTAAGGAGTTCTGCGGGATCCTGCTCCTTTTCAAACAGCTCTGCGACAGCAATAAAATAATAATCGTCTGCTTTGTGTTCAATGTCTTTTACCTTGTCGCAGGCTTCTGTGATCTCTTTCTTGTTTGCAGCGGCATCATTAAGGCAGTGAATGCAGATTGTTATCTCTTTGGCCGCTTCAACGATCATTTCCGCCATCTCTTTGTACACTGGCATCAGGTGTTTAGGCTTATAAAGGCAAATTCTCCTCCCGATGCCGTTTATTGAATCCACAACATTATCAATATTGGCAATAAGTTCATGAATGTCCTCCCTGTCAAAGGGAGTGATGAACGATTTGTTCAATTGTTTATAAGTAGTATCGGTGATCTGATCGCCGATATGCTCCACCTCCTTTATCTGCTGATATATTCTTTCATGATCTTCAATGTCGGTGCTTGACAATAGCTCCTTAAGAAGATCAGCAGCCTTTGCAAGGTTCCTTGCATCTTCTTCAAAAAGGGGATAAAAGGAATGATCCTTCGGGACAAAAAACTTAAGAAACTTATCTATATTCATATGTTTGTGTTTTATTTTTAAATCGAACCTATTT
Organism: uncultured Bacteroidales bacterium; assembly: GCA_963701745.1. GTDB lineage: Bacteria > Bacteroidota > Bacteroidia > Bacteroidales > VadinHA17 > LD21. The sequence continues at coordinate 1,964,864 of CAVPBE010000001.1, read as the reverse complement.
TGATCAGATTGAAAAGAAAATACATCGCAGCTCCTATTAATCCTGAAACCGGGATTGTAAATATCCACGCCCAGAAGATTTTCGTCGTTACCCCCCACTTTACAGCTGAAAGTCCTTTTCGGGAACCAACCCCGATAATGGCCCCTGTAATAGTATGGGTTGTGCTTACCGGTATACCGAAATGAGTTGCCCCAAACAATGTAATGGCGCCAGCAGTTTCGGCGCAAAACCCTTCAAATGGTTTCAGCTTTGTTATCTTTTGTCCCATAGTTTTTACTATTCTCCATCCACCGAATAATGTTCCTAAAGCAATTGCAGTCTGACATGATAAGATAACCCACATTGGAGGTCTGGAGGCATCTTTTGAAGTAATTCCATAAACTATCAGTGCGATCCAAATTATTCCCATCGATTTTTGGGCATCGTTGCCCCCATGCCCCAGACTGAAAGCCGCTGCTGAAACCAGCTGTAAACGTCTGAAATGCTTGTCGACACCAAATGGTGTATGGTTCCGTGCCAGATACTGCACGATTGTAGAAATAATAAATCCGAATATCATCCCAAGCAAGGGCGATATTACAATGAAAGCCACAATTTTGATAACTCCTCCTGTGATTATTGAACCCGGACCGGAGCTGACCAAAGCTGCTCCGACTAATCCTCCAACAAGAGTATGTGAAGAACTTGAGGGCAATCCCCACCACCATGTAAGTAGATTCCATATTATTGCAGCAACAAGTGCAGCGCCAATAACAGTAAGGTTTAAAACGTCAGGATCGACAACACCTTTTCCTATGGTTGTAGCCACTTTAAGAGGAAAAACAGTAAATGCTATAAAATTAAAGAAAGCTGCCATGCATACTGCGGCCAGCGGGGAGAGTACTTTCGTAGATACAACAGTAGCTATTGAGTTTGCAGAATCGTGAAATCCGTTTATAAAATCAAATACAAGAACCAATGCAACAATAATATAGAGAGTTGTCATTTATAGCAAATAAGGAATAATATTCGGATTTGAAACTTTGAAACAGCTATTGAGGAAGGAAGCATCCCTTGATTTCATTAAAGTCTGTTATTTTGTTCAGGTGCCCAAAATTATAAAAAAAATTGTACTTTTATAAGGTAATCATTTTAAAATTTTAAAGCTTCATATTATGAACGACATACGCATGCTTGAACCAAAACAGGTATGGAATTATTTCCATGCAATTACGCAGATCCCCCGCCCTTCAAAAAAGGAAAAGAAGATTGCAGAATTTGTTGTCAAATTTGCTGAAGAGAATAAGCTGGATTCAACAGTTGATAAAGTTGGAAATGTTATAATTAGGAAAAAGGCTACAAAGGGAATGGAGAATCGTAAAGGAGTGATCCTTCAGACTCATCTTGACATGGTCCCTCAGAAAAACAGCGATAAAAAGCATGATTTTGAGAAGGATCCTATTGAAACAATAATTGATGGAGACTGGGTCAGGGCAAATGGTACAACTCTTGGTTCTGATAACGGTATAGGAGTCTCTGCTGCTCTGGCAGTTCTGGCCTCAAAAGATCTGCAGCATGGACCATTGGAAGCTCTCTTTACAATAGATGAAGAAACCGGCATGACAGGAGCTTTCGGACTTAAAAAAGGGCTTCTCCATGGCGACATTCTTATGAATCTTGATTCTGAAGATGAGGGAGAACTATATGTTGGTTGCGCTGGCGGCATTGATGTAAGTGCTGTCAGAAAGTACGCAGAAGAAAAATCCCCAAGGGCTATGGTTGCATATCTTGTTACTGCCAAAGGACTTAAGGGAGGACATTCCGGAGTTGACATAGCACTTGCCAGGGCTAATTCAAATAAGGTAATGTTCAGATTCCTTATGCAGGCTGAATCTGATTTTAAAATCCGACTTTCTGAAGCCGCAGGGGGTGACCTTCGTAATGCAATTCCACGTGAATCCTACTCAGTTGTTCTTGTTCCGGGTGTAAAGACAAAGGAATTTGAAAAATTTGTAAAGGGATACGATAAAATGTATAAAGCAGAATTTGCAGAGACAGAACCAACAATATCTTTCACATGCAAAAAGACGGGTATTCCTGAAAAGGTTATGAATAAGGATGATCAGTTCAAAATAATCCGTGCCGTATTCGCCTGCCCGAATGGTGTTCAAAGGATGAGCCAGGCAATGAAGGGGCTTGTTGAGACCTCAAACAATCTTGCAATAGTAAGATGCAAGGAAGGCAAGTTCCAGGCCCATAACCTGACACGTAGTTCAGTTGACTCTTCCAAGATTTCTACTGCCTGGAGAATTGCTGCAGTATTTCATCTTATAGATGCTAAAGTCACACTGACAGGTAGCTACCCTGGATGGAAACCAAATATGGAATCCCCGATATTGAAGACTATGAGTGGTCTGTACAAGAAACTTTATGGTAAAATTCCTGAAATTAAAGCGATTCATGCCGGTCTCGAGTGCGGATTGCTTGGAGGAGTCTATCCGAATCTTGATATGATTTCATTTGGTCCGACAATTAAGTATCCGCATAGCCCTGATGAGAAAGTACATATCCCTTCAGTCAAGAAGTTTTTCGATTTTTTATGCGAAACACTGAAGCAGGTACCGGTAAAATAACGACCTCTCCCCAACCCCTCCCCCTTCGCCTTCGTGTAGCCGCTTCGGCGAAGCAAGGCAGGAGGGAGGGGCTTAAAAAGTGATTAGTAATGATTTACTCCCCTTCTCACTTGGGAGAAGGGGTTGGGGGATGAGGTTATTCCACTTTAATATCGATAAGCAAATCATCCTTCATTACATTTGAATTAGGCTTTGCATGAACTCTGATAATCCGTCCGTTTACAGGTGATTGAATTTCATTTTGCATCTTCATTGCTTCAAGTATAAGAAGGGGTTCACCACGAAGGACGGTTGCCCCTTCACGGACGAGAACATCAATTATCTTACCAGGCATAGGCGCCTTCAATGATTCTTGTTCATTTTTCCCCCTGCCTGAGCTCAAAACCTTCATCCTTTGCATCGAGAAAGGTGTCTCGACCGTAAATATATAGCTTATGTCATTGAATAGAATCTCATATCTGTTCTGTCTTGATCTAACTATCTCAACAGGATATTTCCTGTTCTTCCATAAAATATATGTACCGTACTTCTCGTCAGACTTAAGTTTTACCTCATAATCCCTTTTGCCTATTCTTATTGAATGTTTTAAAGGCTGGGAGAAACAAAATCTCTTGTTCTCCGATGAAAGAGCATATAACTTTCTGATGCCTGGTTTATCAGCTGTCATAGATTCCTGATTTATTAAAACTGATTAATTCTTTTGTTCAGCAACCATGGGCTCATCTCTTTGCTGTTGTCAAAATCAACTGGAATGCTGTTGTCCATAAGGTTCTCCTCAACAAACATCTTTGTGGCAAGCCAGGCGGCAAGCATCTCCTCGTATTCACTGTTCAGGTAGAATTTATCAAGGTCCTTTTCAATAAATGCTGTTGTGAATGTACCATCAATAAATTTTGGATTTCGGACAAGCATCCTGAAAAATGGAAGTGTAGTTTTTACCCCCTTAATCCATACCTTGTCGAGAGCCAGTTTACAGTTTCTGATGGCATCCTTCCTGTTTTTTCCCTTTACGATAAGTTTTGCAATCATTGAGTCATAGCTCGACACTATTGCTGATCCTGCAAGAACGCCTGTATCTATTCTTATAAATGGATCTGACGGAAGATTCAGTTTTTCTATTTTTCCGGGATCAGGAGCAAATCCCGACTGGACATCCTCAGCATTAATCCTGCACTCAATTGCCCACCCCTCTAATTTAATGTCCTCCTGGCGCAGTTTAAGTGCCTCGCCATTAGATATATTTATTTGCTGTTCAATAAGATCAATTCCAGTTATGATTTCAGTTACAGGGTGCTCAACCTGTATCCTTGTATTCATTTCCATGAAATAGAAGTTCTTTTCAGAATCAAGAAGAAATTCCACAGTCCCGGCCGAATAATATTTAACTGCTTTGGCAATCTGGACTGCTATTTTACCCATTATCCTTCTGAGATTATCATCGAGTGCTGATGATGGGGCCTCTTCGAGAAGCTTTTGATGTTTTCTCTGTATTGAGCATTCCCTTTCTCCAAGATGGATCACATTCCCCTTCTTGTCTCCAAGAATTTGGAATTCAATATGCTTAGGGTTTTCGATATATTTTTCAATGAACACCGATGGATCATTAAATGCTTTCTCTGCTTCTTTGCTTGCAATAATGAACATTTTCTCCATCTCATCTGCTTTCCGTACTATCCTCATCCCCCTTCCGCCGCCACCTGATGCAGCTTTAATGATTACAGGGTAGCCTATTTTTTCAGCTATTGCGACAGCTTCTTCCTCATCCCCGATATTACCTTCGCTACCCATAGCCATCGGGATATTTAATGCCATAGCGATCTTCCTTGCTATGGTTTTATTACCCATCTTATAAATGGCATCCGGTGATGGGCCTATAAAGACTATATTGTTATCAATACATTTCTGTGCGAAGTATGCGTTTTCAGCAAGGAATCCATAGCCAGGATGTATGGCATCAGATTTAGACTTCAGCGCGATCTCGATAAGCTTGTCAATGTTAAGAAAAACTGGAATCTCGGATGTATCGTCGGTATTGTCAAAAACCACATCCGACTGAGAAACATACATGGCATTTGGCTCAGCTGCAGTCTGTACAACTACCGTTTCAATACCCATCTTTTTAGCTGTCCTGATAATGCGGACTGCTATCTCACCTCGGTTTGCAATAAGTATACGTTTAATTTTCATAATGGCATGTTTCCATGTTTTCGTGCTGGCACTTTAACCCATTTATTATTGAGGGCAGTAAATGCAGAGATTATTTTTTTTCTGGTAACAGCCGGATCGATTACTTCATCGATATATCCGCTTTCATCTGCTATAAAGGGATTCGCAACTTTGTCGCGGTATTTTTTTACAAGCTCTTTCTTAAGTTCAGCCGGATTCTTTGAGCTGGCAAGTTCCTTCCGGTATAGAATAGCTACTGCTCCGTCGGGACCCATTACAGCAATTTCCGCTGTAGGCCAGGCAAAATTGAAATCTCCTCCAAGATTCTTGCTGTTCATTACAATAAATGCCCCGCCATAAGCTTTTCTAAGGATAACAGTGATTTTTGGAACTGTTGCTTCGCTATAGGCAAATAGCATTTTTGCACCATGCCTTATGATTCCTGAATGCTCCTGATCCACACCAGGAAGAAAGCCAGGGACATCCTCGAGGGTAAGAAGCGGAATATTAAATGCATCGCAGAACCTTATGAATCTTGCTCCTTTTGTAGATGAATCAATATCCAGAACCCCGGCAAGTACTTTAGGCTGGTTAGCAACCACTCCAATTGTTTTTCCTTTAAGTCTGGCAAGTCCTGTAACAATGTTCGCAGCAAAAAGCTCTGATGTTTCAAAAAAGCTGTTTTTATCGACAATCTGACTTATTACCTCTTTTACATCATAGGCTTTATTAGGGTCGTCAGGTATAATATCCCTGAGCTTCTGGTTAACATCGGGAACACTTCCGTCGTCAGCAACGACAGGTGGATTTTCAACATTGTTTGAGGGAAGATAAGAAAGGAATTTCTTCAGCGCCAGTATTGTGTTTTCTTCGTCGTCATATATCATATGGGCAACACCGCTTTTCCTTGCGTGTACTTCGGCTCCTCCAAGCTGATCGGAAGTAACTTCTTCATTAAGAACTTCTTTTACAACATTAGGTCCGGTTACAAACATATAGCTTGTATGGTTTGTCATGAAGACAAAATCGGTTAGGGCAGGGGAGTATACTGCACCTCCTGCAGCTGGTCCCATTATCACTGAAATCTGTGGAATGATACCTGAAGATTGAATTATGTTATGAAAAATTGAAGCATATCCGCTAAGACTTGCAACACCTTCCTGAATTCTTGCGCCGCCTGAATCGATAAGGCCTATAATGGGAGAACCCATTTTTAAGGCCATCTCCTGTATTTTAGCAATTTTTTTTGAATGAATTATACCCAGAGATCCTCCCATTATTGTGAAATCCTGAGCATAAGCAAAAACAAGGCGTCCGTTTATTTTTCCATGGCCTACTATGACTCCATCACCAAATGATTTTTCAACTTTTCCAAACTCAACAGGCTGCGCTGCCGGTGTAACGAATGTATAGATTTCTTCAAAGGATCCTGCATCAAAAAGGAGATTAATCCTCTCAAATGCCGTAAGCTTGCCTTTGGAATGCTGTTTTTCTGCCTGCTGCGGGCTATATTGCTTTTTTAAAGCCTCCTGCCGTTCAATAAATGCCTTGTAGTGTTTACCCGATAAATCCATACCTTGAGTATAATATTAATTTTCAGGAAGATGACAAAAACAAAAACTTAAAGTTTTTCAATTTAAGGCTATTTTAAGGGTTCAAAAATAGCTATTATCAGGGTAATTCCAAATAAATATTTCGACCGTATCAGAAGCTGTAATTATATAGTACTATTAATCAGATTTTTAATGTACATTAATCTTCGACCAGGTTATTTTTGTTTCGAAGGCTTAAACAACCCTTCTTCAACAGATCCAAGCATGCCGGCCTTGAGCATAGAATCGCTTGCTATATTGAGTTTTTTAATCATTTTTTCCGATACTACCGGGAAATGGTACAACGATTCGATCTTATCTCCAATATATTCAAGGTCATCATCAGTGATTGCCCAGTTCCGGTTATTAAGCGAGGTCAGATTAAATGGCAGCGAGTAGGATCTCAATGACTTTTCCCCATAAATATTAAAGAAGAAATCGAAATATGACATTATTAGTTCCCTGAGAGACCGATAGACCGGTTCTCTGAACCTTAATGATGTGAAATTTGATTTAGCGACCGCTCCCCAGTATCCCTCATACCTGAAAACAGCAATTACATGGTCATCATCATTAAATGCTTTCATGTCAACGATAAGAGGTTTATGGCCAATGAAATCAAGTGCTGCTGCAGCAAACAGAGCACCCTCAAAACAATGTGCTGACCGCTTTCTGATGACCCACCTTGGTGATCTGCACTCGTAAACTGGATTATATGCAATGGAATCGAGAAATACCTGGATTGACCAGGGATCTTTGAATCCATTTAAAAACTTTTTTTCTTCTTTAGTCCACCTGATTTCAGAATACGGTCTACTCATAGAAATAATGAAATGTCGTTTGTCTTGGATGCCTTATGCCTGTCGACTGTTGCCTTTCAGACCAGTTTGTCAATTATTTTTTTCATATCGGAATATTGTTCTTCCATGCTTTCCAGCAACCTAATCTGTGAACGTGTCCGCTGGATGTTATGATTTTTATTGTGTATCCTGTAATATTTATCGCCATCAATAAAGTCGGCAAGAAATCGTAGAGCTTGTTCGTAAGTCATCAGAAGAGGAGCGAAAGCCAGATATTCTTTTTCGATGGAATTAAGGGTATTATTTGTTTCAGAGAGGTATCCTCTCGCATAAGCACTGAACAGGTCAATATCCATTTTTACCTTTGAGAGGTCTATCTCATCCTCTGCTGCACTGCTTGCCCCTGTTCTTATTGCATCTCCAAAGTCGGAATGAAAATATCCGGGCATCACGGTGTCGAGGTCGATAAGGCAGAGCGATTTGCCGTTCGCATCAAAAAGAATATTGTTGAATTTCGTATCATTGTGAGTTATCCTGACAGGTATTTTCCCTTCCCGCCCAAGCCTCTGGATGACCCTCATATCATCAGCTCTCTTTAAAATTGAATCGGTTTCCCTTGCTGTATCTTTAACTCTTCCGACAGGATCATTCTTCAATGTGAACATAAAGCTGTCAATTCTCTTCTCGACATCGTGAAATGATAGAATTGTTTCATGAAGGGGTTTTCCTGGCAGATCTGTCAGCAAAGCCTGAAAACGTCCAATAGCTCTGCCTCCCTCATAAGCCATGTCTGGGCTGTCAACAATATCATAAGACCTGTTATCCGATATAAAAATGAACATCCTCCAATTGTCTCCCTTTTCATCCACGATCCAGCTTTTCCCATTTTTAGCCGGTACCATCGTAAGACATTCTCTTTTGACATCAGCTCCTGGGACCAGAAGGAGTTTACGTTGCATATGAATTGTAACCCTTTCAATATTCTCCTGAAGTTCGGGTATATTCCTGAATACTTCATTGTTCAACCTTTGAAGGATATAGTTGTCCTTGTCATTTTCAGATGTTTCAATCAGGAAAGTATCATGAATATGTCCGCTTCCACATGGCAATGCCACTGCAAAAGAACCATCTGAAATGAAAGAATCAAATATCTTCTTAAGGTTGTACTCCATACTCTATTTGCCTGCTTTGTGTCCTATAAATGCATAATACATTATTATAAGATATCCCGGAACACATATCCAATAGGCTGCCTGGGTGGAAAAAGCAACAGCCAGCTTCCCATAAATTAGCGGCACAATAGCACCACCGGCAATTGCCATTATGAGCATTGCAGAAGCGGTCTTCGTATATTTGCCAAGGCCATCCAAAGCAAGCGGCCACATCGCAGGCCAGACGAGCGAATTGGCAAATCCAAGCAATGCAACAAACAGAACCGTAACAGGAAGTACCAGTTGAAGGGATTTGAATGTAACAAGGTCAATGAAAGGCATAGTGAAAACCTTGTCAGCCGGGGTAAATATCGCTCCAAGAGAAAATATCACACCAAGAATGGTGCACATCTTTAAAGCATTACCCTGCTTTAAATATTTTGGAATTAAAGCAATTCCAAGGAGATAACCAGCTATCATCGCGAGCATTGTGAGGGAGGTAAAGTATTTAGCCGAATCCATTGGTATACCAAGAGACTGTCCATACCTGATTATTGTATCGCCGGCAATAACTTCTACTCCAACATAAAAAAACAGTGCAATGACACCCAGAATCAGGTGAGGGAACTGCCAGATACTTGTCTTTTTTAGATTTGCTTCACCCACAGCTTCATCTTCTGCCTCAGTATCTACTTCAGGAAGATGGACAAATTTCAATAGGAGGCCCAGGAGGACAAGAACCACTGCCATCACTATATAAGGCATAATAACATTTCTTGCCATTTCATCAAGGAGAACAGCACGAGAAGCAGCATCCGATGCCTGTGTCAGCTTTTCTTCAAGGATATGCGAGTCTTTAAGGATTATACTTGCCAGAATTATTGGAGCGATGACACCTGCAAATTTATTTGCAATTCCCATTATGCTTATACGTTTTGCAGCGCTCTCCCGCGGGCCGATAATTGTTACATAAGGATTCACTGCTGTTTGAAGAAGAGCAAGTCCGGTCCCCTGAATAAATAATCCAGTAAGAAAAAGCCAGAAGGCTCTTGAAAGCGCTGCAGGAATGAATACGAGTGCACCAATGGCCATTACCCATAAGCCCAGTGACATTCCAATCTTAAAACCGGTCCTTTTCAGTATTACAGATGATGGAAGTGCCATCACAAAATAGGAAATATAAAAAGCAGCAGTTACAAAATATGCCTGAAAATCGTTCAGCTCACAGGCGGTTCTCAGAAACGGAATGAGGACTCCGTTAAGCCAGGTTACAAAACCGAAAATAAAGAAGAAGAGACCTATAATTGTTATTGCAAACACATAGTCTTTTCTGCTGATGTCGCTGGTAGAAGTGCTGGTAGCCATAATTATGGATTTAGGTTAGAAAAATGATATCGGAAAGTCCAAAACTAATCTTTTTTAATTTCGTGGCAAAGAAAAATTATTTCCCCTTAATTGTTTGCCCGGATTTTTCACGTGATTTAACTCCGAGGTATCCTCCATGATGCCTTTTTGAATAATCTTCAGCAGTGAATCCTATCTTTTCCATCATCAGAACAACCAGGGCATCACCAATTACTGTGAATACTGTTGTTGAAGTGGTTGGAGTAAGTCCCAGTGGACAAACTTCTGAAGGTCCGCCAGTCGAAATAAAATAATCAGATTTAAGGGCAAGAGGACTATTTTCATTTCCTGTAATAACGATTACTGGAATTGATGGGAAAAGATTATCCTTTAGGTCAATTAGTTCAATGATCTCCCTTGTCTTCCCAGAGTTTGATATTGCCAGTAAAACATCGTTTTCCTGCATAATCCCGAGATCTCCATGCTGTGCTTCACTTGGGTGAAGAAAAACAGCGGGTGTTCCTGTCGAACTGAAGGTGGTGGCTATGTTATGGGCTATTTGTCCCGCCTTTCCCATTCCACTGGTAATCAATTTCCCTTTTCTCTTCTGAACATGCTGGTAAATTATTTCAGTTACCTTTTCATAACTGTCAGTCACAGGAATGCTTTTTATCGCAGACGCTTCACTCTCAAATATTTTGGAAACTATTTCTTTCATTTCGCAGATTAAAAATAAGGCCTAAATGTAATAAAAAAATGACCGTGTTATTTCCGTTACACCATTTATAGGATTTCCTATTATTTATAAATAAAGAAATTTTATTTTTGTATATAAACACATCCGAAAACCTGACCCCTGTGATGAAAAATACTCCAGTTGCCTCTTCTTTTGAACCAGGCTCTTCCAGCTCAAAGTCATATGTTGTTGCAGCTGCATTTTTTTCACTTCTGGCAATTGTGGGTTTTGCACTTTACGGATTGCCATTCTATTATGATTTTTTTGTTAATGAGTTTGGATGGTCCCGCACAGTTGTTACGTCGGGTAATGCAATCGGGAAGCTGTTAGTTGCCCCATTGTTCGGATTCATAGCAGGCTGGCTTATCGATCGCTATGGGCCCAGAAAAATGATGCTAGCCGGGTCGCTACTTGCTGGTTCAGCTATTATTGGTTTAAGTATGATGAACAACCTGAGCATGTTCTATTTTTTTTACATTCTGAATGCTCTGGGTTACGTTTTCGGAGGGCCGCTCCCCTGCCAGGTAATAATCTCCCGCTGGTTTACCAAAAACCGTGGAAAAGCCATGGGCATTGCATATCTGGGCATCGGGACCGGAGGTGCGCTGGTGCCGCTTATTTCGGCAGCACTTGAAAAAAACCTTGGGTGGCATCTGGCACTCACTTCGATAGGAGTAATAGTGATACTGTTATCCTTTCCAATGGCCTTTTTCTTAAAAGAAGCTCCGGTTCAGAATGAGGTCCGGAAAATAAATGAAGCGGATGTTCCAATAAGGAGTGTATTAAAAAACAGGAATTTTTATCTTCTCGGGATTGGCAGTATGTGTTCCATTGGTGCAGTAGGAGGAGTGAACCAGCATTTAAAACTTTATCTGAGGGATATGGATTTCTCACAATCACATTCAGCACAGCTCATGTCTCTTGTATTACTTTCAAGCCTTGCGGGACGAGTGCTTATGGGAATGCTTGCTGATATTTTTCCAAGAAAGTACGTAATGATTCTGATCTATCTTATAGTAGGTTCTTCAATTCCCTTGCTGCTTGTCCCTGATTTCCCGGGGAGATTGTATCTCTTTGCTGTTGTTTTCGGTATAGGACTGGGAGGTGATTATATGATCATTCCACTAATGGCAGGGGATCTTTTTGGTGTAAAGACACTGGGCAGGGTAATGGGTATAATCCTCGTGGCAGATGGCCTGGCCGAATCCCTGTCACCGATGATGGTAGGAGCATTGTACAATGATACATTAAAGAGCTATTCACTTGGTTTTACAATATTGATTTGTATCGCACTTACAGGTGCTTTTATAGTGTCATTTCTCCCAAAACAAAAAGAAACATAAACTGCCAAATTCGTTCAAAGAAGCCCAAGTGCCAAATGTTAAACTTATTTATGAACAAATAGATAAAAAACAATTAAAAGTGCTTTTTTTGATGAACGTAAACTAATCAATTTTAAACAAGAATATTTTAATGACATATGTAGCAAATCGAAGGTCCAAAATAATCAAAATGCCTCACTTTTAGGTACTTTGAATGTGGAGTGATTTTGATATTCATTCTTAAATCTATAAATTTGAATTGAAAAAGTCATTTGATACCTTATTAATAATTTGTATTCTGCTCAGTTTATTTAATTAAACAAGGAAAATGTTCAAAAATTACCCTGAAATAAGGGAAGTATTGAGGTCGAAAGTTTCGGAGTTTTTTCATAAGTATTCAGTACCAAGGTGGATGTTATTCATACACGACACCGTTGCAGTCTTTATTGCATTTCTGTTGGCGTATCTTTTACGGTTTAATCTTGTTTCCGCCAGTTTTCAGATGGACCAGGCTGTTATTCACGGACTGATTACTTTGTTTGTATACACTGTCTTTATGTTGACCTTCCATTCATATGCGGGCCTGATAAGGCATACAACCCTGACAGATGTGTCACTTGTTTTTGTCTCAACAAGCGCTTCTGCAGTGGTGCTTGTGTTTTTTTCGCTTGGAGCACAATACTTCAAACTTGGTGATAACCTGATAATTCCAGTTTCTATATTATTGATTCATTATGTTCTAATCACCGTCTATCTTTTTTTTATGCGCATCTCCGTAAAGATGCTTTTCAGGTTTGCAACCCATTCAGTGAAAAGCTCAACAAACAGGGTTATAATTTATGGGGCTGGTGAAATGGGGTTTATTGTAAAGAGAGTTCTTTTAAGTGATCCGAGGGGAGGTTTTACTGTGATGGGATTTATTGATGATAATAAGCAGCTTCAGGGTAAAAAAATAAATGGAATTCAGGTATATGGCCCTGAGATTTTTTCTTCAGACTTTTTTATCAAGCATAAAATCCAGACTCTTATTCTAGCTATTCGGGCAATCTCTTCTCCGAAAAAAAGCGATATTATTAAAAAGGCAATTGATTTCAATATTGAGGTACTTGAAACACCTGCAATTGAAAAATGGCTTAACGGGCAACTTGAAGTAAGACAATTGCAAAAGGTGCAGCTTGAGGACCTGCTTGGCAGGGACCCTATCAGACTTGATATGGAACTTATAAGGAAAGGATTAGCAAAAAGAACAATTCTTGTAACTGGTGCAGCAGGGTCAATCGGTTCAGAAATTGTACGGCAACTGTCAAGGTTTGTAACCCATAATATCATTCTGGTCGATCAGGCAGAGACGCCAATGTTTCATCTTGAGAATGAGCTTCGAAAGAGCTATGCCCACATGAAATTCAAAAGTCAGCTTGCTGACATAACGAACCCTGAAAAGATGGAACTCATTTTCCAGAAATATCATCCTGAAATTGTTTTCCATGCTGCTGCATACAAGCATGTACCGCTTATGGAGGAAAATCCCCATGAGGCTCTTCGCGTGAACGTTGGCGGAACCAGATTGATGATTGAGCTTTCAGTGAAATATGATGTGAAGAAATTTGTGATGATCTCCAGCGATAAATCAGTCAATCCCACAAACATTATGGGGGCCTCAAAAAGGGTATGTGAGATGCTGGTTCAGACGAAAGCTATGAAAGATGGGATAAAGACTCAATTCGTAATAACAAGATTTGGAAATGTGCTTGGCTCAAATGGCTCTGTGATTCCACTTTTCAAAAAGCAAATTGAGGAAGGTGGCCCAATAACAGTAACACATCCGGATATAATGAGGTACTTTATGACAATTCCGGAAGCATGTCAGCTTGTGCTGGAAGCAGGATTTATGGGGAAAGGCGGTGAGATTTTCGTATTTGATATGGGCAAGCCTGTAAAAATTGCTGATCTGGCTGTAAATATGATACGTCTGTCGGGCCTGGAACCGGGAAAGGATATTAAAATTGAATATACAGGATTGAGACCTGGAGAAAAATTATTTGAAGAATTGCTTTCAAAGACGGAAGAAATACTTCCGACTCATCACGAAAAGATAAAAGTTGCAAAGGTTGATAAGAATGATTACAAAACCGAAGTACTCAAGGTTATTGCCTCATTAAAGAATATATACGGACTTTCAGAACAGGAGGTTTTCGAATTCTTCGAAATTCTGGTTCCCGAATACAAAAGTTCAAAGAAGAATAGTAACGGTGATTTCCTATCAAAAAATAAATCTGTCCTAAAAGAAAACTAATCCTAAAAAAGACTTTATTTCTGAAGGATAATCAAATACCAATTTAAAGCCAGAAGGCGTCCGATAAGACGCCTTTTTTGTGATCCCGAAGGGATTCAAACCCCCAACCTTCTGATCCGTAGTCAGATGCTCTATTCAGTTAAGCTACGGGACCCTTTTTGAGATTCCAAATATAATAATATTTGTAACAAATTAAGTGACTAGAGTGCCTGGAGTTTGAAGTACTTAGAGTTAAAGTACTTTAGGCACTCCAAACTTTAGCTCACTTTAGGCACTTCTTTTCTGTCTTCCGGATATTATTTACATTTAAACAGCGTTTTATAAAAAAAAGCGGATCTATAAAATCGATCTCAACTGAAAATATAATATTTATGAAAAAGACAGCAAAATGGATTTTTAAAGTATTGGGAGGATTAATCCTGCTGATCCTTATCCTTCTCTTTACAGTTCCGTTGCTGTTTAAGGACAAAATTAAAGCTAAAGTCGAACAAATTGCCAATGAATCTCTCGATGCAAAAGTAAGCTTTGGAAATTATAAGCTCGGATTTTTCCGGAATTTTCCTAACCTGACATTTTCACTTGATAATGTATCAGTTACAGGTCTTGAGAAATTCGAGAACGACACCCTTTTTTCATGCAGTTCATTAAATCTTGTATTTAATCTCACCAGCCTTTTTAAAAAGAGCGGCTATGAAATAAAATCAATTGTAATTAATGAGGCTGATATAAGAACACTTGTACTCAAAGACGGCAGCGCTAATTGGGACATAATGACTGATACAACTGAGAGTGCTGCAGGAGAGGAATCTTCGAATATGAAAATCCTTCTCGAGAAAATTGAATTCATTAATAGCTCTGTGTCATATATTGATCATGAATCAATTATTGAGACGTATCTTGAAAAGGTTAATTGTTTAATGAAAGGAGATCTGACTGAAAATGAGACTAATCTTGAAATTGTAATCAATGCTCAGGAATTGACTTTTCTGATGGATGGGACCAAATACCTGAATAAAGCAAAAGCCGATTCAAAAATTAATGTAAAAGCAAGTCTCGACAGTATGAGATTCTATCTTAAAGATAATTATCTGACAATTAATGACCTTAAAATGGACTTTGCAGGAATGGTTGCCATGCCTGAAGATGATATTGAGACTGACCTTTCCTTTAAGTCGGAGCAGACTTCTTTCAAGTCACTGATTTCATTGATTCCTGCAATTTACATGTCTGATTTTAAAGATCTTAAAACCACTGGGGAATTCAATCTTGCGGGAACTGCAAAAGGTATATACAGTGATGCTGACAGTACAATGCCAGATATTAGTCTTAATCTATCAGTAAAAGATGGGTTGATAAGCTATCCTGCCCTTCGTGATCAGATAAAAAAGATCAATCTTAAGTCTGAAATATTCGTCGACGGTACCAATATGGATAAATCAACGGTAAATGTCGATCACTTCCATATGGAACTGGCTGGTAATCCTTTCGATATGGAATTTGCCCTTAAAACACCAATTAGTGATCCGGATTTTAAAGGCTCCATGAAAGGAAAGATAGACCTTAAAGCACTCTCAAATGCTGTTCCTATGGACAGCTTAAACCTTTCAGGGTTGATTAATATCTCTGTCAGCATGGCCGGTCGGATGTCGATGATCGAGAAGTCACAGTACGATCTGTTTAAAGCTTCCGGGGATCTCAATATCAGCGATATGATGGTTTCTATGACAGGATATCCGTCTGTTGAGATCGGCAAGGCTGACTTTGAATTTACGCCTGCATTTGCTGAACTTAAAAATGCTGAGCTAAATGTCGGAGGGAAGAGCGATTTCAATATGAACGGGAGACTTGAGAACTATATTCCATACGTAATTAAAGATGACATTATAAAAGGTAGGCTCTCACTTCATTCAAAGGTTGTTGATCTTACAGATATTATGTCAGAAATTGCAACCGATACAACTTCGGCAGACACTTCCTCACTGGCAGTTATAAAGGTTCCGGAAAATATTAATCTTGATTTTGATGCTGTCGTTGATCAGTTTATCTATAACAAGATCAAAGTTCAGAATGTAAAAGGACATGTTATAGTCAGAGAGGGAGTTTTAAGCATAAGAGAAACTGGCATGGACCTTTTTGGTGGCAGAATAGCTATGAAAGCTGATTATGACACACGGGACACTCTGAAGCCTTATGTTAAAGCTGACCTGAATATTCTGGATCTGGGGATTAAAGATGCGTTTAACACTTTCAACACTATTCAAATGCTTGCTCCGACTGCTAAAGGAATCACCGGAAAGATTGGGGTAAGACTGAATTACAGCAGCTTGCTGGGCAGGGACTTTATGCCTCTTGTCTCCACAATCACAGGAGGTGGTAAACTTGTATCAGATGAAGTGACTCTTCTCGAATCTGCAGTATATAAAAACATGAAGGAAGTTCTCAAATTGGGAAGCAATTACAGCAATACATTCAAAGACATAAATGTCAGCTTTAAAGTAAACAACGGGAGAATTTATGTGAGCCCCTTCAACACAAAGGTCGGTAATATAAAAATGAATATCAGCGGAGATCAGGGTATTGACCAGACAATAAATTATGAAATAAAGACAGAAATACCAAGATCCGATCTTGGCAGTTCAGTGAATTCACTTATCGATAATCTTTCGGTACAGGCCGCAGCCTTTGGAATTGCCTTCAAACCATCGGACCTTATAAAAGTAAATGTAAAAGTGACAGGAACTTTCCTGAAACCGGTGGTCAAACCATTCTTCGGCACCACTTCGTCAGACAGCACAAAGGGGATTAGGGAGACAGCTAAGGAAACGGTCAAAGAGGTAGTCGGGGAAAAAGTTGACCAGGCAATGGAAAAAGTCAAAAGCGAAGCGGAAATTCAGGCTGACAAAGTAGTTCAGGAGGCTGAAGTAAGAGGTCAGCAACTCAGGGATGAAGCTGCTAAAACAGCAGAAAAAATACGTCAGGAAGCTGATATCCAATCACAAAAAATGATAAAAGAAGCTGAAACAAAGGGGACTATTGCAAAAATGGCGGCACAGAAAGCTGCTGATTCTGTCAAAAAAGAAGCTGATAAAAAAGCTAACCAGCTGGTGCAGGAGGCAGATTCAAAGGCAAATAAAATAGTCGAAGAAGCTAAATCAAAAAGGGAAGAATTACTGAAAAAGATGGAAAAATAAATCAAAAAAAAGGCTGTTCATTGCGAACAGCCTTTTTATTTAACTATTAATATTAGAATTTCTTTTCGCGTATACGTGCTTTTTTGCCTGTAAGGTCACGAAGGTAAAAGATTTTTGCCCTGCGGACTTTTCCATGCTTATTAACCTCAATTTTGTCAATTGAAGGGGATGCAACCGGGAAAATCCTTTCAACACCAATATTGCCTGACATCTTTCTTACAGTGAAAGTCTCTGTATTACCGCTGCCATTCCTTTGCATTACAACGCCCCGGAACTGCTGAATTCTTTCCTTGTTCCCTTCCTTAATTTTATAATGAACAGTAACAGTATCCCCGGCAATAAATTTCGGATACTCATTTTTTACCGCCAATTCCTTATCAACAACATCCATTAAATTCATTTCACAAACAGTTTTGTTTTCTTAATATGATCTTTTAAAACAGGGGGCAAAGATACAATAATATTTTTTATTCGCCAATAGTACAATTCAATATTTTAAATATAGCAGTACCCTACCGAATTCTAATGCGCTGTGCCTGCCGGAACAAGTAATTTATTTCCCGTGTCCTGGATCACAGATTTTTTCCATTTGTCATCATACCCAGGTTGTTTCGGACCCGATGGATAATCATCCTCACTTGTCATGAATTTACCGTCTTTTTCATTCTTAATGTTTCCGTCCATATACTTGACCAGAAGAAACTCACTAAGCTTTTTCCATTGCATGAAAGTGCTTTGAGCTGTTGAAAGAGAATATTTTGTAAGGTAATCCCTTGCTTTCCAGACATCATTTTCATACAGCTTCTTTGCTGCATCGTCAATTGTCGCTGTTTCGGTAATATATTTCCCCTCAAGCTCCTTCTGAAGCTTTACAGCATCGGCACTCATCATGTCGTACCTTGAATAGCACATATTGGCAACCAGGTTGAACACCCAGAATGCAGAAGTGGGAGAGTATGTAACCATATCTCCATTACCTACCTTAAAACATTCAGGGATTTCAGTTATCCCGCAGTACATAGGATTGAAAACGGTTGTAGCTGCATCGTCAACCCCGAACCAGAAAATTCCACCGATAGGATCAGGAAGCCAGTTTCTGGATTCTGCTACAAACACGAAGCCGGTCTGCTGGGTTGCTGTTGCTCTTTCGTTGCAGTATGAAGGGGCATTTGGATCGCCAGTGACTTTCCATGTAAGTGGGCGCCAGCGGTAAGGAGAAGCAAAAGGACCTGCTCCGATATCCATTCTCATATCAAATTCAGTTCCTTCAAGATGATCACGCATAAAGTTCATAAGATCGTTGTTCGATATCTTGCGGTCGGGCTTGATCCACAGCGGCATTCTCTTGCTCAGATCATGGCCGGAAACATAATTTCTGTACTGATCCATCTCACTATTTACAGATTTGAAGAAAGACCATACCCGCATTTCGCAAAATCTTGCCCCCTCGAAGGATATCGGATTATAAGTATCTGAAAAGCTGAATTGCTGATCAGTACCTGTATATGGATTCTTCATGGTTCTTGCGAAAGCAATTACATCGTGTGAATAAACACATTCAACAACTGGATCAAATATTCTGCTAAGGTCCTTTGAAGTTAGAGCATTGCTAGTTTTCTTGCCGGTAGCCAGCGGGAAAGTCTGTATCCTTGCCTGGTTTGCATGTCCTGAAATGTAACCGTCAGGAATAAGGCGTGCAACCCATACTGCTCCTTTGTTACCCTTTCCTTTTCCGATTATTTCAAATATCCATGCCTCATTCGGGTCGGCAATAGAGAATGATTCTCCTGAACTTGCATATCCATATTCTGATACCAGTTCTGACATCACCTTAATAGCTTCTCTGGCATTTTTTGCCCTCTGGAGAGTTATGTAAATAAGGCTTCCATAGTCGACTATGGCTTCAGGATCTACAAGCCCCTCAATGCCGCCATAGGTTGTTTCACCTATTGAGAGCTGATGCTCGTTCATGTTGCCTACAACCGAATATGTATGATGCACCTGCTTGATTTTTCCCATGTATTTACCTGTATCCCATTCATATACATCAAGCCAGGCACCATCAGGATAATCCCGTGAGGGCCAAAAATACAATTCACCATATAGTACATGAGAGTCGGCTGAGTAGGTGATCATCACCGAACCAGTCTTTGATGCTCCTCTTGTGACAAGAAAATTTGTGCAGGCCAAAGTATTCTGTCCAATAAAGAATCCTGCAATAGCGATAGCAAAGAGTGCTGTAAATAGTCTTTTCATAAAGTAGAATATTCTTTAGTTATTATTTTTTAAGAAATACGGAAGTGCAAAGGTAACAAGACAGAGAAAATTTCAAAGTGTAATCAGATCATTTTGAGGACATCGATGATTTTTTTTATTATTTCAGGGTCGGCAACCTTCCGGGAGAATTCTGGAACCCCCTTAATACCTCCCATATTTATCCCCTGTCGTCTGAATATCATTTCACTGTCAATGATTTTCCTTCCGGTAAGATGGATCTCCTTTGCCTTTGTGGCAGTTAATATCAGGGCAGTATTGGTTTCATCGATACCGCCTCCCGGCATAACTATAATTCTTTCACCAGCCTGAATTACAAGCTGTCTTAACAGCTCAATACCGTCCTGGGCTTTGTTTTTTAAACCAGATGTGAGAAGGCGGGAAGCGCCTGTAGAAATTACGTCTTCAAGACCCTGGACCGGATCACCGCACATATCGAAGGCTCGGTGGAAAGTACCTGACATAGGATAGGCAAATTCAAAAAGTTTTGCACTCCTGTCGATATCGATATTACCTCCGGGAAGTAAAATCCCCGCCACTATTCCATCAACTCCCGATTCTCCGCAGATCTCAATATCTCTTCTCATAATATCATATTCCAGATCGGAATAGAAGAAGTCTCCGCCTCTCGGTCTGATAAGGACATGAAGTTTAATATTGAGATTGTTTCTCGCAGAGACAATTGATCCAAAACCTGGTGTTGTGCCACCTTCAATGAGGTTATCACAAAATTCAACCCTGTCCGCTCCGGCAGATTGTGCATTGATCGCAGATTCAACACTATCAACACAAATCTCTAGCTTAAACTCCATCTACAAAAATTAATCAGATTAATAAAAGTAACAATATTTTCTGTATAATTGTGAATCTAAAAAATATATCTTATGAAACCGACACTTTTAGTTTTGGCTGCCGGAATGGGCACTCGTTATGGAGGAAATAAACAGCTTGATGAAGTTGGACCTTCAGGTGAAACTATAATTGACTATTCAATTTATGATGCTATCCGTGCGGGCTTTGGTAAGATAGTCTTCGTTATAAGGCGTGATATAGAAGAACAGGTCAAAGAACGGTTTGTCGAAAGGCTTCAGGGCAAGATTGAAGTGGATTACGTTTTTCAGGAGATAACAAACCTACCCGAAGGAGTTATTGTCGCTCCCGATCGTTCAAAGCCATGGGGTACAAGTCATGCAATCCTGGTAACTAAGGATAAAATAAAAGAACCATTTGGAGTTATAAATGCTGATGACTATTATGGTGTTGAATCTTTCAAAATACTCAGGGATTTCCTGGTAAATGATAAGACCCCGGATAATTATTGCATTGTAGGGTATAAACTCGGGAATACACTTTCCGAACACGGACATGTAAACCGTGGCGTCTGCAAGGCAGGAGCTGATGGCTTCCTTAGCCATATAGTAGAAACCCGTCAGATAGAAAAAACAAAGGATGGCGCAACAGCGCCGGGCTCTGACGGAAACCTGATTCATTTCACTGGAAATGAAATAGTTTCAATGAATCTATGGGGTTTCAAACCATCATGCTATGACTTCCTTGGAAAAGAATTCCGGAATTTCATAAATAAGTATGGAATGGATTTAAAATCTGAACTTGATATTCCAACCTCTGTGGATAAATTTGTCAAGAACGGTGAGATTACAATAAAGATACTCATGAGTAACGAAAGGTGGTTTGGAGTGACTTATCGTGAAGACAAACCCTTCGTGGTTGAGAGCATTAAGAAGATGATCAGGAAAGGGATATATCCCGCACGGATATATTAAGCCCCTTCTCTTTCAGGAGAAGGGGTTGGGGATGAGGTTTTACCATATAAATTCACATTTATATGTACTCAGGTTATCCTTGTTATCTGTGACTTTCAGAGTAAGGTTGTGTTTCGATCCCTTCTGAATTCTTTTTGGATCAAAATCATAGATTAAAATGTCATTCTTCTGATCATATTCAAATAATGCCCATTCCCCGTCAATTAATGGCTCGTATGTCTTAATCCCTGATAATTCGTCGGTGATTCTTATTTTCATATTTGGTTTCCCCGCGAGGTTGGCTCCAGATAAGAATCCGTTATGTGAAATCTGTGGGGGAACTGTATCGATTCCAACACAAAAGGTTCCGAAGGTATTTGTATTGGCTGAAAGATATCCATTATTCCATGTGCTGGAGAGGGGCACTTTCTTTAATTCATCAGCCAGCTGAATTATCAGCATTTTTGATTGCTTTCCTTCAGGAATTCTGTCAGGCTTTATTGAAATGTTATAAGATTTATGCAGGGGAGTGTATTTATTGTGAATCTGGTAGATTTCAGAGAACATCAGAGGATTTCCGGCTGATTTTTTAAATTCAAAGTACAATGTATCATAAAGTGCTCCTGAAGGTATGTTCACTGTGATATTTTTCGAAACAAACTTATTATTTCTGTTGAAGGGCATTAACACCGGGCTGGTTTCATCAGGTTTTGGCTGATTTTCACTCACAACAGCCGGAACCGAATTAACATTAAAGTAGAGGACCGACCTGTTGTTGTGGATATCGGCAACAATAAGCTCTACATTATGTATCCTTTCATCTGCAAAGTTGAATATACCTTTGTTTATAACATTACCATATGCATTCAACTTGTCGTTTGGAAGAATAAAGGCTCTTTCTATATATGTTTTTTCCCGCTGCAGTATTTCATAGTCGATGTGGCTGTTGACATATCTCGATTCACCAAAAGAGAAGGTATCCATTTTATAGTTAAAAACGGGAATGTTGTCGATCTTTAGTTCAATAGTGTAAACCGAGCATTTATTGTAGCTGCCATTCAGAAGATCATAGGCTTTAAATCCGAAACCTGCCGAACCACTTATCGAAATCTGATTATTGGAGGAAAGGCTATAGCTTCCGCTGCCTCCGTTAACATCCAATTTTAGCAGCTTATTCCAGTTATTTATGATTGTCTTTTTCCCTGCCGGATATATAACAAGTGTTTCTATGACCGGTCTGATATCGTCCTTTATTCCGAATTCAAACAGCAAGGGATTGACAGGCACTTCCTCATCAGATTTTCGTATTTCATAATGAAGATGAGGACCCGATGAACTTCCGGAGTTTCCCGAATATGCAATGAGATCACCCTGTTCATACCTGAATTTTTCTTTCGAAGGCCAGAGGGTTACCATGAAACTCTTTTCCTCATATTGTCTCGAAATTACATACTCTTCAATCTCAGGTGTAAACCTGTCAAGGTGCCCGTAGACAGTTGAGTAGCCTGATGGATGTCTTATATAGAGTGCCTTTCCGAATCCTCCAGGTGAAACGCTTATTCTGTAAACATAACCTGATGCAGCTGCGAATACTTCTTTCCCTGTAACACCCTGAGTCCGGACATCAATTCCGGAATGAAAATGATCCGCTCTGAGTTCACCGAAATTTGCAGAAAGTGAAAGCGGAATATTAACCGGAGAAATAAATATTGAACGGTCCTTTGGTTCATCACCCGGATCTATTATCAAAAGGAGACTTAAAAGAAATTTCAGCATTAAGATCATATCAGAAAAAAGAAATTAAGTTTCAACTGGTGCAAAACTATGCTTATGAGTTGTTCTTCCAAACTATTTGAGTTAATTTTTTGAAAATAAGATTAACAATGTTAACTTTGCATTAAAGATTTTAGTATGTCCGATCAGGGTCTTGTAGAACTGACATTGCTGAACAATAAGCTTGAAGAATTGTTTGAAAGATATGATGACCTGAGGGCAAAAAACAGAGATCTGACAAAAGAAAATGATACTTTAAAACGTTATCTTGAGGAACGTAATGAAAGAGTAAAGGAATTAGAAATTAAATACGAGAGAATAAAAATATCGGGAGCATTAATGGGTGATGGGGAAGGCGCAATTGAGGCGAAGAAGAAGATAAATGAATTAGTGCGGGAAATTGACAGATGTGTTGCTCTTTTAAACAGATAAGATATAACAATGGATGATAAGCTTTCTATCAGGGTGAACGTAGCCGACAGATATTATCCATTGAAGGTTGAAAGGGAAAATGAGGAAAAGATCAGGAAAGCTGCCAGGATGATTAACGAAAAAGTGCTGCAATACAAACAGCGCTATTCTGACAAGGATGTACAGGATTTTCTGGCTATGGCTTCACTTCAATATGTGATCAAGCTTAACGAAGAGGAAGAAATAATAAGCACTGATCACTTCCCTGATACCATAAAAGAACTTATCAGGAAAATTGATCAGGTTCTTGAAGAAAAAGAGTAACAGCGTTCTTTAAAATAGATAAACTTATTGCCCGCATCGTTTCTTCATTCATTTTTGAAACTCAACATTTAAAACTTTGGAGCACTCCTTAGTTCAGGTAGAACAGGCCTCATCCCGGTTTACCGGGATCCCGCTTAACAGTGGGACAGTGGACGTTCGAGCTGTATTAGCGGCTCCAGCCATAAAGATATGGGGTTTTATAAAAGCTGAAGAGACTTTGCGGGTTTTTTATACACAAATTTTTAAAATGAATATAATAACAGAAGAAAATAATGAGTGGATTAAATTATATTATTAGCCTTGCGGCACTGATCTTTGGATTTGGTGCTTCTTATCTTATATGGCAGGTTGCTCTTAAAAACAAGTCCCGTAAGATTATCAGCGAAGCCGAAACAGAAGCTGAAGTGATTAAGAAAGAAAAAATACTTCAGGCAAAGGAAAGGTTTTTACAACTGAAGGCCGAACACGAGAAAGTTATTAATGAAAAAAACAGCAAGATCGGTCAGGCCGAAAGCCGGATAAAACAAAAAGAGCTCTCTTTATCACAGAAACTCGAGGAAGCTCAGCGAAAAAAGAATGAAGCTGATGCAATCCGGGATAATCTTAATTCCCAGCTTGAACTTGTTGATAAGAGAAGCGAGGAGCTTTCGAAGCTTCACCGCCAGCAGGTTGATCAGCTTGAAGCCATCTCTGGCTTATCTGCCGATGATGCAAAAAACCACCTTATCGAATCTTTAAAAGAAGAAGCTAAAACCGGAGCAATGTCCTATATAAATGAGATTCTGGATGAAGCTAAAATGACCGCCAACAAAGAGGCAAAAAGAATTGTTCTTCAAACTATACAGAGAGTAGCGGCTGAGAACGCCATTGAAAATGCAGTTACTGTGTTCCATATCGAATCGGATGAAATGAAGGGAAGGATTATTGGCCGGGAGGGTCGAAATATCAGGGCCCTTGAAGCAGCCACAGGAGTCGAGATCATTGTTGACGACACTCCGGAGGCAATTGTTCTTTCAGCTTTTGACCCAATTCGGAGGGAAGTTGCCCGTCTTGCGTTGCATCAGCTGGTCACCGACGGAAGAATACATCCGGCCAGGATCGAGGAGATTGTTGATAAAACCAGAAAACAGGTCGAAGAAGAGATCCTCGAAGTCGGTAAACGGACCACAATCGACCTTGGAATTCACGGATTACATCCCGAACTTATACGGCTTATCGGGAAAATGAAATACAGGTCATCCTACGGACAGAATCTTCTTATGCATTCAAGGGAGGTTGCCAACCTGGCTTCAATAATGGCAGCCGAGCTAGGACTGAATCCCAAACTTGCAAAAAGAGCAGGTCTTCTGCATGATATTGGCAAGGTGCCTGACGATGAACCGGAACTACCGCATGCAATCCTCGGAATGAAAATGGCTGAAAAATACAAGGAAAAGCCCGAAATATGTAATGCCATCGGTTCACATCATGATGAAACTGAGATGACAACACTTATCGCTCCGATAGTCCAGGTTTGTGACGCCATTTCAGGCGCACGCCCAGGTGCAAGACGCGAGGTTGTTGAATCCTATATCAAAAGGCTTAAAGAACTTGAATCTCTTGCATTGCAATATCCAGGTGTTATGAAGACCTATGCTATTCAGGCCGGAAGGGAACTAAGGGTAATAGTCGGAGCCGAAAAAGTTAACGACAAAGAGGCTGAAAATCTGTCATTCGAGATTGCAAGGAAGATACAAAATGAAATGACCTATCCCGGACAGATAAAAATTACAGTTATCCGCGAGACCAGAGCGGTCAATTATGCCAAATAGGCTTACCTTTAGCCTGAATAATTAATTTCCAAAAGGATAATGACAAAAATAAAACTACTGAATATAGTAGGAGCCAGGCCTCAGATAATAAAATCATCAGCTATTAGCAGGGCAATTCGCTTGAATTTCTCTGATCAGATTACGGAGCTGACACTGCATACCGGCCAGCACTATGATAAGGAAATGTCAGAAGTTTTTTTTGATGAACTCGAAATTCATAAACCCGATTTCAATCTTGGGGTGGGCTCTGCTCATCACGGACGTCAGACAGCTTCAATGATAACTGGAATAGAAGAGGTTCTTCTTAATGAGAAACCTGACGGAGTTCTCCTCTACGGAGATACAAATTCCACACTTGCAGGTGCGATTGCTGCAGCAAAACTTCATTTCCCAATAATCCATATTGAAGCTGGGCTGAGGTCATTTAATAAAACTATGCCGGAAGAGCTCAACAGGATCATGAGCGATCATTCTTCAACTCTGCTTTTTTCCCCTACTCATGCTGCTTTTAAAAATCTTATAAACGAGGGATTCAAACCGGAGAACAGTCCTCCGTACACTATAGACAATCCAAAGATCTATTTTACCGGAGATATCATGTATGACAATTCACTATTTTTTGCTGAACTGGCTGAAAAGAAAAAGGGTGAGATACTTGAATCAATGTCTCTTGTAAGGAATAATTTCGTTCTTGCCACTATTCACAGGGATATCAACACAGATGATACCGGAAGGCTTGAAGCTATCCTTTCAACTTTGAAAAGTCTGGCTGAAGAGTACTTGATGCCTTTTGTGATGCCGTTTCACCCCCGTACAATGAACTCCCTGAAATCAAACCTCAATAACCTGCTAAATGATCTCAGAAATTCAAGCTATATAAGAATAATACCACCGGTTTCATATCTTGCAATGACACTTCTCGAAAAAACATGCAGTATGATCATTACTGATTCAGGTGGTGTTCAGAAAGAATCACATTTTTTCAAGAAGCCCAGCATAGTGCTTCGGAAAGAGACTGAATGGATCGAGCTGGTTGCCAACGGAACAGTAAGGCTCGTAGATGCAAATCCTGAGCTGATCCGAAATGCATTTTCAGGATATGTTCAGTCGGGGCAGAACCTTGAGTATCCGGCTTTCTACGGTGATGGCAAGGCGGCTGAATTCATTCTAAAAGAGATACTTCTGCTTTTTGAAAAGTGATTTCTCCTCCTCCTTAAGAAATAATCGCACCTGATATCCGTTTTTTTACTATAGTTTTACTTATGAATCGAAAAGTAAGTGGCCGGAAAATACTCATAACTGGAGGTGCAGGCTTTATAGGCTCAAATCTGGTTGAATCGATGCTTAATTCAGGTAACTATGTTGTCTGCCTCGATAATTTTTCGACGGGCAAGCGGGAAAATCTGAGAGGTTTCATGAATAATCCTGATTTCAAGCTGATTGAAGGAGATATAAGGAATTACCCTGATTGTGAAAAATCTGTTCAGGGAATTGATTTTGTATTTCATCAGGCTGCATTAGGTTCTGTCCCGCGATCAATTAAGGATCCGGTTACATCAACAGATGTCAATATAGGCGGTTTTGTAAAAATGCTCTATGCATCAAAAGAAGCTAAGGTCAGAAGGTTTATGTATGCAGCCAGCTCGTCAACCTATGGAGATCATCCCGATCTGCCAAAGGTCGAAGATAAAATAGGAAAACCGATGTCGCCCTATGGGATAACAAAATATGTCGATGAACTCTTTGCTGCAAATTTTGCCGGTACCTATAATATTGAAGTTATCGGCCTGCGCTACTTCAATGTTTTTGGCCGGCGTCAGGATCCACAGGGTGCATATGCAGCAGTAATACCTTTGTTTGTCAAGAAACTGATGCACCATGAATCACCGGTTATTAACGGCGATGGGTCATACTCAAGAGATTTTACATATATAGATAATGTTCTTCAGGCAAATCATCTTGCTGCACTAGCCGAAGATCATTCTGCTGTAAACCAGATTTACAACGTTGCCCATGGAGAAAGAACAAATCTTAATGAATTGTTTGAAATGATTAAGCAGATGATTGGAGCTTTCGACAGGGAAGTACTTGAAGTTAAACCTTCTTACGGACAAAACAGGGCAGGAGATATACCTCATTCACTGGCTTCTATTGAGAAAGCAAAAAGATTATTGGGATATAAGCCGACTCACTCTGTCCATGAGGGAATGTCGGAAGCAATAAAGTGGTATAAAGACAATTTGTAACATTTGTTACAATTCTGAATCTTAAATGATCTCCATTACTTTTTTAGCAAGATCCATAATGATTGGTTTATAATCATTAATGAATTCCCCGGTAACCCGGTTGCCAATTACAACACAAATTGTCAGTGCTTTGTGACCCAGTAAACCCGACAGACCGTAAATAGCAGAGCTCTCCATCTCATAATTTGATATTGTTCTGCCCCTGAATGAGAACCCGGCAAGCTTGTTATTGATCTCGTTGTCGAATGTTTCCAGGCGAAGCCTCCTTCCCTGAGGTGCATAAAAGCCCGGAGCCGAGATTGTAATACCTTTAATAAAATTCTCTTTACCGAAAAGAGCCAGAAGCTCTTTGCTTGCATTAACAGCATATGGGAAGGAAAGCGTATCAGGCCATTCAAGATATTCAACCAGAACGGATGTTATTATATTATCAAGCAGCCAGTCATAGCCTTCATAAAAATGGATGAGGCCATCAAATCCTATTGCAGTTTCGGTCATGACACAAGATCCGGCCGGTACATCGCTTCTAATTCCTCCAGAAGTTCCCAGTCTTACAAAAGTCAATGATACCGGATCCTCTTTTGCTATTCCGGTTGAAAGATCAATGTTGACAAGGGCGTCAAGCTCGTTTATGAGAATGTCAATATTATCGGTACCGATACCTGAAGAGATTATTGTAATTTCATTCCCCTCATAGCTTCCTGTAACTGTCTTGAATTCCCTGTTCTCTTTTCTTACCCTTATTTCGCTCAGAAGAGAGGAGAGCATTTCAACTCGTCCCGGATCACCGACAATCAATATTTTATTGGAAATATCTCCCGGGAGCAGATTTAGATGGAATATGCTACCGTCGCTGTTTGTTATCAGTTCAGTTTTCTTTTCCATAACAAAAAATGAATAACAAATATAGCGAATTTGGGATTAGAGTCTTACTGATAGTACTCCATGATTCTTCCAGAGATCAGCAGAAGCGAAATTTCAGCCAACTTGGCCTGGTATTCAACCGATAGCAGGCTTTCGCGGGCATCGAGCAGACTCTTCTGAACCTCCCGGAGATCAATCCCCGACAAACTTCCTAGCTTGTACCTTTCCATGGCAATATCCAGGTTTTCGGTTGCAGTCTGAAGGTTCTGATTTTCGAGGGTTATAAGTCTGAGATAGTTGCTGTAGGCGCTGTAAAAGGTTATAAGATCGGCCCTGACACCCTGTTCAATTTCACGGTATTTAAGCTCTTTGCTTTTAAAATCAATTGAAGAATTCCGAATATTCCTCCTCTGGTTCAAACCATCAAAAATATTCACTCCAAGGGTCAAACCATAGCTCAAACCATTTGTAAGCTGATTCTTGGTACTACTCGAGGAGAAAGTATTGATCGAATAATTATAACCCGACGAAGCATTAAGATAAGGATAACTTCGTGATACAATAAGCTTATAATCATATTCTGATATCGTTTTGTTCTTTGTTGCTATCAGGAGACTTGTGTTTTTTGTCAGAGTTTCATCAAGAAGTTTCTCAAACAGCAGCTCGGGATTTACAACAATTGAGGTATCGGTTGTAGTAAACCTCTGACTCAGATCTTCCAGCGCCATAAGCTCATTCAGACGTATCTGGGCAGCCCTGACTACTTCAAACTGGCGCGACAGCCTTGAACTGTCAGAATTAAGATAAACCCTCGACTGCAATACCTGGAGTTTTGAGCTTGATCCCAGCAGGTAGCGGTCTTCATCGATTCGCAATCGTTCCTTCGAGAGAACTACTGCATACTGCAGGTTCTTTAAAAGCATTGTCTGCTCGATATAGTTGTAATATCCTGAAATAATGTCAGCAACAAGATTTTCAACAGCAAGCTGGGTGTTAAGTTCTCCAATTTGTTTTAGTTCATTCAGCTTTTTATATGTTGTTTGCACATTAAAGCCATTGAAAATTGTAAGATCCATTGCAAGTCCTGCTGACGTTGTGGTATTGTGCTCCCCTTCACTCAGGGTCTGACTGCCATCAGTCTGATTCCTGGTAATATCGTTTAAAGAGCCGCTGTGTCTGCCATTCACATTTAGGGAAGGAAGAAATCCTGCATTTCCCAGGGTAAAATTGTTTTTAGCAATTGTCTCGCTGTTTCTTACAATCAAAAGTGAGAAATTCTTCTCAAGTCCTGTCCTGATACATCCATTCAGATCGTAAACTACCTGGCTTGAAACCTTTGAAGAAACGAGAACAATTAATAAATTAAATAGCAGTAACTTTATTTTCATCATAACATAATTTTGATTTTAATGGTATGATGGAACCACACATAATTGTAAATTATTTTTATTCATGTTTGTGATTATGGTCAATCATGTGGGTTTCATCAGAACTCTTTTTTGTCTCACTTGATATATATGTATAAATCGCCGGAACAATATATAGCGAGAGGAAAGTGGCAAATACCATTCCCCCGATCACGGCAGTACCCATGGCAATTCTGCTCTGTGCGCCTTCCCCAAATCCAAGAGCAAGAGGTGAAATCCCGAGTATGGTTGCCAGACTTGTCATCAGGATAGGACGGAACCTTGCAGCTGCAGCATGATTGATTGCATCTATTTTAGACATCCCTGCTAATTTCCTCTGGTTTGCGAACTCAACTATAAGGATCCCGTTTTTCGAAACCAGCCCTATTAACATGATTATACCGATCTGACTGAAAATGTTCATTGTTATTCCAAAGTACCACATAAAAACCAATGCGCCGGTAAGCGCCAGGGGGACTGTCATCATTACAATCAATGGATCTTTAAAGCTTTCAAACTGAGCTGAAAGGACAAGGAAAATCAAAATTAATGCAAGCATGAACGCAAACATTAAACTGGAAGAGCTTTCACGAAAATCTTTTGAATCGCCGGAAAGTGCTGTCCTGAAGGAATCATCAAGAACTTCAGCAGCAATTCTGTCCATTTCTGCAAGACCTTCACTCATTGTTTTTCCTTTGGCAAGACCTGCTGAAACAGTAGCTGCAACAAACCTGTTATACCTGTAGAGCTGGGGAGGGGCAGTCTCCTCTGAAAGGGTAACCAGGTTATCAAACTGGATCATCTCACCAGTGTTGTTCCTGACATAAAATGATTTAAGATCCAGCGGTTTATTACGATCCTCACGGGCAAGTTCACCGAGTATCTGGTACTGTTTTCCATTCATGAAGAAATATCCGAAACGCTGGCCGCTAAGCGCAAGTTGAAGTGTTTGCCCAATGTTCTGAGTTGAGACTCCGAGAGTGATGGCCTTTTCACGGTTAATATGGATTCTTAACTCAGGTTTCGTGAACTTAAGGTTTACATCTGCCATCTGCAGAACATCGCTCTCCATCACCTTGCCCATGAATGCCGGAAGAATTTCCCTTAATTTATCGATAGATGTAGCCTGAAGAACATATTGAACAGGCATACCCATACGTCGGCTGCCAAATGTTGATTGCTGCATAACAAATGCCCTTGCTTTTGTCTTTTTTCTCAGATCAACAGTCAGTTCATCAGCAATCTCCTGCTGTGTTCTTTGCCTGTTGTCAGGTTTCTGAAGCATTATTCTTATGTTACCCATGCCTCCTCCTCTGACCATTGTAGTAAAACTCAGCCGTTCCGGGACTTTCTCCTCAACAAGCCGTGAGATATCATCACAATAAGCCAGCATGTACTCATAGGTTGCACCTTCAGTGGCCGTTGTGTTGATCGTGATCTGTGAGCGGTCTTCCAGAGGCGCCATTTCCGAAGGTATAGTTTTCCAGAGGAGGAAAACGGTTCCCAGTGCAAGCACAAGAATAATAAATGCATAGCTGCGATGATGAAGAAATGAACTTAGTGAATTTTTGTATGCTGTGTTCAGTCTGTCAAAGAAATGCTCAGTTTTTCTGAAGAACCAGCTGTGTTTCTTTTCATGTCTTAACAGTTTGGAAGAAACCATTGGAGTAAGGGAAAGCGCAAGAAATGCCGAAATTCCGACTGCACCTGCCATCACAATACTGAATTCCCTGAACAGGCGGCCTGTGATACCCTGAAGGAAGACTATGGGAAAAAAGACAGAGATAAGCGTTATTGTGGTTGAAATAATTGCAAAATATATCTCCTTTGAACCAGTCAAAGCTGCTTCAACAGGACTTAATCCTGATTCAACCTTAACATAAATATTTTCCATTACAACAATTGCATCGTCTACTACTATACCGATTGCCAGAACTATAGCAAGAAGGGTAAGGACATTTATAGTAAATCCGGCCAGGTACATTATGAAGAAGGAGCCAATAAGTGATACCGGGATCACCAGTATTGGGATCAGAGTAGCTCTCCAGCTCCTGAGAAAAAAGTAGATTATAATAACTACTAGAGCGAAGGCAATGTATATAGTATTTTTAACCTCCTTTATCGAAGAACGAATATATTCGGTGTTATCGTAATTGACATTCACTTTTACATCGTCAGGCAGATCCTTCCTGATATAATCAAGTCGTCTGTAGGTCTCGTCGACAATATCTATATGATTTGATCCTGGCTGTGGTATGATGGCAATCTGAACCATAGGAACTTCGTCCCTTTTCAGGATTCCCCGTATATCCTCAGGCCCAAGTTCCGCCCGGCCGATATCTTTGAAACGAACGATCTGATCTCCCGACTGCTTAATTATCAGATCATTAAATTCCTTTGGGGTTGTCATCAGCCCAAGTGTCCTTATTGTAAGCTGAGTATTTGTGCCTTCGATTGTTCCTGAGGGCAGCTCAACATTTTCCCGATTAATTGCATTTCTGACATCCATTGGAGTCAGCTGGTATCCTGCCAGTTTGACCGGATCAATCCATAAACGCATAGCATATCGCTTTTCGCCGAAAATGTTTACTGCACTTACTCCTGATATGGTCTGAAGCTGTTGTTTCAGAGTCAGATCAGCAACTTCAGAAAGCTCCAGCAATGATCTTTTGCTGCTTTCAACAGTTAGAAACAGTATAGGATTGGCATCCGCATCAGCCTTTGCAACAGTAGGGGGATCACAGTCGCGTGGCAGGAATCTCATTGCCTGTGAAACCTTATCTCTGACATCATTTGCAGCAGTTTCAAGATCGACTGACAATTCAAATTCAACAGTAATATTGCTGCCACCCTGGCGGCTTATGCTTGTAAGCGACCTAACACCCGGGATACCGTTTATATTCTGTTCCAATGGCTCAGTTATCTGAGTTTCTATAACATCCGAATTGGCGCCAGGATATGAGGTACTGACGGTTATAATTGCAGGATCGACACTCGGAAATTCCCTTATCCCAAGAAAGGTGACACCCACAATCCCGAATAGAAGAATTATAATTGCAAAAACGGTTGCGAGTACCGGACGGTTTATGCTTACTGATGATAGACTCATAACGAATTGTTTAACTAAGATTTAATTTGTTATCAGGGTATCAAGAACAACGGGCAGACTTTGCCGTAGCTGTAAAATACCAGATGTTAGCAGTGTGTCACCAAACTTCAATCCGTCGACAATCTGAATCAATGATTCAGTGCGCAAACCGGTCTGAACTCTAACTGCTGAGGCCTTTCCTTTCCTGAAGAGATAAACCATTTCTCCCTCCATCTCAGGGATAAGGGCTTCAGAAGGTATAGCAATCGTGTTGTCTATCTTCGAAAGAAGAAGAGTTATGGATGCTGAGCGACCTGATTTAAGTTCTTCATTTTTATTTGGATAGAGCGCCCGAATGACTATCGTTCTGGTATTTTCTTCTATCTGAGGATCGATGGCATAAACTGCAGCCTGAAATATCTTGTTTGTGCCTTCGACTGTGAATGAAACCGGATAACCTATCTGTACCTGTCCGGCATATTTCTCTGAGATCGAAAACTCAAGTTTGATAGGACTGATTTTTACAAGCCTGGCAATTTTTGTAGATGGATTTGTGAAACTACCTTCACTGACATACCGAAGTCCAATGATCCCATTGAATGGAGCACGAAGTTCAGTTTCAGAGATCCTGGCCTTTACCAGGTTAATATCGGCCTGTACTGTCTGTAGTTCAGTAACTATCTGATCATAGCTTTCCTGGCTTATCGCATCTTTATCAAGTAGGCTTCTCTGCCGGAACTCCTTTTGTTCAATAAGCTTCTTCTGTGCAGTAAGCTTCTCAAGCTGTGCCTGTAAGGGCTTATCATTTATTTTAGCCAGGAGATCTCCTTTTTTCACACGTGTTCCCTCAGTAAAATTAATCCCCACTATTTTACCTGAAGTTTCAAAAGCAAGCTCTACCTGTTCATCTGGTTTCAGGGTACCTGTGCTTTTGTACAAATCACTAAGCTGTCTTGGCACAATCAGGAAACCGCTCACATTAAGTACCTGTCTTGGTTGCATTGAACCAGGGCCTCTGCCCGGACCCTGACCTGCCATTCCGGGCTTATCTGATTTTGAGGCCAGGAGTGGTTTAATTTTAGGGTACAATATTATCAATGCGGCAACAATAATAAGCAAAATTGTTATTAAAAGATTGTTTCTTTTCTTCATAAGAATTTAGGCTAATTGAATTAATTATGATTTCTTAACATGTTAACATATTGAAAGTTCAATGTGTAATATTCAATAGATCAGAAAGCGACAAATGTAGATCATTTAGAGGTTAATAAGCAATTTGTAAATTGAAAAATATGTTAAAATATTATAAAACCTATTCTGATTTATCCATCATTCTGTATATTTTCGCAAAAAAGCTATGTAAATTCAAACAGCTGATTTTCATTAAATAAAATACTAAGAAAATGATACAGAGAATTCAGTCGCTATACTTGTTATTGACATCCCTTCTGTCACTATTATTCCTCAACGGAAGATTTTTAAAGTTCTTTAACAGTTCCGGAGAGGTAATTGAGTTAAATTTTAACGGAATTTGGCAATCGACACCGGCAGGAGCCAGGGAACTACTTCAAGGACAGATCCCTATTACTGTAACCATGGTCCTTGTCGTTCTTATCTCTCTGACAGCAATATTCCTCTTTAAAAACAGGAAACTGCAGAAGAACCTTGTAATGGCTTTAATAATTATCTGCATTGCTGCAATAGCCTTGATTGCCTTCTTTGCTTTTTCAATATTCACAAAATATAATGCTGACATAACTATCTCTGCACAGATGTTCCTGCCTTTGCTAATCCTCTTTTTTAGCATACTTGCATATCTTGGTATTAAGAAGGATGAAAACCTTGTCAAATCATATGACAGATTAAGATAAGCGAATCTTAAAAACAACTAAACCACCCCGTCATGACCCTTCGGGCATGACACCCCTCCTTGCTAAAGAGGAGTACTCCCGACTTATCGCGAGGGAGGTGGTTGAATCTTCAGATTATCTGCAGATTTTCCTGATTCGTGATCTTTTCACAATAGTGGCACTTCAGGGATACATTCTTCTTGGAGACCACCCTGAAACGTGTAGTGACGGTTTCAAAGTTGGTTATGCATTTGGGATTCATACATTTGGCAATTCCAACAATTACATCAGGAACCACAACTACCTTCTTTTCGACAACCTCATAATCCCTGATAATATTCAGTTTGGCATCAGGAGCCACAAGTGCAATCCTGTTTATATCTTCATCCTCGAAATACTTATCTGAGATCTTGATAATTGCTTTTCTTCCCAGCTTTTTGCTTTCAAGGTTTGTCCCAAAAGTGATCTGACTATCAATATGATCCAATCCCAGAATCGAGATTACTTTGAAAAGGTTCCTGGCAGGTATATGATCAATGACAGTTCCGTTCTGTATAGCACTTACGCTTAGCTGTTTAGGTTCTTTCATGATATCCTTCCCCTTATTTTATTCCTAAAAGTGAACATAATATTGCCTGGCGTGTATAAACTCCGTTAAGAGCCTGTTCGAAATAATACGCCTTGGGATTAGTGTCAACATCTGTATGAATTTCATTAACCCTGGGCAATGGATGCAAAATTCGCATATTCAGCTTTGTATTTGAAAGCATCGCATTCTTCAGAACGTAGACATTCTTAACTTTTTCATATTCAATAGGATCAGAAAACCTTTCTTTTTGAACCCTTGTCATGTAGATAATGTCTGCCCTGGATATGATATCTGTAAAATCGAGGTGTTCATAATATTTCAATCCCAGGTTTTCGAGATATAGCTTGAATTCTTCAGGCATCTTGAGTTCTTCAGGAGAGATAAAATTGAAAGTTGTGTTCCATCTCGACATAGCCATCATCAACGAGTGAACTGTTCTCCCATATTTAAGGTCACCTACCATGAAAACATTAAGATTTTCAAGGGTACCCTGTGTTTTGCGGATAGAGTAAAGATCAAGAAGGGTTTGTGTAGGGTGCTGATTTGCACCATCTCCTGCATTTATTACCGGCACTGAAGATATCTCACTTGCATACCTGGCACTTCCTTCAATCGGATGCCTCATCACTATCAGATCGCTATAATTGCTGACCATTTTGATAGTATCATGGAGAGTCTCTCCTTTTGAGACGCTTGAAACACCTGCATCCGAAAAACCAACAATTTTGCCTCCCAGGCGGTTAATGGCACTTTCAAAGCTAAGACGGGTACGGGTAGATGGTTCAAAAAACAGAGTTGCAATTACCTTGCCTTCGAGTAGCTTCTGGACAGGATCCTTTTCGAATTCTGCCGCGTCGTCAAGGATCTTCAGAACCTCATCGGTAGTCAAATCATCTATCGATACTAAACTTCTGTTTTTCATTGTTATAGCTCTTTAGAATAAGTAAGTTACACCCAAAACAAATTTATTCAGGAAAAGTCTCTTATGCACAGTATGTTGATAATTAACTTACAACTTTTAGCCCGGCCTCTGAAGTCAAAACGTACCTGTATGTCGGTACGTCAGACCACCAATCCTTGAAAGGATATTCAGAATCCTATCCCTTGAGGATGTCCTGAAATTTATAGTCATACTGCATTCTAGCTCAAATTTTTGCATCGACTGACCTGCTTCCTCCTCTTTTATTGCTTTCATAACATCATTCATGGCGGAATAAGGAAACCTCAGCTCATAGTAATCCTCGATATACAATTCTATGATTTCACTATTCTTTACTGCTGATTCTGCTGCTGACTTGTAAGCATTTATAAGTCCGCTCACACCCAGTAGCTTCCCGCCAAAATACCTCACAACAACTATCAGGACATTAGTCAGGTTAAAGGAGTTGATCTGGCCAAGAATTGGTTTACCTGCACTTCCTGAAGGTTCGCCGTCGTCATTTACCCTGAATGTCTGCCTGTCCTGCCCAATCATCCAGGCAAAACAATGATGTCTTGCCGAATGATGATCCTTTCTGATGTTTTCCAGGATTGATTTTATCTCTTCCTGATTTGTCACGGGCCATGCCTGGGCTATAAACCTGCTTCCCTTCTCTTTATAAAGGCCCTGTGAAAAAGCTTTGATAGTCAGGTATGTGTCCGGTTCCATAAATGAAATAAAGCGAGTGAACTTTCGTTCATACTATATTACAATATTAGCTATTTATGTTCAGACAGTTTCTGAGTAATGCGGAAAACGATATTTTTGTTATAAAAGATACTAACCATGAGCGTATTACTGGATGAGAAAGATCTTCAGAAACTGATAGTTATTGGTGACAGGATCCTGATAAAGCCTAAAGTTCCCCAGTCGCAGACCAAAAGTGGTCTGTTTCTTCCTCCCGGTGTCAATGAGAATGAAAAAGTGCAGATAGGCTATGTTCTTAAGGTGGGGCCGGGTTACCCGATTCCATCGGTGAATGATACTGATGAGCCATGGAAAAACCGGACTGATGAACCAAAGTATGTTCCTCTGCAGCCAAAAGAAGGCGATCAGGCAGTTTACCTTCAAAGCAGCGCAATCGAAATAGAATTCAATAAAGAGAAATACATAGTCGTTCCGCAATCTGCAATACTGATTCTTCTCAGGGATGACGGACTTTTTGAATAAAGCCGATTTATATGGAAAATGAATATTTAAAGACGAAAAAAATATTGATAGTCGAGGATGATGTGTCAAGCCGTCTCTATCTTAACAAGATCCTTGAAAAGACAGGAGCAGCTCTGCTAAGTGCGTGCGACGGGAAAGAAGCTATTGAGACAGCAAAAGCAAATCCTGATATTGATATAATTCTTCTGGATATTCAGCTTCCGGTTATTGATGGCTATGGAGCCGCAAAGATTATCAGGGAATTCCGTTCTGATGTTATAATAATTGCTCAGACAGCTTACAGTCTGCTGGGCGATCGTGAAAGGATAATTGCTTCGGGTTTTGATGATTATATTGTGAAGCCCATTTTCCCTCAGCAGCTAATTGAAAAGCTTATAAAAGTTGTAAGGAGATTTTAAACCTGAATTGATAAGATTGGAGCTTTATTCAGGATACACTGACAACTGCCTGAATTCTTCCCTGAAATCAGCAATTTCACTTTCCCACCGGTGACATTCTGTCGCAGAAGGAACCCTGTTTATTAGAGAGGTCCTCATTATGGAATCACCCGATAGAATATCGAAAGGCATTAGCTTATATTCATATTCATAAGGCGGATCTTTGAATTTCATCGATCCTGGTGGGGTAGTCTCAATTATTGCATCAAGAATTTCATAAACGGCAGCAACCGGATAATAGAGTGACGGATCAGTGACATGTATTTGCAGGCCATTACAAATTATTCCCGCGAATTTATTAAACGTCGGAATAAAACTATGCATTCGGAAAACACATCCCGGAATATTCCTGTTATCCAGGTTCTTCTTTAGCTTTTCGGGATCAATATAGGGAGCTCCAAACAGCTCAAATGGTATTGTTGTTCCCCTGCCCTCCGAAAGATCAAGAGCCTCTAAAAGGACAGTGCCAGGATAGACTAATGCAGAATTCAGGGTCGGCATATTAGGAGAAGGAAGTATCCATGGAAGCCCTGATTCGCTGTATAATGAATTTCTCTTCCAGTTTTTCATCCAGATGATGTTGAGATCGCAATTATTATAATATTTCTCCCTGAGCCATAGAGCCATTTCTCCCAGTGTCATTCTGTGGCATAATGGTATCGAAGCGCCACCAACAAATGTAAAGTACTCCTCTTTAAGAACTGGGCCGTCAAAAGGCAGCCTGCCTATTGGATTTGGCCTGTCAAGAATCCAGACTGGAATTCCGGATTCTGCACATGCCTCAATACAGAGCTTTACAGTCCAGATATAGGTATATAATCTTGCTCCAACATCCTGAAGATCAATCACCAGCGCTTCAATATCAGCGAGCATTTCAGAAGTGGGCTTCCTGTGTTCACCGTAGAGGCTGAAGACCGGAATTCCATAAACCGGATGTCTGTTGCTGCTCCATTCTATCATGTTATCCTGGGTCTGCCCGAACAGGCCATGCTGTGGGCCGAAAATTGATGTAAGGAAACAGTCTTTCCTTCCGAAAAAAATACTTGTGATATGCTTAAAATCGGAAGCGACGCTTGGGGCATGGCATAAAATGCCTATCTTCCTCCCGGTAAGTCCCGCAGGGAGCTTTAATCTAATCTGTT
Organism: uncultured Bacteroidales bacterium; assembly: GCA_963701745.1. Classification (GTDB taxonomy): domain Bacteria; phylum Bacteroidota; class Bacteroidia; order Bacteroidales; family VadinHA17; genus LD21. Next base: position 1,925,530 of record CAVPBE010000001.1, on the reverse strand, counting down.
CCAATCCTGTCTTTACCATAAAATTAACTTTGATCTCATTTCACACTTTTACTATATTTAACCATAAGCTACCTATTTCCATTTATAAAATTAATCTAAAGTAAATATTCTTTCCTATGTTTATGGTTTAAATAAAATCTGAATTGTAAATTACAAGGAAACTTTTCCCTTTCGCGTTCCTGCCAATTAAAACTCAATCATGATGTTCAAAATCAATATTTTCAGGTGGCAATTAATCCTAATTGCAGTTTTACTGGCCTCTTGTTCTGTAAAAGAGGAAAAAGCGATTACAATACTCGAAACAACCGATCTTCATGGAGTGATTCTTCCGTATGATTTTATCGAGAGGAAAGAAATTAAGGCATCGCTAGCCGGAGTTTCAACTTATGTCAAGCAGGCAAGGAAAGGGAACAGGCCTGTTGTTCTTCTTGATAACGGTGATAATCTGCAGGGTCAGCCTACTGTTTATTATTACAATTTTATTGATACGGTATCGCCGCATATTATGGCCGGGGCTCTCAATTTCCTTGGTTATGATGCCGGTACTGTAGGAAACCACGATATAGAGGCAGGTCATTCTGTTTATGACAGGCTTATCACGAAGTATAAATTCCCTTTGCTTGCTGCAAATGCCGTTAATATAGTTACAGGGAAACCATATTTCAAGCCTTTTACAATAATCGAAAAAAACGGTATCAGAGTAGCGGTACTTGGCCTGATTACTCCTTCCATACCCGACTGGCTTCCTCCTGAACTTTATTCAGGAATAGAATTCAGGGATATGCTTGAAACTGCTAAATTATATATTCCCATCATGCTAAAGGAAAAGCCTGATGTTGTAGTTGGTCTCTTTCATTCGGGATGGGATGAGCGGGGTGATCAGGCTATGGAAGGCAGCCATAATGATGAGAATGGTGTTTCTGCTATCGCATGGAATGTTCCTGGTTTCGATGTAATTATGTGCGGACATAATCATAATGTTGTAAATAAAAAATTTGTTAACTCGGCAGGAGACACTGTGCTGATTCTTGAAAGTGGAAGCAGGTCGGAGAAAATTGGCAGAGCCGATGTGGTATTCCGCAAGGATAGAATATCAGGTAAAATGCAGAAAAGAGTCACAGGCAAGATTATCAATGTTAATGACTATAGCCCTGACAATGTCTTTATTGCTGAATTTTCGGCTGAAAACGATGTGATCAATGAGTATGTGAGCAAAGTGATAGCAACATCTGAAACAGCAATTTCGTCAAGGGATTCCTATTTTGGATCTTCACCTTTTGTTGACATGGTCCACTCAATTCAGCTTGATATTACAAAAGCAGATATATCGTTTTCGGCCCCTTTATCATTTGATGTTAAAATCTCTGCAGGACCCATCACAGTTAGTGATATGTTCAAGTTGTACAGATTTGAAAATATGCTCTATACAATGTCTATGAGCGGCTCTGAAATAAAAAAGTATCTTGAATTTTCTTATTCAGGGTGGCTTAATACAATGAAAGGTCCGGATGATCATATGCTGAAATTCCAGGTTTCAAAGGATGGAAAACCCGTCCTGAAGAATGGTCAGGCCTGGTTGAAAAATCAACCATATAATTTTGATTCTGCGGCAGGAATAGACTATTCTGTGGATGTCAGCAAACCTGAAGGGAAAAGAGTGACTATTAACTCATTTACAAATGGTAACCCATTTGATCCGGCAAAGACTTACCTCGTTGCAGTCAATTCGTACAGGGGTAATGGGGGGGGAGGTCATTTTGCGGCAGCTGGAATATCCGGGAAGGACCTTTCAAGACGACTGATAAAATCTACTGAAAAGGATCTGCGCTTCTATATTCTTAAAAATCTGGAGGCAAAAGGTACTATTAAGCCTTTAGCATTGAATAATTGGAAAATCATCCCTGAAGAGTGGGTTAAGAATGCAAGGAATAGAGATTATGGGCTTCTTTTCGGAAAATAAAAACAATAACAATCACGTTCTGAAGGATGGGATTTACGCAAAACTCTAACCGTGATGGTACAATGCTGCCTCTTGTTGAAGAATTTTTCACAATTCAGGGAGAAGGATATCATGCCGGAGAAGCAGCCTGGTTCATAAGGCTTGGAGGTTGTGATGTTGGCTGCAACTGGTGCGATTCGCGTTTTTCGTGGGATCCTCAAATGCATCCGATGGTTGAGACCGATAAAATAATTGAACATGCCGTTCAGTCCGGCACAAAATCTGTTGTAGTGACAGGAGGTGAGCCCCTGATGTGGAACCTTGATTATTTATGTGCAGGTCTGAAAAAAAGTAATATCTGCACTTTTATTGAGACATCAGGAGCCTATCCCTTAAGCGGAAAGTGGGACTGGATTTGCCTTTCGCCAAAAAGGAACATGCCTCCGGTTGGAAATATCTGCATTCAGGCAGATGAGCTAAAAGTAATTATTGAAACCAGCGATGATTTTGAATGGGCAGAAAAATATAGAAGCCATACCGGAAAGGGATGCCTGCTCTTCCTTCAGCCTGAATGGAGCCGGTTTAGTTCCATTATTCCTGAAATTGTCCAATATGTCAAAGGAAATCCTTATTGGAAAATCTCGCTTCAGATTCACAAGTACATGCATATCCCATAGAATGAAAGCAAGGTTGAAATTATTGATAATCCTTTTTATTGGTTCCTGTATTTTGCCGGAGAACATGTTTTCCCAGCAATATCATACAACTTCCCCCAAAGCTCTTAAAGCTTATAAAAGTGGCCTTACGGCGTTTGACTATATTGATTATCAAAATGCCGAACAATACTTTAAACAGGCAATCGAAACCGACAATAAGTTTTTTGAAGCCTACATGATGATGGGCGAGCTTCTCTCCAAACAGAAGCGTTATATTGAAGCTGCGAAGAATTTCCAAAAAGCGGTTCTTATCGATTCAGCATTTTACCAGCCTGTATTCTTCAATATGGCTACTGCTGAGATGATGTCGGGGGAATATGCGAAAGCTTTGATTCATTATAATGTTTATCTGAGCCTGCCAAAAATCTCAGAGAAGAACAAAAGTCTTGCAGTCAGAAACGTAATAAACTGTCAGTTTGCCATCGAGGCGGTTAAAAATCCTGTACCATTCAGTCCCGAGAGTGTGGGTTATGGAATAAATACAAACAATGATGAATACTGGCCGTCAATAACAGCTGACGGACAAACCCTTATGTTCACCAGGCAGGAAAGGCCCAGTGAGAATGTACTGAGGAAGGCAATTTTCCAGGAAGATTTTTACTTGAGCTACCTCTCGGATAAAGTATGGAAAACTGCTGTAAATGCTGGCACTCCACTAAATACAAGTCAGAATGAAGGTGCCCAGAGCTTATCTTCTGATGGTAACTATATGTATTTTACGGCTTGTGAACGTCCTGGAGGTCTTGGCAGCTGTGATATATTTTTTTCTGCACTGAATAATGGGAAATGGTCATTGCCTGTTAACCTCGGGAGCCCAGTAAATACTAAATACTGGGAGGTTCAGCCTTCAATAAATGCAGCTGGCAATATGTTATTCTTCTCCAGCAACAGACCAGGGGGAATTGGAGGAAAAGATCTTTGGTTTTCTGTTTACAAATCAAATAGAAAATGGAGCACACCCAGAAACCTGGGGAATGGTATTAATACACCAGGCGATGAAATGTCGCCATTCATACATTTCGATGGCAAAACCCTCTATTTTAGTTCGGATGGTCTTCCCGGAATGGGAGGCCTGGATATATATTTCACAAGAATGCTGGATGACACTACCTGGACAGAGCCGAAAAATCTGGGATACCCTATAAATACATACAATGATGAAATGGGTCTGACAATCGAATCGGGCGGACAAAAAGCATATTTTTCCACAAAAAGAGATGAAAAAGAAGGTAAGAATATTTACTCATTCAAACTTTATGAAGCCGTTCAGCCTGACCCTGTGTCATATTTAAAGGGTAAGGTAACGGATAAAGAAACTGGGCAGGTACTGATTGCCGAATATGAATTGATAAATCTTTCAACCGGGAAGTCTGTTATAAACAAGCTAACTGACGGCAATGGTAATTTTCTCGTATGTCTCCCTTCGGGAAATAATTATGGATTGAATGTCAGTAAAGACGGATATCTGTTTTATTCCGAAAACTTCATGCTTGAGGGCCAGCATACAGCCATGGAGCCCTACCTTAAGAAGATAATGCTCAGCCCGTTCAGAGTAGGCGAGAAAATGCTCCTGGCAAATGTCTTCTTTGAGGTTGATTCATGGAAATTAAAAAAAGAATCTCTTACAGAACTGAACAAACTCTCAGATCTTCTTAAGAACAATAAAGAGCTTAAAGTTGAAATTGGCGGATATACCGACGCCACAGGGACAAATGAACATAATCTTTCCCTTTCTGAAAAAAGAGCACTTGCGGTTTTAGATTTTCTTGTTCAGACAGGGATACAGGCCGACAGGCTCAGGTATAAAGGTTATGGAAATGCATCACCTGTCGGTGATAATGTCACATATGAGGGGCGTAAACTGAACAGGCGAACCGAGGTTCAGATAATCGAATACAAAAAATAAAAACAGCTGCTTTGGCGGCAGCTGCTTTTGCTCATGCTTGGGCATTCAGACATTGAAAAGAATAAGCATCTGGTATCAGATAGTGCTCATTGTGTTTGAGAATTTATTCGTTGCATCTTCTGCATTTACAGCACTGGTTACCGGAATGGAAAAATAGATGCCCGATCCGGTCAATCCATTGCTTTCAATCCATACCGATCCCTCCATCATCTTTATCAGCTTCCTGGTTAAGACCATGCTTACGGCAGTGAAAGTATCATTGAATTTCGACAGGGATTGAGACATATCCTGACTCTGGAGAAACTCCTTACATTTAAAATATCCCTGTCCGGAATCCACGACGGAGCATGTCAGTTTATCATCCTTAATAAAATAACCGACTTTTATGTACCCCGATTTTGTATTATTCAGAGCATTCTGGAAAAGATTACGAATTACCCTTGTTACCCTGTTAGTATCAATCAGGTACTCTGAATTTAGAAATGTCTGGTTGTCAGAAACAAGAATAACATCCTTGTATCTTTCCTTTTTAAGTATTTCCCTGAATTCCGAAAAAAGAGAATTAAATTCCCCATTTGGATTACAAATTCCTGATTCTGTTCCTGAATTACCCGTATCAATGATTGCAGAATCAAGGAAGTTGTCAAAAAGTGATATTATTTGTTCGCAGGAATTGTAAATCTGGTTACTGAATTCTTTTCTTTCTTCTTCACAATATTCTTTGTTATTTAAAAGAAATGAGAATGCCACAATAGCGTTCATCTGGGTTCTCATTTCACGTGACATTCCGGTCAATATTGAGGGACAGCCAATCATGTTCTGGCTGATTGATTCCTTGCCTTGTCCGGGATCCTTGCTCTTTGGTCCGGATTCGCCTGATTCTCCCTTGCTATGTCCCGAAAGATCAAACATATTATTACATTTAGTTTGGTTACAGTCCTGGTATTGTTGGTTTTAGTTCAGACTCTTCCGTATCTTTCTGGCATCTTTCCTGTAAATTGTCTTTGATTTTTCAATAATAGCAAGCTGCTCAATAGCTTTCATTTTTTCATCTGTTTTTATATAGCACAAAGCCAGATACCATTGGGCATGATCGATATAATAGTTGCTTTTATGGTCAATAACCTTTGAAAAGGATCCCTTTGCCTCAGGATAGTTATGTATTTCGAAATTCGAGATTCCGTTCATTAATTCTGATTGCATATTCCCCGGATCAGTTTCGAGCACTTTATTAAAATATATGGCTGCGGTTCTGTAATCCCGGATTTTATAATAATCCAGTGCAAAGTTGTAATCATTATTCTTGACCATCACACCTGATCGTGAAGTTGATGCAGCTTCATAAGGCGTATAATAACGGTCAAGTATTTCATCATTGGAGAGTTTCCTGTTGGAAAGCAGTGCGATACTCCCGATTATGATGAAACAAGCAATTGCGGCCGCATATTTAATATTTACCGACCGTGTTGGTTTACTTACAGGAATAGGTTCTTTCCTTTGTTTCTCAATTGCATTGAGTTTATTGCGCAGGTTCATAAGATCCTGATTTTTAAGAACAGCATCAGTTTTACTGCGCAGCTCCACCTCCTTCCGGAGCTTATCGTTACCTTTCAGTTCATTCCTGAACCATTGTTTCTCAGCCTCATCCATCTCTCCGGCGTTATACCTTTCGATGAAGTATGAAAAATCGATTGTTTTCATAATTTATTTTGTTTAAAATTGTTCTCAAAGAGCAATGCATCAGACATATATAGGCAAATGCCCATTATTTTCTTAACGTACTTCAAGTTTTCGGATCATTACACCGACCCGATTTGAAATATAAAATCCCAAATAGTAACCCTCAAAATTGTCGTTCATCCTGCTTTCGCTAAAACAGGACCCCAGTCAATATGATAATATCAGATCTTAATAGGAGGGGTAGATGGTTTTAAAATAGGTTCTCCGGCCTCGCCGCCCTTTACACAAATCATCTCTTCTGTTGTAAGAGCATACTCATTAAAAATCTCGTTCAGGTTTTTTAAGTTAAGGTTTTTCATTTCTTTTACTTTTTAATCATTGATACTTATTTCGGGTAATTCGTTGTTCTGTAAGGAATCTACTGTAACATGTCGCTATACATTATTTTGTGACAACAAAAAATCAAATATTTTTCATTTTTTTTATTATATCAAGAAAATCAAATACTTAACCGAAACAAAATTCTTCTATTTTGCATTTTGTCATAACATTTTTTGTAAACTTGCGTTTTTGGCACGGGGGAAGACATAAATCAGCAGCTCAGAATGATCCTAAAATATCTGATAGGAACATATTTATTCATTTCTATTTTCTTTACCGGAACGGAAGGCTTATATGCAGGTGTCCATTCAGTTCAGGATCTGGGGAAACTCAATTCAGGATTCCTTGCTTCCATTACAGCCAAAGACACTGCAAGATCAAGGGTATACCTTCAGTTAATCCTGAAAACTCTCAGGGAAGAAAATAACGATAATATTTCAACATCAAATTCACAGTATTATATTGGTGTGTACTACCTTTCTTCCGGAAATTACTCTGAAGCTATCAACTGGATGAAGCTTTCAGCATCGATGTGTGAGCAACTGAAGACCAACGAAGAAATTCATTCCAAATGCCTCTTTAATCTTGGAATTGCGTATAGTAAACTTGGCGATTTCGGGCGAATGGAGGAGTACACTCTCAAATCGCTTGAAATTGAAAAGAGCCTTTATGGTGATAAAAGCCCTCTGTTGCTCAGGGGTTATTCAGCTCTTGTCAACGCTTATTATGAACTTAATGAATACAACAAGGCAATCATCTACGGGAATACTGCATTGAGTCTATCAGGAGGATCAATTGAAAACTATAAATCAGATCTGGCAATCCTCTACTCAAATATCGGGGTATGTCATGCCCGCTTATCCGATTATTCAAAGGCAGTTTTATACCTTGAAAAAGCCGAGTCAATATATACGGAATATTCTCTCCCGGAGGATGAAAATTACATTAATCTGCTCAACAGTCTTGCTGCAAACTACTTTTTTCTGGGACTTCATGATAGGTCAGATGAGTATTTCAATAAAGGTATTCAGAAGGCCGGATCATCCAATTCTGTGCTTTCGCTCAATTTTATGAACAGCTTTGCAATTGTGCTCGGTAATGCAGGGAAAATAAGCAAAGGAGCTGATCTGATAGTAAGCGCTGTGGAGAAGGCTAAGAGTTTTTACGGACCTTACTCAAGAGATTATTTCGAAGTTGTCAAGAATTATGCTGAGTACCTCAGAACTTATAAGGTTGATCTTAAGAAGTCCCTTGAGCTTTATGAACAATGCATCTCATATCTGAACTCCCATGAAGATGATTTTTCTTTAAAGGAACCTGTACTTCTGGGCTATTCTCTCGCACTATCTGAAAATGGAGAATCAGCCAAAGGCCTTGAAATAATCCAAAATCTGCTCTTCACAGACATCTCAGGAAATACCGGATATACATCAACCGAAAATCCGGAGATTGCATCAATAGAACCTGTACAGAGATCAATTAATATTTTAAAGGCTAAGTATACGATCCTATGGGATATTTACAGCAGAAATCAAAAGATTGATTATCTGCTGGCTGCATCAGAGACTTCCGAGTTAATTATTGCATTGATAGAAAAGGTTCGGATCAATATAAGTGAAGAAGAAAGCAGGCTCGTGCTGGGTGACCGTTATCGGGATTACTACCTTTATACCATCCGTGATTTTGACATTTGCTATAAAAACACGGGTAATATTTTGTACCTGAAAAAGGCATTTGAATACTCTGAAAAGAGCAAGGTTGCCGGACTGCTCGCTTCGACCCGTGAGCTGAAAGCTACCCAATTCCATATACCTTACGATATATCTGAACTTGAAAGAAGACTAAAGATGGAAATAAGCTTCTATGAAGCCAGAATTTCAGCAGAGAATTTAAAAAGTTCTCCTGATGCACAACTGATTTCAGATTGGAAAGGATTCGTGCTCAGCGCTACCCAAAAACGAGACTCACTTATAACACTGATTGAAAAGCAGTATCCCGAATACTATTTAATAAAGTACAATACAGAAGTTATAAAACCAGAAGACATAACAGGTATAGCCGGAAGGAATACAAACTATTTAAATTATGTTGTATCTGATTCTTTACTCTATATTTTCGTGGCAAATAGGAAGAATCTACAGCTTATTACGGTCCCTGTTGATTCGGGCTTCTTTAATTACATAAGGCAATTCAGGAACCTGTTGTCCATGCCCTCAGAGAATGCAAAATCGAATTATATTCAGTTTAACAAAGCTGGAAACAATCTTTATAAAAGAATTATTGAACCAGTAAGGAAGTATCTGATATCAAACAAGCTGCTTATTTCTCCTGATAATATTCTTTCATATATACCATTTGAAGCTATTCCTGTCAGGCAGGTACCCGGTGAGAATGGTCTTTTCAGTGATATACCGTATCTCATGTATGAATTCAGGATCTCCTACACCTATTCCGCAACACTGCTTTCAGAGTCTTTAAGGAAGGACTACAGTCTGACAAACAGTTTAATTGCATTTGCACCTGTATACTCAGGGACCATAGATGTGGATTCGATCCTGAATACAAGGCAGACAAGGATATCCACCCTTCACGATCTTCAATTTGCAAGAATCGAAGCAGAATATGTTACAGCTATCACAGGTGGTAAACTATATATAAATAATGGTGCCAGGGAATCGGTTTTTAAAGAGGAGGCAGCCAAATACGATATTATTCATCTTGCAATGCACACTGTTCTGAATGATCAGTTTCCTATGTACTCCAAAATGCTGTTCGCACAGGTGAAAGATTCTGTTGAAGACGGAAATCTGAATACCTATGAAGTATACGGAGTACCTTTAAACGCAAAAATGGTCATTCTTAGCTCCTGTAATACAGGAACTGGAGTATTACACTCTGGTGAAGGTATTCAGAGTCTGGCGAGGGGATTTGTCTATTCAGGCAGCCAGTCGGTTGTTATGTCGATGTGGGAGATAGAGGACAGGTCAGGAGCCGAAATTGTGAAAGGCTATTATAAATATCTAAAAAAGGGAGCGACAAAAAGCAATGCCCTGAGGAAAGCTAGGATCAGCTATCTTAAGAAAGCCGACATGCTAAGATCTCACCCATATTTCTGGTCGGCACTTGTAATTTATGGGAATAACGATCCTTTATACTATTCAACTAAACTTGTCTATATTTCGGGCTCAGTTATTTTGCTTATTTTCGTTTTCCTGATTATTTATTATCGCAAACTCTTATAATCTCTGTACTCAGGATCCAGTTTGACAAATTCAATAAGTGCCTCTTTGCTCAGATATTTTTTTCTCCTTGCATATGTTTCGTTCTTAAGATTCATCATGGATGCAATCTCCTGGTATGAATAGCCTTCCGAAAAAAGAGTCAGGATTGTTTGCGAGTCATCGCTTAATAGCTTAAAAGCCCTGCTGACTATTCTTTCAAGCAACGAATTCCCAGATTCATTGTCATCTTCATCGGGATAGTCCGACTCAATTTCAATATTCCTGGATTTCTTTCTGAGCTGGGCGCTCCAAATATTCCGTGCTATTCCAAAAAAATAACCCTTTAGATCTGTTGTGAGCTTAAGCTCATTTTCAGAAATCTGTCTGTATAATACAATAATTGTTTCCTGAAATACATCCGCGACATCAGCATCAGATCCACTGTTCTTAAGTACATGATGACGTATAGTCTCGAGGTAACTATCGTAAAGCCAGTTTAGTATCTGGTCATCTTGCCGGCGAATCCCGTCAATTATTGCACTATCTGAAATTTTTCGGAACAATCGCTGATTTTTATGCCCTGATAAATTGACAAATATACTATTTCCCGCAACCGAAAGTATTAATCTGTCAGTGCAGGGTATGACTAAATTAATATTGTAAATATTTTTCTGTTAAATAAATAAATATCTTTACCTCACATAATTAAACGGTTGACTATCCAAAAATGTTATTCCCATTTGTAAAACAATATGATGCGATGGATTGCGGTCCTGCCTGTCTGAAAATGATAGCGGGGTTTTACAAAAAGAATTTTTCACTTGATTATCTTAGAAGAAAGTGCTTCATAACAAAAGAGGGGGTATCTTTTCTTGGTCTTTCAGAGGCCGCTGATTCGGTTGGATTCAGGACACTAGGGGTAAAAATACCTTTCGAAATGCTTGAGAAAAAGGTGACATTGCCCTGCATTGTTCACTGGCGGCAAAGACATTTTGTTGTAGTATATAAAATATTCAAAGACAAAGTATGGATTGCAGATCCTGCTTCAGGTCTTATCACATATTCAAGAGGAGAATTCGAGAAAAACTGGGCAACAACGCTTTCTGAGGGGAAACAGACAGGACTTGCATTAATAATTGAACCTGCCCCAGCACTCTATGATACTGAAGACCAGCCTGAAAAAGCAGGTGGTTTCAGATTTCTCCTGAAGTATTTCAGATTATATCGAAAGTACATCGGACAACTTCTTCTTGGGCTTCTCATCGGCAGTTTAATTCAGCTTATTTTTCCTTTCCTGACCAAGTCAATTATCGACGTTGGCATCAATAACAACGATATTGGGTTTATCTACCTGATTTTGTTTGCCCAGCTTGCACTTGTCCTGGGGAGAATGTCAGTTGAATTCATCCGGGGTTGGCTGCTTCTTCATATTGGATCAAGGGTCAACGTGGCTATTGTTTCGGGATTTTTGCAGAAGCTAATGAACCTTCCCGTTGCATTCTTTGATACTAAACTGACAGGGGATATATTTCAGCGTATTGAGGATAACAACAGGATTGAGGAATTTCTTACTTCAGCAAGCTTAAGCATACTTTTTTCCTTCGTAAACCTCCTTGTATTTGGAATTGTCCTTGGAATTTTCAGCTTTAAGATATTTGTATTGTTCCTGACTGGAACGGCTCTTTATATCATGTGGGTATCACTGTTTATGAAGTCGAGGGCTAAGCTCGATAACATCCGTTTCAAAGAGATGTCTGCCTCGAATTCAAAGCTGATCAATATAATTAACGGTATGCAGGAGATAAAGCTCACCCAGAGTGAGCTTAGCAAGCGCTGGGACTGGGAAAATCATCAGGCTTCCCTGTTCGGATTAAAGGTTAAAGGACTTAGCCTGATCCAGTATCAATCGGCTGGAGCGACCCTCATAAATGAAGTCATGAACATCCTGATAACTATTGTGGCTGCTGCTGCAGTGATTAAAGGAAATATGACACTTGGTATGATGCTCGCTGTTCAGTTCATAATCGGCCAGATGAATGTCCCTGTAAACCAGATAATAGGATTTTTCCGCATGTCGCAGGATGCAAAAATGAGCCTCGACAGGCTTGCGGAGGTTCATAACATGGAAGATGAGGAATCTGATTCGGAGAACAAAGTACGGAAACTGCCTGATAATAAAACAATTCAGATATCTGACCTATCATTTCAATATGAAGGCCCCCGTTCTCCATTTGCCTTAAGAAATGCAACCCTCCAGATCGAAGCGAATAAAGTAACTGCAATAGTAGGTGTCAGCGGAAGCGGAAAGACTACTCTGCTTAAACTTCTTTTAAGATTTTACAATCCTGTCAATGGTAATTTATCGATTGGAGGGACAGAACTTTCCAACATAAGTCTGAAGGTGTGGCGCGAAAAAGTCGGTGCCGTAATGCAGGACGGCTTTCTGTTCCCCGACACAATCGCCGGGAATATTGCACCCGGAATAGAAAAAATTGATGAAACCAGATTGATACAGGCAGCTGAGACAGCAAATATAAGGGGGTTTATTGAAACCCTGCCTCTTGGCTACAATACAAAAATCGGAGCCAATGGTCATGGTCTGAGCGAGGGGCAGAAACAAAGATTATTGATTGCAAGGATTATTTATAAAAACCCGGAAATAGTAATTTTTGATGAAGCCACAAATTCACTTGATGCCAATACCGAAAAAGCTATAGTTGAAAATCTCTCAGGTTTCTTTAAGGAAAAAACAGTCATTATTGTCGCTCACCGGTTAAGCACTGTAAGAAATGCCGATAAGATTGTTGTACTTGAGGGAGGGCAGATAATTGAGACAGGAAATCACAGCAGCCTTATTGAGAACCGCGGAGCATATTTTAATCTTGTAAAAAATCAGCTTGAGCTGGGAAATTGATTTAATGGAATGGAAGAGAACAGACAACCTGATATTATATATTCTGAACCAGTTAATGAGATTATGGGTCATCCACCTGGAAAAATCCTGAGGTGGGGAAACATCATTATCCTTATTACTTTCGTGACTTTTATATTGCTGCTGTGGCTGATTAAGTATCCCGATACAATTCCGGCTCCCGTTGAAATAACTACTGTAAATCCACCTGTAACACTTGTATCAAAGCTGACCGGCCGCATCAAGAACTTGTATGTCAGGGATAAAGAGGAGACCAGAAAAGGACAGGTTATTGCAGTTATGGAGACAGCGGCTTCCATAGATGATATTGATAAGCTTAAAGCAATAGTTGATACCATTTCAAACCCTGAGCGGATTATGCAGTCATCTTTTCCTGAATTCACTGAACTTGGCGAGATCCAGAGTTTCTGGGGATCATTCCTTAAAAGCCTGTCGGATTTTAATAATTATAACCTGAATGACTATTACGGAAATAAGATAATTTCCCTTACTGAGGAAATAGATGGAATACTGGTTTATATAGGCCGGGTAAAAGAAAAAGAAAAATTGTATGCTGAAAACCTGTCACTTGAGCTTAAAAAATTCAAAAGGGATTCCCTGCTTCACGTAAACGGAGTATATTCTGAAAGCGATCTGGAAAAATCTCGACAGTCACTTATCAGGCTAAATATTGAACTGCAGCAGGTTCGACTCGATCATTCAGCCAAATCGATAGAACTTGCAGGGAAAAAGCAGGAACTGGAGGATTGCAGAATAAAGAAACTGGAGGAGAGGGAAAAATATTACTCCGTACTTAACGAATCATTTTTGAACCTGAAGGCCCAGATAAAAATCTGGGAGAACAATTATCTGATTGTCTCTCCTGTAAGTGGTTTTGTAACATTTACAAAGTTCTGGAGCGAAAATCAGATTGTGAACAAGGATGAACCGGTTTTAAGTATTGTTCCTCTGGAAACCGGAGACTATGTCGGAAGAATATACCTGAAAATGAACCGATCGGGCAAGGTAAAAGCAGGTCAGGAGGTTAACATTAAGCTTAGCGGATACCCTTATATGGAATATGGAATGGTAAGAGGTACTGTAAAATCAAAATCACTTGTTCCATCTGGCGATTCTTATGTAATTGAATTACTCCTGCCTTCGGGACTTACAACACTTTACGGTAAACCACTTGATTTTACCCAGAATATGCAGGGAACAGCAGAGATTATCACTGAAGATCTGCGGTTACTCCAGAAGATAATAAACCCATTCAGGCATATGATTTCAAGGAATAAAAGATAGGTTACTTTTTTGAGTAAGGCTCGTAATCATCTTTTACAGAAGAAAACGAGGAACCTGTGCCACTGGTGCCTGGATTCTGAAATGGCTTTCCGCCCTGATTCTTCTTGACATATTTCCTGTACAGACTGAATCCCAAAGCTGAAAACACGAAAACAAAAATGAAAATATCCTTAGTGTCCATTTTGGTATTATTTCATAAAAAGATTTAACATTATTAAGCGACTTTAAGTTCTTATATCGGTTAGTATCCGACTAAAAGAATCTCATTGTTAATATTAATTTTTCTGTTCAATTATGTTCCAAATATATTATTAATCTTTTAATATTTCTGCATCCGCTCACTGAATCGGCATTTCTCTTATTTTTCCTTAAATCTTTGAGTTTTAACAAATAATTCAATATTTTCGTACTCTGAAAATTTCATGGGTGGCCATGGGATGATGTTCTATTGAAGATATTGAACCTTAAAGGATTGAATATGATTAACGAAGATCCGCAAGACTCTGTTCGGGACGAACAGAACGGAGCAGAAATGAATGCTTCCGGTACTGAAGATGCAAATAAGACTGAAATGTCAGAAGAAAATGATACTTCTGCAGACAGTGAGATCCTAAAACATTCGGCCTCGCCTGTTGAATTTCACGATCTTGAAGAAATCGACCTTCCTCCTGTTGATTATTCCGGTTTTTCTAAGAATGAGCTGGCAGATACTTTGGGCCTTATAATCGAAAACAGGCCTCCCGCAGAGATCCGCGAAGATGTTGAAAGAATCAAAACTCTTTTCTACAAGAAGTTAAAACATGAGAATGAGGAGCGGAAAGCCAAATTCCTTGAAGGAGGTGGAAAGATAGAAGATTATAAGATATGGGTTGATCCTCTCGATTATCGGGTAAAGGAGCTCCTTGATAAATACAGGGAAAAGAAAAATGACTTTTCAAAAGTCCAGGAAGCAGAAAAATACGACAACCTTAAGAAGAAATATGATATCATCGACAGGATTAAAGATCTTGTTAATCGTGAAGAGTCAATAAACAAAACTTTCCATGATTTCCGTTCTTTGCAAAATGACTGGCATTCAATTGGGGTAGTGCCTCAGGCCTCCTTAAAGGATCTATGGGAGAATTACCATCATAGTGTTGAAGTTTTCTACGATTATATTAAAATAAATAAAGAGCTCCGGGATCTTGATCTTAAGAAAAACCTTGAAGCAAAGGTTCTCTTATGTGAAAAAGCAGAGGAGTTGCTGCTTGAACCGAATCCGATTAATGCATTCAGATTGCTGCAGGATTTTCATAATCACTGGCGTGAAATTGGTCCGGTTCCTCAGGAGTCAAAAAATGAGATTTGGGAAAGATTCAGGGAAGCAACGGCTCAGATCAACAAGAGACATCACGAATACTTCGAGAAGCAGAAGGATGATCAGAGGAAAAACCTGGATGCCAAACTGGCATTGTGCGAAGAAGTGGAAGCTATCAATCTGATGGAAATAAAAAATTTCAGGGATTTCGATGAAAGAGCCGACAAAATTGTTTCACTTCAGAAAATGTGGAGGACAATCGGATTTGCACCTAAAAAGCAAAACAACAAGGTTTACCAGAGATTCAGAGAGGCATGCGATATCTTTTTCGAAAAGAAGAGAACATTTTATGCAGATAACAAGGAAACTCAGTTAACCAACCTTCAGCTGAAAACAGAATTGTGTATTCAGGCTGAATCACTTCAGGAGAGCACCGAATGGAAATCAACATCTGATGCTCTTATAAAGCTTCAGAGGGAATGGAAGGAAATCGGACCGGTCCCGAGAAAACAATCCGAAAAAACCTGGAAAAGATTCCGTAAAGCCTGTGATCAGTTTTTTAACAGGAAAGCAGATTACTTCGCAAACCTTGATACATCTTATGAAGATAATCTCAAGGCTAAAATAGCTGTAATTGAAGAACTTGAAAAATTTGAGCCCGGAACGGATGTTCAGGCTGCATTTGAAAGACTAAAGGAGCTGCAGAGAAAATGGACTGAAATCGGTTTCGTACCTTTCAACAAGAAAGAAGAAATAACAAACAGCTACAGAAATGCCCTTAATAAGGAGTTTGACAAACTCAAAATAGCCGATGAGGATAAGAGTATTCTTAAGTACAGAACAAAACTTGATAATCTGAAAACCAATCCCAAGGCATCAAGAAAAGTCCGGAATGAAAGAGACAAATTCTTTACAAAGATCAAGCAGCTTGAAAGTGACATCGTTCTCTGGGAAAACAATATTGGATTCTTTGCAAAATCTACTAATGCTGATACAATGATCAGGGAAGTTCAGGAAAAAATTGATAGTGCAAAGAAAATGATAAAAACACTTGAAGAAAAAGTCAGAATGATAGACCAGTCAGGTCTGGATGATTAATTATAGATATCAAAAGTAAAATTTTAAAATTTCCTTGAGTTGGCTGACGTTAAGTATGTATTTGTAACCGGAGGGGTAACATCCTCCCTTGGAAAAGGTATTATTTCTTCTTCACTTGCCAAACTGCTGCAGGCGAGAGGATATTCGGTAACAATCCAGAAGCTTGATCCATATATCAATGTAGATCCCGGAACTTTAAATCCGTATGAACATGGGGAGTGCTATGTTACCCTGGATGGAGCTGAGACTGACCTTGATCTTGGGCATTATGAGAGGTTCCTGAATGTTCCGACCAGTCAGGCAAACAATGTTACAACAGGTCGGATATACCAGACAGTGATCAATAAGGAGAGAAAAGGAGATTATCTTGGTAAAACTGTCCAGATCATCCCGCATATTACTGATGAAATAAAAAGAAGGATAAAGCTCGTAGGATCAGGGAACAAGTTTGATATAGTTATAACCGAAATAGGGGGTACAGTTGGTGACATGGAATCTCTGCCATATATAGAATCAGTCAGGCAGCTTAAGTGGGAGCTTGGTTCAAGGAATTGCATTGTCATACACCTGACACTTGTTCCATATCTTTCCGCTTCAGGGGAACTGAAAACAAAACCAACTCAACACTCTGTAAAAGCGCTTCTTGAAGCAGGTATCCAACCTGAAATATTGGTACTGAGGACCGAGAAAAATCTTAATAGTGATATTAAAAGAAAGGTTGCTCTATTCACTAATGTCGAAGAGAAAGCAGTTATTGAATCGGTCGATGTCTCTACAATATACGAGGTTCCGCTTAAAATGCTTGAGGAACAACTCGATCAGACAGTCTTGAGAAAACTTGAACTTCCTATATCTGAAGAACCTCCGCTTACTGAATGGAGAGAGTTTCTTAAAAGGCTTAAAAATCCGAAACACTCAATACGTATCGGTCTTGTTGGAAAATATGTCGAACTTCCTGATGCATATAAATCAATCTCTGAATCATTTATACACAGTGGTGCAATGAATGAGTGCAAGGTTGATGTTGAGTATATACATTCAGAAGATATTACGGCTGATAATGTAAATGAAAAGCTTAAGGGACTGAAAGGAATCCTTGTTGCACCCGGATTTGGATCACGTGGGATAGACGGAAAGATAATAACAGCAAAGTATGCAAGGGAGAATAATATTCCATTTCTGGGGATATGCCTTGGAATGCAATGTGCAGTTATTGAGTTTGCAAGAAATGTTCTGCATCTTGAGGGAGCCCATTCCACAGAAATCAACCATAAGACTAAATATCCTGTTATTGACCTCATGGAGGAGCAGAAAAGCGTTAGTGATAAAGGTGGCACAATGAGGCTCGGTGGTTATAAATGTACAATAACCAAAGGCTCACTTGCACATAAAATATATGGAAAAACTGACATAATAGAAAGGCACAGGCACAGGTACGAATTCAATGACCGGTTTTATAATGATTTCAAAAATAACGGGATGGTTCCTTCAGGAATAAATCCGGAATCCAATCTTGTGGAAATAATAGAAATTCCAGGTCATAAATGGTTTATCGGTGTTCAGTTTCATCCCGAATACAGCAGTACTGTTGTTAATCCGCATCCTCTTTTTGTGAATTTCATCAAAGCCTGCATAGACTGAGGAGCACTATTGAAGTATTAATACCTTAATACCAAAGAATGGACAAGAATACGATTACCGGTCTCATATTGATTTTTGCAATATTTATTGGATTTAGCATCTTCAACGGTAGCAGGATGAATAAGTCTTACAATGAAGCTGTTGAAATAGCTGACTCTTTATACGAGAAAGGAGATCTTGAAAATGCAAGAGCTGAATACATCAATGCTCTGCGTTTTAAGCCAAATAAGCCGGAAACGGTTGCAAAAGTAAATGAAATAAACAAGATGCTCGGATTCACCCCGGCACCAGTAAAAAGCGATTCCACCGGGATTAACAAATCTGAAATGGCGAATCCTGATCAGGCAGTTGCAATAAGCCTTGCAGATTCAGGCAGATATGGTGCTTTCGGCGCTTCAATAAGTGGTGATACAGGTCTGATAACCCTTGAGAACAATAAAATTGAGCTTAAGATAATGCCAAAAGGAGGAAGGGTGTTTTCTGCACGTCTTAAAGACTACAGAACTTTCGATTCACTACCGCTGATATTGTTCTCAGGCGACTCAACCGTATTTGGCTTTAATTTCTATACAGCAGATAATAAAGCCGTCCAGACTAATGATCTCTATTTTACTCCTTTATCAGACAACAAATCATTTTCGGCTGTCTCGGAATCACAGAGTGTAAAACTCAGACTTATGGCTGGTGAGAATAAGTATATTGAATACAAATACACCCTTGCACCTGATAAATATATGGTTGACTTTGATGTGACATTCAAATCGATGGATGGTATCATAGCATCGAACGTCAGCAGCCTGACACTTGACTGGAGGATGTATATTCCGCAGCAGGAGATGGGTAGACAGAATGAAGAATACTATACAACAATTAAGTATAAATACTATCAGGATGATGTTGAAGGGATCAGGCTTCGTCAGTCGAAAGATGTTGAGCAGAGGGATTTGCCGACAAAGCTGAGCTGGGTCGCATTTCAGGATCAGTTCTTTTCGTCTGTGCTTATCAGCAAGGATTTTTTCATAAACGGAACTGTTAAATCAACATTGACCCCAGCTTCACAGGATTATATAAGATATTACACTACTGAGGTAGGAGTACCTTTCAGCTCTAGTCAGGAAACTTCTTTAGGATTGAAACTCTATTATGGCCCTAACCACATCTCAACGCTTAGAAAAGAAGGGCTGGAACTTGAGAAGCTGGTTTTCCTCGGGAAAAATATAATCGGATGGATCAACAGGTTCATTATTATTCCTGTTTTTAACTGGCTTGAAAAATATATTGACAGTTATGGGATAATTATCCTGATTCTCACAATTCTGATAAAAATTGTACTCTTCCCACTAACTTTTAAATCATACCAGTCTACTGCTAAAATGCAGGTTCTTAAACCGATGGTGGAAGAAATGGGGAAAAAATTCCCCAAGAAGGAAGATGCCATGAAAAAGCAACAGGCTACGATGGATCTTTATAAGCGGGCCGGCATCAATCCGATGGGAGGTTGTCTTCCCATGCTGCTTCAGATGCCAATACTCTTTGCCATGTTCAGGTTTTTCCCTGTTTCGATTGAATTGCGGCAGGAACATTTCCTATGGGCAACCGATTTGTCAACCTACGATTCAATATTGGCATTGCCATTCGCTATACCCATATATGGCAGTCATGTCAGCCTATTTACACTGCTCATGACCGCATCCACGCTGCTTACAATGAAAATGACGGGATCATCTCCGGGATCTGACCAGCCAGGGATGAAATTAATGATGTACATGATGCCTGTTATGTTTATGTTCATGCTTAATAATTTCTCTTCAGGACTTACATACTATTATTTCCTGGCAAACATCCTTACTTACCTTCAGAATATCGTTTCAAAGAGATTTATTAACGGGGATAAAGTCCTGGCAACACTTGAAGCGAACAAGAAAAAGCCTTTGCAGAAATCAAAATGGCAGCAGAGACTTGAGGCAGCTGCAAAACAGAGAGGGATCCAGGCTCCTAAAAGATAGAACACCAACAGGTTTTAGTTTAGCTTTTACTAAATTCTATAGTCTAATATCCCATTTAGATATTATGGTATTAGTATTAGTTAAAAAACATTAATCAAATACTACACGTCGAAAAAAAGTTTTAATTTTAGTTCTTCCAATTTTAGGGGAAAAATGGGGAAAAAAGTTAAAAATAAAGATTTAGCCGAAAGGCTTGGTGTATCCAGTACTTTGGTTTCGCTTGTTCTTAATAACAAAGCTGATCAGCATGGAATTCGCAAGGATACACAGGAAAAGGTTCTTGCACTGGCAAGACAAATGGGGTATTTTGATCTGCTTAAGCAACAGAATGAGATTTCGCCTGTGGAAGAGAAACCCGGCATTATAGGAATGATAGTGCCATCACTTCACGATCCTTTCATATATGAAATAACTCCTTTCCTCCAAAAAGCATTCAGCAGTATAGGAGTAGGATTTTCCATTATGACCAAAGATCCTGATGACGGGAGGTATAACAGACTGGTCGGGGCATTGAAGAGATTTTATAGCGGTCTGATACTAGTTGGCGAGGCTGCAGATGATTATACAATCCGTTCGCTGAGGGCAATGGATTACCCGTTTGTATTGCTTGAGAAATCAATCAGAAATCTTCGTCTGAATACTGTTTGCTCTGATACTGCTGAAGGATCGAAGCGAATTGTGGACCATATTGAAAAAATGGGTTATAAGAATATCCTGATCGCAACGGACAAGAATTCAGTATTAAAGGATAAACCGGTAATTGAACTTCTTAAAACCGCTATTGATAAAAAAGCAGGGATGAACAAACCTGCAATCGTAGAACTTGATCTCCAGATGGCAGACAGGGAAATTGACCCGGATCAGATAGAAAAATACCTGAGGCCTCCCTACCGTGCAGAAATAGTTATAGTACTTCAGGCTGAGCTTGTTTACCAGGTTATGACATTTCTGAGGAAAAAGAAACTCCGCGTTCCACAGGACGTGGCACTGGTATCGATGGAAGAGGGGATAGGCTTTGACCTCATGTTCTCACCTGTTACTTGCTTAAGAAAGCCGCTTACCGGAATGGCATTAAAGGTGGCCAACATGATATGGTCGGAAGTTAAGAACTCAGGAAAGACAAAATACAAGAGACAGGTAAACATAGCTCCGGAACTTGTCATAAGGAATTCCTGCGGAACGATTTAGCCTGAGCAAATGAACCGGTTATCAACAATTGTTGATAACCGGAATCAATCATTCTAAAAAAATCAATTACCTTTGGTCAGCATTGGTGTTACAATGAAGTAAGATCGTTGTAATGAAAAGGGAATGCGGTATGAATCCGCGACAGTACCCGCTGCTGTGATGCCTGATCACGTTAAATACGTGATGATGGTTTTAAGAAATACCTGCCACTGTCCCGAACTCTCGGGATGGGAAGGCTTCTTAAAACCGGGACAAGTCAGAAGACCTGCCAATTGATTATATGTTCAAAGCTTTCGGGAAGAAAAGCATAGAATCACAAAATGATTCCACCCTTTGATTCCCGGCAGCAAATTAACTATGTTGACCTTGAAAAACGTCTTTTTGTTTTTTGCTTTGTTTTTCACAATTCATTTGCAGGGACAAACATCTTTCCGGAATGATACCATATTTATTATGGAAGTCGAAATAAAGGGAAAAACAGAAAGCCGCGACTATATTGGTTTCAAATCCACCCATATCGATTCGTCTTTGATAGGATTATATAATCAGCGCACCCTGGCTGACCTGATTTCTGAAAACTCAATAATCC
The DNA here is from genome assembly GCA_963701745.1 of uncultured Bacteroidales bacterium. GTDB lineage: Bacteria > Bacteroidota > Bacteroidia > Bacteroidales > VadinHA17 > LD21. Next base: position 1,903,652 of record CAVPBE010000001.1, on the reverse strand, counting down.
ATTTAAAAACATATGGTTCAGGTGGTTTAGCCACTCCATCATTTCGAGGGACCGGTCCCGGACACACCCAGGTAACCTGGAATAAAATAAATCTTAATAATCCCATGGTCGGACAGATGGATCTTTCGCTTATCCCAGCTGGATTTATTGACGATATAAGTATATACTATGGTGGAGGATCGATGAGCATGATAAGCGGAGGGTTTGGCGGAGTGATCGATCTGGAGAGTAATCCTGACTGGGATGATAAGGAATTGCTATTAATAAATCCTGGCATCGGAAGCTTCGGAAAACTTTCGGGAATGGCAAAGGTAAAAGTTGGAACAAAAGGTTTCCAATCGGTTACCAAATCTTTTGTTATAAATTCAGATAATGATTTCAGGTATCTTAACAGTGTTTCAGGAGAATCACCTGTCTGGGAAACCAGGGAAAACAGTGAGGTCAGACAGTCAGGTTTTATCCAGGAATTATATTTCAAAAATTCGGACAATATCTTTTCTGCCAGGTTGTGGTATCAGTCAGCTTACAGGAATCTGCCTGTTCCAATTGTCAGCCCTACAATGAATCCACCTGAAAACCAATCTGACGAATCACTCAGGGCAATGCTTACTTATGGATCCCATAAAGGGCTTAATAATATAAATCTCACCGCAGCTTTCATTTCTGATAAGCTCGATTATTCTAATGAACTTGCTTCAATTGAGTCCAGAAACAATTCAAGAAGAATTATACTTAAGAGCAGCCTCGAACACCGGGTCAATAAAATTCTGAAACTTGAATTTGCTCTTGACGATGAAATTGATTTTGTAAATACGAATAATTACGCCGGAAGTAAAACAAGGAATCTGGCATCAGCTGATTTAATTGCTGAGACTGATCCTTTCAGGTGGCTGACGACCAGGATTCTTTTACGTGAAATGATCCAGGACGGGAGGTTTCTGTCCCCTGATTTTTCTGCGAGTACCGAAATAAAACCCTTCAGGGACAAGTATTATTTTATTAAAGCTAGTTTTTCCAAAAATTCAAAGATTCCAACTCTTAATGATATGTTCTGGTCTCCGGGCGGAAATCCTGCTCTTGATAATGAGACAGGATATATTTCTGAAATATCCTGGGAAATGACAAGTAATTTATCAGGCCCCATACAGATAAAAAATGATCTTTCATTTTTCAGAAATCATATAAGCAATATGATACAATGGCGCCCTGGTGATTCTTTTTACTGGGAAGCATCAAATATGGGCAATATTATAACTACCGGACTGGAATCAGCCATTGATCTAAATTACAAAGTTCATGGATTCAATGCCAGGCTAAATGCAGGATATGCTTTTACTAAAGCTAATGTTGCAGGAGGAAGCATGGATAATAATGTTTTATCCGGAAATCAGTTGATTTATATACCTGAACATCAGCTTAATGCTCTGTTAAGATTATACTGGCGTCATTATTATTCAGCATTTAATTTAATCTATACTGGCAAAAGGTTCATTAGGTCAGATAATTCCCAATACCTTCCGCAATATTCAGTGAGCGACCTGACGCTGGGAACAAAAATGAATGCAGGGAACATATCCTTCGATCTGGGATTCATAATAGAAAACCTCTTTAATGAAAGCTATCAGAACATTGCTTACTATCCGATGCCAGGACGGAGTTTTTTAATTTCGATTGTATTTCAATTCAGGAAATAGAAGATGCGTAAAACATTTATATTAATATTTTTGTCGCTTTCATGCGCTTGCTCCAAAGAGATCAATCCCATAATTATTGATCCGGGTAAAACTTATCTTTCAGGTGAGGGAGTCTTCGTTCTTAATGAGGGCAACTTCAGATCGGGTAATGGTTCTCTGTCATTCTTTTCCTATGACTCCCTTAGGATTTACAATCATGTTTTCTTTAATATTAATCAGAGGCCGCTCGGAGATATTCCATATTCAATGGGCTTTCACGGAAGCAAAGCATATCTGTTGGTCAATAATTCGGATAAGATAGAGGTAACTGACAGAAACTACCTGAAATCTGCTGCCACAATAAATAAAATAAGTTCACCAAGGTATATTTCATTTATTAACGACAGGAAAGCTTATATCACAAGTCTTTATTCTGATTCCATTGCAATTATTGATCTGTTAAAAAATTCAGTAACAGGGTATATTAACATAAAGAAAACCTCTGAATCGATTGTAACGGTATATGCCACTGCTTACGTAGCAAACTGGGCGGGAGGCAATAAGGTTATGGTAATTAATACAGCAACCAACCAGGTTACCGACTCGATTGTTGTCGGATCAGAGCCTGAAAGCATGGCTGTCGATAAAAATGAGACATTATGGGTCCTCTGCAATGGGGGATGGAAAAGAGAAAACTACGCTGAACTTATAGGCATCAGCACCAGGACAAACAAAATAGAAAAGAGATTTACTTTTCCTGCCATAACTGATTCGCCTACATGCCTCCAGATTGATGGTAAAGGGACGACATTGTATTTTCTTTTAAACGGGGTCCGGAAAATGTCAATAGAAGCACAAAGCTTGCCTGCACAGGTTTTTATACCAGAGCTTAACCATGTTTTTTACAAGCTGGGGGTAAATCCGGTAAATAATGAGGTTTTCGTTACAGATGTTCTGGATTATGTGAATAAAGGAAAGATCCTTAGATACGGAGAGGGAGGGACCCTTATATCTGAAATGGAAGCAGATATTATCCCCGGAACAATTTGCTTTAAAGTAAATCCTGATAACACATCTGAATGATCTTTCCCGATAACAGAGGATTATTTTTAAGTCAGAAACTGTTGATATTACTTGTCTTTGTTTCAATTTCTCTGCTTTCTTGTGGTCGAAAAGCAACAAAACTTGCTGATAATTCAAAAACAGCTGAAAGGCCCATTATATCGTATGCGAAGAGACTTACAATAGAAATGTTGAATGGGTATTCGCAGGTCTCTGTCCTTAATCCATGGCAGGGGGCCAGAAATATTGCGCAAAAATGGTACCTTATTCCGGAAGGTGAAATTATACCATCCTTCATCGACACTTCAGATGTTATAAATGTTCCGGTAAGAAAGATAATCTGCATGTCAACAACTCACCTTTCAATGATATCAGCCCTGGATAAAGAGAGTACGGTGGTGGGTTTTTCAGGAACAAGGTTCATATATGCCATGGACCTTATTCAGAATGTAAATAAGGGCGACATACGGGAAATAGGTTACGATGATAATCTGAACAAGGAAATGATCCTTAAGCTGGATCCTGATCTTATTATGGTTTATGGGATTGGGAGTGAATCGGCAGGTTACATCGCCAAGCTGAAAGAAATGGGTGTAAAAGTTGTTTATAACGCTGATTATCTTGAAACTGATCCGCTTGGCAAAGCCGAATGGATAAAGTTGCTGGGGGCTCTTTACTCCAGAGAGGCAATGGCTGATTCAATATTCAGAACAATTGAGAATGAGTACAACAAGTTAAAATCATTTATCAGTGTAAATATTACCGAGAAACCTTCAGTTCTGCTTGGATTACCCTTTAAGGATACATGGTACATATCACCTGGCAATTCATATATTTCAGCCCTTATCGATGATGCTGGTGGCGAATATCTCTGGCAGAATACCGAATCGTCAGTTTCAATGCCAACCGGACTGGAAAATGTCTTCATTAAAGCCCTTGATGCTGATTACTGGTTGAATTCAGGCAGTGCAAACTCTCTTGAGGAGATTATGTCGATCGACCCCAGACTTGCCCATCTCCGGTGTTTTAAAAGTGGCAACGTATTCAATAACATTAAAAGAACAAATGCAGGCGGAGGAAATGACTACTGGGAAGGTGGCTGTCTTGAACCTCAAATAATTCTAAGGGATATTGCATCCATTTTGCATCCCGGATTGCTTCCTTCAGTTGAATTGTATTATTATAAAAAATTATATTAGGATCAGCACTGATGACCGGGAAAAACCAAAAAGAACCTGTTGCCTTTAATTCTCAGGGAAGATCCGGGGTAATATTTGGGGGATTGGCCATTATACTGGTTCTGTTCTTCATTCTTGATCTTTTTCTCGGATCGGTAACAATCAGACCTGGTGAAATATTCAGAGCAATATTCAACAATACTGATGACACTACCAGGACTATTTTGTTTCAATTCAGGCTGCCAAAGGCCATTACTGCCCTTCTGGTTGGAATTGCATTGTCAATCAGCGGTCTGCAGATGCAAACTCTCTTCAGGAATCCTATGGCCGGACCTTATGTTCTGGGTCTGAGTTCAGGAGCAAGCCTGGGAGTGGCATTCGTAATACTGGGATTCTCAGCCGATATTTCCCCCGAAAGTATAAGGGGATTAGGCAACTGGGCAATAGCAGCTGCATCATGGACAGGTGCCGGATTGGTCATGCTCCTGATAATGATGATATCCTCAAGGGTGAAGAACATAATGACGGTACTTATCCTTGGAATTATGCTTTCAAGTGCGATATCAGCAATAGTAAGCATAATGCAGTATTTCAGCAATGAAACAATGCTGAAAGCCTATGTAATCTGGACAATGGGAAGTCTCGGTAATCTGACCTCCTCCCAGCTAAATGTTATGCTGTTATCAGTGCTCGCCGGATCAATTCTAAGTCTGATCTCCGTAAAGATGCTTAATGCCCTCCTTCTGGGTGAAGATTATGCCAGAAGTATTGGACTGGATATAAGAAGGTCAAGGATTGTGATAATTGCAGGAACAAGTATACTGGCAGGAACAATTACTGCATTTTGCGGCCCGATAGGATTTATTGGAATTGCAGTTCCTCATCTGGCCAGAATAATCTTCAGAACATCAGATCATAAAATACTGATACCCGGAACAATCCTTGCAGGGGCTATTGTTATGCTTGCCAGTGATATAATTTCACAAATGCCGGGTTCCGATAATGTTTTACCTGTTAACTCGGTAACAGCTTTAATCGGGATCCCTGTTGTTGTGTGGGTCATCCTTCGTGATCAAAAAAACAGGGAGATCTTCTGATGGAAGAAAGTACTAAAAATATTTTAACCTTCAGAAACCTTGAAATCGGATTTACATCAGGGAAAGTCCGTCATGTCTTGCTTCCTCCTATAAATGGTTCGGCGGCAAAAGGTGAACTTATAGCTGTAATAGGTAAGAACGGCATTGGTAAAAGTACCCTTCTCAGAACATTTGCCGGATTGCAGAATCTAATTAACGGAAAGCTGACTCTAGACGGGAAAAACATTGTTGATTTCTCAAGATTACAGCTTTCAGCAAAAATAGGTTATATATCTACTGAAATAATAAAAGTCAGCAATATGAAGGTTTACGACCTTGTTTCTCTTGGCAGGTTTCCCCATACAAACTGGCTGGGCAGAATAGATGCTGGCGATCATAATAAGATTGTTGAGGCAATTTCAAAAACCGGAATGACGGAATTAAGTAACAGGTCTGTTACAGAGCTTTCCGACGGTGAGCGTCAGAGGGCAATGATAGCTATGGTTTTGGCCCAGGATGCCGGAATTATGATTATGGATGAACCGACTGCTTTTCTGGATATAAGCAGCAAGTACGAAATAATTCACCTGATGAATGAGCTTACAAGAAACCGTGATAAAACTATAATATTTTCAACCCATGATCTTGCAACAGCGGTAAGTCAGGCTGACAAGATCTGGCTTCTGAAGGAACAGGGTCTGACCGAGGGAGCTCCTGAAGATCTTATGCTTGAAGGATCATTTGAAACACTTTTCGATAGTAATAAAGTAGAGTTCAATTCAAATGACGGGAGTTTTACAATCAGGAATGAAGAGAAAGGAAGAATTATAATAAGGGGAGATGGCAGAAAAAAATACTGGACCGAAAAAGCTCTTATAAGGGCCGGATATGGGATTGTTGATTCAGAACCGGCAGTGGAGGTAGAAGTACCTTCTTCGTCGAATTCGACCTGGAAATGCAGAGCAAATGGTTTAAGCGCAGAATTTGATTCAATCTACGGGCTTGTCAAATGGATAAGGACCAAGAATCTTACTTCTTAAAATACTTCCTGTAATTGTCAATAAATGAACCTATATCATCAACGCTAAGCTTTTTGGCAATTATTGTTTTGTCTCTGTCCAGGATATAAATCATTGGCGTTGATTCAACATTATAATAATATCCGAAATTGGTTCTCCTTTCAGGATCCCATCCGTTTATCCAGTCAAGCTTGTGCTCTACAATATATTTTTCCCATTTTGCTTTTTCGCCTGTAGTGCACACTGTAAATACTTCAACTCCCTGATCCTTGATCTTATCATACAAGGCTTTAAGCTTTGGAGTGGATTCGGCGCAATGTCCGCAATCGGGTTCCCAGAAATAGAGGATGGTGAAATCCTTCTCAATATCATATAGAGAAACAAATACCCCCTTGTATGAATTCATAACTAGGTCCTGCGCCTTAACGCCAATCAGACTGGGCCTGATCCGGTCGACCTGTTTCCTTAGATCATCCTTAAAATCCTTAGATACCCAGTCAGCTTTGCCTGTAAGATAAATCTCATCTGCAAGTTTGACAACTATTGCATCATGCCCCATAATTTCGCTTTCCCTGAAATGGTTAAACAGATAAACTGAAATAAACTGGAAGACCTTGTAATTGTCCTTTACCTTCCCGATTATCTTATCAATCTCTTTGCTTATTGAATCCGACGATTGAATCAAAACATTCGAAAAAAAGGTATTCAGCCTTGCCTGCAATATTGGTGTGCGAAGCAGCCTTTCATCATTGATATCAATATTGTCAAAGAAATGATCCTTATTATAAATATAGTTCAGAACCCATTTTGTGGAATCAGGATTTTTGGTGCCCTGAGGCACTGATATCGGAGGTACATCGACTGGTAACATTGCCTTTACAAGAAGAGAAAGAAAGTTACCGTTGTTTTCATTTATCACACCATGCAAATAAGATTTCATCGAATCTTCCTGTTTTTTCTGCATCTCTGAAAGGATTCTCAGTGAATCAATATTTTGCCTGTTATTCTGAAGTCGTTTCACTATTCCAGTAGCCTTCTTCTGCATAACGATCCATTGTTTCTGGTAGGCAATGAACGCACTGTTTTCATCAGATCCTGAAAATTTAAGGGTATTGAAATAGTCAATGTATGAGCAATTGACAGAGAAATTCTGATCAGTTGACATCAAGACCTCAAAATACTGCTTCCCTGGCAGAACTATCATATAAATACCCTGGGGCAGCGTTTCCTCACCCGAAAATACTCCACTGCCCTTGCTGTCAAGAGTTACAGTGTCCTTAATATACTGCTTGTCACCCATATGGTAAGCAAGAAAAATAGTTGAGTCCCGTAAACCTGATATGTTTACCGGAATTTCATATCCTTTCTTCATTTGCCCGGAAGAGCAAAATGTGGTGGATAGCATTATTAGGCAAAAAATTGTATTTCTCATTTATCTTAAAATGGAATGGAATAACGGATAACAAAAGTAGTTATTGCAATTTCTTTGCCAAAGGCTGGCTTTAGGAATATTGGAAATATGTTGTATTTTTGATCTGACAAACCTGGATTTTCATCAAAATGAAGATTTCAATCCTTATTCCGGTGAATGATTTTGATATTGTTGCCCTCGTTCACTGTATGAGAGATGGAATGGAACAGGTGCCTGAATTCCATGAAATCATTATTGGGGATGATGGATCATCAGAAGAGTATAAAAAGAAATACCAGCCTCTTGCCGGAGATAACGTCAGGATTGTATCATCGGAAAAAAACATTGGAAGAGCCTCAATAAGAAACCGTCTGATCATGGAAGCCAGTGGAGATTATCTGCTGTTCATTGATGCAGACACAATGATAAGAGGAACCGCGGAGACTTATTTGCAAAAATGGCTCGAATACCTGGAATATGCCAGGGTAATGAGCGGTGGAATATTATATCAGGACAGCCCTCCGGGCGATCCCGACAAATTCCTCAGGTGGAAATACGGAAGAAAAAAGGAACAGAAAAAAGCTGCCGAAAGAAACAAGCATCCTTATTCAAGGTTCTCAACATTCAATGTCCTGATTGAAAAGTCGATTTTCTCGAAATTCAGGTTTTACGAAGAACTTAAACAATACGGACACGAGGACACCCTTTTCAGCTACCAGCTTAAAAAAGCAGGTATACCAATATATCATATAGATAATGGACTTTTGCATGAAGGCCTCGAGTCAAACAAGGAATTTCTTGCCAAGACAAAGGACAGCATTGAAAATCTGAGCAAGCTCTATGATAATGTCACTGATAAAAAAACCTTTTCTATGACTGTAAGCCTTCTCAGGCTTTTCTGGGTGCTGAAGGCACTTAATCTTACACGGATTATTGCAGGTATCTTTATCAGGTACAGGGAAAGGATGGAGATCCGTCTTGATTCTTCAAATGCATCGCTTCTCTTGTTTAAGCTTTATAAGATCAGTATGTTCTGTACTTTCAGGGAAATTCACAGGAGACGAAAGTTATTGCCGATATTTAACATACCTCCCGATATTATTTAAATATCGATCCTTTCCATATCAAAATTCCCGTCATACCTTTTTTGTGCTTTCAGAACAAAGTTGAACCTGTTAATCATCGTGCACAGAAAGAAATCGGTAGGAGGGGAGAAATCAATATTTTCCGGCTTAAAGAATCTTTTCCCTGATGTGTTCCTCAAATTTGCAATCCTTTGTTCAAAATCGCTCTCTTTGCCTTTAATGAGTGCCTCCAGGTATCCTGCACATAACAGATCTTCTTCTGCCGATTCCTCCGCCCTGTATCCCATTGCAACAAGTGACACATGCATCGGCGCAGCAGCTCTGATATATCTTGCAACAGCTGATGCATTTACGAAACTTCCTGTAAGTATCGATTCTGCATTTGATGCATTGACAAGACCTTTTGTACCGGCGGTGGTGGTATGGATCACTGTTTTTCCTGCAAGATCGGCTTTTATAATTTCAGTCGGACTATTTCCGAAATCAAATCCGTTTATTTTCTTTTCATCCCGCTCCCCGACAAGTACAGCTTTAATATACCTTTTCTTCAATTCAAATGCTTCAGCAACCTCTCCAGCTGCAATAATTTTTGCAGCACCTGAGTCTATAGCATAGCATTCGACGGAGAATGCTCTGAAAACATCAATTATCACTGTCAATCCTTTCGAATGCCTTGCTCCTTCAATAAATTCGGTAATCTCAATATTCATGGCAGATAATTTGTCCTGAAAAATAGCAAATATTTTTATATGTACTATTTTGTATCTTTGGGCGTTAGAGTGTTAAACAACTAGAATGGCAGATCCAATTTCCTGGGCACTTAATAAGGTCAAGCAGATTAATGATGTTATCTGGCACACATCAATTTCTGATATTTCAAGAGGAAAGTCTTTTGTTATAAGGCAGCTAAGGATCATCGTTCTTGCAGCCAGGGGCTTCATGAACGACAGGGTCCAGCTCAGGGCATCTGCACTAACATTATATACAATGCTTTCGATAGTCCCTTTTGCTGCAATAGCGTTTGGAATAGCAAAGGGATTTGCACTTGACCAGAAACTTCAGGAAATCCTTGTAAAAGAATTTCAAACCCAGCCTGAGGTTCTGAATTGGATACTGAATCAGGCCAACAATGCAATCCAGGCAACCAGTGGAGGCTATATTGCCGGGATCGGAATTGTAATCCTGATATGGTCGGTAATGTCCTTGCTCGATCAGATAGAGAGTTCCTTTAATCATATCTGGCAGATTAACTCTGCCAGGCCCTGGCTACGTAAGTTCACCGATTATCTTACAATAATGCTGATTGCACCGGTTTTTCTTATCCTCTCAAGCAGCATGACTGTTTTCGTGAACAAGGAGATGGTAGATTTCATTGCAAGATCTTCCATACTTGAATTCTTCAAACCCATAGTTGGCTTTCTTTTCAAGCTTGCCCCATATGTGCTTACATGGATAGTCCTCACAATATTGTTTATTATTATGCCAAATACAAAGGTCAGACTGGTCCCCGCTCTTGTGTCAGGGATTATTGCCGGTACGATACTTCAGGTTCTGCAGTGGTTATATATTGACCTGCAGTTTGGCATTACTAAACTGAGTGCTATATACGGGAGCTTTGCAGCAATTCCTCTGTTTATAATATGGGTACAGAGCAGCTGGATAATTCTTCTTCTTGGAGCGGAACTTTCATTCGCAAACCAGAATCTTTCGAGATATGAATTTGAATCTGAAGCTCTTAACGTGAGCTCATATCAGAAGAGAGCTCTTATCCTGATGATCATGAACCTGATAATTAAGAACTTCACTCTTGGTGAAAAACCAATGAGCTCCGAAAATATTTCAAAAAGCCTGAAAGTGCCTGTAAGGCTGGTAAGAGACATTCTCCAGGATCTTACTAATTGCGGCCTGGTTTCTGTTATTCATGAGAATGACCATATAGAGAGACTTTACCAGCCTGCAATGGATATCAATATAATGTCTGTGAGTTTTGTACTGAATAAAGTTGACAAGAAAGGATCAGAACATCAGATATTTGCAAAAACCAAAGAATACGACAGGATAACTATAATGCTCGATAAGTTCGACAAACTTGTCACACAATCTGATTCAAATATTCTTTTAAAGGATCTTTAGTGCAGCACGATCTATAATTTCGCTTTATCATTGCCTTTGTACCCTTTTACAAAATCAATAAAATCGGCAAATGACGGCCACTCGCGAAAAAGGTAGTGAGGCAAAGGCAAGACAATATGTTTTGTACCTTTTTCCTTCTCCCAGTAGCCATTCAGATTCTTGGAAGGAAAGACTCTGTCGGTTTCACTAGTCACAGCATAATCCCATCTGAATCCCGGCTCTGTCGTCTCCATTATGCGGTTGTATAGCCACCTCAGCTCGTCATGAAGGGATTTAACAGATCTATGCGGGATCCTGTCAGAGTTCCGGAGATAGTTTTTCCTGTCACCAAACATTCTAAGGTAAAACTTTTCCATATTGGTTTCAGTAATATTATTCAGGGTTCCTTCGAAGACATGGAGAGGAATGCCATAATGATCATCAGCTGGTATCGGAGTGCCGTTTACTGCTATTGTAAGATCAGGCTTGATGCCTGTCCGGGGCGACAAATATTCTGCTGCCCAGACCCCAAGGGACCAGCCGATCAGAGTAATGGATTCGTAAGTTTTGGTTTCAGGTAACAGGAGGGCCTCATCAGCCGAGTAATTGTAAAAAAGAATAAAATCAAAATCATCTGTACAAAGCGGAGTGAAGACATTCTCGTCAGCTCCCCAGCCTCCGTAAAAGACAACCAGGTTATTGTTCTTCTCCCTTCTTCTGATATATGTTTTCATGGTCCCCCGGTTTACTGCGTGAAGTAAACTACCCGAATTTTCTGACGATCTGTATCAAAGATATCTTTTTTTCAGATCAGTTCAATCAGGCAGGAAACAATAAAAAAGCAGCCTGTTCGGACTGCCTGAAAAAATAAGAGGAGCAAGGGTTGTCATGAAAACCAGGGAGCGGGCTTTATTAGTGAGATAATTCCCGTGTCTACTGTCTGATAAAAGGACGGAACCATGGTAAGCTGGCGCTAATCCTCAGGTTCCAGATGTGAAAGTCAATGTCTGCAATACAATCCTTATGATTTCCACTCTCAACCCCTGCTTTCTCCTCTTATACCAATAGCATGAGCTAGGAACAAATTTATATTAAATAATAATATTATCAAAATAATTCTAAAAATTTTAAGATGAACAACTGAATATTATTGATGAAGCAATCCCTTTTATTGATAAAGCAATTCCAATAATTGATAAAACACGGCCTGATATTGATAAAAAAATGTTTAAATTTGATATTACCCCATCATTTCATAATTTTCACTTATTATGGTTGCTGAACTTGAAAAGATAAGTTATGACAACAGCGGCGGATTCAGGGCTGATTATATTTCAGATGCAGATGGGTTCTGGCATTTTCATCCTGAATATGAAATTGTGCTTAATACGGATAGTAATGGGACCCGTATTGTCGGAGATAGTGTAGAGATCTTCGATAATTATGATCTTGTGCTCATTGGTGGAAACATTCCTCATTGCTGGAACTATTACAGGAATGAGAAATCAAACCAGAAAGAGAAAGGCGTCATGCTCCATTTTAAGCTTTCATCTCTTGGTGAAGCCTTATTGTCACAGCACGAACTATATTCCGTAAGAAAGCTCCTTATGGATTCGGAAAGGGGTATCATTTTTTCGGTTGAGGATGCAAGGAAATCTGAGTCGCATCTGGTCAGTATGGTTCACAATAAAGGAGTTGAAAAAATGATAAGTTTTTTTAACGTTCTTAAGATCATGTGCTCATCCGACAAAAGAGGTTTGCTCTGCACAGAGAATTACAAAAGGGCATTCGATGAAAGAGGAAATAAAAAAATGACTGATATTTTCAACTATGTCAGAGAAAATTATTCTAAACCTATTACTCTCGAGAAGGTTTCAACAATTGCCCGCATGAACCCGTTCGCGTTTAGCAGATACTTTAAGAAATATGCCGGCTCGGGATTTGTTGAATATCTTAACAAGGTGAGGATGAACAAAGCAGGTCATCTTTTGCGTGAAACCAAATACCAGGTCCATGAAATAGCATCTCAATGCGGATTTTCGAGCATCTCAAATTTCAATAAGCAATTCAGGAGATCCGAAGGGCTTTCACCAAGGGATTACAGGGCAAGATTTAAATAGTTTCAACCATTTTTATTTACTTTTACCCGAAATTTTAATCATTTTACTGCTATGGCAATGACCATGCTTGAGAAAATACTGGCCAACCATTCGAAATACGAAAAGGTTAAGCCGGGAGATATTGTGGATATCAATATAGATGCAAGGATTGCCCGTGATTTCGGGGGAGCCAATGTTGTAAAGAATATCCTTGATCATGGCTTGCTGGTGGATGATCCTGAAAGAACATTTTTTACATTTGACTGCAATCCTACCGGGTCAGATCAGAAGTATGCCGTTAATCAGCATATCTGCCGTCAGTTTGCACGCAACAACGGAATCAAGGTGTACGATATTGACGCAGGGATAGGAACTCATGTAATAATTGATGAGGGTATTGTCTATCCGGGTGCTACTGCAATTTCAACCGATTCGCATGCCAATATCCTGGGTGCAATTGGAGCATTCGGACAGGGAATGGGAGATATGGATATATCAGCAGGATGGAACAAGGGCAAAATCTGGTTCAAAATCCCCGAATCGGTTAAAATCAATTTTACCGGTGATTTAAAGGAAGGTATAAGCGCAAAAGATGTTGTTCTGAACCTTCTCGCAAGGTTCGGCGCTAATTCCTTGCTTGGTTATTCTGTCGAATTATATGGCAAGACAATTGAAAATATGTCTCTCGACCAGAGGATAACAATTTCTTCAATGGCTACTGAAATGGGAGCCATAATTATACTGTTTCCTCCGTCGGACAAAATAATTGAATATTGCTCAGCCCGAACCGATAAAAGTTTCGTTGCTGTCTTTGCTGATCCGGATGCTACCTATGCCAAAACATTTGACATCGAGATGAATAGTTTCATAAAAATGGTTTCCAGACCCGGAGCACCTCATGACACGGTCAGCATTGAAGAGGTTTCCGGCCAGAAGATTGATTCTGGTTTCATTGGAAGCTGTACAAACGGCAGGATGGAGGATATGTTGAAAACTGCGGATATCCTTAGGGGAAGGAAAGTCGCTCCCGGCGTTGTTCTTAAGATAGTACCAGCAACCGATGCAATCTGGAAGGACTGTCTTGCGAATGGTCTTATTGATATTTTTAAAAAGGCAGGAGCTCTTGTTTCTAATGCAGGATGTGCAGGATGTGCTGCCGGCCAGGTAGGTCAGAATGGACAGGGCGAGGTCACAGTTAGTACAGGGAACCGTAACTTCCCTGGAAAGCAGGGAAAAGGAAGTGTCTTTCTTGCATCTCCGGAAGTTGTTGCTGCGTCAGCTATTGCAGGATTTGTTACAACAAGTGACAAAATCCCTGATAATCCTGCTGAATTTGTATTTAAACCTTCGGAACCTTTAAGGGTACGGCAAAAACTTATTTCAAAAACCAGCGCCGATAAACCAGCTGTAATTGAAGGCAGATGTTGGTTTATAAAGAAAGACAACATCGACACAGATATGATTTTCCATAACAGGTATCTGGCAATAACAGATATTAAAGATATGGGGCAATACACCTTTGATAACCTCCAGGGTTTCGAGGACTTTGCCAAAAAAGCACTTCCGGGAGATATTGTAATAACTGGCGAGAATTTCGGATCAGGAAGTTCCCGTCAGCAGGCAGTGGATTGTTTTATTTCACTTGGAATTCAGGCTGTTGTTGCAGGATCTTTCGGTGCAATATATGAAAGAAATGCAATAAATGCAGCCCTGCCAGTAATAACCTGTAAAAACATTTCTGAACTTGAACTATCTGATGGTGACAAGATCAGGATCAGTTTGCTCACCGGTGAAATTGAAAACCTGAGATCTGGTAAAAACATCCGGGCTGAACCATTTTCAGATGTCCAGTTTGAGATCTACAAAAATGGCGGACTTTTTTAAACAGACTCTTTATTAAACCTGCATGATTGACGTAAATCTCAAACATGGTAAAAATTTAATTTTCAATCATGTGTGGTTCCATCACCCCACTAAAATTAAAATTATAGCATGATGAAATCAATGACATTCGCAGAAAAAATCCTTGGTGCAAATGCCGGAGCAATCGTATTTGCCCGTCCTGATATTTTACTTACACACGACAATACATCAAGCATTTATAAAACATTTCTTAAAATGGGTGGAGTCAGGGTGGCTCACCCGGAACAGATGCTTGTGGTTCTTGATCACAATGCTCCTCCTCCTGATGCAAAGCTGGCAAATCAATATCAGGAGATTAGGGATATCGTTGCCAGCCAGGGGATAGATAAATTCTACGATGCAGGCAGGGGTATATGTCATCAGATAATGTCATATCACGCCCGGCCTGGTATGATCATAGTCGGCAGCGACAGTCACACATCAACTGCCGGTGCTTTTAATGCATTTGCTGCAGGCATCGACAGAACAGAATCCGCCGGAATATGGAAGAGGGGAGAGACATGGTTCAGGGTACCTGAATCGATCAGGATAAATTTAAAAGGAAAGCTGCAGAAAAATGTTTTTGCTAAGGATCTTGCCCTTTGGATAATTGGAATGATCGGTTCCGATGGAGCAAACTATATGTCGGTAGAATATCATGGCGAAGGGTTGAGGAATCTGACCATATCCGACAGGATGACAATAGCCAACCTGGCTTCGGAAATGGGAGCAAAAAATGCTGTTTTTCCGGCTGACGAGGTTCTTGGATATTTCCTCGGCACAGCTATTGCAACCAAACAGGGCATCTGGGCGGATGAAGGTGCCACATATTTTCGCGAGATAGATATTGATCTAAGTCAGATTGTACCTGTTGTGGCTGCCCCGCATAATGTTGACAATGTAAAAACAGTATCTGAAACAGCAGGTATTGAAGTCCACGAAGGTCTCATTGGAACCTGCACAAATGGCAGGATAGAGGATCTGAGAATTGCAGCAGAAGTACTGAAAGACAAAAAGATAAAGAAAGGTTTCCAGCTGAATGTTATTCCAGCTTCTGACAAAATATTCCTTCAGGCTATCAGTGAGGGCATAATAACAACACTCATGGAATCGGGAGCCAGCATTCTTACACCGTCATGCGGACCATGCCTTGGAACCGGATTGGGGATTCCTGCAAGCGGACATACTGTAATTTCTACTGCTAACCGGAACTTTCCCGGAAGGATGGGGAATAAGGAGGCAGGAATTTATCTTGCCTCTCCCGGAACAGTTGCTGCTTCCGCTCTTACGGGGGTAATTACCGATCCACGTGGAAGTAATGAAACTTCCAGATTCCCATTTTCTGTAGGCCAGAGTATTACATCGGTCATAAAGGAGGGAGAAAACAGGAAATCAGGAAATGTCTGGAATTATTCTGATGTTGACAATCTTAATACCGATCAGATGTTTGCAGGCAAATACACTTATAATGTTCTAAGTTCTGACCCTGCCTCAATAATCCCGCATCTTTTTGAGGATTTCGATCCCTCATTCAGATCAAATGCAAAACCTGGTGATATAATTATTACAGGTGATAATTTCGGGTGCGGGAGCTCAAGGGAGCATCCGTCAGTTGGACTCGCCTATGCTGGCATAAGCGCGATCATCGTCAAGTCGGTCAACCGGATATTTTACCGGTCATCAATTAACCAGGGGCTTCTTCTTATTGTTCACAAAGAGGCTGCAGAGGCTTATAAACAAGGAGATAACGTGTCTGTAAGTCTGGAAAAAGGGGAAATAGCAATAGGGGATAAGCAATTCAGTTTTGAACCTCTTCCCGGGAAGCTCAGGGAAATAATTGACAAAAAAGGTCTTGTCAATTATATGAAATCGGCAGAATAATAGATTTCATGGAGAGATTCATTTCATTAGTGTCCGACTAAAATTATAAGATTCTGGTTAATCCGTTGATTATATGTACATTCACAAACAGGTCACCCCGATGGGGTTCATTTTTTTGTTTATGATTAATTCCTACAAACAGGTCGTCCCTAACGGGACTTAAATAATCCAAACTCCGTAGGAGTGAACTGTTTGTAGAAATTAGAACCACCATAATTTTAGCACCGTAGGTGCGACCTGTAATTAACCGGACAATATTGATTCTTTTATCGTATTACAACAATTAATATACCTGATACAATAAATAGTTTACCTGTGACGATATAAGATCTACTATCAATTGCGCATATTGGTAAGCTGGGATGTAATCGCAATAAATGACACCGGGGCTATTGAAAGTCAATGCGGCTGGCGATGTTTTTTCTTGACCACAATTAAAAAAATTGTATTTTTGCCCCCTGAATCGGGTTCCGTAGCTCAGCTGGATAGAGCAACAGCCTTCTAAGCTGTGGGTCGGGCGTTCGAATCGCCCCGGAATCACTACAATTCATAAGTGGAATCTACACCGATTCGAACGCGAAGGGCTGGGAAGTTCGAACCGAGCGAACGAAGTGAGCGAGCTCGTGAGTCCCGATCTTTCGGGACGAACAATCGCCCCGGAATCACAAAGATAATGAGAGAGTTAGAACAATTTAACTCTCTTTTTTATTCCCATTTGCATTTTATTTGCATACCGCCCCATTCCTTACCATCACTCAAACTAAAAGCCCCCGAAGGTGATTTCCGAGGGCTACATAGAATACCGTAAAACCCTAAATAAGCAATAGTCTTGTTAAAATGTTTTTGGCTTTAATATGGTATTTTACTTAACGATTATTTCATCCATCCACCGTTCCCATTCAAGTTCTATTCGCCTTTTATCCATAATATATTTATTTTCTTCCTCATTAAGTGATTTCATTTTCTCCCAGCCTGCTTTACATTCATCGGATACGTCTTTTCCGTTATTTTTGTAGTATTTGGAATACTCCTTATCTGATTCAAAAGTATAAAAGAAAGAATATTGATTTTTCTTCCTCCAGGAATCAGGACTCCCTATCGTCAATTTTGATCCGGGAAAATTCTTATTATACTCTGATACATATCGGGTTTTCAGAAAATCCAGATATTGCTCCATTGTAACACCCTGACGAAGCGTTACAATGAAGGTATCGAAAATAATGCCTCCCTGTGCAGAAAGTTGCGTTATCCCAATACCAAGACTAAGACAGAATAGCACAAATGCTTTTGTTTTCATAGTTGTTAGTATTTAATTATTCAAAAAAGTTAGATAGATATAATTGTCTTCTATATCAATTTCTACGATCCTGATTAACCAAATTCTTATGTGAAGTTCCGCTATTTATATGACAACGTATTTTACTTTTGAATCATTTTCTATCACTTTTATAACATTTTAATACAATTCCTGGCATAAGAATGGGAAAATGGTCAAAATGTCTTGCTAATAAAATCACATGAATGAATCGGAGGGTGCAATACAAAATAAATTTGCTTTGTTTATCTCTATTGAATAATTTTATAGTTGGAGTTTTGGATTTTAATACTGACTAAATGGTAATCATCCCTGATATTGTTTTTTTAATTCTTGGTTTAGCCTGTTTGATGACCTTATTATCTATTAGAAAGGAGCTAAGGAAAATCACTCACAGAGAAAAAAGAAGATATAGTGAATGGCGTTTAGAAGACCAATTAAAGCTCCGGGTAAAATATTTACATCACTGCAGGCATATTGAGAAGCATTTAAATAGCCTAAAAGACAAAATAACTGCCTGATATTTTTACTTGCGACATTTCTTGACATTTAGCACCATACCAAAGGTACCTGGTACAAAAATATAAAGCCCCTGGAGCTGTGTTCCGAGGGCTTTAATAACAATAGCAGCTATTACTCCTTTACATCATCAAAATAGTATCCACATTTCTTATCAGATACTTTTGAGACCAATTGAACATCATAGTTGGAAATTGGGTAGACTCTGCAAATAAAATGTTTAGTACTATTAATAGAACACTTATTGTCGCTGGTTAAATAAGGACATCTTCGTATGTATTGACAACATACTCCGCAACTTACACAGTTACCCTTCCGGTGGTTTTCAATATACTCCAAAGTTTCTTGTTTAAAAAAAGCAACCTTTATTTGTCTGGAGAAAGTGCCCCTGACAATCTTCTGCATTCTCCTATCCCGGAATTTTAAGGCAGCCTTAATGAAAAACAAAAAATTTCCAATTTCTAACCAAAGATTTTTTAAATAAGATCTATCTGATAAATTTTCCACAATAATCCAAATTTTAGAGGTTTCGAAGTTACAATTATATTAAATATAACCTGATAGAAATTTTCTGTCTTTCTTCTCACAAAAAAAATCCCCGGTAAGTGCTGTGTTGCCGGGGCTGGTTTTCCATTTCACGATCCTGAAACACGACGTGATCAGAATTTGATACCGAATGATAATCCGGCTCTTATTCCGGCCCATGGTCCGGAAAAGTCAAGGGTGGCTTTATCGGCTGTAACATCGATTGTCTGCTTAAGCATTGGTACATCAAAGCCATTTATTTCTTCCTCAATGCTTTGCTGATCTTCCTCGGAAAGTGGTGCTGAGGTCAATCCTATTGCATTGCCAGAGCATACACCGAAGTGAGGTCCGAGAATCCACCAGTCGAGACACATATGCTTACCCAGGGCCCACTGGGCTCCGAACATGAATCCACCGGTATGCGTTGTCATATTTCCTGATATTGTCATAGTTGTGGGATCAAGTTCCGGATCATCCTGGTTAATTGTTACAATTGCATTACTCGCAGTAAAATGACCGTACCTGTAAAAGAGTGCTGTATAAAAACCTGTGCCGTATCGTTTTTTCCCTTTATAGAATCTTATTTCGGGTGTTATTGTGTAGTTACCTATATTGAGATTCTCGATTGTATTTTTTGTTTCTGCATCAATATCACCAGACCATCTGAAGATCTGATCAGTATAAGGAATGCCTGATTCCGGCATCATTTTAAAACTCAAACCCAGCGATATGTTTCTTGAAAGGACCCTTTCATATTGAACAGAGTAGTTCTTTATCAAAGCCGAGGTAAGGTTGAACTTTATTAAGTTCTTTGAGATCTTGACCATATCATTAGGAGCTACTTCAGGTACTTCCTGTGCTCTTGCAACAGACATAGAAAGGATCATTAACAGTGAAAGAAGAAGTAGCTTTTTCATAGATTTTAAATATTTATAAGTCCGTGATTTAAATAATTACCTGAAATCTAGCAAATTCATTTCCAAGGTGAAAGTATTTTTGATCAAAGGCAAGAACGAAGAGATGAATGTGCAGGTAATAGAGACCATTCATTATTGGTAATAATCTTCAAATCCGTCAAGTCACGGCTAATGGTGATTTTTTGATTTTTTAAGTGATAAAAAATAATTTCACAGGTCCTTTCAAGACATTGAAAGCTCACTTAAAATAAGCTCATGATAAGCAGACTAACAATTACTGCTCCTAAAATTATCACCCTGATTAATATTTCCCTTTTATAGTAGCTCATATCCCACAAATACTCTGAATAAAATCCAAAGGAAATCAGATAATGTATGAATACAATTAATTACACTCCTGCAGGTTGGCGGAGTTATTAAAACTTCCGTTCCAATGCACGCTTTCAATTAAATGATAGTTACCATATCTGGTTTTACTGATCTGTCTACCCTCCATTGCACCCATGATTACACAACTGGAGTTGAAGTCGATCTCATATTCATTTCGCCCATAATGCTTTGCATAGTATTTTCCGGCTTTACCTAGTTCACCCGGGATATACTTTATGGCTATTTCTTCAAGTGGATTTTCGAAATAAACTATCTTTCCTGATCCAATCCTGTTCATAATTTTATCGGATCTGATCCTTTTCAGAATTCTTTTAATCGAATCTTTTATCATTAATAATGGTGATAAGACAGAAATGAACTGACTTCATTTTAGTAACGAAATCCTTATTCTGTTATTGTCTTAATCAAACAAAGGATCTTTAAAATCGTTTAAACGGGACAAATCTAACGAAAGTCATACGGCGTTTCTCTATCTTACCATCCTTTTTGATAAGCAGGATAAGCTCCTGTACTGCCAGGGGAGCACCAACAGGGATCACAAGTCTTCCGTTCTCCGCAAGCTGGTCGATCAGGGGCTGGGGGATCTGTTCGGCTGCGGCAGTAACAATAATAATGTCAAAAGGAGAGAACTCTTTCCAGCCATTGTATCCATCGCCATATTTAACAGTGATATTTTTATATCCGAGCTTCTTTAACCTTTCTTCTGATTCCATTGCAAGCTCTGGTACAATTTCAATACTATATACACTCTTGACAGTTTCAGCCAGAACGGCGGCCTGGTAACCTGAACCTGTTCCTACCTCCAGTGCTGTTTTTGAATGATCAGGTTCCGCAACCTCGGTCATATATGCTACAATATATGGCTGAGATATTGTCTGTCCATAACCAATCGGAAGCGGATAATCATCATAAGCTTCGCTTTCGTATTCTTTCGGTATGAACAGATGCCGCGGCACTTTTCTCATTGCCTGCAACGTTGACTGATCGGTTACCCCACGGCTGATGATCTGCTCTGTAACCATTCTTTCCCTGGCTACCGTATACCTGTCATCCTGCTGTAAAATAGAACCTTCCATGGTTAAAACAAATATGATAAGAAAATATCTCACATCTCAGATGTTTCTTACAATTTACACCATTTTCATGATATTTCAAAGTAATAACCCAAAGGAGAGATATGGGAATCTGGAGGTGCAGGAAAGAAGATCAATTATAGCCGACAAGCGACAGAAACCCTTTCCCAAGGAATTCCATTGCCGGCCAGATCGGAAACAGATTTATGCTGGTGAATATGGTTACCACGATGAGACCCAGAAAGATGTAAGATCCATATTTGTAAAATCCGTCATAGAGCTTTGGAAATTTCCTGAACTGGTTCAGCAGTAGATGTGATCCGTCAAGAGGAGGAAAAGGTATGAGATTGAAAATAAATAATCCCCAGTTTATATAAATTGCGTACATGAAAACCTCATTCACGATCTGAATAATGTTGTTGTAGTTGTCGGAAGTAAAATGGCTGTAAATTGAAAATATCACAGAAAGGATCATCGCTGTTATAGCATTCGATAATGGCCCGGCAATAGCAATTTTAACAACATCTCTCTTCGGATTCTTCAGATTGGCTTCATTGAACTGAACAGGCTTTGCCCATCCGAATCCAGCAACAAGCAGCATTACAAAGCCCAGTGCATCAATATGTTTGAAGGGATTCAATGTGATCCTTCCCTGTTGTTCCGATGTCAGGTCACCGCACATTTTAGCCATCCAGGCATGACTGAATTCATGAACAGTCAACCCAAGGATAATTCCGGGAAGAAATTTTAAAATACGGGCAATTTCAAGATGCTCCATCCTGTCTCAGATCCTTGCTTTTTTAACCGGCAGGAAGAAATCATTTTCATCCAGCTTGCATTTTTTTATCATTTCAATAGCATACCCGGCTCCTGAGAAATTTTCATCAGCATTGTTTGTTCCGATAGTGAATTTAACACCGGCTTTATGAGCCCTATTAATAAAAGCTTCTGAAGGGATCCTGTACCTGTTATTGATCTCTATTGCTATATTATTGGCTTTAGCAGCATTTATCACCTTATCCATCCTTTCAGGAGTCCAGAACATATCATACCTGCTTTGCATCGTGGCTGGAAGGAATGTCGAATTGACGTATATATTAATAGGTTCAGTATTCAGGATCTTGACGAGTGTATTCACCAGATAGTCCATGAATTGCTCTTCATCATCGATCCAGGTCTCATTCGGCATCCAGATACGGTTCCGCCTTCCTTTTGCATCGGTGAATGTCATGGCGTCAGTAAAAACATAATCAAATTTCGCCATCGATTCTTTTGAGAAAATATTTACCCATTCGCGACCTTCTGCCTGCATTGCCAGATAAAACTGCGGATAATCTTTGAAAAGTGCCACCACAGAATCAATCTGGCTGTCATTGTGAACAGGAAATCCCATTCCGCAATTCACAGCTATACCATAATCAATATTTTCAGCTTTTGATTTTGCGACAGCATCGTTAATAGTCAGTTTACCCTTCAGATGTACATGAAGATCGGTGATTTTAAACGGGAGCTTACTGTTGAAGCTCATTAAAAATATGACTATTAAAGCAATAACCGGGAACAGGTGTTTTTTCATCTTAATATATGATTGAATAAATTTTATCGGCATAAATCTATTAAAAAACAAAGAATTAACCGCAAAGTCCGCAAAGATTCTACACAAAGGTCGCAAAGGATTATTCTAAGGAGGTTCCTTATTCGACCCTCCGTCTTCCGTCTCTTTCTATTCTCAAAAAAAACTAGTAGGTTTACAAAAGAATAATATAAAATGATAAAGAAGGTCAATTTACTCCTGTTGTTTCTTCTTTTCCCGGTGCATTCACTGATTTCCCAGGAAAACCCAAAGGCTGATATTTATCTTCTGACTTGCGGACCGGGCACTGAGACATATTCTGTATATGGGCACAGTGCATTACGGGTAGTCATTCCCGAAAAAAATAGTGATATTGTCTACAACTGGGGAGTTTTCGATTTTGCCACACCGAATTTTGCCTGGAAATTTGCGAAAGGGCGGCTCGATTATTCATTGGGAATAAGCTCCTATGATAATTTCCTCAAAGATTATTTTGTAGAAGGCAGATGGGTTGTATCTCAAAAATTGAACCTGGAAACAGCTGAAATTGAAAAGCTTTTCCTGCTTATAGCGGAAAACCTCAAGCCTGAAAATCTTAATTACAGGTATGATTTTTTTTACGATGATTGCTCAACAAGGATTCGGGATTTAATTGAAAAAGCAGTAGGGGAGGATCTTGTATATCCTCCTTCTGAATCACAAAGAAACCTGCCAACTTTCAGGTCCCTTACCGGGGAATTTGAAAAGGTAATGCCCTGGACAAAGGCTGGAATTGACCTGATAATGGGATCACCCGGAGATAAAAAAGCTTCATTCAGGGACAAAATGTTCCTTCCTATTGAACTTAAGAACGGACTATCTGAATTGGTAATAAGGCGTAATGGGAAAATGATCCCATTGCTTAAGAATCCTGAAATTGTTGTTGATTTCGACCAGCCTGCTGCAAAGGGGAAACTTCTTTCATCCCCGATGGTTGTCTTCTCGGTTATTCTTATTCTTGTAATAATCCTTACGGGTTACTTCAGGGGAAAGAGAGAAAACAACATTATGGATGTAGTCATTTTTGGTGTTTTCTCAATTCTGGCTATCTTAATGATCTTCTTCAACTTCTTCACTGATCATCAGCAGATGAAATGGAATCTGAATATTATATGGCTTAATCCTTTTATTATACTTTGCTTAATAAGCCTTTTATTAAAAAAGGATTGGCAGTTATGGTTCAGACTGGTGTTTATTCTGTCCGCCGGATTTCTTGTTTTTCTGGTAGTCCTTCCGCAGAAAGTAAATGATGCTTTTTTTCCGCTAATATTCATGCTGATCCTTCGGAGTTCGGTCAGGGCTAATTTTTCATGGAACCCACTCACCCTACCGTATTTAACAGAACTTTAACACTTTTTAACTCATTGTTATAATTCTGTCCTGTTCTTTTGTGTCAGAATTTTAAGGCAGTTTTCATAAGCCTGCCACAAACTCATTTTATTATCTTTGCACCTTAAATTTTTAGCTATGGAGCAAACATCAGATATAAGGATTCTTAATGAGAAAATTGAAAAAGAGAGCTCATTTGTTGATATCATAAGGATGGAGATGAACAAGGTCATTGTTGGCCAGAAACATCTGACCGATTCGCTTATGATCGGACTTCTGGCCAATGGTCATATCCTGCTTGAAGGAGTACCAGGCCTTGCAAAGACACTTGCTATAAAATCGCTTGCATCAGTTATAGATGCGAAGTTCAGCAGGATTCAATTCACCCCCGACCTTCTTCCGGCTGACCTTACCGGTACATTGATATATAGCCAGAAAAAAGAAGAGTTCATCGTCAAGAAAGGCCCTGTTTTTGCCAACTTCATCCTTGCTGATGAAATAAACCGATCCCCGGCAAAAGTGCAGAGTGCATTGCTCGAGGCTATGCAGGAGAGGCAGGTTACAATCGGAGAATCGACCTATAAACTCGAAGAACCTTTCCTTGTCCTGGCTACCCAGAATCCGATCGAACAGGAGGGTACATATCCCTTACCAGAAGCCCAGGTTGACAGATTCATGCTCAAAGTCCTCATTGACTATCCTACAATTGAGGAAGAAAAGCTTATTGTCAGAGAGAACCTTGCAAAAGATTTTCCCAAAGCGAACAGTGTTCTTAAGACGAATGATATTATAAGGGCCAGGAATGTCGTCAGGGAGGTTTATATGGATGAGAAGATTGAAAACTACATCCTTAATATAGTCTTCGCAAGCCGTAATCCTGAGAAATATGGTCTTCCCGCTTTTAAGAATATGATCTCCTATGGAGCTTCGCCGCGTGCTTCAATTAATCTTTCACTTGCATCAAAAGCCTATGCCTTCATAAGAAGAAGGGGATATGTTATTCCTGAAGACGTGAGAACCGTATGTGCTGATGTAATGAGGCACAGGATAGGTCTTACTTATGAAGCCGAAGCTGAAAACGTTAACCAGGATAAGATAATTGCTGAAATACTGAATGTTGTTGAAGTCCCTTGAAAAGTTGCTTGTTGCTTGTTGCTGACTTGTTATTTATTTAACCAGCAACCAGTAACTAGAAACTAGTAGCAAGTAACATGGAAGCAATAGAATTACTTAAGAAAGTAAGAAGGATCGAAATTAAGACCCGTGGTCTGACCAGGCATATTTTTGCCGGAGAGTATCACAGTGCATTTAAGGGCCGGGGTATTTCATTCAGCGAGGTAAGGGAGTACCAGTATGGTGATGACATAAGAAGCATCGACTGGAATGTTACAGCCAGATTCAATCATCCATATGTTAAGGTATATGAAGAGGAAAGGGAACTTACAGTAATGCTGCTTATTGATGTAAGCGGATCCGGAGACTTCGGCTCAACAGTAAGCTTTAAGCGGGATATCATGACAGAGGTTGCCGCAGTGCTATCATTTTCAGCAATATATAATAATGATAAAATCGGTGTCATCTTCTTTACTGACAAGGTTGAAAAGTTTATCCCTCCTCAGAAAGGAAGAAAACACATTCTCAGGATAATCAGAGAACTTCTTGATTTCAAACCACAAAGCAACCACACAAGCCTTAGCGAGCCGCTCAGGTTTCTTACAAATGCGATAAAAAAGAGGTGTACAGCATTTGTAATTTCCGACTTTATGGCTCCTGAATTTGAGGAGGCTTTGAGAATTGCTTCAAGTAAGCATGATGTTGTTGCTTTAAAAGTGTCAGATCCGCTTGAGAAAATACTTCCTGATGTGGGATTGATGAAAGTTATGGACTCAGAAACCGGATTTGAAAAATGGATTGACACTTCATCAGGTTATGTAAGAAAAACATATTCAGATTGGTGGAAATCACACCTGGATACGATAAGGAATACGTTTAAAAAATGCGGTGTTGATTTTACTGAACTGAGTACCAAAGAGGACTACGTAAGACCTCTTATGCAACTATTTGAGAGTAGATAAACTATATGAAGAGACCAGGGTGTTTAATAATATTTGTGTTATTGTTTTTCATTTCGCAGCTGAACGGTCAGGATATATCTGTATCAGCTGCATTTGATACAACAAGGATACTGATTGGTGACCAGGTCAATTTTTCTGTTACGATCGATCAGCCATCTGATCTCAGGCTAACACTTCCCGTTTTCAGGGATTCATTAATTAAAAATATTGAAATTCTGTCAGGACCTGCAATCGACACTTCGGGAATTCCCGGAAACAAGATCAGGATCACAGAAAAATACCTTGTCACCTCCTTTGATTCGGGATTCTACAGAATCGATCCCGTATATGCCGAATTGACTGATTCAAAAGGTCTCAAAAGATTTTTTTCAGATTATACATTTCTTGAAGTTGCAAGGGTTAAAATAACCCCTGCCGACACTTCTGCAAAGATATTTGATATTGCCGCACCTTACAGGGCTCCTATTACACTGGGTGAAATCCTTCCCTGGATACTGCTTGTTTTGCTCGTATCAGTAATTATATGGCTCTTAATCAAATTAATAAAGAAATTTAAAAAAGAAAAAAAAGAAGATATTATTCCTGTAATTTCCGAACCTGCCCATGTTATTGCCTTCCGTGAACTTGAACGGCTAAGGAATGAAAAGCTTTGGCAGAATGGTGAAACAAAGAAATACTACATACGGCTTACAGAGATAATCAGACAATATCTTGAGAACAGGTTTGGGATAAACTCTCTTGAATTGACTACATCTGAGACTCTTGAGGCACTTGTTAAGACAGGGTTCAAAAAGGATGAATCATATAGAAAGCTGAGATCTGTACTTACAGCAGCTGACCTTGTGAAATTTGCCAAATATAAACCTGAAACGGCAGAAAATGAAACAGAATTCTCGGATTCATATGATTTTGTTTCAGCTACAAAGACTGCTGATGCGATTGAGGAAAAGAGCGACATTAAGGTTAATCAGGGAGAAGAAGGCTTATGAACAGAATAACTTTTGCGGATCCCAATTTTCTTTACCTTTTGCTGGTTATACCGGCAATTATAGCATTTTATATCCTTAAACAGCATAAAGCTTTTGCATCCCTCAGGATTCCAGGCTTAAAACCGCTTGAAAGATCAGGAACTACATTCAGAAACTATCTCCAGCATGTTCTTTTTGGGTTAAGGATGACAGCAGTTCTTATTATTATCATTGTCCTTGCCCGCCCACAGACTACCGATAAATTCCAGGATGTATCAACGGAGGGCATCGATATAGTTCTTGCACTAGATATCTCAGGCAGCATGCTTGCACGCGATTTTAAGCCCGACAGGCTCGAAGCCTCAAAGAATGTAGCTACTGAGTTTATTTCAGGAAGGCCATATGACCGCATTGGACTTGTTGTTTTCAGCGGAGAGAGCTTTACACAATGTCCCCTGACAACTGACCATGCTGTCCTGATAAACCTCCTGAGGGAGATAGAGAGCGGTATGATTGAAGATGGAACTGCAATCGGTATGGGGCTTGCAAATGCAGTAAACAGAATAAAGGATTCTGATGCCAAAAGCAAGGTAATAATCCTGCTGACTGACGGAATAAACAACAGGGGAGAGATCGCCCCGGCGACAGCTGCAGGCATCGCAAAAACTTTCGGAGTAAGGGTTTATACAATCGGTGTTGGAACTCAGGGGACAGCTCCATATCCTGTTCAGACGCCATTTGGAACACAATACCAGAATATGCCTGTGGAAATAGATGAGGCCATCCTGAAGGATATTGCACAGGTGACCGGAGGCAAATACTTCAGGGCTACAGATAACGATAAGCTTGTTCAGGTATACAGTGAGATTGATAAACTGGAAAAATCAAAGATCGATGTGAAGCAATTTATAAGAAAAGATGAGAAATACCTGATACCAGCAATAATTGCCTTTTGCCTTCTTTTGATTGAAATGCTAGTAAGATTTACGGTTTTAAAAAAGCTGACATAAATTGAATTACCATGCAACTCTTCAGATTTGCTAATCCTGAATACCTGTACCTGCTGCTTCTGCTTCCGGTAATGGCAGCAATATTTATTTTCAATCAGGTAAGAAGGAGAAAATCATTGAAAAAGCTTGGGGAAGCTGCATTAATAGGGAGGCTTATTCCTGAGATTTCCAGAATAAGACCTGTTATTAAATTCGTTTTTATGTTAATTGGTATTTCTGCAGTTATTATAATGCTTGCCAGGCCCCAGTTCGGTTCCAGGCTCGAGGAAGTAAAGAAGCAGGGTGTTGAAGTGATTATTGCCCTCGACGTAAGCAATTCAATGCTTGCCGAAGATATCCAGCCAAACAGGCTTACCAGGGCAAAGCAGGCGATATCGAAGCTCGTCGACAATCTCGAGAACGACAAAATCGGACTAATAGTCTTTGCAGGAGATGCCTATACGCAAATACCAATAACAACCGACTACATTTCTGCGAAGATGTTTTTATCAACAATTAATCCTGAAATGGTGCCCAAGCAGGGAACAGCGATAGGGGCTGCAATTAAGCTGGCTGAAAGATCATTCACACCGGGAGAAGGGAAAAGCAAAGCAATTATTATTATCACTGACGGAGAGAACCATGAGGATGATCCTGTTTCTGAAGCTGAAGCAGCTTCAAAGGCAGGCATCATAATTCATACAATCGGAATAGGTTCAAATGAAGGGGTACCTGTGCCCGTTACAACAGGGGGGAGGAGAGATTATCTTAAAGATGCCGAAGGTTCAACAGTCATTACTAAACTGGATGAAGATATTCTGAAAAAAATCGCCGTCAGTGCAGGAGGAAATTATATCAGAGCAAGCAGTTCCAGTATTGGTCTTGATGAAATATTCAGCGATATCAGGAAAATGAAAAAAGATGATCTCGAGAGTACAATGTATACGGAATATAATGATCAGTTCCAGGTTTTTGCGGCTCTGGCTCTTTTTTTTATGATCCTTGAAATCATTATTATGGACAGGAAAAACAGAAAGCTTCAAAACGTAAGATTATTTAAATTCAAAGTCTGATAATATATTGTAAAACTGATGTTTAAAAAAAATCATATAAAGTATTGTGAAAAGCCTGAAGCGCTTATCCTGCTTTTTATGCTCTGTTTTACAGGATTGCTGAATGCTCAGGCTGACAGAAAATTCATAAGGCAGGGTAACAGGGAATATGAGAAGGATAAGTTCTCCGAATCTGAAATATCGTACAGAAGAGCACTCGATAAAAACAAAGCTTCAGGTGATGCAGTTTTCAATGCCGGTGATGCTCTTTATAAGCAAAAGAAATATGAAGATGCTGGAAAGCAGTTTATTGAAAGTCATAAAATGATTGAAGAAAAAGACAAGAGATCGGCCAGTATGTACAATCTTGGAAACTCACTGTTGATGGCAAATAAATTGAAGGAAAGCATCGAAGCCTATAAAAACTCTCTGAAGCTGAATCCCGAAAATATGGAGGCCAAGTATAACCTTGCTTATGCCCAGGACCTTCTAAAGAAGCAGGAAGAGCAGCAGAAACAACAACAACAACAACAACAACAACAAAGCAGCAGAAGGACAAAGATAATAAGGACCAGAAAAAGGATCAGGATCAGGATCAGGATCAGTCCAAACAGAAAGATCAGGAAAAACAGGATAACAATCAGCAGGAAAAACAACAGGAGCAACAGCAACAGCAAAAGCAGCAGGATCAGCAGCAATCCATTTCACAGGAAGATGCTGAAAGGCTTTTAAATGCTATAGCCAACGATGAGAAGAATGTTCAGGAGAAGGTTAAGCTTGCAAAAGCAGTAAAGGCAAGAGTGAAAACCACTAAAAACTGGTAAATTGGCATAATGAAAGGAAAGTACATTATACTTACAATGGTTGCGATTCTTCTGAGTCATTTTGCTGAAGGACAGGAGATATCTGTTGTTGAAGAATACCCTGCAGTTGTCCAGGCAGGAGAGCAGTTCAGTGTTTCCTGGACAATTAACTCCGGGGAAGGAGAATTTTCAGAACCGCCGTTCACAGGATTTTACAAACTTATGGGTCCCCAGACCTCTTTCAGTTCAAGTACACAGATCATAAACGGTAAAATTTCAAGGGAAACTTCCTATACTTATGTTTATTATATGCAGGCGTTAAAAGAGGGCAGATTTGTAATTCCCCCTGCTGCCATTAAAGTAAAGAATAAGACATACTATTCCGATTCTCTGAGAATACAGGTTGTCGGGAGCAGCAAGGTTCAGCAAAATGTTCAGGGAGCAGGCCGGAATATAACGGAGGACCAGGTAGAAGAGACAGGTGATGATATTTTCGTGAACCTTACGCTTGATAAAAGGGACGTATTCATTGGAGAAAATATCGGGGTAACAGTCAAACTATACACCAGGGTTGATATTTCAGGAATTAATGAAATCAAATATCCAGGCTTTGAGGGATTTCTTAAAACTGACCTGGAGACGCCACCACTTACATCGTTGCAGCGTGAAAGCGTCAATGGCACAATTTACGGAACAGGTGTGGTACAGAGGTTTCTCCTTTATCCGCAGATACCCGGGGAGATAACTATTGATCCTGTCCAGATATCGGTGCTTATCCGTCAGAAAACGGGACAATCTGACCCCTTTTTTGGAGATTTCTTTTCAACGTACACAACATTGCCAAAAGCAGTTCTCAGCAAGCCTGTCAGAATAAAAGTCAATCCATTACCAGGAACGAAACCTGATGATTTTTCAGGAATTGCCGGTAAAATAACTCTGAATTCATCGATTAGCAAGGACACAGTGAATGTTAACGATGCCGTTAATCTTAAAATAGTTATTGCCGGAAACGGTAACCTTAAGATGGCTGGTGCACCGGAGCTTAAACTGCCGGCTGATCTTGAGGTTTATGATCCAAAGGTTACTGATGACCTGAAGAACAGCATGAACGGAACCACAGGACAGAAGACTT
This sequence comes from uncultured Bacteroidales bacterium, assembly GCA_963701745.1. GTDB lineage: Bacteria > Bacteroidota > Bacteroidia > Bacteroidales > VadinHA17 > LD21. The sequence goes on along the minus strand of CAVPBE010000001.1, from coordinate 1,872,455 downwards.
TTGAGTATCTCCTGATCCCCAGGCATTATGGTGACTTCACAATACCCCCTGTGACTTACTCCTTCTTCAATGTAGCATCAAAACAGTATGAGAGGGTAAAAACCCCTGAGCTGAATTTCTATGCCAGAAAGGGGACTGATCAGAACCCTGGTATTACTGTCTTTGGAGGTGTCTCCAAAGAGGATGTAAAATACCTTGGGAAAGACATCAGGTTCATCAGTTCAAAACAAGGATTGCTGAAAAAGACCGGCAACCATTTCGCTTCAAAAAGATCGTTCTATAGTGCCTATGCATTTGCTCTCATTGTATTCCTGGTAGTACTGTTTATAAGAAGGGAACACATTCGAAGGAATTCGGATATTTCTGCTGTTAGAAACAGAAAAGCAGGAAAAGTAGCGGGTAAACGGCTAAAGGAAGCTGAGAGATGCCTTAAGGAGAATCAATCAGATAAGTTTTATGAAGAAATACTGAAGGCTCTGTGGGGATATCTGAGTGATAAACTCAACATCCCCGTATCGGAACTTAACAGGAGCAACGCTGTTAATACACTGACTGAGAAAGGAATAGCCGAAGAAGATGTAAGCAACCTTGCTTCTGTTATCGATAAATGCGAATATGCAAGGTTTGCACCATCCTCGTCAGCGGAAGAGGCTGAAAAGATTTATGATGAGGCTGCAAGGTTCATCAGATTATTCGAAAATTCTATAGGCTGACATATGAAATTTACAGTAAGACATATTATTATTTTGCTGCTGCTTGTTTTAACTGCCGATCTTGTTTCCGGACAGGAGGAGCGTTCCGTAAAATTCAAAAAGGGAGTAGAATACTATACTGCATCAAAATATCAGGAGGCTCTTAATGAGTGGCTCGACATTTATAACACAGGTTACCGTTCTGCCGAACTTGATTACAATATCGGCAATGCATATTTCAAACTTAATAATGTTCCAGGTTCAATACTGTTTTTTGAGCGGGCTCACCTGTTAAAACCTGCTGACAATAATATTAATTACAACCTCCAGATTGCCAGAACACTTGTTGTTGATAAATTTGAGGAGATACCTGAGCTATTCTTTGTAAAGTGGTTTGATTTTCTTTCGCTCCTGCTCTCCACAAATACCTGGGCGGTTATCAGCTTAGTATCTTTTATCCTTTTCCTGATCCTGTTATCGGCATATATTTATTCTGCCCGATACAGGATAAAAGTCCTCGGATTCTGGGCTGCACTGTTATTTCTGATTATATCTGCATCTTCACTTACTTTTACAATCCGGAACAAATCACTTGTATACAACAGCAATAGAGCTGTGATTTTTGCTCCGTCACTGAACGGGAAAAGCTCTCCGGATAACAGCGGAACAGATCTTTTTATACTTCATGAAGGATCAAAGGTAACAATTGAGGACCAGGTGGGTGAATGGTATGAGATTAAACTAACGGATGGCAACAAGGGCTGGGTTCCTTCGAACAGCCTCACAATAATTTAGTTATGGTGTACTAATTCTTTGATTTTCCGGTTTATATAGTTACAGGCTGTCCAATAAGACCGGAAAATGAAAAAGTTTTATGTAATTACATTGTTATTACTTGTAATTTTCTGCTTTTCCTGCAAAAAAACACCATTTTCCCCTGAAGGTCCGACCGATGTTCGGATCAGAAACCTGACCTCCTCAGCCCTTACGGAAGTCGTTGTAAGAATCAAGGAAGAAGAGATTACTTTCGGTACGATAAATACAAGTAATATATCTGAATACCATCGATTTAAGACTGCTTTTCCAAAAGCTTACATATTCGCCAGAATAAATCGCGATACTATTTCCACCGGCCCGGTTGATTTCACATACATGAATTATTTCGGACAGGTCAAAATGACATATGATGTTATTGTTGAAAACAACCTTCTTAAGATAAAGAATGTCACCCTGGATTCACCACTTTGATCTAAATTAGCTATTTTGGTACCAGTCTTTTAAACTGGCACTAAAAATGAAAGCAAAACCTGTCAACAGTTCACGCATGCCACTTTACCGGGATGCAGGATTTGAGCTATTCGATGCTGAAACAACAAAAAATGCTTTTTCTATGGAAACCGAAAATGAGCGGATCCCTGGAATGTACATTTATTCCAGGTATCGGAATCCAACAGTTGTTGCGGCTGAAGAAGAGATAATGAAGCTTGAATCGTGCAAATGGGCACTTCTCACCCAGTCAGGAATGTCGGCAATTGACACTGCTGTATCGGTTTTCCAGAAGGCAGAATTGTCAAGACCCTGGTTATTTTTCAGTGAGATATATGGCGGGACAATCTCATTTACCGAATCGGTTTTAAGGAAAAGAAGGGGACTGCAAATTCATAACTTCTATCCGGTTAATGAAAAATATGATCTTTATGAATTTGAGAGGCTGATATGGGATCTAAAGCCTGAGCTTGTCTATATAGAAGCAATTTCAAACCCGATGCTTATTGTCACCGATGTCGAAGCAATTATAAGTCTGGCTCATAAATCGGGGTCGAAGGTGATAGTTGACAATACATTCGCTACGCCTCTCCTTTGCAGACCTCTTGAACTTGGAGCTGATATTGTGGTTCATAGTGCCACAAAGTATTTTTCGGGACATGGGAACATCACAGCTGGTGTACTATGCGGGAATGATAGTGCAATTATGAAAGATTCAATAGAATACAGGAAGTTCGTTGGTCATATGATCTCGCCTGATGATGCATACAGGCTGCAAACCCAGATACAAACATTTGAATTAAGGTTCAGCAAGCAGTGTAATAATGCTGCTATGATTATTGAACTACTTAAAAATCATCCTGATATCAGAAAAGTCTGGTACCCGGGATTAACAGAACATCCTACTCATACTGAAGCGCTTAAACTCTTTGGAAAGAGGGGATTTGGGGCAATGGTCACATTTGATTTCGCCGGAAGTTCTGAACAGGAGAAAAAGAACAGGCGCGATAATTTTGTCAGGTCAGTATCGGAAAATATAAAAATTATTCCATCGCTTGGTGATCCTAAGACAATACTAATGCCGGTTGAATCGGTCTGGGGAGCCAAATATCCTGAACCAGGACTTATAAGGTTATCGGTTGGTTTTGAGGACTCGTCAGAGCTGGAAAGAACGTTAACTGAGGCCCTGGAAAAGACTGAATGAGACTATGAAGTTATCTCCAGTCAATAGGCACAATTCCTTTGCTTACAAGAAAATCGTTGCATCTGCTGAAGTGCCGGTTACCAAAGAAACCCCTGGAAGCTGAAAGAGGAGAGGGATGAACCGATTCTAGAACCAGATGCCTTGACCGGTCGATCGATTCCCCTTTTTTCTGTGCATATGCTCCCCAGAGGAAAAAGACAATATTCTCTTTCTCGCTGTTAAGAACCCTTATAACATAATCAGTAAATTCCTCCCATCCTTTTTTCTGGTGCGATCCCGCCTGATGTGCTCTTACAGTAAGAGTAGCGTTCAAAAGAAGAATACCCTGTTTTGCCCATCGTGTCAAATCCCCCGATACCGGCCGGGGAATTCCAATGTCTGATTCAATTTCTTTGAAAATATTTATCAGGCTTGGAGGAAAATCAACTCCATCCTTTACTGAAAAGCATAATCCATGAGCTTGTCCCGGGCCATGATAAGGATCCTGTCCTAAAATAACTGCTTTGACATTACCAAAAGGGCAAACATCGAATGCATTGAAAATAAGTGAACCGGGTGGATAAATTCTGGCATTTCTGTATTCATCCTTTATGAAACCTGAAAGCCTGACAAAATATTCTTTTTCAAATTCAGGATTCAGTCTGCTTTTCCAGCCTGGTTCTATTTTTACTTCCATATCTTAAAAATACTCAAAATAATTCAATCGGTTAATACAAAATGGACTGACGTTTTGACATCAGTCCATTGGCTACAATCTACCCACTCAACCTAAAACTAAAGCAACTTATTTTCAAACAGTATTTTTAAATATCTGTCAAATATCAGTTAAAAGTATCCTGATCCGAATATATATTTATTTCACTCTATCTAAATCAAATATATACAATATATCAGAAATTTCCTAATGTATTTAATCATATTTTACCATTTTGTTAATAAATTGTTTAAACAGAATACTAAATGTAAATTGGTAAATTTGCATTAAAAACAATGGCAACAGAAATTGAGCGTAAGTTTCTTGTAAGAGGCGGGTTCAAAAATCTTTCAGTCAAAAAAATTGAAATTGTGCAGGGTTATTTATCTGTTGACCCTGCCAGAATCATAAGGCTCCGCATCTCGGATAGAAAGGCAGTTCTTTCGGTTAAGGCTCCTGCAGAAAAGAGCAGGTTTTCGAGGCATGAATGGGAATTTGAGATCCCGTTTAAAGAGGCTTCAGAAATTTTAAAGGTTTGTCTTCCGGAGGTAATCATCAAGACAAGATATCTTGTCCCGTTCAACAAACACACTTATGAAGTTGACACATTTCATGGCAAGAATGAAGGACTTGTAATTGCTGAACTTGAATTGTCCAGTGAAGAGGAAATTTTTGAGAAACCTGAATGGTTAGGGGAGGAGGTCACGGGAAAACCTGAATATTATAACTCGAATCTTATCTAAAGTACCTTAGAATATATTTGTTTGGGATCGCCAGGCCCATAGAAATCCTTGAGGCTGGCAGCAAGCTGATAGCCATTTTTACGGTAAAAGCCTTCAGTAGAAGCATATAACGGTCGACCGGAAGTCTCAATCCAGAGTATCTTGCCCCCCTGTTCTCTAACATCATCCTCAATTGCTTTAAGCATTACTGTGCCAAGCTTTTTATTCCTTGAGTTCTGGTGGACTGCAATCCAGTAGAGATCCCAGGAATGTGTCGAAAAAGCATTTTTGCCATAATTTGCAAATGCGATAACCCCATCTTCATCAGTTGCCCTTAGCCAGTAGTATCCACTCCTTTCAGTTCCCTTCTCAAGTGTTTCATCTGCAATTTCGAGAGCCGTCTCTATTTCAAATTCATAGAAAAAACCCGAAGAACGTAATATTTCCTCAATGTTTTTTCTGTCTCCTGACTTTATTCCCTTGGAAACCAATGCCATGTGAAATTAATAATTTAGATCGTCGATAATGCGCTGAAGTACTACAGTAATGGGAAGACCAGCTTCGATAGTCGCAGCAACCAGACCGCTGTCAGGCGACATACATGGATTTGCATTTACTTCTATTACATAAGGGTTTTCTTCTTTATCGATTCTCATATCTACCCTGGCATACCCCTTTAATCCAAAAACATCCCAGCATCTCAATGCAAGGTCATTTATTTTCTCCCCCAATTCCGGGTTAAGTTTATTGCGTGGAAATTCCCTTATAGTATTTTCATACTCAAAGCTTTCAGCAACCCATTTTGCCTTAAAATCAACTATTTTGGGAATATCATCGCCAAAATTATGGAATACCATCTCAGCAGGAGGCATCACTTCAGGTCCATGTTTATCGGGAAGAATACTGATATTGAATTCCCGGCCATCTATATATTCCTGAATTATCCAGTGAGAATCATCAAATTCCTTAAGCTTCAATCCATAATCGGCTGTAAAGGTAAATACCGATTCACCGGTTATTCCAAGGGAACCATCTTCCCAGACAGGTTTGATAATATATCTGGTCCCTGGGTTCATCATTTTGTACTGTGATGGAAAATAAGCTAGAGGTGTGGCTATCTTTTGTTCGAGCAATATCTTATTAGTCAGTGCTTTACTGGTTGTAATAAAGAGAGCTTCCAACGGATTGCCGGAATAGGGTATCGAATACATATTCAGCAATGCGGGAACAAAATAGCAAAGCTCACCTTTATTATTAATCGATTCAACCAGGTTGAAGACAAAGTCGGGTTTCTCCCCTGCAAGCACGGCAACTTCATTCATGAAATCTGAAGTGATGCCTTTCCTGTATGTGTCTATCCCTAACTTCCTGAGATTTTCCTCTATGTAATCTACCTGCTCAAGAACATCAAGTTCATCAGGAAGAGCCCCATCACGGGGTTGATTGAACAGAATACAGCATCTTCTCTTTATCATACTGCTAAATGATATCGTTTTATTGCTGAATGCATTATCATTTCGATAAGAGCCTGATATTTAATTCCTGCCATGTTCGAAAGAATAGGAAGGTCCGAATGGACAGGATGAAGCCCGGCAAGTGGATTTACTTCCATAAAACATATCCGGCCATTTCGGTCAGCTTTTACATCTACTCTACCTGCATCCACTCCTCCGAGAGATTTCCATACCTTCAGGGCTACTGTCTTGCATTCATCAGAATACTCTGGCGGTAGAGGTGTGTATTTGCAAAACACCTGATAGTTTTCCTTATATTCCACTGAATAGGGAAGGTTATCCTTACATTCTATTTCCATACCTCCAATTGCTTTTGCATCATCACCTGATCCGACAACACCCACAGTAAACTCCCTGCCCGGGAGATATTCTTCAAGAAGTGCAGGTTGATTGAATCGTGTAAGAAGGTATTCAACCATTTGCCTGAGCTCAGGTTCTGAATGCACCAGACTTTTTTCAGTAATTCCCTTGCCAGTGCCCTCTGAAACAGGTTTAATAAATAGCGGATAGACCAGATTGCATTTTTCAACATCCTGCAATTCTGAAATAAGCATTCCCGGACTTACCGCTACACCTGCAGCCGAAACAATAAGTCTTGTAAGGTGTTTATTGAGTGAAATGCCCATAATGACAGGGCCGCTGAACACATAAGGTATTTTGTACTGGTCAAGGATAGCCGGGACAACTGATTCCCTTCCATCGCCATACAAACCTTCGGCGATATTGAACACCAGATCCCATTTTTTTCCTGTCGACAGAGCATCGATCAGCTGAAAGCAATTTCCAATGGATTCAGTTTCGAATCCCATATTTCTCAGTGCGCCATCTATTGCATCAACAGTATCCTGTTTGTCAAATTCAGCAGTATCTTCCATAGAATAACCACGGTCTAGATACCACGACCGCAAATCAAATGTCAATCCGATTTTCATCTGTTTTCAGACCTATTTTTCAGGATATTCACAAAGAACACCCTTATAATTGCGCAGAACGATATGTTCATCATTATGCTCCACGACATAATTTGGAAGAAGAGGTATCTTACCTCCTCCGCCCGGAGCATCGACAACTAATGTCGGAATGGCATAACCGCTTGTGAAGCCTCTGAGCCCTTTAATGATTTCAAGACCCTTGGCCACTGTGGTTCTGAAATGACCCGAACCGGGTATCAGATCACACTGATATAAATAATAAGGTCTGACCCTCACTTTTAATAGCCTGTGCATTAGTTCTTTCATAACTGGCACATTGTCATTTATGCCTTTCAGCAGAACCGTCTGGCTTCCAAGAGGAAATCCGCCATCAGCAAGCTTATTGCAGGCTCTGGCACACTCTTCAGTGATCTCAAGGGGATGTGAAAAATGAAGACTCAGGAAAAGTGGATGATATTTTCTGAGAACATTTATCAAACCATCGGTTATTCGCTGGGGTAAAACCACAGGTATCCTTGTTCCTATACGGATTATCTCAACATGCTCTATCCTGCGGATATTCGATAATATATAATCGAGTGTCTCATCAGAAAGAGTAAGTGGATCACCTCCACTTATAAGTACGTCTCTGACTTCCTTATGGGCTGATATATAATTAAATGCTTTTTCATAATCCTGCCTTCCAAGCTTATCAAGCCGCCCGACAGAATGTGAACGGGTACAATACCTGCAATAATTTGAACAAACCTGAGTGACTGTGAACAAAACCCTGTCGGGATAGCGGTGAACAATGCCTTTAACAGGTGAGAAAGATTTCTCATGTAAAGGATCGGATTGTTCACTGCTGCTCTCAAGTAGCTCTTCAACAACAGGCACAACATTCCGGCGAAGCGGATGTGATGGCTTGGTGTCATAAATCAATGAGGCAAAATAAGGAGTGATCCGTAAAGGAAGCCGGCCTTTCAGATTATTGATAGCCATGATCTCCTTTTCAGTAAGCTTCATGACCTTCTTAAGATCATCGATGCTTGTGAAGGCATTCCGAAGCTGCCATTTCCAATCATTCCAGGATTCGATAGTTGTCAGGGGGAAGTAGCGGTGCATGAATTCCGAACTCCGGGTGCTAACTGACAGGTTTGGGATTACGTCTTGCGAAAAAATCGTGGTTTTCGCGCCAGGCTCTTCATCAGAAGAGCAACCCACGAGGCGGTCCTCACAGCGGAGGGCTGCAACCTCATTATTGTTAGCGTTCATGTTTGTCGATGAAAGATTTCATCAATTGCTTTTTCTTGTTTTAAACTGTTTTAGTTAAAAATAAATTGGGCTAAAAATATATATTCCATAAATACAAATTATGATTCGTCCTATATAAATATTAACATGAATAGTCATTTATTAACAATGAATATTCCACCCATAGATAATAAACATGATAAATATTTGTCTATCATTGAATTATGCCAAACGATTTTATACGATAAATCAGAAAATAAACCTGCATTTTTTTTGCTGGTTTTTTTTCTGATTGCTGTTTGTTTTCTTATAAAATTCTTCATTAAAACTTTAAAAACCTCCTGTTAATTTTTAAGAATCTTCATTAACAATTATTATGCCAGAACTTCATATGTCATAAATATTTGCAAAGTTTGCATTTCAAATACTTATTTCTAACAAAAAAGACATGCTTTATAACGCATATATGTTGTTTTAATTATTTCAGTATAAAAAAAACTATAAATAAGAAGCTTGAAAATTATTCCTGTAATAAATATCAAAGCATTACTCAGTGACATTAAGGAAGCAGTTGCAGGATCTGAACAGGATTTTACAGAAGTAAAGCTTAGCAGGGCAATACTTCTTCTGTCGATTCCCGCTGTTCTTGAAATGATAATGGAATCGGTATTTGTTATAGTTGACATTTTCTTTGTTTCGAAGCTGGGAGCAGATGCTGTTGCGACTGTTGGTCTTACAGAGTCAATGGTTACTATAGTTTATGCTATTTCAATTGGGCTTGCGACCGCGACAACCTCGATGGTCTCGAGAAGAATAGGGGAAAAAGATCCAGGCAAAGCTTCGAAAACTGCATTTCAGGCCATTTTTACAGGAATTATCGTATCGATCCTAATAGCAATTCCCGGAATAATTTATTCGGGCAGATTGCTTGAACTTATGGGGGCTTCAGAGGCTATCTCAGGGCAGCTTTCCGGATATACAAGGATTATGCTTGGCGGCAATGTAGTGATCATGCTTTTATTTATCATCAATGCTATTTTCAGGAGTGCAGGTGACGCAGCCATTGCAATGAGGGTTCTCTGGATAGGAAATATTATAAATATTTTTCTAGATCCCTGCCTGATATTTGGACTGGGACCATTTCCTGAATTAGGCGTTACAGGTGCTGCAGTTGCTACTACTACCGGCAGAGGGATTGCTGTACTCTACCAGTTCTGGCTCCTGTTTTTTGGCAAAAAACGCATTCAACTGTCAATCAGGAAATTAAGTATTGATATAAAAATAATAACCAGGCTTATAAGGTTGTCACTCGGAAGTATAGGTCAGAACCTGATCGGAACGATAAGCTGGATCGCCCTGGTCAGGATAATTTCAATTTTTGGCAGTGAAATAGTTGCAGGCTATACAATTGCAATAAGGATTGTAAGCTTCGTCCTTCTGCCATCATGGGGGATCAGTAATGCGGCTTCAACACTGGTTGGACAGAATCTGGGGGCAAAAAAACCGGAAAGAGCTGAAAAAGCAGTTATTGTGACAGGACTGGTGAATATTATACTTCTTGGCATTGTTGGATTAATCTTGCTTCTATTTCCGTCTTTCTTCATCAAGCCTTTTATTGATGATCCACGAGTACTTACTTCAGGAATCCAGTGCCTGAGAATTGTCAGCATAGGATTTATTGCTTACGGTTTCGGAATGGTACTGGTCAACTCATTCAATGGAGCAGGAGATACAATTACTCCTCTTAAGATCAACATATTTGCATTTTGGCTGATTGAAATTCCTCTCGCCTGGTTCCTTGCAATAAGTTTGGGAATGCACCAGCAGGGTGTATTTACTGCTATAGTGATAGCTGAATCAATAATGACACTGACTGCATGGCTGGTATTCAGAAGGGGAAAGTGGAAGCTGAAGGAGGTGTAAAATCAACTTATATTTTACAGGTCATCATAGTCCTTATTTTCACTCGCTCGTAATCTTTTTGTCTGCCCTCTTTTCTTCTTTTCATCCAGTCGTTCTGCTCTGGATTTTTTGGATGGAGAAGTGGGTTTCCTTTCAGGCTTTATTATCAGTCCTGCAGATATCATAAATAACAGCTTTTCGAGAGCTTTCTTTCTGTTGCCCAGTTGAGTGCGCTCAGATTGTGACTTTACGACAAGCTCTCCTGCAGAATTTATCCTGTTCTTCAGGTTTTTACAGATCAGTTCCTTTTCAGATGCTGTAAGCCCAGCAGAAAGCTGAACATTAAAGTGTATTTCAACTTTTGTATTTACCTTGTTTACATTCTGGCCGCCCGGTCCGCTGCTTCTTGATGTTAACACAAGGAACTCACTCCCGGGAATCCTGTTTTTTAATTCTTCAGAAGTCATTACAATTTTGTTCGAAAGAAATCACTACTAAACGGATAATATTGTAAAGATAGAAAAAGATTCATCGCTGCACTTCGTTTCGCTCAGAATGACAGCCACTTGTGTTTTTGAAGGATAGAAAAAAATATTCGCTAATTATTACTGGTTAAATAAAGAACAAAGCAACTCCAGCCACACTAATAATTGCGCCGGCCATCTCTGCAAAAGTTACTTTCTGTTTGTACAACACCACAGCCGGAAGAATTATCAGAACAGGAACCAAAGCCATAATTGTCGATGCAATACCTGCTTCAGTATATTTAATTGAAATAAGTGAAAAAGAAACTCCAAGAAAAGGACCAAAGAAGGCACCCATTGTAGTTGATAACATTGCAGGTCTGTTTAAAACTGAAGTTGCAATTGTATTCCACCTCCCCAAAACTGTTACCAGAAAGGCAAATCCTGCAAGTCCAGCCAGAATTCTTATCTGTGTGGCAGCAAAAGGATCATAATCCCTCATCCCCAGTTTGCTGAGTATCAGCCCCAGAGCCTGTCCTACGGCCCCGCCAAAAGCGTAAAGTATCCCTCTTGGCGATAGTTTTAAAGATAATTTGTCACCTTTCCCGTGTCTGCCGAAAATCGCTATTGCTATCCCAAGGAAAGCCAGGGTCATCCCAAGAAAGTTAAAAATAGTCAGCCTCTCGCCAAGAATTATAAAACCAAAAAAGGCTGTGATAGGAGGGACCAGGGTCATGATCAGCATTGCAAATCTCGATCCTATAAGAATATATGATTTAAAAAGGAAGAGATCACCAAAGACAAAGCCTACCAGTCCCGATAGTACAAGCCAGAACCAGTTCTCCGTATCCGCATCAACCGGGAATAACATCCCACGTTGAAAGAGTGTAAAGATGCTCAGGAAGATAAAGCCTATAATAAGCTTCAGAATATTTACGGCAACTGATCCTATCTTATTGCTGGCCGATTCAAAAGATAGTGATGTTATAGTCCAGAAGCATGCTGTCAGCAATGCTGCAAACTCACCTAAATGATTCTCAAAAAAGCTCATAATTACAGGCACAAAAAGAGGCTTAAGCTAAATAAAGTTCTGATTGCTAATCAGTTTTCTATTCAGCTATTTCAAAGAGATACTCACCTGAGCCTGAATCGACCATTACATTTTCACCCTGAATCCGTATATTCGATAAATTCAAATCCGCAGAAAGAGGTTTACCACCTATTGTTACCTTTTGAGCATTACTGACAGGCAGGCAGATAGTTGCCTTTGAATTTGCAGGTATTATAACCGTTACCAGAACCTTACCCTGTTTCCTTTCCCAACCTGATACGATTTTACCGTATGGACTTTCGAATGAGGCTTTTGATAAATTCAGCTTTCCTGAAAGGTGAGGCTGGATAAGGAGGTTTCTGTATCCGGGGGTTTTGGTTTCTATTCCTGCCGAGACCCTGTACATCCAGTCTCCGATAGCACCATACGCATAATGGTTGAATGAGTTCATACCCGGATCCTGGAATGTGCTGTCGGTTTTCTGACCGTCCCAGCGCTCCCATATTGTTGTTGCACCCATTTTGACAGGGTAAAGCCACGAAGGATATGTTTCCTGAAGAAGCAGATCATAAGCAACATCGGAATAACCATTCTGACTAAGGACATGACAAAGGAAAGGAGTGCCAAGGAAGCCTGTTGAAAGATGATTCCTCCTGCTTTTAATATCATCAACAAGGAATTTAGCAGCATTCGGACGTAGTTCACCCGGAAGGAGGTCAAACATCAAAGCAAGGACATAAGATGTCTGTGAGTTTGTTCCGATCCTGCCTGCAGGTGTAACATACTCCCTGATAAACACGGTCCTTATCTTATTATACAGGTCAGAATAAACTTTTTCATCTTCGGTTTTACCCAGTTCCTTTGCACACTTTGCAAGCAGATCTGCAGAATATGCAAAAAATGCCGTGGAAATAAAATCGTGCTCGGTGAATCCATCGGGTTCACTGTGGTTGTTCACAGGCGGATGGTAAAACAACCAGTCACCATATTTGCTTCCACCCTTCCATATGTAAGTGTCGCCGGCCCTTTTCCTGATATATTCGACCCAGGCTTTCATGCTTGGATACTGATTTGCAAGAAATTGCTTATCGCCATATACCTGGTACATTGTCCATGGAACTATGACTGCAACATCCCCCCAGCCGGCTGATGGAGCAGCCGTTTTAGCATCCTGCTTATTAAGTACATCAGGAATCACATCCGGAACGGCCCCGTCAGACTTCTGATCGAGGGCAACATCCTTCAACCATTTTGTAAAAAATGCAGCAACATCGAAATTGAAGGCAGCAGTCCTGCTGAAAGCCTGGGCATCGCCTGTCCATCCAAGTCGTTCATCCCTTTGCGGACAATCGGTAGGTACATCAACAAAATTGCCCTTCTGCCCCCACTGAATATTATGCTGGAGCTGGTTAAGCAGAGGATTGGAACTTTCATATGTTCCTGTTACAGGCATGTCGGAATGAATTACAATGCCTGTTATATTATCAGCGGTCAGGTTTCCGGGGAATCCATCAACTTCCAGATACCGAAATCCCATAAATGTAAATCTTGGTTCATAAACTTCTTCTCCGCTTCCATCAAGCGTGTAATTCAGCTGGCATTTTGCAACTCGCAGGTTTTCAGTATAGAATTCTCCGTATTTATCAAGGACCTCGGCATGACGGATTCTGACCACTGTTCCTTTATTGCCTTTTACCTTGAGTCTGATCCAGCCAACCATATTCTGACCCATATCTACAAGGAGACTTCCCTTTGGAGAAAGGAATACTCTGACAGGCTTGATTTCCTCGATCTTTTTAATCATCGCACCCTCTGAGGCTATCAGATTATTTTTGTAATTGCCGATCCTGACTGCTCCCCATTTTGAATCATCATAACCGGGCAGGTTCCAACCTGTAAGCCTCTTTGTCGAGTTATAGGTTTCACCATTATATATATCATTCATTCTTATTGCACCATCATTATTGCTTTTCCAGGATTCATCAGACATTACAAGAGACTCTGTTCCATCGGTGAATGTAATTTTTAATTGCATCAGAAGTCCAAGTCTCTTCCCATAGATAGCCCAGTTATTACCCCAGGCAAGTGTGCCACGATACCATCCATCACCAAGGACTGCCCCGACAGCATTTTTCCCTTTAATGACCTGTCCTGTTACATCATACACCTGGTATTGAAGCCTTTTTCCATAGGATGTCCAACCCGGAGTCAATACCTGATCACCAACCTTCTTGCCATTGATATGGATTTCATAGAACCCATGCGATGTAACATAAACAACTGCTTTAGCAATGCTTTTCTCAACCGAAAACTCCTTTCTGAAATGAGGAGCAGGAGAATAACGGTTTGTATCGCTTTCCATTTCTATCCATTTGGCTTTCCAGTTTCCATTCGATAACAGCCCGGATTCCCAGAATGCAGTCTCGCTCCATTTTGAGGATCTTCCTTTATTATCCCATATCCTTACCTGCCAGTAATATCTCTGTCCGGCTATAAGATCCGGCCCGGCATAACTTACGAGAACAGATTCGTCGGATGCCACCCTGCCTGATTGCCATATGGTTTTAGCTACTGAAAACTTAGGATCAACGGCTACCCTTAATGAATAAGCTGTCTGCATTATATTACTGCCTCCTTTCAGTTTCCATGATAGTCTGGGGTGTGAAACATCTGTTCCTACAGGATTATTCTTATGCTCACAAGTCAGGTCATATGTTGACAGATCCTGCGAAAATGAGAGAACCGGAATGAAAAGAAGATAAAGCAAAATTCTTAATGATTTCATAATATGTGATTTAGGTTGTGAAATTCAAGTTTTGAAATTTATCTATTTTTATCGGATTTGAGAAAAGTAAAATGACTATTTTTATACTCTTTATAAATTTTATCTGAAACTAACCAAACACTAAATGAATCCGATTGCGGGAATACTTTTGATCGCTCTGGGCAGTATAGGTGCCGCAAGCTTTTATGTTCCTCTTAAGAAAGTCAGGGAGTGGGCCTGGGAATCTTCCTGGATTGTACAGGGAGTTGCGGCATGGCTGATAGCCCCCTGGGTGTTTGCTCTTATCTTCGTTCCCCATGGCGAACTGATTGCTATTTTAAACGAGGCTCCGTCAAAGGCCAAACTTATGGCTATGTTTTTCGGCGTTTTGTGGGGATTCGGCGGACTTACATTCGGGTTGAGCATGCGTTACCTTGGCGTGGCCCTCGGACAAAGCATTGCACTTGGATTATGTGCTGCATTCGGTACGATCATACCTGCAATTATTGGTGGACAAAATCTTTTTTCTTCAAGAGCGGGCATACTGACAGTCATCGGTGTTGCTATCACGGTTGCAGGTATTTCAATAATCGGCTACGCAGGATCCTTGAAAAGCAAGGAGATGACTGAAGAAGAAAAGAGAGCCTCGGTTAAGGAATTTGCATTGAAAAAAGGTATCCTGATTGCAATTTTTGCAGGCATAATGAGTGCCTGTTTCAATTTCGGATTTGAAGCTGGGAAACCAATTGAAGATGTTGCCCTGGCACATGGCACAAATCCTCTGTTTCAGAAAAACCCTACACTGATCTTTATCCTTTTCGGTGGATTTCTAACGAATCTTGTCTATTGCGGATATCTTAACATTAAAAACAAGACATACAGGGATTATCTGACTTCATCTGGTAATGTCCTTCTTAATAACCTGGCTTTTACATTCCTGGCAGGTTTCCTGTGGTTTTTACAGTTCCATTTCTTTGGAATGGGGGTAAGCAAATTACCGGAGGGGATGGCCGTTTTCGGATGGAGCATTTTAATGGCCCTGAATATTGCAATCAGTAATATCTGGGGAATTGTTCTTAATGAATGGAAAGGTGTAAAATCAAAAACGGTAATAGTCCTGATTATTGGAATCATTGTTCTTATACTTTCAACATTTGTCGTAAAATTAAGTTAATCAATCGATTATGAAAAGATTTGGCTTTAAAATGAAATTATTTCCCGGTTTCAGGGAGGAATATATAAAACGGCATGGTGAGATCTGGCCTGAGCTCATCAGCTTATTAAAAAATGAAGGAATATGTAACTATTCGATATTCTACGACGAAGAGACAAATTACTTGTTTGCTTACCAGGAACAATCGGGACTAGCCTCCTCGCAGGACCTTGGTACTACTGAAATTGTAAAGAAATGGTGGAAATACATGGCTGATATTATGGAAACGAATCCTGACAATTCACCAGTATCTGTGCCACTTGAACAGGTCTTTTTTCTGGAATAATGAAAAATGAAATAGGGAAATAGGGAAATAGGGAAATAGGGAAATAAAGAAAATATAAAGAAATAGGGAAACAGAGAAATAAATCTCATCAACAAAAATCTTACTGAAATGAATAAAGAGCTCATTAAAAAATCGTATCAGCTTGCAAAAGAGCAATATGCAGAAATCGGAGTTGATACGGATAAAGTCCTGAAACAGATGGAAGATGTAGTAATAAGTCTTCACTGCTGGCAGACCGATGATGTTGGGGGATTTGAAAAAGAGGGAGCTGAGCTTGGCGGAGGAGGTATCCAGGCTACAGGCAACTTCCCGGGAAAATCTAAATCACTTGTACAGATGAGGGATGACCTCGACAAGGTTTTATCCCTGCTGCCGGGAAAACAGAGATTGAATCTTCATGCTATTTATGGCGAGTTCGGAGGTAAAAAGATTGACCGTGATAAGATTGAGGTAAAGCACTTCCAGGGCTGGATCGACTGGGCAAAAAAAAGGAAGATAGGATTGGATTTCAATTGTACCTGCTTTTCCCACCCCCTCGCTGATGATGGATTTACTCTTTCAAGTAAAAATCCAAAGATCAGGAAGTTTTGGGTTGAACATACAAAGAGATGCCGCGATATAGCTGCCGAAATGGGAAAACAGCTTGGAACTCCTGCAGTTCACAACATCTGGATACCTGATGGTTCAAAAGACACACCTGTCGACAGGATGGGATTACGCAAACTGCTGAAAAAATCTTTAGATGAGATTTTTACAATAAAGTATCCAAAGAAATATCTGAAAGATTCTATTGAAAGTAAACTTTTTGGCATCGGATCCGAATCGATGGTTGTAGGTTCACACGATTTCTACCTAGGGTACGCTGTTCAGAACAATACAATGATCACTCTCGATAATGGTCATTTCCACCCGACAGAGCAGGTTGGAGATAAGATTTCGTCAATCCTTCTCTATATTGATGAACTCCTGCTGCATCTTACAAGGGGAGTAAGATGGGACAGCGATCATGTAGTTACATTCAATGATGAATTATTGCTTATTGCCCAGGAAATAATTCGGGCAAAGGCTCTAGGCAGAATAAACATTGGTCTCGATTTCTTCGATGCAAGTCTTAACAGAATAGGTGCTTACGTCATTGGAACCCGGTCAACCCAGATGGCTTTCATGTACGCGATGCTCGAACCATATCAGACACTCCTGAGGTTTGAAGAGGAGGGGAGGACCTTTGAAAGGTTATCCTACCTGGAACTCATGAAGTCCAGGCCTTACGGGGCAGTATGGGATTACTATTGCCTGCAGAGCAAGGTACCTGCAGGTCAGGATTATATCGAAGAGATCATGAAATATGAAAAGGAAGTATTGCTGAAAAGATAGAAATATTAAAAAATCAGTTTGAGGAAAAAGCTGGGAAGAAAGTAGTATGAAGGAGAAAGTTATTGCAGTTTTTGATGTTGGCAAAACCAACAAAAAACTGCTCCTGTTTGATTATAACTTCAAGCTTGTGCTTGAGCAGGAGATAAGAATTGCAGAGAAAATCGATGATGATGGATTCGAATGCGATAATATTGAGGTGATCGAGAATTGGATCAGAGAATCAATTAACAAGTTGATTCATTCAGAAAAATATGACCTTACTGCTTTGAATTTCGCCACTTATGGTGCCACAATTGTTTATCTTGATGCAAATGGAAAAAGAATAACGCCTGTTTATAACTACCTCAAACCGATTGATGAAAAAATACCGGAAAGGCTCTACAGGAGATATGGCGGGCAGGATGAATTTTGCAGGAGAACTGCGTCTCCTGCACTGGGAATGCTTAATTCAGGAATACAGATTCTCTGGCTAAAGAGTGCCAAACCTGGAGTATTCTCAAAAGTGCGGTATATACTTCATTTTCCTCAGTATCTCTCTTACCTGATCTCAGGAAAGATCTGTTCCGAACACACTTCAATAGGATGCCATACAGGGCTGTGGGATTTTGACAATATGAAGTATCATCCCTGGGTTACTGACAATGAACTGGACCTTCCCGAGCCTGTACCGGTAGGAACTTTTACGGAAGTAGAAATTGAAGGGAAACGCATAAAAGTTGGAATTGGCATACACGACAGTTCTTCATCACTTGCTCCCTATTTTACGGGCAGCAAGGGAAAATTCCTGCTTGTCTCATCCGGAACCTGGTGTATTAACATGAATCCGTTCAATAACGAAAAACTTTCGGTTGAACAGCTCGACAACGATTGCTTATGCTATATGAGCATTGCACGTCAGCCTGTCAAGTCATCCAGGTTGTTCCTCGGTAATTTGCATGAAACTGGTGTAAAAATGCTTACTGATCATTTCAGGATGACAGGAGATTTCTATAGAAATGTAAAATTTGATCAGGACCTGATTAACATGCTAAAAACCAGGTATAGCGGCGACAGAAGGGCGTATTTTGACAGCGGACCGGAATCGCGGGAATTCAAAGAAAGAGTTGATCTGTTTGATTTTAAATCATTCGATGAAGGATATCACCAGCTTATGAGTGAGCTTAGCGACCTCACCTATGAAGCGATCAGGCTTATTCTTCCGGAAAATGACGACATTGAAAATTTATTCATAACAGGTGGTTTTGCTAAAAACAAAATATTCCTGAAACTTATTGCAAAGTCTTTCCCGTCAAAAAAAGTTTACACTTCTGTAATAAACAATGCGACTGCTCTGGGAGCAGCTCTGGTTATTTATCAATCTATGAGCGATAAGCAGCCTGAACTGAATCTTGGACTTACGGAATACAAGGCCTGACTAAACTGTCAGATCATTGGGGTCGTCCCGTGTGATATAACCTTACAGATAAATTTCAGAGGGTAAGAAGGGAGCAGGAGGGTCTTCCTGTAAGAATATTATCGTGCACGATTTAAGCAATTTAGATACCCGGGTTTACGTTGAAGTTAGAAATCAATTATTTTTGAGACCCGATAGGGCCATTAAGGTTAAAAATTAAATCCAAAAAAATGAAAACCAGATTCATTTTACTCTTTACTCTGATAATAAGCCTGAATTCAACATTGAATGCACAACAGAAGGAATCTGACAAAAAGATCAAAAGCATTATTGTCACCCAGGAAAAGTACGATATGCTGGTATCACGAAAATACAAGGACACTGAACAGTATTTTGATTCCAGGGGCAATCTCATTGAAGACATTACATACAAGCAGGGAAAGGTCAGCAAGCACTTTAAATACCAGTACGACTCCGATAACAATAAAATAAGGGAGGAAGAATTTGAACCTTCAGGAAGGCTTATTGAATTATCGGAATACAAATATGAGAACGGACTGAGAACCGAGAAGTACGTTTATGATTCAAATAAGAAATTAAAATCGAAAAAAACTTACGTGTACACAATATATTAAATTGCCGTGATTTCTGAAATAATAAAAATTCTGGATTCGTTCAATTCCGTCAAGCTTGGGGAGATGGATAATGTGAAGCTTATGGACCGGATCGACACCAAGTATCTTCTGCCGGCTAATCGCATCCCCGACCTTCTTATGATGATGAAGGAAAGGTATCGTGTCCTTGAGATCAGTGACAGCAGGATCTCATCGTATGAAACTTTATATCTGGATACTCCCGACTACATTTTTTTCAATCAGCATGTAACCGGCAGAACAGGTCGCATAAAGGTACGGTACAGAAATTATAAATCAACAGGAATTACTTTTCTGGAAATAAAGAAAAAATCAAAGAAGAACAGGACGGTTAAATGGCGTATGGAAAATTCTCTTTCAGGCAGTTCCTGCGATGAGAAAGCAATCGAATTTATTAATTCACATATGAAATTAAGCAGTGTGGATTTAAAGCCAGTTCTTTCAAACAGTTTTAAAAGAATGACGTTCGTGGGTTTTGACACACCTGAACGGATTACAATCGACCTTGATCTGAGTTTCTCTTCTGTTCAGGGAAATAGCATCGGACTGCCGTTAATATCAATAGTAGAGCTAAAGAGTGAAGGACTAGCCACCCGTTCGCCCTTTTCCAGAATTATTAAACAATTTTCAAGTTATCCCACCGGATTCAGCAAATACTGCATAGGTTGCGCAATGCTTTACGATCTTCCCCTTAAAAACAGTCTCAAACCACACATTTTATTAATTAACAGGATTGAAAATGAATACAATGGATATCTTAGTGCCTGAAGCAGTGAATATTGCAGGAATTCATATAATTGATCTTCCGGGCTTCATCGAATTTGTTCTGCGATTTCTACTTAATATCGCAGTAATTATGATACTGGTTCGATGGCTGTATTATTCAAAGACCAGACGAAAAGACTACCTCTTTACTTATATACTTATTTCAAGCATAGTTTTCCTTCTTTGCTTCCTCCTTGAGAGTGTAAAGCTCCAGATAGGATTTGCCCTTGGAATGTTTGCTATTTTCGGTATTATACGTTACCGGACCGATGCCCTGCCAATAAAGGAAATGACATATCTTTTCCTGATAATAGGGGTCTCTGTGATCAATGCCCTTACAAATACGGAGACAAGTCTTGTTGATCTCCTGTTTTCGAATTTCGTGATCATTTTCATTACATACGGACTTGAAAAACTCTGGCTTATAAAACATGAATCTTCCAAACTAATCATTTACGAAAAGATCAACCTTATCAGGGAGGATAAGTATGATGAACTGCTGAAGGATCTTCAGGAAAGAACCGGCATTAAAAAGATAAACCGGATTGAAGTTGGAAAGATTAATTTTCTGCGCGATATATGTGACCTAACAATATACTATTATAGTGATGGCATCAACCAGGGTCACGTTACAGATAATAATTCAAAAAATGATGATGATGATGACTAAGAAACTGGTTTTTGTTTTACTCCTGATCTGCACCTCTTCAATCTCTTTTTCGCAGGATGATTTCGGAATATGGTATAGTATCACAGCAGAAAAAAAGCTTGTAAAGAACCTGGGGCTGGATTTAGATGCAAACGTGAGGACATTTAATAATGCATCAAAAATTGAAGAGGCATTTTTTGATATCGGACTCTCCTATAAATTAAACAAGTATCTTTCAGCAGCCGTATCTTACAGATTTACTGAATTCAAAGAGAATGATGACATGTTTCATCCAAGACATAAGTGGTTTGCGGATCTTAGAGGGAAATTGCCTCTGGGTGATTTTGATCTGTCGGCCAGGTTCAGGTTCCAGCAACGATACAAAACCTACTTTGAGGATGAAAATGATAAAGAGTCGAAAGAAGTCGGACGGATTAAGCTTAAAATGAGTTACAATATTCCATCGTTCCCGGTAAATCCTTATATATCAACCGAATTGTTCTTCCCTATGTTTAGCCGGTTAGAAAGAGTCGTTGAAAAAAACAGGTTTATGGCCGGGATCGAGTACAAGATCTCGAAAAAGAATTCGTTAGAGCTTGAATACATGTTTCAGCGCGATTATTTCCCGGATATTTCCGATATTAATGTTGTTTCAATCTGCTACAATTTAAAATTCTAAAAGCTGCTAAAAGTTGAATATTACATCATGATTTTCTATTTTTAGTCCCTCAACGTATCAAACCGGAACATAAATTATGAAAATCAGAAATCATTTAACAGC
This sequence comes from uncultured Bacteroidales bacterium, assembly GCA_963701745.1. Lineage (GTDB taxonomy): Bacteria > Bacteroidota > Bacteroidia > Bacteroidales > VadinHA17 > LD21. Next base: position 1,850,903 of record CAVPBE010000001.1, on the reverse strand, counting down.
TGCTTTGGTTGCTACACTATTGTTTTCTTCTTTAGCCTGCGGACAACTATTACCTGAACGCCAGTGGCCAGGTTACCGGGGATATACGGCTTCGGGTGTGCTTGACAATGCAAATCTTCCTGAAACATTTGATTTTGGCAAACTCGAAAATGTAAGATGGAAGATTGATATGCCCGGAATGGGCATTTCCAGTCCTGCTATCTGGGGCGACAGGTTATTTATTACATCTGCCGTCAGTGATGCAGACAAAGCAGGCTTTAAACCAGGCCTTTATGGGGATGTCACACCCGTAAATGATTCATCGGTGCATGAATGGAAAGTCTATTGTATCAATAAAAATACCGGTAAAATAATCTGGGAAAAAACATCCTGCAGAGGAGTCCCAAAAGTAAAAAGGCACCCAAAATCAACGCATGCAAATACAACAATTGCTACTGATGGACAGCATGTTGTGGCTTTTTTTGGATCGGAAGGCCTCTATTGTTACGACATCAATGGGAAGCTTTTATGGCAGAAGGATTTTGGGGTTTTAAGATCGGCTTTCTTTATAATGAAAAAGGCTGAATGGGAATTTGCCAGTTCTCCGATAATACATAAAGGAGTTGTTATAATCCAGTGTGACGTGCTTGAAAACTCTTTTCTCGCTGCCTATGATGCCGGAACAGGTAAAGAGCTGTGGAAATCACAAAGAGATGAATATCCAGGATGGTGCACGCCTAACATTTATATGAATGCAGGCAAGACTTACGTAGCCGTTAATGGATTTAAGCATAGAGGAGGATATGACTTTGAAACCGGCAAAGAGGTCTGGAAAATGTCGGGAGGAGGGGATATCCAGATCCCTACACCAATTATCGGAAATAACCTGATCTATTTCAACAGTGCTCACGGAAAAAGTTCGCCAATAATGGCTGTGAAAACAAGCGCAACAGGTGACATTACGCTTAGTGGGAATGAGACATCAAATTCAGGCGTTCAATGGAGCCTGCCAAGGCTGGGCTCATACATGCATACTATGCTTCTTTACAGAGGCCTTCTGTATAATGTAAACTGGAACGGTGTAATCAATTGTCTGGATCCTTCCACTGGCAAAGAAGTTTATAATGCAAAACTGGGAAGTGCAGGGAGTTTTATAGCATCACCTGTTGCTTCTGATGGCAGAATTTATATTATTGATGAAGAGGGAACCGTTTATATAATAAGGGACGGCAGCACATTTAATCTGCTGGCCGAAATTCCGATGAAGGATATCTGCATGACAGCACCTGCTATAACTGATGGAATGATTTATTTCAGGACACAGCACAATCTTTTTGCAGTAGGTAAAAAGTAGCACAAAGGTCTGTTAATCCTTCCTGATCCTGTTTATCAGCGTATCATTTTTAATCGATTTTACTGAAGCTGCAAGGGCAGTCAGCCCGGTTATCAAAACCAGCAGTATCATTATTGCAATGGTCTTCCAGGGAAGATCAGAATCATTCATTAAAGAAGGTCTGGTTGCCACCAGGGCTGAAATTATACCGGTAAATACGCCGAACAGGAGGATCTTTGAATGTTCCCAAAATACTATCTTTCGGATGCTTTTCACGGAAAAGCCTCCCGCCAGCATTAAACCAAAGTCCCTCTTTCTCTGATTGAAATTCCTTATGAGTATGAGCCCCAATCCGGCCACACCTAAGATCATTCCGATACCACCCAGAATTGTAAACACTGATAAATAGGTATTTGTGACGACAAAAAATGTGGCGAGTCTTTCGCCAGCTGGCTCAAAATGGACACCATATTCTGATAACCTTTCATTCAGGGTACTTAAATATAATTCTTCTGATTCTGGTTCACCGTCAGCCAGAAAAATCTGGCTTCCCGGGACTGATGGAAAAAACCTGCTGAAATTTTCTGCCCCGATAATAACATATCCCTGAAAAACTGATGATTTTAAACCGGCTGAGATAATCACATTAAGGACCTGCCCGCTTTCAGATCTTATTTTCAGGGTATCACCTGCTTTTATCTTCAGTCCGTATTGCAGCACAGTCTGGTCGGCAATTCCATAGATAGTGCCATTCGTAGGTGCATATTCAAGTGTCAGCCAGGGATTTGCGTCTTCAATCCCCTTTATTTTAGCGGCAAACGAAAATGCTCCTTTGCTGATGAATTCTGAAGGGTTAATTCCGAGGAGTGGAGGAGAGGCAATATGATTCAGGTTAAGGCAGCTGGCATCGTTGCCTGAAGTTATCCTGGCCTCCACCAGGGAAAGCTCCTTTAACCCTGATTCATCAAGTCCATACTCTTTCCTGCCTGCTTCATTCATCAGACTTCCACGGACCGGTACTGATGATTCTCCCCATAGAAGGTATCCGCCTGTTCCGCCTGAAGGTTTCAGCATATTCCCGCTGAGATTCATCCTGTTAACACCAGTAATTATTACTGCGAAGAGGCCAGCCGCAAGAAAAAGAACCGGGGCAATAGCCTGTGAAGGATGAAAAGAATAGTAAGAATCTGAGATCTGACTTTTCTTTCTGAAACTGTAAATTCCTGCTTTTTGTTTTCCAAGGTAATATTGACGAATCATCATGATCGATGCGGCAAAGATCATAATTCCGGCTGAATAGGAGAGGGTGGTTGAATATTTTTCAAGAATAAATGACAGGACTATCAGAATAACTGTCAATGTTATAGAAATAACAGTAATCAGCAGGTTCCTTCCTGGTGAAGGCCTGTTTGTTTTTCCGGATTCAGGCTTATGGAGATATCGTAAAAATCCTGATGATTTTATCTTAAGTATCACAAGAATGATACTGACAGTGACCGTAAACCCGAAAAAAAATGACCATGGATCAAATCCGGAAATTAATGTATTTGTCTGCACAGCACCCTGCCAGACTGAATTAAGAGCTTTAATTATGACTAAGTTGAATAACCCTCCTGCGAAAGCTCCCGGAACGGCTCCGATAACTGCTATGGCCCCGGTTTCAAAGAACAGGAGCTTTTTAATCTCCCGTTTTGCAAATCCAATCGAAAAAAGTGTGGTAACCTCATCCTTCTTAGCCTCAAAGAAAGTTGAAACAACAAGCATTAGCAGAATAAGGGCTGACAGAATTATAAAGAATCCAAGACTCAGAAAAAGTGTGCTGAAATCGACGCTCTCATTTGCTGCTTTGATCGATTCCTGTGGAAGGTCAGTAATAGTAAAACCGGAATTATAAGGATCCATTAAGCCTTTTATCTTTGCACCGATTTCTTTTTCGTCAGCACTTTTTTCAAAGCGTATTGATGTTGCCGGACCAAAATTTCCGGCCCAGAGCTCTTTCCCCTTTTCATAACTAATAAAGGCTTTAGGTGTACCGCCGAACTTGTTCCAGTACCCCTCATCTTTCTTTCGGATAAGGTCCATTCTGATCTCTACTCCTGCATCCCAGTCGGTACAGGACTCGCTTCCTGCAATACCTGGAAATTCGGGCATTAATAAAGAATCTGACCAGATGCCATTCATTTCGACCACCCTGGACACAATAAAATTCATCTTCTCTTCAGTAAGACGATTCAAAGGATCGGGTGAATACCAGGCTATCACAAGAGTGTCCCCTTTAATGGCATTAATATCTTCAGCCAGCCAACTGTTTATCACAATCCCGTTTCCTTCAGGAACACCCTCGTATAATGCAGGATCTAGACCTGAAATAAATGAATAAGGTGCAGATTTATTTCCTTTAGTTATACTATTTGCAAGATAAGTAATGACCGGGAAAGAAGGGATTGACATTTTTTTAATCTGGTCAAGCTGCGACTGATCAATAAAAATCCTGTCGGATATCATTTCATATCCATCCGTTTCAGGTATACGTCTCAGTGTAAGCCCTGTATCTTCAGGTTTAAGAAGTTCATGGAGATTACTGTAAATGGCCTGCACAGAAATACTCTTTTGATTCTCCAACAACAACCTGTTTATTTTAGGCGTGTTCCCATCAGCATCAATCAGGTCTGAAAGGTTAATAAAGACATTCAGTGGAGGTATCTGGCTGATTCCAAGGGAGAAATTGCCTGTATTTTCAGAATCAAGTATGATACCTGTTTTAAGAACTAATGATGCTGTTGCAGCAATTCCTGGCGAAAAAGGGGCATCAGCCGGGATACTGCTAATTGAATTAAAGCGGACTATAAGTTCATCACCGACTTTAATCCCCAGGTAAGTTGCAAGCCGTTCATTTATTGCAACTTCACCCTTATTAACCTTAATCCCACCATTTCCCTGAAATAAAAAGAAATCATTTTCAATTCCATATATTTTAGTCCGAGGAGCTGTCTGCCCCGTGGTAAAAAGCTGACAGTATCCGTCAAGTTCCAGCAGGCCTGTCGATTTTAATCCTGATTCAGAAGATATTCTGTCAACCAGCGAAGGATCAAAATAACGCATTCCTGAACTTATGAGAATCCCGGTATTGCCGAGTTTTTCACTGGATGTCTGCCTGAGACTCTTACGAACAGATTTACCTGTCATTAAAGAACCGGTGATCACAGTAGCAAGCAACAGTATTATACTAGCCTGATAAACAGCACCTTTCAGATTATAGGCTATTGACCTTGAAACAATATGGAATAGATTCAGTTTCATGCGTGCGATTCTAATACATTTTCCCGGAAACCAATTTTCCATCTGAAAGTGTGTACTGAATCTTCATTTTTTCAGCAAGCTCCTGAGAATGAGTTGCAAGAATCAGGGTGATCCCGTAGTTACTGTTCATTTGTAAGAGAAGGTCACCCAGATTGATAGCATTCTTTTTATCGAGCGATCCGGTAGGTTCGTCTGCCAGCAGAATGGAAGGTTTATTTACAAGGGCCCTTACAAGGGTAGCCCGCTGTGCTTCTCCTCCTGAGATCTGAAATGGATACTTCTTTGCAATATCCGATATGCCTGTTCTTTCCATCATTTCAAGCGATCCGTCCACCTTTTCCCTGTATTCTGATTCATCAATTTTAGATGCCAGCAGAGGGAGAAGGATGTTTTCCTTAATAGTAAGATATGGAAGAAGGAGATGATCCTGGAAAACAAAGCCAATATTCCTGTTCCTGTAAAAAGCTGATTCTTCCTGATCGTAATTCAGGATTGACATGCCTCTGAAAACAATGTCCCCACTGTCGGGCCTGTCGAGCAATCCGATAATATTCAGCAGGGTAGTTTTTCCTGATCCTGAAGGACCTGAAACAGAGACAGAATCACCCTCATTTACATTCAGGTCAAGATCATTGAGAACAATGCCTCTCTGGTGAAATGATTTTGATACTTTACTAATGTTAAGCATTATTTATTACTTTGTTATATACTTCTGAAAGGCCGGCCGACATTTTGTTGAGCGAAAGTTCCTGCCGTACCATTTTACTTCCCTTTGAACCAAGCCTGGAGATCAATTCCTTGTCTTTTAAAAGCTTATAAAGGTTATCTGCAAGATCTGAAACAGTATCAGGTGAATAAAGGATACCTCCTCCGGTCCTTTCAATTATTTCAGGAAATGCTCCTGTAGCAGGCTGTACAACAGGGATACCGGCTGCATTGGCTTCAAGTATATATAATCCGTAGCCATCATACTTCCGGACAGGGACACTAATAATATCAACATCATTGAAGAATGTCATCTTCCTTTCACCCTGGAACTCAGGATAGATCTTTACGGATTTCTCAAGCTTATGCTCCCTTATTTTCTTAATCTGCCCGGAAACAAAGGGTTTATCAGCACCGGTAAACCCGCCGCAAACATTGAGGGTCAAACCCGGTATAAGATCCTTCTCTTTGAGTTCTATGAAAGCATCTACCAGCTTGTCGAATCCATTGTAATTATTCACCCGGCTGAAATAACCAATAGCTGAAGGTTCTCTCTCATTTCTTGATATGTTTTCATTCTCAGGATCAAACCCCAGTGGAACTACCATGACATTTTCACTTTTGATTCCTGTTTTCCTTATGAAAAGATCCTTGTAATAATTACTGGGAGTTACAAATGCATCAACATAGCCAGCTTCTTTTGCAATCATTTTCCAGGCCCTTGAGCGGAATGGCTCTTCCATATCATCAATCCAGTCATCTTCGTTCAGAAGGGAGCAGACAACTTTAACATCAATTCTATTTTTAAGTTGTCGCGCAATCCCCAGAATAAGTGCATTTGAAAGATGAATAATATCGGGTTTCCCGTCCTTCACAAGGTATTTCACAAGCCTGTCGACTTCATTCTTCCTGAATGCATTGTCACCTTCGATCATGTTAATCGTAAGTTCCTCATATCCCTCGGTGCTGGTTGTACCCGCCTGTTTTGCCGCAAGTTTCAGAAATGGTTTATAATCAAAGAATTTATCAAGGATTGCAGGCATATTTTTAAGAAATCCAACCTTTTCCCTTAGGTACATAGAAATTGCCCCAAAAAACACATTCTTGTCAAAACCGCTTTCTTCACTTGTTTTCTTGTCGGGTGGAAGGTACAGTGGTATGGCACTGGCCTTTATGCCCGGGACTTTACGGATAGCCCTTACATAAAGCATATCGCGGTAACAATTGCCGCAATAGAATGATCCTCCGGATCCTGTGATAAGATATACTATTTTCATATTATTTTTCTCTGTGGATCTCTGTGACTTCTCTGTGTTTCTCCGTGTAACTAAAAACTTACACAGAGTGACACAGAGGACCACAGAGGGGCACAGAGTCATTATGTTTCCAAAAGCGAGCAACCTCCCGTCTTCAGTAAGAAAATAAAACCTGTCCTTTGTCACTGCCGGGGAACTGCTAACAGGAGCTCCGGCATTGAAGCTCCACAGTTTTTTCCCATCCTGAAGGTTCAGCATATAGATAAACCCGTCGAAGCTCCCGAAGATTACCTTTGAGGGAGTAACAACAGCTGAACCGACAATCCTTCCGTTAGTCCTGAACTTCCACCTGAGCTTACCTGTAACTAAATCGTAGCAGTATAAATACTTGTCTTCATTTCCGATAATTACTGAATTCCTGCTTATTGCAGGGACTGCAACAACCGATCCCGAAGTTTCACCTGCCGGGATGGACCAGACTATTTTACCTGAAAGCATATCGAGACAGAAAAAATTCCCGTCATAATCGCCAAAGCATGCCAGGCTGCCGGAAAGGGCGGGAGAGGAGGCAATATATGTACCTATTTGAATTGTGTCTTTTTCCTTTCCTGTATAGGCATCGACTACTCTTATAAATCCATCGCATCCCCCGAAGATTATATTGTTATTTGCAACGGCCGGGGTTCCGTTAACATAGTTTTGTGTCTCGAGTTTCCACTGAAGTCTGCCTGTGTTGGGATCAACAGAATGAAGGTAATAATCGTAGCTTCCTATTACTATCCCCGATCTTTTTCCGGTTGACCATGAATTTGCCGACCCGGCAATCTGACTGTCGGTTTTGTATTTCCAGACAAGCTTTCCTGTGTTTTTATCAATTGAATGAAGTGAGCCGTCGTTGAACCCTATAATAACCTTATTTTCATAAACCATGGGCGGCGCTTCGGCTGCTGTTCCCCCTTCATATTTCCATTTCAGCTTTCCGTCAGTCCCTGCAGCAATAACCGAACCTTTGTCATTTCCGAAGATAATCATACCTCCGCTGACAACGGGCGATGATTTTGTCCTGGCACCGGTAGGCAGGCTCCATACAAGTGAAGGAGATAAAGGCAGCTCGGTAAGGGTAAATCCTGAGAGGTCAGGTCTGCCCCTGAAGTTAGGCCACTCCTGGTCAGTAGTCTGTGAATATCCCTGAAAGGAAGTTACCAGAAGCAATAGTATAATTTTATAGAACTTCATCATTTACCTTGAATATTATCCAGATAACTTAGTGCTCCTGTTGGACAGATGTTAACAATTTTTTCCGTTATGGATTCAGGAATATTAACAAATTCTTCTGTAAGAGGTTCAGAGATAATAGAAATAAAGCCCCTGTTAATAAAGCAGAGAGACGGTTCTTCTTTGGTATCCCCCGAAACCCTTACGCAAAGTCCACACTTTATACATTTTGCATTTTCAAAAATCAGGCCGGTTTTATGGCTGATCTTTTTTGAGATTGGAGCATTAATGAATTTTCCCTTTGGATCCTTAAGACCAAATTCCTCTGACAGGTTCCTCAGTTTGCAATCATCTGCCGCCCTGCAGTCGCAATGCATGCAGCTCTCAGCTTCAGCAGATGCCGTTGCAAAATCAGTAATTTCCCTGTTCCTTGTTATTTTTTGCCTGCACTCCTTAAGCCATTCCTTCTGTTCTGCGTCATCAAGAACTCCGATTCTTGATGAAAACCTTTTGCGGACATCACCTTCTGAATAATATTGAGATTTACCGATTTCCGATTCATTTGGCAGATTCCGGCTTATAAAAATCCTGATATTCCGGATAGAGACTGGAGTGTCAATCTTCTTCCTCCTGCATGCATTCTCACAGAATGCCTTGCAGGTAATGCAACTAAGTTCACCTCCGTTCATCTCAGCCCGGACGAGCTCTGCCGCATCTTTGTGTTTTCCTGCGATCAGCAGCCTGTTCATTAAAGGGATGTTGTAGCCTCTGGGGCAAACAATCCGGCATTGTGCCTCACATTCAGCCCTGTGCTCAGAAAGCAGGAGTAAGAGAGCCTTTTTCCTGATATTTGTAACATATTCCCCTGATGCATCAACATCCATTCCATCCTCAACAAGAGCCGAGCAGGACGGTATATAATTGTTTTTTACTTTATCCCTTACCATGCAGACCATACAGGAAGAATAATGTTCAATCCCTTCTTTATGGCAAAGAGTAGGGATTTTAATCCCTACTTTACCTGCAGCTTCAAGGATTGTCTGATCCTTTTCTGTTTCGACTTCGATATTATCTATCCTGATCTTCATCTTTTGAGTTCACTAGTTCGACTGCATGTTCCGGACAAACCACCCTGCAGTTATCACATTTAGTACAGAGAGCCTGATCAATCTCATGCTTTTCATACGGTCTGAATGCAATAGCATTAACCGGACACTCCTGGAAGCACTTTGTGCATCCGGTGCATTTGTCGGTAATAGTATATTTTATCAGATCCCTGCATCTCTTTGCGGGGCAGATTCCTTTTGCATGAGCTTCGTATTCTTCTCTGAAGTATTTAAGTCCTGTAATCACCGGATTTGGAGCTGTCTTGCCAAGGCCGCAAAGGCTTCCATCCTTAATATCGATGCAAAGCTTCTCCAGTTCTTCAATTTCACCAGTAGCTGCTTTTCCTTCAGAAAGCTTTTTTAATATTTCAAGCATCTGTTTTGTTCCAACCCGGCAGAAGGTACATTTTCCACATGACTGCTTATGGGTGAATTCAAGGAAGTACTTTGCCATATCGACCATGCAGTCAGTATCATCGAGGACTACCATGCCACCAGAGCCCATCATAGCACCCATTCTTGTTAGCTCTTCATAGTCGACGGGAGTATCTGCAAGGTTTTCAGGGATGCATCCACCTGATGGGCCTCCGATCTGTACGGCTTTAAATGATCTCCCTTGAACTACTCCACATCCTATTTTCTCAACAATATCCCGAATTCTTGTACCCATAGGTACTTCAATAAGTCCGCCCTTTGCAACCTTACCGGCAAGAGCAAATACCTTTGTGCCCTTGCTTTTTTCGGTTCCGATCGTGCTGAAAACCGCTGCTCCGTTGTTTATTATCCATGGAACAAGTGCAAGAGTCTCAACATTGTTAACCAGTGTAGGGCAACCATTGTAGCCTTTAACAGCAGGGTAGGGTGGTCTCAGATGAGGAGTACCTCTTTTCCCCTCCAGAGATGCTATCAGCGCAGTCTCCTCCCCGCATACAAAAGCGCCGGCACCTTCAAATACTTCTATTTCAAATGAGAAACCTGAACCAAAAATATTCCTGCCGACAATCCCTTTCTCCCTACAAACCATAAGGGCAGCTCTTACTCTTGATACTGCGAGCGGATATTCGGCCCTTATATAGAAGATGCCCTTATCGGCCCCGGTTGAGTAACCTGCAATCAGCATTCCTTCAATAACTCTGAAAGGGAATGATTCAAGGATCATCCTGTCCATGAATGCCCCCGGATCGCCTTCATCACCGTTGCAGACAACATATTTTGGCTTCTGCTTTGATGCCGAAGATATCTCCCATTTTTTTCCGGTCGGAAATCCTGCTCCGCCGCGGCCCCTGAGTCCGCTCTCAGAAATTGTTCTGACTGCTGAGGCCGGATCTGAGGAATTAAGGCATTTCCTAAGAGCTTTAAATCCATCCAGGAGAATATACTCATTCAAGGAATCGGGTGTCATCATGCCGCCATGCAAAGTGGCGATTCTCACCTGAGTGCTCTGAAAATTATTGAGAGTATGTTCCCTTATATCGCCTGAGAGGTTTACAGGACTGTAAAGCATATCATCCGACAAGAAGGTATCGGCAAAATTGTTTATCCTGAACCTCAGCCTTTTGTTTAATGACCTCGGTTTTATATGCTTTAACAGGATCTCTTCAACCTCATCCTGCCGGACATTAGTATATCTTGAACTGACATTCTGTGAAGAAACGATCTCGAGCAACGGAGTCTGATTGCAGACTCCTACGCATCCGACCGGTTTTACTTTTATATTGAGATCGTAGTATTCCTTAATGTCAATAAGCTTTCCAAGTATATCCCTGCTGCCTCCTGCAACGCAGCACGATCCAAGGCCGATCCTCACTTCTGCATCAAAATCTTCATCAGAATCGTGCCCTTCATGCTCCTGCTGTTTTGCATGCGAATAAAGGAAGTCATTTACTATTTCGTTAACCTGGGTCGGCTTTACATGTCCGTAGGTTTTGCCGTCAATCTGTACTACCGGTGCAAGAGTGCAACAGCCAAGGCAGGCCACTTCCTCTATTGAAAACATATTATCAGGTGAGCTGTTCCTTTCATCGGTTATCTTAAGATCTCTTTTAAAAGCTTCGGAAATAAGCTGAGAGCCCTTTACATGGCAGGCTGTACCGGCACATATCTTAATAGTGTGCTGGCCGGAAGGAATATGCCTGAACTGCGAATAAAATGTCGATACGCCGGAGATCTGTCCGGGTGTCACATCGGTGACCCTGCAGATATGCTTGAGGGCTTCAGACGGAAGATAATTAAGTCTTTTCTGTACCTCCTGAAGAATCAGAATGACCTTGTCCTTTCCGGTACCTGTCTCTTTCACAACAGCTTCGACTGCCGAAGCAATCTCTTCAACCGCCAGTGATCCGCCCCCACAATTACAGGTTTCAGTATTTTTAATTTCTTCTTTCAATTTGCTGAAATACAAAAAAGGTTATTTCTTCCACGTATATAAATATTCTTGTCCGAGAATGCAGGAGTACAGTCGGAAGGTTCTCCCAATGATGATTCGGCTAAAATTTCAAACTGAGGACCGGCTTTAACTATATGCATTACTCCCATCCGGTCAAGGAAGAACACCTTCTCATCCGCCACAACAGGCGATGCGTAAAACTGATCGGAAAAGTAATGAGTCCATAATGTATCTCCCTTCAAGGCATCATAACAAGCTACATCACCTACGCCAGTTGAAATGAAAAGAAAGTTTTCAGTGGCAACCGGACTCGATGCATCGGGTGTGAATGTATTGTCTTCCCAGACGATTGACGGACCCGGTCCCGGTTTCAAAGCAGCAAGCTTTGCGTAATCGGTGACTGCATAGACCAGTTTGCTGTTAACTGCGGGGGAGGGAGCCACATCACCGGTAAGAACCTCGATGGTCCACAACTCTTTTCCGGTTACCGCGTTAAAGGAAGTAACCTCGGGATTTCCGCTTATTATTACCTGTGGTTCACTGTCGAATGTAGCGATGACAGGTGAGGACCATGTTGCCCTTCCTCTTCTCATTGTTTCCCATTTGAGTTCTCCCGAGCCGGTATCAAACGCCATAACGGAGACTTTTTCATTTGAATCGAACTTGACTATCAGGACTCCTTCATACATTATAAGTGAACAGGAGTATCCGTAGACATTTGCGGGAATTCCTATATTCTTTGCCCATTTAAGTTTTCCGTCCATATCGAGACAAACGAGATTGCCATTTGCGAATATGGCACAAACCGATTTACCGTCTGTCGCGGCCGTCGGTGCTGCAATTCCGGTTTCAAAGTCAGTTTCCGGAGGGGCCGGCGGTTCTCCGGTGATCCCTGATACCGGTGCGGTCCATTCAATCTCTCCGGTTTTCTTGTTTATACAGTAAACCTCACTTGCTGAGCCATCTGATCCGGTAATTAAGATCTTGTTGTCCCAGATGACAGGGGAGCTTTTGCCGCTTTTTGGTACTTTAATCTTCCACTTGATATTGGTTCCGCTTTCCCCGTTCCATTCAACCGGGTAACCTTCTCCTCCGGCGATACCCCTGCCATCCGCTCCCCTGAAAAATGGATAATTAGTAGCGTCGGGTTTAAATGTTTCGGCATTTGATGCTGCTCTTTTTTTCTTGTTCTCCTTTTCCTTAGCTTTATTTCCCGCCCTGGCAATACTTTTGCCTGACAGGTCAGGGAGATTGCTTCTCAGCATAAAAGAGGAAATAATTGCCACCACGATCAGTACTGCCACCGAACCAGCCAGATATTTTGAATAACGGATATTTCCGGAGACCTGATCCTGACGTTCGCCCGGGACTGAAGGAAGGGATTTCTCATTTCCTGCAATTAATCGCTGGCAAAGTACAAATATCAGGGCACCTGCCAGAAGAAGGTACGATCCGGTTTCAACCTGGCGGCGTGACGAAAAATATGCTTTTCTTGAAACCAGATCGAGTGCCCTGACCTGCTCAGCCTTTAAAGCATTTTCAGGATCTTTGTCAAATTCTTCATTTATTGAAACGATTGCAGGATTATCAAGCGGATCAATTGTTTTCAGCTGAATAATGCTCAGAAGCATTGTAAGCGCAACAATTGCAGCAAAAATTCCTGCTCCGGTGCTTATCCCTCTGAGTATTTTAATATCCTTTTCTTCAAGCTTCTTCATCAGTAACTATATTATTTACAAGAACAGGACAATACTGGAAGCATCTGCCGCAGCTAAAGCATTTTCCTTTGTGAGGTAAATATCCTGTCCTTCTTGTCCGGGTCGAAAGTGATACAAGACTTAGTCCGAATGCTGTTCCAAGAAAGATGCCCATCCATAAGGATCCCTTTCTAAACCGTTCATGAATGCGGATTTCGTCATCAAACAATTCTTTTTCAGTCTTTCCTGCCTCCTTGAAAGCAATTGCTGCTTTGGATACTGCAACCACGCTCTCCTCTTTTTCTGCCCTGATTTCCCTTGCAAGGCGTACATTGCTGTTGAGCCCTGCAAAGACAGGGGAGAGGTTCCTGAACAGGATCGCCCCTCCGGCTGCAAACAAAGGAATCAGCAGGAGATAGATTAAAAATCTTTTTCTCTCTTTTTGCGGCTCCACAACCGGCCTGACTATGTCGGAAGGAAGTATCGCATCGTATGGACAAACATCTTCGCAAAGCCGGCAATTGGTGCATTCGGCAGGAGTAATAGTGAGATGTTTCTGGGAAAACCTTGAAAAGATATTGAGCAAAACACCATATGGGCAAAGATACCTGCAGTAAGGCCTGTTTATGAAAATCCCCGCAATTAGCAGAAGTGCTCCGAAGATAATCATTGTATATGGGGCATCGAGGCGGAATATCCCTACAAAAGGATCATATCTGCAAATAAGGAACTGGCTTTCTGTTGCTGATGAAAGAATTGATATGCCAAGATAAATGAACGGGATTGAAATCATCACCGATTCAACAGCCCTGGGGAGTTTCACAGTACGGAATCCTGTAAGCTCCTGAATTGCGCCAAGAGGACAAACGCCGGCACAGAAAACCCTGCCGAATGCAAGCGCAAAGATGAGTGGTATCATGAAAAACAACAGAGCAGTAAGTGGAATGGCATATCCTTTATTGAATAAGGCAAGTGCAACATTCTGAACCGACCCGACCGAGCAAACACATCCTTCCCTGAAAAATCCAAAATAGGCCAGAGAGAATACCGAAAGCCAGACAAGTCCCTGTCTTGACCGTTTTATAAGAGCTAACCATGAGGCCAGAGATAATGCTCCAATAAGAACTGCTACATCTATATACTCCCATACCAGAGACCTCTGAAGTGGCATTTGATGCTTAGGATACTCATAACCCGATTCAAACTCAGGACGTGGAAACCTATCCTGGGCGAAAAGAACAGCATGCCAGATAAGCATCAGGAATAACAGGATATAGGGTAATTTTTTCTTCAAAATATGATAAATTAATTCTGTTTGTATTAACCCACCCCAAGCCCCTCCCCGGAGGGGATCTTTTTACTTTAAATCTTTTCTTTTGGTATATACTGTTCTTTATCAGAAATCCTCGATATTGCATCTGACGGACAATTCCTGGCAATGGAACATTCATTGCAATATACGCACAGGTCCTGGTTTATCTGAAGATAAAGTGATCCGTTACCGAAATCGACGCACCCTTTAACACATTTTCCACAGGCATTGCACAGGTCCTCATTAATTGTGTATTCAAAGTAAGGTTCCTCGACATATTTTCTTGTAATGGCAGCGGTCGGACACATCTGGTTCTCTGCCCCGGTACTTATTGTCTTAACTCCCTGACGAAGGTAACCCCCGCAGAGATCGCAGTATCCGCACATAACATAAGCATGTACACATTTCACGGCTGAAGGGGTAAGAACGCAGTTTGTTTTGCACTGACCGCACTGGGTACATTTGTGAGGATCGATCTGCCAGACATTCCCTGATGCTGTAACCTTCCTTCCGAGAACAAACGGGAGAGCGATTATCGGGGCGACAATAAGGATTTTTCCTGCTTTCCGTACAAAATCCCTGCGTGACTGATATATATTTTTCCCTTTCTTCATCTTTTCTGATTAATATTTACTGCAATCTGTATCACCACTGCAAATTCCATTGCCGGGACAGGCACTGCAGTCTTTTCCTGAAACAACTTTACTCCCCAGAAGAAAAGTTATAAGTAACAAAATTCCAAGTAGTCCGGCCTGAATCAATCTGGTGATAAAATTTTTTCTTGTGTGCTGCATGTTGTTTATCATTTTGCTTGATTTTTCCCTCTTTACACATTTTCTTATTACCCCCTTCCCAACCTTCCCCCACGGGGGAAGGAGATTTTTCCTTTTCCCCCTTGGGGGAAATAAGAAAGGGGGTCACTTCCGTTTGAATATACAAAGTGTATTATTTGAACTATTAGCTGCATAAATGGTTTCCCCATCTGCTGATGCTACATCAAGCGGAATCGACGGTATAAAATCGTTCTGTGATGATACAAACTCTATGAAATCACCATTACGGTCAAGTATTTTTATCCTGTTTATTCCTTTTTCAGCTGTTACGAAGCCCTGTTGAATAATTGCAAAATGTGCAGGATTACAGCATCCGCAGAAAGCATCCGGAGCAGTCCCGGGCTCACCAAACTGACTAAGCTTTTTGCCTTCTGTCGTCCAAGTTTCAACTCTCCGGTTTCCGGTATTTGCAGCAAACAGCTGATTGCCAGAAAGAGCGACGTCAAAATAGGCGCTGGGGATAACGAATTGTTCTTCCGATTGTCCCATCATTGTCCTCATCTCTCCATTTTTTTTCAGTATATAGACTCTTTTATTTCCTGCATCAGCAAATGCAAGGATGTTTTTACTGGCTGAAACAGATGTAATTATACTGTTATCTTCATAGGGGCCCCATTCATCAAGCAGCTTGCCTGATGTTGATATAAGCAGGATTGTTTCCATTGTCGAGGCAAAAATTGTATCACCTGAAAATGAGAGAGCAGTTATCTTCTGTTCAGTTTCCAGTCTCCATATGTCCTTGAGGTCATTATTAAGAGCCTCCACAAAATTGTCACCACCGAGGAATATCATTCCGTCAGGTGCAACCGCCACAGAAGAGAGTTCTCCATCGGATACATGGTAGGTCCTGTAGACAGACCAGCTTTCCTCATATACAGTATCTGGTTTTGCTACCGAATCATCAGATTTGCCTGACCCGGTTGATGCATCATAGATCATATATCCTATGAAAGCTAGGATAATGATCAGGGCGAACAGAGCTGTCAGTTTTTTATTCATTCTCAATTTGTTTTTCCGATAAAAAGACATAGCATGTTTCTCGCATCCCTCATTATAAGGTAGTTACCTGCTATTGCCATAGGACCCCAGGCTTCAATACCTTTAATATTGCTGTAACGGGATATCAGTTCAGCTCTCGATCCATTTATCCTGAAATAATAAAGATTTGCATCGTCATCAAGAAGCAGCAACTTATCATCCTTTATTATATACGGACCAAGGCCGCGTCCAAACCTCATTTCCTTACCGCTGCTCCAGACAAGTTTCCTGAGATCGGCCCTGTTATAGCATACGAGCTGTTTCTTCAGCGGGCCTGCATTTTCAGGCATTACCGACCATACAAAGTCACCGGTAATAACAGGGGTCTGCTGATCACTTGAGATCCCTTCCGCGGCTTTGTGGGTTTCAACAAGAACAGCTTTATAAGTATTTCCGTCGTAATCTATCCTTAACATACCTCCGCCGGCCCCATAGCTTCCGAAAACTGCAATCTCATTGTTTCCAAGAAAGAGGGGAGAAGCGGCAGTTGTTGCCGGACTCCATTCCTTTGTTTTCCATAAAAGCCGTCCGACATCAATTCCATCGGCAGCCACTCCGACAACCCCGCCAACCGCATTGTAAACATACATTTTCCTGCCATGGATCACCATAGGCATTATAGAACCATGCGACATGTGCAATGAATCGGGATTCGGAGTACGCCACAGGATTTCGCCGTCAGAACACCTGACACCTATCATGAGTGCTTTGCCACCCGGGGCAAGGATAGCAACATCATTGTCGATGAGGGGACATTGCCCGGAATAAAAGTCGGGCGTTATCTTTCCTTTAGGACTGCCCGGAACCCCGAACTCCTTCTCCATGTCGATAGTCCAGAAAAGATCACCAGTATTGGGATCAACGCACATAACATGCGACCTTGGACCCACCGAAACCAGATATTTATCCGTGACAGCCGGTATTGTGCGCGAGTAACCATGGTTTCTCTTCATTTCTACATAATACCATCTCCGCCAGAGTTCTGTTCCTGATTTAAGTGAGAAACACCTTAGCATGTCAGCTTTTCTTCTTTCATTATAATCAAGGAGATAAACCCTGCCATTCTTTACAGCCGGCCCTGCATAGCCTTCGCCGAGGGTAACCTTCCATACTACCGGTGGGCCGGTGGTGTCCCACCCTTCTGCCATTGCGAATGTATCCCTGACAATATTGTCGAAATTAACGCCGCGGAACCTTGGCCACTCACCCGGGACCATTTCATCAAATGTTCCCAGCGAGTCAAAAAATTCACCAACAACGATATTCTCTGACCTGGGTTCGATCTTTGGTCTGTTATCCATTCCGGGAACCCTCATAGTGAGCTCGGCCGGATAATGATCCCCGGCCAGCCACCAGATAAGAACTCCTGCAAGAATCACAGTAGTAAGTCCTGTATACAGAATGTTATTTTTCCTTAATATCATACGCCATCAACGCTTCACCATGTCTGAGAAACAAAACTCCATTATGGATTACGGGATGTGCCCAATAAGGACCGGAACCTCCCTTGAATTTAAAACTACTGATGAGGTCAAATTTCTCAGTATTGGGTTTCAGCAACCCAATAAAACCGCTTCTTTCATCATATATGTAGAGATGTCCATCCGCAGCAATTATTGATCCTTTGTTCTTCCAGTGCTCTTCCCACATTTTCTTTCCGGTAGTCCATTCAATGCAGCACCAGTTTCCATCACCATTTGAAAGCCAGTTGGCGCCGTATATATATCCGTCTACCAATACTATACCTCCATGATGAACATCCAGTACCTCATCTGTCCATGCTACTGAGGCGCTTCTTCCCTGATCAGTAATATTAATCATTACCGCACCATGGTTATATCCCCCGGTAACATAAATTTTATTAGCTGAGTAAACAGGGGTGACACACATGATCTGCCCATTGTCAGTCGTATCTTTTTTCCCAAGGGCTGCCCTGTGGTTTATCTTCCACAGGATTGAACCGTCTGAGGCATCTATACCAAAGACATACCTCGGAGAAACATTAACCAGAAGATTCAGACCTGGATAGCCAATCAGAACAGGAGAAGAGTATGATGCGGGATCACCAAGACTGACTGTTTTCCATACCAGTTCACCTGTGTTTTTATTAAGTGCGATAGTTGTTGTCTCATTTCCGCCTGGTGTAAAATAAATCTTATCCCCATCAATAATAAGTGATTCAGCTATTCCCCATGGTCCGTATTTGCCCTTGTAAGTTTCACTTGCTTTAAGGGACCATATTATTTTTCCTGAAATTCCATCAATGCATGCTATATCTCCGAATCCGCTTGATACATACACCTTATCGCCTTCTACTGTTGGTGTGCATCGGCTTTCGGGATTTGATTCCTTCCAAATTCGCCCGTAAGGCGTTTGCCATTTTATTTTTCCATAAGAGTCCAGAGCAATCAGTATATCATTCTGCTCATCATTCCCGGTAAGATAAATTGAATTATTCCCAAATGTCACGGAAGAATGACCTTTGGACAAGGCAGTATTGGACCAGATTAAACCAGGTCCCTCTTCAGGCCACGATTTCATTAATCCGGTTTCAGCAGAAACACCTGTCCTGTTTTCTTCCCTCCATTCGCTTATTGACTGTTCGTCAGATATTACTACGCCCTCTCCTGATGGTGATGAAGTTTTGCCAGGGTCTGAGGAAATTATATAAAAGATGCCATATCCCAGGGCTCCTATTATGATTAGAGTCAAAACAATAAAGAAAATTCTTTTCATATAAATACAGTTTTTTCACAGAAGTTTATTCTGTGCACATTTATTAAATAATTTGCAGGATTGCAATTTATAAAAACAACCTGTATTATTTAAATAATGTGTCATTTAGCATTTGTACTATGACAGTATTTAATGATTTTTAACAGCTTAATGGATCAGAATATGATGTTAATGTTCAAAACTCATATCGTTTTACATAAATTATTTTATCCAATTCGCTATTTTTTTTACCTGAAACAATAATTTACTGAGATAAAACTGAGGATCCGTTACCCGAGTCAATATTATTACTTTCCATTTTGTCCTGCCAACTATCCATTCTTAGAATTCTGATGCCTTGTTTTTGCATATCATTTGGCAATCTTGACACACATTAACCGGCTTTGATCGCGAATCAGGAGTTTCCCGTCGGAAAGAGCCAGGGGAGCCCAGTTTTGAGTTGGAAATCTTTGATCACCTGTATCTCCTTTAAGCAGTTCGGCTGTTGCGACCGGCTTAAAAGCTAAAGGATCAGGTTCAACGAGATACAACTTGCTTGCACCATCCGTAATGATCAGCAGACCATCGGCCAGAATAATGCCACCCTTGTCAAACAGGGGAGCCCGTTTGGTGCTCCATTTCACCTTACCGTCAATACTCATGCAAACCAGACCATCTTTACGCTCGTTGGTTGTATACTGGGCATAAAAATTGCCATTAACAAGAACCGGAGGCTGAGTATGGGCACCAAAATCAGGATTTTTAAACAACTCATTGACGCTGTAGCTGCCATCGGCTTTCTTCTCAATTTTTATCATTGCAGCGCCTGCATTATATCCGCCAGTTAACAGAATCCTTCCCTCACCTGCATCAACTGCACCGGGTACAGGAATTCCACACTGCCAGTTTGTATATTCCCAAATGGTTTTCCCTGTAAGTGGTTCAATTCCGACCACTTTCCCACCGCTGGCACTCGTTCCGCGACCGGCTGAAGCAGTAATCATCACCAAATGATCTTCTTTGCCGACTTTAACGATTTCAGGAGTTACATAACCAACGGGACCAAGAGATTTCGTTGCCCATTTAACATTGCCGGTGAGCTTGTCATAGGCTACAACACCAGCCTGAGGCGCCTGCGAGGCCACAATAAGAAGGTTGTTGTAAACCAAAGGACATTGAGTAATTGCCCATTTTGGAATTTCACTTCCTCCGTAATCAGTCCAGATGTTTTTATTCCAGACAGGTTTATGTGTATTTATATCAATGCAATAAAGGTTTCCGTAAGGACCGCACGTATAAATCCGGTTGCCGTCAATAGCCGGTACGCTTCGTGACCCGGGAAACATAACAGATCCGGGAGCCGGATAGGCAAAATTCCAGAGTTCTTTCCCGCTTGTAAGGTCAAAGCATCTGAGTTTATCTCCGACCTTATCGTCTCTGTCAAACAAATAGACCTTGCCTTCTTTTATTACGGGCCCGCCATAACCGATACCTACATTAACTGTCCACAGAACATCAGGTCCTTTTTCAGGCCAGGTGCGCAAAATACCTTTCTGGTCCGATGTGCCATTCCTTTTGGGACCCAGATACTGTGGCCAGTCCTGCGCGAGGACATTTGCAAAACCTGCCATTAATATAACAAGCGTAACATAAATCTTAATCTTATTAATTTTCATTATTATTTCCATTTTATAGTTCTTCATTATTCGTTTAATTACAAAAAATCTGCAAAATTTACACTAAATGGGCAATAGAAGCTTAGTAAATGGCGCCATAAAGAAAAATCCTTACCTGATCACGAAACAAAACTTACCGGTTGATCAATTTTGCGCTGCCACCCGAATATCTTTCACCCTTAACCTCGATTTTTGATGAAGCTGTGCTTATTTCCATAATCTCCTCAGGCGAGAGTTCGATGGCTGCAGCTCCGAGATTCTCATTTAAACGATGCAATTTTGTAGTACCAGGAATAGGAACAATCCACGGTTTCTGTGCAAGCAACCAGGCGAGGGCAATTTGAGCAGGTGTAGCATTTTTTCGCTGTGCAAATTGTACCAGCAAATCAACAAATGCCTGGTTGGCCTTAAGGTTCTCAGGCGATAAGCGGGGAACAGTGCTGCGGAAGTCTTTACTGTCGAAAGTTGTGTTTTGGTCCATTTTTCCTGTAAGGAAACCTTTGCCAAGCGGACTAAACGGTACAAATCCAATTTCAAGTTCTTCAAGCGTTGGAATAATTTCTGCTTCCGGTTCCCTCCACCACAAAGAGTATTCGCTTTGCAAAGCAGTAACAGGTTGCACGGAATGTGCACGCCGGATTATCTTCACACCTGCTTCGGATAGTCCGAAGTGTTTTACTTTTCCTTCTTTAATAAGATCTTTTACTGCACCAGCTACGTCTTCAATAGGCACGTTGGGGTCAACCCTATGTTGGTAGAACAAATCGATAACTTCTGTTTTGAGTCTTTTTAGCGAAGCCTCAGCAACCTGTTTGATGTGCTCCGGACGACTGTCGAGCGGTGAAGCGCCAGTTATGTCGAAGCCAAATTTTGTGGCAATCACAACTTTCCCGCGAAAAGGAGCCAGGGCTTCACCAACAAGTTCTTCGTTTATAAATGGTCCATAAACTTCAGCAGTGTCAAAGAAGGTCACTCCGCTTTCCACTGCTTTATGCATAAGTGCTATCATCTCTTTTTTATCAGCAATAGTTCCATAGCCAAAGCTCATCCCCATGCACCCAAGTCCAAGAGCTGAAACTTCAAGTCCGCTTTTGCCCAGTTTACGTTTTTGAATTTTTGTAACCATAATTATATTCTCAAAATTAATACACCTCTTATTTTGCTTTAATATTATAAGCCATAAGTGCATTTGAATGCCTTATATATAAAATGCCATTGTGGATAACAGGATGTGCCCAGAATGGTCCTGAAGCCCCCTGAGTAATCTTAAAACTACTCACAAGATCAAATTTTTCAGGATTAGCCCTCAGAAGACCTACATTTCCGCTTTTTTCATCATAGATGTAAAGCATTCCTTCAGCGGAAATAATGGAGCCTTTATTATTCCAATGTTCTTCCCACATTTTTTTGCCTGTGTTCCATTCTATGCAGCACCAGTTGCCATTACCGTTGTTAAGCCAGTTTGAGCCATATATATAACCGTTAACAAGCACAACTCCTCCATGATGAACATCAAGGACATCATCGGTCCAGGCAACTTTTGAGCTTTTACCGTCTTTGGCAATATCGATCATCATCCCGCCGGTATCATACCCTCCGGTAACATATACCTTTCCGTTATCGAATAATGGTGTGACACATTTAATAAGATCCCATCTGCTGTCGCCAGCGAGATGAGCCACCTTCCAGATAATTTCACCGTTTGAAGGATCAACTGCGAAAACATGTCCCAATGAGACATTTATTATCATTTTTTTACCGCCGTAACTGACGAGAATAGGAGATACATAGCCTGGCTTGTCATTGAGACTTGCAGATTTCCATACTAGATTTCCGGTTGTTTTGTTCAGGGCAATTGTCATTGTCTCAGGTCCTCCGGGTGAATAAAAAACTTTATCACCATCGATCAGAAGTGATTCAGCGATTCCCCAGCTTCCATAAGTACCTTTATGCAGCTCGCTTGCCTTGTATGACCAGATTATTTTCCCTGTTGTTCCATCAATGCAGGCAATATCTCCTGATCCGCTTGAACAATATATCTTGTTACCTTCCACTGTAGGAGTAGCCCTGCTTTCAGGGTTTGACTGAGTCCAGGCCCGGCCAAATATAGTTTGCCACAATATTTTTCCGTTCATGTCCAGAGCATAAAGGATATCATCTTTACCGATGAATCCTGTTGTATATAAATTATTCTGTCCGAATGAAACCGATGAATGACCTCTGGCTAAATCGAGATTTGACCAGATCAGGGTTGGTCCTTCTGCAGGCCATGATTTTAAAAGTCCTGTCTCTGATGAGACACCCGTACGGTTTTCTTCGCGCCATTCACTAATTTCCTGAGCTCCGGCTAAACTTGAAAGCATTGAAAAAAGAATAATCATAAAAATTGTATTTCTCATTATTTATTAGTTTTTGTGGTTTTGAAATCAATTTAAAATTTAAATATTTTTTTTACCGGGCAAATATCATAAAATCGCACGCTGAAAAGAACAGAATTATGTTAAAAAAGTAAAAAAGCCTCTTATTCACGAAAAAAGAAGTACTGAACAATACATTAATAGCCTAAAATCCTTGTCTGATGCCAAACAATAACAAATCGATTTTTAATATCTTAAATGTAATCTGCATTTAATCTTAATATTTTATACCTTATTTATAATTTTACTATCATTTATTATTATTTACATGATATTTATTTTAATTATTTAATTTGAAATATAAAAATAATTATTAGTTTTGCCTGCAAGAAACCGCCCCCCGCCCCCTGAAGGGGGGGTTTCAGAATCAGTCGAATAAAAAGTCCCCTTTTAGGGGATAGGGGCAAAAAGAAGATGAAAAAAACGAAATTATTGAACGATTATGTGCGGAATAGTAGGTGTTTTTGATCTGAAGGTCAATCATATGGAGTTAAGGTCCACAGTCCTTAAGATGTCAAAAAAGGTTAGGCATCGCGGTCCCGACTGGTCGGGAATATTTTACTGTGAGAAAGCAATACTGGCTCATGAAAGACTATCGATAGTGGATCCACAGTCGGGCCGGCAACCGCTCTACAGCAGCGACAAGAACCTGATACTTGCAGTGAATGGGGAAATTTATAATCACAAGGAGATAAGAAAACGCTATGAAAACTCCTATAAATTCCAGACTCATTCTGACTGTGAGGTAATCCTGCCGTTATACCGTGATAAAGGTCCGGGATTTCTTGAAGAATTGAATGGAATTTTCGCATTTGCCCTGTATGACAAGGAAAAGGAGTGTTATTTCATTGCACGCGATCATATTGGTATCATTCCTCTCTATATGGGATGGGACCAGTTCGGTAATTTTTATGTGGCGTCTGAGCTAAAGGCTCTTGAGGGTGTTTGCAATAAAATCCAGGAGTTCCTTCCCGGACATTACCTCTACAGTAAGGATGGTGAGATGAAAAAATGGTACACCCGCGATTGGATGGATTACAGTGCAGTTGAGAATAATACAACTTCAATTGAAGATCTGAGATCTGCTCTCGAAGCTTCTGTCCACAGGCAGCTGATGTCTGATGTACCATACGGAGTTTTGCTTTCAGGAGGTCTCGATTCTTCGGTAGTATCGGCGGTGGCAAAGAAGTTCGCGCCAAAAAGAATTGAAACAGACGATATGTCAGAAGCATGGTGGCCACAGTTGCACTCTTTTGCTGTCGGACTTACAGGATCTCCCGATCTGGCAGCTGCCCGCAAGGTAGCCGATCATATCGGAACGGTTCATCATGAGATTAATTTTACAGTTGAAGAGGGAATCGACGCTATCCGCGATGTAATTTATCATATTGAAACCTATGATGTGACAACCGTCAGGGCATCAACACCAATGTATCTGCTTGCCAGGGTTATTAAATCGATGGGAGTGAAGATGGTTCTTTCGGGAGAGGGTGCCGATGAGATCTTTGGTGGATACCTATATTTCCATAAAGCACCAAATCATAAAGCATTACATGAGGAGACTGTAAGAAAACTCAGTAAACTACATCTTTATGATTGCCTAAGGGCAAATAAGTCTCTCTGTGCCTGGGGTGTCGAGGGACGGGTCCCGTTTCTTGATAAAGAGTTTATGGATGTTGCTATGAGACTTAATCCCGGTGATAAGATGACCTCAAAGGACCGTATCGAAAAATGGGTTCTCCGGAAAGCCTTTGAGGACTACCTTCCTGCAAGCGTAGCATGGAGGCAGAAGGAGCAGTTTTCAGATGGGGTGGGCTATAACTGGATTGATTCGCTTAAAGCCCTGACCTCAAAAGAGGTTTCAGATGAACAGCTGGCAAATGCAAAGTACAGGTTCCCGATCAATCCTCCAATGTCAAAAGAAGAATATTTCTACAGGTCAATT
This sequence comes from uncultured Bacteroidales bacterium, assembly GCA_963701745.1. Classification (GTDB taxonomy): domain Bacteria; phylum Bacteroidota; class Bacteroidia; order Bacteroidales; family VadinHA17; genus LD21. Next base: position 1,825,990 of record CAVPBE010000001.1, on the reverse strand, counting down.
TTCCACGAGCATTTCCCGTCCGATTCTGCAGCATCCTGCGTGCCCTCTGTACCTTCAGTTGCCTGCAGCACTGCTGAAGCCCTCGCATGGGATGCTTCATTTAAAAACAATATCGATCCTTCGGGCAGAGCAGTAAAAAACGTACATGTCGATTCATATAAATAATTGTTGTTTCTTTTCTGTGGTTCTCTATGTTTACTCTGTGGATCTCTGTGTAATAAAAAGAAATTTAAGAACTTACACAGAGTTCCACTGAGAAGTCACAGAGCACACAGAGTTTTGCGACCAAACTGTTGTAATAAAGTAAATAATCTTAATTTTATAGCCATTGAAATCTTATAATTCTTATTTCAATGGAAATGGACGATTTTGACGATCTTAAGATAATTCTGTGGCTTATCCTCTTCCTTGTTTTCGGGATAATAATTATTACCTGTAAGCCGGACTCGCGTGAATACGTAATGACTGTCAATGGCCCGGAATCTCCGGGCAAAATGGGAATAACCCTCGAACATGAACATATCCTCGTTGATTTCATAGGAGCCGACAGCACAGGATATTTCAGATGGAACAGAGACTCGGTAATAAAAAAAGCGCTGCCGGTTGTCCTTCAGGCAAAAGGAAACGGTGTAAGAACTATTGTCGAGTGTACTCCTGAATGGCTCGGACGGGATCCTTTGCTCCTCAGATCCATCTCACGCTTAACAGGGGTAAATTTTATAACCAATACAGGGTACTATGGCGCCAATAAAAACAAATATATTCCTCAAAGTTTTTATAAACTCGATGCAAGGGAACTTGCTAACCTGTGGATAAGTGAATTTAAAAACGGAATTGAAGATACTGGTATAAAACCTGGATTCATAAAAATAGCTGTTGACCCTTCTGATAAACTTTCAGCTGAACATCTGAAGATCATCACAGCGGCCGCTATGGCACATCTGAAAACCGGCCTTGTAATTGCTTCTCATACCGGACCGGATAAACCTGCTTTTGCACAGCTTGATGTATTAAAGAGAAATGGTGTTGATCCTTCATCTTTTATCTGGGTCCATGCACAGGGAGGAACACTCGAAGGGAATATCAGGGCGGCAATGGAGGGGGCATGGATCTCCCTTGATAATATACACGACAGTAGAAGTGCAGAACCGGGAGCTCTAAACAGTATTGAATGGTATGCCAACAGGATTGAAGAACTGAAAAGCAAAGGTCTCCTTTCCAGAGTTCTTATTTCTCACGATTCCGGATGGTATGATCCTGCTGAACCGGGAGGCGGAACATTCAACGGGTACAATAATATATTTGATTATTTTATCCCTGCCCTGAAAGAAAAAGGTTTTACCGATAATGAAATTGATCAGTTAATGGTAAAAAATCCTCAGGAGGCGTTCGAGGTTAAGATAAGAAAGCTATAATAAAAAGGCCAGGCATCAGGCATCAGGCTTCAGGCTTCAGGCAAAACAATTAATTGATCGAAAACATAAGACCGAAGACAACAAATAAGATCCCCTCCTGGGAGGGGTGAGGGGTGGGTAGTCGAAAGTAAAACCTTATTTTAAATAACCAGCTACAAGTACAAATTAATCATTAACCAATCATATGATGAAATCCAGTATCCCTGCAGCTTTATGTGGATCTCTTGCAATGTTATCCTGTACACAGATAAATAAGGAAAAACCATTGCCAAACATAGTCTACATCCTTGCGGACGATCTGGGTTATGGTGATTTGAGCTGTTATGGCCAGCAAAAATTCTCTACTCCGAATATTGACCGTCTTGCACAGCAGGGAATGTTATTCCGGCAACATTATACCGGGTGTACTGTCAGTGCTCCTTCCCGTTCATGCCTTATGACAGGGCTCCATAGCGGTCATACTCCCATCCGGGGAAACAAGGAGTGGCTTCCCGAAGGTCAATGGCCGTTACCGGCAAATTCATATACAATTGCTGAGATGCTGAAAACCAGCGGCTATACTACCGGAGCTTTTGGCAAATGGGCACTTGGTTATATTGACACTGAGGGCGACCCTAACTCCCAGGGATTTGATGAATTCTATGGCTATAACTGCCAGAAACTTGCCCACAATTATTATCCTGACCACCTGTGGCACAATCATGAGAAAATCCTTTTACATGAAAATGACAGCAGCAAAAGAGGAGCCTACAGTGCTGACCTGATACATAAAGCAGCGCTTATATTTATTGAACAGAATAAGGATAAACCATTCTTTCTTTTTTATCCAACAACTATTCCTCATGCGGAGCTATTTGCTAAAGAGGAATATATGAAAATGTTCAGGGGAAAATTTGAACCTGAAAAATCATTCAAGGGAACTGATGAAGGACCGGATTTCAGGCTCGGTTCCTATGGCTCACAGTCTGAAGGACATTCAGCTTTTGCAGCAATGGTAACACAGCTTGACGATTATGTCGGAGAGATAATTTCGAAACTTGCTGAACTTGGTCTTGAAAAGAACACAGTAATAATTTTTGCATCTGATAACGGGCCCCACCTGGAAGGAGGTGCCGATCCCGATTTTTTCAATAGCAATGGGCCTCTCAGAGGACATAAACGTGATCTGTATGAAGGAGGAATAAGAACTCCAATGATCGTAAAATGGCCCGGAAAAGTCAGGGCAGGATCTGTTTCTGATCATATATCTGCATTCTGGGATGTAATGCCGACACTTGCTGAAATTACCGGATCAGAAACCCCGGAAGGTATCGACGGAATTTCTTTCCTGGCTGAATTGATGGGCAAAGTTCAGAAAAAACATGACTATCTATACTGGGAATTCCATGAACAGGGTGGAAAAATAGCCGTAAGAATGGAAAACTGGAAAGCCGTGAAAACAGATATTAATAAAATGCCACAGGGAATGACAGAAATATATGATTTATCAGTTGACATCAATGAAGCTAACAATATTGCATCGTCAAATCCTGAAATAGTACTAAGGATGGAAGAGATAATTAAACAAGCTCATGTAGCTTCCGAAATCTTCTCCTTTTCCGTTGAATAGGGTATTTTTGTCCTCTTGGTATTTAAGTCCACCAGAAAATAATAAGAGTGAGAATTCATACTATTTTTCAGGACGTTTCTGATTTACTTTTATTATTACTTTAATCGCTATTCTCAGAATACTATATTTAAATCTCATGAATGATTTTAATGAAGGTCCATCAGTGAAAAACAAATGGTTCAGAGAAACCGGGTTTATAATTATTGCTTTGATCACAGGCTTAAATGTTCAGTTTACCTGGTTTGCTTCAATGTGGGCAAAGAAAGGAACTTTAATGGAGTTCGCTCAAAATGGGGGTTGGGAAGAATATTCCATGCCATTCAGATTAACTGCCTCTGCTCTTACAATGATTATTGTTTTCTATTTAATCAGGTTTCTGGTTAGGTTGATTATCTCACAATTCCTGACCGAAAAGTCAGCCTACGATAATTACAGGAAACATGACATTTATACATATATTATTTTTCTAATTACATGTGCGGGTTACTTCGGAGTATATTTTGATTTCCTTCAGGCAATAATCGTCTTTGCTTTACTGCAATTCATCCTTGTTTTCTTTTCTGTGACTAAAAACAAGATTTCTGAAGCAGACAACTCAAATAAATTTAATGCAAATAAGTTTTATGCCCTCTTCTTTATATCAGGATTTGCAGCAATAATATACCAGGTTGTCTGGCAGCGGGCACTATTCCAATTTTATGGAGTCAATATTGAATCCGTTACTATTATTGTCTCCATTTTTATGTTTGGACTAGGAATAGGATCTCTCTTTGGGGGCTATTTATCAAAGGTTTTTTCGAAATATTTACTTCAGCTTTTTATCCTTTGTGAATTGTCAGTAGGGATTTTTGGGGTTTTCAGTTTATACATCATCAACTATTATTCTGAACTGACAATTAACGGATCGATCCTTACAAAATCAATTGTGACATATGGGATGCTTGCTATTCCTACAATATTTATGGGTTCAACGTTACCCATATTAGTGGCCTACTTCTATAAAAACATTAAGAATGTCGGGAAAACTGTGTCATTATTATACTTTACTAACACTTTAGGTTCAGCTTTTGCCAGTTTTTTCACTGTAGGTTTATTGTTTGTGTACCTCGGGATGTTTGCAACAACATTATTTGCAGCATTATGCAATCTTACAGTAGCCATATTAGGATCAAGTTTTATATTAAAGGGAGGCAGGTTATATTCGACCGACTTTGAAGAAACTGTAAATAGTGATTTGAAGAAACGAAAGGATTTTGCCGATAAAAAAAGGTATTTATTTATTCTGATTCTATCAGGAATTTGTGGATTTATCACAATGAGTCAGGAAATTCTATGGATTAGATTGGTTGCTTATGCAACCGGTGCTCATACAACTGTATTTGCTTTTGTTTTGGGATTCATTTTGTTCGGAATAGCATTTGGATCTTATAAGGCCAGCGCATACTGCGATAAATATAAGGATAACATTTTTCAAATAATTATCCTGTTACTATTGGCATCTTCAACTTTATACTTTCTCTTAATTCCTCTTATCTCAAATGCATTTTCAATTATTGATCAAGCCGCTTTATTAATAATGTACCTGAGTTTAAGCGTGGTATCTTACCTTACCGGGGCGATTTTTCCTCTATTAACTCACTATGCTATCAAAACTTCAAAGGATGTAGGTTTTTCAGTATCCGGCATTTATTTTTCAAATATTGTGGGTTCTACATCAGGTCCCATATTTACAGGATTCTTTCTATTACAGTGGTTTACTTTTGAGCAGAATGTACTATTTTTTAGTTTATTCTCATTCTCACTCGGATTAATACTCTGGATAATTACATTAAAGGTTAATCCATTCAATAAAAAATTTGCCCTGGGATTGATCACGTTAGCGATCATTTCATTCTGTTCTTATGGACTTTTATACAATAATATTTTCGAGAAAATTTATTTTAAGAGCAAGTACAAACCTGGAGAAGGTTTCAGGCATACTATTCAGAACAGAAATGGAATAATAAACTCTGTGAGTGTTCCGGAAGGAGACGATATTATACTTGGAGATGGAATGTATGATGGAAGATTTAATACAAGTTTACTTAATAACAGGAACGGGATTGACAGAGCTTATATGATGGCTTCGCTCAAACTAAATCCGAAAACTGCTCTTGAAATAGGTATGAGCAGTGCATCATGGTCAAGAGTAATGGCAAATTATTCAGGATTAGACTCGATAGATATTGTAGAGATAAATCCGGGGTACCTTGATATTATTGATTTCTACCCCGAAAACAGAACAATAAAGGAGGATAAAAGAATAAAAATCTATTTCGATGATGGTCGCCGTTGGCTGAGGACAAACAATAAAAAATATGATTTTATCCTGATGAACACTACTTTCCATTGGCGTGCAGAAGTCAATAATCTCCTGTCAGTTGAATTTTTGGAAATTTGTAAGGACCATCTGAACGAGGGAGGTGTACTATATTATAATACGACTGGCTCTAAAGATGTTGTATATACCGCAACAAAGATCTTTAAATATGTAACAACCTACTCTACATTTGTAGCTGCAAGTGATGAGCCTTTTAGTAACGATACTCAATTAAAGAAGGAGAGCTTAAGAAAATTTATAAAAGACGGACAACCTGTATTTAAGCCAGAGGTAAAAGAAATGGAAGAAATACTCGACAGGTTAGCATCAGGTAATATTCAGAGTAAAAGTGAAGAAATTGCAGAGGATTCTGAAGGATTGTACCTTTTAACCGATGATAACCTTGCAAGTGAATATAAAGCAGGCAAGAGTTTTTATCAGAGGTCACGAAGCTGGTTTCCTCTGATCAGAATGATATTTAAATCAAATTAGACATTACAAGCCTTCTGTGAATCTGATTGAAAGAAAAAGACTGCCAGTATTATAATACAATATTTATTATCCTTTTTTAAAGATTTCTTTTTTGATTCAATCCCCAAAATCGCTTATCTTGGTGACATAGTGACAAATCATTGGATAACATTCGTTAATTCATCATTATTATTTTAATTTATGATATCATTTCCCAGAATAATAGAATCGGTTCCTGGTACACTGGGCATACTTTCATTAGCCTGCTCTCAGCTGGTTAATGCCCAAAAAAATGAAAAACCGAATATAATCATCATCTATGCCGATGATCTTGGATATGGCGATGTCAGCTGTTATGGTGCAACCCGACTTAAAACGCCGAATATAGACAGGCTTGCAAATCAGGGACTTCGATTTACGAATGCACACTGCACTTCCGCAACCAGCACCCCATCGCGTTACTCATTGCTCACAGGTGAATATGCCTGGAGAAGAAAAGGAACAGGTGTCTTACCAGGAGATGCATCAGCCATAATTCTTCCGGACCGGATCACCCTTCCATCAATAATGAAAGATGCGGGTTATTTTACCGGTGTGGTCGGGAAATGGCATCTGGGTCTTGGCCTTGCGGGAGGACCAGACTGGAATGGTGAAATCAAACCTGGTCCGCCCGACATAGGATTTGATTATAGCTTCATAATACCTGCCACCGGCGACAGGGTACCATGTGTTTTTATAGAGAACAGAAGAGTTGCCGGACTTGATCCTGCCGATCCCATAACTGTAAACTACAAAGAAAAGACAGGAAACTGGCCAACAGGTAAGGAGAATCCTGAACTTCTGAAAATGCATCCAAGCCATGGACATGATATGACAATTGTAAACGGTATTAGCCGTATTGGCTATATGACGGGTGGCAAATCAGCTCTATGGATTGATGAAAATATTGCTGATGTAATAACCGGCAAGGCTGTTAAATTCATTGAAGACCATAAAAGCAATCCTTTCTTTTTATATTTCTCGACACATGATATTCACGTACCAAGAGTACCAAATGAAAGGTTTGAAGGAAAGAGCGGGATGGGACCAAGGGGAGATGCCATTCTTGAATTTGACTGGTCGGTAGGGGAGATTGTAAAAACTATTGCGAGACTAAAACTCACTAATAACACAATCATAATAGTAACAAGTGATAACGGACCTGTAGTTGATGATGGATACAAGGACCAGGCTGTTGAGCTTCTGGGGTCACATAAACCAGCTGGTCCGCTTAGGGGAGGCAAATACAGTGCATTCGATGGCGGCACTAGAGTTGTTTTTATTGCCTTTTGGAAAGGTAAAATAAATAAAGGGGTTTCAGATGCACTTTTCAGCCAGGTCGATATTATGGCTTCATTTGCTGAACTGACAGGAACCTCACTGCCGGCAGGAGCCGGGCCTGACAGCAAAAACTATCTCAGTACTCTCCTTGGAAAAGAGAAATCAGGACGAGAATGGCTGGTAGAACATGCTTCGAACGGGAGATTGTCGATTATTAAGGATGACTGGAAATTTATCGAACCGGGTCCTGGTGTAAAGGTTCAGGAAAATACAAATACTGAAACTGGAAATGATCCGATGCCCCAGCTATATAATCTCAGAACCGATATTGGAGAAAAGAATAATATGGCACCTGATAATCAGGCTATTGTTAAAGAATTAACAGAACTCCTTCAAAAAATAAAAACCAATTAATAGGGCAGTATTTGTATTTGACTAATTTTAAATTAACCACGGATTTCACGGAGTAACACGGAAAAATAACACAGATAATTCCTGTAAGAATCCGTGATAATCCGTGTTCTCCGTGGTAAAAAAAATTGTTATGAATAAAATTAAATCATATCTGACATTTTGTATTGCTGCATCGATTCCTGTTTCAGGTATAATTTTGTCAGGCAAAAATGAAAAGGCAAAACCAAATGTCATCTTCATACTACTTGATGACTTCGGATACACAGATTGCGGCTGCTATGGTAGCAGTTTTTATGAAACTCCTAATATTGATCGTCTCGCAAGGGAAGGAATCCGATTCACCAACGCATATGCTGCTTGTCCTGTATCATCTCCGACAAGAGCTTCCATAATGACAGGACGCTATCCGGTTAATACGGGCATCACCGACTGGATCCCGGGCAGGCAGGCAACAAACAGCGGTTCATTTTCTGATAAGCTTGTCGCATTGCCTTTCAAGCTGCAACTGGATACTGAAGAAGTTACAATCGCAGAAGTACTTCGGGAAAATGGGTATTCAACAATGATATCCGGTAAATGGCACCTTGGAGCCGATCCGAAATTCTGGCCTGAAAACCAGGGATTTGATATAAATAAAGGAGGCTACAGCGCTGGTCAGCCAAATAAAAGCAATTTATCGAACGGATATTTTTCCCCGTATGGAAATCCAAGGCTTGAAGACGGACCTGAAGGAGAATACCTGACTGACCGCCAGACTGATGAAGCAATTAAGTTCATTGAAAATTCCGGGAATAAGCCATTCTTTGTTTATCTTTCATATTATGCAGTTCATAATCCAATGCAAGGAAAGGAAAAACTTGTTCAGAAGTTCACTCATAAAGCTGATTCCATGGGTCTGACAAAAAAAGAAGCTTATACAAAGAATAAAGAATGGATAAGAGAATCGATGAGCGACAATTTTAAGGAGAGGATCTTACAGAGTAACCCTGTATATGCAGCAATGATCTACAGTGTCGATGAAAACATCGGGAAATTGGTTGCCAGGTTGAGGGAACTGGGTCTGGATAAAAACACGGTAATTATTTTCACCTCTGATAATGGTGGACTTTCAACCTCTGAAGGATCTCCAACATGTAATTCCCCGTTAAGGGCAGGAAAGGGATGGCTCTACGAAGGTGGAATACGGGTGCCTCTTATTATTAAATATCCCGGAAAAACCAAACAAGGAATTGAAAGAAAGACACCGGTCTCATCAGTTGATTATTTTTCAACAATCATTGAAATGACAGGTTCTGTACCAACTTCCGTGAAAACTGACGGCGTAAACATAACGCAACTATTTAAAAAGGACAATATGAAGTCTCGTCCTCTTTTCTGGCACTATCCACATTACTCAAACCAGGGTGTTGAGCCAGGAAGTGCAGTAAGATTGGGTAAATACAAGCTGATCGACAATTTTGAAAAAGGAAAGCTGGAATTGTATGATCTTGAGAATGATTTATCAGAGACTACTGATTTATCATCATCGAATCCGGAAAAAACAGAAGAATTATTTAAATTGCTCGAAGATTGGCGAAATAAAACAACTGCCAGGATGATGGTCCTAAATCCTAATTGGAATAAGCCCCCAACCCCCTGAAGAGGGCTTAAAACCAAGCAATTATTAGTCGCCCTTTAGGGGGGATGGGGGGCAAAAACTCTGCGTAACTCCGTGGTTAAAAATAATTTACAATGATAAATTTAAAAACAACTTGTAGTCTTGGGTTTGTTACAATGGCAGCCTTAAATGCCAAAGCTCAAAAAGCAGAATCTTTCAAACCCTGCACTCCAAACATAGTCCTTATCCTTATGGACGATATGGGTTACGGCGATATAGGCCGAACGGGTGCTAATTTGTACAAAACCCCAAATCTCGACCGTCTCGCTAACCAGGGTATGCAATTTACAAGGTATTATTGCCCACAGGCCGTTAGCAGCGCTTCCCGGGCCGGCCTTCTTACTGGATGTTATCCTAACCGGATCGGCATATCAGGTGCCCTTATGCCCTGGGCTACAAATGGCCTCAATCCAGATGAAACAACAATAGCTGAAGTTCTGAAATCGAAAGGTTATCATACAGGAATTATCGGCAAATGGCATCTTGGACACCACAAAGAATTTCTTCCGTTGCAGCATGGCTTCGATGAGTATTACGGGATCCCATATTCAAACGATATGTGGCCGGTTGATTTTGATGGAGTTCCAATACGTCTAAAGGATACGACCAGCACTAAAATGAAATACCCGATCCTTCCCCTGATTGAAGGAAATGAGAAAGCAGGAGAGGTTAAAACCCTGGCTGATCAGGATAAGCTGACAACCGACTATACTGAAAGGGCAGTCAGGTTCATTGATAATCATAAAAATGAACATTTCTTCCTTTATCTACCTCATTCAATGGTTCATATACCTCTTGGCGTATCGGAAAAATTCAAAGGTAAGAGCGAACAGGGTTTTTACGGTGATGTAATGATGGAAGTTGACTGGTCGATCGGAGAGATAATGAATGCGCTTGAAAGAAACGGACTGGAGGAAAACACCCTCGTTATATTCACAAGTGACAACGGACCGTGGCTCAACTTCGGGAATCATGCCGGATCAACAGGAGGACTTCGGGAAGGGAAAGGAACAAGCTGGGAAGGCGGACAGAGGGTTCCATGCATAATGAGATGGCCCGGGATGGTTCCTGCAGGTGAAATCTGCAATCAGCTAGCATCTTCAATTGATATACTTCCTACTCTGGCTGAAATTACGGGGGAAGGCTTCCTTCAAACAAAATCGACGGAGTCAGCATTCTGCAGCTAATGCTCGGAGAAAAAAATGTATCCCCGCGTCATGAATTTTATTATTATTACCAAACCAACAGCCTTGAAGCTGTTCAGCGTGATTTCTGGAAACTTGTTCTTCCTCATAAAGGCCGCACCTACAGGGATATGAAGCCTGGAACTGACGGATGGCCGGGACCTACGGGCACAGAAACCGTGTCGGATCCTGAGCTTTATGACCTGCGCCGCGATCCGGGCGAATGGTATGATGTTGCTCAGTACTATCCTGAGAAAGTAAGAGAATTACAGGCAGTGGCAGAGAAGGCAAGAAAAGATATTGGGGATGACCTTACAAACTCCCCCGGAGAAAACAGAAGAAAAGCAGGATCGATAAAAGAATAATTTTTAAAAAAAATAAGAACTTACACAGAGAAACACAGAGGATTCACAGAGAGACACAGAGTTAAATATCTACTAACCTCTGTGGTCCTCTGTATCTACTCTGTGGAACTCAGTGTTACTAACAATTAATCCATGATAAAAATTAAGTCTCTTTTAGGTGTTGGAGCGGCCTCATTAATAGCTGCAAATACTGCCAGTCAGCAACCTCAGAAGCAACCCAATATCCTCTGGATATCAACCGAGGATCTGAGTCCCCACTTTGGCTGTTACGGTGACAAAGTCGCCAGAACACCAAATATTGACCGCCTTGCTTCACAGGGAATACGATTCACAAATGTATTCACTACAGCTGCAATCAGTGCTCCGTGCAGGGCCGGAATAATAACGGGGATGTATCAGACTTCAATTGGATGTATGCATATGAGAACGACATCTTACAGAAGGGGAGTGGACAATCCGATTGAATTTACTGCTGTTCCGCCTCATTATGTAAAAGCCTTCACTGAATATATGCGTGTTGCAGGTTATTATTGTACAAATAACAGCAAAACTGACTACCAGTTCGCAAAGGATCCTGTCCCTGCAAGTATCTGGGATGAGTGCAGCAGAAATGCAACCTACATGAACCGTTCTGATAAAAGCCAGCCATTTTTTGCTGTTTTTAATTATCTGGGCACTCACGAAAGTCAGGACTGGGATCTTTCAAAAGTAAAAACTGATCCTGAATCTGTACAGGTTCCTCCGTATTATCCTGATAATGAAATAATACGAAAGAACATCGCAAAAATGTACGACAATATTGCAAGTCTCGATTCAGTTGTCGGTGTAATATTGAATGAGCTTGAAAAAGAGGGCGAACTGGATAATACAATAATCTTCTTCTGGGGCGATCACGGCGATGGCCTTCCAAGAGCAAAAAGATGGCTTTACGATTCAGGGCTTAATATCCCTCTGATAATCAAATTCCCTGATAAATACAGAGCCGGAACTGTCGATGACAGGCTTATCAGTTCAATTGATCTGGGTCCGACAGTACTTTCACTTGCCGGTGTTACCGTTCCTGTGCACATGCAGGGTATTCCATTCCTTGGTAAGCAGACAGGATCGCAAAGAGATGCTGTTTTTGCTGCCCGCGACAGGGTTGATGAATCATATGACATGATCCGTTCTGTACGTACAAAAAACTACCTGTATATACGTAATTATTATCCGAATGAACCTTTCCCGATCTGGGTTCCCTATTTATGCAATATGCCGATATACAAAGAGATGCTTCGTCTTGATGCGGAAGGTAAGTTAACGGGACCGCAGAAAAGCTGGATGGCATATTCCAGGCCGCCGGAAGAGCTCTATGATGTTAAGGCTGATCCCTTCCAGATAAATAACCTTGTCAATGACCCAAAGCTTAAAACAGTGCTGGAGGATCTTCGTAAACGTCATAAAGAATGGACAATTGAGACCTCCGACATGGGACACCTCAATGAACCTGAAATGATCGAGCAGATGTGGCCGGGTGGGAAACAACCGGTCACAGATATTCCATATTTCATAATTAACTCACCGGAAGAGCGAGCTACAAAGAATTACCGGACCGGCGGATTATATTCATCTCCAATGACCCTGGGATTTTATTGCCCCACACATGGTGCATCTCTTGTTTATACTTTAGAAGAAAAAGAAAATCCTCACTGGTTGCTATATAGCGGGCCACTTCATCTCAAAACGGGAACCTATAATATCCGGGTTAAAGCAGTCAGGTATGGTTATAAGGATAGCGAGGAATTAAAAGGTTCATTTCAGATTAAATAAATATATTTAACTCTTATTACTAATATATGTACCTCGATTTCAGATACACTGCATTATTGGGAATGGGAGCACTATTCTGTCAGAATGCCTCTGCCCAGAAAACTACTAATCAGCGTCCTAACATAATCTATATAATGTCCGACGATCATGCATACCAGGCAATAAGTGCATACGGAGGAGCACTGAAGGATTATGCTCCCACACCAAATATTGACCGCATTGCAAGGGCAGGAATGAGGCTCGACCGATGCCTTGTTACCAACTCAATTTCAGGACCATGCAGGGCTGTGATCCTGACAGGGAAATACAGTCACCTTAACGGATTTGTAAAAAACGAAGGTCAGGTTCCGTTTGATGGCTCACAACAAACATTTCCCAAACTTCTGCAAAAAGCTGGCTATTCAACCGCAATGATCGGCAAATGGCATCTCGGATCTGATCCAACAGGATTCGATCACTGGGAGATTCTGCCAGGACAAGGAAGTTATTATAATCCGGAGTTTATTAATAAAGAAGGGCACCATATTGAAAAAGGTTACGTCACAGAACTAATTACAGAGAAATGCCTAAAATGGCTCCGGGAATCTAAAGATTCGGGCAAGCCATTTATGCTTATGATGCATCATAAAGCTCCGCACCGTGAATGGCAGCCGGGACCAAATGAGCTTTCACTTTACAAGAATGTTACATTCCCTGAGCCTGCTACTCTTTTTGATGATTATGCAAACCGTGGAACTGCTGAAAAGACCCAGGATATGACAATCTCAAAAACAATGAGGATTGAGGAGGATCTGAAACTTTACAGGGATAAATCAAAAATGAAGAGCACCGGGCTGACTCGCATGGATTCTTTACAGATGGCTGCATGGAACGGAGTTTATGATCCTATTATTAAAGAGTTTTACAATGCTGATCTGACCGGGGGTGACCTGATCAGATATAAATATCAACGATACATGCAAGATTACCTTGCATGTATAGTTGCCGTAGATAAAAGTGTGGGAGAGATCCTCGATTACCTCAAAGAAAATGGTCTGGATAAAAATACTGTTGTGATATATGCCTCCGACCAGGGATTCTATCTTGGGGAACATGGCTGGTTTGACAAACGGTGGATGTTTGAGGAATCATATCGCACACCCCTTCTAATACAATGGCCAGGTGTTATTGAGCCCGGCAGCATAAACAGTGATATGGTTTCGAATATCGATCTGCCGGAGACATTCCTTGAAATGGCCGGGATTAAGGTTCCGTCAGATATGCAGGGCAGGAGCATGGTTCCTGTATTGAAGGGAAAAACACCTTTAAACTGGAGGAAGGAACACTACTATCACTATTACGAATATCCAGGATCACATATGGTCAAACGGCATTACGGAATCAGCACAGAACGATATAAACTCATCCACTATTATTATGATATAGATGAATGGGAACTTTATGACCGTAAAGCAGATCCTGAGGAAATGAAGAATGTTTACAACGATCCGACTTATGCTTCAATAAGGGATCATCTGCATAAACGTCTTGCAGTTCTGATGAAACAATTCGGTGACAGCGAAGCCCTGGCAAAATCATTTTTACCGAATTAATCAGGTCTGAATCTGGCTACTTTAAGTTGTTGTGCTGTTATGCAGTTATGCAGTTATGTAGTTATCCCATTATGTCAGCTCAGAGAGCAAAACAACATATTCAACCATGCCGTTTTTTGCCTTCGGGCAGATGAAATCAAATCCGGATTAAACTGTTTCACGGCAATAAATCCCCTCTCCTTTCACAGCGTTTTCTTTAGAGCAGAAGGGACAGCTTTCCGCTCTTTCGAAATACTCTCTCCCTTCTTTTACCGCTTCAGTTGATGATTGAAATACTCCAAGTGGGATCCTTTTTCCTGGATCAGGCAAAAGCGGGCACACCTGCTTATGAATAGTATGATTACCGCTGATACGCGGACTTATGCTAATAAAGTATTTTTCAGTCATATTCTGAATTAGAATTAGAATTAGTATTTAGTAAAAACAAAATAAATCGTTCACTCCGGATTAAACAAACATAAAAAGAACTTTCACGGTGAGTTGTTTTATAAGAATAAATCATTTATTGTTACCCGCTGGTTTTTAATTTCATGATTTAAGAATTAACCGGCCAGCAAATCTGAATTGACTTCTCTTCTGAAATGTGCTTCATTCCAACTTTTATAATCATTTATCTGATAATGCTTTAGCTTACTTTAATAATTTTTAACAGTAAAGTATCTGCTTTATGGGTAACATTCGGGCTGCTATTAAAATAAAACTGCAGAAATTAAACTTAAAAATTAAAAGACATGAAAAAATTAGACACAACAACAAAAAGAGATTTTGATGAGCTGATTTCAAAATTCTCAAAAGATGAAATACTTGATCTGCAGGCAATGAACAATGTAAGGGGCGGCGATGGTGATGGTGGAGCGGGCATAGTTATAATACCAAAAAAAGAGGGATAGCCAGCGAAATTTCACGGTGAGAAAGGGGCTTTCAAAAAAGCCTCTTTTTTTCCCGGTTTTTTAACATCATTATCGATCTTTTTTCCGAAATTGTTACCTGATTCTTCCGGTATAAATGACCAGATTGAAAAAGGTTTTTGTACTCATTATATTTCTGTTCGGGTTGTCTTTCAGCCAGCAATTTAACTGCCCAGCAGGAAGATATATACAATATGTTTGTTAAGTTTAATGACTTATACAGTTCGGGAGATTTTATCGGCGCTGAAAGATGCATGTTAACTGTTCTTGATTCAGATAATAAGTTACCAGGGATTTATTTGGCTGGAGCCTTTAATAATCTTGGATTGATCAAGATGAGCCTTGGGATATATACAGAAGCCCTTGATTATTATGATAAGGCTGAAAACCTCATATCAAATAAAGAAGAGAATTTAAAGGAGCTGGCATATATTTATAACAATAAATCCCGGATCTATACTTTCCGGAAATCATATTCAACTGCGATTGAATTCCTTGAAAAGGCAATCAGGATATATCAAAACCTTGAAAATCCACGACAGATCGATTTTGCCATCTCTTTCGACTGCATATCTAAATCTCGGAATAATTTATTATGAAATTCGGGATTATGATTCAGCACTGGAAAACCTTGAAAAAAGCGCACGTTTAAAGCTAGAGCAATAATTTACCACAAACTGAACTTACATTTCTTAATCTTGCCAAAACTTATGCGCAAACCGGCAGTTCGGAAAAAGCCGAAGAATACTTCACCAGATCTTTAAATACAATCAAAAGTAAGTTTGGAGAGAATTATTACAGAATGGCTGAGGTTTATTTTGATTATGGTCTTTTTTTGCGGACTGAAGGAAGAAATAAAGAAGCGATTGAAGCTCATGGCAAAGCGTTATCAATCTGTTTGAAGAACTATGGAGAAAAACATTCTCTAGTTGCATTATCCTGGAAGCATCTGGGTGATGATTATCTTGCTCAGGAGGATCATATGATGGCAGTGGAGTATTATCAGAAATCTCTTATTGCTGTTGTAAATGATTTTGATGATCATGATATCTATTCAAATCCGCACATTGATTCTTCTCTTTTCAATATCCGGCTTCTTGAGACCCTTAAAAGCAAGGCCCATGCTCTTGAACATTTTGCAAATAAGCAGAATGATAATGCTTTAAGATTAAAAACCATTAATAAAAGCCTCGAAACAATTGAACTTGCCCTGGAACTGATCGACAACATCAGAAATAATTCCCTGACTGAGGAGAGCCGAATATATCTTTCTGAGAACGAGAAAGAAACCTACATCTTTGCCCTTCACATTGCAAGCAAATTATTTTCAATGACCGGTGATATTATGGTGAAAGAGAAAATATACAGCATCGCACAGAAAGCCAAATCCACCGCGCTCCGGAAGGAGATCAACGAAAATAATTTTCTATACTCTTCCGCTGTCCATGACACTACCAGAGAAAAGCAGAACAAGCTCTCACGCAATATAGCAGCCTATAACAATCTTATAATAGAGGAATCCAGAAAAACCAGGCCTGACAGCAGCAAGATATCTCTGTGGAAAGATGCCCTCTTTGACATGAACCGGGAAAAAGAAAAAGTCACAGGCCAGATAAACGGAGAATTCCCACTTTATGGCGATCTGATTCAAAAAGTCGAACCTGTCCCGCTTGCCCGACTACAAAAACATCTTCGCGGGGAAGAAACAATAGTTGATTATCTGCTTTCAAATCAATACAATGATGGAAAAAGACAACTTTATACCCTTGTGATCACTAAAGATAATTTTGAATTCCGGGAATCAAGTCTCGATTCCCTTTTTTCACAAAATGCCCTGATTATCACAAATTCTTTCCAGCATCATACTGCTAATAATTTTGTTGAGGTAACAGGTGCTTTGGCTTATATGTATAATAGCCTGATAAAGCCGGTCAGGGAGCTGATGGGTAATAGGCTTATTATAATTCCTGATGAAGAGATAGCCTGGCTGCCATTTGATGCATTGCTTGTAAATGAGGTTGGACCTGATCAGACAGATTATGAAGGACTTCCATTTCTTCTTAATGATTATACGATCTCATACTGCTACTTTTCATCACTAAGGTTCAATAATAGCTTCCAAAGGCAGAAAGGGGAGGAGGTTTTATCCTTTGCTCCCTATTATGGTTTAAAAGCCGATCAAGGTTTTGTACCTGACTCGCTCCTTGGAGCAGAAAAGGAATTAAAATCAGTTTACAGGTGGTTCAGGGGAAAAAGCTACACCAATGAATCGGCGACAGAGACCAACTTCAGGATTGCAATGAAGGAACCAGCTATATTTCACCTTGCTATGCACACTGTAACTGATTCCGTTAATTCGAAATACTCATACATGCTATTTGATACCCGCAAGGATACCGTCGAAGATGGCAAGCTCTTTAACTATGAGATAAGCCTTTCAAGGCTTAAATCACCGATGATCGTACTGAGCGCCTGCAACTCGGGAACAGGCACTCTGTATCATGGTGAGGGACTGATGAGTCTTGCCCGGGCATTCATTCTTGCGGGTGCCCCTTCAGTGGTAAAGACTTCCTGGAAAGTAAATGATGAAATAAGCGCAGATATAATTTCGGATTTTTATCATTCCCTTTCGACAGGAAAAAATAAGGATGTTGCTCTTCGCCTGGCAAAACTGAAATACCTGAGGAAATCTTCCCCGGTTTATTCGGATCCTTATTACTGGGCTGCTTATGAAGTACTGGGAATTACTTCACCGATAAAGCATAATTATGTTGCCTTAGGGTTGATTATTTGTGTCCTATTATTAGTAGTAGGTGTGGTCTGGATCCTCTATCTCAGGAGGCGTACGATCTTTTCAGAACGGTTAGCGTAAAAACCCGGAGACCGGGCAAGAATCTCAAAACATTCAGATGCTTTAGTTTTATTACCTGATTTAATATAGGCAAGCCCGAGATACCAGTATGCCTCTTTTGTAAACCCACTTTTCTGGTTTACTACTCCGTTAAGCAGGTTAATGGCTTTGGCAAAATTTCCAAGTTCTATCTCAGTGACGCCGAGGAAAAAGCCGGCAGAATAAACTTCTGTAGCGTTAAGCATTGCTTCAGAAAATCCGTCGGCTGCAGACTTGTAATCCCCAGCCTTGTAGCTATCGATTGCTTTGGAAAAGCTATTACTTTCTGCCTGGTCTGCACTTCGGGTCACAGAAGAGACTGCTTTGAATGGTTCATAATATTTACTGAACATTCTCTGGGGATCATCAGTAGTGAGAAGAGACCTGATAATAAAAACAGAAGCGATGACAGCAGCAGCAGCCAATGAAGAATACCTTATAAATTGGGATCTGCTCAACCCACTTTTCTTCCTGTTAACTGGCTGTATGTCATTTCTGACCTCCTCCACAATAAGAGAACTTGTGATAAAATTCCTGAGCTCCTCTGTTTTGATATCTATGAAGTTATTCCTCCCACTTTTTTCCTGCCACTCATTCACCCATTCCGAAGTAATTTCATTCAGATTTCCGAGGCTGATCTCGTCTTTTATCTTACAGATCTCAATTCTTAACTTCTCTTCCTTTGTTTTTTCAGCAAGGCTGTCAACGATGAATTTTTCATTATCCTCATTATGGAATCTATTCTGCTGATAATCTAAGATCATCACTTTAACTTCATCATTTGTAACGGAATAAGAAGGATCACTTTTTACATCCTCAATATCGGAGGATCCTTTCATTACATCACTTATTTCTTTAAACAGGGCAGAATCTGCAGGAGACAAAAGCATCTCAAAACCAGGATCATCCCATGAATTGCGTCGGGTTAAATCACCGTAATTAAGATTTTTATTTCTATCCTGTCCTTTCATTAATTACTTGTTGGGCGTTCCTTGTTGTCTTTTATAAAATTTCTTTTTCCTACCCTGCTATCTTACACCTCAGTTTCTTTTATTTCTTCTATTTCTTCTATTTCTTTTATTTCTTTTATTTCTTTTATTTCTTCTATTTCTTCTATTTCTTTTATTTCTTTTATTTCTTTTATTTCTTTTATTTCTTTTATTTCTTTTATTTCTTTTATTTCTTTTATTTCTTTATTTCTTTATTTCACCCCTGCCCCTAGTAAACCACCGTTTTAGCCGCTATCCCGGAATTAACAATCTTCTGGTAATCCGGATGCATCTTCACTTTTTCTGTCAGTTCTGCCTGGGCCTCGCATTTTTTCTTTCTGACATAGCCATATGAATATCCGAGCCTGTCGGCGATCTCCTGAGGTGATACTTCTTCCCAGTAGAGCTTCAGGATATTTTTACTGACAGGGTCAAGTTTATCAAATACACTTAAGAAAATCTCCCTGCACAAGTTATTATCCATTGCTTCAGTAAAATCCTTTTCCTCTTCAGGTTCAGTCCTTCGGGCAAAGTAATTTACTGCAGCATGCCGTTTCGCAATTATTGATTTCCAGAGGTTTTCACAAACACAATATAGGAATGTCTTAAATTTACACGTAAGTGCAAACTCCTTGTTATCAATCTTTTCGAGCATTATCATAAGTCCTTCCTGGAAAATATCCTTTGCATCTTCAGGAGTGCCGCCAAGTTGAATGACCATAAGCCGTATCATGGGCAGGTATCTGTCCGAAAGATAATGCACCACATAACTCTGTCGGTTACGCAAACATTCAACAATCTCAATATCAGTGTATTCTTTCACAGTAAATGTAACTCCTTCCAAAGTAAGAATATTGTTCAAATGTAATTTTTTTTTTAAGTCTGTTAAAAAAAGTTATTCACAGTATGGTAACAATTTTCAGCCTTTCACTATTAAACTACGTTTTTGATGAAAGACAAAAACAAATTTTTATAATAGATTGATTTTGTGCACTTTATTGATCCAACTGAAATTGGACCGGTGAAGTGATAATTATTTTGGCGTTAAGCCATTAAGGCGTGAAGGCATTAAGGCGTAACGGCATTAAGGAAGAATAAAAAATAGAAATAAATATATCTATGACTGAGTTAAGCAAGTCGCAATACAATTCCGGTTATCAGTCCGGCGATAATGAAGTGAAATCAAAGGAACCGGGTGAGTTTCTTCGCCGGGTTATTGATAATGCAGGTCTGGTACCTTTCCGGTTGATTTTTGGAGAACATCCCGGAGAGGGATCATATCCAGAGGTTGGTTCGGGGATAACAGATCTTCTGGGCATTGAGCCAAAAGATTTCACAGAAAGGGCATTTGAAAGCATGATCGAAAAACTAGTTCCTCTGTCGGAAGGTACTCCTTCAGATTTTTTGGAAGCAAGCCGGAAATTATGGGAGGGGGAGATAAACAGCTTTAGGGCGGAAATTCTTGTAAGAACACCCGGAGGCGAAAAAAAATGGCTCAACTTTTCCTGGACTCCGCTGACTGATGAGGAAACAGGAAGAGTAACCGGTGCATATGGGATACTTTACGATATCACTGTAAACAAGCAATATATAGAGAAAATAAAAGAGAAAGAAAATGAGTTTGACTCTCTAAAGATCAACCTGCTGCATAATATTTCACATGAAATAAGGACCCCGTTGAATGCAATAGTTGGCTTTTCAACCCTGCTCGAAGAGCATGCGGATTTCCCGGCACGTCGGAAAGAATATCTCGAAATAATTACACGTAATTCTGATCATTTGATCGAGATCATCGACGACATAGTTGAAATATCGAAGATCGATGCAAAAATGATAAAGGTAAGGAAGGACAAAGTGAACCTGATTTCGGTGCTCCGGAAAATACATGATCAGTTTGGTTCAGAGGCATCTGCAAAGGGCGTCCTGTTAAGATATGAGCCACAAAATGATTCTGGTGAGGTTGATGTTATTACAGACTGGTACAAACTGACGGAGGTACTCAGAAATCTTGTTGAGAATGCTTTGAAGTTCACATTTGAGGGCAGGATTGAGTTCGGTTATTCAGTTAAAGAAGCCAAGATAGAATTTTATGTTTCCGACACAGGAACAGGTATTCCTTTTGATCAGCAGCCAAAGATATTCAGCCGGTTTTTCCAGGTCAACAGCACCTCCTCACGCAGCCATAGCGGTACAGGAATGGGTCTGCCAATCTCAAAAGCATATGTAGAACTGCTGGGTGGGGAGATATGGTTTATCTCAAATCCCGGAGAAGGATCAGTATTCCGGTTTACAGTTCCATATGAAAGGGCTGGTGTTGATGATATTCGCAGCAGGATGGCGATTTAGATTGTAGCGTGTGTCTTCTTTCGTATGCCCTGTGCTATTATTTCATTTAATATCTCTTGCTGCATACTTATTGTATTGAATATCACGTTTATCATTAGGTTTTCCTCGTGTAGAGTCTGTTAGAGGAAAAAAAGAAAAGATAAATAACATTTCATTGAATTTTAGCGGAGTTTTTCCGTTATACTATAGATAACCACTCACTAAATATGATATCATTTCATAAAATACTGAAAATAAGTGTATTAAGTTTTATGCTAATTTTTCCTCCGGCTCTGAACGTTACCGGACAACCCCTAAGACTTATTGTAATAGATCCCCTTGTTGAGAACGAGAGCAGGAACATTGCCAATATTCCCGGACAGAAAGTAATAATGTTACCAGAGGAGGGAAATCCTTTAAAATTCATAACTAAGGAACTTAAGGAATCGATGTATGATGAGATTCATCTTTTTTTACTCACAAAGCAGGGATCGATAATATTTGATGAAATAAACATTATTCCTGAAAACATTCAGGAATACTCAGGTGACTTCACTGGTTGGAAGAGTATAACCAAACCTGAATTCAAAATAGTAATACACTCCGAGGACCTGGCCTCGGGGGAGGAAGGATTATTCCTTGTCAAAAAAATCACTGAATTTACAGGCAGAGAAGTGATTGTTAAAAAGTAACAGGGAATATCTAAAGAAATGAAATACGGTTATTTAATATTATTTTTTCTCTTTCTTTCAAGCTATGTTGCCAAAGCTCAGCCCCCTGAAATTATTTATCCCGGAACTATCGTATACGAAGGCTATTATGATGATCGTTCCTGGGGTCCTTTAAATATAGGGTTTAATTTTACATTTTACGGGAACATATACAATCGTTTTTATGTTACATCAAACGGACTTGTAATATTTGGTTCAGGCTCCAACGACTATACTGAAGATCCCATCCCTTTCACTTCTTCACCAAATAACTTTATTGCTGCTTTCTGGGATGATATTGTTATAAACCCTTCAGGAAAAATACTATATACAACAATAGGTGCATCGCCGAACAGGAAATGTATTATCCAATGGACCAATATGGGATTCTACGCCAGCACAGTACTTATGGGCACTTTCTCAGTCATTTTATATGAGGGCTCAAATAATATCCAGATTCAGTACCGAAGCATTATCGACAACACATCTGCAAGATCACATGGAAGTTCTGCTTCAATCGGGATAGAAAATTCAAATGGAACTTCAGGAATTCAATATGCTTACCATAATTCCACAGCAATATCATCTGAACAAGCAATTCTGTTCCATCCGTCCGGTTCAACTTATACGATGAATTCTTCAGCTGTTTATGATGGTGTATATCTTACTAAAAATATCAGTTTGCCTGAGCCAGGGATACCAAAGCTGGTAAATCCGGCAAACAATGGTATCATAGGAACATCACAGAAGTTTGAATGGACAAGCTCAAGCAATGTCAGTTATTATACTTTGAAAATTTCAACCAACTCCGATATCAGCGGATCGTTTGATTATAATACAGGAACAAACACTACTTACGATGTTTCAGGTCTTGCTCTTAATGCGATCTATTACTGGGCAGTTTTTGCGACAAATTCCACAGGAACAACCTGGTCGGAGATCTATCGTTTTACCACATTCTGCAAATCCACCTCTTTCGGGAGTTCCCCAGACAATATGGACTGATCAGGATGAAGAGAGTGTAATCAGGCTTCAATCTAACGGTGGCGATGGAAGTACAAAGACTGCAGGAATAATTGCCCTGCCTTCGCAAGGATCTCTTTATCAGTACAATAATGGGATAAGAGGCAGCCAGATAACCAGTGTACCTTCCACTCTGACCGATCCGGATCTGAATCTGATCTATTTTGCCGACGGGGCAGCCGGTAACGGTGCCGGAAATTTCAGGTTTTATATTCATGATAACACAGGCGATTCTCCTACCGCGACAATTACAATTAACGTCAGTCCGCCGGGAATCCCTAATTTTCTGCTTGCTGCCAAAAGCGGAAACATAGAAATACAATTCGATAAACCAATGGCTGATCCGACAGGAAAAGAGGATCAGTTTATTGTTACTGTAAACGGGACACCGGTAACTATCAGTGCTGTTTCATTAAAACCTGGTGATCCTTATAGCATTATAGTGACACTTGACACACCTCTTACAGGAAGTGAAACCGTTCTTATTTCTTATACTCAGGGGGACGTAGCGTCCGAATCGGGTGGATTACTGCCATCGTTTGTTGACCAGCCGGTAAATTTCATTATACAGACAGTCTCATTTACCGCGCTTCCTGTTATGACTTACGGTGATCCGCCTGTTACCCTTACAGCTACAGCATCAAGCGGTTTACCTGTTACTTTTACAAGTTCAAATTCCAGTGTGGCGACTATCAGCGGAAACGTACTCACTGCAAATTCAACAGGGACGGCTGATATAACTGCCATGCAGAGCGGTAACGGAACTTATGCTCCTGCCAGGTATATCAGAACTCTGAACGTGAACCAGGCTGATCAGACAATTACATTTCCGGAGCCCGGGACAAAAACGTACGGGGATCCTGATTTCGATCTTGGTGCAACAGCATCTTCAGGATTAATAGTCTCCTATGCGAGTGATAATCCGGCAGTCGTAACAATTTCAGGAGCAACTGTTCATATAACTGGAGCAGGAACTGCTGTGATAACAGCATCACAGGCAGGCAATAATCTTTACTATTCGGCAATTGATGTCACTGTAACAATTACTGTGAATAAGGCTGATCAGACAATTACTTTCAGCGCAATCGTTCCAAAAACTTTTGGTGACCCCGATTTTAATGTCCCGGCATCAGCCAGTTCTTCCCTTAACATAACTTTTACTTCTGAGAATACCAATGTTGCTATAGTTACCGGAGGTCAGATTCACATAGTAAATGCTGGCACTGCAACAATAAAAGCATCACAACCGGGTAATCAGAACTTTAATCCGGCTCCTGATGTATCACAGACACTAACCGTAAACAAAGCTGCCCAGGTAATTACTTTCCCGCCAGTTGCCCCGGTTGTTTACGGAGTTGCCAGTTTCAATACAGGTGCTTCATCAACTTCCGGGTTGACAGTCAGTTATAGCAGTGATAACGTTTCGGTTGCTGAAGTAATTAATGGTAAAATTAATATCAGGAGCGCCGGCAGTTCCAATATTACTGCCAGCCAGGCAGGTGACAATAATTTCAATCCAGCTGAAGATAAAATTATAAATATTACGGTGACCAAAGCTCTTCTGACTATAACTGCTGATAATAAATCGAAACCCTACCTTTCGGCGAACCCTGTTCTAACATTTACCTGCTCGGGATTCGTTTATGGTGAAACTGTTGCTGTTCTTGATTCACCACCTCTAACAAACACTCCAGCTTTAACAGATTCTCCGGCAGGAGATTATGCGATAACAATTTCAGGAGGAGCTGATAATTGTTACGATATCACTTATGTTGCGGGAATCCTGACTATTACAATGATTCCTCAGACAATAACATTTACTTCCTATCCGGACAAACTCCTGGTTACTGAAACCTTTCAGCTTGTTGCAGTTGCTACATCCGGACTTCCGGTATCCTTTGAAAGTAAAAACTCAGAAATAGCCAGTGTAACCGGTTCGACACTAACAGGTATATCAAGAGGAAATGCAGATATAAGAGCTAGGCAGCAGGGTAACGAAAATTATTATCCTGCGGAGGATGAAATTACAGTTGAGGTAGTATCGACACATGAAAATATCATCTACCTCTTTACTCCAAATAATGACGGGTTTAATGATTTCTGGGAGATACCTGAGATTGACTCGTACGGTAGTTGTGAAGTAAAGGTATATAACAGGTGGGGGAAACTCGTTTTTTCGTCAACCGAATATCATAATGAATGGGATGGCACTTCAAATGGAGCCAACCTGCCTTCGGCAGCCTATTACTTCATTATAAAAACAGAAACTGCAGGTACTATTACAGGAACTCTAAATATCGTCAGATAAAAGTGGAATTACCAACATGAAAAAGTCAATAACATCACTGATAATAATTTTCTTTCATGGGGTAATTATTGCGCAGCAGATGCCTGTCTCAGAGAACTACTTTATGGATAAATTTGCGCTCTCCTCATCTTATGCCGGCCATTTCAGTCCTGGAAGCCTCTTTACAAGTTTCAGGTCCGACTGGACCGGGATAAAAGGCGGACCCAAAACCCTGAGGTTGTCATATAGTGATATGCTTATGACAAATGCGGCATGGGGAGGAAAGATCATTTATGACAAAGCTGGCATCTTCGATCAGATCTATGTAATGGGGACATATTCCTACAGCCTGAAAATTGTCGAAGAACATAAATTACTTCTGGCTCTTTCAGCCGGAATCTATCAAAACAGGATCAACTTCACCGATTATTACAACAACCCGAATTATAATATTGATCCGGCCATGATCCAGCAGGATGTTTCATCAAAACTGAAATTTATGTCCGACTTTTCAGCTCTTTACCTTTTCAAGGGGATTGAAGCAGGAATAATGTTCGCTAATATTAATTTCGGAGATGCAAAATACAATGAAGTTGATGTGACTTACAAACCTCTTGCAAATTATCAGTTTCATACATCATACTCCTTCCTGATAGGCGACCGGTGGAATATTAATCCGCTTTTATATTACAGGGGTGGGAAATACATTGCAGGTCAGGTTGGTATTGCGTCGATGGTAAAGTATCAGAACAACATCTGGGGAAGTCTCTCATTCAGAGATCCCGGGATCTGGGGTTTTGGATTCGGTGCAAATATTGCAAAAGGAATAAAATTCTCCTATAACTTCAATTTTGCATCATCGGTGGCACTTAATATTTATAATAACCACGAAATAGCAATTGGAGTAAATATAAAGGATCTTGTCAAAAAAACTCAACCGGCCGAATAAGCTCAATATTGAATAAATATCTTTTTTGAGCACCTCTTTGTTCCTGAAAGGTAACTTAAAATATATACTCCATTTTTTAATCCGGGATTCAGTTCATAATAACCAGGCCCATAGTATTTTTTAATAATAGGTACCTGTCCTGTAAGACTAGATATAATTAAAGTCCCTTCTGTTGCAGGAAGAGTATTGATTTTCAATTTCAGGATTCCATGGGAGCAGTAAACGCTGAAAAGATCATCACCCGTATTATAATCAGGAATTCCGGTTCCTAAGTTCCGGAAGTTCAGAAAAAACCTGTTTTCATATATACCTGTGGTCAGGTCGAGCCGGTAATCTTTACCGGAAAGCAGATCGTGCTCTGATTTTGCAACTATATCGGAAAGAATGATTTCCATATCTGTCAGGTCACCCTCCAGAGAACGGATCTTAAAAATAATATTCCCGTCCCTGTTGATCTTAAGACCAAGAGGAACTTTATAAAGTGTATCTGAGATTACCGGGAGTGCGCTAATAGAAAGCTTTATTCCATCTGATCCGACAGCATAAAGATTTGGTACCATGAAATCGGTATTCATTAGTTTAAGCGCATCAAGCTGACCATCGAATTCAATGGTCGCCTTATCATCAAAGTAAATAACTACAGGATCCACTGAAATTGTGTCATCTGAAAACTCAGCAGTAAGCCGGATCAATGGCCTTGAATTATTTTCTGATTTTGTTAAAGGATGTGTAAGATCAGCTACCCTTACACTATTGTCCATAGCCAGAGTTCCTGTCACAGGCCAGGTACCATCTGAAACATGAACGAAAAAACCCTGCATCGACGGGATCAGGTTTGTAGCCATTCCGTTGCTTGAAACTCCATCTGCATATGTAACATAAGTACCTCCGTACTGGTCAGTAGTACTTGTTTCAAAGTAATAAAGAGCGTTGTCTATATTGATTCTTGTCCATCCCGATGGAGAATCCCAGTCGATCGGAGAGGGATATGGGTTCCCGATAAGATTAAATCCCTGGCTGTAAGTATTATTGTGATTATAAAGTGTTGCTGACTGGGTTCCATTGTTAACTACGCCTGTTACATCAAAAACAATCGGAGGGTCCGTATCGCCGAAGTTGACAGCATACCCCTGCATAGGATTTAAGACTCCGGCCGGATCAATATAAGTAACCCAGCCTGAAGTTGTGCTGCTTTCATTATAGATATAAAAGGCTGGAAAAGGGTCGGCAAGTTTCATATTATCACTATATTCGAAGACAGTAGCCGCCTGAAAAGGAGAACTTAAATATTTATACCCGAAACCTGAAAAAAGATACCTTTGCATTGTAACATTTCCGTTAACCTGGCCTGTTCCGCCGCCATCGATAATCGCGGTCTGATATTCTGAGGATAGGAGAGTGAGATTTCCATTTGCATTGAATGTGCCATTGCATAACAGGATCCCGTCCAGTGACTGCCCGGGTGTAGTTATTGTTGTTGTGCTGCCCGGATCAACAATTATGTTATTATAAGAAATTGGGGTGGTCCCGTTCAATAGCTGGGTGCTTCCTGAAAAAACAACTGTACTGTTCTGATTAACCCATGAACCGTTATTCGTAACATTTCCATTAAGAACAATATTACCGGTAGTAGCAAGGAAAATTGTCCCTGAGGAGATTGTTAAGCCCTGACCTGATCCAGTCAGATTCAGAAGAAAGAGCAGGACAGTTAACATTATGCTTCTTTCCACATATATTATTTTAACTTTCCGTGTCATATCAGGATAATTAATCTTTTGATCATAGATTTATTGGCTTCATAAACCATTATTTTACTGTGTGTTAGTATACCACTGGACATCCTGAAATCTGACTATGTCACCAGTTTGTGAAGAGGTGGTATACAATTCCAGATAGTCATTCTTTCTCATATCGGGGATATAAATAACTGTTGAGAACTGAAACGGCTGGTTAGCTGTAACTATGCGAAGGTCTGTCTCTCCATACCGGGTGCTGGTTACTCCGTTTTTGACAATACCAATTGTAATCCGGACATTACTATTAGTTGAGGTAAGATTCCCGGTTATAATTGCCCATGCATCAAGGAGATAGTCAGTCTGATAGGTAATCCTGTTGTTATTTACATTCCACTTTGTGGTATATAAGGATGTATTGGTCCAGTTGGCCTTATAGAATGTTCCGGCTGTAGTTATTGTTGTCGTTGATACATTATTACTCACATTTATTTTGCAATGCGGATTCTTATCTTCTGTTCCTGCATTGTTTGTAATAAAAACATTCGCATCTCTGCCATCTGCGCGGGCGAAATCAAATCCGCTGAAGAAAGTTCCCTGGTTATTCCAGGCATTATTTGAAATAAAAATTGATGTAAATGATGTGAATGTAGCCGGTGTATAAAGCACCCCGATGTCACTTCCTGATGTTGTATTATAAAAAGTACAGTTTAAAATTGAAATACTTTCCGATACACCTGATAAAAGAGAAATGCCGTTTCTGCACTGATTAAAATCAGATTCCGAAAGCTTAAGTGAACCACCACTCGCCACGCCTGCAGCTATTTCTATTCCAGATCCGGCACAGTCTTCAAAGTCAGTTTCAAAAATCCACAAATCGTTATTTGTTGTGGCAACTATTCCTTTATTAAAACCTGTAAAAAAAGCATCTTTTACTTCATAATATTCCCCTGACCCTGTGAAACTTATTGCATCAGTTCCTGCGGCATTTGAAACTGATTTAAAGGTCAACATCTTAAAATAGCATTCTGTCCTGCAATCGAATAAAGGGCTGCCTGATACTGCTGCAGTGCCATTAATACTTGTTTCACCAAATGACAGACCCTGGAATGTGACAGGAAATGGCAGGTTAATGATTTGAGTCGCATCAATATCATGAGCTTCACCACTAAGACGGACTACTGTTGGTCCGCTCATATGCACATTCAGAAATCCAACTACCTCAGATATAGTTGTAAAACTTCCATTTTGCGAAACATCAAGCAGATTTTCGGTTCGTGTCTCTCTGTTCCTTGTAATCCAGTTGCCCTCCCATGCAATATAAGTTTGCCCGCGCCATCGGGTAAGGCTGGTTTCCAAAGCTCCGTCAATAGTGGCACCTGAATTTCCTTGAATGGTGGTAAGATTAAGATGTGTACCGATGTTTTTCACGGTAACCGACAAACCATTATCTGCAGTTGTAACTAATGGAAGGGTAAGTGTTATATCACCGGAAGCAAGTACCAGAGTCTCGGACTTTAATAAGGTAGCATCGGCTGATTTGGTTGCAGGAGTTTCGGAAACGTTAAAAAACAGCCATTTATTCCCGTTCCAATAATAAAAGCCGTCAGGTACCGAACCCGCTGTACTGTATACGAGCATACCTGTAGGTACAGGGGCAGTCAGCGGGTCAGGCTGACCCAGGCTGACCAATGCAACCCGCGGGATCAATAATCCTCTATTGAGGCTTTCAAGCTCAAGCAGCGAATTTGCATTCATTGTCATATCAACCCCATCAGTGATCTTTACCTGACCAAGGGATACGACAGAAAATCCAGATAACAAAAATGTTATAAGGAGCAGGGACAACTTATTTGAATTCATATTTTATAGGCAGTATTTAATATTAATTATCCTGACTTTCACTTTAGATAATTTACATCAAAAAAAGACCTGTCACCACTTCTGACAGTATTTACTTTCAACTATTTCGCAGTTTAATATGTATGATGTATCTTTTGTTACCCCTATAATTCTTTTTTTGGGTAAATCCATAATAATTTTACATAATTTTACCTTAAATCTTAACCTTAAGAAACATATGAATAGAAAAACATTATACGCGTTTATAGGGCTTTGCATTATTGTATCATGCAGACAAAATTCTACAATATTATACCCTTCATTCAGGCTCGAACCAGCAGAAAAGGTCAGGTTCAATTCATTTGTCGACTGTAATATGGCAGAGGCATGGATAGGAGATACATTCAGGATATTTCCGGGGAAATATGGTGAAGACCCTTTGTGGGGCAATGCCAAAGACCTGAAATTTGCAGATGGGGCTAATGCTGATGAAGCCTTCAGAAGCGGACCTGAAGATTTTACCAGTCCTGTAATGCCTCAAAATGTTCCTCCGGGTCAGGATGGATTACATGGTGCTGTATGGTTCGAGACAGTCTATCAGGACACATCGGATAGAACAGGGAAAACCCTTTATGGCGTTTATCATAATGAAAATTACCCCTCAACGCTTCCTTATGATTCCATTACCGGAAAGGGTTATAAAAATTTAAAATGGCCCCAGGGTTTGCGTGGACCCGAAAGTCCTGCAGCAGTTTGCAGGATAGGGATAATGAAATCAACTAATGGAGGAAGAAGCTGGGCAAATAAAGGCATTTTCATCGAGGACCTTAATGCAAGACTAATCCTGAAACCGCACAATACTTCAAATACTTTTGCAGGCGGAGTGGGGGATCCTTCTGCCGTAGCAAGCGGAGATTACCTTTATCTCTTTTATGGTGAATATGGATATCCCGGGGTTTATGATGAAGCCACCTATGAAAGAAAAACAGAGTGGAGCGGACAGTGTATTAGCGTAGCAAGGATTGCACTCAGAGATCTTGACAACCCGGAAGGCAAAGCACTCAGGTGGAACGGTAGCAGTTTTTCAGTTCCCTATGATGGCGCAGGCAAACCTGTTGTTTCATTACAGATACCGATTGAAGATGGCGGCGGACCTGCTTCTTCTCCCGGTGGAGGATTTCACTGGGGACCATCGGTAAGCTGGAACACTTACCTGAATTGCTGGGTCATGCTTATGGGGAAAGTGACCGGACCGTCCTGGCTGGGAAGCCAGGTTTATATTTCATTTAATATGAATCCCCATTTCAACACTCCTGAAGCTACCCAGGAGTGGTCAAAACCGGTTCTCTTATATGAAAAGCCGGGTTATACTCTCTGGTATCCATCTCTTCAGCCAATGAATACAAAAGATGATGTTAAGAACAGGAATACCTGCCTTAAGCTTGGGAAAAGGGCCAGATTCTTCGTGAAAAGCCTTAAGCCGGGAGATGATGAATACAGCTCAGAGTATATTATTGAGTTTAAAAAGAACTAATAAACAAATGCTTCCCTGATCAGTTCAAGGCTTTTTGGAACAGCTGTAGCCGGATCTTCTTTACCTTCAAATTCGATAGAAACATATCCACTGTAATTAACTTTCCTGAATATTTCAGCTACCCGCTTATAATCTATTTCCAGGGTATACCATTTTCCTCCGCCGTAATAAGTCTTAGCCTGGATTAGGAATGTTTTCGGGGCCAGCATCTCAAGCTGTTCGTATTGATTTTCAAGGAAATTTCCGGTGTCGGATGTAATCTGCAGCCAAGGGGAATTGATTGCATTAACTATTCTCAGAACACCGTCAGCTGTTCGTCCCAGACCCCAGTGGTTTTCAAGACCGAGAACCACTCCGCATTTCTCAGCCGTTGAAATAGTCTTTCCAATAGAATCGATCACCCATTCAAAACCCTGATCATCAGTATAACCTGGAAGATTAGGCTCGATACCTTTGTTTGCCATCAGGTCGTCAAATGATTTTGTTGTATTCCACCTCCCTGTGTTCAGACGCATTGTCGGTATCCCAAGCTGGTAAGCAAGCTCAATCTGATGTATGGTCTTAGCAATTTCTTCATCTCTTGTCTTGTTATCGGGATAAACAAATGCCTGGTGCGTCGAAAATCCCATTATATCAAGCCCTGCATGGAATGCCTGGCGTTTCAGTTTCTGAAGATAGCTGTTCTCTTCCGATTGCATCTGCTGCAGAAGGAATTCTATCCCATCGAAACCCATAGAGGCAGCTTTTTCAATACAATCTTCAATAGGAGAGTTTTCTTTTGGTCCGTTGAACTGCCAGAATGAATATGTCGATACTCCGATCCGGTTTCGCCGGATCTTTTCAGGTTGTTTTTCAGTGGCAGGAGCAGGAGTCTGTTTCCCATTTGTACAGGAAATTCCAAATCCCGTTGCTGCTGTTACAATGGCAGCTTTCTGAATAAATGAGCGGCGTGATGAATTCATAGCTATTTTTCTTTAAAATTAAAAAAAATCTTTTTGGTTTTCCCCATATCCCGAACCATGGACCTTAAACCTTCCACAGCAATTCTTGTATTTTTTTCCGGAACCGCACGGACAGGGATCATTCCTCTCCGGTCTTGCTGCCTTGATAACCTGTTTTTCCTTGATCCTGATCCAGTTCATTACATTTGCAGGAGGACGCTTATTTTTAAGCTCTTCTGCCATGAATTTCATGTATGGTTCAACATGACTGAAAAACATCTTATAGCCTTCACATAGATAGTTTAATCCTTGCTTTCCGTCTGGAGTGATGAGAAATCTGTGTTTAGGACATTCACCGTGGCAGGCATAGCGGACTTCGCACTGAATACAGTATCGGGGCAGCTTATTTCTTTTGTCAATCCCAAAATCAAATTGCCTCTGGGACCTGACAAGATCGATAAGCGGCGTTGTGGTTATATTACCAAGGAGATATTCCGGATATACAAAATGGTCGCATGAAAACAGATCTCCGTTATGTTCCATTACCATAGCATCACCACAGGTGTCATTAAAGACGCATAATCCGGGATTCTCTCCGGTATAGTTTGCAAGCGTTGTATCAATTATCTGAACATAATACCGTGCCACATCATTCCTTACCCATTCATCGAAGATAGTCACAAGGAATTTTCCGTAGTCCATTGCACCTACAGACCAATCTGTAACTCTTACATTTTCAGAATTCTTGGGAACTATCAACTGAAGTTTTTCTTCAGGTCTTGCCTCGTTAACACATTCCACAACCGGAAGAAACTGCATAAAGCCGCTTCCGATCTTTTTAAGGAACCTGTATGTTTCCGATGCATAATGAACATTATAGCTGTTAACAGTGCTTAGTGTATTAAAATCAACCTTATGCCTGTGTAAAAGTTCAATACCTTTCATTACCTTTTTGAAGGTTGGCCGGCCCGAATTAGTCCTCCTGAAGTGGTCGTGATTATGCTCTGCACCATCAATTGAGATACCTACCAATATATTATTGTCAATAAAGAACTTACACCAATCTTCGTTCAGCCATGTTCCATTTGTCTGAAAAGCATTCTCAATCGTTTTATCGCCACGGTATTTTTTCTGGAGTTCGATAGCTTTTTCGAAAAAATCCAGACCCATCAATGTAGGTTCACCGCCCTGCCAGGTAAAAGTAACATTGGGAACCTGATGAGCTTCTATAAATTGCTTTGTAAAATTCTCAAGAAGATCATCCGACATTTTCAGTTGCTTTGTTCCGGGATAGAGTTTCTTCTTCTCAAGGTAATAGCAATAGGTGCAATTAAGGTTACATGACGGGCCGGCTGGTTTAAGCATCACATGAAAGGCATTAGGCCTTTTCAGTTTAAGTGCATCGGTAAAAAGAAGACTCGGTTTCATCAGTAAAAATCAGCTATAAAAATAGTGTTTTTGTTGAACCCGTTCCGGGGTTCAGAATAAAATTATAGATATATGAATAGTATTAGGGGTTGTTGAAAAAGTCTTTTTTAACCGCAAAGCACACAGAGTTATGGCAAGGAACGCAAAGCTAATACCTTAATAATTAACCATTTGCGAACTTTATGAAGAATCTTGGCGACCTTTGCGCCTGCCTGCCGTCAGGCAGGGTTAATGGATTTTAAATCTTCACAGCTCCGCAAAAAGATTTATGCAATCTTTATAATTGCGGAGCGATTTCATCAGTTCTGGTAATGAGCATTAACATCAATCCCGAGCTACGGAATAGTTCCATTTGTATTACAATTTTTAAAATCGCGGAGCGATTTCATCAATGCTTGTAATGAACATCAACATACACCCCGAACCACGGAGTGGTTCCATTTGTGTTACACATTCTGAAACAGCAAAAGTCAAACGGGAAGATTCAGAAGAACATTTTGTTTACTCCTAAATAATCAGAATTATTTGCTTGGTTTTTAAAATCGTTGTAACTTTTAGGTTAAAGTTTGGTATTGGATTAGAGAATTAGTTACGAAAGGCTGACACCTAAGTATTATATAAATTTCGAAGCATAATTCCGAAGCCGACAGCAAGTAGTAGCAAGAGTGTTTTTGGTAAAAACTGCAATATTTTGCATAAAAATGTAATAAAAGTATCATTTTTTGATACAAAAATGATAGAATTTGTTATTCAGTTAGTCGAAATTAGTGTGAGAAATTGGCTGTCAAAGATTTAAATTGACTTCGTCTTTTTGTTGATGAAACTTTGATAATACAATACACCGAAAGACATTTCAACCCAAGCAATTCTAACATGTTAACCCTTAACGTATCATACCATGAAATCAATTAGCAGATTTATTGTAATTATTTTAACAACTTGTTTATTAAGTAATCTACTTGGCGTTAACAAAATTAGCGCTCAGCCTGTTGACAATGATCAGGCGAAACTGGTTGCAAAAAATTTCTTTGCAGACAGATTATCCCGAAGCAAACTGATAAGCACTAAAGGTATTTCGTCTCAAAACCTTGAAATGGCTTTAATTCATGAGGAAAAAGGAGACATAATTAATCCAAATGATCAAAAAAAAGGCGGTCAAACATTACCACTTTATTATGTATTTAATGTCAGAGATAACACTAATCCAAAGTCTAAAAGTGGTTTTATTATTGTTTCTGCTGATCAAAGAGTCCAGTCTGTCCTGGGTTATTCTTTTTCCGGAGAATTCCAGGAAAATGACCAGGCTCCTGCATTTAAAGATTGGATGGATCACTACAGGGAACAAATCACTTTTGCTATTAAAAATAACTTAAAACCTGCTCCTGAAATCAGCAATAACTGGAAGAAATATTCGAGTACAACAGAATCGAAAGGTACTGAACAACTCACTGAAGTAGTGCCTTTGGTTGCGACAACATGGGATCAGGATTCTCCATATAATCTTTATTGTCCAAATGATGCAGCTGTTACTATTCCAAGGTACGGCGGCCGTGTTCCGGCGGGCTGTGCTGCAATTGCAATGGCCCAGATAATGAAGTATTGGAATTATCCTGCAATGAATAACCCTATACCCGGCTATACTTCGGATTATGGATTGCAGCCAGATGTCGGAGTAACAACTTATGATTGGTATCATATGCCTAATTCTCTTGAATCAGGAGGCAACTCTCAGGCAATAGGAGCTGTTGCAGGACTTATTTACCACTGCGGAGTTTCTGTTGATATGGATTATGGTCCCCAGGGTTCAGGAGCAGGTTGGGATGCACCAAGAATTGCATTGAGAGATTATTTTAAGTATTCTCCAAATATGCAGTCGGCTTTAAAAAGCAGCTATTCTAATGAGAGCGATTGGGCAAATATTCTGAGAAACGAATTGGATAACAAGAGGCCTGTAATATATAATGGATACGGAAATGAAAGTAGGGCTGGAGGACACGCTTTTGTTTGTGATGGATACCAGAATTCAGAACCCTTTTTTCATTTTAATTGGGGATGGGATGGAGCGCAAGATGGTTATTATTATTTAAATGACTTAACACCCGGAAGTTATCAATTTAATTATGGCCAATGGGTGCTTTTTGGTATTGAGCCACCTCTCCTTGACGTTGAACGCAATGGCTACAATACGGTAGAAATTGGCTCACAGCTATGGATGGCCGAAAATCTTAAGACTACCAGATATAATGATGGTACCGGAATACCTAATATTACAAATACTTCAGAATGGCTTTATGCAGCTACAGGAGCTTATTGCTGGTATAATTTTGATGAAATATATACCAAATCTAAATATGGTACAATATATAACTGGCATGTAGTGGAAGAAGCTTACAACAGTGGCAAAAATGTATGCCCCGTTGGCTGGCATGTACCAACTTATTCCGAATTTGAAGATTTAATTGATTTTTTAGATGGCTGGCGAGTTGCCGGTGGAAAGCTGAAAGAAGCCGGAACGGTTCATTGGATCGACTCCAATACCGGAACTAACGAAAGTGGATTTACAGCCCTTCCGGGGGCCAGTCGTAGTGGAGGTGCCGGCGCCACCGGTGCATTTGGTACCACTGGCTACGCAGGCGGGTGGTGGAGTTCCACCAGGAAACTATCTGGTTTTCCGCCTTCTGCCTTTTATATGGGATTGCTGAATACATCCGACGAAGCTCACTTTTACCCGCTCGACCTGCCATGGGGATTCAATATTCGCTGTTTGAAGGGTGAATTGCCAATATTGTCTGTCACACCGAATAAATTAATCCTGACTTCTTTATCAGGTGCAACCGGTAGTTTTAATATCATTTCAAGCATGAATTGGACAGTCACAGATGATGCTGAATGGTTAACTTTATCATCGACATCCGGCACAGGAGACGGTTCATTAACGGTAACGGCAAACAATGCCAACACTTCAGACTTCACAAGATATGCGAATGTAACGTTTTCAGCGCCGGGTGTTAATTCTGTTAATGTGACTGTAGTCCAAAATGCAGTAATACCTAAATATGTCAGTTCTGTAATTGAGAATGTCGGCCCTGACAGAGTTATAGTAAATTATTCCACTATCCTGGCTAATATTGTACCTGCGGCTTCAGCTTTCAATGTCATGGTGAATACCGGAGCAAGGAGTGTAACTTCTGTCACAATTCTCGAAACAAAGGTTTTATTAACTCTTTCAAGTGCCGTATCTAATGGCGATCTTGTAACAGTTTCCTACACCAAACCTTCAGGCAATCCATTGCAGACTTCAGAAGGTGGGCAAGCAGCCTCAATTAGTGCTCAACCGGTGACCAATAATGTTTCAGTGACAAGCCCGGTATATACCAGAATCGCAATAGTGAATTCTGCCCCTGACAGGATAGAGATCATTTACAGCTTAGCCCTGGATAATATTGTACCTCCGGTTTCAGCTTTTAATGTTACAGTGAATTCTGTACCAGTAAATGTAAATTCTGTGGTTGTTTCAGGGACAATGGTCATACTTACTCTTGCAAGTCCGGTGGCTAATAGTGATGTTATAACTGTTGCTTACAACAAACCTTTTACTGATCAATTGCAAACCCCAGTTGGAATTAAAGCTGCAAGCATTAGTGCTCATATAGTGACTAGCAATGTTTCTCCGGCATTATCAGTGACACCTCCCGATATATATTTAACCTCTGCGCTTGGAGCATCCCGGAACATTAATGTTACATCAACAACAAGCTGGACTGTAACAGATGACGCGGACTGGTTAACATTGTCATCAGCATCAGGCTCCGGAAACGGAATTCTGACGGTTACCTCAAGCAGTGCTAATGCTTCCGGCAATATCAGAAATGCAACTGTGACGTTTTCAGCTTCCGGCGTTTATCCGGTTGCAGTATCTGTAACTCAGTATCCTGCTCCGGATGCCCCGGTAGCAAATAATGTTGCAGTAACTTATGATGGAATATCGCATTCCGCTGGCGCATCTGTGCCATCTGGCATTTCTATAGTTTGGTATGATGCTCCAACCATGGGTAATGAAACAACACAACCTGCCGGGAAAAATTATGGTACTTTTTCGGCTTATGCTGAAGCTGTTGATAATGTCACAGGTTGCACAAGTTCAAGCAGGACTCCTGTTGCTTTGACTATAAAAAAAGCAGGACTTATGGTAACTGCAAAAAATCAATCCAGTCAATATAGTGATCCATTAAAAACTCTGACTTATGAAATAACCGGTTTCGTAAATGGGGAAACAAGCAGTGTGGTTACTGGTTCTTCTGAAATTTCTACAACAGCTGCTCAATTCAGTGCACCAGGGGAATATACAATAACTATTTCTATTGGGAACCTATATGCTACAAATTATTCTTTCTCATTTGCAGGCGGGACTTATTCAATCAACTGCGAAGATGCCAGCGTTACCTTCACAGGTACCACTACAGTGTCTACATCAAGCGGCAACCCCTGGTTAGATCTCCTATACAAAATTATTTCACGTCTGTCATCTACAAGTATTGCATCTACGGCAAGTGCCTCTTCCGGACTTGCAACTGTGACATTGAGAGCAACTATTCAGGATATATCTGAAACCAGTAACGCTGCAGGTGATATTTATCCAGGGGACATTCGTCTTTCAAAGGTCAGGTTCGTCATTAAAGATGGAACACCACTTACCGACTGGTTAACTCCAATATTGGTAATTCCTTCTGATCTTAAAACAGGGGTTGTATCATATGATTGGAAAGTCAATATTGGAGTGGCAACTCAGGCAGTATATACAATTGGTATTGAAGTAAATAATGACGGCTATTATACTAATAATCAAAGCGATTATACAACGGTCACCATCTACAAACCTACAGGCGACTACATTGCAGGTGGCGGTTATATTAACCCAACCAACTCAGCAGGAACATATGCCTCAGATCCTGGTCTTAAAACCAATTTCGGATTTGTTGTAACCTATAAGATTAATGGGATGAACAGACAAGGATCTGCAAACATTATTTTCAGAAGAAAAGTAAACGGCGTTGTTAATACTTTTCAGATCAAATCCAACTCCATAACTTCACTGGGAGTGAATGTAGCAAATGCGTCATCAAAAACAGCTGTATTTATTGCAAATGCAAGTCTTACTGAGATCTCTAAACCTGGTGCCCCGGTATCAATTGCAGGTAACCTGACATTACAAGTAAATATGACCGATAAAGGAGATCCTGGTACAAAAGACCAGATTGCAATTAGTCTTTGGAATGGCAGCATACTTTTATATTCCAGCTATTGGAACGGCGCTTCAAACGCAGAAATGGTTTTAGGCGGAGGGAACCTGGTCGTACATTCGGGATTCAGCTTTGCTCAATCTACTTATGTTTCATCCACAAAATCAGCCTTGCCTTCTGAAATCCCTGATGCCGAATTTGGCTTGAAAGCTTACCCGAATCCTTTCACCGATCACATCTACTTCGATATTCAGCTGATGACTAATTCAAAAGTACAACTCGAAATATATGATGTCACTGGAACAAAACTGGCTACAGTATTCAATAATGATGTCGTGGCTTTCAATAACTGCCAAGTTGAATATACTCCCAAAAATGTCAGTAATGGCATCTTATTCTACCGGCTGATTGTTGATGGACTGCCAATGTTCAACGGTAAGCTGATCCATTATTAACTGGAGGGTCTGATACCGGTTTCACAGGAGAAAGTAAGAGTACGAGCTGCACCTCACACATTCAGAGGGGCAGCTCTTGTATTATCATACCCTTGCCCCAATAACCAGTATATCATCTCTTTGAGGATATTCGCCCATCCAGTTTTTAAGGGTTTGCTCCAATATTTCCTTTTGTTCAGACATGGGCTGATCGTGTATTTCTAAAAGTGTTTTCTTGAATTTTGCTGTAGTATACCTGGCATTGTCCGCACCACCACCCTGATCGGCAAAACCATCTGAAAATATATAAAAAGCATCACCTGTCTTAAGCTCAATTTCATGATTAGTAAATGATTCATCATGTGAAAGATGGACTCCTACTGGCATCGGATCAGCCTTAATCTCCGTTAGCTCTGATTCCCCGTTATTACCGCTTATGATATATAACGGATTATGGGCTCCAGAATACTGCATTATTTTCTTCCTTGTATCTATTATACATAAAGCTATATCCATTCCGTCTCTTGTTTCCTCTTTATCCCCTGTTTGCCTGAGTGAATTCTTGATCTCCTTCCTCAATTCATTAAGAACCTGATTTGCCTGAGTGATCTCCCTTCTCTGAACAATTTCGTTCAGACAGCTCATT
The DNA here is from genome assembly GCA_963701745.1 of uncultured Bacteroidales bacterium. Lineage (GTDB taxonomy): Bacteria > Bacteroidota > Bacteroidia > Bacteroidales > VadinHA17 > LD21. The sequence continues at coordinate 1,785,916 of CAVPBE010000001.1, read as the reverse complement.
CCAAGCATGCTCATAAACGCTGCTGGTACTCCATGTCCCGTACAATCAGCAGATGCTAAAATTATATAATGATTCACCTTCCTTATCCAGTAGAAATCGCCGCTTACAATATCTTTAGGCTTATAAAAAATGAAATTCTCAGCAAGGATATCATTTATGTATGTTTCCGGTGGCAGGATAGCTGTTTGTATTCTCTGGGCGTAAAGTATACTTGTAATTATTTCATCCTTTTGCCGGGTAGTAGTCTCATTTAACTCCTTAAGTTTCTCGTTTGCTTTAATGATCTTCTCATTCTGCTCTGTAATCTTCTTATTGTCTTTCTGCTTCAGCCTGTAAGCATTGGCAATGACAACTACAATAAGCGCAATTGCAGCTAATCCACCAATCAATGCATTTCTGAATGTTTTCTGCTGTTTTATTCTAGCATCCTTGGCTGTTAACTGTGATTCCTGTAATTCTATCTGCTGCTGCTTCTTTTCAGTCTCATACCTGGTGCTCATTTCCTGGATCGCCTTGGTTTTATCTTCTCTGAACAAACTGTCCTGTGCTGCTATCAAAATGCCGGCAAATTCTATCGCTTTCTTATAGTTGCCAAGCTCGGTATATGCTATCATAAGAGTATTTGCGGCTGCTTTCGTTTGAGGCAATAAATTCATTTCTTTGGCATTCACGATTGATTTATTACCGTAAGTAACAGCCCAATTCAGGTAATTGAATCTTTGACTTTCGGTTGATGCTACTGAATCGGCCATCGCAATATTTAATTTAGCAATGTTGACACCTAAAATCGCCATCCCCATTTTATCGCCAATATCTTCATAAATTTTAAGGGCTTTAAGATAATATTCAGATGCTCTGTTAAAAGAGCCTTGTTGTGAGCAAAGTTCACCTAAATTTTGATTACAATTTGATACGCCCCTTTTATCACCAATTTCCTCAAACAATCTGAGAGCTTTATTATAATATTCGATTGCCTTATCGTAAATTTTCTGTTTCTGATAAATCATCGCAAAATCCATGTAACAGATAGAAGTTCCTCTTTTGTTTCCAAGTTCTGTATTTATTGCAAGAGATTTCTGCAAATATTCAATTGCTTTATCAAATGAGCCTTGCTCATAATGAACCAAACCGATATTGGTGTAGCAAGCAGACATATTTCTTTTTTCACCGAGCTCTTCAAAAATTTTAAGTGCTATAAGATATACCTCAATTGCTTTCTCATATGATCCCTGGTCATAGTATGCAATGCCAAGACTCTTATAGCTTAGTGATAATCCCCTTTTATAGTTAATTGCTTTTGCGGTTTCCAGAGCTTTGAGATAATATTCAATTGCTTTACCATAGGAGCCAAGTTCATGATTTATAATACCGATATTTACATAACAGGTTGTCATTTTCTTTTTGTCACCGATTTCTTCTGATATTTTAAGTGCTCTTTCAAGGTATTCCAGGGCCTTATCTTTTGACCCAGTGTTTATGAGATTGGCACCTATAGGTATTAAGCACTGGGCTATAAATTCTTTTGATTCAATACTTTCTGCAATTTTGAGGGCTTTATGATAGTAAAATAAGAGTGTATCGGGGTTATTTCTGTTCAATTCACCAATTTCAATTAATAGTTTTACCTTATTGGTATCAACCTTTGTAACAGTAAGGGCATTCTTTAATGAATCTATTACATGCTGGTTTTGTGGAAGACCTTTTAAGCAAAGAACAAAGCCTAAGAGAAATAACAACGATATCGAATTTAATGATTTTTGCAGCTGATTTTTCATAGCATTAACTTTAAGTAATTATATAATTGAGAGTTGTTTAATGGTTTTTCATAGGTATAATTACAATTATTAAAGTTACTGCTTGCAGAAGCCAAAGTCAATTTTATTTTAGTGCTGGAATTTTGCCTTTTAGAAATGCCAGTGTTTGTCCTATAAGCCTTTCATATTCACAATTTTTTTAGTCCATATTCCGGAAGTTACTTGATTATAGTATCAGAATCGATTAACTTTACATATGATGATAAGCTATTATAATTTATATTTCAATCTGATTTAGAGCATGTCTTGCCTATATCTAAATACTTGCATCAAATGCAAATCTGGTCAGCCGAAATAGAAGATATTGAAAAGCTTTGTGAGTCTATTAAAAGTCAGTTGCCTGAGCTTGAAAAAGAACTGGGTCATCTGCTGACAGCTGATGATCCCAATGTAATCCTGCTCTATTCAAGAAGATGCATGGAAGTAATAATTACTGATCTTTGCGAGTGTGAATTAAAAAGGCCACGCAAAACGGAACCATTGAAAGGGATCATTGATAAGCTGAACAAGGAAGAAAAGGTTTCTTCCCACATAATCACATCGATGGAAAGCCTGAATAGCCTGTCAACTTTTGGCACCCATCCCAAAGATTATGATCCGGAACAGGTGCGGCCCGTGCTTATGCTTCTTGCAACAATATTGAAATGGTATTCTAAATATAAGAATATAAAAATATACGAACAGCCTGAACAACAAGCCAGTATAATAGAAGTCCTATCTGTTAAAGATGAATTTTCAAGTAATGAGTCCGGAATAATGCTTGATTATCAAGGTTCCATAAATTCTGATACGATTGAATTTATCATTACTAAGCTCAGACAATCAAAGGATTATGAGAACCTTAATAAAAATATCAGCAACAGGATTTATGCGGTGATAGTTGAATGTCTTGAGAACATTTCAAGACATTCATTAAAAAGCTCGGGAAATGATGTATTACCTGATCCCTATTTCTCTGTCAGAAAGCAGGGTGACAGTGCAATTATCATTGCAGGAAACCCAGTTTCTGAAAGAATCAAAAATGAATTAGCCAGCATACTGGACAGGATAAGCAAGCTAAATGAGGAATCGCTTAAATTATTGTACGATGAAAAAATAAGCAAAGAACTGAAAGCTGTCGAAAAAAGTGCCGGTCTGGGATTTATTATTATGGCATTGAAATCAGGAAACAGAATAAAACACCGCTTCAGAAGAATTGAAGGCAGCAATTATATTTTTGAGATACTGATTTCTATTGCAGAAACAGGTATGAAAGAGCTAATTTTTGAAAAGACTGCCAGTTCACCAAAAGTCATCCTTGACTGCAATAAAAACATCTTTGAAATTTCTGGAGAATCGCGGCCAAATGACCCTGCTGGATTTTACGGCAGGATCTTGAAATGGCTTGATGATTTATACAAGCATCTTGAAAGTCAAAAAACTTGTACAGAACCTATTGTTTTCAATATGAGCTTTGAGTATTTCAATTCATCATCAGCAAAATATATACATGATGTCTGTAAAAACCTTTGCAAAATTCGGGCAGGAGGAAATAAATTAGTTGTTAAATGGCATTATAAGGATGATGATGAAGACATGCTTGAAGCAGGGAAAGAGATATCGAGACTGGCAAAGTTGCCGTTTGAGTATATCCAAATGAAGAATAATCTATGAAAAGAAGAAAATTCCTTGAAATGGCATCATTCGGCTCGGCAGCCGTTGCGGCGTCATTCTATATTCCGAAATCTCTCCAGGATAGGAAATTAAAGATAGGTCTTATAGGTTCAGGTTGGTATGGTATGGTTGATGTAAAAGCGGCATTGAAGATTGGCGGAGTTGATGTGATCGGGGTATGCGATGTGGATTCTGAACATCTTGAATCCAGCGCCGATGAAATTGAAAAACTTCAGGGTTCCCGTCCAAAAACTTTCAAATATTATGGCGATCTGCTCGATATGAAAGGGCTCGAGGTTGTGGTTATAGGTACCATTCCTCACTGGCATGCACTGCAGTTTATAGCCGCCTGCAATAAAGGTTTAGATATATACTGCGAAAAGCCTTTGGCATATGATGTTATGGAAGGACTTGCAATGGTAAATGCCGCCAGAAAAGCAGGGAATATTGTCCAGGTCGGATTCCAGCGACGCCAGGCAGAATCCTTCAAAAAAGCTAAGGAGTTTATTGAGGGAGGGAAAATAGGAGAGGTGCACCAGATCGTTGCCCAGATACATTATAATCCGGGACCGCAGGATACAAAAATTCAGCCTCCTCCTGCCTCCCTCGACTGGGAAGAATGGTGTGGTCCTGCACCAAAGCTCGATTACCGGCCAAGCATCGGACACAAATCATGGAGACTCGAAAAGGAATATGGAAACGGACATCTTGTTGACTGGGGAATCCATCATATTGATATAATCCGGAAAATAATGGGTGAAGGAATGCCGGAGAACATTTATGCCTCAGGCGGCATTTTAGCTTTGAAGGACCAGATAACAACCCCTGACACCCTGAATGTAAAGTTTGGATTCAAAAAGGCGCCAGTTATCTGGCAGCATCGGCTGTGGGGTAATGGCGATGTAACGAAGGAATATAATAATGGCATTTTCTTCTACGGCGAAAAAGGAACCATTTTTGCCGATGATTCAAAGGTTGCAATATTCCCTGCCGGCAGGGATGCAAAAAGAGAGGATATACAGGTTCAGACTCCCCTGATGCAGGAGAACCATGTTGAAAACTTCCTTAAAGCAGTCAGAAACAAAGACAGGACATTAATCAGCTGTACACCCGAAGACGCATTTAAATCGACAGCAACTGTTCAGCTGGCAATGATATCTTACAACACCGGATCAATTGTACGGTGGGATGAGGAAAAAAATGAGATCATTGGTAATCCGCAAGCATCTGCACTCCTGAAAAGGGAGTACAGGGGAAAATATGTGCACCCGTAAAGGAATATATCAGGCTTTTATCGGTGCTGCCCTGCGCGAAAAATAACGGGCTCTCGCCTCCTCCGGATCAGCGCCAAGAGCAATATAGATCTTTGTCCTGTGGTCAATTACCACCGCCTGCAGTTTATTAAGATCAGGAGATTTGAAAACAGTTTGTTTCTTTTCGAACACATTATTATTCATTGGATCAATTATTACGTATACTAAATTTCTTGTTCTTCAAAAAAAAGTCCCGCCTTTTTGGCGGGACCAAAAATTTTAAATGTTTATTTTAGATAAACTAAGCAAGTTTAACATTTACTGCATTTAATCCTTTTTTGCCCTGTTCCAGATCAAAGGTCACTTCATCATTCTCCGTGATTACATCCTTCAAACCTGATGAATGCACGAAATACTCTTTTGGTGAATTCTCTTCTTTGATAAATCCAAAACCTTTTGATTCATTAAAAAACTTTACTGTTCCTTTACTCATGATGTGATTTTATTAATTTGGCGCAAAGATAAGCTTAATTATCGGGATATTTCATTTATTTTCAATAAATTAATTTATTTCTTCATAATGGCAGGCAACACTATTAGGAGTATGTACCCTGGGGAAGTACCAAAATAAACACCAGCACTGAGAGCTACTGGCTTTTTGTCCGCGATCAGCTGGTAAAATGAGGCAAGTATTCCTCAAGATGATAATTCTTGCATAACTCTCTGAATTCGGCGAGAAGTTCATTATTAAAAGGTACGCCTTTATCTTTTCTCTCAAGCCAGGCATAATATTCTTTTTCCCCGGCAGTATAGATACGGTTTTGACCTGGCATTTTCTTTGAAGCCCTTAATTCACGAAGTATATTCCCGGTGGTTTTCTTAAAATCCTCCGGATCAGTAAAGGCATTTATATCCATAGCAATAAAAAAGTGCCCGAGTGAATAAGGAGCCTTCTTTCCATCTTTTAAACCCATAAGCATTTTCAGATAAGAGCCTTGCTGGAGAGCAGAGGAGAGAATCTCTACGACGGTTGCATAACCATAACCCTTATATCCACCTGTTTCTTCACCCGCTCCTCCCAGTGGAGTCAATGCAGCACGACCGGAAATAAGATCCTTAAGCACTTCACGGGAATCGGTCTTACTTTCACCCTTCTCATCAATTACCCATCCTTTTGGCAAATCCTTTCCAAGCCTGGCATACAGTTCAACTTTCCCTCTCTGTGTAATTGAAGTGGCACAATCAAGCAAAAAAGGAAATGGCTCATCGCTGGGCATCCCGAAAGTCAGAGGATTGGTCCCCAGCATGTTTTCCACACCAAAAGTGGGAGCTATTGATGGCCTGGCGTTTGTACCCGTAATGCCGATCATATTCTCACGAACAGCCATCAGGGAATAGTATCCCGCTATTCCATAATGGGTAGAGTTTCGGACGACTACCATCCCCATGCCAAATTTTCGCGCCTTTTCAATAGCCATCTTCATTGCCTTGTAAGCTATGACATGTCCCATTCCATTATGACCATCAACTACAGCTGTTGTTGGACTCTCCCTTATAATTTCAATATTTGTGACAGGATTCAGGACCCCGTCCTTTATCCGATCCAGATAGATATTCTTCAATCGATTCACGCCATGTGAGTCAATTCCGAATTTGTCAGCCTGAAGCAGAACATCACTGATGATTTTTGCGTCTTCATCCGGAATGCCTGCTTCAATCATAATTTTATTGATAAAATCCTCAATCACCGTAAACGAAACATATTTATGCGTCATATGCTATATTTTTTAAAGACTATATAAGAAATCAGGATAACCCGACAAAAATTCAATTTGAAATAAAATAATCCTGGTGCAAAGGTTATAAAGAACTTATTTGATTACAAATTGTTTACTTAATTGAATAATAACAGGCAAATTATGAAAAAAATAGGAATAATTGGTTCAGGAATTGTTGCAAAAGTACTTGCAACAGGGCTCAGCAGGCATGGTTACACCGTCATGCTTGGTTCAGGTGACAAAGAAAAGCGGGAAAAGCTGAATAAGGAAACCGGACTAATGACCGGAAGTTTCGAAGAGTCAGCTTTGTTTGGGGAAATTATAATTCTGGCTGTAAAAGGGACTTCTGCCGAAAAAGTCATTTCAACCCTTAAGGAACAGCTTTCGGGTAAAACAGTTATTGATACAACAAATCCTATCGCCGATAAGCCCCCGGTAAATGGTGTAATTCAGTACTTTACTTCGCTTGAGGAATCTTTAATGGAACGGCTGCAGAAGACCTCACCTAATGCAAACTTTGTTAAGGCTTTCAACAGTGTTGGAAATTCATTTATGATCGATCCTGAATTTGAGCTGAAACCGACAATGTTCATATGTGGTAATAATGTCTCGGCTAAGGAAGAAGTCTCCGCACTTCTAACAAAAGTAGGATGGGAAGCTGAGGATATGGGAAATGCTGAATCCGCAAGAGCAATTGAACCGCTATGCATGCTCTGGTGTATCCCGGGTTTTATTGGGAACAGATGGAACCATGCTTTTAAGTTGTTGAAGAAAGGCAACTGATCACAAACCATTATAGGTTGAGTTACTTTCCGATGCAGAAGTTCTTGAAAATATTCCCAAGTATCTCATCAGTAGTAATTTCACCCGTGATTTCACCCAGGTAATGTATCGCCTGACGGATGTCGGTTGCCAACAGATCCCCGGGGAGATTTTCAGAAAACCCTGCAATAACCCTCTCCAGGCTTTCAGAAACGTGCCTCAGAGCTTCGAAGTGACGGACGTTGGTAATTATTACATCTTCGTGGTTAAACCGTTCCTTTTCAAGGATTTTGCCCAGTTTGCTGCGAAGTTTATCAAGTCCGGTCAGGTTTTTTGCTGAAACAAACAGGAGGGAATCATCGATATCTAAAAAAATATTGTGTTTCAGGTTATCAATAACAGCCTGATAGCCTATGTCAATTTTATTGATAAGGACTATCAGCTTCTTCTCAAAACCGGTGATAATATTCCTGATACTGTCAGCTCTCTTGTTTATCATATCTGCTGATTCGGATATTTCATCTACCATAATAATAACCGAGGACTCTAATATTTTTTCATTGGTCTTTTTAATTCCCAGGCTTTCGATTATATCTGAAGTATCACGTAAGCCTGCTGTATCTATAAATCTGTATTCCAATCCATTAATCACAATAGAATCTTCAATCACGTCCCTGGTTGTCCCAGGGATTTCCGATACAATAGCCCTCTCTTCATTCAGGAGAGCATTTAATAATGTTGATTTGCCTGAATTAGGCTTTCCTACTATTGCAACAGGAATTCCATTTTTGATGACATTCCCAAGTCTGAATGAATTTGCAAGTTTGTCGGCCAGGTCTTTTACTTTAAGAACGATCGAAGTTAGTTCTTTCCTGTCGGCGAACTGAACATCTTCCTCTCCGAAGTCTAGCTCCAGTTCAATCAAAGAGGCAAATTTTAAAAGCTCTGATCTCAGCTTGCTTATCTCATCTGAGAACCCGCCACGCATTTGCAGCATTGCAATCCGGTGGGCAGCTTTTGTACCTGAGGCAACCAGATCAGCGACTGCCTCTGCCTGTGAAAGATCCATTTTCCCGTTAAGGAAAGCCCTCAGTGTAAATTCACCAGGCATAGCTGCCAAAGCTCCGTTCCTTATCAATAGTTCAAGAATTCTTGTAATGATAAATGATGATCCGTGACAGGATATCTCAATAGAGTCTTCGCCGGTGTAGGAGTGAGGTTCTTTGTAAACGCTAACCAGGACATCATCAACAACCTCTTTGCCATCCCGGATTTCGCCATGAATGATGATGAACCCTTTTTGATCTTTAAGGATCAGGTTTATATTAGCCGGGAAAAAGACCTTTGAGCAGATATCAATACTATGAGAACCGCTCATTCTTAGAACTGAAATAGCTCCTCCTGAAGAAGTTGCGGGTGCGCAAATGGTTTCTTCTTTCCGTATCATTTACTGGTTCCTGATGGTAACAAAGATAATTAGTTATATTTCTTTTCCCATTGCCGCCAGAGCATATTGTGAAGTCAGAATATTGCGTAAATTTAAGATACTATTATGTTCATCGCTTTGCACTGAATGACAGATATTTCTGATATAAATTAGCAAAAATTACTATGAAAAGAAACTCCGCTATGAATGAAATCAACCGCCGGGATGTTGTGAAATTATTAACAGCAGGTTCTGCGGCCGGAATGCTGGGTCTGTTCGGCAGTCCCGCCGCAAGGGCTGAAACCCGCGTTACTCCATCCTGGGCAACCGGGCTTCCTGTGTTAAAGATCAAAAGCATAAAGGCAATTGCAACAGCCCCGGAAGGATCGAATCTGATTGTGGTTAAGGTTGAAACAACAGAACCTGGTCTTTATGGGCTTGGCTGTGCTACCTTTACCCAGCGTGCATTGGCTGTTATTCCAGCCATCAACAGTTATCTTAATGACTTTTGTGCCGGGAAGGATGCTGATAATATAGAAGACATGTGGCAATCGGCATATGTGAGTTCATACTGGCGGAATGGTCCTGTTCTCAATAATGCATTGAGCGGACTTGATGAAGCACTCTGGGATATAAAGGGGAAAAGGGCAAATATGCCTGTATACCAGCTTCTCGGAGGTAAATCCAGGATAGCGGTCGATTGCTATGCTCACGCCAGCGGCCCGACTCCTGAGGCACTTGCCGATCGGGTACAGCAATTCATGGAACAGGGATTCCGCCATATCCGGATTCAGCAAGGTGGTTACGGAGGTGTCGGGACAATGGAGAAAAAGCCTGATTTCAAAGAGGCTGGTTTTGGAAGAGAGGAGGATATGTATATGGATCAGCACACATATCTTAAGAGGGTGCCGGAAATGTTTGACTATATCAGGAAAAAATGCGGCGAGGATATTGAGCTTTTGCACGACATCCATGAACGGGTGGAACCTCTTGACGCCATTAACCTTATCAAGCAACTTGAACAATACCGTCCTTTCTTCATTGAAGATCCTTTTTCACCAGAAAACATGAAATGGTTCAGGCAGCTGAGAACAAGTACAACCGTTCCGATAGCAATGGGCGAATTATTCAACAATATAAATGAATTCAGAGACTATATGGTGGATCAGCTATTTGATTATATACGGGTTCACCTGTCGCAGATAGGGGGAATAACGCCTGCTATGAAAATTGCAAGGCTCGGGGAGTGGTTCAATATAAAAACCGCATGGCACGGACCGGGAGATGTTTCTCCTGTCGGACATGCTGCTAATGCACATATCGATCTTGCAGTATGGAATTTTGGTATACAGGAATCACATTTCTGGAGTGAAAAAGCTCAGGCTGTTTTTCCTGGCTGCCAGACTTACAAGAACGGATACATGTACATCAATGAGGCGCCGGGTCTGGGAGTAGACATAAATGAGAAAGAAGCTGCAAAATACCCGATTGGAACTAAATCGAACTGGACACTGCGGAAAAGTGACGGAACCATTATTAAACCCTGAAAACAATAAGCAAATGTTGCTGGTTACTGGTTCCTGTTTCTGGTTCCTTGTTTCTGGTTCGTTGTTTCTGGTTTCTGGTTTCTGGTTAATTAAAAAGCAAGCAACTAGCAACTAGCAACTAGCAACTAGCAACTAGCAACTAGCAACTAGCAACTAGCAACATTCTGATCACTTTTCCAGGTTCTGGATTGTGAAATTTGAATCATCAACCTTAACCCCTTCATTGATATTAGTGAAGAGGATTTCCGATTTACGGTTCGTATTAAGGTTGCTTGCAACCATATCTTTTACCATATATTTTCCATCACTTAGAGGGAATATACTTTTTATTTCAATTACCTTAAAAAGTTCATTATCGAAATTATAGAATTCCATTTTAAGTACCTGATTTTTATCGATGCTTACATAGCTAATTTTCTTTGAGAAACCATATTCATCAGCCTTATCTTCATTGACAGGTATGCTTTCAATAATCCACTGGTTATTGATACCTGACTTCTCAAGATGTTTGTGTGTGAAGTCAGAAATAGCGGGTGAGCTCATATCCGCGTTTGAAAACTCCGAACTCATAAAACTTTTACCCTTTTCTGAAGTAACAATCCTCCGTGTCTTCTTCAAAGCAGGTAGATAAATCCACATCTCATCAGCTGAGCTTTTATTATCAACCACCAGCATTGAGGTACCTCTTACATCAGCTGGTTCGATAAACCTGATGATTCTTTTTTCAAGGCCGTCAGCATAGCTTTTAGTCATCATCGAAATTGTCCTGTTGCGGGTAGATCCTCCTTTTTCGGTTATTGTAAGAACAATAATTGCATTCAAGGAACCTGTAATGCTCTGATCGCGGCTTTTAGCCATAATCTGAGATGCATCAGGCTGTTGTGCTGCTGCCTGCAAAAGCGGCAGTATTAACCCCAATAATATTACTCTCTTTTTCATTTTTTGCTTTTTTCTTATTAACTGTCTCAAATCCCAGAAAGCCTGGTTTGTATTTCATCAGAAATGCAGGAATTATAACAAGGGCACCAATCAGGCAAGATCCTATGGAGATCAGTACCAGGTATCCAAAAAACCGGATCGAGGTGAATCCTGAAAATATCAATGCCGCGAAACCGGCCATTACACTAAAGGCGTTGATAATTATGCTGCGTCCTATGGTCCCTATCGCAGAAGAAGTTGCTTCAGCATAAGACAATCCGGACTTTATCTGAAGGTTAAAGCACCAAATGTATTGAATGGTAAAGTCAACCCCGACTCCGATCATAATAGATGAAAGAAGTGCGGTAGCCGCATCAAGTGCTATTCTGGTATAGCCCATAAAGCCAAAAAGGATTAGAATCGATGCAATAAGTGGAATGGAACCAATAAGACCTCCCTTAACTGATTTGAATATTATTGTCAGGAGTAAAAACACTGTAATAACCGCAAAAAGAAGTGAAGATATCTGCCCCTTAATAATTGATTCAGCAAAATCTGACATTATAATTGCATATCCGCCTATGCTTACTTCGGCCGGGAAATTCGCTGTCAGTTCTGATATTCTTTTCCTTACCGATTTAATAATATTGTTCTCTGGTTCTGAAATCCGGATAAGAATATGGGCTTTTGTATTATCAAGGTCAGTCAACTGCTTAAAGTCATCAGGATTGCCGCTCATGTTATAAAGCTCAAACATCTGGGCGATGGCCTCATGTGTATCGGGGATATGGTTATAACCATCTTCAGTATTGGTGTAGATAGCTTTGCTCATTTCTCTTATAACCTGTGATATAGAAAAAACGCCTCCAACGCCTTTTTGATGCTCAATCTCTGTGGTAACCCTGTCGATCGCCTTCATTATTTCAGGATCTTTAATATCTCCCTTTATCATTACAGAAATGGTCTGGGATCCTCCGAATTTTGAATTGATAATTGATGAAGCCTGCCTGATTGGATGCTTTGGGGCAAAGTAGTTTTCCTGGTTTGTATTGATCTTCAGAAATGCAATACCTGAAGCTAGTAAAATGATAACAACCGATGAGACAATTAGTATCTTTCCCGGATAATTAATTATAAGCTTCGAGAGCTTGTTAAGAATGTTCTCAAATATCCTGGTTTTGTCACTTTTCCTGTTCTTTGAGATCAGACCCGATCCACTTACAAATATCAGGGAAGGAATGAGCAGAAGGCTCATAAGAAGAGCCAGTGACACACCAGCCGCCGCAAGAACTCCAACCTGTTTAGCTGGAATAATTGAATGGGTGAGCAATCCGAGGATACCTGCAACTGTTGTCAGACCGCTAAAAAGAATCGGCATATTCAGTGACTTGATCAGTATCTTAACCAGCTCTTTTCTGGATGCATCAGGATATCTGGAACTTAACTCCTGGAATCTTGCGACGAGATATATTCCGTAATTATTGGCTACAGCTATCAGGATAACCGGCACCAGCAGGGTAATAATTGATAATTTCCAGCCGATAAGAGGGATCAATGCCAGACTGAATGCAGTTGTAAGAACAACTACACTGAAAGGCAGTATAACACTTCGCCATGATCCGAGATTAATCTTGAGCACCAGGAGCATAATGATAAGAGCAGAAGGTATTAAGATGATAGCATCCCTGCCGACATCCCTTACCAGGCTCTGTCTTATATAAGGTAACCCGCCCTTGATGATTTTGGTTTTTCCCGGATTCGAAAGGATAACTGAGTCAATCTTCTGAAGAGTCGCCCTCTCGGTTTCTGAATTGTTTATCGTAGCAGTGATTGATGCCGTTGTCAGATCAGAAGAGACAACAATGTCACGCGCAAAACTGCTTTCAAGAATATTTTTACCGAGTTGTTTCAATTCAGCCTTATCTGAAGGAATATCTTTTATAAGAGGATCGACTGTCATCATTCCTTCTTCACTCCGTATGCTTTTAACAGTAAAGGGAGAAATCCTTGAACTGACTCCATTTATTCTTGAGATAGCACGATCTATATCCTTTATTTGATTCAGGTTATCATTAGTGATTATACAGCTGTCTGAGAAAAGAATAAGTACCATATCCTGAACTCCGAATTCACTTTCGATCTTATCCGTTGCTACCCTCGACTTGATTGACCGTGGTACATAATTTCGCATCTCGGGATCAATTTCCGTTTTAGGAATCATTATCAAAGATCCAGCTCCAATGGAGATGCACAACAGGATAATGATCCATCTGTAACGATAAATAAATTCTGCCATAATATTAAAAATCAACTCTCAGTGAAACGTAAGCCCCATTCATGAATTCATCAACAAGATCATAAAGAGAACCCTTCCTTCCCGAATATATCTCTGCCCCGATAGTAATTGCAAGTCCGTCAGCCGGCTTTATTTTTACTTCAGGAATTAAAAGCATATCATGTGAAGTAAAGTTGTACATGGTCATTACAGAAGGCAAAAGCTTACCATAATACAGATCAGCCTCCACCTTCATTCCAGCCATATGATAATATTGATTTAATTGATTATTATATAGTCTATTGAATGCTCCTACCTGTAGTCTTACATAATCTTCAATATTAAACCCGGGAATGGCAAGAAGGGCTGCAATCTGTGAGAAATCTGATTCCGTACCAATCACTGGTTCAACAGTTGATTGAGTGTAATCCACAATAAATTTCCCACTGTATTCTCCTGTAAACCGCCAGATCCCTTTCGACCAGTCAGCTCCAAGGGCCCATTTAATTTCAGGAAAAGGGACGTACTCATTTTTTTCGTACAATACTTCCGGATCTGACCAGGCAGCCTCACCTCTCAGGCCAATGGCACCAACAGCAGATTCGAAATCTATACCCACGACTCTGGTCTTATAAGGCTTGACAGATAATTCAATAAAAGGCACAGGGATTGGCAGGGTCAGATCGATACTGAATTCCATTAGGGCGATACCTGGCAAAGGATCGTACCCCTCAAACCACGAGAGACTCCAATCGAACAATTTAAGATGGAGATCTGCCTTAAGAGCGTAGCTGAACATTTCCTTTTCGGTAACCAGCGCACGCAACTGGTTGATAATAACATATTCAGGGAGCCGGATAGGATCAATTATGAGCACCGAAGATCTGTAATACGGTATAGCGACTGCTTCAAGTTTAACTTTGGTCCAGGGATAATAATTGGCAGAAACCAGAAGGTTACCCATATCCATATCCTCCCTGTCGGGCGAGCGAGAGATCATATTGATCGGGGAGAGCTTCGATGTCGGATTCGTAAAATCGCAACGGCCCCATTTAATTATCTTCTGACCTGCGGAAAAGTTCCATTTCTTTCCGTTTATGCCTACCCAGGCTTCACGGATATCAAGCTTGCTTACCGGCTTACTGAATTCAGTTCCATATCTTAACCTGATGTCTGCAAATGATCTGAAGTTTATTCCGTTACCGGTCTCCACCTTTAGTCCCAGATCAGAAAAAGCAGCCGGAAAATATAACATGTTATCGGTTTTATCAACCCATGAATAAAATCCGCCCCTAATGAATCCGCCAAGTATCTTTTCTGATGAATAATCAGCATTGCTTTTCACAACAAGGGAATCCTGGCAAATTACAGGTATGCTAATAAGTAAAAGGAGACTTGCGGATATTACCGAACCCTTCATTATTAATTTTTCTGCAAATGAACGGTAATATTAAAAGCCGGTCGTCTTATCCGCTTAGTTCGTACCTGTAACGGAAATACAACTGGTACGCCCCGCTTAATCCGTACTCTGTTATTTTGTGATCCCCGTCATTTTTTCCCGGTATTCACTGGGGGTCAGTCCGGTCTGGCTCTTGAAAAAAGAATTGAATGTTGTCTTGGAATTGAAACCTGCATCCATAGCTATCGCCAGAATAGTATAGTTGTTGAATTTAGGCTCACTGAAACGTTCCATAACTTCTTTCACCCTGTATTCATTTACAAATGTAAAGAAGTTCCTTTTGTACTTCTCATTAAGAACCTGGGTGATATGATGCCGGGCAATTCCGGTTTTATCTGAAAGGTCATGTATGGTAAGGTCACCATCCAGGAATGGTTTATTGGTCTCCATATAAGAAAGGAGTTTCTTTAGGTATTTTTCAGCCTGAGTGTCTTTCAGACCACTTTTTGAATATTTTTCTGTTTCCTTCTTTTCAACGTTTTTGTCTTCATGGAACACTTCACCAAAAATTACCGGCTGCTTGATACCATAAAAGCTGTATACAGTCGAAAATACTGCAATGAAACCAAATATTACGAAATAGGGGTCAAAGGGTATGAAATCGCCAATCATATTCAGACCTCCAAGGATGAATAATATGAAGAATACAACATAAAAGCTTATCGATAATATTTTCAACCAGTTAAGAGTAATCCGCTGAGAGGTAAATGAAACCAGGTTCTTCAGATTCTCCTGGTGGCGTCTTATTTCAATAAAGGAGAGGATACTGTAAATTGTGATTGAAAAGAAGAATGTAATAGAGTATACAATTCTCAGCGAAATTAATTTGTCTGGTCTGAAAAAGCTCCTGAGGTCTCTCACAAGAGGCTCTGACCTGAATATTACTGATACTGTAAAGAAGGCAACAAAAGGAACAAAATGCAGTATTTCGAGCCAGTTGAATTTTTTGTCAGTATTGGTCATGAACTTGACATATAGATAGAGCAGGGGACCATAAGTGAATGTTATGAACGGAAAAGAATACATCTCAATAACTTTACTATTTATAAGTGCAAAGATCATTTCAATGCAGATCATGAATAGCCATGCTGCCATCAGCCGGTTGGCTGTGGTGTAAGGTCTCTTGGTCGAGATCAGCAGACCTGCGAAAAATGACTGTGAGATGCCAATATATAATACAGGTTCAATGTTTACCATCGGATTTAATGTCTTTTAGTCTGAAGACCGAAGTCTGAAGAAAAGTCCCTCTTGGAAGAGCCTTCCCCGCTTCGGCGGGGGGTAGGGGGATGTCTTCCGTCTTCTGTCTTCCAAAGAATTACTAACCAACTACCAAAGATAGCGAATTCAAATAAAAAATAAGGTATATTTGAAGTTCAGGTGAATAACAATTTAGCTTGCCTGCGCAAAACAATAAAGTGATATTTAATTAAATATCTGATTCTTATGAGTATTCTCGTTAACAAGGATTCGAAAGTTATAGTTCAGGGATTCACCGGCAGCGAAGGTTCCTTCCATGCCACCCAGATGATAGAATATGGAACCAAAGTCGTTGGAGGAGTCACTCCGGGAAAAGGCGGACAGACTCACCTCGGCCTGCCCGTTTTTAACACGGTTCATGATGCTGTTAAAGAAACTGGAGCTAATGTTTCGATAATATTTGTTCCTCCTCAGGCAGGTGCAGATGCAATAATGGAAGCTGCTGCAGCCAATATCAGCCTGATTGTAACGATAACGGAAGGTATACCTGTTTCGGACATGGTAACTGTAATAGAATACCTTAAATCATTCAAATGCAGGCTGATCGGACCAAACTGCCCGGGAATAATCACTCCCGGAGAAGCCAAAGTCGGGATAATGCCCGGATTTATTCACCGGAAAGGAAGCATTGGAATAATATCCAGATCAGGAACCCTCACTTATGAAGCTGTTGATCAGATTACGAAGCTGGGTATGGGACAGTCAACAGGAATCGGAATAGGTGGTGATCCCGTTGTTGGAACGACGACGCTTGATGCTGTGAAACTCATGATGCAGGACGATGAGACTGAAGCAATTGTAATAATCGGAGAAATAGGAGGATCAATGGAAACCGATGCTGCTGAATGGATAAAGGAGAATGGGACCAAACCAGTAATAGGATTTATAGCCGGACAAACTGCTCCAAAAGGCCGGCGTATGGGCCATGCCGGAGCTATAATAGGAGGGAAGGCGGATACGGCAGCAGCTAAAATTGAAATTATGAAACAATGCGGGATCCACGTAGTGCAATCGCCGGCAGATATTGGGATAACGGTATTGAACGTTCTAAAAAAGAAATAAGGAGGTACAATATTTGCTTAATTATGACCTCTCCCCAACCCCTTCCCCAGGAGGGAGTGGCTTAATGCACTGACTATTAATAAATAACCCCCTTCTCTCCTGGGAGAAGGGGGTGTAGGGGATGAGCTAATAAAATAAATTATTATATATTTGTTGCATTCAAATCATAATCATATGAAACTTCTTGAAGGAAAGACAGCATTGATTACCGGCGCATCAAGGGGTATCGGTAAGGCAATTGCATCAAGGTTTGCAATGGAAGGGGCTTCCATCGCGATTACGAATATAGTTGAAGATGAAGCTTTCATTAATACTTTAAATGAGATTAAGGCTCATAATGTCAATATCAGGGGATATATTTCCAACGCTTCAAGTTTTGAGGATTCTCAAAGGGTCGTAAATGAAATAATAAAAGATTTCGGAAAAATAGATATTCTTGTAAACAATGCCGGAATTACAAAGGATACTCTTTTAATGAGAATGAATGAGGACCAGTGGGATGCAGTAATTTCCGTAAATCTCAAATCGGTCTTTAACCTTACAAAGGCTGTTCTCCAGACTATGCTTAAGCAAAAGAAAGGGTCGATAATCAACATGAGCTCAGTTGTTGGCGTTTCAGGCAATGCCGGACAAAGCAATTATTCAGCATCCAAAGCAGGAATTCTTGGCTTTACAAAAAGTGTTGCCAAGGAGCTTGGATCAAGAAATATAAGGTGCAACGCCATTGCTCCAGGCTTTATTCTTACTGAAATGACAGAAAATCTCCCTCCTGATATAAAAAGTGAATGGATAAACAAGATACCCCTCAAACGTGGCGGAACCCCTGAGGATGTGGCAAATACGGCCCTATTCCTTGCTTCTGAATTATCTTCTTATATAACCGGACAAACAATTCATGTGTGCGGAGGTATGTTAACTTAAAAATATTTATTATATTTGTAGTACCGCAGGGCGCCTATCCTTATAGCACGAGGAAATGCAGCGAGACATATTTATTCCACACTTATTTTAAACAGGCGCCCTGCTTCTTTTTTTATAATACCTTGCTGTTCAATGCACAACTTCATTTTTTTTCTTATTCTATTTTTCCCAATAACCGGCTTTTTGCTTGAAAGATACCTTGAGTACCTTAACGCCGGGATGCGCTCGGAGGTGCTCCCCGAGAAGCTTGTAGGAATCTGCGATAAAGAGGAGTACAGGAAAACAACACTTTATGAAAAGGATAATCTTAAACTCTCGCTCTGGTCATCATCTTTCAATCTTGCAATAGTTTTAATTATGATCATTGCAGGAGGATTCGCAATTCTGGATTCCTTTGCCAGATCCATCAGCGGGAACAATGTGGTTATTGCACTTATCTTCTTTGGAATAATCGGTTTTGCTTCAGATTTAATCAATTTGCCTTTCGGCTGGTATGATACATTTGTCATAGAGAAGAAGTATGGGTTTAATACTATGTCTGTCAGGATATTTATAACTGATCACCTGAAGTCATGGTTCATTGCTCTGCTGGTAGGAATTCCTGTACTCGGATTGATTACCTGGATCTATTATAAAACCGGAAAGGGATTCTGGCTTTATGCCTGGGGACTTATTACCGTTTTCTCGGTATTCATAAATTTCTTTTATTCTGAATGGATTGTACCACTTTTTAATAAGCAGACTCCTTTAATTGATAGTCCCCTGAGAACTAAAATTGAAGCATTTGCAGAAAAAACAGGATTCCGGCTGAAGAATATTTATGTTATTGATGGTTCGAAAAGAAGCACTAAGGCAAATGCATATTTTTCAGGATTTGGCTCAAAGAAAAGGATAGTTCTTTATGATACCCTCATCAAGGAAATGTCGGATGAGGAGATTGTTGCTGTTCTGGCGCACGAGATCGGCCATTATAAGAAAAAACACGTTCTGAAAAGCCTTGTTTCTTCTGTCATTCTTTCCGGCCTGATGCTATTTCTTTTTTCCCTGGTAGTCGACAGTCCATTATTATCAGGAGCAATAGGAGCGAAGGCTCCAAGCTTTCATCTTGGACTGATCGTCTTTGGTATATTGTACAGTCCCATGTCACTCCTGATCGGACTGGTCTCAAACTATATTTCACGAAAAAACGAATTTGAAGCTGACATGTTTGTCCGCGACAATTATGAACCCCTTATGCTTGCGGCATCACTGAAAAAGCTGGCAGTAAAAAACCTGTCAAACATGATCCCTCATCCGGCATACGTTTTTTTCCATTATTCGCATCCTCCTCTTCTTTCAAGGCTGGCAAAATTAGAATGAATTTCTATATTTGCATCGGATTTTGCCTCCTTAGCTCAGTCGGTAGAGCAGCTCATTCGTAATGAGCAGGTCGTGGGTTCGAGTCCCATTGGAGGCTCAAAATAGAAACCCCTCTTTCACTGCCAGTTGGCAGGTTAAGAGGGGTAAGAGCGGGAAACGAGACTCGAACTCGCGACCCTTAGCTTGGGAAGCTAATGCTCTACCAACTGAGCTATTCCCGCATTAATAAGAATAATTTCCGACGCGAATTTATCTCAATTTTTTCTCTTACCAAAAAAATGAATGAAAATCATCATTAAATGAAAGCTCAAATCATCACAATCGGAGATGAACTGCTGATAGGGCAGACAATTGATACTAATTCAGCATGGATTGGAGCTGAACTAAGCATGGCAGGTTTTGATGTTCAGAGAAAGGTTTCCGTTCACGACCGTAGGCCTGACATCCTGAATATTCTAACTGAAGTTGCAGAAAAATCTGACGTTATTATTATTACCGGCGGACTCGGGCCTACAAGCGATGACATAACAAAACCTGCTCTTTGTGAATTCTTTAACACAAGGCTTGTAATGAATAATGAGGTCCTTGCAATGGTGGAGAGTATGATGCGAAGGAGGAATTTTCCAATGAACGAGAATAACAGAAGGCAGGCTGAAGTCCCGGAATCGTGCAGAGTTCTTACAAATGCTGCCGGTACTGCTCCTGGAATGTGGTTTGAAAAGGACAGGACAATTTATATTTCATTGCCGGGAGTTCCGGCAGAGATGAAATATATAATGAACCACCATGTAATGCCGGCACTTAAAAAGTTGTTTAGATCTCAATCTATAATTCACAGGAATATAATGACATACGGGGCTCCTGAGGCAAAACTCGCTGAAATCCTTACGGGATTTGAAGCTGGCCTTCCCGACTATGTCAAGCTCGCATATCTTCCCTCTTCAGGAATAATAAAATTAAGACTAACAGGAACAGGCGCTGAACAGGCTACTATTGAAAAATCAGTTGAAGAACAGGTTGCTAAGCTTTATTCGATCATACCTGACCTGATTTACGGGGAAAATGAAGAATCACTTGAGATGGTTATTGGAAGGCTTCTGCGGAATAAGAAAAAAACACTATGCACTGCAGAAAGCTGCACTGGTGGAAATATAGCTCATATGATTACGAGCATTCCCGGAAGTTCGGATTATTTCAAAGGGTCTGTAATTGCATATGCCAACAGCGTCAAAACTGAATTGCTGGATGTTCCTGAGAAGGTTATTGAAAAAAATGGTGCTGTAAGTGAACCTGTTGTAACTGCGATGGCCGAAGGGGCAAGAAGACTTCTTAAAGCAGATTTCGCTGTGGCCACCTCAGGTATAGCCGGTCCCGACGGGGGAACAGATGAGAAACCGGTCGGAACGCTTTGGACAGCAGTGGCTTCTGAGTCTGGAACAATTGCAGAAAAACATACCCTGGGAACAGATCGCATAATTAACATTACACGTTTCACAATTGTTGCACTTAATATGCTCAGGAAGCAGATTATCAATGGATAAGGTGCATTTTATACCTATGTTGAAAAAAATTGATACAAAAATTTGGTTAATCAGATAAAAATCACGTATTTTGCGCTTCATTTTTCAGGAAAGACATTAGTAAAGAAATTAAAAGAACATCAATGTCAAAGATTTGTCAGGTTACAGGGAAGAAAGCGATCGTCGGAAACAATGTATCGCATTCAAAGAGAAGGACGAAAAGGAAATTTTATCCTAATCTTTTTGTAAAGAGATATTATCTTCCTGAAGAGGAGAGATGGATTTCGCTTAAAGTTTCAACTTCCGGGATACGTCTAATCAATAAAAAAGGACTTACCGCAGTTTTGAAAGAGGCAAAGGAAAAAGGTTACATTTTGAGTTATTAAAAATAAGATCTGGAAATGGCAAAAAAGGCAAAAGGTAACAGGCAGCAGGTTATACTTGAATGTACCGAGCACAAGGAAAGTGGTCAGCCCGGAACATCGAGGTATATTACAACAAAGAACAGGAAAAACACTCCTGACCGTATGGAACGTATGAAATACAATCCAACTCTTAAGAAACACACACTTCACAGAGAAATCAAGTAAACATTTAACACCATGGCAAAGAAAGTAGTTGCAACACTAAAAACTGGTAGTGGTAAACTTTTTACCAAATGCATCAAAATGACCAAATCGGAGAAAACAGGTGCATATCAGTTTAAAGAACTGGTCGTTCATAATGACCATATTAAAGATTTTTTCTCAAAAAAATAGCATTTGTATCTTCAATAAGATATCAGGAGCTTTCTTCGTAGCCGAAGAAAGCTTTTTTTATATTTGTCATTCAATAAATTATATCCTCAATGGGCTGGTTTGGTTTTGGCAGTAAGGAAAATAAGGAGATACTTGATAAAGGACTTGAGAAAACCAAGGAAAATGTCTTTTCAAAATTGTCACGGGCAGTTATTGGCAAAACCAAAGTTGATGAGGAAGTTCTGGATAAGCTTGAGGAAGCTCTTGTATCATCTGATGTCGGAGTAACAACGACACTCAGGATAATTGAACGGATTGAAGCCAGGGTTGCGAAAGACAAATACCTGAACACCAGTGAACTCAATAAAATTCTCAGGGAAGAGATAGTTTCATTACTGGAAAGCAATATCTCGGGACCGGCATTGGACTTTGGATCACCTCTTCCCGCATCACCTTATGTGATTATGGTTGTGGGAGTCAACGGATCAGGAAAGACAACAACAATTGCAAAAATCGCATACCAGTACAAAATGGCAGGAAAGAAGGTTCTTCTTGGAGCTGCCGACACATTCAGGGCTGCAGCAATCGACCAGCTTCAGATCTGGGCTGACAGGGCGGGTGTCCAGATCATTAAACAACAGATGGGTTCTGATCCGGCATCAGTAGCTTTTGATTCCGTTAAATCAGCAGTTGCCGGCAAGTACGATGTGGTAATTATCGACACAGCAGGAAGGCTCCATAATAAAGTGAACCTGATGACGGAACTTTCAAAGATCAAACGTGTTACAGAGAAAGTTATCCCTGATGCCCCCCACGATGTTTTACTCGTACTGGACGGGTCAACAGGCCAGAATGCATTTGAACAGGCAAAACAGTTTACAGCAGCCACTAATGTGACAGCAATGGCAATAACAAAGCTCGATGGTACTGCAAAAGGTGGAGTTGTCATTGGAATTTCTGATCAGTTTAAGATCCCGGTAAGATATATAGGATTAGGTGAAAAACTAACTGACCTTCAGATATTTAATCCGTACGAATTTGTGGATTCACTTTTTACTGATAAATAAAAATCCATTATGGACAATGTAGAGACGCCCAAATTGGGCGTCTCTACGGTTTTCAAAGGTGCTGAAACTGAATATAAAATCAGAATGAAATCCAGAAAAATCAATATTGTAACCCTTGGCTGCTCCAAGAATACAGTTGATTCCGAGAAGCTTCTCATGCAGATCAGAGCAGGGGGTTATTCAGTTGTATATGATCCCTCTGACATTTCAGCCGAAACTGTAATTATTAATACTTGTGGATTTATTAATGACGCAAAGGAACAAAGCATCGATACGATTTTACGCTTTGTAAAAGCCAGCCAATCGGGTGAAATTAAAAACCTTTACGTAATGGGTTGTCTTTCCGAGAGATATATGGATGCCCTGAAGACTGAGATACCTGAAGTAAAGAAATATTTCGGCGTGAACAACATGAATCAGATCCTTCAGGAACTGGGGATCGAGCTAAAGATAGATCTAATGCCTGAAAGGATACTTACCGGTCCAGGCCATTATGCATATCTAAAAGTATCTGAGGGGTGTGACAGGAGCTGTTCATTCTGTTCCATACCCCTGATAAGGGGAAAATGCATCTCGCGGTCCGTGGAAGAGCTTGTCGAAGAAGCAGTTAACCTTGCCGGAAATGGAGTTAAAGAGCTGATCTTGATAGCGCAGGACCTTAGCTATTATGGACTTGACCTGTATAAAACTCAAAAACTTCCTGAACTGATTTCGGAATTGCTTAAGATAGAGTCGTTTGAATGGATCAGAATGCATTATCTCTACCCTGCAAATTTTCCTGAAGAGATTATTTCATTGATGAAGAATAATCCGAGGATTTGCAGGTATATTGATATCCCTATCCAGCATATCTCCGGAAAAATGCTGGAGATAATGAAACGGTCGCACGATGAAAATGAAACCAGACAATTGCTTTATAAACTTCGGAAAGAACTTCCGGGGGCTGCAATCCGGACTACTCTGATTGCAGGTCATCCCGGTGAGACTGAAAAAGAGTATAACGAACTTAAGGAATTCATTTCAGAGTTCAGGTTCGACAGACTCGGGGTTTTCGCTTACAGCCATGAAGAGGGAACCTATTCTTATGACAATTACAATGATTACATATCTGAAAGAGTAAAGGAATCAAGGGTGGCTGAACTCATGTCAATTCAGCAGTCAGTCTCAGAAGAGATGAACCTCGAAAAGAAAGGTAAGATACTTAAGGTACTTGTCGACAGGAGGGATAGTGACTTTTTTGTCGGGAGAACCGAATTCGACAGCCCTGAAGTTGATAATGAAGTACTTATAAGTGCAGAGTATAATTTAAAACCCGGTAATTTTTACGATATCAAAATTACCGGGTCTACTGATTTTGATCTTTTCGGAAAACCGAATCGCCCCGCAGCCCCCCTAAAGGGGGGTTGATAAAAGAGCCCCCTTTAGGGGGTTGGGGGCAATTGTTCCTCTTTTTTCTTCTGAATTTTTATTTTTATCTCCGATTTGGTGGAATTGAATCCCACGTGGATAGTATCTCCCTCCTTCAGCTCCGCTTTAATAAGCACTTCAGCCATCGGGTCTTCAAGATACTTCTGTATTGCCCTTTTAAGTGGCCTGGCACCATAGTTGGCATCGAATCCCCTGTCAGCGATGTAATCCCTTGCAGCTGTTGCTATTTTAAGCTGATAACCAAGAGATTTCACCCTGTCGTAGAGTCCTTTAAGCTCAAGATCAATTATTTTATTGATCTCCGCCTTGCCAAGTGAATTGAACATAATTACATCATCTATCCTGTTAAGGAATTCCGGTGCAAAAGTTTTTTGAAGGGCCTTCTGCAGAATGCTTTTGGTCTGTTCATCCCTTGTTGCTTTCCTTGTAGATGTGTCAAAGCCGACCCCATGTCCGAATTCAGATATCTGTCTGGTCCCGATGTTCGAAGTCAGGATAACTATAGTGTTCCTGAAATCAACCCTTCGCCCTAGACTGTCTGTAAGCTGTCCCTCATCGAGCACCTGGAGAAGTATATGAAATACATCCGGATGAGCTTTTTCTATTTCATCAAGAAGAACAACTGAATATGGTTTTCTTCTGACTTTTTCAGTAAGTTGTCCCCCTTCCTCATATCCGACATATCCAGGAGGTGCACCAACGAGTCTTGAGACTGAGAATTTCTCCATGTATTCACTCATATCGACCCTGATGAGATTATCGGTAGTGTCAAAAAGGAACTTGGCCAGTACTTTTGCCAGCTGGGTCTTACCAACACCTGTCGGGCCCAGGAATATGAATGTTCCAATTGGCTTATTGGGATCCTTGAGCCCGGCTCTGTTCCTCTGGATCGACTTCACAACCTTCTGTATTGCCTCATTCTGCCCGATAACGCTGCCACTAAGCTCATCGGCCATCTTGAGAAGTCTGGTGCCTTCTGTCTGGGCAATTCGCTGGACCGGAACACCCGTCATCATGGCAACAACTTCGGCAACTTTTTCGGCATCAACTGTTTCACGGTTGACAGCAAGCTCTTTCTCCCATTTTTTCTTTTCAAGGTCAATCATATCCAGAAGATCCTTTTCCCGGTCACGGAAACTGGCAGCTTTTTCGAAGTTCTGATTTTTTACAGCCATCATCTTCTCTTTCTTTGTATCTTCCAGCTGCTTTTCAAGAGAAAGGATCTTTTCAGGAACAACTATGTTTGAAATATGAACCCTTGAACCTGATTCATCGAGAGCATCAATTGCCTTATCAGGCAGATGTCTGTCGGATATATACCTGTTTGTCAGCTTAACACAAGCATCAATTGCATCATCGGTATAGATAACATTATGATGCTCTTCATATCTTTCTTTTATATTATGCAGGATATGAATGGTCTCTTCTATTGAAGTTGGTTCAACAATGACTTTCTGGAATCTTCTTTCAAGCGCACCGTCTTTTTCAATATGCTGGCGGTACTCATCAAGAGTTGTAGCTCCAATGCACTGGATCTCTCCTCTGGCAAGGGCAGGTTTGAGCATGTTGGCAGCATCAAGAGAGCCCGTAGCACCACCGGCTCCTACAATAGTATGAATTTCATCAATGAACAGAATGATATTATCATTTTTCGACAGCTCGTTAAGAATGGCTTTCATCCTCTCCTCAAACTGTCCTCTGTACTTTGTGCCTGCAACAATCGAAGCAAGGTCGAGAGCGACAACTCTTTTATTGAATAAAACCCTTGATACATTTTTCTTTATTATCCGTAAAGCCAGACCTTCGGCAATTGCTGATTTCCCGACACCTGGCTCGCCAATCAGGACCGGATTATTCTTTTTCCTTCTGGAAAGTATCTGCGCAAGCCTTTCAATCTCTCTTTCGCGGCCGACAACCGGATCAAGTCTTCCTTCTTCAGCAGCTTTTGTCAGGTCTATGCCGAAATTGTCAAGGACCGGTGTATCTGATGAAGGTTTTGAAGAGGATGGGGACTGGCCCTTGCCCTGGTTTCCGCCGAATGACTGCCCTTCATCGTCCTCCTCCCTTGGAAAATCAGCTTTTGCGGTTGGCAGACTGGCTTCAACAGCCCGTCTGACTGACTGATAATCAACATCCAGTTCTGAAAGGAATCGAGTAACCAGAGCATTTTCATCTTTAAGAATCGCAAGCAACAGGTGCTCAGAATCTATTGTTGAACTTTTCAGCGCCTTGGCTTCAAGATATACCAGTTTAAGAATTCTTTCTGTGCTTCGCAGAAGTGGAATGATCTCATGATCTGCAACTGCAATTGGATTTTCAACTTTTATGCTCTTTTCAAGAGAGCCTTTAAGAACCAGCAGATCAATCCCCTGGTTGATAAGAATTTCAATTGCAACCCCCTCACCATCCCTAAGAATACCCAGGAAAAGATGTTCAGGGCTTATATGACTGTTCCCCAGTCGTATAGCCTCTTCCTTGCTGTACCCAAGGATATCCTTAACCCTTTGTGAAAATTGTGAATCCATATTTATATCCTCATAATTATTAGATAAATCAGACCATAAGCCATTTTGTCAGCTGATCACCGACATAAATGCTGATGACATGAAAATCAAAGTTAATTTTAATACAATATATGATTGGCAATTTTCATGCCCATTTATAAACAAATAATGTTAAAAAGTCACCTTGCAGATTAGTCAATAGTTACCAAATTATAACTATTTTCGTAAACAAAAACGTTCTATAAAAAAACGTTTATATCTTTTTAATCTATAATTGATTATGTCAGAAAGAGAGAGGGTAATTCAGGTAAATATTGAGGAGGAGATGAAGTCGGCATATATCGACTATTCAATGTCGGTAATTGTGTCGAGGGCTTTGCCTGATGTCAGGGACGGGCTGAAACCGGTTCACAGGCGTGTTCTTTTCGGGATGTCTGAACTGGGAGTTTATTCCAACAGACCATATAAGAAATCTGCAAGGATAGTGGGGGAGGTTCTCGGAAAATATCATCCCCATGGCGATTCATCAGTTTATGAGGCAATGGTAAGGATGGCCCAGGACTGGTCACTGAGATATCCTCTTGTTGACGGTCAGGGAAACTTTGGCTCGATCGACGGGGATAGTCCTGCAGCAATGAGGTATACTGAAGCCAGACTGAAAAAAATAGCGGAAGAGACTCTTTCGGATATTGAAAAGGAAACCGTCGATTTTCAGCCTAACTTCGATGATTCACTTACCGAACCTGTCGTGCTGCCTACCAGAGTACCAATTCTCCTTGTGAACGGAGCCTCCGGAATTGCAGTTGGTATGGCAACCAATATGCCGCCCCATAACATTACAGAGATTATCGATGCTACCATTGCTTTCATAGATAACAAGGATATTACCACTGATGAGATTCTGAAGTTTGTCAAAGGGCCCGATTTCCCGACAGGAGGTATAATATATGGTGAACAGGGTATAAGGGATGCATGCGAAACAGGAAGGGGAAGAATAGTAGTCAGGGCCAAAACTGAAATTGAAATAACGCATTCAGGACGCGAATGCATAATTGTAACTGAAATACCATATATGGTTAACAAGGCGGAGATGATCCGTAAGATCGCCGACCTTATCAATGAAAAGAGACTGGAGGGAATATCATACATAAATGATGAATCGGACCGTAACGGCATGCGTGTTGTAATGATCCTTAAAAAGGACGCAAGCGCAAATGTAGTCCTGAATAATCTTTACAAATTCTCTTCACTGCAAACTTCGTTTAATGTCAACAATATTGCCCTTGTAAAGGGTAGACCCAAGACGCTTAACACAAAAGAGCTAATTGATCATTTTGTCAGGCACAGACACCAGGTAATCCTGAGAAGGACAAAATTTGATCTGAGCCAGGCTGAGAAAAGGGCCCATATACTAGAAGGTTTGATCATTGCAAGTGACAATATAGATGAAGTGATTGCAATTATCAAATCATCGAAAACCCCTGATGAAGCAAGGGAAAGATTAATGGAGCGGTTCAAGCTGACTGACATACAGGCAAGAGCTATAGTTGAAATGAGACTGAGGCAGCTTACAGGGCTTGAGCAGGAGAAATTAAGGGACGAATACAAGGAAATTATGACCCTTATCGAATATCTGAAAAGTGTTCTTGCCAGTGTTGACCTCCAGATGAAGATTATAAAAGAAGAACTTCTTGAAATAAAGGAAAAATACGGAGATGCAAGACGCACTGAAATTATTCCAAATGCTGAAGAATTCAATCCGGAAGATTTCTATGCAGATGACGAAATGGTTATTACAATTTCTCACATGGGCTACATTAAACGAACCCCCCTTACCGAATTCAGACGCCAAAACAGGGGAGGAACGGGTGCCAAGGGAGGTTCGACAAGGGAAGAAGATTTTATCGAGCATCTTTATATTGCCACCATGCATAATACAATGCTTTTCTTCACCCGGAACGGGAAATGCTACTGGCTAAAAGTTTATGCTATTCCTGAAGGTTCGAGGACCTCAAAGGGAAGAGCGATGCAGAATATGATTAACATTGATCCCGATGACAATGTGAGGGCATTTATAAATGTAAAGAACCTGAACGATGCCGATTATATTAATAACAATTTTATAGTTCTTTGCACTACAAAGGGAATTATTAAGAAGACATCCCTCGAAGCCTATTCCAGGCCAAGAACAAACGGGGTCAATGCTATAACTGTCAGGGAAGGCGATGAACTGCTTGAAGCAAGAATGACTAACGGGAACCATCATATCATGCTTGCTGTTAAGTCGGGAAGGGCCATCCGGTTTCCTGAAGGATCCGCCAGACCTATGGGAAGAACCGCTTCGGGGGTCAGAGGGATCAGACTTGCCAACGAAGCAACTGATTTTGTTGTCGGTATGATAACGATTGAAAACAGGGAAAAGGAGATACTCGTGGTTTCTGAGAAGGGATACGGGAAGAGATCAGATATTGAAGATTACCGCATTACAAACAGAGGCGGGAAAGGTGTAAAAACAATAAATATCACTGAAAAAACAGGATCACTGATTGCTTTAAAGGATGTAACTGATAATGATGACCTTATGATTATTACTCAATTTGGGAATATCCTGAGAAGTCCAGTTTCTGCCCTGAGGGTAATGGGTAGAGCCACCCAGGGTGTACGGCTAATTAACCTTAAAGAAAATGATATAATTGCATCTGTCGCTATTGTCTCGGAAAAAGAGAGCGGGGAAGGATCAGATACAGAGGATGTTATCCTAAATAAGGAAAATGATGAGGAAATTGGCAAAGAATTTGAAGATTAATAAGTAATGTTTTAAATTTGAAAAGTTTTTAAAGCAATTAATTAAACAAAAATTATAATTATGAAAAAGGTTTTTCTGCTCCTTGCAGTTATTTGTTTCTCAACAGGTGTTTTTGCCCAGAAGGGCAAAGTAACCAGTGCCATGACTTTAATTGAACAGGGTACTCTCGATAAAGCCAAAGAGGCACTTGACCAGGCAATGACTGATCCTAAATCAATGAACTGGTTTAATACTTACTTCGCAAAAGGAAAGCTTTGCCAGGCAGTTTTCAAATCCGACAATCCTAAATTCAAAGCATTTTATACCGATCCTCTTGGAGAAGCATACACTGCCTATGAAAAGGCAATGGAACTTGATACTAAAGGCGCTACTAAAAAGAAGATCATAACCGGTATGGTTTACAATTCCCTGGCTCTTGATCTCTACTCACAGGGCGGCACTCAGTTTGAGGCCAAAGATTTTGTCGGAGCACTTAAATCGTTTGAAACCCAGATAAAAATCACTGAAAGTGATAAATATGTTGGGATCACCGACACTGGAATGTACTATAATGCGGGCCTTGCAGCGATGAACGCTGGAAAACATGATGCAGCTATTAAGTATTTTGAGAAATGTGCAGAGATGAAATACCTTGGGGTTACTCCATATTTTCAGATATCCCAGAGTTATCTTGAACTTGGCGATACTGTAAAGGCTGAAGCTTTGCTGAAAAGCCTTCCAGATAAATTCCCGGGCGACAAGAATGTTACTTTACAGCTTATTGACCTTTATATAAAGGCAGGCAAGAATGATGATGCACTGAAAAGTCTTGCAGTTGCCAAAGCCGATGATCCTGGAAATTACAGTCTTTATTTTGCAGAGGGAGTAATTTATCTTAACCAGTTCAAATATGATGAAGCAATTGCTGACCTTACAAAATCGGTTGAGATTAAATCTGACCTTTACGACAGCCAGTACGGCCTTGGTGCAGCCTATATTAACAAGGCTTCTGATATGTTTGTAAAAGCTAATGATATTATGGATGTAGCCAAGTACAATGCAGCAATTGAAGAAGCAATGGCTGTATTCGCCAAAGCTCTTCCTTACATGGAAAAAGCTGACGAACTTAAGCCTAATGATGTATTTGCACTGAGAGGTCTGAAAGAACTCTATTACAGGCTCAAAATGACAGACAAGTACAATGCTGTCAAAGCAAAACTTGACACACTTGAACAGAAGTAATTCTAAATAGAACGGGGTTCCATAAAATATAAGAAAGAGCCTTTCCGTTTACCGGAGAGGCTTTTTTAATTATTGAAATTTAGTTATTCTTGCGTTAAATCATCCCGCATAATGAAAATGGCATTTATTTTTCATATAGTAATCTGTTTTTTGTTTGCCACCGGATGCTCCCCCGACAAAGATCCTGAACCCGAACCCCCCGGAAAAGTAATAGTCCTCATGTATCACAGGATTGTGAAAGGGGAGGCGTCAAATCTATACGAGCGAAGTATTGATAAGCTTGAAGCGGATTTGAAATATTTGCTGGAAAATAAGATTAAAATACTCACATTCAACGATTTAGAGACAATATCAACAGTTGGCAAAATGCCTGAAGGCAACTCAGCAATTATTACCTTCGATGATGGCGATAGCTCATGGTATACGCTTGTACGACCATTACTTTTGCGTTACCAGGTGAAAGCCACTTTTTTTCTCTGGGCTTATATGATGGGTTCTGATTCCTTTGTGACATGGGAAGAAGTTGAGGACATGAGCCATTATGAAATGCAAAACGGAGAAAGACCATTTACATTCGGTTCACACACATATTCTCATCAATATCTGTTTAGAAACAAAGCTGGATTTGGCAGTTCAGCCGAATATAACTCATTCCTTGATTACGAACTTGGAAAGTCAAAAGAGATAATAGAAAAACATACTCCTGGCTCAGTCACAATTCTTTCGCTTCCTTATGGAGATGGGGCAGGAGATTCGGAAATTATTGCTGCCGCGCAAAGGAACGGCTATAAATTTATCCGGACTTCAATCTGGGGAGCAATAGAAAACTCAGGACTTAATCTTTTCGCAATTCCAAGTCTTCCGATGCTCGACAGTACCGAACCTCAGCTTATAGGGACTTACCTTGGACTTTAAATCTATCACATCTTAATATACGTCTGAATAGGGGGATGGATTATGAAATATTTAATCTTGTTTGTTAAATGCAAAATATTCTATTTTACATAATATTAATTATAGGAATAACACATAAAGAATTTCTGGTCAGTATCGGAAGCTCTCACACATCCTGGCTCAAACAGCCACTGGCTGTTTGCCCTATGTCAAAGCAAATTCTCATAAAACAAAAATGAGCCCTGAGGCTCAAATCTGTGTTAATTTGTATTTCCTATTTCTTATTTCTTATTTCTTATTTCCTATTTCCTATTTCTTATTTCTTCCTTTATCCTCTGTATATGTCCGCGCCCCAATCCTTTGACTTCACAGCCAAGCTCAAAATACCTGCGGATATTATCATCGGTCAGTATTCCGAAGCAGTCAATTATAGCTGCCGGGTGACCAATTGTCTTCACAACTCTATCAGGATCCATTTTCAAATATGCCTTATGAGGAACAGCAAGAATAACAGCTTCAGCGCTCTTCAGAGCCTTGTCCAGATTCTGTTCGATGCGGATCTCCTTCAGCTTGTCCTGGTTTCTGAAGAACCTTGATTTGCTTTGTCCAACTCCCGGGAAGGAATCCTGCTGTTCAAATTCCCACCAATGCTCAACATAAGGATCATGCACCCTGATCTCAGCACCCATTTCCGCAAGTTTCCTGATCACAATTTCTGAACCGCTGTATCGGGTATCACCGACGTCTTCACGATAAGCAGCACCAAGAACCAGTACATCTGCTCCGGCTATCGGCTGTCCCATATTGCGCAGGGCGTCCCGTGTAAGCTGTCCCACATGCAGTCCGCGGGTATCATTTATGTCGATAGCCATAGGTGTTATTTTGAAGATATCATCCTCAAAACCAAGAATATGCTTGTAAGCCCACAGCCCCAGGCCGCCGTCTTTCGGAAGACAGTATCCTCCGATTCCAGGTCCCGGGAAGATCATATTGCTATGCGTTGGGCGCATTTTTATAGCTTTAATAACTTTCAGAAGGTCAACTCCATTTCGTTCGGCAAAAAGGCTCCATTCATCAAGGAAAGCAAGGATAGTTGCACGGTAGCTGTTTTCAACGATCTTCGCTGTTTCCGATTCTATCGGCCTGTCCATTACCGTAAGAGGATACTTCTCGGTATTAAGCACTTCCGTGAGGAATTTCTCAACCCGTTTTTTTGCTTTTTCATTGATCCCGCTGCAGACCCTCCAGAAATCACGGATACTGGCAACATAATTCCGGCCCGGCATAACCCTTTCATAGCTATGAGCAAGCAAAGGATCCGACTTTATGCCTCTCTTTTTGAATACCTTTTTCATTATCGGGTAAGCTACCTGCTCGGTAGTTCCAGGGGCTACTGTTGTTTCGATAAGAACAAGAGCATTCGCCGGGATATGTTCGGCTATCACATGCAGAGATGACTCCAGTGCTGCCATATCGGTCTGTCCTGAACGGACATTGCCAAGATCCTCCTTGATATAGTCGCACTGTACATCAACAACAACAACATCTGCAAGCTTCAATACATCATAAGTGTATGTTGCGATCAGAGTTTTCTTATCCTTAACGCACCTGGCTATCATCGGATCAACCTCCGGATCTTCAGCTTTTACAGGCGAGATTCCGCGATTCAACAAAGGAATTTTCCAGAAACTCCTTGGACTTGGGCGCTGCATTCCAATCACAAACTTTGATGGTTTGCCTTTTTTATCAACTGTATCGGCTACGATCGCAGCCATAACAGCTCCTACAAACCCCACTCCCATCACTACAACGATTTCGCGCTTTTTGGCTCTCTCGAGCTCAACTCGTTTTTTAAGATTTTCGAATTCTTTTTTATAATCTTCTGTTTTTGGCAAGGGGAATTTTTCTCCGCTTGGGCTGATTGAAAAATTTTCACTCATAAAGCTCAGTTAGTTTATTTAGTAACTAAAATAATTTCAAAATCAAATCGGCCTAAATTTACAAATAGTCTGATTGATTCTGTATTACGGATAAAATATTTTGTTATTGTGCCTCCCGGGGAAAAAATGTGCCAGGATTTTGTTAATAAGTGGTTTACATTTATAGGGACAGACTCCGCATGAGATTTTAGGAAAAATGTAAATTGCATTTAATATTTTTTTTAGCTTATACCTGTTTGATATATGATACTGTCTGGGTATAATAAATTTATTTTTAGCATTTTTTCAGAGAACAAAGATTACCTTATTCTTACAGTTTTTGCTTTAAAAATTGGAAAGGGTTATCTTTCATTTCTGCAAATCCAGTACACTAAAACTGATTCTTCAGGGAAACCAATGCCCTCCTTCGAATTCAATACCAGGATTAGGGTAATTGACAATTCTTCGACTGGGACATAATATTTTCAAAAGGGAAAATTATCTTTAAGGATGATTCTGTAAAAATTGAATTTGCTACAGAATTGGTTATGATATATTTAAATTATAAATGGGAACCAATGGGAACAAGCCCATTGGAAGTTTTGACCAGAGAGAATAAAGAAAATGATTTACTTACAATGGAATTCATATGATTTCAAAAGCTTTGTTAAAGGTAATTTCATCACACCAAATACTAGCGCTGAATTTATTAATGCTTCAGGTAATATCGATCTTGTTAAATCAAACAAATTCCTCGGGAGTAAAGGGCTCTCTTATGGAGTCGTCTCCAAAATAAAGACATTGATTTGGCATATTCTTTTGTTTTCAATATAGATAAGAAGAACTGATTCAAAAATGTATCTTCTTCATGAAAAGAACCTTCTTGAATTTTCTGATATTGATTATCGTGCAAGCAAAGATAAAATTAGTCCAAGGCTATCAATTAAATACCCCGACAATATTCAACTCTGTGCAAAAAATGATTCTCATCAGGTTTCGGTCAATTATACACGACCAGTCAGAAGCTGTTATTAGTGAGTTGGTAAACAATTTTGACTTCATTGGAAGACTTTTTAACAGGTTTTTAAGGCGGCTTACTGGAAATCCCAATGGATTGAGACTTCAGGCAATTGCCGACTGTCACAATAATTAACAATCTTACCAGGACTGAATTCAAAGGAATTACCTCAATAAGCGAATATGTAAGTTTCGTTAAATGATACAGCGATCATTTTACTTATTACTGCTTACAGTTTATGTTCTTATTATTAGAGGATGTGGAGATATTTCCTCAGAGCTTGTAATAAATGATCTGAAATGTGAAAATCTTTACCAGCCAGCTGGTATCAATACCACTTCTCCTAGAGTCAGCTGGATGATCAAATCAACCATAAACAGGACATCTCAGAAAGCTTACCAGATAATTGCAGCAAGCGAATTAAAATTTCTGAATGAGAATAATGCAGATCTATGGTGCTCTGAGAAAATTATTTCAGAAGAGAGTGTTCTGGTGCCATGGGCAGGTAAACAACTTCATCCTGGATCATTATGCTACTGGAAAGTAAGGGTCTGGAATCAGGATGATGTAGTTTCAGACTGGAGTAAGCCTTCATTTTTCAGCATTGGATTATTAAGTAAATCTGACTGGCAGGCTGATTATATTGGATTTATTGCCGGATCAGAATATGTTGTCAGCCCGCTGCTTAGAAAGAAATTTACAGTTAGCAGCATTAAAGGTCATTTCTTTCTTCATGTCAATTCACTTGGTTATCATGAGGCATGGCTTAATGGCCGAAAAGTAGATAATCATGTTCTTACCCCTGCTGTTTCACAATTTAACAAAAGGTCGCTGGCCATCACTTACGATATCTCTCCTCTCATTAGAAAAGGCAGAAATGACCTGGTGTTATGGATTGGTCAGGGATGGTACAGCAAAGGGCTGCCTGGTGTTGTAAACAATTGTCCGCTTGTAAAGGCTCAGATTGAAAGGTCCATCGGCACTGAAAGGGAAATTATTTTATGCACCGATTCAAGCTGGACAGGAAGAGCCAGTGGTTATTCCACAACAGGGACATGGAGGCCCCATCAATTTGGAGGAGAGCTGGTTGATGGTTCAGTGCTGCTGCCGGATTTGTCGGCAGAATCGCTGGATAATGAGCATGGGCCCCCGTTAAAATATACGTAATTCCAGATTATGATGTCACACCTCAGATGACGGAACAGAACAGAATCATGGAAACCATTAAGCCGGTTTCAATATCATCGCTCCCTGACAGTGCATGGCTTATAGATATTGGAAAGACTCTGACCGGCTGGTTCGAAATACATTTTCCGCAACTGAAACATGGACAGGAAGTAACTATGGAATTTTGTGACCACCTTGATAATAATGGAAAGACAGTGGATCAGGGACAGGTTGACAGATATATAGCAACCGGAAAGAAAGGAGAATCCTTCATCAACAAATTTAATTACCATGGTTTCAGGTATATAAAAATTTCAAATCTGGCTGACCAACCGGATAAAGATGAAATAACTGCTTCTCTTATACATACTGATTACAAAATCGCATCATCATTCGGGTGTTCTGATCCTGAAATTAACAAGATTCACGATATGATATTTTACACGCTCAGATGCCTTAGTCTGGGGGGCTATCTTGTTGATTGTCCACAGATTGAACGCTTAGGGTATGGTGGTGACGGGAATGCTTCGACTGCGACTGCTCAGACAATGTTTGATCTGGCTCCGTTGTACGTCAACTGGTTGCAAGCCTGGGCAGATTGTATCCGTGAAGATGGAGGAATGCCTCACACCGCTCCGAATCCATACTCTGCAGGCGGAGGACCATATTGGTGCGGATTTATAATTTCTTCCTCATGGAAATCCTATCAGAACTTTCACGATGTCCGTTTTCTTGAAAGCAACTATAGGATTATGCAGCAATGGCTTGGATATGCTGAAAAATACTCTCCTTCCGGTTTACTTGAACCCTGGCCGGAAACAGAATACAGATCGTGGTATCTTGGGGACTGGGCTACTCCTGAAGGGATAGACCAGACAAACTCAGCCTCAGTTAATCTTGTAAATAATTGTTTCTTAAATGTTTGTTACGAAACAATGTACCGGATTGCATCGGTACTCGGAAAGCCGGAAGATGCTGCTAAATATGCCACCTTGAACAAAACCTTGAAGAACAAAATTCATGACAAATATTTTAATCCTCACATGAATACTTATGGCAGCGGATCACAGATTGATCTCACTTACCCTTTGCTTGCCGGTATTGTACCTGATTCACTTATTCCGGCTGTTAAGAAAAATCTTCATGAGTTCATTGAAATGGATCGTTCAGGCCATTTTGCATGCGGACTAGTCGGAATTCCTGTTTTTACAGAATGGGCAGTAAAAAATAAAGAAGCTGACCTTATGTATTCCATGCTTAAGAAGAAAGATTATCCTGGCTACCTTTACATGATTGAAAATGGAGCTACAACAACATGGGAACACTGGAACGGTGCCAGGAGCAGAATCCATAACTGTTATAATGGAATCGGATCGTGGTTTTACCAGGCAATCGGAGGAATCAGGCCAAATGAGAATTACACTGGGTACAGGCGAGTTTTGATTGATCCCCAGGTTCCTCAAGGAATTACCTGGGCAAAAGCTACAAAAGTGACTCCTTATGGGACTATTGCAGTTAACTGGAAAACAGAAAATAAAATGATGAAAATAAATATAGAAATTCCTGTCGGCTGTAAAGCAGGGGTTATTATTCCTGAAAGTAATGAAACATATATTTTAAATGGGCAAACCTATAAGATGGATGAGCCAATAATTGAATTAGAAAGCGGAAATTATACACTTGATTATAAGTTAAATAAATAGGTGTATATAAAGCTTTAATTCAAAACCTGAAATAAAGCTACTTTCTGATGATCATCATCTTTTTCGTTATGATATTCTTTCCTCCTGGACCAGTTGCTTCAATCCTGCAAAAATAGATTCCTGTTGGCAATTTGGTGCCAATCTGGTCAAAACCATCCCATTCGGTTCTGTAAAATCCTGACAATCTCTTAGCATTTTCAAGGATAATTACAGTATTTCCCGACAGATCTAAAACAGATATTTTTACGGATGCGCCAGTATGAAGCTGGTATGGAATGATAGTTGTACCTGAGAATGGATTCGGATAATTCTGATAAACAGTGATTACTTCGGAAGAAAATCTGCCGGAACTGTAGATATCATCAGCTCCAGGCGATCCCCCGGTATTATATGACGCTCTCCAGGATGATGGAAGTTCCTGATCGCCAGACGGATTCATTTCAACAGGAACAAGCGATCTTCCTTCCCCGTCGGGTAACAAAGGCCAGTCATTTTCGTCATCGTAGGTTAAAGAGCTGAGCGTATCCCTATCCGGACTCAATAGGACAAGCTCCTCTCCGCCATTATCAAGCTGTCCGTTGTACTGATCAAATGGCATGAAATAATATAATTCATAAAAATATTTTTTGTGCGAAGCAATGACTACAAATTCCTGAGGCTTCAGATAACTTTCAGCAGGAAATCTATATTTGATACCCTTTGCAAATTGAATTCCTTCGAGGGTAAGGGTGGATTTACCTGTATTCTTAAGTTCAATAAATTCGAAAACGGAATCTTGTATTTCATTCTGATTTACCGGGTGATAGTGAATTTCGGTGATCTTCAGATCTTTAAAATCAACCGCAACTATAAGGTTCAGTTCACTAAGAGCACTCCATGCACCATTATATAATGTTCTTGTCTTTAAATGGGCTGACTCAGTTATTTTTATTGGACTAAAGTACAATTTTGCAGAAGGTGACGTGCCAGCCGAAGGTTTATATACTGCAGGATCGCTTCCATCTGTAGTATACCATATATTCCCACTTCCGGAGGATAACGAAAGGATATCGCCAGGCTTTACCTTGTTTTGAAACACACGATTCCCATTAAGCTTAAATACAGGTGCGTCAACTGAAGGGAACAATTTGGCTTTTCTTAACTGACTGATAAATATGTCTGTACGGCCAGGAAAATATGTATTCATCATAAAGTTCATCTGGGGAAGCCAGTGGTCCACTTTGTTATACAGATCAAAGGGACCCACTGCCTGATACTGGTGAACATCGCGCCGGTAATCGCCCCACCTGGCTGATTCTGCTACAATGGCTTTATCTATCTGGCTGGCTCTCGAGCTCCATCGTCCGGCTGCCGAAGCAGGAGAAAGTGGACCGTTATTAAAACACAACTTCTGAACCCTGTCGGCAAATAGGCGGAGAAAGTCTTCATTCTGACGCAATTGCTGAAACACGCGGCTGGGACACTTATCATTATTCTCAGTAAGAATATTAGCATTCAGCGATTCAGTCATATGTTCAGCATCCCAGCAGAAAAACTGAAATCCTTTGCCTGGCGTAACCCGGTTTCTGATCGCAACCCAGTTGTGATGATCCCAATCCCAGTTTCCTCCATAGAAATTTAAAATCATATAATCGGAAAGACTTACTACATCGACCATAGCTTCAAATTCAGGATTTGGAGTACCATCAGGGTTGTTTCCCTGGATGAGCTGATATGCATTATTCTGCACCAGCCCGGCATTCGCCATGGACATCATACTATTCCATGCTGTTATCTTGCCATCAATAGCTTCTGAGTAATCTTTAATAACATCAAAATCCATTCCATCCCCAAAAAGGTACGATTCCGCAAAGCCGCTGTCCATTCTCTCTGAAGGATTATATAATCCCCAGTATAAACCATTGATAAATAAGTGCATATAATTGCCATGGCTTGAATAGTGTCCAATCGCTCTCTGGGTATCCTTGGTCCATCTGTCCCTGAGATATTGTGCCATTGATCTTTCGCTATGACTCCAATGGATCCATGTGTTGCCGAACCCAGCCCTTAGAATTATCGTATTGAATACCGATATTGCGTCGTCGCCAAAAAAAGGATATCTCAGCTTTGAGGGGCCATATACACTTTTAAAAATGAGCCGGAATGAATGTTTTGGTGATTTTTCCGGCCTCCTCCCCTCTCCGCCCTGTATCTGAATACCGCAATCAACCTGGAACGATCCTGTATCATGTGCACTGAAATATTCAAATGAAACCGGGCGCTCCCATCCATATCCTAATCCCTGTGCAACACCAGTATAAATATAAATTCCGCCTGATTCCTGATCGACATTCTTTGAAAACAGATAACCTCGGTCCGTGACAAGTGAAATCACCGGAAGGTCTTCCAGAGCCTCTTTTACCGATATTTCAAATTGCTTATCTGCCATCATCTCCGGATCCATTTCATAATCACCGGGGGCGACCCCATTAATGCTTGTGAAAGGTGCCCATTCAGAAGGATAGCCTACAGGATTGTTTGGCTGATGTACAATGTCGTCAGGAAATAAATAAGTCCGTGTTGTAGTTTTACTTACTGAATTATCGTTTGCAACACACACGGCGCGAATTACCGATGTTTTATCTATAAGAAAAGGTCCGGTATAAAGGATCCCATTATTTAGGGCGGGCTTGCTTCCATCGCTGGTGTAAAATATCCTGACATCTCCATAGGATGATGATATCCCCAGAAGAAAAGGAGAATTGAAAAAGCCGTGCTTAACGCTGAATTCCGGTGAAGCAGGAACATCACTTGTCGAATGTGTTACGGATGAACTTGTCAGATCCTGAACCGCGATAAAGGCAATGAATATAAATAAGAAAAATAGTCTTGAAAACGTCTTATTCATTTATTGAATTTGTAATTACATTGTAATTACACTAATTTATCTGCCTGTTACAAGTATATTTTTCCTGCCAATCTGCCTTTTACCCTGAGAAACCTGCAGAATATAATATCCGGAGGCAAGATTATTAATATGGAAACTAAGATACTGATAACCCTTATTTTCCGGGATAATTTCATTAAGAAAAACTTTCTGTCCCATTAAATTAAACATTTCAATCCTGATCTCACTTGAAAAAGAAAGATAGAAATATAAATTAATCCGATCTCTGACAGGATTAGGAAATACGATGATCTCATTTCTGGAGTAATTTTCAGAAACATTCTCAGCCAGCATAATATTGGCATCCATCCAGTTCACCCTGGATGTTATCCATCCTTTCATAAATTCGACCTCTTGCTCATATGATTCGCCAATAAAATAATTAGGCCAGACATAATGCCCGATTATTGGCCACCTGGCAAAATTACGATCTATAGCATCGCCAAGGTTTTCAATTGTATTATTGAGATAGGTCATTATAGAATCAGTATGGAATGCTCCTTTTCTGATTTCTTTCCATCGTGAAACAAATACACTTCTGTAGCTCAGATCTTCCATCATACGGGCCCACCAGTGCATTCTTCCGCCATACTGATCTTCGAATTTTGAATAAAGCCAGATATCCGTCTCAAGATTAAAATCGGTATAATCCTCATTCCCGTAGCACAGATCGAAATCCCACAAAGGACCTGCATGCAGTTTTCCCCCATCGGAGTCTTTGTCCTTGTAGAAAAAGGTACTAAAGCGGTACCCATCGACATTATTTACAAACTCTTGTATTATCTGAAAATCGACAAAGGAATTAACATCCATGTATTTTCTGAATCCCTTTGACGGATCGGAGAACGAACTGCCATTTAGACTATTTTCGGCATCGGTGACAAACTTTTTTATGTAACTTTTCTGTGCCTCTGCAATCTCTTCGTATTTTGGATATACATACATGAACCTGTAATTATCCGAATTTTGATAATGAATTGAGGGATATATCTGGAAAAAATCAGCTGATCCAAAGTCAATCTTATCTGCCTTAATTATGTACCCTCCGGTAAGGTCATCACCGGAAAGCTCATCAGGTTTCAGTTTGCTGATGTCAACCCTGTTGCTGTCACGCTTTATACTTTCCATAAGCTGATAAATGCCAATGTAATCCCCATTAAGGTAGACCTCGCACCATCGGTTTCGCGGCTGCCACCCTCCCAGCTTGCTGCCAAGATGAAAAGTGATGGCGTTCCGCATCATAGTTTTGTCGGAGTAAGGGGCGTACAGCACCCAGTCTTCTTCCCCAGGCATCCCAAGAAGGCTTGCAGTAGTATCGGCACCCGATAAGGATTTGAGTTCAAGAGAATAACTTTTTTTTGGAAACATCTGTGATGATTGCCCCCTGATCTTAATGCTAATGTCACCATCATAATCAGTCCCATTTTGGAATGAACTATTCAATGCTCCGGGTCCGTTGTCGATAACTTTCATCCAGGCTGTTACCCTGGAATCAGAATTAATTATTTGTCCGCCAGTCTCAATTACAATCAGTGGCAGATTTGAAGGAACCTCAATCTGCGAATTCAGGTTAATTGTGATTATTGAAAAAAAAAGAAGAAAAATTTTTCTTTCTTGATGAAAATTAAGCCTAGGCATTATAGTCTCAGGTCAGTTATACTATATTCTTTAACATTCACGATCAATAATTTATTGCATCATTTGAATCTAATTTTGAAATGGAATCAAAAATTCGATCAAAAAATAAGCTTATCATATGAACATTGTCCCGTTAAATATAGTTAATTTGTTAACCATGATTTATTAAAATATCACTTGCAAGATGCCACAGATAGAAGAATCAACCCTGGATTTTCTTTCAGAACTTAAATATCACAATGAAAGAGATTGGTTTTTGAAAAACCGCAAAAGATATGACGATGCAAAAAAGAATTTTGAATCGTTTGTGCAGGCTGTCATTGACAGGATCGCTGAATTTGACCCCATTCTTAATGGACTGGAGGTTAAAAGCTGTACCTACAGGATCAATCGCGATATAAGGTTCTCAAATGACAAAACAATTTATAAAACCCATCTCGGAGCTTTTATTGTAAGGGGCGGAAAGAAAAACGGCGACAAGTATGCAGGCTATTATGTCCATGTGGAACCAGGCAACAACAGCATGATTGCCGGAGGAGCTTACGTTCCTCCAATGCCTTGGCTGACAGCAATAAGAGAAAAAATCGATGATAAGGGAGAGGCTTTTGTTAAAATAATAAAAAACAAGGTTTTCCAGGATTTCTTCGGGGAAATTGAAGGGGAAAAACTGAAAAGTGTACCAAAAGGATATTCAAGAGATAATAAATATATTGAATATCTGAAGCTAAAGAGTTTTCTGATAACAAAAATGATCTCAGATAAGGATGTTATTGGCAGGGAGTGTTTTGATCATATAATAAAGGCATCAAGAATTATGAAGCCATTGAATGACTTTCTGAGCGATTATTGAACTGGAAAACAGAAAACTTAGGTATTTACTGCTATCTTTTGCACACAGTAACAGTTACTGTATCTATTCTTAACTCACCATTTATATAGGTAACAGAGTCTGAATTATTCTTTTCGAATTCCCTGATTTCGTTCTCATTAACATCACATTTGCTCCTTGTATCTGAGATCGAAAATGAGTCTTTTCCCCCTGAATCCTTTATTGTGACAGTAAATGTGGTCGTACACGAATAGCATGTCTGATCCCGGTTACATGAGAATAAGAAAAGCGCAAAGATCATTATAAAGACTTCTTTCATATCTGATAAACACTCTTCAGAATCGCGGTAGACCTGGTATCTTCCTGATTCTCAGATTCAGAGGTGTAACTTCGAGGTATTCGTCATCTTTAATCTGTTCCATCGATTCCTCAAGAGAAAATTTAAGTTTCGGAGCTATTTTGTAACTATCATCTGAGCCCGAAGCTCTCATATTTGTGAGTTTCTTGCCTTTTACAACATTAACCTCAATATCCTTGACCCTTGTATACTCGCCTATTACCTGTCCCCTATAAACATTATCCCCCGGATCGATAAAGAACCTTCCACGATCCTGAAGCCTGTCCAGTGCATAACCAGTTGCCATTCCTTCATCAAGCGACACTATCGAACCATTCTGGACAGGTAAAAGGTCGTCTCCCTTGTATTTATCATAGGCTCTGAAACGGTGATACATAACCGCTTCTCCCGATGTTGCTGTAAGCATATTGTTCCGCAGACCTATAATACCTCTCGCCGGTATGTCAAATTCAAGATGTATCAGGTCTCCTTTTGGTTCGATAACAGTCATTTCGCCTTTTCGGATAGTGACAAGCTCAATTGCTTTTCCTGAGAGATCAGCGGGTAAATCGATTGATAAGGTTTCATATGGTTCGCACTTTATTCCGTCAATTACTTTTATCAGCACTCTCGGTTTTCCAACCTGAAATTCATATCCTTCCCTCCTCATGGTCTCAATCAGAATTGAAAGATGCAGAATTCCTCTTCCATAGACGGTAAAAGTATCTTCTGAACTGGTTTCTTCAACTTTCAAAGCAAGGTTCTTTTCAGTTTCCCTGAATAGCCTTGTTCTTAAATGTCTGGATGTCACGAATTTTCCCTCTTTACCAAACAGCGGCGAGTTATTGATTGTAAAGATCATACTCATTGTAGGTTCATCAACTTCTATCCGCTGAAGTGCTTCAGGGGAAAGAAGGTCAGCAAGGGTATCTCCTATTTCGAAATCCTCGAGGCCAATTACCGCACACAGGTCTCCGCATCTGACACTTTGGATCTTGACTCGTCCAAGGCCTTCAAATACGTAAAGCTCCTTGACCCGAACCTTTCTGACCTCGCCATCTTTCTTACATAGTGTATAATCGCTACCGGTTACAATTTCACCCCGGAAAACCCTGCCGATTGCTATTCTTCCGACATAGTTCGAATAGTCGAGTGAAGCGACCTGCATCTGGGCTGTTCCTTCAAC
Organism: uncultured Bacteroidales bacterium; assembly: GCA_963701745.1. Taxonomy (GTDB): domain Bacteria; phylum Bacteroidota; class Bacteroidia; order Bacteroidales; family VadinHA17; genus LD21. The sequence continues at coordinate 1,741,532 of CAVPBE010000001.1, read as the reverse complement.
AAATCGCGGCTCCGGTATCTGTTCAATAATCGTATCAAGAAGAATTGTTATATCAGTAGCTGGCTTTTTCCAGTCTTTGCTCATCCACCCATATTTGGAAGAACCAAAAACTGTTTCGAAATCAAGCTGTTCATCTGATGCATCAAGGTTAAACATTAATTCAAAGATGTCCTGCTGAACCTCATCAGGCCTGCAATTTTCCTTATCCACCTTGTTAACAACAACAATTGGCTTCAATCCAAGATTTATTGCTTTGCCCAGTACAAACCTGGTCTGAGGCATTGGTCCTTCAAAAGCATCTACAAGCAGCAGGACACCATCAGCCATTTTAAGAACCCTTTCAACCTCACCTCCGAAATCAGCATGCCCCGGAGTATCTATAATATTGATTTTTACCCCTTTATAATTAACTGAAACATTCTTGGATATTATAGTTATACCTCTCTCCCTTTCAAGATCATTGCTGTCAAGAATCAGGTCACCAACTTCTTTTCTCTCATCGAATACTTTACATTCCTGGATAATCCGGTCGACCAGGGTGGTTTTTCCATGGTCGACATGTGCAATAATCGCAATATTTCTTAATGGCTGCATAGAATTATTAAAGACCTGCAAAAGTAATATTGTTGATTGTATTAATGTTATAAACGCCTAAAATTTATTTGTATGAAAAAAACTCATATATTTCGTGAAATTTAAAAACAGATATATGAAAAAACTGATTTACACCCTTTTCTTTACTCTGATAGCATTTTCTTCATCATTTGCCCAGACGGGTAAGCTTGAAGTTGGAATGAAAGCTCCTGCATGGATGCTGCCTGATGCAAACAAAAAGGAGTTCAGTATGGATTCCTGGGCAGGAAGAGTTTTACAGGTCAATTATGTCGATCCCGATGAACAGGACATGAATGAAACTTATAATGAAGCTCTTGACAAAGCTGTCAAGGTAGATAAAATAATAGACAGCACATACTTTAAAGGAATAGGTGTTGTTGATACTAAGTCAACCTGGAAACCGAATGGACTTATAAGGACGATTGCCGGTAAGAAGGCAAAGAAATACAAGACTGTTATTCTTTTCGATTATAAAGGAACTCTTCAGGAAATCTGGGGGATGCCAAAAGACAGTTATAGCGTGGTGATCCTTGATAAGAACAGGATTTGCCGATATGTTTACAGCGGGAAAGTCCCGGAAACTGAAAATGAAAAAATCATTCAGCTCATAATCGGACTGACGAAGGAATAGCAGGATATTATGATTTATCTGAACTCTGTGTTCCTCTGTGGTATTGCCCCCAAATCCCTGCCTGCCGGCAGGCAAGCCCTAAAGGGGACTTATTTAATAGCCCCCCTTCAGGGGGGGGGTGGGGGGCAAATTCACAGAGCGACACGGAGTTTTTATTTATAATTATTATGACAGTTCCGAATCTTCTGATCATAGCCGGTACTGGGAACAAATCCGGAAAAACTTCAATGGCATGCCGGATACTGGAACAATTCAGTCATTTTGAAACTGTCTCAATTAAGATCACTCCCCATTTTCATGAAACAACGTCCGGACTTATTCCGATAGCTGAGAAAAAGGGCTATTCGGTTTATGAAGAGACTAACCGGGGCACAACCAAGGATACATCCAGGATGTTGAAGGCTGGGGCATCGAGGGTTTACTTTGCAAAGGTTACCGAAAGCTCGATTGATAAGGCATTTGAAGAGATCATGAAGCATATCCCGGAAGGCACTCCGGTAATTTGCGAATCTCCCGCACTACGTCATTATGCGGAACCGGGATTATTTATTATCATGACTTCACCCTTAAGTAATAATCAAAAGGATATCAAATCATTATTGGATTTACCTCATGTAGAATTCAACATGGATTATCTTACATTGAACAATGATATCCCGGTCTCTTTTATCAACGGAAAATGGATGAGTACACATAGTGGCCGATAATCAGTTTACTTCATTTACATCTGAAATATCTGTTCCCAGTTTTGCCTTTATCCTTTCAAGATCTGTTTTCATTATGGCAATAGATTGAAAGATCTGCTTTTCGGGAAGAACCGGTTCCGGAAGCTCATTGCTTATGTAATTAACAAATTTCCAGATCTCTTTGACCTCGCTTATATGCACTTCATAAGGTTCATAGAGAGGATTTAGAGAAAAGAGAACAAGCTTTCCATCTTTTGAAATATTGTTTTCAAGGATCTTGAAGACAATTCCGTCATTTAATGTAAAAACAATGTAAGCTTTGCCGGTTTTAATGTTCATCCAGTCCTGAAGAAATTCACCAGTTACCCATGATCCGTCGGGTATCGGCAACATTGAATCCCCTTTCAGCTGGAATGTCCTGTACTTTTTTTTATCTGAAAGAAATGGCAGACTGAAAACAGGAAGTTCCCCAATATATTCAGGATCGGCATAACCTGTTGTATAACCTGCTTTTGCTTTTTCGGTAACCAGCTCAATGTTTTCCCTGTTTTCAGATTGACGGTTGTTGTCAGCACTCTCAGGTTGCTTCCCTTTACATAAGCATCATATCCCCTTTCAAGTTCTCCTAGCTGGCTTTCCGACAATCTGGTCATATCGATCTTTAGCAGTGTGTCGATCGACATGTTGAAATACCCCGAAAATGATACAAGAATATCTATCCCGGGCTGGGCAACGCCGTTCTCATACCCGCTGAGGGTTGAACGTTTCAGGTTAAGGGCAACAGCAACATCATCCTGTGTTCTGCCCCTTCTTTTTCTTAAAAATTTTATATTGGAAGTGAAGTACATATAAAAATATTGATTATATTGTAATCAAAGATTTGATTAATTTTTAATCAAATGTAAAACTTAATTGTTATATATACAAGGATTTTTATATTTTTTTTATTATGAAGCAGTAAGAGGAACAGATGCAGGGCTAAAGCCCTTATTCATGGGGTATCCGATAACCCCGGCATTAATGCCGGGGTTTAAGAAAATAAAACCAGCCGGGCTTCAGCCCAAAATATTCAAAGTTTTTTAATCAGACGAAAAATGTTTATTGCCGGCAACATAGACCGATCAGTTCTTCATCTCGACATGGATACATTTTTTGTATCGGTTGAGAGGCTTAAGAACAGCAGGCTCATAGGCAAGCCTGTCATAATCGGCGGTATGTCGGACCGCGGCGTTGTATCGAGTTGCAGCTATGAAGCAAGAAAATATGGCGTAAACTCAGCAATGCCGATGAAGATGGCCAGGAGCATGTGTCCCGATGCCATTGTTATAAGAGGCGATATGGAGATGTACAGCAACTATTCACATATGGTTACGGGAATTATTGCGGAAAGATCTCCGCTTTACGAAAAATCATCGATCGATGAGCATTATATCGACCTTACCGGCATGGACCGCTTTTATGGATGCTATAAATGGTCCCATGAACTGAGGCAGTATATAATAAAAGAAACAGGACTTCCCATATCCATAGGCCTTTCAGTCAATAAAACCGTATCAAAGATTGCGGCAGGAGAAGCAAAACCAAACGGGGAAATTGAGGTAAAAAAAGAGATAGTCCTCCCCTTTCTCGATCCGTTGTCAATAAGCAAGATACCGATGGTAGGCCAGAAAACTTACCACACACTCCGGTCAATGGGTATTGCTACTATATATACTCTGAGGAATATCCCGGCCGAGATGCTTGAGAACCTTATGGGTAAAAGCGGCATTGAGATCTGGAAAAGAGCCAACGGGATAGATTCCACCCCTGTGATCAGCTACTCAGAACAGAAATCGATAGGCACCGAGCACACTTTCGAAAAAGATACCACCGACATGGTCAGGCTGAATCAGCTCCTGGCAGGCATGGTTGAAAAAATCGCTTTTGAGCTCAGGAAACAGGAAAAGCTCACATCGTGTGTCACGGTAAAAATAAGATATTCAAACTTTGATACACATACGCTTCAGAAGAGGATCCCGTATACCTCTTTTGATCATGTCCTTTCAGATATAGCAAAAGAGCTTTTTGGCAGGCTCTACCAGCGTCGCATGCTTATCAGGCTTATCGGGGTAAGGTTCAGCCATATGGTCAGAGGAGTCCAGCAGCTTGACATGTTCGATGACACCCCGGAAAAGGTTAGTCTTTATATGACCATGGACAATATCCGGAAACGTTTCGGTCGCGATGCAGTGCGAAGAGCCGTCGGGGTAATGACAGTGAGGGAAAGGGAGGAAAAGGCTTTGAAACAGCTTGAAAATGCAGCTAATGAACAGAAAATGATGGAAGAAAGATTAAAAGGGTATATGATGTATGGATTTTAAAAGGCATGGGCGACGGCGTAAAGGCGTAAAGGGCGAAAGGGATTCCGCTGGCGCGGAAACTAAATCAGGATCCCCTCCTGGGAGGGGTAAGGGGTGGGTTCTTAAATAATTAAACATCCCCCTACCCCCTTCAAAGGGGGAAAATATAGTATGTATCTAAACTGTCATTCATATTATTCCCTCCGCTACGGAATGATGTCCGTGGAACAGCTTGTGCAGAATGCTATTGCTGCAGGAGATGGGTGCATCGCCATGACTGACATCAACAATTCAACCGGGATACCGGAATTTGCAGGAGAATGTGAAAAAAATAACATAAAACCTGTGGCTGGCATTGAATTCAGGAATGACAATGAACTGCAATATATCGGAATTGCACGCAACAATAACGGCCTGAGGGAACTGAATGAATTTCTTTCAAAGCATAATTTTGAAAAAACTCCTATCCCCTTCCCGGCACCTGTGTTCTCCAATGTATATACAATATATTCATTAAAAAAAACTCCGGGCAGGCTGCTTCTTGAAAACGAGCGTATCGGAATAAAGCCCGGCGAGATCAACCGCCTGGTAACATTAAATGGTTCAGCCAACAGGAATTCAATGGTCCTTCTGCAGCCAGTGACCTTCGCATCAAACAATGATATCTTCATTCATAAAAGCCTCAGGGCGGTCGACAACAACATACTTCTCAGCCATCTAAAGCAGTCGCAATGCGCAGGCGAAGATGAGTTTTTCAAAACACAGGAACAAAGGAAAAATATATCAGATGAACATCAATGGATCGTGAGGAATACAAAAAAGCTGATGGATGATTGCTCCCTTGATTTTGATCGCAACAGCTTGAAAAACAAGAAGGTATTTTCGGCAACCAGGTATGACGACAAGCTTCTGCTCGAAAAGCTTGCATGGGACGGCATGATATACAGGTACGGCAAACAGAATTCTGAAGCAAAGAAAAGAATAAGGCATGAGCTGGAAATCATTGACAAGCTTGGTTTCTCGGCCTATTTTCTCATAACATGGGATATAGTCAGGTACTCTATGTCGAGGGGGTTTTACCACGTCGGACGTGGCAGCGGTGCAAATTCAATTGTTGCTTACTGTCTGAAAATCACCAATGTTGACCCGATTGACCTGAACCTTTACTTCGAGCGGTTTATCAACCCCAAGCGAAGCAGTCCCCCCGATTTTGATATCGATTATTCATGGAAAGAGAGGGATGAAGTAATCGATTATATTTTCAAAAGATATGGCGGCGGCCATACCGCCCTTCTCGGAACAATGAGCACTTTCAGGGGCAAATCGATTGTGCGCGAGCTGGGGAAGGTGCATGGGCTGCCAAAAGAAGAGATTGATAATCTGATCGATAATCCGGCTTCAGAGTCAAACAGGAACGAAATAACCGACACAATTTTTTCAACCGGACTGAAAATAGCCGACTTCCCAAATATGAGAAGCATCCATGCCGGGGGCATTCTGATCTCCGAGGAACCAATTACATGCTACACGGCACTTGACATGCCCCCGAAAGGATTCCCTGTAACGCAGTGGGATATGTACACTGCCGAAGAGATCGGCTTTGAAAAGCTCGATATCCTGAGTCAGCGAGGAATTGGTCATATACGCGAAAGCGTCGAGATAATAATGCGGAACCAGTCAGTTGATGTTGACGTTCATGCGATCCATAAATTCAAGAACGATCCCAAGGTCAAAGAATACCTTAAGACAGGCGAGACAAAGGGGTGTTTCTATGTTGAAAGCCCGTCGATGAGAGGCCTGCTACAAAAATTGCAATGCGATGATTACCCCACCCTGGTGGCCGCAAGCTCAATTATCAGGCCTGGCGTTGCGCGTTCAGGAATGATGAGAGAGTATATCTACAGGTTCCATAACCCTGATAAGTTCGAATACATCCACCCGGTCATGAAAGAGCAGCTTGAAGAAACATTCGGGGTAATGGTTTACCAGGAAGATGTTCTGAAGGTTTGTCATCATTTTGCCGGTCTCGATCTTGCTGATGCTGATACGCTCAGACGTGCCATGAGTGGCAAATACCGGTCGAAACAGGAGATGCAGAGGATAGTTGAAAGATTCTTCTCGAACTGCCATGAGAAAGGCTATAGCGAAGAGATTACGAAAGAGGTCTGGAGGCAGATTGAATCATTTGCAGGTTATTCATTCTCAAAGGCACACTCGGCTTCCTATGCTGTGGAAAGCTTCCAGAGCCTCTACCTGAAAGCCCATTTCCCACTTGAATTCATGGTTGCAGTCATCAATAATTTCGGAGGATTTTACAGGACATGGGTATATGTCCACGAAGCCAGAAGATGCGGGGCAACCATCCAGCCGCCATGTGTAAACAAAAGCACATATAAAACAACTATCTACGGAATAGATATTTACCTTGGGTTTATTCATATTCTCAGCATTGAAGAAAAACTGGCAAGATCGATCGAAGAGATTCGTAATGCCGATGGCCATTTCAGCGATCTTAATGATTTCGTTGAGAGGGTCTGCCCCGGACTGGAACAGGTTGTTCTTCTGATAAGGGCCGGCGCCTTCAGGTTCACCGGGAAAAAGAAGGCTGTTCTGTTATGGGAAGCTCATATGATGATGAACAGGAACAAGCATGAGAACATTCGCCCCCTATTCTCCCAGCCTGTGCGCAGCTTCACCCTGCCCGACCTTGTTCACGGGAACCTTGATGATGCATATGATGAAATTGAGCTGTTCGGCTTTCCTGTCACGGTAAGCTGGTTTGATATGCTTGAGACATCATTCCGCGGCGAGATTTCAGCACGGGATATGCTGAAATACACCGGGAAAAAGATTCGAATGGTCGGACACCTTGTAACGATAAAATATATAAAGACAATAAAGAAAGAATGGATGAATTTCGGATGTTTCATCGATGCCGATGGAAACTTCTTTGATACCACTCATTTTTCGCAATCGCTCAAGAACTATCCATTTAAAGGCAGCGGAACCTACCTTATCCTTGGGAAAGTGGTTCAGGAGTTCGGGTTCCCTTCAATTGAAGTAGAGAAACTGGCAAAGCTTCCTGTCAGACCTGATAAAAGATACTAAATAATCACCGGATTAACCCCCCTTGATTACTCTCATCATCTGGTGATTCTCTGAACGAAGAAGCATCTGAGGCTATAGACATTTTCTTGAATCCGGTGATCCAGAAGTAGATAAAAACCGGGATAAATATTATTATGAGTACAGGCGAATTTCCCATCAGCAGGAAATTGTATAATCCGTGAAATACATAGGGCATGAAAAAAGCAATTACCAGATAAAATGTGCTGCGGTGTGGATTGAACTTTGCCATTCCAAAATAATACCCCATTACAATTCCGAAAAGTGCATGAGCAGGAACCGCAGTGAGTGCACGAATGACCCCGACTGAATAGCCTCCGGTAAAGACATACAGTATATTCTCGATCCCGGCAAAACCGAGAGCAATATAGACTGCATAAACAATCCCGTCAAATCGTTCATTGAAATTCTTGTTTCTCCAGAAGAAAAAATAAAATGCTAAGAATTTCATTCCCTCCTCAGTCAGAGCTGCAACAATAAAGGCAGTGTAAGCAGCATATGATAACCCTTCAAGACCTTCGGACAGAATTGAAAGAATCCTTTCAATCAATACAACAGGTAACACGATTATAACCCCTGCCAATAAAGCTTTTAACAGGAAGCTTAGAGGTTCCTTTTCATATTTGTCCCGGCTATAAATATAGAAAGCAATGATCAGGATTGGTGCAAGAGAGATGAACATCAGGTTGTTGAACATTTGAAGAATGTATTATGTGTTATGTATTATGTATTATTTAAAAATTAATTGCTGGTTTGCCGGGAGGCTTTAAGAACACCTTTAATAGCCTGGATCTTGCGGATGATGCCATAGAGTACGTCATTATTGGGAACCATTATGCTAAGTGTCCCCTCAAACATCCCCTCATCCATATTATAGCTGAAACTCCTTATGCTGACATTGTAGCCTGAAATAATATCAGCAATTTTATTCCCGATACCTATATCCTCGATTCCGGAGACTTTTATTACAGCATTGAATGTAGGAGCACCTTTAGTTTTTGTCCATCTGGCCGCTACCACCCTGTAGGGGTATCTCGCCATCATATTATGGGCATTGGGACAGCCGGTCCTGTGGATCTTTATACCTTCGGAAATTGTTACAAATCCAAAGATTGAATCACCGAATACCGGATTACAGCATTTTGAAAGCTTATAGTCCAGGCCATCCACTCTATCCTCAATTATCAGATAATCAGAATAAATTGAGCCTGCAGGTTCCTTAAATTCCTTTTCTGGAAGGGCTTCAGGTTGAACTGGTACCTCTTCCTGTCCTCCTTTCATAAGGACATCTTTAATCTCAAGCAGATCCAGTTTTTCTGATTCAATATTGCAGTAAAGATCCTGGGCTGTTTTAAGATTATAATGAATTATCAGTTTCTGGATAACAGGATCGCCATAATTAATTTTCCAGTTTTTAAGGCGGCGCATCAATATTTCTTTGCCTTCAGCAGCAGATTTTGTCTTTTCCTCGCTTAGAACCTGCTTTATTTTGGTTTTTGCCTTGCTTGTAACTACAAATGATAGCCAATCCTGCTTTGGCTTCTGATTCTTTGACCTTAAAACGGAAACATGATCTCCATTCTGAAGAATGTACTTCAGTGTGACATTTTTCCCGTTTACCTTTCCACCAACGCATGATGCACCTACTGCTGTGTGGATATCGAAGGCAAAATCGAGTAATGTTGAACCTGCCGGAAGCTGTCGCAGATCGCCATTAGGAGTAAATACAAAAACTTCATCGGAATATAATCCTGATCTGACTTTGTCGAGAAATGTATCATCCTCTTTTTCCGACGATTCAAGGATTTCCCTCATCCTGGTCAGCCAGATATCGAGGCCCCCCTCCCCTTTTACCCCTTTATATTTAAAATGAGCTGCCAGTCCTTTCTCAGCAATCTCATCCATTCGGGAAGACCTTATCTGCACTTCAACCCATTTGCCCCTTGGGCCCACAACGGTTGTATGAAGCGATTCATAACCGTTTGACTTGGGTACTGAGATCCAGTCACGGAGGCGGCTTGGATTTGGTTGATAAAGATCAGTAACTATTGAATAGACCCGCCAGCAATCGGATTTTTCATTTTCCTGATCGCTGTCAAGAATTATCCTGACAGCAAAAAGGTCATATACCTCGTCAAAATCCACTCCCTGCTTCTTCATCTTCAGCATTATGGAATGAATTGATTTAGTGCGGCTTTTAATAGAATATTTAATCCCAAGGCTAACAAACTTTTCACTCAGTGGTGCAGTGAATTCGCGTATCAGCTTATTTCTTGAAGCAGTTGTTTGCTTTAGCCTGCTGTCAACATAAGTATATTGTTCAGGTTCAAGATATTTGACTGCCAGATCTTCCAGTTCTGACTTTATATTATAATACCCCAGACGGTGTGCGAGTGGAGCGTAAAGAAAATAGGTTTCTGATGCAAGAGGAAGCCGCTCCTTTTCCGGTGCATTGTCAAGGCTTCGCATATATTCAAGCCTTTCCACCAGCTTGATAAGAATAACCCTTACATCATCGGCAAGGCTTAACAAAAGTTTTCTGAAATTTTCTGACTGGTAAGAAGCCTGTGTTGAATTAATCGCTTCAATACGTGAAAATCCCTGTAATATCTCAACGACTTTCTTCCCCAATTCCTTTTCAAGATCCTGCGACGAAATACTAAGCCTGTTATAAGAATCGTGCAGGAGGGCTGTAATAATTGAGGTGGTTCCCAAACCCATTTCTTCCGAAATGATTGTAGCAACCGATAGAGCATGCAGAATTTCAGGCTTCCCGGTAAGAATTGAATTGCCGGAACAGACTTTAAGTGCCAGATCGAGAGCTCGTCTTATCTTTTTTGTGTCCCCGGGAGCCAGCGAGTTTTTTGCTGTCTTCAACAGGGTCCTGTATGCTCTGTCTATTTTTTGAGCTTCGGGCATTAGCTTATTCCTGGGTTAACAATGACCCCTGAAAGTAACTAATTAAGATACACTTTAGCAATTCTTTGAGGCAATAAATCACAGAAAACAGTATGTCCCTGGATTTGAAGTTGCTGGTTACACGTTGCTAGTTGCTTGTTGTTTGTTGCCAGGTGTTTTAACCAGTAACCAGTAACCAGCAACATAGGTTTTTATTCTTTCTGGTTCTTCTTGTCGATCTTTTCAAGATCCTTTAGTTCGTCAATTCCTGTTTCATCTGATAGTTCTGAAAGGCTCTTCAGATCAAGATCCCCTTTTATGGAAATCAGGGTATTATCACCTGGACCCCCTATAATAACGAGAAGTTCAGAAACAACATCCCCTTTTTGTTTTACAAGGAACTTGGTTATATCTGAACCTTCCCTGACTACCATTAGTTCTTCATATATAGAAATATCGACCTTTCCGGTAAGTTCTTTGTAGAAATTAATCCTTTGATTCAGAAGCGAATCATCCACTGAAAGAATCCTGATTGATGTGAGCTTGTTAATAATATCACTCCCTTCGGTATTCGCCTTCTTCCCTGCAAAAAGACTCAATAATTTGCTTGAAATTGTGACAGTGGTGAAACCATCCTTTTCAGAATATTTATCAAAAAACTCATCTATTGCATTGGTCTGGCCATTTAATATAGTAACCAAGCAAAGAGCTGTGCTGAAGAGAATTAACTTTTTCATATCGGGTGATTGCTTTGTCCGCCATAGCTTTAGCGAAGGCGGAGTGATTTTTAATTGTTAATTGTTAATTGCTATCAGCTTTCCTGATAGCATCAAATAAATTATCCAGTGGTTTTATATTATCTTCTATTTTAGCTGTCGATCTGCTGACGGTTGCCATTGTTTTTTGAGTTTCATCCTGCAATGCGCTAAGGTGTCCAAGAGCTTTTGTACCCTGGTTGAGCCGGGCCGATACCTGAAAGAGTATTTTCATTGTTTCTGCATAGGCCACCTCAGGATCAGAATATGTATCGCGTGGTTCTGACCGGGTTGTAAGAAAGAGATATGAGCCCGTAATTATCAACATTGCGGCAGCTATACCTGATAAAGTAATAAACAGTCTTCTTCTTTTAAATCCGCGTAATTCTTTATCCTCTCTATCAATTGCAGAGATAATATTAGTTTCAAAATCAGCTGATGGCTCAGGGATTACGGCCATCTGCATATAAAAACGGAATATATCCTGATCACTCCTCAGATCGGGAGGGACATTATTCATACTGAAGAACTTCTTAAGTAAAAGTTCTTCCTCGGATGTAGTGGCACCCTCATAGTACTTTTCAAGCAATCGTTTTATTTCCTCTGAATTCATTGCTTCGTTTATTAAATTCATCCCTTACGCTTTTTCTCGCTCTTGAAAGGTTAACTCTCAAAGTATTTATGTTCTGTCCTGTCTTATCTGCAATTTCCTCATATGAAAGTTCTTCTATATCCTTCATCTGAATTATCTCCCTGTAAGTTTGAGGCAGACCATTAATTATCCACTGCATTATCGCAGTTGTCTCGTTGCTTTCAAGCTTTTCCTGGGCGGATGGTTCAGAATCATGATACAGTGAAAAGGAATTGCTGTCAGCATGTTCAACATATTTTTGCTTTCTTATCTGATCGATGCAGAAGTTTTTAATCATTGTTACCGCAAGGGCTTCCACACTTTCATATTCGTCAAGTTTTGTATTCATCTTCCACAGTTTGACAAAAACCTCCTGAACAGCGTCTTCGGATCCTTCCTTTTCCCTGAGTATCCGGTAAGCATATACGTACAGTTTTCTGCCTATAGTGATAACAAGGTTATTGAAATCAGTTTTTGTCATTGACAGAGAAGCGATTATCCTTGATGCAAAGATAATCACATAATTAACTAATTAAGATCTGAAAACATGTTCCTCCCATGTTCCTTCTTTGCCTCACGGCTAAAATCTTCAGCTTCCTTAACAGTTATACTACCTTTTGCCTGAATAATAAAGTTATCCTCCCCTCCGCCAATAAGCAGAAATTCTTTTATAATATCTCCATCCATCCGCACAAGCATTTTTAGATCCTGGTCTGTTTTTTTCACGGTCATGAATTCTTCATAATCCCGTGAATCAAGATCTCTTTTGGCAAGGTCAAAAAAATTCTCCGTGTACCTTTCCTTATCCTCCTGGACAAGGATCCTGATTTCAGTTATCTTGTCCGGCCAGTAGTTGTCATCCCACTCATTTTCATCAGATTTAAGCAGATTTAACAGATTGCCGCTTATCGTTAGCGAAACAAAACCATCATTGTTTGCATATCTTTCAAAGAGCCTGTCTATTGATCTTTGTCCAAAAGCAACAGCCACTAAAGCTGATAGGACTAAAACTCCAAAAATTCTTTTCATAGCTGAAAAATTAAAAGGTTAAAGAGCGTTTATTTATCAGCATGACGTACAAGCAGGGAAATCATTACAGGATAATAAGAAAAAAGCATTACTAAAAAGAAAAAGATTTTTTGCATTGAATCAATTTTCTTCTAACTTTGCACCGCTAAAATTACGGATGATTTAGTAGCTCAGCTGGTAGAGCATCCCGCCTTGCGGGAGGGTCCTGGGCTCGAATCGGTAAGAATAGAAAGTTGAAGTGATTGATTTAGTAGCTCAGCTGGTAGAGCATCCCGCCTTGCGGGAGGGTCCTGGGCTCGAATCGGTAGGAATAGAAAGTTGAAGCAATTGATTTAGTAGCTCAGCTGGTAGAGCATCCCGCCTTGCGGGAGGGTCCTGGGCTCGAATCGGTAGGAATAGAAAGTTGAAGCAATTGATTTAGTAGCTCAGCTGGTAGAGCACATCCCTTTTAAGGATGGGGTCCTGGGTTCGAATCCCAGCTAGATCACAAAAAACCCGGAAAATTTCCGGGTTTTTTATTTATAGATTAAATCCAGAGATTTCAACCGCTTTACAGAACCTTCCATGTTCAGCAACTGTGCTTTTGCAGTTAATCCGGTTCTGTCCCTGGCATGAATATTAACTATTTCAATCATATCAAAAACCGGATTCCAATGAATGCGAAGCGGCAAGTGAAATCCAATGCTCTGTCCGTAGCCTTTATATTTTTTGCTGACACTTATTAATTAAATACATAAAAAAAACTATATTTGATATTGCCATCACTATATGAGCCTTTTTTGGCCATAATTGCTTAAATATTAAATATTTATACCATATTTTTCCTATTCATCAGGACCAGTGAATTCAAGCTTAACAATTAAAAGTATTAAAATGGAACCAGAAGAGATTAAACAAAGGGTTAAAAAAGTAACTGCCCGGGTGCTTGAGATTGATGAATCTGAAATATCAGATAATTCAAATTTCTCTTTCGACCTGGGTGCATCTTCAATGCAAAGTATCATGCTGGTAGCCGCCTATCAGGAGGAATTCAACATTGAAATGGATGAACAGAAATCGCTGGAAATCCAAACCATCTCAGAGGCAGCTGATTTCATTGGCGCCTATTTCAAATGATTGACCTGCCATTTTTTTAAAAGAATATCCTATTCTGTTAAAAATAGTTTTTATCCAGGCCTTCGAATCTTCAGCCGCAACCTTAAACTGTTAATTTAATAATTCAAGTAAACCTGTGTCGACAAGAGCAGAAACCCATAAGCAGAACCTTGCTAAAATCTTTAATCCCCGATCTATAGCAGTTGTTGGGACCAACAATGTTAAGGGCTCAGTTCCCTATGACATCCTATTTAACATACTCAAAACCGAATTCACAGGTATACTGTTTCCTGTCAGCCCGGGCGAAAAATCTATATGTTCTATAAAAGCATATAAATATGTCCTGGATATACCTGACCCTGTTGATCTTGCCATTATAGTCTTTCCAAGCGCCGTCTGTTATATGGCACTTGAACAATGCGGACAAAAAGGGATTAAAGGCGTCGTAATCATTTCAGCAGGGTTTAAAGAAGTTGGAGAAAAAGGCATGGAACGTGAAAAACAGCTCCGACAGATCGCCGAAAAATATGATATCTCAATAATCGGTCCAAACTGCCTTGGTATAATCAATACCGATCCTGCTGTCAATCTAAATGCTTCTTTTGCCCGCAGGATGCCGGAACAGGGTAATATAGGTTTCCTGTCTCAAAGCGGTGCCCTTTGTACTGCGGTACTCGATTATGCCTTTGCTAAACATATAGGTTTTTCAAAATTTATAAGCTTCGGTAATAAGACCGATATCAGCGAGATAGACCTGATTTATTTCCTGATGGAGGATGAAAAGACCAGTGTAATTTTATTATATCTGGAAGAAATTACAGATGGCCGTGCTTTGATGCAGGCTGCCCGGGATGTGACGCGAATGAGCGGAAAACCCATCCTTCTCCTTAAGTCAGGAAGAACGGAGGAAGGGGCTTCTGCTGCAGCTTCTCACACCGGATCGCTTGCCGGAAACGATGAAATATATGATGCTGCTTTTAAGCAGGCCGGTATAATACGATGTGATGATATTGAGGAAATGTTCAATATTGCAATAGCTTTCGCATACCAGCCCGCCCCCCGGTCAAACAAGATTGCCATAATTACCAATGCAGGTGGCCCCGGAGTATTAACTACTGACGCAGCAATACACGATGGACTTCAACTTGCAATATTTTCTGAGGAAACTATCAAAGAATTCCGGAAATCACTGCCTGCAACAGCAAATATTAAAAATCCAGTTGATGTTATCGGTGATGCCCGGGCCGACAGATACAACAGTGCAATGAACGGAGCATTCAGAGATGATGGAGTTGATGCTGTTTTCGTAATTCTGACACCACAGTCAATGACAGATATAGAGACAATTGCCCGAGAAGTGGTAAAAGTATCGGTACAATATTCCAAACCGGTCTATGCCTCCTTCATGGGTGAAGCTGATGTAGCTCCAGGAGTAGATCTTTTACTTAAAAACAAAATTCCTCATTATATACTTCCTGAGTCTATGTGCAGAAGTTTCTCAAGAGTTTACCGATTTTACCGCGATATTGACAAAGATCTGCATTCACAGCATGTTTTTACAAATGTCGATTCAGAGACAGTTAAATCAATACTTGATGATGCCATCTGTAATAATCACATGTATTTACCTGAAAATGAAGCCGAAAAAATCCTGAGTATTTATGGGTTTCCAATAGTCCCCAGTGCACTGGCAAAATCACCGGAGGAAGCAGCTTCAATTGCAGATAGTATTGGATTTCCTGTAGTATTGAAAATAGTATCGCCTGATATAATTCATAAATCGGATGTCAATGGTGTTGTGATAAATATGAACACAGCTGAAGAAGTCAGGAGATCCTTTGAGGAAATAACTGGTAATATTTTGAAAATTAAGCCCGAAGCCAGAATAGAAGGAATACAGGTCAGCAAAATGATCATGGCAGGAGAAGAAGTAATCCTGGGGGTAAAAAGGGACCAGTCATTCGGACCTGTAATAATGTTCGGACTCGGTGGACTATACGTTGAGGTTTTCAAAGATGTAAGTTTCAGAGTTGCCCCGATTGACGATGCAATTTCAGATTCGATGATAAAGCAGGTAAAATCTTACAAAATCCTTAAGGGGATAAGAGGAAAAGCACCTCGGGATATTCCAGCTATTAAGGAATGCCTAATAAGATTAAGTCAGCTTTCTCTCGAATGTCCCCAAATCAAAGAACTGGATATAAATCCTTTGATTGTACTTGATGAAACCAAAGGATGTTATGTTGTTGACGCACGTATTATGCTTCAACTTCCAACAAAAAATGAATCCAAAACAAACTAATAATAATCATTAACAAGTTAAGCTATGAGAGTAATTATTAAAAAAGACCAGCCCGAGACCGGGAAATGGGTAGCCTTGTATATCGCCGATAAAATAAAGAAAGCAAATCCCACAGCTGCAAAACCTTTCATTCTGGGATTACCAACAGGATCTTCACCGATACCAGTCTACAAAGAATTGATCATGATGTATAAAGCTGGGGAAATTTCATTCAAAAATGTTGTTACTTTCAATATGGATGAGTACGTGGGTCTTGATGAAAATCATACTGAAAGCTACCATTATTTCATGTATGATAATCTTTTTAACCATATCGATATCCTAAAGAAAAACGTCAATATCTTAAACGGAAATGCCAAAGACCTCGAAAAGGAGTGCACTGATTACGAAAAAAAAATCCAGAAAGCCGGTGGAATTGATCTGTTTCTCGGAGGAATTGGCCCTGATGGACATATAGCCTTTAACGAACCTGGATCTTCCCTCACCTCAAGGACAAGAGTCAAAACATTGAGATATGACACAATTGTGGCAAACTCCAGATTTTTTGGCGGGGATCTTAACAAAGTTCCGAAGCTGGCGCTCACTGTAGGTGTTGGAACGGTAATGGATGCCCATGAGGTAATAATAATTATTACAGGACTAAATAAAGCACGTGCTCTCAGAGAAGTCGTTGAAGGAAGCTTAAGCCACATGTGGACAGCATCAATTCTTCAACTGCACCAGAGAGGGATCATTGTCTGTGACGAGTCTGCAACTTCTGAACTGCATGTAGAAACGGTAAAGTATTTCATGGATATAGAAAATTCCAATTTTGACAACCGCCACTGGTAAGTAAGAGTCAAATGAACCGGCTTGCTATCAATTATACTCTTTCATAATATGACATACAGGCACTTAAAAAAAGAAGAAATAGATTCACTTATTTCCAATAACTGTGTTGCTGATGATTGGACTTCTGTTTCAGTTAAGGAAGGATTTTCTACCGAGAATATTAAAAATACGAGGTTTGAGGGAATTGTAAAACTGGGTATTTCGACAGGAGGGATTGAATTGGAAAATAATATCTTCAAAACTTGCGGAATATATAGTAGTACTATAAACAATTGTGAAATAGGGAACCATGTTTTTATTTCCGACGTCAAGGACCTGTCGAACTATATTGTTGAAGAAAATGTTGCCATTTATGATGTCGGCTCAATTGCAGTAAATGGTGAATCAACATTTGGAAATGGAACCGAAATTGAAGTTTTAAATGAAGGAGGCGGACGAGAACTCCCTATCTTCGACAGGTTATCATCTCAGATAGCGTATCTTACGGTCCTTTACCGGCATGATAAGGACTTTACAGAAAAAATACTACTCCTGATTAAGGATTATTGTGAATCGAAGCAATCAATCAGGGGAAGGATAAACACCGGAACAAGGATTCATGATTCTCTCATAATCCGTAATGTTTTTGTGGGAAGCCATACTGTAATTTCAGGAGCAAGCCTGCTTGAAGAAGGGACCATCCAAAGTTGCATTGAGGCACCTGTATTTATTGGTGCCGGAGTAACAGCCAGGAATTTCATTGTTCTTTCGGGATCAATAATTGATGGAGGCGTCATACTTGAGAGGACCTTTGTTGGTCAGGGTGTAAAAATGGGTAAGCAATTCTCAGCTGAGAATTCAGTTTTCTTTGCCAATTGTGAAGCATTTCATGGTGAAGCATGCAGCCTGTTTGCAGGTCCATACTCAGTTACCCATCATAAATCGACGCTGATGATTGCCAGCCTTGTATCGTTCTTTAATGCCGGAAGCGGAACCAATCAAAGCAATCATATGTACAAGCTTGGACCTTTGCATCAGGGTATTCTGGAACGGGGTTCCAAGACAGGTTCTTTTTCATATTTGTTACTGCCAGCCCATATTGGTGCTTTTTCAGTTGTAATGGGTAAACATTATTCAAATTTCGACACTTCTGATTTCCCTTTTTCATACATATCTGAAGAAAAAGGGAGAAGTGAGCTAACTCCGGCAATGAACCTTTTTACTGTTGGCACCCGCAGGGACTGTTATAAATGGCCTGCAAGAGACAGAAGAAAGGATCGTAATAAACTCGATCTTATCCATTTCGATCTTTTCAGTCCTTATATTATTGGCAAAATCATCAAAGCAATCACAATTCTTGATGAACTTGCCGAAAAGACTGATAAAAAGCAGGATTACGTTTCGTATAAAGGAATAAGCATTCGCAGGCTTCTTTTAAAAACAACCCGGAGGTTTTACGACACAGCTTTGAAAGTATATGTAGGCCAGGAGGTGGTAAAGCGCATAAAAGGTCTGGAAAACAAATCATCTTTGACTGAATTGAAAAATCTCCTTGCAGTAGAGGGAAATGAAGGAAAAGGCAAATGGGCTGATATCTGTGGGATGTTAACACCCGTCAGCATAATGGATAAGCTCGTTGATTCGGTAAGGACTTCCAGGATTAAATCGGTTGATGATTTACATCAAAATCTTGCTTCGATATTTGAAAATTATGAGAAATATGCATGGCAATGGTGTGTAGAACTCATTTATGATCAGACAGGTGAAAAACCTGAAAATGTATTAATAGATGGCATTATTCAGATCATATCAGACTGGAGATCAAGTGCAGTAAAGCTTAACAGCATGATCCTGAAGGATGCTGAAAAAGAATTTGATCCGGCCAGCAAATTAGGTTTTGGAATAGATGGTGATGCTGAAATCCGGGATAGAGATTTTCAGGCCGTACGGGGTGAATATGAGAACAATAAGTTTGTAATAGGACTTCAAAAGGAATCAAAGGATATTGAAGAGGAAGCTGAAAGGCTTATTGGAATTCTCCAAAGCATTACAGCCTGATATTTCGACCCTGCACTCCTCCCGATCACAAAAAAGCTGCTCAAAGGGCAGCTTTTCACATCAAAACCTAATGAAGTATGACTATTTCGACAGAACCGGGATCTGACGATTAATAGATTCCTCGAGAGAAATAAGCGTTTCTGTGCGGACAACTCCGGGTATATTCTGGATCTTATCTGTAAGAATATCTCGAAGATGCTCATTATCACGGGTATAAACCTTAATGAATAACGAATAGTTACCCGTTGTGTAGTGGCATTCAATTATTTCAGGGATGGCTTTGAAATTCGTAATTATATCACGGTAATGGCCCGGGTGGTCGAGATAAACCCCAATATATGCACAGGTCTTAAATCCTACCAGTTTCGGATCCACTTTAAATTCTGATCCTTTAATGACACCGATTTTAATCAGCCTCTGAACGCGCTGATGAATTGCAGCACCAGAAACATTACATTCCCGGGCGACCTCCAGATAAGGAACTCTTGCGTTTTTAGTAATGATATCAAGGATTTTCTTATCCAGATTATCAATATGAATATTTTCTGACATTATTAATGATTTAGATTAATGAAAAATGAAAACTGACATTTAACAGTTACAAATTTAAAGGAAAAACATAGATTTTTATGTGATTGTAAAATTTCTTTTTATGGGAGTATTTTGAATCTGATTACCTGTTTATTAATCCGATAATTTCCTTAATGTCGCTGAATCCTTTATCGGTAAGATATTTTGCAATCCCTTCAAGTATGGTTATCGAAATCCCCGGGTCAATAAATGATCCTGTTCCGACCTGGATTGCACTGGCACCAGCCAGAAAAAACTCAAGGGCATCTCGAGCCGACATTATTCCTCCGATCCCGATAACAGGAATCTTAACAGCTTTGGCCACCTGCCAGACCATCCTTAATGCAACCGGCTTCACAGCAGGCCCTGATAAACCGCCGGTAATGGTGGACAATGATGGTTTCATAGTCTTAATATCGATTGCCATACCCAGAAGGGTGTTTATCAGAGACACGGAATCTGCCCCCTCCTCCTCAGAAATACGGGCAAAATCGACAATATTCGTAACGTTTGGGGAGAGTTTTACAATTAAGATCCTGTCATATACTGCTCTGACTGCTTTTATGACTTCACGTGCTGAATCGGGATTTGTTCCGAACGCCATTCCGCCCATTTTAACATTGGGGCATGAAATATTGAGTTCAATTGCAGGGATCTTGTCCAGCTTTTTAACCCTCCCAGCCAAAGCAATATAGTCTTCAACATAACTGCCGTTAACATTCACAATAACGTTGGTGTCGTAAGCTGATATTACCGGATAAATGTTTTTTTCAAAGTAATCAATACCTTTATTTTGAAGACCAACAGAATTAAGCATGCCTGAAGGAGTTTCGGCCATTCTTGGATAAGGATTTCCCTCCCTGGGCTCCATGGTCGTTCCTTTCAGTATAATACCGCCCAACCTTGATACATCAATGAAATCATCGAACTCTGATCCATTCCCGAAGGTTCCAGAAGCAGTAATTACAGGATTTTTAAATTTCAGATTCCCAATCGAAACACCAAGGTTTACCATTTCAATTCCTTTGTATTAAAAACAGGACCATCGACACATGTGCAGAGATTTCCATTCACAGTGTTTACAACACAGCAGAGGCAAACACCAAAGCCACATGCCATAAGGTGTTCAAGAGATACTTCACATATAATGTCATTTTTATTGCAATATCCTGCAACAGCCTTCATCATAGATTCCGGACCACAGCAGCAAATATGGTCGAAGTGACTGTCTTTAAGAACATTATGATCGGTTACAAATCCTTTTTCGCCCTTAGATCCGTCCTCGGTAGTAAGATATAGCGGCCCTATTCGGGCATACTCATCAAATTCAATAATACGGTCAGAATTTCTGAATCCCAGAAGTATCTCAGGCTTGTAACCTTTTGATTTCAGATATTTTCCAAGAAACATTAAAGGTGCTACACCGCAGCCTCCTCCGATAAGAAGAACTTTTGCATTTTCGGATGGAAGACTGAAAGAATTCCCGAGTGGATATATTATGTTAAGGATTTCTCCCTGCTTCAGGTTTGAAAGTCTTTCAGTTCCTTTCCCGGCGATCTGCACAAGGAATTTTATTGTATTTCTTTCATAATCAACATCATGAATTGATATTGGACGACGGAGAAATGTTTCAGGGCTTCCTTCAATTTTTACCTGAACAAACTGTCCTGGCTTAAGTGACGGCAGATATGAATTTCCCGAAAGTTCCAGAATAAAGAGATCATTATTCAGACGACGGTTTTCCTTTATGATAAAATCTTCTATTCTCTTTGCCATCAGTGGTCTCTTTTCAGCAAAGATAATTAATGATCGGTTTCCGGAAAATTTTGGTTAATGTTTCCTTGGATAAAATTCCTCAAAACTTGAGTCAGAATAAAACCATACAATTTTAACTGCATCAGAATGATCCGGATAGGAATTTTCCTGTATTGCCTCCCGAATATCCTCCCTGTGAGTACTTTCAAAATGCATTTTGTCAGCTGTTGCAGGTGAAATATCCTTTGCTTTGCCAGGTTGAGACATATCAACTTCAGAAAACAGATCGCCCATTTTTGGCTCCTTATACATTGATCCTCTGCCGAACACTAACCATTCTGTTGAAAGGAATGTGTACTTCTCGAGCATTTTAATGACAAAATCCAGGCTTGGCTTATTTCTTCCTGAAAGTATATGGGAGATTCCTGAAGGCTGAACGTTGATCTCCTCAGCGAATTGAGCTGAAGTTTTATTTTCTCTCCTAAGAAATTCAAGAATACGCTCTTTCATAATCCTGTTATAAAGTATTACAAATGTAAATAATATAAAATTTACATTATTAACTTTAATACATTACATATGTAACTTAATATACATTGAAGTAAAATATTGAAATATTTGTTTTTATTATGTTATTTAAAATCAACTGTTTATATAATAAGCTTATCTGATGTATTGCTTCAGTTTAGTTAATTAAATTACTGGCTATAAGTGTTTTAATGATAAATTTATTTTGAATCTAAAGAAGATAGATATATATCCCATCAGAAACATACATTAATTTGTAATATAAATCATATAATATTATTGATATTTAAGTTATTATGTTGATATAATTCTAACATAACAAGATCTTCACATATGTCATTTCATAATGTGTAAATTTGTAATTACTTATGTGAATTTTGTTATAATTCCAGATGTTTACAATTGTAATTTAGCAAAACCATCTTCTTCTGCTCTGGTGCCTGGCAATCAAAAAATATATTAGGAATCTTAATTTGAATTTCTTGCTGTATTTGAACATACAGGTACAGTAAAAGTCAAATATTGAATTGTGAAGCAGTTGTCTTATGAAGAAATATTCCGTATGATAAGAGCTTAAAGCGGATTAGCTACCTTATCAGAACATAAATGAGACCCGGATCTCAGGATTTCCATAAATATTGTATACTGAATTATTCAGAACCCACAGGAATGTGAGATTAAGTGAAGATCTCTGACCCATCTGCTGTCTGATACCTCCCCCGGCAAGAAATGTATTTAGCATGAACCGCTTTGAATCATATGGTGCTTCGAAAAAATCAGTTTCAAGACTCAGCGCTTCATACTCACCGTGCAGAAACAAGCCCAGATGAACTCCCAGCGGGATTATATTATCGAGATCCTGGAGAAAAAGTACCTCTACATACGTTTTGCCTCCATAAATAACTGTACCCTCAGAAAAAAACTTATAATATTGAAAATCAGGACCGGCCGCAACACTTATCCTTGGCAGCACCCATAACCCTATTACCGGCGATATTTCAATGTCAGTATATGTCCCAAACTGGAGACTGAAGTTCCCTCCATAGAAAAGTCTCTCTTTCAACGGCGGTACGCGTTCTTTGAGAGTCTGCTGCCCATTTAACAAATCGAAGGAAGCCAGAATCAGAACAGCCAATAATGCTTTCATCCGGGAAGTTTTAAATGGATTATTTCTTTTACTGCAAAATGGTTTCATCATAATATAATTTTGATTTTAATGAAATGATGGAATCCACATGTTGATAAATTATTGTTAAAAGTATTAGTCCCGCTAAAGCGGGATGTGGGGTTCCTAAAACAATTTTGTAACTTTACATTAAAGGCTAACAAATAAACGAAAAAAACCATTACTAAAATATATCGGCAACATGAATATAATTGTAAACGGGGGCTCGAGTGGCATTGGCAGGGAAATTGTGCTTCAGCTCTCACTGGAAAAAGACAATCAGATACTTGTTACAGGCCGGAATGAACCCCGGCTCAAAGAGCTGCAGATGGAATGCCTGAATGAGAATGTATCTTATTTAATAATGGATATTTCAGACCTAGGCAACAGGACTGAAGCCGTCAGAGATCAGATTTACAATCGTTTCAGCAAGCTGGATATATTGATCAATGTTGCCGGATCACTTATAGTAGAGGATTTTATGAATCTGTCGGATCGTGATTCACGCAAAATGATGGAGACAAATTTTTTCGGTCCTGCAACTTTCATCAGACTATTGGTCCCTCTGATGTCGGCAGGATCTCATATTGTCAATATTTCCAGTATGGGAGGATACCAGGGCAGTTCGAAGTACAGGGGCCTCTCATTTTACAGTGCTTCAAAAGCTGCATTGTCATGTCTCAGCGAATGCCTGGCTGTCGAACTTAATGATTCAGGTGTAAGTGTCAATTGTCTTGCGCTTGGATCAGTGCAGACCGAGATGTTCGAGAATGCATTTCCGGGATTTAAAGCTTCCCTTGGTCCAGAAGAGATGGCTAGATTCATCTCATATTTTGCAGTAAACGGCAACAAATATTTCAACGGGAAGGTGTTGCCGGTAGCAGTTAATAATCCTTGATCTCGATCTTCCCGTCCAGTGCAAGCAATCCATTATAAGCCAATGCTTTGATCTCATCCTCGCCCGGAAAAACAACAACTTTGGCAATAAAACTAACCCTTCTGCTAATACTCTCCACATGTGATTCCTGGTATGCCAGGCCGCCTGTTAATATAATGGCATCAACCTTACCTTCAAGAACTGCTCCTGCTGCACCTATCTCTTTGGAGATCTGATAAGCAATTGCCTCAATTATTAGGAAAGCTTTTTCATCTCCATTATCAGCCATTCTGTTTGCTTCTATAAAGTTGTTGGTTCCAAGATAGGCAACAATACCTCCTTTCCCGGTGATCATTGTCTTAAGTTCCTGATGTGAGTACTTCCCACTGAAGCAAAGATCAACAAGCTGACCGGATGGAAGTCCTCCCGAGCGTTCCGGAGAAAATGGGCCATCCCCATCCAAAGCATTATTGACATCTATAATCCTGCCCTGACGATGGGCACCCACACTTATTCCCCCTCCCATATGGACAAGAATAAGGTTTAAATCCTCATATTTCCTGCTAACCGATTCTGCATAAGTGCGGGCAACTGCCTTCTGGTTCAAAGCATGAAAAATTGAAATACGTTCAATCGCAGGATGCCCTGAAATTCTGGCTACTGGTTCTAGCTCATCAACTACCACAGGATCAACAATATAAGCTTTAGCCCCTGGTAAGGATGAAGCAATATCATCAGCAATCAGACCTCCTAAATTGCTTGCATGCTGTCCCATTACCCCTATCCTAAGGTCATCAATCATTTTCTTATTGACCCTGTATATGCCTGATTCGATAGGTTTTATTAATCCACCACGACCAACCACAGCTGCAAGCCCTGACAAATTAATTTTTTGACCCGATAATTCTTTCATTATCAAATCCTTCCTGAAATGAAACTGATCTGTTACTTTCTTAAAGCCAGATAATTCTTGGGAAGTATGCCTCAGAGTCTTTTCAAATACGAGGTTATCTTCCTCAAAAAGAGCAAATTTAGTTGATGTTGATCCCGGATTGATAGCGAGAATTAGCCGTTTGGACATTGGAGTGGTATGAATTAACACTTTGATTGCGGGATACTATTTTTAAGCCATCAGACATGCTAGTGCAATGCAATAAAATTTCGATTTTTCACTTTCACTTCTTGACATTACAATTACAGGCTTATTTGTTCCTCTGATCAGACCCGCAAGTTCACCATGGGCGAAAAGCATGAGCCCTTTATAAAACGGATTTGATGATTCAAGTGAGGGAAATAACAGTATATCCGCATCACCGTTTACAGGAGTATCAATCCCCTTAATCTCCACACTTTTCTTATCGCATGCCAGAAATAAATCGAGCGGACCATCCATAACGCAATTTGA
Source organism: uncultured Bacteroidales bacterium (assembly GCA_963701745.1). Lineage (GTDB taxonomy): Bacteria > Bacteroidota > Bacteroidia > Bacteroidales > VadinHA17 > LD21. The sequence goes on along the minus strand of CAVPBE010000001.1, from coordinate 1,716,257 downwards.
AATTTCTCCTTTTTTAGCCATTTTGCACATTAATCCATAATCTTCAGAACTTTTAAAATGGCGGCTTGGCTTCTCTGAAGCTGATATAAGTGCAATTTTAGGTTTGTTTATACCGAACCTTCCGGCCATTTCAATAGCGTATTCCGCCATGATTATTTTCTGCTCAAGTGATGGTGAAGGTATTACAGCTGGATCTGTGATAAACAGCAATTTATGATAAGAAGGCAATTCAATTGCACAGACATAACTCAGCACTGCTTTTGGCAGCATAAGTCCATAGTTTTTATCCATAACAGCCTTCAGAAATTTATCGGTACCCACCAACCCTTTCATGACAATATCCGCCTCTCCAGAATGCGTCAGGCGGACAGCCTCAGCTGAAGCTTTAACCTCATCATCAGAATCGGTTATCGTAAAAAGCTCATGATTAATACCTGATTTCCGGCATATATTTTTAATCTCCGATGACTGACCAATAAGAATAGCATCAGTCAGACCGTAATTTACTGCTTTATGAATGGCACTTATCGTATGAATATCATGAGCCCAGGCTACAGCTACCCTGTGCTTTTTGTGAAGTGATAGAACCTTTTCAACCATCTGGTCAAGTGAACGGATCATACTTTTTAGTTTACTTGCTTGCGGCCGCTGAAAGAAGAATACTGTCGTATTTTGCCTGTTCTGAATCGGATCTTGAGGTCAGGACTATGGGGACCTGGGCTCCGAGGATAATAGATGCCACTTTTGCCTTGGCAAAGAAAACCAGGGATTTATAGAGCACATTCCCGACTTCAATATCGGGCATCAGGAGCAGATCAGTATCGCCGGCTACCTCACTCTTTATGCCTTTATGCTGAGCACTTTCAAGACTGACTGCATTGTCGAAAGCAAGGGGTCCGTCAATTATGCAATTCCTTATCTGTTCCCGCTGATTCATTTTTGAAAGCAAAGCTGCATGAAGTGTTGCTTCCATATTCTCGTTCACCATTTCAACAGCTCCAAGTACAGCTACCTTTGGCATAACATAACCAAGTCGGTTAAGGAATGAAACCGAGTTATTTACGATTGAGATCTTGTCCTTAAGGTTTGGTGCGATATTCATTGCGACATCAGTTACTGCTATCAGCTTGTGATAAGTGTCGACTTCAAAAAGAGCAATATGCGAAAGCAGATTACCTGTCCTGAGGCCCCATTCCTTGTTCAGTACGCATTTAAGCAGCAGAGAGGTGCCAACCTTCCCTTTCATAAGTATATCTCCCTGCTTGCTGCTGAGCATCTTTACTGCCAGCTCAACAGATTTATCTATTTCAGGTTCATGAATAATCCTTATTCCGGCTATATCGTAGCCATTTTCAAAACACAAGGCCTGTATTCCTTCTGTATCACCTATAAAGATAGGCTCAATAATTTCATCTTTCCATGCTCTCAGAACAGCTCCCAGGGAGTGCTGATCCTGGGCTGCAGCGAGTACAAGTCTTTTCCGGGGTTTACCTGCCACGATCCCTTTGAGGTCGGACATACTTTTTAACACCATTTATTTATCGCTTTAAATGTTGCAACTTATACTGTGTAATGCTCAACAATGTACTTTGTGTCTGCAGCAATTACAAATTCCTCATCAGTCGTTACGCACATAACTGTAGCCTTTGAATCCGGTTTTGAAATTACCTTATCCTTCCCGCGAACTCCTTTATTTGCTTCAAAATCAAATTTTATTCCAAGTGATTCCATATCGGAGCAGATCATAGCTCTCATTTTGAAGTCATTCTCTCCTACTCCTCCTGTAAAAACAAGAAGATCAAGTCCGTTGAGGACTGCAATATAAGATCCAATGAATTTCTTGACTTTGTAGGCATACATATTTAGGGCAAGTAGTGCTTTCTCATTACCATCTGCAGCAGCTACCTCAAGGTCGCGCATATCAGAAGAGAGCCCTGATATGCCCACCATCCCGCTCTTCTTATTGATCAGGTTATTAACACCGCTGACATTCAGATGTTCCTTATCGGCAATATAAATAAGAACACCTGCATCTATTTCACCAGTTCTCGTTCCCATTATCAGTCCGTCGACAGGTGTAAAACCCATTGAGGTATCTATTGACCGGCCCTGTTGTATTGCTGCAATGGATGCCCCGTTACCAAGATGGCATGTAATTATCTTCAGATCCTTTACATCTTTTCCAAGCAATTTTGCAGCTTTGGTTGCAACGAATTTGTGGCTTGTCCCGTGATATCCGTATTTTCTGATCTTGTACTTTTCATAATATTCGTAAGGCAGCGCATACATATAGGCATAATCGGGCATTGTCTGGTGAAATGAAGTGTCAAAGACCGCAACCTGAGGTACACCGGGGATAAGTTTTTCAACCGAAAGAATACCTTTAAGGTTTGCAGGGTTATGGAGCGGGGCCAGCTCAATGTTTAACTCGATCTGCTTCTTTACTTCGTTATCGATCAGTACACTCTCCTTGTATCTTTCTCCACCGTTGACAACCCTGTGACCAACAGCTTTAATCTGACTAACATCCTTTATAACTCCATGTTTCGGATCCGTCAATGCAGCCATTACAAGGTTTATTCCTGTTGTATGGTCAGGTATATCGTTTATAACCTTGTATGTTTCACCGTCAGTTGGCTTATGGGTTAATATACTATCAACGAGGCCGATCCGTTCAAGAAGTCCTTTTGCAAGCAACTTGTTTCCGTCAGACATGTCAAACAACTGGTATTTAATTGATGAGCTTCCACAATTTAAGACAAGGACAATCATTTGAGTAAATGTATTTATTAATCTTTTAGTTCTGTTTTTTTCCGGCTGCCTGATTGGCAGTAATTGCGATCATACTTACGATATCGTTTACCGAACAACCCCTCGAAAGATCATTTATAGGAGCTGCCATACCCTGGAGAATTGGTCCTATTGCCTCCGCATTTGCCAGACGCTGAACGAGTTTATAAGCAATATTACCGCAATTGAGGTCAGGAAAAATAAGAACATTGGCATGACCTGCGATCTTACTGCCTGGTGCTTTCTTTTGTCCTATTGCTTCCACAAGAGCCGCATCACCTTGCAGTTCGCCGTCTATCATCAGATCTGGTGCCATTTCCTGTGCAATTTTTGTAGCACTGATAACTTTATCAACCAGCTCATGCTTTGCACTCCCTTTTGTTGAAAAGCTCAGCATTGCAATTTTGGGTTCAAAACCTCCGATGGCCCTTGCTGTATGAGCTGTAGCAATAGCTATTTCTGCAAGTTCCTTATCTGTCGGGTTCGGATGAACAGCCCCGTCAGCGAAAATAATTACACCATCCTCACCGAATTTCTTATCCTGCAGTATCATAATAAATGCACCCGATACTACCGATATACCTGGAGCTGTCTTAACATAATGAAAGGCAGGGCGAAGGACATCTCCTGTGGCATGGTCAGCTCCTGAAACCTCACCGTCAGCATCACCATTTTTTATCATCAGTACGCCAAGGTAGAGTGGATCCTCAATAAGGCGTGAGGCCTCTTCCTTTGTCATACCCTTGCTCTTTCTGAGCTCCACCATCATATTAATGTAATGGTCCTTTTTGTCATGCGATTTTGGATTTACAATCTTTGCCTTTAAAAGATTTTTTAACCCCAGCTGCGCTGCATGAGTGGCAATCTCTTCAGGATCACCAATCAGAATTATTTGTGCCAGTCCTTCAGCAATGGCTATATCAGCTGCTTTAATATTTCTTTCCTCATATCCTTCGGGCAGCACGATGCGCATATTATGTTTTTTTGCACTAAGCTTGATTCGATCTATTAATTCCATTGATTATCAGTTATTTAATATTTAAAACATCCAGCTTTAAATGTAAGAAAAAAAAGTCCGATTTAAGTATTTCGATTAGATGATTATTTTTAAAAAAGGTTTTTAACTAAAAAATATCAATAGTGTCCGACAAAATATATGAGATTCTTCGATTACTATGGTTTAAGCAAGTTTATAGCAATAATTTTTTTCATATTCTCTATTTTGTTTTACACAGGCAAAGATTCTTAAGATGAGTTTGTTTCTAATAGCATTTATTATGCTCATCTTGTTTTTCCCTTCAGCGATTTTTCTGTTGTAGTAATCCTGTATTTCACCCGGGGTATTCAATGTTGATATAGCAGCCAGGTGAAGTAATGATTTTATTGACTTGTTAGCAATATGAGATACCCGGTTCCTGCCTCTTACACTTGTCCCTGAAGTATGTTCAAAAGGGACCACGCCGCTGTAGCACGCATACTTCTTAGAATCGCTTATATTAATGAACTCATTTGTTGTAACTAATATGTATGACGCGGTTACAAGTCCTATCCCATTTATACTTGTAATTATCTGGTACATCCGCTTCAGTTTATCATCATCTTTGATTAAAACTATTATCTCATTCTCGATGTCTTCGATTTGTGTGTCGATGACGGTTGTGGCTCTATTAGTATACTTATTCAGGCTATGCATTATATCCTTATCAAGGAACTTCTTCTGTTCTTTATTGGCAGTACTTAATTGCTTCTTGGCTTTAACCAACCTGGATCTTTGGGATAGTAATGCAGCTATTCTTTCAATAACATGTCTGGGAGGAGCCCATAATTTAATATGATGCCTGTTTGTGTAGGCGAACATTGCGATCCTTGAGCTGTCAACCTTATCATTTTTACCACGGACCAGCCCAAGTGTCCTCCGAATGTGAACTCCTGATTCAAGCCACATTTTACCCTGGTTTTTATGAAGCCATTGTACAACCGGACGATTGTACAGGCCGGTATGCTCCATGCAGAAGATGGTGTCATCAAAAGAGCCATCCACCGACTTCATGATTTTGTTTACAGTTGATCTTATCGATTTTGCATTATTTGCAATACAGTGATGGGAAATGGCTTTGCCATTAACCACCACACTCAGATCCAGTGTATCTTTTGATACATCAATTCCGATAAAATGTTTAATTTGCATATGCGTTCTTTTAAATTATTAATAGATCAACATTTATTGAACACTTTCAAAGCCTTGTATAATGGGTCTTACCCAGATTACTATTTGAAGCTTGTTCAATAAAACCAGTAGTGGATTACATCGAAGATTAGGTCTCAAGCCTGGCTACGCTCTTAATGTGCCACTACTGGTGTTGATTTATTAGCATATTAACATATTTCAATAAAAGAACCTAACTTTAAAAACAAACTTAAAAACTCTATTAATAGAAAATCGGGACAAAGCTAAAGGCTTCGCTCAGAATGACAACCGGTTTAGTGTGTATAGAGAAGGTGGGGAGGTTGGAGGCATGGCCTCCAACCTCCCTCTCCTCAAAAACACAAATGGCTGTCATTCTGAGCGGAACGAAGTGTAGAGAAGAATCTAGTCCAGCGTTAGTCGGACGAGCTCACCGAAAGTAATCTTTTTCTATCTTTAATAAATTAGCTGTTTAGTAATGAAAAAATACTCCATATGACTGTTTTATTCTGAAAGTGATAAATCATTTTCTAAATTTGCGGTTTCAAACCAAAAATGGAAATGGATTCTCTTGCAACCAGGCTAAACACACTGAAAGAAACTCTTGAAGGTGATCTCAAATATGACATTATCACTAAAACCATCTACTCCACGGATGCATCGGATTATAAAGAAGTGCCCGTTGCAGTTGCCTGGCCAAAAGGGGTTTTGGATCTGAAGAGACTCCTTCATTTCGCTTCGGAAGAGAAAATCGGAATAACCATCAGGGCTGCAGGCACTTCACTTGCAGGTCAGGTTGTAAGTTCCGGCATTATTGCCGATATCTCGAGATATATGAACAGGATCCTTGAGGTAAACCGGGAAGAGATGTGGGTAAGAGTCGAACCAGGTGTTGTTCTTGATGAACTGAACATATACCTGCGTCCGTTCGGTTTGTTTTTCGGTCCCGAGACATCGACTTCAAGCAGGTGCAACATGGGCGGCATGGTCGGGAACAACTCATGCGGTTCACATTCCCTCGTCTATGGATCGACCAGGGATCATACGATTGAGCTTAAAACACTTCTCAGTGATGGAAGTGAAGCCAACTTCGGCCCAGTGGATAAGAATACATTTGAAAAGAAATGCAGGCAGGATAATCTTGAAGGGAAAATATACAGGAATTTAAGAGATATCCTTGATGATCAGGAAAATAAAAAAACGATAAGAGACGGATATCCTGATCCAAGGATACCAAGACGCAATACCGGTTATGCTCTTGATCTGCTTCTCGATTCAGAGGTTTTTGACAGTCAGTCAGAAAAGAAATTTAACTTCTGCAAGCTTCTTGCCGGATCAGAAGGAACTCTTGCAGTTACAACTGAAATCAAGCTGAATCTGGTTCCTCTTCCTCCGGCATACAAGACACTGGTATGTGTTCATCACAGAGATCGTGATGAAGCTTTCCTTGCTAACCTTGTGGCTCTTAAATTCAAGCCCGCGGCCGTTGAACTGACTGATGACAGGATTCTTGAGCTGACAAAAGATAATCTGAGCCAGAAAAACAATCGTTTCTTCATCGATGGAGATCCCGGAGCAATAATGATGGTTGAGTTTGCCAGGAATACAGTTGAGGAGGTCGAATCTGTAACGGATGAATTTATAAAAGCCCTCAAAAAAGCTGGATACGGTTATTCTTATCCTGTTGTAAGAGGAAAGGATATGGCAAAAGCCTGGGAACTTAGAAAAGCCGGTCTTGGTGTTCTCGGAAAGATGAAGGGGGATCGCAGAACAGTTTCTCTGGTTGAAGACACAGCAGTTCGCGTCGAGGACCTGCCTGCCTATATGGACGATTTCGCAAAATTACTGTCAAAATACGGGAAGGATTCAGTGTATCATGCTCATATCGGAACCGGCGAGCTCCATATAAGGCCTGTTCTTAATCTGAAAGATGCAGGAGATGTTGAATTATTCAGGACCATTGGGATTGAAACAGCCAGGCTTGTAAAAAAATACCGCGGATCATTAAGCGGAGAGCACGGTGACGGAAGGCTTAGAGGAGAATTCATTCCTCTTATCCTGGGTGAAGGCAACTATGAATTGCTTAAAAAGCTTAAGGCTTCCTGGGATCCTGAAAATATACTAAATCCCGGGAAAATTGTTAACACACCTCTGATGAACACTTTCCTGAGGTATGAAGCCGGCACTGTGACCCCTGAATTAGAAACTGTATATGATTTCTCATTAACTGAAGGAATAGTAAGAGCAGCCGAGAAATGCAATGGATCGGGCGATTGCCGAAAATCAATAAAGCTGGGAGGAACAATGTGCCCCAGCTTTATGGCCACAATGGATGAAGAAAACTGCACAAGAGCAAGGGCTAACATCCTTCGCGAGTTTCTGAGCCGGAATAACGCAGACCCCTGGGATCATAAGGAAATTTACGATATTCTTGATCTATGTCTTGCATGCAAAGGATGCAAATCAGAATGTCCATCGGGTGTTGATATTGCCAAGATGAAATCGGAATTCCTGCAGCACTGGTATGACAAGCATGGTGTACCTCTCAGAACATTCGTGATTGCCTATATTTCGACTTTTAACAAGCTTGGTTCATATGTCCCGGAAATCTATAACTTCTTTCTTAAGAACAAAGCATTCTCGGGGTTGCTTAAAAGGACAATTGGATTTGCAGCTGAAAGATCAATCCCGCTGGTTTATAAAACAAGCCTGAGAAGATGGGTCAGGAAGAATCTTGCCTCCCTTAATCCTCCAAGACCTATTGGAAGAGTATGCCTTTTTATAGATGAATTTACAGATTACAATGATACTGAAGCGGGTATAGCTGCTGTCCGGTTGCTTACAGCTTTAAATTACAAAGTTGAAGTAGCTGAACATGATTTAAGCGCGAGAACCTTTATCTCGAAGGGTTTGCTTAGAAAAGCAAGGAAAATAGCCATAAATAATATTAATGCCTTTTCCGGCCTGATTGATGAAAATATGCCCCTGGTTGGCATTGAGCCGTCAGCTATTCTGGGCTTCCGCGATGAATATCCTGATCTTGTGAACTCTGAGTTAAGGGAAATATCAAAGAAAATAGCCGTAAACAGTTACATGATAGATGAATTTATTGCAAATGAATTCAGGGCAGGACGGATCGACAGAGATAAATTTACTGATGATAATCTTGAGATAATACTGCATGCCCATTGCCAGCAGAAAGCCGTTTCATCATCGGCGTGCTCCCTTGAAATGCTTTCAATACCTTCTAACTACAAGGTCAGCGAGATCCCTTCGGGGTGCTGCGGAATGGCAGGATCGTTCGGATATGAGAAGGAGCACTTTGAACTTTCAAAAAAGATAGGCGATCTTGTTTTGTTCCCGGAAATAGGAAAGAGCGACAGTGATGTTGAGGTAGCTGCACCAGGAACCAGCTGCAGGCACCATATAAAAGATGGAACCGGAAGGATAGCGAAACCTCCTGTTGTTATTTTATTTGAAGCCCTCAGAAATAAATCCCAGCTTTAAGATTCTTTTTTTTTGAGAAGGAAAAGATCTCCCGCAGATTTCGCAGATGGACGCTGATTAAGAAAAGATCTGCGAGAATCAGCGTGATCTGATGGAAACAAGTACTTTTAAATTTCAATTGTAAAATCGTCAATATTATCCAGAACGGGGAATTTTTTTCGAAAGTGGGATAATTCATCCAATGAAATTTCACCGGTAATAACAGACTCCTTATTTTGTTTGCCTTCTGCAATAATTTCACCTTTAGGACCTAAAATCATTGAATCGCCGCAGTATTTTATTCCGGTTCCGTCAATTCCGAACCTGTTTACACCTGCCGTGAAGCATTGATTTTCAAGTGCACGTGCTTTAAGCAGGGTGATCCATACATCCCTCCTGCTTTCAGGCCAGTTCGCCGAATTTATAAGCAGATCATAATCATTTCTGTTCCTGCTCCAGACCGGAAACCTCAGGTCATAACAGACATTAGGACAGATCCTGATTCCCCTGAATTTAAATACAACACGCTTTTCACCTCTTGTAAAAAGAGCTTCCTCACCACTTATTGAAAACAGGTGCCTTTTATCATAAATCCATACATCACCGTCAGGTGAAACAAAAATCCACCTGTTATAGAAATTACTATTCTCACTTATAATATAACTTCCACAAATTCCAAAATTGAATTTTGCAGCAATATCATGCATCCAGTCAAATGTCACTGATTTAGGTGATTCCGCAAGTTCAGCAGGATTCATTGAGAACCCGGTACTAAACATTTCAGGAAGAATAACAATATCGGTTCCCGCCGGGATGGCAGATATCATCTCTCCCAGTTTTTCAAGGTTTCTGGGCTTGTTCTCCCAGGTAATATCAGGTTGGATAAGAGTTAATTTCATCTTTGGACTATATTTATTTAAGATCAGGCAAATTTAAGAAAAAGGATCTCTGAAAAAGCTGGTTCAGGATCAATCCAACAATTTTTGACCCCAACTCCCTAACTGGGGTTTATGAGAAAGTCCCCTTTAGGGGATTTAGGGGCAAAAAAAAGGGGCTATTTCCATAACCCCCTTATCCATTTTACCAGAATCAACCAGCTTTTATTTAGATTTTAAAGTTAAATAGTAGTCGCTGAAGATCGAATTTACAAGGGGCTTATAATACAACCAGAAGAATCTCCTTGTATCATTAGCCTTATCAGAATATGTCAGACCTTTTATTCCGTTGAATCCTTTTAATCGTGATGAGAAGAAATTAACCTCGTTGTTGGCAAAATCACCCGAGAAATAATAGATCCTTTGGCTGGCAGAGTCCTGTGTAACAGCAGGGAAACTGCTGCCAAGCATATGGGCTTTCAGCAAAGTATCTCCAAGGGCTGTCGTCCCGAGCATGAACTTTGAAATTACATTGCTCTGTAATGGGTCGATAATATCGAACCATTTGTCGAATGCCACTGATGAAGGTACTCCAAATTTTTCACAATTTGCCGTTTCGGTAATTATATAGGGTAAGGCATCTTTAAGGTGGGTCCCCTCCTCAAGTACAATAATATTTTTTTCACTCAGCAATACAATTCCCGGTTTTGTAAATGTCCAGGGCTTCTTATATTCTTTCCTGTACATTGCGGTCATCCAGACAGGGAAATTTTTTGCCGAGGTATCGAGCTTTTCAAAATATTTGCCTGACCACCCCGTGAATGTTATGCCAAGCTTTTCCTGTGTTCTGAAAGATTCAAATGCCGGGGTAGGATAATCAAAGGAATTATATTCAAGAATTATCAGCTTATTCCTGTTCTTCATTTCATTAACAAGCAGATAGTCAGTATTATTTAGTCCCCCATAAATTTTTCGTGATCTCCTGCTTTTATTGACTCCAGTGTACCAGTCATTAAAAAACACCCCATAAGTATCAGCAAAATAAAGGGCATCCACTTTTTCGGGGAGCTCGAGCATTTCTGATAAATGATATTCTTTTTTTGTATTACCTCTGTCCTTAAGCGGTCTTGTCGGAGCAAAGCCGTAGTAGTCTTTTATAAATGAATAACTGCTCTTTTTATCTTTCTTTACGAATCTCCCGTTAGTAAGGATCCAGGTTAATGACTTATGATTAAGGCGTTCAAGAGTAGGAACTGTCTTATCAAGTATTACTATTTCAAGGGGTTTTTTCTCCTGGAAGGACCATCGCAGAAAGTTAATAAAAGGTAAGGCAAGAACCAGAACGACAATGATAGATGTTATAATCAGAGGCTTTTTCATAACTGAATAAATATCTGAAACTATTCAAATACTATTTTATAAAAACATTTATAGACAGTTAAATAACTACAAAATGTGTCATTTATTTTCTACAGACAAAATATTTTTATGGCAATTTAGTAAATTTTTTATGGCAACCAAGAAAATGACCATAAAAACAGATCAGCTTAATATCCGCAAGCTGAATTGTTGCCTCTCCTGTCAGCTCCGGCTGCTTTTGTGCCATCGGGTAAGATCATTATTGCATTAACCCTCCCGATTGCATTCCTCTCCCTAAGCTCATGTCCCATCGACTGAAGCTTCATAATAGTGATGCTGTCAAGCGAATTCTTCTCATAACTTATGTAATCGGGTAACCACTGATGATGAAACCTTCCTGTGTCAACAGCTTCCCGGATATTCATACCGTGATCGATTACATTCACAATAACCTGAAATACTGAAGTCGGAATTGTTGAACCGCCGGGAGAGCCGGCTACCATAAACAGTTTCCCATCCCTTTCTATTATGACCGGAGTCATAGAGCTCAGCATCTTTTTCCCGGGCTGAATTGAATTAGCCTCTCCACCTATAAGACCGTACATATTAGGAACACCCGGCTTGATAGAAAAATCATCCATCTGATTATTCAGCAGGAATCCGGCGCTATCCACAACTATGCTGCTGCCAAAGGTTCCATTTAGGGTTGTTGTTGCAGCAACAGCATTTCCCATATAATCTACAACCGAATAATGTGTTGTCTCCTCACTCACAACTGCGAGCGGGGTGCCTGGATTTATCTGTAACGAAGACGATGCAGAGTCCTTGCTGTAAGTTCTCATGCGTCCGGCAAGGTAATCATCATTAAGTAGTTGGGCAACTGGAATTTCTATGAAACCCGGATCACCAAGATACTTTGAACGATCTGCATAAGCCCGTCTTTCGGCTTCCGTTATAAGATGGACTGATTTCCAGGAATTGAATCCTGCCTCTTTCAGGTTATAAGGCTCAACCATTCCAAGGATCTGAAGAAGCACTATTCCACCACCTGATGGCGGAGAGGCTGATATGATCTTATAACCACGGTATTCGTCAGTAAGAGGGTCTCTGAAAGAAGCCCTGTATTCTGAAAGGTCTTGCCGGGAGATTATCCCATTACCACTTTGCATCTCTTTGACAATGAGTCTTGCGGTGGTGCCTGAATAAAAGCCATCCCTGCCCCGGTCTCTTATTCTTTCGAGAGTCAGTGCCAGGCTTTCCTGCCTGAGTGTGTCGCCTGCGATCCATGGCGTATCCTTTACGAAAGCAGGTGGTGTTATGTTTCTGGAAATGAAGTTTCGCCTGTTGGAGTTAAAATCGACAGCCTGACCCTCAGTTATAGGGAATCCTTTTCTGGCCAGGTCGATTGCAGGCTGGATGACATCCCTGAACGAAAGAATCCCGAATTTTGAATGTATGTTGACCATTCCATCCACAGTTCCCGGAACTCCTGATGCCATATGTGTTTCTGTACTAAGCCCTTCAAATACACCACCTGAAGTATCAAGATACATGTCCCTCGAAGCCTGAAGCGGTGCCTTTTCACGATAATCAATCAGGTCAGTTGTACCATCAGCTTCCCTTATAAGCATAAAACCGCCACCACCAATATTGCCTGCCTCGGGGTAACAAACTGCAAGGGCAAATTCTGTTGCGACAGCTGCATCAACAGCGTTCCCTCCCTTTTGTAAAATGGCGACCCCTATCCGGGAGCTTTCAGAATGGGCCGACACCACCATCCCACTGTCAGTAATAATATTTCGTCCTTCGACTGTTAAATTATTAACAGTTTTTTTCCCGGAGCATCCGTAAAAAACGGATATAATAATTACAATGGATAATATTTTGTTCATGATTTTAAAATAAATCCAAATTTATAAAAATTGGTAAAGCAATTCCATTACTTTGAGATTAAATTGGTTTGCATAAAAATACAACCACCTCCCCCTGACCCTTACGGTCAGGGTACTCCTCCTAAAAAAGGAGGAGAAACTTATAACGTTGTATATTAACACTTTCCCCTCCTAACCAAGGAGGGGTGCTTCCGACCAAAGAGTCGGGACGGGGTGGTTTAGCCAAATGTTCAGCCAGCCAGATAATACGATAGAATTAAACGAAGTTTTCGCTATTTTTACACAAATTTCCAAAAATGCTTGCAAATCAACCATTAGCCGACAGATTACGTCCTAAAAACCTCGATGAATTCTGCGGGCAGGAACATCTGGTCGGTAAAAATGCGGTTCTCAGGAGGGTTATAGAATCGGGAAATATTCCCTCTTTTATCCTCTGGGGTCCTCCGGGTGTTGGAAAAACTACTCTTGCATGGATCATTGCCCATTCATTAAAAAGGCCCTTTTTTCATCTCAGCGCTGTTCACTCAGGGGTAAAAGATGTGAGGGAAACCATTGATAAAGCAAAAAAGCAACAGTTTTTCGATCAGCCAAACCCTATTCTTTTTATTGATGAGATCCACCGTTTCAATAAATCCCAGCAGGATTCCCTTCTCAGTTCTGTTGAACAGGGAGTTATTACGCTGATCGGCGCTACTACCGAAAACCCATCATTTGAGGTCATCTCACCTCTCCTTTCACGCTGTCAGGTGTACGTAATGAACCCTCTGAACGAAAAGGAACTGACACTTCTTTTAAATAAAGCGCTGAAAAAAGACATCTATCTGGCAAAACTAGATATTGAAATAAAGGAAAATGAAGCTCTCTTAAGGATCTCAGGTGGTGATGTCAGGAAATTATACAATGCACTTGAGCTGGTTGTATCTTCAGAATCTGACGAAACTGGTTCTGAAAAGTTGATTGTAGATAATGAGAAGGTCTTAAAACATGTCCAGAAAAACCTCGCCATTTATGACAAGAACGGGGAACAGCATTATGATATAATTTCAGCATTCATTAAATCAATGAGAGGCAGTGATCCTAATGCGTCTGTCTACTGGCTTGCACGGATGGTTGAAGGAGGTGAAGATCCAAAATTCATAGCCAGAAGGATGCTTATCCTGGCAGCCGAAGATATCGGCCTGGCCAATCCGAATGCCCTTCTGCTCGCACAGTCATGCTTTGATGCTGTTAATGTTATTGGATGGCCTGAATCAAGAATTATATTGTCAGAAACAGCTGTATATCTTGCAACATCTCCGAAAAGCAACGCCTCATACATGGCAATAGAAAATGCACAGGCGATGGTCAGGGAAAAAGGAGATCTTTCTGTTCCCCTTCAAATTAGAAATGCTCCCACCAGACTGATGAAGGATCTCGGATATCACAAAGGTTACAAATATGCCCATGATTTTGAAGGGAATTTCGTTCAGGATAATTTTCTGCCTGAAGAAATTAAGGGAACCAAATTCTATGAACCGGGATTGAATCCCAAAGAAGAGGAAATAAGGAAGAGGATGAAGGGTTTGTGGAAGGATATTTACGATTATGACTAATAATAACACTGTGGAACTCCATGCCTGCTCTGTGGAACTCTGTGTAATTTCCGCCCCCCTTCCCCCCCTGAAGGGGGGTTAAAAAAGCCCCCTTTAGGGGGTTGGGGGCAAATTACCAAAGGGTAACACAGAGAAATATTTGAATTATATTTTACTATCTTTACCACTGCATGTTAAAAAACGGAATAAATATTCCCGGGCTTAAATACGGTGAAACAGGGAACTTCCTTCTTATCGCTGGTCCATGCGTAGTTGAGAGTGAGGAAATGGTCTTTGAGATCGCTGAGCACCTTGTTAATCTGTCCGATAAATTGAAGCTTCCATTCGTATTCAAGGCCTCTTACAGAAAAGCCAACAGATCTAAAGCCGATTCATTTAGTGGAATTGGCGACGCTTTGGCACTTGAGATCATAGCTAAAGTAAAAAAACATTTTTCCATTCCTGTTATAACTGATATTCACAACCCTCCTGAAGCAGAAACAGCTGCCGGATATGTTGATATTCTTCAGATCCCCGCATTTCTTTGTCGCCAGACTGATCTTCTTACGGCAGCCGCAAGGACAGGAAAATGGATCAATATTAAAAAAGGACAATTTTTATCGGGTGCTTCAATGAGATTTGCTGTGGATAAAGTAAGAGAATCGGGAAATGACAGGATTATGCTTACTGACAGGGGAAATATGTTCGGCTATCAGGATCTTGTTGTGGATTTCAGGAACATTCCTCTTATGCAGGAGACAGGTTTACCAGTCATAATGGATATTACGCATTCGCTTCAGCAACCAAACCAGGAAACTGGCATTTCGGGAGGCAACCCCCGAATGATAGAAACGATTGGTAAAGCTGCAATCAGCGTTGGTGCCGACGGTATATTTATCGAAACACACCCTGATCCCACTTCGGCAAAATCAGACGGGGCAAATATGCTAATATTATCAAAAATGGAACGACTTTTGATAATGCTCACAGAATTAAGAAAAACAATCAATACCTTTTAATTATTATTAACAAAAACAGTACTCATGAAAAAATTATTTCTCGTAGTTTCATTTCTTCTTGCAGTTGTATCCTTAAATGCACAGTCTCTAGAAGATATAATAAGCAAGTATACGGTAGCAAACAAGCTAGACAAGATCTCAAGTTTTCAGACAATAAAAATCTCTGCCAAAACAGCAGTGATGGGGATGGACATGCCCATGGAGATCTGGATGAAGAATCCAAACAAATTCAAAAGCGTAACAAGTTTTAACGGACAGGATATTGTCCAGGTCTTCGATGGCGAAAAAGGTTATATGGTCAATCCGATGGCCGGTTCTTCTGAACCTGTTGAAATGACGGCTGACCAGGTTAAAGAAGTAGGAAGGAGCAATATGTTCAATAACTACATGGTGCAGTATATGAAAGACGGGAAGCTCACTCTTGAAGGAGAGGATAATGTAAACGGGAAACCTGCTTTCAAGGTCAAGGCTTCTCTTGACGGAGGAAATTCGGCGATGATGTTCATTGACAAATCAACATATCTTATCCTGAAGACTGTAGCTGATGTCAACCAGGGGGGAATGGCAATGACAGTAGAATCATTCCCTTCAGAATATACCGAAACCAGCGGTATCCTTCTGCCGATGAAAACCACCACATCTGCAAGCGGAATGGAAATTGTGACCACTTTTACGAAGGTGGAGGTTGATGTTCCGATTGAGGACAGTGTATTTAAGATTAAATAAACCACGGAGATACACCCCCCACCCCCCCAAGGGGGGGCTGAAATCCAGTGGATATTAAATTTGTAGAGACGCCCAAATTGGGCGTCTCTACATTTTGTAATATATAAAATGCAGCCGGCCTGTAAGCCGGATTTTGTACCGGTTCAGTCATCTGCAAAAGATTTTTGAACCGGTTTCCATCATTTATCTTGTCCTGCAATCACTTGCAGGATCATACGACCTACCCCCCGGCATCGGACGAGCAGTCCTTAACGCCGGTATACATGGTCTTTCAACCCATAAGGTGTACGGCTCCAGATGTTGCCACCTGAACCGGTGAGCTCTTACCTCACCTTTTCACCCTTTCCCCTTGAGCGAAGCCGAAGGGGAGGTTATTTTCTGTTACACTACTATACCCTCACGGATATCTTCCCGTTAGGAAGCATGGTGCTCTCTGTTGTCCGGACTTTCCTTAGCGCTTTAAGACGCCACGATGGAACAGCCTGCTGCGATGCAAAGATACAAAAAACAGGGGAAATCCTTAAAATTGTTAATTTTGGTAATTCAAAAAGAGACTGTTACAAAAATGCATTAATCACCCCGTCCCGACGCTTTTTTCGGGACACCCCTCATTGTAAGGAGGGGAAAGTGATGAATGGCAATATGTTATATTTGGGGTTGTTGAAAAAGTCTTTCTTAACCGCAAAGTACGCAAAAAGAAGGCGCAAAGCACACAAAGATAAACCTTTATTAATTAGCTCTTTGCGATATTTGCATAAATCCTTCGTGATCTTTGCGGTTAATGGATTTTGACTTCATAAACAGCCCAAAAGGGATGTAAGCAAATGAAAAGAATAAATATTGCAGATTATGACTATAATCTCCCTGAGGAGAGGATAGCTCAATACCCTGTCAGTGACCGGGACGCTTCAAAACTTCTCCTCTTCGATGGGAACAATATTTCTTCAGATATTTTCAGGAATCTTGACAGATATCTGCCAGATGATTCATTTCTGGTTTTCAATAATACACGTGTGATCAGGGCACGTTTGCTGTTTCAGAAAAAGTCAGGTGCGGTAATTGAAATCCTGTGTCTGGAACCACTTTCTCCATCTTCTTATGAAATGTCCTTTTCTTCAGGTAGCCCGGTTGAATGGAAATGCATGATCGGCAACCTTAAAAAGTGGAAAAGCGGTGTTTTATCCCTGAAATTCATTCATAATCTGAAAGAACATGAGCTTCAGGCTGAGAGGATTTGTTCCGAAGGAGAATCCTGGGGGATAAGATTCAGCTGGAATGACAGGCACTTATGCTTCAGTGAAGTTATTGAGGCTTCGGGACATACACCACTCCCTCCATATATCACCAGGGAAGATGAAAAAGATGATTCCTATAGGTATCAGACAATATATTCAGCTGTAAAAGGGTCGGTTGCTGCCCCTACAGCCGGCCTCCATTTTACAGAGGATGTTCTAAAAAAGCTTGCTGAAAAGGGATTAAAACTTGCTGACATTACACTTCATGTCGGAGCAGGAACCTTTCAGCCCGTAAGAGCAGCAAATATATCTGAGCATGAAATGCATTCAGAGCACTTTTTCGTTTCCAGAGATACGATAGACGGATTGATTGAATATCATGGCAGAATAGTTGCTGTCGGAACCACTTCTGTCAGGACTCTGGAAAGTCTCTACTGGCTCGGAGTGAAAGCAAGAAACTCCTTAATCGGGAACATTGATAATATGACAATTGATCAATGGGAACCCTATGGTAAAGATCCGGTCATTACGGTCAAAGATTCCCTCACTGCCCTCAGGAGTCTTATGGTGAAGAAAAATCTCACCATCCTCAATGCTTCGACCAGGATAATAATTGTTCCGGGTTACAAATTCAGAATGATAAGTTGTATTATTACAAATTTTCATCAGCCGCGAAGCACTCTGCTGCTTTTGATTTCAGCCTGGACAGGAACAAGCTGGCAAAAAATATATAAATATGCGCTTGAAAATGAGTTCAGATTTTTAAGCTATGGTGATAGTTCCTTGTTATTCAGCTCAATAAAATAAAATTCAGTTTAGTGTAAATTTTTAGTAACTTGATAAAAATATGTTTTGATAGTACAATGATTATTTGTTAATTTGTTAACTAAAAGATTCGGTATGAACGATAACAGAATAATGCAGCAGGTCAGTGCAATCTTCGGTATTTTTATGGTCCTTTTCTACTTAACAGCCGGGATCTATCTTATCTTTTTCTTTAAAAGTACGCTGAATAGTGCATTAACTGGTTTTTTTGGTTCTGTACTGATACTTTATGGAATATTCAGAGGTTACACAACTGTTAATAATATTGTCAGACTCTTCAGCAAACGAATTAACTCCGATGAAGAAGATGCCTGATTTTAAATGGAAAAAGTGTTGGCATGTACTTTGCAGTACTTTAATAAGGGTAACATATAAATACCCATAAAATTTAAAGTCCATGAAGTTGACTGAAGTTTACCGAAATTTTATTATTATTGCATTCCGGATTTTTTCACCTAAGACCTTAAATGCAGTGAGAATTATTTCCCGAAATACTTTGAGATCAGTTATCTCTATGCTGATCCTGGGGATCTTTTGTATTTTGATTTCATGCAAATCCCGGGGTCCTAAGGTAATTCCGGATACCCCTACCAGCGGTAATATCAAAATGTCCGTTGATGAATCATTTCAGCCAATTATTGATACCCAGGTTTATACTTTCACTTCATTATACAATAGAGCACAGATTAAAGCTGAATACAAGCCCGAATTTGATGTTGTTAATGATTTTATGAATGATTCTGTCAAATTGATGGTGACAAGCAGGAAACTCTCTGACAGTCAGTTGCAGTATCTTCGCGAGAACCTTATCATAGGGCGGACAATCACTTTTGCATATGATGCGCTGGCACTTATCACGAATAAGGAAAATCTCGACACACTTATTACATATAATAATGTAAAAGATATTATTAAAGGTCAGTTGAAGAACTGGAAAGAAATAGATCCCAAATCAAAACTTGGCAAAATCAACGTTATTTTCGACAGTAACAAATCGGGTAATATAAGGTATTTTAAAGAGCTCTTTGATATAAGCGACAGTCTTGGAACTAACTTCTATGCAGTAAACAGCAACGCTGAAGTTATCGATTTTGTATCAAGAAATACTGATGCTATGGGTATAATAAGCGTTAACTGGATTAGTGATAAAGATGATCCGGTAAGCAGGAACTTCACTAAAAAGATAAATGTTCTGGCCATTTCTCAGCAGTTTATCAATGACGGATCTTATTACCGTCCGGCTCCGGGTTCAATTGCCAACAGGACTTATCCTTTTGTCAGAGAGGTTTATCTTATAAGCAGAGAGACCTACAAGGGGCTCGGATCAGGATTTATCCAGTGGGTAACTTCTCAGCAGGGACAAACAATGGTTCTTAAATCGGGACTTGTGCCTGCTACAATACCTGTACGGCTGGTTCAGGTAAGTAAAGAATAAGTAACAGATTGCTTCTCCGCCGGTAGGCGGATCGCAATGACGGAGTAAAAAAGAATACAATTAACTCAGAAATAAATAATTAAAACAATAAATCTATTTCAAATTTCAAAGCTATGAAAAGTTCGATGTTTAGTAAGGTGGTTTTGCTGACAGGATTATTTTCTGTTATAATGATTTATGGCATTAAGTCACAGGATTTAAACAGTGCCATTCAGCTGACAAAAAGTGAATCGTACGACAAAGCTGAGGAGATGTACAAAGCATTGATTCAGAAAGAACCAGGAAACAGTAAATACTATTTCTATTATGGTGAAAATTATCTTCTAAACTATTTTGCTGATACAATTTCAAATTCACTGGCTGTTGCAACCAAGGCTGCCAATGAAATTTACCAGAAAGGGGTCAGCGCAAATCCGAATGATCCACTTAATTATATTGGGCTGGCAAAGGTAGCAAATTACCTCGGTGATGAAGCCAAGGCGAATCAAATGCGTGCAAAGGCTAAAAGCTTCCTTTTACCATATAAAAATCTCAAAAAGATAAGTCCTCCAGCCAAGGATTATGCATTTGCCCTGGCAAAAATTGCTGAATCATATGCAAAGGAAGGCAGTGTTGATACATCCCTGGTTCTTCCACTGATCAGGCAGGCTGTTAAGATTGATTCCAAAAATCCAGAGATATATCTGATAGCCGGTGATCTTTATATTATGGCAAATGATGGGACTAATTCTATTAAGAACTATAATCTTGCACAGTTTGCAGATCCACAGTCTCCAACCGCAGCAATGAAGATTGGCACCATTTATTCAAAAGGACGTGCTTTACCTCAGGCTATTTCAAACTTCGAAGAAGCAATCAGACTTAATGCAAATTATGCTCCGGCATATCGTGAACTCGGACAGGTTTACTGGCGTGCCGGCCGTCTGGAACAATCAAAAACGAATTTCAAAAAATACCTTGATCTCACGGAAGGAAATATTCCGGCAAAAACCAAATATGTCAATTCGCTATTTTATGCTGGTGATTATGAAGAAGTTGTAAAGAACGTCGAAGAAATCCTTGCTATTGACCAGTCAAGAGGTTATATGAACCGACTTGCAGGATACTCATATTATGAGAAGGAGAATCCGGATTATAATAAAGCCCTTGAATATATGGAGAAGCTTTTCAAAACTGTCGACAAGGAATCAATCATACAGAAGGACCACCATTATATGGCCAGGATCCTTATGAAGAAGAATCTGAACTATCCAAAAATGGTTGATGAACTGACCAGTTCTAATAACCAGCTTGACAAGGAAAAATCAAGACTTTCTACAGCTACTGCTGTCAATAAACCTAAGTTTGCTGCTTCAGTTGATGAGCTTACTAAAAAGATTGCAAGTCTTGGAACAAGCATTACAGCAGCTAATAAAGAGCTTGACAGGGGTTTTGCTGAATACAACAAAGCCTTCAACTTCAAGCGAACTGATCCGAAAGCTCCAATGACCTCGCTTGAGAGATCTATTATGAGCGAAATGGCCTCAAATTTTTATACTTACAGAAGGTATGATTCAGCAGCCAAAACATGGGCAACACTAATTGATCCGGCAAAGGAAAACAATCTCGCTGATTATATGCAGGTCGGAAGAGCTTACTATAACGGAGAAAAGTATAAAACTGCCGATTCAGTGTTCAGTGCTGTAATTAAAAAATCGCCCGACTACCTTCCTGCATATGTATATACTGCCCGTACATATTCAAAAATGGATCCTGATACAAAATTAGGACTTGCAAAACCAAAATTTGAAAAACTCCTGAGTATTGCCGCTAAAGATTCTCTTAAGAATGGCAGCGAAATGATGGAAGCCATGAGATATCTTGGTTTCTACAATATGGAAAATGGTAATTATACTAAAGCCAAGGAATATTATACCAGGATGATCAATCTTGATCCTCAGAATAAGGAAAATAAGATCACAGGATATAACGGAATTGGAAGTCTTGAGACAAAAGCCGCAGGTCAGGAGAAGACTCTGGAAGGAAAGCTTGGATACCTGGCAAAATCAGCTGAATCATATGAAAAGATATTAGCTATTGATCCTGCCAACGCATCCGCAAGGAGTAACCTTAATTATATACGTGAGTATCAGGTCTCTGTTAAGAAAGGTATCAATCCCAATGAAATCAAGGGTGTTATTACAAACTCAGCCGGTCAGCCTCTTGCTTTTGCGTCAGTAAAGGTAAAAGATACTGCTGCTGAAACTCTCACCAATGCCAAGGGTGAGTATAAGTTTGAAATTCCCATGGGATCAGAAATACTTGTTTTCAGTGCAAAAGGCTATAAATCACAGGAGATTGCAATAACAAAGTCAAGAGTTTATAACGCGAAACTTGAACAATAAGATAAGGCAACAGGCTGCAGGCAACGGGCGACAGGCAAATTATCCTTAATACTCGTCCTGTAGTTTAAAGCTGATAGCTGATACCTAAAATAATTGGGATTTTTCGTAGGGCTGATGGTACACTTAAGGGTCATACCTTCAGGGAAGATTTCTGAATTATTTAAAAATGTAACAATAATTATTTAAGCTATTGGAAAACATTAATTGAAAATATATATTTGCAAGTCAACAAAATTTTAACCTAACCAAAATCGATAAAAATGAGTAAACAAGGAAGTTCGTTCAAAGATGTTCTTCAGAACATATTTGCAGTAAGTGCTATTTTAATAGCTTTTGTGGTTTCATATATCTTGTTCACGCAAGTAATGGGAAACCCGGTTAACTTCGAAGGTGGCAACAACAAGGGAGCTGCCCTGGAGGGTAACTTTCTGGGAATTATTTACAGGGGAGGTTATATTGTCCCTATTCTTATGACCTGTGTGCTTGTACTTATTATCTTCATTTTTGAAAGGGCAATAACTCTTTCAAGGGCAAGAGGAAAAGGCAGGATAAATGCATTCGTTCATAACCTTCAGACTCTTCTTGCCGAGGATAAAATTGAAGAAGCAATGGATGCCTGTGATAAGCAGAAAGGTTCACTTGCCAATGTCATGAAAGCCGGTCTGTTACGCTACCGTGATCTTCAAAATGATAAAGAACTTGAGAAGGATCAGAAGATAATGTCGATCCAGAAATCTTTTGAAGAGGCCACAGCTCTTGAGATGCCAATGCTTTCAAAAAACATGGTAATTTTCTCAACTCTTGCATCAATTTCTGTGCTGATCGGACTTATCGGAACAGTTCTTGGAATGATCCGCGCGTTCGCTGCTCTTGCACAGTCAGGTGCTCCCGATGCACTTGCACTTTCACAGGGAATTTCCGAAGCCCTTGTAAATACTGCATTCGGTATCACAGGTTCTACACTTTCAATCCTTGCATTCAATTATTTCACCTCGAGTATTGACAGTTATACTTATAAAATGGATGAAGCAGGTTTCAGTCTGACACAGAATTTTGCTGCTTCTCTGAAAAACAAGTAATAAGAATCTTTTGGTTAAATCATTTAATAAATAAAAATTATGCCAAAGATTAAATTACCACATAGGTCTCCTCACATTGACATGACCCCGATGGTTGATACTTTTTGCGTGGTTCTTACATTTCTTCTGCTGACCTCGACAATGAATCAACCGGAACCGGCTAATGTCGCTACTCCTTTTTCTATATCAGAGACTACAACGCCTGATTTTAACACCATGACATTCCTGATTTCGTTGGAAGGAAAAGTTTTCATGAATTTTGATAACGGACCGGATACCGCTCTTAAGTTCAGACCAAAAATTCTTTCTGAAATGGGTAAAAGGTATGGTATCGAATTCACTGAAGCCGAACTAAGAAATTTCGAGAAACAGAAATCTTCAATGGGAGTTCCGATTATGCAAATGAAAGAATGGCTGGGAACGGATGACAGTAACCTGAAGAAGAGCCTGCAGACAGGAATTCCCATGGACTCAACTGATAATCAGCTGGCAAGCTGGATCCTTTATGCACGGCAGGTGAATCCGAACATTCAGGCATGCATCAAGGGAGATTCAAACGCCGGATTCGAGACTGTCGAGAAACTCCTTGATATTCTTCAGGAAAAAAATGTAAACAGGTTTTCTCTGATAACAAGTCTTGAAGAAGCGAAAATTAACATAGAAGAAATACAACAGTGATATGGCAGAAGTAATTGTAGAGGATAAAGGCAAAGGCGGGAAAAAGAGAGCGAAGAAAGTTGTCCCGCGACTCGATATGACACCAATGGTTGACTTAATGTGCCTGCTGATCACGTTCTTTATGCTTGTAGGTGCCTTAACCAAATCAAAGGTTATGGATATTGTACTTCCTGAAAGGATCAAAGATCCGACACAGCAAGAGGCTCCGAGAATTGCTGCGAGCCGTACTCTGAATATAATACTGGGTCCGGATAATAAAATTTATACCTACCCTGGTAATATTAAACCAGAGGAATACAGTGCAGTTCCACCAATACTGCCGCCACTTCAGGAGACAGATTATAGTGCCGAAGGTATCCGTAAAGTACTTCTCGACAAGAATAAGATGCTTGCGAGAAGGATTGAAGAATTCAAACAGGAGGTTCTCTCTGGTAAGATTCCTATTTCACAGGATTCTGCAAAGAGTGCGATCAGCAAGATTAAAACTGACGATGATACCGGGCCTATAGTGCTTATCAAAGCTTATAAAAAAGCTAACTATGGGAATTTTGTAGATATCCTCGATGAGATGAATATCTGCGGGATTGCCAAGAATATGTTTGTGAAAATTGCATGGTATGAAGAAAAGATGGTGGAAACCGCAGCAGGAATAGCACCCACCGCTACTGCTTCTGCCAGATAACCGTAAACCTTAAAAAAATGGCAAAAGAAAAGATCAAAGCACCTGCCTTAGACGACATCGTTTTCGAGAACAGGAACAAGGAGTACGGAGCCTACACACTACGTAAGAAGTATAATCGTAATGTAATTATTGCACTCATAATAGGTATTTTAATATTAGGAACTGCTGTAATTACTCCTTACCTTAATGCAAAAGCTGCCGAAAGCAAGGCGAAAAAGGCTGAAAGGCAGGTTGAGATCAAGATGGAAAATCTGGATCAGCCAGATGAACTTATTGCACCTCCTCCTCCGCCACCACCTCCTCCACAGGACGTTGTCCAGCAGGCAAAATATGTTCCTCCTGTAGTTGTTGACTCAGTAAAGCCCGAAGAAGCATCCCAGCTCATGAGTGCAGATCAGGCTCAGGTTGAAGTCCAGAACGAGGTTGTTGAAGAAGTAGCAGTTGTTACTGAAGAAGTAGCAGAAGATGTGGATGCAGCAGAACCATTCGTGGTTGTAGAGGAAATGCCCATGTTCCCTGGTGGTGAACAAGCATTGCTTGCATACATCGGAGAACATACCCAGTACCCGGAAGTTGCCAAAGAAAACAACATCCAGGGAAAGGTAATTGTTAGATTTTGTGTGACCTCAAAAGGTGGTGTCGATAAAGTTGAGATCCTTAAGGGTGTTGATCCTGAACTCGACAAAGAAGCCATCAGAGTTGTAAAAACACTTCCTACGTTTAAACCAGGCAAACAGGGTGGAAAACCTGTTCCTGTTTGGTACATGGTACCAATAAACTTTACTCTTAAATAGATAAGATTCCAAATTAAAAGAAAAGCCGGATCATATGGTCCGGTTTTTTTTATAAATCATGTACTCACCCCCTTATATTCCCCCTCTCTACTCCGTAAAGAGGGGGAAAAATCTGTAATCAATAATAGGTTAAGCCCCCTCTTTGCAAAGCAGAGAGGGGGTTTAGGGGTGAGTACATGTTGATAAATGAGAAGACAAGTTCTGTCTACTATTTTTCGAGTTCTTCCTTCAGCAGATCAACAAAATTATCAATATCCTCCTCCGTTGTATCCCAGCTGGTCATAAGCCTGTATTCTGAAGTAATCTCATTCCATGGATAGAAGAAATACGATTTGCTTACCTTCTCAGCTACCGTTTTAGGCATTATCGCAAATACTCCGTTTGACTGAACAGGCTGGGTTATATAAATTTCCTTCAGGCCTTTCAGTTTTTCAGAAAGAAGGAGTGCCATTGAATTTGAATGTTCAGCATTTTTTCTCCACAGGTCATTTCTGAAATATGCTATGTACTGGGCAGAAATGAACCGCATTTTTGAAGCAAGTTGCATCCCCTGCTTCCGGATATATTTAAAATCCACTGAAATACCGGGTTTAAGGAAGCATACTGCTTCCCCGTACATCATTCCATTCTTGGTTCCGCCAAATGATAGAATATCAACACCAGCATCAGTGGTGAATGCCTTAAAAGGAAGTTTCAAGTGAAACTGCTGCATTTGCTATCCTTGCTCCGTCCATATGAAGGAGCATACCCCTGTAGTGGGCGAAATCTGCAATGCTTTGATTTCATCAGCAGTATAAACGGTACCCATTTCTGTTGTCTGGGTGATTGAAACCACCTTTGGGCTGAGAATGATGTTCAAAATCAATGCCATGCATATGTTTCTGCAAGCATTTCAGCCTTGATTTTCCCGTCAGGGGTTTCAACAGTAAGGACTTTGCACCCAGTAAATTTTTCAGGAGCACCACATTCATCCTGTTCTATATGTGCGGTAAAAGCCGTGATAATGGAATTCCACGATCTGGTTACCCCGCTTAAACCCAGAACATTGGCTGCAGTACCCGTAAATACAAAGAATACTTCAGTTTCACTCCCGAAATGCTCTTTAAAAAGTTCTTTTGCTTTTTCAGTGAAAGTATCAGTACCGTATCCAACAACATGTCCGGTATTTACATATTCAATCTCCTTAAGTATCTCGGGATGAACGCCGGAGTTATTATCACTTGCAAACCCTCTTTTTATTATTTCCTGTATCATTAAAACAAAGATCTAGGTTCTGCCACTTATTATATTTCCCATATATTCCCGTGCAAGCTTGGCTTGTTCATGTACAAACTCAATGCCGGCCCGGGTATGATCTTCATTCAATACAGGATGACAAAGTTCAAAGGTAAAATAGCCGTTATAACCTATCTCTCTCATCAAACCAATATAATGCTCATAATCAGGAATCATGCCACCGGCATAGTAATCGAGCACCCTGGGTTTGATGGCACCACTGGGATCGCGGTAATATTCTCCGCCGAAATGTGAATGAACCTGGAGTTTATCGATTGTATGAACGGCATTGGCAACATAACTTTTTTCAAGGTTTTCAAAGATTGGCAGATCAAGACAGATTTTTAACCAAGGGGAATCCACTTCTTTAACCAGGCTAAAAGTGTCTCTCCATCCCCTTATAAGAGGAGCATGGTTCTGAAGTACCATTACCACGCCATTCTCCTCCCCCATTCTTGCAGCCTCCCTAAGACAATTTTTGACAAAATTATAACGGTCAAGTCGTGTAGCAAATGGGAACTGCCTCTGGAAGGTATAGAATTCGCTACCTCTTGTCAGGTCGTATGTGCCAACGCCCTCATGGATAGGAACTCCTGGCCAGGCGGCAAATAACCTGACGAATTTTGCTCCGAGGTCTTTGGCAAGTTTTGCAGTCTCACTGACCATAAGAAGCTGGCATTCCCTGTGCTCAGGTACCGGGCTTGAAAAGTCATTGTTCGCTGCGACAGCAGGCAATTCAAGTCCATACTTCTGGAGTGAATTCATCATTTCATCCCTTTTTCGCCTGTCAAGATCAAGTGGACAACCCATCGGGCGCTTGTTATCAAGCTCAACCCCGTCGAATCCAAACTCCTTGGCACGTTTGCATAGCTCGTCAAATGTAAGTGCTGAGCCCTCGTACCATATTCCACCATAGGTAATTGAATAGAGACCAATCTTGATCTTAGAAGTACCAGATTGCTTTGTTTCTTTTACAGATGGCTTATCCTGTAAGCCGGCATTTACTCCTCCCAGAACTGCTGCACCAGCTGCAACGCCAGATGTTTCAATGAATTTCCTGCGATTCATGGTTATAATTATTAAGTTATACAAAACCCGTTTAGGGAGAGGGGGGCAAATTAAAGCTTTAATGATACCCCCCTCTATACTCTTTTTATCTGATCCTCGATCCTCTTAAAGCGAAGTAGGTTATATAAGCATAATAAACAAACAGGCAGCAGATTGCTGCTATCAGCCCAACTCCTCTCTGAATTCCGCCCATCATTATTGGAAGAAGGGCAGCCCCAATAACCGAGGTGGCAATAACGCCTGAACCAACCTTAGAATGAGGTCCAAGATCCTCAAGTGCCAGGTTATAGATACATGGCCACATTATCGAGTGCATTAATCCTGTTCCCAGGAACAGTACAAGTGCAATCCAGTCCATTCCCATGCCTCCAAGGATTAGTGAGAGCAGCACCATTATTGCACCTGCAATAGCATTGAAACTCAGTATCTTGCTTGCAGAATATTTCCGGAGAATGAATATACCGGCGACACGGCCTACCATAAGTCCGGCCCAGTAATAAGCCAGCAATTGAGTCCGCATTTCACTGTCAAAATTGAAATTCAGTTTAGCTGAATAATCTGCAAAGAAACTCGGGATGCCTATTTCAACTCCCATATAGAAAAAGATTGCCAGCGAACCGAGCCACATGTGAGGGTATTTATAAGCACTTGCTTTAAACTTTTTTAAGTTACCTTCTTTTACTTCGCCCTCTTTAATTTCAGGCAATTTCAGGAAAAACATAATAACCACTATCACCAGAGTGACAATTCCTATCCCCGCAAAAGGCCCCTGAACAGTTTTTGGATCAGCAGCGCCTTCGGTATTTCCTGAAACAATAAGCATTGAAACGAAGAGTGGTGCAATTACAGTTGCAACAGAGTTAAGTGCATTTGTAAGGGTAAGACGGCTGGCAGCTGTCTCGGGGCTTCCAAGTGCATTCACATAAGGATTTGCAGCCACCTGAAGTATTACAATGCCAATAGCGAATACTGAGACTGCACTCAGGAACCCGTAATAGCCTGCAGCAACTCCCGGAATGCAAAGGAAGAACCCGAGGCTTACCAGGCCAAGCCCGGCAAGAACCCCGTTTTTATAGCCGATGCGGGTAAGCAGGTAACCTACCGGTATGGATAAAATATAAGCTCCATAGAAAAATGTATTTGGTAATTGTTTTTTAACCTCATCCAGATTGAAGGCATCCTTTAGGTAATCAATAAGCGAGTTATTCATGGTGGTGATAAAACCAAGCAGAAAAAATAGCGTGGCCATCACAATCAGAGGAAACAGATAATTGTTTTTTTCGTTTGTCATGTTATTAAGTTTAAGGTTACTGGTTACTGGTTATTGGTTACTGTTTAATAGTTGGTTAACCCCCTTCCTAACCTTCCCCCAGGGGGGAAGGAGGATCTCGGATTTCTATTTTACCAAAAATTTATAAATACAGAAATGTTTGTACTCTTCACCCGGATTCAGAATTGTGGATGGAAAATGAGGCTTATTTATCGAATCTGCAAAATGCTGGGTTTCGAGACAAAACGCCCATCTTCTGCCGTACTTCTTTCCGCCTTTGCCTTTTTCACCATCTATCCAGTTAGCTGTGTAGAGCTGCAATCCCGGCTGAGTTGTATATACCTCCATAATCCTTCCAGAAAGGGGATCACGTGCAACAGCTGCAAGTCCCAATGTTCCGACCCGGTGATTTAAAACCCAGTTATGATCGTATCCTGCTCCGAATTTCAGTTGCTCATCATCCTTATCAATTTCCAATCCTATCCTCTTTGGTTTTGTAAAATCCATCGGGGTTCCTTTTACTCTGAGTATCTCACCTGTTGGAATATTGGTTTCATCAGTCGGGGTAAAGAAATCTCCGCTGATCATTAACTCCTGATCATAAACGCTCCCTGATCCCTCACCGGCAAGGTTAAAATAAGAATGCCCGGCAAAATTCGCCACAGTGGGTTTATCTGTTGTTGCATGATAATCAAGCCTCACCTCATTTGCATCAGTCAGGGTGTATGTTACGGATGCTTTGAGGTTTCCCGGATAGCCTTCCTCTCCGTCAACAGAAAAATACTCCAGCTTTATGCTGGATTCTGAAACATTTACTACATGCCAGACAACTTTATTGAACCCTTTAATTCCGCCGTGCAGGTGGTTAGGACCGTTATTCACTGCCAGCGTGTATTGTTCGCCGAGCAGTGTGAATTTTCCTCCGGCGATCCGGTTGGCGCAGCGTCCGCATACAGCACCCATATAAGGGCCATTACCATTTAAATAATCAGCAATGTTATCATACCCTTGAACTACATCGGTGAAGTTACCTTTACTGTCAGGGACAAATATACTGACCAGAATAGCACCATAATTTGTTACCTGTGCAACAAGTCCGTTCGTGTTTTTCAGGGTATACAAGCCTGTTGGTTCTCCATGGTGCTGTCCTTTGAATGATTCTTCGTGGATAATATTCATAATTAATGATGTAAATTGAATTTTATCAATTACGAAAACAATTACAAATCAACTTTCCCGGCACCCTGATGCCTGATGAAGAGTATATGGCATGATCCTTTTCCATAAATATGTTCAAGGGTGCTGACATATTTATCAAGAAGCTTCTGTGGAACAAATGCCTGTATTGTACCGGCAAATCCTCCACCGTGAACACGCCAGGCTCCTTCACCTTTCAGTACCAGCTCGCTGAGGGAAAGTGCAAGTGATACTCCCTGCTCTTTTACATTATTGACAGGGTAGACGTTCTGGTTATACATAAATGAACTGAACCCTGAATCGACTACCATTCCAAGGAACGCTTTAAAGTCATTCCTTTCCAGAGCATTCACCTGGTCAACCACCCTTTGGTTGTCGCCCTGAAAATGAATTGCGCGGAGGATAGCCCGGTCGCCCACTCTTGAACGTATTTTAGGGGCTATACCGATCACCTGCTCAAGAGTTACTTCGCGAAGTACCTTTGCACCCAGTTCACGTGCCACAGCCTTCATATCAGTGGGCAGTGACGCATATTCATCATTAAGATCGGCATGATTGCCTCCGGTATCGGTTATTACCAGAGAAAAACCAGTTGCTACAAAATCAAAATTAACTTTCTTCACAATGGGTTTTGATGGATCTTTAAAATCAATTGTGATCAGTCCACCCATTGCACAGGCTGTCTGGTCCATCAGTCCGCAGGGCTTTCCAAAATAATTGTTTTCGGAGTATTGTCCGATAATTGCATTTTCAATCGGATCGATCGACCCATCGTTGAAAAGCTGGCTGAGGATCGCTCCTATAAGCACTTCAAATGAAGCGGAAGAGCTCAATCCTGAGCCCTTTGGAACGCCGCCATCGATACATGCATCAAAACCGCCTATGTTATAGCCAAGTTCTGTAAGGCGTGAGCATATTCCCCTCACAAGAGCTGCCGATGTATATTGTTCGCTATTATCGGGCTTTAGTCTGGAAAGATCAACTTCAAATCGGGTATAACCTTGAGAAAGGATACGTATTGTGTTTGTATTGTTCTTTGCAGCTACACAAACATTGTCGAGGTTTACGGCACCTGCCAGCACACGGCCGTAATTGTGGTCGGTGTGGTTGCCTCCGATTTCAGTACGACCCGGGGAGGTGAAGAATTCACAGTCCCTGACTCCAAATTCGGCAGTGAACATGTTCAGCAGATCAGTATATCTTTTACCATTCCTTTTAAGCTCAGCAGGATCTTTGCCATAAAGTTCACGGAAAACTTTGTTGTCGCCATTATTTATCTTAAGGATAAGGTTTTCTTTTGTCGCCATGGATATTTTATTTTGATGATAGAATAATGAAAGAATGTAAATATAATAATTGTCGGGAAAATAAAAGGAAGCCGCCTCAAAACAATAGTTGAGACGGCCTCTTTATAAATTTGGGATGATTTAATCCTTTAACGGCGCTTGCTTCCCACAAGTGCAAAAAATACTATGTAAAGATAGCATAGTATGGGAAGGATGAATGCAAATCTAACACCCACTCCGTCAGCAATAAGCCCCATAAGGACCGGAATTACCGCTCCGCCTACGATCATCGTATTGATAAGACCTGAGGCCATACTTAGTTCACCTTTGTCAAGTCCTTCAACACCCAGTGCAAAAATGTTCGGGAACATTATGGAGTTGAAGAAGCCAATTGATAGGCCAACCCACAAAATAATCGGTCCACTGACAGCCATGACCACTAACAGCAACAAAGCAGCAATTATGCCGAAAACGGCAAGAGATCTGCTTGCATTACCTCTGCCAAGCTGCATAGCCAAATAATTTACTGCAGCAATGCCTGCGAAAATAAGACCATCTGTTATTTCCTTGCGGACAAACCAGCCGACAAACAATGCAAGTAACAAGACAAGAACAGTATAAAGGTATTTCTTTGATTTTTCAACATTTGAAAGCATGAATGAGCCGTAAAATCTGCCGACCATTGCACCGCCCCAGTAAAGGGCTATCATCATTGCTGCATCATTCCTTGCCATCTGCAAAGCTTCCTGGAAATATCTCTGAAGCATTGCAGCTGATCCTACTTCGGCACCGACGTAACAAAAAATACCTACGGCACCAAGAACAACATGCGGATGTTTCCATACACTTTTCTTTTCAACACCCTGGGTTGAGATTTCAGGAAGTTTAAGAAAGTAAATCGCAATTGCAATAATAATAACAACAATGGCAATTATTAAAAAAGGCGTGGTTGGAACTGATTCAGCAGCGTTAAGTGCAGCGCCTGCTGCAGCTCTAAAAACGAACAGGCCGGCAAGTATCGGCGCCAGATAGGTGGCAATTGAGTTAAGAGCCTGGGTAAGGTTAAGCCTGCCCGAAGCAGTTTCCGATGGTCCGAGTGCAGTAACATAAGGATTTGCAGCGGTCTGAAGGAAAACTACGCCACAAGCCATAATGAAAATTGCAAATAAGAAGAATGGAAAGGATAATGCCTTGGTAGCAGGGAAGAAAAGGAAGCTTCCTGCAGCGACCAGCAAAAGACCAAGAATAACGCCTCCTTTGTACCCGATCTTTTTAATAATGCCCCCTGCTGTGAAAGCCAGGAGGAAGTAAGTAAAGAAAAAAGCTCCATTTACAAGCTGGGTTTGAAAGTTTGACAGTTCGAAGACTGATTTGAACTTGTCAGCCAGTGTAATGTTAAAAGTCGTAACAAAACCAAACAGGAAGAAAATCATACCCATAAACATCATACCTGCGGTTTGTGTATTTTTCTGTTCTGTCATAATGAAAGTTTTAGGTTAAATAAATAATAAGATCGTTTTTAGGTGGAAGTAAAATTACATTTAAAGATCGATTTTCCTATACCCGGGTTGCGAATTTTTAAAAATCAAAGTAAATCCTGTTAATACGGTTGATTGTCTATATTTGCAGAAATTTATCCGGTATTGACACGATACTTCATATATATTTCATTCAAAGGCACTTCATATCATGGATGGCAGGTCCAACCTAAAGCTGTTACAATTCAGAAGATCCTTGATGAAGCGATCACTGTGATTCTTGGTGAAAAAATTCTAACAACAGGTGCAGGCAGAACCGATGCCGGTGTTCATGCCAAGGTTTTTTGCGCTCATTTTGACAGCCAGAATCCGGACCTTGCTAAAAGGAAGAATCTAATTTTCAGGCTTAACAGGTTCCTTCCTGTTGATATATCAGTTACAGATATTAAAAAGGTTCTGCCTGATGCAAATGCAAGATTCAGCGCTATTTCAAGAACATATAAGTATTATATTTCCCGAGTTAAGGATCCTTTCAATGTTGATTCAAGCTGGTTCATTCACGGCGACCTGGATGTTGAAGCGATGAACATGACTTCAAAAATTCTATTAAATCATTCGGACTTCACAAGCTTCAGCAGGCTCCATTCCGATAACAAAACCAACCTGTGCAAAATATATTCTGCAGGATGGGAAACCTGCGGTAACATGCTTGTTTTCACTATCATGGCTGACAGGTTCCTGAGAAATATGGTCAGGGCCATTGTTGGCACAATGATTGAAACCGGCAGAGGAAAGATAAGCCCTGATGATTTTGAAAGAATTCTTAAATCAAGGAACCGTTCATCTGCAGGTATGTCAGCACCTGCTAAAGGATTGTTCCTGACCTCCGTAGAATACACTGAAGAGATATTTGTCTGAAAAGAAATAATTGAATCTTTTAATCGTTTGTAATAGAAATCAAAAAGATAAACATTTTTAAAAATATGCATATGATAATGATCTCCGCACTTGCTGAACCAGTGGCCGCTATATCATCTACTGACCAGGCTACAACAATTCTTGATCTGCTTATGAAAGGGGGAATCATTATGATTCCAATAGTTCTTCTATCAATCATCAGTTTTTATATATTTATTGAAAGGATTGTTTATATAAAAAGAACTGCTTCAATTCAGCAGGGACTTGTCGCCGCAATTTCAAATGAAGTACAGAACGGCAATTCAAAGAATGCTCTTATGCACGCAAGGAACAATCAGTCTGCTATCGGAAGAATCCTCGAAAGCGGAATTGAAAAGCTGGGAAAACCGCAGGGTGAAGTTGAAAGGAATATCGAGACCACTACAAATCT
Organism: uncultured Bacteroidales bacterium; assembly: GCA_963701745.1. Taxonomy (GTDB): domain Bacteria; phylum Bacteroidota; class Bacteroidia; order Bacteroidales; family VadinHA17; genus LD21. The sequence goes on along the minus strand of CAVPBE010000001.1, from coordinate 1,682,320 downwards.
TGAAATTACAAAAATGGAGAAGAATACCGGTTATCTTGGTATTATAGCCAGTGTTGCTCCGATGCTCGGATTTATAGGTACAATTGCAGGGGTTATAAAAATTTTCTACAATATTTCTCTTGCAGATAATATAAGTATCGGTATTATTGCGGGTGGACTCTACCAGAAAATGATCTGCAGCGGTGCAGGCCTGATAGTTGGCGTTTTAGCATATGCAGCCTATCACTATATCCAGATGAGGATAGACAGGTACCTTATTAAGCTTCAGGAATCACTTATTCAATTCTTAAAGGTCTTATAAAATGAATATCAGGAGAGCCAAACATTTTAAGCCGGAGGTAAGTACCTCATCCTTAAATGACATAATGTTTTTTCTGCTTCTATTCTTCCTGATCGTTTCCACTCTGGCCAATCCAAATGTGATCAAGGTCCTTTTGCCAAAATCGAAAAGTGCACAGGAAATCGACAAACAACAGGTAAACCTCACTGTAACAGCCGACAGAAAATATTATATCGATCAACAGGAGGTGCTCCTATCTGAGCTTGAGCAGAAGCTTCAGGACCATGTCAAGGGTATTGAAAATCCTACGGTCGTTTTGAGATTTGCCAAGAGTTTGAATATTCAGGATCTGGTTGATGTTCTGGAAGTAGGTGTAAGGCTTAATATCAAGATGGTGATGGCGACAGATAAGTCGAATGCTTCCCTGTAACCTTCCTGAATAGATTTCAGAAACAGAAAATATTTATCGAAATACAATCATTTTTATATGTGAAACGATAAATATTTTACCTGAATCGATATTAGAATATGTTGCTGTTCCAAATCTCCCACGATCTTTCAGCCTGGGAGTGAAGCATTCTGGTACCTGATAAAATAGTGCAGCCCCTCTCCTTTCCCATTTTCAGGAATGATGTCATTTCGGGATTATATACAAGATCAAAAAGAATATGCCTGCTTCCCAGTAAATCGTAATTCAAATCAGGTTTGCTTTTTGTATCCGGGAACATTCCCAATGGTGTCGTATTAATAATCAGTCTGCTATTTTCCAGAATCTTTGAATTGATGTCCGAATAAATCAGGCAGCCAGGTTTTCTCTCTCTTGAAATAAGTGTGTACTGTAAATTTATTTTTTTCAGGACATGGCATACCGCCTTTGAACTGCCACCGGTCCCAAGGACGAGAGCATTCTTTATTTCGGGGCTTAACACAGGACTCAAAGTAGCCATTATTCCTGTAATATCGCTGTTAAAACCTGTCAGTTCAGTTTTACCGATTGCTCTTTTTATTTTAATGACATTTACTGCGCCAACTTTTTCGGCTTCCGGATCCGTCTTGTCTAGGAATTTAATAACAGATGATTTAAAAGGTATTGTCACATTAAGCCCTTCAAGCTCATCGTCACTGAGTAAAGCTGATATCTGAATGATGTTTGTAAGGGGATAATTTTCATATGAGCACCCCTCTATTTGTTCTCTTGAAAATTTTTCGGTAAAGTACTTTTTTGAGAAGGAGTGCCCCAGTGGATAACCAATGAGTCCGAATTTTCTCATGTCCGCACAGGAATTATCCTTTCAGGTTTTCAGGCAGGAACTGGAAGAAAGTATCACCCCTGAGTCCCTGGCGAAGCGATTCAAGAGGGATTATCTCGTTTGGTGCAATATTTCCAAGGTTTACATTAGCCCCAAAGTGTTTTATGAACCATGCCTGCTGTGATTTAAGCGGTGCTTCCCAGAGTACGTTCTCAAGCTTTACATGTTCTGAGATCTCCTTGATAAGGGGCATGTTAACAGAACCGTCATCATTATAGATCCCAATTGTTCCTGATTCACGTGCTTCAGCAATTACTTTTACTGAACCTGCGTCAAGTTCTGATTTCATCATATCTACCCACTCATCGGGAGAATAAATAATGTCCTTTTTCTTTGACCCAACTTCCGAAATAACCGTTCCCCTCTTGGCCAGGATGCTTATGTATTCAAGCTTCTTTTTATGGTCAATTTCGTAAGATCCATCAGAGATTTCTACGAGATTAATTTCGTGTTTATCAATAAATTCGACATATTGATCGAACATATCCCTTATAACAAATGCCTCAAAAAGAGTACCCCCGAAGTAAGGTATACATCCTGCTTTTTTATAGACCATAATCTTCTGCTCAAATCCGGGAGTGATAAGCGAAGTCCCAAAACCGAGCTTCACATAGTCGGTATATTCACTGCCAACCGACATAAAATCTTCAGCCTCCCTTATGCTGAGACCTTTATCCATCACCATTGTCAGGCCATTATTCCTTGGTTTTGGTGGACGGTCAGGAAGGTAAGGAAGTATATTTTTCATAGACTTACAGTATGAGGTAAAATGATCAGTGAAGGTTATAGTTATCGAGGAGTTTCTTTATCTTGCGGTTAAAAAGGTGAACTGGGAAGATATCATGAAAATCCCTGAAAAGCTCTTTGTCAACATCAAGGGCAAGGGATAAGTGCCTGTAGGCCTTTTCCATGGAACTACTATGCAGATAATATGAAGCGAGGATGTAGTTTATTCCCGGTACATCCCCGATTATTTTATAGGCTTTCTCAAGATATGGCAAAGCTTTCAGAACAAAACCATCGTAAAGGATCATCCTTCCAAGATCGGTCCAGACCTCGTTGTAATATGCATCAAGTTTTAAAGCTTCCCTGAAGCACCTGAGAGTATCCTTTTTCTCATTCTTTGCATAGTGAGCCTTTCCCAGCATATACCATATTTCAGGGTTCTCATCGTCGAGTCTGACCGCTTTTCGCAGGAAAATAAGGCTGTCATCAGGGCTTCCTGACTCAAGGGCTATAATACCAAGTCCGAACCAGGGATCAGCATATTCGGGTGCAAGTTCGATCGCTTCATGATAATATTTCTTTGCAAGAACCAGATCATTTGTCTTTTCGTAGCATTCCGCCAGATAAGTCATTGCCTCAAAATTATCCGGCTCATTCTCAAGATATTCATGATAAACCGGAATGGCATCATTATACCTGTCGAGGTTGCAGAGGATATTCCCTTTATTAAAAATTGCAAATGTATTCTGGGAATTTATTGCAAGAGCGTAATCATAGGCTTCCAGGGCTTTTTCATAATTCTCCTGCTTATTATAAATTATTCCCAGATTATACCATGCACTGTCGGAGAAAGGTTCAACTTCGAGGTATTTAAGGTAAAACGAGATGCTGTTCTCAAAATCCTCAGTTTTCTCATAGGCATAGGCCAGGTCGTAAAGATGTGCATAAAAATCGGGTTCAAGGATTATAAGCTTTTGCAGATAGGGGATCAGGTATTCATAGTAATTAAGGTTCTGAAGCACAGAAGTTATTGAGAAGAGTATGTTACCAATATCATCAGAATCAAGGGTAAGAGCAAAGTCGAACATCTTCTTGGCACCCTGGATATCTCCAAGAATTCCCAGGGCTGTTCCCTTTGCTACATAAACCTCATGATTCCCAGGCTCAATATTTTCGAGCTTCTTTAATATTCTTAGAGCTTCAACAGCACGTCCCTTGTCGAGAAGGACCCTTGCCTTCCTGAGCTGAATTGAAACGGAATTAGGGTGTTGTTCAGAGGCCAGAGTTGCTGCTTCAAATGCTTTTATTGAATTATTGCTCTCAATATAATAATCAATAATTGACTCAAATTCAATAACATCGAAGAAATAATTTTCATTATTCTTCTTCATCCGTTCAAATTTCTGGACGGCATTCTTCAACTCCTCCTCGTATAAAAAACTGAATTTGTCGTCTTCCATCCCCGTAAAATCTTGATTACAAAAATAATAACATTTTATATAATCCATTTTCAGCAATTACTATATTATGAACAATTTTATTATTTTTTAAACACCTGAAATACAAGACTATATATAAAATATCGAGCAATTTTACATTTTTTTTATTCTTTAACGCAACCTGCAGACCCTTTTTTCCATCTATTGATTTAGAAACAAAACACGATTCCTCATATACCTAATTTACCCTAGAATTAACCTAAATTCTACCTTCGAAGAACCGGGCATAAACCCGGTTTTTCATTTTATAATATTTCATGTCATAATTTTATTATTTCATGAGCGTTTAATACTTGTACGCAGTACTTCATCCTTAATAATGAGAAAGCTCTTAACATATTTTTCTTCAATAGGATTAGCAGCGTTTATTATACTTGCTTCTATATCCTGCAAAAAGACTGAGAATCCGATTAAATTTCCAAAAGGAACTTTTCCGGATTCCATAATAAATCTATCTGATATCAACTCAGCTTATGATGATTACAATCTGGACATTCATGTTCTGACAGCAACCAATCCGATTATTTTTTCCAGTAACAGGGGCAGCTCAGGAGGCCAGTTTGATCTTGTTTACGGGACCTTCTCGTATATATTCAATCAGGAAACAGGGGATTTCGTTCTGAACACCGAGATTACAGATAATCCTTTCCTGACCAAATTGGTAACAAAAGCAAACACCACCGGAAATGACTTTGGCCCCTATCGGCTCTACAGTCCCCTTGACGGATTTGAATATCTGATTTTATCCTCAATCAGCAACGGGAATCTTGACTTTTTCTATACCAGGAATCTGCCGTCTTTTGGCACTTCAGTACCTGATGTTTCAGGTCCGTATCCGGCCAACCTACTCAATTCAGGATCAAACGATGCATACATCTGTTTTGACACTAATCAGGATTCTGCATATTTTTCATCCGATGCCAGCGGGAATTTTGATATTTATCTTCATAAAAAACCGGCAGAAAGCCAAATGGATACATGGCTTAACCTTGCTTATTCAGCTTCCTTGAAAGTTGATATCCTTAACAGTGCTGGTGATGACAAGTGCCCGTTCATATTCAGGAAGTTAATAATTTTCGCTTCAAACCGTCCAGGAGGTCTTGGCGGATATGATCTTTATTACTCAAAATTCAGCAATGGCAACTGGGGAACACCTGTCAATTTCGGCCCTGGGATAAACACAGCATCAGATGAATACCGCCCGGTAATGGGTGGTGACGAAGAATTTACAAATACTTTTATGATGTTCTCTTCGAACAGGCCGGGAGGAAAGGGAGGGTTTGACCTTTATTTCACCGGGATTAATATAACAAAATGACTTAAGTTGCTTGTTGCCGGGTGCTTGTTGCTGGTTCTTAACTAGTAACCAGGAACCAGTAACATTTCCTATTTATTCCGTACAGCCATCAGAGTATTCCTCAGGAGGGCAACTCTTGTCATCGGGCCCACCCCACCGGGTACAGGGGTAATGTAGGAACACAAGGGAGCAACATTTTCAAAATCAACATCTCCTGCAAGTCTCCACCCCGATTTTGAATCAGATGACTGCAGCCGGGTCGTACCGACATCAATCACAACGACTCCCTGTTTAACCATATCAGCTTTTAGAAAGCCAGGGGAACCCAATGCTGCAACGATTATATCAGCCTTTTTTAAATGGTCAATGATGTTCTTTGTCCTGCTGTGAACCACTGTAACTGTGGCATCCATCCCTTTCTGCGACAGCAGAATGCTGAGCGGTCGGCCAACAATGTTACTGCGTCCAACGATCACACATTCTTTTCCGGAGGTATCTATCTTATACCGATGCAACAGTTCAACAATTCCATATGGTGTTGCAGGCAGGTATCCGGGCAATCCAATTACCATCCTGCCTATATTTACAGGGTGGAATCCATCTGCATCCTTTTCAGGTTCAATCGCCTCAATAATTTTATTCTCTTTTATATGACCCGGCAGAGGCAGCTGAACAATAAAGCCATCGATATCCGGATCTTCATTAAGTATATTTATCCTGTAAATAAGTTCTTCTTCCGAAACCGACTCCTCCAATCTTATCAGGGTCGATTTAAATCCAACCTCTGCGCAATCCTTTACCTTATTGCTGACATAGGTTTCACTTGAACCGTTGCTGCCAACAAGTATTGCAGCAAGGTGAGGTCTCTTTAGACCCGACTTTACACGCTCGGCAACCTCTTCAGCTATTTCAAGCTTTATCAGGGATGCTGTTTTTTTCCCGTCAATAAGAGTATACATATTTACAGTTATTTTCTGCCCATCATTCTGGCGGCATTCTTGTTTTTTGTCATCATTTTCATCATCCGCCTTGTTTCGTCAAACTGCTTCAGAAGCTTGTTAACCTCCTGAACCGAAGTGCCGCTGCCCATAGCTATCCTTTTACGACGGCTTCCGTTTAGCACAACCGGGTTTGTCCTCTCTTCAGGCGTCATGCTTCTGATTATTGCCTCAATACCCTTAAAGGCATTATCATCAATATCAAGGTCTTTGACTGCCTTACCTACCCCTGGGATCATCGACATGAGGTCCTTTACATTCCCCATTTTCTTAATCTGCTGGATCTGGGATATAAAATCATTGAAATCAAACTGGTCCTTCGCAATTTTTTTCTGAAGTTTTCTCGCCTCTTCCGAGTCAAATTGTTCCTGGGCTTTCTCAACCAGCGAAACAATATCTCCCATTCCAAGAATCCTGTCGGCCATACGTGCAGGATAAAAGATATCGATCGCATCCATTTTCTCGCCAGCACTGACAAATTTTATAGGCTTGTTTACAACTGATCGTATCGATAAGGCAGCTCCGCCGCGCGTGTCCCCATCAAGCTTAGTCAGTACAACACCATCAAAATTAAGCCGGTCATTAAATTCCTTTGCTGTATTCACTGCATCCTGACCTGTCATCGAATCCACAACAAAAAGGATTTCGTGAGGATTTACTGCATCCTTTATTGCAGCGATCTCATTCATCATCTCTTCATCTATCGCAAGTCGTCCTGCAGTATCAATAATGACAACATCGTAGTTTTTAAGTTTTGCTTCCCTCACAGAGTTTTTAACGATCTGAACCGGATTATTGCTACCCTCTTCGGTATATACCGGTACTTCAATCTGGGAACCAATTACCTTAAGTTGTTCAATTGCTGCTGGCCTGTAAATATCACCAGCAACGAGCATGGGGTTTTTACCCTTTTTACTCTTTACCCATTTAGCCAGCTTGCCACTGAATGTTGTTTTTCCAGACCCCTGCAGGCCGGCTATCAGAATTACAGATGGATTCACCTTTATATTAATGTCAGTCTTATCCCCTCCCATCAGATCAACAAGTTCATCATGAACTATCTTGATCATCATCTGAGATGGATTGACTGACTTAAGAACTTCCTGCCCGAGGGCTTTGGTCTTAACCGCATCGGTAAAAAGCTTGGCTATTTTGAAGTTTACATCAGCGTCAAGTAAGGCCCTTCTTACTTCCTTAAGTGTTTCAGCAATATTAATTTCGGAAATTCTGCCCTGTCCTTTAAGGATCTTAAAGGATTTTTCCAGCCGGTCACTAAGATTTTCAAACATATCTGTAAAAGAAACAAGGTTAGAACAAATTACATTCTTTCAGGCATTTCAATTCCCAGCAGCCACATTCCTGAAAATAGCACCTCGCTTGTAAGTTTTGAGAGAAAGATCCGGAAATTCCTAAGGGAATTATCCTTTTCTCCGAGAATTGAAAAGTCGTGATAAAACTGATTGTATTCCTTTGATAGATCATAACAGTAATTGGCAATAAGGGCAGGAGAATAATCTGCAGCAGCTTCAGTGACAGTATCAGAGAATTTTCTGAGCAATTTAATAAGCTCTATCTCCTTAATACCTGGAGATGTTGTTGTAATTGCAGTCTGATCCGGGATAAGTCCCATTTGCCCGGCCTTTCTTAAAACCGATTTGATCCTTGCGTAGGTATACTGGATAAGAGGACCTGTATTACCATTGAAATCAATGGATTCTGAAGGATTAAAAGTCATGTTTTTATGAGGATCGACTTTTAGTATAAAATACTTTAGAGCTCCAAGCCCTATTTTTCTGAATATTTCTTCTTTTTCCTCCCCTGAGAATTCTACAAGTTTGCCAAGTTCGAGGGAAACAGTTTTTGCTGTCTCTTTCATTTCCTTTACCAGGTCATCTGCATCTACCACGGTACCTTCACGTGATTTCATCTTGCCTTCGGGAAGCTCAACCATGCCATATGAGTAATGAATAAGTCCATCAGCCCAAACATATCCCATTTTCTTCATTAATGCCCTGAGAACCTGAAAATGGTAATTTTGTTCATTTCCAACTACATACAAGGTTTTGTCAAAATGGAATTCATTCTGTCTCGTAACCGCAGTTCCGAGGTCCTGAGTCATATAGACCGCCGTACCATCTGACCGCTGGAGAAGTTTCTGGTCGAGCCCCTGCGAAGTGAGATCAACCCATATTGAGTTATCATCATGCTTATAAAGGATGTTTTCTTTCAGACCCTTAAGGACAATTTCCTTACCTTTTATATATGTCTCTGACTCGTAGTAGATCTTGTCGAAATCAACGCCAAGCATTTTATATGTCTCATCAAATCCCGCATAGACCCATGAGTTCATAGTTTTCCATAGTTCAACCACTTCTCTGTCACCATTTTCCCACTTCAGGAGCATTTCCCTGGCTTCAGCCATGAGGGGGGCTGAATTTTTTGCTTCAGGTTCACTTAAACCATTTCTGACAAGTGACTCAACCTGGTCTTTATACTCCTGTTCGAACCTGACATAGTACTTGCCGACAAGATGATCTCCCTTTATTCCGGTTGACTCTGGAGTCTCACCATTTGAGTATTTCTGCCAGGCGAGCATCGATTTGCAAATATGAATTCCCCTGTCATTTACTATGTTGGTTTTTATTACTTTGTGTCCACATGATGAAAGGATCCTGTAGAGAGAAAATCCAAGAAGGATATTGCGGATGTGCCCGAGATGCAAAGGTTTATTAGTGTTTGGTGATGAATATTCCACCAGGATCACCTCCGGACATTTTGAAAGGCAGTTTGCAAAAAGATTCTTGCCGGATGACATATCAGCAAAATATTCTATCCACCATCTGTCAGAGATTACAAGGTTAAGGAAGCCCTTTACAACATTGAATCCCGATAGCAGGGGGAACGATTTAAGAAGGTAGTTACCTATATTTTCGCCGGTCTGTTCAGGGGTGTTTTTTGAGAAACGGAGAAGAGGAAATACAACAAGCGTGAAATCACCCTTGAACTCTTTCCTTGTCTCCTGCAGCTGGATAAGACTTTCAGGCACTTCGCTATTATAAAGGACGCTGACAGCTTCTTTTATTTTATCCTTTAAAATAATCTCCATTAAAGATGAAAAATTTACGCTTGCAAATATAACATTTTAATAACATTGCCGTATAAACCATCAATATGGGATGTGATGAACGTTGAAATTCAAGTCTGATTGCGGGATTTTATATCAACGAACAGTTTTATTTGACAACCGATCATTTCTTTTTGATTAAAATCTCTATAACAAATAAAAAGATATTATACTTTTGAGTATGACAATTAGGAATAACTAGAGGAATAAAAACTGAGCCTGCTATGAAGGAGCTAAAAAATATGTTCGTTGAACAAACTGATAAAACCCCACTTATAGATCTTAACTTTATGAGCGGAGAACTTATACTTTCAGGAAAATCAATTCCGATCAACGCTCCAAGAATTTTTGAACCTATTCTTGACTGGGTAAATGAATACGTAAAGAATCCAAAACAAACTTCAAATTTAAGATTAAATCTCGAATATTTCAATACTGCATCTTCAATCTGGCTAGCAAAAATTGTCAAAGCTCTTGCAGGTATCAGCAAACCTGAGTGTGTCCTCTTTCTCCATATATACTTCCCAATCGAGGATTTCGATGACATAGATGATATTAAAGACGATCTTAGTCCGATTATTGATGTTATAGGCAGTGCGGCTGTAAGTGTCGGTCTGAAGATCTATGGAACCGACAGCGCCGGAAAGGTCCTTAAGGAATCAATGATTTTTATTTAAGCCTTAACAGTTATTTATCATCCCTTCTTTTATTTTTTCTTGTTTTTTTGCCATAACTTTATTACGGTAATTAATTGCATTACGTCATGCGCCGGGTATGTTTTGTATTGCTTTCAATTTTTATCGTTATGGAAACATTTTCCCAATCCAAGTCAACAGACAGGCAACCTGTTGCTGCAGGAAGATTTTATTCGGCAAACAGGGAGACATTAAGGACTGATATTGCACATCTCTTTGAGACTTGTGTAAAGACCACTCCTTTCCGTAAAGTTAGGGCAGTTATAAGTCCTCATGCCGGCTATATCTACTCAGGTAAGGTTGCTGCTTCGGCTTTTTCTGCAATCGACAGGAATACCGACTACAAGAATATATTTGTCATCGGCTCAAGCCATGTTATGGCTTTTGAAGGAGCTTCGGTCTACAATACAGGTGACTTTCTGACTCCTCTCGGTAAAGTAACTGTAAACAAGGAAATTGCCAATAAACTAAAAGCTGATAAGCTTTTTAATTATCCAGTTAATGCTCACTTGCAGGAGCACAGCCTTGAGGTACAAATGCCTCTCATCCAGTACTACTTTAAGAATAATCCACCGGTCATACCGATAATTATTGGAACAAACATCACAGGTAACATAAAAAAAATCGCCGAGATTCTTAAACCATGGTTCACTACCGATAATCTCTTTATTATTAGCAGCGATTTCTCGCATTACCCGTCTTACAAGACGGCAAATGAGGTTGATAATGCTACGGCCACCTCAATAGTAACAGGTGATCCGAAAAAATTCCTTGACGTTTTGAAAAAGAACTCAAATATTAATGATCCCGGGTTATCAACAAGCATGTGCGGATGGACATCAGGACTTCTTCTACTCTACCTGGCTGAGGGGAGCAATCTTGAATTTGGAAAGATAGATTACTGCAACTCCGGGGATTCGCCCTACGGGAATAAAGACGAGGTTGTCGGATACAACGCAATTGCGCTTTTTGAAAAGGATCAGGGGAATCAGGCCACAAAGAACCTTGCAGATGAAATAATTTTCACAAGCAAGGAAAAGGAGCAATTAATAACGCTTGCACGTGATAATATAAGATCACTACTATATGACAGGAAGAGATTTTCTGTCAGCAAAGAGACTCTTCCTGATATTTTTAAAACACCCCTGGGAGCTTTTGTAACTTTAAAGATCAGGGGTTCCCTGAGAGGTTGCATAGGAAGATTTATCTCTTCCGAGCCTCTTTATCAGGTTGTTCTTGAATCATCGGAGAATTCCGCCTTTGATGATCCGAGGTTCTCCCCTCTTACAAAAGAAGAACTGCCGAAAACTGACATAGAGATAACTGTTCTGGGTCCGATGAAGAAGATAAGTAGTATAAAAGAGATTGTCCTGGGCAGGCATGGTATTTATATTAAGAAAGATAACCGGTCAGGAACAATGCTGCCACAGGTTGCTACAGAAAATCACTGGAGCCTGGAAGAATTCCTGGGATATACATCTCGCGACAAAGCAGGAATTGGTTGGGAAGGCTGGAAAGATGCTGAGATTTTTATATATGAAGGGATAGTACTTGAAGAAACGAAAAAGTAACTATGTATAATGTTATCGGTACAGGATTGACTGCAATTCTCCTGTATTCAATCAGTTATTTCTTCTGTCGCATCAACATATTTCCCCTGCAATTCCACAAACGACTATGGAACTTCATTCTCGCCGGTACATTTGTTCTGACAACTCTTGCAGGTATTTTCCTAGCACTTCAGGTCAATTATAAGTGGGATATCCCGGTCATAAAATCAATCCTCAAATGGCATGTTGAAATGGGAATAGGCCTGTCAGTAACAGGCTTTTTACATTTTTTTCGACATTTTTCCTATTTCACCAGGGGAGCAGAAAAGCAGGAAAAAATAGTCTCCCCCACTCTATCAGAAGTCAATATGTCGGGTACGGATCTTGCTGCAAATCTTTTTGTTATCGGATTTGTCAGTACGTCAGTGCAACTATTGCTTTTACGTGAATTGATGAACATTACCGGGGGGTATGAATTGATTGCAGGTGCCTTTCTTTGTTCATGGCTTATAGGTTCAGCTGCAGGATCAGTATTGGCTCCAGGTTCATCATTATCCGATATCAGGAAAATCAACCTGATGTTTTCAGCAGGACCTTTCCTTTCAATTATGCTTATGCTGATCTTGTCAAGGCTTTTTCTTAAACCCGGAGAGGCACCCTCTTTTCTTTCAGGAATTGTTTTTACATTGCTTGTTCTCCTTCCATTTTGCCTGATATCAGGATTCACTTTTATAAAGCTGATTACTGCCGGCAAAGCCAGGAATTTATTCCCAGGCACATCATTTTCAATAGAAACTGCAGGAGGAATAGCGGCAGGTATTATAATATCCTTGCTGAGTGCCGGAATATTAAATACATATCAGAGCCTTCTGGTTATTATAACGCTTGGGGTCTCATATACTGTTCTTACCTTCTATATTACCGGTAAAAATCAAAAGCTTGTTTTCAAATTTTCAGTAATGATAATTTCTGCATTAATTATCATTTTCTCACCTGATATTTTTTTCCGTCAGATTCTGATAAGGGGAATAAGAGTGACAGAAACTGATGATACTCCATATGGGAATATAACAAAGGGTAAATATAACACAGAGACGAGCCTGTATTACAATCAAAGGTTACTTATCTATAATAATGATGCCATTGAAAGCGAGGAAGATATCCATTATGGACTACTCCAGGCTAAGAGTACTGACAATATCCTCCTGATTTCAGGTCCAGTTGAATCACGAATGAAGGAGATAAAGAAATATGATGTAATGAGAGTGGTTTACGTGGAAAGAGATCCTGCTCTCTCAAGAACCGCGCTCATGACTTACCCTGAAGTATCTCCGGCACTGGAAGTTAAAAATGATGATGCATTCAGCTATATCAGGAAGACAAACGAGAAGTTTGATGCAGTTATAATGCTTCTGCCATCGCCTTCCTCACTTTTGCTGAACAGGTACTATACACTGGAATTCTTCAGAGCCGTGAAGGAAAGGATGAATAAAGACGGTATCTTTTCATGCTCCCCCGGGATCAATCCCAACTATTTTAACAGGGAGTCAGTTAATCTCTATTCTTCCATATTCAACAGTCTGAAGGCAGTCTTTATAAATGTGGTTCCAATTTGCGGTAATAAGCTATATTTTATTGCTTCAGACAAGGCTCTTTCAACTGCAATCTGTTCGATGGTAAGCGGAAAGGATCTGAATAATTTCTATGTTGGCCCTGGGTATCTTTCGGATGATCTTATTGCCTCAAAATCCAGGGAGGTTCTCTCCCTTATGAACAGCAAAATAAAATCCAACCGATCAACCAGGCCGATAGCCTGTTTTTATTATCAGTCTTTCAACCTTAGCAAAAACCTTAATGAGAAGATACCTGCAATAATTCTTCTGGCATTGCTCTTCGCATTCTCATTAAGGAACTTTAAGCCAGAAAATGCCATAATGTATTTCAGTGCATCAGCCCTGGCTGGCTACGAAATAATCCTTCTGCTAATACTTCAGCTAACAATAGGGAATATGTACCAGATTGCAGGTCTGATAATTGCAGGACTTATGGCAGGGCTTGCTGTCGGTTCCGGAATAAGGATCCAGATCCCAGGTAAGAATAAGGTTATTCTAAAAGCTTTGTTTCTTATCATATTCTATGGAATTGCTGGCTTTGCAATTAATATAATAATGGAGATTGACAGACATTTTATTCTTACAGTTTTATTAATACTGTCAGGATTCCTGCCGGCAGTAATAACCGGTAGCTTTTTCCGGGATCTGACTTCCGGCCAAACCACTGATTCAGGTTCTTCAGGAGTTTACAGTGCCGATCTTTCTGGTTCAGCGTTGGGATTCATTGCTTTTTCAGGCCTTGCCGTTCCAATTCTTGGAATAAGTATGTCATTATTGATTCTTCCTGTACTTATTCTGGCAGGCGTTCTCTTTAACTCGATAAGCAGAAAACGCTAGTTTTTTTTAACTTTGAGTATCATTTTTTCCTGTTTATGGTAAGGAATAGTCGTAAAATCAGTAAACGCAGGTTCATTAAAGAGTGTACCGCCCTTTCAGCAGGGGTCTTATGTATTCCCCCGACAAGGATCATTAATGATCTTTATGATGGAGAAGGAACTGCTTTCAGAAAAGAAGCCATGTTCCAGGAGGTGACTGCCAGGGGGATAATGTGCAGGATATGTCCAAATGAGTGTGTGCTTAAAGAAGGGGAACTGAGCAAATGCAATAATCGAAAAGTCATTAAATCAAAGCTTTACACTCTCGCCTATGGGAACCCGTGTTCAGTTAATGTCGATCCGATAGAAAAAAAGCCCCTATATCATTTTCTGCCAGGGTCAAGAGCATATTCAATTGCGACTGCAGGATGCAATCTTGTCTGTATTAACTGCCAGAACTGGACTATCTCACAGGTAAGCCCTGATAAAACAAGGAATTATGATCTGATGCCCGAAAAAGTTGTATCTGAATGCATTGCGAAAAATTGCAAATCAATTGCATACACCTACTCAGAACCGGTTACCTTTTACGAATATGCATACGATACAGCAGTCCGTGCAAAAGAAGCAGGTATCAAAAATATATTCAAATCAAACGGTTACATTTATCCTGAACCATTAAAAAAGCTGTGCGCTGTAATCGATGCCGCCAATATTGACCTTAAAGCATTTAGTGATAGTACTTACCTGAGACTTTCAGGAGGCAAATTACAGCCGGTTCTCGATTCTCTCAAAATTTACAGGGATATGGGAGTCTGGCTTGAAATTACAAACCTGATAGTACCAGAATGGACCGATAACATTGAGGAGATAAGAAAAATGTGCAAATGGCTGGTTGAAAATGGATTTAACAAAGTCCCTGTTCATTTCAGCAGGTTCTATCCCCTGTACAAACTTGAGCAACTCCCCCCCACCCCCGTTGATATTCTTAACCAGGCTGCTAAAATAGCTTGCGAGTCAGGACTTTTATATGTATATACCGGCAATGTTCCAGGGTCTGAGATTTCAGATACAAAATGCCCTGGGTGCGGAAACACGCTTATAATCCGTCAGGGATACCGTATTAATGCCAATACAATTGCAAACGGAAAATGCAATAAATGTGGAAAAGCAGTTGACGGAGTATGGAGTTGAAAAATAAAAAGATATCTGATGAACCAGCCTGAAGCTATGGAAAGGATTAAGAAACTCCGCGAGGAGATAGAGGAACATAACAAAAGGTATTATGTTTTGAATGAGCCGGTTATTTCAGATTTTGAATACGATCTCCTTATAGCTGAACTATCGGCTCTCGAAAAGAAATATCCGGAATTTATTATTCAATCATCTCCGACGCAACAGGTTGGCAGTGATATATCGAAAGAGTTCAGGCAGTTCGAGCACAAATACCCGATGCTTTCCCTTGGCAATACCTATAATTATGAAGAGTTGCTTGATTTTGACAGCCGGGTAAGTAAATCCGTTTCTGGAAGTGTTGAATATGTGTGTGAATTGAAATTTGATGGGGCCTCTATAAGCATTACATATATAAATGGGAGAATGTTGTCAGCACTGACAAGGGGTGATGGAACAAAAGGGGATGATGTATCAGCAAACGTAAAAACAATAAAAAGTATCCCGGTAAGTATAGATACATCTGGAATACCCGATGAGTTTATTGTCAGGGGTGAAATACTCATGCCGAGAGCTGTATTTAACCGTTTAAATGAGGAGAGAGAAAAAGAGGGAGTCAATCTGTTTGCCAATCCCCGCAATGCTGCATCAGGCACCCTTAAGATACTGGACTCTTCTATTGTGGCATCAAGAAGTCTCGATTGTATTTTTTATTTTCTTCTCGGGGAAAAGCTTCCACACAAAACTCATTATGAAAACCTGATGGAGGCTTCCGGCTGGGGTTTTAATGTGGCCGACAGCATCAGAATATGCAGCAATATTGAGGAGGTGATCAGTTTTATTGAATTTTGGGAAGATAAAAGAAGCAATCTGCCCTATGATACTGATGGCGTTGTCATTAAAATCAATTCCCTGGATCAGCAGAAAGAGGCGGGTTTTACAGCCAAATCGCCCAGATGGGCAATTGCATATAAGTATAAAGCGGAACAAGCTATAACAAAATTATTATCAGTATCTTACCAGGTAGGAAGAACTGGTAATATAACTCCGGTTGCTAATCTTGAACCTGTCCTTCTTGCCGGAACTACAGTAAAAAGAGCATCCCTTCACAATGCGGACCAGATATTTCTTCTTGATCTTCATGTTGACGATATGGTTTATGTCGAGAAAGGAGGTGAAATAATACCAAAAATTGTCGGTGTCGACTACAATTCACGAAGCGAAAAAAGCGTGGCGATCAGATTTATTGACTTATGTCCGGAATGCGGTACATTACTTGTAAGAAATGAAGGTGAAGCAAACCACTTTTGTCCCAATTACCTTCATTGCCCACCGCAGTTAAAAGGGCGGATTGAACATTTTATTAGCCGGAGAGCCATGGATATTGAAGGACTTGGAGAAGAAACCGTTGATTTGCTGTTCAGCAAGGGACTGATAAGAAATATTGCTGATCTCTATGACCTTAAGCCTGACCAGCTTGTTCCTCTGGAACGTATGGGTGAAAAATCGGCTGCAAAGATTATTGAGAGCATAAGGGGATCTGTAAATGTTCCTTATTCCAGGATGATTTATGCCCTCGGGATAAGACATGTCGGAGAGACAGTTGCAAAGACACTGGCCACCAGGTTTCAGTCATTGGATGAACTTATGGCTGCAGATCAGGATATACTGACCGCGGTTCGGGAAATAGGGCCCAAGATTGCTTCAAGCATCAGAGCATATTTCAGCGATCCTGAGAATATTGAGATTATCCGACGTCTTAAGTCGGCAGGGATAAAAATGACAGGGGAAATAAAGACTCAGAAAACAGGGAATTCTCTAAGCGGAAAGAATATTGTAATCTCTGGAGTATTCATTCATCATACCCGTGATGAATACAAAGAGCTAATCGAAAAGAACGGCGGGAAAAACTCTTCCTCAATATCTGGAAGTACTTCTTTCATCCTTGCCGGGGAAAATATGGGTCCTTCAAAAAGAGGGAAAGCAGAGGAGCTTGGAATTAAGATTCTTAATGAAGAAGAATTTCTCAAAATAATTGGCAAAGATTAATATTTACATAATGCTTACATATATAAAAAAAAGTTAGGTTTGCATCATGGAATTATTGAGGAGTTTAAGGGTCAGAGCCGGAAGATCGAAGCTGTCAGCAAGGATGACGAAGATCACCCGTAAACCATGTTTCATAAACTTTTTCCATATCAAAACTATTGGCATTGTCTGGGATGCATCTAAACCCGAAGATTTCAGCATTTTATCAAGATTCAATCAAAAAATGGCCGAACTGAATAAGGAAGTAAAGATTTTCGGATATTTCCCAGGGAAAGAGTTTCCTGATAAGTACACTGCAATAAGATTTTTAACTTGCATTAAGAAGAAGGAAGTAAACTTTTTTTATTGCCCTGTTCATCCCGACACAGAATCCTTTATAAAAACTAAATTTGATGTTTTGATTGATATAAATTTTAAGAAGCATTTTCCACTTGTTTATGTCTCATCGCTCTCTCAGGCAGGATTAAAAGTGGGTCTGGCCGATTCACAGCCTATGGCTTCTCCTTTCGACCTGATGATATCTATGAAAAGCCCTGTCAATATAGAAAAATACATTGATCAGGTCCTTTACTACCTTGATATGATTAACTCGGAAACAGCAAAAAAAGCAGTCTAATTATCAGATAATGAAACGATTCAAAGGTGCAGGCGTTGCAATAGTAACGCCATTTAAAAACGATTCCAGCATTGATTTCTCTGCTTTGGGACGTGTTATTAACCATGTAATCAAAGGGGGCATTGACTATATAGTTGCATTAGGGACTACTGGTGAATCTGTAACTCTGACAAAGGATGAAAAACAGGCTGTTATTTCTTTTGTTATTGAGACAAACGATGGAAGGGTACCTCTCATAATAGGTATTGGGGGGAACAATACTCAGGAGGTTGTAAATAACATCAGGCATACGGATCTAACCGGGATCGATGGCATACTTTCGGTGGCTCCATACTACAATAAACCAACACAGCGTGGGATCTTCCAGCATTTCAAAACCATTGCAACATGGAGTCCTATACCGGTTATTATGTATAATGTTCCTGGCAGGACAGGCTGTAACATCTCAGCAGAAACCTGTCTTGAACTGGCACACAATTGTGAGAACATTACCGGAGTCAAGGAGGCCTCGGGTGATTTGACCCAGATTATGAAGATTATCAAGGGCAAACCCGAAAATTTCGGTGTTATTTCAGGGGACGACATGCTTTCAATACCTGTCATAGCATCTGGCGGTATAGGGGTAATCTCAGTGCTTGGAAATGCTTTTCCTTCAGTCTGTTCGGAATTTGTTAGTCATGCCCTTAAGAATAACTTTAAAACTGCCAGAGAGATACAGTTCAAGTATCTGGAAATGATTGAACTATTATTTACCGAAGGCAATCCTGCAGGGATAAAAGCGATGCTCAGTATTATGAATATCTGCCATAATTACCTGAGATTACCGCTGGTACCTGTTACCAGGACAACAATGACAAGGATTCAGAAGGCTATAGAAGAAGTTTCAAAAGCCTGATCACCTTCCGGTCGGGGGACCGACCGGTGAAGAAGTCTGCTGCATCCCGTGACAGTTTTTATACTTTTTCCCGCTTCCACAGGGACATGGATCATTTCTTCCTACTTTCTTTTCAACCCTTACAGGCTCTACCTTCTGATTTTTATCAGGACCACCTCCACCTGTACTGCTGTACTGAGAAAAGTCACTTTTTGAAGCGCGGTACTTGCTCATGTCAACCTGCCGCTTCCTCTGGGCTTCCTTCACCTGTTCAGGATCCTGAGATGGAATATGACCCTTCATTAAAGTGCTGACAACATCCTTATTGACCTTATTAACAACTGTTTTGAAGAGTTCGAAAGATTCAAACTTATAAATAAGTAGTGGATCTTTTTGTTCATAGGTGGCATTCTGAACCGATTGCTTCAGCTCATCCATTTCGCGAAGGTGCTCCTTCCATACTTCATCAATAGTGGCAAGAACAACCGTCTTTTCATACGACCTGGCAAGTTCCCTTCCTTCCGATTCGGCAGTAGCCTTCAGGTTTGTAACAACCTGAAATACACGAACTCCATCAGATATCGGTACAACAACATTCTCATACACATGAGACATTCTTTCGTACACATCCTTAAGCACCGGATATGCCTGCTGTGATATTGTTTCAACTTTCCTTCTGTAGGTATCAAGGACCTTTGTGTAAACGGCATCTGTGACCTGAGAGGAGCTATTCTTAAGGAAATCCTGCTTTGGCACCGGAGAATCCATAGAAAATGAACGTATCAGATCAAGATCGAAATTCTCAAAATCACCCTCTTTATGATAAGTATCTACAAGGTTTTCAGTTACATCGAACATCATATTTGCAACGTCAAGCGAGAGTCTTTCACCGAGAAGTGCGTGTCTTCTTTTCTTATAGATCACTTCTCTCTGTGAATTCATAACATCATCATATTCAAGGAGCCTCTTTCTTATCCCAAAGTTGTTTTCTTCAACTTTTTTCTGTGCCCGTTCAATTGATTTTGTTATCATGGGATGCTGTATCATCTCACCATCCTTCAATCCAAGTTTGTCCATAATTCCGGCTATTCTTTCAGAGCCGAACAATCTCATCAGTTCATCTTCAAGTGACACAAAGAATTGTGAAGAACCCGGATCACCCTGACGGCCTGAACGGCCTCTCAACTGGCGGTCAACACGGCGGGATTCGTGCCGTTCAGTACCTATAATTGCCAGCCCTCCGGCTTCGCGAACCTCAGGAGTGAGTTTAATGTCGGTTCCCCTTCCGGCCATGTTGGTAGCGATAGTGATTGTTCCAGGTTTGCCTGCTTCAGCTACAATATCTGCTTCACGCTGATGCAGCTTAGCATTCAGTACATTATGCTTCAGTCCTTTCATTTTCAGCATCCTGCTCAGCAGTTCAGATATTTCAACTGAGGTCGTACCTACAAGAACCGGACGTCCATTTTTGAACATCTGATTGATCTCATCAATTACAGCATTGTACTTTTCCCTTTTGGTTTTATATACCAGGTCCTCACGATCGTTTCTGATCACGGGTCGGTTTGTAGGGATTACAACAACGTCAAGCTTGTAAATATTCCACAATTCACCAGCTTCTGTTTCGGCTGTGCCGGTCATACCTGCAAGCTTATGGTACATTCTGAAATAATTCTGAAGAGTAATGGTGGCATAAGTCTGTGTTGCTTCTTCAACATGGACATTTTCCTTGGCTTCAATTGCCTGGTGCAACCCGTCTGAATAGCGACGTCCCTCCAGAATACGGCCGGTCTGCTCATCAACAATCTTGACCTTGTTATCAATAACCACATATTCGGTATCCTTATCAAAAAGTGTCCATGCTTTCAGAAGCTGTGTCATTGTATGAACTCTCTCTGATTTAACTGCATAATCCTGAAGCAGTTCATCCTTCTTTAACAGCTTATCCCGTTCGCTGAGGCCTGCTTTTTCAAGATCAGCAATCCTTGAACCAACATCAGGCAGAACAAAGAAGCTTGCGTCCTCAACAGAATCTGAAATCAGATCGATACCTTTATCAGTAAGTTCAATTGAATTTGCCTGTTCATCTATTATAAAATAAAGCTCATCAGTTACCTTGTGCATGTCCTTGCTGTTGTTCTGCATGTAAAAGTTCTCCGTTTTCTGCAGAAGGGTCTTGTTACCTTCCTCACTAAGGTATTTGATGAGTGCATTATTTTTTGGCAGACCTTTGAATGCCCTCAGAAGAAGCTTTCCACCATCCTCGTTCTTTCCTTCGGCAATAAGTTTTTTGGAATCGGCAAGTATTTGGGTTACCTGACGCTTCTGTGCATTAACTAACTTGTCAACCTTTGGTTTAAGCTCGTCGAACTGCTGTGTATCACTTTTAGCTGTCGGACCTGAAATTATCAGGGGAGTACGGGCATCATCAATGAGTACTGAGTCGACCTCATCAACTATTGCATAATGATGCTTTCGCTGGACCAGGTCTTCGGAATTGATTGCCATATTATCCCTCAGGTAGTCGAAACCGAATTCATTATTGGTACCAAAAGTTATATCAGCATTATATGCTTTCCTCCTGTCGGCTGAATTTGGCTGATGCTTGTCGATACAGTCAACTGTAAGGCCGTGGAATTCATATATTGGGCCCATCCATTCGGAGTCACGCTTTGAGAGATAATCATTTACTGTAACGATATGAACCCCTCTTCCAGCAAGAGCATTCAGATAAACCGGAAGTGTCGCCACTACGGTTTTGCCTTCCCCTGTGGCCATTTCCGCAATTTTTCCCTTATGCAGGGCAACACCGCCGATAAGCTGAACATCGTAATGAATCATATCCCATACGATTTCGTTGCCTCCGGCTATCCAGTGGTTGCTCCAGATTGCCTTTTCCCCTTTAATTGTAATACTTTCCCTTGTGGCGGCAAGATCCCTGTCGTACTGGAGTGCAGTAACTTCAAGAAAACTGTTCTCCTTAAATCTGCGGGCTGTTTCCTTCACTATTGCAAAAGCCCTCGGAACAAGGGTATCAAGTGTCTTCTCCAGCTTTTCCTCAATAAGCTTCTCGAGCTTATCCACTTCATTGTAATACTCCTCTTTACGGTATACATCTTCTTCAGCCTCAGCCTTAGTTTTAAGCGATCTGATCTCATTCTCATCAGGTTCCATGGCATCGAGGATCTCCTTTTTCAATGAAAAAGTAAGCTCCCTTAACTGGTCATTGGAAAGATCTTTAAGCTTATCGTATTCCTTAAGTATTTCTATCGTGTAAGGAGTTATCTCCTTGATGTCCCTTTCATATTTATTTCCAAGAAACAGACCAAGAACCTTATTTATAATATCCATTTATTACTGTTTTACAGAATTGTGAAAATACCCCGCAAAATTAGTTCTTTTATTTAATAAGGTTGTACTTTATGCTGCTGGTATTTCGCCCATCGTTAATCACAATAAGATACAATCCGGAAGGATTTCCGGTAATGTTCAGGGTTATTGTTTCTTCTGTGAATAATGCATCACTTAAAATGCACTTTCCTGAATAATTATATATGCTTACCCTAAGCGGCTTAATGTTGTTACCATTACCAAAAATGATATTTACAATTCCATTCCCCGGATTTGGGAAAACTTTTAGTTCCGGCAGATAAATATTTTCAACTTTGTCGACAATGGGGTTTATTTTCAGGTCATCTATCACCCATCCCCATCCATTTGCATAGGGATCGGAGAAAAGTCTGAATCTGATCAGTAATGAGTCACCATTTGAAATCCTGTCCTGAATCCTTGGATAAAATGAATGTTCCTTCATCATCGATTCACTCCCGATGTAGGTAGAATTCTGTCCGTCCGTTTTACTGTTATAAGCTGTCTCCCATGATGATATATACCTGCTGTCATAGCCGTCGGCCAGTGCAAACCAGTTTTTGCCATAATCTTTCGATGCCTCAATAATAACATAATCATAAAAGTCGGAGAATCCGAAGACTGAACCTTCAGCCCCTGGTTCAACAAGTACAAGTTCCCTGAATGTTATTGACATTCCGGAAGCATCAAATATCAGAGGATGACGAAGCACAGAACTGAATTCCAAACTTTTATAATCCTGATCAGGGCTCTTATACGGATGTTCCGAATGAAGTCCTGAAGTATTGAAGTTTAAAGGTTTCTTTATTTCAAATCCGGAATTAAAAAAATCTGCTGATGCATTATAAAAGTCAGTCGAATAGCTTTTTACCGCCGGTAAAACAGTTTCAATCCTGAGACTATAATAATCGGTTTCAGGAGAAATTTTTGTGTTTCTAACCGAAGCATTGTCTATTGCTATTATGCGGTATTTAAGGGTATCACCACCTTTCAGCAGTTCGGACTTTACATTTAGATTTAAAGTGTATTCATCCTGTACGTCCGATTTCATACCATAATATTTTATAGGTCCACTGTTAACCTTGTATTCAATATAAACTGTATCGATTCCGAGATTGTCGGTAACACCGGTTTTGAAAAGTACCGAATCAATATTTTCAAAGTAGTATTCTACAGGTTTATGGGAAATAACAGGCTTTACGGTATCGGTACCTATATAAATGCTGTACGGATCCTTTTCTGCAAGTGAGGGAGATTTATAGAGACGTAAAAAATCGTCAGATACGAAAAAGTAATAATCAAGTTTAATATTATATGAAGGTATTTGTATTGTGGCTGTATAGGTATCTTTCACCAAAGGTGAAGTCATGATCAGGGTGTCGGAAGTCAAATAATTATTGAATGAGTACACCAGTCCCACCATTTCCCTGTTATAGGCAGTATCTGATTTTATAGTCGTATTTATTTGAATTTCTGAAATATTTGCTTCAGTATCTTTGATTCCCTGCGGGATTATCCTTGTATTTATCCAACCAAGATCACCAAGTATCGACATTGTAAGTTTACCTGGATCGTGGATTGCTTCCCCAAAATCAATAAACGGTGTCATCAGCTCATTTGGTTCAGATGTCCTTGTTTCATCGAGATGAGATACACTGGAACCCGGATCCCATTCAGAAGGGGAATAGAGCCTTGCTCTGTTTCCTGATAAATACCTGCGTGTAAGAGGTCCGTTAAAATAGAGTTGTCCGCCTATAAGTTCCAGATAGAGACTTGTTGAATTTTGTCTGAATAAAGTAGTATCCGTGAGCTTTTTTTCGGTAAGATTCTCAACGAATTTATCATATACAATGGGGATAATACCTAAACCGTACGAACCCAATGAATTTTCCACATCCATACTGTCGAAAAAGCCAAGACCGTGGCACAATTCATGAATAACCACTGTGACAAGGTCATATTTGGAAACCGGGGTGTTTCCATCAGTACCCAGGTACCATTTCGCTGAGCTGTTCAAAACCAGTTCGACATCAGCTTCATTATCTTCATTCAGGCTTTTTCCTGCTATTTTTTCAGCAACTGTAACAGGGTAATAAGCATTGGGGTCAAGAGCATCAATGCCCCATCCGGTTGCAAAACCTGTTATAGAAGAGTTTCCAAGAACTCCTGCTGAGGATATCCTGGTCCACGAAGCCTTGACATTTATTTTTACATCCGGAGGGAGAACCGATTCCAGGATTTTTACAGCATACTCAACAGCTGCTCTCGCTTCTGCCGTAAACCCCGAATAGGCAACAGTTATTTTGGCAACGCCTTTAGAATCTGACCTTTTCAGGAAGCTTTTAGGGGGGGGTATATATATCCTTTTAACCTTGCTACCGGCGTAACAAACCCCTGTAATTGAACGATTTGAAATAAGATCCTGGGACTTTATGCCGGTCACAGAAAACAAAAACAGAAAAATAGCTAATAATATACCAGCTTTTCTCATGTAGTGGCAGTACCACCTCCTGTCGGGGTTCTGAGGGTTAAAATGTCCCTGTCAAACTGATACAAATTATTTTCCCCAACAAGTTTTACCTTATCCAGAATTGTTCTCACTGAAGCTTCTTCTTCAACCTGTTCAGTTACAAACCATTGAAGGAAATTATGAGTGTTAAAGTCCTTTTCCTCAAGGGTCAGGCCAACAATTTCATTTATGCTTGCAGTAATAAATTCCTCATGCTTAAGAACCTCCCTGAACAGTTCTTCAACGCCCTTAAAATCAGTTCCTGGTTGTTTCAGAGCAGGGATAACGGCTTTTCCTCCCCTTTCATTGACATACTTTATGAATTTCAGGAAATGAACTCTTTCTTCATCTGCTTGTGCATAAAGCCAGCTGGCAACTCCGCTGAAACCATTTGTCTCAGCCCATGATGCCATAGCAAGGTAAAGGTTTGATGAGTATCCTTCTCTTTCTATCTGACGGTTGCAGATATCCTCTACTTTTTTCTTTAACATAATAGTAAAATTTATTTTGCAGTTATAACAACGTTTTTAATCTGAATGTTCAATTTCCATCATTTCTTCAATTTTTGAAATCAGATCATTGATTGAAAATGGTTTGGAATAAATGGCATCAGCCCCAAGGGCTTTTGCCAGATTAAGGTAGCTTCCTGGGCCCGCCTTTCCTCCTCCTGAAATTGCTATCACCTTTATTCCGGATTTCAACTCCCTGATTTTCATAATAACCTCTAAGCCATCCTCTTCAGGCATTATCAGATCGGTAATTACAAGATCAGTAACACCCGGCTTAAAATGGATCAACGCCTCTTTACCATTTTCAGCTTCAAGAATGGTATGACCTTTCCTCTGAAGGGCTGTTTTAAGCATTTCCCTCAATTCTCTGTCATCCTCAATGATCAATATAACTGACATTGCTGAAACCTGGACCGGTTAAGGTTTATTGGCTATTTGTGATTGTTGATTAATTATTGGACGAATTTAGTAATTCTTCTTTAATTTCTTATTGTTATTATGGACCCGGGCCGAAAAAGGCAGCTGGTCAATTTACAATGGGAAGGTAAATATCAAAAACAGAACCCTCATTTTTCTTACTTGAGACTTCTATCTTTCCTCCAAGCTCATTTACAATTCCCCTGACCACGTGCAGGCCGAGTCCTGTACCCTCCCCCTCTTTCCTTGTAGTGTAAAAGGGTTCAAATATCTGTTGAATTAGAGAGGGATCAATTCCGGAACCGGTATCTCTGAATGTGACAAGTGCATAGTTATCAGTTGAAAAATCCTCAGTGATAAGTGGTTTAAAATGACTTCTTTTGACAACGGCTGTACTGACAGACATAATTCCTCCCGTTTCTGCCATTGACTGGATCGCGTTTGAAACCAGATTGAGAAAAATCCTGAATAACTGCGCCGGGTCAGCAAAAAGCATTATGTTTTCACCACTTAATTCCGTATTTATCTTAATGCCCGGGGGAAGGGAGGAACGGAATAATTCCAGGGTATCATTAAGGATACCATTTATATTTACAACCTTTTTATCCTGACCGGTATGCCTTCCTGAATCAAGTAACTGCCCTGTAAGAGCTTTAGCTTTTGAAACTGCCGATATTATCTTAACAGTTTTTTCGTACAATGGTGAATCCTTTGGAAGATCATCATTCAGCATTTCAGCATATCCTGAAATTGTCGCAAGAATATTATTAAGATCATGGGCAATTCCAGCCGCAAGAAAATCATCTTTAGTATTTTGCTCAGGTTTATATTTTAATATGTCAGGTTTTTCATCCAACCACTGAACTATTTATAAAAGTGATTAAGTAATATCAAGATTAAATGCTTTCTTAAGATCTTTCAAACCTGGATATTTAGCTACCAGATAATTGTACTTCTGCTCATCAGAGTATAATACCTCATTTTTTTCCGAAAGATCAACAACTGTTTCAATATCTATCTCTTTCGAAACAAACCTGTTCTTCAGAAAGGATGTAAGCTTCTGTTTATAATTCTGCACAAATAGATCTTTCTGTGCCGCGTTGCTCAGATGAATTCTGATACTCTGATCATTTTCGACCTCTGTTTTAACAGATTTGAACATGCTTATTACTCTTGTACCTTCTCCTTTTAAAGAATCCTTAAAATCATTCCATGCTTTTTCAAATGACAGACTATTTAACTCCTCAGATGGTTGAACCTCATATATGACTGCTTCTTCCGTTAGTGGTTCCGGATTCTCATGCATTGCTTTTTTTTCTTCAGAAATTATATTCTTTATTGAAAATGACTTGGTATGTTTTTCAATTACAGGTGCGTGCCTGTCTGAGGGCATTTCCTGTTGTCTGTTTTTTGATCCCGCAAATTCTGGGGCTTCCCTGATTATTTCAGATTTTGAAGGAAGGGGAAGTTCCTCATTATTTTTATCATCCGGTTTCAGGTCATACTTTTTTTTTTCGGTCTCTTCCTCAGGAATTGTAATCAACCTGCACAACCGGATCAGGAACAACTCAACATGCAGCCGTTGATTCTTGCTTGTTTTGTAGGTGATGTCACAATTACTACCAAGCTCAAGAGCTTTGAAAATGAACTCCTCCGGACACGCTTTTGTCTGAAGGAGGTACCTCTGTTTTATTACTGGGGTGGCTTCAAGTATCTTCAATGTAATCTCATCCTTGCATACAAGAAGATCCCGAAGGTGACTGCTCAGTCCTGAAACGAAGTTATGTCCATCAAATCCCTTTTCCAGTATCTCATTGAACGTCATTAAAACTGATGAAAAATCACCTTTCAGTGCGCCTTCAATAGTTTTGAAATAATATTCATAATCCAGAACATTCAGATTTTCAATTACATCCTTATATGTGATTTTCTTCCCGCTAAGGCTTACAATCTGGTCAAAAATCGAAAGTGCATCCCTTAAGGCTCCGTCGGCTTTCTGTGAAATTACATGGAGTGCCTCCTCCTCAGCCGTCACACCCTCATTTTTGGCAACATACATCAGACGGCCGACAATATCCTCTATCCTGATCCTGCTAAAATCGAATATCTGGCACCTCGAAAGAATTGTCGGGATAATCTTATGTTTTTCAGTGGTTGCGAGTATGAATATAGCATGATGCGGTGGCTCTTCAAGGGTCTTAAGAAATGCATTAAATGCAGATGATGAAAGCATATGCACCTCATCAATTATATAGATGCTGTATTTTCCTACCTGTGGAGGTATCCTGACCTGATCGGTCAGACTCCTTATATCATCAACTTTATTGTTGGAGGCTGCGTCAAGTTCATGTATGTTAAATGATCTCAGCGTGTTAAAAGAAAGGCACGATTCGCATTTATCACAGGCTTCACCGTTCTCTTTAAGGTTGCTGCAGTTAATTGTCTTCGCAAATATCCTGGCGCAGGTAGTTTTACCGACTCCCCTTGGACCGCAAAAAAGATATGCCTGTGTAAGATGTCCGCTTTTTATTGCGGTTTTCAGAGTATTCGTAATCGAATCCTGACCCACCACCATATCAAATGTTGCCGGACGATACTTTCTTGCTGATACTATGAAGTTCTCCATACTACTATTGACTACTGTCCGAATGATTTCTGTTGAAGTACAAATATAAACAAAAAGCAATCTATGTAAAATCCTGCGAGCAATTTAAACTTCACGAACCCAGTTGTTACCTTATAATGGAACCAATATCATATTATGTTATAATTTCATACAAAAATTTTTCTTTAAAAAAAAATGTTGTACTTTTGCGAGCCGAAAACATTAAAACTTAAAAACAGTTAATTATTATGTCAAATCAGTATGAAACCGTTTTCATTGCAACTCCCGTTTTGTCTGAGAACCAGATGAAGGAAGCGGTACAAAAATTCAAGAAGGTCATCACCGAGAATGCGGGTGAGATCGTTCATGAAGAGAACTGGGGCCTGAAAAAACTGGCCTACCCCATTCAGAAGAAGTCGACTGGCTTCTATTATCTGATAGAATTCAAAGGAACCGGAGATCTTATCGAAAAACTCGAGGTGCAATACCGGAGAGATGAAAGGATCATAAGGTTTTTAACATTCAGGATGGAAAAATTTGCCATCGAATATGCAGAGAAGAAAAGAAAACAAAAAGAATCAGGTAAATCGAAGGAGGAATAAGACATGGCACAGAACGAATCAGAAATAAGATATTTGACTCCACCAACTGTTGAGGTCAAAAAAAAGAAATACTGCAGGTTCAAGAAAAACAGAATAAGGTATATTGATTACAAAGATCCAGAATTCCTTAAGAAATTTCTGAACGACCAGGGGAAGATCTTACCCCGCAGGCTTACCGGTACATCGCTTAAATATCAGAGGAAAGTGGCTAAAGCCGTTAAAAGAGCTCGTCATATTGCTCTTCTTCCTTATGTTACTGACCTATTAAAATAAGGAGGAAAAATTATGGAAGTCATATTATTGCAGGACGTGAACAAACTTGGACAAAAGGACGATATAGTCACCGTTAAAAACGGATATGGAAGCAACTTTCTGATTCCTAACGGCTATGCAGTTGCAGCAACACCCTCAGCAAAGAAAATGCATGCCGAGAATCTTAAACAGAGAGCACACAAAGAAGAGAAGATAAAGGTTACTGCTCAGGAAATTGCTTCAAAACTGACTGATGTCGCTCTTGTAGTAGGAGCAAAAACCAGCTCTTCAGGAAAGATCTTCGGATCAGTTAATACGATTCAGATAGCTGAAGCACTGAAAGAAAAGGGGTTCGATATAGACCGTAAGAACATAACCCTTCCGGAAGATCAGATCAAGGAGATTGGAAAGTACAAGGCTGTTATTAAGCTCCACCGGGAAGTAAAAGTAGAGGTTGGATTTGAGATTGTAGGAGAATAAGCAAATCTGGAAAGATATTTATAAGGACATGCCATGACATGTCCTTATTTTTTTTAATACTGGTCATGATAATCCTTTCGACGTTCATATTTCAGGTCGGAAAGGACAGCAGCCTTTACTCTAATAGTAAAATTCCACATCTTCATCGTACCATTCGGGATCCAGTTAAAACTCATTGCCCAGCAATGAAGGTCGCGTGTGATACCTATCTGAGTCATTGTGATCTGCTTTTGTGTGAAGTCATACCCGGTGGTGTAGGTAATTGCCGTTTTCTTTGTCAGTGTCACGGTTCCGTTTGCTGAAAGTGTCTGAGTTAAGACCGGTTTAAAAGCTGGTTTGATATAGTTGATGTTATAACTGACTCTCATTGACCATGGAACATCAAAAATATAATATCCGTATTCATCATACAATGCGCTGGCCTGGTTCTGGCCCGACTGAAAACCACTTGCTCCATCCTCCTGCCCTGCCGGTGTAACCGGTCGTGATCCATCTTGTGCAGCGCCCTGACCTGATTTTTCCTTATCTCCTGTAATCAGCCTGCCAAGGTCAAAATCGAGGCTCACCGAAAAATTGGTCAGCCTCATAAGCTTTTTGTTCTGGGCATAAGCAAATGTTCCGATAGTACCTCCGGTTTTGCTCAGACCATACAACGAAAAACTACCGTTTGCCGATACTCCTATATTGTCGAAAAGTGTAGTTCTGAGTCCCATTGAAATTGGTGACCATTTCATTGAATCGGCAAATAAATTATAGGAAGTTGATATTCCAAAATTATCAATGAGCTTGATTTTCTTTGGTTTACCTGATGTATCATTTTTCTCGAATACTTTTGCCTCGAGAATATTCGTAATACTGAAGGCCAGATTGCTGCTTCGTCTTGCCAATGAGGGAGTCCCATATATATTACCATCAAAAATTGAATATTCGGTGTAATTGCCAAGAGTATCTCTTTGGACCTTTCGGTAAAGGTCGCTGTTAAGACCTTTCAAGAAAGGAGTATAACTGAAACTGACTGATGGTCTTACAACATGCCGGATCGACTGTACCCTCGATTCTGGTTTGAAGTTGAAAGTTCCGAATAACTGGGGATTGAAGCTTGCACTGACAGAAGGATTAATGGAATGACCATAATAAGTGCCTCGTTGTGTTCTGGTAACGATTGGCGTAACCTTGTTTGTTGCAGGATCCACGTAATCCGGATCCCAATATTTTTCAATCTTCTCGGTGTACAGAACACCTGTATATGTCACCTGCGGGGCAATTGAAAAGTTCTTAAAAGGGCGGAACTGTATACTTAAGGGGGCTTCGTGCCTAAAGCCATTCTTCATATTTTTCCAGACGCTTTTTGTGAATAAAAGACTGTCGTAGGTGCCTATCTGATTATCAAGCGATGCAGAGTATTGAAGCTGAAGGTCCTGGTACCATTTATTTGACCCTGTTGAGTTCTTTCCCTTGAACGGATAGATCCTTCCGACATTGAAACTTATTTTGGGCAAATTCAGATCGACAGTTTTATTCTGGACATTCTGTTTGTGATTCATGCTTGCAGAAAAGTTGAAAGGTGTTCCTGCCCATGTTTTTGAATAACTTATGCCCGACTGTCTTTGAGAGGTTACATGCTCTCTGACGTCATAGCTGTTTGTTTTATCATAACCGCTTGAGCTCATATTCACATTGGCAGAGAACCTTGAACCCGGACGCGATTTCGCATTCTGATTATATGTCCAGCCAACTTTATAGTTTGTGACTTTACTGTAAACCTTCAGTCCTTTGTGTCCCGAAATATTATTTGCATAGCTGAATGAAAACTGGCCGTCGAATTTGTATCTTTTTGAATAATTTGTCGTGGCTGTTAGCATCCAGGTTCCGTTTGTATAGATATTACCCCTGAGTGCAAGATCAAAATAATCACTTATCGCAAAATAATATCCTCCTTCAGTAAGATTATATCCCCTCTCCTGCTCCTGGCCGAATCTCGGTACCAGGATACCTGAGGCAGCCTTTTTGGTCTGGATCGGGAAGAATCCGAAGGGAAGCGCCACCGGCAGCGGGATCCCCTCAAGCACAAGGTATCCGGGCCCTGAAATTATCTTTTTACCAGGGTATATCTTTGCTTTTGGTAGTTTAATGTAAAAATGGGGTTGTTCTGCATCACATGTTGAATAAGTACTTTTTGCAATATTTGAAGTCCCGTCTTCGAGAAGTTTTGTAACCTGGCTTCTAAGTAAACCCTCTTCCTGCTTTGTAACTATTTTGTAAGCAACCGCCTTTCGTGTCACGAAATTGTAAAATAGTGAGTCAGATTCTATTTCCTGCGTTCCCTGTTTAAATACTGGTTTACCTGTTACCTTTCCTGCTGTATCAGTTCTTCCGGTTGCAAAAACAGTGTTCGCCATCATATCAAATAAAATAGAATCGGCTTTAATTTCGATATCGTCGTATGTAACCTCAGCCTTATCAATCAGGTAAACTCTTTTATTGATAAGGTCATTCTTTTTTGTCCCGGCCGATTTATAAATCACCTGTTTATCAATGGCTTCAGGGGAGATCTTTTTGATCTTCCTCAGGAGTGTGTCAGACGTGATGGTATCCTGGCTTACCAGGTTTGTATCGGGAACAGATTTAACTTCCTGGGAAAACAATGAAATAAACTGGACCATCACAAGGAACACTACAAGTAACCGCTTTTGTTTAAAAAAATACAACTTTAATACTATTTTTGTACAGTTTTTGTGTGACGTCCGGATGTCAGGCGCAAAACTAATTAAAAAAACATGAACTAGATATGGGTTCAGAGATTATAAACGACAAAGAACGTACCAATAATATTTATGTAATGAAATTGATTGCTTCAATATTTTTATCTTTTCTGCTTTCTGGACTGACCGCTGATATTGCATCTGAAAAGACATGGATAATTGTGATCGACGCCGGACATGGAGGTAAAGATCCCGGAGCGCTCGGATCAATCAGCAGGGAAAAGAACATCAATCTGGCAATTGCACTTAAAACCGGTGAATATCTTGAACAGAATGTAAAAAACGTCAAAGTCCTTTATACTAGGAAAACTGACGTATTTATGGAACTGAGAGACAGACCCGAATTTGCAAATAAAAACAACGCCGATTTGTTTATATCCATTCACTCAAACTGGATTAGTAAAAGCAATATTAAAGGAGCTGAAACCTGGATTATGGGACCCGCTCAGAATGATCAGAACCTTGAGGTTGCTATGAAAGAGAATGAAGTAATTCTTCTCGAAGATGATTTCTCGACCAAATATGAAGGATTTGATCCAAAATCGCCCGAATCATACATTATGTTCACGGTAATGCAAAATACGTTCCGCCAACAGAGTACATTGCTTGCATCAACCATCCAGAGTCAGTTAAAAAACAGGGCAGGAAGGATTGACCGTGGTGTTAAACAGGCAGGTTTCTGGGTACTTTATATGACAACAATGCCCAGCGTGCTTGTAGAAACAGGTTTCATAACAAATCCCGATGAGGAAAAATACCTTGTTTCCAGGGAGGGACAGGATTATATAGCTTCGGCAATTTACAGGGCTACGCGTGATTATATTAATGAAATTGACAAGAAAACCAATATATCAACCTCCAGTGAGAAGGATCTGGTCATAGAACCTGATTCCTCAAAGGTTGAAACCAATCAAGTGGTTGACGAACTCAAATTCATGATCCAGATTGCCACCTCAACTGAAAAGAAGAGGCTTATCCCTGAGAATTTCAGGGGTATTACAGATGTGGTAGAACTCTCTTCCATAAGTCTTTTCAGGTACGCTACAGGAAGTTTTTCCGATTACTCACAAGCTGCTGAATACCGGGAAAAATTAGAGGTCGTTTACCCCGATGCATTTGTGATCGCTGTAAAAAACAATAAAATACTACCTTTACAGGATGCCCTGAACTCAAAATAAAACGAAACAAAATAAAACCGTAAATGAAAAAAATCTCGAATGAAGTCAAGATTGGTTTCACCGCTTTAATTACGCTCCTTGTATTTGTGTGGGTATATAATTTTCTTAAAGGCAAGGATCTTTTCAGCAAAACATCTCATTATTACGTTGTTTACGACAATGTCGGAGGTCTTGCAGAATCAAGTCCCATCGAAGTTAACGGATATAGGGTCGGGGTTGTGCAGTCCCTGAAGTTCCTTGATCCTCAAAGCGGCAGGCTCCTGGTAACTCTTTCTGTCGATAAAGGATTCAAGTTCCCGGTAAATACTTTTGCTGAGATAACCACTGCCTCACTTCTTGCCGGAATGAAGATTCAGCTTGTTTATGGCAACGGTCCGGGGACCTATTCGAATGGGGACACAATTCCCGGCAGGCTTGCCGAATCGCTGATCACGAAAGTTGAAAACGAGTTTGGACCTCTTAAAAAAGAAATATCTGAACTGATTTCTGCAATTGATACAGTTGTTGGTTCAGTTAATGAAATCATGGATCCTCAGTTCAAAACAAATATTAAGTCGGGAGTCGCAAGTCTAAGCAGCACATTCAAAAGCATTGAAGAAGCGGAACTTAAGGCTACTCTGGAAAATATAAATAAGTTTACACAGATGCTGGCTGAAAATTCAGGTAAACTCACTTCAACCTTCAGCAGTCTGGAAAGTGTTGCCGACACCCTTGCCGCAGCGGATATTTATAGATCAGTGAACAATCTTAAATCGAGCCTCGAAAAAGCTTCGGTTTTGATGGAGAACCTTAATAACGGTCAGGGAACTGCCGGAAAACTGATTACAAATGATTCGCTTTATACAAACCTCTCAAACAGTCTGGAGAGTTTGAACCTTCTATTACTCGATATGAAGGCAAATCCAAAACGGTATGTTCATTTTTCTCTCTTCGGCAAAAAAAATATTCCGGAAGAATAGGATTATTATAAAAATCACAGTATCTTGATCTTAAAATAGATAAAAAAGATGATGGCAAAATAGTCCTCATTTTTTTTAATTTCTGTTTATTTTTGATCAGAATTATATAATAAATTGTCTTACACTGACAAACCAGCTTGAGCACTTATAAATAACTGATAATCAATAAATTAAAATATGCAAAAATATTTTTTTTTATAAGTTGCTGATGATTAAAAACATATACTATTTTTGAGATAACCAAGCAAAAAAAATTTTTTTTTTAAGTTTTTTTTTTACAAATATTGCTGTCTGAATCAGCAAGACTGGAAACCTTAAGACTAATAACAAAATATTTTCATGAACAAATCGCACAATGATGTTTGGAATAGCTGTCTGCAGATAATAAAAGACATAATTCCTTCCGTCAGTTTTAAGACCTGGTTTGAACCTATTATTCCTTTAAAGCTTGAAAACAATGTTTTGACAATCCAGGTTCCCAGTCCTTTTTTTTATGAATACCTCGAAGAACAATATATTGATATCCTCCGTAAGACACTCAGGCGTGAGATTGGTGCTGATGCAAAGCTTGAGTACAACGTTGTGCTTGAAAATGCCAATTACTCCGATGGCAAACCTTATACAGTAAGATATCCCTCACGCAACAAGGCAGATCTGCATAACAAGCCTGTTCAGGTTCCTTTTGACGTTACACAACCATCAATAAAAAATCCTTTTGTAATTCCAGGAATTAAAAAGGTGCATTTCGACCCTAAGCTTAATCCTGACTACAACTTCAATAATTATGTAGAGGGAGAATGCAACAGGCTTGCCCGATCAGCAGGTATTGCCGTCGGCAATAACCCGGGAGGAACTGCTTTCAATCCTCTGATGATCTACGGTGATTCAGGGCTCGGAAAAACACACCTGGCGCAGGCAATTGGAATACTTGTAAAGGAAAAACACCCCGATAAGGTTGTTCTGTATGTAAATGCAAATAAATTCCAGACACAGTTTGTTGAGTCGGTCAGGAACAATAACAAAAATGATTTCCTGCATTTCTACCAGATGATCGATGTTCTTATTCTTGATGACGTTCATGAATTTGCAGGAAAGGAAAAAACCCAGGATACTTTCTTCCATATTTTCAATCATATCCACCAATCGGGAAAACAGCTGATCCTTACGTGCGACAGGCCGCCTGTTGAACTTCAGGGGATGGAACAAAGACTTTTGTCGAGGTTCAAATGGGGATTGCAGGCCGATCTGCAGAGGCCTGATTATGAAACCCGGCTGGCAATTCTCAAAAAGAAAGCTTATAATGACGGCATAGAACTGCCTGATGAAATATTCGAATACCTGGCAGCAAATATATCCAATAATATACGGGAGCTTGAAGCAGTTCTGATATCACTGTATGCACAATCGACACTTAACAGGAAAGAGATCACCCTTGACCTTGCACACCAGATGGTTGAAAAGCTGGTCAGCACTTCAAGACGCGAAATTACAATTGAATATATTCAGAAAATTGTCTGCGATTATTACAAGATACCCTTAGAAATGATCCAGGGAAAAACAAGAAAAAGGGAAATTGTACAGGCCAGACAGGTATCAATGTACTTTTCGAAAAGCCTCACAAAGGCATCATTAGCCAGCATAGGTTCCCATATCGGAGGCAAGGATCATGCAACTGTCCTCCATGCGTGCAAGACTGTCAACAACCTTATCGACACCGATAAGCATTTCAGGAACCAGATAAATGAGATTGAGAAGAAACTGAAAGTTTGAGTAAACATGTACTCACCCCCATTATCCCCCTCTCTTCTTCCCGCAATCCTGGCTCCATCGCTAAAATAGCCCACTGGGCTATTTTTTAACGCTCGACCCTGTAAAGAGGGGGATTTTGTTTTATTTTTTGCTTCTGAAATTATTTCTGTCTATATCCTTTACACATCTGAACCCCACAGTTGCATTCCGGTCATACCCCTGAGAAACCATCAGCATTATCTGAGTTTTATCAAGAGGCTGAGGCCCTCCCTGTATATACCACCAGCTTGAGTCGGGCTTGTAGAAACTGCCACCCCTGATTACATTGAAATAGTATGATCCGTTAAAGTACTGATCATTGGTCATCTGCCATACATTTCCTACAAGATCCATCACTCCGTAAGGGCTTATGCCTTTGCTAAACGCATCTACCGGGGTAGTTTTTCCAAATGCATTATTGCACAGTGTACCATGGAATTCG
Source organism: uncultured Bacteroidales bacterium (assembly GCA_963701745.1). Taxonomy (GTDB): domain Bacteria; phylum Bacteroidota; class Bacteroidia; order Bacteroidales; family VadinHA17; genus LD21. The sequence continues at coordinate 1,645,829 of CAVPBE010000001.1, read as the reverse complement.
TTGCCCCATGGCCATTTCCTCTTATCAGTCCCTTGGGCCGCAAGCTGCCATTCAGCTTGCGTCGGAAGCCTTTTACCCGCCCATCTTGCATAAGCTTTCATATCCTCAAGACTAATGTAAACAACAGGGTACCTTTCCTGCCCCAGCCTATAAATGCCTCTTCCCCAATGCCTCAAATATCTCACAGTATCGGTAGTCCTGTAACCTGAACTCTGGAGAAACTCATAATACTGGGCATTTGTAACAGGGTATTTATCGATAAGGAAGCTGTCAACCCTGGTGCTTATTCCACTGACTTCCGGATAAGGAATAAAGTCCTCGCCTGTGCTTATCTGATAAGTAAATTCAGTTCCGGGGACAAGTATCATATCGGGGGCAATACCCGTAGCTTTTACTGTAGGGATAACCGAGCTGATAAGCCAGGGCTTTCCTCCCTTGAACATAAGAATATTCTCATCTACCAGGTTCTTGTCGTTTAAAAGCTGGACAACAATTTTTCCCTCATAGTATCCAAAAATGTTCCTGATCCTCATAATAGTATCGCCGTCAAGATTAAATCCTATAGAAACCGTTTTATAAGATGGATTCCCCTTCCATAACATAATTTTGTTCTTTCCCTGAGCTTTTATATGAATTGAATCGCCCTTCAGTTCAGATTTTAACATTATTGGCAACTCAGCTATACAATCAACGGAGCCTTCCCTTCGGGTCCCTGAATAAGAGGCAGGCCATCCTTCAGCTCTCACTGAGGCATAAGTAATTCCGTTTTCAGTTATAGGAACAATATTTTCGTGGTTCCATATTGATACATAATGTTTCCTGCTGTCATTTTTGATTTCAAAAAGTTTGCCTTCAATTCCTTCAGGGCTCATATTCAGTACAGTATAAATACTCTTCTCTCCCGATGTCCATCTGTTGACAAAAACCTTATCGACTTTAGTAGAGATCAGAGGCGTCCACTCCTTATCCAAAAAAGCGTCATTGTTCTGCCGGAGGGTGAAAGTTGTCCTGGCAAGAAAATCGAGATCATCTCTATAATTGTCATCCCTTCCTCCGGGGCGGAACATATTCAATTCTGTACCATATCCGTTAAAAAAAGCTATTGCTATTTCGCGGTGAATAATACCCTCACCAACATCGCAAACCCTGAAAATTGAGAAATCCGGTTTTATAAGCTTGTTCAGGTTCAGTTCCGGACTAAAAAAAATAGCATTATGGACCCTTCCAGAAATTATGCCGGGCATATCTTTTGTCACTGCCATACCTTCAGAAAACATCACGACACCTTTCCGGACACTATCGGCTGCTGCCTGCAGTTCGTGGCTTGAACTTCCCTGTGTATCAAGTACAACACCGTCTGCTTCAGTCTCTTTGATCAGCTGCGCCATCCCCCTTAAATGGTCCTCTTCCCTTGTGCTGTTATCCCACGGATTATAAGCTATAAAAAATTTAGTATTGTTAAGTCGTGCAAGGCGGCCGAAATTCCTTAGCTGGATTGTTCCTCCAGGAAGGTCCCGGTAAAGATCCCACTGGTTTCGCTGATCGAGGCCAAGGCGAGGCCAGGTGGGCCATATTCCGTACACGTCGATATTTCCAAAAAGTTCATTTCCTTTCCTGATAACATCTGGAAATGTATATTTCCCGGTGGTTCTGTCATAAAACTCCCAGTCCCAGGCCATCTGAAGGATTATGAGATAGCTTTCCTTTATCCAGGCAAGATCAGCCCTATCATAAAGGGAATTGTCAAATTTCTCCAGATCGTATAAATACCTGTCCCTGAACATAAGCCGTAAGCCATTTTGCCATTCTCCCCTGAAAATATCGGTATATACTTTATAATTAACTTTTGACTTAGGAGGAAGAATAGTCTGATAGCGCTGCTTCTGGCCGCCCTCAGTTTGCTGACGCCTTGCGATGGCACAAATTGAAAATCCGCTTACTGCCTCAAAGGAAGTATAACCCATCTCCCATGCATTATCTGGAAGAATCACCCTGACTGGTTCATAACCGGGACGAAACAGCCAGGCGCGTGCAAGATCCCAGGGACCTTTACCTGTAATATTGACTGATTCATTATCTGAATTAAACGGGATGACATTGCTAATTGAAACAGTATCTCCAGAGATATTTTCAAATTCAAACCCGCATTGCCATCCGGGTCCTGCAGATTCGGCATTTACAATGACGAGTTTGATTCTGTTGTCAAATACAAGCACATAGTTATTTCCTGATTTTAAAGCTGGAACATCACTTGTTGTATATATTTTTTCGTCCAGCAGGAAACTTAAAATCGGTTTTTTGCGTTTAAATAGAAAACTTGTATTGTCAGACAAGGTCATACTGTCGGTAGAAAGTCCGGTTTGAACCGAAATATGAACTTTAGCAAGTGACTGCGAACTTACTTGAAATGGTATCAGACTAATAAAAGAAACAGCAATCCGGATAAAGATTTTATGGCAGATCATTTAACAGCTTTTTAGAATTGCAACTAAAATTTTATGCAATTTAGAACTTACAGAAGACTTAAAAAACTGTTTTAAAAAAGTATTAAGGAAATATTGCAAAATATGGCACTCCTAAAAAAAATATCAGGACTTCTTTTTTTGCTTCTTCTTTCAGTGTTTTTAATGGCTGGTTGTGCTTCCTCAAAAAAGAATCCTTATTATGAGAAAAGGATAAAAGCTTCAAAAAACAATACAAAACAGCTTGGAAGAAACAGGTATTACTTTTCGAATGATTATCAGAAAAAGCTGGCAAAAAGCTATAAAAGGAAAGTCCAGTATTAGTCACTCATCGCAAAAGAAGGTCAACCCGTCGTAAGCAAGCATTATTCTTGGAGGAAGATCAGAACATACCTCTTCATGACAGCCCATTTGATGACTTATATGCGTAATGTATCCCTTTCTTGGTGAAATTTCCCTTATAAGATCAATCGCTTCTCTCAGACTGAAATGAGAAATATGTTTCTCCTTTCTTAAAGCATTTACAACTAAATATTTAACACCGAACAATTTTTCTTTTGTCTCTTCAGGTACATAGTTAGCATCGGTTATATAAGCAAAATTCCCAATCCTGAATCCATAAACAGGTAGCCTGTAGTGAAACACCCTTAATGGTGTCAGTGCTATTCCATTAATAGCAAATCCATATTCATTGACCGGATTAAGTCTCATTTTTGGTATTCCAGGATACTGGTATTCTGCAAACACGTATGAATATTCTTTCCTGATTGCCTTCTGAACCCTCTCTTCAGCATAGATGTCAATAGCATCCTGGCTTTTATAATTAAAAGCTCTGACATCATCCATTCCGGAAATGTGATCCTTGTGCTCATGTGTCAGGATTATTGCATCCAAATGCTTCACATTTTCCCGAAGCATCTGCTGGCGAAAATCAGGTCCGGCATCAATGACAATATTTGTTTCATCCTTCTCAATAAGGATGGATGTCCTGAGTCTCTTATCATGAATATCACCGGAATGGCATGTTTCACAATCGCATGCAATAACCGGGACACCCTGAGAGGTGCCGGTACCGAGAAAAGTAATTTTCACTTCAGAATATTTTCGGAGCAAACCTAAATTAAAATTCCTTAACTTTCAACATGCGGTACATATTTTATGGTTTTAAAATTCCCGCATATGCATAATTGATAAATTTACTTTTAATAAAAGAATTATGGCAGCCGGAAAGATTTATTTAATTCCCGTAACATTGGGAGATGAGGATTACACAAAGGTTATACCTGAAAAAGTACTTGCAGTAACCAGATCATTAAGATTGTTTGCCGTAGAAGATTTAAGAAGCTCACGGAGATACCTCAGGCTCATTGATAAGGATTTCCCGATTAATGAAACAATTTTCCACGAACTTAGCGAACACACAAACGAATCGGAGATCGGAGAATATCTTGAACCTGTTCTGAAAGGATCAGACATGGGGATTATGAGTGAGGCAGGTCTCCCCGGCATAGCTGATCCAGGGGCAAAGTTGGTCTCAATTGCGCACCTCAGGCGTATCAGGGTGATTCCTCTCGCAGGACCATCATCAATATTGCTTGCAATAATCTCATCAGGTCTGAATGGTCAGAGTTTTACTTTCAACGGATACCTTCCTGTGAAACCGGCCGACAGGGCATCAAGGCTCAGGGAACTGGAAAAGAGATCACGTGATGGTCATGCCCAGATATTCATGGAGACACCCTACCGCAATCAAAGGATGCTTGAATCGATTCTTTCAGTATGTAGCAATGATACTTTGCTATGCATCGCCGTGGACATTACACTTCCCGGCGAAAATATCAGGACGATGACAATCTCAGAATGGAAGAGAAACCAACCCTCAATCAATGACCGGCTGGCAGTGTTCATTATACAATGAGGCTGATCTTACCTCCTAATGTTTCTTAAGCTTTACAAGATAGATCTGGAAAAGAAAAGGGGTAAAAGGTGAAACATAATAGTTTCCCTGTGTACCGAAAGCAAGATTTGAGGGGGCAATTATAAGAGCCTTGCCTCCCTCCTTCATGTAAGTAATACCTTCATCAAATCCAGGGAGAGTCTTTCCCTCGTTTACAAGGAATTTAAGTGTATCTGTTGTTCCGAAATTGGTTTCAAAAACTTGCGTGGTAAGGTACTGTATTGCGTAAAATACATATGCCGTATCATGTGTTTCAGCCTGAGATCCAGTTCCTGCAAGAAGGTCATAATAATATAAACCGCTACTCTTTTTTTCAAAATCAATTGTATCATTGTTTGAAATGAAATTCGAAATGTCAAGCTTCTCCTTTGCTTCGAGGTCATCAGTTTTTAAAGTCGGGTCGCATGATACTAAAGAAATCAGAGCAATAAAAACTGATAGCATAAAATAATACCTTAAAGAAATTCTGTATGTCATATGGTAGTATTTAGTATCAAAATGTTCTGCAATAATCATTCCATTTATTATTTTGAAAGAATACTTACTCTATAAACTATTATAGTCCTGGGGGGAATTTTCTTCCCATCCCCAACAAGTCCAAAAGCCAGAAAAGGAGGCAGTATAAACACAGCTTCAGCCCCTGGCTTCAATAATCGCAGACCCTCATTCAGTCCGGGTTCAATGTCAGTTTTGCCAATGATAACCTGTCTGGTCCCAAGATCGTCAGATGAATAGCAGACAGTACCGTCAATCAGCTGACATTCATATTTCATTGTTACCCTGTCGTTATCTTTAAAAGATTGACCACTACCCTCATTTTTAATTAAATACCATAACCCTGCTGGCGACTCGATCATCTTCAGGTCCTTCCTTTCGATATAGTTCTGAATTATTTCTCTGTCTTTCTGCACAAGGTAGCTGTTCAGTTCAGTCATTTCCCGGCTCCCGGGTTTCGTTGTTACCTTGCGGTTATCCGTTTCATTTCTGCATGAGCCAGACAAAAAGATTAGTACTGAAACTATGATAATCTCAGTTCTCATTATTTAAAACACGTTTTTAAGACGTTCAGCATTCTCTTCAAGAACTTTCAGAAAGTACTTTATCGTATTTTCAAGAGTATCATAAAACTCTCCGCCTGAAGCATTTCGATGACCACCGCCTGCAAAATACCTCGAGGCAAATTCATTAACCGGAAATTTCCCCTTGGAACGGAATGACAATTTCACAAAATTATCTTTTTCGATAAAGAGAACTGAAAAGTTGATCCCCTTTATGGACAGGGGCAGATTTACAAACCCTTCGGTATCACCTTTAACATGGTTAAAATCAGCAAGATCTTTTTTGGTAAGATGGATATATGCGGTCCGGTACTCACTTAAAACAGTCATTCGCTCATTCAGTGCCAGCCCCATAAGTCTCATCCTGTCAGCTGAGAAATTGTTATATATTATATTCAATAACAGGTCTTTATCAATTCCTGATTCCAGCAGGCTGGCAATAATTCTAAGTGTCCTCCCTGTATATGAGCCGTGCTCAAAATTTCCGGTATCGGTTATTATACCAACATAAATATCCTCAGAATAAAATTTGTTGAGAAATAGTCCGCCATTCATTAAAGTCACCATTTCGTGAACAAGTTCGGAGGTGGAACAGCTCGAAGGATCAGAAATTATCAAATCGGCAAAATCTTTTGGTTCAAGGTGGTGATCGATAATCACTTTTTTGGCAGATGAGCGGATAACAAATTCTTCTGCTTCACCAAGCCGGTTTGGCTGATTGAAATCCATCATCAGTATCAAATCTGCAGATTCAATAAGACAGATGCACTTCTTCCTTTTCCTTATAAATACATTGATCTTATCCGAGCCGTCCATCCATTTTAGAAACTCCTGGAGATTATTGGGGCACATCATCCCGGCCTTTTTTCCTTTGCCGGTAAGGTAATGATAAAGAGCTAACTGAGAACCTATTGCATCTCCATCGGGATTGATATGACTTATGAGCAATATATTATCAGCGGAATCCAAAAGTTCCGACAATTCTTTTGTATATTTGGCCAGTTCAAACACTTTTACTGCTGCTGAATCAAGGGGTTAAAGATAGAAAATAATCCTTTAGACATATTCTTATTACAGATTATCATTAAACGATGGTTATGAACGGAAAGTATACATTTTCAATTATTAAGCCAAATGCCGTAAGAACCGGGAAGACCGGACCAATACTGTCCATGATGAATGAAGGTGGATTTGAGATTACATCCATCAAAATGGTACAGTTGACATTGCTTCAGGCCGAAACATTTTATGAAATTCACAAAGGAAAACCATTTTTCGAGGAACTTGTCGAGTTTATGACAAGCGGCCCTGTTGTGGTATTGATTCTTAAACACGAAAATGCAGTTGAGGAATTCCGCAAACTGATAGGGGCTACAGATCCGAATAAAGCAGAGCCAGGCACTATCAGGAAGACTTTTGCAGTATCGGTGAAGATGAATGCTGTACACGGCTCTGACAGTGATGAAAATGCCGTGCGTGAAGCCAATTTCTTCTTTTCGGATATTGAAAGGTTCAGATAAATCAATGACATCAAATACTACCCACAGTCAGGACGGGAAAAAAACGCTGGAAAAATACTCATCAGCCTTTACACTCTCGGATATGGAGATTTTTATTTTCCCTGAGCTGTTCTATCCCCTTGTTCTGGCAAACATTATGTCACCAGTTATCTGGAAATGGCGTGATGATCCATGGTTTAAGGATATCGAGAAAAAGAGCTTTACCTTTAAGGTCAACAGGATAAAGCAATTTATTATCCAGAATTATGTTTTCAACCTGGATCTTTCAACCTGGGGCCTTACAACAAAGACCAGGGAAATAGCACGATTCAGTGAATTCTTTGACATGGAGGTGCTGAAGCACTCAAATGCACTATTCGGCTATGAAGGGGACAAGTATTATTTTGACATTGATATCAGGAAGCACTTCGGACTCGACAAGTACACAACTGATGTGATTCCATACTGGAAGACTGAAACCGTGGAAGCTATGACAGCTTTCAGGTTTAAGGAAAACTTTTCAACAGGTGCGGGTGAATGTGTTTCGCTATCCTCACTTTACGCTGCAGCAATGTTCATTGTAGGAAGAATTCCCCTTGAAAAGATATTTCTTATTGCGACACCTCTCCATTCCCAAAACTTCATAATTGAGAAGGAGGGACTGATCACTAATAACAGGAGAATTGTCACGAGGAATATGTGGTACAATGGCACATCTCTCTCTGAAAAAGCAAGACGAGCACTTGAAAACGAACGTGTGACAATTGTTTCGCATATTTCAGGATATATTCATACCCTGTACAAAGATGCAACCATAAACAGAGATGCCTACAACCATTTTTCATCAAAACTCAGGGAATTTCTCACTTCCCCTGTCACAGATCTTGTATTTATAAATTTTCTCCGCTTCAAATCAAAATACAAAACCCTTTTCCAGTACATGTGCGAATGCTCAGGCAAAAAGCGGTACATAAGTCTTGAAAAAATGTTCGAATACGAACATACCAGTAAGTATAATTTATCATTGGAGACGAGAGCTCAGCTGGTCAATGAGATTGAGGGTGATGAATTCAATCTTAGCCCTATTCCTGGTAAGATAATGCTGAATGACATTGAAAATATTTTCACTGACGGAAAAGAGAAAAACCTCGATGAGTTCAGGGCTGAGTTCATGAAATCAATTGGTGATGTTAGTGATAACATTCTTGTCGAAATGTTAAATGATCTCCATAATTTTATTTTTACTGAACCTGATATCCCCGGTACCGACAAAGTATTCCTCAACCCGAAAATGCCTGTTATTTTACCTGATGAGAGCCGGGGAAAGATAACCGAAACCATAACAGGTCTGGCCGAAAAGTCAGAAACGGCTTTACTTGCGATGTATGTTTACAGGCAGATGGAGCGCATTGACTGGGTTCCGTTTGTCAAGGCTTCAATTGAGAGGAATCCTGTATGCTTTACTGACATGGAAGCCCGGTCAGTAATTGAAGTCTACCTTATCCTTACTAATCTCTCTAATGAATCGATTTACGACGGAAACAGGCTTGCCCTTCCTGACGAAGTGTGGAATTTCAGGCGGGGTGACGGCATTGAAAAAGCTTTCCTGCTTGCTGACTTTATAATACATAAGATTCCTGAAGGATCGATTGAAATTAAAATTGTGAACGAAATGGTTATCTTGAATTACGAAAAAGAAGATTACGTCTTTTCATCCTCAAAATCATTCAGGAAATCTGTATCAATATCGGGTAACAATTACAGTGTGAGCGATCTATCTTAAAACAATATCCTTTATTACTTCCTGTCCCGACCTGGCATTCAGTTTTTCCCTGAGAGCCTCTTTCAGCATCATAAGTTCGTTCCTGGCGACGGAGGAATTTAGGTAAACATAAAGGACATGATCTTTGATAAATACCTTTGATGTCCTTATTGAGATAGCCTTTCCAACAATCTCTTCCCACGAGTTGATAAGATTTACCTCTAAAAGCTTACCCTCCAGGTTCATCTCCTTAATATAATCTTTCATGGCTTCAGCAATCGATATAGTCCTGCTCCTTCTCATAATTTTTGATTGCCATTTTGAATTAACTCATCAATGCCGGTTTCTCCAATTCTGAACATTTTATAATCGGTGTCAAGTGCAATAAGGATTTTATGAAGCCGGTCCTGATGTGTATCAGTAATAAAGATCTGTCCGAAACGATGGTTCCCCACAAGTCGGATTATCTGCGCAACTCTTTCGGCATCGAACTTATCAAAAATATCGTCGAGCAGCAATATAGGTGGAAATCCTGCTTTCCTTTTTATATAGTCAAATTTGGCAAGCTTGAGTGCGACAAGATATGATTTCTGCTGCCCCTGGGAACCCAGCGACCTCACAGAATAGCCATCCATTTCAAAAAGGAGGTCATCCTTATGAATTCCTACTGTTGTATACTCCACCGACCTGTCTTTGCTTTTTGCATCTTTCAGCATCTCAGTAAAGTCTCCGTTGCCGAGATGTGACCTGTATCTCAGGCTTACTTTTTCTTTCTCATTCGAGACCATAGAATAATACTCCCTGAATACCGGAATAAGCTCGTTTGTTAGATTGTCTCTCTCGGAATAGACATATAAACCATACCTGATAAGCTGGGCATCCCATACTGAAAGCATTTCGTCATCAAAGGTGTTCGAAGCCCTGAAATCCCTTAACAGCCTGTTCCTCTGCTGCAATGCCTTGTTATAATTCAGTGCTGAATCGAGATATTCGGCATTATACTGACTTATGATCTTATTCATGAATTTCCTTCTTTCCTCACTGCCTTCACTAATGAGGGCATTGTCGGCCGGGGAGATCATTACTACCGGATATCGGCCGACATGATCCGACAACCTTCCATACTCCTTGCCGTTTCGTTTCAGCATCTTTTGCTTCTGCCTGTGGAAGGAACAGAAGATATTATCTTCCTCACCGTCTTTGACAAATAATCCCTGAATTAAAAAAAATTCCTCATCATGTCTGATACTTGCACTGTCAATATTATTAAAGAAACTTTTTGTCAATGATAGATAATGGATGGCATCCAGGATATTTGTTTTACCTACTCCATTATTGCCCACAAAACAATTGATTTTTGGAGAAAACTCCAGATCAGCCTGAGAGTAGTTCTTGAAATTAGTCAGAGAGAGTTTTTTAAGGTACATTTTGAGCTTCGTGGTTCGGGGTTTGAGGTATGAGGTATGAATACAAACATTTACCCTGCTAAGTTATAAAAAAAGAAACTGCTAACATAATTATGACATTAACCAATTGTTATTCAATATATTAAGCCTTTATTTCTTTATTTCCTTTTTTTTATCTATTTATTTCAATATTAACGTAAAAGCACTACTTTTGCGGAGTTAATTTTTTAAGTGTTTTAAGCATAAACTGTTATGGCAAAAAATAAGAAAGATGATAATCCGCAGGGAATGAAGAATGTTGAAGAAACATTGTCCAAAACAGAACAATTTCTGGAACAGAACTATAAACCTTTGTTAATCGGTCTGGCTGTTGTAGTTGTTTTGGTTGGGCTATTCTGGCTCGCTAAATTATATCTGACAAAAAGAAATGATGAAGCTCAATCACAGATGTACCAGGCACAGAAATACCTTGAACTCGATTCAATAAACCTTGCACTTAATGGTGATGGAAATTACCTCGGATTTCTCGACATAGCAAAGGAATACAAGTTTACAAAAGCAGGAAACCTTGCAAGATATGGTGCAGGGATTTGCAATCTCCATCTTGGAAATTACCAGGAAGCTATTGATTTCCTGGATAAGTATTCAAAAAAAGATAAGGTCATCGGATCGATAGCAATAGGTGCAACAGGTGATGCTTACGTAGAACTCGGTAATACCGATAAAGGTCTGGTCAAATATCTGGAAGCTGCAGAATTCGCAGGTAATTCCTTCAATACTCCCCTTTTCCTTATGAAGGCAGCAGAGCTCTATGAAATAAACGGGAAATATGCTGATGCATTGAAGTTATACGAACAGATCAAGGAAGAATACCCCACAAGCACAGAGGGTTCTTCAATTGACAAATATATAGCAAGGGCAAAACTACTTTCAAATAAATGAGCACCTCTTATCTGTCAGGTTATGATCCGGCATCTGTCCCTGATGCCGGGAAAATGAGATTCGGAATAGTAGTCTCAGACTGGAACCATGACATTACACAAGCCTTGCTGGAAGGAGCTACAAGAACCCTGAAAAAACACGGTGCAACCGACAATAATATTGTAATAAAGCATGTACCGGGAAGTTTCGAGCTTACCCTCGGGGCACAGTTTTTTGCAGAATATGATGACCTTGACGCAATTATATGCCTGGGCTGCATCATTCAGGGAGAGACACCTCATTTCAGCTATATCTGCCAGAGTGTTACTTATGGAATTACCAAACTTAATCTCGAATATAACATACCTTTCATATTTGGTGTACTAACTACACTTAATTATGAGCAGGCACGTGACAGGTCCGGAGGCAAGCACGGGAACAAAGGTGACGAAGCTGCCATTACTGCAATTAAAATGGCAGCCCTTCAGTTTGAATTGGAGTAGAATCTTCCGGCAGATTTATCTCTGACACAATTCTTTATAGGGACAATATCCGCATTTATTGCTGCTTTTGGTCATTCTGAAGGGCTCTTCAGAATTGAAAATCGTGTTAATCACACTCCTCAATCCATCTAAAAAAGATCCTCTTACTGTCTGATAATCATCCAGTTTAATTTCGCTGGATTTATCTTCCTTTATTACAAGAATATCAGAGGATTTATCTGCTGTTAATTCCTTTACCTTGTAAATGGACGGACGTACAATAACATCCGGATTTTTAACCAGGTATGCTTCGCAGTATAATAATGTCTGAAGCCACCCGTCAAGATCCTTTTTACGGTCATCAACGAATAAGTCTCCCACTGAATTTATTTTCTCAGCTGTTTCACCAGTCTTGTAATCAACGATTCTTGTTTTTCCCTTTAGGTGGTCAATGCGGTCAATATTGCCGCCAGTCCTGATTTCAATGCTTTCACCTTTTAACTGAAATGGAAGCATGAAGCTGAAGGATTCTTCAAGTCCGGCAATTACGAAAGGAGCAAATGCTCTGTCAGCAGTCAGTATCTTCTGAAGGTAAATGAAGAGTATATCCTTTATAATAACATCATTGCCACTGAGCGGCCTCACCATATCTGAGCTATAATTCTCTGCTATTGCTAGGTCGATTATATTCATAAGATGACTTTCATCCTTAATAAGTGCATTAATATAACCAGCAGACACCTCCCTTTTTAAATGATCATTGTAAATCCTTTTCATGATCCTGTGAAGTATCTGCCCAAAGATCGCATGATCAATTTCAGGAGATATAACTTCAGGTTCCTTCAAACCATTGACATACCTGTAGTAGAACCTCATCCTGCAGTTCAGCCAGGTATTTATTGCAGTAGGTGATAAAACAGCTTTGCTCCTGTCATCAACATAAATAGATTTCAGCCTTTCTATGTGTAACTGACTCTTTTCAACTTTATCTCTTATAGAGGCAGGAGTCCTTATGTCAAAGCTTAAATTCAGGACAGTTGGTTCTATTATCTGTTCATATTTAAGCTGAGTGAGAAACCTGCTCATCTCACCCGTTCTTAATCCTGTCGAGTCGGAATTGTAGATGAATGTCACATTTTCCGCCCTGTGAAGAAGCCGGAAAAAATGATAAGCATAAATTGATTCCTGGTGATTAATGACAGGGAGATCAAAGGCCTCCCTTATGCTGAATGGAACAAATGAAGAGCTGGAACTGACTGAGGGAAGTATTCCTTCATTTACCGAAAGCAAAATAATATTTCTGAAGTCAAGAGCCCTCGTTTCAAGAAACCCCATTATCTGTACTCCGGATAAGGGTTCTCCGGTAAACGGGACCGACTGGTTCCTCAGGATCTTGTCAAGGATCCTTATATATGTCTCATTCCTGAAACTTATGTCGGGTGAACTTACAATTGTCTCCAAACGGTTCACTGACTTCATAACTGAATAAATAAATTCATTTATCAGCTTTTTTTGCATAACCTGGTCGGGTGAAGCTTCTGTATCGTTAATAATCCCAATTGGAATAATTGACAGGATTTCCCTCAAATATTCCGACAATTGATGTGGATCAACCATCTTTGTAAAGATGATTTTAAGGATTTCTGACCTGCACAGAAAATCAGATGGTATCCGGATCAGGTTGTTTTCTATTATTTCATTAATAATCTGTTCTTTATCAATTAAATTGAAGATCAGCTGATGACGGAGGATTTCAATGACCTCCTGATAACCGAAATAAGTTTTGCCATTTTCAACCGATGAATTGCGCTGAAGATTTAGAAGAAATCTTATCAGGCTGTAAACACCCGTCATTTTCAGCGGGTATCCCATAGTAATATTAATATCACCAATATTCCCCGGAAGACTTGTTAGCATTGGTACAATAAGATTCTCATCGGCAAGGATGACAGCAGTATGATGTGGATCTTCCCGGGCTAGTCGGGGTATGTTACCAAGTAGGTCAGGAATCAATTTTACCTGGGCAATATCAGATGTTGTTTCAATGATCTTCCTTGAAATGTTTTCATCGTGGTTAGAAAGAAGTGTATCATAATTCCAGTCATCAGGCATATCGTTTCCAAATACCTTTAGATTATTTGTCATGAACATCCCCGCAGAATTAAGTTTACCGGCCTTAATATATGAGTTGTCGTAATCCCAGAAAAAGTTCGCCCTGCCCTCTTCCCTGAGTTTTTTCATAACAGTCAGCTCGCATTTATTCAGGGCATTGAAGCCGATAAAGTTCACCTTTTCCCATGTTATTTCGGGGGTATTGCCATCCAAATACCTTTCAGCTATATCTCTTAAAATCATTCCTTCATAAGCCAGGCTCATGGAACGCAGTATGCTCTTAAACTTTGTGTAAAGATCATTAAGAATTGTCCAGATTGAAATGAACCCTGTCTTTTCAGGTGAATGCTTTTCAGGTTCAAAATTCTTCCAGAACCTTTTAATTATTTCAGCCTGTTCCTGATCGATATCACTAAACTGATAATCTATATTTTTAAAGTCACGCACATTACGAAACAGTACCGAAGCGTTTGCCATGTACTTGTCGATATCGTCAAAATCATTTAAAAGCATATCGCCCCAGAAATAAAACTCATCAAAGCTCTCTGCGGATTTGTTGAGTTCCCGGTACACTTTATATAGCTCGAAAAGAAGAATTTCATTATCGGCTACGGTGAGTTCAGAGAAAGAACCGAAGAATTCATTAGTTGTCAAGATTGAGGGACTCCAGACAGGCTTATCAAGCAAGGCTGCATAATAATTTAGGAAATAAAGCCCGGCTCTCCTGCTAGGAAACACTAGACAATGGTTTCTGATGTCACCACCATTCTGCTCAAACAGATGTTTTGCTATTCGTTCAAGAAAATAAACCATTCTATAAAATTAGTTATGCTGTTGTGCCGTTATGCCGTTACGCCGTTACGCCATTACGCCGTTACGCCGTTATGCCTTTGTAAAGCCTGCCCTGCCAGGTATCAAGTTCCTCCATCCTTTTTTCAATTAATCCTACTATCTGATCTGTCCTCTTACCCCAAACCTCCCTTGTTAGAAATCTAGGTGGAGCTTCTCCCGTAAATCTTTCTACCACAATAGACGGATTAAGTCTCTCTAAAAATTTAATTATGAAATTGAGGTAATCGTCCCATGTGAAAATTTCAAAGTCCGAAGGATTGGTATTATATTCCTCTTCCATTCTTGTTCCTTTTATGATCTGCAACTGGTGGAACTTTACACTTTTAAGGGGCAATTCAGAAATTATTTCTGCCTGGTCAAGCATCTCTTCCCGGGTCTCTCCGGGAAGTCCAAAAATGAAATGTGCTCCTGTATTGAGGCCTATCGAAGCAGATGCCTCTAGTGCTTCAACCGCGTCACTGAAGCTGTGTCCCCGATTGATCCTGATCAGTGTCTTGTCATAACACGATTCAATACCGAATTCCAAAAGCAGAATACATTTCCCCGAAAGCTCCTTCAGGAGATCCAGTATCTCACTGTTTATACAATCAGGTCTTGTTCCAATAACAAGGCCTTTAATATCTCTGTGCCTTAGCGCCTCCTTATACCGATCGGATAATATTTCCAGGGAGGCATATGTATTTGAATATGCCTGGAAATATGCCAGGTACGATCCGGCTCTCCTGTATCTCTTCCTGTGAAACTCAATTCCTTCGTCAATCTGGTTCGTAACTGATTTTGAAGGAATGCAGTATGATGGATTGAATGCTTTGTTGTTACAGTAAGTACAGCCCCCGGTACCTTTTGATCCATCCCTGTTCGGACAGGTAAACCCGGCATCAATTGAAACCTTTTGCATCCTTTCCCCGTAAGTTCTTCTGAAATAATCGGAAAAGGCATTGAACCTTCGTTCATGGCCCCATGGGTAACCTGCAGTTATTTTCTTTTCTCCTTCCATTCAGGCTGAAACTATTTTATCATCGTCCACATACCACAGATATGCTTCTGTAACGTTATACCCCATTCCTCCAAGGATCTTCCTGTACTGCCTGATCTGGTTAAGGTGGCTCTGGTTTTCTGCACCGAACTTGAAATCAATAATAGAAGTCCTTCCTTCTCTAATAATAATCCTGTCAGGACGTTTGGTTGTTGAATCTGGCATCAGTACTGAGGCTTCATTAAGAACTTCATTTCCTTTATCAAACCAGTCCCTTGCAACGGGCTGGTTAATAAGACTTTTGACTTTCCCGGTGATTATGATTCCTTCAGATTCATTGATAACTCCTGCCAGGACCTTCTTTCTCACAACTAACGCCACATCATCGGATGTGATTATTTCACCAAATATCTCATGCATCATCTTCCCATAGTTTATCTTCTCACGGGCACCCGATTTATCAGTACTGAAATAGTCTTCCCAGTGTAGCTTTAGCTTAAGTGAACCCGTGTTATCATTTACAGGATAGTTATCTATTCTAAGACCTCCGGAAGGCTCATTCTCTATATGAATGCCCTCCAGAAAGCCCAGCTCAAAAATCCTGCTCATCGGATCATAATAGTTGTGAAGAAAAGTATCTGATCCGTCAGGATGAGTGCCTTTAAAAATAATTGCATCTCTGATAACCGATGCTATCCGGTTCTCTGCACGGGGCTGATCAGGAGCAAAACCAATTATTGCATTTACAGCCCTTGTAAAAGCAACGTATAACAGGTTTATATTGTCAAGATAAGCCGAGTATTTTTCCTCAAGATACTGTTCTGCAAAAATTGTTTCAGCGAGTTCACTCTTGTACCTAACCGGGACAATACCCAGTTTATTGAAAGGATGAGAACCCGGCTTGGCCCAAAGAATATTCGAATGAAATATTTTATGGTCGAGGTTCCACGACAGAAATGGCAAAATAACAATTCCAAATTCAAGACCTTTTGATTTATGAATTGTCAGAACCTTCATAGAATCCTGTTGCTCAGGCACAGAAATTGATTTTTTGACTCCTTCCGATTCCCACCACTCAAGAAAAGAGGATATTCCCGGATTCCTTACCGAAGCGTGGGTAATAACTATATCCTGGAAACTGTTCAGAAATGCAACATTGTAAGAATAGTTACCAAGTCCGAAGAATCCAATCGTCTTCTCAGTAATATTCCATAATGGAAGATATCTTATGCTGCTCAGGAATTCTTTAAAATCTTCAGGGAAGAAACCGGCTGAAAATTCAACGAGCTCATCCCCTACCAAAGGAGTATCTCCGGCATTTTCCTTCCCTGTTGCCAGAAGGAAAAATCTGAGCATAAGTGCCCTTGCAATAATATCTCCAGGATTGTCGAGTACTTTAAGAACAGCTATAATGAAATTCACCGCGGGAGAATTAGCGAGGAGAAGTGATTCGCCTGATACAATATTGTAATTATACCTTTCTCTTTTTTCGATACTGCATGAAGCGCTATAGTCTATTATCTCCCTCAATATCAGCGCACCCTCTTTATTATCTCTTACAAGAATCCCGATGTCGGATGCATGGAAGCCCCTGTCCTGAATTGACTCGATGACTGAAGGGAGACGATTAAGAACCTCCGCCTGCCAGGAGGATTCCTCACTATTTTCAATAAATTCAATCCTGACATAACCGTTCTCCTTTTTCCCGGGATCAATCTGAACAGCTTCAGAAAAGAGTTCACGAAAGTCCGTCACAGCTTTATTTTCTGACAGTCCGGCATCTATCTGGTAAGGGATAATCGAAAAAATTGAATTGTTGAACCTGATAATATCGGAACAGCTTCTGTAATTTGTATTAAGCGGCCTTGAAATGTAACGTATGTTATCAATCTCTTTTTTAAGATCGCGAAGGGTCCTCCAGTCACTGTTCCTCCATCTGTAAATTGACTGTTTAATATCCCCAACCACAAGATTTTCAAATCCCTGGGCCATGCTGTTATCAATCAGCTGCCTGAAGTTCTTCCATTGTATGACAGATGTATCCTGAAATTCATCAATCATATAATTTTCGAATGTATTGCCAACCTTCTCGTAGATAAAAGGCGTCTGGTCCTTTTCAGTTATCATGTAAATCAGCTCGCCTGCGTCTGATAAAAGAAAGATGTTTTCATCCCTTGTGATCTGATGAACCTGGTTGAGAACATCAGATAATATCCCGAGTATATAAATATAGGACAGGATAACATCAGCAGTTTTATAAAGGACAATATTCTCATCATAGTATTTAACAACTTCACCTACTGATTCTCCGAGGCCATCCCTTATTGCTTCCGCAAGCGGGGCGGCAGGATCTCCTGATGACCAGCGCGGAGGATTTCCCAATGCTGCCCGGACATATGAATTTGGAAGTCGGATCTCTCCTTTTGAAACTGACCGTATATAGCTGGCAACCCCTTTCCCCTTCTGGAAAAACATATCATCAGAAAGATTGTATAAGTCGATAATATTAAGTGAACTCAGGCCCTTCTCCTTTAAAACAGTGCTGAAGGAGGATTTTATTGACCTCATCTCCTTTATATATGATTTTAAAAGTCCCTTATCCTGAAGTTTTTGCTTTTCATCCTGTGATAGCAGTTTGAATTTTTCATTAAAAAGTTCACCTGCCAGTACAGTTATACTTTTCCTGAGGTCCCATGTTTTTCCTTCTTCGATATTTGCGCTGGCGAAGTCCAAAAGCCAGTTCTTTATTGTTAAGTCAGAAGCTGCCGAAGCGATCATCCTGTCGACTGCAACGGCAAGGATGTTTGTATGGTCAATCTCAATGTCGAAGCCTGAATGAAGGCCTATATCACGTGCAAATGCTCTTACAATCTTCTGATAGAAACTGTCGATGGTGCTTACCGAAAACCTTGAAAAATCATGCAGGATTGAATAGAGAATCTCTTTTGCCTCCCTCCTGACAGTAGCCTCAGATTTAGAGGTCGATTTTACTAGATCGTCCAGATACTTTGAATTATCACCGACAGCCAGCTTATTTAGCTCATCAAGGATACGGCCTTTCATTTCGGCAGTTGCCTTGTGGGTAAAAGTGACTGCAAGGATTTTCCGGTAACTTAATTTCGATCTGAAAAGCTTTTCAAGATAAATGCCGGCAAGCTGATGGGTTTTACCTGAACCTGCTGAGGCACTATATATTGTTAATGTTCCGACACCCATAACCGGATAAAGTTAGCCATTTTAATTAACTTTGCGCAGTGAAAAAAAGGGTTGTAATAGGTTTATCGGGAGGTGTTGACTCAAGTGTTGCGGCCTGGCTCCTCAAGGAAAACGGTTACGATGTAGTTGGGCTGTTCATGAAGAACTGGCACGACACGACCGGCCTTCTTCAGAGCA
This sequence comes from uncultured Bacteroidales bacterium, assembly GCA_963701745.1. Taxonomy (GTDB): domain Bacteria; phylum Bacteroidota; class Bacteroidia; order Bacteroidales; family VadinHA17; genus LD21. The sequence goes on along the minus strand of CAVPBE010000001.1, from coordinate 1,626,949 downwards.
ACTGCCATTGGGAAGATGACATTATGTTTGCAGAAATGGTGGCCCGGAAACTTGATATCCCATTTTATTCAGTTGACCTAAGTGCATCTTACAGAATAAGGGTCGTCGATTATATGTTCTCAGAGTATGAAAAAGGCCGCACACCAAATCCTGACATTCTTTGCAACAGGGAAATTAAATTTGACTCCTTTTCTGATGAAGCAAGAAAACTTGGAGGCGACTTTGTAGCTACTGGTCATTATTGCCGTAAGGAAGTCATTGAAACAGCAGACGAAAGAATATACAGGCTTTTATGCGGGAAAGATGATAATAAGGACCAGAGCTATTTTCTTTGCCAGCTAAGCCAGGAACAGCTTGAATATGCCCTTTTCCCGATAGGCAACCTTACAAAACCGGAGGTTCGTGATGTCGCCCATAAACTTGGACTTGCAACAGCTCACAGGAAAGACTCCCAGGGTATATGTTTCGTTGGCAAAGTACATCTGCCTACTTTCCTTCAGCAGAAGCTTGAAGCAAAAAAGGGATTAGTGATTGAGATCCCGGCAGATTTATGCCATAAGCTCTGGGAACCCGGGTTCCCTAATGACAGCATTGAGGATGATTACCTTAAATCAGCATCAGAACCATATCAGTTTATTTCAGGATCGGGAAAGGTCATCGGGGAACACAATGGGGCTCACTTCTTCACTATAGGACAGAGAAAAGGAATTAATATAGGGGGATTTAAGGAGCCATTGTTTGTAATTGGCAATGATGTCAGTAGTAACATGCTTTTTGTTGGTGAAGGACAGTCACATCCGGGCCTCTACAGGAAAGGCCTGTTTATAAGGAGCGATGAGATCCACTGGATAAGGAAAGACCTTGAGATGAAAGAAGATGAAGTAAGGGAATACGAAGTCAGGATTAGATACCGCCAGCCGTTGCAGAAAGCAAGATTATTCAGAAAGAAGAACGGCATTTACATAATATTCCAGAAATTGCAGCGAGGGATCGCTCCCGGGCAGTTTGCCGCATGGTACGACGGGGAGGAATTATTGGGATCAGGCGTAATAAACAGATGAAGATTGCTTCCCACGCCTTGCGTGGTCGCAATGACAGTGGAAATAATATGGCTCCCCTCCTGGGAGGGGCTAGGGGGTGGGTTAATAATGTAATTACAATGTAATTACATATGAAATGTCGGAGAGACAGGTCTGAGACCTGTCTTTACGACAACCGGTTTTTATAATCACTGTATCCGAATTCTTTAATCAGCCTGAATTTATTATCACGCGTCCAGAGGCCGATTGATGGATGATGAACACCGTTAAAGGTTGTGGTCTTTACCATCGTATAATGAATCATATCGAGAAAGATGATATTGTCGCCAGGTTTAAGCTCATTTTCAAATGACCAATCCCCCATAAAATCTCCTGAAAGACACGAATTTCCTCCTAACCTGTATGTTGGCTTGCCCGGTACAGGATCGGTGGCACCGTAAATCTTAGGCTTATAGGGCATTTCGAGACAATCGGGCATGTGGGCAGTAAATGAAACATCGAGAATAGCAGTTCTGATACCCTTGTTTTCGACAATATCCTCGACAGTCGAAACCAGCTCACCTGTTTCCCATGCATAAGCGCTCCCGGGTTCAAGGATTATATGAAGTCCTGATCTTTCGCTGAATCTCTTTAATATTTTCACAAGATGCCCTGTATCGTACCCTTTTCTGGTGATTAGGTGACCACCACCCATATTTATCCATTTAAGTCTGTGGAAGAATCTGCTGAATTTCAGCTCAACAATCTCAAGTACTTTCTCCAGGGCATAAGAATCTGATTCAAAAAGAACATGAAAATGGAGTCCCTCAATTCCTTCCGGCATTCCTTCCTTGATAAGGTCATCCGCAGTGATCCCAAGTCGCGAGCCAGGAGAACAGGGGTTATAAATATCATGACCTATTTCAGAGAATTCTGGGTTGATCCTCAGTCCTGCCGATATCTTACGCTGATAATTTGAAAGCACAGCGGAGTATTTATGAAACTGAGCAAGTGAGTTAAAGGTCACATGTGAGCTGTATTTCAGAATTGTCTCAAAATCAGTCTCTTTATAAACCGGGGAATACGTATGGGCAGGCACCCCTATTTCTTCAAAGCACAATCGGGCTTCATCCGGTGAACTTGCTGATGCTCCGCTGATATATTCTTTAATGATCGGAAAGACGCCCCACATTGCAAATCCCTTGAATGCAAGAATGATTTCAGAACCCGAATCTTCTGAAACCTGCTTTATCAGGGCAAGGTTCCTGCGAAATCGCTCCTCTTCTAAAATAAAGCAAGGTGATGGTATTTGAGAATAGTCGATGCTCAAAATATAAAATATTAAAGTGTTAAGGCATGAAGGCGTTAAGGCGTGAAGGCGTGAAGGACGGAAAAGGCCGTTATGCCGTTATGCCGTTACACCGTTAAGCCCTGGTTATAATTCCAGATCCACGTCATGCAATTCAACCCAGGGCAAACCCAGCAGGTTAAGTTGTTCCATAAACGGATCTGGATCAAATTCCTCCACATTAAAGACACCCGGCTTTTTCCAGATTCCCTTAAGATACATCATAGCCCCGATGGCCGCCGGAACCCCTGTTGTATAGCTTACACCCTGTGCACCTGTCTCCTTATATGCTGCTTCGTGACTGCAATTGTTATAAATATAATATGTCTTTTCCTTTCCGTTCTTTATACCTTTTATACGGCATCCGATTGATGTCTGACCCTTATAGTTTTCCCCAAGTTCTCCAGGATCGGGCAGGACAGCTTTCAGGAACTGGATTGGAACTATCTCGCGCCCGTTGAACATTATTGGCTCAATGCCAGCCATACCAATATTCTGAATTACCCGGAGATGTGTAAGATACTCCTGGCCGAAAGTCATCCAGAACCTGGCCCTTTTGAGAGTCGGGAAATTCTTTACCAGTGATTCCAGCTCTTCATGGTAAATAAGATAAGACTCTTTAGGCCCTATCTCGGGATAACTGAGTGACTTATGAATTTCATGAGGCCTGGTATAAATCCATTTTCCATTTTCAAAATACTTTCCTTTTTGTGTTACTTCCCTGATGTTTATTTCTGGATTAAAATTTGTTGCAAATGGTTTTCCGTGGTCCCCCGCATTGCAGTCGACGATATCAAGGTAATTTATCTCATCAAAATGGTGCTTTGCAGCATATGCTGTAAATACGGAGGTTACTCCCGGGTCGAAACCGCAGCCGAGTATAGCTGTTATACCTGCCATTTTGTATCTTTCCTGGTATGCCCACTGCCAGCTGTACTCATATTTAGCCTCTTCAAGAGGCTCATAATTAGCAGTATCGAGATATGACACTCCTTCAGCCAGACAGGCATCCATGATATGAAGGTCCTGATATGGAAGAGCAACATTTACAACTATGTCAGGCTTAAAGCTTCTGATAAGGTTTCTAAGCTCCGGGACTTTGTCGGCATCAATCTGTGCTGTTTTTATATGGTCCGATCCGGTCCTTGCAGCGATCGCATCACATTTGGATTTTGTGCGGCTCGCATGGAGAATTTCCGTAAACACTTCCGGAAGTGAGGCCATTTTGCTGATTACCACCGATCCAACGCCTCCAGCGCCGATTACTAAAACTTTTCCCATTGGAAGAAATGATTATAATGTATAACTCAAAGATAAGGTTTTTCGGTCACAGGATTAATCAGATTAAATTGAGTTAATAATAGAAAAATGAAGTTTTCAATGATCAAGCATGAGTTGCATGTTAAAGTTTGCAGATTTGTAGAGGACGGATTAAGCGTTGATTCAGATTTTTTTAAGAAACGCTTTTACTTTTTCAAGTTCTTCCGGGGTTCCAACATTAAACCAGTAACCATCATCACACCTGAAGGTACATATTTTATATGAAGCTGCCAGTTCGAGGTAAAGAGAGACGACAGTATAAATACCGTCCTTCATATAGTTAAAAATCTCTGGTTCGATAATCTGAATTGATGAGAAACCGATTCTCGTAAGGTTTTCCATATCCTTCACGGCAAGTATCTTTTCTCCCGTTGCAATATTGCACCATCCTTTAAGAACACCATCTGAATTTACCAGAAGGAACCTGCTCCCTTCACGGTTTCTGACTGCAAGGGTAGCCAGTCCCTTGCTTTTCAAATGATAGTTATACAAAGAAGAGAGATCCAGGTCAGTAAAGATGTCGGCATTGTACACCAGAAAAGGCTTGTTGTTAAAAAAGTCTCTTGCCTTATACAGCCCGCCTCCATTCTCTAAAAGCAGGTCTCTTTCATCCGAAACAGTTATTCTATATCCAAGCTTTTTTAATCGTGCTACCTCTTCTTCAACCATTCCGGCTAAATAGTGGACATTGACAATTATGTCATCGAATCCATATTGAGCACATTTTTCAATGGCCAGCTGAAGAAGGGTTTTCCCGTTAATGTCGACAAGAACCTTTGGAATTGTCTCTGTAATTTTACCCAGCCTTGTTCCTTTCCCGGCCGACATGATCATAGCTTTCATAAACCCGAACTTATAGATGCCTGTTATCTGCCAGTTTAACAAATATTGGTGTTTCACGGATTGATTTTACCGTACTGTATAATTCAGCAAGCCGGATATGTTCCTCAGCCTGATCAATTAACTGGTTCAGGAGTCTTACACCGGGCACTATGCTATCGGTGAAAGTGGGCTTCTGCTCATACAATCCCCTGAATCCAAATGCACCAAGAGCCTGCATTACCCTTATCATGCTGAATCCTGAGTAATAACCGCGGAATTTAAGCCGGTCTTCTTTTGTCTGGCTGCAAAAATTTTCAATATAATAGACAAGTAATAATTCCCTGTCAATTTCATTCATTGGAATTTTAGCATCATAAAGCATCGAAGCAACATCGTACTGGGGGGCACCTTTTCTTCCCCCCTGGTAATCGATGAACCATGGCTCCTCTCCCACCACCATTACATTGGCTGTCTGAAAATCCCTGTAAAGAAAATAGTCCTGCCCTGTTTCCAGAAGATAATCGGCCAGCATATTGAAATCCTGCTCGAGCCTGCGTTCATTGAAGGGTACGGCCAGAAGTTTCAGCAGCATATACTTGAAATAATTCATATCCCACATCATCGACTGCCGGTCGAAGCTTCGGTGGGGATAACAAAGGTCAAGGTCAAGGCCTTCAATTCCCTTGGTCTGGAACAAAATAAGCTTATCAAGGATTTTCCTGTAGAGCTTCATTGTATCCTCATCAAAGGGAGCGATTACGGGCTTTTTATGGAGCCATGTGTAAAGGTTGTCATCTCCCAGATCCTGAAGATAATAAACTGATTTTTCAGGAAGATAACCGTACAATTCGGGTACAGGTAGTGATTTGTTCCTGAAATGACCCGTAAAACCGATAAAGGCCTCGTTTTCTTCAGGATTGGCATTAAATGCCCCGATAATGGTTTTGTTTCCATCATGGATCCTGTAATATCTCCTGTCTGAGCCGGATCGCGGTAAAGGATATATTTCTGTTTCAGCGTGCCCGAAGATCTCTTTATAACCTTCTGATATTGTGTTAATTATATCATTGTCATCCATGATGTGTCTGTCGTTTGATTTTACTTGTTATACCCACCCCCCGCCCCTCCAGAGAGGGGAGCCTGACGCCTGACGCCTAAAGCCTAAAGCCTTATCAATACTTTCTTCTTATACAAAATTAACGCAATACTCCAGATAAACAGCATCTGGATTATGGCAAACATAAGACTTCCGTTCATATTTCCTACAAGAGGCACACAGATCTTTTCATAGAACCAGGTGTAAAGACTTATCTCATTGCCATCGTGTACTTTAATAATCAGCATTAATCTGGTCCAGATGCCGGCCAGGAAATATGAAAACAAGGCATTTGTACCGAAAATAATAAAAAAGAGACCCCATTTCTGGAACTTCACTACATCTGCCAGCCAGTAGATAACTGACAGGACCATCATTGCAATACCGGCAGTATAGAGAACGTATGAACTGGTCCACAGGGCTTTATTGATCGGGAACAGCCTATTCCATAAAAGTCCGAGCCCAAGCAGGGCAGCTCCAATGATAAGTGTTTTCAGGACATTTTTTCCTCCTTCTGATTTTTTCCCGACAAGTTCTCCGGTATAAAATCCGATTATCACTGTACAAATTGAAGGAACGGTACTCAACAACCCTTCAGGTTCGAAGGGTATGCCGAAACCTGTGTAAAGATGTTTTGTCCCGAGAATTAACTTGTCGATCTTAAGTACTACATTTCCTTCGAGACTATATGGGTCGGCCCCGCCGAAAAATGAAAGAACGGCCCAGTAGAGCAATAACAGAAAGGCTGTAACGATCCATAAATAATCACGATTGATTGCCATGCATATCAAAGCACCCAGCCCGTAAGCAAGAGCAATTCTCTGAAGCACCCCCATGATCCGGAGGGTTGAATAATCCCTGTCGAAAGATGGAAATATATTAAGGAAAAGGCCAAGTGCAAAAATTGATGCCGTCCGTCTGACAATCCTTAAAAACGAACTCCCGTTAAGTTCGTGTCCGTATTTTTTAAGCGAATACCACATTGAGACACCAACTATAAATAGAAAAAATGGAAAAACAAGATCTGTTGGAGTGCATCCGTTCCATTTGGCATGACGGAGCGGTGCATAAACGTACTGCCAGCTTCCGGGAGTGTTCACGATGATCATGAATGCTATTGTCAATCCTCTGAATATATCAAGCGAAACCAGGCGGCCAGCATTTTTTTTCATATCACCTAAATGTAAAAAGGCATAAAAATAAGAATATGTGACATAACCCATGATTATATTTACTGTAATTTCAGCTTTATTTATAGAATTTATTATGAACCGGTATTTTATTAAACCTAATCCCATGGGAAACAGGATTTCAGCATTTATTAAGATGATATTGCTTATGCAGGTTTTAATTATTCCATTCGGACTGAATGGTCAGCAGGTTGAAACAGGGCTGGAGATGTTGACAAAGAGCAAATTTGAAATACTAAAAGGCAAAAAAGTCGGTCTGATAACTAATCCTACAGGTGTAGACAGGAGCCTTCGGTCGTGCGTTGATCTTGTTTTTAAAGCACCTGGTGTCATGCTTACTTGCCTTTACGGTCCCGAGCATGGAGTAAGGGGTGAATATACTGCCGGAGAGATAATCGGCTCCACAATCGATCCAAAAACACATCTGAAAGTATACAGTTTATATGGTAATACAAGAAAGCCTACCAGAGAAATGCTTGAAGGGATTGATGTTCTAGTTTATGATATACAGGACATAGGGTCACGTTCATATACCTTTATAAGCACGCTCGGACTTGCTATGGAGGCAGCTGCTGAAAACGATATTCCTTTTATTGTTCTTGACAGGCCCAATCCTCTTGGAGGCATCCGGATAGAGGGACCTATTGTTGAAAAGGATTTCATCTCATTTGTTAGCCAATATTCTATACCTTATATCCATGGAATGACAGTCGGAGAGCTGGCAATGTTCCTAAACGGTGAAGGGTTGCTTAAAAATGGGGTGAAATGCAATCTGAAAGTGATAAAAATGAGTGGTTGGAATAGAAATATGTGCTTTGAGGAAACGGGATTGCCATGGGTTCCTTCTTCACCTCATATTCCCCAGGCTGCTACCTGCCACTTTTACCCTGCCACAGGGATAGTCGGAGAGCTTTATGTTGCCAGCATAGGGGTTGGTTACACATTGCCATTTCAAACCTTTGCAGCAGAATGGATCAATGCTGATTCTTTGTCACAAAACCTTAATGCGCTGGGTCTTCCGGGTCTGATTTTCAGACCGATCCATTATAAGCCATATTACAGTGTCTCGCAAGGTAAAATGGTTCATGGCGTGCAGATACATCTGACTGATAAAAACAGAGCTCCCCTATCGCTGATCCAGTTTTATCTTCTCCAGGAAGCTCATAAACTGCGGCCAGGAAAAGATGTTTTCGCTTTGTGTGAAAAATCAAGGCTGGAAATGTTCGATAAGGTCTGTGGAACAGATAAAGTAAGAATAGAGTTTACCAAAAATTATTCGGTTAACTCAATACTTAATATCTGGAATGATGCTGTTCCGGCTTTCAGGAATAAAATCCGGAGGTACTTATTGTATTGAATCTTAAGTGCCCCTTGAAAATTGTTGATTTTTAATAGTTTACAATTCAGATTCTTGAAATTATGTATGTCCCGTTTGTTGAATATCATATATAATCAGGGCTTTAGCCCAGGATATTTTGTGGCTGAAGCCCCGATTTTGCTGATATCCTGTAACTACGGCCTGAAGGCCGTAGTTTAGGCAGAAGGGCTTGATCTGTTATTCTAAAGCTTCCTATAACCACGGCCTTCAGGTCGTGGTAAACGATATCCTTTCGTTGGGACTTTAGTCCCGTAGTATTTCTATCCGGTTCTTATCTGACCTCACCTTCCATGCTCTTTTCAAGTTCGCTTGCGTGTATGAGGAATTCATCCAGCTTCATTTCCTTATGAAATATCATTCCATGAGTTGCTCGAATCTTCGGGCTTTCGTTTTCATAGAAGTAATCTTTCCCAAGGATAAGCTGAACCCGCTTGAACTGTTCGACCCAGACATGTTGTGAAAGGTCGCTGAATGGCCCGTCAAGCTCATGGCTCGGAAATGAAGCACTGACCTGGCTGATGTAACAGTCCTTGAATGACTTCTCCAAAACAGCCATGGAATTAAGCGAAACCGGCGTGAATACATTTGCCTCCGACGGGTGGAATCTGAACCAGACATTCCTGTAGCCAACGATTCTCAGATTTGACAGGTCCTCTTCCTGTTTCCATATTCTCAATGCCTGGGCTAATGCCTTTAGAACCTTATAATGAGTATCTGGTCCTGAACCTTCCGGATCATATGCCATACTTACCACAGTTGGCCGCACCTGCCTGAGCATTTCCAGGATTGGCTCAACATCACGTTTGGTGTTCGGCTGGGGTGTAAAGATATCACCAGTATAAAACCCCAGCCTCAGGTGTTGAATATCCTGGACTTTTACCCCGTAATGAGCCCAAACGAGTTCCTCTTCAAATTCGCGGATCATACCTTTAAGCTTCTGAATATCGGGAGGATTCTTTTGACCACTATAGCTGGATTTCAATAATTCAATATTCTTCTCGATCTGGTCAATAAGCTCATTCCTTGATTTCAGATTGTAAACATCGACCATCACCCTTATTATTCTGTGACAGACACCTCTTAGCTTTCCAGGTTCATCTTTTGCTGCGATTTTATCGAGATAATGGCTGACATCCTTATCAAATTTATACTTATACCCATTTTCAAAGAAATCGGGATACTCAATCATCTTAACCTTATCCTGTTCAATATGTTTCACAGTTTCCTGCAGGAAATTCTGAAGCATATCGTTGGTAACAGCAGTGAAACCAGAAGTACAAACGGTAAATCGGAATTTGTTTGATGCCTCTCGCAGCGTTGGAATAATGCATGGCATAATTCCCAGCATAATGTCATCATGATGAGGGCCGGTATGCAGGAAGGTTTGGTTTTTCTCCTTAGCATTTCCCCTTATTATTTTCTGCTTTGTGGCTTCAATAACTTCTTTTACCCTGTCCATACTCAGGTTAGGAATGAGACAGCAGTATTTGTCATTTTTCAGATCATTAATATCCAGCTTATGGGCATACTTGTCGATCTTCTGGCAGAGATCAAAAACTGCCTTTTCCGTTTTTTCAAACGTCCATTCTCCTTCCCTGTAGTATTTTTCAATGCTGTCATGAAGACGCACAGCAGCTCCCTCAGTAAGGTAAAAGCGCGCATTTTTTTGCCTCTGGAGGGCTGTTGCCGGGTAAATATTATCCGGAGGATTTTCAAGTGCATTTCTTACAACAGGGGCCTTTGCCTCACCGGCTGCAAATATTATAGTCACGCCATCCGGATTGTAAGTAATTGTACCAAGTCCGATAGTGATTACCAGCCTGTTCCTCGAAACCTCAATTCCTCCCAGATCACCTGCTGATGCAGCCTGAGCTTCGAAATTGGTTGCAGTAAGCCGGGTTGTTGAGTTATGATCGCTTCCACGGGTATTGGATGCTATTGAACCATCAGGTCCCATTCCCCCGAGGAAAAATCCAATCCCTCCCATTTCCCTTATCCGGTTCTCATAATTTGTACACCAGTTGTCAATCCGGAAAATAGAATCCTGCTGTAATCTTTCGGACTGGGAACCGGCTTCCCTGTTACGGAGAGTAAGGTCAATCCTGTTATCAGGAAATACTTCTGTATAATGCTTACCCTGTGCAAGGTTAATTTCATCTGCATTGATAAGCAATGACTTTGACGGATCGAGATTAAATCCCCTGATGTAAAAATTCCTTACGTAATCATAAAAACTATTATGCTGGTTAGGATCAATCGGATAGAAGTCCTCTATTTGCACGAAGTGCAATCCTCTCAAAGATGGTTTTTTGCTGACCGATAGTCCGTGGGTCTCCATAAGACTCCTGTTTTCTTTCAGGTCCCATCCCTGCAATAGCTTATTGGTCCATTTTATAAAATACTCAGGGGTTTTACCTGTGGGCAGGCTTATCACACCTTCCGGATTTTTATCTACCCATTCAAGGAACCTGAGTGAAGTCAGTAATCCAAGGTCAGGGAAGTTCTGAACAACAAGGTATGGGATCTTTGTTGAATGGGTACTTCTTCCTGAGCTTTCAAAAAATGATTGCTCAACCTTTGATAATTCTATTGATTTCATATTTCTATTATTTCTTTTATTTCTTTTTAATTCCGAATGCAGGGTCGATCTTAAGGAAGTTTATTGCAATCAGTCCCGGAATTGAACATAGTATTACATAAATAAAGAAATGCTGGTAGCCAAGAGCCTCCTTCATGGTTCCGGAAACCATCCCTGGAAGCATCATCCCAAGTGCCATAAGCGAGGTTCCGATAGCATATTCTGCAGTTTTATATTTGCTTTCTCCTACATAATGCAGCATATAAAGCATGTATGCAGTAAACCCGAAGCCATACCCGAATTGTTCAAGAGCAATTGAAAGATAGATAGTCAGATTGCCTGGCATTGGCTGGACCTGAGAAAGATAGATATATACACTTATAGGTATGTTCATGCAAAGTGCCATAATGAATATAAGCTTCTTCAGCCCTAACTTTGCTGCAGTAATCCCGCCGAGGATACCTCCCAGGGTAAGGCATAACATACCTATTGTTCCATAAGCGATACCATACTGGGCTGAAGTAAGACCGATCCCTCCTGCACTCCTCGAATCTACTAGAAAAGGCGTTGCGACCTTAACAAGCTGAGATTCTCCCAGCCTGTACAATAGGAAGAATATCAAGGCGGGAATCACTCCCGGTTTTGTAAAAAATGAAACAAAAACTTCCTTGTAAACATTCCATCCTATTTTTTCCCTGGTGTTTTTTTCATCAGGCCGTGGCAACATTATACGGTTGTAGATGGACAGAAGCAGAAGAAGTATGCCAAGTACAGACAAAGAAACCATCCAGCTGAATGCGATATTGCCGGCTGTGACAAGAAATTCTGAAGAGGCAGTCCCTGACAGATTATGATTTACCTTAACAGAAGCTGCAACAGGTTGATTCCAGTTACTTCCTGTAAATTCAAATCTGCCTGTCTGCTTTTTGGAAAGATCGATATCCTTGCTGCCTGATTTTCGTACAACATTAACGACCACTGTTTCACCGTTTTCAGGTGGGGCTGAAAGTGCAATATAAACTACGGCTGAATCAATTGCTGACTTTCCTTCCTGATAAACAGGTACTTCCAGATTTCGTGGAAAAAGGAGCAGGGTTGGTTCGCCGTCCGATTTTACGATTTGTATTTCGGAAGGATCAAAGGGGGTGTATTCTTCCGGAGGAACAGACCTGGTTTGGAAAGTAACTGGTTCCAGACCTGTATTCTTCTGTATCGTTCCGGCAAGCACCGGTATAAGTCCTAGAGCAGTAAGCATTGCAAACCTGTAGAATGTTGACCTTATACCTACAAAAAATGCCTGCTTGTGCTGGTCAAGAGCGTACATATAAAACCCGTCGGCCGCTATATCATGACTTGCAGAAGAAATTGCAATTATGGCAAATACAACAAGACTCAAAGGATAAAAGAAGGACAGGGGCATCATCATACCTGCAGCGATAAAGGCTGCTCCGAGCAGTAGCTGGGTCCATATAACCCAGTTTCTTTTTGTCGAAACAACATCGATATAAGGGCTCCAGAGTGGTTTGATAGCCCACGGGAGGTATAACAAGCTGGTCCAGAATGCAAATGAAGCAATTGAAATACCCATAGTCTTGTAAATCAGACCAGATGTTATCATTACAATGCTGTAAGGAATGCCCTGAAAAAAGTAGAGAGTAGGGATCCATGCCCAGGGTGACCGATCTTTATTCAGATTCATATATGGTTATTTAAAGTTAATAACATGATGATTCTATGCTTGATACATCTTTTCAAAACTGGCACCCCTGAAATAGTGCATTAGTATCTGCCGGTATGTATATCCTCTGTCACCCATCATTGCAGCTCCAATCTGGCATAATCCTACACCATGTCCCCATCCGGCACCATGAAGGACGAATTTTGTTCCGTCATAAGCATCCGACTTCTCAACAAAGAAGCATGAACTGTAAAGGTGCGACTTTGACAGAGATTTCCTTATCTCAAGCTCCTTACCTATTATAATTGTTTTTAGAGTGCCTTTAATTTTTAATCTTGTAATCCTGCCTGAAACTCCTCTCTCAAGTGGAACAAGGTCAGTTATGATCCCAAAATCCATTCCTGTGCGTAATTTTACAAGGTCGCTAAGCTCTTTCTGGGAATAAGTCACTTTCCATCTGAAAAAGTCATTTGTCTCCTGGTCATAGTCGTTGAGAACCTGGGAAAGTACTCTCAGATCGGTCGTGTTGCAGAATGCTTCAGGAGTCCCAAGTATCCACTTCTCAGCTGTTTCTTCCTTTGTCAGGTCAGTGTCAAAGCCTGCCTGCGGGACCTGATTATCTATAATACCCTGAAGGTAATGCTGACTGACAGGTTCCCAGGTGTTTTCAAAAAGCTCTGTTATTCCCCCGCAACATTTATAATAACGTGTGTCACAAATTGAACCTTCATAAGTAAGAACTTCCCCGTATGTTTCCCTGATCACCTTTTCGACAGCCGGCGATGATGCGCGGGTAATTCCCTGGTATCTCTGGCAATGATCATCTGCACACACATCATAATTCTGATGGTCTTCCCTGTCGTACCATCGTACTATTTCATTTTCATTTATTGTAAAGGCGTTGTATTTTTTACCTTCTATCTTTATCTTATTGCTCTTCGCGATCTGTGCCAGCAGCCAGCTGCGTGAAATGACGGCATGAGCCTTCAGAAATTCCTCTGACGATGTTGCACGCATTTCCGATGATATCACACTGATGAGGTAATCCTCCACTGACAGGACATTTACAGCGGTGATCATGTCATTACCTGAAATTAGTCTAAGACTACCATTAAAAACCTGGTCTTCATTGCGTTGCCAATGAAAATCAACTCCAATGGTAACTGCGTGAATGGTAAATGAGGAGTCATGATCATCAGACGGTTCAAGAGAAACTGGTGCTTCCATCTCATCTTTCAGACCATCATTCTTTAATACTATTTTTCCACCTGATAGTATTGCAATAAATTTTCCTGTAAATGAATTTCCACTCTCTTTATCCGTAAAGATCGAATTAAGTGTAAAGCAGATCTCCTTTCCCGAAAAGATGCCTATCTGAATTTCAGGAACCTTGCCTTTTTCCATTATAATACTTCATTTAGTAAGCCGTTTAATTCATTTTCTTCAAAGCAGATCTGCCTGAAAATATCTTCTATATCGCTTTTTCTGATATCGTTAAAGTCTTCTTCCCTTGGGGTTATAATAACTCCGCCAAGGTCAACAGCTGCCGGACTTATAAGGATCTGATCGTCGCCTTTGGCAAAGAACTGAGCCGGCCTGTGCTGTTTTCTCGGTATTATATGAATTATCCATTCTCCTGAAGAGTACATGGCAAGTATATTGAGCATAGGCTCAACCCTGTCCGCCTGAATATCTGAAAACCTTTTAAATAATCGGTCAAAGTACCTTACCAGCTTTTCTTTGTCACTCCCTTTAAGAGTAATTATGCCGCGTAAATAAGACTCCCATTCCCATACTTCAATCCCTGGTTTTGTGGAATGCAATGTAGTGTGTTTCCCATTGCGAAAATCACTTTCGATCGGCATGAATCCATTGTTGCCTGCCTGGAAATGAAAATGATCTGGAGCTGAAGCCCCGCATTGGGGTCCATTATAAAAGACTGTATATAAAGGCATTGCCTGAGCAAGGGAGAGCATTGTATCAAATGAATTCTTTATCCTTTGATCAGTATGAAATTCAGATGGGATAGTAAGATGATGACTGAATATTGGAAATGGATTGACAAGAATTGTAAGCGTTTTTTCGAAAAAGATACCTCGTTGTTCAGTTGGTCTGTTCTTGCTGCAAAGGAAACATGGCCTCTCACCTATTGATTTAGCATCAACTTTTGCAGCTGACGATCTTATTCTTTCGGGGTTGAACTGCACATATATCTCAAAATTTCCGAAATCCAGCTTCCTGGTCCTGACCTTTTCAAGTTGATTGTAATTTTGTTTTGCAAGGTCCCATTCAAGGAGCTGTGAGGAAAAAAGTTCGTTTATTCTATCAGAGTACATCAAGAGAAATTTACTTGTTCAGTTGAAAATTGTTTAAAAACCAAAAAGCCTAAACCGCAAAGGTCGCAAAGATTTTTCGCCAAGTACGCAAAGAGCTAATTAGTGAATCAACTTTGCGTTCTTTGTGATAACTCTGCGTGCTTTGTGGTTAATAAGGACTTTTTCAATATCCTCTTCATTAATTATTAAATGATTTAATGTTCTTTTGTTTTCTTGCAAGAAGCTCAATAGTCCTCAACCTGTCTTTGTACAGGTTATGAGCATTTGCTCTGCTTATGTCAAGGGCTGAATCAGTGTTACCCTCCCATCTGCGGCACAGATATAACGGTTCATAAATCCTTCCTATCTGGTAATGACGACTGATAGCCAATCCCACAGCATAATCCTCACCATAGCTTACATTTGGAACCCTGATGCTTCTTATAACCGGGGTGTAAAATGCCCTTGGGGCACCTAATCCATTAATTCTAAGCGCATTATTCCTACCATTTTCAGGGGTCCATTCTTTGTGATCAATTAGTCCGGGAGGCAGTTCCTCAAGATTAAAATTCACCATTTTATACGATCCCACAACCATGGCACATTTCTGGCTGTAAAACGACTGCACTATCCTGCTGATGACATTATCGTTAATATACAGGTCATCACTGTCGAGCTGTATAGCGAATTTACCGCATTTTTCGTGAAATATACCTTCATTCCAACAGCCACCAATCCCCAGATCCAGTCGCTCAGGAATAATATGAACCACTCTCTGGTCCGTTTTCGAGAATGTACCGATCATTTCCGTAGTGCCATCCGTGGAATGATTATCAATCACTATCAGGTTGAATTTAAAATTTGTTTCCTGGCTTAAAACAGACTTTATCGCATCCCCGATTGTTTTCACCCTGTTCTTAACCGGAATAATCACTGAGGCTTCAAATTCGAATGCCTCTTTGTCAAAGGCTATTTCACTGAATTCAGATTTCAGCCATGCGTAAATCTCTTTGAGATGGGTTGTACAGGCTTTTTCCATCTCAATCTGGACCACCCTGTTCCTGGGATCAACATAGTCAAATTGTTTTTCACCTGATTTGCGTGTATCGTGTTCTATTTCAGTGTACAGCATCTCAGGAATGTGAACTACCGGATGGTCCTTTGATATTTTAAGCCTCAGATCATACAACCCGGCATATCTGAACTCCTCATTCATTGTTTTGCAGGCGGCTATGAATGCTGATGTTTTATAAAGAATAACTGATCCGAAATTGAAATCGTCCCTCAGGCTTCCCTCCTGATAATCTATTACTGGATGAGGAGAGAGCCTGCTATTTTTGTTTTCGAAATAATCCGAGTATACCATTCCTGCATTCGTATTTTCACAGACCTGAATCATTCTGTCCAGGGCAAATTTTCCCAGGTCAAGAGGAAATGTTTTGGAGTAAACAAGAACATATTCTGTGCCAGCTGATTCAGCCATCTTTTTCAACGATAAAGTTGATGCAAATCCTTCTGACTTCTTATAATTAACTTCAGAATATTGATAATCAGGCACATAATCAAAGTCAGTTATAATAAATATATCAGCCATAACACCTGAGTCTTTCAACGATTTTATTGTACAGCCCAGTGAATCCTTATCAGAAAAAGGTAAAAAAGATGTAATTTTCTTTTCCATGGTTTATGTTATTTTCCTAAAAATTTCAGAATCTGGTTCATAAGAAGTTCCCTTTGCTTTTCGCCCAAAATGGTTTCAAATGGAAATCCCAGAATAAAAGTATTGCAGACACCCTTAAATGCCACTCCTGCCGACGTATTGTTTTCGGAATACCTGAACGAGCATACAGCACCTTTACCTGCCGGTTCAATTGCATCAGGCGCCTCGACGGAATATATTGAAGGCGAATAGCCAGTATTAAAATTGAATGACCCGTTAAATGCAGGTTTTGCATAATCAGTTGCATAAACTTTGCCTGTCCTGACAGCATGACCTGTACGGAGAAGAAAATGAAGTGTTTTTTCAGCAAACTTAATTGCTGTAGAGTCATCCGGGATTAACAGGTCCGATCCGATATACGCTCCTGAAATAAAAATTCCGCATCCTGCCTGTGAGATCTCTTCAATTTTTTTCATGAATTCCGGGGTATATATCCGGAAATCGATCCTTGATTTGTCATTGAAAAATTGAGTGGACTTCTCTTCTCCAAAGATCAGGTCGATTATCTTATAATCTGAAACTGCCATTGAAGGTGAAATAAAGTACTCATCGGATACCGAGTAAAAAGAGTGTCCTGCAGCCATTATAGCCTTGCCATGAATAAAAGGGTAGTTGAATTCGTTACCTGACTTAATTTTACCTGCTGCATCTGTATAAGATGCCCCCCATCCCGGTGAATCATCATCAAGCCATGGATTCTTCCTGTCAAAGTCATACTGGTCACCAATAGTAATAAAATCTTTATGAAACGCAACTCCCCGGTCATCCCACCAGGAAGTACCGGCAACATTTCCGGTATCGATCCATGAGGGACCTGAAATGCGGTCAAATCCATTTACAACAAGAACAGTGGAAGCGTCGCCTGATTTAATCCCGACTGACAACTCCTCAGAATCAAAACTTTCTCCTCCATCGTTAAGTGCAGTGACTTTAAAGGAGTAAATAGAATCATATGATGCAAGTTCTACCTCAATAGAAGTATTACTTAAAACAAAACCATTATCATATCCATTGTCTCCTCTCCTTGCGAAAATCCTATACTTATCCGGTTTAGCCGAAGGTTCATACTCATCAATTACCGGCTCCCATGATAATCTGATCTTTTTACCTGACAATGGAGTAATTGCAAATCCGGTCACAGGTAAAGGCTGAACTGTGTAATCACGGTTTTCGATATATGCAAGATATTTCAGAATGCCTTTATATACCGACCTTGAAACACTGAATCTGAACCTGGGATCGAGGTTGTAACTCATATCTGCCAGGTTCTGGTGCGAAAGAAGCTCGAGCAGCATCCCTGGGACGTTTGGTCTTCTGACTTCCGAATATGGCTTGTCCCACAATCCTCTTCTGGTCCATTTGGGTTCAAAATCTCTTCTTATATCTTCAACAATCTGTGTTTGAATTATATCAGAAAGATCCCTGGATGCCATTCTTGATGTTCCTGAAGGGAATTTACCATTATCGGCTGAAGAATAAAATATTGCAAGGGTACCAATTATTGAATCACCAGGCGTAACACCTGCATCACTGTGAAATGCGAGCGACAGATCGACAGGTAATCCGAGTCCTTCATTCAGGTAATTCACCCATAAACCTCTTGACTGGTAATCATCATTGTAATCGTTTTTGTAGTTAGTTGGTGTATAAACAAGAGTATCAGGCATACCCGCATACTGCAACCAGTACCTTGAGGCCTCCAGAAATCTGGGCATTCCGCTCAGTTTCCAGGTGAAATGTGAAGGACTATCCTTAACCTGTTCAGGACCAAATGTGATTTTATCATTCAGCGATTGCTGGTTCTTGACAATCTCACCAGAAGGCCGTCTTGCAACATTCCCCATACCTCCGCCAAATCTTACTGCATCCAGGGCTATCAAGCCATTGATTTTATCAGCTCTTTTTACAACCACTGAACCGGTCCCAGAATTCCTGCCAGAATTGAAGTTAAATGTCCCCAGGTAAATCCAGGTTTCTCCTC
Source organism: uncultured Bacteroidales bacterium (assembly GCA_963701745.1). Taxonomy (GTDB): domain Bacteria; phylum Bacteroidota; class Bacteroidia; order Bacteroidales; family VadinHA17; genus LD21. The sequence goes on along the minus strand of CAVPBE010000001.1, from coordinate 1,608,504 downwards.
CTATTGTCTGATCAATAATAAATTCTGTTTTACCTCCTGTATGAGACACAATGTACCTGACTTCCTTACTGTTATCATTAAGCAGAGGATATGATATATAAACCGCATAATCACCTTTTTTAGGAATTTCAGGAATATATGTTGCTGAATCATTTAATATCCTTAGTGAGCTTCCGTTTTTAAATGGGTTATAACCAGGGAACAGTGTATCGGTCAGCAAGAAACCTTTTTGTATTTTTTGAACGCTATTTTCAGTGTGCAGCACAAATTCGGAACCCTGCGACGACCTGTCGTTATCAACAATTACTTCGCTGGTTTGTATATCTCTTTCACGGGGCAGAAATACATTCGCCCCGGCGTTTTCCAGCATCTTTGTGAGATAAGGAACCACATATCCCATTATTGAAATATCTTCAACAGTACCGAATAGTTTTGCCCTTTGCCATTCCCATCTGTCAAGCGCCATTTCAAAATAGTATCCGTGACTATGCCAGAGTGCAACTGAATTACCAAATAGCCCTTTCGCAGGGTCATTCCCCTCTGTTTTCCTGACCAGCATCTTTTTTTCAGTATTTGCAGCAGGAAACCTGGATGAGTCGATGGGAAGATCTTTCCTGTAGAGATTAGGAATAAGCTGGTCAAGTGTATAATTATTTGTAATAACATCAACACTGTATTTCCGGAACTTTTTCCCGATAGTTTCCTTAAGTGATTGCATAAAAAGCTTGTAACTATCCTCTCTAAAAGGATAATATGACAAACCAGGGGCAAAATAGAGGGTAATTTTTCCAGGCTTTTTTCTTAACTGAACAGAATCAAGCTGTGGTTTTGCGATATGCTGCCATTGAGTCAAAGGATTTTTCCAGTCTTTTAACCTTCCAGTTACTGCTTTATTCAGTTTATCTTTATCCTGAGCTTCAAGAAAATGAAAACTGGTCAGAATCAGGCAGGTGAAAAATGATAGACTAAACAGCAAAGTTTTTTTCATGCGGATTTTAATCAGGGTTGAAATATAGTAATATTGATTGAAATTATATAGTTTTTGGCTTGTCATGCTTGGAGCAAATTTTTGATTATTTTTAAATTAAATAATTATTACAAACCTGTTATAGTTTTAAATATGACAAAAAGATTCTTCGCTTCTCCGCCAACTGGCGGATTCCCTCAGAATATCTATACTTTCAAAAACATTTTCCGTAATGCATTTTAAATTATTCAGATACTTTTTTTTGGCTATCCTGGCAACGTTAGCTACCGGGCTTTATGCTCAGGAAATTGATCAGCCTTTCCTGAAATTTATCCATCATCCATGGGTGGATTCCGTTTTAAATTCACTTTCCAGGGATGAAAAGATCGGGCAGCTTATTTGGATCGATGCTCAGTCGAACACTGACATCGGACAGACTGTCCGGCTTAACGATGACATAAAGAGAGCTGGTCCGGGGGGTATAATATTTTCTGGGGGTCAGGCAGTGCAAATGGCAGAAATGGTAAATTATTTTCAAAGGATAAGCAAGGTCCCTCTTTTGATGGCTATAAACTGTGAATCAACCCCTGGAATAAAACTAACAGGTATCGAAACATATCCTGACATTATTACACTGGGAGCCATTCAGAATGATTCATTGTTTTATCAAATGGGGATTGATGTAAGTAAACAGCTTAAAAGGATTGGTTTACAGGTAAGTATTTATCCGCTGAAGTTCACCGGTATTTCAGGAAAAAGTATTAGGATGTATTTTAATGGCTTACAGGATAATGGAATCATTTCAATTGTGAGGCAGTATCCGTTGTCATTAAGAAATGGCCTGGGTATCACAGAGTCTGTTGATGATCCTGAAATTGTCATAAAAGAGATTTCAGACAGTATAAAAAAAGGCTTAATATCTCAAGCCGATATCGATGAAGAATGCCGCAGGATTCTTGCTGCAAAGTACTGGGCAGGATTATCACGGATTCACCCCGTCAGTAAAGAGAATCTGGAGGATGAGTTATTACCTGCCTCTGCAAAAGCCCTCATTAGGGAAATTTATTCAAAGTCTCTTACAGTTCTTAATAACAAGGGAAATATAATTCCTGTCAGGAATATTGAGGATTTTAAAATAGCCGTGCTTGCCATCAACCCCCCAAAAAACTCAATCTTCCAGGAAAGGATACTTAGCTACACACCTGCTGACACATTTTCATTAAAAAATACTGATAATGGGGAATCGACCATTTTGCTGAAAAAACTCACAGCTTACGATCTTGTGATTGCCGGAGTTTTTAATACCGGACAATTTAAGGGCATAAATTCCGGTTTCGAACCCTGGTTAAATAATTTTCTGAAAAAACTGACTGAAAGTAATAAAACAATTGTTGCATATTTTGGAATACCTGATGAAACCGGAAAGATTGATATTCTTGATAATACTGATGGGATATTACTTGCCTACGATGAAAATCATAATTCTGAGGACCTGGCTGCCCAGCTTATTTTTGGAGGGATTGGTGGAACCGGAACTCTTCCGGTTACGATAAACAAGAAATGGCAGTCTGGTTTTGGGATTGCGACACCGGGGAAAATAAGGCTTCAGTACGGGTTACCTGAAAATGCCGGATTATCATCTGAAAGCCTTAACAGGAAAATCGACTCCATAGCAGATATCGGATTGAAGGCTAAGGCCTATCCGGGTTGCGAAATAATGGTTGCCAGGAAGGGGATCGTTGTTTTTCATAAGACATACGGGTACCATACTTACGAGGAAAGAATCCCGGTAAGAAAAGATGATCTTTTTGACCTGGCTTCTGTGACAAAAGTCTCATCAACACTTGCCGGGCTGATGCTCCTTAATTCTGAGGGAAGGTTTTCAGTTGAAAGGAAGCTTGGTGACTATCTTCCTGATTTCAGGAAAACGAACAAGGGAGATCTTCTTATGAAAGATCTGCTGACCCACCAGGCAGGACTTAAGGACTGGATTCCGTTCTGGAAGGAGACAGTCAGGGCCGATTCTTCATTTAAAAGAAATACCTTCAGACATGAATACTCTGAAAAATATCCACTAAAGGTTGCAAATGACCTATACATAAATAAGAATTACAGGAAGAAGATATTCAATGAGATCAAAAAGAGTCCCCTGGGTGAGAAAAAATATGTCTATTCGGATCTTACATTTATTATTTCAACAGGAATAATTGACAATCTGACAGGTGAAAAGTGGTATGATTTTGTCACAAAAAATATTTATCACAAACTTGGTGCATATGACATTTGTTTTAATCCGTATCTGAAATACTCTCTTCAAAGAATAGTCCCTACAGAGTACGACTCGCTTTTCAGGAGGCAGCTTCTGCACGGAACCGTGCATGATGAAGGTGCGGCAATGCTCGGTGGGATTTCAGGGCATGCCGGTCTGTTTGCAACAGCAAACGACCTCATGAAGCTTATGGAGCTTTACAGGAGGATGGGTGAATATGGAGGTCAGCAGATAATAGACAGGGACGTTCTTGAGGAATATACACGGGTTCAATTCCCTGAAAACAACAACCGAAGAGGACTTGGATTTGACAAACCTTTCCTTAATAATGATGACCTTGGTCCTGCAGATGCATATCCAGCAAAAAGTGCATCACCTCAGAGCTTTGGTCATTCAGGGTACACAGGCACCTTTGTATGGATTGATCCTGTCGATGAAATAACCTATATCTTCCTTTCAAACAGGGTTTATCCGACCCGTAATAATAACTTATTGTCAGAACTGAATATCAGGCCTTATATTTTGCAGGCAATTTATGACTCCATAAACGACAATCGACAGACGACACAGGACACACGGCAACCCTAAGCCGTGCGTCGTGCGTCTTGCGTCGTGCGTCGAAAATAGAATCAAAAAGGAATAAACCATCACCTCCTAATGTCTATATAGATATTTCAATCCAAAACCAAACCATCATATTATGAATCAGGAAAATCTCAACAAAAAAGTGCCAGGTAACAAAAAGCTTTCTAGAAGAAGTTTTTTGGGCACCACAGCAACTGCAGCTGCAGCTTTCACAATAATTCCACGCCACGCTATGGGCGGCAAAGGCTATACTGCACCAAGTGATCTCATAAACGTTGCCGGAATCGGAGTCGGAAGCCAGGGGGGCGGTGACATTCAGCAGATCGCCTCACCCGATGTCCCTATTGTCAGGCCCCAGAGAAACATGAACGGAACACCGATGACAAAGGAACAGATTGCTGCCCAGGAAGCCCGTAGGGCTGAGATGATGAAAAGAAATCCTCAGCAGGGAGCACCGGGAGCACCTGCACAGGGTGGCCAGCGTCCGGCGGGTCAGGGCAGGCCGGGAGCTGATCCCAATGCAATAGTACAGATGGGTGATGCACAGAGCAGGGTGATCAAGCTTGCAAATATATATGCTATATGTGATGTTGACCCAAATTATTCTGGTCATATTATAAAAGGTTATCCAATGGCAAAGATCTATTCTGACTGGCGTGAAATGCTGGATAAGGAAAAATCGATCGATGCAGTTGTAATCGGCACACCTGACCATAATCATGCACCAATTGCTGCAGCATTTATGCGAGCAAAAAAACATGTGTATATTGAAAAACCTATGGCCAAGACCATTTTTGAATGCCGTAAACTTGCCGAACTGGCGAAAGAAAACGATGTTGTAACACAAATGGGAAATCAGGGACATGCAACCGAAGGAACCCGCAAAACAGTAGAATGGATCCAGTCGGGTGTGATTGGTCTCGTAAGGGAAGTTCAGCTGTCAACAAACCGACCGATGGGCTTCTGGCCTCAGGGGGATATTAAACGGCCTGCAGGTGTTCCTGTTCCTAAGGAAATAAATTATAATGTCTGGTTAGGCCCTGCTCCAGAAAAACCATATAATCCTGAAGCATTCCATTTTAACTGGAGAGGACTATGGGATTATGGAACAGGAGCAATGGGTGATATGGGCGCTCATATCTTTGATGCACCTATCTGGGCTCTTAATCTGGGAATGCCTACAAAAATTCAAGCTACAAGTTCACCCTACAGCACCGACTACATGCCACTTTGTGAACTGGTTACATATGAATTCCCGGCCCGCGGTTACATGCCTCCGGTTAAGGTTTCATGGTGTGATGGCGGACTAAGGCCTCCTCGTCCCGAAACACTGGAAGCAGGGCGTGCAATGAAAGACGCAACATATTATGGCGACAAAGGTATTATTACACATGGCAGCCATGGGGCATTACCTGAACTTATCCCGGCAAATAATGATTTCAAGGGGCCTGATGCATGGCTTCCAAGGACAGGAAATATTTTTGAAGACTGGATCGATGCAATCAAAAACGGGAAGAAATCGTGCAATGATTTCTCAATTTCATCAAAATTGACTGAGATCATGCTTCTTACAAATATTGCTGTCAAGCATCAGAGGGCAAACATCACTCTCGAATATGATGCAGCCAATATGAAGATCACAAATCTTCCCGAAGCTAATGAGATGTTTAAGTACGAATACCGCTCTGGCTGGAGCTTGTAATTAGTTTTCAGCCCCCTGCCCCCTAAAGGGGGTTTAGGGGCGTCAAATAAAAATGGGACACATTATTGCGTGTCCCATTTTTTTTGTGCCCAGAACAAGACTCGAACTTGCACACCCTTGCGAGCACCAGCCCCTCAAGCTGGCGTGTCTACCAATTTCACCATCTGGGCAAAAGAAAGGCTTAAAGGCATTATGGAATAACGGCATAACGGCTTTAAGTCAATTATCAGTCATATATTGAAAAGAACATTGTTGTCCCAGCTTTTTTTCTTGACGCCTTTACGCCGTTAAGCCTTTGCGCCGTTTTAGTGCCCAGAACAGGACTCGAACCTGCACATCATTGCTGACACTAGTCCCTGAAACTAGCGCGTCTACCAATTTCGCCATCTGGGCAGCATAACAATAGCGGGCACAAAAATAAGAAAAAAATTAAAAACACCTAATTGTATATTACAGAAAAGTATATTTTTGCTCCCTGATATTTTGAATTGATAATGGTGTTAAAAAAACAGATAAAACTTGTCAGGCATCTGTATCCCAGGTCTGCTTAATCTTTTTGCCCCGATTCCAGATAAAAAGATAAGCAAGACCTGCAGAATGATGCAGGTTTTTTTGTATAACAATATCAAAAATTGCACATAATGAAAATAATGAAATTCGGTGGTACATCAGTTGGTAAACCCGACAGAATGAAATCAATAATACCACTGATCAGTGGAGAAGAGAGTGTTGTTGTAGTGCTCTCTGCACTGTCAGGCACAACTAATAGCCTGGTTGAGATTTCAGAGCTTTTGTATTCGGGAGCGACAGAAGATGCTATCCAGAAAAATGAAGCCCTGAGATCAAAATACTACCAGGTTGTTGAGGAGCTCTATTCAACGGAAGCATATATAAAGGAGGGGCGCGAACTTGTAAACTCACATTTTGACTACATTGGAGATATTATATCCAACTCTTTTACAAAAGTCCAGGAGAAAGCGATTCTCGCACAGGGAGAATTAATGTCAACCGGAATGTTCCATAAACTTCTAAGCGAAAGGAATATAAGGTCTGTACTAGTTCCAGCACTTAATTTTATGCGAATAGACAAGGATGGCGAACCTGATGCATTTTATATTGCGGAGAACTTTAAAAGAGAACTTGGCATCTATCCCGATGAGAAAATAATAGTTACTCAGGGTTTCATCTGCCGTAATGCATATGGCGAAATTGATAATCTTAAGCGCGGGGGAAGCGATTTCACAGCTTCGCTTATCGGTGCAGCAATCAATGCATCGGAGATCCAAATCTGGACTGACATTAATGGCTTCCATAATAACGATCCAAGGTATGTTGAAAAAACCCGGGTGATACGTGAGATTTCATTTGATGAAGCAGCTGAACTTGCTTATTTCGGCGCCAAGATATTGCACCCTTCAAGTGTAAACCCTGCGAGGGAGAAAAACATACCTGTAAGGCTTAAGAATACTATGGATCCCCAGGACGAGGGGACCCTTATAACTTCCGGAACAGTTCTCCAGGACTATAAGGCTGTTGCTGCAAAAGACGGGATTTCAGTGTTCAGGATCAAGTCTGACAGGATGCTGATGGCATACGGATTCATCAGGAAAGTATTTGAGATCTTTGAAGCTTACAAGACACCGATCGATATGGTAACAACTTCAGAAGTATCGGTTTCTATAACTGTGGATAATCCTCAGTATATTAAGCAAATAGCTCATGATCTGAAAGAGCTTGGTTCAGTGGAAATTGAGCAGGACCAGACCATTCTCTGCATTGTGGGTGATTTCCGGACTGAAAGGACAGGTTCCGCACCTGAGATCTTTGAAGCATTGAATACTATACCTCTTAAAATGATCTCATACGGAGGAAGTCCGAACAGCATTTCCTTGCTTATAGACTCAAAGGATAAAATAAATGCACTTAATCTTCTGAACAAATATCTTTTTAACCAATAAGATGATCACCAGTAAAACCATCACCAAATTCAGAGATCTGCCAACACCATTTTATTTCTATGATCTCGATGTTCTTCACACAACATGCCAGAAAGTCCTGGAAGAATCCTCAAAAGGAGGATTTAAAGTGCACTATGCTGTCAAGGCTAACCCAAATCCGAGGATACTTAAGATAATCTCATCATACGGATTTGGAGCAGATTGTGTCTCATTCAATGAAATAGAACGTGCCATATCATCAGGATTTGATCGTTCCGAAATAGTGTTTGCAGGAGTCGGTAAGACCGACAAGGATATTGAAGCAGCTCTTAAAGCTGGAATCTTTTGCTTTAACTGTGAATCCATTCCCGAAATGGAAGTCATCAATTCAATTGCTGAAAAACAAAACAAGTCGGCGACCATAGCCCTCAGGATCAATCCTTACATTGAAGCACATACTCATAAATACATTACCACCGGAGTTGCCGAAAGCAAATTCGGGATAAATACCTGGGAACTGAAAGAAGTGATGGAAAAGCTGAAATCATTAAAGAATCTTAACCTTAAAGGCATTCACTTCCATATTGGCTCCCAGATCACAAAAATGTCAGTTTTCAAAAGTCTTTGTTCCAGGATTAACGAGCTGCAAGAGTTTTTTTCGTCACAAAACATTAACCTTGAAATAATTAATGTAGGAGGTGGGTTAGGTATAGATTACGCCAATCCGGAAAAAACTGCCCGTTTTGAGGATTACTTTTCAATGATCAGGGAGTTTGTAAAACTACGTCCGGGTCAGCATATCCATGTTGAACCGGGACGGTCGCTTGTAGCTCAGTGCGGATCTCTGATATCAAAGGTTCTTTATATAAAAAAAGGAAGTAATACCACCTTTGCAATAATCGATGCAGGTATGACTGATCTGATTAGACCTGCTCTCTACCAGGCAGTACATAAAATTGAGAATCTGACTTCAAACGGGAATGCTGTCAGGTATGACGTTGTTGGGCCGGTTTGCGAATCGGCTGATTCATTCGCGAAGTATATTGAATTGCCAGAAACCAGCAGGGGAGATTTAATTGCAATCAGATCTGCTGGAGCTTATGGTGAAGCGATGGCCTCGAGGTATAATCTAAGGGATCTGCCCGGAGTGGTGTTTTCGGATGAGATTTAGCCCCTGCCCAATGCCACCTACCCCCTAAAGGGGGTTTAAAAGTAAGTCCCCTTTAGGGGATTAAGGGGCAATTTACTTTTTATTTTCTGCCCTTACCTTGCTGTGCTTAATCCCATAAAGGAAGTAGATCAGGAAGCCGAGACCCATCCACACAATAAGCCTTAACCAGGTATCAAGAGGCAAAGCTGCCATTTGCAGAAAACAAATTGCCGCCCCGGCAATCGGGATAAAAGGAACCCATGGTGTTCTAAACGGTCTGTGGATGTCAGGTCTGGATTTTCTGAGAACCAGGACGCTTACACATACAATTATGAAGGCGAGTAATGTTCCTATCGAAACAAGTTCCCCGAGAATACTTATTGGCAGTATTCCGGCGATAATCATTGCCACAGTCCCTGTAACTATTGTACTTATATAGGGAGTCTTGAAACGCGGATGTACTTTAGCAAATACCGGAGGAAGCAAACCATCCTTTGCCATTGTGAAAAAGATCCTTGGCTGGCCGAGAAGCATCACAAGAATTACAGAGCTTAATCCGGCAATTGCAGCAATTTTTACAATAGGTCTAAGCCAGAACATCCCCTTCCCCATAGCATCAACTCCAACTGCAACTGGATCGGGTACATTGAGTGTTGTATAACTTACAATCCCCGTAAGTACAATTGCAACAAGTATGTAAAGGACTGTTGAAATCCCAAGCGAACCCAGAATGCCTACAGGCATATCCCTCTGCGGATTCTTTGCTTCCTGGGCAGCAGTTGATACAGCATCAAATCCTATATATGCAAAGAAAATAACTCCGGCCCCCCTAAGAATACCACTTAACCCGAACTTCCCGAATTCACCCTGGTTTGCCGGTATAAATGGATGCCAGTTTGCTGATTTTACGAACATAAATCCGATTGCAATAAAAAGTATAATTACGGATACTTTAGTAATCACCATAATATTATTGAAGTTGGCTGATTCTCTAATTCCTATTACAAGCAGTGTAGATAATAATGCCACAATGAACATGGCCGGAAGATTAAGAATGCACGTTACATGAGCCAGGGAATCAACATTAATACCTGTTGCTGTTAAAGTCTGTGCGAAAGTATCTGTTAAAGGCTTCCAACCCATATCGGGTACGTTAACAAGAACATGGCCTGTGGCTCCAGTAAACTGAGCAGGTATATTAATATTAAGGTCTTTAAGGAAACTTACCACATAACCCGACCATCCGACTGAAACTGTTGAAGCGGCAAAAAGATATTCAAGGATCAGATCCCAACCTATTATCCATGCAAGGAACTCACCGAGAGTAGCATAAGAATAGGTATATGCACTTCCTGCAATTGGGATCATCGAAGCAAATTCAGCATAGCACAAACCTGCAAAACCGCAGGCAAGACCAGAAATAATAAAAGAGATGACGATTGCCGGACCGGCATACTGGGCTGCAGCCTGACCTGTCAGAACAAAAATCCCAGCACCTATTATAGCTCCAATACCTAGAGTTGTTAAATTTAGAGCTGTTAATGATCGTTTTAACCCCCCGGTATCTTTTGATTCTTCCATCAACTGACCCAGAGGCTTTGTGAGAAGCAATTTACTTTTTGACATCAGATTAATAATAACATTGGTATGCAAAGAAAATCTAGCTGATACAAACGTAACTTTTTTTTACTTATAATAAATAATTTTCAAGCTTTATGAAGCAAAACTTTAATCAGGGTGATGACATTTTTATAATATTTTAACAAATTACCGTTACCTTTATCAAAACAATCTTTGCATGCCATGAGACGCAATTTTATACTGGCCGTATTAGTAGTATTAGTATCCTTTTCCTGTGTCACACTAAGCAAGTATAGTAATCTTCCGGAAGTAAAAGCATGGGAAAGCGAAATTGTGAAATTTGAACAGCTCGACGTTACCAAATCCTATCCTTCGGATGCAATACTTTTTGCGGGTAGTTCAAGCATAAGACTCTGGTCTACAATAGGTAAGGAAATGATGCCGTATAATGTTATCCAAAGGGGATATGGAGGAGCAAAGCTGAGCGATTTCGCCGTATATGCCGACAGGATTATTTACCCTCATCCCTGCCAGGCAATTGTTATTTTTATTGCAAACGATATATCGGGAGATGAAAGTGATAAAAGCCCGCTTGAGATATCACAATTATTCAGGAAGACACTTTACATCATTCGAAGAAAATTTGCCGATACACCGGTCTTCTGGATAAGTGTAACTCCAACTCCTTCGAGATGGGCTGTGTGGCCCGAGATAAAAGAAGCAAATGGAATGATAAAGGAGATCTGCGAGAGTCACAAAAACACCTATTTCATTGATACCGAAAAATATTTCCTTAATTCAAGCGGATTGCCCCGAAGCGAGCTCTTTATTGATGACAAGCTTCATCTGAATGTCAATGGTTATTCAATCTGGGCAGGGATTATAAAAAACGAACTTAATAGAGTACTGGTAGATTAATGATAATACCTGTTGCGTTTTTTGCTTCAGGGATTTTTATAAAAAGAAATCTCCCTGCTAAACCCTTTAATGATTTACCTAAGACCTTTGCCGGTTTTTCAAGTTCCAAATCCCTTTGTGTTATTACATCAAATATTTGTAAATTGTATAAAAAAAAATTAACAGTATGAAAACAACATTGACACTCTTCTTTATCTTACTTGTTTTAAACAGCTGCAATTTCAGTAAATCAGTGAAAAAAGACCTGATGTCGGGGCTGTTTTCAACGGGGGAAAAAATTTCCTGCGAGGATGTTTATCTTACTGTCAATAATGAACGGACGACAAGGAATTCTTTTATTTATGGTGAGACTTTCTTCCTGAACTTTAGCGATGTTAAAGGTCTTTCCGAAGAAAACGGAAAGGTCTTCCCGGAAATGAATCTGATAGTTGCTAATCCTGCAGGAGACACTATAATGCTGGCAAATGATCTGATGTCAGAGTATGCAGACGGAATGAACTATTCTCCCTTACTTCTGACAGCTGACCTTACACTTGCAGCTCCAATAAGATCAAAAGCAGAATATACTGCTTTTATCAATATTTGGGACAGGAAAGGAAAGGGAACTTTCAGATCAGAATTTGATTTTAAGGTCCGTGAAAATGATAAAATATCAATCGAATCATCAAAAGCCGTATATGACGAAGTTTATCTTTACTCAAAAGGAAGTGAAAAAGTAATCACCGATAATAAAATAAAGAGAAACGACGAAATCTATTTAATCATTGAAGGGCTTAAAGGTTTTTATGAAGCCAACGGTATGGTATTTCCCGGATTGACTATTAAAGTCTCCGATTCCAGAAAAAATATTATCCTTGAAAGCGATGATCTTTTTACTGACCAAGGTGAATCAGGGATTGCTGCCATTGATCTGGCTGGCAGGGTTTCAGGACATTTCAGTGTTACAGGGACACAATTCAACAATCCATTGCATTGTGAAATGACATTATGGGATAAGAAAAGCGATGGGAAAATAAAAGCAATCACTGATCTGGTTCTGGAATAATTGATTTATATAATTCAATTCTTTAATAATCGATTTATTTTTGAAATTTCGGCAAAATCCGAAAATGGATTTCTATATTTATAAATATTCATATTTAACATAATCTAAATCTCAATCCTGTATGAAAAATTCTATATCCCGCCGGAAATTCGTTGCAAATACTATCGGAGCAGGAACTGGAGTCCTAATCCTTCCCAATGTAACAGGAATGGCGATCCAGAGATCGGCCAAAGGAATCAAGCCGATGATAATGACAAGCCATACAAATGAAACAGGCCGGAATGCTGTTGAAGCCGGATGGGAAATTCTTAAGGCAGGAGGCAGCGCTGTTGATGCAGTGGAGAAAGCAGCCAATGTAATCGAGGTCGATCCTGAAGATACAAGTGTTGGTTATGGCGGGCTGCCGAATGAACAAGGTGTTGTACAACTCGACTCCTCTTTTATGGATGGAAAAACCTATTCAGCCGGTGCCGTAGCATGTCTTGAAAACATTAAAACGCCTTCATCAGTTGCAAAACTGGTAATGCAACGCACTGATCATGTTCTCCTTGTAGGCGCCGGAGCTCTGGAATTTGCAAGAGTCTGGGGATTCAGAGAAGAGAACCTTCTTACAGAGAAAGCCAGAAAGATATGGCTGAGATGGAAAGAAGAGCTTAGTCCAACGGATGACTGGGGTCTCCCTGAACATCTACAGAATATCAAAAAGAACGAAGCTTATTGGAAAGATTTTCCTGATATAGAACATCATTACGGCACTACCAATGTACTTGCCATAGATAATAATGGGGATATAGCCGGATGCACAACAACCAGCGGTATGAGTTTCAAGCTGAATGGCCGTGTGGGTGATTCACCGATCATAGGGGCAGGCCTGTATGTGGATAATGAGGTCGGGGCTGCCGGTGCCACCGGACGCGGGGAAGATGTTATAAAATCGTGCGCCTCATATTATATGCTGCTAAAAATGAAGGAGGGACGCACACCGCAGCAGGCATGTGAGGATGCACTTCATATGATTATAGACAGGTACAGGAATGTGAATCCCGGATTTTATCCCGGGGAGAAGTTTGTTGCTATAAATAAATACGGGGAACTTGGCTGCGCAACAATGATCGGAAAAAATAATCCTCAGATGTCAGTCAGGACTGAAAGCGGCTTCAGCAAGTACGAAGGAGTTGTTGCATACCCCGGCAAACCCTGAACCTAATTAATCCATCTTTTTGGGCAACAGGTAATTTTTTGTACATTTGCCCGTTAAATATAATTGGAATCATCTGATTGTATAAGTATTGCAGAATCCTAACCGTAACCTGAGAATTAATTCCGCAATAAAATTGAAAGGTATGAAAAAGGCTGCTTTTCTATGTTTACTTTTGCTGGCATCCTGTGCTTCCACCAAACAGTCAGGCGTGCAGGAAGATTCGCTGATACTGACAAGAAAATATGTTGGCAACTTTGTGGAATACCGGCAGCATGTGCCTGAAAAATTCGGTGAACCTTACCTTATCTGGATTAAAACAACAATGGACAGCACATACGGAAAAATTTCGGCTTTTGGAGAAAGATGTGATTTCAAAATGGGAGACCGGTTGTATATAAAAAGAATTCAACTTTCACCGGGACCTATGTCAACATACTGGGAGTACCAGATAGAATCGGATGACAATAAGATTTTCTACAAGTTGAGCGAATACCAGCATGACAGAAAAAACCTCATCAGGAACTGGTTCTGATCCCGATGAGGCGCTCTTTATCCATTTATCTGTTTGTAAATTGCGGATCGGATAATCCGAAAGATACAATCCGAAATCTATTTCTTAATAACTCTTTTAGCGTATAATTCCTGCCAGCCGGAGGTATCTGACGAAGCTTCAGGTTGTTTCTTCTCTTCAGGTTTTCTCTCCAGTTTTTTGATAACCATCGAAACATCGCGTTTGCCTTCACCTTTTCCATGGTCTACATAATCGACATAAGCAATGAACCTGTTGATCTTATTGGGCATTATTTCAGATGTCCGAATAAATCCTAAATCCTCTGCCTTTAATGCGTAATTATCATGATTTTTTTCCCATACATCAAGGTAGTAAACTATATTGTCAAGGTCGGCAAATACCGCTTTGCCATCTTTATCGGTAAATCCCTCATTGACACTATGAGTTTCTTTCTCCCAGTCGGTAAGGGTCGGATAAAGGACCACACTAGCTCCTTCGACGGGGTACTCATCATAGTATTCAAGAACCTCGACTTCAAGAAGTGTTGGGATTTTAACGTTAAGTGAAAGAGAAGCTTCGTCACTTAAGCCGCTGCCTGACCAGACCTTAAGGATAACATTGAAAGTCCCAGTTGAGGTATACCTGTGAATCGGATTTGCCTCATTCGAGATAAAGCCATCTCCAAAATCCCATTCAAAACTAGCAACATTTTCTGATTCGTTTGTAAACCAGACATCCTCTCCTACTACCGGATCTGCCGGGCTTACAGAAAAATAAGCCTTGGGCGACATTTCACATGAGAAAAGTATCAGGGGAAGAACAAGTGAGAGATATATAATCTTTTTCATGGCGATGATATTTATTAATTCAATTATGTAAATTCAAATTACGTGCCATAAATTAAGACGTACTGGCTTAAGCTTTTACTACAATTTCATTCAAATTATTTTACTACCTTTGCACACCATAAAATGCAAAAACTTTCGTAATGATCAACATAACATTCCCCGATGGCTCCGTTAAGCAATATAGCAAAGGTATCAGCAGTATAGAAATAGCTGAACAGATAAGCCCCAGGCTTGCTAAGGAAGTGTATGCTGCAACAGTAAATGGAGAAGTAATTGATCTTACACGGCCGGTAAATTCAGATGCCACTCTGAAGCTTCATAAATGGGATGAACCGGAGGGAAAGCATGCATTCTGGCATTCATCGGCACATCTGCTTGCGGAAGCACTAGAGAGCCTCAACCCGGGAATTAAATTCGGAATCGGACCGGCAATTGAGAACGGGTTCTACTATGATGTGGATCCAGGAGAAGGAAAAACTATCACTGATAATGATCTGCCGGCAATCGAGAATCGTATGAAAGAGCTTGCTGCCAAAAACCTTTCCTTTACAAGGAAAGAGGTAAGCAAAAAAGAGGCGCTTGCCCTATTTTCAGAAAAAGGTGACCAGTATAAAGTTGAGCTGATAGGTGAACTTGAAGACGGGACTATCTCGTTATACACTCAGGGTAGTTTTACAGATCTTTGCCGTGGGCCCCATCTGCCATCCACAGAGCCGATCAAAGCCATAAAGCTCCTTAATGTTGCAGGAGCCTACTGGAGGGGTAATGAAAAGAACAGGATGCTTACCAGGATATACGGTATAACTTATCCAAAGCAGAAACTTCTCGATGACTACCTGTTATTTCTCGAGGAAGCCAGAAAAAGGGATCACCGTCGTATCGGAAAAGAACTGGAACTCTTCACGTTTTCTCCAAAGGTCGGAATGGGTCTGCCATTATGGATGCCCAGGGGAGCTGAATTAAGACAGAACCTGATCAATTTCATGACCAAAGTTCTTAAAAAAAGAGGATATGCGATTGTTGCAACACCTCATATAGGGGATGTAAACCTTTACAAGACCTCAGGCCATTATGAAAAGTATGGTAAAGATTCTTTTCAGCCAATGTCAACACCTCAGGAAGGAGAACAATTCATGCTTAAACCAATGAATTGCCCCCACCATTGTGAAATATTTAACGCAACGCCTCATTCATACAAGGATCTTCCGTACAGGATGGCCGAATTCGGAACTGTCTACAGATATGAACAAAGCGGAGAACTTCATGGCCTGACAAGGGTAAGAAGCTTCACCCAGGATGATGCACATCATTTCTGCAGGCCCGACCAGCTTAAGGAAGAGTTCAAAAGCATAATTGACCTGGTTCAATTTATATTTAAAGCTGTGAATTTAAATGAGTTCACAGCACAGATCTCTCTCAGGGATCCTGAGAACAGGGAGAAATATATTGGATCGGATGAAAACTGGGAGAAAGCTGAAAAAGCCATAATTGAAGCAGCTGAGGAGAAGAAACTCGAAACCACTGTAGTTTTAGGCGAAGCAGCTTTCTATGGACCGAAGCTCGATTTTATGGTAAAAGATGCTATCGGAAGAAAATGGCAGCTGGGTACAATACAGGTCGACTATAACCTTCCTGAAAGGTTTGACCTGACATACAATGGTAACGATAATCAGAAGCACAGGCCGGTTATGATCCATCGCGCAATATTCGGATCCATGGAAAGGTTTATTGCCGTTCTTATAGAAAATACAGCGGGGAAATTCCCTCTATGGCTTGCCCCCGAAAAAGCGGTGGTTTTGCCGATAAGTGAAAAATTTAATGATTATGCTGTAAAAGTTTTGGATTTTCTAAATAATTCCGATATTTGCACACTAATTGACGACAGGAGTGAGAAGATAGGTAAGAAGATCAGGGATAATGAATTAAAGAGAATCCCATACCTGTTGATCATAGGTGAAAAAGAGGTTGAGAACGGTACAATTGCTGTCCGTAAGCAGGGTGAAGGTGACAAAGGGAGTATGAAACTTGAAGAATTTGCTGAATTTATCTTAAAAGAAATTCATAAAGAGGTTGCATTTTAATTGCACTTTTTGAATAATTAGTATTAACAAAAGTAAGGAGGAAATAGCTATTACCGGACCAATTAGGCGAAGCCCTGGCAGGATTACCCAGCCAGCTCACAAAATTAATAACAAGATCACTGCCAGAGTGGTCAGAGTTGTCGGTGATGAAATAGAAGCAGCAATAATGAGTATCCAGGATGCCCTGAAACTGGCAGATCAGATGGAACTCGATCTTGTAGAAATTTCCCCAAATGCGGATCCCCCTGTTTGCAAAATTGTTGATTATCAGAAATTTCTTTATCAGCAAAAAAAGAAGCAGAAAGAGATCAAGGCAAAGACGTCGAAGGTTGTTGTTAAAGAGATAAGGTTTGGGCCGAATACCGATGACCACGATTATAACTTTAAGCTCAAGCATGCCATGAGATTCCTAGAAGAGGGCGCCAAAGTAAGGGCTTATGTGTTCTTTAAAGGAAGATCGATATTGTTCAAGGAACAGGGTGAAGTCTTGCTGCTTCGTTTTGCCAACGACCTTGAGGAGTACGGGAAAGTGGAACAGCTACCCCGACTTGAAGGAAAGAGAATGATTATATCTTTCTCTCCGAAAAAGAAAAAATAGTTTTTTTAATATATTTTGATAAAAGAAAAATGCCAAAAATGAAAACTAATTCCGGTGCCAAAAAGAGGTTTTCTCTTACCGGAACAGGAAAGATCAAACGGAAACATGCTTTCAAGAGTCATATCCTGACAAAGAAATCGACAAAACGCAAAAGAAATCTTACTTATGGCGGACTAGTTGATAAAGCAGACAGGAAAAACGTAAAGCTAATGCTTGCAAGCAAATAAATTATTGCTTACCGTATTGACTAAAATTAAACCAGTATTAACAGATTGTACAGCATGAAAGATTACGCCCGTAGCGTAACGCTGGCAATCAAAAAAAATGAGTTATGCCAAGATCAGTAAATGCAGTTGCATCAAGAGCCAGGAGAAAAAAGGTTCTTAAGCAGACAAAAGGGAACTTCGGTTCAAGAAGGAACGTAATAACAGTTGCAAAAAATACTCTCGACAAGGGTCTGGGGTATGCCTACCGCGACAGGAAAAAGAAGAAAGGTGAATTCAGGGCACTGTGGATCCAGAGGATTAACGCCGGAGTGCGTCAGTATGGAATGAGCTATTCCCAGTTTATCGGGAACCTTGAAAAGAAAGGCATCGCCCTCAACAGGAAAACCCTTGCCGATCTCGCAATGAATCATCCTGAAGCCTTCAAGACAATTGTCGAAAAGGTACAATAAGAGATAATGTATAAATGGAAAAGGGGCATGTTAGATCATGTCCCTTTTTTATTTGGGACCGGGGGATGAGGTCATTTGATCTTCTTCGCAATTCTGTTAAACCTTATCTTCTTCAGTCCCGATGATTCCTTGTCGATTGAGAGCCAAATGAACTTCGGTTTACCAACAATATGATCTTTGGGAACGAAGCCCCAATAGCGCGAATCGGCTGAATTATGGCGGTTATCTCCCATCATAAAATAATAATCCATTTTAAATGTATAGGTATCCGCAGGTTTGTCATTGATATAAATTGTCCGGCCATCAACCCGAAGATCATTGTTCTCATAAACATCAATAATCCGATCGTACAGGCAAAGATTTGATGTATCAAGTTTAATTGTGATGCCCTTAGCCGGTATCCAGAGGGGACCGTAATAGTCTTCATTCCAGGGGTAAGTGTTGCTGTGTGGGAATATTAATGGATTCCTGTCCTCAGGTGAGGAGAAATAGGGTGAAACCTCTTTTACATTGGCAAATTTTGCGATCGCTTCGGAATTGGATTTTGTCAAAGGCAGAAAATATACTGAACCTGAAATCATTGTCTGATCCGATTTGTAAATAGCAAGGCGTTCGAAAGTCTTCGGATTTATAGTTGTGCCATTCGTGGAGACAAGATAATTCAGCTGCTGAGTATCGTTCTCAGGGACGAGCTTTCCGTTTACATAAACTGAACCCTTCTTAATAACCAGCGTATCACCAGGGATACAAATGCATCTTTTGACATAATTATCCCGCCTGTCGACAGGCCTGTAAATTATATTATACCTGTCCCAAACCTCTTTCCTTGCTGCTTTCATATAAAAAGCAGAAGGCTTGGGATTCGGATTTCCAAGGTTTTCCCTCTGAGCCATATCCCTGGCAGTTCTCCTTACAATTTCGTAGTAAGCCGTTTCCGTTTCTTCCAGTACAACTGTATCACCTGCAGGAAAATTAAAAACTATGGCATCATTATTCCGGATCTTCCCTAATCCTGCAAGCCTCTTATAAGGCCAATTAATAAGATCGGACCATGATTTTCCTTTTGTGAGAGGCATTGTATTCTGGGTGAAGGGAAATGCTATTGGGGTATTAGGCATTCTGGGTCCGTAAGCCAGCTTGCTTACAAAAAGATGATCGCCTATAAGAAGCGATTTCTCCATAGATCCTGTCGGTATACGGTAGTTCTGGAAAAAAAAGATATTTATAAGAGTGACAGCTATAACGGCAAAAATTATCGCGTCGAGCCATTCAATGAAGTTACTGTTTTTGCCATCCCTCTTTTTCCAGAAGGTCCAGTTAACCTTCTCACTGATATAGAGATCATAAATGATCCCCAGGCCTAAAATGAACCAATAGTTACCTATCCAGATTACCACCAGAATATAAAGAAAAGCGGCTATTCCAAACCTAATGTATTTCCTCTTTAATGATTGATCCATATTAAATTATTGAATAAGAACCCGTAAAAATAAGCATATTTATCAGAATCCGAGTACTTCGTTCATTGTGAATACACCTTTCCTTGTTTGTATATACTCCGCCGCAATAACCGCTCCAAGAGCCAGACCTTTTCTGCTTTTGGCTTCATGTCTTAAAATGATGGTATCTGTTTCGGAATCCCAGACAATTGTATGAGTTCCAGGAACTACCCCTTCCCGGAGTGCCCTGACAGGAATTTTCAATTCAGCCTTGTCATTTTCAAAACACCATCCATCATATCCCGAATGCTGACCTGCAATCCCTGCAGCAAGAGTTATAGCTGTGCCGCTTGGTGCATCAAGCTTTTTTGTATGATGTATTTCCTCGATAAATGGTTTATAATCATTAAAATGTGACATTTGCTTTGCAAGTTCCGCGTTAAGTCTGAATAGAATGTTCACCCCTATGCTGAAATTGGAGGAATGAATGAATGAGGTTCTGTTTTTATTGCAGGCGGCAACTGCTTTATCATAATCTTTGAGCCATCCGGTTGTACCACATACAACGGGAATGTTCATACTAAGACACTTTATAACATTATCAGCAGCAGTTTCAGGAGTTGTGAATTCAATAACAAGGTCAATATCCCTGGTGCTTCGTTCATTAAGATCCTGCAGATTGTCTTTGTCAACAATAAGCTTTATGAAATGACCGCGGTTCAGGGCGGCTGATTCTATCTCATGGCCCATCCGGCCGTACCCAATAAGAGCGATATTCATGTTTTTGATTTTCTGCGAATTTATACCTTTTAATATTCGGGAAGTAATAAGAAACTCTTAAAATTCTTAAAAAGAAGTTAAATTTAATTTCATCTGTTTGGATTTTACCCCCTTTCAATCCCGCCTGGCGGGAAGTAAAAGAAGCTCCTTCTTCTGTGGGGGAAGGTTGGGAAGGGGGTGGTAATAATAAATAAATTCATATATTTCGTACTTCAAATTAAGTACTTATGAAAAACCTAATCATCTCATTATCAATTATAATTATGACAATTTCCTGTTCAAACATCAAAAAGGAGAGAGCCGATCTTGTAATTATTAACGGAAAGGTGCTTACTATAGATAAGGACAATCCTATGGCTGAGGCGATTGCAATAAAAGGGGAAACAATAATCGCAGTGGGCACCACTCTGGAAATATCCGGGATGATTGACAAAAATTCTACTAGGGTCGTGGATGCCGATGGAAGACTTGTGATTCCGGGCTTTAATGATGCTCATGTTCATTTCGGACCGCTCGATCCTGACTACATTGAGCTGAGATATATTACTGACCCTTCGGTAATAACAAAAAAAGTGGCTGCTCAGGTGGCAAAAACCAAACCCGGTCAGGTAATCAGAGGAGGTCACTGGATACATGAACTGTTCTATGATAAAAAATGGCCATCAAAAGAACTGTTGGATAAAGTATCTCCGGAAAATCCTGTATTGCTCGAACGCGCCGACGGGCATTCGGTACTTGTCAACAGCTATGTTCTCAAGAAATCGGGAATAACAAAGGATACCAGAGACCCTTTCGGCGGTGAAATACAACGTGATCCTTTAACCGGTGAGCCTACAGGAATCCTAAAGGATGCAGCCATGGACATCATTAAGTTCGGCAATGCGTCTATTACAAGAAGCCGGGAAGAAGAAAAGGAAAGAACATGGCAGGGATACCTTCTTGCTATGAAAGAAGCCCGCGAACTTGGAGTAACAAGTATTCAGAACGCAGGAAGTGCTGACTTTGAGGCTTATGAAACATTGCAAAAACAAGGTTTCCTTACAAGCAGGATAGATATTGGAGCACCGCTGACGGGCGATACAGCCATTCTGCGTAAGTATAAGGAAAAAGAAAAGACGTATTCAAAGGACGGGAACTGGATCCGGTTCGGTTACCTCAAGGCATTCGCAGATGGTTCGATAGGTTCATCAACTGCCTTAATGTTTGAACCTTACACAGATAATCCTTCCACTACGGGCCTGGCAATGTGGCCTTATGAGGAACTTGAAAATATGGTAGTTACCGCTGATAAAATGGGATTTCAGATAGGAATACATGCCATTGGCGATAAAGCCAACAACTGGATACTTAATGCTTATGAAAAGGCGATAAAAGTCAATGGCAAACGCGACAGCCGCCATCGGGATGAACATACCCAGACCCTTCAGCTTTCAGATATCCCTCGATTTGAACAGCTTGGAATTATTCCATCAATGCAGCCCACACACTGCATATCGGATAAACTATACTATGAGAAAAGAGTCGGATTTGAACGATGCAAAGGCACCTACGCATGGCGGAGCCTTCTGAGCACCGGGGCTCAGCTTGCTTTTGGGACTGACTACCAGGTTGAACCGCTTAACCCCATGGAAGGCTTATACGCTGCTGTTACCAGGAAAGACAGGTTGGGGGAAGAAGGTGATGGTTGGTTCCCGGAACAGAAACTCACAATGGAGGAGGCAATAAAGTCTTATACTCTCGGATCTGCTTATGCTCAATTCATGGATGACAGGAAGGGAATGATCAAAACCGGATACCTGGCTGATATTGTCATCACCGACAGGGACCTGCTAACTATTGCGGAGGATCAGATAATGAAAACCAGGATCGACTATACGATTGTTGGAGGAAAAATAGTTTATAATTCCATGGAATAAAACCGGCTAAAGGAATTATTTAACTCCTTCTGAGGGTTTTAAAATACTCATTACCTTCTCACGGTACATTCTTCCAATCGGCAACTGGGTATTTTTAAGGATTACCTGGATTGAATTGAATCCTGTTATCTTCTGAGTATTTATAATATACGATTTATGTATCCTGATAAAGTACTCAGTTGAAAATTTATGCTCGAATTCTGTGAGAGAATCACGTACTATATAATTTTTACCGGTTGTAATTACTTTTACATATTCTCCATACCCTTCAAAATACAAAACGTCATCATAAAGAATCTTAAATATATTTTTACCATCCTGGATATAAATGAACTTCATTTCCTGAGAACTTGGGTGAATATCAGTGCTTCTGACTTCAACTTTCCTTGATCGGTTACAATATCTGTTAATTGCCTTAAGAAATCTTTCAAATGAAATAGGCTTAAGAAGAAAGTCAACAACGTCAAGATCATATCCTTCAATAGCGTATTCCCTGTAAGCTGTTGTTATTATTACATAAGGGGGATCGGGAATGGACTTAAGAAAATCGAGTCCATTGATCTCAGGCATATTGATATCCAGAAACATAAGGTCAATTTTTTCTCTTTGCAGGTATTCAACAGCCTTTAAAGCACTTCTACATTCCCCTGCAATTTCAAAAGAATCCAGCTTACCTAAGTGAGTTTTAATCAGCTTTATGGCAAGGGGTTCATCATCAATAATCAGACATCTTGTTTTATTGCATTCCATTATATTACAATTGTATTTTAAGAAAAACCGAATATGTATTACCTGATTGATTGATAACTAAATCGTGCTTCTCCGGGTATATCAGTTCAAGTCTTTTCTTTGCATTACTTATTCCGATGCCAGAAATATTTCTATTGGGATTCTCATATTCTACTGTACTATTGATGACAGTAAAAAACAGAAGGCTGCCGCTCATAGCAAGTGTTATTCTTATCCATGGACTTCCTGAATCTTTATCAGGTCCATGTTTAAAACTGTTATCAACAAAAGTATGAAGAATCATCGGGGCAATCTGTAATTTGTTCAATTCACCGCTAATGTTAAACCGAATGTCGCATGAATCATATCTGACTTTCTGTAACTCTATAAAGCTATTAAGAAAATCGATTTCTTTTGTGAGCTGTACCCTTTCGGAGTTGCAATCATAAATAATGTAGCTAAGCATATCAGCCAACCGGATGATGAGGTCAGGTGCCTTATCAGATTTCTCCAGAGAAAGAGAGTATAAATTGTTGAGTGTATTAAACAGGAAATGTGGATGGATCTGACTCTTCAGGATTTTTAATTCAGCTTCCTTAAGTTTAAGTTCTGACTCCAGTCTGTCATGCTCTGTGTTTTGCTGAATCAAAGCTTTTTCCCTTAGATGCCAGGAAATCTTAAAACCAGCCAGAGGTGCCATTCCAAAGACAAAAATCAGCATTGCTGCAAAATAGTTGTACAACATATAATCGTTGGGATCATTATAAATAAAGGGCTCAACTATATAAGTCCGGACCAGATATGGTATAACAGGATAGAGGAAAACGATAAGGATCAGGATTATGGAAAAAGGGAGAAATTTATTACTGAAATAAAACTTAGGCAGGACAAGGTCTACCGCAAGGTGAGTAATAATTATGACACCCGGTAAAAAGGCCAGATTTGTCAGAAAGGAAATCCTTAAGGAGTCCATGTAGTCAAGATTCAGGCCCCCAACCAAAAAGAAATAATGCTGCGCTATGGATCGCTGAAAAGAAAAAAACAAAACATAAAAGATCCAGTAAAGAATATAGAAATTCAGGTTCCTGTTAGAAAAAAACCTTTTAACCACTTCTTTAAGCATATTAATGATTATGGTCTTAATTCAAAGATACGATCAAATTAATAAAACTATGAGGGTTGATTTCAAAATGCAGTGAAATTAAGTTTAATGTATATGAATGACATTTTCCTGCCAAAAACAAATGAAAAGAGATGTTTGCCAGGAATATACTTCCGTTTGCATCAAATCTTTGACGAATGAATTAAGGTAGAATAAATTTAAGATAAATTTCAAATTAAAGAACAATGAAAATCAGCCAAAGCTTTGGACAAATGTTAATTATATGTTTATGTACAGCAATATTCTCATGTTCTGAGAAAAAGGTGAAACGGGGAAATCGAATAATATTAATAATGTGCTGAGATGAAAACGAACAAATTGATTACGTTCCTCCTGGTATTTTTAGTGATGCTGGTAGTCTGCATGACCTTATTCTCGCTAAAACCGGGTAATATTAAACTCATAATAAGGCTAATACTAATAGCTGTATTTTATGCCTTATGGAGATGGTTCCATAAAAAGGAATTCACAGATTTAAAAAACCTTGCATTCGCGTTTATGGTACTTAATCTTGCTTTTCTGGTAGTTACACCTTTCACAACTGAATTCTGGCACCTGAAGCCTGATACTTCGCAAGGATTAGCCCTTTCAAAATTCAGTGATTCAGCAATTATCAGCATAGTCCTGATCTCCTCATTCCTGATTGCCGGTTATAGTCTGAAAAGCATTTTCCTGACCGGGGGAAAACTTATGCCCGGAATAATAACAGGTATAATTTTCTTTTTAATTTTTGGATACCTTGCACTTACAAATCCGCAACAGAAACCTGGTCCAGGCTTTCTGGAGAAAAACTGGGTGTGGATATTTGTGTTTGTTTTGTCAAACGGATTCATGGAAGAGCTTATTTTCAGAGGTATTTTTCTTGATAAACTGAATCTGTTATTCAATCATCATCTTTCTATTTTTATGACATCTGTCTGTTTTGCCGTTCCTCATTTAGTTGTAAATTACCAGGAGAATTTCATGGTGTTTGCAGTTATCATTTTTTCTGGGAATGATCTGTGGATATGCGATACATTTTACCCGCAGTATTATTGCTCCGGCTCTGATACATGCTGGGGCCGACCTTATGATAATTGTCCCAATATTTGCCGCCTATGGGGTAACTAACTGATAATAAATATTATATTATAGTGGTAAAAATATGCAATTGTAAGAAATCAATCTTAAAGATCAAATTAAAAATTACAACTATGAAAAACTAATGTTACTTTTTGTTTACTTGTTTAACTGTAACAAATTTATTTTCACAGGGTAATTCTATCACTGTTGACTCTGGCTATGTTAATGTAGATGGTGGAAAACTATTCTATGAAATAGCCGGCAAAGGTGAAAATATTGTACTGTTACATGACGGAATGGTTAATCACAGAATATGGGATGAACAGTTCCCGGTACTGGCAAAGAACTACAGAGTTATAAGGTATGATCGTCGTGGATATGGCAAATCGTCCGATCCTCAGACAAAATATTCCCATATTGATGATTTAAACCAGGTATTTATTCAGCTGAAGGTTGATAAAGCTATAGTATTCGGAATGTCATCCGGAGGTGGTTTGGCAATAAATTTTGCCCTTACATATCCTGAAAAAGTAAATGGACTTGGTTTAGTTGGAGCTGTAGTTTCAGGATTTGGTTATACCTCGCATATGGATACACGCGGAGGCAACTTTAATCGTTCAGAATATTCTGATCCTGTAAAACTCAGTAAATATTTTGTATTGGATGATCCTTATGAAATCTATTCAGGGAACATTAAAGCAAAAGAAAAAGTTATGGCCTTGCTTCCATATTTTGGAAGGGATAACACAGTCCCTATGAAGCCACCGGTAAAAGTTGCAGTCAAATTTCTTTCAGAAATTAAAGTCCCGACACTTATTCTGGTTGGTGAATATGACATCCCCGATGTACATGCACATGCCGGAGTAATCAATGCCGGAATCGCAAATTCAAAAAGGGAAATTATTCCAAAATCGGGGCACTTAATTCCTGTTGAACAACCCGGTTTATTTTATGAGTCAGTTTTGAATTTTTTAGGAAAGTTATCCAATCAGCCAAATTGAAAAAATACATATAGACCAAATTATGAAATCTGATTTGTATACTATAAGAAATAAGGTCCCTGGATTATCCTATGCTTTTACAGGAAATGGAGTTGAATTGCCGGTTCTGGACATAACCCATCAGCTTTTTATTTCAAGTATTGATGAGGTTAAGTTGAAAGAAATGCTGCAGAAAGCTGAAAAAAATGCTGAAAAAATAGCTGAAAAGTTCAACAATATGCCTCCATATATCATGAAGTTTCTAGCAAAAAGGTCATTTACCATGGCGGAACTTTTCCAGCATAAAGGCGATAATGCTTATTTAAGCGGGGTAAGCACTCTGATGCTCAAACTGGGACCTGACCTGATCGGAAAAGGAAGAAAAAGATTCCTTGACAGGCTGGCATCCAGAGGGATAGGTGGAATGGTTCTGAGAATGAGGGTGAGGGATTTAAGCAAATGCCAGGCGAAAACCTTGATTCCGATACTCCGGAAATCGCCCGATAAAAACCTTTGTATGATCAATATTGCAGGAGGAGCCGCAAGTGATACTCTAAATACCCTGTTTCTTATATTGCAGGAAGATCCCTTACTGCTTAAGAACAGGAAAATTGAGATATATGTACTTGACATAGATTCATTTGGTCCTGCGTTCGCTGCTGAGTGCATCTCAGTTTTAAAATCACCTGCCGGACAATTTAATAACCTTAACATATCATTCAGGCATATACAATATGACTGGAATAATACATTATTGTTAAACAAATTGCTTTCAGAACGAAAGGATTGGTTGATTGCCTGCTCGTCCGAAGGAGGACTATTTGAATATTGCTCCGATGAGGTTATTGATAAAAACCTCGATACTCTTTACAACAACTCAAACTCTGAACTGATTATAACCGGTTCCCTTTTGCATGATATAGAAAATGTGGATGCAGGAATAATTGCAGCCCTGAAAATTTCAACAAGTATAAAACCAAGCTTTCTTGGATCTGGAGGGGCTGAAAATAATATGCGGAAACTAATGGACCATCGAAAGCATAATAGAAGGAAATCCGCGATATCTTGTATTTTGTTTGAAGAAAGCTGGTAATTAACTTTCAGAAAACACATTTAAGGAGTTAGCATGTTGAAGCATATTTTAATTGTATTATTTTATCACCAGTATTCCAATTGGCTCTTCCATAGCCCAGGTTAACCGTGGAAAATCTGACCGGGAATCAATAGATAAAATGCGCGACATAGAACAACAACCGGGAAAAGTTATGGACGTAATTAAACTGAAAAGCGGTATGATTGTCGGAGAAGCCGGAGCAAGCTATGGGTATTTTACATTTAATTTAAGCAAACGGGTTGGAGAGAGTGGACTTGTATACGCTAACGACATAGATACAGCAGCTCTTCAAGAGATTAAAATGAGATGTAAATCAGGGAAAATCACAAACATCAGAACTGTTTTGGGAGCCGTTGATGATCCCCTTTTCCCGGTTAAGAATCTGGATATGGTTGTTGTGTTTGATTGTTTATTCGAGTTCGCTCATCCAGCAAAATGGATGCAGAATACCAGAAAATACCTTAAACCCGAAGGTAAACTGGTAATTGTTGATCCTGATCCTTCCAAGAGAAAATCTGATGATTTTCTATCAAGAAAGCAGATACACGATTTCGCTTTTGAATCAGGATATTCTTTGATTGAGGCTGATGATTCTTTTTTGAAAAGTCAAATGATCATTGTACTTCAGCCCAATCTCCTGAATTAATTCAACTCAAGTCAATAAGTATTATCAAAAATGATAATTCGTATAGATAACCTTATAAAAAACCGGATGAATGATAATACGGAAAATAAAATGAGAAATAAAATGAAAAAAGTAATCGTATCATTGGTAATCCTTTTTCAGGTTTCGATAACTAATTGCCAGACCAGCCAGAATGATATGCCCGTGTTAAAAGGGCCATATCTCGGTCAGACTCCACCGGGAAATAGGAGTCAGATTTTCGCTCCTGGATTTGTATCAACACAATTCGGAGAACTGAATTCAGTATTCACAGCCGATGGTAAGGAATTTTACTTTTCACGAAGAGGTATCCCTGGAAAACCTTCAGCTATAATGGTAACAAAAATGATAAATAACAAGTGGACAAAACCTTCATCGGTTAATTTTTCAGGCATATATAATGATGTGGATCTTTTTCTTACTCCCGATGGCAAATCGATGATTTATTGCTCAGGCCGGATTGTAGATAAAGGTAATATGGTAATGATGAACAACGATTTCTGGATATCCAAAAGAATCGGAGATTTATGGGGGGAGCCCACCAAATTTGCTGAAGAAGCAGTTTCTGAATTTGAAGATTACTTCCCAATTGTTGCACAAAGCGGAAACCTTTATTTTAATTCCCAACGTGGAGGACAAGGTACAAATGATATATATTGCTCAAAGTTCGTAAATGGCAAATATTCAGCAGCCGAAAAACTTCCTGATCCCATTAATAGCCAACTTCGTGAATTCGATGCTTTTGTTTCTCAGGATGAAAAAACAATAATCTTTTCTTCAGAAAGACCTGGAGGATTTGGAGGTTCAGATATTTATATAAGCTTCAAAAAGTCTGACAATTCATGGTCAGAACCATTGAACCTGGGAAATGACATTAATTCAGCCTCCTCTGAATATGGTGCAACTATTTCACCCGATGGCAAATATTTTTTTTACACCAGTGGTAAGAATGGCAGCGAAGATATTTTTTGGGTTTCAGCAGGATTTATTAAAAAACTGATAACTAAGTAATTATAAGATAAAGGGAGATGGTCCACCTTTGCGACGGTTACGGCTGATAAAAGGAGATGGGGAGAATGGGAGAAACAAAAAAATAGAAAGAAAAATATTTATTATAATCAAATTCATTATGAAAAGATAAATAGATATCTATTAAGCAAGCATAAGCAATGGAAGCTTCAAAAAATAATATCAGATCAATACTGCAATGAGCTTTAATAGTGTCTCCCGAAACATTTAGAAAAAATAAAAAGTCTTCAACCTGATGGCTGGTCAGACATAACAAAAGAATTTGAGTTTTACATAGAATATGATTTCTGTTTTCCTTTAAAGAAGGAGTCAAATGGAAAAATTTTAGCTATAGGAGCCTCAATATCATTTGAGAAATCGGCCTGGCTCGCTCATATAATTGTGGATAAAGACTATAGAAACAAAGGGATAGGAAATGGCATTGTTAAAGAACTTATTTCCAGGCTAAAAGAAATAAAATCGATTGAGACATATATGCTTATTGCTACTGAAATCGGAAGACCGGTTTATTTAAAATCGGGTTTCCGCGATGTGGATAACTACCTGTTTATGAAACGTGGACAACCATGGAAAGGGAAACCGGTATCGGAGAAAATTTTCGATTTTAAAAAAGAATATCGTTCAGCAATTTATGATTTAGATTTTGATGTTTCAGGCGAAAAAAGAGAAATACTTCTGGAACCACATTTAGCATCATCTAAAGTCTTTATCGAAAATAACAGATTAACCGGCTATTATCTGCCAGGATTAAGGGAAGGATTAATCTATGGTCAAACAGAAGAGGCCGGAACAGAACTGATGAATTTAAAATATGCCAGATCTGATAAAGCAGTAATTCCTTCCTTAAATATTGCAGGTATTGAGTTTCTCAAACAAAATGGATTCATTGAGGATTCAGTTAAAGGTACACGTATGGTTCTGGGAAAAGAACTCGACTGGAAACCAAAAAATATATTCAGCAGAATCAGTGGGAACTTTGGATAAATAATAAAAAAGAACGAAACACTATGAAATTTGAATTGAATAATAAGAAGTTTATACTTAAATGATAGAATATTTGCCATCAGACAAAAAAGCTAACTAAATATATTACTTCTTATGAAAGATCAAAATATTGAATTTCAGATTATTGACTGGACAAGCGTTCCTAAAACAGAACACAAAGGAGAATCAGGAACTGCATACTGGCAAACATCGCAATTTCCCGGTTTAAGGGTAAGAATAGTAGAATATTCAAAAGGTTATCTTGCCGACCACTGGTGTAAGAAAGGACACATTGTACATTGTCTTGAAGGGGAATTCGTAAGTGAGTTTGAAGATGGGAAACAGTTCTCTTTATCTAAAGGGATGACCTATGTTGTATCTGACGACTTAAGTTCTCATCGTTCTTCAACAGAAAATGGTGTGAAATTATTAATTATTGATGGAGATTTTTTGAAAATAATTGGTCAATAGTAAAAAACAGTTTTATATAATATGGAAACAAAACCTATCTCTTTTTTAATTTTCATTCTTTTGTTCGGAGCCACGAGTCTGTGGTCGCAGGATGCCAAAGCACAATGTTCTGTAACATATGTCGCAAATGAAGGATTTCTGTATGAAACAAAAACAGGTAAAGTCCTGGTTGATGCCTTATTCGGCGGTATAAAGGGCAACTGGTGTGATCAGCCCAATGACTCAGTTTCCAAACTTATGCTAAATGGAATTGTTCCATTCAACAACATTGATGCTGTTCTTATAACACATTACCATTCAGATCATTTTAATGGACCAATGGTTATCACCTTTCTCAGGAATAATAGGAAATCCGTTTTAGTCTGTCCCTGGCAGGTCGATGAAGTGCTTAAAAAAAATCCTGGTTATTCTGATGTAGCTGATCGTATTCATAAGCTTAAATCAGATAATCAATTCGATACTCTGATAACTGTCAATAAGATAAACATAAGAGCTTTGAGATTCAACCATGGTTCATTTTTCGAGACCGATTCTGTAACCGGTAAAAAATACGATTTGCATAGCGATGTTGAAAACTTCGGGTATATTATTGACACAGACGGTTTTTCATTGTTCCATGCAGGAGATTGTTCATTTTCAGATAAATCGCATTTCGAATCCTATCACTTTGGTGATAGGGATTTTGATATGGTTTTTCTTGACAGAACATTTCTCCGGAAAGAAGGTCAGGAGATAATGAATTCTCTTATTCACACAAAAGATCTTGTCTTTATGCATATTGAACCTGCAAGAGTTGAGTATTACAAATCAATTATTAAAGATGTACCGGGATTATCTGTTTTCACAAAAAAAATGGAAAAAAAACTAATTAGTAAATAGCATGCAGAGGATACTGATTTTAGTTTGTGTATTAACAATTATTGCCTGCAACCAGCAACAAAAAACCGGATTCCCGGTTATCAGCAGTCCATATCTTTGTCAGACTCCTCCGGGATCTTAACCCGTTTTCTTTGCTCCCGGCATTGTGTGTAATGGATTGTATACCATTGACATAAGTGAAACACGAAACATCCCTGAGAACCATTTTTAAATTCAAATCACGGTCCGGAAACAGCTCTTCGGCTATTTACTGGATCCATGCGAAAATTAGTGAAATGTTAAGTCAAAAGAAAGATCTTAGTCATTCTATGATTATGGAGAGGGTAGCAGATATAACTAATTAACCTAAATTGCTAGGTACTGGGTGCTTGTTGCTAGTTGTTTGAGAATGAACATTTTAAATTTTTAAGTATTTTTTGAAAGATTATTGAAAATATTACATATTTACTTATTAATAAGATATTTAACCAGCAACCAGAAACAAGCAACTAGCAACTTGAGTTAATTACTGTTGAATTTAAGTTCCAATAAAACGAATTTACGTTTTGCTTGCATTCTAATGCAGAAAGGAGATTACAGGAATTCTATTGACAACTGTAGAAAAGGCCTTAACGTCCTAAAAAAATATCCTGAAAAAACGACCTGGAATCCGTAGAAAAAGATTCGTACCAGGCATTGGTTTATATTAAAGAAATGGAAGAGAAAATCAGCAGAAAATGGATTGCTTCTCAAATATTATTAAAAACAAGCGAAATAAAAAACTTCCAGGACCAGAATATAGCAGCAAATTCTTGTGATTTCATAACATAATCTTACCGTTCAAAGATCGGAATTAACGTTCGATGACAAAAACTAGTCGTTCGTTGATTTTATTTTTCTGATTAAATATATTCTCTCAAATTTGGTCAGCCAGATGATTCTCATTCACGGACAGTAAAAGACAGGAAGAGAATCATTAATAATTCTAGTATTAACATAATCTTTTCCCTATGAAGAAATTTGTATTTCTGATTTTTGCATTTTTGTTTATTTGTGCTTCACCTCTTCTGGCACAAAACAAAGTTATAACCGGCACAGTCAGATCTTCTGTTGAATCGGAAGGTCCAATTGCCGGTGTTTCAGTAATTGTAAAAGGGACAACCACTGGCATTACCACTGGTGCTGACGGGCGTTATTCTCTTTCTGTGCCTTCTAATGCAACCACCCTGGTCTTCTCATTTATTGGCATGAAAAAGTTGGAAGCTGAAATTGCCGGTCGCAATGTGGTTGATGTTATAATGGAAGCTGATATTATGGGCCTTAATGAAGTTGTTGTAACAGCCCTCGGTATCTCCCGCGAGAGAAAATCCTTAGGGTATGCTACCCAGGAAGTAAAAGGGGACGAAATTTCTAAAGTTAAAACAGCCAACTTCGCGAATTCCCTGTCCGGAAAGATTTCAGGAGTTCAGGTTCAAAGAAATCAAAACATGGGTGGCTCAACAAACGTGATTGTTCGTGGAAGTAAATCTTTGGTAAACAGTAACCAGGTGCTTTATGTTGTTGATGGGGTACCTATCAATAATGCAATCGGAAAATACACTGATGTCGGAGTAACCCCGGGCCAGTCCGCAACTGCTGCAGGATATGATTATGGAAATGCTGCATCCGATATTGACCCTGAAAGTATTGAATCGATAAATGTTTTGAAAGGTTCTGCTGCTACTGCACTTTATGGTTCACGTGCATCTGCTGGTGTTATAATGATTACAACCAAGAAAGGGAAGATCCTGGGTGAAGGGGAGAAAGCTCCAATTGGTGTTTCTCTTAGCTCCGGTTTCACTTTCAGTAAAATTGATAAATCAACTTTCGCGGTCTATCAGGATCAATATGGTGCCGGGTATGGTACCGGATACACGGATCCTTTTGCCTATAGAACTACCTCAGGGAGCCTTACAACAAATGATCCTGTCAATGATCCCCTGGTCAGATGGGTTCAAATGACTGAGGATGCATCGTTGGGACCCAAATTCGACGGCCAACCTGTTTGGGGTTGGTATTCAGTTGATCCGGAATCTCCATGGTACAAACAATCAAAACCATGGGAATTTTCTAAAAACGGCCCGATAACTTTCTACGAAACGCCTATTGGTTTATACAAATACAATAGCAATTGATAAAGCTACTGATTTTAGTTCAGTTAGAATGTCTTATACTAATTATAACGGGAGCGGATTGCTTCCTAACAGTTCCCTGAAAAAGAACAATGTATTCCTGACCGGTCAGTGGAATATCACTAAAAAACTCACTGTTACCGGTACTGCTAATTACATGAAACAAAATGGTAAGGGAAGGAACGGCACCGGATATAATGGAAATATAACAACTAATTTCCGGCAATGGCAGCAGACAAACCTCGATTTTAAGGACCTGAAAACTGCATATGATCTCACTCAAAGAAATTTAACATGGAACTATAATTCTTCATTAACTTACCCATTATTTACCAATAATCCCTATTGGGATGCTTACCAGAACTATGAGACTGACAGCAGGAACCGCTTTATCGGGAACGCATCGGTTAATTATAAAATTGCAAGCTGGTTAGATGTTTTTGGTCGTATTTCAGCCGATTCTTATTATGAAATCCAGGAAGAACGAAGGGCAGTGGGTAGTTCTTCAATTCGCTTTGGGCTTGCTAACGTTCCGGACAGGGTTCAGTCTGGTTACATTCGCAGAGACAATACCTTCAGCGAGTATAATTTTGATTTAATGTTGAAATTTAACAAAAAGTTTGGTCAGTCAATCAGCCTTAATGGAATATTAGGTTATAATGAACGGAGAACTAATAATACATATTTCTATAACGCCACAAATGGTGGATTGAATATTCCGGGAGTCTATTCCTTGCAAAACAGCAGGAGTCCATTGCCACTCCCAATTGAAGTAAATCAGATAGTTGGTGTGAGGAGCCAATATGCCAGTTTATCGTTGGGGTATAAAGATTTTTTGTTTTTAGACGGAACATTCCGCCAGGATTATGCATCCACTCTGCCTGAAGAAAATAATATATACCGTTATCCTTCAGTTACCGGGGCATTTATATTTTCAAATGTTCTTAAAACGAATTGGATCTCTTTTGGAAAGCTCCGTTTAAATTATGCCCAGGTGGGTAACCTTGCAGGATTTGATCAGCTTAGGGATATTTATCTGGCCAACAGTCCGATGAATGGCGCCAATAATCAGCTCACTCCTTCAAAAAAGAACCCCGACCTGAAGAATGAACGTACAAATAGCATTGAAGCAGGCTTGGAAATGTCATTCTTCAAATCACGTATTGGTTTCGATGTTGCAGTTTACAGGACAAATTCACTGGATCAGATAATCCCTCTTACTGTCAGCCAGACAACCGGATTTCAAAATTTAATGATCAATGCCGGCGAAATTGAGAATAAAGGGATTGAGATATCATTGAATGCCGATCCGGTTAGTATTGGATCATTCAACTGGAATATTCTTTAAACTGGTCCAAAAATATGAACAAAGTTATTTCTTTATATCCCGGAGTAACCAATCTTCGCTTGAATTCAGTTAATTTACAAAATGGCGTTACAGTGAATGCAGAAGTTGGAAAGCCATACGGTGTTATCAAGGGAAATGATTTTACCTATGATGCCAACGGAAACAAAATAATAGAAGCAGGAAACCGGCAGACCGGTTTTAACCTCTTCATCATGCCATGCCTATCGGAAACTTTACTCCGGATTATATCGCTGGCCTCAATAACTCCTTCAGTTATAAAAATTTATCGCTTAGTTTCCTGTTTGATATGCAAAAAGGCGGTGATATTTATTCACTCGATATGGATTACGGCTTGTCAAGCGGATTATATCCGGAGACTGCTTTTATTAATGATTTAGGCAATCCTGTGAGGGATCCGATTGTCTGGGTTGATCCAAATGATCCCAGCAAAGGTTATGCACCAACAAGTGGCGGATACATTATTGAAGGTGTAAATCTCAATTCAGATGGATCAAGCACACCCAATAAAACCCGTGTTGATGCAACTAATACCGATGCCTGGGGAACAAACATTAATCCACATTCAGCAGCTATATATGATGCCGGCTTTGTAAAACTGAGAGAAGTTGCCTTCACGTATAACCTTCC
The DNA here is from genome assembly GCA_963701745.1 of uncultured Bacteroidales bacterium. GTDB lineage: Bacteria > Bacteroidota > Bacteroidia > Bacteroidales > VadinHA17 > LD21. Next base: position 1,573,080 of record CAVPBE010000001.1, on the reverse strand, counting down.
TTCCAGATTTTTAAGCTAAAACATTTATAAAAGGGGTATCACTAAGTGCCATTGGTTCTAACCTTTGGATTATTCATAAGAATTTACCATATGCTGATCCGGAATCAGGGAGGTCAGCTGGTAATATACAGGGTTACTCAATAGGATCTCCTCCCACCACCCGTGATTTTACTTTCAACATAAAAATTAACTTTTAATCGAAATACCATGAAAAAATTATTGATAATTATTTCGGTTCTCCTGGCATTTTCTGCCTGTACTAAACTGGAAGACTTAAATGTAAACACAAAGGATTTTGCTGTGGTGTCTGGCGAATCGATTTACAATGGGGCTACCCGCCAGTTTATAATTCAGCTGTCTACAGAGGACGTAAATCTTAATGTTACATTGATGTGGATGCAGCACTTTGCCAATACAACCTATCCTCAGGAGAGCCAGTATGACATGACTACCCGCGGAATACCCAATGCTACATCAAATAATATGTACAGACTTGTCCTGAATAATTACAAGGACGCTGCAAGGGTATTGCAAACTCAACCCCTGGCCGGTATTTCGCAGGCCCAGCGTGATAATCAGTTAGCTATTGTCGAAATAATGACTGTATTTGCGTGGAGCTATATAATTGAGAACTTCGGAGATATGCCATATACGCAGGCGCTCGATTATAAATTTCCATCTCCCGTATACGATGATGGCCTAACCATTTATAAAGATCTGATAAGTCGTTTGAATTCAGCAATGGGGAAGTTAACTCTAACTGAAGCAGGTATGCCAGCTGGGTATGATAATATCTTCGGAGGAACCGCGCAAGGAACTGCGAAATGGTACAAATTTGCAAACACTTTAAAGCTAAGGATGGGCTTAATGCTCTATGATGTAGATGCCGGTTATTCCAAAACCATTGCAGAAGCTGCTGCCCCAAAGGTTTTCGCTGAAGGTGATGTTATGACGATGAACTACCTGTCAGCAAGTCCCAATCAAAACCAGCAGTATGTTGATTTTGTGCAAACTGGGCGTGATGACTATGTTATTACATCAAATATTATTGATGCCATGCAGCCAACAACTCCTGCTCCCCAATATAGTATTTTAAGTGTTACTGTTACCGATCCCCGTCTTGCATTTTATGCTATCCCTGTTGTTGGAAGCAACCCTCCCGTATATCTGGGTGGTGTGCAAGGAGCTTCAAATGCTTATCAGTCATTTTCCCATGTGAATCCGATACACCTGGTTGCAAACCGACCCTGGATAATAATGGATTACACCGAAGCAGAATTTCTTTTAGCTGAAGCAGTTGAAAGAGGTTTTTCAGTAGGCGGAACTGCTGAAGTGCATTATAACAATGCAGTCAGATCATCAATAGTTTACTGGGGAGGGACCACATCCCAGGCTAATGCATATTTATCACAACCATCTGTGGCTTACGCTACCGCGTTTAGCGACTGGAAGCAGAAAATTGGTACCCAGGCATGGTTAGCTTACTGGCTCCGTGGAAACACTCTCTGGAATTCTTACAGGAGATTGGATTATCCGAGACTGTATGCTCCTACTGCATACAAACAACAAATTAACAAGGTGCCTGTTCGTTTGTTCTATCCGGTAGGAGAACAAACATTAAATGCTGCTAATTACCAGGCTGCTTCTGCTAAAATTGGTGGTGATTCACCATTAACCAAGATATTCTTTGATAAAAACATATACTAAGTTTCGAAAATAAATCCGATCGGCGCATCGGAAAATAAAAGAGGCTGTCATAAAACAAAAAGGGGCAGCCTCTCTTTATATTGAGAATAAGGAAAATCTTAAAACTAGGCCGACCCAGCTGCTGCCATTGCAGGTTACCAGGCACCAACAAAACTCTTCCGGGACAAGAGCTGAGCATCTAAGTCATACAGGTCAAAAAGGTCATGCAGGTCCTAAATGTCTTTCAGGTTTGACATCCACCACTTGCATGACTTGCATGACCTGCACGACTTATATGACACATTTATTTATTTGCTGAGTTTATAAAGTATGTGTAATGCTTCCTCCCTGTTGCCACCGCAAAATTCAGGCTCTGCTTTAAAATCTCCACATACTTTTGGCCTTTCAGGACTATTGTACAGAGAACATCTGTAATCATCAAGGAGATGAATGCATCTGATGCCAGCTGGTTTTCCATCTGGCATTCCGGGGATTGGTGATGAAATTGAAACTGCAATACAGCAGGCGCCGCAATTTTTTCTGCAATACATTTAAATTGTTGATTTATTTTGAGCTCAAGGCAATCATTATATAAATTTACTAATAGAATTTATCAAATCATAATTTCATTTTAAAACTATATAACCATGAAAAGTCTATTCCCCGGATTTACAATAATTTCTGGTATGATTTTCTTAATTTCATGTCAATTTAATAATGTGCAATCTATTGCAGATATGAAAACAGATCTTCCGTTAATAGAGAATTCGATCAGGAGTTGTATTGGATGGGCAAAGGAAAAAGATTTTAAGCTACTCTACAGTACAATTGCCAATGATTCCGATTATCTTGAAGTTGGCCCCGGAACAACGGTAACCAAAGGCTTTGAAGAATTCAAAAAAAATGAAGCCGTCTGGGGCGATCCAGGATTTAAAGCTATTGGTTATGAAATCAGGGATCTTAAAATATCCCTCTCTCAGTCTGGTACAGTAGCATGGTTCTATTGTATTCTGGACGACATCAATGAATGGAAAGGGGAACCTGCAAGCTGGCTTAATACACGGTGGACAGGGGTCCTGGAAAAAAGAAAAGGATCCTGGACAATGGTTCAGATGCATTTTTCATTTGCACAGAAGTAAATGAATGTAAATACATTTCATTGATTTTAATACGATTTATACCAGGTTTGGCGGTAATTGTTATACACAGGGGGATCTTCGGACTGGAAAATATCAGAACTATTTATTAAGATAAGGAAAAGGTCTTATAATATTTCAGAAGAATTGGAAATTTTTATTATATAATCAAATTGAAATGAAAACCACCAATGTGACGTTAAGGAAAAAAATTCTGTTTGTAACAATTATAACATTTATATTTCTGAGTCTTGTCCTGTTTCTGCCTGCAAGGACTTTCAGGTACTGGAAGCCTGGATCTATATGGGAATTATCTTTTCATGTGCATCCGGAGTTGTCCTGTACTTTCTAAAACATGACCCGGAACTGCTGGAGAGAAAATAAGAACCAGGGAAAAGGTTAAGGAACAGAAATGGATCATAACTATCAGCTGGGTACTTTTCCTGCCGATTTTTATATTGCCAGGATTTGATAAATACTACAACTGGTCAGATGTGCCTATTTCTATGGTAGTTATCGCCGATATATTTGTTCTTGCCGGGTATTTAATTATAATCAGGGTATTCAGGAAACACTTTCACTTCAAGGATTATCGAGGTTGACTCCGTCAGAGTTATTTCGACTGGTCCATATTCTATTATTCGCCATCCTATGTATGCAGGCAGCCTGTTAATGTATGGGTTTACTCCAATTGCCCTTGTTCCTGGTGGCCTTGACTGGATCAGTTTTCTTAATTATATTAATTATTTTCAATTACTAAATGAAGAAATTTCTTATTAAATCTAGATATTAATAAGCAAAACAAAATAACTCATCTATAGGATCTTCCGGAATCTAACATTGACTAATGCGATTTTCCGGGGAGATTTGAAAACTGTCAGGTGTCTTATTTTCATACATATTATTGTCTACTTTTTTTACACTTGTAAAACAAGCCTCGTTCTTATTTGATTGATTATGTGCTATTTAACATTATGGCATCAACTTTGAATATCAGTAATAAACATATTCTGTAAATGAAAAGGGTTGTTTGGTTAATCATGTTTAAACTTATTTTGTGTGATAGTGGAATATCAGCCCAGGAAGCTAAAAAATGGACCTTGCAGGATTGCATTGATTATGCTGTTGAAAGAAATATCGGGCTCCAGAGGCAGATGTTAGCAACGGAATCTGCTGAGGTTGATTTCCTTAAAGCAAAGTTGAACCTTCTACCATCACTTAATTTTAATTCTGATGCCCGTGTTGGCTTTGGAAGGTCAATTGACCCGGTAACAAACCTTATCACATTTAAGCAGAACCTCAGTAACTCCTATTCTCTAAGCTCATCCTTTCAACTCTTTAACGGATTTGCCACACTAAATACGATCTCCGCAAACAAGTTCATGGTCAAAGCAGGACTGGAATCCGGGAAAGTAACCCGAAATACTCTTATTGTCAATATCCTTGGGGCATATTACCAGGTATTGTATGCAAAGGGACTTGAAGATGCAGCAAAAATGCAGCTGGATCTTTCTGAGAAACAGCTTTTCAGAATTACTAAAATGGTTGAAACGGGTAAAGAGGCTCTTTCAAAACAATTTGAGTTAGAGAGCAGGGCTTCAGAAGACAGGCTCTCTTACACAATTGCAAAAAATACAACAGACCAGGCCATCACATCTCTTAAGCAGTTGCTTCAGCTTGAGCCTGGAACAGAGTTTGATCTGCTGATGCCTGATCTTGAAAATACCTTAATCACCGATGACAATTTTGATACTGACAGTATCTATAATATTGCTTCTCAAACCCTTCCACGGCTAAAAGCTATTAATTATGAATTGATGGCATCGCGCAGACAGGTCGCAGCTGCCAGGGGCAGACTTGCCCCAAGCCTGACTGTCGGTGGTGCAATCTTCACAGGGTATTATAAAGTAATAAGTGAAGGTGTCCCTGAACAGGACTCCTTTTCCCAGCAGTTAAAGAACAATAACAGCCAGGCACTCTTTCTTTCACTCGATATTCCGATTTTTAACAACTTCAATACTGGCAGGAATATCAGGTTGGCAAAAATCAGGAGGAATGATACTGAACTGAAACTTGAGCAGGAAAAGAACAGCTTATTTACAGAAATCGAAGATGCCTGTCTTTATTTCAACAGGGGAAAGGATGAGTATATTGCTGCGACAGCCAATCTTGAATTCAATAATAAATCATTTGATGCTGTAGAGAAGAAATTTGAAGCCGGTCTCGTTGATGTAACTGATTATTCGGCTGCAAAGACCACACTTTTCAGGGCTGAAACGGAAGTTTTAAGGACCAGGCTTCAGCTCCTGATAAGAAGACTTACAATTCAGTTCTATTCAACAGGAGAATACGAAAAAATATTAATCAACTAAACAGAGAGAGATTTTATATGGATACCCCTATTGAAAAAATGGATAAAGCAATTCCGAAGAAAAAAGGCCTTCAGAAAAAACACATAGGATATATTATTTTCGGTATAATAGTCATTGTGCTATTTTATATGGCATTTTTCTCAGACCGGACCTCCACATACAAGGTTGAAAAAGATAAACTTATCATTGAAAATGTAATTGAAGATCAGTTCAACGATTATATTACTGTTCCAGGGACTGTTGAACCTATAAGTATTATTTTCCTTGATGCCCAGGAGGGTGGTCGCGTGGAGGAGATACTGATTGAAGAAGGTTCAATGGTAAAGAAAGGAGATATAATCCTGAGATTAAGCAATCCTGATCTTTACCTGAATATTCTTGACAGCGAAGCTCAGCTCGCCGAAAAGGAGAATTTTCTGAGGAATACCCAGGTTACTATGGAACAGGAAAGGATTTCAATTAAAAGAGAACTTATCACCCTGCGGTATGATATTGAAAGAAAGGAAAGAGTTTATCAGCAAAATTCTGTTCTTATCAAAGACAACCTGATATCTAAAGAGGAATTTATCCGGTCGAAAGAGGATTTGGATATGGCGCGTAGTTCCCGGGACCTTTTTAATGAGAGACAGAAGCAGGATTCTATTTTCCGTTCTGTACAGGTAGAGACATTAAAAGCCAACCTAGACAATATGAAAAGGAACCTCGGCCTTGTCAGGCAACGAGTGGAAAACCTCAATGTAAAGGCCACTGTTGACGGGCAGCTTGGTTTACTGGTCCCTGAAATCGGGCAATCAATTTCCCGCGGAGCGAACATGGGACAGATAAATGTACTTACATCGTATAAAGTTACAGCCCAGATTGATGAGCATTACATCGACAGAGTCAGGACACAACTGACCGCAACTCTTGACAGACAGGGAAGCGAGTTTAACCTGGTCGTAAGAAGGGTCTATCCGGAAGTAAGAAACGGAACCTTCGAAATAGATATGGTTTTCAGGGACAGCATGCCTGACAATATCAGGACCGGACAGACTTATTATACGAGCCTCCAGCTTGGACAACCAAAGGTATCGGTTATGGTGCCGATAGGCGGTTTTTTCCAGGAAACAGGCGGACAATGGATATATGTGCTTGATCCCACAGAATCTTTTGCGACAAAACGAAACATTTCAATAGGCCGGAAAAATCCAAAATATTATGAGGTACTCTCGGGGCTTCAGACAGGTGAAAAAGTTATAGTATCCGGTTATGAAACCTTTGGCAAGAATGATAAATTGATCTTTAAAAAATCGAAATAACTAATAATAACTGTCATGATTAAGACGAATGAATTAACCAAAGTCTTCAGAACTGAAGAAGTTGAGACAACAGCTCTCAATAAAATCAATCTTAATGTTAAGGAAGGTGAATATGTAGCCGTTATGGGCCCTTCCGGATGCGGAAAATCTACTCTTCTGAATATTCTTGGATTACTTGATAATCCAACTTCAGGAAGCTATTTATTTAACGGGACAGAAGTGGCGAATTTAAAAGAACGCGACCGGACAGTATTCCGCAAAGGGAATATCGGATTTGTATTTCAGAGTTTTAACCTGATTGATGAACTGAATGTATTTGAGAATGTAGAACTGCCCCTGATCTATCTGAAAATGAAGACCAGTGAAAGGAAGAAGAAAGTAGAAGAAGCCCTTGACCGGATGAAGATAACTCATCGCGCCAAACACTTCCCGCAGCAACTTTCAGGTGGGCAACAGCAAAGAGTAGCGATTGCCAGAGCTGTCGTAGCAAATCCAAGGCTGATCCTGGCAGATGAGCCAACGGGTAACCTTGATTCAAAAAACGGGATCGAAGTGATAAATCTGCTTTCCGAACTTAATAAAGAGGGAACCACTATAATCATGGTAACACACTCCGAAAGGGATGCAGGATATGCACACAGGATAGTTAACCTGTTTGATGGCCAGATTGTTACAGAGAATCTTAAATAATCAGATATAAGCTCCCTTAAATTTTAAAGAGGTGCCTGATAAAAGGGTACCTCTTTTTTTGCAATTTAATTGGCCAATCGGCGATCCATTCCTTATAGACCGAACTTCCTCATTTTATTATATAATGTCTGCCGGGTAATACCAAGTTTTTCAGAAACAATACTGATATTATCGGAATGTCTCTTAAGGCTGTCAATGATAATCTTCTTCTCCATCTCCTCCAGTGATAATTCATCAAATGAAATATTACCCGGAGATGAGGTGAAGACAAAGTCTGATGGTTTAAGAACCGGAGAGTCGGTCATTATAACGGCTTTTTCAATTGAATGCTGCAGTTCTCTAACGTTACCAGGCCAGTTATGATTGGCCAGCTTTTCAAGAGCATGAGTACTGATCTTAAGTAAATCCTTTCCATATCTCTCACAATTTACTCTGAGAAAATAATTAGCCAGAATTGGAATATCATCAACTCTGTCGCGCAATGGAGGCACTTCTATCATAATTGTATTTATACGATAAAGGAGATCCTCCCGGAACTTCCCATCTCTGACCATTTGCAAAAGGTTGCAATTCGTAGCACAAACAAGACGTATATTAATGGGAATCTGCTTATTTGAGCCAACTCTAACAATAAATCTGTTCTGAAGAACACTTAGAAGTTTAGTCTGTGACTGCAACATGAGATTCCCTATCTCATCAAGAAAAAGGGTTCCATTATGAGCAAGTTCAAACTTGCCTTTACGATCATCCCTGGCATCTGTAAATGCACCCTTTACATGGCCGAATAATTCGCTTTCGAAAAGTGTTTCTGTAATTGAGCCCATATCAACACTAACCATCAGTTCCCCTGCCCTTCCTGAAAGATTATGGATTTCCCTGGCCACAAGTTCCTTTCCTGTTCCGTTCTCACCTGTAATAAGGATATTGGCATCAGTTCCAGCAACTTTTCGCACAATATTCATAACATTGATCATTGTGGGAGAAGCACCCAGAACAATCTTCTCCCCTCCCATGTTAATCTCTTTCTTCAGTTGCTGATTGGCCCTTTTCAGAGTGGATGCTTCAAGCCGGGAAAGCCTAAGCTGCCATGCCACATTAATTGTTGCCAGTAGTCTTGAATCGTCCCATGGCTTCAGAATAAAGTCAACAGCACCTTCTTTTATTGCTTTTACTGCAAGCTCAATATCAACTGAAGCAGTAACTATAATAACGCTGATATTTCTGTCGTGATTAAAGATCTCTCTCATCCAGAACAGCCCTTCGTTGCCGTTGTGGACTCCTGATGTGAAGTTCATATCAAGCATTACAATATCAACTTCATTCTTTCTTAAAATCTCATTTATCCTGTTTGGATTTGCAATAGTAATGACCTTCCTAAACTCATTTTTCATTATCAGCTCAAGAGCATTAAGTATGCTCTTATTTTCATCGACAACCAGTAGAGTCCCGTTTATCATACTATAGGATTTTTATAAAAGACGCCATTATATCCGAAGTGTGTCAAAAAAATAGACAATTTATTTGAAAATTGGAGACCCTGGCTGAAATTATACTATTGGTACGCATTCAATAATAGTATCTGAGAAATCATCGCAACAACGGGCTAAGGCTTTATTATACCTGACAAGACAATTCTATATAATGTGTTTATTCACTTCTTAAATTGTCAGCCGGGTTTACTGCTGCTGTTTTAATAACTATGAGTCCTATTGTAAAAAGGGTAAGAAACAATGTTACTAAAAACGGTAAGATGAAATTCCAGACAGATACTTCCATTTTTGATTCAAAGGTGTTCAGCCATCCAGATAGCCAGTAGTAGCAGATAGGGACTGCGATTATGAATGCAACTGAAGTGATCCATATAAAATCCCTGGAGAACAGCAATATAATGCCTGAAACATTTGAACCTACCACCCTTCTTATACTTATTTCTTTAGTTTTCTGAAGCATCAGGTAGGATGTAAGTCCGAAAATTCCCAAACATGTAACAATTATTGAAAGCAGAGCAAATGCAGCGAAAACATTACCAAGAAGCTTCTCATTTTTATATTGTTGTTCGTAATAATCTTCAAGAAAAAAATAATCAAATGGATTATCAGGGAAAAATTCTTCATATTTTTTGCCAATAAGATCTAAAATACTGTTTTCACTGCCTGGAAAAATCTTCATCATAAAAAATCCTCTTATGTCACGGCCATGCGGCATAAATCTATAGATATGAGGCTCAAATGCTTCTTTAGGAGATTGCTGACAATAGTTTTTTACCACTCCAACAATTGTATAAATTTTGTCCCAATAATTAACCATCTGATTTACTGCTTCTTCAGGCGATCCAAAGTCCATCCATTTTGTAGCTTTCTCATTTAGTATAAGTGATGAAGAATCTGATGAGAAAGACCTGTCAAAATTTCTTCCGGCAATAATTTTTGCTTCCAGAAGACCGAGGTAATCGTAATCAATACCTAAAATCTGGTAATTCTTGCTCTGGTCGGATCCTACCCGGAAAATTCCGCCTGCATCCCACAAAATTTGCCTTCCTGGCACTTCGGTTCCAACACTGAATTTTGTAATGATCTGATTTTTAATCAACTCTTCCTTGAATGTTATCAGTTTGCTTCCAAATGAAGCATCCCTGATACGCGGAGCCCTGATAACCAGGATATTTGAAATTGAGATGCCCTTATCCTGGTTCTGCAGAAACTTCACCTGTTTGTATACAAAAACAGTGCATGTAATAAGGCATATGGCCATAAGCAGCTGGAACAATACCAGAGCTTTTCTTATAATAATTCCCCCACCTGAACGAATATATTTCCCTTTCAGTACTTCAGAAGTTTTAATTGATGAAAGGATAAAAGCCGGGTAAATACCTGAAAGAAAAACACTTGAAAGAAAAAGGATCAAAAACGCCAACCAGAACCAACCTTTTTTCCACAGGATATAGTCTGAGGAGGTACCTGTCAGGTTAATAAAAAGAGGGATTAACAGTAGAACTAATATCAGTGATATAATAAAAGCCGCCAGATTCACTAAAAAAGTCTCGACAAAGAACTGCCCGATTAACTGTCTTCTGATAGCCCCTGCAACTTTACTCAGACCTACTTCAGTCGCCCTGGTAAGGGAACGTGATGTGGTAATGTTAATATAGTTAATCCATGCAATTATCAGAATGAAAAAAGCAATTATGTTCAGAAATATTACTGTGTTACTATTTCCGTTTACTTCCAGTTCCTGCATATAATGCGATTTCAGGTGTATCTCGGTAAGAGGTTGAACCTTCAGATCACATGTAAGCTTGTAAATTTTAAGATCTTCACCAAAGTCTCTTTCAACAAGCGATTTAAGCTTCTCTTCAAACTCTTCAGGATCAGCAGAGGGTTTTAGAATGAAATATGTAAAGAACCCTGTATCTCCCCAGGAGGATTCAATATCCGGTCCGTAATGAGTTATAAGATTTGGCCATGACAATAATATATCGAATTTAAAATGTGAGTTCCCGGGAATATCCCGGAAGATTCCTGTAATAACAAAACTCATCTCTTTATCAACAGTAATGGTTTGTCCCAGTGGATCCAATTCGCCAAAATATTTTTTAGAATATGCCTCGGACACAAACGCGCAATTTGCATTTGAAATCCCTCGTGAAGGATCACCTGCTTTGAATTTAATATCAAATACTTCAAATATTTCTGGTTCAGCAAAAAACATTCTTTCTTCATAAAATCTCCTCTCACCGAATATTACAGTTGCCCTGTATCTGAATATCCTTGCTATCTTTTCAACCTCAGGATATAATTCCCTTATCCTGATCGCTGCAGGAGGACAACAGGATGCAAATTTCACAGATTCACCTTCAGCACTTGAACGCTCATACCTTAGCCGGTAAATCTGACTGCTTCTTTTATAAAAGGTATCATAACTTTTCTCATATCTAACATAAAGAAGAATAAATAGAAATGATGTAATACCGGCTGCTAATCCAACAATATTAATTAGAGAGAACAATTTGTTTTTAAGAATACTTCTGATTGCTATTTTGAAATAATATAGTTTCATTCTTCCATATTTTGTTGTTCTGGTTATCTAATTCATAATCAAAACAATCCATAAATAATGTAAAAGCAAAGTAAATATATAAAGAAGAAGAATAAGTCTCGCTTTCATGCATCATTTTAATTTGATATCCGTCTTTATTACAGAATTTCAAACATAAGTTTGAATTATTAGATAGGGCAAATAAATTAAAAGAGCCATGACAGTAAAACTAAATCCAAACGAAGTTGTTCTTAAGGCTGGCGACACCAACCAGGTTATTGAGAACAAAACCATCGAAGGTAAACTGATTGTAACAAATCAGAGGATTTACTTTAAGCCGCTTGAAGAAAAGGGCAGTTTTTTAAACCTTGAAATCCTTTTTGAAAACATTCTTGAGGTAATATTCTATAACAAGGGATTCTTTCTTGTGAAAGGATTGAATATTATAACCCGGGATGGCAGGAGCTTTACTTTTCCTCTGAAGAAGCGGGACGAAATTGGCCAGCTTATAAATAAGATGTATTAGAGCACTTATTTCCACATTATATATTAACAAATAGATTTTAAATCAAAGACGCCCGACCGGGCGTCTTTGCTATTCATAACGCAGCGACTCAACAGGATTTTTCATCGCTGCCCTGGTTATCCTGAAAGCTAAAGTCAGTACTGTGGCAACAATCATTATCATTGCTGCAGAAATCAGGATACCTGCACCCACCTTAACAAAATAATCCCAGATACTGTCCATAAGTGAAACAGACATAAAATAACCTCCTGCGCACCCAAGAAGTGAAGCAATCAGGAGAACAATAAGGAATTTTTTGCTTATAAGAAGCATTATCATAGCGACAGAAGCACCCTGAATTTTTCTGATCCCAACTTCCTTTGTCCTTCTTATAATATCCAGAGAAACCATATTAAACATCCCTATAAGAGATAATAGTGTAGCCACAACAGCAAGAAAGAGATTCACCTTAAGGATACTTCCGTTAATATCCTTTTCTTCCTGCATGAGATCTTCGTGCAGTCTTCCGCCAAAAATCTGGTTTGTTCCAAGAGATTTCCATTTCTGACTGATAAAATCCAGCACACCTGGTAGATCTTCAGTATTTGCTCTTACAGCAAGGACATTATACTGATCGCTGCCTGATAACCTGAGCATTGCAGGTTCAATTGTCCGCCAGACTCCGCTCATATAAAAATCTTCAACTATCCCAACTATTCTCAACGTTGTTGTATCATATAGTGTTATTGTTTTTCCGACACTTTCCTTCCACCCAAAATCATTCACAAGTTTCTGGTTCACAACAATTGAATTATTCTCACGGTCGGCTGCCACCCTTGTTTTATCGAACAGGCGGCCTTCCAGAAGGCGGAGTCCCATAGTTTGGGCATATCCGGGTCCAATATCCATTACGTCCACTTCAAGTTGCTTTTCAGCATCCTTCACAGGCCTTCTGTAGCTTCCCCATCCCAAATAATTCATAGTCCCTTCGGCCGAAATTACTTTGGGATTGGAAAGTATTTCATCCCGGAATGAGGTGAACAGCTCACCAGAGACTGGAACGACAATTAATTTATTGCGGTCGTACCCAAGGTCCAGTGTCCGCTGATAATCAGCATTCCTGGCAAAAGCAATCCCCATAACCAGCGACATTACAGAAATAGTGAATTGCAAAGTAAGAAGGACCGAAGAAAGTTTTCCTGAACCCTTAAAGAGATTGCCGTCCTTCATAATATTAACTGGGCTGAATGAGCTAACATGGATGGCGGGATAGACACCTGCTGTGAAACCGGTAAGTAACAGAAGAAGTACAAGGAATAACCAGAAGAAGCCGTATCTGCTGAATGTCAGTTCGAGCGACATATACGCCCAGAGATTACTGTAAGCGGGCACGAGCACTGATGAGAAGGCAATCCCAGTGAGTAAACCCAGAAAGCAGATTATAAATGCCTCAAACATGAATTGCACAACCAGCTGTCTGCGCTGGCCACCGAATGTTTTTCTGAGTCCGATTTCTTTAAGCCGCTTGCTGAAAATGGCAATGGAAGTATTGGCAAAGTTTAAACATGCTATAAGAAGAATGAACAATGCCATAATAGATGGAGCGATAAGGGCTGCCGGATGCAGTGAAGGGAATAATCCTGATGACCAGATATTTCTGGTATTTGAACCAACCTCTTTCAGAGGAACAAGGGAAAACCGGTTAATCCTGAAAGCTTCGTTTGCCATGTTCTGTACAGGTGTGTAGTTCTTCAACGATAGGGTTATCGGGCTAAGAAACGATTTATCCCGGACCATTATGAAATGAGCAGTCACCCACATCTTCCAGTCAGCGTCATTCAAACCACGTAACAGCCTAAGATTGTCGAAATGTGACAGAATGTCGATTCTAAAACTTGAATTTTCAGGTAAATCTTTATATACAGCTCCTACTGTAAAAGTAAATTCTTTGCCCCTGTCATCAAGAATAGAAACGGTTTTCCCAACAGGATACTCCTCACCAAAAAGTGTATGGGCAGTAGTTTGGCTTATCAAGGCATTTCCCTGACCATCAATTGATTTCAGATCACCAATAATAACAGGAAAGGTGAATATTCCGAGAAATTCAGGATCTACAAAGGAGATTTCCATAGGAAACAGATCGTCACCTTTTTTTACAGGTAAGTCTGCTCTTAATAACCTGGCAGATTTCTCAATGCCGGGAATATCTTTTTTTATCTCCAGTCCCAGGGTAGCAGGTACCAATCCATACTCCTGTTCCCTGCCCTGCATATCCCTGAAACTTGTAATCCTGTAAATTTTGTTGAAGTTCCTGTGAGTGCGGTCAAATTCATAATTGAACATGTGATTAAAAAAGGCAACAATGCATACTGCAAGTGCAATTCCCACTCCAACGATATTGATTATCGTAAAAATCTTGTTTTTCAGCAGGTTCCTGAATGTAACAAGAAGATAGTTCTTAAACATTTCCTAAGCTCTTTTATTCATATTTAAGCGACCGTGCAGGATTGACACTTGCTGCTTTCATAATCCTGTAACTTATTGTTATCAAAGCTATGCCCAGTGCTATAGCCAAACCTGCAAAAAGACTCACCATGCCGGTGTTGATCCTGTAATAAAAGTTTTCGAGCCATTTACCTGCAATATAATAAATTAATGGCCATGCTATTACAGCTGAAATTGATACGAGTATAAGAACTTCCCTTGAAATAACAATAAATATCTCAGGCACAGATGAACCCATTGCTTTTCTTACTCCGATCTCTTTGGTTCTCTGCTCAACAGTGAAAGAGGTGAGTCCGAAAAGTCCGATAGCCGCTACAAAAATTGCAAGTATTGAAAAGATAACTGCCATCTGGGCATTTTGCTTTTCCTGGATATACATCTTCTCAAAATCCTCATCAATAAAATAATATTGTAAAGGATTGTTTGATACATAACCCTTCCAAACCTTTTCAATTTCGCTGATTGTCTTTGAGATATTTTGCGCCGATAACCTGACCGAAATATAACCCCAAAGCATACCTTCATTCTGAAACCTTATTAAATAAGGGCCTATGGGATTTCGAAGAGATTCAAAATTAAAGTTTTTGACGACTCCTATAATAGGTATATATCCAATTTTACCTGAATCATCAGGATTCATAAATCGGACTTTTTCGATATCTGTGATATTAAAATCTTTTTTGGCTGTCTCATTAATTAAACATGCCTGTTTGTCAGAAGAATATGATTCATCAAAATTTCTTCCCGAAACAAGAGTCATACCATAGGTTTCCAAAAAGTTATAATCAGTCCAGTTGGATACTGCAAGAAATGTTTCATCCTTTCTGCCCTCAATCATATAACCATTATTATTGTTTACCCGGCCAGGAACAGCAGTGGAGCTTGAGATATTTACAACCCCCGGAATATTCTGTACTGTCTCTTTAAATGATTTCATTTTTCCCCCAATTGCCTCAGCCCTGTTAATAACGATTACCTGTTCTTTATTGAATCCGACGTCTTTGTTTATCATGTAATTGATCTGTCTGTACATTATCATTGTGCCAATAATGAGCAGTATTGAAACTGCAAATTGAAAAACAACAAGGACACGTCTGAGCCTTCCGTTGTTCTGACTGTTCCTCACGCTTCCCTTAAGAACTTCGTATGGGTTGAAAGATGAGAGGAAAAGAGCAGGATAGCCGCCAGAAAGAAATCCTACAAAAACAGTGAATAGGATTAGACCAGGTATTGTATACCAGTTTCTGAATAGTCCCAGAGTAAGGTTAGCACCAAGAAGATCATTAAAATATGGAAGAGTGATTCTTATTAAAACAAGAGCGATCAATAATGCAATAAGTGAAAGCATAAATGATTCAGAAAGAAATTGAAAAATGAGCATTCTTCTGGTAGATCCGGAGATCTTTTTAATTCCCACCTCCTTTGCCCGCCTAGTAGCCTGTGCAGTGGAAAGGTTCATAAAATTTACAGCCGCAATCAGAACGATAAGTATCGCTACACTTCCGAATATAATAAGGTATTTAGGATCGCTCGCAGCTTTAAACTCCTGCTGTATTGAGGGATCAAGATGGGCATCAGTAAGATTCTGAAGAAAAAACCTGTATTTGTTACCCTGGGCGAAAAAGTCTTCTATACTGATACCCATATATTGCTGCAGTTCAGGACCAACATATTTCTCAAGCATTGACGGGATTTTTTCATCAACAGTTTTAAAGCTTGTATTTGGTTTCAGCAACAGATAAGTACTGAAACTGTTACTTAACCAGGTAGGATCGTTCGATCTTCTGTTAGTCATAAAAGAAGAGATCATATTGGCCTCAAAATGAGAATTCCCCGGAACATCGCCCATTACTCCCGAAACGATATACCGTACTGTATCAGATCCGATTTTTATGGGCCTATCAATTGGATTTTCATCTCCAAAAATTCTTTTTGCCGCCGATTCAGACAAAACTAATTTACGAGGCCCATTGAGCAAATTCTTTGGATCTCCTTTAAGGACAGGGATTGAGAAAAAATTAAAAAACGAAGAATCTGCTTCAATCAAATGTTCCTCAGTAAACACCTGACTATTATATTCAATCACAGTCGGGCCCCTGCCCGTCATTCTCAGAAAATCCTCAATCTCCGGAAACTCCTTTGCCATAGTCGGACCTATAACTGCAGCTGATGATGTGGTTGTTATTTCCTGGCCTCCTATCTTCCCGTTTAGGATCATTCTGAAAATCCTGTCTCTCTTTGTATTAAACTTATCATAGCTTGACTCATTGATTACAAACAGGGCTATAAGCAGGCTGCAGGCTATGCCGATCGAGAGTCCAAGAATGTTAATTATTATATATGATCTTTGACGTTTGAAAGATCGTAAGCTGTACCTGATGAGATTGTTTAACATGGTTATAAAGTATTTTGGTTATTCAATTTTAAGTGCGGAAGCCGGATTAATCATCGAGGCTTTAATTGCCTGGAAAATAACAGTTGCCAGAGCGATGATCAAAGTACCGGTTGCGATAATTGCAAATACAGAAATCTTCATTTCAATCCGGTTCGCAAACTGTTTAAGAAGATTTGCGACAATAATCCAACCTGCCGGCAGGGCTATAATAAGAGATATGAATATAAGAAGCAGGAATTCTCTTACCATTGAATAAAGTATTGCAGGAGTTCCTGCTCCCATCACTTTTCTGATACCGATTTCATTTGTCCGCCTTTCCGCTGAATATGCAGACAATCCGTAAAGTCCAAGACAGGCTATAATTACAGCCAATATTGTGAAATACTTTAATAAACCTGTCAGACGAATCTGGGATCTGAACAGGTTATCATAATCTTCATCGATAAAAAAATAGTCGAAGGGGTATTCTGGAATAGTCTTATTCCATATATTTTCAACAGTTTTCAGTGCCGCCGGAGTATTTCCCGGTGCAACTCTGATCAGGATAAAGTTAAGAAAAGCTGGATCTGTCAGTGCAAAAGCAATAGGTTCAATAGGCTGGTCGGCGCCTTTAAAATGAAAATTCTTCATTACTCCGACTATCCGCCCATTCAAACCCATAAAGCTGAAGTTTTTACCCACTGCATCTTCAACTCCCATGATCTTAACAACTTCTTCATTAACGAGAAAATTGCCAATTGTATCCTTTACCTTGTCGGATCCGTATTCTCTTGAGAAATTACGGCCTGAAAAAAGCTTCATTTTCATAGTTTCAAGGTAATCATAATCAACTGCATTGGTACCTATAAGAACCCGTTTTTCAGGATCCTTGCCCTCCCATTCAGCCCCGCCTGAATTGCTCCCGATTCTTACAGGATTGCTCCGTGCAGCAGTTACTCCTTCTATAAGAGTCTCTTTCCGTAATTCATCCTTCAGGGAATAGTATTTGGATTTCATTTGATCCGTCATCGGAATGCATAAAAGATTCTCCTTATCAAATCCAAGATCCTTGTTCTGAAGGTATTTCAACTGCAGATACATAAAAACTGATGCTACCGCAATCAGTATCGAAAGAGCAAACTGAATCACAACAAGTATCTGTCGCAGTCTTCCGTTACCTTTTCCTGAAACTGACGCTCCCTTTAAAATTGTCACTGGTTTAAATGAAGCGAGGTATAGTGCCGGATAGAGCCCTGCAATAATTCCGGTAGCAGATCCGGCGATTAAAATACTAGCTATGAACCTTATGTGAAAGAGATCGGAAAGGCTGAAACTCTTCCCGGAAATATTATTAAACACAGGGAGCAAAAGTCCCATCAGAATCAAAGCTAAAACGAGTGCAAGTAAAACCAAAAAGAAAGACTCAAGCATAAACTGCATAATAAGGGTCTTCTGATCTGCTCCGGTTACTTTTTTAACAGCTATTTCCTTTGACCGTCCGGAAGCCTTTGCTGTGGAGAGATTTATGAAATTAAAGCAGGCAATAAGAAGAACAAATAAAGCAATAAGAGTGAATATATAAATAACAATTACCGGACCCTTACTTATTTCAAAGCCGAACTGAGAGTGAAGATGGATGTCTAAAAGAGGAAAAAGCAGATATTTTGTGGTTGTTTCAGGAAGGTTTTCAAGAACAACATCGGTAAGTTTCTTATTTACGTCATTAATATCAATATCCTTTTCACATAACACAAAAGTAAGTATTGAATTATTTCCCCAGGAGGTACTTATTGCGTTGATCTCAGTCAAAAATGAATAAGGAATCACCGCCTCAAATGTGAACATCGAATTCTTTGGAAGATCTTTCATCACTCCAGTGACCGTAAACTGGTATTTATTTTCAAGATTAAGAGTTTTTCCTATTGGATTCGTGTCACCAAAATACTTGGCGGCAAGTTTTTCATTCAGGACTATTGAGTGCGGTGAATTAAGGGCTGTTCCGGAGTCACCAATAACCAGAGGCATTGTAAAGACCTTAAATAGTCCGGAATCAGCAGCAACTATTGAGGATTCAAAAAATACTTTTTCATCCTGCCTGAAAAGGATCTTAGGTAACCGGTTTATCCTGGTCTGTTTCCTTATTTCAGGAATTTTTTCTTTCCAAACAGGACCGCTTGGGTGTGGTGTTACAGTTACATGATACCGTTCACCGGAATAAAACTGATCCTCTTCCACCCTGTAAATATTTTCAGCATTCAGGTTATATTTTTCATAACTCAGCTCATCCTGAATCCACAGAATAATAAGTAATGATGCTGTAAGTCCTATTGCGAGACCGGCAATATTTAAGAATGCGAAAACCTTATTCTTTAATATATTACGTAAGGAAAGGCGGAATACGTTATTTATCATAACCCGGGTATTAAAGTCATTATAAGGACGAATTTTAATCTTATCTGTTGCATTCCGGGAAAAAATAAGTTACAAGGCTTATCAGGCTGCAATTCTGAATCCTGCGAGTTCACTGAAAACTGAATAAAATGGATCAGGATCCTGGATCATTTGAAAGACCTTGATTCCAGGGCTGTTGCCTTTGTTCTTCAAACCTTGCCCTCTAAATGGGTTTACAATTTACTTCGTAAAAAGCAACCATTTTATCTTTAATATTTGCTGAATATTTCTGGCTGAAATTGCAGCGGATGATGATATTCATAGTCTTTTCTATGAACTATAGTTGTTTAACTTAAAATGACCCGAATGCTAAGGAATTTTTTAATTAACGGACTAAGATATGTCAGGAAACAGCCTGGTTATATTGCTCTTAATATTGGAGGACTTGCTGTTGGAATGACAAGTTTCTTGCTTATCACTTTGTACGTTGTTAATGAACTCAGTTATGACCGTTTCCATAAGAATTATGAAAATATCTACAGGGTTAAGGTTATTGGAAGAATGGCAGGAGGTGAAATAAATCAGGCTATAACTGCTGCACCTATGGCACAGGCAATGCTTAAGGATTACCCTGAGGTTATACAGGCTACAAGAGTAAGAGGGATGGGTGACTGGCTTATCAGGTTTGGTGATAAGAAATTCAATGAAGAGGGTTTACTTTTTGCGGATTCCACGTTCTTTGATGTTTTCGGTTTCATACTTTTAAAAGGAGATCCCAGTACAGCATTAGTCCGCCCGCGATCAATGATACTTACCGAAGAATATGCAAAAAAGTATTTCGGGGATAATGATCCAATGGGCCAAAGGATGATCGTTGAATCGGATACTGTTCTGTATACGGTTACCGGAGTCATCCAGAATGTTCCTGACAATTCCCATATCAAATTTGATATGCTGGCTTCAATGAGCACATACCCGGACCAGGCAAATGATCAGTTTTGGATCAGTCACAGTTTCTACACCTATATAGTTGCCAGTGACGGTACCGACAAGAATATTCTACAGGAAAAGTTCCAGGAAATGGTTATTAAATACGTGGGACCACAGCTAAAAGAGGTTATTGGTCAGACAATTGAAGATTTCAGGAAATCCGGTAATAATTTCAGTTATGTCCTTGAGCCCTTAAAGGAAATACACCTTAAGGGAGCAACACAGTATAATCTTGAATCCCCAGGTTCCCTTACTACGGTATATATATTCGCCGTTATAGCAATACTGATACTTTTAGTAGCCATAATCAATTATATCAATCTGGCCACTGCCAAATCGGCCTCAAGGGCAAAAGAAATTGGTATTAGAAAGGTCTCAGGTGCGAATAAGACGGGACTAATAATTCAATTTCTAGTTGAATCTCTGATTATTGTTGCGATAGCAGCTTTAATTGCGCTAAGCCTTGTATATATAATAACGCCAGGTTTCAATCAACTGATTGGAAGAGAACTTTCCATTAGTCTGATTGGCAATATAGTGGGGATATTATCATTGATTGCACTGGTAATAATAATCGGAATCTCTTCCGGAATCTATCCGGCCTTTGTCCTGGCATCATATAATCCGGTAGAAGTATTGAAAGGCACAATGAGTCCTGGTTCCATGTCGAAAAGATTCAGGGGAGTTCTTGTGGTTTTTCAGTTCACTGTATCCATAGTAATAATTATCGGATCAATTGTTGTGTATAATCAACTTAATTTCATGACAAAAAAAGATATTGGATTCAGTAAGGATAATCTGATTGTAATACGCCGGGTTGATGCTTTCTGGAGGCAGATGGAATCATTCAGAACACAGCTACTTGAGATTCCCGGTATTGAAAAAACTGGATTTTCAAGGGCTGTTCCGGGAACAGAATTTAACAACAATGCCTTCTTTAATGATGATGATCCGGAAAAAAACACTTATCTTATTAATCAGACATCTGTTAGTTTTGATTTTCCTGAAGCCCTGGGAGTCCAGCTCACCAAAGGACGATTTTTTTCCCGTGAATATGGCACCGATTCTACTGCAATCCTGATCAATGAAGCCGCTGTCAGGTTACTTGGACTGAAGGATCCGGTTGGCAAATTCATACTTCAGCCTGCCGGACCACAGCAATGGCAGAGACTCAAAATTATCGGGGTAATGAAGGATTTTAATATAGAGTCGATGCATAAAGCCATAACACCTGTGTGTTTTACAGTCAATGGAGCGGGTGGCGGTGATCAGTTCTCTGTTGTGAGAATATCAGGAAATGATATTCCCGGTACCATAAGGGCAATTGAAGACATATGGCAAAACTTTACACCAGACATGCCATTCCAGTATGAATTTTTCACAGACCGATGGAATGATCTTTATTCCTCGGAAATGAAGACAGGAAAGATTTTCCTGATTTTCGCTTTCCTTGCAATTTTTATTGCCTGTTTGGGACTTATAGGCCTGGTCACATATATTACTAACAAGAGAACCAAGGAGATAGGAATAAGGAAGAGTTACGGAGCTTCCACACGGACCGTACTTGGATTACTATCAAGAGAGGTTATGTTCCTTATCATTATTTCCTCCATACTGGCTTATCCTATTGCGTATTTCGGATCGAATTTCTGGCTGGAAGGATTTGCCAGCAGGATATCTGTGAATCCAGTTATATTTATCCTGGCAACTTTGATCACTTTACTAATAGGTTGGATATCTACGAGTTACCAGACTATTAAAGCAGCTAATTACAATCCCGCCAATGCCCTGAGAATTGAATAATACAGTCATTTTCTGACAAAGGATTTATCTGGGCTTTTTTGTAGTAATTTTGGACAAACAATTAAAGATGAGGATTGATATTTTAACTGTATTGCCTGAATTACTTGAAAGCCCTCTGAATCATTCAATAGTGAAAAGAGCCAGAGAAAAAGGACTTGTGGAGATCAATGTATTAAATCTCAGGAATTTTACAAAGGATAAATATAAAACAGTTGATGATTATGCTTTTGGTGGCGGTGCCGGTATGGTTATGATGATCGAACCAGTTTACAGGGCGATTGAAGAGCTGAAAGGTGAGAGAGATTATGATGAGATAATTTATACGTCCCCCGACGGCGAAAAGTTCTCACAGAAGGCCGCCAATAATCTTTCTCTTAAAAACAATATTATAATACTTGCAGGACACTATAAAGGTGTCGATCAGCGAATCAGGAATCATCTGATTACAAAGGAAATATCGATTGGAGACTATGTTCTGTCCGGAGGTGAAATCCCGGCTGCAGTGATTACCGATGCGATTGTAAGACTTCTTCCGGGTGCTATGTCGGATGAGCAGTCCGCCCTCTCCGACTCTTTTCAGGATGATCTACTTGCTCCTCCTGTCTATACCAGACCTGCCGAATTTATGGGATGGAAAGTTCCGGATGTTCTTCTTTCAGGTCATGCTGCGGAAATTGAGAAATGGAGACATGAACAATCTATCAGGAGAACAGAAGAATTAAGACCAGATCTTTCAGATAATGAGTAAATTCAGCTTATTTCAAGGTTGGCTTTCTTTCATTCTCATGTTTGCTTTCATTTCCTCATGCACCAATCCAAAGCATTATGATCTCCTTAAAGATGGATTTATAAATCCTCCCGATTCATCCCGACCCGGGGTTTACTGGTATTTTATGGATGGAAATATTGAACGAAAAGCCATTACTGCTGATCTTGAATCAATGAAAGAAGCAGGCATAGGTTACGTAGTATTCCTCGAGGTAAATGTCGGTGTTCCCCGCGGAAAAGTCGATTTCCTGAGCGATGAATGGCAGGAGCTTTTTAAACATGCAGTCCGGGAGGCTGAACGCCTGGGAATAAGGATCATCCTTGGATCAGGTCCCGGCTGGGCAGGAAGTGGCGGACCATGGGTGACCCCGTCTCAGTCAATGATGCATCTTGTTGCAAGCGATACCGCAGTAAAGGGTCCGGGCATTTTTAATTGCAAACTTGCGGTACCGGAACCAAAACGACCATTCTTCGGAGAGAACACTCTGACAAAGGATCTGAAATCAAAACGGGATAGCTGGTATGAGGATGTTCTTGTGCTTGCATTTCCAACACCGGATGATCCTGAGATAATCAGCGGAATTGAAGAAAAAGCTCTTTACTATCGTGCGCCTTACACTTCTGAACCAGGAGTGCTTCCCTTTATACCGGAACCTTTAACAGCTAAAGGATCGGGAGGTTCAGTAATTGAACAAAAAAGCATTGTGAACCTTACCGACAAGCTTCATAAAGACGGTACTCTGAACTGGGAGATCCCGGCCGGAAAATGGACAATAATGAGATTTGGCAAACGAAATAACGGAGCGGTAACCCGTCCGGCTCCATTACCCGGACTTGGATTTGAGGCTGATAAATTCGATACTGCCTCTTTTGATGCTCACTATGATGCGTATATAAATAAACTGGTTAGAAGGACATTGCCTGAAAAGCCGAAAAATGGCTGTGGATGGACAATGATCCATATCGACAGCTGGGAAATGGGAGCCCAAAACTGGAGCAACAGATTCAGAGAAGAGTTCATTAAAAGGCGCGGGTACGACCCTGAATTATTTCTTCCGGTTTATACAGGTCTCGTCGTGAACAGTCTGGAAATAAGTGAAAGGTTTTTATGGGATATCCGTCTTACCTCGAGTGAACTGATCATTGATAATCATGCAAGGAGATTCAAAGAGCTTGGGAAAAGAAACGGATTTCGTCTTTCAATTGAGCCGTATGACATGAATCCTGCTTCAGACCTCGACCTCGGCAGCGTTGCTGATGTCCCGATGTGTGAATTCTGGAGTGAGGGTTTTGGGTTTAATTCAGCTTTCAGTTGTATCGAGTCCTCTTCAATTGCTCATATAAAGGGATTGCCTGTAATTGCTGCAGAGGCTTTTACAGCAAACAGCCATGAAGCCTGGAAGAAATATCCTGAGGACATGAAAAACCAGGGTGACTGGGCCTTCTGCATAGGGATCAACAGACTGATCTATCACACCTTCGCCCATAAACCATATGGAGATGAGTATCGTCCGGGTGTAACTATGGGGCCATATGGTGTACATTGGGACCGCGGTCAGACATGGTGGCCTATGGCTAATGAATATCACAGGTATATTTCGAGATGCCAGTTTATCCTGTCGCAGGGAAAACCCGTTTCAGATATTCTCTACCTGGCAGCTGAAGGAGCTCCTCATGTATTCCGTCCTCCATCTTCGGCACTAGATGGAAGTCCGGTAATGCCAGATAAGAGAGGTTTTTCCTTCGACGGATGCTCTCCACTGTCGCTATTAGAAAAAGCATCTGTTGAGGATGGATCAATAGTTTTTCCGGGAGGAGGCTCCTACAGGATGCTTGTTCTCCCGGATGTAAGGACTATGACACCTGAACTTCTTGAAAAGATAAGATCACTTATTAAGGAAGGTGCAACAGTAGTCGGCAATCCGCCAGTTAAATCACCTTCACTCACGGGTTTTCCCGGATGTGATGAAAAAACAGCATCGCTGGCGCTTGAAATATGGGGAAACGATAATATTCCTGAGCGATTGAAGGAACGTCCTTTTGGAAGGGGAATTATCTGGTGGGGTAAAGAACTTATTAATGCAAACAGAGGCGTATCCGGAAATCCTGATTCTCTTTCACTTTATCCCGAATACTCACTGACTAAAAGATTGCTTGAGGACAAAGGCTTTAATCCTGACTTTAAAGCCTCAGGTAATATAAGATACACTCACAGAACTACCGCTGACTGTGAAATTTATTTCATATCAAACAGAACCGGTTCTGAGGTGATTGACACCTGCTATTTTCGTGACGGAAAGAAACCAGCTGAATTATGGGACGCTGTGACAGGCAAGATTAGATTATTGCCTGATGTTTTTCCCAGGGATGGATTTACCGGAGTTCCGGTTAAGCTGGCACCTTACCAGAGCTTCTTCATTGTTTTTTATAAAACAGAAAAAAACGGTCAAAAAAGATCTGAAGAAGAAAAGAATTTCCCTGAAAAAAATTTATTGATGACACTTTCTGGTCCATGGAGTGTTTCTTTCGATACATCGTGGGGGGGACCAGAGAATATCCGGTTTGACAAGCTCACTGACTGGTCAGTCAGTCCGGAGGATGGCATTAAGTATTATTCTGGAAAGGCGGTATATTCAAAAACTTTCAGCATTCCATCATTTGAAGGGTCGGCAAAGAAATCAGAAATCTGGCTTGATCTTGGTAAACTAAAGAACATTGCCGGTGTCAAACTCAACAACAGAGATCTAGGCATTATATGGACATCTCCCTGGGAGATAAATATATCCGATGCCATTAGAGAGGCTGACAATAATCTGGAGATCACGGTAATAAATCTTTGGATCAACAGGCTGATCGGAGATGAATCGGAGCCTTGGGATGGGGTCGAGAATGGGAAATGGCCGGAATGGCTTCTTAATGGAACACCAAGGCCCACCAGGCGTTATACCTTCACAACTCACCGGTATTACAGAAAGGGAGATCCTCTGGCTGAATCGGGATTAATCGGCCCAGTAAGGATTGAGATATTAGATAAATACTAAGAGAGAGATTTCTCCTGGAATATTATCCATTTTCATATAACTATACATCCGTATGTTTCTCAGTTGGTATTTTGAAATGACGAAAAGCTTTCGTAAAATTGTAACTTAATTCAGAAAATACATAACTAATTAAATATCAACAACATGAATGCACAGGATTATATAAATCGTGAAGAAAAGTACGGGGCACATAATTATCATCCCCTGCCAGTTGTGCTTGAAAGAGGCGAAGGTCCGTTTGTATGGGATGTCGAAGGAAAGAGGTATTTTGACTTTCTTTCAGCCTACTCAGCTGTTAACCAGGGTCATTGCCATCCAAAAATTGTAAAAGCATTAACCGATCAGGCTCAGAAGCTGACACTTACTTCAAGGGCGTTTTATAATTCTGTTCTTGGAGAATATGAAGAGTATGTAACAAAGTTTTTCGGTTATGATAAAGTTCTTCCCATGAATTCTGGCGCTGAAGGTGACGAAACTGCGCTTAAGCTATGCCGCAAATGGGGTTACAAAAAGAAAGGGATTAAGGAAAACAATGCAAAAATAATCTGCTGTGAAGGCAACTTCCATGGGAGAACCATTACTATAATTTCGATGTCGACCGATCCGGATGCCAGAAATGATTATGGACCTTTCACTCCGGGGTTTATCATAATACCTTATAACGATCTTAGTGCCCTTGAGAACGCATTGAAAGATCCTGATGTTGCCGGATTTCTGGTAGAGCCAATTCAGGGTGAAGCAGGTGTTTTTGTTCCTGATGAAGGCTATCTGAAAAAAGCATATGACCTCTGCAAAAAACATAACGTCCTTTTTATTGCTGATGAAGTTCAGACTGGGATTGCCCGTACCGGGAAGCTTCTCGCCTGTGACCATGAGGGTGTCCGTCCGGATATTCTTATACTTGGCAAGGCACTCTCTGGAGGTGTTCTGCCAGTTTCTGCTGTACTGGCCGATGATGATATCATGCTGACAATTAAGCCAGGTGAACATGGGTCAACATTCGGAGGGAATCCGGTTGCCGCCAAGGTTGCAATTGCTGCCCTCAAAGTCATCAAGGATGAAAAGCTAGCTGAAAATGCTGAATATCTTGGTAAAATTTTCAGGGATGAAATGAGGAGTGTGAAGTCGGATATGATAGAGCTTGTAAGAGGCAAAGGGCTCCTTAATGCTGTGGTTATCAGGCCGAAGAACGGGAAAACCGCCTGGGATGTCTGCCTGGCAATGAAAGACTGTGGATTAATAGCCAAACCAACTCATGAGCACATAATACGTTTTGCACCACCTCTTGTTATCACTGAGGCACAGCTGAGGGAAGCGATCGGGTTGATTAAAAAGGCTTTTAAACTTTTTGAATAACATATTGTTATTGATGTATTATGGTGTTTTGTATGTTTAAATATTTGCTTAATAGGATAGTGCCGGTAACGGTATTCTTTACAATAGTTGCTTTTTCCTGCAACAATTCTGTTACGAGGGAGATCAAACCTGACGAGCTCCAGGATCATATTAAGTTCCTGTCATCCGACTCACTTAGAGGAAGGCAGACAGGAACGCAGGGCGACAGCCTTGCAGCATATTATATAAAGTTCCAGCTCTCGCAGGCGGGCCTTATGCCTCTTTCCGGCGATGGGTTTCAGAGGTATAAGGTAGCAGATAAAGTGATTGCCGGTGAAAAAAATTTTCTTACTGTTGATGATCAGAACTTCAACTTATCATCTGGCATTATGCCTTTATCTTTCAGTGGCAGCTCTGAGCTGGAAGCCGAAGTAATTTTTGCAGGATATGGATTTACTGTAAACAACGATAGCATTCAATGGAACGATTATGACAGGAAAGATGTAAAAGGCAAATGGGTCCTAATACTTCGGGGTGACCCTGAACCCAACAAATCTGTCAGCGGATTCATTCCTTTCAACAGCGACAGGGACAAAGCCCTGCTTGCAAAAGACATGGGAGCATCCGGTGTGCTGATGGTTTCCGGTCCTATTAATGATCAGGAAGACAGTTTTGAGCCTTTATCCTCCGAAGCTTACTCTGTTGAAATACCTGTTTTAAGGATTAAAAGGAACATTGCAGACATTATCCTCGCAAAAACGAAAACCACTATAGCAGATCTTGAAAAGAGTATCAATATAACAAAAAAACCTTCTGGTTTTCCGACTGGCACAAAGGTTTATGGAGGATCAGAGATCATTGTAAAAAAGTCAGCAACAAGAAATGTTTTAATGCTACTTCCCGGGGAAGATGAACATCTTAAGAATGAATTTATAATTATTGGCGGACACTTCGACCATCTTGGAATGGGCGGTTCTTCAAGCAGGGTAAGAGATACTGTTGCGGTTCACCATGGGGCTGACGACAATGCATCAGGAGTCGGAGGAATGATTGAACTTGCTGAGAAGTTCGCTCTTACAAAAGGTAGTCATAAAAGAGGTATCATTTTTGCGGCTTTCTCCGGTGAGGAAATGGGATTGCTAGGTTCAAAATATTTCACGGAAAATCCGTTGATCGATCTGGCAAATGTAAATGCCATGGTAAATCTCGACATGGTTGGAAGACTTCGTGATTCCAGTGCTTTGCAGATTGGAGGTGCAGGCACTGCAGAAGGACTAAAAGGTATTATAACCTCACTTAGCGACACGAACATTTTAAAGCTCACCATCAATGAAGAGGGATCCGGACCTTCGGACCATTCATCTTTTTACGGCAAGAACATCCCTGTTTTGTTCTTTACCACCGGAGCACACCTCGATTACCACACGCCTTCCGACACATGGGATAAAATTAATTATCCGGGAATGGTAAAGGTATCAGACCTGGTTTTTGAAATAGCAGAAAAGCTTGCAAATGATACTGCCAGACTGCAATTCAAAGAAGCTGGTCCGAAAGTCGAAATTAACAGGGCGCTTAGGAGAAGGGGTGTAACCCTTGGAATTATGCCCGATTTTGCCGGTAATATAAAAAACGGTTTGCGCGCCGATCTGGTGACACCTGGAAAACCTGCAGCTCTTGGAGGCATGAAAAAAGGTGACATTATTACATCGATTAACGGAAAGACAGTCAATAATATCCAGGATTATATGTTCCGTATGGGACAGCTGAAGCATGGGGAAACCATAAGTATAGAGGTCTTAAGAAATGGGAAAAAGGAAGTACTTCTGATACAATTATAAAAGTTACACGTCTAAGACAAAAACAACTTTCCATGAAAAAATCCATTCTGTGGTTTCTTGCCATTGTAATCACACTTGGCGCAGCCTATTACCAGAGAAAAACCGGACCTACCTACCCGAAAGCAGTTAATGTAAATGTAAATGACCTGCCTTATGAAATAAAGCTCGTCCGAAGCCTTGGACTTGATGAACGCCCTGAGGTCAAGCTGAAGATCACTGATAAGACAATAAGTGCAAAACTCTGGTACAAGAAGTTCAAAACAAACGATGAGTATACTGCCAGTGAATTCATATACAAAGTATATCCTGTCCATTCATTCGTTATGAACAAGGTATTCAAGATAAATGAAGAAAGTGGATTTTTTGCCGGAGTACCTCAACAGCAACCAGCAGGAAAGCTGCAATATTATATAGAGCTTACTGATTCAAAAGGTACTACCACAATTTTAAAAGAGAATCCTGTGGTGATCCGGTTTAAAGGTGCGGTACCGTCGTATATTCTTACCCCTCATATTTTATTGATGTTCCTGGCAATGCTCTTTTCGACTCTTGCCGGACTCATGGCCATCACAAAACATCCTTTATACAGGAAGTACTCTGTATGGACTCTAGTTCTGTTTATTGCAGGTGGAATGATTCTCGGACCTCTTGTACAGAACTATGCATTCGGGGACCTGTGGACAGGAGTTCCCTTCGGTTGGGATCTTACCGACAACAAAACCCTGATAGCATTGCTTTTCTGGATACTTGCCGTGGTTATGAACCGGAAGAAAGAGAGGCCTTTCTACACTATCGTTGCATCAGCGGTATTGCTTTTAATATTCTCTATTCCCCACAGCATCTTTGGTTCAGAACTTGATTACTCATCAGGACAGGTCACCCAGGGATTAATTCTTATTTTTCTCTCAAAAATTCCAAAAAATTCTTAAATTGAGTGCAGCATTAAATTTATGACCCCGTCTTTTGATTGTAAAATAATAAAAGACAGTGGGTGCAGCAACTCAGATATCAACCAGCCTTTATTTAAAGATGGCAAATAATGTAGAAGCGGCATTCAGAAACATACACCAGGATCTTCTGGACGGGTGTAAGACAGGAGACCAGAAAGCACAGTTTCAGATTTATAAATTGTACTACAAAGCAATGTACAACACAAGTCTGAGGATTGTAAACGACGCAATGGAGGCCGAAGATGTTATGCAGGAATCATTCCTGTCGGCCTTTGAAAAAATTGATACTTACTCAGGAACGGTTAGTTTCGGAGCGTGGCTCAAAAAAATAGTCATTAACCGGTCGCTTGACGTCCTGAGCAGAAAGAAAGCGATCTTTGAAGATATTGATTTTCATGTAGGTATCAGGGATGAAAGCAATGAGGACCTTTTACGTAAAGAGGAAGTTGATATCATGGTGGAAGAAGTCAAGGAAGCCATTCGCAGGCTCCCCGATGGTTACAGAATAATACTTTCACTCTATCTACTGGAAGGTTATGACCATGATGAAATAGCAGAAATTCTTTCAATCTCAAGCAGCACTTCCAGATCGCAGCTTTCAAGAGCTAAACAGAAACTTATTGCTGAACTTAAGAAAAAATAAGAAAATTCTTTCAGAAATGAATAACATAGAAGACATAATCAGGAATAACAAGGAGTTCTTTGACGGGGCAGAGCCATCAGACGGACACTTTGAAAGATTCAACAGGAAGCTGGAGAAAAGGTTTGGAGAAAAAACCTTGAAGAGAAGCATTGTTCCATACCTCCTGAAGGCAGCAGTTGTTACACTGCTAGTAACCCTGTCATCACTGTGGACATGGGATCATTTCATCAGGCCCGACAGGAACAGGATGACTCTTGGTGATGTATCTCCTCAATATAAGGAGGTTGAGAATTACTATGTTCACCAGGTCAATCTTATGGAAAGTGAACTTGTAAATATTGATCTGAAAAATAATCCTGAACAAAAAAAGATTCTGGTTGAAGAAATGAGCAGCATGGATTCAGTATATGTTCAGCTTCAGAAAGAACTTAAAGCCAATCCGAATGATGAGAGAATAATAAATGCTATGATAGAACATTACCAGACTAAAGTGGAAGTCATGTCCTATATAGTAAGTCAGCTGAAAGCCATAAGGAATGAAAATCAAAATAATAAGAAAGATGAAAAAACAAGTCTGTAAATCAGGGTTACTCCTTGTATTTTCCATATGCCTTGCGTCTGCAATTTCAATTGCACAGGAGGTATCAAAGGAATTTCACCAGGAGTGGAATGCAGGTACCAATACAACTCTCGATATCAACAACAGGTATGGAAATGTTGTTGTGGAGACATCCGATCAGAATCAGATCACAATTGATGTAAAGGTTACCGTTGAACTGTCCAGCAGGGAACGTGCTCAAAAGCTTTTGGATTATATTGATGTGCAATTTTCAGAAGACGGGGACCTGCTGAAGGCAAAGACAGTCATTGACGATAAATTCAACTTTTCAGGCTGGGGAAGCGGTTCAAAACGGTTCAGCATTGATTATAAAATCAAAATGCCGTCAAGGATCAATTTTACTCTGGCAAACAGATATGGTAATTCAGAGCTTGAAGAGATTAATGGACTTGTTAAACTCGACATCAAATATGGAGATCTGCAAGCCGATAACCTTGCCAGGGGCAATGAAAAACCTATGAATTATTTGAGTCTTGCCTACGGAAAGGCGGAAATTCAATCAGCAGGTTGGCTCGATGCAACAGTAAGATATGCAGGAAGTTTTATGATTGAAAAATGCCAGGCACTTCTGCTTGACAGCAAATATTCGAAGATTCAGATCGAAGATATAAGTTCTGTTGTGGGCGAAACAAAATATGATAAGCTTGAGATAGAAAATATAAACAACCTGGTTCTTGATGCAGGGTATACTGACATTAATATTGGAGAGCTTACCAAAAGATTAAAATTTAATGGCGGATACGGCTCCATCACTGTGGAAAGGATCCCAGCAGGCTTCGAGCTGATTGAATCTGATTCACGGTATATCGGAGTACGATATGGGATCGAAAGTGATGCCAGCTATGATCTGGATGCAAGAACATCCTATGGGGAACTCAAGTTCGATGAAAGCAATTTCAAACATCAGCGGAGGATTGTTGAGAACAACTCAAGCGAAACAACAGGTATTGTTGGCAAGGATAGTTCTCCGACCGCTAAAGTCAGGGTAACTGCTTCCTATGGTTCTGTAAAGCTATATTGAAAAGAATGGATACTAATGGACAGTAGTAAAGGGACAGATTAAAAATGTCCCTTTTTTTTATGGTATAATTCCCACATTTTCCCTGTTATTTTCTGAACCCCTCCTCCAGCTCCTCCCCTTAAGCGTAAGGGGAGGAGTGAGAATACTGAATCTCATTGTTTTACACCCCTTCCCCTTAACTTTAAGGGGAAGGGCCGGGGATAGGGTTAATAACATTTTCTTAAAAATCCATCTCAACAACCGTAATACCCGATCCACCGAGGTCAATATTCTCATCCCGGTAGGATTTGACAATATTCATTGTCGACAGATACTCCCTGACCAGCTGTCGAAGAATTCCGTTTCCTTTTCCATGAAGGATTCTCAGGTTCCTATGTTGAACCATGAGGGCATTATCAAGAAAATCGCGCACCTGATTTATTGCCTCTTCTCCCCTGACCCCCCGGATATCTATTTCAGGCTTGAAATCACGTCTTCGCCGCGTAATAAGAGGATCTGTCTCGGGCATGATACTTTCGGATCTTATGCTTTTTCTGAGTTCAGCCTTGCTTATTCGTTCAATCTTGTCCAGCGGAACAAAAAGCCTCATACTCCCGGTTTCTATCTGAGCCATCCGGCTTTCAATCTTTATGATTTCACCCGAAGCCATTGTATCAGTCATTCTGACTGCATCACCAGGCTCAAAGGGCTTATCTGTTTTTCCGGGAACAGGCTGATTGCCTTCAACAGTTTCCGGCTTAAGTTTTTTCACTTTTCTGGTCAATCTTACTACCTTCTCTTCAGATGCAGTATCAACAGACTTCGTCTCTTCCGCAACAGTCTGCCTGAATTCATCAAGTTTCAGCCTTACCTCCTTTGTCTTCTCTTTTTCTGCCTGTGATTCCTTTATCTGACGGATTGTGTTTTCAATCATCCTGTTCGTTTCACTCAGTATTGATTCCGCTTCCGTTTTTGCTTTGGAAATTATCTCCTTCCTGAGGTTTTTTGCACCGGAAATCTCTTTTTCATACTGTTCCAAAAGCTCCTCCAGCCGCTTTTCATGCTGTCGTATATTCTGTCTCTTGGTCTCCCAGTATCTTTTATCCCTTGCAATATCTTTAAGGTTACGGTCATAATTAATATTCTTGATCCCGGCTTTTTCAGAGGCAATCTTGAGGATTTCTTCAGGCAGGCCGATTTTCCGTGCAATTTCAAATGCAAAGGAGCTCCCCGGCTTGCCGATACTGAGCTGAAACAAAGGCTGCATAAGGTTATTGTCAAACAGCATTGCACCATTAATGATTCCGCTGGTAAAAGAAGCGAAATGTTTTAAATTAGTATAATGTGTTGTGATTACACCATATGAGCCTGATCTATTTAACTCACCCAATATAGCTTCAGCTATTGAGCCGCCGAGCATGGGTTCGGTTCCTGTTCCAAATTCATCGATAAGTATGAGAGATCTGTCTGATGCATTTTTAACGAAATATTTCATGCTGATCAGATGCGAACTGTAAGTACTAAGGTCATTATCAATGCTTTGCTCATCACCTATATCAATAAAAATATCACTGAAGATTCCTGATTCTGAACCTTCCCCCACAGGGATTGTAAGGCCGCACTGCATCATATACTGAAGAAGACCAACGGTTTTCAGGCAAACCGATTTCCCGCCGGCATTCGGCCCTGAGATGAGGACAATTCTATTCTTTTCTTCCAGTAATATATCAAGCGGTATTACTTTTCTTCCTTTCAATTTACGGAATGTAATATTTAACAGAGGATGGACTGCATTTCTCCAGGATATGCCCTGGAAAGAAGAAATTACCGGCTTAATGGAACCCAAATGGTTGCCCAGAATAGCTTTTGCCCTGATGAAATCAATTTCACCAAGAAAATCATTTGATGTTAACAGGTCGTCTAAATACGGCCTGATATCATCTGCGAATGATGTCAGAATCCTTACTATCTCCCTCCTCTCCTCATATTCTAGTTCGACAATCTCATTATTTATCTCAACAATTTCATCAGGTTCTATGAAGACTGTTTTTCCTGACGCAGATTGATCGTGTATCAAACCTCTGATCTTTCTTTTGTCATATGTATTTACAGGGATGACCCCACGGCCGTTGCGAACCGATGCAGCGGTATCGGCATCAACAATTCCATCTGCCTGAGCCTGCCTTAATATTGAATTCAGCCGTCGGGACGACTGAATGCTTTTTTGCACTATTTCACTTCGGATCTCTTTCAGTTTGGGGGAGGCGTTATCTCTGATCTTACCTTCTTTATCAATGATCCTGTCGGCCGAATCAAGAACGTAGGGATAAAATTTTACTTTTCCGCATATTGATTTCAGAACCGGGTACCCTTTTTCTTCTTTCTTTTTGAAAAAACCTATTATCGCCTTTACTGTTTCAACCGACCTTTTTAAATCAAAAACATCCTGAACTTCAGGAAATGATCCGGGAACCCTTATTTTATTGAGGGAAGCTGTCAGATCAAAATAGTTATCTGATGGAAAATAATCATCAAACTGAAGGATCTGCTGGAACTCATATGTCGAGGATAGTTTGAAAGCAATTGCTTCTGCATTGCTTTCAAAAAGTATAGAATTGACAAGATCCTTCCCCATCGGACTCAGGCAGTTGTCAATAAGCAGTTGCCTTATCCTGTCAAAACCGATCTTCGTCTCAAAATTATACGGATAAATCATAATAAGATAAAAAACAAAAGTAAAAAGATAAAAGTACTAAGGCTTCAGGTAGCAGGCATCAGGCGTCAGGAAATCCCAAAATTTTTCCGTGTGCCATGCGTCGTGTGTCATGTGCCTTCTGTCAAAGTTAACTATTGTTAAAAGATTCCTGTAATTGACTCAGGTTTTCTTTTTTTTCTACTTTTGATAGTTCTTTAAAAAATTAATCAAATGAAAATGAAGAGAATTACTATCACCACCTGGCTGTTAATGTTGATCCCTGTGTTATTAATGTCTCAGACAGAGAAGGTTGACCTGAATATGATCTATAAGATCAAGCAGGAGGGTCAGAGGAATTCGGCTATTGAAGAGCTGGCTTTCGGGCTTACCGATTTCGTTGGTTCCAGACTAACAGGATCGACAGGCAGCACAAGGGGAAATGAATGGGCAAAGAAAAAGATGGAAGAGCTTGGTTTCCAGAATGTAAGAATTGAAGAGGCAAGAGATTTCAACCGTGGCGGCTGGGATAACCTGAAAACGTATGCTGCTATGACAGCTCCCTATTATGTAAATTTTGCATGTAACCCGGTCGCATGGACTGGCAGTACGAATGGCCCTATAAGATCCGAAGTCATACTTATGGATGTAAAGACTGAAGCAGATCTTGAAAAATACAAGGGCAAGCTTACCGGTAAGATAGTAATGATGCCCTCAACAACAACATATGAAGTAAGCTATGAGCCTCTGGCCAGCAGATATACGGAAGAGGACCTCAAAAAGCTTTCAATGGCTGAATCAGGACAGGGGGGAAGAAGATCTCCTGTAGGTGATTTCGCAGCAATGTCTGCTCAGAGGGCTCTCCGAACAAAGATAGCCGCCTTCATTAAGACCGAAGGTGCGGCAGTTATCCTGAACAGCTCAGGTACTTTTAATGTTCCCAGATCGAATGGTGCAAATTTTACTGCCGGAAATCCGGAACCAATTGCCGAACTTAATCTTCCGGCAGAAGCTCATGGCAGAATGGAAAGGATCATAAAACACAATGTTCCCGTAGAAATGGAGATAGAGATTCAGAATAAATTTTTTGCAAGTCCAAAGATTTACAACGTCATTGGCGAGATCCCGGGTACGGATAAACTGCTGAAAAATGAAGTGGTCCTTTTAGGAGCTCATATAGATTCGTGGCATGGAGGAACAGGTGCCGCTGACAATGCTTCAGGATGCATAGTTATGATGGAAGCTCTTCGCATACTTAAAAACCTCGGTGTTGCACCGAGAAGAACTATAAGGGTTGCATTATGGGGTGGTGAAGAGCAGGGACTTAACGGATCGCGTGGATATGTGGAAAGATATCTTGCTGATTCAAAAACCAGGGAACATAAGCCTGACTATGATAAGTTTGCCGCATACTTCAATATGGATAACGGAAGCGGTAAGTACAGAGGGATTTATCTCCAGGGAAATGATATGATCAGACCTGTTTTTGAGGAGTGGCTCAAACCATTTGCAGATATGGGAGCAACAACAATAACTATCAGAAATACAAGTGGTACCGATCACCTTTCGTTTGATGCAATTGGCCTGCCAGCTTTTCAGTTCATCCAGGATGAGATAGAATATGACCGTGGTTATCACACCTCAATGGATACATATGAAAGACTTGTCATGAGCGATCTGCGCCAGAATGCCATCATAACCGCGTCATTTGCATATAATGCGGCTATGAGGGATGCGAAGCTTCCGGGGAAACCAGCATTGAAACCACAGGTTAATTTACAGCAGAACCAGAGGGTTCAGGTGATGAATTAAAGTGAGACGCCCCCTTCCCCCTGCCTTCCGGCAGGCAGGCCTAAAGGTGGTCCAAATGATTATATAAATTGTAGAGACGCCCAAATTGGGCGTCTCTACATATATGTATTATTTTGTTGATCCTGATAAATAAATCAGGTTCTTCAATTCCTCAATGTGGTCTTTATAAATGCCACGCGGATTTATGCTGTACTTTTTGCACAGTGATGCTGCATAGCCGACAGCAACTCCCATTTGTCCGGTTGTATTCATGACTCTGGGCCCACCAAGACCGATATGAGAACTGCTGAAGCAGCGGCCTGCCATAAACAGGTTATTTATGTTGCTTGAATAAAGCGAACGGTAAGGAATATAATAATGATCGACCTGATAATAAAGTGCTTCCGATAAAAAATCTGGTTGTGATGAATCTGCCTCAATCTGCTGGTAATGAACATCAATGTTCCTTTTTTCCATCACTACTGCATCAGGGAATTCGACCATATTCCTCTCATCATTGAAAGTGTAGATGTAATCACCCTTCAACCTCCTGGATTCCCTTTTGCCAATAAGATAAGAAACCCATTCAAGAGCCAGGTTTTCATTTC
The DNA here is from genome assembly GCA_963701745.1 of uncultured Bacteroidales bacterium. Classification (GTDB taxonomy): domain Bacteria; phylum Bacteroidota; class Bacteroidia; order Bacteroidales; family VadinHA17; genus LD21. The sequence continues at coordinate 1,536,010 of CAVPBE010000001.1, read as the reverse complement.
CGGGTGTCTTTTTTGCATTGGAGAATGACCCGTATATAGCTTTAAACATATGGTCGCGGATATACTCAGCATCATCGACCTGATGAAGATCGTTACGTGAAAATTCCCATTTCCATGTGCCTGAGGTTGCCGAATAATTATTGACTGAAGCCATAGCCCAGGGGACTTCAGGGAAAGCGGAAAAAGTGCCTGAATCAAATGTCCGCCAGAGCACTGACGACCCCATGACTTTGTTGTCGGCTGTTGCAGGACTCCATAGTTCCTTGTATTTATCCCAGTTTTCCTTGTAGGTCAAGGAATCTTCCCTTCCGTACATATATTCCGCTCCTGCCCAGTATCCAACCCATCCATCGCCAGTGCAATCGATAAAAAGAGGTGCTGAGAAACGTATCGTTTCACCTGTCGAAGTATGCCTGGCATCGACCGAAGTCACATAACCCGAATGTGAGCTGGCATTATATGCACGCCAGTTTAGGAAGACCTTAATGTTTTCGTACCTTTTAATATTATCATGACGCTTTTTATCATCATTTACAGCATCTGGAGAGCCGTTCGGCCACCATACTGTATTAAGCATGCTTAGTATCCGATCCGATTTCCATGTAATTCCTTCAGTATGAACCCTGATCTCACTGCTCGCATTACCTCCGAGAACGGGCCTGTCGTGAATCAGGGCAACTTTCATACCCTGTTCAGCCGCAGCAATCGATGCTGCACATCCGGCAATCCCCCCTCCTACTACAACAAGATCGAATTCTTCGGATTTAACCGGGATATCTGTTTCTCCAAGAATTACCCTGCGCCAGACAGAAAGCTCACGAGAATCGACCGGTGGAGCCTTTTTCACAGTGCTTAGATAAACAGCATCACACCTTCCTTCAAAACCAGTCAGATCTTTTAATTCAATAACAATCGAAGTCTCTTTTAGTGAGGTCATTCCGGCATACTGCCAGCTCCATTTTTCATTACCTGTTCCAAGAGTTTCCTCCAGTTCCGAACCATTAACAAGCACACGGAATCTTCCAGGAGCCTCCCAGTTACCTGAAACCCAGTTCTTTGTCCTGACCCAAACATAGTACTTTCCCGTGGATTCCAGATTAATTTCTGTCATTGCATTTTTGACCGGGATACCCAACCCATGGGCCAGAAGGTATGGAGATCCCATCTGCTCAACGAATTGAGGATCAACAACCCATCCTCCCTTGTCTTTAAAGCTTTCTGCTTCTATTAAAACCTCATGCCGTTGCCTTCCGCATGAAGCCAGTATCAGGAAAAACACAAGCAATAAAAGGGTATTTCCTTTCATGTGGATAAATGCTACTTTTTAATTCCTGCAAGATCCAGAATAAATGCATATTCAAGAGAGGTGACCCTGTAACGTTCAAATCTTCCTGACGCACCTCCGTGGCCGACATCCATGTTGCAGTCCATTATTAAAATGTTATCATCAGTCTTCATGTCACGAAGTTTTGCAACCCACTTGGCAGGTTCCCAATACTGAACCTGGGAATCCCAGAAGCCGGTAGTAACCAGGATGTTGGGATAGTCCATTGCCTTAACCTGATCATATGGGGAATATGATAACATATAATCATAATACTCTTTTTTCCTTGGATCACCCCATTCATCCCATTCGAAAGTTGTTAGAGGGATTGTTTCGTCAAGCATGGTGGTAACAACATCAACAAACGGGACCGCAGCTATAACGCCTTTATACAGATCAGGTCTCATATTGAGGATTGCGCCCATCAGAAGGCCACCTGCGCTCCCTCCCATTGCAAAAAGTCTGTCGGAAGATGTATATTTTTCATTTACAAGGAACTGAGCACAATCGATGAAGTCGGTGAAAGTGTTTTTCTTTTTAAACAGTTTTCCATCTTCATACCAGTAGCGGCCCATATCACTTCCACCCCGTATGTGAGGCATTGCATAAACAAAGCCTCTGTCGAGAAGACTTAAAACCGGTGAACTAAAACCCGGATTTGTTGAATAGCCATACGATCCGTACCCATAAATCAGAAGAGGGGCTGTTCCATCCTGAACAAAACCTTTCCTGTAAACAATCGAAACCGGCACCATGGTTCCATCCTGTGCTTTTGCCCATAGGCGCTTGGATTCGTAATTTGCCTTATCAAATCCTCCAAGGACAGCCTGTTCTTTCATTATCTTTTTTTCCCTGGATTTCATGTTATAATCTATTACAGAACCGGGTGTTGTAAGTGAGGTATAACTGTATCTCAGGATATCAGTATTTGAGTTCGGATTAATATTTATGCCCGCGGTAAAAGTTTCTTCACCAAAATCCAGATAATGTTCACTTTTATCTTTTGTATTGATGATCCTCAGATTACTAAGTCCCTTAATGCGTTCACTGCTCACCAGGTAATTGTCGAAGAGCTCAAATCCTTCAAAAAGTACATCGCTCCTGTGAGGAATTACATCCATCCAGTTCTTCTTTGCAGTTTTACCTTCCGGAGTCTTCATCAGCTTGAAGTTTGAAGCACCGTCAGAGTTGGTCCTGATAAAAAATTCACCCCCTAAATGATCTATCTGATATTCATGGTTCACCTTACGGGGTTCAAATATAATTGGTGGAGCATCAGGTTTATATGCATCTATCAGCCGGGCTTCTGTTGTAAGTGTCTGTTGCAACTGAATGACGATATATTTTTTGCTCTTGGTTTCTGTCAGAAAGACGTCGAATGTTTCATCAGTTTCAAGGTAAACAGTATCATCCTTGATAATGTTCTCGCCCAGTGTATGGCGTAATATCTTGTCTTCCCTGAGTGTTTCAGGATCCTTCCCGGTATAAAAAAGTGTCTTCCCGTCTGCTGCCCAAACCATCTGGCCAGCTACAGAGTCAATCTTTTCAGGAAGCAGTTTTCCTGTCTCAAGGTCAATAAAATAAATATCATATTGCCTGCGGCTTACAGTATCAAGACTGTATGCAAGAAGTCTGCCATCGCGGCTTACACTCAGTTCACCTACTGAACAAAACTCCTGTCCTTCAGCCAGTTTGTTTTCATCAAGGATCACCTCCTCCGTAGCGTCCAGAGAGCCTTTCCTCCGGAAATGGACCGGATATTCCTTGCCTTCAGAGTATTTTATATAATAATAGTATCCGTTTTCAAGGTAGGGGACTGATTCATCATCTTTTTTAATTCTTCCCACCATTTCATCATAAAGTACTTTCTGAAAATCCGCGGTATGCTTCATTTTCGCTTTTGCATACTCATTTTCTTTTTTAAGGTAGTCAAGAACTTTTTTAGTCTGTTCGTCTTGAATAGAGTCAGTTTTCTGATCATCGCTCAACCGCATCCAGAAATAATTGTCATTTCTGTTGTCGAAGATCTGGTGTGGAATTTTCTCGGCAACAGGAGGATTAACTGGCTTTTTCCCGGTGCAGGCAAACAAAACGATTGCGATGCTGAGAGTCAATAAAATATGGATCCTTTTCATGGTGTAAAAGATGTTATAATTACTATCGGTAAATTATAATTTATCATGGATTGAAGGTAAAAGATTTTAAACAGACACATGCAATTATATACACTTTTTTAGAAGACTAATTAAACCTTTTTGACGTTTTATTGTCTAAGGATATAAAACTAAAAATCGACATTATGAAAAAGATATTTCTTATAGCAGGATTACTGTTGGCAATTACAGCAGTTTCAGTTGAAGCGCAGACGAGGACCAGGAGTAATTCAGGACGTCAGGTCGCTCAGCAGTCGAGGATTCAGGAAGGTAAAAAATCAGGGGAACTAAACCACAGGGAAACTGCAAGGCTGCAGCGGGAGCAGCGAAAGATCAAGATCGAAAAGAGAATTGTTAATGGTGACGGAACAGTTACTCCGAAAGAAAAAGCATTCCTGAGACGTGAGCAGAACAGGGCTAACAAGCATATCTACAGGGAAAAGCATGATGCGACAGTGACTTGTGTAAAAGAGGTTTTGAATATTTTTAGTTCAACAACTTCAACCCACTCCGGGGTTGATTATCCTACGCTATTCCTTACCTGTGATGTAACCCGGGCTATTGGAAGGTGACACCGCTGGTGTCAAATCCATGGTATGAACCGCGGAGCGGTTCCATAAGTGCTTGCTGGAGATCGATCCCCATGATTTGAACCGCGGAGCGGTTCTACAAGGAAGCCACAATTGTGGCGAGAGTTGAATAACCACCGGTGTCAACCGGGGGTCCCATTCTACCATATTTGTATCAGGAAGGAGCCGAAAATTCCAACTACATCCGCCCCTATTCATGCCCAAAGATCAAGCTATTAGTTTTCTTTAAGCTAAATTACACGATAAATTATTATTGTATTACAATAAATATATATATGTAAAACAATAATATATTTACCTATAACAATATCAATTCATCGTTAGAACTCAAACCTGATGTCAATCGGGCATATCTGCATTAGAATCTATTTTAAGAGACTCTACTCACTTTCCAGGGTTTAGGCTTATAAATTAGGGACTAAAGTCCCTGAATATAAAAAAGCTTCCTTTATCCGTCAGCTGAAGCTGATGGCAATTAAATATATCCTGTTATTGATTGTAAATCTATTACAGTTGGCTTTAGCCAAAGGATCATGAAGTAACAAACATCTTGGGCTTCAACCCAAATCGAATTATTTAGAAACAGGTCAATCACTATTTCGTATCTACCCCCTTCATCGACAGCTGGATCCTCTTCCTTTCAATATCCACATCCAGCACCTTCACCATTACATGCTGATGCAATTTCACAACTTTTGAGGGATCAGATACATAACTGTTGCTCATATTGGAGATATGAACCAGACCGTCCTGCTTGATACCGATATCGACAAAGGCTCCGAATTTTGTAACATTTGTTACAATTCCGGGTACAATCATTCCCGGGGTCAGATCTTCCATTGTGTGAATATCTGCAAAACTGAATTCCTTAATTTTCGAACGTGGATCCCGTCCAGGTTTTGCAAGCTCCTCCATAATATCCTTTAATGTAGGCAACCCGGTAGTTGGTGTTATATATTTATCCAGCTTGATTTCCCTGCGTTTGTTTTCATTTGTCATCAGTTCAATGACATCACAGTTGATATCCTTTGACATTTTTTCCACAACATGGTAGCTCTCGGGATGAACTGCACTTGAATCAAGAGGATTCTCAGCGTTTCTTATCCTTAGAAAGCCGGCACTTTGCTCAAATGCTTTTGCTCCCATACGCTTTACCTGCATCAACTCCCTGCGCGACCTGAACGGTCCGTTTTCTGAACGGAAATCAACTATATTCTGAGCAAGCTGAGGACCAAGACCGGATACATATGTAAGCAAATGCATGCTTGCTGTATTTACCTCCACACCCACCCCGTTCACGCAGCTTGCAACAACCTCATCAAGAGTAGCCTGAAGCTTCTGCTGGTCAACATCATGCTGGTACTGGCCGACACCGATCGATTTGGGATCGATCTTAACAAGCTCAGCAAGCGGATCCATCAGTCTTCTTCCGATTGAAACTGCACCCCTGACCGTTACATCATAGTCGGGAAACTCATCGCGGGCAACTTTTGATGCGGAGTATATAGATGCACCGGCTTCGCTGACAACGAACACCTGAATATCCTTATCAAATTTGACCCACTTGATAAAATCCTCAGTTTCGCGGCTTGCTGTACCGTTGCCGATGGCTATTGCCTCAATCTTGTAAGCATTCACGAGGGAGAGTATTTTCTTTATTGACATAGCAGTCTCATTCTGAGGCGGATGAGGATAAATAGTCTCATTATGAAGAAGATTGCCCTGACGATCGAGACATACTATTTTGCAGCCTGTCCTGTAACCGGGATCGATTGCAAGCACATTTTTTCCCCCGAGCGGAGACGCAAGCAAAAGCTGCTTCAGATTATCGGCAAATACAAGGATGGCCTCCTCATCAGCCTTTTCTTTTGAAATATTCCTGAATTCTGTCTCCATTGATGAAGCCAGTAATCTCTTCCAGCTATCCTTTACAGCTTCCTTGACAAGGTCCGAGGAATCGTTTGCTCCCTTGATGAATATTGAATTCAGTATATCCAGTGCATTCTTTTCATCAGGTTCGATAGTAAGGCGCAGGAACCCCTCATCCTCTCCCCTTCTCATTGCCAGAAGCCTGTGTGAAGGACATTTTCTCAATGGTTCTGACCATTCGTAATAGTCACTGAATTTTATACCTTCCGATTCCTTACCTTTTACAACCTTTGAGAATATCAGTGCTTCCTTCCCGAAAAGATGTCTTAACTGCCTTCGTGCCTTTTCATCTTCACTAATCCATTCCGCGATTATATCTGAAGCTCCTGAAAGAGCGTCATCAACGGTTTTAACATCATCGTTAAGGAACTCCTCAGCTTTTCGTCGAGGATCCTTTTCTTTCTGCTCCATTATTATCAAAGCCAGAGGTTCCAGCCCCTTTTCCCTTGCAATTGTCGCCCGGGTCCGCCTCTTCGGCCTGAAAGGCAGATAAATATCTTCAAGTTCCGACATTGTGAGAGCCGACTCAATCTTTGCCAGAAGTTCAGGTGTCATTTTCTCCTGTTCCTCGATTGACTTGATTACGGCTTCCTTCCTAGAATCAAGATCTTTAAGCCGGAGATATTCTTCTTTAATATGCAGAAGTTTCACTTCATCAAGGCTGCCGGTCATTTCTTTTCTGTACCTGCTTATAAATGGAATAGTCGCACCATCATCCATAAGTCGGATCGTATTCTCCACCTGCCATTCGTGAAGACCCAGTTTCTTCGCAATAAGGATAATATTTTTGTTAGAGCTCATATTGTGTAATCATTTAAGATATCAAGATAGATCTAATTTATAGTATCACCTTTCTGCCCACATGTACTCACCCCCTTAATCCCCCTCTCTACTTTGTAAAGAGGGGGAGATTATTGAATTACAGGGGTTTAACCCCCTTCTTTGCTCCGGCAGAGAAGGGGGCAGGGGGATGAGTACATGACAAAGTATTCCTTTATTCACATTCTACTCAACATACAGCACCAACCCTTTCAGATACTCACTCTCAGGATGATAAATATTAACCGGATGATCGGGGGGCTGGCTCATCTGGTGCAGGATCCTGACGCTTCTTCCGGTATTGGCCGCGGCAGCAAAAACCGATTTTCTGAAATTTTCTCTGGTGACAACCTGGGAGCAGGAGAAAGTGAAAATAATCCCCCCAGGCTTAATTTGCTCAATTGCCTTAATATTCAGCCTTTTATATCCCTGAAGTGCATTGGCAAGAACATTATTATGCTTTGCAAATGCTGGTGGATCAAGAATTATCAGGTCATACCTGGCTCTTATATCATTTAGAAATTCAAAGGCATCCACCTGAAATGATCTGTGCCGGCTGTCATCCCCGAAATTAAGCCTGATATTCTCATCAGCCAGTTGGGTAGCTGATACTGAGCTGTCTACACTGTGCACCTGCCTGGCATCTTTCATCGCATAAACAGAGAACCCACCGGTATATCCGAACATGTTAAGGACACTTCTGTCTTTCGTAAATTCGCTTAAAAGTTTCCTGTTTTCCCGCTGGTCAATAAAAAATCCTGTCTTCTGGCCTGTGGTCCAGTCGATTTTAAACCTGAATCCATTTTCAGTGACAATAACAGGTTCTGAATCTCCGTATATAAATTCATTAGTCGCAGCGATCCCTGCCTTAAACGGAATTGTCGATTCACTTTTATCATAAACAGCTTTTATCCTGTTGCCTAATAATTCTGATAAGATCCCGGCAATTTCTTTCCTGATCCTATACATACCAACCGAATGCGACTGCATAACTATCACACCGTTGAAGTAGTCAACTATCAACCCTGGAAGATTGTCGCCTTCGCCATGGACCAGTCTGAATACATTAACAGAATTATTATCAATCAGTCCTATTGACCTCCTGAATTCGATGGCGCTCCTGATCCTCTCCCTGAAAAACTCAGTATCTGGTTCAATATTTTCAAATGAAAGGATTCTTACGGCAATTGAACCAGGCTGATAATGACCTACCGCAAGAAAATTATCCTGATTGTCAAACAGGGTAACAATATCGCCTTCCAAAGGTTCTCCATAAATCTTCTTTATCGCTCCGGAAAAGATCCAGGGGTGGTATCTGCGGATTGATTGCTCTTTGCCCGATTTTAGGATTATTTTAATTTTCTGCACTTACCTGTATTATTTTTTATTTATTATACCCCCTTTCCAATCCCGCAGAGCGGGACGATCTACTCCTTCCCCCCTGGGGGAAGGCCGGGAATGGGGTAAGAATTTTTAAGTTTCCTGTATATCTGATGACATACCCATGCATCCGTTGCTGCATATACCTTTTGGGCATCTGTTAGCTGATCAGCTTCCCAGTCGGTAACCTGCTGCCGCTTTGAGATTTTAAATCCGAGGACAATCGCTGAGAGCTTTTTCAATCCGGAAACCTGTATCCCATAATCCCTGACAAACTTCTGCAGATCAACAAATCCTGATGGATTAAACCCCTTAACCCTTTTCAGGAATCGTATATCGTCATGAACTGCTACCCCGGCTTTTATAACTTCCTCATTGGCAAGAAGCCGTGCCAGTTCAGGAGGTATCCCTACCCTGTTGATCCTGATCAGGCAGGCAAGCTCTTCATTTGCAAGCTGGATAAGAGAAACTTTGTTTTTACGTCCCTTTTTGAACGATGGCCTGGTCTCGGTGTCAAATCCAAGAATTTCAGAATCCATAAGTCTTGGAAATATTTCATTAAAAGCCTTCATGTCTTCTACAAGTACTATCTCACCTTTGAACCAGGACAATTCGCATTTTTCGAGCTCCTCAGCCGTTATCGATTCCGGATATCTGTTATTTACCATTACTTCTTAAATCCTTTTGTCTTCGTGTTATAAACCAGCCGGAAGTATCTCTTTCACTGCCATTATCATCATCCGGTTGAATCTTCCCGATCTCTTCACCAGAATAAATGAATTTATGGATTGCCCGTAATGAATTTGTAAGTTTCTGCCCCCAGAAAGTCTCAAAATTCTGCCTGCATTCCCATACAGCATCGTTCATCACCTCCTGAGTGCCAGTCTGGTAAAGCAGAAGAAAATCCTTGAGATCCTGGTAGATATCGGCCATATTCTCCGAAAGGCTTGAAACAACCGGGCTATCCGATTCAGTTATCTTCTCATCAAAAACTTCGAGGTAATCATCGGCTGTGCCGAATTTTTCTCTAAGAGTATCATGAATTCTGAACCAGTCCGATTCGGTTACAAATTTCTCATTGCCATCCTCAAAATAAGGCTCCAGCGACGGGAGGAGAGATGCTTTTAGATATAAATAAGGAAGAATTCGCTGCAATATCTTAAGCAGCTCATCACCTTTCATTTCTCTTCCATGCTCAGCATATTTACAGAATTCAACGGCAGCAGCTGTAAACTCCACAACATTTCTCGAATAAACCGCATCGGTCTTCTTACTCATATGGTCAAATTTATTGACCTGCAAAATTAGGTATTTTGTGACGAAACAGTACTAGAAGCGAGCTAAAGTTTGAAGTGTCCTAACTATAACTTTGATATTATTTTTAAAAAGGTTCCTGTAAGATGCATTTCAATATTTTCTAACTTTAGGCACTTTAAACTTTATTCATATGAAACAAAAAATCTCCTTATGGCTCGTTATAATCATTTTGGGATTGCTCTTTACAAGCTGTAAACAAAAAGAGAACAAGCTTACTGACCAGGAAGCTGCAGATGGCTGGACACTCCTTTTTGATGGTAAAACCCTGAACGGCTGGCGCGATTTCAAAGGCGATTCAGTAATTAAAGCCCCGTGGGTGGCTGAAAAGGGAACTCTGACCTCACTTGGAAAGGGAAGCGATAGTACAGGCTACATCGTTACTGAAAAACAATATGAGAATTTCATTATAGCATTCGACTGGAAAATTTCCGAGGGCGGGAACAGCGGACTCCTCTACCATGTAGTTGAAAGGCCCGAATATAAAGTGCCATACGTGACAGGACCTGAATACCAGCTGATTGATGATGCAGGTTTTGCCTCACCTATTGAGGAATGGCAAAAGGCAGCTGCCGATTATGCAATGTATGTATGCGACACTGCAAAAAAAGTTCTCAAAAATGCTGGTGAGTGGAATACTTCAAAAATCGTTTTCGACAACGGACATGTCGAAAACTGGCTTAACGGACAGAAGGTACTTGAGTTTGAGGCCTGGTCCGATGATTGGTTCAGCCGAAAAGGGAGCGGTAAGTGGGAAAATGCTCCGGAGTATGGCCTTGCACGAAGTGGCTACTTCGCCGTACAGGATCACGGAAGCAGGGTTTGGTTTAAAAATATGAAAATAAAGGAATTACAGCGGAAACCCAAACAGGAATCACTTTTCAATGGAAAGGATCTGACAGGCTGGGATGTATACGGGACTGAATTATGGTATGTCAGAGATGGCGAGCTTATATGCGAAAGCGGACCTGATAAGGAGTACGGTTACCTGGGAACCCGCAAATACTATGACGATTTCGATCTTAGCCTAGAATTCAAAGAAGAGGCAAACGGCAACAGCGGAGTATTTATTCGCTCATTTATTAAAAAAGGCGTCGAGATATCCGGATGGCAGGTCGAAGTGGCGCCTCCGGGAAATGATACCGGAGGAATTTATGAGTCATATGGAAGAGGCTGGATTTTCCAGATCCCTGATGAAAAAGAGAACATCTTAAAGAAAGACGACTGGAACACAATGAGAATCAAGGTAGCCGGGGATAAGATCACAACATGGCTTAACGGAGAAGTTATGACAGACCTGACAGATGAAAAGATCGGGCAGGGCAAAGGACGGATAATGTTACAGATACATAGCGGAGGAGGGATTAAGGTGAGATGGAGAAATCTGCAATTAACTGAATTATAATAGCATAAGATTACCTTCGGTGAGCTCGTCCACCTTATGGTGGACTCGGTTCTTTTTCTCCGCTGGCGCGAATTTGCAATTCGTGCCATAAAATATTTATAAGCACGGATTACAAATCCGCGCTAGCGGAGAGGGTGGAAGACCGAAGCAACCCACCCCAAGCCCCTCCCAGGAGGGGATCCATTCAGTAATAACTCACACCTCGGACAAAATAGGCCGTACCAATTTCTATGTTTCCCAGCTCAACCTGTGATTACTATCCTGAAGGATCTTGTTGTGGTCGAGCAGCCAACGTATCACTTTTATAACTTTTTCCTCCGGATAACTTATCATATTTACCAGTTCCCCGGAATCGGGGTTCTTTTCAGACAGAATACCCTTTATCTCCTCGAGGATAATATCGAATTCATATTTGCTCAGATCGAGTTCATTTCTTTCCCTGCACACGTCGCAGGTACCGCACCTATCAGATTCTTCTCCAAAATATTCAAGAAGCATTACCGACCTGCACCTGTTTTTCGATTCTGCATAATCGATCATTTTCTCAAGCCGTGCTGAATACTTTTCCTTTACATGAAGATAATTGTCGGGTGAGATCATCAAAGCTTTTCGCATGAGGCGTTCCTCTGTAAATATTACAAGGGATGTTTTCTTACCTGGAATATACCTGATAATGTTCATCGATGAGAGCTTCACAAGATATTGATATACAGTATCCCTGGTAATTGCGGCCTTCTTTGAAAGAGTCTCTTCATTTATTACTACAAATTCGGTAAACATTCCAGTATACGATCGGAGCAGCAGCTTAATGAAGCCGTCGAACGATTCATTTGCCACCTGGAATTTATAGAGGTCATCGCGTCCCACAATAAAATGGACACGTGAGGGATTATTTATCTCTTCGGTAAATTCAACATACCCCTCTCTCTGAAGAAATGCAAGGCTGTTGAAGGTTTCGATAACAGGCAGCCTGTAACGTGAGACAAATTCAGCAATATTGAAGTCAAAAACATTGTCTTTACCTGCTCCTAGGGGTACCATAAGAAAATTGCACAGGGCTTCGTAGGTATCTTTGATCTTCTCAATCGCAGGAAATTTCTGCCTCAGAGAGTCATTCAGCCGTGTTTTATCGGCGGGTGAAAATAAAAGCACGGCATAGGCAGGTTTGTTATCTCTTCCGGCACGGCCGCTCTCCTGGAAATAATTTTCTATCGAATCAGGTACGTCCCAGTGGATCACGAACCTGACATCAGGCTTGTCAATTCCCATACCGAAAGCATTGGTTGCAACAATTACACGTGTCTTACCCAATGTCCAGGAAGCCTGTTTTTTATCCCTCAGTTCATCTGACAGACCGGCATGATAAAAATCGGCCTCTATCCCCTGCCCGGCAAGCATCTCAGCAACTTCCTTGCACCTTTTCCTGCTTCTGACATACACTATTCCGCTTCCGCTAACTTTATTCAGGGTTTTGACCAGGTATGTTCCTTTCTCCTCTACCTGTCTCACCAGGTAAGAGATATTTTTCCTTTCAAAACTTGTCCTTAACACATTCTTTTCCCTGAATACCAGTTTATCCATTATGTCTTCAATGACATTCTGCGTTGCAGTGGCAGTAAGTGCAAGGAAAGGGACATCAGGTGATATCTTATCCCTGAGAGTTGCTATTTTCAGGTACGATGGCCTGAAATCGTAACCCCACTGTGATATGCAATGTGCCTCATCTATTGCCACTAGCGACAGGTTAAGGCGACCTGCCTTACCCTGGAACAACTGGGTTGAGATCCTTTCCGGCGATACATAAAGGAATTTATAGTCTCCGTAAATGCAGTTTTCAATTGTTATGTCGATCTCTTCTTTCGTCATAGCTGAATGGATCATCAGCGATCTGATTTCAAGGCTGTTCAGCCTGTTCACCTGCTCCTTCATCAAGGCTATGAGAGGAGTGATTACAAGACATGTTCCCTCCTTTGCCAGGGCGGGTACCTGGAATGTTATGGATTTGCCGCCTCCAGTCGGCATCAGGCCAAGGGTATCCCGGCCATCAATTACTGACCTTATAATATCCTCCTGAAGCGGTTTGAATGAAGTGAATCCCCAGTATCTGGTAAGTATTTTCCTGCACTGTTCAATATTTACAGTATGCTGAGTCATATACAAATGTAGCAAATTCTCATGAACTCACCCCCCCACCCCCCTCTCTGCTTTGCAAAGAGGGGGCTTTAAAAGACTGTAAGCTAAATAGTTCCCCCTCTTTACACAGTAGAGAGGGGGAAAATAAAGGGGTGAGTACATGGCGATTAGAGATTAATGAAGCAGCAATCTCGAATTAAACAAAATGTTTTCCAAGTTTTTTTTAGTAATTTGCGGCCACAAAAACTAAAAGGATCATACAATGTCATTTATTAAGGATAAAATACTCTATGAGGGATTGACCTTTGATGATGTGCTCCTTATCCCTTCATATTCCGAGGTTCTTCCCCGGGAGGTCGATCTAAGTTCAATGTTCAGCAGGAACATTAGGATAAACACTCCTATTGTTTCAGCTGCAATGGATACAGTTACCGAAGATGAGCTGGCAATTGCAATTGCCCGTGAAGGAGGCATAGGTGTGATCCACAAAAATATGTCGGTCGAAAAGCAGGCTTCCCAGGTAAAAAGGGTTAAGAGAGCTGAAAATGTCATGATCTTTGACCCGATTACAATAGGACTGGAAGCCTCAGTAGGAGAAGCAATGAGCCTTATGAGCGAGTACAGGATAGGAGGTATTCCTGTGATAGATGCCAATGGCATTCTCAAGGGAATTGTAACCAACAGGGATCTGAGGTTTGAAAATAATCGCTCCAAGAAAATAACCGAGGTGATGACTACAAACCTCATCACCACAAATCACCAGACTACTCTTCAGGCAGCAGCAAGAATCCTTCAGAAGCATAAAATTGAAAAACTGCCTATGGTTGATGAATCCGGCAAGCTCATTGGACTTATTACCTACAAGGATATAACAAAAACCAAGGACAGCCCAAATTCCTGCAAAGATGACAAGGGCAGGCTGAGAGTTGCTGCTGCTGTCGGTATTGCATCGGATACTCTGGTGAGGGTTGAAGCTTTAATAAATTCAGATGTCGATGCTATAGTAATTGACACTGCGCATGCCCATACAAAAAGTGTAATAAGAATTCTTAAGGAAATTAAGAAAGCATATCCATCTACCGAGGTTGTTGCAGGAAATATTGGTACAGCAGAGGCCGCCAAGATGCTTGCCAGCGAAGGTGCAGATGCAGTCAAAGTTGGAATAGGGCCGGGTTCAATATGCACCACCCGGGTGATTGCCGGAGTAGGGATACCACAGCTTTCTGCAATTTACAATGTTGCAAAAGCAATTGATGGTTCAGGAATACCGGTGATTGCAGATGGTGGGATAAGATATTCAGGTGATATAATTAAGGCTATTGCTTCGGGAGCCGATTCAATAATGGCAGGGTCACTTTTTGCCGGAGTTGAGGAATCACCAGGAGACACAATAATTTATAACGGCCGCAAATTCAAGGCTTACAGGGGAATGGGGTCGATCGAGGCAATGCAGCAGGGGTCCAAGGACCGGTATTTCCAGGATATGGAGGATGATATTAAGAAGCTGGTACCTGAGGGAATTGAAGCAAGGGTTCCTTTTAAGGGCAATCTATCGGAAGTCATATATCAGATGACAGGAGGACTCAGGTCAGGAATGGGTTACCTTGGTGCCAGGAACATTGCTGTTCTTAAAAAAGAGAGCAAATTTGTCCGAATCACCCACTCCGGCATTATTGAAAGCCATCCCCACGATGTGGCGATTACCAGAGAGTCTCCAAACTATAGCAGAAAATCTTTCGAATAACGGAACTCTTTTATAATATTATGAAAACAAGGTCCATCCTGCCATTTGTATTGTATATCCTGTCTTATTCTTTCAGCTTTGCCCAGAAGCCTGATGAAAAGATATTGATGACTGTCGCGGGCAGAGGGGTAGAGGCTGGCGAATTCATTAGAATGTATAATAAAAGCCTTGATCCGGCATATAAGACTGACCTTAACGACTACCTGGAACAATTCATCGCCTTCAAGCTTAAGGTGGCGGATGCCATTGAACAAGGTTATGATACAACGAAAGCTTACAAAGAAGAGCTTGACGGTTACAGGAATCAGCTGGCTCAAAGTTATCTGACTGATCCCGACATAAAAGAAAAGCTACTCCGTAAAGCATACCAGCGATCACTTTCAGAAGTGAATGCATCACATATACTTATAAGCTGTTCTCCGGATGCCTCTCCGGAAGATAGCCTGAAAGCATATAAAAAAGCAATTGACATAAGGGAGAGAATTGTAAGGGGAGAACCATTTGAGCAGGTGGCCAAAGCCACTTCGGATGACAAGTCAGTACTGATCAACGGTGGAAATCTCGGGTATTTTTCTGTCTTTCAGATGATCACGCCCTTTGAGGAAGCCGCATACACTCTTAAACCGGGAACTGTATCATTGCCAGTAAGAACTCCTTATGGATATCATGTAATGAAAGTATCAGACGTACGGCCCTCAAAGGGTAAAATAAGGGTTGCCCATATCATGAAGTCGGCTCCTCCCGGATCGGATGATCAGACAGTCAGAAAAGCAGAAAGGGAGATCAGTAATATTTATACCCGCCTCAAAAACGGGGAGCCTTTCCGTAAGATGGCTTCGGAAAATTCTGATCATAAAGAATCGGCGGTAAATGGAGGCGAAATGAACTGGTTCGGAGCAGGTGAAATTATAAGCGATTTCGCCGAAGCTGCGTTTTCATTAAAGGATACTGGCGAATATACAAAACCGGTTCGTTCAGTTTACGGATTTCACATAATCAAGCTTCTTGATAAAAAAGCACCCGGTTCATATGAAGAGTCAAGGTCATTTCTTGAAAGCAAGCTCAACCAGTCGAATCTGATTTCACTTGGTAAAAAATCCTTTATTGAGAGGCTGAAGAAAGAGTATAATTTCAGGATCAATCCGGCAGTTCGTGAGTGGTTTTATAAAAACACAGACACGCTGATTATCCAGGGCATCTCAAAATATAACCCGAGAAACATACCTTCAGGAAACATTTATTCATTTGCCAGCAAGAATCTTTCAGCAAAGGAGTTTGCTGCTTATCTTGAAAAGCGGGGTAATATGGTTATTACAAAGAATCCGGAATATTACATCGAGACATCCCTTGAATCAATAGCCTCTGATGAGATAATGAAATTTGAGAATTCAGTTCTCGAGAAAAAATATCCTGACTTCAGGTACCTGATGAATGAGTTCCATGACGGCATTCTTTTGTTTGATATATCATCAAAGAATGTATGGAACAAAGTGCAGGAAGATACAACTGGTCTTCAGAATTATTATGAAGTTCATAAGAAAGAATACCTGTCGAAGAGGAGCATTGATGCTAAAATATATACTCTAAGGGAACCGGAAGGAGCAAAACGCCTTATGTCAGCATACAGAAAGTTTTCAAGAAAATCAGGAACCGATAACAGGCTTATGGCTAAATTCAACCTGAAAGGAGACACTCTCCTATCAATTAAAGAAACGATTTTGACGTCAGGTGAGGATGCGGATATAGATAAGATTGACTGGACCAGGGGTTTACATTCGCTTACAAAAAATGGATACCCGACTCTTGTTAATATTCTGAAGGTAAATGAGCCTGTCCCATTGCCACTAAATGAAGTTCAGGCTGATATGATTTCAGGCTACCAGGACTGGCTGACTGAAGAATGGATTAAACAATTAAAGAAAAAATACACCGTTAAAATTGAAAAAGAGGTGTTTGATGAAGTGAAGAAGAGAATAGGCAATGAATAAAATTATCCCTGTTATTTTGATCTTGTTTGTATTTTATGGTTGCAGCAATAACAGCAAGCAGGCAAAAAGGATTCCTATTGCCAAAGCAGGTCTTAAAGTGCTTTATTACGAAGATATACCTGAACAGACAAGCGAAACTGTAACCCCTGCCGACAGCGCTGCTGTAATCCAGAAATATGTAAACAAATGGGCAAGAAGGGAACTCATGTTCCAGAAAGCAAAAGAAAACCTCTCTCCTGGACTCCTGAATGAAATTGAAGAACAGATACATGAAACAAGGCAGGATCTTGTTGTTTATGAATACCAGCGACTGATGATCATGCAGAAGATGGATACAGTTATTACAAGTGCAGAGCTTGAAAAGTATTATGAGGATAATGGGAACAGCTTTAATCTTACATCAAATATCGTAAAGGCCCTTTTTATAAAGCTTCCGGTCGAAACCCCAAATATCTGGAAGTATAGATCACTGGCCAGATCAAACAAGCAAAAAGACTTTCAGGAGCTTGAGAGTCTTTGTTACCAGTTTGCGGAGAAATTTGATGATTTTAATGAAAAGTGGATCACGATGGACCGCCTCTCCTTTGAGTTGAAGCAGGACATAACCAACCAGGAGAATTTTTTAAAAAGGACGACCTTTTATGAAACCAAAGATTCATCCTCGGATTACATGATTGTAATTAACGATTACCGGCTAAGGGGAACGCTTGCTCCATTTGAATACGTAAGGGAAGACATAAAAAGAATAATCTGGAATAATCGCCGGATAGAGTTCATTAAGGAACTTGAGAACGGTATTTATAACGAATCAATTAAAGAAAATAGTCTTAAGATTTATTAATAATGAAAAGAAGCAGAAAGTCGGGGTTGTTAGTGGTTGCTGGATTAATTCTGGGCATTTTATCCTCAAATGCCCAGGTTCTTGTGGAATCTGTTGCTGCAATAGTTGGAAATGAAGTAATATACCTTTCGGATATTGAGAATGGTGTGATTGATGCCAGAAGAGGAAATCCCAGGATTCCGGTCGAAGATTTACGCTGCGGGGTGTTTCAGGAATTACTCATTGCCAAGCTTTTTGTTGATCAGGCAAGGATTGACAGCATCCAGGTTACAGATGATGCAGTGGAAGGGGATCTTAATATGCAGATAAACGATGCCATAAGGACGGCTGGAAGTGAAAAAGCACTTGAAGACTATTTCAAAAAGAGCATGATCGAGATCAGAAGGGATATAAGAAAAGCACTTGTTGAAAAACAGGTTGTCTCTGAAGTCCAGAGCAGCATCACATCGGACCTGTCAATTACTCCAAATGATGTTAAGAGATATTTCAACACTATTCCTAAAGACTCCCTGCCAGTCATTCCTTCAAAAGTCCAGCTGAGCGTTATTCAGCTCGATCCGCCGAATAATGAAGAAAACAAGGCTGAGGCGAGACAGAAGCTGCTTGATATCCGCAGCCAGATTCTTGCCGGCAAGAGCTTTAATGTACTTGCAGTGCTTAATTCAGAAGATGGATCAGGAATAAACGGGGGCGAAGTAGGATACAAACTAAAGGGAGAGCTTGAGAAGCCTTATGCTGATGCGGCATGGAGCCTTGCAAAAAATACAGTGTCAAAAATTGTTGAGACCAAATATGGATTTCATATTATACAGGTTATCGACCGGAAGGGAGATCTTGTAAATACACGGCATATTCTTATCAGGCCAAAGGTAAAACCTGAGGAGTCGGAAAAAGCTCTCGCAAAGCTTGACAGCCTGACAAGACTAATAAGAAAAGACAGCCTGAAATTTGAAGATGCAGCTTTTAGGTTTTCAAGCCACCTCGACAGCAGGATAAATGGGGGTAAATTCGTAAGTACAAACCCGTCAGATCGAATAAACTGGTTCTCCCTTGATGAGCTTAACTCGGAAATGTATAAAAAAGTCAGGGATCTTAAAGTCGGCGAGATTTCTGAACCCTTTCAGACAGCGGACGAAATTGGGAATGTTGTATTCAGGGTTGTAAGGCTAGATAACGAGATCCCTGCCCACAGAGCTAATCTTAAGGACGATTATCAGGTCTTTTATAATGCCACACTCATGAATGAAAGGCAGTCTTCATACCAGCAATGGATAAGGGAAAAAATCGAAACTACCTATATTAAGATCAGTGACGAATTAAAATCGTGCAAATTCCTTGAAGCAGGATGGC
The DNA here is from genome assembly GCA_963701745.1 of uncultured Bacteroidales bacterium. Taxonomy (GTDB): domain Bacteria; phylum Bacteroidota; class Bacteroidia; order Bacteroidales; family VadinHA17; genus LD21. The sequence goes on along the minus strand of CAVPBE010000001.1, from coordinate 1,517,040 downwards.
TGAAATAGCATCAATTGTATCTTTTTTTTCTACCCCTTCACTCAGAAAAATATTGCTTTTAACTGGCATCCTGTTATGTTCTCCGTCCTTTTTCAGTCAGGATCTTCCAAAACAGAAGCCTGGTAAAAAAATGATTGAAGTTTTAAATGCCGATGATGGGATCGATGAAATCGAAAAAACTTCAGGAAAAAGAGTAACACGACTGCTTGGAAACGTTTCACTTAAGCATAATGAAATCTATATGACATGCGACAGCGCATGGTTCTATACAGGTTATAACCAGATAAAGGCGTACAGCAGAATTCATATGATACAGGGCGATACTCTTCAACTCAGGGGAGACAGCCTTTTTTATGACGGGTCGTCGGAGACGGCATCAGTATACGGGAATGTTGAGCTTATCGACAAGGAGACCCACCTTTTTACTCAGTCTGTCAAATATGATGTAAAAAATGAGGTTGCTACTTATAATACCGGAGGAAGAATAACTAACGGCGAAAACACACTGACAAGCATAATTGGCATCTATTACGTGTCACAAAACCTATTCCATTTCAAGGATAGTGTTAATATTGTTAATCCCGATTACGTGATGACTGCCGATACAATGGATTACAATTCCAAAACAGAGACTGCCATATTCACAGGTCCATCTGAAATGACGGGTGACAGCATTTACCTGTATTGTGAAAGGGGCTGGTATGATACAAAAAATGATATTTCAAGGATCTGGAGAAACGCACTTATCGATAACAGGCAGCAGGTCATAAAAGGTGATTCGCTATACTATGATGGTATAAAGGGTTATGGTCTGGCTTACCGCAACACAAGCATTACCGACACCACAAACAACATAATAGTAAAGGGTGATTATGCATGGTACTACAAAAGCCCGGAAAGATTCATGGTTACGGATAAAGCGCTTTTTATACAGGTCTCGGAAAAGGATTCTCTTTTCCTTCATGCCGATACAATAAGTGCGGTTACAAGATCTGATTCTACAATGAAGGAATACAGGCTTATGAGGGCATTTCACAGTTGCCGGATCTACAGCAGGGATATCCAGGCAAAATGCGACTCCCTCTCCTATTCTTTCCGTGATTCGGTAATAAGAATGTACACATCACCTGTCATCTGGTCGGAAGAGAACCAGCTTGTTTCAGATTCAATCGCACTCTTTACAAAAAACCGTCAGGCCTACAGAATGGAATTATACAGTTCGGCATTTGTGACAAGCCAGGTTGATGATTCCAGGTATAACCAGGTAAAAGGAAGATCACTTACCGGATACTTTAAAGACAATGAACTATATAAAATAAATGTCGAAGGCAACGGAGAGACAATCTACTGGCTCCTCGACGGGGATGAAGTTGTTGGAGTTAATAAGGCAAAATGTGCCCGCATTGAAATATATGTGTCGGATGGAAAAATTACAACAATCAATGAGTACCAGAATCCTGAAGGGGTTATTGATCCGCCGTCGAAAGTGAATTCTGAAACAGAGAAGCTCGAAGGGTTTTCCTGGTTCGATACGATCAGACCGAAGAAAATGATGGATATTTTTAGAAAATAAAAAGGCTGACAAAAATGTCAGCCTTTTTTCAGTATTCATCTTCATTGAAGAAGAAGTCATCCTTGCTGGGATAATCGGGCCAGATATCTTCAATGCTTTCGTAGATATCTCCCTCATCCTCTATCTCCTGCAGATTTTCAATCACCTCCATCGGGGCACCTGACCTTATGGCGAAATCAATCAGCTCATCTTTTGTGGCAGGCCATGGAGCATCTTCAAGTTTAGATGCCAATTCAAGTGTCCAGTACATGTTTCCTGATTAAATAATGATTTAATAAAGTTTGCAAATATATATATTATTTTATTTAAAAAACAATACCATATTTTAAGTTTTGAGACGGATAAAAAAACCTAGCTAATTTCCTTGATATCAAGCTCTAAGCTTATAAGACGTGATAAAATGAATAAATAGTCAGAGAGGCGGTTGAGGAATTTGAATACAATATCAGGTATTTTTTCAGTGCTATTCAGCCTTAAAACTGATCTTTCAGCTCTCCTGCATACACATCGCGCTATGTGACAATAAGATACCAATATATGGCCTCCGGGGAGGATAAATTTTCTGATTGGAGGCAGTTTGGCTTCCATCCTGTCGATTTCATCTTCAACAATAGAAATAGAACCTTTGTCCGGAAGATATTTATCCGTCTTCCCGACTTCATCCTCAGCTGCAAGATTGGCTGCACATTTCATCAGTTGATGCTGGATATAAATCATTATTTCCTTACGGCTCTCATTCCCGGGAAAATCCCTGAGGAGGCCTATCCAGGAGATAAGCTCATCAACAGAACCATAAGCTTCTACGCGGGGATGAAATTTCGGGATTCTTCGCCCTCCCGCCAATGATGTATTTCCATCATCACCTGTACGGGTGTAAATTTTCATTAATGGGATAATGAAATGTTAAGGTTTTCAGGCTTTCTTATATTTGGGATTCACATAATCCTGTGAAACCTCACCATCGAATAACTTAATTATTCTGGCTGCATGCATAGCAATTTCTTCTTCATGGGTCACTACAATAACAGTATTGCCTTTCCTGTGGATTTCATCAAGGAGACCCATGATATCAAGAGAGGTTTTGCTATCGAGGTTACCTGTGGGCTCATCGGCAAGGATTATTGAAGGCTTGTTAACAAGTGCCCTGGCTATTGCAACACGCTGTCTCTGTCCCCCTGAAAGTTCATTCGGTTTATGGGTCATTCTGTCGGCAAGCCCAACCTGTTCAAGCGTTTCAATGGCTACCTTTTCCCTGTCAGCTTTAGGTACACCCGCATAGATCAATGGTAAAGTAACGTTTTCAAGAGCTGTATATCTTGGAAGAAGGTTGAATGTCTGAAAAACGAATCCGATCTCCTTATTTCGTATTTCGGCAAGGAAATCGTCTTCCATCTTGCTGACATCAGTACCGTTAAGAATATATTTGCCGCTTGTTGGGGTATCGAGAGCGCCAAGCAGGTTCATAAGTGTTGATTTTCCTGATCCGGAAGGTCCCATAATAGCCACATATTCATTCCTGTTTATATCGACTGAAACCGACCTTAATGCCCTCACTATCACTGATCCAACCTGATAATTCTTAACAATATCCTGAATTTCAATTACTTTATCCATAACATGCTTTAATTTGAAGTTTCGAAATTATACTAATTATATCAAATAAGAAATTATTAAAACTTAATTTTTGTTAATACCTGACCACATAGTTAAAATGATTTAGTCCCTCCCTGAAAAAAACTATACCCATTCTGAAAACATCAATCGATAACGTCACATTTTTGTGATTTTTTATCTCACGCCAGGCTTCTGCCATCTCCCTGGATGAATATATATCATCAATTATCACAACACTGTTATTATCAGACATATCTGCAACCTGATTAAAATAGTTGATAACAGGTTCTTTCCTGTGATTTCCATCGATAAACACAAGTCCAGGGCATATTTCTTCTTTCCTTATCTCAGGCAGGATCTCATCGAATGAGCCGGGTAGAATCCTGATGTTTTTTAATCCTGACTCCTTGAAATTATCTGAAGCGATCTCTGCCGTTGCACTGCATCCTTCAATTGTAATCACTTCGGCATCGGGACATGAGGCTGCCATGTACATTGTGCTTATTCCAAGTGATGTGCCAAATTCCAGAATAAGAGGCTTTCCAAAGGCTTCCGCCATATTTGAAAGCATAACTCCATATTTTCCGGGAATTGCTGAATAGCTTGTAATATCGGACACTTTTCTCAGATTTGTTTTCATTTTTTTTGATCCCGCTCCAAGATCAGTTACTTCTATTGACCGGGGATCCCTAAGCAATCTATTTCTTATCTTTTCAATACTAAAGACAATATCAGGTCGGGTTTTATTCCGGAAAATGTTTGAAACAAGATTGAAAACAAAGGGACTATGAATACCGTGACCATTCTTGTGGCAGGAGAATAAAAAATAATTCAGGTATCTCAGTGCACTGAACATTCCCATAGATAGACACTTTTTCCTGTTAGGTCAGGTCGTCAAAATTAACTAATTTCGGGTATCTTTTTACATCCTTCGACTAGGTAGGAAAATGCAAGATTTTCTGGATTCGAATATTACTTATCTGACAGGAGTCGGTCCCAAGAGAGCTGAACTATTGAGTAAAGAGCTTAATATTAACACTTTCAGGGATCTGCTTTATTGCTTTCCTTATAAGTATATCGACAGGACCAGATTTTACAGAATTTCTGAACTTGATCCGGATCTTCCTCTTGTACAGATAAAAGGTTTCATAAAAGGGTATTATACTGAAGGACAAGGGAAAGGGAAACGACTGGTTGCAGATTTTCAAGATGAGACTGGTACAATTAAACTGGTCTGGTTTAAGGGTACAAAATGGATAACTGGAACCTATACCACCGGGGTTGAATATATTGTATTCGGAAAACCGGGCGTCTTTAACGGAACAATAAATATAATCCATCCTGAAATTGAAGCATCCGAAAAAGCTGCCCAAAGGCTCAGTTCGTCACTTCAGGCCCAGTACAGTACCACCGAAAAGCTGAAAAATCAATTTGTAACCTCCAAAACAATAAGCAAGCTTGTAGGAACCCTTCTGAACCAGATTAAATTCAAGATACCTGACACCCTTCCGGGATATATAGTCTCAACCTATCACCTTATGGAGCTTCATGAAGCCCTTCATAAGATCCATTTCCCTTCAAATCCCGCTGAAATTGAAAAATCGAGATACAGGCTCAAATTTGAAGAACTGTTTTACATTGAGCTTAATCTCTTAAGATATAAAACCAACAGGACAAGAAAATATAAGGGATTTATTTTTTCAAGTGTCGGTGAATTCTTTAATAGTTTTTATTACAATAACCTGCCCTTTTCACTTACAGAGGCCCAGAAAAAAGTAATGAGAGAGATCAGGAGGGATCTTGGTTCAGGTAAACAGATGAACCGCCTTCTTCAGGGTGATGTCGGAAGCGGAAAAACCCTGGTTGCGCTAATGAGCATGTTGATAGCAATTGACAATGGTTACCAGGCATGTCTGATGGCTCCCACAGAGATTCTGGCAAACCAGCATTTTGAGACCATCCGTAAAATGGTTGAGGGAATCGGGATTAAAGTAAGCCTACTGACAGGATCATCAAAAAGAAGCCGGCGTAAAACAATCGATGAATCACTTTTGGACAATTCATTGAACATTCTGATCGGAACCCATGCCCTTATTGAGGAGAATGTGAGGTTTAGTAACCTTGGCCTGGTCATTATTGATGAGCAGCATAGGTTTGGGGTTGCCCAGAGAGCGAGGTTATGGGAAAAGAGCATTAATCCTCCACATGTTCTAGTTATGACTGCAACACCCATTCCCAGGACTCTTGCTATGACCCTATATGGCGATCTCGATGTTTCGGTAATTGACGAACTTCCACCGGGAAGGGTTCCAATAAAAACTATGCATTTTACTGATTCAGAACGGAATAAGGTTTTTGGTTTTATCAGGAACCAGATTAATGAAGGACGCCAGGTTTTTATTGTCTATCCACTTATTCAGGAGTCGGAAAAGATGGACTATAAGAACCTTGAAGATGGTTGGGATACAATTTCCAGGGTTTTTCCGGCGCCAAAATACTGTATCAGCATTGTTCACGGAAAGATGACTTCTCCAGAAAAAGAAGCCTCGATGAGGCTCTTCAAGGAGGGCTATGCCCATATACTGGTTGCAACCACTGTGATTGAAGTAGGTGTCGACATCCCCAATGCATCAGTGATGGTAATTGAAAGTGCCGAAAGATTCGGACTCTCACAGTTGCATCAGCTGAGAGGCCGTGTCGGAAGGGGAGCCGACCAGTCATACTGCCTTTTGATGAGCTCTGATAGACTATCGAAGGAGGCTTCTGCAAGAATTGAGGTCATGATAAGGACAAATGATGGATTCGAGATTGCTGAAACTGACCTCCAGCTTAGAGGACCAGGGGATATTGAAGGGACTATGCAAAGTGGTATACCCTTTGACCTGAAAATTGCAAACCTTGGAAAGGATGGACAGATTATAGAATATGCAAGGAACATAACTGAAGGGATTCTTGAAAGGGATCCATTGCTGGAAGATAGCAGGAATCTTATCTTAAAGGAAGAGTTGAAAAGACTGTTCAGTGTAAACCAGTCATGGAGTAATATAGGTTAACTCCTAAGTTTACTGGGTACTAGTTACTAGTTACTGGTTAATAACAAGGAACTAGCAATCAGCAACGAGCAACTAAAGTTAATTAGAATGGTTCTAAATAAGTGAAACGTTTGTAAAACCTGATAAAATACAGTTTAGAAGTTTTAAAGGATTCATAAATTTGCCGACTTCAAATAAGCCGGATGTTATTATGACAGAATCAACTTCTCACGGCACTATTCAACATGACGGGACAGTAAGAAAAGTCGACGACAATTCCGTTATCGTTAGCATTACCTCCAATTCGGCCTGTTCCGGATGTCATGCTGAAGGACTTTGCGGTATTTCCGGGAATGAGGAGAAGATTATTGATATCAGGGGCAGATATAATGTTTCACCAGGTGATGCAGTTATTGTTATGATTGAACAATCGGCTGGCTATAAAGCGGTGGTTTTAAGCTATCTTGTCCCCCTTGTAATTGTTATTGCCGGCCTTATAGTATGCAATTTATTATCTTTAAATGAGTTAAGTGCAGGATTGATTTCAATTTCCCTTGTGGTCCCCTGGTATCTGATCCTTTATTTATTCCGAAACAAAATTAACAGGAGTTTTACATTTAAGTTAAAAATATAAGTATTAATGAGTTCCACGGTTCTGATAACTATAATAAGTCTGAGTCTGCTCGCGTTTATTTCGGCTGTTATCCTCTACTTTGTCGCTCAGAAATTCAAGGTCTTTGAAGATCCCAGGATTGACGAAGTCCAGGCAGCACTTCCGGCTGCCAATTGCGGCGGATGCGGTTTTGCAGGATGCAGGAACATGGCTGAAGCCCTGGTAAAGGCTGATTCATTTGAGGGTCTCAATTGTCCTGTTGGAGGGGTCCCGGTAATGGAAGAAGCCGCCAGGATACTTGGCAAAGTTGCACCTGCAGTCGATCCGACTGTAGCAGTTCTGAAATGCAACGGAACTCCTGAATCAAGACCGCATACTTCATATTATAATGGAGCCTCCGATTGCCGCATAGCCAACAACCTGTATACAGGGGAAACTGATTGCAGTTATGGATGTCTGGGCAATGGGGACTGCGAAAGAGCATGTGCATTTGACGCTCTGCATATGGATAAAGGAACCGGATTGCCTGTAATTACCGATGAAAAATGCGTTTCATGTGGTGCCTGTGTTAAAGCTTGCCCAAGGAATCTAATAGAACTGCGTAAAAAAGCAAAGAAAGACAGGAAAATTTATGTAGCCTGTTCCAATTGTGATAAGGGAGGACCCGCAAGAAGAGCATGCAAAGTGGCTTGCATAGCTTGCAACAAATGCCAGAAGGCCTGCACCTTTAACGCTATAACGATTGAAAACAATCTTGCTTATATCGATGCCTCCAAATGCACATTCTGCAGAAAGTGTGTTGAGGAATGCCCGACAAATGCTATTGCTGAACTTAATTTTCCCCCGAGAAAACCAAAGGTTGAAGCTCAGGCTGAGGTTGCTAACGTATAGTTTTGAATTTAATTTAAAACAATAAATAGTGCTGAAAACATTTCCCATCGGAGGTGTTCATCCACCCGAAAACAAACTTACAGCTGATATTCCTATTGAGTATCTTCCTGTTCCTGAAAGTGTTGTTATACCTGTTTCGCAGCATATCGGATCACCAGCCAATCCTGTCGTAAACAAGGGTGATATGGTTAAGGCAGGTCAGCTGATTGCTTCCGGAAAAGGATTTATATCGGCAAATATCCATTCTTCAGTTTCAGGCAAAGTAAATAAAATCGACTTTGCCAATGACAGTACCGGATTTAAGCAAACAGCCATATTTATTGATGTTGAAGGGGATGAATGGATCGACACTATTGACAGAAGTAAAGATATAATAAAGGATATCAAGCTCCCTTCAGAAGAGATTGTTAAACGTTGTTTCGAGTCGGGTATCGTCGGATTAGGTGGTGCAACGTTCCCATCCCATGTCAAGCTTGCTGTTCCATCGGGAAAAAAATGCGAGGTGCTTATAATTAACGGAGTTGAATGTGAACCGTACCTTACATCCGATCACAGGCTCATGGTTGAAAGAGGAGAAGAAATAATTATTGGAGTCTCTATCCTGATGAAGGCACTGAACGTGGAAAAAGCCAAGATAGGAATTGAAAAAAACAAGCCTGATGCAATTTCACATATGAGTAGAATAGCTTCAGCTTTCAAAGGGATTACAGTCCATGGCTTGAAGGTCAAGTATCCACAGGGTGCTGAAAAACAGCTTATTAAAGCTCTTATCCGCAGAGAAGTGCCTTCGGGCCGGCTTCCTCTTGATGTAGGGGCAGTTGTTCATAATGTCGCTACTGCATTGGCGGTATATGAGGCTGTGCAGAAGAATAAACCTCTCTTTGAAAGGGTTGTCACAGTAACCGGAAAACATCTTTTAAAACCGGGTAACTACATGGTCAGGACCGGAACCTTTATATCAAAGCTTATTGAAGCGGCTGGAGGACTACCGGAGGACACAGGTAAAATTATTAACGGCGGACCGATGATGGGAAAAGCTGTAAGCAATACAGCTATCCCTGTAGTAAAGGGAATGTCAGGAGTTTTAATTGTGCCTATCGATGAATCAAGAAGAGAGGAAATCAAACCATGCATCAGATGCGCAAAATGCGTTTCAGTCTGTCCTATCAGGCTTGAACCATATCTGTTGATGTCCTTGTCGGAAAAGGACTTATTTGAACGTGCCGAAAAAGAGAGGATTACTGATTGTATGGAGTGCGGCTCGTGTAGCTTTACATGTCCTGCCGGCAGACCGCTGCTTGATTATATCAGGCTTGGAAAATCGAGTGTAATAAAAATGGCCCGCCAGAGGAATTTAAAATAGAAGGAATTCATTGATAATATGAGTAATCTGCTAAATGTATCTCCGTCGCCCCACGTGCACGGAAAAGAATCAACTCAAAAGCTGATGCTGACTGTTGTAGTGGCGCTTATCCCTGCATTTATCACATCACTCTTTTATTTTGGTATCGGAGCCATAATAGTAACGGTAACATCTGTAGCCTCTTGTCTGCTTTTTGAATATCTGATACAGAGATATGTCCTTAAGAAACCTCTCTCGATCAATGACGGATCAGCTCTGGTTACAGGAATTCTTCTTGCTTTTAATCTTCCTTCGAATATTCCGGTTTTAATAATAGTTATCGGAAGTTTCATTTCGATAGCGGTAGCAAAAATGACATTCGGGGGATTAGGGAACAATCCTTTTAATCCGGCTCTGGTCGGAAGGGTTTTTATGCTGATTTCATTTCCGGTCCAAATGACCAGCTGGCCTTTACCTAAAGGATTTGATACAGGATATACTGATGCGGTCACCGGGGCTACCCCGCTGGCAATAATAAAAGAAGGATTACAGAATGGTGAACCATTGTCAGTCCTTATGAATCAGATCCCCACCCCGGCCCAGATGTTTCTGGGCAATATGGGAGGATCGATGGGAGAAATTGCCGCTGTTGCACTCCTCATAGGGTTCGTTATTCTACTTATAAAGAAAGTGATAACCTGGCACATTCCCGTATCGGTGATCGGAAGCATGGCAATTTTCACAGCCATTCTCTGGCTTGTGAATCCAGAAAAAAACGCTAATCCCATGTTTCATATACTGGCCGGTGGCGTTTTACTAGGGGCCATCTTTATGGCGACAGATTATGTTACATCCCCAATGGTACCCAAATCCATGCTAATCTACGGATGCGGCATCGGGATAATTACTGTTATAATACGGGTTTACGGAGCTTACCCCGAAGGGGTATCCTTTGCAATATTGATAATGAATGCATTTGTCCCACTGATGAATGCTTATATTAAACCAAAGAGGTTTGGTGAGGAGGTGAAAAATGGCTAAAACTGAATCGACATTCAAGAATATGGCATTGTCGCTTACACTCATAGCACTTGTCTCGTCAGCTCTGCTTGGTTTTGTCTATGAATTCACCAAGGAGCCTATAGCACTATCAAACCTTAATAAAAAGCTTAATGCCATCAAGCTGGTAGTTCCGGAATTCTCGAATAATCCAAATGATGAGATGTTCCGTTTGGCTACTGGTGAAGGAGACAGTCTCGAAATCTACCCGGCTAAAAAAGATGATGTGATAGTCGGTTATGCAGTAAATACATATACCTCAAAAGGATTCAGCGGTAATATAAGCCTTATGGCCGGGTTCAGGCCTGACGGCACAATAATTAATATCTCAGTGCTCGAACAAAAAGAGACCCCTGGACTGGGAACCAAAATGACGGAACCCGGATTTAAAGATCAGTTCAATGAAAAGAATCCTGCTGAATTTATGTTGAAGGTAAAAAAAGATGGTGGCCCGGTTGATGCAATTACAGCTGCCACAATTAGCTCCAGGGCATTTTGTGATGCTGTTCAGCGGGCATATAACACTCTTCAGAAAGGAGATCTAAAATGAATCAACTTCAAAATTTTACAAAAGGATTACTGAAAGAGAATCCTATCCTTGTGTTGGTCCTCGGAACCTGCCCTACCCTCGCCACGACATCTTCTGCGCTGAATGGAATGGGGATGGGAGTTGCCACGACTTTCGTGCTGATAGGGTCAAATGTGGTGATCTCATTACTGGCAAAGGTAATTCCTGATAAAGTAAGAATCCCGGCATTTATTGTTGTTATTGCTTCATTTGTCACAGTAGTCGATCTTGTTATGCAGGCTTATGTGCCGGACCTGTATAAAACCCTCGGGATCTTTATCCCCCTTATAGTTGTGAACTGCATTGTTCTCGGCCGTGCGGAGGCTTTTGCAAGTAAAAATACAGTCCTTTCTTCCTTAGTTGACGGCCTGGGTATGGGGCTTGGCTTTACCCTTGCTCTTGGTATCCTGGGCGCTTTCCGGGAGATAGTGGGAAGCGGAGCAATATTCGGGTACAAATTCATTCAGGGAGACGGGATCCTTGTATTTATTCTTGCACCGGGAGCTTTCATGGCGCTCGGTTACATGATTGCATTGGTAAATAAGATCAAGAACACCTAAAAATATACTTCAATGGAATATATTCTGATAATAATATCGGCCCTCATTGTAAACAATGTGGTTCTTGCACAGTTCCTTGGAATTTGTCCCTTCCTTGGCGTTTCGAACAAAGTCAATACCGCTCTGGGTATGGCCGGAGCCGTCACTTTTGTGATTGTGCTTGCAACCATGGTGACCTATCTGATCCAGGTATACGTCCTCAACAAGCTTGGTATCGCTTTTATGCAGACAATAACCTTTATCCTGGTTATTGCAGCACTGGTACAGATGGTTGAGATCATTCTTAAGAAAATAAGCCAGCCTCTCTACCAGGCACTCGGTATCTTCCTCCCTCTGATAACTACCAACTGTGCAGTATTGGGAGTTGCAATACTGGTAATAAAGAAAGACTACAATCTCCTTGAAGGTGTTGTTTTCGGCGCCTCCACCGCCCTGGGTTTCGGACTGGCACTGATAATCCTTGCAGGTATCAGGGAACAGTTTGAGCTCGCAGATATACCAAAAGGAATGAGGGGCGTACCAATATCTCTTGTAACGGCTGGTATTCTCGCCCTCGCTTTTATGGGGTTCACGGGAATAGTCAAGTAATTCATGGTACGGGGTGCGGGGTGCGGGGTGCGGGGTGCGAGGTGTTTCTTCAACCGCCAACCAGCACCAATGATCCAGCATATTATTAAATTTCCTTATTTCTTTATTTCTTTATTTCTTTATTTCCTTTGTTACCTACTTGATGCTGATTTCTGAATATTATAATATTCTTGGCCTTCCTTTAAACTCCTCCGTTGAAGAGATAAAGAAAGCCTACAGGAAGAAGGCCAGATTATTTCATCCTGACATAAATCATTCGCCTGATGCCAAGGATAAATTCATAATGGTTACTGAAGCTTATGATTTTCTTTTAGCAAACCATGAAAAAGGAAATCTTGACGATCAGGATTATTTCAGGATTGTTGAAGAATGGAGAAAATACAGGCAGGACAGATCGCGCCAGCGAGCCCAATATTATGCAAGGAGTTCCTTCGAAAGTTTTAGAAACAGTAAATATTACAGGTCTACAAAAATACTAAATGCATCTTCGGTTATTTTTACCTTCGCCATAGCATTAATAGTTCTCATCTCTACACTATTCGGATATGTTTTAAAACTTAAAAATCCTGAACCCGGCACTGGAATAACCTCTCTGATTTCTTTTATTCTGTTATTGATTTTGAGCATAATTCTGCTAAGTATATCCTTCATTTCCCTTAAGGCATACATCGATGCCAATAAAAAACAAAAGAAGTGAAATTGACAGCATGGCATGATTTTTGAACCGGATTAATATCATAAACCTGTCATTCAGACCATTTTATAAACCGATTGTTTAATCAGTAAAAGAAATCATTATGAAAAGCATAAAATTAGGGTCATTATCTGCGATTTTACTTCTGTTCACACTTTTATTAACGTCTTGCAGTAAAAATGATGAAACACTTCCCAAAGAGCCTGTTCCTATAGATCTGACCCAGGACCAGGTTGCTTTGATTGAATCAGGTAATGCGTTTGCCTTTGATATTTTCAGCAAGGTGATGAAAAGTGCCGGCGAAAATGAGAATGTCATGATATCTCCTTTAAGCATCTCGTATGCTCTGTCGATGACAGTAAACGGGGCTAATGGCGATACCCGCGATGCCATGCTCGAAGCACTAAGGTTAAAAGGAATCAGCGTTGATGCAATTAATAGCTCCTACAAGAACCTTACCAAGGCTCTTTTGTCTGTTGACAAACGAGTGCTTATGTCAATCGCCAATTCAGTTTGGATAGAGAATGATTTTGCCGCCAAAAAGAGTTTTACTGACATTCTCACTGATTACTATAATGCTGATGCAGAAACATTTGATATTAACGATGCTTCGGCTCCTGATATAATAAATGCCTGGATCGAGGATAATACAAATGGACTGATAAAAAAAATGATCGAAAAGCTGAATGATAACACTGTGATGCTGCTTATCAATGCAATATATTTCAAGGGAAAATGGAAATCACAGTTTGATGAATCTAAAACTGTCCAGATGCCATTTTACAAATCTGCCGGTAATCAGATCAATGTGCCGATGATGAAGCAGAAAACCGACTTTAGTGTTTATGAAGGCAATGGCTTTGTGCTGGCAGAATTTCCATACGGTCAGGGTAACTTTGTTATGGATGTCATCTTGCCGGATGAACAGGGTGGTTTAAACAGTACAATTGAATCAGTTAGCGATGAGAGCTTTACTTCCTGGTTAAACCAGATGAGTGAAAGAGAAACAGATGTTTCATTCCCCAGATTTAAGTACGGATTTAAGAAAACCCTGAAGGAGGTGCTTACCGATATGGGGATGGGAATTGCATTTACAGATGGGGCAGATCTTTCTAATATTACTGATCAATATGATCTTCTTATTAATGAAGTAACGCACCAGACTTTCATTGAGACAAATGAAGAGGGGACAGAAGCTGCAGCTGCAACAGTTGTTGATATTGGTGTCACCTCCATGCCACCTGCTGCCCTGGTTTTTAAAATGGACCATCCCTTTATTTACGTTATCAGGGAAATAACCACAAATTCAATAATTTTCATGGGCAAGGTTGCCGATCCTTCCATAAACTAATTTTAGTTACATTTAAGGGCTAAAGCCCGGGTCCTATTATCATCCCTTAACCACGGCCTTGAGGCCGTGCTTAGTGCATAAAGACACCGATGGACTTTAGTCCTTTATACTATTTATGGCTAAGCTGGCAAAAGAGCTGACCCTTTACGGGTTAATAATGGTGGCAATAGGGTCATGTATCGGTTCGGGAATCTTTGTGACTCCCTCGCAAATTGCCGGACTAATACCTTCCTCGGGACTTATTCTTCTTGTATGGGCTCTTGGCGGGCTGATAGCATTAACCGGCGCACTTACATTCGGTGAACTTGGCTCTTTATTTCCTCAAGCCGGCGGCATTTATGTTTTTCTTAAAGAAGCATATGGAGGGTGGCTTGGATTTCTATATGGCTGGGCTTATCTTGTAATTATCACATCCGGTTCCATTGCCGTGCTTTCCCTTGCATTCTCCCACTATCTAAGCTTTTTCTTACCAATGGATAATACATGGAAGACTATTACAAGTATAATAACAATTGCTTTGCTCACGACACTTAATGTTTTCAGGGCAAAATTTGGTGAGATATTCTCAAATATATTCACCGGGCTAAAGATCATCGGTATACTAATAATTATATGTACAGGTCTTTTCCTCGGGAACAGCAATCTCTCATTTAATGACTTCGGTTTCACAGGTTCATCATCTGCCGGAATTTCAAGTTTTGGCGTTGCGCTTACCGGAGTGCTTTTCTCATACGGGGGATGGCAGCATGCCTCTTTCCTTGCGGGCGAAACAAAAAATCCTTCAAGGAATGTGCCGATTGCAATGATCACCGGAGCAGCAGTTGTAACATTGATTTATCTTCTTGTAAATACCGCTTATATGCTTCTGCTTCCTGTCAATTCTATTATTACCTCAGAAAAAGTCGCAGCAGAAGCGGTCAGTACCATTATTCCTTTTGGAGGGCTGCTCGTTGCCGGTTTGATTTCTATCAGCACCTTCGGAACCATAGGAATATACACCCTTTCGGCTCCACGTATTTATTATGCCATGGCTGAAGACGGTCTTTTTTTTAAGAGTATCGCTAAAGTGCACCCTGTCTTTAAAACTCCTGTGAATGCTATTATTGCTCAATCGGTATGGTCAATAATCTTACTGCTACTATGGGGTACTCTTGAAAACCTTATCACCTATACGGTTTCAGTCGAGTGGATATTCTTTACTCTGGCAGCAACCGGAATTTTCATCTTCAGGAAGAAATTGAAGAATACTGAACGTCCATACAAAACTTTCGGTTACCCTGTCACTCCGCTGATATTTATTATTATTAATACATGGTTTGTTTTTAACATTATGATAAATAAACCATTGCATATGGCAATTGGTTTTGGATTCCTTCTGCTGGGAGTTCCTTTGTTCCTCTATTTTAAAAGAAAAAACACAGTACAGCAAATTAATCCATAATGAAAGATATATCCTTCATAATCAACCATCTTGGGGAGGAACGAGAAAAATATTTCAATGCCATAACTCCTCCAGTGTTCCAGACTAGTAATTTTGCTTTCAGTAATGTTGCCGAGCTGAAAAAAGCAATTGCTTCAGAAAAAGAGAGTTACATATATTCAAGAGGCAATAACCCAACAATTGATATATTGTGCAAAAAGATAGCCGCTCTCGAAGATACCGAAGAGGCCCTTGCTTTTGCGAGCGGAATGGCTGCAATATCTTCAGCTGTTATATCATTTGTCGGTTCGGGTGATCATATAGTATGCATCAGGAATAACTACAGCTGGACTAATATCCTTATGACAAGGTTTCTTCCACGATTCGGAATTCAAACTACATTCGTGGATGGACGCCGGGCAGAGAATTTCGAAAATGCAGTAAGAGAAAATACAAAGCTCTTTTATCTTGAAAGTCCCAACTCCCTTACTTTTGAATTGCAGGACATTGAAGCTGTTGCCCGGATAGCAAAGCAGCATAGTATTATTACACTGATCGATAACAGCTATTCCTCTCCTTTGACCCAATCACCTGTATCACTGGGTGCAGATATTATTCTTCACTCAGCAAGCAAATACCTGGGCGGACACAGTGATATTGTTGCCGGGATTGTATGTGGTACTTCGGAAAACATAACCAGGATATTCAATAATGAATACCTCGGATTAGGTGGTATAATTTCACCTTTCAATGCATGGCTTATGCTGAGGGGACTGAGAACTCTTCCTGCCAGGATTGACAGGATTGCAGAAACCGTGGTAAAGGTTGTGGGTTATCTCGAAAATCATCCCCTGGTCGATGAGGTACTTTATCCTCTTTCGCCGAGGCATCCTCAGTATGATCTGGCAGTAAAACAGATGCTAAAACCGACAGGCCTCTTCTCTGTAAGATTATCTTTGCATGACAAAAGCAAAACAGAAATCTTTGTTAACAGCTTGAGGCAATTTCTGATTGGCGTTTCGTGGGGCGGTCACGAATCTCTCGTTTTTCCTGCCATGTCATTTGATGATGAAAGAACCAGGGAAGGTTATTCAGGGAATCTGGTTAGATTTTATGTCGGACTTGATGAGCCTGATTGCCTTATCAATGATCTTGATCAGGCTTTTAAGAAGATTATGTGATCCTGATGAAGTTGAAGGGGATATTCAGCACCGAGGAAAAATACTCTCCACGCTCAAGTATATCTTCATCACCTTCCTCATAGTACCAGTTCACGATGTATTTCTTGTTCTTCAGCTGGACACGCGAGACCTTTTGAAAGAGCTGTATAAGCAGCTTGGCACTGGCGCTGTTGAAATACTCCAGGTTCATATCAATACAAGTTACATCTGCTGGGACTTTAATATATTCATTCACCCATTCCTCAACAGGCTTGAAGAAATCAAACATATTCTCATGAATCGAGCGCCCTTTAATCCTGATCATACCGTCAGGGCTTAAAATTACCTCAGGTGAGTTTTTAGTGGCTGGAATCCTCAATACATTCATTTTCTGAATATATAAAAACTCAGAATCAGCATGGGTATCTCAATTGAATTTATTAAAAACTGGATCATTGAAATTTTGGATGGAGATTCCCCGCTTCTTCAGTTCAATTTCATGAATCATATTTACTACTGCTGAATTAACGGGAACATTAACGCCATATTGTGGCTCGCCTTTATAATGTAACAGTTGCCTGAAATGGTTCATTTGAATTTGACCGGTCACGTGACAGAATATTAGAATCGGGCCTTCGGAGCGACATCCTGATTTGAGAAATCTCCCCTGAGGTATTTATAATATCCTGTGATACCTATCATGGCTGCATTGTCAGTCGTATATTTTAACGGGGGAAGGAAAAGGTTCCAGCCCCTCTTCTCTCCTTCCCTGATCAGATCATTTCTAAGTCCGGAATTTGCTGAAACACCGCCGGCTATTCCAATTTCTTTAATTCCTGTCTGCTGCGAAGCTTTAATGAGCTTGGTTATAAGTATGCTTACAATAGTATCCTGAAGGGAAGCACAGAGGTCAGCCTTGTTTTTTAAAATAAAATCAGGGTCCTCTTTAAGCCTGTCGCGAAGAAAATATAGAAAGCTGGTCTTTAATCCGCTGAAGCTGAAATCAAGCCCTTTGACCGATGGTTTTGAAAAAGTGAATGCTTTTTTATTTCCTTCAGAGGCAAGCTTGTCAATTATCGGACCTGCCGGATAAGGGAAGTCCATAAGTTTTCCGCATTTATCAAAGGCTTCTCCTGCTGCATCATCGATGGTATTACCGAGGATGTCCATATCAAAGTGGCTCCTTAACAATATAATCCGGGTGTGACCGCCTGAAACCAGAAGGCAGAGAAAAGGGAATGAAGGCAAATGGTTTTCCTTGTCTCTTTCAAGAATAAAATGTACCAGGATATGTGCATGAAGATGGTTCACCTCAATCAAAGGGATATTGCATGCAAGGGCAAAACCCTTTGCAAATGATGTTCCGACCAGTAGTGAACCGAGTAATCCCGGCCCCTGGGTAAATGCCACGGCGTCTATTTCATCAACCCTTACCCCTGCTTTTTTCAGTGCCTGATCTGCCACTGGCACAATATTTGCCTGATGTGCTCTGGATGCCAGCTCGGGAACTACGCCACCATATGACATATGTATATCCTGTCCTGCAATAAGATTTGACAGAATGTACCCATCCCTTACAACAGCTGCAGATGTATCATCACAGGATGATTCTATGGCTAATAATGTGACTCCCATGCGGCCTTTGATTTTCCGTATATTTTAGGTTATTTTGATATATGATTTTTTAATTTTTTCTTAATGCTCAAAAGTATTAAAAAATCGTTTAAGTATTTGATGATCCTGGTTGGTATCATTATACTGGTTCCAACATTCGGATCCCTAATTCTGCGTATCCCGGAGGTCCAGACTTTTATGGTAAAAAGGATACTGAGCCACTTCTCTGAAAAGCTCCAATCAACTATAGCACTTGGCAGAATCGAATATAGCTTCTTTAATAAATTATTGATAAATGACCTTCTTTTAAAGGATCAGAACAACGATACCCTAATCTATTCTAAAAAGATCTCAGCAGGTATAAACGTACTAAATCTAAGGGGAAATACCTTAAAATTGGGTCATATTGAACTGGTTGAACCATTGATAGCACTGATCACTGACACTTCAGGGACGATGAATCTGAAATGGTATCTTGAATTGCTTGGTTCTTCAAAAGATACCACAAACAGGGGTGATAATTTGTTCTCGGTAAACCAGATCACAATCAATGATGGCAGATTCAGACTTCTTAACAGGAACGGTCCTGAAGCAAAAATAAAGATTGATTTTAACAATCTCCTTCTTTCAGGCATTAACGGCAATATTGAGGATATAAGAGTGCTGAACGATTCGATTAATTTCAGGATCAACGAGCTCAGATTCTCTGAATCAAGCGGTTTCATGGTCAGAAGTATGAACAGTCGGGTCTTTCTGGGTGACAATGATATGATTTTCAAGGACCTTTTCCTGTTCCTCGACAGTTCAATTATTAACGCCGATCACATTATAGTGGATGCTGAATCCCCTGATTCATATAAAAACTTCATTGATGAGGTTAGGCTCGATATGGTCCTCCAGAAATCTCTGATAAGCAGTGCAGATTTGAAATTTTTCCTTCCCTCCGCCGAAGGTCTGAATGAATCGGCAGAGATATCAGGTAAAATTTCAGGAACAATCACTGAATTGAAAGGCCGGGATATACTGGTATCATACAGGGATTACAGTTATCTTGATTGTGATTTCGACTTCTCGGGGCTTCCGAAATTCGAGGATACTTTTATTCATATCGGGGTGAACAGTCTTAAAACAAGTGCAAAAGATTTTGAGAAAATTAAAATGCATGGTAAACCTGCCATTAAAATGCCTGAAATACTCCATAAGATTGGAAATCTTTCATTTAACGGAAGCTTTACCGGATTTACAACCGATTTTGTCACCTACGGAAAAATCGGTACCGAAGCAGGCACTATCAGCACGGATATCTCACTTCGTCCCCAGGAAGATAATACATTCAGGATCAAAGGTCTGGTAAGGGGGAGCAATGTTGACCTCGGACTTCTTACTGACAAGAGCGATATTCTCGGCAAACTTAGCATGGAAACCGAGGTTGATGGTGTTGCTACTTCTTCGAAAAAAATATCAGGTAACCTCACAGGTAAAATTGACAGTATTGAGGTTAATAGTTACATATACAGGAACGTGGTTCTCAATGGTATCTTCACAGAAACAACTTGGGATGGCAGTATAAAGATCTCTGACCGCAATATTAAAATGGATATGCTTGGTATGCTGGATTTCAGCAACGAACTGCCTGAGTTTGATTTTACCCTTAACCTTGCAGAGTCAAACCTCTATAAATTGAATTTTGATAAAGCAGATACAACTTCGCGCCTGTCAATGCTTGCCACGGCTAATTTCAGAGGGAATAACATTGATAACCTTTTCGGCGAAATTAAACTTCTTAATTCGACAATAAGAAAGCACAACAACAAGCTGGAACTATATGATTTTACTTTAAAGGCATTTAACGAAAACAATAAACCGGCAATATCACTGAGGACCGATTTTGTTGATGCTGACCTCTATGGTTATTATGAATTTGGTCAGATTGGGAAGGTAATAAAAACAGCTCTTGCTTCATTATTTCCTTCAAAGTTCAAAGCTCCGGTAGTAAAAAATCAGTCAAAGAATGAGTTCACGTTTAATCTTAGTTTCAAGAATACCGATAAGATTAATAACTTTTTCAAAACGGGAGTATTACTTGCCGAGAAGAGCATCTTAAACGGGTCGTTGCATAATGACAGTGTTATAAATATAATTGCCAATGCAAAAAGTCTGAATTACAGAAACAACATTTTCAATAACCTGGCATTCAGTGCCAACTACAGCGGAACTAACTTAACAGCTGATCTGAAAAGTTCATCACTGTCAATTCTTGGGAGATCAAACCTGGTAGGATTTAAAGCCGGTTTAGGGGTGATACCTGATCATTTTGATTTCAGCTTCGATTGGGATAATAAGGATAAAGTCCCCAGTAAGGGAGCTTTTATTTCGAGAGGATCGTATATCACAAAGAAGGAGGGAGAGTCCGGCTCTTATCTGAAAATTGAAATTGATTCATCTGACATATTTACACGGAATAATAAATGGGAAATCAGTCATTCAACAATTACTGTTGATTCAAATGCCACATATATTGACAGGTTTATAGTAGCCAGCGGAAAAAACTCTTATACAATTGACGGAGCTGTGTCGGGGAATGCCGGCGATACCCTGAGTCTCACATTCAAAGGAATTGATATTGGCCCCTTAAGCAATCCGGAGACTCCATCGGCAGAAGGAGTTGCCTCCGAAATTCCCTTTAACCTGAAAGGGATCATCAATGGCAATATACAAATATCCAGCGCATTAAAAAATCCATTGATCCAGAGCAATATCAAGGTAAATGGGTTTTCGATACTGAGCGGTGACTACGGGGATGTTTCTGTTTTATCAAAGTGGAATTCTATCAAAAAGGTTGCTGATATAAATGCAAGCAATAATCTGAATGGGAAAAGGAATATTGATA
The DNA here is from genome assembly GCA_963701745.1 of uncultured Bacteroidales bacterium. Taxonomy (GTDB): domain Bacteria; phylum Bacteroidota; class Bacteroidia; order Bacteroidales; family VadinHA17; genus LD21. The sequence continues at coordinate 1,496,071 of CAVPBE010000001.1, read as the reverse complement.
TCAGGGGTGTTTATGACCCAGCAATTAAAAAATTCAATATTAACGGATTAGCTTCGAATCTTCCTGTTGATGCACTTAATCCACTGCTTAGCTTTTTTGCATCAGGTATTAAAGGGAGTGTCTCGGGAAAAGTTAATCTGTCGGGGTCACCAGGTGAACTGGTTCTTAAAGGCTCAGTGATGGCTGAAAATACTTCCATGAAAATTGATTATCTGCAGACGAGATACGCCATTAATGATTCAATAAGATTTGATAAGACCGGAATAAAATTCAAAAACACCAGGGTGACTGATGAAAAAGGAAACAGTGCAATACTTTCAGGGTCTGTCTATCACAAATACTTTAAGGATTACAGCGTTGACCTTATTGTGAATATGGACAAAAATGACTGTCTGGTACTTAACACCCAACAAAAAGATAACGAACTATTTTATGGTACAGCTTATGCATCAGGTGTAACAACGATTAAAAGCGGACCAAATTCACTTTCATTCGACATTTCTGCGAAAACCGGAAAAGGTACCAGGTTTTATATCCCTCTCAGTTCAAGCCTTTCTGTTTCGGAATCCTCTTTTGTGAAATTTGTGAGCAATGATACAATAAGCATAGAAGAAGAAAAGAAAAGCCAGGTTAAACAAGGACAGACAGTATTAGAGCTTAATTTCGATCTTGACATAACTCCGGATGCTGAGGTTCAGCTACTTATTGATCCGAAGGCAGGTGATGTAATTAAGGGAAGGGGCTCGGGAAAACTCAATATCAGTATGAACAAAAAGGGGGAATTCAAGATTTATGGAGACTACATAATTCAGGAGGGTGATTACCTCTTTACCCTTAAGAATATTCTTAACAAGAAATTTGATGTAAAGGACGGAGGTAAAATAACCTTTAATGGTGATGTAGAGAACGCAGAAATTGACTTGACTGCAAAATACAGTAATATAAAGACTTCGCTTTATCCCATTCTGTTTCCGATACTTCAGGATGAAAAATACAGTGCCAGAATCCCTGTGGAACCGCAGCTCATTTTATCGGGCAACCTTTTTAATCCTGTCGTTGGTTTTAATATTTATCTTCCCAATGCCGATGAGGAGACGAGAACTTATCTCCGGAATGCAATCACCACTGAAGAGGAATTAAGCAAGCAGTTCCTTTATCTGCTTGTGATGAACAGCTTTTATGCAGATCCATCATTCCGTGCATCATCAGGTGCCTCGTCAACTGGTACATCTGCAGCACTAGTCACCTCGACCGAGATGCTGGCAAATCAGGTAAGCAACTGGTTATCACAGATTAGCAGTGATTTCAATGTTGGTTTCCTGTACACACCGGGAACCAGGGATATAAATTCACAGGAGCTTCAGGTAGCGCTTTCAACCCAGCTGCTGAATGATAAGGTGACTATTAACGGTAACTTCGATGTTGCAGGGACTGAAGCTGAAGCTACTCCCCTTATCGGAGATTTTGATGTCGAAATCGCACTTTCTGAAAAAGTAAGATTCAAAGTATTCAACAGGTACAATAACCCTTATACCGGCAAAGGGGCCCCTTACACTCAGGGACTCGGATTGACCTTTAAACAGGATTTTAATAAATTCTCTGATCTGTTAAAGAAAAAGAGGACTTCTGAAATAAAGAAAGAGGAAGAAATAACAATTGAAGAATAAGGTTAATAAATATTGTCACAATGTTATTAACACACTATAATAGAACATACCATTTTTTCGTTTTTTAATATCTTCGTGCGTGAAAAAATTTCTTCAGGGAAGATAATTGTTTGTTTTATAATTAATTAATAACAGGGGAAACATGGGATTTCTACAATTTATAATGCAGGATTTACCTTCGGCAGCACAACCGGCAACGGAAAAGCTTACACTTCTCGATTTCGCAATAAAGGGAGGATGGGTGATGATTCCCATCATACTGCTTTCACTGGTAGCTGCTTATATCTTTATTGAAAGGTATTATGTTATCAGAAGAGCCACCAGGGAAGACACCAATTTCATGAACAGGATTAAAGACTATATACATGACGGCAAGGTGGATGCTGCAATGGCATTATGTAAATCGACCGACAGTCCTTCGGCTAGGATGATCGAGAAAGGTATTAGCAGGCTGGGAAGGCCACTTCAGGATATAAGTACAGCGATCGAAAATGTAGGAAAGCTCGAAATTTCAAAGCTCGAAAGGGGATTTCCCACCCTGGCTACAATCACCGGAGCTGAACCAATGCTAGGTTTCCTTGGTACAGTAATCGGAATGGTACAGTCATTCTATGCGATGGCCCAGGCAGGTAACAATATTGATGTTTCAATGATGTCCGGAGGTATTTATACTGCTTTGATCACTACCGTAGCAGGTCTTATTGTTGGTATTCTGGGTTATTTTGCCTATAACACTCTTGTTGTCAGGGTAGAAAGAGTGGTTTTTAGCCTTGAGGCGACAAACACTGAATTTCTGGATATTTTAAATGAACCATTAAAAACAGGACGTTAAAATGGCAATCTCTCAAAGAAATAAGATAAGTGTAAACTTCAGTTCAGTCGGGATGACAGATGTTGTATTCAATCTGCTCATTTTCTTCATGCTTACATCAACCCTCGTACATCCAACTGCCGTTAAGCTGCTTCTTCCAAAAGGAAGCACCCAGACCTCGGCTAAGCCCCAGACTACTATCTCAATAACAGCTGACAAAAAATACTATATTGAACAGCAGCCAGTCACAATTGAAACCCTTGAAAGCATTCTTAAGCAGAAACTTGGAGCTAAGCCTGAAACATATATTTCACTGCATGCAGATAAAAACGTACCTTTCGAAACGGTTGTGGCCGTTCTAAATATTGCACAGGCTAATAATTATAAACTGATAATTGCAACCTCAGCCAAATAACGACCTCAGAAGGATTCCCTCCGAGAAAAAAAAGGGAATTATCGGCACATCAATAGTCCATCTAGTATTATTGATCCTGCTGATCGTTGTCGCTTTTACACCACCTGAACCCCCGGAGACTGAAGAAGGTATACTTGTGAATTTCGGAACGGATGAGACCGGACTCGGCATGATCGAACCCTCTCCGCCTCCTGTACAGCAGGAAGCAACGGTTCCTCCGCCCAAAGCTGCCCCGAAAGTACAAAACGATAAACCTTTACTGACCCAGAATAATGAAGAGGCTCCTGAGGTGAAAAAAGTTGATCCTGAAGCTGAAAAGAAGCGCCTTGAAAAGATTGAAGCTGATAAGAAGGTGAGGGAGCAGCTTGAAGCTGAAAGAAAAAAGAGAGAAGCAGAAGAGGCAGAACGAAAACGAATTGAAGCTGAAAAGAAACGGCAGGCCGATATAATGAACAAAACTCGTGATGCACTGGCAAACTCTAAAAATGCCGGGACAACTTCAACAAGTGAAGGAGAAGCCGGAGGAAAGGGTAATCAGGGAGTTCAGACCGGAGCGGTCGACTCAAAGACCAGGGGTGAGGGCAGCGGTCTTGGCACTCAGGGAAATATCTCCTATGATCTTGGCGGACGAGGTTTCCAGTCTTTGCCAAATACCTAATTATGATTACCAGGGAGAAGGGAGAGTAGTTGTTGAAGTGAGTGTAGACAGATCCGGAAAAGTGATCCAGGCCATACCGGGAAGCAAAGGTTCAACCACGCTTGATGAATACCTGCTTAAGGTTGCAAAAGAGGCGGCTTTGAAGGCAAGATTTGAGGCCAAATCTGATGCCCCGTGCAGTTCAGAAGGGAACAATCACATATAATTTTATGCTGAGGTAAAGATCTTTTCTTACCTTTTCAGCGATTTTCTCACTGAAACAATAAGATTGTCAATCAGTTTGTGATCCTTGATTATATAGTCGTCGATACCTCTTCTTGCAAGCTCAAGCACAACTTCACCATTCTCCTGCCCTGAAAGAATGATAACATGATTCCGGGGCATTAATTCCATTATACGGGTATAAACTTCCATACCATTCATTACTTGCTCATTCTCCCTGACAAAATAATAATCTAAAATTATCACATCCGGACCTGCATGCAGCTCTTTAAGACATTCTTCACCATAAGTGAACGACTTTACCAGATAGCCTTCGGAGGTCAATCGCCTGGTTACCAGCATATTAATCACAGGATCATCATCAACAATATATATTAGTTTTTGCCTGCCCACAGACTGGTGAATTATTATAAATTTTTACCAAAATACAAATAAATTCAGAAAAGTATGATATAATTTATATCAGTAAAGACAATTTACTTTGAAAAAAGAGGAAATGGGCTCATCATTTTAACAACCTCCTGTCCGACATTCCTGATAATGTTTTCGTTTTCAATATTTGAGATTACCTCATCAATAAGCTCAACTATGATACCCATATGTTCCTCATTAAGGCCCCTGGTTGTAATTGCAGGTGTTCCAACCCTAAGCCCTGATGTCAGGAATGGAGATCTGCTGTCGAAAGGAACCATGTTTTTATTCACAGTTATATGTGAGAGCACAAGTGTATTCTCGGCTTTTTTCCCTGAAATATCCGGGAACTTTGTCCTTAGATCGATCAGCAGCAGATGATTGTCGGTTCCTCCAGAAACCACTTTATATCCTTTGTCAGTAAATGCCTGAGCCATAACGGCTGCATTCCTCTTCACCCGTAACTGATATTCTCTGAATTCCGGAAGGAGAGCCTCTCCAAAAGAGACAGCTTTTGAAGCAATTACATGCTCAAGAGGGCCTCCCTGAACACCCGGGAATACAGCTGAATTTAGAAGTGATGACATCATTCTCACCTCTCCTTTAGTAGTAGTAATACCCCATGGGTTGACAAAATCTTTTCCCATCAGTATTATGCCTCCCCTTGGTCCCCTGAGAGTCTTATGAGTAGTTGATGTAACAATATGGGCATACTTAAGCGGGTTACTGAGCAGTCCGGCAGCAATAAGTCCGGCCGGATGAGCCATATCGACCATCAGAATCGCCCCGACAGAATCAGCAATCTTCCTCATCCTTTCATAGTCCCACTCACGTGAATAAGCTGAAGCACCTCCTATTATCATTTTTGGCTTTTCTTTCAGTGCAAGCTCTTCCATCATATCATAATCAACAATTCCGGTGTCTTCTTTAACACTATAGGCAACAGGTTTATAGAGAATCCCTGAGGAATTAACAGGTGATCCGTGTGAAAGATGGCCACCATGAGCCAGATTAAGACCCATAAAGGTATCGCCCGGTTTTAAAACTGTGAAAAAGACAGCCATATTTGCCTGAGCACCTGAGTGAGGCTGTACATTGGCATATTCGGCATTAAAAAGCTTCCTTAGCCTGTCGATAGCGATCTGTTCAGTCTGATCTACTATTTCACATCCACCATAATAACGGTTTCCGGGATACCCCTCTGCATATTTGTTTGTAAGGACTGATCCCATGGCTTCCAGAACCTGCGGACTGACAAAATTCTCTGAAGCTATCAGTTCAATCCCATTTAGTTGGCGCTGATGTTCCTTTTCAATAAGGTCAAATATCAAAGTGTCTTTTGTCATTCAGTTTAGATTTATTATTGATTACAAGCAGGTTATAAGAGCCAAACCACTGGTGGTCACCATAATCAGGTATCGGCGGTTGCCAACAAATATAGCTTTAATATATTGATTAATAAAAGGTCGATAATTAAATTATGGATAAGTAATTCGAATGGAGAGAGGAATCTCTGGATGCTATTCCTCTGAAAACTGAACCAGGAGTTCACGGTATGTTGCATATAAACGTGATTTTGAAAGGAACCCGACATAGTAGCCTTTATCGAGTACTGGCAAATTCCATGCCTCCGTATTGCTGAAAGCATCCATTACAACTTCTATGCTCTCCCCAATATCGAGATATGTTGGTGGTATTGTCATGAAGTCCTTAACTAAAGTTTTTTCATACAGTTCGCTGTTAAACATTATCTCCCTCACATCGTCGAGAAGAACTACCCCTTCAAGGATATTATATTCATCAACGACAGGAAAAATATTCCTGTTTGATTTTGATATTATTTTCACAAGCTTCCCAAGATTTTCGGTAGACCTTACTGTTGTCAGATCCCTTTCAATTTCTTTCCTCCAGTTCATCATTGTAAGGACGGCTTTATCCTTGTCGTGTGTAATAAGTTGGCCTTTTGCCGCAAGCTGAATATGGTATATTGAATGCCGTTCAAAGGTTCTTGTAGTGATATAAGCTATTGTCGAGGTAATAATAAGAGGGATAAGCAGGGCATAACCCCCGGTTATTTCGGCAATCAGAAATATTGCAGTAAGCGGAGCATGCATTACACCTGCCATTGCTCCTGCCATTCCTACAAGTACAAACCTGTTATCAGGAATATCGGCCCCGGCAAATTTGTTCAGCAGACTTGCTATTATGAAACCAGTCACACCGCCGATAAAAAGAGTCGGGGCAAAAATACCCCCTACTCCGCCGGCTCCGTTTGTTGAACTGCTTGCGAAAACTTTGAGCAAAACAAGGCCTAAAAAGAATAGAATAAATACAAGGTAGCTGTTGCCAAATCCGGAAAATGCAGAATTTTGAAAAAGAGTTTCTTCGTTTCCATGAAGAAGGGACATTATAGTTTCATAGCCTTCGCCATAAAATGAAGGAAAAATAAAAATAAGAATTCCAAGAACAGAGCCGCCAAGCAAAAGTCTCACAAAAATATTACTGATTTTCTCATACCAGCTCTCAAGAAAAAGAGTCATTTTTGAAAAAAAAAGGGAAACAAAGCCTGATACAACACCAAGCAGCAGATACCATGGAATATTGCTGATATTAAAGGCTTCAGTTATATTGAATGAAAGCAAAACATTATCCCCCATCAGGAAATAAGCTACAGTGGCTGCAGTGACAGATGATATAAGAAGCGGGACTATCGATGACATTGTAAGGTCCAGCATCAGCACCTCAAGTGTAAATACTATTCCGGCAACAGGTGCTTTGAAAATGCCCGAAATTGCTCCTGCAGCACCACATCCGATAAGTAATGTCACATTTCGGTAGTTAAGATTAAAATATTTCCCGATTGTCGATCCTATTGATGACCCTGTCAGCACAATAGGAGCTTCAGCCCCTACCGATCCTCCAAAGCCAATTGTCAGGGTTGTGGCGACAAGTGATGTCCAGTTGTTGTGGCTCGAGATCCGGCTCTTCTTTTTGGATATTGCATACAGTACCCTGCTGACACCATGCCCGATATTATCCTTTACAATATATCTGACAAACATAAGAGTAAGAAACATACCAAGCAATGGATATGCCAGATAAAAATAGCTTCCTGATTCAGGTGAAATACCCTCAGTAAGGATTTTATTTGTATAATGGATCGCATTTTTGAGCAATGCTGCTGCAAGGGCACTAAGCAATCCGACCACCAGGCTCAGAATATAAACTAATTTTACCTGGTCGATTTTGAAAAAATATCTGTTAAGATATTTACTTAAAAACCTGTTGCTGGACATAGTGATGCAAATATAAAAACATTAGCAGACCTTCTCCGTTTTTTAGTTAAGTTTGTCTTTTTGAAAGATCTCCCGGAATGATAAACTTCAGCAGGTTCAGACTGGATAACGGACTGAGGGTACTTGTCCATGAGGACAGGTCAACACCCCTGGCAGCAATGAATATACTTTACGACGTAGGATCGAAAGATGAAGTCGCCACCTTAACTGGTATGGCTCATTTGTTTGAGCACCTTATGTACTGCGGAACTGAAAATATTCCGGAATATGATCTGCCCCTTCAGCTTGCAGGAGGTGAGAACAATGCATTCACAAATAACGATATAACAAATTATTACCTCACTCTGCCTTCCGGAAATATTGAAACGGCCTTCTGGCTTGAGTCAGACAGGATGCTTGAACCAGGCTTTACGCAAAAAAAACTTGATATCCAGAGAAACGTCGTAATAGAAGAATTCAAGCAGCGTTATCTTAATCAGCCATATGGAGATGTTATGCTTCTTCTGCGGCCGCTGGTATATACTATCCACCCTTACAGATGGCCGACAATAGGCATGGATATTTCACACATTGAGAATGTTGATCTTGACCATGTAAAAGATTTCTTTTCCCAACATTATACCCCTGACAATGCGATTCTGACATTAGCTGGAAATATTGATCCTGAAAGAGCATACGACCTTACTCTAAAATGGTTCGGGTCAGTGCCGTACAGAAAGAAAGACAATCGCAATCTGCCAACTGAACCTGTTCAGTCCCATGAGAAAAAACTGACTGTCGAAAGGAACGTCCCTTCCCATGCCCTCTATAAAGCGTGGCACATGGGACCCCGAATAAGCAAGGATTATCCTGCACTTGACCTTATGACCGATCTGCTTGCCGGAGGGGAATCGGGAAGGCTTTATAACAGGCTTGTCAGGGATAAAAACCTGTTCAGCGAGATAAATGCATATATAACTTCGGACATTGATCCCGGATTGGTAATCATAAGTGGAAAGCTTATGAATGGGACTGACATTTTCAAAGCAGAAAAAGCTGTTAATGAAGTAATTAATGAGTTAATGGATTCAGTGCTGACGGATTACGAGCTGGAAAAAGTAAAGAACAGGTTTGAATCGTCAGTTGTTCTCTCAAATACAAGCATTCTTAACAAAGCAATGAATCTGTCGATGTATGAATTGCTCGGCGATCCTGATCTGGTGAACAGGGAAGTTGAAAGTTACAGGGCCGTCAGCAGGGAAATGGTTAGGCAGAGTGCTATAAAATACCTAAGCCCTGAAAACTGCACCACATTATTTTACCTCGCAGCAAGCAAAAAATAGCCATGGACAGACACCCGCGGATACAACCACCCGTTCATCCATTTGATGCAAGGATACTTGTTCCGGTAAAATCTATAACTCTGAGTAACGGGGCATCTGTTTTCCTGATAAATTCGGGAACAGAAGATATAATGAGGATAGAATTTGTCTTCAGGGCAGGGATGGCGCAGGAATATCTTCCACTTCTGGCAACTTCAGTCAATATGATGCTGACCGAAGGCTCTGAAAAATATAGATCTGAGGAGTTGAACAGCATACTCGATTATTACGGCATTTTTCTTAACCTGACTGCTGAGAAGGATACAGCAGGATTAATTGTCTATTTTCTAAACAAACATCTTGAAAAAGCCCTGGAATTGGTTGCTGAGATACTTTTTCATCCTGAATTTCCTGAAATGGAGCTGGAAATTCTCATGAAAAAGCGACTGAACTGGTACATGATAAACAGGGAGAAAGTTCAGAATGTTGCTTCCGATAAGTTTTTTGAATCGGTTTTCGGCTCACATCACCCATATGGCCGGATGGTTCGGAAAAATGATTTTGAGGGAATGATACCATCCCTGCTGAAAGATTTTCATGCAAAGTTCTATCTGCCGGAAAAAATGGCAATGGTAGTATCGGGCCGGATACCTGATATGGCAGTTGACTATTTTGAAAGGTATTTCGGTGATCTTCATTCAGAAAAAATCTATACAGAAGAATCAAAGAACATTATCCGTGGAGAATCCTGCAAAAAGGAACACATAAAAAAGAAGGGTGCAGTACAAACAGCTATCAGGATTGGTTCTGCTTCAATAAACAAGAGGCATCCTGATTATCCAGGCATGAAATTCCTGAACGTATTGCTCGGAGGATATTTTGGGTCGAGGCTGATGAAAAACATCAGAGAAGAAAAGGGTCTCACATATGGAATTCATTCTTCAGTCTCATCATTTGAGCTGTCAGGTTTCAAGCTTATATCAACGGAGGTAGGCAGGGAGCATGCGGATAAAGCAATTAATGAGATATACAAAGAAATACGCCGGCTCCTGACAGAACCTGTTTCGCATGACGAACTCGAAATAGTAAGGAATTACATGTCGGGAGAGATGGTCAGGATGTTCGACGGACCTTTTGCCATTGCCGAAAGTTTTAAAGCAGTGTGGGAGTTCGGTCTCGATCTGAATTATTTTGTCGGGATGATGGATAAAATAAGAACAATCAAACAGGATGAAATATTACGGCTTGCAGCTACCTATTACAATATGGATGAATTATATGAAATTACTGTTGGATGAAAGTGAACAGGAAACACTTATATATTATTTTTTTAATACTATGCTTTCCGCTGTATAGAGCTAATGCTCAAAATGAATGCGAAGTTCCGTTGCCTCCTGAACTGACTTCAGTTACAGTTCTTCCGGAGACATCAACAACATTGTTGAACTGGACCCTTAGTCCATCATCCGGAATTGCAGCTTATATTGTTTACATCTATGAAACCAGGCTTGGCAATCCAGGTTTTTTTGCAATCGATACGATCTGGGATCCATCCGGAACAACCTATTCGGACACAAGAATTCAATTTAAAAGCTTCCAGTACAGAATTGCCGCATTCAGAGCTCCAAAATGTGCTAGTGAGCTTTCGAATATTTTAAGTACAATATTTACTGAAACCAGGATTGACACCTGTAAAAAGAAGATAAATATTACATGGAACAAGTATACACCCCCCTCTCCTCAAATTGTAACAAAATATACAATTCTGATGTCTGTTAACGGAGGCAGCTTCACTGAAACAGGAAGTGTTCCTCCTGATAACAACAGTTTTTTATTAAATGAATTTACAATCAATACGGACTATTGTTTTAAAGTAATAGCTAATCTCAATGGAGGATCTGTTTCTTCATCTTATAAATCATGTCTTAAGACCAAAATGCAAAAGCCTCCTGACTGGATCAATGCTGATTATGCAACCGTAAAAAAACAAGATGAGATTTCTCTTTCATTCACTATCGATCCGTTATCTGAGACTGACACTTTTGCTCTTGAAAGAAAAACCGGTTATTCAGGCTCTTTCCAACAGATTTATCAGATAAGCGGGGCTAATATTAAATCAGTGACTTACACCGATAATTCAGCTAAGACGGATGTCCTGAATTTTTACAGACTTTCTGCTGTTATCTGTAAAAATCATTACGTCACTTCAAACATTGCCTCAAATATAGTTCTCGATTCACAGGTCAGCGGAAATGAAATAGTACTTAAATGGAACAATTACAATGAGTGGATCGGCTCAGTATCTTCATACAGGCTTTTTACTGATGTGGGAAAAGGATTCATAGAGACAGCTACTATATATCCTCCTGATACTTCCTTTATCGTAAACATTCCGGAAATTATGTTTTCTCTTGTTCAGGGTCAGGTTTGCTTTTATATCTCCGCTTCCGAAACCGGGAATATTCATGGAATAACAGGAGAAAGTGTTTCATATACCTCTTGCATAACAATTGAGGAAAATGTTACACTACCTAACATATTTTCACCAGATGGCGATGGCTTGAACGACCTTTTCAGACCTGTCATTTCATTTGCTCCTTCAAGCTACCAGTTATTGATAACCGACAGGCAAAGGAAAACCATTTTTGAAACTCGCGATTACAATGTATCCTGGGATGGTTCTGCAGGAGGAAGCTCAGTTTCCCAGGGAGTATATCTTTGGTTCCTGAAATTAACAGCTCCTTCGGGCAAGAAAATCATCCGCACAGGAACAGTGACCGTCATTAAAACCAGATGAATTGTTGTATTTCCCCTTTTTTCAACAAGCAACAATTCATAAACCTGCTTACAAATTTCATCTAATAGCGTTATATTTGTGTCTGGCAGAAAAGAATACATTGAGTTTTTATGGGGAGCAAGGATATTTTTGATGAAGAAGATGTAAAACGTATTCAATCTGAATATGATTCGCTGGTAAACAATCTGTTACGATGTAATAAGCCGGGAGATCGGGAACTGATCGAGAAAGCATTCAATGTAGCTAATAAAGCTCATTGGAACATGCGCCGGAAATCGGGTGAACCTTATATCCTCCATCCTATAGCCGTTGCAAAAATTGTAAACCAGGAGATCGGCCTTGGCGCCAGGTCAATTGCTACAGCCCTGCTCCATGATGCGGTCGAGGACACCGATTATACAATTGAAGAGGTCAACAAGGATTTCGGGCCTAAGATTGCCTCGCTCATCGACGGTCTTACAAAGATTTCAGGCACATACAACAAGGGAACATCCTCATCGATGCAGGCCGAAAATTTCAGGCGGATGCTCCTCACCCTGTCCGACGATCTTAGAGTTATCCTCATAAAGATTGCTGACCGTCTTCATAATATGAGAACTCTCGATTCAATGACTGAGAGCAAGAAGATGAAGATCGCCGGCGAAACAATTTTCCTATATGCTCCACTTGCCAACAGGATCGGACTTTATGCAATAAAAAGCGAGCTTGAAGATCTCAGCTTCAAATACCGCCAGCCTGTGATCTACGAGGAGATAACTTCAAAAATGAGGCATGGGGAAAAGAAATACTATTCCCTTATAAATAAGTTCAGCCTTCCGATAATTAACAAACTGAAAGAGTCCGGCCTGACATTTGAAATAAGCGGTCGTCCGAAATCGATCTTTTCCATCTGGAAGAAGATGCAGTCGAAGAATGTTCCGTTTGAAGAAATATATGATGTCCTGGCTGTCCGGATTGTTTTTGAACCACTGCCGGGAATCCCGGAAAAGACTACCTGCTGGAACATCTATTCAGTCATAACCGATTCTTATCTTCCAAAGCCTGACAGGCTAAGGGATTGGGTAAGCAGACCCAAGCCAAACGGGTATGAGGCCCTGCACCTGACAGTAATGGGTCCTGAAGGTCGTTGGGTTGAGGTTCAGATAAGGAGTATGCGGATGGATGAGATTGCCGAAAGAGGCTATGCTGCCCATTATAAATACAAAGGCGACAATTCACCTGAAACCGAGCTTGATAAATGGATAAAACAGATCCGGATGATGCTCGAAAATCCGCTGGAAGACCCGATTGAGTTTCTCGATGAGTTCAAAATGAACCTTTTTTCATCAGAAATAATGGTTTTCACACCTAAAGGAACACTTGTAAGCCTCCCAAAGGGAGCTTCTGCTCTTGATTTCGCCTATGACATTCATACTGAAATCGGTAATAAGGCAATCGGTGCTAAAATAAACTATAAGCTGAATCCAATCAGCACCACTCTGATGAGTGGTGATCAGGTAGAAATAATCACTTCGGATATAGCCAAGCCTGAAAAGGAATGGCTTTCTTTTGTAACAACTTCCAAAGCCAAGGAAGCCATTAAGAATTCACTCAAGACAGAATCAACTGACAGGATCCAGAAGGGAATGGATGTACTTGAGTCAAAACTGGCTGAACTAGGTGTAACCCCTAATACTGAGATAGTCAGGAAACTTATGCTCTCCTATGATGTGCTGAATAAGGATGAACTGTACTCCGGAATAGAGCTTGGAACAATAAATCTCGATAACTTAAAGAAGATCATCAGGAAAAGCCCTGCAAAAAATGTAATCAAATACTGGGAGCTCAAATTACTTGGGTCAAAGAAAGAGAAGAAAGGAGAAGAGGAAAATGCACAAGTTGAAAATATCGATCCATCCTCACCATTCCTTTTGAGGGAGAATGTTGAAAATGCCGAGCAGTCGTATGAAATTGCAAAATGCTGCAACCCGATCCCGGGTGATGAAGTTGTAGGTTACCGTTCACCTGAAGGATCAATAGTAATCCATAAACCTAAATGTCCGGTTGCCATTAGAATTATGTCTAACGAAGGTAACAGGATCATTGCTGTAAGATGGGCAATCCATAAACTGGTCTCTTTTCTGGCCAGAATAAGCATGACAGGGGTCGACAGGATTGGATTGGTAAATGACCTGACAAATATTATTTCCTCTGAACTTAAGGTCAATATGACAAATATCAACATCAGTGTAAAGGATGGTATCTTTGAAGGCACTATTGACCTCTATGTTCATCACACACAGGATATTAACAATCTTATCCTTAAAATTTCAAATGTCAGAGGAATAGAAAGTATTAAACGGGTCGAAGATTTTTCAGAATAACCTCAAGCTTTTTGTTTATTAACCTGCGTCTGACAAAAAACAGTACTTTTGTTATTATTTTAAATTAGACCAGATATGATTAATGATGATACCAGGTTGACAGTAAAGCAAATATTTACTGAATATCTCGAAAAAAGGGGACACAGAAAGACGCCTGAGAGATATGCAATTCTGGACGAAATTTACTCCAGGAGAGGTCATTTTGATATCGAATCGCTATATATATTCATGAAAAACAAGAACTACCGGGTGAGCAGGGCAACGCTTTATAATACGATTGAATTGCTTCTCGACTGCAATCTTGTGATTAAGCATCAGTTTGGTAAAAATATTGCCCAGTTTGAACGTGCTTACCAATGCAGCCAGCACGATCATCTTATTGACATTGAATCGGGTAAAGTAATTGAATTCTGCGATCCCAGGATACAGGAGATAATCCGCACAGCCAGCGGTTTACACAGCTTTAATCCGATGTATCATTCTTTGTACATTTACGGGCATCTGAAGGACGAAAGTTAGATCGCCAAACACGCCATATGGGGGTAAAAAAAAGAACCCTTTTCAGAGTCCTTTTCATAACAAAATACCTTTTATCAGAATGCATAACCAAAAGAGAAACCGAATGGCACACTTACACTGGCTCTGTCCTTAAATGTATCCTGATCCCAGTCAGTACCAGTTACTTCCCACTTTCTAGAAACAAATCCCATTCCTGTGTAAATGTCAAGAGTGAATCCTCCGGATGTAATTAATTGATATCCAAATACTCCGTTAATATTAAGTTTAGTTCCTTTTACTTTTTTGGTTTCATCACCCTTGTTTGTAATTTGTGCCGTGGCATATGAAATGTGAGGTCCGACATAAAAGCCTTCAGGTGAAGAAAGATCTCTGCTGATGAAAAACCTGTACATTCCCTGAATCCTGAATCCGCTAGTTCTTATTCCGCTTATAGTTCCCGGTTCGGCTTCATCATTTGCCAGATCGTCAAGATTAAGCAATACACTAGGTCCTATATATCCTGCTCCTATCTGAATAGATGATTTTTGGGATACGGCTGCTTCAAAAAGAACCTTATATTCCCCTGTGAGCGGAATAATTGTAAACCAGAACGGACCTCCGAGAGCTGACAGGGGATTCGTTTTAATAGTAAATCTATAATCATTTTCTTCTCCTTTATTCTGTGCAAAAACCGGAGAGGCCAGGAATATAAATGCCAGGCTGATTAAAATAAGACATTGTGCTTTTTTCATGATAAACATAAGTTATTAATTCATTTATACCTGATAATTAATAAAGTTACTTCAAATATAAGATTCAGGGCAAGTCAAAATCTGTTATTGCCCACATTCCCCTTGCATTTATCAACAATATATTATCAACGTGATTTTCAGCCAGATTATTTTGTAACTTCGAACCTGTTTTAAAAATCCTTTGGTTTTAAAATGAAAATTGATATTTTATTAGGCCTTCAATGGGGTGATGAGGGGAAAGGCAAAGTTGTTGATGCTCTCAGTCCGGAATATGATGTCATTGCACGATTCCAGGGTGGTCCAAATGCTGGTCATTCGCTTGAGTTTAATAATGTTAAGCATGTTTTGCACCTGATCCCTTCAGGCATTTTCCATCGCGATAAACTGAATATAATCGGTAACGGAGTGGTTCTGGACCCGGCTGTATTTAAAAAAGAGATTGAAGAATTGGGGCCTCCCGTTGAAGAACTTCTGAAAAGACTTGTTATTTCGTCGAGGGCCAACCTTATCCTTCCTACACACAGGATTCTCGATGCGGCATATGAACATCAGAAGGGCTGCCTGAAGATCGGCTCAACTTTAAAGGGCATCGGGCCCGCTTACACTGATAAAGCAAGTCGTAATGGACTGAGAGTCGGAGATATAACACGTTCTGATTTCAGGAAGTTATATGACGAGCATACTGCGAGCCATCTCCTTATCCTGAAAAATTACAGTTTTGCTTTTGATATAAAAGAGTATGAAAAGGGATGGTTTGAGGGAATTGAACTGATTAGAAAATTCAGGATAGAAAATACTGAATACCTCATTCACAACCTTTCGTCTGACAGGAAAAAAATACTTGCCGAGGGTGCTCAGGGAACTATGCTCGATGTTGATTTCGGATCATATCCTTATGTAACTTCATCAAATACAATAAGTGCCGGAGCATGTACCGGACTTGGGATCTCACCGAAAATTATCGGGGAGGTGTTCGGGATCTTCAAAGCTTATTGTACAAGAGTGGGAAGCGGACCTTTTCCTACAGAACTTAATGATGAAACCGGAGAGCTGCTGAGAAAAAAAGGAGGTGAATTCGGGGCAACAACCGGCCGGCCAAGAAGGTGCGGATGGCTTGATATCCCGGCCCTGAAGTATGCAATTATGGTAAATGGAACGACAAAACTCTTTATGATGAAATCTGACATCCTTTCGGGTTTTGGAACGATAAAGGTTTGCACATCATATAAGGTTGAGGGCAGGGATCAGAATGAAATACCTTTCGATAATGATGCAAAGATCGAACCTGTATATAAAGAACTGCCAGGATGGAATGAAGATATTACCGGGATAAGAGATTATGATGAATTGCCTGAAAATCTCAAGAAATACGTGGAATTCATTGAAATCCAGACTGGCATACCGGTATCCATTGTGTCTGTCGGACCTGACAGGAAAGCAACTATTTTCAGGTAAGCTGCCCCTACTTATTGACGTATAGCCAACTGTCAATATCTACTGTATCCTGGAACTGGTTAAGACGCTGAATGGCTTTTGAGAATTTATCGTACGATTCAGCAACAACCAGTTCGAATTTACTGTCAGCCATCCTGATAACCTTAGTGTCATAACCTTGTTTCCTGTATTCTTCTGCCCATGACTGAGCGAATTCCGGAGTAACAAAACTGCCCACAATGATATTGAATCTATTGCGGGCTTCAAATGCTGCTTTTTCCTGTTCAGCCTGGAGGATGCTGTCCAGCCTGGCTTCTTCAATAGCCCTGATTCGGTTTTCAACTCTCTTTAATGAATCAGCCACCCTTATGCTGTCCTGCTGTGCCCTTAGCATCTCAAGAGTTTTTCCCTTTTTCCCGAACAGGCCTCTTTCCCTTATTTTTTTACAGGAAGGAGATAAAACCAATAATAACACAATGCAGATGATTGGAAAATGTCTCATGATAAATTATATTAAGATTTACTGAGCTCCATTCTTCATGTTGTTGAAATATAATATCAAAAATACAAAATATTGAAAACCAATCCAAATGGTTAAATCTTAGATAAAAAACAAATTCTGATTGATTAGTACAGATTTAGTATATTAGGTGTCTGAAATAATTACCGACAATAGCGTAATTACAATGTAATTACATTAAATTTAATTATTTGCCCGATGAAATCATTGATACAGTTTTTCGAGGAGAGTGCAGAAAAGTATGAGAGCAATGTTTACCTGTGGGAAAAGCCTCAGGACAAATATGAAGGGACAACCTATGGTGAAACGAAAAAACAGGTTTATGAATTTGCTGCCGGCCTGATAACCCTCGGGATAAAGAAGGGCGACAGGCTAAGTCTTATCTCGGAAGGACGCAATAGCTGGGTTATAGGTGAACTTGGAATGCTTTATGCCGGCGCAATAAATGTACCACTCTCCGTTAAACTTACCCCTGAAGAGATCAAGTTCCGGATAACCCATTCAGAATCAAGAATGATACTGGCATCTTCTATACAGGTAAGCAAAATTAAACCTGTAATAAGCGAATGCAAAACAATTGAAAAAATAATTCATTTCGATACACAGGAAGAATATTCAGGAAATGAAATTCATTTCAATGAGGTCAGAAAAGCCGGGAGAGAATGGCTGGAAAAGCCTGAGAACAGGTCCAGATTTGAAGAAATCTACACAGGTATCAAACCATCGGATTTTGCAAATATCTGTTATACATCAGGTACTACAGCCGATCCAAAAGGTATAATTCTGACTCACGGAAACTATGTTACAAACGTATATCAGGCATATAGTCTGATGGATATACCTTCATTTTATAAAACTCTTGTAATCCTCCCCTGGGATCACTCATTCGGCCATACATGCGGTATTTACGCTTTTATGGGAAAAGGCGCAAGCATTGCCTCTGTAAAGACCGGAAAGACACCAATGGAAACCCTCAGGAACCTTCCTTCATGCCTTAAGGAGATAAAGCCGAACCTTCTTATGAGTGTGCCGGCAATTGCTAAAAATTTCAGAAAAAATATTGAAAAAGGGGTCAGAGAAAAAGGGAAAATAGCTGAGATCCTGTTCAATCACGCACTCAAGATTTCCTATTCCTATAATAAAGAAGGATGGAACAAAGGTCGCGGACTGCAAAAGTTAAAGAAACCTCTGATTGATCTCTATGACAAAATCCTGTTCAGAAAGATACGTGAGAATTTCGGAGGAGAATTAGACTATTTTATTGGTGGTGGTGCATTGCTTGATATTGAACTTCAGAGATTCTTTTATGCCCTTAGAATTCCAATGTACCAGGGTTATGGATTAAGCGAGGCCTCACCTGTTATCTCCTCAAACTCTACGGGCCGGCACAGACTAGGATCATCAGGAGCGATAGTAAATAATATGGATCTCAAGATCTGTGATGATGATGGTAAGGAGCTTCCTGCCGGACAAAAAGGTGAAATTGTGATAAAAGGCGGGAACGTTATGCACGGATACTGGAAAAATGAAACTGCAACCCGTGAAGCAATAAAGGATGGATGGCTCTATACAGGTGATATGGGATATATGTCAGAAGGGTTCCTCTATGTTCTTGGAAGATTTAAAAGTCTGCTTATTGCTGATGACGGGGAAAAATTCAGCCCTGAAGGAATTGAGGAAGCTATTTCCGAACAATCGAAATATATCGATCAGTGTATGCTTTATAATAACCAAAAACCATATACGGTTGCCCTTATAGTTCCAAATCAGCACTCTCTTAAGATCTACCTGGAAGAAAAGAATCTTACAGCCGATTCTGATGAAGGGAAGAAAGCTGTTACTAATCTGCTTGAAAATGAGGTAGATGAATATCGTACAAATGGTAAGTATGGCAATATGTTTCCTCAGAGATGGCTGCCGGTGGCAATCGGAATTCTTGAAGAGGGATTTACTGAAGAAAATGGTTTGATGAACTCTTCAATGAAGATTGTCAGAGGCAAGATAATGGACAGGTACATGGACCTTATCGATTATCTGTACACATCAAATGCAAAGGATGTAAATAATGAAATGAATTTAGAGGAAATCGAAAAAATGAGGCTCGGCTGATAGGTCCTGTTCGGATTGTCAGACAACCAGACGACTTTTAAACGGAAGAAATGTCATAAAATCCGCATGATGGACAATGTATGCCTCTGTGGTCCTCTTTACCAGATCACCCTCATTAGCATGAGCGGCAATTATGTGGCAAACCTCTGCCGGCAAACCACACTCTTCAGCAAGAGAAACACCCGAAAAAGGGTGCCTGAGATATTGTCCATATTTTCCCTGTATTGACTTCCCGTTTTTATCAAGCTCATATTCAAGAAGTTTGCCGACATCAGCAAGTATTGCGCCAGAGATGAGAATGTCCATGTTCACAGGCAGTTCATCTCCAAAGAACTCATTCATTTTCTCCCCGCTGGCTTTGGCAATATGGACCACACATCTTTTGTGCTCCATAAAGCTGACTTTCATATCAGGACCGCAAAGGAGGGTAAATGGTATTCTTTCCAGATCACCGGCTTTCAAAACGCTCCTTTCAAGTGCAACCTCCCATGTTTTTGCGGTCTTCTCCCGTAGGGAAATATCTTGTATCCAATCCAGTTCAGGCCAAAGATTCCTAACTATGTCATTCATATAGGCTGAATTTGTTTACTTGATTCTTGAAATAATTGCGTCGGTCATCTGTATCGTCGATGCTGCGCCATTTTTAACCACTTCCTGAGAGCCGGTCATTTTCATCATATCATAGGTCCGTGTTTTACCATCAAGGATAGTTTCAGCAACAGCTTTTCTTATCTTATCCGAAATGCTCTTTTCATCAATATAATCAAGCATCATGCAGGCCGACTCTATCATAGCAATGGGGTTAACAATCGGGATATCATACCCGGCATATTTTGGAGCCGAACCATGAGTTGGTTCAAAAACGGCAATCCCGTCTGATGAAAACTGCGCACTGCAAGCAAAACCGAGTCCCCCAATCAGGCCTGCAAAAGCATCTGAAGCTATATCTCCAAACATGTTCCCCGCCACAATGACACCATAATCCTCAGGGTTTTTTGTCAGCCACATCATCTGGGCATCAATATTTGTATTGTGCAGCTTTATCCCGGGATATGAGCTCTTTTGTGTCTCCTTTGCCAGCTTCCACATCAGTCCCGATGTTTCTCTGATAACATTTGGCTTTTCACAAACGGTGACTGATGGATATCCATATTTTTTTGCATGTTCAAAAGCCGCAAGTAAGATCCTTTCAGTGGCTTTTTTTGTAAAGATCCTTGTTGAAACTGAAATCTCTTCAACGGGAACTCTGCCAAAATTCTCAACAAATTTAGGATGCGACATCAGAGCTTTATAAACCAATTCCGGCGGGTTCGTCCATTCAACTCCTGAATAAAGGCATTCTGTGTTCTGGCGGAAAATAACTACATCTATAACCGGTTCTTCTACGGTGTTCCCTTTACCCTTTCTTATAAAGTTGAGAGGATTCCCTTTATATGACTTGCAGGGACGGACACAGATATCGAGATTAAATTTTTGCCTGAGCCCTACAATCGGGCTTGAATAGACATATCCTTTTCCCTGGAGTTCAGGATTGAGTTCAGCCCTCGCCTCTTCATTTGGTTTGGATGTTATTGCTCCGAACAAGGCTATTTTATGTTTGCTGATAAGGTCAAGGGTTCTCTGAGGCAGAGGATTACCCTCCTTGCACCAGTATTCCCAACCAATATCACCATGAATATAATCGGCTTCAAATCCGCAAGCATCAAGAACCCTTAATGCCTGATTTAGAACTATATTCCCGATCCCGTCCCCGGGCAAGGTTACAATCGTCCGTTTTGCCATATAAGCTTGTTTTAATATCACTTGTGTAAAAATAGCAAATTTTGTCCTATCCCTGCTCCATATAATAATTTTGATTATTCGGTAATCATAAATAAAAAAACAGTAGTTTTGAACCTTATTGTTTTACCAGTACAAGCATGGGCATTTTATCTGAATTAAATCCAGCACCAATCTGGATCTATTTCGAAGAGATTTGCAGGATTCCGCGGTTAAGCAAGAATGAAGGTAAAATAAGAAGTTATCTTATCAATTTTGCATCGGAGCATAATCTCGAATCGAAAGAAGACTCAGCTGGAAATATCGTCATTATTAAACCATCATCACCGGGATTTGAGAACAGGAAAACTATTGTCCTTCAGTGCCATATGGATATGGTTGGTGAGAAAAATGCAGATTTTCCTCACAACTGGTTCACTGATCCCATTGTTCCTTTTATTGAAGATGGGTATGTTATGGCAAGGGGAACAACACTTGGGGCAGATGATGGAATAGGGATAGCCTCCCAACTAGCTGTACTTTCTGATTCAAATCTCAAATCAGGAAAAATTGAGTGTCTGTTTACTGTAGATGAAGAATCGGGAATGACAGGAGCCATAAACCTTAAACCTGATTTTTTTGAGGGAAGGACATTATTAAACCTTGATTCTGAAGATGAAGGCATACTATTTATCGGATGTGCAGGGGGAATGGATACGATAGGCGAACTGAATTATAAAAGCACCAGTATCAATAAGGGGATGACAGGATTTGAAATATCAGTAACCGGACTTCACGGTGGTCATTCCGGCGATGAAATTCACAAAGGTTTCGGAAATTCTGTTAAACTGATGAACAGGATTTTGTGGAATCTTTCAAATCAGTTCGATATTGCCGTTGCCCGGTTCGATGGTGGAAATCTCCGGAATGCAATTCCACGGGAAGCATTTGCAGTAATTGCGGTTGACAAAGCCAGTAAAGACCAGGTGATTGACTGGGTAATGAATTTCCAGATCGTTCTTAATGAGGAGTTTGGTGAAATCGAGAAAGACCTCAGGATCACAATAAGAGAAATCGAATCACCTTCATCCGTAATGGACAAGGATAGCCAGGTAAAGCTCCTCAGCTCACTTTCCTGCTGTCCGCATGGCGTTATTTCCTGGTCGCGTGAAATGACTGATCTTGTTGAGACTTCAACAAACCTTGCATCTGTAACCTTTGTCGGGGGAAACAATATAAGGATCATCACAACCCAGAGAAGTTCACTTGAATCTTCAAAACATGATGTTGCGGGAATGGTAGAGTCGTGTCTGAATCTTGCGGGCGCAAAGGTTATACATTCCGATGGCTATCCAGGCTGGAAACCCAGCATGAAATCGGAGATCCTGAAGATAACGCGTAAATCTTACCTGAATCTCTTCGGAAAGGAGCCCCTTGTAAGGGCTATTCATGCAGGCCTTGAATGCGGACTTATCTATGAGAAATTCAAGGGTATAGATATGATATCCTTCGGTCCTTCTATAAAAGGAGCCCATACACCTGAAGAAAAGATTGAAATAAGAACAGTAGGAATGTTCTGGGATCTGCTTATTGATGTAATAAAAAATATACCGGAGAACGGCAGCCGGAAATCAGCAAAATAGCTCGCCACTGATTCAGTCATAGATAAAAAACTCATCCTTGCCTGCTCCACATACCGGACAGATATAATCAGAAGGAAGATCGTTGAAAGAAATTCCCGGTTCAATACCCGAGGAAGCATCTCCTTCCTCAGGATTATAGATAAAACCGCAGATTGCACATTTATATCTTTCCATAGAAATTTTTATTTCATCTTTATTTTCCTGACCACATCGATCACAGTCCCGTCGACCCATTTTATTGCTGCCACAATATCATCCTCAAATTCAGGCTTTGAAGGCTTTCCGCAAATTTTTTCTGCTTCCTCCTTAAGCTCTGTAATTGTTTTAAGAGGAAGCCCGCTGTCCCTTACACTTTCTATCAGGTCCTGCCGGAGGGGATTAATGGCAATCCCTCTCTCAGTAATAATCACATCTATAAGTTCCCCCGGCCCGCATAAAGTGGTTACTTCATCGACAATGACCGGAATCCGGTCACGGAAAAGAGGAACGGGAAGTATAACATTCCTGGCATGCAGACAGTTCTGCCAGCCTCCAATACCATGAAGAAGATAGCCATCTGAATGTGTAACAACATTGCCGTTGAAATTAAGATCAACTTCAGTGGCGCCAAGGATCATAATATCCATTAGGCTTGTCAGGTTTCCCTTGGAATGATAATTATAGGCATTGAAGACAGGATATGGAATATGATTTGCATTCTTTACAATTGATGCAACAGAATCAAGATCAAAAGCCTGCGCATCAAGAATATATCCCATTTGTCCCTGTTCAAGCATTTCAACCATATATTTTGTGCTCCCTCCGAATCCGAATTTAGATTTCCAGCCTTTTAATTTAAGAATTTCATGTAGAAATACGGCAATAGCCAGTGAAGTGCCTCCTGCCCCTGCCTGTATCGTAACGCCATCTTTAAGGATCCCGGATTTTTCAAGGAAAGCGGCAGTCAGGTCTGCTATTAAAAGCCTGTCAGGACTTTTCGTTATTTGTGTTGTTCCCGACACAATTTTTTCAGGGATTCCTATCTTATCAACAACAACAACACAGTCAACATAATTACCTTCTATTTCCATCGGGTAGCATGGCATATCCACAAGATTGTCAGTAACAACAATAACCTTGTCAGCGTACATTGAATCAGCTTTGGCATACCCCAGTACACCACAGGCCGAATTGCCTCCTGTACCTTTTGCGTTGCCAAATGTATCAGCTGTCGGGGCAACTAGAACAGCAATGTCTATTTTCACTTCCCCGTCCTGGATTGCCTGAACACGTCCGCCGTGAGAGCGCAAAACAGCGGTGCCTTTCATTTTGCCTTCTGAAACAAACCGCCCAAGAGGCCCATTCATACTTCCTTCAATCCTGTTGATTGTTCCGTCCTCCAGGTATTTTATTAGAGGGTCATTGCAAGGGAATGAGGCTGAGGGAAACCAGACAAGGTCCTTAACTCCCATTACCGATGCAATCTCAAATACTCTGTTGCTGATCAGGTCCCCATCCCTTAAATGGTGATGAGTTGATATTGTCATCCCATCACGGATGCCGCACCTTAAAAGGGCCTCCTCCAGAGTCGCAACAACCTTGTTGCCGTCAACCGGAAAATCAGAGCAGGAAGGAATAGGCGGACCATATTTATTACCAAGAGGCCGGTGTTTGCCGACTCCCCTGAAAGGAATTTCCGGCTTTCCATTGATCTCTGTCGGAACACTTCTGCCGGCTGCGTTTACAACGGTCGGTATTGCCATAATGAAAGTTTTTATATTAATTATTCTAGTCCACCAGGGATCTCATTAATCCAGTCCCCTGTCAGAAGTCCTAGCCTGATAGCAAGGTCAATGATTTTCTGAGCTCTTGCAACTACAGGTGGATCGATCATTTTTGAACCAAGGGCAACAACTCCCAGTCCTTTGGAACTGGCATTTATAAATGCCAGTACGATCTTTTTCGATTTTTCGATCTCCTCAGAGCCGTGGGGAAAAGCCCTGCCGGATTACAGGAATCTGCCTGGGATGAATGCATCCCATTCCTTCAAATCCCAAAGCCTTGGCAGACAAAACATTCTGATGCAGAGCCTCCATATCACCGACATCCGAAAATACTGAATCTATCGGCTGAATGCCTGCAGCCTTGGCAGCGTTTACGATGCGGGTTCTGGCATAAAGAGTCTCTTTGCCTTCACTGGTCCTTGTAACTCCCATATCGGCTGTAAGATCTTCCAATCCAACTGCGATTGCCACAACGGTTGCAGCTGACCTGGCAATTTCGAATGACATTTCAACACCCAGGGCTGTCTCAATTATAGGCATCAGGTAGACTGTATTTATTACTCCGGCTTTAGCTTTAATTTCCGCAATCCTGCTTTCAATATTCCTGGCAGTTACAGGATCTTCGCATTTTGGAATCAGAATTAGATTTACAGAGTGTGGAATAACGAATTCAAGATCCTTCATCCCTCTTTCATCCTGGTTTATCCTGACCATTCGCTCGGCACCATTGAAATTCAGCTGTCTCAGTGCATTTCTTACAAGGATCCTGGCTTCATCCTTCTTTTCCGGGCTAACTGAGTCTTCCAGGTCAAGAATTATACCATCGGCAGAATGGAGTCCGGCATTTATCATCATGCTGGGAGTGTTTCCAGGTAGATAGAGCCTTGAAAAACGGAACCGGTCTGAACTGGTTGCGTATTTGTTCTCTTCTAGCAATTCAGGAAGATACTCAAGCTCTGTTTCTTTTAATTTTCTTATTGCTGATTCAAGGCGGGCTGCAATAACGAAAGGCAACGCACCGGAATCGTCAATCCTGAGAAATGCATCACTGATCCCGAAATAATTCAGAATTTCGAGGCAGAGCTTTTTAATTGATTCTCCATAGAGCACCTTAACCTTTGATTTCAGATCAATAACAATCCCACCCCCGTCTCTCAGTTCAAGGGTCAATTCGCAGTCGGACCTGACTTTCGGGCCGGAATTACCAGATGCCGCAGTGTTATTCATAATACCAAAAAGTTTGTTTCTAATGAATGACAGTTAATCCATTTCCATTATTACTTCATCCTGCAGAACAGTTTTATGTTTTACTTCTCGCGGTGTTCGCATAATTCGATCAGGACACCTCCCGTCGACCGGGGATTAAGGAAGGCGATATCCAACCCCTCAGCACCTTCACGCGGGTTTGTATCAATCAGCTTTACTCCCTCCTTTTCAGCGTGTTTTAATTGTACATCGATATTATTTACTGCAAATGCTATATGATGTATCCCCTCTCCTCTTTTCTCAATGAATTTTGCAATAGGCCCATCAGGATCAGTCGATTCAAGCAGCTCAATTTTTGTCGCTCCTACCTTAAAAAAGGCGGTTTTTACTTTTTGATTCTTTATTTCTTCGATATTGTAGCACTCCAGTCCAAAAACTTTCTCGTATAACCTGACTGAGTCATTAAGATTCTTAACCGCTATCCCAATATGTTCAATATGTGATGGTTTCATGAAACAATTAATAAATTTTCTGAAGTATAATATAAGCAAAATTAACTGCTTATAAATACATCAGGCAGATAAATATCATATTTCTGAAAATTTTCTGAGATATTCTTTTTTCAGAATGGAAATTCGACAGGAGTAGTGATTTCTGACTGGTCGTTTTTGGGCTTTTTGGCGGCCATATGAATAGGATTTCCGTCAACAAATATTGCTTTGTATGGAGTCACAGGGCAGGCAAATTCACAATGGCCGCAGCCTATACAGATTTCCTGATCAGTTTCAGGGATTAAAAGGTTCCCCTCATATGGGATCATATAAACAGCTTTGGTCGGACATGCTTCAGAACAGGCGCCGCATGCGGTTTTCTCAGTCTTTACAATGCAATTGTCTTTTATGAAAATGACCTTACCGATCTGTGTAAGTTTTTTGGCCTCCAGTAAAAGCGGTTTCAGGGCATTTGTTGGACAAATTTCTGTACATATTGTGCAGTTATATGTACAAAAGCTTTTGTGATAATCCATAACAGGCTGCATCAGTCCGGCTATTCCATATTGTTTAACAGAAGGCTGAAGCACATTGTTCGGACAGGCTGTGATACAAAGGGCACAAGCTGTACAGTGTTTTGTGAAATCAACTATTGATCCGGCACCCGGCGGACAAACAGGCGATGTTTTCGGTTCCTTTACTGTAGATTCCTTTTTTGGTACCGGCACAAACTTTTTTTCCTGTCCTTTTACTCCCTGCGAAATTCCTAATAGCATCAAAAGTGATCCGGCGACAAACTTGCGCTTGCTTTCGTCGGCTACATGTACAGTGTGTTTAGAACCGACAAAACTGTATGAAAGTGCCTTATCAGGGCATGTACTGATACAGTTGAAGCAATCGACACATCGGCTTATATCAATATTATGGTTCAGAAAATCGATACATGATGATTTGCATCCCAAGGAACACCTTCCGCACCGTGAACATTCGCTTTCGTTAATTTTAATCCTGAACAGTGAAACCTTTGAAATCAAACCCAGCAGTGTGCCAACAGGGCAGATCATGTTGCAGTAAAGCCTGCCCTTCGTAAAAGAAAGAATACCTACCAGCAGAAAGAATACAACAGGAACTATATACGTAAGCAAGCTGAATGCTCTTATCTCAATATTATGAAAGGTATAGGCGTCGAATTTTCCGAAAATCCAGGCCAGAAAATTATTGACAAGAAGAACAACTGGTTTGCCAAAATAGGTCATGAACCGTCCGAATATACTATAGGGATCAAGCAGAGTAACTGCATAAATGCCCCATATTATTCCTGTGCCAATAGTTAAACCAAGTAATGTATATCTTATTATCGTATAAGGCTTTTTGTAACCAAATCTTCTGAACTTCTTCTTTACCTTTCCGCCCATCCTGCTGAAGAGGTCTTGTCCAATTCCAAGGGGGCAAAGGAATGAACAGTATGTCCTCCCTGAAAGAAGTGTCAGCAACAGGATAACGATAAATCCTCCTGCCGCCATTGTCTTAAGGTCAATATATTTAAGAAGGGAAGGAATAAACTGGAGATAAAGAAGATAGTTGATATATTTCTCAGGAATTAAAGACCTGAAATCAGCAAATACAAAAATAAAACAGATCAGAACCACTGCCGAAAATCCAATCCGGAATTTTCTGAGGAAGGAAGAGGTCATTATGGATTACATTTTAATGCGCTTAATATTGAGGGATTCAAGATTCATGTTACCAAGGCCCATTTTATACGCGATAGGAATATAGTCAATCTTCTGAGGATCAACTCCGAGCATTTTTGCTGCGGCAGCATCCCCTGCAACCCAATCGGTTGTTATTATCTGTGATTTCATCTGGACAACGTCTTCCTTGGATACACCCTGCGGACCGTTTTTAACCATAACATTATAACAGTCAATAATATTAAGAGCTGGCTTCTTTTCAAACAATGCATAATCAGCTATGCATTGATGCAGGTCATTTGAATGCCAGAATCCCCTGTCCCATATAATTCCCATTGTATTTTTAAGACAGGCCGTCATTCTTGTTGAGTTATGATTTTTAAGGATCGGAACATTGATAAAAACATCAGTCTCGAGAAGCAACTCATGGACTTTTGCTTTTTTCAATTTCACACCCCCCGGAATTTGGATTTCCTGATAATAGTTCTCCGAATTGCCAGGAACGACTTTGGCTCCGGCTGATTTAGCAGCTTTTTCAATACCGGAATTCCTATATGTGTTTGCCCAGTTATCGCAGGTATGATCAAAAACATACACCTCTTTTGCCCCGGCTTTGAAACAGTGCTCAATTATCCTTTTTATTAACAGAGGATTTGTATTGGCAGCAAGCTCAGGAATTACATCCCATCCTATATTTGGTTTAATAAGAACTTTCTGCCCTTTCTGAACAAAAGCACCCATTCCGCCCAGTTCCTGAATTCCGAGATCAAACATCGCATCAGGATTCCCTCCCATGACAGCAACCAAATCATACTTGACACTCCCGGGAATTGATGCCCACAATTTTTCATATCCCCCCAGACTTAAAGCAGCACCGGCGGCAATTCCTGCTCCAACTGAAGACTTAAAGAACTCTCTTCTTCTCATGATTGATCCTTGATTTTTTGTTAACAGAAAAGTTTTCAAAAATACGACTTTTTTTTTATTATTCGTCACCAATTGTAAATTGTATATTAGCAACGGATTTAAGGCTGGCATTCGGTTGCGTTAAATTCAACTTTAGGTATTTTTATTTGTTATCTAATATTAAAAAGGGGCATTTCATGAAAGTACTTTATTACGATTGTTTCTCAGGAATTAGCGGTGATATGAATCTCGGTGCGATGGTTGATCTTGGAATAGATTTATCATACTTAAGGAGCGAGCTAAGCAAGTTAAATCTCCAGGGCTGGGACCTTGTTGCAGAAAAGGCCCAGAGACATGGGATTACGGGGACAAAAGTTACTGTAAAGCAAACAGCTCATGAACACACCCATCGGCACCTTGCAGATATTGAAAAAATTATCAACGGTTCTTCTCTTTCTGAAGGTGTCAAACAACTTAGTATGAAGATATTTATGAAGATTGCAACGGCAGAGGCAGCTGTGCACGGGATCGATATTGAAGAAGTTCATTTCCATGAGGTTGGTGCAATAGATTCAATAATAGACATTGCTGGGGCAGCCATCTGTTTCAATTCTCTGAATGTAAGTGCAGTGTATGTTTCGGAGGTTGAACTTGGAGGCGGATTTGTAAATTGCGACCACGGGAAGCTTCCGGTCCCGGCTCCAGCCACAGCTGAAATTGTAAAAGGAATGCCTGTCAGGAGCGGTGGAGTCGATTTTGAAGCTACAACCCCTACAGGAGCCGCAATCCTTTCAGCTCTTGGAACAGAATTCGGAACCGGATCGCATTTGAAAATTGAAAAGACCGCCTATGGAGTGGGGCATAAGGATCATCCCGTAATTCCAAATCTGCTAAGGGTTTATCTCGGTGAAACTTCGGAGACCCTCATCGCAGGACATAAAGCATCACTGATAGAATCAAATATCGATGACATGAACCCGGAGTTTTACGATCACATTTCAGACAGGCTTTTTAAGGCAGGGGCATCAGATGTCTATTGTTCCCAGATAATAATGAAAAAAGGAAGACCGGGCATTGTACTAAATGTCATATGTGAACAGGGATTAGAGGATACTGTCAGGGAAATAATTTTCACTGAATCAACAACACTGGGTATAAGAACATTTGACTTCAGGAAAGATACCCTGTCAAGAGAATTCGAGAAAGTAAATTCGGTCTACGGTGAGGTAACTGTGAAACGTTCTTTCTATAAAGGAAAAGAGGTTTCAATTAAACCTGAATATGAAGAATGCAGGAAAATCGCTTCAGAAAGAAATATCCCTGTAAAGGAGGTTTATAACAACATAATGTCGTTATTAATACAGAACAAGAAATAGAGAATGATAGAGGATAAAACCAATAAGCTTGATGCAATATTAAAAGAATTAAAATCTTTTGTCGTTGCATTTTCAGGAGGTGTTGACAGTTCATTTCTTCTTTACAGGGCTAGTCGCCTAAATAAAATTGAAATGGCAGGAGTTACAATCAAGACTACCTATATACCTGAAGTTGAACTTGGAGAAGCAGTTGAATTTGCAAAGCTGCATGGTATTAAGCATAGGATAATCAATCTCCCTTTTCCGGAAATC
The DNA here is from genome assembly GCA_963701745.1 of uncultured Bacteroidales bacterium. GTDB lineage: Bacteria > Bacteroidota > Bacteroidia > Bacteroidales > VadinHA17 > LD21. The sequence goes on along the minus strand of CAVPBE010000001.1, from coordinate 1,465,728 downwards.
GTAAGAAATAATCCTGCTGACCGATGCTATATTTGTAAGAAAACCCTCTTCTCAGAATTACTGGCATTTGCAGGAGAAAATGGCTTCAGGTACGTAATTGACGGGACTAATGCCGATGATACAAATGTGTACAGACCGGGATTAAGGGCCCTAAGGGAGCTCGGCATCCGAAGTCCTCTCCAGGAAGCAGGGCTTACAAAGAACGAAATAAGGGAAATGCTGCGTTTGGAAGGCCTTCCTGTTGCCGACAAACCTGCAATGGCCTGCCTTCTTACAAGAATACCATATAATACAACTGTCAGTGATGACATGCTTAAAATGATTGAGCAAGCTGAATATTTCCTTCTAAACAATGGTTTTCCCGGAGCAAGGGTCAGGATACACGGGGATCTGGCAAGAATTGAGTGTAAGCCGGACTATTTTGAAAGAATAATTCAAAACCCTGATAAAGAACATATTATATGCACCCTGAAGAAAATCGGATTCAGATATGTATCTTTGGATCTTGAAGGATATAGATCAGGCAGTGCTGATCAATAAATTAACAACCTATGACCAGGAATGAGATTGAGAATCTTCTGAAAGGGATTAAAAACGGGGAAAAGAGTGTTGAAGAAGCACTTGAAGTCCTGCAGAATTTTCCTTATACCGACCTGGGTTATGCCAAGATTGACCATCACAGGGAGATACGAACCGGTTATCCGGAAATTGTTTACTGTGCAGGGAAAACGGCTGAACAGGTAATAGGGATATTCAAATTAATGTCGGGGAGGAAGAACAATGTGATTGGAACCAGGGCTGACCAGAATATGTTCGACTCGGTTAAAGAGAAAATTTCTGAAGCCGTATATTACCCGGTTGCAAGGATCATAAGTATTCCGGGGGAAAAAATCGTATGTCCCGACACTAAGATCGCTGTAATAACTGCAGGCACTTCTGATATGCCTGTAGCCGAGGAGGCAGCTGTTACTGCAGAACTTCTGGGAAACAGTGTCTTAAGGATCTATGATGCCGGGGTGGCCGGAATTCACCGTCTTGTCGACAAACTTCCTGAAATAAAGAAATGCCGGGTCATAATTGTGATTGCCGGAATGGAGGGGGCACTTGCAAGTGTGGTAGGCGGACTGGTGGATAAACCGGTGATCGCAGTGCCTACCAGTGTGGGCTATGGGGCAAACTTCGGAGGAATCTCTGCTTTACTGGCGATGCTTACCAGCTGCTCCTCCGGGGTAACAGTTGTCAATATTGATAACGGGTTCGGAGCCGGATTCTCTGCAAGTATGATAAACCAGATGAAGTGAATCCTTTCAGATGCCTGGAGACATACTTCTTTCAACAGCTTATTTCCCAACTGCAGAATATTTCAGCCTTATAAAAAATGCAGATACCGTTTTTATTGAACACAAGGAAAACTATACTAAGCAGACTTACAGGAACAGATGTAGAATACTGACATCTAATGGAATTCTAAGTCTTTCAGTTCCTGTGACGAAAGGTTCGGCGATAAAGGCACTCGTAAAAGATATTGAGATCGATTATTCAAAAAGATGGCAGCAGGTTCACCTTAGAGCAATAACTTCTGCATATAACAGATCACCATATTTCCAGTTTTATTCAGAACACTTCGAGAAAATACTCCTAAAGAGCCACCGATTCCTGTTTGACCTCAATGATGATCTGCTCTGCAAATGTCTTGAGTTTTTAAATATAAATAAATCTATACTACACACTTCTTCTTTCCAGCCCGACAGAGGACTTCCTCAGGATTACAGATACAGGATTTCTCCAAAAAAAGGTCCGGGATTTATCTCCAGACCTTATATCCAGGTGTTTAGTGATAGTGAGTTCGTTACCGATCTTTGCATCCTCGACCTGTTATTCAATATGGGGCCGGAGGCAGAGGGCTACATATAGCCAAATTTATAACCAAATGTAACCGTGAAAAGATTTCTTGAATTGGTCAGATTAGCTGTTGCCGTTTCAAAGGAAGTATTGTAGAGAATATAGTTTTGCTCGTTTCTGAGGTTCGTAAAACCAAAGTCTATATTAATATTCTGTTCCCTGAAGCCGGCACCTAATGATATTGATCTGTTGAACATATTATCGTTCACCTCACCGGTTTTAAAGACTTTGCCGTAATAGCCGTATCCACCCCTGAAATATATCTTGTTAAATCTGAATTCTCCACCCAGTCTGACATTGCTAACCGGTTTGAGGGTATTTTTGATCTCAAGGTTTTTTTCACTGTAATCATAATTATCCCCGGTCTCAGAGAATCTTACAGTAGTATAATCAACAAATTCATAATCGAGGCTAAGTAGTGCCATTTTCTTAAACTGGTAAGCGATACCTGCCAGAGCCCTGAATGGCGTTGTAAGAGCATAGTTATAAGCTAATTCATCATTCTTAAATTCATAATGACCCCCATCTGTGAAATTGGAAGTTATATTATCATAAAATCTTTCTTCGATCCTGTACAGTGTTGGTGAATGGAATGCAAAACCTATTCTCAACTCATCGGTCGGTTTGATAATTGTCCCGATCTTCAATGATATCCCTGTGCCGGTATTTTCAAAATGCTCAACATATGTAAAATCGCTGAATTCAGAATCAAGGAAATAATCTGCTTTTTCCAGGTGCTCATAATGTCCTGTATATCTAAGCCGGCTAATGCCCAGGGTAGCTCCGAAAAAAACCTTGTTTGAATAGTTGCCACCTATTGAAAATGCATGTTCTCCTGTAAAACCCTCGTTTGATATCAGGCGTCTTATATTCTGACCATAATCTGATGTAGCATTATCACCATAATTTGAGAAAACTGTACCGTATGTATTAGCTCCAGTCCCGGTAATTGTATCCATAATCCAGGCATCATAGGCTATGCCACTAGCTCCCGAAAGATCCCTGTAGCCGGTTCCAAAACTGGCATCTGCCCAATAATCAGCCATTGAACTGGTTGTACTGTTTCCCTGTATCCTTACTGAAGAGTTAAGATTATTTGTTTTGTTGAATGAATATCCTACATTAAGAGATATCAAACCAGTTGTACCATTACCTGAGATCAGGCTGCTGACTATACCAGCCTGTCCAAGATTGAAATTATAAAGGTAATCATCCGAAAGACCATTAAAGTTAGCTGATGTTTTGGAATGAAAGAGCTGGGGTGAGAGAGAAATTTCAGAGGACCTGAATACACCAATTCCGGCAGGATTCTGGCTCAGGGATGACATATCACCTCCGAGTGCTGTAAATGCTCCTCCCATTGACATAAACCTTGCTGTTCCGGTGTAAAAGATCTGTGAATATCTTAAAGCATCATCGACATTCTGAGCTATTGTGCCTGCAAATGTCAGGAATACTGCTGTTAGTAATAATGCTATTCTTTTCATTTTTTTTACTTTTTATTGAAGAGTATACCTGCACTCTTATATTTAGAATGTATCGTAATCAATTAAATTGTTATGTTATTAATCTGCGTGCCTCTAATTTCTCCTGCCGCTGCTACCGCCAGATGAAGAGCTTCCTGATGAGGAACCACCTGATGAGGAACCACCTGAAGAGTAGGATCCGCCACTACTTCTTGATGATCCTGATCCGCCACCGCTATATGAAGAAGATGATGATCTGCTTCCACTGCTGTAAGACCCTGATGACATTGAACTGCTGCCGGAGCTTCTTGAAGGAACTGAATAATTTCCGGATCTGCTGTATGAGGAGCTGCCTGATCTGCTTGGAGCAGATGAATATGATGAGCTGCTTCTGGCGGGAGAAGTTGAGTATGAGGAACTGTTTCTTACAGGAGCAGATGAATATGATGAATTAGTTCTGCCGCTGTTTGATGAATTCTGATTATTCCTCTGAATAGTCGCAGGTCTGCTGGTGTTAACATTGCTGTTTATTCTGCTGTTGCTGTTATTCTGGTTAACATTTGAATTTATTCTTGTATTGTTATAAGAAGGCCTGGTGCTCATTTTGGGATCGCTATAGCTGGGAGTATAGGTCCGGTTTGCCGGATTATACTCAGGACGGGTTGTTGATGTTGCAGCCCTTCTCGACTGAGTTCCGCTAACGCTTTCATTACCGGACTTAGAGGGCTCCTGTATAAGTTTCCTTCCGGAAGCAACGGCCTGCTGGGAATTATACCCAGGATTTGCTGTTCTCCTTGAAGTTGCTAAAGCTGCGTCTGATCCCGATGCCGGTCTGCCTGAAACTGCACCTGTTGAAATATCAGTGTTTCTTCTCGATCCTGAAGCTACAGGTGAAGATGTACCCCCACTCCATCTTGTTGACATAGTGCTTGGCTTTTCTCTCCTTCCATATGAAGTACTGTTCTTATCATTATTAGAGTAAAAATGATTTCCGCCATAGTAGTATGGTGAATACCACGAACTGTAGAACGGACTGTAATAATTCCTTCCATACAGACCTCCGTAGAAGTTATTCATATAATACCCGTTGTTATAAAAGCCTCCATAGTAATAGGGACTATAGTAATCAGAATAAAAGGGATCATAGTATCCATAGGAATAAGGGAATCCGCCGTAGTAGCTGTTAAAACCGAATGAAGGATACCAGCTGTAGTAAAAAGGATCTCTCCAGTAGGGGCTGAAATAGTTTCCATAAAATCTGTTCAATCTTCCTGAATACGAATAGTTGTCATAATAATTGTAGTAATAATTATTGCTATAACCGCCCGCATCGTTATAATCAGCTGCATCAGAGTATTCTTTTGATACCAGTGTGTCACTGGCATATATATTATCATAATAAGCTCCGGACTGGAGGTTGCCTTCAGCAACCGGCTGACTAACCCCGGTGCGAACCATGCTAACTGGCTGGTCTGTATCCTGAAAATACAGATCGTCATATTCCGTTCCTACATAGAGCCCCGATGAACAGGATGCAAGGGTAAGAAGGGCTAGTCCGAATATGTTAATTAATGCTTTCATTGTATTTGTATATTTCTTTTTGTCTATTACCTGATTAACTATCAAATTCTGTACCAAATGTTATTTGTTTATCATTTTGCCTTCAAGCTTTTTGCTTTTCAACAAATTTAATATTTTTTATCAAAGCTACAATTTAAATTTAAAACGGATCTCATGTGTGAATAAGTATGTTAACCAATTCTAATCCTTGCAGAGTATTTTGCTTTCGTGATGAATCTTCGTTTTTTTAATTCTCAAGGAATTAGCTATTTTTACGAGCCGGTTTTTTAGTTGAATATTATAAATCAAATTCCATACCAAACAATGGCGAAGTTTTTAACAAACAGGGAGGAGAATTATGCACAATGGTATAACGACCTGGTTATCAAAGCTGATCTTGCTGAAAACTCAGCTGTTCGAGGGTGCATGGTTATCAAACCCTACGGTTATGCTATATGGGAAAATATTCAGGCAGGACTCGACAAAATGTTCAAGGCAACAGGTCACGTCAATGCTTATTTCCCCCTCTTCATTCCAAAATCCTTTTTCAGCAAGGAAGCTGCTCATGTCAAGGGTTTTGCAAAAGAGTGCGCTGTAGTTACACACTACAGGCTTAAGATGGATGAAAATGGGAAGGGCATAGTTGTCGATCCGGAGGCAAAGCTTGAGGAAGAACTTATTATCCGCCCGACTTCCGAGACAATAATCTGGAATTCTTATAAAAACTGGATTCAATCATACCGTGATCTCCCGATCCTTATAAATCAGTGGGCAAATGTTGTAAGATGGGAAATGCGTACAAGGCTCTTTCTAAGGACTGCTGAATTCCTGTGGCAGGAAGGCCACACTGCTCATGCCACAAGAGAAGAAGCTGTTGAGGAGACAGATAGAATGCTCAAAGTTTATGCCGATTTTGCTGAGAATTTTATGGCCCTTCCTGTTATCAAAGGGTATAAAAGTGAAAATGAACGTTTTGCCGGGGCTCTTGATACATACACAATTGAAGCTCTCATGCAGGATGGCAAAGCGCTCCAGGCCGGAACAAGTCATTTCCTTGGACAAAATTTTGCAAAAGCTTTTGATGTTCAGTTTACCGACAAAACAGGGAAGCTCGATTACGTATGGGCAACATCATGGGGACTGTCAACAAGGATGGTAGGCGCTCTCATAATGGCTCATTCAGATAATAACGGACTGATTCTTCCTCCACGGCTGGCTCCCCTTCAGACAGTAATTGTACCTATTTACAAAACTGCCGAACAACTTGAGAAGATTTCTGAAAAAGCAAAAATTATTAAAGCTGACCTTGAGAAAGCGGGAATTTCTGTCAAATATGACGACAGGGAAAACTATAAGCCAGGTTATAAATTTGCAGATTATGAGCTTAAGGGTGTTCCGGTAAGAATAGCTGTCGGTCCGCGAGATATTGAAAACAATACCGTTGAGATTGCCCGGAGGGATACACTCCAGAAAGAGACAATTCCTTCTGAAGGTTTAATGGCCCGTGTAACAAGCCTTCTTGAAGATATCCAGGCAAATATGTTCCAAAAAGCGTTGAAATTCAGATCCGATAACACTTTTTACGTAGATAAGTGGAGTGAATTCCTGGAAATAATTGATAATCAGGGAGGATTTATTATGGCACACTGGGATGGCACTGCCGAAACAGAGGAAAAAATAAAGGAGGAAACTAAGGCAACGATAAGATGCATTCCTTTTGACTCACCCGAGGAGGAGGGTAAATGTATATACTCAGGAAAGCCGTCAAAGAGGCGTGTTCTGTTTGCCAGATCATATTGAAGCAAACAGAATGATTTTAAATTTTAATTACTAATTTAGAGGTGTATTACATTTAATCCTACTGATCATGTCTGAACTAGATAATAAGAAGATTGCAATTATCAGCACTCTCAGGGAAAAATCGATTTTGAAACAGAAAGTTTATGATAATACCCTTGAATGGTTCAGCGTGGTTAAGGACATCCTCAAAAACCAAGCTAAAGATGTAAATGCTAACCTAGGTAACATCGATTCAAGGATTAAAATGGAATATACCGACAGAAGTAACTTTGATGCTCAGTTAAAGGTTGCCGGTGATATTCTGCTTTTCAGCATGCATTCAAATATCTTTCAGTTCGACAGGGAACACCCTGCCTGGAAAACACCCTATATCCAGAAAAACAAGTTTAATGCATATTCGGGGATAATAAACATCTACAATTTCCTTTTTGACTCCTTCAAATACTCAAGGCTGGATGACCTGGGATATCTTATCGCAAGGATTTTCATAAACCATGAGAATCAGTATCTTGTTGAAGGAAAAAGGCAAATGGGTATGCTTTTTTCAAATTATGGTAATGAAGCAATAAACAGAACCTCTCTACAGGTAATAATTTCAACAGCAATTCAGTACTCCCTTGAATTTGACCTTTTGGTGCCACCATACGACACGGTCAAGATCGCAACCGTCGGGCAGGCTGAGGCAAAAATTCAACACTCAAGGGTAATAACAGGTAAACGTCTTGGATTCCAGTTTAACTCTGATGATGTGCTGATCAAGACCCCTCATGAAACCTGAAAATGTTTATATACCAGAGTATAGAATTTACAGAAGACTCATATACTTCCAGGCATTTCTTTTTATTTTCACAGGAGCATACTCTCAGATATCAGCCACCCGCGACTCACTTTCAAAGGTAAATAATAAAATAAAGGCACAGGAAATTGAAAATATAAGGCTATCAATTTCAGGTACTGACTTTTCATCCTCATTAAGACTTATCCCTCCTTCCGGCTCTGAAGACAAAAAAACCTTGCTCTTTCTTGACTCGTTAAAAATAAGGGCATCCAAGACTTTAATCACAAAAAAACTGTATGATTTCATTATCATTTCACATGAACCGGAATCCAAAAAAGAGATCACAGGCTCAAGCGAGGCAAACTTTATTGACTATTCAGGAATTAAAATCCGTAAAATTGATATCAGGAGGCTGGAGGTATTCGGTTCAAACATAAATACACCTGATTTCTATGAACCTAATAAAACTGAAAAACTTCTTAATAAAACCCATTTTAATACCAGTGAAAATATTATCAGGAAGAACCTTCTTTTCAGGGAAGGCGATACAATATCACCTCTTAACCTGAGCGATAATGAGAGGTTCCTGAGAGACCTCCCATATATTGACGATGCCAGGATCCTTGTTGTACCTGTCTCCGTCTCTGAAGCTGATATAATTGTTGTAACAAAGGATATTTATTCTTTAGGAGCTAAGGTCAGCTTTGGCGGATTTGACAAAGGTTCTTTCTCCCTGTTTGAAAAGAATATTTTCGGAATGGGCCATGAATTAGGGATTGAAATCCCCTATGATTCAAAATTTTCCGATTCCCCGGGATTCGGAATTAATTATCAGGTAAACAATATCAGCAAAACATTTGTGAATCTTGATATTTATTATAATGATGGCCTGGGGAAAAAAACCTTTGGGTTCGAACTTGGAAGGAAATTGATAAGCGCCTCAACCAAATATGCCGGAAGCATTTCAGTAAGAGAGATGTTCACTTCAGATGACCTCGATTCTTTGCCTGTGCCAGCTCCTGTAAAGTACAATTTACAGGATTACTGGCTGATGAGGTCCTTCCTCCTTGATGCAAAGTCTGTTAGCAGGCTGATTTTAGGAGCGAGGTATACTAATAACAATGTTTTCACCCACCCATTTATTCTACCTGAATCATACCATTATCTGCAGCAGTATAAAATGTTCCTTGGCTCGGTTTCCTTTTCGGTTCAAAAATTTTATAAAGCCAGTCTTGTTTATGGTTATGGGCTGACCGAAGATATCCCTCACGGCAACTTATTTAATATTACACTTGGAAGAGAAATCAATGAATTCAAGGAAAGAAACTATATGGCAACCTCAATTTCAATTGGAGGGTCAGTAAAAAACATCGGGTATTTTTACACTTCTGCCGGACTGGGTACCTTTATTAATGAAGGACGAACTGAGCAGGGCATTCTTTCATTACGGACCAACTTCATCTCCAATCTTTCCTTTATTGGCAGATACAAGATCAGAAACTTTGTAAATATTGATTACACAAGAGGATTTGACAGATATAACGATGAAACCCTTGTTTTTAACCATGAGAATGGCTTTTCGGGTTTCAGGAATGATTCTATTGGCGATTCACAGAGATTATCGGTCAGCCTTGAATCAGTACTTTTCAGTCCTGTTAATTTTTATGGCTTCAGGTTTGCCGTCTTTGGCTTTGCAGATGCCGGATTTCTTTTTGGAACAAATGAATTTGTAGGAACCGGTGATTTGCTTTCAGCAATTGGACTGGGGATAAGGATCCGAAACAACAATCTTATTTTCAACACTTTTCAGATAAGACTGGGATTCTTCCCGAATCTGCCGGAATATTCAAGAACAAATCCACTTATCGTAACGGGACAACAATTGCTCAAACCTACTAATTTTGAACCTGGAAAACCTGCAGTAATTCCATTCAGATAACCCCCATCGAGTTTAACATGCTTGAAGAATTTCTAAGCTATATCAGAAAGAATAATCTTTTTAAAGCACAGGACAGGCTCCTTCTGGCCGTTAGCGGAGGAATTGATTCTATGGTAATGTCGCACCTGTTTATTAAACTTGGAACCAATATCGGGATCGCCCACTGCAATTTCTGCCTGAGGAATAAGGAATCTGATATGGATGAGGATCTTGTAAGGTATTTTGCATCTGAGAACAAAATCCCGTTTTATTCAATAAGATTTAAAACGAAAGAACATGCCCGAAAGAAAGGTATTTCAATTCAGATGGCAGCCAGGGAGCTTCGGTTTGAATGGTTCGAAAAGATAAGGATTGAAAACAATTTCGACTTTGTTGTGGTTGCCCATAACCTGGATGACAAAATTGAGACCATGCTGATCAATCTTACAAGAGGTACCGGGCTGACAGGCCTTACAGGAATGAAACCACTCAGCAACAGGATAATACGTCCACTGTTGTTTGCCACACGAAAAAAAATAGAAGAGTATTGCAGTGAAAATAATATCACTTTCAGGGAAGATAAATCGAATGCAGAAACCAGGTATACAAGGAATAAGATCAGGCATCTTATTATTCCGGTTCTGAAGGAAATCAACCCATCAGTTGAAGAGACTCTTAATGAAACTGCTGAAAGACTTTCAGGAATTGATGAAATCCTATCAGGCTACATTGGTGACATAAGGTTGAAGATCTCTATAACCAGGGGTACTGAAACTGCCTTTAATGTTGAAAAGCTAAAATCATATCAGGAAAACAAAGCATTGCTTTTCGAGCTTTTCAGCCCATACGGAGTAGCAGGCTCAGCAACTCAAGACCTTTTGAGACTTATTTCCGGCGGTACAGGAAAGCAGATATTCACTAAAACCCATAGTATACTTAAGAACAGAAATGAACTTATAGTTTCTCCGCTGGTAACCCGCAGCCAGGAGTATTATAAAATTAACTATGTTGAAGATCTTCTTACAGTCCCTGGAATAAAGTCAGCCGGGATTAAAAATACCGGATCAGGATACAAAATTCCGCAGAAAAAGAGTGTTGCGAGCATTGATTCTGATAAGATAAGATTCCCCTTAATAATAAGGGGGTGGAAAGCGGGTGACTTTTTTTACCCTCTTGGTATGAACCAGAAAAAAAAGCTGAGTGATTATTTTATCGACAGGAAATATTCACTTGTCAAAAAAGGAAATACCCGTGTTCTTGAGTCTGATGGGAGAATTGTCTGGATAATTGGGGAAAGACTTGATGAAAGATTTAAAGTTACAGAGTCTACATCCAAAATCTTAAAGATTGAGTCAGATAATCCTTGAATTTGATAATCTGCCTCAATCTTCGAAATCTGCGGGAGATTTTCATAGTTTTTTCGCGCTGATCACGCTGATCTGGGCGGATATAGAAAGTCAGAAATTCCTTAAGCCATTTATCCCCCTGTCGATCAAAAGCAGATCGGCCATGGCTATTGCTGCTGCTGCTTCAACAATAACCGGCATCCTCAGCGCTATACAAGTATCATGCCTTCCTTTAACCCCCAGTTCAGTCATTTGGTCCTGGCTGAAATCGAAAGTCCGCTGTGTCACGCCTGTCGAGGAAGTTGGTTTGACAGCTGCCCTGAACAGTATCTCGTTTCCATTTGAAATTCCACCATTGATGCCGCCCGAATTGTTAGTTGATGTCCTTCCGGTACTGTCAATAAACGGATCATTGTGAACTGAACCCTTCATTGAGGCTGCTGAAAAACCTGAGCCAAATTCAATACCCTTAATTGCCGGAATTGAAAAAACTATATGACTGATTGCCGATTCAATCGAATAAAAAAATGGTTCTCCCAGAGCTTTTTGTGGATGAAGAATCCTGCATTCTACAATACCTCCTATTGTGTCTCCTTCAGCCATAGCTTTTTCAAGAGCCTGATCAATTTCGGTCATGCCTCCAGCTGAAATAAGCCTGGCATTTACTTCTGCAGGCCGCAATATTAGCTTTGCAATTACTCCTGCCGCCACGAGCCCCCAGGTAATCCGGCCTGAGAAATGGCCACTCCCTCGCAGGTCGGCAAAACCCGAATATTTAATACCGGCAACGTAATCAGCATGTCCCGGACGGGGCACACTTTTAAAATCATCATAATCCGAAGAGATCTTATCGCTGTTCCTTGTTATTAGGGTTACAGGCGAACCTGTGGTTACACCATTGCAAACTCCGCTCAGTATTTCCGGCTTATCCGCCTCACGGCGGTTTGTTGTACCTTTGCTTCCACTCTGTCTTCTCGAAAGATCGGCCATAAAATCATCAGATCCGATTGGGATCCCTGGAGGACACCCGTCAATAACAACCCCGATCGAATTCCCATGCGACTCACCGAAAAGAGATACCTTGAAAACAACACCAAATGAATTCATAATGGTACTTATTAGTTGCCGGGTTTGTTCTGCCTGTAAAAATCAATAGCTTCACTTACCTGAATCTTATCTGAAATTGCTTTGCCAATCCCATCTAAAAAGACAAAGTGTAAATCGTTACCTGATTTTTTCTTGTCCCGCATTAAAAGTTGACTGATCTGATCATCAGGAATATCGTGCCTGCGAAGAAGTCTGAAGGATTTAAGCAGAGCTATGATCCTGTTGTACTCTTGTGAAGTTATCAATCCTTTTGACAATGAGAAATTTGCCGCAAGTTCCATTCCTGAAGCTACTGCGTATCCATGCCTGAATGATTTATAAGCTTCGATGGCATGACCGTAAGTATGGCCGAAATTCAGGATTCTCCTTAATCCTGATTCTTTTTCATCTTCAGATACAACGGCAGCTTTAAAATTCACTGCCATGGAAATACACATTGTGAGAAGTTCAGGATCCCTTTTCAATATCCCCTCTTGATTGTTTTCTATTATCTCAAACAGCTTTTCGTTTCCAATCAGGGCGGTTTTGACAAGTTCAGCCAATCCGGAGAAGTATTCATCCTCAGGAAGAGTCTTCAGCATAGCTGTATCGCAGATCACAAACTCGGGCTGTTTGAAACATCCGAGTATATTCTTAGTCCCGCTTAGATTGACTCCGTTCTTTCCGCCTGTGCTGGCATCGACCTGTGATAATAGCGAAGAGGAAACATAAGCACATCTGATCCCCCGCATATATATTGAGGCCAGAAATCCCGTAATATCGCACACTACACCCCCACCAATACCAAGGATAAGACCACTTCTGTCGATACCTGTTTCAATGAGTCGTACTGCAAGAGATTCAACAACCTCAAGCGTTTTGCTTGGCTCCCCTGCCCTTATCTGAAATACAGGAAAATCAGGAAATCTGGGACCATAAATGCGATGGACGTTATTGTCAGTTATAATTGCAACGCCTGATTCAGGAAGCAGTTCTTTCACAGATTCCCATTTCGCTCCAATGAGGATCTCTGAAACTGAACTTCCTGTATTTATTTTAATTTTTTCCAATGGGCAATTCTATCGACCGTTAAAGTTAAAAAAACATCTGTTATTATTAAAAAAAACAAATAATATTGACTTCCATCTCTTCCGAAACAATTTGCCGGATTTCAGGCAAAAATAAAAAGTGTAATATTGTAATCATCAATTCCTTCTTCAATGACCCTTAAAGAGAGATACAGCAAGACCATCGGGTACTTCAGAATAAACATGCCTGCTCCCAGGACTGAGTTAGAATATATAGATCCTTTCGGTTTAATTGTAGCAGTCATTTTATCAGCTCAATGTACCGATAAAAGGGTTAACCTAATAACTCCTCCGCTTCTTAAGAAGTACCCCGATGCCATGTCGATGGCAAAAGCGGAACCCTCGGAGATCTTTGAATTTATTAAATCATGTTCATATCCAAATAACAAGGCAAAACATCTGGCTGGCATGGCAAGGATGCTTGTAAATGAGTTTAACGGCATTGTTCCTTCCGAACCGTCGGAGCTTCAGAGATTGCCCGGAGTGGGGAGAAAAACAGCAAATGTGGTTGCTTCTGTTGTGTACAGAAAACCTGTAATGGCGGTTGATACTCATGTTTTCAGGGTAGCCTCAAGGATAGGACTGATTAAAAATGCAAAAACCCCTTTAAATGCTGAACTTCAGCTTACCAAAAACATACCCGAAAATTTGATCTATGAATCACATCACTGGCTGATTATGCATGGCAGATACACCTGCAAGGCCAGAAAACCACTTTGCAGCCAGTGCGGATTGAAGGAGTTTTGCAGGTTTTTCGCAGATAAAAATGATGAGAAATAGGTGTGTTATATACCGTATCCGCCTAAAATCACGTTTCTATAGTTTATAAAGCACTTTAGTCTATATGGATTCCGGACATTCTGATCTGATTATGACTGACTTTAAACTCAAATATGAAGAACTTCTTCAGACCAACAGGAAACTGAAAGAAGAACTTGATTCCCTGCGGTTAAAAGAAGTCGGCAGAAACAATAATAAAAATTCTGTTAGTATAATTACGCCCGCCAACGTAATCAAAGAGATTTTTGATACTGTAAGCAGTTATCTTGCATTGTTCAGGGTCACAGAGGATAAAAGGATATTAATTCTGGATTTGAATAAAAAAGCAGCTGAAGTAGAATCGGTAAATATAAATGAAACAAATGGCAAGTATATTACCGACACCCCGCTTGGTAAAAGGAAGAAGCTGATCGACCTGATTTTCCAGATCAAAAAAACCGGGAACGCCAGGAAGCAAACTGTTTCGGCAGATGATGATGATTCAGAAGGACACTATGTCGGATTCAACGTTACCTCGGGTAATATACTGGTTACCTGGGAACCGGGATTGGCACAAAAAGATAAATATGATATTTCAAGGCAGAATATAATTTTTGAGAGGTTTGCTGATTTGCTTCCGGAAATGATCTATGAAGTGGATATCACCGGAAAAGTCCTTTATGCAAACAATCAGGGAATGAAGTTTTTTGGATATAAAAAAGAGGATCTTGAAAAGGGGGTTCATATTTCAGAATTATTCCCGGGAACATACATCCAGATGATAGAAAATCTAAAGGGTCTGAAATCTCCTGACCAGATTGCAAGCAATGAATACAATGCCACAAGAAAAGACGGATCAATTGTACCTATTCTGACTCACTCCTTTGCATTGTTCCATAATAACAAAATTATCGGCTACCGGGGAGTTGTAACTGATATCAGCAGGCAAAAAAACTATGAGGATCAGATAAACAGGGAAAAGGCATTCCTTGAGCATCTTGTTGATTCAATCCCGGAAGCAATTGCAATTATCGACAGGGATGGGAAAATTACTAATATCAATAAGGAATTCACCGATCTTTTCGGATATACAAGGGAAGAGGCAATTGGAAGTAAAGTGGATGTTCTGATTGTACCTGAAGAGCTTAAACCTGAATCTGTCAGTATCGATTCTCTTACAATCGAAAAACATAAAGTTGAAAAACAGACTATCAGGCAGGATAAATCAGGCAATAAGATCCACGTATCACTTATTGCCTCAAATATGATAGTCAATAATGAAGTAGTTGCCTCACTTGGAATTTACAGGGATATCTCGCTTGAAAGAAAAAGCCAGCTGATACAGGATATCCTTTACAATATATCTACAGCCGCACTTAATCAGATCGATGTTAAGGATATTTATCCGACAATAGTTCATGAACTAAGCAAGATCTGGGATACCAACAATTTTTTTATAGCCCTGTATGATAAGAAGACCGATACCCTTTCTATGCCGTTCTTCTCTGACGAGAAAGACAAATTCGAAAACCTGCCTGCCCGCAAAACCATAACAAAATGGGTGATCGGGCTGAAAAGATCAGTTCTGCTTAAAATCAATGATCTGAAGGAACTTGAGAATTCTGGAAACATTGCACTTGTAGGAACACAATGCAAAATATGGATGGGTGTCCCCCTGAAAGCCGAAAAAGAGATTATCGGTGTTATGGCCCTTCAGGATTATCATGATGAGGAGAAGTTCTCGCAGGAAGATGTCAATGTTCTTGAATTTATTGCAAATCAGATTGCCATCGCAATTCAGCGGAGAACAATGATCGATAATGTGATCCAGGCAAGCCGTAAGGCGGAAGAGGCAGCTCAATCCAAACAACAGTTCATGTCTACAATGAGTCATGAGATCCGTACTCCTCTTAATGAAGTGATTGGAATTACAAACCTTCTGCTGCAGGGAAATCCAAGGGAGGACCAGATGGATTTCATTAAGACACTCAGGTTTTCAGGAAATCACCTTCTTACCCTGGTCAATGATGTTCTGGATTACAACAAGATGGAGTCAGGAAAAATAGCTTTTGAACAGGCCCAGTTCAATCTCAATGACTTTCTTAACGATATCCTGAGGACTTATTCATTCAGGTCGAAATCCAAAAACCTTGAGTTTGATATCATAAAGGAGAATGAACTTCCATCAGAAGTGATCGGAGACTCCATCAGGCTTAATCAGATTCTTTCAAATCTGCTTTCAAATGCTCTAAAGTTCACCCAAAAAGGCAGTATCCATATTATCATAAGGGAGATTGAACGGATAAACAAAAAATCAAGGATTGAATTTCTGGTAAGGGATACAGGACTTGGGATTCCCAGGGATAAACATGATATGATTTTTGAAAGCTTTACTCAGGCCTCGCCTGATACCACCAGGCATTACGGGGGAACTGGCCTCGGTCTGACAATATGCAAAAAGCTTGTTGAACTGCAGGGAGGGAAAATCGAAGTTGAAAGCGAACCGGAAAAAGGCTCAACTTTCAGTTTTGTCCTTTACTTCGGGATACCTGAAAATACAGGCAAAGTTGAAAAAGGGGAACCCGTTGAGTCTTATTCAGGACTGGAAGGCAAAAGGATTCTTGTGGCTGAAGATAATAAGATCAATTTCTTTGTAGCAAATAAATTTCTAACAGGCTGGGGAGTTAATGTTACCCATGTTGAGAACGGAAAGCTTGTCCTTGAAATCCTGGAAAATGAGGATTTTGATCTTATTCTTATGGATCTGCATATGCCTGTTATGGATGGTATTGAAGCAACCAGGATGATCAGAAAATCCGATAATCAAAGAATCAGCAATATCCCTGTTGTAGCCCTGACAGCTGCAATAATGTCGGAAAGTCAGGATAAGATTGAGGATCTGAGCATTAACGATTATGTACTGAAACCATTCAAACCTCACGATCTGTTCGAAAAAATCCTGAAGAACATTAAATAGCTCCCCTCAATTCTGTTTCATTTAATGCAGTTCCGGCTCAGATACTGGGTAGCTTTTTTATTTCCCAGGCTGAACGATTTCCTGAAATCATAACATGCATCTGTTATTTTACCTGAATTCAGCAATGAAACTCCTTTGTTTAACCAGGCTTCAGAATTTCCAGGCTGCAAATCAAGTGACATGCTGTAATCCTTTATTGCAAAATCCCATGATCCAGAAACAAAATAAGAATTTGCCCGGTCAACATAGCACTCAGCATCATTTGGATGAAGTTTAAGATTTTCTGAGAAATATGCAAGCGCCTTTATATTATCCCCTGACGCGGATTCAAGTTTTCCAGCATAACTGAGTGCTTTTTTGTTTCCCGGATACAGATCGAGGTATTTTGCAATATCATCAAGGGCTTTGTCAGTCTCTCCAGTCTTCCTGTAACATTCAGCCCGGAGGATAAGAAGCTCAGGATCAGGGGTACCGATTTCGAGAAGCTTGCTGTATGTTGAAGAGGCGCCGGCGGAATTACCGGATGCTTCCTGAATGCTGGATAAAAGCCTCAGATACTTTTCATTCTCCGGTTCTTCCGTAAGCAACCCTGAAATTATTTTAGCTGATTCAGCATACTTTTTTTCGGAGAAGCTTATCAGTGCTCCTGCATAAGTAATGTCATCCTGGCCGGTATAATTCCCTGAAAGTTCAGATAAGATAATTTTGGCCTGAGCAATGTTTCCTGTTGAAAGATCATATTCTATTTCCGAAATGCCTTTTTCGAGAGCTCCGTACCATTCCTTCTTCCAGAACTGACGCCATTCAGGCCTGTTCTCTATGAGACTGAACGACGGATCAAGCATAATGTCCTTTTCACTTTTCCTGAAGGATGATTTAAGGTTTGATTCGAGGTGATAAACGGCAGTAGCAGCATCTCCTTTCAGAGCATATATACGTGCCAGACCATATTCTCCCGACGATGGAGAGATATTATTTGCAGAATTATAATCGTTTATAGCCTGCGAATAGTCGCCACTGGCCATATATGCTTCAGCACGAGCAAGATATACGGGGCTCTCAGAGGAAATTTCAAGTGCCTTCGACAGTACAGAAATTGCTTCACCAGGCTTTCCGGACTCAATAAGGGCTTTCCCCTTCATAAGATAATCAACCGGTTTCTGGCCTGTCAGTAAAAGGGAAACTCCGAAAAACGAAATAAACAATAATATTTTTTTCATGTCTGAAAATCTCATTTTAATTACAATTCCGGCTTGGTAACAGTCGCACCTGCTTCTGTTATAACATGGATAAATCCTGAAAGGTGGAACTGCTCAAGTCCTGAAATTCTTCTTTCAAACACATCGCACTGATAGAAATAGACTCCCGGAGATACAATCTTTCCCTTGTATGTCCCATCCCAATTGAGTTTGGGTTCATCAGTCTGAAAGATAAGTACTCCATAGCGGTTGAAAAGCTTGAAATCAACTTTTTCAACCAGACCTGAACTTTTCGCTTTCAGCCAGTCATTTATATCATCCCCGTTTGGAGTAAAAACATTGGGGATCTCATAAAAGTTGCATGAATCGACACATATCATTACGGACTTCAGACTCTCATTGCCTATAAGATCAAAGGCAGAAACCGCATAACATCCTGCAATGACCTCACCAGGAAAATGCTTGTAACTGAAGGTGTTCTTATCATTTATGACCGTCAGAAGAGTAAGATTTTCTTCAGTTATGAGCTTATAGTATACGTTGTAACCGGCTACATCCTGAAAACATTCGCTGCCTGGAATTGTCCATCGGACAGTATTGTAAAGGCTGTCGCACTGACTTGTAACACTAATTTCAGGTTGGCATGGAGGCTCATTGTCGATGGGTACTGCACAGGTTTCCTGCGAGAAATTTATAAGGTTTTTGGGCATATCAATTGCCGTATAACCTCCTGTTGATCGTACTTTGTAACAGTATTGCTTGCCATTGATCAACCCTTCATCGACGTAATTCAGGAGGTTTGTCGTGCCTACTGAATCAAATTTCATTGTGGTCTCATTAAGCCTGAAAAAATCGTATCTTGTATTTATCCAGGGAACATTCCGGGTTATGACAAAACGAACCTTTCGGTCACCGGGAACAGCTGTAAGAAATACAGATGATGCAAATCCAGGATTACCGATAATGAACCTGTTTCCCGTTGCGTTATTGTAGAGTTCAATTTTGTAAATGAATCCTCCAGTACTGGTATTGATTAGCGAATCGACAAATGAAGTTTCGTTGAGAGTCGCAGTCTGAATCGATCTTATCTGCGTAAAATTAGTCCCTGTTATTCCATCAGCCCTGTAAATAAGATATTCATATGGGCCCAGTGCGGGAATGGTATCAAGCTTGTCAGGTTTTTTCCATTTTACAACTATGGAGCCATTTGTAACTGAAGTGGTTCTTACACTCACATTCGTTATAACCGGGACCCCTGAAACAAGAGAAGAGGAGATCTCATTTGAAGATTTGCTTTCAGCACCATTAGTAAAAACGGCTACAATCCTGTATGTATACTCTCTGCTGTACTGCAGACCCTGTCCGTTGTCAGTGTCGAGGAAAGAAACCGTTGAACTGCCTGCTATATATCCGACCTTGACAAATCCTGTCGAGGATGGAATTCCTGAGGTGCATGAATCAGGTACAAAAGACGAAGCCCCCTCCTTCCTGTATATATTGAAGCCTGAAATTGAGTTTGTCCCGTAATTGTTCCAGGCCAGGCGTATAAATTTACCTTCAGCTGAAGCACCGGTCAGCACTGGAGGAGGTCCGAGTACCTTTATATTGAAATTATCAATATCTGAGAGCTTCTTCTCCCCGCTGTAATCATCAGCTTTGATTATGACATTATAGGGCTGATTCCTAACTGCCTCATAGCATGGAGTCCACCTGAATCGCGAGGATGCATAACCGGCTATTGAATCAACCTTTGTAAAGGTTGCCGGACATGTTGCCAGACTGTAAATTCCTGATGTCGAAAAGATGCTAATGAAATCATTGTCAGGATCGGTGGCAGAAACATTAAAATCGATTATTTCACCAACCTCAACGCACCTGTCATGAAGGGGTCCGTTCACAGGAGGCTTATTCTTAGTATCATATACATTTATCTGTATATCTCTTACAACCACACCTATTTTTTTTCCATAACGCCATTCCCGTATTTCCATAGCCACATTATATGCTCCTGTATCGACAGGAGAATCCCATATGAGATCTCCGCTGATCGAGTCAACCCTTAAGAATTTTGAAGCAGGAGGCAGCTTATAGTTCTCAATAGGTTTACCATCTTCGCGTGTACAAACTGTTAGGGCATAAGATAAACTGTCGCCATCGGGATCATATGCACCTGGATTATGGATAAAGACATATCCCCTGGCTGCTTTATCGTATGGGGGGTTAAGAAGGACAGGTGTATTGTTTCGGCCTATCGCAGGGTTGACAATAAGTATGGTTGAGATCGAAAAAACAACATTCACTGAATTTGGAATGTTAATTATATTTGCATTCCTGTTGGGGTCCTGAACAACAAGTTTATAAACTCCTGGACCTGGAAAAGTATGGGTTATCTTATATATATTCCTCTTATAAAAATTCGGAAGATAAACTATGCTTATCCGATCAGCTATTGAAGAAGTATTGTCGCCCCAGCTTATTTCAAGCTGAGGTCTGTCGGCAAAGCTCAATGTGTAGGTATATGTTGTTATTGTGATCTCAAATGATAGATCCGATAACTGGACATAAGTAATCTCTCCGGCCCGGTTATGGGTTGCCCAGCTGTTGCAGTATAAGAAAAGCATAAGCGCAACAACTGTCAGTTTTTTTAATTTCAGACTCTTCACCTTACGTAATCTCCTCTCAACCTTTAAGTTAATTAATTTCAAATGTCTTTTCAGTCTCTTCAGATGTCAGCTTAACTCCCTGCTCAAAATCATTAACCTTTACTATGATCATGTTTGCCTGATCGCTGTAAAGCGAGGTCATAATAAGATTTTTCACAGCTATGCTATTTATTTTTCCGGATGAGTTGAAAAACAAATTCATTCTCAATTCATTTTCCGAAAGAGCTATATCTCCCAGTTCAGCCGTGATCTGCCTATTATTAACACTGATCTTTATCTTTTCTTTGACATATTTTGCCAAAACTTCCCTGGTAAAAAGAGTTCCACCGGAAAAATCGAGGTTTTTCTGATCAGCACTTTTAATTCCTGAATCAAGAAGGAAATCATCAAAATAAATTCTTAAGAACACTTTAAATTTCTTCTGGTCAGGCATATAATCAATGCTCAAGAGAGAAACGTGAACCGGATGAGCTGCAAACCATAATGTAAATAACAGCAATCTGACCATTTATATTCGGTTTATTGCATTATAAATATCCTCAAAAATCAGACCATTAATATTTAAAAAGGTCAATCTACAATATCGACCCTGTCCTTCAGGTACTCCACCGTTCCAACTTCAATAAATGAAAACCCTGAACGTCCCGAGAAATTCCCTGCAAGAACTACGATAAGATCTTCATTTTTAAGGTCATGCCGTGTAGTCAGGTCAATCAGTGCAATTTTCAGAAAATCGTCTACCGATTTCTTCCTTTCCTGGAAGTTTGCATATACGCCGTATGAGAGGGCCATCTCTCTCATTGTACTCTCCAGGTAACATTGTGCAAGTATCAGATTATAGCCTCTGTAAGCAGCCATGTCCCTTATAGTTCTTCCCCAGGTTGTATCAGCAATAATAGCCTTTGCCCCAATCCTGACTGATGTTTTTGCAGCAACTTTCGCGAGGTAGGCTGATATCTCGCCAGATATATTTACTGAAGGCAGATCGAGGAATTTTTCCTTGTTTTCCTCAACTTCAAGAGCGACCTTTGCCATAGTTTTCACAGCCTCAACAGGATACTTTCCACTTGCAGTTTCACCGCTCAGCATAACTGCATCCGTCTGAGAATAAATTGCATTTGCTACATCGCTCACTTCAGCGCGTGTAGGACGGGGATTAGTTATCATCGAATGAAGCATCTGGGTAGCAACAATAACGGGCTTCCTCTTGTTTATACATTTTGAGATCATCATTTTCTGTATGCCGGGGATCTTTTCATAAGGGATCTCAATACCAAGATCACCCCTTGCAACCATAATACCATAAACATTTTCAAGTATCTCATCGAAGTTTTCAACCCCCTCTTCGTTTTCTACCTTTGCAATGATTTTGATACTGCTTTTATATTCATCAAGAACAGCCTGAACATCGAGAACATCCTGTTTTGACCTTACGAAAGAATGAGCAATGAAATCAACCTTGTTTTCAACGGCCATCTTTATAAAAGCCCTGTCCCTCTCAGTTAATGAAGGGAGGCAGATCTTTACCCCGGGAAGATTTACGCTTTTTCGTGATCCGAGAATACCGTCATTTTCAACAAAACACTCAAGGAAATCGCCATTCCTTTTCCCAGCCCTGAGCTCAATGTCACCATCATCTATCAGTATTGCTGAACCTTCGGGAACCTCACTTACGAAAGATTTGTAAGATACGTTGATAATCTTGTCCGAGCTTTTTTCACCCGGATTTCCTGCAATTAAGTATAGTTGAACCTTTTTTAAGCTGTATCGGGGTATCGCATACACTGGTCCTTATCTCCGGGCCCTTTGTATCGAGCAGAATCGCAATCTTATCCGAAACCTGTCGGGCGTTTTTCATTATTTGAAGAGCTCCTTCGATGTTCAGATGTGCCGAGTTGATCCTGATAACGTCCATTCCCTCCCTGTAGAGTTCCCTTAGAAAATCGGGATCGCATCTCTTATCAGAGATTGTAGCTACGATCTTTGTCCTTTTCTTTATCATTATGTCTTTTTTGATCTCAGGCTGATTTCAATAAATGCTTCCACTGCAAGTCTGTAACCATCAAGCCCGAGTCCGATAATACTTCCTCTGCAATATTTTCCCACCAGGCTGTTATGCCGGAATTCCTCACGTGCGGCAATATTCGTAATATGAACCTCTATTACAGGAATCTTTACCGAAGCCACTGCATCAGCAATCGATACCGAAGTGTGGGTATATCCTCCGGCATTGAGTATGATGCCATCGTACGAAAATCCGGTTTCATGAATCTTGCTTATTATTTCACCTTCAATATTCGATTGAAAATAATCAATATTTATTGCCGGAAACAGAATCCTGAGCTTATCCATGTACTCTTCGAATGAAGAAGTACCATATTTTTCGGGTTCTCTTTTACCAAGCAAATTAAGATTAGGTCCGTTGATTATTTGAATTTTCATCCCGGTTCTTTCACAGGTTAATAATGTGTAAAAATAACTAAAAAATGAGGAGTTTGGAGCAATCTGTTCCTTTTTGATCATGTACTCACCACCTTTATCCCACTCTCTACGTTGTAAAAAGTGGGAATGTCTTTAATATCAATGTATTGCTCCCCCTCTTTGCAAAGCACAGAGGGGGCCAGGGGGTGAGTACATGAAGATCGGGAATGGCTGGGATGTGAGTACAGGTGGATTCAGAAAGGGCATTTGTGGTGAGCTTGAAACTAAATTTATAAAAATGATCATTGTTTACAGATTAAGTCAGCAAATTGAGGTTTTCCAATTTTGATGTGATATTTTTATGCTTTCAAATTAATCATACCTATGATGAGTCTCTCCTGGAAAGCATCATTCAAGAACTTCGAAAACTATCTGAGGCTCGAAAAATCATTATCGGAAAACAGTATTGAAGCATATCTTAATGACATCAGGAAGCTTGAGGAATTTTTTATAGCAACAGGAAATGATTCAGGACCCTCTTTAGTGACCTATTCTGACCTGAAAGATTTTATAAACTGGTTTGGATCAGAAAACAGGAACGCCAGAACACAGTCAAGGGTTCTTTCAGGAATAAGGGCATTTTACAAATTCCTGCTTATTGATGGTGAGATAAATGAGAATCCTTCTTCACTGCTTGAATCCCCAAAGATCGGACTAATACTTCCTGAAATTCTGTCGGTTGCTGAAATAGACAGGATAGTTGAGGTCATTGATCTGAGCAAGCCGGAAGGACACAGGAACAAGGCTATTGTTGAAACTCTTTACGGTTGCGGATTAAGGGTTTCTGAGCTTGTTAACCTGCGGCTTACTGATATTCATTATGGTGAGGGATATGTTAGCGTCACAGGTAAAGGAAATAAGCAAAGGCTAGTTCCGGTAAGCAATAAAGCATTGAAGGAGATTGATCTTTATAAGATCGACAGGAGCAGGCTGCCTGTAATTTATGATGGGAATGTGGTCTTTCTTAACAGGAGAGGCAGAAAACTCACAAGAGCGATGATATTCACCATAATCAGGAATCTTGCAGGTAAGGCAGGCATAATGAAAAGGATCAGTCCTCATACCTTTCGTCACTCCTTTGCAACCCATATGATTGAAGCTGGAGCTGACCTGAGGGCTGTCCAGGAAATGCTTGGGCATGAGTCGATAATGACAACTGAGATTTATACCCATATCGACAGAAGCTTTTTGCGAGATACCCTGATAATGTTCCATCCAAGGGCTTGAATTTAAAACACTATTCAGAATTTCAATTTTATATATTAACTTTGCACCTTATTTTTTGAAATCCATAATTTAAGTTTATTATAAATTCATAAAAGTATGTCGAAAGTAAAAAGAGTTTATTCCTTTGGCAGGAAGACTGCAGAGGGTAAAGCAGATATGAAGAATCTTCTTGGAGGAAAAGGAGCTAACCTTGCCGAAATGTGTCTTCTTGGACTTCCAGTACCCGCCGGTTTTACAATTACAACCGATGCCTGCAATGAATATTACGATAACAATTGCACTCTTCCAAAAGAACTTATGCCTGAAGTCTGGGCAGCAATGAAGCTGACTGAAGAGACTATGGGTATGAAGTACGGAGATCCTAAAAACGCATTGCTTGTTTCATGCCGTTCAGGAGCACGTAAATCGATGCCGGGCATGATGGACACTGTTCTGAATATCGGACTTTGCACAGCAACAATACCTGGTTTCCTCAAGAAAACAAATAATCCCCGTTTTGTATGGGATTCTTACCGGCGTCTGATAATGATGTATGCCGATGTTGTGATGGAAAAAGCTGAAGGAATTGAACTTGGCGAAGGAAAAAGTATCCGCAAGCAGCTTGACGAAATGCTTGATGATTTCAAGAAAAAGAAGGGTTATAAATCAGATACCGAGATCACAGCTGATGAGTTGAAGGATCTGTCAGAAAAATTCAAGAAAAAAGTAAAACAGGTGCTTGGCAAACCCTTCCCCGATGATGCTAAAGAACAGCTTGAAGGTAGTATCAAGGCTGTATTCAAAAGCTGGAATGGGAAGAAAGCTGTATCGTATCGTCGTATTGAAGGTATTCCTGATAACTGGGGTACTGCAGTAAACGTTCAGGCTATGGTATTCGGAAACATGGGCGATTCATCAGCAACGGGTGTTGCTTTTACACGAAATCCTGCGACCGGTGAGAACCAGTTCTATGGTGAGTGGCTCGTAAATGCACAGGGTGAAGACGTTGTGGCCGGAATCCGCACACCGAGCCCTCTGAACAATGAAACAAAGAACGAACAGAACAAGCACCTTAAAAGTATGCAGGAGGCAATGCCAAAGACATACAAAGAGCTTGTTGAAATCCGTAATATTCTTGAAAAAGCATTCCGCGATATGCTGGATGTTGAGTTCACAATCCAGGAAAATAAATTATATATGCTGCAGTGCCGTGTTGGAAAGAGAACTGGTACAGCAGCGCTTAATATGGCAATGGATATGCTGAAAGAGAAACTCATCGACGAAAAAGCAGTTGTTACCCGTGTTGAACCGGCACAGCTTGATGAGTTGCTTCACCCTATATGTAATCCTGATGCTGAGAAAAAAGTCAAACCAATAGCTAAAGGACTACCTGCCGGACCTGGTGCTGCAGTTGGCAAGATAGTGTTCACCGCTGAAGATGCAGTTGCATGGAACAGGAAAGGGCAAAAAGTAATTATGGTCCGCGAGGAAACCAATCCGGAGGATGTTGAAGGCATGCGTGCAGCAGTTGGCATTTTAACTGCACGGGGCGGAATGACATCTCATGCTGCACTTGTTGCACGCGGCTGGGGTAAGTGCTGCATTGTCGGCGCCGGAAGTCTCCATGTTGATTCTTCAGCTAAAAAAATAAAAGTTTCAGGAACCGACATAGTGCTTAAAGAGGGCGATTTAATAACAATTAACGGGACAAAGGGAAATGTTTATTCAGGTGCAATAGAACTTATGGATGCCACTGAAAATCCTCGTTTTCAGTCTTTCATGAAGATTATTGACAAATACCGCACAATGGGCGTCCGAACCAATGCCGATACCGCCGAAGATGCAAAAATTGCACGTGATTTCGGAGCTGAGGGGATTGGTCTTTTCCGTATTGAGCACATGTTTTACGGCAAGGGATCAGAACAGCCTTTGTTCCTGCTTCGTAAGATGATCCTCAGCGCTAATGAAGCTGAACGTCGAAAAGCTCTCAACGAACTTTACAAGTATGTTAAGAAGGATATGAAAGCCACCCTTGAAGCAATGGATACCCTTCCGGTGACTTTCAGGCTTATGGATCCCCCGCTTCATGAATTCGTTCCCCAGGGAGCCGAAAAGCAGGCTGAACTTGCCAAAGCTCTGGGCATTAAGAAATCGGATGTGGCTAAACGTGGCGAAGCTCTGCATGAAAGCAACCCGATGATGGGACATCGTGGTGTCCGTCTTGGAATAACCTACCCGGAAATTACCGAGATGCAGGTTCGTGCTATGTTCGAAGCAACAGTTGAGCTACTGAAAGAGAAGAAACATCCGAAACCAGAACTGATGGTTCCTGTTACCTGTGATGTTTCTGAGCTTGATGTCACAAAAAAGGTTGTTGACATGATCTATGCAGAAGTATGTAAAAAAGCCGGTGTTAAAAAGATCGATTATAAATATGGAACAATGATCGAGATACCAAGGGCTACTCTGCTCGCTGACCGCATGGCAAAATCAGCTGAATTCTTTTCATTCGGCACAAATGACCTTACACAGATGACCTTTGGATTCAGCCGTGATGATATCGGGGGATTCCTGAATGATTATCTGGATAAAAAAATGCTTGCAGCTGATCCTTTCCAGACTATTGATCAGGATGGTGTTGGACAGCTGATCAAAATGGCTGTTGAGAAAGGCCGTGCAACCAGACCTGATTTGAAAGTAGGTATATGCGGCGAACAGGGTGGAGATCCGGCTTCAGTTGAGTTCTGTTTTAAAACAGGACTGACCTATGTAAGCTGTTCTCCATTCAGGGTGCCGATTGCAAGACTGGCTGCAGCACAATCATCTGTCAAATACGGAAAAAAATAAATAAACCTTTTCCTGTAATAATAAAAAAGGGCATCTTAATGGTGCCCTTTTACTTTTCATTCTGCCCCTGAACTATGATTCTCTGTCTAACCAGCATTAAGACCCATAAGAACGGATTTACCCTGCTTTGGCAAAAAATAAATTAAATAAAATTTGATACATTTGAAAATTCATCAAAATTCTGAAAAACTGAATATGTTATCCCCTGATGATCTGAAAAAGTATGGAATTGAGAACGTTACGGAGATACTCTATAATCCTTCCTATAACACCCTGTTTGCTGAAGAGACTAAACCAGGATTAACCGGTTATGAAAAAGGTATAATTACCAGGTCGGGAGCCGTGTCAGTTGATACAGGGATATTTACGGGTCGTTCTCCAAAAGACAAATATGTTGTACTTGACGACACCACAAAAGATACGATCTGGTGGAAATCAGAAAAGGCAAAAGTCTCCGATAACAAGCCTATAACAAACGAGATCTGGGAACACTGCAGGAATCTTGCTGCTAAACAGCTTTCAGGAAAGAGGCTTTTTGTAGTCGATTGCTTCAGCGGAGCAAATAATAATTCCCGCCTTGCTGTCAGGTTTATTCTTGAAGTTGCCTGGCAGGCTCACTTTGTAAAGAACATGTTCATCAGACCTGAACCTGCAGAACTTGAAGCTTTTACTCCGCAGTTTGTAGTTCTCAATGCCTCAAAAACAACAAATCCCGACTGGGAAAAACAAGGTCTAAATTCTGAGAATTTTGTCTTTTTCAATCTCAGTGCTGGCATGGCTGTCATTGGCGGAACATGGTACGGCGGGGAAATGAAAAAAGGTATATTTTCCGTAATGAACTACCATCTTCCCCTTAAAGGTATTGCCTCCATGCACTGTTCTGCAAATGTTGGGAAAAAGGGGGATGTTGCTATATTTTTCGGACTCTCGGGAACCGGTAAGACAACTCTTTCAACCGATCCGGAAAGGGCTCTGGTCGGTGATGATGAGCATGGCTGGGACGATGATGGCATCTTTAATTTTGAGGGAGGGTGTTACGCAAAATGTATAAAGCTAAGCAGGAAGAATGAACCTGATATTTATGGTGCCATCAGGCGGGATGCGCTTCTCGAGAACCTTGTGGTTCTTTCAGACGGGACAATTGAGTTCAATGACACTTCGAAAACTGAGAATACAAGAGTATCGTATCCCATTTATCATATAAATAATATCGTAAAACCAGTTTCTAAAGCAGGCCACGCAAAGAAGGTCATCTTTCTTTCCGCTGATACATTCGGAGTACTCCCTCCAGTCAGCCGGCTTACAGAAGAACAGACCAGGTATTATTTTCTCAGCGGGTACACGGCAAAAATAGCAGGTACTGAAAGAGGGATAGTGGAACCTGTTCCATCATTTTCAGCTTGTTTCGGAGCGGCTTTCCTGATGCTCGATCCAATTATATATGCGAATGAGCTGACCGCAAAAATGAAACTTCATAAAGCCGAAGCATGGCTCGTGAATACCGGGTGGACAGCAGGACCTTACGGTATGGGAACCAGAATGGATCTGCCTACAACAAGGCTGATAATCAACTCTATACTTGATGATTCAATAAATCAGAATGAATTCAGTACCCTGCCTGTTTTTAATCTGAGCATTCCCGATAAAGTTGAGGGGATCAGGAGCGATCTCCTCGATCCGTCCAAAGCCTGGGAAACCCCTTCCAGATGGCGTATTGCTGCAACTGATCTGGCGTTGAAATTTATAAATAACTTCAGCAAGTTTGCCTCTAACGATGAGACTGCTGCCCTTGCTGAGTTCGGACCCAAAATCTGAAATCCGATAAGAATATGAGCCTTGTTTACCTGCTGCTGACATTAATATTATCGTACTTGCTGGGATCGATCGCTACTGCCGTATGGGCCGGAAAATTATTCCATGGTATTGATGTCAGGGAGCACGGTAGCGGAAATGCAGGTGCCACAAATGTAATAAGGGTTCTTGGATGGAAAACAGGAATTCCTGTTTTAATGATCGATGTTTTGAAGGGATGGGTGGCAGCTATGCTCCCTCTTTTTTTTAACCTGGCGGGAGCAGGAACAGCTCTTATGACAAATTATCAGATACTGGCCGGACTGGCTGTGGTGATCGGACATATTTTTCCAGTATTTGCAGGATTCCGCGGGGGTAAAGGGGTGGCAACAATTTTCGGTGTTCTGCTGGCAATACACCCTATGCTTACGATATCCTGCCTTGGTGTATTTTTGTGTGTCATGCTTATCACAGGTTATGTATCACTTTCGTCAATGAGTGCCGGAGTGGCTTTTCCAATCTTTTTGCTGCTTTTCTTTAACACACCGTCAGTTTTTTTCAAAGTTTTTTCAATTTTAGTCGCGTTAGCACTGATATATACCCATCGAAAAAACATTTCTCGCCTTTTGAAAGGAGAAGAATCAAAACTTTTCAAAAAAAATAGTGAGAAAAAAGCATCAGAGGCTGACTGAAAAGGAAACGGACCCTTAAATGCATCTTGTATTTTCTTACCCCAGCGTCTCAGGGAGTAATCTACATATTGTTACAGGTAATATATTTATTATATTACATATAATACTTGTTGTTTTACAATAATTTATTTCACTGGTGTCCGGCTAAAAGTATGAGATTACCTTCGGTGAGCTAGTCCGCAATACGTTGGACTCGGTTCTTCGCTACGCTCAGAATGACAAGGATTTAGTCTGTCATGGGTGAGAAGGGGGTGTTTAATACTGCTCCAGCAGCTGTATCCGCTTCTGTATCGGAGGATGTGTTGCGAAAAGGTTTCCAAATGAGAATTTGTTTTCCTTTTCGTTCTCCTGTGGATTTTCAATAAACATCTGTGCGACATCCTTTCGCTTTACAGCTTCAATTGTCGGATCAACAGATATTTTCCTCAGAGCTGAAGCCAGTGCCTGGGGTCTCCTTGTCAGCTCAGCCGACCCTGCATCGGCAAGAAATTCACGTTTCCTTGAAAGGGCAAATCTGAAGAGTGATGCCAGAAGATAACCTACCAGTGCCAGGATAAGGGCTACAAGAATTGCCCCGCCTTGTTTTTTACCACGGCCAAGGCTTCCGAATCTCATGGATCTGAACAACATTTCGGTAATAAATCCAAATATTCCGACGAAAACAATTGAGATTATCAGGAGCCTGACATCGCGATTTCTGATATGAGTAAGTTCATGAGCAATAACAGCCTCAAGCTCATCATCCTGAAGTTTGTTAATTATGCCTCTTGAAAGAGAAACAGAATAAGTTTTTAAGTTAATCCCGCTTGCGAATGCATTCAAAGATTCATCCTCAATAATATTGACTTTTGGCATTGGCATCCCTGTTGAAATGCAGAGGTTCTCAACCAGGTTATAGACTCTTTTGTTTTCTTTTCTTTCAAGAGGTTTTGAGTTTGTAGCCAGGTCAATTATTGAGGTATGAGAAAAATATGCAATAATAAACCATATTACTACTCCAATAGTTATCCAGGGTATTGTTGAAATGAAGGAGTGGTTAACATCAATAAGGGTAAACTGTTCCTTCTTCTCTCCTATTGACATAAAAAAAAAGAAAAGCCAGGTAAGACCAAAAAAGACCAATGGGAACATAAACAATATCAAGACTGAATTTGCATTGTTCTTTCTTATCTGGCTCTGCAATCCAAAGTACTTCATATTACTGGAACTTGATCTGAGGAGGTTCCTCAACCTCAGCACGTTTTTCACCCAGCTCAAACATCGGCTCGCGTCTGAAGTTGAAGAGGGTTGCTATAAGGTTTGAAGGGAACAATTCGGTAGCAACATTTAATTCCTTTGTTGCCGAGTTGAAAAATCTGCGGGCTGCAGCGATCTTGTTCTCAATGTCGGCGATTTCATTCTGAAGATCAAGAAAGTTCTGACTGGCTTTAAGATCAGGATAAGCCTCAACGGATACTTTCAACCCGTCAAGGGCGCTTGAAAGCCTTGTTTCAGCAACTATTTTTTCATTTATTGTTGTTGCCTTCATCGCATTGGCACGTGCTTCAGTAACTTCGGTAAGGACGCCTCTTTCATGCACCATATAGCCCTTAACGGCTTCAACAAGCTGTGGTATCATATCATGTCTCTGTTTCAGCTGGACATCAACATCAGCAAAAGCCTGTTCCCTGTTGTTTCTTAGCCTTACAAGCCTGTTATAAAGTGATACGGCAAAAAGGACGAGAAGAACAATGATTGCAAAAATTACTAGTAATACTGCCATTTTCTTTTGTATTTAAGGTTAATAAATTACACTTGTGAAATAAAATTTAAACTAAAGATAGGTATTTTTGCTAAATTTAAATTCTGAAGGATGACTATTTAAAATTTCTTTAATATTAATCAATTAAAACAAATTATATGGAAAAGAGTTTGAAGGGAACCAAGACAGAACAGAATCTGCTTAAAGCTTTTGCAGGTGAATCTCAGGCAAAGAACAGGTATGAATTTGCTGCCAAGGTGGCTAAGGAAGAAGGTTATGAACAGATTTCCGCCATTTTCCTTGAAACAGCAATGCAGGAACAGCAGCATGCAAAAAGATTTTTTAATTTTCTTGAAGGGGGGATGGTTGAAATAACAGCTTCATACCCTGCCGGAAAAACAAGCACAACAAAAGATAACCTCAGTGCTGCCGCTGCCGGTGAACATGAAGAGTGGAGTGACCTCTACCCTGCTTTTGCCAAAATCGCTGCAGACGAAGGTTTTACAAATATTTCAACAGCTTTCAAAGCAATTGCATCTGCTGAAAAAGTACATGAAGAGAGATACAGGAAACTGCTCGAGAATGTCATGAAAGACAGGGTTTTTGAACGTGAAGGAAAAGTATTCTGGTACTGCCGAAAATGCGGTTATGTCCATTTCGGCACCAAACCTCTGAAAAACTGTCCTGCATGCCTGCACCCTATGAGTTATTTTGAAATCAAGGCTGAAAATTACTAATTGATGATAGAGGGAAAAGAGATTCTTGAGCTTATACTAAAGCGTCAGAGCGACAGAAAATACAGCGACAAACCAGTCGATGCGGATAAGCTCGAGAGAATAATCAAGGCAGGAAGAATGGCCCCGTCAGCCTGTAACGCCCAGCCGTGGAAATTTGTAGTTATAACTGATCCTTCGCTTGTCAGTAAGCTGGCAGAGGCTGCCTCAGCCAAGCTGCTGGGGATGAATTCCTTTGTCAGCCAGGCACCTGTCCTGTTTGTAATCGTAAGGGAAAATCCTAACTTTTCCTCAAAGGTAGGTGGAACAATAAAGAAAAAAGACTATTCTCACATAGACATCGGTATTGCAACGGAAAATATATGCCTGCAGGCAAAGGCAGAGGGGCTGGGATCTTGCATAATCGGATGGTTTGATGAGAAACAGGTCAGAACTATCCTTGGAATTCCTTCATCAAAAAGAGTTGAACTGATAATCACAATTGGATATTCACTTAGTGAATACAGGGAAAAGAAGCGGAAACCCAGGGAGGTAACTGTTTCGTTTAATAAATACTGACCTCACCCCAACCCCTCTCCCAATGGCGAGGGGCTTTTTATTTCAATAATCCAAGGGCTCCTTTAATTCTCTTCACTGCTTCAACGAGGAGATCATCGGAGTTTGCGTATGAGATTCTGATGCAACCGGGTGCTCCGAAGGCATCACCTCCTACAACTGCAACCTGTGCTTTATCGAGAAGGTAGAGTGCAAGATCGTCGGAATTATTGATCCTTAAATCTCCATTTGATTTCCCCAGATAAAATGAGATATCGGGCATTACATAAAAGGCACCCTGTGGGACTTTAATCTTCAGGCCTCTGATCTCCTTAAGAAGCCCGCATATAAGATTGCGACGGCGAAGAAATGCCTCCCTCATCTCCTGGTGGGAATTGCTTTTCCCTTCAATTGCAGCAAGAGCAGCCCTCTGGGCTATTGAACAGACCCCTGATGTGAACTGTCCCTGAAGTTTATTACATGCCTTTGCCAGCCAGAGCGGAGCTCCTATATAGCCAATCCTCCACCCGGTCATTGCAAAGGCCTTTGATACTCCATTGACAGTGATAACACGGTCGAAAATGAAATCAAAAGATGCCATGCTAACATGCTTGCCTTCAAAAATAATATGTTCATATATCTCATCAGATATTATGAAAAGGCCTTCATGCTTTTCGACTATCCTGGCAATCTTTTCCATCTCTTCTCCGGTATAAACCATTCCCGTAGGATTCGAGGGGGAATTGAAGATTATTAGTCTTGTCTTTTCTGTGATAGCTGATTCAAGCTGATCAGGTTTGACTTTGAAATCATTCTCCAGAAGTGAATTGACTACAACAGGCTTACCACCGGCAAGTATTATCTGATCATAATAGCTCACCCAGTATGGTGCAAGGATTATTACTTCCTCTCCAGGATTTACTATTGAGAGAATAACATTAATAAGCGAATGCTTTCCACCAGCTGATACAATTATCTGATCGCTGCTGTAATTAATGCCGTTTTCTTCTTTGAATTTCCTTGAAATCGCTTCCCTCAGATCGTTATAGCCGGGAACCGGAGGATACTTTGTATAATTCTCATCGATAGCTTTTTTGGCTGCATCTTTTATATAATCAGGGGTATTGAAATCCGGCTCACCAAGGCTTAGGCTTATGATATCCAGACCTTTGTCTTTAAGTTCCCTGCTCTTCTGGGCCATTGCAAGCGTCTGAGAGACTGACAATGATTTAATTCTGTCTGACAAGTATTCCATGATAAATAATTATGAAGTAAAAATATTTAATAAGGCTGGAATCAAATGTATAAAGTAAAAACCAAAAACAAAAAGAAAATTTCCCGCTGATCCCGCAAATTAACGCAGATTCATAAACAGTATTTGCAATGATCTGCGAAAATCAGCGAAATCTGCGGGAAAACAAGTTTACAGTTAAATATTTTACTGGAAAATATCTTACGTTTGCAATATAATCTGAATTACCATGGAATATCTTCTTGATATAATTAAAATCGTTGTTCCTGCACTGTTGGTATTTTTCACATCCTGGATACTTTTAAGAAATATGATCAGGAACGATCAGGAGAAAAGAAGGCAGGAAATTGTTCTTCAGGGAACCAGGACAGTTATGCCCATCAAGCTCCAGGCATATGAAAGGATAGTACTTTTCCTTGAAAGAATATCTCTCGAATCGCTGCTGATCAGAGTCAGCACCTCCGACATGACCGCAACACAGCTTCAGTCTGCATTGACAGCTACAATCAGGAGCGAATTTGAGCACAACCTTTCACAGCAGATATATATGAGTCCCCAGGCCTGGGAGGTAGTCAGGAATGCTCGTTCAAACACAATTAAAATAATCAATAGCGAAGCTGAAAAGATTAAAGAAGATGCTCCCGGAATTGAATTGAGCAGGCAGATCCTCTCAAAAGTGATGGAACTGGACCAGGAGCCTACTAGGGCTGCAATTGATTACATTAAGGGCGAAGTAGGAAGGATGATCTGAAATACTAAACCCCCTTTTAATTCCCCCCAGATGGGGGGAAAAAATCCCAATTCACCAGGTGGATTTTTATTTTCTCCCCTATTGGGGGAGATGTCCCGCATCGGCGGGACAGAGGGGGTCATCAATCCGCAGAAAGTATGCTAAAGCAACTCCACGCTTCTCTTCACGAAAGTACTAAGATCTTCTCCCCTAAGCATATTGTTTGCAAGCAATGCCAAGTCGACCAGCTGCTTTACTATTTTATTCTCTGATCCGTAGGCTTCCAGTATCTCTTTCCTTGACGATTCAATAGTCTCGAGTTCTTTGCGCAGTTTTTCAAGATCATCCTTTTCGAACTGGCTTACTTCATCGGGTTTCTTTTTGCTATGTTCCTTCTCCATAAAGGAGATCTCATCTTTCAGCCTCTCCCTTTCTGTATTGTTTTCCTTAAGTCTGGGTCCTTCCTGAGCCTCCAGTTCATCTGATATCTTCACTATAAGGGGGTGATTTAAATTGACCACAAGATTAAAGCTGTCAGGCAATTCGCCATAGAAATTCATTCCGCCTCCAAACTGTGACATTTCTTTCATGCGCCGCATAAATTCTGACTGGGTAATTATCACTGGTGCATCAGTTTCATCAAGAGTCTCAGGAACAGCGTTGTATATCTCTTTTGATTTCACCCTAACATTAAATACGCTTTTTAGATCATCCTGCCGGACCTGTGAAAGTTTAGATGCCCTGGGATCCTCCTTGTGAATAAGTTTGTCTATTACATCAGAATCGACCCTGACAAATCGTGAATCCTTAAGTTTTGTCTCCAGATGATTGATAAGGTGGATGTCAAGCTGACCATCCAGGTTGAGTACATCATAACCCTTGCTTTTTGCCTTTTCAATATATGTGTACTGATCGGTTTTATTGGTTGAATAAAGATAAACAAGTGTTTTATTCTTATCTGTCTGGTTCTCTTTAATCAGTTTTTCGTATTCTTCAAATGTAAAATACTTGTCATCAGTGTTTTTCAGCAGGGCAAATTTGGATGCTTTTTCATAGAATTTCTCCTCGGTTATCATACCGTACTCAATGAAAAGTTTCAGGTTATCCCATTTCTTCTCAAACTCTTCACGATTGTTCTTGAATATATCGTTAAGCCTGTCGGCGACCTTCTTGGTTATATGGGCCGATATCTTCTTTACGTTTGAATCGCTCTGCAAATAGCTTCTTGAGACATTGAGCGGTATATCGGGTGAATCGAGTACTCCATGCAGAAGGGTAAGGAATTCAGGAACGATTCCTTCAACAGAATCAGTAACGAATACCTGGTTGGAGTAGAGCTGGATTTTATTCTTCTGGATCTCAATATTTGATTTTATTTTTGGGAAATACAGGATACCGGTGAGCTTAAATGGGTAGTCAACATTAAGGTGAATGTTAAATAATGGTTCGTCACCTATGGGATAGAGTTCCTTATAGAATTTAAGGTAATCTTCATCTTTAAGATCAGCAGGCTTAAGGGTCCATGCAGGTTTCGTATTGTTTATGATCTTATCTTTCCCGGTCTCAACATATTTGCCGTCTTTCCACTCTTTCTCCTGGCCGAAGGCAATCTCAACAGGAAGAAATTTGCAGTATTTCTTCAGGAGCTCCTCCACCTTATTTTCTTCAAGGAAATCCTTTGATTCCTTGTCGATGTAGAGGATCACATCTGTGCCCCTGCCAGCCCTGGTAGTCTCTTCAATATGATATTCGGGGCTTCCGTCGCAGGTCCATTTTACTGCCGGTTCTGTTTCATCCCACGACTTTGATATCACTTCGACTTTGTCGGACACCATAAATGAGGAATAGAAACCAAGACCAAAATGTCCGATCATCGAATTGACCTGATCCTTATATTTTTCAAGAAAATCGTTCGCACTCGAAAATGCTATCTGGTTAAGGTACTTGTCAATCTCATCAGCTGTCATCCCGATTCCTGAATCAGTGACGGTTATTGTTTTCTTCTTTTTATCCACGGAAACCCTTATCCTAAGGTTGCTCAAATCACCTTTGAAATCGCCTGCAGAGGCCATGGCTTTAAGCTTCTGTGTTGCATCTACGGCGTTTGAAATAAGTTCACGCAGAAAGATCTCGTGATCAGAATAGAGGAATTTTTTTATTATCGGAAATATGTTTTCGGTGGTTACTCCTATTTTTCCTGTTTGCATATCGGTAAAATTTATAGATTAAACATGATCAACGCCGGTTCTCTTTCAAAAGATATGCCGTTCATTTCAAACTGACAAATAGTCACTTTTTATTCCTGGCGTCAACGTCTGACTTGAATTTCCAGACACCTTTTTCAAGGTTGTATGTATCGAATGAGA
This sequence comes from uncultured Bacteroidales bacterium, assembly GCA_963701745.1. Taxonomy (GTDB): domain Bacteria; phylum Bacteroidota; class Bacteroidia; order Bacteroidales; family VadinHA17; genus LD21. The sequence goes on along the minus strand of CAVPBE010000001.1, from coordinate 1,428,812 downwards.
AATCGGGGCCATAGAATTCCTTATTACCTTTTAATGCAGGTGATATTGGGACCAGATGATCAAAAATTATTGATTTGTCCGAAAGGAATTTCAATGAAATCACCACTTCAGAGCTGTACTCAAGAATTTCCCTGTATTTGGTTACATCGTCTGATACAAATAATTTCTTGCCAAAAACGATCCCGCCGTCAGGACCGAAACTAAGGATATCAATGATCTTACGAGTAATTGAGGGATTACCATAGTCAATACCTAAAAGCACCCAATAAGGCTGTTTGGCTTGCTTAAAAGGTCTCAGATCATAATAAAGAGCTCCGTACCAGTCTTTTTCAGAATATGTAATATCGCTATTTACAGGTGTTTTATTGTATTTCGCTTCAAGCCGGTAAAGATGGTTCGCCTTTCCGGTACTGTTAATAAAATAACAAAAATACCTGCTTTCAGAGTCTTTAAGTAACAGATTCCATGCAATAATCTTCAATCCTGAATTCTTTGAAGTGACCTGTCCCAGGTATTTCAGATTGGAAAACTTATGTGTAAAAACGGTATCAGACTCTGCGTAGCTGTCAATAATGAATTTAATAGAGTCATTTATTCTAAGCTTTTCTGAATCTTCATTGCTGGCAACAAGCCTGTTGAATAGCTTTTCCAGGGTTAATGAAACATCCTGCTTGCTGATCTGCCCTTCAGTAATAGAAAAAAACCATGATGTGGCAAAAAAAAGTACTACTAAGATCCTTCTCATTTTGTCATTCTGTCGATTTGTACTTCATCAAGAAGATTGCAGATCTGCCTGCAGGCTAAAGAAATCTCATCTTCAGTGATTGTCAGTGGAGGTGCTATCCTGAAAGCATCATCACAGAAAAGGAAATAATCAAGTATCAGTCCGAATTCCGGCGCTCTGGCAACAGCAAGCCTCACATATTCAGGACGTGTCAGCTGAACTGCCAGGAGCAGACCCTCCCCTCTTATTCCGGCTATGATGTCATGTTTAAGCAGATCGTTGAAGAGCTTGGATTTTCCCTGACAAGATTCTATAAGTTTTTCCTCCGATATTACCTTCATTGAAGCAAGTCCGGCTGCACAGCAAACCGGATGGCCTCCGAATGTCGTAATATGTCCGAGAGTTGGTTTAGATATCAGGGAGGACATTATTTCAGCCGATGAAATAAATGCACCAAGGGGCATACCTCCTCCGAGTGCTTTTGCAAGGAGAAGAATGTCAGGGACAACCTTGAACCTGTCAATGGCAAACATATGTCCGGTTCTTCCGAATCCGGTCTGTATCTCATCGAATATCAAAATGGAGTTTGTAGCGGTGCATTTCATCCTGATCTGCTCCAGGAATCCTTTTTCAGGGAAAATTACCCCTCCTTCACCCTGGACGGGTTCTAATATAACGCAGGCAGTTTTATCATCTATAACATTCAGTGAATCAGCATCATTGAATCTGATCCTGAAAGTATCGGGCAGCAGGGGCCTGAATGCATTCCGGTATTCTTCACTGCCCTGAATGCTCAATGCACCGTGAGTGCTTCCATGGTACGAATTTTCAAATGAAATTATCTTGCTGCGACCCGTAAATCTTTTGGCGAGTTTCAATGCACCTTCAACTGCTTCACTTCCTGAGTTAACGAAATAGATACAGCTAAGAGGAGCTGGCAGAAATGAGGCAAGATATTCAGCATATTTCACCTGGGGAGTCTGGATCAATTCGCCATAAACCATTAGGTGCATATAATTATCTACCTGCTCCTTAACAGCCTGTACCACTTTGGGATGGCGATGCCCTGTATTGCTTACTGAAACGCCGGATATCAGGTCTAAATATTTCTCTCCCGATGGGCCATACATAAAGACACCTTCAGCTCTAACAATTTCAAGCATTAATGGAGCAGCAGAAGTTTGTCCCAGATATTTCAGGAAAAGCTCTTTATTTGTAAGCATTTGATAGAGAGAAGATTATCTGGCCATCACATTAATGTCATTCAGGAGAGAATCCCTGAACGACTTCCCAACCGGAATATTCTTAAGAGTATGTCCAACCATAATATCAAGTGAGCTTTCCTTGATAGCCTGGATCATGCTCTTGTTTATGATAAATGATCTGTGGACTCTTATAAAAACTCCTGATGGAAGCTGGCTCTCGATAGCTTTCATTGTAAAGTGAATAGTGAACTTGTCGGTGTTAGTGTTCAGGGTGACATAATTTTCAAGAGCCTCCACAAAAACAATTTCCCTGAGCTTTAGTTTAACAAGTGAGGAGCCTTTTTTTATGAATATTTCTTCATCACCAGATTTGTTTGCCTCCTTGGGTGCAAAATATCTTAAAACCTTATCGATTGCCTTGCAAAACCTGGCATAGGATATAGGTTTCAGGAGAAAATCGACTACATTGAAATCAAAAGCTTTCAGGGCAAATTCCCCTCCTCCTGAAACAATAATAATATTGGGCGGGTGGTCAAGGCTTCCAATCAGATCGAAGCCGTCCATTTCCGGCATTTTTACATCGAGCAGTATAAGATCGACGTCTTTCTGTTTGGCAATTTCGTTTCTTGCAGAGACAGGATCATTAAATACACCTAAAAGATTAAGGGAGGCATATTTATTCACATACCCTTCAAGGAGTTTGCAGCTCAGTTTATCATCATCGACTATTATACAGTTCATTGCTTTCTTTTTTGAACCGGGATTATCTGATCAAAAATAGTAAAAAAATTGAAAACAAATTGTTGAATTGAAATTAAATACTTTATAATATTTATCACCATCTAAAATTTTCTTTTTCTATTAGTTTGAAGTTCTAAATAGTTATCTTAAGGTTTCAGAAAAAAAGGGGGTGTTTGAATAACACCCCCCAAGCAATCTCAATCAATTAAGATTAAAGACCTTTGTTAAGTGCCGGAGCTGGTTTGAATTTAACGACTTTCTTAGCAGGAACATTCAATTTTGCATTAGTACGGGGATTGCGTACAACTCTTGCACTTCTTTTAGCAACTTTAAAAGTACCCATGCCCGGGAGCTGGATTCTCTGACCTTTTTTCATTGCTTTTCCAAAAGCTGTAACAAATGCGTTTAAAGCTTTGCCTGAATCTTTAATAGAAAGACCTGCATCGCCAGCAATTGCATTAACTAATTCTTTTTTTGTCATAATGAAAGATTTAAAGGTTAGACCAATGGTTCTAATTGGATACAAATATATTTCATTTTATATGATGTGCAAATAATTTTTGTCTATTTTGCGCAAATAGTGGCACTTTTAGTACAAAAATCGATAATTTTACAGATTATCAGCCCATATTTAAGAAATGACGCAAAACCTCATTATTTCATTACTTCCTCATCTTGACAGGTCGTAAATGTTTAAATCCTGTTAATAAATAGTTCATCTATCTGATTATCTGATAATTCGTATATTTAGTCTAAAATTTCCAAAAAATCAAAAAAATATTACCTTTGCGGCGGACGAAATTACCCGCCTTCGCTAAAGCTGCGGCGGACGAAGGGAGAAATGGTCCCGCAGATCGGGATAGACTCCGCGGCGAATGCGGCTTAGGGTATATTTGGCGATAGAAAGATGATGGAGAAATGGTCCCGCAGATCGGGATAGACTCCGCGGCGAATGCGGCTTAGGGTATATTTGGCGATAGAAAGATGATGGAGAAATGGCAGAGCGGTCGAATGCGGCGGTCTTGAAAACCGTTGTCCGCCTATCGGTGGACCGGGGGTTCGAATCCCTCTTTCTCCGCCAGAGGCATCAGATTAAACCCGCAGCATTTGCTGCGGGTCTTTTGTTTTATGAAAAGCACCGAGCTATGCCTGCAATCGTGAGGGCTTGGGAAAATAACAATAAGCCGCCGAGGGGCGTCTGATCTGATGCCTTTGAAGCCTCCCATGCGAGGGATCACCGACGAATGAAATGAGGAGGTAATCCCTTGGACCGGGGGTCGTCTCCTTCCCTGCATGCTGGCTCCTTCGCTAAAACAGCCCACATTCCCTCGCTCTATCTGGCTCCTCCCTAAAATTAGCCACTGGCTAATTTTTTTACGGTCGGCCCATTTACGCTCGGCCCTTCCAAAGCCAGAGGAAACCATGCGATGCATGTTTTTTTTGTTTAACTGAGACACCTTAGAAAGATTGCTTTAGAAGGGTGGCGAAAGTAAAAATAAAATAGAGGCTGTATCAATAGTACTTGGTGCCCTTTGTGACAACCTTAGTGTTCCTTTGTGGTAAAACATAAATCATTGAACCACAAAGGATCACAAAAGCTAACACGAAGGACTCAAAGTATGAAAAGCTCTGATCAAACACTTTTGATACAACCTCTATCTCTGGCTTTGAAGCTTCGCTCCTCAGGGATCGCCGAAGGCATTCCCTCATTTTCCAGGTATCATTTCTTAATTAACCTGTTTTAGCATTTAGAAGATTTCATTGGTGGACCGGGGGTTGAGTTCCCTATTTTGTGGCTCCTCCCTGATCCCTCTATGGGGGATACTATCAGTCGGTCCTCTTTTGCAGCCCCGCTACTGCTTTTTTTGCTGCTTCAAGATGGTTATAAAGCTCAATGTTAAATCCTTTACTAATTTCCCACATTTTTCCAAGAAGCTGTAAAGCCTCCTCATAATTATTCCGCTTGTAAAGACCCCAGCCCTTTAGTTGTAATGCAGATTCATGATCGGGCTTTTTCTCCAGAATTTTTTGGATCAATCCCATTCCTTCATCAACATTTATTTCATTGTTAATCAGGAAACGTGCCAGATCCAAAATGCAATCTGCATTTTGTGGATTAAGTTCACAACTTTTGCGGTAATGCATTTCAGCCTGATCCATGAAATTTGCTTCCTCATATAACTGTCCCAAAAATAACTCTAACAAATTTTCCTGCGTGCCCAATTCTTTATGCTTGGCTCGATATCTTAAAAGGAATTCATCTGCTTCATTTGTTTTACCCTGAGATAAAGCACATACAGCCATCCGGCAGAAAAACCAGTTGCTGTTGTCAGGAAGTACTTTTAGTCCAGTCTCAGATATCTCCCTCTCTCTTTCATGATTTCCAGTTTTATGAAGAGCACTGATAAAGGAGTCCCAGAAAATGATAAATTTCCAGTCACCTATGCGTTCCGGGTTGATTTCCAATACCTTCTCAAATGATGAGACAGCTTTTTCATACTGATGTAAGTCAACACAATATGTAAGACCTAAATCATTCCATAAATAACGAGTATTTATGCCCGATTCTGCAAGCTGATCACAATACCTTGTGATACCCTGCATATCTTTACCGTTATGAACTGCATACCATAATTCTATCCATAGTTGATATTTAGGAGGAACCCTTTCTTTATGCTGATATGCTTTATTTGTCCATAATATGATTTGTTCCGGTTGATACCAAAAACAGTATGCATATGCTAAATAAAATGTGGCCAAGGTAAAGGTTGAATCAATCTCCAGGGCTCTTTTTAATGACTGTATTCCGAATTTATAATTCTGATTTAATACTGAATTCATGCCTTCAATGAAATACCTGTATGCTTCAGAAGATTTTGGATATGCTTCGCGGAAATCAAAATCAGCAATATTTTCGAGAGCTTGTATTTCGAGATAGTTCTTTATCTCATAGCATAATGAATCTGCAACATCCAGGTATCCTGAAGATTTGAGGTTACCCGTGACTCTATTTGTCCAAATAATATTCCCATTTTGCGTATTGACTAAGTTAACCAAAATCCAATATATGTTTTCTCTTCCCTGAAAGCTGCCTGATATATAACTTTCCGCTTTGACTTTATTCGCAACTTCCTTAGCGACCGTCGGGGAAATTCCGGCAGAATAAACATTGTTCATACCTTCCATCGCTTCAAACATTGTATGATCATCGCAGACAGCGAGTTCTTTCGAGCTTCCAAGCCCATTAATTATAAGTGATGAGATCCCCTTACCGAACCAGTTCAGAGTAGTATCGCCGGTCAGATTATCAAAAGGCATTACCGCAACAGAGATTTTCCCATCAGGATCCCTGATTTCTTCAAATTTGTCCCTTTTGAATATTTTGGGGATAGTAAATACAACAGCAATCAATATTATACCGGCGAGCACTAAAATGATATTCCTCTTAGGCTTAATGACAGCCTCTGCATTAACTTCTGGCAGTTTTTCAACATGTATTTGTGGTTCCTGTACAACCATGCCTGAGATTTGGAGTTCTTTATATTTCAGATACCATTTGATAGTTATATAGAGATTTATCAGAACCGGCTTTACCTGTTCCGGATCAAAATCTTTAGGATGGGCGCCATACGTTGACAGCTCATTGAGACCATGCATCGAAGATATAATATGGGAAGGTACTTTTTCCTCCTTATGTAGCTTATCTAGGATCCCTTTCAGAGGTTCGGTCTTTCTTGGTCTTTTAAGTTCACACTCACAAATATCAGTAATTATCACTTCCAAACATCTTCTTGAATATAGCATGATCACGTTTGGATCATCAGTACTGATAAGTTGCCCCAGTTCTTTCTCAAGTTCAGGGAAATGACCTTTGAAGGATTCATAAAGTATCTCTAGCTCTTTTATTTCAGCTGACCAGATTGCCATAAGACTAACAAATGGTTATCATTGTATACAAGTAAAGTTACACTATCCTGATACTAAAGTCAAGTGAAGGTCAGATAAATGCGGTGAAGTGTTTGTGATAAACCTTTATAACCCGGAATAAATTTCCGGACAATTCGTATATTTATTAACATTATTGTTTATCATAATATTGTTTCATAAAATTAATGAATTATGGATCGCAGATATTTCTCTAGAAGTATGATGCTTGCTGCTCTCGCAGCACCTCAGGTTATTGCTGATTCTCCCTTAGATCCGGCAAATATTTTGGAGTTCAGGGAGGACATTAAAGGATTACCCGTCAGGGAATTTGATGTTGTTGTGGCTGGTGGCGGTACAGCAGGAGTTATGGCAGCTGTCGCTTCAGCACGTCAGGGAGCAAAAACCGCCCTTATAGAATCAAAAGGATATCCGGGAGGTACAGTTGTTGAAGGAGGGACAGCCCTTCACAGCTTTTTTAACCTCTGGAAAGCTTTTCCGGGTGTTGAAAAGCGCCAGGTAGTAAAAGGTCTTGCTCAGGAAATAATTGACCGCTTACTGATTGTTGGTGGTACAACAGGTCATGCTGATACAACCACAAGATATAATTATGATTCAGTATGCACTGCAATTGATACGGAATTATATAAACTAAAGGCATTTGAGATGCTTGTTGAATCAGGTGTTTTTGTCTGCGTGAATACACTAGTGGCAGGGGCAGTTAAAAAAGGATCGAGAATTGAAGGTGTTATTGCCCAGAGCCGCTTGGGCAGAGAGTTTTTTAAAGCCAGTTGCTTTGTTGACAGTACTGCCTATGGTGACCTTAGTGCTTATTCCGGAGCAGATTTTGTTGAATTAAATGATCATCCGGTCTGCAACAGTATGGGAGTAGGTAATGTAAAGATTGAAAAACTCTATGATTTTCTTAAAGTAAATAATGCTGCGGGAGATATTGCACTTGGATTGCGGTCAGGGAAAGAGAGCCAGATTATAAGAATGGGTGCAGAAGGTACAGGATCTTCGAAGAATACACTACCCGCAGGATTTATAGAAGGAATAAAGCAGCTGGGATCAGGACTGATAACCACAACAGTTCATGACAATTATCTTATGTTTATTAAGGTCAATTATAAAATGGATATCAGCCCAACCAACAGAGATGAAGTAGCTAAAGCAGAATTAATCATAAGGCAGAATCAATATAAAACACTTGAATTATTTAAAAAATATTTGCCTGGTTGTGAAAAAGCTTTTATTGCCCGGACTAGTCCGTCATTAAACATCCGTCGGGGAAGAACTATAACTTGCGACTATGATATCGCTTCGGAAGATGTTCTTGAAGGGAAACATTTTGATGACGATATTATGGCATATGGCTTTCATGATGAAGCTCCGCGTTTACAGATCAGGAATGGAGGGACATATGGTGTACCTTACAAAGCACTTGTTGTAAAAAATATTGAGAATTTGCTGGCAGCAGGAATGCTTATCACATCAAATCGTAGTGCACATATGTCCACCAGGAATACTGTATGCTGTATGGGTCAGGGACAGGCTGCCGGAACAGCTGCAGCCTTATGTGCATCGAAAAAATGCGGAACGCGTGAACTTAAATACACTGATCTTAGAAAAGCACTTGAAAATGCAGGTGTCTATTTTGAAGGTTGAACAGGAAAAAAGACTACTCCTGCTTTTACCCAAATCCTTGCATAATTATAAGTTTTAGCATGATAGCAAGAAAAACTCGAGCCATAGTGACATAGGATTTTTGGGAAAAGATATTCTCTTGTCTTTTATACCTTTGTTTCTTAACTTTATTACAGTGAATTAACATAAAAATGTCAGTCTGAAACTTCTTGGAAAACTTTGAATTAAAGAACAATTCGATCTTTAGTTTGTTTATAAGCTGAAAATGTTTTACGGGCCATTAAACCAGATCTTATGAAAAGCACATATTCAACTGCATTGATTGGTTTATTCCTGTTATTCGGAGCAGTTAAAGTCACTGCACAAACAGGAACAGAGGAACAAAAGCAGACCCGACAGGAGAGATTACAGGATCTTGCGAATACAGTGGAAATTTCCCGAACCATTAATAATGTCAATTACACAGACATTTATGACAGAAGCATCCTGATGTATGCCGCCTCAAAGGGTTACACAAGAGCCTGCATTATTCTTCTCAGGAGGGGAGCAGATCCCAATCTACAGGCAATAGATGGTGCTGCTGCAGGGATATTTGCTGCTTACAGTGGCAATCCGAAGATTGTCAAACTTCTTCTTGAAAAGGGTCTTGATCCTAATTTGCAGGCACTTGACGGAAGCAGCGCCCTGATGATAGCTTCACAGAACGGACAGACTGAGATTGTAAGGTTATTGCTTGAATACGGAGCAAATCCAAATATCCAGGCTTCTGATGGATATACTCCCCTGATGCTCGCGTCTCAAAATGGATTTACTGATATTATGAATCAGCTGATAGATAAAGGGGCAAAAGTAGATATACGGGATTATAATAATGAAACTACTGCTCTGATCCAGGCTTCCCTTTTCGGATACACCTATGCTGCAATGCTTTTGTTAAAAAACGGAGCTGACCCTGATCTTCAGGATAAGGGAGGTGCAACTGCACTTATGACAGCCTCCATGCTTGGACAGACAGATTATGCAAAGCTGCTTATGGCTGCCGGTGCTGATATTAACCTAAAGTCATCTGACGGTTCAGATGCCCTGATGCTGGCTTCTTTAAATGGTCATACTGATATTGTTCAAGCCTTGCTTGAAAAAGGAGCTGTACCTGATTCACGGGAAACTGATGGCACAAAGGCGATTGTGATTACAGCAAAAGATGATATAGCAGATAGTATTAAAATGAGACTGTACACAGGATCAAATAAGGAACTTCAATATTCTGAATCTGTTACTGCAAGGGTGGCTTCTATGGAGAACGGTAACCTTGAAGCTGTAGGGTTGTCAGCCATGAAAAAGGACAATAATGATTTTATGGCAAATGCCGACAGGTCAACAGCATTTTTACGTTCTTCAGGCAGCGGGTTTTTAGCAATTGTAAAAGTTTTTCTTAAAAAAACCGGACACATAGATTTTCTTAGAACTGCAAAGTACACCGATCTCATGGTTGCTTCAATGAACGGATATGCAGATATTGTAAAGCTGCTTCTTGAAAAGGGTGGCAATCCATCTTTAAAGGACAATGAAGGCAAAACGGCCCTGGACTACGCAGGGAATCCCGATATTAAAAACCTGCTTAAACAAACTGTTGCTCCTGACGAGTTATAACAGGATTATACTACAGTTGATCCAAAGTATTCTACTCAAAAACAAACGTCCCAAAGCTGTTATACTCATGGAATGATCTGTTGGTCTTCTGCCATGCAAAATGCGAAGCCCCCTTGTCGTAATCAATCCTGTACATGTTCGCCCTCCATTTTGTACCCGAAACAGGAGGAACCTGAGGCAGGGGATTCAGCAATTTGTAAGGTATGAAGAACTCAGCGATCCATCCCTTGACTTTTCCTCCGCTCTGCTTCTCTCCCCCAATGGCACTTGTGGCATGAATGACTCTCTTTTCTCCACTGTAATTCCATGGCAGCCAGCCTAAAAATTTTCCTTTATAGTTCGGGACTATGATCGGCAATTCAAAATCCATAGGAGAAATCTCATATTCGAAATAAACAGGAAAATCCTCAGATGTCCAGAGAAAGACCTCGACGACATCTTCTTCCCACAGATTAAGATTGTCAGCTTTCATCGTGGTTGTCAACTTTTCATCCCCACAGCTGAAAAGAAAATATATCCCCGTTCCGGAATAAAGAACCTTGACCTTCGTCTCATAGTCAATATTGTCAGTGCCCTGGGGAGCCAGGTTTATCCATTCTGTTGTATTCCATGCAACTGAACTTCCCTCCCCGGTAACAGTAAAATCCTGGCATTTTTTTATAGTGACAGACGTACCTTTTTGAGCTGATAATGATGCAGATAGCAAAGCAGAAAGAAATAGAATGAATATCTTTTTCATATTTATTTACAGTATTTCATTCAGTTTTACAGGCCGGTTTTCCTTTTGCGATTTTTTTGCCGCAAGAGCTATGGCGACCGACATCAATCCGTCGGTACCGGATACCGGAAGCTCTTTGTTATTAATTACTGCATCGCAAAAGATCTTCATCTCATTTGCATATGCCTCGAGATATCTGTCCATGAAGAAGTTCAGAGGAAGTGACCCATGAACACCATCGCCTGCAAAATAGCGGTGATTCTCCGGGAAATTATTATCAGCGCAGATCATGCCCCCGGACCCGAATATTTCAACACGCTGGTCATATCCATAAACAGCTTTTCGGCTGTTATCGATAACTCCGATAGCACCATTTGCAAAGCTGAGCGTAATAATAGCGGTATCAACATCTCCTGCTTTGCCAATAGCAGGATCGACAAGCACTGCCGCCTTAGTATAAACCTCTGTCACTTCGCTTCCTGTAATATATCGCGCCATATCAAAATCATGTATAGTCATATCCATGAACATACCCCCTGATGTTGCACTATACTCTGCAGGTGGCGGAGCCGGATCGCGTGAAGTGATCTTCAGGATGTGTGGTTCACCTATTTTCCCTTCAATCACCAATTGTTTTATTTTCAAGAAATTAGGATCAAATCGACGGTTAAAACCGACCATTAGCTTTACCCCAGCCTTCTTTACAGCTGCTATTGCTCCTTTTATGACTTCAAGGGAGAGATCAACTGGTTTCTCGCAAAAAATATGTTTCCCGGCCTCTGCGGCATCCACAATGTATTTTGCATGGGTATCTGTTGGTGAGCAGATCGCAACAGCCTCAACTTCAGGATGTTTAAGAACGTCCATGTAGTCGCTGTAAACAGAGGTTATTCCAAATGCCTTTGCCACTTCAGTTGCGCTTCTCAGATTGATGTCAGCAATAGCCACCACATCGGCTTGCGGAACATTCTGAACCAGGGTTGCAATATGTACCTTACCTATCCTTCCGGTACCAATAACTCCAAGTTTTAGTTTTTTCATATTTACGATTTATAAGATTATGTTATATATAAGAGTTTCTTGTTTGCTTGTTTCTTTTCTGCTTGTTGCTTGTTGCTTTCTTCTAAGTGCTGGGTGCCTGTTAACCAGCAACAAGTAACCAGTAACCAGCATCTTTATTCATTATAACCCAAGTGACTTTATAAATTCCCGGTTACGTTTCGCGCATACTTTCGGATTTCCCATTCCCGGAAGAACATCTTGTTCAACAACTATCCAGCCTGAGTATTTCTGGGCATGAAGCTCTTTGACAATTGCCGTGAAATCAACTGAACCCTTTCCAAGCTCACAAAAAACTCCTCCAGCCACCGATTTAAAATAATCCCATCCATCTTTCTGTGATTTTTTTGCCGTTCCAGGGTGACAATCCTTAAAATGTATATGCCATATCCTGCCTTTATGCTTCTTCAGAGCCTTAAGTGGATCACCACCGCCAAACTTATAATGGCCCATGTCAAGAACAAGGCCGACAAGTGAAGGATCAGTCAGTGATAGTAGTTTATCAATTTCGTCCGGTGTTTCAACATATCCCGCGCAATGATGATGAAAGACAGTGCGCAATCCCGTCCGGGCTTTAACTGCACGCGCAACCAGATCAGCACCTTCGGCAAACACTTTCCATTCAGCGTCAGTAAGTCCCATCGACGGAGTTACTCTTCCGGCATTCAGGGTACGTTCTTTTACACTTCCGTTTTCATCGGCAAGCACAATAAAGGCATCGGGGAAGCCAGCATCTGCCATCAACGATGCTGTTTTAACTGCATTTTCGGCACCAGCGGCATGCTTGTTTTTGTCCTTCAGAAAGACAGGGACAAAAGCTCCAACCATTGCCAGGGAACGTTTGTCAAGCTCTTTTCTGAGTTCCTTCGGAACGATGGGCATGAAACCCCAGTCACCAAGCTCGGTGCCCTTATAACCGGTTTCCTGGATTTCATCAAGAACCTGTTCAAAACCGGCAGCTTTGCCTTCAAGTTCAAATTCAAGTATACCCCAGGAACATGGGGCATTTGCAATTTTTATCATATCGTTTAGTATTAGAATTTCCTTGTCCATTCATCATGCCAGCGCTCAATAACGACTTTTGTCTGGGTATAGAATTCAACTGCATGGTTAGACTGACCGTGAAGGTCGCCAAAAAAGCTGTCCTTCCAACCGCTGAACGGAAAAAATGCCATTGGAGCAGCTATTCCTATGTTAATTCCGATATTTCCTGCCAGAGTATCATGCCTGAATTTCCTGGCTGCGGCGCCATTTCGCGTAAAGATGCAGGCTGAATTGCCATACCTGCTCCTGTTTATAAGAGTTATTGCATCTTCAAGAGTTTCAGTACTGATAATACACAATACAGGTCCGAATACTTCAGTACCATAGATCTCACTTTCAGGACTTACATTTCCCAGAACCGTCGGACCGATGAAATTACCCTTTTCAAAGCCTGGCACAACGATTTTTCGCCCATCCAGAAGCAGATTTGCACCATCATCCAATCCTTTTTGGATTAGACCGTTGATGCGGTCTTTGCTCTCTCCGGTAATGACAGGTCCCATTTCAACTCCGGCTGTTAAACCATTTCCGGTCTTTTTTGCCCTGGCTGCAGTGACAATTTTATGAGTGAAGGTTTTGTAAGCATCACCTACCATAATAACAAGAGAAGCAGCAAGACAACGTTGTCCGGCACATCCGAAAGCACTGTCAGAAATAATTTTCACAGTAGTATCCGGATCAGCATCAGGCATTACCACAACGGGATTCTTTGCACCGCCCTGTGCCTGGATACGCTTCCCGTTTGCCACACCTGTCTGATAAATGTATTTTGCCACCCTGGTGGAGCCGACAAAGCTTATTGCAGGTATGTTCGGATGATTAAGAATTGCATCAACAGTCTCTTTTCCACCATGAACCAAATTCAGTACTCCCGTGGGAAGCTTCAGTTCTTCAAAGAGCTCGAATATACGAGTCATTGTCGCTGGCACTTTCTCTGAGGGCTTCACAATATATGCGTTGCCACAGGCGACAGCATATGGCATAAACCAGAATGCTATCATAACAGGGAAGTTGAATGGGGCTATGCATGCACCAACACCAACCGGTTGACGTATAACAAACTCATCGACCCCTTTTGTTATATCTTCCGAAAATTCGCTTTGCAATAGTTTTGGTATTCCACAGGCAACCTCTATGTTTTCGACTGCCCGCACGATCTCAGCCTTTGACTCAGCAAAAGTCTTACCACTCTCTTTGGTACAGACCTCTGAAATTTCATCAGCATTTTTTTCAAGTATCTGCTTCATCCTGAAGAGATACTGAATACGCTGTGTTGCAGGGACCTCTCTCCAGGACAAATATGCCCGGTAAGCTTTTTCTGCTGCAAGTGCAACATCATCAGCTGATCCGGCCGGGACCCTTGCAAGAAGATCACCATCAGCCGGATTGACAACATCAAGGAACGATGTACCTCTGCTTTCAACCCATTCCCCGTTGATATAATTTTTAAGAACTCCTGTCATGTTTTATAATTTCAGTTTTTCAAAATGATTTCCTATTTTGATTTAGATGATATTTACACATTTTGGCCTATAAAAAACGAATATAAGAACTAGCACAGAGCTAAACAGAGAAGTCACAGAGGCACACAGAGTTAAGAAATCAAATCTCTGTGGATCTCCATGATTCTCCGTGGATCTCTGTGTAACTATAAGATTTTTCTTTGATTTTGTCATTTTTCAATGATAACTGTATGACTTTATTGCTATTTTTTTATGCCACAAAGATGCAAAGACACAAAGTCTAAATTTTAAAGAAAATATCTTTGTTTCTTTTTATTTTTTAAATAAGTTTTATAGGCTTCTTTAACTGTATCTATTTCAGAGACTTCTGCGACAGCCACTTCCCACCAGGCATAACCCGGAACTCCCTTGCAAAGGTCTGTCTCAATAGTGATAACCGTTGTTACAGTTTCGTTCTTTGCTTCTGTAAGGGCTTTCTTAAGAGAGTCAATATCTTTTACTTCAATCACATTCGCTCCCAGACTGCGGGCATTTTGTGCAAGATTCACCGGTAGTGTCGCACCGGTTAGTTGACCAGTTTTCTGATCGCGGTAACGGTATTTCGTTCCGAAACGCTTTGATCCGATCGACTCAGACAATGCCCCTATGCTTCCGAATCCGTTGTTATTCAGCAGAACAATTGTGACCTTAATCCCTTCCTGAATAGCTGTAACAATTTCATTGTTCATCATAAGGTAGTTCCCATCGCCAACCATGACGAATATCTCACGATCGGGACAGGCCATCTTTGCACCTATACCTGCAGCACATTCATATCCCATTGTTGAATAACCATATTCAAGGTGAAAACCTTTCGGATCGATGGTCCTCCAGAGCTTATGAAGGTCGCCGGGCAGACTCCCTGCAGCGCACAGTACAACGTCGCGAGGACCGGCACACTCGTTTACGGCGCCTACAACTTCTGCCTGTGATACAGGTATTGCACCCGAGACTTTGTAAATCTCAGTTACCTTCTCGTCCCAAGCTTTATTTGCATTTACAGCGTTGCTGAATATAATCTTCGGAAACCCTGAAATCACCAACCAATCCATAAAGCTCTTCAAGACATACCCGGGCGTCGGCTGTTACAGGTAATGCACAATGCTTATATGAATCGAACCCGGCGACATTAATATTTATAAATTTCACATCCGGATTCTGAAAAGCTGTCTTTGATGCAGTTGTAAAATCACTGTAACGTGTTCCGATGCCGATTACCAGATCAGCTTCAGAGGTGAATTCATTTGCACCCGGAGTTCCGGTTGCACCCACTGCTCCAAGATTGGAAGGGTGGTTATACGGCAAAGAGCCTTTCCCTGCAAATGTCTCAGCCACAGGAATTCCTGTCTGTTCTGCAATTTTTTTCAAAACTTCCGTTGCCTCACTGTAGATCACACCACCACCTGCAATAATTACCGGCTTTTTGGAATTTCTGATAAGCCTTGCAGCTTCTTTTAAAGCTCCCGAATCAGGCCTTGGTCTTCCAATTCTCCATATTCTCTTCAGGAGTAATTCTTCAGGGAAGTCAAATGCCTCTGCCTGTACATCCTGTGGCAGAGAGAGTGTGACAGCTCCCGTATCGGAGGGTGAAGTCAGAACTCTCATCACCTCTGGCAGCGAGGTGATTAATTGTTCGGGTCGGCTGATCCTATCCCAGTATTTTGAAACAGGTTTGAAACAGTCATTAACAGATATATCCTGGGAATAAGAAGATTCAAGCTGTTGAAGAACAGGAGCTACGTTCCGGCGTACAAAAATATCGCCCGGCATTATCAGTACAGGAAGTCTGTTGATCGTTGCACAGGCTGCCCCTGTTATCATATTCGTGGCGCCAGGTCCAATTGATGATATGCAGGCAAAGGTACCAAGACGATTCTTCATCTTGGCATATGCAGTCGCGATATGCACCGAAGCCTGTTCATTCCTGGTCATATAGTAACGGAATTCAGGATTCTCCATTAACCCCTCGCCCACCCCCGCAACAATTCCGTGACCAAATATTCCCAGACATCCTGCAAAAAATGGATTTTCAATGCCATCACGTTCAACATACTGGTTCTTTAAAAACCTGACTATTGCCTGCCCGACAGTCAATTTGTTTGTTTTCATCAGGATTAACTTCTAATTTATCATTACTTACAATTCATTTCAATAGTAACAATTGGAATCCTCGGATCCATACCTTTCCATGTACCATAAATCCATTTATGGTCAGGGTCATCGGTACTGACAAGACTCTGGTCGCTTCCGGCAAGGAAATTAAGGTAATAAACATTGTATCCGTGTCCTGCAACAACAGGATGGTATCCTTCAGGCACCAAAACAAGATCGTTGTTATGTGCCTCTGCTATTTCATCAAGGCTGCGGTCGTCGTTATATACCCTTTGAAAAGCAAAACCCTGTGGTTTATCGATCTTATAAAAATATATCTCTTCAAGCCTGGCCTCCAATAATTTGCCGGTAACCGGATCAGTTTTTCTTGTATCATGCTTATGAGCAGGGAATGAACTCCAGTTCCCAGAAGGAGTGTAAACCTCAACACAAACCAGTCTGCTGCTTTCGGATCCAGGCGGCAAAATACTGTTTATCTGCCTGCTGGCATTATCACCACCACGGAATTCTATACCCATTTCAACAACGTCATCGGGTGATATTAAACGGGCTGGATATTTTTTATCGGCAAAGCACCATCCGCATGCGATGTCAAGAATATCGCCAGCAGGGGAAATTTCAAATTCAGTTTGAGGAGGGAGGTACAAAGCATGTGGCATACCGCTGAATACATCTTTTCTTCCGTTCCATGTTTTCCAGGTTCCTGCCGAGGTTTCTGCTGAAAAATTACCTCCGAGCAGTACAAACAGGTACTCATTATCGCCGGTTTCCCCTTTCCACTTCTGTCCTGGCTTCATGGTTCTCGCTGAGAAATTCAGATACTTCCATCCGGCCTCCTCAGAAGGAATAGTCTGGTATATCTCTTCATCCAGAGATGATTTTACCAGTAAGTGGCATTTTATATCTCTGATCATTATCTTACCCTTATTTCTACTTTATTTCTACTTTATTTCTACTCTATATCAACATTAAATCCCGGATTTTCAAAATCAGGTCAGTAGTAGCCTGGCAAAATTGGCGTAAGGTCCTTACAGTCGCTCCAAATCCGTCGAACTCTTCAATTTTCATCCCATTTTCATCATAAGCCCGACGGAAATCCACAAACTTTTTCTCAAGTTCGTTAATTATGGCCGGATTAACAGGGATATCCATCCTGTTCTCAACAGTCACATCGGATGCGTTATATCTTTTCTGCCACTGACAGGGTGGAGAGATGACTACATTGCCACCAATGAATTCCGACCAGTGCCGGTGATGTCTGAATGCGGCGCTTAACAGCCTGAGACGATATCCGCGTTCATTATATATTCTGTATGCTTTCTTCATAACAGCAATACCTGCCCAGTCGACAGTCTCGGGGTTGGCAATTATGTTTTCTTTTTCCGTCACCACCTTCAGCCAGTCATCAAGTCTGCCTACCATAAGTGTGCATACAGGTCCCATTGTGCTGATATCCTTCTTCTCCTTTTCCCTCCTGGACAGCCCGCGTTCCACGGCTTCGGCCACAGCTATAGCCTGGGGGATGGTAAAACTTACTGTAGCATTAATGCTTATTCCACGGTAAGTAGCCTCTTCAATTGCTTCTATCCCGGCTTTTGTTACCGGAATTTTAACGATCATGTTAGGTGCAAGCCGGTTGAAATGTTCAGCCTGCAAAAGAATCCTTTTTGAATCCCGGTAAAACCGAGGATCTGTCTGGATTGATAACCTTCCATTCTTTCCATTCTCTCTGTCAAATACAGGCTTGAGAATGGCTGCTGCATTCACCGACATTTCTTCAATGAGTTTCCAGGCAATTTCATCCTCGGTGGCAGTCTGATTTTCTTTTATTATTTCCGGAATTCTAAATTTCCAGATATCCCACTCCTGTTTAAGAACGTTTAAGACAATTACCGGATTACAAGTTGCCCCCAAAGCACCGTGTCCGATCGAGTAAGTCAGCTCTTCAATTGAACAGGAATCATTCCACAGGATCGTGGGGGTAGTCTGTGTCATTTTGTGAAGAGTGCTTTTATAGACTTCTTTTTGGTGTGATTCTTTTTCCATTGTAAAGTGCTCCAGTTATGATTGCCAAATTTCAGGTTAATTACCAGAATACTGTATAAAGAAGAGCCAATATACCACAAACACCTATAGCAGCTATATTGAATGCCGGGGTAGTTTCAAAAATTCCTTCTCTGATAATGATACCCTTATTATTCATTTTCTTCTGTGTATTGTTCAGAATTATGATAAATCCTAAAAGGATAAAACCGGCAACAATAACATAACCAGCTTCAAGTGCAAGGTTTTTATACTGCCTGACAAAGAAGGCCATTACAATTCCGACTAACACTGCCGCTGAAATCATCCTTGTCCCAAGTCTGATTCTCTTCCTGGCTAATTCTTCGTTATGAACATTATCTATAGTATGTACTTTATCCAGAAGGCTCAAACCAATCATTACCAGGGATAGTACTATAAAAACATATCCTATGCGAAGTATAAAAGGCATCTCCGGATTTATGATTTTAAATAAAATTCCCAGTGGAATGGTAAGTATGGCTGTCCAGAGAGCTGCATTGGCAGAAGCCCGTCTCCAGAAAAGTCCGCAAAAGAATATGAGGAAAGTACCCGGGTATATATATCCGGTATATTCCTGGATATACTGGTAAGCCTGATCAAGAGATTTCAGCTCAGGTGCTACGGCAGTTGAGATTAGCAGAGCAACCAATGCTGTTATCCTGCCGGTTCTTACCAAAAGCTTTTCTGAAGCATTTTTATTAATGTAGCTCTTATAAATATCAATTGTAAAAATGGTTGATGTACTGTTTACCAGAGAGCTTATAGATGATACGGCAGCTGCGGCAATTGCCGCCAGTGAAAGTCCTGAGACTCCTACCGGTACAATATTGGCTATCAGCCATGGGTAGGCTTCGTCTGATTTTCCAAGTTTTACGCCGAGTGCAAAAACTGCAATGCCTGGGATTACAACAAGCAGGGGTACAAGTAATTTAAGGTATCCGGCAAATACCACTCCATGCTGTGCTTCCTTCAATGATTTACCGGCAAGTCCACGTTGTATAATAAACTGATTGAAACCCCAGAATCCGATATTTGTAAGCCACATTGATCCTATCACCACGCCCAGACCCGGTAGATCAAGGAATGCATCCTTCAGACCTCCTTTACCATCTGGAACCGATACTGTTCCTTTTTCGATGATCATATGGAATTTCTGAGGCGCTTTTTCCAGGAGTTCTGAAAAGCCAGCGAATATCCCGTTCCCGTCGCTAAGGGCATTAAGAGAATATGCAGTAGTGATAAGTCCACCCAGTATTAAAACAAAAACATTAAACACATCTGTCCAGGCAACAGCTTTCATTCCTCCCCACAATGAATATAAAGCAGAAAAGAACGAAAATGCTATGACCCCGTATATAAGAGGCAATCCTATTATGCGTTCCATGGCCAGAGCCCCAAGATATATTACAGCTGTCATGTTAATAAAGATGTATACCAGTATCCAGAATACTGCCAGGCTTGTACTTACCCTCTTATCGTACCGCTGCGTAAGGAATTGAGGCATTGTATAAATTTTCTTCTCAATAAAAACAGGAAGAAAATACTTGGCCACAAGGATCAGAACAGCTGCCGCTATCCATTCATAAGCTGCAATAGCTAATCCAACAGCATATCCAGATCCTGACATTGCAATAAAATGTTCTGCTGAGATGTTAGCGGCCAATAAAGTCGATCCGATCGCCCACCAGGGCAACGAACGGTTGGCTAAGAAATAATCCTGTGAGGTTTTCTGCTGGCCTTTTTTGGTTCTTGAGACCCAGAGACCAAGGCCCACAATGACTAAAGCATAAGCAAAGAAAATTACCCAGTCAATAGTAGCGAATTGCTTCATTTATAGACGATTATTAAGGTTGCAGGGGTCTTAAACCAAAAATATTTCAGGAAGATAAGTACTGGATTAAAAATAAATAATTTTTTCGTCTTCAATAAGATGAGGGAGGATTATTTAAATATTCGGCTAGTTTTATTATATGATCGGTATTTATGAAATCAATTTCCATTTTCATAAAAGTATTCCATGAATCAGTTCCATCAGGAGCGTTCCAGAATCTGATCTTCTTCTTCAAAGAATGGACCGAATCAATAATACCATCCATCCTGACTTTATCTTTCTCAAATATTTCACCTTCCCCGCTCCAGGAAGAGAAATTCCTGAAATTTTCGCTGTAAAGAGCAATCCTTTTCAACTGCTCTTTGTCGTATTTCAGTGCCACATTGCCATCAAAAAAAATAAAACCCGGATATTTTGTGAATTCAGAAGGATCAGGCCTGTTACCGGTTATGACAATCAGTACTGCGTTTTTATTTATATCCGGATTGAATACATCCGGAAACAGTATCAGTTTCTGAATCAGTAATGAAAGAGTTGGCTCAACAGGTGTTTTAAGATCGATCAGCAACTGAAATGTACCTGGATAGTCTTTCCAGGCTCTGCTCCCATTCTGCCGGAATACTCTGACAATTGGCTGAATATAAAGAGAATCCAGAGTCCTGGAAGATATTATATCTTTCAAATTATGAGAAACAAATAATTCGCCATTGATTGCCCATATATCGGCTTCAATCGACCCGAAATGATTATTGTAAGCAAGCCAGAATGGAGGAGTATTTTCATAATCATTGTGGGAATGAGCATTGAGGGTTGAATATTGAGGATAAGCTGAGGATGAGATACTTATCAGGATGAACAGGGAGATCAATATCTTCGTCATTTTTACAGGCGGTTAATGGCAGAATAAACATTAGAAAATTAAATATTTTAGCTGAATTTCCGTTATGGCAAATGATAAATGATAAAATATTTGTAATATTGACCCTCTAACTTAAAAAATTATAAACATGAAGAAACTACTTATAGGTATCGGAAGTTTATTAATAATGGCATGTGTAGTAATCCTTTTTGTAAATGCCATTGGTTCAAAAAAGGAGACGAAGAAAGCTAAAACTGAAGTTTGCGATCCAGCAACCTGTCCCGGACACCAGACAGAAGCAAAAACAGTAAGTCCTGATTGCGGAAAAACTGGTTCCTGCACAGGAACCTGCGGATCAAAAACCACGGGAGCCAAATAATTTCTTTATAAGAAATAATAGATAATCCGGTGTGTGATTCATTTCACAACCGGATTTTTTATTTAAAATTTACCGGCTCCTGATAAGCTGCTTAAAACTATTTTCTATTTTTAGACAGTTATTAATCAATTAACCATAAACCATTTTATATAATGAAGAAAAGTCGAATACAGGATTAAACCGCCGGGATTTTCTGGGATTATCAGCGATCGGACTGACAGGTCTCACAATCCTGCCAAGCTATGTTATAAACGGGATTCGTGTGGCTCCTAGTGAACGTGTTCTGATGGGAACGATTGGTCTGGGGCGTCAGGCACTCTCCGATTTCAGAGGATTTGCCGGTGCCCCCGGACTTCAGACGGCTACACGGCTGATTGGGGAGCCCATATGTTCGATATAGCCCAGGCAGCTATCGGCATGGATGGTTCAGCACCATGCGAAACTATTCCGAAAGGCTACAATGGACAGCAATATATGACTTTCAAATACAAGACCGGCGTTGTAATGACTGAACAGCCTTATCTTGAGGATAATCCTGGAGCACAGGGTATTAAATTCATCGGAACAAAAGGTTGGATAGAGGTGGCAAGGGGATACATAGCATGTTCTGATCCTTCACTTATACCGGCAGAAATTGCAGGAAACCGCCCGCAACCAAGAGCAGGACGACCAGCTGCCGCTCAGCAGGGACAGAGAACAGCTGCTGCCGCCCAGGAGCGTCAGGCTGACACCCAGGCTTAAACCCAGGCCCGTCCAGCTCCCACACAGGCTGGCCTGCAGTTTGAGATAAGTTCACCTCACATGCAGAATTTCATCGATTCCGTACGTTCACGCCAGAAACCGATCGCATCAATTGAGGTAGGCTGCAGTACTGCAATAACATACTGCCTGGGCAATATTGCAAATGAACTTAAGAGACCCCTGAAATGGGATCCGGCTACATACGCATCTGTCGACGATAAAGAGGCTTGCAGTCACAGGCTAATGGACTATGAATACAGGATACCATATAAACTTTAATTCGTTTTGAATCTAAAAGCCGCCCATGACCTGGGGGGCTTTTTTATTTATTTATCGATTTATATTTGTCTATTTGTAAAAATTTATAACTTGTTATAGCTAGATTGATTAAAAACTAATCAATCGGTAAAATACTGAAGTAATTGAAACCAAAATTTGAAAAATGGAAAAACTTATCTCCTGCTGCGGATTAAACTGCAAAACATGTGACGCGTATATTGCCACTGTCAATAATGATGACGAACTCAGAAAAGTAACTGCTGAAAAATGGAGGGTTGCCTATAATGCTCCCAGCCTTGTATACACCATGATAAACTGCACCGGGTGCAGAACAGATGGTGTTAAATTCAGCCATTGTGGCGAGTGTGAAATAAGAAACTGCGTAAAGGCAAAGGGATTCGAAACATGCGGCGACTGTAATTTGATGGATACGTGTACCATTGTGGCAGGGATCCATAAATACGTACCGGAGGCAATTACGAATTTAAGGAGTTTGAACTAGATCGAAACCGAGACTCTGCAAAAAGTGTAGTTAACAACCCCTTCCCGATGCTTCAATCGGGACACCCCTCCTTGTCAAGGAGGGGAAAGGATTGATTAAAAATAAAAACTTTTGGGTTGTTGAAAAAGTCTTTCTTAACCGCAATGCAGGCAAAAAGAAGGCGCAAAGCACACAAAGATAAACCTTCAATAATTAGCTCTTTGCGATCTTTGCGTAAATCCTTCGTGATCTTTGCGGTTAATGGATTTAGACTTTATAAACAGCCCGGTAACCCTCGGGAATTCCGAAGGTCTCTTTTTTTGAATTTTTATTTGCAGCCGGAGTCTTGTGCATTCATATCTGCGCCACCAGGTAGCCATTCTGTTCCAAAAGAAAAATTTGTTTCCTGTTGTTTTGAGTGTAAATTTGATTAAGGAAACCCATGCAATGGAAAATTATCAGTTCAAAGGCGCTCTGTTTCTTCTCCTCCTTATAATACCTGGTACCGTTTTAAGCCAGGACATATTATACAAAAAGAACTCCACTTCATTGAAAGTCAAGATTATATATGTGAATGAAAATACAATCAAGTACCAGATCTATGCCGATTCTTCCGGATATTATCATTTCTTAAGCAAATCAGGGCTTGACAGCCTGAAATACGCAGGCGGAAAATCTCTTGACTTTACTCATGATGCCAAAACTCAGGAACCACCTATTAAAAAAACGGACCGAAATTATTTCAGCACTGAAATGGTTAATTTATTCACTGGCAAAACATATCTTGATTATGAAAGAATTTCGATAAATGGTAAAACAGGTTTTGTTACAGGATTGCTTATAAATTTTAATACATACGATGGCATATACTGGTATGATTACCATGGCTGGATGCAGTTTTATAACTTCAGTCCTCACTATTTTTTCATAAAAACCGGAGTAAATTTCTATCCCTTCAGTCAGTCTCTTATAAGGACCGGAATCACAAGATTTTCAACAGGCTTTTCATTACTGCTCGGCTCTTACAGAAAGGTCGACTATGACACGTATTATGATTACGGGTATAAAACCAGGCCTATCCTGGCAGGAAGCCTGATGTGGAATGTCAGGGAGAAGATATTTCTCAGCGATCATTTTTTGATCACTGGAGGACTGGAAACATCAGTGATTCCGTTTTTCACTTTTTTCTGCCCGCAAATAGGTATTTCAGTTGGTTTCTAAGCTTTCAATGTAAAATTATTCATATGCTTAAAGTCCTTCGTTTACCGGTAATATCCCGGCCAATTGCCTGGATAATGATCTGTTCATTATTGACTATGACAAGCGGATGTTATTACTTTAAGGTGGTACGACCATCTGAACAACCCGGGGATGTCATAAACAAAATGCAGGATCAGCAGAAATTCATAATCCTCCATCTTGACGATAAAGCCTGGCAATTAACAGATATAATTGTCAATGAGGAATCTCTTTCAGGATCAATTTCGGAATTGATAGGTCATGAAAGATATAAAAGTGTCAGGCCTGAAAATTCAAACAGATACCTGAAGAGCAAGAGTCATAATGAATCATATATTCTCAGCGAAGTGCATATTTATGTGACTGAGTATTCAGAAATTGAGAAGGGTAGGATTTCTGTTCCTGCAGGCGCCATTGAAAAAATAGAGGTTTATGATAAAGACAAAGGAGCAACTACAGCATCCTGGGCATTTAGCGCACTTGGTGTTGCCGCCGGGGCCTTTGGCGTCCTTCTGGTAATTATTGCACTGACAAAATCTTCATGCCCCTTCGTCTATGCTTACGATGGCAATGATTATCTGTTTACGGGAGAGATTTTCAGTGGTGCAACTCAACCCAGACTGGAGCGTGATGATTATATGCTTATTCCACGTGTTTTTTCTGATGACGGGAAATACAGCATCAGACTCACCAATGAGGTTCACGAGATACAGTCGGTCAACCTTGCCAGTCTGCTTATCGTTGATCATCCTGCGGACCTTTCTGTGCTGATAGATAAGACCGGGCAGATCCAGACTTATCATAAGCCCACTGTTCCTGTAACCGCCGAGAACAATACCGGCAGAGATATCCTTGATCTTATTGGAAAGATAGATTCTATTTATTTTTCAGGTAATCCGCAGGATGTAGGAAAAGATGGCATAGAAACAATTGTTATGAAGTTCTTTAAACCGCATGACTGCAAATCGGCTAAACTGGTTATCAGAGCAAAAAACTCTTTCTGGCTCGACGTACTCTTTACTAAATTCCATTCCATGTTTGGAGAAAAGTACAATACATTTTCAGATAAGCAGGAATCGGCTTCAACCGGAAAGCTTAACAAGTTTCTTCTTGATCAGAAGATTCCTTTATCAGTTTATGTTGAAAAAGATGGAAAATGGCAATCTGCAGGTTATTTTAATATTGCCGGACCAATGGCAATGAGAGACGATGTTTTGCCTGTGGATCTGTCAGGGATAAGTTCCGATACTGTTAAAATAAAACTCGAAACGGGTTTTCTATTCTGGGAGGTCGATTACGCAGGCATGGATTTCAGTAAAACGGAAAATGTTTTTCAGGCTGATCTTGCCGCTGCCAGTGCTCTTGACAGGAACGGAGCTGATGTCATTGATCTGATTCGTTCTAAAGACAAGAGCTATATGGTCCTGAAGGAAGTCGGAGATAAGATAATGCTTGATTTTAATGAACCATCCATGCAGAATTCCTCCAGATCAGTATTCCTTCATACCAGCGGCTATTATAAGATACTGAGGGACCAGACAGGACCTCCAGATAAGCAAGCATTGAAAACATTCAGAAGGCCGAACCGTTTCCCCGAGTTTTCAAAAGAAACGTACAAACTGCTGACTAACAGGTAAATTCTTCACCATAAACAAATGAGAAACGGATTGAGTCAGGGGGACGACCGGAATGAGAGTGGTACTATTATTACCGGGATCAGGGCAAGGTTAATAAAGATTTGCCTTATGATCAATATCCTGTTCCTTACAGCCACGACTAATAACAATCCTTTCTCCGGGGTCAAGACTCTAAGGAAAGTACTTAAAAAAAGAGGAACAGTCCAGGGACTTCCCGGGGTTATTAAATATTATAAAGCAGGACGACGATACTTCTTCTCCGAAAACATTCCGGGATGGCCATCGGCAGCCTTCAACGGGTTTTTCAGGGGTGAAATACTAAGGTCATTAGATCTGCATAAAAGGACTCCTCTCTCCACCATCATCTTTGCCATTACTTCAAGATGCCGGCTGGGCTGTCTCCATTGCTATGAATGGAATAATATTTCTCACGCTGACAAGCTAACTCATGAAAATCTGAAGGAGATCATCTGCAAAATAAAGGAATATGGGGTGAACCACATTCAATTGAGCGGCGGCGAACCTCTTGAACGATTCAACGACCTGACAGAACTGATCCGGTTTTCGGGCAAAGGAGCTGATCTATGGCTTCTTACGTCTGGTTTCGGACTTACACTGGAAAAAGCCCTGGAGCTAAGAAATGCAGGCCTGACCGGAGCAGACATAAGTCTTGATCACTGGGAAGAGGGTGAACATAACAGATCAAGAAACAACTCCAAATCATTTTACTGGGTAAGGGAGGCGGTTAAGAATTGCAGAAAGGCGGGCATAGCCACTACCCTTTCGCTTTGTGCTTTCAGGTCATTTGTCACAAGTGAGAATCTTTTAAAATATGCTGGCCTGGCCAAAGAGTGGGGAGTCGGCTTTATTAGAGTACTTGAACCGCGTGAAGCCGGCAGGTACAAAGGAAAAGACATTGAACTGCAAAAGGAGCAAACCGACCTGCTTGAAGTTTTTTTTCGTGATTTTAATACCTCTGAAAAATTCATCGGCTATCCGATAATAACCTACCCCGGATATAACCAGAGGAGGATGGGGTGCTTCGGTGCAGGTAACAGGTATCTTTATATCGACTCGCTGGGGGATATTCATGCCTGCCCTTTTTGCCAGAAAAGCGCTGGGAATGCACTTTCGGAAACACTGGAAAATGCTGTTTCCATTCTAAAAAATTATGGATGCCAAAAGTTTAAGCTGAATCTCATCGAGTAAAAGATATCACCTGCATTCATGAAATATATTAATTTTCTGTTATTTTTAAAGTCTGATAATTATCCATGCCTCAACTTGGTAAGATATTGATATTTACGGGCATTGTTCTCATTATTTCCGGACTTATCATATACTTTGCAGGCAACAGATTAACCTGGATAGGACATCTTCCCGGAGACATAAGGATTGAAAAGGAGAATATGAGACTTTATCTTCCGATAACCACGATGATTCTATTAAGTGTTGTTTTGTCGGTAGTTGTATGGATCGCCAAAAAGTTCTTTTGATAAAAAGCTCTAAATAAATAATTTAACAGGTATGAAAAAATTGACTAGAAGAGATTTTCTTGGAAAGAGTGCTTTGGTTATCGGATCAGCAGTTATTGCTTCCCGGTTTCCGCTCGATCTCAATGCCGCAACCACTTCGAAAAAGGTAAAATTGCCTATTGGGTTCCAGGTATGGACCATAAAGGATTCACTTGTAAAGGATTTCCCGGGAACTTTAATGAAAATGAGTGCCCTGGGATATCAAATCATGGAAATGTGTTCTCCTCCGGGTTACGAGTCATCAGGTTTTGGCCCTCTGATGAAACTGAAGGCCAAAGAGATGAAGCAGATCATAAGCGATGCAGGGCTGATCTGTCCAAGCTCGCATTATGGAATGGGAGAGTTCAGAGAGCATCTGGATGAACGGATAGCATTTGCCCTGGAGTCAGGCCAGACACAGATGATCCTTTCAAGCTTTGGATTACCTCAGAATGCTACTCTTGATGACTGGAGTAAAGCAGCTGACGAACTCAATAATTACGGTGTCAGGGCAAAAAAAGCCGGTATTCAGATGGGATTTCACAATCATCACGGGGAATTCCAGAAAATAAACGACACATTGATCTATGATCTCCTGATGAAACAATTTGATCCTGAATATATCAAAATGCAATTCCAGGTTGCGGTTATAAGTATCGGATATAAAGCTTCCGATTATTTTAAAAAATTCCCCGGGAGGTTCATCTCTGCTCACCTGGCCGACTGGTCCGATACTAAAAAGGCATCAGTTCCTATCGGACAGGGAATTGTTGACTGGAAAGAATTCTTTTCCTCTCTTAAAAAGGGTGGAGTTAAGAATACTTTTGTGGAAATGGATGAGGCAACTTTCAAGGAAAGTGCTGATTACCTGAAAAACCTTTAGATAACTGAGGCTATTGAAAATATGAGAATCTGTTAACTATAAAGGTCCCAATAGGAACAAGATCCCTCACTTCGTTCGGGATGACAATGTCGATTTTTTGGATTAGCTTCCCTCCCTTTTATTTATTAAAAATACTTTGTCATTCCGGGCGCCAGCGAGGAATCTCCATATTGATGAGTAAATTTGAAACCTGACAAAGGTTAAGAATTTTTCCTTCTCGCCAGAAAGTCCCTTAAATTCAATAACATAGATATCCCCAGCGCAACCAGAAAAGAATATAGTGTGATTCTATCGACAAGCGAGGAATTAAAATTCATCCCTGTCAGCCTGTCAGCCAGGTACTTAACATATGAGGAAGGCAGGTCTGATATTCCGAGTTTATTTAGTACACTGAAATGCCAGTCAGTGAGGGGACAATAACCCAGTGTCCCGACAATAAGCCCCAGAAATAACCAGGATGACCCTGTAATCAGAAGTAATATCAGGTTAAATTTTCTTGTCTTCCTCCAAATCCAGCCGAAAAGATTAAAAAAGATAATGGAGGTATGGAAAACAACAAAGAATATATCGAATATATGCCAGATCATTCATTGATAGTGAAACTTATCCCTGCTGATTTCTACAAGGAACCTGCTGGGATAAGATAAAAATGCGTTGTATGTGGTCACATATGATGGCATAGTTAACAGAAGATCCTGCTTTGCCCTGCTGCAGGCAACATAGAATAGCCTTCTTTCCTCTTCAATCTCTTCGATGTTGCTCAAGGATCTTATTGAAGGTATCAACCCGTCGAGCGCATGAGGAATTATAACACTATGCCATTCCAGCCCCTTGGCAGAGTGGATCGTTGATACGGTAAGCGGTGTGTCTTCAGATTCGTCAATAAGAGGTATAGTTTTAGTACCGAAATTCCTCGAGGGTGGGTCAAGGGCAAACTCCGTCAGGAATTTCTCTAGCGAATCATATTTTGATGAAAGATCTATTAGAACATTTATATCAAGCAGCCTCACCTGGTAATCATACTCCCTGGCTTGCAACAAGGGGGTGTAGTACTCTTTTATAAATTCAATTTTCCTGGAAATGGGGACAGTGCTGTCCTTAGCCCTGCCTATCATTACTGTTAAACTCTTAAGTCCTTCAGCGAATTTGTTTTTCTCTAAAAAATCAGCATCTAGACCCTTTTCGGTCTGGATCTTTTCGATAATTCTTTTAGCAGTGACCATGCCAACCCCTGGAAGGTATTTCATTACTCTGTGCCAGGCGACTGCATCATAAGGATTCTGAACGAGCCTTAAATAAGAGATTACATCTTTTACATGCTTGCGCTCGTTGAATTTCAGACCACCAACTGCAACATAGGGTATGCTTCTTTTGTTAAGTTCAACCTCTATATATCTTGCGTGCCAGAAGGCCCTTACCAGGATTGCAACCTGGTTAAGGGCGATTCCCTTCTCCCTGTATTCCAATATCCTGTCGACCACAAATTCAGCCTCTGCCTGCTGGTCGTAAAATTTCCTTACTTCGGGAACCGCTTCATATTCAATTTTTGAATAAAGTCTCTTTTTATAACCGAGCTTTGCATTAAAAATGATTTCGTTCGTGAAATCGAGGATCTTCTGGTTGCTCCTGTAATTTTCCTCTACCTTGATAACTCTGCAATCGGTGTATTTCTGAGGAAACCTCAGGATGTTTTCATAATTTGCACCCCTGAACGAATATATGCTTTGCGAATCATCGCCGACAACAAGAATATTCCCTGATCGTTCTGATAAATATTCAACTATTTCTTTCTGGACAATGTTGGTATCCTGATATTCATCAACCATAATGTACCTATATTCACTCTGCAACCTCTGCCTGAACACAGTATTATCCCGCAGAGAATCCCGTAAAACATCCATAAGATCGTCATAATCGAATATTTTACAGATCTTTTTATACTTCGTATAGCCGCGACATATCAGTTCAATATCTGCAATAAAATTCCTCAGACCTGAAAATTCATTTTCAATAACCTCCCCTATCGTCAGATTTCTGTTCCTGGCAGATGAAATTATTTCCTGTATCCGGTTCTTCCTCGGGAATGCTTTTTCCCTTTTTTCAATTTTAAGTTCTGACCTTATCAGATCGATTGTGTCAGCTGAATCCTCCTCATCAATAATTGTAAAATTTGCCGCGATTCCAAGCATGTTTGAATACTTCCTCAATACGTAGTTTGAAAAAGAGTGGAATGTTCCTCCGAAGACCTTTTGGGCAGAATTGTCCTTCAATAGCTGCTGAACCCTACCCAGCATTTCACTTGCAGCTTTCCTGGTAAAGGTCAGCAGCAGTAGGTCTCCAGGATCGATTCCGTTTTCTATCATGAAAGCAACCCTGTGAACGATAATTCTTGTTTTGCCACTCCCTGCACCGGCGATTACCAGCACCGGTCCGCTAATCGTAATCACAGCTTCAAGCTGTGCCCTGTTGAGTTCTTTAGCATAATCGATTCTGAAGGTTTTTTCGAATTTGATCTCTGCCGGAATAAAAGATCTGTTCTCAATTGAGGAAATAATTGTCTTTAATTCATCAATTTTTTTGTCGGTCCTTTCTGTCGATTCAACCTCAGGATAATCATCAATTGTAAGGTTTGACAGTTCAGAGCTCCTGACACCGGCATTTTCAGTGGAATTTATTTTCTGGTTCAAGGCCAGACTTTCGATGGAATCAAGAAATGATTTTACTGATTTTTCATCGTTTGAAGAATCATTGTCTGATGGTTGTATTTTGTCCTTATCAACTGGAAAAATCATGTCAGGTCTGAGTTTTTGCATTTATATCGACATGATGAAGGTATGAAGAACAAAATAATAATACAATTGCTACAAAAGTATCTATACGATAAGTTTTTAACAATTCACATCTTGATTTACCCACAAAGTTTAATACAAAGCCACACGTTGGACAAAACTTCAAAAAGCAACTTTATAAACACCTCCAAGTTTTTTTTAAATAATTAGATATCTTTAGAACTTATATTAATTTGTTGTCTTTATAAAAGGGTACCAGTAATATTTCTGATATGCGATCATTTTTTTCTTTACTATTTTTTTTCATTTTCTCAATATCCAATTCTCAGGAGAAATCAGATAGCGTCAGAACAAAATTAAAAGCCGATGCCAATATAAGCATTAACAGCAATGGAGTGGCTTCAATCCCGGCTTTTTCGCTTGGGAAACCTGCCATTATCGCCTCAGTATCACTTACAAAAAACCGTTTCAGTTACGATCCCGTTCTCGCTTATGGCATAAATATGAAACCATGGTTCATAGACAACTGGCTGCATTATAAAATAATCCGCAAACCATCTTTTGAATTAAGGACCGGAGTAAATTTCAGCACATTTTTTACAGATTACAAACTAACTGATGAAACCATACTTCGGGGTGACAGGTATCTCGCTTTCGAAGTAGCAGCGACATACAAGTTCCCGTCAAACACATCGTTGACACTCATGTACTGGAATGACAATGGACTGGAACCCGGGACGATAAGTGGTCATTTTCTTAATCTTGCCGGAGAAAAGACCGGCATGAAAATAGGAAATTGTGTTCTAATGTCTGCGAACGTTCAACTTTTCATTATCACATATGATGGAAACAATGATGGCTTATTCGTATCGCCAAAAATCTCTTTTGCTCTGAGGAATGCTCCGTTTGCATTATTCTTTCAGGGAACTCAGGTTCTTAAGAGCAATATACTGCCTGATCCGGGATTCCAATGGAATGTAGGGCTGTCTTATTCGCTTTAATTGCTTATTTTGAACCTCGCACACATCTGGAGCCGGCAGTAAAATCGACCCAGCTTGCTGGCAATCCATTCCTGTAATAGGTTTGAACGCACATTGCACATGAATGCCAGCTGCCACCCCTGATAACCATGAACCTTCCTGACTGAGGTCCCATGATGTTTTCAGCAGGTGAATTCTTATAATATCATCGCCATTGTAGTCCGGAGGTACTGATCAGAATTGTTAGAAAAAGTAAGGTTTTTTTCAGCAACTAGTTATAAATATATTCCTCTCCGTTTTTAATCCTGACGGGGAATCCGGTCTCATAATTATATTCATAAGAGGTCGTTGATTCAGTTGTGTCACTAATACCAGGTGTGTGCTCGTAATTTACTGATTTATAACTGACTATATTATTCAAGTTAGTATACATGCCCGGGATACCTTTCAGCTTAAAAACAATGAAAGGATTGAAAAATGAGTCATATTCATATGTCGTTTTGTTCAAATGTTTTGGACCTGTTCCTTCCGGAATAAATAAATACGTGAAGTAATCCTCCTCTTTGACATTCCCATTATCATCATACAGATAGGTCCGGAATTGGGTAACCTCATCTTTACCATCATGCAGCAATACTTTTGAAATTTGATTGCTGTCGTTGTATTCGAAAGTCCATTTTGATCTGTAAACTAATTTCCCGTTCTGCCGGATAAAGTTAAGCTGACTAACTAAATTGTCGTTATTCGCATATTCGTAAATATGGTACATTGAGATCCCTGTCTCTACGGGATTAACAAACTCATGTGACTGGGTAACTGGTGCCATTGAGCTTAGCATGTCTGGTGATGCCGCAACCTCTTCTTTTACAAGCTGAAGTTTTTCATTATAATGAAACTTTCGATAAAAGGTTGTGCTTTTTACTTCCGAAATAAGATTATTCTGATTATAGGAAATCTCTTCAATGATATAGCCTCCACTTTTTATCTTTTTTAAAAATTCATTTGAGCCAGGAGTAAAACCATATTCTGTACAATTACTTAAGAATAAAATTAGTAACAAAAGAAAAACCGGGAGAGATAAACTGATTCTCTTTTTCATTCTGATTCGTTTGTCATATTGAAGAATTAAAGGTCGCTCGGGTTGCGTTAAACAAAATTAAACAAAAATTATTCCTGATTCTGCACCGATCTTTCTGATATATTGTGCAGCCAGCAGATAATCTTCTGGTTTGTCAAGATGCTCCATCATCATCGGGATATCCTTCAGCTTGCTCATTTCCCTGAGAAAAACTGCATAATCAAGCGAACCCATACCGGGCCGGCGTTCCTCAAGGTGCAATGTTAGCTCAGGCATAATTATAATGTCTTTTGCATGAACCGATTTAATATAAGGACCAAGCTTCGAAAAACACTCCATGAGAAATGCTGAATTATTAAAGTATCTCTGAGGACTTGAGACCATGTTCACCGGATCAAGATGCACTGCAAACCTGTCGCGGTCGATCGCCTTAACAAGCTCAAGGTAGCTGTCAGGCGAATCAGGAAGCATGAACGGCATTGGCTCCAGGCTGTAAAAAGTGTTTTTTGGCTTTACCTGGTCGATTATTTTCCTGACGGTCTCAACAATCTGATCAAAAGTCTCCTTTATATAGTTACCCGGATAAGGGCCGTCCCAGATTTCACCTTTTGCCCCTGAAATATTTACACAGCAGCAAGCTCCAATCTCATCTGCCAGCTGTAATAAAGTAATATTCTTTTTTATTGCCGCTTCACTTGCTTTCATATCCGGATCAAGCATGTTGTTCCAGACCCCTACCTCACTTATCAGTACATTATTCTTCTTTGCCTCCATTCTGAAAGACCTTATAAGTTCAGAAGGTGCCCCTGGCTGAACAGGACATATGGCTGCACTGTATCCCAGATATTTTACGGCTTTGATCCATTGTACCGGATCGTCGAATTTGCCCGGGACAGGGCCTCCCAATCTTACAGGGTTTCCTCCGGTTATCTTTCCTCCGGCCTTTAGTGCTGAAGGAATAATGGTAATCCCTGCGGTCACCAGTGTGGATTTTTTTATAAAATGACGCCTGTTTATAATTCTATTTTTAGTCATATAACCTGGTTAAAAATGCTTAGTAATACCTCCCAATGTATTTGTTGCCGACAATCACCTTCTTCATATCAAGCGGATCAATCATATCCTCCTTTTTCATTATGATCTTCCCTCCAGGTTCAATAAGGAGAGTAAAAGGGATGTTACCCTGCCAGTCAGCATCAACCGCATCAATAAGCTTATATACATCGTCGTCATTGAAAATATAGTTCTTATTGGAGGCCTCCTGCTTTTTAAGGAAACTGAGGGCATCACCTTTCCTTGCCTGTTTGTCAAGATTCACTGTAATGAACTCGAAAGAACGTCCACGGTACATCCGGTCAATTATAACGAGATCGGGAAATTCCGCTATGCAGGGGCCGCACCAGGTTGCCCAGAAGTTTATAAGCCTTACTTTACCCGATTCAGTGTTTTTAAGCAGGTCCTTTACACCCTGTACATCAATCTCTTCGAGCATCACTGGCAATTCCGACCATTGCTTATAAAGCCTCTGTGTATAATCACTCTTCCATGACCACTTGATTGAACATCCGAATACTTTTGTAACTGTATTTTTTACTGGCTGCCCGGCCAATACTGCATCAATTGCACCTTTTAAATCTTCGCCTTTACCTGTTCCGGGTTTTTCTGAACCGTCTACTCTTCCGGTATATCTGAGGATGCGGTTCTTGTCAAAAACAAAGCAATGAGGAGTTGCTGCAGGGCCATAAGCCAGTGAGGTTTTTTGCTCATCGCCATCATACAGATATGGGAAAGGGAATTTTTTATCAGTTGCCCGCTGTATCATCTCCTCAAAACTGTCGCCCATATCGGAATAACCAAGTTCAGAATAATTTAATGCTTTTACAGAATTTGGAGAGATCATTACAACATCCACTCCTTTTGGTTTATAGTCATTGGCGATTGAGATTAATCGGTCCTCATATGCCTGTGCAGTGGGGCAATGGTTGCAGCTGAAGATTATCACCAGGACCTTTGCATTTTCAAAATCTTTCTGAGTGTATTCCTTACCGTCGATACCCAGGAGGCTGAAATCAGGTGCTTTTGAACCCGGTTCGAGTGTTTTGGGCTCATTATGTACTTCCTGTGTTAATGCTCTTAAGGAAATGGCCAGAATGAGAATAATTAAAACTTGCTGCTTCAGAAGGCTTCTCATAATGCTTAGTCTTTTAATTAATAAAGATATAAAAAAGAAATTCACCACGGAGAACACGGATTAACACGGAGTTTAAATCTGTGAAAATTTGCGTGGCCTCCTCGCAATCCGTGGTAAAAAAACAATAATAGATTACATTTAATCATAATAAAAATCATTATTAAATAATAAACAATAATAAACAGTATTTAAATTATCAGAGATTTATTACCTTTATGGTTAAACCAAAATTCTTTTATCATGAAAAATTCAGATGGAGTGATGGAAGTTTTTAAAGTGTTCCAGAACACGGAATCATATTTCAATGAAAGAAATAAAGAGGAATCGAACCGGTTGATCATTTACCAGATCCTTGTAATCTGTGCTTTTACTTTTCTTTATGGAATAGTAATGGGAAGCTATCATAGCTTTATTCAATCAATTGCAGCAGGACTAAAAGTCACATTTCTCTTTTTATCGACATTAATAATATGCTTTCCCTCTTTTTTTGTCATTCAGCAGGTACTGGGTTCGAAAATGACTCTAAGGCAAATGTTGATCATAGTCATGAGCGGATTCGTGCTTGCCTCGGCAATTGCTTTTTCCTTTTCTCCTATTGTAATTCTGTTCCAGATAACCGGAGGAAATTATCACTTTTTACAGCTTTTGCATGTCGCTATATTTTTGTTCTCAGGCATTTTCGGAATGAGGCTGATGATTGAAGCATTAAAATTTGCGTGCGAAAAGAAAGATATCTATCCAAAGATAGGGGTGACAGTGTTCAGGATATGGATCATAATTCTGGCATTTGTCGGTATACAGCTGGCATGGAATTTAAGGCCGTTTTTATGTAACAAGAACGAGGAATTCAAATTGTTCAGGAAATATGAGGGCAATTTTTACACTGCAATTATTTATTCTGTTCAGCAGCTTGGATCAAAGAAAGATACGCCGCAGAATAAAGTAACTGTGCAACCTTATAAAAGTCCGGATAAAAATAATACTCTGACTGAAGATACAGGTATTTTAAACCTGTTAAACAAGAAGAAGTAAAATATGGAAGATATAATGACACTTGAGGAAGTTGCAAAATATTTAAAGCTCAAACCCCAGACAATCTATACCTGGGCTCAGGGCGGGAAGATACCAGCTGCAAAACTTGGGAAAGAATGGAGGTTCAGAAAGTCGGTCATCGATAAGTGGTTCAATCAGCACATCGATGAAA
Source organism: uncultured Bacteroidales bacterium (assembly GCA_963701745.1). GTDB lineage: Bacteria > Bacteroidota > Bacteroidia > Bacteroidales > VadinHA17 > LD21. The sequence continues at coordinate 1,392,337 of CAVPBE010000001.1, read as the reverse complement.
AATTCTCGGAATATCTGGTGGAATAGAAAAGGAGGGCTGAAAAAACCCTCCTTCAATAAACCTAAACAAAGCAAAATTATTTCTCTTGTATATCAGATAACGGAATATTGAAGGTATTATTTACCTAAAGGATATTTGGTTTCTTACTACCACAGATTTACAGGAGTTTCAACTCCGTGTTCTTCGTCTGTGTTAATCCGTGTTAGTCCGTGGTTAAAAAGAGATGCCCTTGTTGGCGCCGATTTGAAATCGGTGCCATTTAGAATATGGCATGGATTACACTTCGCTCAATCCGCAGAATCCCTATGTTTACATAAACCCTTTCCCGTTCTATTTTTCTGCTTCAATGATAGCAACCACAAGGGTAAACACAGGAAGCAATATTTCACCGTAAACCGGATTATACCACCCCAACAAAGTAAACGGCCCACCCAGAGCAAAAACCCATACAACAAAAGAGAGTAGTGAAATAATATGCTGCTGTAGTTTTAGGACTTTCTGCACCCGCCAGAGGTATAAGGGAGTCAGGATACAGAAGATCACAAACAACGACCATTGAAAAAGTTTTATTTCACCCGCATCTGTTAATTGTTTAACAACGCCAAGGACAAAAATATATCCCGCCACGAGCTCAGCAGGAATATATTTGAAGAGCCGGTCGAAATAACCGTCCCGGGTGACGGTCCCAGCAGGAAATTTTGATTCAGATCCAGGCTGGTTAATTCTCTCAATGTCTTTTGCTGTTAAAACTTCTCGTTCCATTGTATTTAAATTAGTTATGCCGTTATGCCTTTTTGTTGTCGTGCGGTCATGCAGGTCATGCAAGTCGCAAAGTTTTGAAGGTTTAAACTATTACTTTTTTTCTGATCTTACGAACAAGTCTCCTGGATTTAAGTTCCACAGCTTTTTTTACCGCTTTTTCTGCATTGATTCTGCCGTATCCATAGAATATGCTATGGCCTTTAGAATCGTATTTACCACTCGAAGGATCGATCTTGTCGCATGTATCTTTAATTATCTGTCTGACCTGCAGCCAGGTAAGGTCAGAATTTGCAGAAAGGATCAATGCTGCAGTTCCTGCAGCACCCGGGCAGGAGCTTGATGTACCACCGAATTCATCTGTATAATCTCCTTTTGGATTATAACCGGCTTTCCCGAGACGGTCAGTTGTATAAATACCTGTGGTTAGCGGGTAGGGGTGGTTAAAGGGCTGATATCCGAAATCGCTGCTTGGGAATGAGCACCACACATTTTTTCCGTAATCACTGTAAACACTCCTTTTGCCCGTATCGTTGCATGCAGCAACCGCAATTACTTTCTCATAGCTTGCATAGCCATCATAAATACAATCCTCATTCCCGTTACCTGCAGCAAAAGTGATAAAACACCCTTTGCCTCCGCGTCCGGCCGATACAGCATAATCCATAGCCAGTCTCGTACTGTCAGGCAGGTCGATCAGAGTAGTATGAACAGGGTCAGCCGGATCAGACCAGTCACCGTCTTCTGGTCCCCAACTGCATGATATTATATCAGCACCATGATCAGCTGCCCATTTAAACGCGTAAGCCTCTGCCATAGAGCCAAGGTTTGAGTTCAGGCGGACCGGCATAAGGATAGCTCCAGGAGCAACACCCGATGCATTTATTCCAGATGCTACAGCAACTCCGGCACAGGCTGTTCCGTGATTATTCCAGGCATCCCTGGGACGGGGATCATTGCTGTTTGTTGAAATGTCACGGGAATGTACTACTTTCCCCGGCTGGTTGAATTCTGGATGGTCTATTTCAAAGCCATCATCGATCAAGGCGACAACAATACCATTTCCTGAAGAAAGCTTATGGGCCAGATCGGCCTTTACTCCTGCATTAACCCTTACACCACCTGTGTTTGTGGTTTTCAGGTGCCATTGTTTTTGATGTATTTTCTTTAAACCCCTTTTCCTTATAAGCTCCGGATGACAAAGCTCCACCTCTTTCATTCCCAAAAGCGATTCGGCGATCTCAAAGATCCGAAGTCCTGTATTTTCTGGAGCACTTACAAAATAAGCATTCTTTGCAAAATCGGTCTTCTGTTTAATATTAAGCTGATTCCTGACAAGGATTTTCTCACATGAATCTGTACCGATATTATCATGGAACTTTATAAAAATATTTTCAGTATAAAGGACCACCGTTTTCCCATCATCTTCAACAAGGACCTTGCCGGCAAATCTGAGTTCCGGTTCGTTTTTCAAAGCCGACCGGGCTTTGTCCCTCGCAGATAAACTGTTTGTAACAGAATCCCTGGTTCTGAATACAGTAATATCTGCTTCAGGAAACTCCACCACAATTTCCATATCCTTAAGCGCTTTCTTTCCTTTATCTGATATTACAGCACTCTTCAGGTTTCTGGAATTCCTTGTACGGACAGCCACCATATCGCTGCTCTCATGCAGGATATGTTTCGTGCCGTTTTTACCGCCGAATGTATAGGTGAACATATTGCTGACATTAACTAATTCAAATTTACGAATTATTTTATTTCAATCTTTCACCCTTTCAATAACCTCCATGCACATTCTCCCGCTATGATATGGGCAGATCCAGAATCCGCCTTTGTCACCGCCAGGCACCCCTGATTCTGAAACTGAGCTGAACCACCCTCCATTCTTTGTGTCAATGAAATATTTCTTTGTGTATTCCCAGCATTTCAACGATTTGTTCAGATAATTTTCATCACCTGTCAGTTCAAACGCATTAAGATATCCTACTATCGTTTCAGACTGCTCCCACCATGACCTCTGCGTTCTGAAATGTCCGGTAGCATAATCTTTCTCTGTAAGCATACTCCCATCTGGCTGATAGCCTTCTGAAGCAGCGTTTGCGATATCAATAGCTGCCTCCTTTACCCTCCGGATAAGTTTTTCATCCTTAAGAAGGCTTGCAGCTTCATAAAGGAGCCATGAGCTTTCAATATCGTGGCCATAAGAATCAATGGTTGAGGTGCTGTTCCAGCTTCTGTCGAGAAAACATATAAGATGTGAGGTTTTTTTATCAATGATTTTATCAAGAAAAATCTCAACCATATTTCTTAAATGATCGCCCACGATTTTATCACCGGATACCCTGTATAGATTAGCATAAGCTTCCATTATATGCAGGCTGGTGTTCATTGTTTTCTCATCCTTATCGGTACTCTCTCCTATCATCCTCTCCCGAATACGCACCCACTCGCGACTGAAGGCTTCAAAATAACCATTTTGCTCACGATCAGATGCATACTTCTCGAAGAGGTCAAAAATCTTCCTTGCTTCTGACAGTGCTTTTTTATCCCCTGTGGCTCTGCTGTACTCCGAAAGACCATAAATGAAAAAAGCGTTGGTATACAACTGCTTCCGGGTATCTGACGGTGTGCCGTCGGCTCTAAGGCTTCTGAAGGCTCCTCCGTACTGGCTGTCGATAAAATGGGCAAGTATATAATCTTTTGCCCTTTTAGCCAGGCGAAGATAAGAAGTATCGCCTGTTACCCTGTAGGCTGAAGAATAAGTCCACAAAATCCTGGCATTCAGAATCCCTCCCTTCTCAGCCTCAGGATAAACTTTGTCATTTCTGTCTATCCTTCCATAAAATCCTCCGTTTACATTATCAACCATCTTTGCTGACCAATATGAAAGAATATTTCCGGTAAGGTTGTCTTTCACCTCTTTTTTCAGCTGTTCAAGTTTTTGTTTTTGCTCAGTGGTAATCTTCTTATTTTCCTGGCAATTGCTGGAATTTGAAAGGAGAAAGACCACAATCAAAAGAGAAATTGTATTTTTCATAGGTTTATGTTTGTAAGAAGAAAACTGAATCAAATTGAACCTAAAATATACATAATATAATTCAAAAACATATCAGGGTATTATTTTTGATCCTTAAAAATCCTAAAAGTTAGTATATTGATTTTCTTCGTCTGCCCCTTACCCTAAAGGGAGCGAAGAAAATCAATTACTCCCTTTAGGGTTGGGGCAAATAATTGATTTTCGAGCACAAAAATAATATCACCACCAAACATCTGCGATCAGTCAATTTTTAATAACTTTCGGAGTACCTCCATGAAACCTTATTATGAAAACTATCTTTAACATACAGCACTTTAAAACCCTACTTATCGCTATTGCACTTGACCTGCTGACATTTTTATTGCCGGCCCAGGTAAAGTTCTCGGAACAGGATTGGGTGATTCCCACTTACTTGGTAGCTCCACCCGATAAGAACCCGATGTTCTTCAAGGGAGAATCCTACCAGGGAGCTTCAAAAATGATTTATCCATATGCCCTGAATGACGTCATTTCAGATGAAAAAACCGACAAAGCATGGAAAACTGTAATCCTTGAAAATGAGTATATTAAATTATGCATAGCTCCTGAAATTGGCGGTAAGCTCTATTATTCAACTGATAAATCGAACGGGTATAACTTCATCTATAAGAACAACGTCGTAAAACCATCAAATATCGGCATGCTAGGAGCCTGGGTATCAGGCGGCATTGAATGGTGTGTGCTTCATCATCACAGGGCATCAACATTTCAGGCTGTCGATTATACAACATCTGAAAACAGCGATGGCAGCAAAACAATCTGGATAGGCGAAACAGAGCCAAGGCACAGGATGAGATGGACGATTGGAATTACCGCTTTCCCTGAAAGATCCTATTTCAGGGCAGAGGTAAAGATCCATAATCCGACCCCGCTCACCAATACATTCCTTTACTGGGCAAATGTTGCAGCACATACAAATGAAAACTACCAGGTCATATTCCCTCCAAGCGTGAATGTTGCAACCTATCATGCAAAAAACAGTTTCACAAACTGGCCAATTTCCACTGAAATATATAACGGACAGGACTTTACGAAGGGAGTCGATATAAGCTGGTGGAAAAACTCTCCAAATTCCAATTCCTTTTTTGCCTATGATCTGAAAGAAGATTTTATGGGAGGGTATGACCATGGAAGGGAGACAGGAACTGTACATATCGCGGATCATAATATCGTCAAGGGTGCAAAGCTCTGGGAATGGGGATCGGGTGCAAGAGGCCAGGCAACTGAAGCAAGGCTTACCGATAATGACGGACCATATGTAGAAATAATGGTGGGTGCTTTCTCCGATAACCAGCCTGATTACAGCTGGATAAGACCGTATGAGGTGAAAAGCTTCACCCAGTACTGGTATCCTGTTAAGGATATTAAAGGATTTAAAAATGCCAACCTGAATGGGGCTGTTAACCTTGAATCAAAGGAGAAGAACCAGGTATTCCTGGGGTATTGTGTTACAAGAAAAGTCAATAAAGCAGCTGTTACCCTCAAAAATAAAGAGAAGATCATATTTACAAAGACCCTCGAGTTATCGCCTCAAAAAGCTTTCACACAGTTGATAAGCATTGATGAACCATATGAATTAACCGGACTCTACACTGAACTGACTGATTCTGAAACAGGAGAGATTCTTGTCTCCTACAGGCCTGTTCAATATCAGAAAGCCGAAAAGCTGCCTGATATTGTTAAGCGTCCACCTCCTCCGGAGGAGATAGGAACAGTGGAGGAGCTTTATCTGGCTGGCAGCAGGATCGAACAGTTTTATAATCCCACGCTTAATGCTTTGGATTATTATCAGGAAGCCCTTAAGCGCGATCCTTCTGATATCAGGACCAATACGGCAGTCGGAGATATTTACCTCAGAAACGGAGACTACGAAACTGCCCGAAGCTACTTTTCAAAAGCTGTTAAAAGACTCACAAAAGATTTCACCCGCCCCTCCGATTGCGAAGCGCTTTACCTTCAGGGCATTACCCTTAAATCACTGGGTCTTTATAATGAAGCTGTTGATACACTGTACCGGGCAACCTGGGATTACGCATATCATTCAGCGGCATATCTTGAACTTGCCAGGGTATCATCTTTGCTGGGTGATTTCGAAAAAGCTCTGCAACAGATCAATGAATCTTTAACATCTAATTCACTGAATAACTGTGCATTAGGATTAAAATCTTCAATCTTAAGGCATCTCGGCAATTACAAATCATCAGTTGCATCACTTTCCGGGCTGCCTCAAAGCGATCCGCTTGACTTCAGGGCAGGAAATGAACTTTACCTTAACATGAATGAATCGGGCGAAAAACAAAAAGCAGAAAAAGTGCTGGCCGGTCTTATGCTGAAAATGAGGGATTTCGATCAGAATTATCTTGAGCTTGGAATAGCTTACCTTAACGACGGGCTAACTGCTGATGCCGAGGATGTATTTAAACGATACAAGGGAAAGAATCCGATAATCTGTTATTACCTTGGATACATTCAGGATAAGAAAGGAAATAAGTCAGATGCTGTAAAGTTTTTCAAAGAAGGTTCGGGACTGCCGGTCGATTATATATTTCCATTCAGGCTCGAAACTTTAAATGTTCTTAAGCTTGCATCTGAATATGATCCGAATGATGGAAAACCGTGGTATTATCTTGGAAACCTTTTATATGACAAACAGCCGGAAAAGGCAATACAAGCATGGGAGAACGCCGTCAGGCTTGATCCCACGATGGCCATTGCTTATCGCAATCTTGGCTGGGGATATTATCATCAACATGGTGATGGAATGAAAGCCATTTCCTCTTATGAGAAAGCAATGGCTTTGAATAAGAATGAACCGGTATATTACGAGGAGCTTGACGCATTATATGAAATGAGCAATGCACCAGTGGAGAAGAGGCTAAAACTTTTTGAAGGCAGTAATGAAGTTGTATCAAAACGTGATGATGCATTTGCGCGCCAGATAACTGTTCTTACACTTGCAGGAAAACCCGAAAAATCGGTTGAATATCTGACCGGAAGAAAATTCAGCTATCGCGAAGGAAGTTCAAGGGTCAGGGATATCCTGATCGATGCCCATCTTATGCTCGGGAAAAAGCTAATGGCTGAAAAGAACTACACCAAAGCCCTTGAAGAGTTCCTTTTGGCACAGGTTCCTGAAGAAGAGGCAGGAGGAAGCAGATCGGAGAACAGGAATCTCCAGGTCGATTATTTCATAGGATCGGCATATGAAGCGCTGGGAAATAAAACAAAAGCAAAAAGCTACTATTCAATGTCCACTTCCCAGGAATCACGAAGCTCAAGCTACATCAGGTATTACCAGGGTTTAAGCTATTCATGGCTTGGAAAGAAGAAAGAGGCAGATGAGGTATTCAATTCAATTATTGATGAAGGAGAAAGGCAGGTAAAACAAAGTGCTTCGGGTGAGGTGGATTTCTTTGCCAAATTCGGTGAAAAGGAAGCTGAAAACGCAAGGTTGTCAAATGCATATCTCTTAAAAGGCCTCGGCAATAAAGGGCTTGGTAACAAGGAAGCTGCAAAGGAGAACCTCCAGAAAGCGGTGGAGCTGTCAGCAGGGAATCTTTATGCTATTACGGAATTAAAAGATATATAAAAAAATATAAGGGCTAAAGCCCGATCTGTTGTATGATTCTTATAACCATGGCTTTAAAGCCATGGTTAGTATATGCCCCTAAATCCCCTAAAGGGGACTTAAAATAATAGCCCCTTTTAGGGGGTTGGGGGCAGGATAGGCTTTATTGTCACCACAAAATCATACCTCATTGCCATAACCTGGTATTCCGGAAAGACACCTGCTGCAGTACATCCTACTCCGCTTGTCGCATAGTCGAGATTAAAAGTGATCCCATCAAATGGGTGAAGCTGGTAGGTATATAACGCTTTTGTAAGATTATCAGTTGAATAAGGCTGAGCACTGAAATTAAAAAGTTTGTTACCCAGGAACTCCAGTCCTGAACCGTCTTTCCCGGTTACTCTAACCCGTCGGGTGTCGGTTCTGAGTCCATAATCCTGTGGGATAAGATATGGTTCATACATTTCTTCTACTGTCGATTGATACTCTCCCACCCTGTAACCACTCTTTCTGTCGGGATAGTTTTCCTGCGGCCCACGTCCGAACCACTCAATATTGCGTAATGTGCTGTCGAGAACCCACTGCTGGCCTATTCTTGGAAGCCACGAAGGCATCTGGCCATTTGGGACTATTGAATTTTCAAGTGTAATTATACCATCGCCATCAATAGAGTATTTTGAGATATTTATAAATGACCCTCTTCCGTTGACGGTGGTGTAAATATTTTTTGAATTAACTACGACAATTGTATCACCCGGTTTCTCCCAGGAGAAATTACAATTTAGGAAACTCATTTTGTTGATACCTGCTGAATACCACTCGGTTGCAGCCATTCGGCCATAACCGTCGATGCGATTCTTGATGTTTGAAGACCGGAATGTCCACTCATCCGTTTCGTTCGCCAGGGGTGCACGCCAGACGTTTAGTTCAGGTCCCTGTCTTATAAATTCTTTGTCATTTACTTTAATTGATTCCAGAAAGCCTCTCTTCATATTAAAACAGTATATGAAATTTTTTCCCTTAACAATCAGGTTATCATCGACTTTCTCAACATTTACAGGCTGACTGACATATGAATGAGAAACACCTGAAGATCTGAACCAAGGCAGTTCCATCTGATCCCAGGCAATCTCAAATCCCGGTTCTGCCCACAGTGTTTTTCCCTTCTGGTGAAAACTGACAAGAAGGAAATACTCTGATCCATCCTGTATTTCCGGTTTTATAAACGGCACTTTCAAAACAGCCTTTTTACCCGGGTTCAGATTCACATCCAGGTTCCCTTTCTGCAGAACTTCTCCATCCCTTTGCAGCGTCCATCTGGCATCAAGCTCCTTGAGATCTGTGAAAAGATACCGGTTTGTTATTTCAACTAAACCTGATTCGGCTGAGACAAGCTTCACACTTACCGGCTGGGCCGATTTCTTTATCTGCCACATCTCAGGCTGAGGACGCCTGTCGGGCCAGATTGAACCATAGGTTCTGGCTCCTATACCATAACTGTAAAACTCTTTAGCTGTCGTCTCCTCTTCAAAATCGAGCCAGAGATCTGCCTGCTGCCTTATTCCTTCTGTTGGGTTTTTAAGGAAATCAGAGGATATCTGTTTTGAAAAGATGCCTACCTGATCGATAATGGCGTCACAGATATATACTGATGTTTCCTGGCCGTGAATTTCGGCATTCCTTCCGATATTTACAGGGAAAGGAGTGTTTCTGATATTGCCCGAGATAAACTTGTGCGTACTTTCTTTGTCATCGATAGTCAGATAAATGGCTGAACCGTCGTAATTTGCTGCTACATAATGCCAGTTGTTTTCCCAGTTTTCAGGAAGAGCGATCCTTGCAGTCTGCTTCGCCCGGGTTGTGAGATAAAATTCAAGTGAGTCATTTTTCACCTGCCTGATCCCAAACTGCCAGTTTCCTTTAGTTATAAGGGTCCCTGCCGAGCTGCTGAGCGAACGGGGAAATACCCACAAAGATAACGTAAGCTTATCCCCGCTAATCTCGAGAGCTTCATCCCTGTAAACCTCAACCCATTGGTCGTGACCATTCAGATCTATTCCCAGGCCATCCTTCCCGTTGACCAGTTTTGCCCGTCCCATTATATTTACCTGTATATTATTTTCCGACCTGTCTTTAAGCGTCCTCACTTTCTCAGAGATACCTGTACTTACAAAATCCCAGATAGCGCCTCCCATACTCCGGGGATGGCTGTAGAACAGTTCCCAGTAATCATCGAGACCGCCACCCCCATTCCCCGTCACAGCAAGATATTCGTCGAGGAATGAAGGTCTGGAATCATCAGAGGGCGGTATATTGAACACCTCCGTAAGCAAGTCCCTTATCTGCGGGTATCTTGGCCCAATTATATCTTCACATCTGTGGCTGAATGCATTACCGCCATACATCCAGTATCTGGTTTTATCATATTTCTTTCCCTCATCGATAACAGCACATATATTTTCTCCTTCACCGCTTTCGTTACCCGCACTCCAGAAAAGTATGCTTGGATGATTCCGGTCCCTCAGTACCATCTTCCTGGCTCTTTCGCGGTACATGCCCTCCCAATCCTTATTTCTGGAAAGATACTCCGTTGCATGTGCTTCATCACCGGTTTCATCAACAACATAAATGCCATATTCATCTGCCAGGTCCAGATATTTTATGACCGGAGGATAATGGGATGTCCTCACGCAGTTTATATTGAACTGCTTGAAGATTGAAAGGTCCTTTCTTATTGTTTCTTCATCCATTGTATGACCGGTTACAGGGTGCTGCATATGACTGTTGATTCCGTTGAGTTTTACCGGTTTGCCATTAAGGTAGAATACCTGGTTCCTTATTTCAGTCTTTTTGAATCCTATTCTGCCGGTGATAACCTCTACTGTTATGCCTTTTGAGTTAACGAGTTCAAAAATCAGTGTATAGAGGTTTGGATGCTCGGCTGACCATTTGTCGGGATTTATTATTATTTCATTAATTGTCATATTGCCAGACGTGTCAGGCAATACCTGGAATTTTTCTGTTGTTAATGTTTTAACAATCTTTTTATCAGAATTAAACAAAAGAGTCCGGATGGTAAGGTCACTCTCTGGCTGATCTGTAAAATTTCTTATGTTGAAGGAAAGGTTAAGCTTCGCATCTGTATAAGTCTCATCAAGATCGGTGGTTGCAACCCAGTCAGAAATATGAACCTTTGGCGCTGCAAAAAGCCATACATCCCCGAAAATACCTGAGAGCCGCCAATAATCCTGATCTTCCAGATAATAGCCGTCAGAGTATTTATAAACAACAACAGCAATTGTGTTTTTTCCCGATCTGAGGTATTTTGAAATATTATATTCAGCCGGCTCCTGTCCGCCTTCATTATAACCAACCTCTTTCCCATTGATCCATACAAAAGAGGCGGAAGCTGTTTTTTCCATTCTGAGGAAAACCTCCCTGCTTTTCCATGATGCAGGAACAGTAAATGTCCGGCGATATGACCCTGTCGGATTGTATTCCCTTGGAGTCCTTGGCGGATCAGGACGAAACGGAGTAGTTACGTTCCGGAAAAGAGGATCTCCATACCCTTTCATCTCCCAGTTGGAAGGTACCCTGATCGTATCCCATTTTCTATCACTGAAGGACTCTTTGTAAAAGTCGGGAATTACACCTTCAGGTGTATCAGAATAATTGAATTTCCAGATGCCGTTGAGGGACAAATAATTCGGATTTTTGCCAATGTCATTAACAATAGCCTGATCAACTGTAGTAAAAGGAATTATTGGCACATGTCCCTCCTCCTGGTTCAGCTCAAAAACAGAAGTATTTTCGAGGTAGGAATAAATATCCGACAGGAAGGGTTTCTTCTGGGCAAAGGAGGTAAAAACTGCAAAAAGGCAGAAAGCAATAAGGGTGAATAACTTTTTCATTTTATGGAGTTGATTAAGGCATTGGAAATATACATAAAAATGGGCTTCTGCTCAGCTGTCAGATCGTTAAATTTAAGAACTAACACAGAGATCCACAGAGAAGGCACAGAGAAACACAGAGTTACATAATAACTATTTAAAATTCTCTGTGTCACTCTGCGAATCCTCTGTGTCACTCTGTGTAAGTTTTTTATTCTCCTTATATTTTTATAATTTCGTTACTCTAATAGGACAGTAAAAAGTTTATAAATCTCAAATAATTTTAAAAATGAATAAATTCCGTTTTTCAAGATATCTGCTGACAGTAGGTATGATCCTGTTTTTCCTTTCATCATGTAAAAAATCTCCTGATGACAAGCTCAGCATTTCATATGAAAAATTTACAATGCAAAACGGGCTGCAGGTAATACTTCATACTGATCATTCCGATCCGATGATGTCGTATGCCATTATGTACCATGTCGGTTCCAGCAGGGAAACACCTGGTAAAACCGGATTTGCCCATCTGTTTGAACATCTTCTTTTCGGAGGTTCGGAGAATGTTCCCACCGGAACATTTGATAAAATTATTGAAGGTGCAGGAGGTAGCAATAATGGCTTTACATCCCGTGATGTTACAACCTATTTTGAGATGTTCCCTAAAAACGCTCTTGAAAAGATATTATGGCTTGAGTCGGACAGGATGGGATTTTTCATTAATTCTGTTACTCCACGACTGCTTGCAATTCAGCAGAATGTAGTTCAGAATGAAAAGAGACAGGGAGAAGACAATTCTCCGTATGGGTTTACTGAATACGTTATCGACAAAAACCTTTATCCGTCAGATCATCCTTATAACTGGGAAGTAATCGGGGAAATGGAGGATCTCAGAAATGCAACCATAGAGGATGTAAAAAATTATTATGATAAATTTTATGGTCCGAATAACGCGACGATGGTACTGGCCGGTGATTTTAATCCGGATTCCGTGAAACTTTTATTAAATAAATATTTCGGAGAAATTAAATCTCACGGAGAAGCTGCCCCGCGTAACGCAATGCCGGTTTCGCTCGGACAAACCAAAAAACTGTATCATGAGGATAACTTTGCCAATGTACCTGAAATAACAATGGTATGGCCAATTCCGGAGCAATACAGCAAAGATTCCTATGCACTTGATTTCCTTGCAAAGATCCTGGCAGACGGGAAAAAAGCACCTTTTTACAAAGTCCTTATTAAAGAAAAACAGCTTACCTCCAATGTATCTGCATATGCTAATTCGGAAGAACTTACAGGGGAATTTACTATCCGGATCAGAGCAAATGAAGGTAAGTCACTCAAAGAAATAGAAGGTGCTATATCTGAAGCATTTGCACGATTTGAGAAAGAAGGCTTCTCAGAAAAGGACGTTGAGAGAATTAAAGCAACCAGTGAAAAAAACTTTTATGATGGTCTCAACGGTGTTTTAAATAAATCTCTCAGGCTGGCATTCTATAATACATATCTGAATGATCCGGGATATATAACACGGGACATTGAGAACATAAAAGCTGTTACTCCTGATGATATCAAAATGGTCTATAACAAATATATCAAAGATAAGCCTCAAATTGTAACCAGCTTCGTCCCTAAGGGCCAGAAGGATCTGATGGCAGAAAATTCAGTTCCTGCAGGCATAAAAGAAGAAGATATCAGCGAAGCTTCCCAGGTTGAGATTGCTGAAGAAGGAAATGAAAAGATAACTAAAACAACCTCCGCTTTTGACCGTACAGCCGAACCGTCTGCCGGAAATGAACCGGAAGTAAGTGTTCCCCTGGTATGGAAAGCTGAATTCTCAAACGGATTACAGATCTACGGCATTGAAAATAAAGAGCTGCCACTGGTTAGTATTAACATTGTTATTGATGGGGGTCCAACTCTCGATAATATCAGTCTTACCGGGGTTGCTTCATTAATGGCAGGGGTTCTTCCACAAGGTACAAAAACCAAAACACCTGAGGCACTTGAAGAGGAGATCCAATTGCTGGGTTCAAATATTAGTGTATATCCCGGTAATGAAGAGATTGTGGTGGATGCAAGTATGCTGTCGAGGAATTTTGACAAAACCGTTCTGCTGATGAAAGAAATAATGTTTGAACCAAGATGGGATTCAACAGAATTTATTATGGCTCAGACACGTACAAGAAATTCTATTATTCAGTCAGAAGCTCAGCCTAGAAGCGTCGCAAACAAGGTATTCTTAAGATTACTGTATGGGGATGAAAACATTCTTGGATATAGCACCAGAGGTACAAGAGAATCGATAGATAAAATCACAATTAACGATCTAAAAAACTTTTATGAAAGGAACTTTTCACCATCAGTAACAAAAATACTGGTTGCAGGGAATGTTTCAAAAGAGCAGGCCATTGCTGCTTTAAAACCTTTTGAAGATGAATGGAAATCCAAAGAGGTTGTGTTCAATAAATATGTTGTGCCTGTATTTCCTGAAAAATCGGCCATCTATTTTGTCGATATACCGGGATCAAAGCAATCGGTTATCTGCATCGGATATCCTTCCATTTCAAGGACCAATCCCGATTATGTTAAAGCTGATTTCATTAATTACAGACTTGGAGGAGCTTTCACAAGTATTCTTAACCAGATTCTCAGAGAAGAGAAAGGATACACCTATGGTGCTTCAAGCTATTTCTATGACAGAAAAACAATTGCTCCCTTTATAGCTGCGACAAGTGTAAGGTCAGATGCCACCTTTGAATCTGTAAGGATTTTTAAAGAAGAGATGGAAAAATACAGGAATGGCATATCAGATTCTGATCTTCAGTTTATTAAGAACTGCATGATCAGGTCAAATGCTTTGCGGTTCGAAACCAATGACGCCCTTGTAAGCATGCTTTCAACAATGGCTAAATATGGTCTCCCGGAGGATTACATTAAAAAAGAAGAAACTGTCATGAAAAATATGACAGTTGAGGAGCACAGGTTAATCACTGATAAATATATTATTCCCGACAGGATGTACTATGTCGTTGTTGGTGATGCTGCAACCCAGATGAGGCCTCTTGAAAAAATAGGATTCGGGAAACCAGTCCTTACAGAAAAATAAAAATCTGCGAAAATCTGCTTAATAAGTGGGAGAAAAATATTTCCCTCAGAGTCATACACCCATTTGTGAAATATGGGAACATCAATAAAATAACTTTTAGTTACACAGAGTTACACAGAGAAGTCACAGAGATACACAGAGTTAAGAGATCAGATCTCTGTGGATCTCTGTGAATCCTCTGTGATTCTCTGTGAGAGTTTTTAAATTAGTTATATAGTAGTTTCGCAGAAAAAGCCTGACGTCTGACGCCTGAGGCCTATTTATTATTTCCCCGTCATATTCAGGGTACCCACGTAGTAACTTGGATCGACCAAAATAGTTGCATTATCCGTTTCAAGGTCAATTGTATTGAATCGTGATGTCGGGGTGATGTCTTTTCTGATTCCCGAGGCATATATTCTGAGTGGCATATTGAATCCCTGAACGCAGTTATTCCACCTGAAAGTGAGCTTGTTGCCATTTATATAGTATTCAAAGATTGGAATTCTGATATCTCTGAGGTACTGGTCAAAGACCGGTTTCAGGTTTATTCCCGCTTTGCTGATCATATATTCTTCGATCTGAGATCCTTTAACCACTTTATGATAAAACTCTTCATTCAGTCCACGCAGAATGCTTCTCCATTTTTCATCATTATCGACTATTTGCCGGATAGTGTGGAGCATACTTCCACCCTTTGAATACATATCGCCCGAACCACTGAAATTGACATTATAAATTCCTGTCACCGGACGATCGTTTCTGATATTCCTTCTGCTCCCAAGTAAGTAATCCCTTCCGGCATCTTTTCCATAATAATACTCAACATACAGGTTTTCAGAGTAGTTTATAAAGCTTTCATGGATCCACATATCAGCCATATCTTCATAGGTAATGCTATTCGCGAACCATTCATGACCTGACTCATGTATAATTATAAAGTCGAATTTATCGCCCCATCCCGATCCGCTGAGGTCAGTTCCCAAATACCCGTTCCTGAATCCATTACCATATGTAATTGAGCTCTGATGTTCCATTCCAAGATATGGCGCTTCGACAAGCTTGTATCCGTCTTCGTAGAAAGGAAAGGGACCGAACCAGTGTTCAAATGCTGAAAGCATCATTGGTGCTTGTTTGAACTGTATCTTTGCCTTTTCAAGGTTTTCTTTAAGGACATAATAGTCGCAATCGAGCTTTCCTTTCTCTCCATTAAAAACTTCAGAAAAATGAGCATAATCAGCAATATTTATATTCACACCGTAATTATTGATCGGGTTCGCAACAAACCAATTATAAGTAGTTGTTTTATTCTTAAGTTTTACGACACTTCTTAACCTTCCATTAGAGACATCCATAAGGTTCGAGGGAACATTAACACTTATCAGCATACTGTCGGGTTCATCGTACATATGATCCTTGCATGGCCACCAGAGGCTGGAACCGTCGCCCTGGCATGAGGAGGCCACAAATGGAAGATTGTTCTTGTCCTTTTTCCAGGTAATTCCACCTTCCCAGGGAGGTCTGCGCGAAATCCTGGGTTTCCCTCCATAATTCAGTACTACCGAATAAATTAGTCCTGGTTTTTGCTTTTCCGTCAACCGGATCCAGTAAACATTTCCCTTCCTGTTGAAGGTAAGAGTTTTCCCGTTTTGTTCTGCTTTCAGTATCTCCAATGGCGGCTGAAGGTCTATTTGCATAATGTCGGAGCTGTTTATTACCCTGTAAGTCACCGTATTGGTACCATATATTGTACTATCGGATGGCTTTACAGCGATATCAAGATGATAATAGGTCAGATCCCACCATGCCCTTTCAGGGGTTATTGAACCGCGTAAAGTATCCTGACGCGTAAATTTGGTTTGAGACGGGGCAAGGTACTGCGCGCCAACAGGTGATATTCTGATAAATATTACGAGGAGAGGTACTAGACCGATGGATATTCTTTTCATATTGGGTTTCCAAATTAGATAAAAGTGAAATGCAAAAGTAAAAAGTTTAACCTTATATACTATTTATAACTTCTAAGAACTTAGGAAACTTTAAGATTAATAAATCCGTTAAACTAACTAAGATTAGTATTATTTTTATTCCCCTTATGAGAAAAAAAATGTCCATACTACTTATCTCACTTTACTTCACTGGTTTATTCTTGTCGGGACAGAACATAAACCATTGGGAGACTGTAGTTTTTAACACTGATAACTGGAAATACAGGCCAGGCAGCTCCGAACCTGATCCGAACTGGAGATCACTGTCTTATGATGATGGTTCGTGGGCAGAGGGTCCGGGAGGATTCGGTTTTGGAGATAATGATGATAATACAATAATTCCTCAGAGTCCGTCGGTCTGCTTAAGGAGAAAATTCAATATTTCCGATACAAGTGTGATAGGATCAGCTATAATAAGTCTTGACTACGATGATGCTTTCATCGCATATCTGAATGATGTTGAAATAGCACGAAATGGTATCACGGGAACTCATCCTGCATACAATCATTTCGGAGCTGATCATGAGGCAGCAATGTACATGGGCGGAGTACCTGAATCATTTCTTTTAAATAAGAAACGACTCAATGAATGCTTATTGCCTGGGGAGAATATCCTTGCTATCGAGGTTCATAACACTTCTTCCTCATCATCCGATTTATCTTCAAATGCATGGTTTTCACTCGGAATACTCAATAATTCGCATTCATATTTTCAGGTCCCCGACTGGTTTATCCCAATCCAGGAATTTACATCATCAAACCTGCCGTTGGTTGTTATAAAAACCAGCCCCGATGTGACCATTGTAAATGAGCCAAAAGTCACAGCCGATATGAAGATCATTTATAATGGCACTGGACTGATCAATAAGATAAATGACAATGGCAACATTTATTCAGGCAAGGTGGGGATTGAGATCAGGGGACGTTACTCAGCAAATCTTCCCCAGAAACCTTACGGATTCGAAACCCGTGACGGAGCCGGCAATAACCTCAATGTCCCTATAATTGGAATGCCTGAAGAAAACGACTGGATCCTTACCGCAAATTACAATGACAAGGCTTTTCTTCGGAATTTTCTTGCATTCGACCTGTTCAGGAAAATGGGCCATTATGCACCAAGAACAGTTTATTGCGAGGTTGTTGTGAACGATGCATATCAGGGTATATACCTGCTGGGAGAAAAGATAAAAACAGATTCGAACAGGGTTGATATAGCAAAACTGAATCCTGATGAAAATGCAGGAAATGACCTGACCGGGGGATATATATTTTCAACCGACTACTACACCTCATCTGACAGCTGGCATAGCAGCTACTCACCTGTCAACAAACCTGGCAGTAATGTATACTTCGTTTACTATGATCCGAAACCTGATGAACTGACGATAACCCAGAAGGAGTATTTAAAGGATTTTGTCGATTCATTCGAGAAGATCCTTTACAATCCGGGATTTAGCAACCGGAGCAGCGGATACAAGGCATATCTGGATGTAAACTCATTTGTCGATTATTTCATAATTGGAGAATTATCAAGAAATGTGGACGCATATAAAAAGAGCCGATTCTATTTCAAGGACAAAGACAGCAATGGAGGATTGATTCATTCAGGACCACCGTGGGACTTTGACTGGGCCTTTAAGGACCTAAAAGAAAACTGCATTCATTTCAATCAGACCGATGGTTCAGGGTGGGCATATAAAATTAATGAATGCAGTGCATGGCCTGTACCTCCTTCCTGGGAAGTAAGACTTCTCCAGGATAATTTATTTGCCAGCCAGATCCACGACAGATACTATTTACTCAGGAAAACAATACTTAGCGAGAGAAATTTAAATTATGTCATCGATTCAGTTGCATTGCTCCTTAATGAAGCGCAGGAAAGACATTACAATAAATGGAAAATACTTGGAATTAATGTCGGAACGCCTGAGCAAGGAGATCAGCCTGATACATTTGATGGTGAGATATTGAAGTTCAAAAACTGGATAAACATGCGGCTTGCCTGGCTTGACCAGCACATGGTTGGAAGACCAGCTCCGGGAACCAGTGATAATCAGCCAATATACAGGGTATTTCCGAATCCGGCAGAAATTTTACTTCGTGTTGAATCAGATGAAATAATAAGCAGCATAGCTATCTTCAGTCTTACCGGAAATCAAATTCTTGATAAAACTGACTGCGGGGATTATACAACTTCTGTCAATGTCGCACAGCTCAAGCCGGGTTTATTCATCATCAGGATATATTTCAGATCGGGAAAGGTTGTAAGCCAAAGGTTTGTGAAAAAATAAGTTAATATTTTTTTGACCCATCCCCTACTGTTGACTATAGGGATCCTCCCCTTTTTAATCGTCTTAACCCTACCTCCATCTCCTCCCCTTAAGCATAATGGGAGGAGTGAAATTAGATAATATCATTGTTTTATACCCTTCCCCTTAACTTTAAGGGGAAGGGATGGGGTTAGGGTTAAATAAAAAAGGAGTTTTAGTAGTACTTTTGTGCTAATGAAAAGACTTCTCCTCTTTTTATTGATTTCCACCATCCCCTTGATCTACATGTCTGGTCAGACAATAAATCATTGGGAAACTGCTGCTTTTAACACTGATACCTGGAGATACCGGATCGGATTTTCGGAACCCGGGGAGACCTGGAAGACATTATCATTTGATGACCTATCCTGGTCAGAAGGACCTGGTGGATTCGGATATGGAGATGAAGATGACAATACGGTTATTCCTGAGTGCATTTCAGTCTGCCTTAGAATAAAATTTAATGTTTCAGATACCGCTGAGCTGATATCTGCAATATTGCACATGGATTATGATGACGGATTTATTGCTTATCTGAATGATAAGGAAATAGTAAGGGCCGGCGTCCAGGGAATTAATCCTCCTTTTGACAGACTTTCCGAAGAACATGA
Organism: uncultured Bacteroidales bacterium; assembly: GCA_963701745.1. Classification (GTDB taxonomy): domain Bacteria; phylum Bacteroidota; class Bacteroidia; order Bacteroidales; family VadinHA17; genus LD21. Next base: position 1,373,048 of record CAVPBE010000001.1, on the reverse strand, counting down.
AGCTGCAATGTACAAAGGTGAACCTCCTGAATCATTCTTTCTGAACAGGAAGAAACTGCGTTCAGTACTTTTGCCTGGGGAAAACCTGCTCGCAATTGAGGTTCATAATGACTCAGGTTCTTCGGATGATCTGTCATCAAATGCCTGGTTATCTTTCGGAATTGCAGGAAAAGATAATTTATACAGACAGGTCCCGGACTGGTTTGTACCTGTATCTGAATTTAAATCATCTAATCTGCCTGTGGTTGTAATAAATACCCAACCCGGTGAGGAAATTATGAATGAGCCAAAAATACCGGCTGACATGAAAATTATTTTTAACGGAAAGGAGAAGATCAATAATGTCAGCGATCCGGGAAACATCTACACTGGCAAAGCAGGAATTGAAATAAGGGGAAAGTACTCCGCATCTCTTCCTCAAAAGCCATACGGGTTTGAAACACGCGATAGGGCCGGGAACAACCTTGATGTAACAATACTGGGAATGCCTGAAGAAAATGACTGGATACTTACAGCCAACTATAATGATAAGGCATTTCTTAGAAATTTCCTTGCATTCGAACTTTTCAGGAAGATGGGTCACTATGCTCCAAGGACGGCTTTTTGTGAAGCTGTAGTTAATGACCAGTACCAGGGAATTTATCTTCTTTGTGAAAAGATCAAACAGGATAAAAACCGGGTTGATATTGCAAAGCTTAATATCGGCGAAAACTCAGGAGACAAACTTACAGGAGGTTATATTTTCGCAAATGATTATTTCACTGAATCCGACAGCTGGCAAAGTAAATACTCACCCCTGAACAGGCCCGGTGGTGATGTGCATTTTGTTTATAATGATCCAAAACCTGATGAACTGTCAACTCCACAAAAAGCATACTTAAAAGATTATGTCGATTCATTTGAGGATATCCTGTACAGTTCCGGATTCAAGGATCACAGTAAAGGATACAGGGCTTACCTTGACATAAATTCATTTACCGATTATTTCATAATAGGTGAAGTTTCAAGGAATGTTGATGCATATAAAAAGAGCAGATTCTATTATAAGGATAAAGACAGTAACGGTGGTTTGATCCATTCAGGACCACCATGGGATTTTGACTGGGCCTGGAAAGATATAACTGAGGATTGCATTAATTTTAACCAGACCGATGGTTCCGGCTGGGCTTATAGAGTTAATGACTGCATCGATTGGCCAATACCACCATCGTGGGAAATCAGGCTCCTGGAGGATGATGAATTTGCCAATAAGATAAATGCCAGGTATTTCAAACTTCGTAAAACCATACTGGGAGAGCCCTACCTCTACCATGTCATCGATTCTGTTGCGTCTCTTCTGAATGAAGCACAGGTAAGGCACTACTGTAAATGGCCGATACTGGGGATTAATGTCGGCACTGGAGAATATGGTGAACAGCCTGGAACATTCGGTGGTGAGATAGAAAAGTTCAAGGGCTGGATATCCAGACGCCTTACATGGCTTGACGCCAATATGGTGGGCGACTCTATATCAAATGAGGAATATCCTGCAATAATAAGGGTCTTCCCGAATCCTGCAAAAAACGCTCTTCATGTTGAATCGGATGAGGAAATAAGCAGAATAAAAATATTTGGCCTTACCGGAAATTCTATTCTCGATAATAGTGGCAACTTAGAATTTGCAACCACAATTGACATCACTCAATTCAAACCTGGTCTGTATATAATCAGAATATACCTTGTTTCTGGTGAAATATTAAGCCAGCGGTTTGTAAAGAACTAGAATCAATATTCTTGCCCCTTCCTGCTTTTGATACATTTCAGTAAATTTCTTTATTTCTTTAACACTTCCTCTGTCCGATAACTATCCGATCCTTCCCTTTTTTAATCTTCTTAACCCTACCTCCATCTCCTCCCCTTAAGCATAAAGGGAGGAGTGATAATACAGTAAATCATTGAATTACACCCTTCCCCTTAACCTTAAGGGGAAGGGATGGGATTAGGGTTCAACAACGGTAACATTTATTTTTTCATTATTCATTTATTCATCCGAATTGTCTATTTTAGAAAAATATTCAAATCCTAACTTTTATATCATGAAACGAATTGTAACTGCATTACTTTTTATTTCGGTATTTCTGATCCTGGCAGAAGAGTTATCACTGGCCCAGAATTTACCAAGATCGTGCGAATCATTCAACCAGGGCTGGAAATTCATTAAATACTTTAATGCCTCAACTGATGCTGCAACTAACGATAAGGAACCAGCCGGACTTCAGCTGCCTTCAGTAAATGACAACAGCTGGCGGAACCTCGATCTGCCTCATGACTGGGCAATTGAAGGCCCTTTCAGCGATACACTTGAAAATAACACAGGTCTTTTGCCCTGGAAGGGAATTGGCTGGTACAGAAAACACTTTGTATTAAAGGAATCTGAAAATGATAAAAGAATTTATGTTGATTTTGATGGTGCAATGGCCTATTCGGAAGTCTGGGTAAACGGCAAATATGTGGGTGGGTGGCCTTATGGCTACACCTCCTTCAGACTTGACCTCACACCCTATGTTTTTTTCGGGAAAGATAACCTTATAGCAGTCCGGCTCGATACAAAGAACTGGGACTCCCGTTGGTATCCGGGTGCCGGGCTATACAGGAATGTCTGGCTCGTGAAAACTTCACAGCTTCATGTTTCGTATAATGGAGTTTTTTGTACAACGCCAGAAATTAAGCCAGAGAAGGCTATTCTGAGTGTAAAGGCAGAAGTGGAAAGCCATATTGAGCGACCTGTCAGCGTTTCAATCAAAGCATCTGTTTTCAAGCTTAACGAAAAAGGAGAAGCAGCCGATCAGACTGTTGCCGAGTTTACAAGCCCGGGTGCAGTAATGACTGCAGACGGTGAGCACATTTTCAGGCTCGATATTCCTGTAATTAATCCTGCTCTATGGAACCTCGATAATCCTGCACTATACCGGGTTGCAGTTACAGTATTACAGGATGCAATCATATCTGACGTTTATGAAACCAATTTCGGATTCAGAACCCTTAATTTCACAGCTCGGGACGGATTCTTCCTGAATGGGAAAAAAGTCCCGGTTCAGGGTGTCTGTAATCACCACGATCTTGGCGCTCTTGGGGCAGCATTCAACATCAGGGCAGCAGAACGCCAGCTTGAGATACTCAAAGAAATGGGGTGCAATGCCATCAGGACAAGTCACAATCCTCCAGCTCCCGAACTGCTTGACCTTTGCGACAGAATGGGATTTCTTGTTGAGGACGAGGCATTCGACACATGGAAAACTCCCAAAAAAAGACTCGACTATAATAAGCTTTTTTATGCCTGGCATGAGGAGGACCTGAGGGCGATGGTTAGACGCGACCGGAATCATCCCTCCGTTTTTATCTGGAGCACCGGAAATGAAGTGAATGATCAGAACAATCCCGCACTCTCCGAAAGCCTCAGGGCGATAATTAAATCGGAAGATTTAACAAGGCCGGTAACAGTAGGATGTAACTGGGATGAATCGGGGACTAACGGTTTCCAGAAAACAGTCGATGTGTTTGGAATAAACTATCGCCTTTACAGATACGATGCTTTCTTTGCTTTGAAAGATAATGATAACCTTCCGTTTCACTCAAGCGAATCATCCTCAACGATAAGCTCAAGAGGAGAATACTTTTTCCCGGTGGTACAGGGTGATCTGAATAATAATCTTCCCGGCCACGGGATATTCCAGATATCATCTTATGACCTGGCATTTCCTGCATGGGCTTCAACAGCCGATCAGCAATGGGAAATGCAGGATAAATATCCGGGAGTCTTCGGCGAATTTGTCTGGACAGGATTTGACTATATTGGAGAACCCACACCATATGGCGGTGATCTGACAGGGTTAAGACCAGGAAACAGGAGGTATGATCAGGCCAAAGCATTACTTGACAAACAGAATGTTACTGAAGTACCTTCGAGAAGCAGTTACTTTGGCATTCTCGACCTGGCAGGATTTAAAAAGGATCGTTTTTATCTCTACCAGGCAAAATGGAGACCAAACCTGCCCATGGCACACATTCTGCCTCACTGGAACTGGCCGGAAAGGAAAGGACTGGTAACTCCTGTTCACGTATATACATCGGGCGACGAAGCCGAATTATTCCTTAATGGAAAATCACTTGGAAAGAAGAAGAAAGGTCAGTATGAATACAGGCTGAGATGGGATGATGTTTTTTATCAGCCGGGCGAACTTAAAGTCGTGGCATATAAAAATGGCATAAAATGGGCTGAGGATAAGATGGTTACAACTGGTAAAGCCCAACAGTTGTCTGTCTCAGCTGATCGTCCGTCTCTCAGTGCAGACAGTTCAGACCTCATTTATATAACTGTAAGGGTCGAAGATAAGAACAGTCTCCTGGTGCCGCGTAGCAGCAATCTTGTGAATTTCAGTATACAGGGACCAGGGAAAATAGTTGCAGTTGACAATGGAGATGCAACAAGCCATGATCCGTTCCAGGCATCATACAGAAAAGCCTATAATGGGATGTGTCTTGTAATTGTGAAAGCAGAGAAAGATGCTGTTGGTACTTTTACAGTCAAAGCTGAATCGAAAGGTTTAAAAGGAGCTTCTGTTACAGTTAAAATCGGAGGCTAAGGTAGTATTCTGGTATTGCGGAATAATAATGTTAACCACCCCGTCATCCGTCAGCCGACGGATGACACCCCTCCTTATTAAGGAGGGGAAAGTATTGATTTACAATATACTACCTTTCTCCTCCTTTTAAAGGAGGAGTACTCCCGACTTGTCGGGAGGGAGGTGGTTGGCTCTTTGGAAACTGCCCAATTATTTCTCTGCCCTTAACTTTTAGGGAAGTGGCCGGGGGTAGGGTTTATCAAATTTCAGAATTTCGCTCCGGGGGGAATCATATTATGTATTTTGACATCCTCAAAAGCCTCTTTAGCCGAGAACTTGAACCTGTAATTGAATCTCGAAATAATTTTAGCCGGATCAAGCAGAATCGGATACATGCTGGCGTTTATAGCTGCAGGTTCAAGATTCAGAATCTTCAGATACCATAAAATAACAAGTCCCAGTGTAATAAGAGACATGGGAATTCCTATGAATTTCTTGCCCGGAACAAGGTCTTTTGCAACAGCATAACTATCCGGAGCGATATTATAAATCCCTTTGATCTGATCATCTTCTATTATCAGGCTGATAAGCGAAACAAAGTCATCTGCATGCAAGAACTGTACTTTATTTTCCTTGACAAATTTTGGCAGCCAGGGCAATTTCAGCAATATGGAAATAATACTTGCGGGTTTATTATAAGTTGGTCCTATCACGGTGCAAATCCGGCAAAAAACAAGGTGCAGATCCTCTCTGACCGGAGTCTGCTGTATAAACCTCCTCAATGAGTTTCTTATTAACACCATATCTGTATTTACCCGGTCGCAGAGGATTGGTCTCCTTTAACCATTCGGGATTATCCTTATGTGCTCCGTAAGCCGCTGTTGAGCTTGAAAAGATAAGTTGTTTTACCGATAAGGTTTTGTCAGAGATCGCAATGATATTGGTCGAGCCCCCGATATCGATAAAATGCTCCTTCTGCCTGTCGCGAACCTTATTGAATGTGCATGCGAGGTGAATGACATGAGTAGGTTGCTCCTTCCTGAAAATTACCTCCAGTCCTTCCCTGTCTGTTATACTGCAATTGTAAAAGCCGAAATAATCACCCGGCCTGTTATCAGGAGACTCCTTTATATCCAATCCTATGACAGTGACTCTTTTTGCAACCAGGCTCGACACTATCATGGTTCCCAGGGAACCAGAGGATCCAGTAATCAGTACTTTCATATTTATTTCGGCATTATCTGAAAATGCAATCTGCAAAAAGTAAATATAAAGAAAATATGCTCCTGGAAACTATTTCTTCAGGAGCTAAACAAGTAATAAGTCATCGACCATAACATTTCTGTTTTTCAACCGTCTTTGACACATAATTAGCCTTGACATTTAGACATAGTCACCAATATGCTATATATCAGTATATTAGCCCTAAATACTAATTTTTTGAATACTAACTATCCTATTTATAATTATTTTCCGATCTTTAAATGCTAATTAAAAAATCACTCATATGGATTTTAAACGCCGTGAATTTATTAAAATCAGCGGTATCACAGCAGCAGGTTCCCTGATCATACCCCCTTTCTTTAATTCCTGTAAGGCGACCAGGCTTTCGGATAATGCCGAAAGCTACATGAACCACTTTGAAATAACACAGGACCTTCTCCAGAAAGTAATATCAGCTGCTATGGAAAAAGGAGCCGATTATGCCGATCTCTTTTTTGAACATACCCTCGAAAATTACAGTTCTCTTGAGGATGGGAAAGTTAACAGTGCCTACTCCAATATAGATTATGGAGTTGGAATAAGAGTATTGAAAGGGGACCAGACCGGATATGCTTATTCTGAGAGTATTACAGCCGATGCGATGCTGAAGGCTGCAAGGACTGCAGCAAACATTGCAGACGGCAGTAAGGTTATTTCTCCTGTTAAGATTAATGAGTACGTTTCCCCGAATTATTATCCTCTTGTAAATTCATGGGAAGGCACATCGATTAAAGATAAAATCCCATATATACAAAGAATTAATGATAACATATTTGCCGCAGATAAGCAGGTAATAAAAGTTAATGCAGTTCTGGGTGATACAACTTCGTATATACTTTTCTGTAATTCAGAAGGGAGGCTTGCCTGGGATTATCGCCCCATGGTTCTGCTGTACGGTGTATGCATAATGGAAAAGAACGGACAGATCGAGAATTTTTTTGTCAGCCGGTCTCATCGCATGGGTTCTGAATTTCTTACAAATGAGCTTGTTGATAAGCTTTCAAAGGAGGTTGTAGAAAAAACCGCTTTGTTATTCACTGCAACTAAACCAAAAGCCGGTGAAATGGAAGTAGTTATGGGTGCGGGAGAGTCGGGCATTCTGCTCCATGAGGCAATAGGGCATGCATTTGAAGCTGATTTCAACAGGAAGAACACATCAATCTTTGCCGATAAAATGGGTAAAAAAATTGCCGAAGATTTTGTCAAAATATCCGATGACGGAACTTTAAAGGGTAAACGCGGAGCAATTAATTTTGACGATGAAGGTAACGCTTCAGAAAAAACTGTTATTGTAAACAACGGAATACTTACAAGCTATCTTCACGACAGAATAAGCTCAAAATTCTACAATGTAAAACCTACAGGAAACGGCAGGAGACAAAATTTCAGGAATATTCCGATACCAAGAATGAGATGTACCTATATGGAAAACGGGCCTCATAAGAGAGATGAGATTATTGCCAGTGTTAAAAATGGCGTTTATGTCGAGAACTTCAGCAATGGAGAGGTAAACATTGGTCAGGGAGATTTTACTTTCTTTGTCAAATTCGGATACCTGATTGAAAATGGTAAGCTTACAAAACCGATAAAGGATTTTAATATTATTGGAAACGGTCCACAGGCACTTTCGGATATGGTAATGGTAGCTGATGATCTTTTAATTGACAATGGCATCTGGACATGTGGAAAGGACGGTCAGGGCGCGCCAAACTCTATGGGAATACCTACTGTCAAGATAAAGAAGCTAACCGTTGGTGGAATAAATGCATAAAAAACTGAAAAAGATCAAGTTATGAATACAAGTGAAAAATATAAGCTCGCCGACCTTGTGGTGGCACATGCTATTAAAAGCGGAGCACAACAGGCTTCTGTCAATATTTATGAAAATCGCAGTAACAATATAGAGATAAGGGATCAGAAGATCGACAGCCTTAAGGAATCTAATCAGAGCGGCCTGTCAATCAGTCTTTATGTCGATAAAAAATTCTCTTCCCATTCTACAAACAGGTTAAAAGAATCTGACCTTCTCAGGTTCGTCGAAGAAGCAATAGCCTCAACCAGATTTCTGACTGAAGATGAATTCCGTTCACTACCCGATCCCGAGCTTTATTACAAGGGAGCTAGTACAAATCTGAACACTTTCGATGCCAAACTTGACTCTGTCGATACAAAGACCAAAATCAACCTGGCTAACATGGCACTTGATGAAGCTTACAAAAAAGACGACCGGATCATATCTGTAAGCTCCTATTATTTCGATAGTATTACCAATTCTGTTATGGTGGCCAGCAACGGTTTCAGGGGTGATGCCGGAAAAACAAATGTCGGGCTTTATGTAACAGTATCGATGAAGAGTGAGACCGGGCGCCCCAATGATTACTGGGTAGAAAGCTCGCTTTTCATGGAAAATCTTAAGAAAACTGAAATCGGAAAAAAAGCCCTTGAAAGAACCATCAGAAAGATGGATCCTAAAAAGATCTTGTCAGGAAAATACTCTATAATTGTTGAGAACAGGGTTGCAGGAAACCTTCTCTCACCGCTTTATAATGCGCTTCAGGGCTCAAGCCTGTACCAGAAGCAGTCTTTTCTTATCGGCAAACAGAATAAACCTGTTGCTTCACCATTGTTTACAGCTATTGATGATCCAACAATATCATCGGGTGCTGGGTCAAGACTTTTCGATGATGAAGGTCTTGCAGCAGTCAGGAGGCCTGTAATTGAAAAAGGTGTCCTGAAAGATTATTATATAGATAACTATTATGGCAGAAAGCTTGGAATGAAGCCCAATTCAGGGAGCAGTTCAAATGTAGTTTTTGAGACAGGTCCTAAGAAGCTCGAGGAGCTAATCGGATCGCTTAAGAAGGGAGTTTTAATAACCGGATTTATTGGAGGTAACTGCAATGGTTCTACCGGAGATTTTTCTTATGGTATTGAAGGATTCTTTATCCAGGATGGAAAGATTATTCATCCTGTTAATGAAATGAACATAACAGGGAACATGAATAAATTCTGGTTCAACCTTGTTGAACTTGGCAGCGATATCAGGGAGAATGAAACGATCAGGATTCCTTCTTTGTTATTTGAAAATGTAGATCTTAGCGGAATCTGAAATCACTAAACGAAACAATATAGATTTCTTTGTGTTACGTAGCACCTTTGTGTCTTTTCAGCTTATAAAAACTCCAGGTCGCTACGGCACCAAGAATCACTGAATAAAAACATATTAAAACTAAATAAATTAATTATCAGTAACTTAATTTAAATAAATCATTATGAAAAGAACTAAAATTTTTATGTTTGTAATGGTATTAGCCTTCTCCACCTCATTTGTGGTTACCGCTCAGAAAACTGACTTTAACGGAAAATGGAAACTGGACATGACCAAATCGACGCTTGTTGAGTATACTCCCGTACTGACCAGGATTGTTATAAAGATTAATGGCGATTCACTTCTGACCGAAAGGTATTATGACACCGGCGACGGACAGGAATACCCGTTTACGGAAAATTTAATCCTCGATGGGAAAGAATATGGTATTACAATTTACGATATGCCCCGCAAATCTAAGGCTTCATGGTCGGATCAGGATGGATCTTTGATTTTTGAATCAACTACAACCTTTTCAGGAGATAATGGCAGTCAGGATTTTATTACAAAAGAGAACTGGAAAGTTGATAAAGCAACCAGCGTTTTAACAATCAGCTTTACAAATAAAATGGGCGGAAATGAAGCTGCAGGAGCTTTCATCTTAAACAAATCGAATTGACATCAAGAAATCATTGATGATCAGATATTTGAATTCCAGGGCTATGCAGGCTGCTTTTCTGCTTTTAAGCCTCTCAGCCTGCAAAAGCAAAAATGAAGGATTTGTCATCGGGTTAAATCAGAATATCCATCACGACGATTTTGAATATTCTGTTACAAGCTATCAGAGATCTTCAAGCCTTACTATTGTTCCAGATAATTCAGCATCTGCAACCGGAAATTACTACCTGGTAAGATTTAAAGTTGAGAACAGGGCAATGCGTGTGGGTCATCAGTGGGATAATTCAATAGGTTATATTGTTGATGAAGATGGTAACCGATTCGAGAACAGCAGAGAAGATCAGATCACACTCGAAAAGTCATTGCACTTCGGATGGAAGGATCAATACAATACCCGATCCGGAACAGCCGATTCTACAATCCTTGTTTTTAAGCTTCCCCTTACTGTCACAAAACCATATTTAATGGTTCGCGGCGGAATCCTTATGGGTGATGTATTTGACAAAGCACGGTTCAGAAGAATGAAGGTGAAGCTTTTCTGAAATAAATGATATATGACTATATAGTTATAGGTTCGGGTTTCGGAGGCAGTGTCGCAAGTCTCAGGCTGGTGGAAAAGGGATATAAAGTCCTTACCCTGGAGCAGGGTAAACGTTTCCGTCCTTATGATTTTCCTAAAACGAACTGGAACCTGCCGAAATATTTATGGATACCGTTTTTGAGGTTTTTTGGTTTCCAAAGACTTTCTTTTTTCAGGAAATCAAGTATCTTAAGCGGAACTGGTGTTGGAGGCGGCAGCCTGGTTTACGCCAGCACCCTTTATATCCCTCCTGATGATTTTTTTACAAACTCTTCCTGGTCCGGTTTTGGAGATTGGAAAAATATCCTTGAGTCGTTTTATGACAAAGCATCATTTATGCTAGGTCGGGTAAAATACACAAAACTGAATACCGAAGACATAGCACTTGAAGATGTTTCAAAAGATATGGATGCCCATAAAACTTTTGAAACAGTTCATGTTGGAGTTAACCTTGAAGGATCAGAAAAGGAGAATGATCCATATTTCAACGGATTGGGGCCACTTCGCCGGAGATGTATAGAATGTGGCGGATGCATGGTCGGATGCAGGGAAAATGCAAAGAATACTCTTGACATGAACTATCTCTGGTTCGCTGAAAAACTGGGGCTTGAATTAGTTCCAGAAACCAAAGTAGAAAAGATTATCTTTAAAGAAAATTTATATCATATTGAATCTAAGCACATTACTTCATTCTCCAGGAATAAAAGGACCTTCACTTCAAAAGGTTTGGTAATCGCAGCCGGAACCCTTGGAACTCTTGAATTACTCCTGAAACAGAAATTCAAATATGGCACCCTGCCCCTGTTATCAGATAAACTCGGTTATTCATTAAGAACCAATGCGGAAACTCTGTGTGCGGTTTCCGGCGCAAAAGAAAAACTAAATAACGGACTTGCAATAACTTCGGTTTTCCGTCCTGATCACCATACACATGTAGAGGTAGTGAAGTATCCGGATAACTCAAATGCAATGAAGTGGTTTTTCGGATTATCGGCAAGGGGAGCAGAAACCTCATCTGGAAGATCATGGAATCTGTTTGTTAATACTCTAAGTCATCCATTTCAATTTCTTAAAACAGTTTTTAATTTCAAATGGTCTTCGAATCTTGTGATCCTTCTCGTTATGCAAACAGTTGATAACGCAATGCGGATGGTATGGAAAAATAGTCTTTCTGGCGGGAAAATGCAGATTGATAACAGCGGACATAAAAAGGTGCCTGCCTACATCGCTGTTGGTCAGGAAGTCATGGATAGATATGCAGCAAAAGTAAATGGTATTCCACAAAACATACTTCTTGAAGTGCTATTTAACAGGCCTACCACTGCCCATATTCTGGGAGGATGTCCAATGTCTGCTTCATCAGATAAGGGGGTAGTGGATAGTAACTTTAAGTTGCACAATTATCCCGATTTTTATATTACCGATGGTTCAGTTATACAGGGTAACATTGGTGTCAATCCGAGCCTGTCAATTACAGCCGTTACGGAGTATGCCATGAGCAAAATATCCCAAAAAGAAGGAACATCTCCGACTGAAATCTCCAATCAACTTAAAGTCCTGGAAAGCGAATGGAAACAAAAGAGATCCAAATAGTACTTGACAATCAGCAAAAATATTTTGCTGCCGGTAAAACCCTCAGCATTGAGTTCAGAATTGAAAATCTAAGAAAATTAAGATCACTTGTAATCAGGCACGAGGCAGATATAAAGACTGCATTATGGAATGATTTCCATAAGCCGGAGTTTGAAGTAATATCCACGGAAACCAGATTCGTTATCAAAGAGATAAACCTGGCTATTAGAAAACTCAGACTCTGGAGCAGAAAAAAAAAGGTAAGGACTCCTCTTGTACATTTTCTTGCACATAGTTATATCAATCCTCAGCCATACGGTCAGGTACTTATTTTATCACCATGGAATTTCCCTTTTCAGCTTTCGTTTATGCCACTAATTGGCGCCCTGGCTGCAGGCAATTGTGTTGTGCTTAAGGCTTCACGACAAGTTCCGAATACCACCTCTGTAATGGAAAAGATCCTCGGCAACTTTCCAAAAGAATTGATCTCAATGATAAATGGGGACCATGCAATAAGTGAATACCTTCTGAATTACAAATTTGATTATATCTTTTTCACCGGGAGCTGCAAAACAGGGAAATATGTTATGGAGAAGGCTTCTAAGTATCTGACTCCTCTTTCACTGGAACTTGGTGGCAAAAATCCATGTGTTATCGCAGCAGATGCAAAGCTCGATTTTGCAGCCAAAAGAATAGCATGGGGAAAATTCATGAACGCAGGACAAACCTGTATTTGTCCTGATTACCTGATCATTGATAAAAAAATCAAGGAAAGATTTCTTGACCTTCTTATCGCGGAAATCAAAGCATTTTATGGAGAAGAAGTAAAGGAGAGCAACCATTTTGCCAGGATTATCAATCGGGAAAATGTAAACAGGCTTTCATCATTGATGAGGTCCGGAAAAATAGTATACGGAGGTGAGTTTGATTCTGAAGATTGTTATGTTTCCCCTACTATAATTAAAGATGTCGTTCCTGATGATCCGATTATGCAGGAAGAGATTTTTGGTCCTGTTCTTCCAGTAATTGACTTTGATGATTTTGAAGATGTCTACAGGATAATTGCCATGTATCCTAAACCACTCGCAACATATATTTTCACGAGAAATAAAAAGCTGGCAAACAAATTTCTTCAAAAAACTCAAAGCGGAACAGCTGCAATAAATGATACTGTAATCCAGATTGCCTCACCATATCTTCCATATGGAGGGGTTGGATGCAGCGGGATGGGAAGGTATCATGGGAAAAAATCATTTGAGACATTCTCAAATATGAGATCCGTTATTGTAAAATCGAACCTCTTTGATATAAATCTCCGTTATCCACCTTATAATAAACTAAAGGAGAAGGTAATTAACTTACTGATGAGATAAATTTATCTTACCTTAATAGGCATTATTATAATTTTTTATTAAACTCATTATGGAAATGAAGAAAACTTGCTTTTTAATATCTATGATGCTGTTAACCTCATGCAATCAGCATAGGCCCCGGGTATTGCAGAAGCCCGGTAATGCTGATAATTTCACAACAGAGGGGAAGATTATTACGGTCTATACAACAGCAGATAGTACCGATTTCAGGCTTTCGGAGACTGGCACGCTTAAGTTTAAGGTTCTTGAGAAAACCAGTGAAAGGGAGTTTTATGTATTTGTCAATCCCGATAAAACTTTCCAGACATTGCTGGGAATAGGAGGCGCATTAACTGACGCAGCGGGTGAGACTTTTTTCAAGCTCCCCAAAGCGCGGCAAAAGGAACTTCTTCAGGCTTATTATGATCCTGAAAAAGGTATCGGTTATACTCTCGCCCGGACTAACATCAACAGCTGTGATTTTTCGAGCGGCAGTTATACTTATGTTAATGAGGGAGATAAGGAGCTTGAATCATTCGATATTGAACATGACAGGCAATTCAAAATACCCTTGATAAAACAAGCTCAAGCCTCGGCCGGGGGAAAACTGACCCTTTTTGCAAGTCCATGGAGTCCCCCGGCATTCATGAAAGACAATAATGATATGCTTCACGGAGGCAAATTAAGACCTGAATTTTTTCAGTCGTGGGCATTATATTATACAAAATTCATAAAGAGTTATGAAAATGAAGGAATTCCCGTATGGGGTATATCTGTGCAGAACGAGCCTATGGCAACTCAGACCTGGGAATCGTGCATATATTCAGCAGAGGATGAACGTGATTTTCTGAAGAACTTCTTAGGTCCGGTTATGGCGAAAGAAGGATTAGGTGATAAGAAGATCATTGTCTGGGATCATAACCGCGATCTTATTGTCCAGAGGGCGCAAGCTATCTTTGACGATCCGGAGGCTTCAAAATATGCCTGGGGAATGGGATTTCACTGGTATGAGGACTGGACCGGGGGACTGCAGATGTACAATAATGTTGGGCTGGTCCATGATACTTATCCCGAAAAAAACCTGTTATTTACTGAAGGCACTCCTGAAAGCTTTAATCAGGAGATGTACAAAGACTGGAGCCTTGGGGAAGAGTATGGGAGATCGATGATCAACGATTTTAATAACTGGGCAGTGGGCTGGACCGACTGGAACATACTTCTGGATGAAACTGGCGGACCAAACCATGTTGGCAATTTCTGCTTTGCCCCTGTTCACGCAGATACAAGGACTGGACAACTTATTTACACAAACTCATACTATTACATTGGGCATTTTTCAAAATTCATAAGACCAGGAGCTAAACGCATTCTCTGTTCACCGAGCCGAAGTCAGCTGTTGGTTACAGGTTTTATAAATAAAGACGGGAAGTTAGCTGTTATTGTTATGAACCAGAGCGACAAGAAGATTATTTACAATCTTTCAATCGGACTGAATGCAGCTGAAATCAATATTCTGCCACATTCAATACAAACCCTTGTTTTATAAATAATAGGAATTCCCGGCGACTTTTTGATCTAACAGTAGTCCTGAATGGCGAGATATATTTCGCATATAAAATGAAATGGCTGATCATACAAATAACAGTATCAGTAATTGTGCGATAAAAATTCTCAAAAACATCACCAGTGGATATACAGTTGCATAAGCTACTGAAGGAGCTTCTGACTGTGCAATTCCATTTGCAAAAGCAAGAGCCGGGGGATCGGTCATGCTTCCAGAAAGCAGTCCGCAAATCTCAAAATAGTTCCTTTTGCCGACAATTCTTGCATAAAAACTGACTATCATCAGGGGCAAAACGGTAATCAAGGCTCCATAACCCATCCAAATAAATCCATCACCTGAAGTAAGTGTTGGAATGAATTTCTCACCCGACATTATCCCCACGCTTGCAAGGAAGAGGACTATTCCGATCTCACGAAGCATAAGATTTGCACTGGCTGTAGTATATGATACAAGTGAAAACCTGTGACCGTATTTGCTTAAAAGTATTGCAACAATCAACGGACCACCTGCAAGACCCAGCTTAAGAGGGTGCATCATTCCCGGTATATGAACAGGGATGCTTCCCAGTACTACACCAAGCAATATTCCAATGAAAATTGGGACTATATTAGGTTGTTCCAGACGTTTCATCGAGTTGCCAAGCTGTTCAGTAACTTTCCCGATCGATTTTTCATCACCTACCACAGTGAGCCTGTCACCCATCTGAAGCTGGATCTGAGGGGATGGTATAAATTCGATTCCGGATCGGTAGACCCTTGTAATGTTTATATTGAACCTGGTCCTGAGCTTAAGCGATCCAAGGCTTTTGCCAAAAACCTCCTTATTGGTTACAAGCAACCTTCTGGAAATAAGCTTATCTGTGTTAGCGGAAAGATCCATTTCACTTAAAGTGCCTGTCTGTTTAAGAATTTCATTTACCAGCCCCCTTTCGGCAACAACCAGAATAATATCATTCTTATGAATAATTGTTTCAGAGGTTACAGGCAACAATTCACCATCGTGCAAAATCCTTGAAATAACCATGCCATTTCCAAAATTCCTCGAAATATCTTCAACCGATTTGCCAAAGATCGAAGGGTTATTAATAAGAATATTAAATTTTTCCGGCAGAGTTTCAGCCGGATGCATCTCGTTTTGCAGAATATCGAGTTCCTTTACAGCGTCAATTTTCAGGACCTTTCTCAGGATAAGCATTGTCATAATAATTCCCAGGACTCCAAAAGGATAGGCTACAGCATATCCAAGACCAATATCCTGGATTTCAGTTCCTTGTATACCGGCGCTCACCTGTGCAAGAGCATTCTGTGCTGCTCCAAGTCCGGGAGTATTTGTAACTGCACCTGACATTACACCAACAAGCATGGGCAGTGATGTTCCTGTAATAAAATGGATAATCAGTGTAGTCAGTCCTCCCAGCAGAACGATTGCCAGTGCCATCAGATTAAGGGTCAACCCGCCTTTCTTAAAGGAGGAGAAAAATCCTGGCCCTACCTGTAATCCGATTGAGAAAACAAACAGTATAAGCCCGAAATCCCTTATAAATTCAATAACCTTATGGTCTGCCTTAAAGCCAAAGTGCCCCATGGCTATACCTG
This sequence comes from uncultured Bacteroidales bacterium, assembly GCA_963701745.1. Taxonomy (GTDB): domain Bacteria; phylum Bacteroidota; class Bacteroidia; order Bacteroidales; family VadinHA17; genus LD21. The sequence continues at coordinate 1,356,755 of CAVPBE010000001.1, read as the reverse complement.
CAAATAATACGAATGTGATACCCAGGGAGACACCCCATATCTTTCTTTTTCCAAGAAATACTCCGGTAGCAATTACAATACTGTATAAAAAAATAGTATGTGCTGCGGTTTCATTCCAGAGCAAATCCTTAAACCATTCCACGTGCTAATATTTTTATTTCTGAAATGTAGTTTTTATCAATCAATCCTGCACAGGTACTTTTCTGTCCTGAGAATCACTGAATTCCTTATAAAAGCAGGTGTGGCCCATATACCTGAATCCATCTGAAATTGGGTAATTACATTGTAATTACGTCCCGCTCTCACAACAAGCACATCTCCTTTTATTGAAAAGAACCAGACATTTCCCCCTGCAAAAATTGGAGAAGCATTATGATCAGCCCTCAGTCGTTCTGACCAAATCTCTTTTCCGGTTAAGGCATCAATGCACATCAGGATATTCCTGGAAATTACAGTGTAAATAAGCTCATCCTTTATGACCGGTGTTAGTATTTGTGTATGCGATTGATTGTCTCTTTTCTTCCAGATAATATTTGTAGCAGTGATGTCACCTCTGCCGTCAGGGTTAACAGCAAACATATCGGTATAGGTGCCTCCGGCCGGATTATCGACAGAACCTGTATAGAAAAAGACTTTCCCGTTTTCTGAAATTGGCATTGGCACTGTCGATTCAGCACCTCCAATAACCCGCCAAACCTCTTTGCCTGTGAGAGGATCATAGGCACAACAGACAGCCGAGCCGTTTGAAATCAGAAGGTCCTTACCTTTTACATTGACAATCAAAGGAGTGACATATGATTTTTTGCCAATATTGGCAAGAGACTTATATGGCTCATCAGGTCTGTCAGTCCGCCAAACCTGTTTACCGGTCGCTTTGTCAAGAGCGACAATGTACCTTACATCAGTTCCTTCAAAGTGAAGAATCAACAGATTTTTATAAATCACAGGTGAAGATCCCGGGCCCTGGACATGATTGCATTTGAGATCGGTGCGTTTCCATACTACTGATCCGTCAGAAGTTTTAAGGCATGCAGTACCCAGACTTCCAAAATGAACATATACAAAACCATTTTCGATGCACGGGGTCGGGCTGGCAAAGGTATTAATACCATGCTTGCCGATCGGGTCATCGACTGTAAATACCCTAATGTCATAAGTAATCTTCCCGGTTGCAAAATCAGTGCATACTGCATATAGTTCCTTCCCGTCCAAAGTACCTGTGGTGACCCAGATCTGGTTATTATAAACCACCGGAGAGGAATGTCCCTTTCCATGGATTTCCGTCTTCCATTTGATATTGGGGTCAGCCCAGACTAGAGGAGTTTTCCCTTCAGTCGAAATGCCATCCAGATTACTTCCCCTGAAATGAGTCCAGTTATTATCCTGCGAAAAAGAATTTTCAAAACCAGTCAATAAAATGGCACAGAAAATTAAAAGCCTTATTATCGTTTTTCCCGTCATTAGTTTTTCTTTTTGAATATTTTTCTAAAAATGTTTTTTATCGTCCTCTCGACCTTTCTTTCAGTCCCCTCATAATCCTTTTTGTCCTTTTCAAAGATATCAATTATCATGTCAAAAAGGTTTTTTTCCTTAAAGTCAGGACAATCAAGTGCGTTAGCCAGTTCCGGAGGCAGATCAGGAAAACCGGAAATCAGCCTTTCTTTTAAAAGAGGATCCTGCTTCACTTTTTTGAGTGTCAATGCAACCAGAGGCAGTGCCAGTGCGCTTCCCGAACCGTATGATCCACTGTTGAAATGAATGGCCCTCGATGAAGCACCAGCCCTGGACACCATAACCAGTCCGGGATTAAAAGCTGCAAACCATGCATCTGAATAATCCTGGGAAGTCCCAGTCTTGCCAGCCAGAGGAAAATCGACACCATAAACACTGCCCATTGAAACCCCGGTCCCTTCCCTGATTGCCTTCTGTAACATGGCACTCATAAGCTGGCTCGATTTTTCAGTCATAATACTGACTTTCTCACTTGTCGTTTCGTTACTGTAGATAACTTCACCCTCAGGAGTTTTGATCGAGCTTATACACCATGGTCTGATCCGGTACCCTCCATTGGCTATTGAAGAATAAGCTACCGCAACTTCTTTTATGTTGGCTTCGGCTGTTCCCATAGAAAGAGAGGGAGTATTATCGAGAGTAAATGAAAAACCCATATTGTTCCACATTGAATTGACCCTGTCAAAACCAATATCAAGAAAAAGGCTGAAAGTTGGTATGTTCATAGAATGAGTCAGTGCTCCTGATAATGAATACTTGCCACCGAAGGAATGATCAAAGTTCTCAGGGCTCCAGTCATCGAACCCCGATAAGGTGACTGAGTCGTTATCCAGATATCGGCATGGTTCGTATCCTTCTTCAAGTGCTGCAGTATAAATTACCGGCTTAAAAACAGAAGCGAGCTGACGCCGTGCAAGTACCTGATCGTAAGGCTGGGTTTTAAAATCGATCCCGCCGACCCATGCTTTAATTCCACCTGCAACAGGATCCATTGCCATAAGACCGGCATGAAGTATTGTGAGGGATCGTTTCAGGCTGTCAGCGACTGTAATAGAATCAGTATAGGCGCCATTCCAGTCAAATATCTCCTGAAATCTTTTTTCACCAGCCCGTCCTTCCAGGTTAAGTCTTTTCATTTCCCTGGATGCTACCTGGTCAAGTATCTTTTTCCCCGATGCACTCTGATATTGCTCAGTAAGCCTTTTCTGCATCTTTGACAGATGCTCGCGAAATGAGAGAATCGCATAATTCTGCAGGGAGAGATTTATTGTGGTTGTTATAATTAATCCATCCTTCTCAAGGTCCCACTTCGTACCTTTTGCAGAACTCAGGTTTTGAAGTATTTCCTCTGTTTCATTTCTTGCCTGGACCAAAAAATATTCGGCAATTCCAGCTGACCTGAATTTCGTATAATCAATAACCAGCGGCAATTTTGAGAGTGAATCGGCAACTTTTGCATCAAGGTATTTATATTTCTCCATCTGATTAAAGACAACATTTCGCCTGATCTTTGCATTTTCGGGATGTAGGCGCGGATTGTAGAAGGTATTTGCCTTGAGCATTCCAATCAGAACTGCTGATTCTTCAATTTTAAGTGATCCTATGCTTTTATTAAAGAATCTTGCCGAAGCCACCTCAATGCCGTAAACATTTTCACCGAATGCAACCGTATTAAAGTATAGCGTCAGAATTTCATCCTTACTGAACACTTTTTCAATCCGGCGGGCCATTATTACCTCACTTATTTTATTTATGAAAACAGGCAGTAATCCTGAGTTCTTTCTGCCGAACATATTTTTAGCCAGCTGCTGGGTTATTGTGCTTCCACCACCGGAACTGCGTTTATTCATCAGGATTGTCTTAACCAGGACCCTGAAAAAACTTTTTGCATCATTCCCTTTATGTTCAAAGAAACGGACATCTTCAGTTGCAATAAGAGCATTTATAAGAGGTTTTGGGATCTGGTTGAACGAGATATTCGTCCGGTTCTCAAAGAAGTACTTGCCTAGAACCTCCCCATCATCTGACAGAACAAGTGAGGCGGATGCATTTTTAAAATTCAACAGTTCTTTTTTGGTTTTGAGACGTCCGGATACACCGGAGCATCCCATAACGAATACAACAAGAGTCATTATTAGTGCTGAAATGACAATATAATATCTGGTGATTTTTTCCTTTTTCAAAATATGTGATTATAAATTAACAGCCAACGTAATAAGGAGCGACCGACCGTAACCATTTACTCCGGATCCGTGATACCTGTAATCTTTATTAAACAAATTTCTCAGGCCAAGGTCAGCTGTTATAAACTTCCAGGTGTAACCTGAGTTTATATTGAATATGTACCATCCTGGCGTACCACCATCAGGGATCCTGTTATCATCTTTGTCACCCTGGGCAAGACGATCCTGTTTACCAGCTGCCAGTACCTCCAGATCCATCCACCATCTTTTATACCTGTAATCAATTGCGAGACGACCGAACAGAGGAGGAATACGTCTTACAGGTTCATTTTTAGTTATATTCTGGCCATATGTATACGTCAAGGTACCTGAGAATGAGAAAGAACGGTTCAGGGTAAAATCCCATGCTGTTTCAACTCCCTGTATATATGATCTTTCACTATTCTCCTTTTGATAAACCGGGTAACCTTCAATTATCTCATCCCCGATCCTGTTCCTTGTAATTAAATTATACAGTTCATTTCTATAGATAAAAAGGTCGCCTCTTAGCTTCTGCCCGGCATATTTATAACCTGCCTGGTACTGAAAAGAGCTCTCCGGTTTAAGATCGAAATTTGGTGTCTCGTACCTGAAATCAACTATTCCCAGAGTTCCAAGATCATCTAAGTTTGGTGCCCTGAAACCTGTATTGATCGATAAAAACAGATTTGACTTTGAATTCAGTTTCCGCATAATCGCCAGGTTACCAACCAGTGCTGACGGAGTCAGCTTGGTTAACCCAAGTTCCTGATCCTTAACATTGATGATAAATGAGTTAAACCTGGCTCCAGCTGTAATGTTCCATTTCATCATATCAAATGAATGTAATGTGAACAGTGCCAAATTGTTCATGGTAGCTCCGTCGGGATATAAGCCGCGCTTGTCAGTTTCCATTCCTGTAAGCAGATCTGTATCAGTACGTCTGCTGTTTATCAGATCGCTGTAAATTTCAAAACCAAAATTTCCTGTCCACTGATCATCGTTTGAGACAATTGCTTCAGCAGAGAATCCGAGAGTGCGGACTTTATCGTATTCATTTCTGAGCATTTGTGATCCGGTTTTCCGGCTCTCCCTTCCTTCGCGGGTCTGTTGACACGAAGCCGTGAAAACTGCCGATTTAAAAATTCCTGCATAAATTTCCTGGTTCAGTTTTATATATGCCAGTTTCCGTTTCTGGGGATCAGTCTTGTTAATAGCATAATTCTCAAGGAGAATTTTATGATAGACCGGTACGTTTTTCTGATTGACGTTTTGATAAAGAATTATAAGAGAAGATTTTGGTGAAAGCTTAATCTTACCCTTAAAATCATGATCGAATTCATCATAACCAGTAGGTTCCTGGCGTCCCGTTGTATCACCACCAACAATATCTCCGAAATTACGCCATGTAATCCCGGCCTTTAAAGCTGTGAATTTATTACTATAGTTTAAGCCGGTATGGAGACTCTGTTCCATGTTCTGTGTCGCTATCCGTGTAAGCAGACTCCCTCCCCATTCGGCTTTTTCTGTGAGAGTTAGTTCGTGACTGAATGCCTGTACAGTTCCTCCAAGGGCATCGGAACCGTATTGAACTGACCCGCTGCCACGAAGGACTTCCATCCTGTCGAGGCTGAAAACATCTATTGTGTTAAAATACTGATTCGGTCCGTAACGCATGGTTGAATTGCTCATCCTGATGCCGTCTATTAATAGAAGGGTCTGGTTCCCTGTTAATCCGCGAATAAAAGGAGAACCTCCGCCGTGATTGGTTTTCTGGACGAAAACACCCGGTGATAAACTCAGAGCTTCCGCAGCTGTTCTCAGCTGGTAATCCTTAACTAGTCCCCTGTTGAGAATCCTTATAGCCTCAGGAGTATAAATACCCAGGGAGTTGAACCTGTTAGCCGATATAACTACTTCCGACAGAATGTGCGAAATTATCGTATCTGTTTCATTTATTGAATTAGTATTCTGTGCAACCAGAACTCCTGAAACAAATGAGAATAACCAAAAAACGAAAATATATTTCACTATTCTGTATTTAAATAAAAAACAAATTAAGTAAAATTCCCCGGTCAAATAACTGTACCTTTGCGTTTTTAATCACGGAATAATCCTAGCCATTCCAAGGCAGTCTTTATTTCACACAACATTTACTTTTATTTTTTATGAAGTTTGAGTCATTGAATATTATTGAACCTATTCTTAAATCTTTAAAAGAGGAAGGATATACTTTACCGACACCAATCCAGGAACAAGCTATTCCTATCGTACTCAGAGGAATCGATCTGATAGGATGTGCACAGACAGGGACAGGAAAAACGGCTGCTTTTGCGGTACCGATCCTTCAGTTGTTAAGCAAAAACAAAACATTCGACAAAAAGAGAAAAATAAGGAGCCTCATTGTAACTCCTACCCGTGAGCTTGCAATACAGATAGAGGAAAGTTTTAAAGCATATGGCCGTCATACCGGTTTGACATTTACTGTAGTTTTCGGAGGTGTAAATCAAAATCCGCAGACAGCAGCTTTGCGTAATGGAGTTGATATACTGGTGGCAACGCCCGGAAGGTTGCTTGATCTCATGAACCAGGGATATATCTCGTTAAAGGATGTGGAAATTTTTGTTCTTGATGAAGCAGACAGGATGCTCGATATGGGTTTTATTCATGATGTTAGGAAGATCATTGCAGCACTGCCTAAAAAAAGACAATCACTTTTTTTCTCCGCTACCATGGCTCCTGAGATCATAAAGCTTGCTGGTACAATAGTTTATAAACCTTTAAAAGTAGAAGTTACTCCTTCTGCATCTACTGTTGAAATAGTAAACCAGTATGTTTACTTTACTGATAAATCAAATAAAAACGCGCTACTTTTAGAGTTATTAAAGGATGAAAATATTAAAACAGCATTGGTATTCACACGAACTAAATATGGTGCTGATAAAGTTGTAAAGGTGCTTAAAAGGAAAAATATAAGTGCTGAAGCGATTCATGGTAATAAGGCACAAAACTCCAGGCAGCGTGCACTTTCAAATTTCAAAGCCCGGACTACAAGGGTTTTGGTGGCAACTGATATTGCAGCCCGTGGTATTGATGTTGATGATCTAGAGTATGTCATTAATTATGAGATCCCCAATATTTCAGAAACATATGTCCATCGGATTGGAAGGACAGGAAGGGCCGGAGCAAACGGAACAGCCATCTCATTTTGCGATGCAGACGAAAAAGAATATCTGAGAGATATTGAAAAACTGATCACGAAAAAATTACAGATTGTTGATAATCACCCTTTCCCATTGATTGATAATAATCCCGTGAAAACGCCTAAGCAGATGCATGGAGATCATAGCCGTCCCAGGGCCAATTCGCCAAAAAGGAATAATCCGAACAGCTGGAGAAGAAGGCGTTAAACAAAATATGATTTGACAATGAAATTATCAGGATAATTTTCACTTAATTTATCGATATTGTTAACTTTGCAAACATAATTTTTCATAAAAATAAATTTAAAATGGCAAATTTTATTGATGAGTTCATGAAGACCTATGGTCCTGAGGTAACTAAAAATATGTCCGCTACCTATGGACTTGATCAGGGAACCGTTCAGAAGCTTATTCCGCAATTGGCTCCTCTTATTCTTGGAGGATTGAAAAGGCAAAAAGATGACCAGGGTGGTGATGCTAGAGTTGATCACATTCTAACCAAATACGGAGATCAGTCAGTCCTTGGTAATATTAAAGATCTCATTTCTTCAAAAGCAAATGATCCGCAAGCTGATGCAAACCTTGGAGGACTGCTTGGCGCTCAAGGTGGGGTACAGGCTGCTCAGGTTCTTGGAAAATCAATGGGGGTCAATGCTTCCACTATAATGAAGATGATCCCAGCCCTTGCTCCAATTATCCTTGGCGCATTGTCAAAGAAACGTGATACAGGCAATTCAGGCATTGGAGGAATTGGATCACTTCTCGATGCAAATGGCGATGGCAGTATAATTGATGATGTTGCCGGCTTTATTCTGAAAGGCGGATCAGGACAGGCAGCAAGAGGCAAAGGTGTATTGGGTTCAATCCTTGGAGGATTGTTCGGCAAAAGATAATTCTTATATATAACATCGCCTATAATACATAATTTATTTGACTGTTTTATCCATAGGCCGGCCCAGACTTTCGTAAAGACTTCTGCGGCCGGCTTTATCTTTTATTAGAATATCATTTGCAAATATTGCAACCTGTTCAGCAACAGCTCTGGGAACAACAACAACTCCGTCCCCGTCAGCAACAACAACATCTCCCGGACAGACCAGCACTCCACCAATCGTAACTGGACGGTTGACTGATTCAATTTCATTTCTTCCCGGACGTATCCCTCTTCCTTTATGCCTGAGATAAAGGGGAACGCCCTCAAGTCCAACTTCATCAGTATCCCTGGCACCAGCATCCGTAACTACCCCGGTAGCACCGAGTTTATACCAACCCAGAATGTTATTTGACCCGATCGACCCAATATCCCTGTCTTCTACATCGTCAATTACAATTGCTGTCCCGGGTCTTATCAGCTGAGTGAATGCCTCCGTAGATAAATTGCTGTAGAAATTGCCTTCCCAGGTTGAAAAATCTTTCAGGTCATCCGGAAGAGCAGGTTTCTGCGTTGGGACATAACGGGCAGTCACTGCAATTCCTCTGAAAACATGCTTGAAATCCTTTAAGTCGACCCAGTCAGGATGAATTTCCGGATCCACCAGACCGGTACCGGGAAGTCCGACCATATCCAGTCCATCCGAGACATCAGCAACCCGCAAGTTCCTGTAAAGCTCAAGGATTTTAGCATCCTCTTCAGCAGAATATGTTTTGGTTTGGATAAAGTTCATCCCGGATGCCATTGTAAGCTTATCCGGTTTTTGAGAATAGGCAGAAATGAACATTATCATAAAAAAAAATTTGGTTAGAAATAAAGTTTTTTTCATAGTTAATAATGTGTTTAAGAATTCTTTGAGAAGACAATTTAGTACATTATTTTAATTTTAGAAACAACTAAATTTTTGTTAAATATGTTAAATAAGTTTAAATCAGGGGAATGGCATAATTATATTTTATATTTTCGTTCCGGAATTTAAATCTGAATTTTAATTAAGTCTGGATTTCCGGAATGAAGAGGACACTTATAATAACACTCATTGTCGTAGCTTCAACTCTTGTTGCAATGTTTGTAATAAATAAACTAACAACAAAAACAGACAACGATCATCTTTTTACTGAAGCAGAAAAAGGCAATTTTGAAATATCAATTTCAGCATCGGGAGAGATCCTGGCCGAAAATTCGCTCGAAATAAAAGCACCGGAAATAAGCATGGGAAGGGATTTCCATGCATCCGATCTTAAGATACGGGATATTGTCCCTGAGGGAACTGAAGTTAAGGAGGGTGATTATATTGCAACCATCGATAAAACGCAGTTTGACAACACATTGAAGGACGAGCGTGAAAGACTAACAACTTTCAGGAACAATCTTGAAATGAAGAAGCTCGACACTGCAGTAATCCTGACGACATTAAGAAATAATATAAGAAATCAGAAACACACTCTTGAAGAGGCTGAGATTACATTCCGAAATTCTAAATATGAACCGCCTACCACTATAAGGCAGGCTGAAATTGATCTTGAAAGGCAAAAAAGGCTTCTTGAACAAAGAGAAAGGGGTTACCAGCTTAAAGTCGCTCAGGCTAAAAGAGACATTGCCACACAGACTATGTGGTATAACCGTATTGACAGAAGAGTGGCAAGCCTTGAGGAAGTCCTTGCCGGTTTTACTATTAAGGCCCCGGCGCCTGGTATGGTCGTATATAAAAGGGACCGCCGTGGAAACAAGATAAAAGCCGGTTCATCAATCAACCCTATGGAAAGGACTGTTGCGACTCTACCCGACCTTTCATCACTGCTTTCGAAAATATTTATAAGTGAGATCGAGATAACCAAAGTAAACCCCGGACTGAAAGTTGAAATCGGTGTAGACGCCTTTCCAAATAAAAAATTCTCGGGCAAGATTTTTTCTGTGGCAAATATCGGAGAGAAGCTTGAGAATTCCGACACAAAAGTGTTCGAGGTGATGGTTAAGCTTGAAGGATCAGATCCTGACCTCCGCCCGGCAATGACAACCAGTAATAAAGTGATTATCAAAATATTCAATGATGTAATTTATATCCCCACTGAATGTGTCCATGCAGGAATCGATGGAATACCATTTGTTTATACAAAGGACAAAACAAAGCAGATAGTTATTACCGGCGAATCAAATGACAAGAATATTGTTATCGAACGGGGACTTAAACCCAAACAGGTCGTATATTTAATTCAGCCTGAAAATGCTGAAGATTTCAAGGTTGAGGGTGAAGAGCTGAAGTCTTTATATACCGACAAGGCCACGGCCAGAAGATAATATTTTCATACTAATTTCAATAATGGATAGGCGGGATCTTAGTGATCTCAGCCTTGAAAGGTTCCTCTGATCCAGATCCTACTTTATATATCCTTTCATTTGTAATTCTCATTGCCTGTGTAAGTTCGGGATATGGAAGATTCTGGATTGTAACAATGCCAATATTATAATTCTCCCCGTCAAACCTTCCGTAATAAGGCTGATCGACCCATTGGAAATAGTGCATACCAATAAGTTCAGGACGAGAGAATCCCTGTTCAATATAATTGCGATAAGCTGCAGCTCTTTCATTCTGACTAATAACTCCTGTAATTCCTGTAGCAGGAAGCGCCCTGTCGACAGCCCCGTGATGGAATTCACCAATCATAACCGGTTTATTGCTTATTCTTGCTATTTCAGCAGTGGGCGGTGGAGCATATCCGTAACCGTTGATGGAGAAAACATCAAACCTCTCACCTGCTTTGTATAACAGATCTGAGCTGATCCAGGCATAGCGCATACCAAGGTTAAGGTGGTTTTTATCAACTTTTACAACCTCATCACAAGGGATATCGACATATTTTCTGACCATTATTGTAGAGAAAGAGTAAAAATCACTGTCTGCAGCTGTTGAAGGATATTCCTTAAAGGTCAGCTTCCTGAGATCATCAAATTTTTCGACATTCAGGTTCCATGACTTATTGAAAGACCTAAGATCCCCATTGTACTTTGAATTTATCCATGTTATAAATTCATTTTTAGTGGCCGACGGCTGATCGGAAGCAAACATTTCATAGGCAAGGTTATGGTATCCAAAAGCCCATTGAGGCTCGTTTCTGAGAAAATACCCGATAAGATAAGGATCGTTTTTATAATCATTCAATTGCCTTGCAAACTCCTCAGAATTTGTTTTGTATTCTCCGGAGAAAACATCGGGAAAATCGCGGTAAAGCTGGATCTTAGTCGAGGGAAAACGGTTCAGTGGCAGGACATAAGCAAGCCTGTTTTCTTTTGCGAAGTTAATTTCCGACCAGTTACCTACTGTATTAATATTTAGACTCCTGAGCATGTCTGCGGTCATTTTGTTCCATCTCGACTTCCAGTCACTTCCAAATATCCTGATAAGATTTGCCTTGTAGAAGTCAACAACCTTTGATTTCTCATTCCCCGAAACTGATTCACCATACTTTGAATCACTTTTTTCAGGAAGCCATTCAAAAAGATCCTCAATTCCGGAAACCGGACCTGAAGATGTGGATCTCATGCAATCGACTCCCAGACTAAGGAAGGCATACCCTTCCGGATCAACCAGCCACCACCTTTTTCCATCGTGTTGGGTCCTGAAAAATCCGGTGGGTTTGAACTGTTTCTCCTTCCATCCGCCGTATTTGCTTAATGAACTATTGAATCCTGATCCAGCAATAGTTTTTTCGAGCTCAAGATTGAGTGAAACAAGTTCCTCTTCATTCCTTATCTTACCCTGCCATTTTTTACCGATCCTTTGTCCGAGAGAATCAATAATCGGTTCTGGCAGTGGTTCAAATGGTTGAGGAAGAGAATCCATCAGTGCTGCTGAGGCTATTTCATAATCAGGTATAAAATATGGGTTGCTGTAAGGTCCGAACCTCAAATTGACTTTTATTATATCTCCAGGATCCAGCCTGTTTCCGGTAATGGTTCCCTTCAGCTGACGTGGAGATCGGGGGATAAATATCTCCTGAGCATCAAGGTAGCTCAATGGAAATACCACTTTCGTTTTTAGAAGTGGATTTATCCCCAGAAGGCATGATAACCAGGGAGATTCTTTTTCAGTTTCTGTAACTTCCCCGCTCTGAAGGACAATTTTTTCAGATGTCCGGCTGGCCTCCTTGTAAAATTCCAGGGTGATCACTCCGCTATAGTCGTTATTGCCAAATACTTCAAAGACAAAATAATTTGCATCCTTCCAGGCTCCGGCATCGCCCGATTTCCAAATTGTCACAGCCGTAGCTTCTGGCCCAGGCCTCACCTTCAGCACAGGGCCCGTAAATCCCTGGCCCTCTTCAATTTTGCATATCCCGGCATTTGAAGCTGCTATTTTTTTTATATTAAATCCCAGGTCATTCTCTCTTGAAGTATCAGTGCATGATAACGGAAATAACAATACCACCAGTAATCCGGTTTTAAGAATCGATTCATTAAGTTTTTTCATTTGGTTGATTTATTAAGATTAGTTTAATCGATTGTTTATCCTTTGTGATCTGCAACTTAACCAATTTAAGAACTTACACTGAGATCCACAGAGAATCACTGAGGTCCACAGAGATCTGGTTTCTTAACTCTGTGTGCCACTGTGTCTTCTCTGTGTAGCTCTGTGTAACTAATACCTAAAGCTAAAGTACAAAAAAACCGCAAAGCTATAAATGCCATGCGGTTTTTACCAGGGAGATTAATCCTTCCGGTTATTTCTTATCGTAAACCATAGTAGTTTTACGTTCGCCATTTGGAGTAGTCATAGTGCTTTCTCTTGAGAGTGTTGTCGGACTTGTCAGATTCCATACTTCAGTTGTTTTCATTTCGGTTGTCTGTCCGTCACGTTCAAATGTTCTGGTAGTAACAATAGTAAGTGATTTGCCGTCGGCTGACCATGTGGCAGTTGATTTACTTTCGCCTCTGGCTGTTGTATTTACACTCACTTTACCGTCTAGAGTATACTTGCTTGTTGTGGTCACTGCCTGGCCGTCCTGACCGGTGCGCGTACTCTCAACAGTTAAAAGATTGGCTTCCTGGGTTGCTGTAAAGTCGCCGCCGCCCATTCTCATGCCTCCGCCCTGGCCGCCCTGAGGAGCCTCACCCATGTTGCTTTTAGAGGCATTAAATGCCCATTTTCCTGCAAAATTAGTCTTTGATCCCTGGGCATTTAAGGCCAGCGGCATGCAAAGAAAAGCAAAAAGAAATGCAAAAGAGAGTATTTGCATCGTTACATTTTTCTTCATCTTCAATAGAATTTTATTGGTTTGTAATAATAGACAATTAATCAAAGGTAAATATTCCTTTTTACTGCATCTATTTTAATGATATCCTGTTTTTGATCTTTCAGAATTTTTAACATTAGTTCCCTGATGGAGCACTATTGCGGTGTAGAATCATATTAATTCTTAAGAAAATTTTTCTGTCGCTATAATGAATAACAAAAAATCGTGTGTAAAGGGATGTTTTAATCAATCCAATTCTTTAAATTTGATTTGCAAGTTCGTAAAAAAACTTAACCGCAAAGATCGCAAAGACTTAATGCAAAGATCACAAAGAACTTATAATTAGTGTTTTAACTTTGCGCACTTTGCAATAACTTGGCGTACTTTGCGGTAAATGGATTTTAACCATTAGATGACCTTGATTTGTAATCAAATCTTTGATCAAACAATAATTAATCATTCAGAAATGCAAACTTCAAAAAAAATCAACCGGCGCGAATTCCTGGGATCAGCTGCAGCTGCATCCCTTGCAATGACAATTGTACCCAGGCAGGTTCTTGGCGGACCTGGCTATGTGGCTCCAAGCGACAAACTTACCCTCGGATATATCGGATGTGGTACCCAGGGAATAAGGGAAATGGCTGAAATAATTACAAATCCATTTCTTCAGATTGTAGCTGTATGCGATCCGAACAAATACTCAGAAAACTATGTCGACTGGTCTCAGAATGATGTTCGCAACACTATGAGAAGAGCGACAGGCGAAGCTTCTTGGGGAGAATCAATCAAGGGTATACCCGGAGGAAGAGACATCGGTCTTGAATTGGTTACAAAATACTATGGGAAATCGAAAGATTCAGGCACTTTCAAGGGATGTAATTCTTATGAGGATTTCAGGGAATTACTCGAGAAAGAGAAAGATCTTAATGCAATAAAGATCATGACCCCCGATCATCTTCATGGAACTGTAGCAATACTTTCAATGAGGAAAGGGAAGCAGGTAGTCACACATAAACCGATTGCGAACAGAATGTATGAGGCAAAACTGGCTATCGAAACAGCCAAAAAAACCGGGTTGCAGACAAATCTGCTCGCATGGAGCGATAAACCTGATAATTTAAAAATTAAAAAGTGGATTAAAGATGGCGCTATTGGGACACTGAAGGAGATACATAACTGGTCGAACAGACCAATGTGGCCGCAATGGCAGTCCAATCCAACCGACATCCCACCTGTTCCAAAGGACCTTAACTGGAATCTGTGGCTCGGACCAGTTCCTGACAGGCCATATCATCCAAATTATACAAATGCTGTTTTCCGCGGATGGTATGATTTTGGAGCAGGAAGTATTGCCGATATGGGACATTACAGCCTTTTCCCACTGTTCCTTTCACTTGGCATAAATACTCCGGCAATAGCTGCAGAGTCTTATGCAACAACCACATGCGCTCTGCAGGGAAATGTTTCAGTCGGTGTCAGAAATGATGTTGCATTTCCTTTATCCTGTATAATCAGGTTTAAATTTGCAGCTCAGACGGAACTTCCTCCATTTGAACTTTTCTGGTACGATGGCGGAATGAGACCTCTTGTACCTGAATTGCCAACAGGCCCTCTGACCCGTGAAGGTATGATGTTTGTGGGGGACAAAGGTAGAATTGTAGCCCAGTTCAGAGGAGAGAGACCGGTATTGATCGTTGACAATAAGATTGTCCCGGAAATATCTGCTCCAGTTCAACCGAATGAATTGAACAGAGATGAAGCTTGGATAAACGCTTTTAAAAATAAGACCGAGTCACCTGGTAGTTTTGTTTATGCCGGACCAGTAACTGAAACAATACTTCTGGGTGCAGTGGCTCTAAGAGCAGGTAAAAAAGTGGAATATGATTCAGCAAACATGAAAATTACCAATATTCCTGAAGCAAATAAATACTTGATAAGGGAATACCGCCAGGGATGGGAACTTTGATAAACCCGGTTGTAAAGTTTAAAGTTTTTTAATATCTTGCGGAACTTAAAAATTTTTATCTAAAACAATGAAAGATATGCTAAAGAAGATTATCTCGCTCTCAATTATTGCCCTGCTGGTATTATCATGCGGAAACAAGACCAGGAAAGCTGATCCTCAGAGTGCCGGCGGAACAGAATCAGTAAAAGTTGAATTTGCATCACTTATATCGGATCCCATGGCTTATGTCGGAAAAAACATAAGTGTTGAAGGCAAAGTAGTTCATGTCTGCACTCATAGCGGCAAGAAATTATTCATCACAGGTGAAAATCCTGATGTCAGGCTATATATTCAGGCCGGCGAAGAAATGCCGAAGTTTCCTATGGAATTGCTTGGAAGTGAAATAGTAGTTGAAGGGACGCTTACGCAGCCAGTTGCAGCGTCCATGGCAGAAGGGGAAGGAATGCCTCAGGGTGAGGGAATGAAGGAAGGAGAAGGAATGGCTAAAACTGCTGGTGCCGATACATGCGAAACTGCAAAAGCACTTGCTTCACAGCCTGTATTATCGGATCTTATGATGATCTATAACAAGCATTCTGTAGTTAAATAGGAACTTTCAGAAAAATTTAAGAGGCTGGATCAAAAGTCCACCACCTCCCCCCTGATCCGCCACTGGCGGACAGGGGTACTCCTCCTCAGTGAGGAGGAGAAAGTTAATATTATGAACATTGCCAAATTCAACAGGGTAACTCACCGCGACATAGGGTATCTTATTGCCGGACTTACAATAATTTATGCAATCTCAGGCATTGCCCTGAATCATAAGCATGACTGGAACCCTAATTACATAATTGAGAATTCCGCATTTAAGACTGCTGTAAATATCACAAGGGAAACCCTCGATAAAGAGACCGCACTGGAAATTCTGAAAAATGTCCCTGGCACGCCGGAATACAAAACCTGGTATTTTCCGGCCGGGTACATTCTTACAATATTTGTTGAAGGAGGCTCGGTAAGGATCAATACAAATACCGGAGAGGGTACCATAGAAAGAATAAGCAAGAGGCCTCTTTTCTACCAACTGAACTTCCTGCATTACAATCCCGGCAGATGGTGGAAGTACTTCAGCGATATATACTGCATTTCCCTGATTCTGGTCACGATCACCGGTCTGTTCCTTGTGAAAGGGAAAAACGGTATCACCCGGAGGGGTGCGATCCTCACAGCAATCGGCATTATTCTGCCGTTGCTGTTTTTGTTTATTTATTAATCAAATTTAACCCACCCCTAGCCCCCCGCCGAAGCGGGGCAGGCTCTCCCAGGAGGGGAGCTGTTTAGAACACCCTTGCTAAGTTATGCCGTTATGCCGTCATGCCGTCACGCCGTTTTGTTTTTACGCCTTTTTCATCGCTTCCAGTATCCGGGCTGGTGTCATTGGCATTCTGTAGAGCCTGGCACCTGTTGCATCAAAAATTGCATTTCCAACAGCTGCACCAACTGTTATAATGGCAGGTTCGCCTCCCCCTTTCGGCGGTTTATCCTTTCTTTCAAGTATGACACAATCCATCTTTGGAGTCCATGAAAAACGTGGAATTTCATAGCTGTCAAAACCACGGTTTTTAACGTCTCCTCCCTCGAACATGACTTCTTCAGTAAGGGTATAGCCAAGCCCCATCTGGATACATCCTTCCATCTGGATCAAAGCTCCCTGCGGATTTACGCACAATCCCATATCCTGAGCACATGCAACCCGCACTACTTTAACCTTTCCTGTTGACTTATCGATTTTGATCTCCGCGATCATAGCTACCCATGTCCCTGCATCCGTTCCGCATGCCATGCCTATGCCCCTTCCACTCGGGTTTTTCCCGTTAACGTAACCAAATTTATCAGCAACAGCTTTCCAGCAGGCGATCATCTTCTCATCCTTCAGATTTTTAAGACGAAACTCCAATGGATCCATTCCGGCCTCGGCAGCCATAATATCTATCTGAGTTTCCCGGGCAAAGGTATTTGCATTGTTATTCGGAGCCCTCCATGCTCCGGTTCCAAACGGATGTATGGCTGTTGAATTCATATTCTGGCTGTAGCTGGTTGTCCTTGCATTTGGGACATCATATATTGTATCAGAGCCTCTTGAACCTCCGTAGTATAAATTATAATCCCATAATTTTATCATGCCCGATTTATCAATTCCGGATTTGATCCTGATCACACCAGCAGGATGAAAGGTGTCATAAAAGAATTCTTCATCGCGTGTCCATACAACCATTACCGGTTTGCCGCTCAGCTTTGAAAGTCTGGCAGCTTCCACACCTTGCTGAGCCGGAGCTTTGCCTCCGAAACCTCCTCCTACAAATGGAGTAATAACCCTCACCTTTTCAAGAGGGAATCCCAGCTCACGGGAGATGCTATCCTGAAGTCCGAATGGCGATTGCGTTGCCGCCCAAACAGTCATTTTATCACCATCCAGTTTTGCCAGTGCAGTGTGTGTCTCAATAGAAGTGTGTGCAACATACGGATCATGAAACTCCGATTCAAATATTTTTTCTGATTGCTGGATGCCAGCCTCCATATCCCCGCTGGTTCTCATGACATTGACCCTTGAATCAGCGCCAACCATTCGATCATACATATTTCTATCATTGACTTTCAGCTCATTGAGAGTATATTCAGCTTTTATCTTCACAACAGCTTCGTCTGCAAGGTCACGATTTTCATTCAGAACAGCAATAAAATCACCGTCGCGGACAATCTGTGTTCCTTTTATTGCATCAGCTCCCGAAACATCAACCGAAGAAAGTTTCGCACCATGCGAGGGTGGCCTTAAAATCCTGGCAAACACCATCCCCGGAATTTTCAGGTCACCAGTATATTTTGCCTGTCCTGTAACTTTCAACATGGCATCGCTGTGCTTATATGATTTACCCACATAAGTGAATTTAGTGTATTCCTCTACAGGAGGCTTTACATCAAGATATCTCTCGAGCTTTTTGCCCTTTGCCAGTGAAGCATAGCTTAAACTATTCTTCGGATTTTTGCTATCAACAATAAATCCATCCTTAACCTCAAGTTGTGCAGCCGGGACACCCAGTTTCGTGGCAGCAAGATCTGTAAGAACGCTTCTTGCTTCAGCAGCGGCAGCTCTCATAGCCGGACCGAAAGTCTGTGTGGTCTGGGAACCCCATGTACCTGCATCATAAGGACAGAGGTCTGTATCTCCCATTACCATCTTCACTTTCTCAAGCGGAACGTTAAGCTCATCGGCCATTATCTGTGGCAGGGAAGTGATCGCTCCCTGCCCCATTTCTATCTTTCCTGTATAACAAGTTACTGTTCCGTCCTCTGCTATCTGCAGGAATGCATTATAATCTTTTGTCAGGCTTCTGCCCTGTGGTAATGCTAAATCAGAGATGTTAAAAATATCCCAGGGCTGAAAGAATATAAAGATCCCTCCACCCAGCAATTTTACGAAGCTTCTTCTCTTCATTCCGTTCTTGATTTCTGTTCCGGATCCAGCCTGTGTTTTTGTGTCAGTTTTTTTCATAGTTACTTCCCTCCTTTCATTTCTTTGGCAGCTGTTTCCACTGCATCAATTATCCTGGTATGTGCCCCGCACCTGCACAGATTATTATCCAGTCCGTCAATTATCTCCTGCCTGGTAAGTGATGGTTTTTTTATAAGCATTCCGGCAGCAGTCATAATCATCCCGGGGGTACAATAGCCGCATTGCAGAGCATCGTGATCGATAAATGCCTGCTGTACCGGATGAAGCTTCCCGTTGCGGGAGAGGCCCTCAATGGTTATAACATTCTTGCCGGCAACATCACTTACAGGTAGTGTGCATGACCTGGACGGTTCACTGTCGATAAGAACAGTGCATGCCCCGCAAAATCCTGTTCCGCAGCCATACTTTGTCCCGGTCAGTCCCAGCTGGTTCCTTAACACCCACAGGAGTGTCTGATTGGGCTCAGTTGTTATTTCGGTTTTTTTACCGTTAAGAGTGAACCTGATTTTCTCTTCCATATTTACTGTAATTTATTTAGTTCATTCAGATAATCTTCTTTTGTGTCAAAATCCTTTAAAATTCCTGGTGAATTGGTTTTCACCTCAAAAACATCGTCGTGATGCAATTTTGAGAGCGACCGCAACCCTTCATTTTCCTCCAGGATATTTATTTCTTCCCTGTACCTGCTATCGATCAGTAATGGGTGACCCCTTTTCTTGCCATACAACGGAATAATAATCCCTTTTCGTGATTCCCTGTATGCCTTAATAATCAGGTTAGTAACGGCAGGCTCAATAAAAGGCTGATCTCCAGGAAAAATAAGAACCGCATCGAAATTTGAAGGAAGGCTTTTAAATCCGGACTGAACCGAAGACAGCATACCTTTCCTGTAATCTTCATTATAACAGTGATCTACCGGCAAATGGACTATTGATCCCAGTATTTCATCCCTGTATGATCCAAGCACTACCAATGTACGAAAAACTTCCGATCTGATCACATTTTCAATGACCATTTCTATCATGGTTTTTCCATTAAAGTGAAGAAGCATCTTCGGGACTTTCATCCTTTTCGCTTCACCTGCTGCTAGTATAATGGCCCAAATTCTACTCATTGTGCTTAAATGTTACCGGGTACGAGGTTTGAGGTACGAGGTAATGAACCCACCCCAACCCCTCCCAGGAGGGGATCCGTCTTGTGTCTACCGTCATTGCGACCACGCATAGCGTAGGAAGCAATCTTCTTCTATTTATTTCTTGTCTCTGGTATTTTTCACCTGTACAAGTTGAGCAGCAATACTGACTGCGATCTCTTCAACAGTTTTAGATCTGATATCCAGTCCGATTGGTGCAAAAACCCTCTTCCCATTGATCCTCTGTCGCCCAACCATTTAAAATAAACTCCCTGTGCATCAATGCTACCTTTGTTTTGCTTCCAATCATACCGATATAAGCAGCTCCGGAGGTAATACATGCTTTAAGTGCCTTACCATCATCCCTGTGTCCGCGGGTAACAATTACAAAATATGCATCCTCCTTCTTTTCTATATTCATGATTGAATCGCCAATATCACCTGCAATAATATGATTTGCCGATGGTATATTGGCAGCATTGGCAAATTCGGGACGGTCATCAATAATTGTTACTTCGAAATCAAGCATGCTCCCTATCTGAGAAAGAGCCTTTCCAATATGTCCGGCACCAGCTATAATAAGGCGTGGCGGAGGAATAACAGGTTCAAGAAGAAGTATTTGCGAATACTTTCCTCCCTCCTGCTGGATCTTTAATGCCTTGAGATCATAAGAATCGGTTCCTGAAATAAGACCCTCTATTTCCGGTTCAATAAGATGTTTCAATTCTCCCGGAATAAGGCTCCTGTCTTCATCAGTTGTCCAATACCTGTTTATCAGGGTTTTATCATTCCCTGCATCCCTGACAAGCGTAATCATAATCCCTGGGATCCTGGTACTGAAGGATTCTCGGAGTGCCTGAAATACATGTTTATGTCTGACCAGATCAGGGTCGACCAGAATGGTGATCTTGCCGCCGCACAATGCATCTTCCCCCTCTGAAACAGATGTATCAAGCCTGAAAGTCTGAAGAACGGGTTCTTTTTTTACGATAGATTCAAGAGCGATCTTTTGTACCCTGCCTTCTAAAACACCACCGCCTATTGTCCCGGCAACAAGCCCCGAGTTATTAAAAAGTGCAGAACTTCCAGGTTTCTGTGGAGTTGATCCATCAGTAGCTGTAACTGTTGCAAGAACCATGTTCGAAATGTCTTGTATATTGACAGGGATTTGCAGGTAAATATTTTTCATCCCTTCTAAAATAGGTTGTTTGAAACAAATATATTTATTTTATGATAATTAACATACCGGTAGCAGAGCATGTTTGAAGATTCCTTAATGTACCTTAGTGAAGACCATACAGTCCTTTGTAGTAAATAATAAATCCTTGAAGCACAAAGGATAACAAAGGTTAACACAAAGTTACACAAAGAATACAAACTAAAAAGCAAGTTTTTAAACGATTCAATGAACCCAATTGCAGAAATAAACCTCATTATGAAAAACTACATCCATTTTTTAAGAACAGTTATTTTAACAATTTTAATTTTATCTTCCTGCAAATCAAGGGAGAATAAACCTGTGGTATCTGAAAAGCTATCCAATTTATGGCTTGAAGAAATGACAATCAAAGATCTTCAACAAGGTTACAACGATGGCAAATACACAGTATCAGAAGTGGTGTCAGCCTATCTCAGCAGGATAGATGAGATTGACAGGAACGGTCCGGCACTGAATTCGATAATTATAATCAATCCCGAGGCGATGCAGATCGCTGGAGAACTTGACAGGGAAAAAGCAGACGGGAAAATAAGAGGGCCGCTTTTCGGTGTTCCAATTGTTTTGAAAGACAACATCGATACGCACGACAAAATGCCTACCACGGCAGGCGCCACAATTCTGAGAAACTCTTTCCCAACTGCCGACAGTCCTATTGCAAAAAACCTCCGGGAGGCAGGTGCCGTGATAATTGCTAAATCAAATCTGAGTGAATGGGCAAATTTCAGAGGTAACTCATCAACAAGTGGATGGAGCGGGGTCGGAGGCCAGACAAAAAATCCCTATGTCCTCGACCGTAATCCATGCGGCTCAAGCTCCGGTTCAGGGGTTGCGGTTTCTGCTAACCTTTGCATGATTGCAATAGGGACTGAGACTAACGGATCAATTGTATGTCCATCAAACAATAACGGGATAGTGGGGATAAAACCAACAGTAGGACTACTTAGCAGGAGAGGCATAATTCCAATTTCATACACTCAGGATACCCCGGGGCCTATGGCGCGTACTGTTGAAGATGCAGCAATCTGCCTCGGCGCTTTAACCGGCATTGATCAGCAGGATCCAAAAACCATTGAGTCGGATGGAAAATTCTTAACAGACTATTCAACTAGCCTGAAGAAGGATGGGTTAATGGGTAAGCGTATCGGATTAATTAAGAATTCGGGCGGTTTTTCAGCAAAGGTGGATGATCTCATGAGACAGGCAATTAAAGAGATTACAGCTCAGGGAGCCACGGTAATCGAAGTTGAAGCTCCCAGAGGTTCCGCTTATGAAGATGCTTCCTACGAAGTTATGCTTTATGAATTTAAAGATGGTCTAAACAAATACTTTAACGGACTTGGAAATAATGCACCGGTTAAAAGTATCAACGAGCTAATCGAATTCAATAAATCGGATGAAATAGAGCTAAGGTATTTTGATCAGGCTATCCTTGAACAGGCCGATAAAAAAGGTGGCCTCTCCTCCCCTGATTATAAAAAATCGCTCGATAAAATGCAGAAAGCCACCCGGAAAAACGGGATTGACAGCCTGATGAATTCAAATCGTCTTGATGCTCTTATTGCACCAACGGGATCACCTGCATGGAAAACTGACCTTTTGCTTGGGGATCATTATATCGGAGGAAGTTCATCACTGGCAGCTATTTCGGGTTACCCGGCAATAAGCGTTCCGTTAGGATTTGTTGAAAACCTTCCTGTCGGAATAACATTTTTCGGAAGGGCATGGAGCGAACCATTGCTTATCGAAATTGCCTATGGCTATGAACAGGCCACAAAACACAGAAAGGCACCGAAGTACCTTGTAACAGACTAGCAATACTTTCCGGGTGTTAAAGAGTTTCTTTTAAACCTTTTTATCGTCCTCTTTGGATTCTGCCTTCATTTTTTCGGGTTCATCCTCAACCTTTGATGCTTTCTTGAAATCCTTTAATCCCTGTCCGATACCTTTCATAAGTTCAGGAATTTTTCTTCCGCCAAAAAGAAGAACGACCACAAGCAGAATAAGTATTATTTCAGTAGCTCCGAAATTTCCCATCTTTTCGAATATTAATTATTTTATAAAGATAACTTATCTCATCCACATCTTCAAATTAAATAAAGGATCGGATTTGCTTCGAAGCTAATGGACTTCAATACTTTATTATTTGGCCTCACCCCCTAAACCGAGTCCCGATTTATCGGGACGAGCTCACCGAAGGCAATCCCCCTCTCCCAGGAGAGAGGTGGACTTAATTAACTGTATTTCAAGCCCCTCCCTCCTGGGGGAGGGGTTGGGGAGAGGTCGATAATCACAAAAGATACCGTAGACAGACTTAATTATCTTTCAAGAAAATTAGCTATATCTGGAGAATACCCCATGCCAGAAGAATAAGCAACCCGACTATCACCCAGCTCAGCAAAAATCCAACTATGTCCTCCCTGTAGCGTCTGAAGAAATTGGTACGCCGTTCCCTCTTTTACATACCCCGGAATATCAAGAAGTAAAAGATCTTCGCCTGTCAGTTCAGCCAGTGGTTTTTTGCCATCGGGTCCTGGTTTTTTTGAATCCGACTTTCTTCTCATGTTGTCAAAAAAAGCTTCTGTTTTCTCACTCTTTTCAGGTTTTGTAAGAATACTTACCAGCCAGAAAACGAGAAACCCCGAAAGCATTGCAATACCGAATGGCCCCGGTTTCCATTTGTAAACCAGCACCAGGCTTCCTGCTGTCATAAAATTAACAAAATAATAGACTGACAATGAAACCGCTACAGCTGCTGCCGCCCCGTAACGGTTTGCCCTTTTCCAGATAATGCCTCCGAGAAAAATGATCCCCATAAATGCCGCCAGCGTTTCGGTAAATAAAAAACCATTCAGAACATTTTTTATGCTGAGTGCAAAAAGGACTGCAAGAACAGATAGACCCAGACCTGAATAGCGACCCATCCATAGGATCGTCCTGTCGCCGGCATCAGGATTTATGTACTTTTTATAGAAGTTTTTGGTAAAGAGAGCACCGGTGTTGACCATAAAATTTGAGCATGCCGACATATTTGCTGCAACTATTGCTGAAAGCATAAGTCCTACCAGTCCCGGAACAAGCAGTTTGCTGCAAGCATAACCGAATGCCATCTCAGGATCAGGAAGGGTCGCTTTGTTCTTGATAACGAGAGCAGCCACCACAAGTCCTGTCAGCGCCCATCCGATTGTTACAAGTCTTTTTACCATCGACCCGAATGTCTGCCCTATTCTTCCTGCCCTCTCAGTATTGCCTGTCGCACACATTGATATCATATGAGGCTGGGCTGTTATACCCACAATACCGTTAACTGCAAGCATGGCGATTGTAAATCCGTCAATTCCGCTTGCACTGTTAAAAAGATCAAAAAAATGATCGGGAAGCACGGACTTCATATAACCGAATCCGCCTATCTCCCTTAACCCCAAAGGTATAAGCATAATTGAAAGGGTGATTATCAGGAACGACTGGATGAAATCAGTATAGGCTGCTGCAATAAGTCCGCCTACAAAGCTGTATATTATAAAAGCAACCGTCATTCCCAGAACCACCATATTTGGCGATACAAGATTCCCTGTGGCAACAGAAATGACCTTTGCCGCACCCTGAAGCATGACCCCCATGTTAAACACAAAAAATGATATGGCAAAGACCGAGTAAATCATTCCCATTGCACTGCCATATCTGTCCTCAATGATTTCACCCACTGTAGTACGTTCGCTTCGCCTGTAAAATGGCGCTATCAGCCAGTAAAAAGGAGTTATAAGCATATTCTTCCACTGGTACCAGATTGTGGCAAATCCATTTAGGAATGTTGCTCCTGTCTGGGCTACAGGCATTTCAGCATGGGTCCCCACACCAAATGCCTGTCCTATCATAATGTACCACTTAAATTTCCTTCCACCTCTGAAATAGCTGTCACTCGTTTTTATCTTTCTGGAGATCCATATCCCAAAGGTTGTGATCGAAACAAAATATCCGATAAGTACTATATAGTCAAGTGTGGTCATAGTTCAAGTTGCTGGTTACTGGTTGCTGGTTACTTGTTTATTCAATTTGATTATTTTACCCCCTTTCTTATTTCCCCCAAGGGGGAAAAGAAAAAGTCCCTTCCCCCGTGGGGGAAGGTTAGGTAGGGGGTTCTATTACGATTTAACGATGTTCTTCCCTTTTATTACTACTTGTTTCAATTTGATATTGTTCCCATCCATTTCAAACAGTATCAGATCAGCCCTCTTACCCGGGATTAGTATTCCTCTGTCCGAAAAGTTATAAATCCTGGCGACATTTGCAGAAGCCATATTTACAGCTTCGCCCAATGTGCAGCTGGTATATCTCATTACATTTCCAACCCCTGTTCTTAGTGGCATTGAAGCTCCGGCAAGACAATTTAGAACCGGATTTTCAATCAGACCATTTTCAGTAAGAACTACTTCACTACCCAGGAAAATATATCTGCCGGGAGTCATTCCACTAAGGTGGGTCACATCTGAAGTAAGTATAATATTATCAGGTCCCTTCACCTTGTAAAAAACCTGAACCTCTTCGGGAAGAAGATGGTGTCCATCGGCAATTATTGATGGTGTAAGCAGGTCATTTGCAAGCTGTGGCCACAAAGGATTCCTGTGCCTGTCGATAAGGTTGGCACATCCGTTGCCGAGGTGTGTTGAAAGTCTTGCCCCGTGATCCACTGCCCTATTTATCTGTTCTGCTGAAGCATTTGTATGTCCAAGTGCGACTAAAACGTTGTGCCGGACGCACATATCAATGAACTGAATACTACCTTCAATCTCCGGACTTAAAGTGACAAGCCTTATATTTCCGTCGGCAGCCTCCTGGTACTGCTCGAATTCATACCATGAAGATTCCCTGATAAATGACGTTGGATGGCAACCGTAAAATCCTTCTTCAGAAGAAATATAAGGGCCCTCAAGATGAAATCCGGCAACAGAATACCGGACATCTTCATCTTTCATGGCTTCTGCAAGATTCCTGAAATTATTCAGAAGATTCTCATGGCTGCCTGTAATGATTGTTGGCAGAAAACTGGTAACGCCATCCATGTTAATTGCTTCAACAGCCATCCTCATTTTCTCCGTTGTCAGACCGGTATCCGAAAAATCAATACCCTTATACCCGTTTATCTGGTTATCAATAAGCCCGGGAGCGATAAATAAACCGCTTTTCAGGGAAGATCCTGATAGTTCAAAAATATCAGTGATCAAACCATCTCTTATTTCAATCTTTACAGGCTTTTTTGTTTCGTAATGGATTGCTTCTATTTGTAAATAATCATTCATTTTTTAATTTTATTTACCTTTTACCCCCTACCCAACCTTCCCCCAAAGGGGAAGGAGTTGAACCTTTCCCCCTTGGGGGAAATAAGAAAAGGGGTTAGACATATAAGCTTTCTATAAAATTGTTATTATCCCCGATGCCGAATTCCTGTCAAGGAAAAGATGCCAGTCAGGATGAAATTTAAGAATTGTGGCAGGCATTGTATTTGTAAGTTTGTTTATTAAAGTACTCTTAACTGCCTTGGCTTTAACATGGTGAGGAACTACTGAAATAATTGTCCGGCACTTCATTATCTGCCATACGCTCATTGAGACTGCTTCATCCGGTACTTCCTCCAGGGTTTTAAACCATCCCTCGTTCACCTGCTGCATTTTACATTGATCATTAAGCTTTACAATTATATAGGCATCATGAGTATCGAAATCGGCCGGAGGATCATTGAACGCTATATGACCATTTACCCCAATTCCGACAAGCCCCAAATCTACAGGCTTTTCACGTAATGCAGAAGTCAATTCTTCAATCCGGCCAGTAATATTCCCCTCAACATCAACACTGTAAAACTTCTTGACAGGTACATAGTTTATGAATCTCTCGTAAAGGTATTTTCTGAAGCTTGCGTTATGAGTAACAGGCAGGCCGATATATTCATCAAGGTGGAACACAGTTACATTAGTCCAGTCAACCTTCTCTCCCACAAGTGCCTGAAACATCTCAAACTGCGAGTTGCCCGTAGAGACGACAATCCTCGCCTCACCAATCCGGTTAACAGCATCATTGATTTTTGTTGCTGCAAGTCTGGCTGCTGAATTACCGAGTTCGGAGGCGGAGGCGGATATTGAAATATTCATATCTGTTTCTTAATTGAATTCGAGTATTCAGTTGATCCTCTTCTGCTTGCCCCTAAATCCCCTAAAGGGGACTTTCAAATCCCAAGCATAACGATTGAACCCCCTTCAGGGGGCAGGGGGCGGATTTATCTTCCTTCATAAAATTAGAACATTAAATTCACAAATCAATTTTCTATCTTCACCAAAATTTTATTAATGATGCTCAAGTCTTTACCTATAGCCTTGCTCCTCATAACCTGTACTTTCAATTCTGTTTTCAGCCAGACAATTGGAGCTAATCGCGATAAAAGCAAGATACATATCACTCAAACTGAC
The DNA here is from genome assembly GCA_963701745.1 of uncultured Bacteroidales bacterium. Lineage (GTDB taxonomy): Bacteria > Bacteroidota > Bacteroidia > Bacteroidales > VadinHA17 > LD21. Next base: position 1,329,415 of record CAVPBE010000001.1, on the reverse strand, counting down.
AAAACTATAGCACTTGATGGGATCCTGGATGAAGAGCCATGGTTAACGGCAGAGCGAACAGGGAAGTTCCAGAGAGTGACACCAACAGATACCGGGTATGCTAAAGCTCAAACTGAAGTATTACTCACTTATGATAAATCAAATTTGTATGTCGGCATCATATGTTATGATCCAACACCGGGAAAAAGACCGGTTGAATCGCTCCGAAGGGATTACTCTTTCATGAAGAACGATAACTTCATGCTCTTTCTCAACACATACAATGACCTGACAAACGGCTTTGCCTTTGGCATCTCCGCAGCAGGTGCACAGACTGAGGGTCTGCAATATGACGCCACCAAGGTCGATTACAGCTGGGACACCAAGTGGAAATCAGCTGTTAAGAGTTATGATGACCGTTGGGTCAGTGAGTTCAGCATCCCTTTCAGAAGCATCAGGTACTTTGGCGGGGATACGGAATGGGGCATCAATTTCGGACGCCAGGACCTGAAAAACAATGAAAAATCTTCCTGGGCACCTGTTCCCCGACAGTTTCCTCATTGCTCACTTCCGTTTGTGGGAACACTTTTATGGGATAAACCCAGGGAAGATGCAGGATTACGATTTTCAATAATCCCCTTTGTAATCGGTAAGGTTACCAGGGTTAACGAGGCCGGTGAAACTACAAAATGGAACAATAATGCAGGACTTGATGCAAAGATGATACTTTCAACAAAAATGAATCTTGATCTTACTATCAATCCCGACTATTCACAGGTTGAGGTTGACAAACAGCAGACAAACCTCGACCGCTATGAACTTTTCTTTCCTGAAAAGCGGCAGTTTTATCTTGAAAACAGCGACCTGTTTGCAAATCTTGGGACTGACAGGGTAAGGCCCTTCTTTTCAAGGAGGATAGGTCTTGAAAACCCTGTTCTGGCAGGGGCGCGGCTAAGCGGCAATATCGGGAACCGATGGAGAATCGGAATCATGGATATACAGACCTCCAAAAAAGAAGAAATCCATGCTGCCAACTATATGGTTGCTGCACTCCAGAGACAGGTCTTCGCCAGATCAAATATCACAGCATTCATTATCAATAAACAGGTGATGAATGTTAAAAACGATGAAACATTTACAGGAAACAGGTATAACCGGATCGCAGGCGTTGAATATAATCTTGCCAGCTCCGATAACCGATTGAACGGGAAGATTTATTATCATCAGAATATTCCCGAGAACATTACTTTTAAAGATGCTGCTCTTGCTGCAAATATTTCATATTCATCTCAGTTCATGGCAGCAAGTGTGAACCAGGCGTTCACAGGCTCTGACTTCAATGCAGAGACGGGTTATATAAGAAGAAAAGGCTATTACCAGGTTAATGGTTCCTTCCAGTACAAATTTTTTCCGAAGAACAGCAAGATAATCAGCCATGGCCCTGGATTAAGGTTTGATACTTATATGGATCCTTATTCATCATTTTCGCTTACTGACAGGGAGACTCAGCTTTTATACAGTTTTGACTGGCTTAACAAAAGCTCTTTTTCAATTGACTTCAAAGAGAATTTTATCAAGCTACTGGCACCTTTTGATCCAACAAATACGGGGGGTTTACAGCTTGCTGCAGGTGAAGATTTTAACTGGAATGAATTTGGTGCAACTTATGCATCAGATAACCGTAAAATGCTTAACGTTGTTCTTACCAGCAGATATGGCGGCTACTATAACGGGACCAGGCTTACTTTGAGCGGTGAACTGAATTACAGGGTTCAACCCTACGGAAGCCTTTCACTTGTTACAACCTATAATGATATTTCACTGCCCTCGCCATATAACAGTGCCAGGCTTCTCCTCATTGGACCAAGATTTGATTTTACCTTTACAGATAACCTTTTCTTTACAAGCTTTATCCAGTATAATAACCAGATCGATAACCTTAACCTGAATCTTCGTTTCCAGTGGAGATTCGCTCCTGTTTCAGACCTGTTTATCGTCTATACCGAGAATTCTTATGCTTCGGATATACTCGGTGGAAATGATGTAAATCCCTATTCAGGAAACTACCATGTTAAGAACCGTGGGCTGGTAGTTAAATTATCCTACTGGTTTAACTGATCCCAATTTGTCGCTGGCGCCGATTTGACTTAGTCGAGCTCGTTCCGCTTAAGCGGAACTCGGTTGCAATCGGTGCCTTAAACCAGGGCACGGATTTCGCTACGTTAAATCCGCGCCAGCAATAGCGATCGCCGCAGGTTTTACTTCAGATTTTGTCAGGTACAACAAAAGGCTGCCTTGGCGGACGGGTCAGTAATGCATTTGCTTCTTCGTCGTTAATGAATTTTTCTTTTGCAGGATCAAAGTTCAGCGTACGTCCTGTACGATATGCAATATTCCCCAGGTGAGCAAGGGCGGATGAGAGATGTGCTGTTTCAACCGGTGCATTGAGAAGCGATTTATTGTGAGCACGGACCGCTGTTATGAAGTTAAGGAAATGGTCTCCTCCCTCCTTGCGCGATGGTCCTGTTTTATAGTCTTTCCCGAGGAATGACTGATAGGTATCATAGCCGTTAACAACCAGGTAACCTTCACTTCCATAAAAAATATTCCCGACTGTAACACCTTTTTCATCGTTAGTTATCCAGGGACGCACTTCAAACTCAATGATTTTCTTCTCTTTAGGATAATAATAAGTTGAAGAGAGGACTTCGGGTGTTATTTTAGCATCGTTAAAAAGGAATTTTCCACCAGCAGCTGTGATCTGTTCAGGCAGACCTACATTCAGTCCCCACATGCAAAGATCTGTCTCATGGACTCCCTGGTTTCCAACATCCCCGTTGCCATAATTCCATGTCCAGTGCCAGTTGTAGTGTACAATATTTCGCGAGAAAGGCTGTTTTGCAGCTGGCCCTGTCCAGAGATCGTAGTCCAGTCCTTCCGGTACTGGTTCGGTGCCCTTGTCTCCGATGTCGGCCCTCCACCTGTAGCAAAGTCCCCTGGCCATGTATACATTGCCTATCAGGCCGTCGCGCATATGCTTTATAGCCTCCTGGACTGCCACTGAGCTTCTGAGCTGAACACCGTGCTGGACAATCCTGTCATATTTTGCTGCAGCTTCAACCATCCTGCGTCCTTCAAAAACATTATGCGATCCTGGCTTTTCAACATATACATCCTTCCCTGCCTGGCAGGCCCATATAGCTGCAAGCGCATGCCAGTGATTAGGTGTTGCAATACTTACGACATCAATTGATTTATCTTCAAATACTCTTCGCAGATCTTGCTGCTGATTCACTTTCTTCCCGTACTTCTTTTCAAACTCAGCTGCACGCTGCCCAAGAATGACGAGATCAGGATCGCAAAGGCATGCCACCTCAACATCCGGAAGGTTCATATATCCTTCTATATGTGCTGTTCCGCGACCGTTTACACCAAGAACTGCTACACGGACCTTATCATTGGATCCAAATACGTTTGCAGGAATCAGGGTCGGCATCGACAGAAGTGCAGCTGCACCTGCTGACTTCTGGATGAATCTCCTTCGGGATACCTTGTTTTTCGATTTCATAAGATATGGATTTTGGTTATTTAGCAATTACGGTTAAGAGGTTAAGGTAAATAAACGTAATTACATTGTAATTACTTAATCATAAAATCAAGAAGAGGCATATTCCTAATGTAAGCCACAAGATGATCATTCTTTTTAAGAGGACCTACGCCTGATGGGGTTCCGGTGAAGATCAGGTCACCTGTTTTAAGTGTAAAAAACCTTGAGACATACGAAACTATTTCATTGATGCTGAAAATCATATCAGATGTACTGCTTTGCTGAACAATTTTACTGTTTATTTCGAGCCTGAAATCAAGATTTCCTACATCTTCAACTGAACTTACCGGGATGAATTTTCCGAGAGGGGCCGCCCCGTCAAAACATTTGGATATTTCCCACGGAAGCCTGTCAAGTGATAATTTAGTCTGTAAATCTCGTGCAGTAATATCGATACCGGCAGTGATCTCACTGTAATACCTTGGCGCAAATTCCGGAAGGATGCCCTTTCCGAGTCTGGTGATCTTTACAACAATCTCGACCTCATAATGAACCTCAGATGAAAAGTCGGGCAAAAAAAAAGGTTTGTTATTCTTCAGGATCGAAGAGTCAGGCTTCATGAACACAACAGGCTCTGTCGGGAAAGGTCTTCCCATCTCAATGGCATGCTTCCGGTAATTAAGTCCAATACAGATGATCTTCATTTTACTGCTGTACTTTTTCCGAATGACCTGAGTTTAATTTCTGTAAGGATTTTCTTGGTATAAAGGGGAAAATCACCATTCATCATCCATGCATAATATGAAGGTTCTTCCCTGAAAACTGTTTCGACCGGCTTTCCCTTATGCTTGCCGAAATTAAAAATTTCAACCCCGTTTTCATCAAAGATGATCCGACCCGCAAAATCGGCGATATTGTTGAATGAACTGTAGTCGGCCAGTTTCTCAACATCATTTTCAAGGTCATTGTACCTGTCGAGCTGGGCCTTCAGAACTTCATATGTAGCCTGTGTATCTGCTTTTGAACTATGGGCGTTCTCGAGTTCTCTCTTACAATAGAACTGAAAAGCAGCAGAAAGGGTTCGTTGTTCTTTCTTATGGAAAATTACCTGGACATCAACGTATTTGTGCTTTAGAAAATTGAAATCAATGTTTACTCTCAGGAATTCCTCAGCGAGTACCGGTATGTCAAATTTTATTGCATTAAATCCGGCAAGATCGGTTCCCTCCAGAAATGCAGCAAGGTTTTTTGCAATCTCCTTAAAAATGGGGGCATCGGCAACATCCTTGTCGGTAATTCCATGTATAGCTGTCGATTTTGATGGGATGGCCATTTCAGGATTTATCCTGGATGTCATCCATTCTTCCTTACCGTTCGGACTTATTTTCAGGACAGAGATCTCAACAATACGATCGGATGAAACATTAATTCCGGTTGTTTCGAGATCGATGAATGCTATCGGACGACGTAGGTTAAGTTCCAATTATCAGGCGTTTATCATCATTGGCATAAGAAGCATAAGAAGGTCCTCCGACTCATTCTCACTCTCTCCGGGAAGAAATAATCCAGCCCGTGTGGGGTCAGCAAGTTCGATCATAACATCCTGAGTAGAGATATTTGAAAGTATCTCAAGAAGAAAAACTGACTTGAATCCAATTTCCATATCATCACCTTCGTACTGGCATTTGATTTTCTCATATGCAGAAATTGAGAAATCTATATCCTGGGCGGAAACCATTGCCTGGTTGCCTTTCAGCTGAAGCTTTACCAGATTGCTTGCCTGGTTTGAGAATACTGAAACCCTCTTAAGCGTATTGTAGAACTCCACCCGGTCGATCGTGACTTTCCGGGGGTTATTTTTAGGGATAACAGAATTATAATTCGGGTAATTGCCTTCAACAAGCCTGCAAACAACTCTATAATCATTAAGGTTAAAGAAGGCATTTTTATCATCAAATTCAACATTAACTGGCCCCTGTTCCTTTGGAAGAATATTCCTTAAAAGAGAAGCCGGCTTTTTCGGAAGAATGAATGATGCATTGTCGTCGGCATGCGAGTCGGTGCGCTGGTATCTTACAAGTTTATGAGCATCAGAAGCAACAAATGTTATCTTATCAGTTGATGCTTCAACAAATATGCCACCCATTACAGGTCTCAGCTCATCATCCGCCGTTGCAAAAAGTGTTTTGTTTATCCCGGCAAGCATTACGTCAGCATTTATAACAAATGAAAATTTCTTTTCCTTTCTGATTGAAGGCAGGGCAGGAAAATCGATACCGTTCTGTCCCACCACATTGAATTTCCCGTTTTCCGATGTGATAACTACAGCCAATGTATCGGGATTAATGTCAAAAGCAAGCGGTTGAACTGAAAATTCCTTAAGTGTATCAAGCAGTATCCTTGCAGGAAGGGCAATTATCCCGTCGCCGCTGGCATTCTCGAGCTTCATCCTGGTAATAAGGGTTGATTCAAGATCGGATGCCGTAATTTCGAGATCATTACCTGAAAGATTAAAGAGAAAATTATCAAGGATCGGAAGAGTGTTCTTTGAGCTGATCACTCTGCTTATGGCCTGCAAATGACCGAGAAGTTCTGTGCTGGATACAACAAATTTCATATTATATATGGTTTATGTTATTAGTAATTTAAGGTGCTTATTGCTGGTTTCTGGTTACTGGTTTCTGGTTTCTGGTTACTGGTTTCTGGTTTTTGTGAACATTTAACTGGCAACTAGCAACAAGCAACCAGCAATATATTTATCCTAATTTCCGGACTATCAATATTACAAAAAAAACTCTTAACCTCAAACAAAAAATAATGAGTATCAGTAATCCTTGACAAATCTTATACTTATGTGAGAGATTCCTCTCTAACGCTCGGAATGACAAAACTTTAGGTTGTATTGAGGGAAGAGTTGGAGATTCGTCGAGCGAATCTCCAACTCTTCCCTCCCCTGAAAAAAAATGGAATGTCATTCCGAATCCCGAAGATTCGGGATGAGGAATCTCTGTTAAAAGAGACTGTACTAATGGACAATAAATATTGGATTCAATATGCATTATTCTTGATACTCAAACAAAAAATTATCCGGGATAGAAATATGATAACTTTTTCAAAAGCGGATCAATATCTATATACCTGATAACAAAAATTTCAGAACTACCCTCTGTTTTGGCCCAAAGTCTGTCACTATCGAGTTTGTTAATATTATTCTCATCGACTGATCGTTGCCATAACTTAACCATTTTCCTTACTCCCTGAGATGTTACAACAATTATCTTATAAAGAGGCTCTTCCTTTTCAATACTTCTTTTTTCATCGGGTGAGAGACCAAGAGCCCATGATTCAAAAGGAACATGAGCAAAGTATGATATATAGCGTATCATCCTCGAAGAGTCCCAACCGCTTAGCTCTCGCTGGTTATTGAAAAGACTGAGCCGGAAGTTTTCATTTTTGATCATAAATGATGAGCTTGTGTCGGCCATGTTTTCAACTGCCACTGAATAGATATCTGAAGGGAGAAAAGAGAAAATCGTATAAGGTTGCCAGAAGAGTTCGTTCAATGTAAATGCTGAGCCGATCTCAACCTCATTTCCAGGGATAAATACAATAAAAGGCTTGGAACTCTCCCTGAGCTTCATTATGTTACCATATATATTTGAAGCTGTTTTATAAACAAGGAAGGATTTAATGAGTTTTCCCTTCTCAAAGACTCTCACTTTAAGAGGGTCAATTCCATTTTCAATTATCTCCTTATTAAAAAGTTCAGGAGTGACCGGTGATTTGATCTCCATTTCGGTCAAAATCTTCAGGATAAAAAGAAGGCTGGTTTTTCTGGTTTCAAGATTCTTGTTGACGAACCATGCTTCTCCCTTCTTTTCAAGTGTCAGTGTATTTTTACCATCTCCAAATTCGATTCTGGTGATCTCCTTTTTTGGCTTAGCCGCAAATAATGTATCTCCCCCGAATGGAGATCTTTCTCTGAACAAATAAATTAAAAGGATCAGCAGCGGTATAGTAATTACAGAATATCTGATAGTTTTTCTGTTCATAATCAGCCCTTTGAGTATATTCTTTTCCGTAACCAGGCGAATATTAAGCCGGCCAAAACCACGATCAGAACCGGACCTGCTATATTGATCGTCTGCCATTTAAATCTCTCCTTTTTTATTGCTGAACCATCGAGGAGCCTTAGTTTCAGCTCCCTCGACCTTAGCTCCATAATGCCATTATCATCAACGAGATAGTTCAGGCAATTGATAAGAAAGTCTCTGTTTCCGAACATCTCCCCGGTATACTTGTCCTGACCCAGGGTTAATGGTGTTTCATCTGTACCTGTACGTCTTACCTCATTTTTTATTATATCACCGTCGGCAATCACTATCATTTTTGTTTCTTCACTCCCGGTTTTTACTTTCTGATTTGAGCCTTTTAAAAGGTTCTCAGTGATCCTGTTCCTGAAAGCGGAAGAGAATCTGCCTTCAAGCAATACGGCCACCGGAAGAGCTGATTTGTTGAAAGCTCTCTCATCAGGTGTCAGCTCAGCTTCCTTAAGGCTTATCATGAATGGTGGTGAAAGAGTTCTCGTGTATTCTGAACTTGAAAGTAAAACACTCTTTCTTATGCTTTTGTCAAGACCAACAGTGTCGATATAATTAACAAACTCGCCTTTAACCTTATTAAGGCTTCTGGTTATAGGATGTCCCGGAAAAGGAGTCAGTTTCGGGAAATATAGCCAGGGAACGGAAACAGGTTGCTGGCGGGAACCTCCGCTAGACAGAATGAGTCTTATCTGTGCGCAATCTATGTCCTGGATAATCTCCGCGTTAATCCTTGCTCCATATCTGAAGAGCTGGTCCTCAATGTTTAGAGGGCGATAAAGGGCTGCAGTCTCGCCATATACCAGGCTGTCGGAATTTACATTTACCTCTTCAATCAGCCAAAGAACTTTGCCTCCGTTCATAATATACTGATCCAGAACAAATTTGTCATTTTCTGAGAATTCCTTTTCAGGACCTGCAATAACAACTGCGGCATATTTGTCAAGTATCCCCGGGGTTCCGCTGATAATACCTCTGTCAACAGTAAAAAACCTTGCCAAATGATATGTCAGATCAGCAACACCTATCTCCGGTATCTCATCATGACCTTCAATAAAAGCCACCTTATAAATAGTATCGGAACTGAGAGTTGCAATTGGTTGAATCATTTCGTATTCGAGACCTTCGGTTGAATGAAGAAGGTTTTCTTCAGCAGAAATTGACGGATTGTTCTTTAAGAAGTTTACCGGCACCTCGATCGTGTTGTAATTCACTAACATCCCCGGGAATATTATTTTCTGACTTGAGCCGCCTTCGGCATCCTTATCCTGAATATTCACAGGGTTTAATCCTTTAGCCAGAAGCGACTGGTAAAGAGCATCCCTTTTTTCAACATTATTTCCTTCGGAAGGATTTATAAAATCATAATCCACTTTATGTCCCGAAGCGATCCTGAACTCATCCAGCATCTCCCTTACTGATCGTTTAAGCCTCTTAAACGGGATAGGCATTTCACCGTCGAGATAAACCTGGACAAAAATATCATTCTTTACTCCGGACAATACATTGCGGGTTTGTGCCGAAAGAGTGTATCGTCTGTCTTCGGTAAGGTCTGCACGTATTCTTAGAAATGAACCTGCAATAACAGCTGTTAAAATGATAAGTAGCGTCACAACGAAATGAAACCAGTTCTTTTTTTCCGATTTGCGCGATAATAGTACGAGACGAGTTGCCTCATTAAAGATAAGAACCACAGCAATAAAATATATTATGTCCCTGAAATCGATCACCCCCCTGCTCATTGATTTGTAGTGCTCATTGATCCCAAGTCTTATTACGAATTCATCAATTTCCTTCAGACCGGGCAGGTAGGCGAAGGAATCAAATCCCATGAACAGTAAAAATGAGATCAGCACTGCCACAATAAATGCTATAACCTGATTATCTGTAAGCGATGAAGCGAACAGACCAACAGAGGCATAAACTGCTGCAAGAAAGAATAATCCAATGAATGCGCCAAGTGTACCGCCTTTATCCAGGTTCCCCGGGGTCTCACCGAGCAGATAAACCGAAATATAATAAATCACTCCCGGCATGAGGGCCAGTAGCACTAGGGCAACGGCCGCCAGGTATTTGCCCCAGACAATTCCTCTCTCTGCTACAGGTTTTGAATAAATCAGTTCGAGTGTTCCCAGCCTCTTTTCTTCTGAGATCATTTTCATCGTAACCGCAGGGACAAGAAAAAGGAAGATCCAGGGTGAAAGGAAAAAAAGAGTATCAAGACCGGCATAGCCGCTGTCGAGGATATTCCACTCTCCCGGGAATACCCACATGAACAAAGAGTTGACCAGCAGGAATACAATAATTACAATAAACCCTGTAAGACTACTGAAAAACCCGGTTATTTCTTTTTTGAATATTGCGTACATATTAGTCTGATAACTGGAACTGTTGAAAAAGTCCTTCCCCTTTGGTTTGCCCCTAAATCCCCTAAAGGGGACTTATTGATAAACAGGCTTTTACAAAACCCCCTTTAGGGAGTAGGGGGCAAAAAAATGCAAGAAAAAAGGCATGATTCGACTTTTTAACAACCCCATGTTTATAAATTTCAAAAATACTTAAATGTGATAATGAAAAACATCAGTTTATAATTCGTTCTTAACAATTTTAGCATTTTTAATATCTGATATTATTATATCCGAATAATAAAATCTGATAATGTCGGTGTATTTAAATCCCCTGGCCGCCATTACCATAGCTCCCTCCTGGCACAAGCCTACACCATGTCCATAACCCCTCCCTTTAAAAGTGATCGAGCTGCCTTCTTTAACCACCGAAAAAAAAGCTGATTTAAGGTTCAGATCATTTCTTATCTGCCCGAATGGCAATGAAAAAGAACCTATACGGTAATTATTCTGCCTTGTCAGCTGTGAAAAATTGTAAGACACAGACGTTGTAGCGGCTGGTACAAATCCTGATTTCTTAAGATATGCTTCCCATTCATTTAAAGGGATTGATTTTCTCCAGGTTGCATTAGGCGAATTAATGCAATAAGGATCTATTACTTTCTTTATGTATGAATGCCCCGAGAGCCACACAAAATCTGATGTTGATGTCTCACCACCACAATTTGAGTGAAATGCTGAAATTATAAGTGTGCTGTCGTGGTCGAGTACAACCAGACCTTTTGTTTCAAGTGCTGCCCTGGTAATTAGCGTATCTGAGCTGATTCCTTTAAATGCCTGGCAATGAGTATTATCACATAGATTATACCTGTCAATCCCGTGCCTTTCAAAATGTTTATATAAAAAAGTTCTTGCAATAACTGCCTGTGATTTCAGGTATTCAATCCTTTTTCCCGGTCCCCCCTCGGTTCTGACGACTCCTGCGATGTATTGCTCTACATCACATATATTTATAAATACCAGGATGCCAAGATCGGAAATACACTGAAGGTCGCCGCTGTAAATCCTGCGTCCCTGGGAGCCGCCATTTATCCTGAAATAAAAATGGTCACTCCCTGTTAATCCTTTCACAGTTAATGAATCGCACATGAAACTTACCGAATTTTTTATCTTAACCGCTATCTTTTTGTTGTACATCGCTAGAAGAATCGGATCGCCGGCAGTCAGGCTTATTGATTTTCCATCATAGACATCAAGTTCATACTTCCCTTCTGCAATAGTCAGTGATGCAGATGAAGGCTTCTGGTTTGCAAAGATCCGTACCCTGACCTGACCGTAGGAAAACACGGAAAGAGAAATTAAAAGGATTTGTATGATTAGAAGTTTTCTGTCCATTATCTTAAATAAACCCACCCGCCCCTCCCAGGAGGGGAGCCTTTATTGATCACCCCCAGCCGTTTTTCTACATGTACTCACCCCCTTTTCTTCCCCCTCTCTACTTCGTAAAGAGGGGGAAATCATAAATAACGTTGTAATTAAGCCCCCTCGTTGCAAAGCAGAGAGGGGGTTGGGGGTGAGTTCATGCCTTTTGGCTTTCATGCCTTAACACCTTCACCATATCTTCTGCAATCCTTTGCGACGCCCCTGCCGGACCGAGGATCTCCCTGACTTTATTATAATCTTCAAGTATCTTTTCTCTTTTCGAGCCTCCTGGCAGTATTGCTTTCAGCTCACTGACCAGGTTATTTTCATTAAGGGAATACTGTATCAGCTCTTTCACAACTTCATATCCAGCAATAAGATTAACCAGTGAAATATATTTCACCCTTATAACGATCCATGCTATCACCATAGATATAAAATCGCCTCTGAAGCATACAACCTCAGGAATACTGAGCAATGCAGTTTCCAGGGTAGCAGTTCCTGATTTAACAAGTGCTGCTTCCGAAACATACAATATCTCATATGTCCGGTCTTTTATAAGAATGACATTCTGATCTCCAATAATCCTGTTATACATTTCATCCGGCAAATTCTTTACTCCTGCGAGAACAAACTGGTAATCCGGAAAATGGCGCACTGCTTTGAGCATTGAAGGAAGAATTTCCCTGACCTCGCTTTTCCTGCTTCCTGCAAGCAAAGCAATGACAGGCTTATCTCCAATTCCAAATTCCTTCTTTATGGAATTCTTTGCTGGAAAGGCGATAATTTTCTTTTCGGTCTCATCCAGCAGGGGATTACCGCGGTATTCGACTTCAATATTATGTTTCCTGTAAAAATCAATCTCAAAGGGAAAGATTATATACATCCTGTCAACAAACCTCTTAACCCTTTTGACCCTGCCTTCATTCCAGGCCCAAAGCTTCGGGGATATGTAGTAAAATACACGGAAACCTGATTTTTTTGCAAATTCTGCAATTCTGAAGTTAAATCCCGGATAATCGATAAGAATAACTACATCAGGATTGAACCCGGTTATCTGTTGTTTGCACAGAGCAAGTAAATTTCTGATTGTGCCAAGGTTTTTAGCCACCTCGACAAATCCCATAAATGCTGTATTTCTATAATGCATAAGAAGCTTTGCCCCGGATGCTTCCATGAGATCGCCTCCCCAGCATTTTATTTCTGCCTGCCGATCGCACCTGACAAGCTCTTTTACGAGATTTGATCCATGAAGATCGCCGGATTGTTCACCTGAAATAATAAAATACTTCATAACAGAAATTTTACTGCAAAAACCAGCACTGCCCAGAAAATTGTTATCCCCAGAACACCCCTGGTGGCACGCAGCATATCCAGACGATTAAAAATCAGGAAAAGGAAAATATTCGGAAAGACGCAAAGTGAAATTATATGAGTGATGATGTCGGCTTTGATTATCCTCTGGATATACCCGGCAAGACTATTATGATTTGCGGAAAACTGCCAGAAGATAAGTGAAATAATTATCGGGATGACAAATCCGGCGATTAAACCCAGATATAGCTTGTCATATTTCTCGGTTCTGGTCATACGCTGAACCTCTCCTTTAATTTATCGGTAAACCAGTGAGCTGTCATATCAACCGAAACAGGCACAACGGAGACAAACCCGTTGGCTAAAGCCCATTCATCAGTGTCGTCTGCCTCAGGTTCATGGTTCTGGAACATCCCGGTTAGCCAGTAATAAGTTTTTCCCATCGGATCTTTCCTTTTTTCGAACTCTTCCCTCCAGCTGCCTTTTGCCTGGCGGCATATTTTAATGCCCTTAATCTCGTTTTCAGGCAAATAAGGAACATTGACATTCAGACAGATCCCGTCCGGAAGCCTTTCAGTCCCCAGTTTCTGCATCACTATTCTTATGAATTTTTTGCAAACCGAAAAGTCGGCTGACCGGGAAAAGTCATTAAGTGAAAAACCAACCGAGTTAATTCCATAAAGGCATCCCTCAATGGCAGCAGCCATTGTTCCGGAATATAAGACGCTTACCGAGGCGTTTGCTCCATGGTTAATTCCTGATACAACCCAGTCAGGTCTTCTTTCAAGAAGCTGATTAACAGCAAGTTTTACAATATCGGTAGGTGTTCCATTACAGGTATAAACTCTTCTGCGTTCAGTCTCCTCCAGTAATTTGATCCTGAGAGGGGTTTTTACAGTAAGCGCCATTGACATTCCTGACATGCTTTCAGGCGTTGAAACAACGACTATCTTTCCAAATTCTTCCATCACATCAATCAGGGTTTTTAATCCTGAAGCATATAATCCGTCATCGTTTGTGATCAGGATAAGCCTGTCGTTCTGTTCAAGAGTCATAATGGATGTTTGATTTACAAAGATAGATAAATACCCTTTCGCTCAGAGAAATTGTTTACTTTTGCAATCTTGATATTTTATTTGTTTTGCGTTAACTAAAACATAGAAAGTAACACACAAATTGGAGGAACTTTTTAACAAAATGATTATATCCATCTGCCGCTTTTCTATAACAACACTTTCGGATTTTCTCCAGGTTAGAAAAGTTGTTAATTTTGGGAAATTGAAAAAAATCCTTTTAACCGCAAAGCACACAGAGTTATCACAAAGAACGCAAAGCTAAAACACTAACATAATTGTCTTTGCGTACTTGGCGGAAAATCTTTGCGATCTTTGCGGTTAATGGATTTCGGATTATTCAATACACTATGAGTAGTGGGTAGAAAATAAAACGATTTTTACACTATTTAATTATATCAATGAAAATTTCCTATAACTGGATCAAAGATTACCTCAAAATAGATATTGATCCTCATAAACTCTCTGAGATACTTACAGGTATCGGGCTTGAAGTAGAAGGCGTTGAAGAATGGGAATCCGTAAGAGGCGGGTTAAAAGGAGTTGTGATCGGTGAAGTGCTTACCTGCAAAAAACATCCAGATGCTGACAAACTTTCTGTAACCACAGTTAATGTCGGTTTGCCAGTGCCGCTTCAAATAGTTTGCGGTGCTCCCAACGTCGCTGCCGGGCAGAAGGTTCCTGTTGCAACCGCTGGTACTACTGTTTATAAAGGAGATCAAAGCCTTGAAATAAAGAAATCAAAAATAAGAGGGGAGTTCTCAGAAGGAATGATATGTGCGGAAGATGAGCTTGGTCTTGGATCGGGACACGAAGGGATTATGGTCCTCGACAGCAATGCAAAACCAGGGACTCCTGCAGATGAATATTTTGGGATTGAGCATGATACAATTTACGAGATCGGACTGACGCCAAACCGGATTGACAGTGGTTCCCATTATGGTGTTGCACGCGATCTGGCTGCTTACCTTAACCTGAACACCGGCAATAGTTTCAGGGCAATCAGACCTTCTGTGGACAACTTCAGTTCCGATAATAACAGTTCAGGATTTGAGGTAATAATTGAAAATAAAATTGATTGCCCGAGGTACACAGGGATCACAATAAGTGACGTAAAGATCGTTGAATCGCCGGAATGGCTCAAAACAAGATTAAGATCGATCGGGCTTAATCCAATAAGCAATGTTGTTGACATTACTAACTTTGTACAGCATGAAATTGGCCAGCCTCTGCATGCATTCGATGCTGACAGGATATCTGGGAAAAAGGTGATTGTCAAAAATTTACCCGACAAGACAAAATTCATTACTCTTGATGAAGCAGAAAGAAATCTATCATCCCGCGATCTTATGATCTGTAATGAGGAAGAGGGAATGTGTATTGCAGGAGTATTCGGGGGAATTAGATCTGGTGTGACAGCGTCGACAAAGAACATTTTTCTCGAAAGCGCATATTTTAATCCTGTATCAATCCGGAAAACTTCAAAAAGACACGGACTTCAGACTGATGCATCATTCAGGTTCGAGAGAGGAACTGATCCGAACATAACAATATGGGCTCTGAAAAGAGCTGCAATGCTTATGAAGGAGATTGCACAAGGAAAGATAACTTCTGAAATTATTGATGTTTACCCTGTAAAAATAGAGAGCGCAAAAACAGAGGTCAGCTTCAGGAATATCGACAGACTCATTGGTAAACATATTGAAAAGGAAACAATCATAAGGATTCTCGGGTTGCTCGATTTTAAAATATTGAAAGAAGATGATGATATTCTTCTTCTTGAAATACCTGCCTATCGGGTTGATGTTAAGCTTGAAGCAGATGTTATCGAAGAGATCCTCAGAATTTACGGCTACAATAATATTCAAATCGGAAGCCATGTAAATTCGACTTTGACCTACAGCGGGAAACCTGATAAGGAGAAAGTCGTAAATATTATCTCTGATATGCTTTCAGTAAATGGCTTCGCAGAAATAATGTGTAATTCCCTTAACCCTGCCTCATGGTATGAGGGGAATGATGATTTCGATCCCGGCAAGCTTGTTAGGCTTGCAAATCCATTAAGTTCTGACCTTAATGCAATGAGGCAAACTCTAATCTATGGGGGATTGAATTCTGTTCTGTGGAATATCAACCGGCAATGTTACGACCTTAAATTTTATGAATTCGGGAACTGCTATTTCAAGGGAAGCACTGAACATCCGGTACCTGCGGTGGCTGATTTTAATGAGAGAACTTCACTTGATATTTTCATAACCGGAAAAACAGGAAAGGAGAGCTGGAACCATAAAACAAATCCGACTGATTTCTTTTATATCAAATCAGCAACTGAGATGGTCTTTTCAAGGCTTGGAATAAATGCTTCATCTCTTGTGAACGGTGAAAGCACAAAAAAGTATTTTGCCGAGTCAATCACTTATATACTGAACAACAGGCTTGTTGCAGAAACAGGCAGAATTTCAAAAAGTTACCTGGCCAGGTTTGATATAGGGCAGGATGTATTTTACAGCCACATCGACTGGGACCTGATAATGAAAATGATCAGTAAAAATATTATATCATACAGCGAACTGCCAAAGTATCCTTCCGTACGACGCGACCTGGCCATCCTGATTGATAAAGGCATTACTTTCGGACAGATAAAGGAGATAGCATACAGGACCGAAAGAAATGTCCTGCAAGAAGTCGGGCTATTCGATGTTTATGAGAGCGACACCCTTGGAACAAATAAAAAATCGTACGCAGTCAGCTTTATTCTCAGAGATAATCTCAAAACCATGACTGACAAGAATATTGAAAAAGTTATGAACAATCTCATCAGGGTTTTTGAAGCTGAAATTAAGGCAAAAATAAGATAGACTTTTTTTTATCAATAATTGTTGCTGGTTACTTGTTACTAGTTGCTGGTTGTTTGCAACATAAATAGTTGCATAGGTGTTATTAGGCTGGTGTGATTCTTAATGTTTTATGAAATAATTGGGGGATGTTGTAAAGTCATTTTTTGCTTTTTTAGAACTCAAGCAGCCAGCAATTAGCAACAAGCCATATTTTTGAGTCATTCAATATCTGGAAATAAATGGACAGTTTAATAAAAACTGCTGGAAATTACTTTTCGCTGGTCAAATTCAGCCATACGATTTTTGCAATGCCATTTGCATTGACAGGGTTTGCCCTGGCCATATCCGGTACTGGAAATCCCTTTAGCATAAGGCTTCTTGTCCTGATAATCCTCTGCATGATCTTCGCCAGGAATGCTGCAATGGGATTTAACCGGCTTGCTGACAGAAAATTCGATTCCCTAAATCCGAGAACTGATAAACGAGAAATCCCCTCAGGAAAGATTAGTGCCAATTCAGCTGCCATATTCGTAATTATCAATTCGGTATTTTTTATTATTTCCACAGGACTTATCAACCGTCTTACTCTTTTTCTTGCACCGGTTGCCCTTCTTGTAATTCTGGGATACAGCCTCACTAAAAGAATTACATATCTCTGTCATTTCATCCTTGGTTTAGGACTCAGCCTTGCTCCCATCGGCGCATATATTTCAGTTACAGGCGCCTTTAATATTGTTCCGATAATATATTCATTTATTGTTCTGACATGGGTAAGCGGATTTGATATCATTTACGCCCTTCAGGATGATGATTTTGACAGAAACCATAACCTCCATTCAATTCCTTCATACACTGGAAGGAAAAGAGCATTAACAATATCCGTCATTGTTCATATTTTTACCTTCGTTTTAATTGTGACAGCCGGAATTGAGGGAAAAGGGAATATTCTTTACTGGATAGGCGCATTAATATTTACAGGATTGCTAATATGGCAGCATTTACTTGTAAAGCCTGATGATCTTAGCCGGGTAACGCTTGCATTTCAGACCACAAATGGTATTGCAAGCATCCTGTATGCTCTTTTTGTGATACTGGACATGGTTTTTTTCTAAGAACAATTCTCTGGTTTTACGTTGATTAACCCCCTTTCCGGTTTCCCACAAGGGGAGGCTGGAGCGTTAAGAAATTAAGACTTGGGAAAAAAACATTAAATAAAATACATTCTCACTGTTTTTTTTTGTTTCTTGGCGGCAGAAATGAATACACCTGATGTCAGAGATCACTGTTAAAGAGGTTCTCACGAAGAAAGATCTTCGTGATTTTATTTATCTTCCTTCAAGGATACACAAGGATGAACCCAACTGGCTGCCACCCCTCTATACCGATGAATGGCTTCTTTTCAATAGAGAGAAGAACAAATCGTACCAGTATGCTGATGCTGTTTTTTATCTTGCATATAAGGATGGAAAAACTGTTGGCAGGATTATGGGGCTTGTGAACAACAGGTATAATTCCATTAAGAACGAGAAGCATGGAAGATTCTGTTTCATGGAATGCTATAATGACAGGGAAGTATTTCATGCCCTGCTGAAAAAAGTCGAAGAATGGAATATCAATAAAGGAATGGTCAAAATTGTCGGACCACTGGGATTCTCTGATAAGGATCCCCAGGGATTCCAGATTGATGGTTATGAGTACCCTTTACTCTTTACAGCGGCAACAAATTCTCCTTACATGCCTGCAATGATGGAATCAGAGGGTTATTCCAAAGAAGTCGATCTGGTAAATTACCTTATACCTATTCCTGATCAGCTCCCCCCGATTTACATTAAGGCTTTTGAAAGGTATTCAAGAAATGGTGATATTAAAATAATTGAATTCAGTTCCAAAAAGCAGCTTAAGCCCTATATCCTTCCAGTTCTGGAACTTATGAATCAGACCTTCAGTGATATTTACGGGTATGTACCTCTTAATGACGCTGAGAAAGCTGAATTCGCCCAAAGATACCTTCCTATTTTGGATCCTCAGTATGTTAAGGTTGCAAAATCGGGCAATGAACTGGTTGGATTTATTGTGGCTTTACCTGATATGACATCAGGGATAATAGCTGCGGGCGGTAAATTATTTCCATTCGGTATATTCAAAATTCTGAAGGGAATGAAAAAATCGAAAAAGCTGATGTTGATGCTGGGGGGAATAAAGACTAATTACAGGGCGAAGGGGATAGATGTTCTCCTGGGTATCAAATTGCTGAATTCTGCATCAAAGAATAACAAGGATCTTTTGGACAGCCATCTTATACTGGAAGAGAATACCAGAATGAGAGCTGAATGCGAAAGAATGGCAGGAAAGGTTATAAAGAGATTCAGGATATATCAAAAGAATCTGCCCCCTGCCCCCTAAAGGGGGTTTATTAAATTCTGATATTAAAGCCCCCTTCTTCGCCTTCGCGTAGCCTCTAAGGCGGAGCAAGGCATTTGGTTTGGGAGCAATAATTAAAACCTGAATATAAACGATAACCCGAGCAACTCCTTGAATTGTACCCTGGCCGTTTTTTTCTGAATACCATCGTTTCCCATCACCGGATTCTTATCCTTATCAAAAACGAGTGTCCTTGTATCATCGTCAAAAATCAGGTGTGTATTAAGCCTTATATCGGTGAACCAGTTCAGGTTTGTCTGAAAGATCATTTCCCAGTCGACATCAATATTCTGAGGATTGTTCACATAATTCGTAAAAAGTTGTAACCTGTTTGTGATCACCATATTCTTTACCGGTCTGAATTCATTAGTTATCATAAAGCTTGCTCCCGGTTCATGTTTTGATCTTCTGTCAGCCGCCACACCAAATTTTGTCTGATCAATATTTGCAGTATCGGGAACAAAAGTTGCCTTATAGGAAAGTGGAGAGAAGTTTATTGAGGTGAGCTTGTCAGGTTTATAATCAAGACCAAAACCAAGGGTAATAATTGCAGGATTCATGAATTTTGAGACCGGGTCCTCATTTGGGTAATTATATCCCGGTGAAAGCTGAGTCTTGAAAAGCAAGATACCGCTGAAGTCAAACTTCCCGAAAGCCTTGTGGTTAAGCTTGGAATTTGTCTCTATCAGATCAATGTTCTTTCTGACCTTGTCATCGCCTGTCTTAATCAACCCGTACTTTATCCTGGCAAAATGGTTCGAGGAGAGGAGCATTGGTTTGTTGCTGTAATCAGCAAACCATGTAATATCAAGAGCAGTTGCGATACTGTTTTCACCTCCTTTTACCCAGTTTGTTACCAGACCCTGGTTAAGAGCAAATGAAGCTTCAGTCCTGAATTTCCAGTATTGGGTTTTTGTTATTATCTTCCTGATATCCACCAGCTTTGTATTATCCTGTGGTTCCACATTTATCCTGGCTTCGGAAACATTTCCTTGCATTGATGGTCTTCTGAAGCTTACCCCATGCTCAAGATACAAGCCAATAGTATTTCTTGACGGATTTCCAATCCAGACAGTTACTGAGTCATTAAGGTCATTTTTTAACCAGAATCGAATCACTTTTTCCGATTTTGAGTTAAGCCAAAATTGATACTCCTTATCGGTTATTCCGGTAAAATTGATAATGCTCGAATCACGATCCTCAAAATTTTCAAGAAGTACACCTACTGCCGCCCGTATAGAATCGCTTAAGGTCCGATTCCTGAATGAAAAAAAGAGAGTATCTGTTTTTACCGGAAAATAAGCTGAATCGTTTTTTATGATTGTGTCGGAAGGTATGGATATGTCAGATTGAAACCGGAAGTTCCTCCGCAGGAGCATGATAGCCTGATCATGTGACAAAACAATCCCCTGATTTCTTAAAGTGCCATCCTGATGAAGGTTAACAATATTAACAGTATCTGCTACATTGTTGGCCATACTTCCCTCAGTTCGAGAATTCTGAGAAAATACCGATGGCAGTATAAAAATTAATAAAATAATTGCAGGGAGTAAAGGTCTTACTTTCATAAGCTAAAACATTATAATTAATGATAACGTCAATTAAGACGTTTAACATACACAAAAATAACAAAATCAATCACCATAAAAATATTCTTCGTAAGGTAAAGCTCTGTAAAACGCTTATTATTTGACCATTAACAATTCCATCTTATAATTTATCTGACATCTTTTATAAAAACAGAATGAGAATTTGTACCTTTCAGCACTAACCTGACCCCAAATGATAAGATCCATGACCGGCTATGGCAAAGCCATGGCTGAAACACCTCAGAAAAAAATCACGATTGAAATCAAGTCATTGAATTCAAAACAACTTGATCTGAATGCCAAGCTTCCCTGGCTTTACAAGGAGAAAGAACCGGAAATAAGGAACCTTGTCAGCCAGATGCTCGACAGGGGAAAGATCGACATTTCAGTTTATTTCGACATTCTTGCAGATGAAGGAGTCCCGGTAATCAATAAATCAATCGTCAAGAATTATTTTAAACAGTTGAAAGAGATAGCCGGTGAGCTTGAAATAAATATTGATGATCAGATATTGCCTATAATAATGAGGCTTCCGGATTCCCTCAAAACAGAAAAGCCAGAACTACCTGAAGATGAGTGGGCAGTAGTGAAAAAGCAAATTATCGGATCAATAAATGTTCTCGACCTTTACAGGATTGAAGAAGGAAAATCGATAGAGACTGATTTGAGAAAAAGGATTTCAGGAATACTTGACTCACTCACAGCAGTCGAAACATTTGAACCGGGCAGAATCGAAAAAGTAAGGGAAAAGCTCATTTCTATTCTAAAAGAGAACAATGGAACAGAGAATCTTGATAAGAACAGATTTGAACAGGAATTGATCTTCTACCTTGAAAAATTTGACATAAACGAGGAAAAAGTCCGGCTGAAAAAAAACTGCGAGTATTTCCTTGAGACAATTGAAACGCCATCGCCGAATGGAAAGATACTTAGCTTTATCGCACAGGAGATAGGACGTGAAATAAATACAATGGGGTCAAAAGCCAATGATGCCTCTATTCAAAAACTCGTGGTAATGATGAAGGATGAGCTGGAAAAGATCAAGGAACAAGCAAATAATATACTGTAATTATTTGCTTTTCAAAGCAAGAAAAAATTTTAACCAAAAAGTCATTCTCCACTCAATACATTATGGGAACTTTAATTTACACAGAGTTACACAGAGAATCCACAGAGTTACACAGAGTTAAGAAATTCGATCTCAGTGGATCTCTGTGACTTCTCTGTGTCTCTCCGTGTAAGTTTTTAGATTATTAATTTGTTTTAAAGTGATACGCAGAGTAGTTGCTAGTTGAAATAGAATGGAAGGAAAGCTTGTAATTATATCAGCTCCTTCGGGAGCAGGAAAAACAACAATGGTGAATCACCTCCTCAAAAAAGGGCTCGGATTGGAATTCTCAATATCGGCTACTACCAGAACACCACGGGGAAAAGAACAGAACGGGAAAGAATACTATTTCATTTCGACTGAAGATTTCAGGGATAAGATCAGGAAGAATGAATTTACAGAATGGCAGGAGGTTTACAAAGATCAGCTCTATGGAACCCTTAAAACCGAGATAAAAAGGATCTGGGCTGATAAGAAACATGTGATCTTTGATGTTGATGTAAAAGGCGGTATAAACCTGAAAAAAATCTTCGGGAACCAGGCTATTTCAATTTTTATAATGCCGCCATCGGTTAATGATCTTGAAAAGAGGCTTCTGTCGAGGGCAACTGACGACCGGGCAAAGATAAAGATCAGGGTTGAGAAAGCGATGGAGGAGATGAAACTCGCCGATAATTTTGATCATATTGTAATAAATGACAAACTTGATAGGGCACAGAAAGAAGTTTATGAATTGGTTAAGAGTTTTTTAACCAATATTGCTGGTTGCTAGGTGCTTGTTGCTTGTTGGTTTGTTAATTAACCTGTAACAAGTAACTAGCAACTAGTAACTTAAATTAAGTTAATACAGATTTCGATGTCAAAAATAGGTCTATTCTTCGGTTCATTCAACCCTATTCATATCGGGCACATTGCAATTGCAGGCTATATGAAGGAATTCACTGATCTCGATCAGGTTTGGTTTGTAGTGAGTCCCCAGAATCCTCTTAAAAAGAAAGAGACTCTTCTTAAAGATCGTGACAGGCTTTACCTTGCAGAACTTGCAACGGGAAATAATGATGCCCTTCAGGCTTCAGACATTGAATTTGGCCGTCCTTCTCCATCATACACTATCGACACAATGGCACTTCTCAATGAGAAGTTCCCTCAGCATAAATTTGTCCTGGTAATGGGTGAGGACAACCTGTATACCTTTCATAAATGGAAGAATGCCGTTGAACTAGTGTCCCGGTTCCCTTTGTATATTTACCCCCGGCCTGATGCTGTCAAAAAGAAAAATGAACTGCTTGAGGAGATACTCGTAAAAGCGACAGTAAAATGGGTCAAGGCGCCTCTTATGGATATTTCAGGAACTTTTATAAGGAATGGTATCAAACGTGGGAAAAACATGTCTTACTACCTCCATCCTGCGGTGTGGAAATACATCGCGGATATGCATTTCTATGAAAAATAATAATGTTCTAATTCAAAAACTTACACAGAGGGACACGGAGAAGTCACAGAGAGACACAGAGTTTTTAACCTAAGCACGCTTTTTCCTCTGTGGAACTTCTGTGTTTCCTCAGTGGATCTCTGTGAAACCAAAAAGAAGGCATGCATTAGACAGTTAGACTTTTTGGATTTCTTGAATGATCTCTTCACCCCGGAGGAGAGATTTTTCATTTTCCGGGATAAGCTTATGATATCTTTCAGGGAGCGATTTTTTCAATCCTTTTATAACGTTATCCATCGTAAGGACAGGTTTCACCTTCAGGAATCCTCCAAGAACAATCATGTTAAATGTTTTCGGACTGTTCATTTTTGCAGCCTCTTCAGCAGCATCGATCCTGTAAATTGATATATCCTTCCTTTCAGGATGTCTGGTTATTCCATTGCCGTCATAAATTAGAACCCCTCCCGATTTTACTGCCTGTTCAAATTTGTCGAGCGATTGCTGGTTAAGGATGATTGCAGTATCAAAGTGTTTGATTATGGGTGAGCTTATTCTATCACTGCTCAGGATTACTATCACATTGGCAGTACCTCCCCGCATCTCTGGTCCGTAAGAAGGCATCCAGCTTACTTCCATATCCTGCATCACGCCTGAATATGCCATAATTTTCCCCATCGACAGAACACCCTGTCCACCAAATCCCGCTATTAAAATTTCTTCAGTCATTTTTACTCAGATTTTGGTTGTTGAACTGGTTGTTCCTCCGGTACCTTGAGGTCGCCAAGCGGATAATAGGGGAACATATTCTCTTCCATCCATTTATTCGACTGTACAGGGGTTAATTTCCATCCTGACGGACAATTGGATACTATTTCAATAAAGCAGGTGCCCTTATTAAGCTTCTGGTATTGAAAAGCTTTCCTCATTGCTCTTTTTGTTTTCTTAACGTTTGAAGGGCTGTGTACACTTTGACGGGTTACATAATAAGTTCCAGGTAGAGTGGCAACAATGTCTGTCATTTTTAGCGGATTACCCATTGTTTTAACATCTCTTCCGAAAGGTGATGTAGATGATTTCATTCCGGGAAGTGTAGTCGGAGCCATTTGTCCGCCTGTCATTCCATAAATTCCGTTATTAACAAAGATTATAAGGAAATTTTCTCCACGATTACAGGCATGGATTGTTTCGGCTGTACCGATTGCAGCAAGGTCACCATCGCCCTGGTAAGTAAAAACGAACTTATCAGGTAAAAGTCTCTTAATTGCAGTTGCAACAGCCGGAGCACGTCCATGTGCAGCCTCCTGCCAGTCAATATTGATGTAGTTGTACAGGAAAACTGAGCAACCTACCGGTGATACTCCGATCGTATCCTGCTGAATCCCTTCTTCCTCAATTATCTCTGCCAGGATCCTGTGGGCTGTGCTGTGACCGCAGCCCGGACAATAATGCATTATTTCTTCAGTCAGAACATCTGACTTTTTATAAGCCAGATTTTCTGGCTTTACTATTTCCTTTATACCAGTAATATCTTTCATATTCAGTCTCCTATTATCCGTTCTTTAAGATTTTCCACAACTTCATCAGGTGTCGGGATCATCCCTCCCATCCTTCCATAATGATAAACAGGAACTTTCCCGTTTACTGAAAGCATAACATCTTCCACCATCTGGCCTGCACTCATCTCCACCGACAGCATAAGCCTGACCTGATCAGCCAGTTTATTTAACTGTTTTGAAGGGTAAGGGTAAAGGGTGATCGGTCTCAGCAAGCCTGCCTTAATTCCCTGTACACGTGCAAGCTCAACTGCCTTCTGGCACACCCTGGCGCTTGTTCCATAAGCCACAAACAGATATTCAGCATCTTCACATTGGAATTCTTCAAAACGCACCTCTTTTTCTTTTATCTCATCATATTTGGCAACCAGTTTCTTATTGAAGATCTCCTGACGGTTTGGATCAAGTTCGAGGGACGTTATAACATTCCTTTCCCTTGTAGAGGGTTTTCCTGTTGTTGCCCATCCGGGGACTGTTTTTGCTCTTTCTTTCGGAGGGCTGAGCCAGACCTTTTCCATCATCTGGCCTATGGCCCCGTCTGAAAGCATCATTACCGGATTTCTATATTTGAATGCAAGTTCAAATCCAAGGTCAACAAAGTCAGCCATCTCCTGAACAGAAGCCGGAGCAAGAACTATAAGATGGTAATCGCCATGGCCACCTCCCTTGACTGCCTGGAAATAATCTGACTGGGCAGGCTGGATGGTACCCAGTCCGGGTCCGCCCCTGACCACATTTACTATGAGGCATGGTAGCTCGGCACCGGCAATGTAGGTTATACCTTCCTGTTTGAGACTTATCCCCGGCGAGGATGAACTTGTCATAACTTTCTTGCCGCAACCCGCGCCGCCGTAAACCATGTTAATGGCAGCGACTTCGCTTTCTGCCTGCAGCACCACCATTCCGGTTGTTTTATAGGGGCTGGCTTCCATTAGATACTCAATTATCTCACTCTGCGGGGTGATGGGGTAGCCGAAATAGCCGTCGGCTCCTGCCCTGATCGCAGCTTCAGCAACAGCTTCATTCCCTTTCATTAATCGTAATTCTTTTTCCATTGGCGGCTATATTTTTGTTTTATATACTGTTATTACTCCATCGGGACATACGATTGCGCAATTTGCGCATCCGATGCAAAGCTCCGGATGTGCGGGATAAGCATAGTTATATCCTTTGCCGTTGACTTCATTAGCCAACTCAATAGTGCCTGTAGGACACGAAACCAAACAGACCCCGCATCCTTTGCACCTTTCAATATTCACAACAATACTTCCTTTGACCTTTGCCATATTTTGTATGTTTTTACTTCTTAGAATCTACTGTTACTATTTGTTTTTACCCCCTTTTCTTATTTCCCCCAAGGGGGACAAGTACCCTTCCCCCCTGGGGGAAGGTCAGGAAGGGGGTTATACCTTATGATCTTTATTAAATTGTTTCAGACGATATTCCAGGTCACTGAAAAGACTTCTTGGAACCAGCGAAACACATGCTCTAAGGGCATCATTCCTTTCACTTCCGGTTGTATCGAGTGTTATTGCACTTATTCCATACCGGAGAAGAACATTAATAAGTTTCGCTGCTGTCATGCCCGGATATGAGATCGTAAAATAGAATCCGTCAGCAATTGGTTCATCAAGGTCTTTGTCGTATGTTATTTCAAAACCATTATCGGTAAACAATTTCTTCATAATCCGTGCTTTCTCTCCATATTCGATGATATCGTCACGATACTTGTAAACTCCTTCATTTACAGCCTTCAGAAGAGCTGCAAGACCATACTGTACCGAATGGGCCACGCCTGCTGATATCCCGTACAATGCACCGAAAATTGCAGAGTGGCCGAATTTCTCACTTGAATAATACCTTGTAAGGTCAGGATAAGATCTGTTGAACAAGTGGTCTGAAATTGCCATTACTCCTATTCTCTGTCCTGCATAGCTGAATATCTTTGAACTGGAAACCAGTAAAATATAATCTTCAGCATAATGGGCCACAGATGGCTGAAACGGCGGCTTTCCAGGATTAGAATAGTCTTTTCTGAAATCCATTCCAAAATATGCAAGGTCCTCTATGACAATAACATCGTATTTCCGGCATAGTTCGCCAATTATTGAAAGTTCTTCTTCATTCAGGCATATCCATGTCGGATTGTTGGGATTTGAGAAAATAAGCGATGAGACTTTACCTGTCTTCAGATAAGATTCAAGCTTGGCTTTCAGCTTCTTCCCCCTGTAATTATAAACATCAAAGGAAAAATAATCATGACCAAGCATTTTCACCTGCTGTTTCTGAACTGGGAAGCCAGGATCAATAAAAAGAGAACCTTCTTTGGTTCTGTCATTACGGTTTGCAACAAGAAAACAGATCATCGATCCCATCATTGATCCAACAGTCGGAATGCATCCTGCAGGATTTATTTCTATATTAAGAAACAGTTTAACGAACCTCGAGATTTCTTCCTTGAGAATACCCAGGCCAGCTATTTCCGGATATAAAGATGCAACACCATGTTTAAGAGCTTCAATTTCGGCCTCAATGCCTATCGATGGAGCAGGTAGCCCCGGAACTCCCATTTCCATTCTTACAAACTGAATCCCTGTATTTTTTTCGATCCGGTTTACAAGCTGAACTATCTCGCGAATGGAAGCCGATCCGGGTGATGTCACGCCGGTGGCTGTTTTGAGAGACTCAATTAAATTTTCAGATATCGGGATATTATTCATATCTAAATTACTAATACTTTCTTTTATCAATTACGCGTTGTGATTTGCCTTCACTTCTTTCGATCATTTTTGGTTCAACCAGTGTTACTTTGATACCCAGTCCCAGTGAACTTTCAAGGTTGTCCTGGATCTTCTTCCGGAGAGTTTCGAGCTGGCTTATCTTATCAAGAAAGAATTCTTCATCCACCTCAACCTTAAGTTCAAGAGTGTCTAGGTTATTTACCCTGTCTACAATAAGCAGGTAATGGGGTTTTATTTCACTCATCTCCAGCAGAACACTTTCCACCTGAGATGGGAAGAGGTTAACACCACGAATAATTAACATGTCATCGCTACGGCCAAGGCATTTTTCCATTCTTACATTTGTACGGCCGCATTTGCACTTTTCGCGGGTAAGTCTTGTAAGGTCACGTGTACGGTACCTGATAAGAGGCAATCCTTCCTTGGTAAGAGTTGTAAATACAAGTTCGCCAACAGATCCTTCAGGCAGGACCTGGAGAGTATCAGGATCAATAATCTCAGGATAGAAATGGTCCTCATTAATATGCAATCCATCCTGTAAAATACATTCACTGGCAACACCGGGACCTATAACTTCACTAAGCCCGTAAATATCTATTGCTTTAATCTTCAATTTATCTTCGATCTCCCGTCTCATGTTTTCAGTCCAGGGTTCTGCACCGAACACACCTGCTCTCAGCTTAAATTCCTCACGGCTGATGCCGCTTTCCTGTATCGCTTCAGCAAGGTAAAGTGCATATGAAGGCGTGCATGCAAGCAAGGTACTTCCAAAATCGTGCATGATCTGTATCTGTCGCATTGTATTTCCACCTGAGATTGGAATCACTGAAGCTCCTATTTTTTCGCCGCCGTAATGAAGCCCAAGTCCGCCTGTAAATAATCCGTAGCCATAGGCGATCTGGATAAAATCATTCCTGTTTGCCCCGGCACTTGTCAGAGTGCGGGCCATAACCTCCGACCATGTTGAAATATCATTTCTCGTATACCCTACCACAGTTGCTTTGCCTGTAGTACCGGAAGATGCATGTATCCTTACTATCTCGCTCATCGGCACCGCGAAAAGACCAAAAGGATAATTATCACGGAGATCCTGCTTTGTAGTATATGGCAGCCGGCCAAGGTCATCAATGGTGCGGATGCTTTCAGGCCCGAGCCCTGCTTCCTGCATCTTATGGCGGTAGTAAGGGACATTGAAATATACCCTTTCGACCGTTTCAATAAGACGATCACTCTGAACCTTCCTCAGTTCATCATGATCCATACACTCAAAATGCCTGTTCCAGATTTCCATATTACATCCTTCAAAAACCAACAGTTTGGTTGTTTTTTAAAAGTTAAAATCCATTAACCGCAAAGGTCGCAAAGGATCTACGCTAAGATCTCAAAGTCCCTAAAGCAATAGTAATTGTTAAAATGTTTTGGCTTTGCGTACTTTGCGCCATCTTAGCGTGCTTTGCGGTTAAATAAAATCGACAACCAAATAAATCTCTAATTCTGACTAAATTTTATATAATTCACTTGCGTTCAGCAACTCCATCTCATGTTCCTTAAGGGCATTAATAGCCTGTTCATTATTACTGCACCTTAGTATAATAATCGACTTGGACCCATGTGAAAATGCATATGTGTACTCAACACTTATATCAAGATCGGACAATATCTTCAGCACTTTTGCATAATATTTTGCTTCATTTGGTGCCGAAACAGAAATAACCTCCGAAATATTCACAGTGAAATGCTGTTCTTTCAGTGCTATTTTGGCTTTTTCAGGATCCGGGACTATCAACCTTAATATCCCGAATTCCGATGTGTCAGCGATACTCAGGGCCGTGATCCTGATGTTCTCTTTACCAAGAACCTCAAGCACTTCAGTAAGCCGACCCGATTTATTTTCAAGAAAAACAGAAAGCTGAGGAATTATCATTTCAATTATAAATTTCTTAATTAAATACGAGTTTCTGGTTGCCAGCCTTCGCTAAAGCTTCGGCTGGTGATACTTGTTGCTTGTTGCTTCCGTTATCAATTTTCAGTTTTTTCGTAAAAATGTGCTAACTTATATAAAATTCGTTATGCATTTCAGAAAAGCTATTAAAATCATTTCTCTATCCTGATCCGCGCATCGACAACAGTTATTCCTTTCTGACTTCCGATAAGCGGATTCAGATCCAGTTCCTTTATCTCGGTTGCAAACCTTAACAGGCTTGAAAGTCTTACAATAATCTCTGAAAATTTTGATTCATTTATGCCGGGTTTTCCACGTGTTCCTTTTATTATTTTATATGCTCTCAGGCTTCTGATCATAGAATCAGCTTCATTTAATGTAAGTGGTGCAAGACCGGAGGATATATCACCGAGAACCTCCACAAATATGCCTCCGAGGCCGCAGAGTATTATATGCCCAAACCTTGGCTCATACTTAGCCCCTATGAAGAGTTCAGTTCCTGAAAGCATTTCCTGTACCATTACACCGGTAACTCCCTTTATCCCTTTCATCCTGGTGAATTCTGCTTCGAGGTGTTTCTGTGATCTGATATTCAGAGTTACACCACCGACATCAGATTTATGAACAGGACCCACAACTTTAAGGGCAAGAGGATAACCTATTTTGTCAGCGAGTGAGATTATCTCCTTCCTGGTTGTTGCCACGGCTTCTCTCACAAGCGGGATATGTGCAGCACTGAGAAGTTGCTGTATTACTTCAGGTGTAAGGTATCCGTTTTCAGAACTATCAATTATTTTTCTGATTTCCGGAACATCAATCTTATCCAGAAATATGTTTTCATCTGCAGGGTAAGGCGTGTTGAAAATTCTTGTCAAAGCCCTTCCAAGAACAACCTCATCGGGGAAGTTGACATGACCTTTGTTCATAAAATCTTCAAGTTCTTCGGAAGAACTTGAGATTGATGGAAGAATTGGAAAAAGAGGTTTATTGCACTCCTCTATTTTCCTGTGAAGAAGACTGTAAATTTCAGTCATGTCAGTCAGACCGTTATTCCCGAATATAACGCTCATGCCATCAATATCTACGAGCTTTTTATCTACATATTCTATAACCTTGTCGAGCTGATCAATGGTTGCTGTTGCAATCATGTCAATTGGGTTGACAGCCGAAGCCCCGGGATTCATCATCGAGAGAATATTGTTCTGATCCTCGGGTTCAAGTTTAGGGATATTCATACCACCAGCCGAAAGGGCGTCGGTAAGCATAACTGCGGGACCACCTGCATGTGTAACAATTGCTATATTTCTTCCTTTCAGTGGTTTATGGATAAAAACCGAGGCAACTGTGGTCAGCTCTTCGCGGCCTGAGCAGCGGACGATCCCGGCTTTTCGGAAAAGGGCTTCCACCGCGGAATCAGATGAAGCCATTGCACCTGTATGTGATGATGCCGCACGGCTCCCGGCTTCGGTTGTGCCGGCTTTTATAGCAGCTATCCTGCACCCTTTGCGGATCAATGAAGAGGCATGATGCAGGAGCTTATCAGGATTTGGTATTGTCTCCACATAAATCAGCTTGATCGGAGAGCTTTTCCCTGGATCATAATTTAGGTCCCAGTATTCGAGAACATCTTCAACACCAGTCTGGGCACTATTTCCGACAGAAAAGACACTTGAAAAGCTTAATCCCTTTGGAAGAGCCGATTCAATTATAAACATCGCCGTTGCACCTGAACCTGATACAAAGTCGCATCCCTGAAGGCTCAGCTTGGGTACCGGGGAAGTAAAGACACCGTGGTAGGTCCGGGTAACAACACCTATACAGTTCGGACCAATAAGGCATCCGCCCGCTTCTTCGATCAGTTCTGCGATCTCGTTTTCAAGCTTTCGGCCATCCTCACCTGCTTCACTGAAGCCAGCGGATATTATTATAAAAGCCTTTGTTTGCTTTTCTTTTACCAGAACATCAACAACCTCGAAACAGTATCTTGAAGCGATTGCCAGAATTGCCAGATCTACTGAAGGAATATCTTTGATATCCCTGTATGATTTCACACCCTGGATGCAATCCTGTTTAGGATTTACAGCAAAAAGGTCACCCGAGTAACCGCCGTCAATTATGTTTTTGAGGATTTTGCCTCCCGGTTTTAAAAGATCTTCTGATCCTCCAACAACCACGATGCTGGAAGGATTTATAAGTTTGTCATTTATCATAACTAGCTTTCAGCCTTTGGTTTGATTAAAATAATAAGTCATTCTGATTCAGAATGAATCAGAGACCGCCAAACCGTTTCAGAAAACCAACGTTGCTGGCAACGGTGAATAAATAGGTTTCAGAAATATAACAAACTACGAACAAAATCTTTCAAACTTTAATGAAAGCAATATACTAAAAATAAATAGTACAAAACAAAAGAGTGATCATGTTAATTCAACCAGACTTGTAAATCAACCACTGGCGAAAAAACTGATCATTCATATTGTAAACCTTATCATCACAGGAAAGAAATCCTTTATCTTCAAGACTTTTGACTGCCAGACTTACAGAGCTTGCGGCTCCGAGATTATGTTTATCAAGAAATTCACTGGATGTCGGATTCCTTACTCCGTCATTTACCGCTATAGCCCGTAAGACACGGAATTGGAGAGGCGTAATAAGGTTAATATAGCCGCCATAGACAGGCTCATTTTCTCTGATTATTTTTAAAAGGATCGAACGCACCTGATCTGTATCAACCTTTCTGAAAGAACTGTAAATACGGTTGCAAAGAAACTGAACATAATAAGTATGCAGGGAAGCTGTTTCAAGGATAAATAAAACGGCTGCAGGAGTTATTGACCTGGAAGCAGACGTAAAACGTTCTGTGATAAATTCCTTGTAGCTTTCGGAACTGATTTTCCCAAGCTCAAGGATCTGGGTACTATTATAGAATGGCCTGTCGGGTGCCGTGAAAATTCCTGTCAGAATATGCTTTCTGCTACCGGAGAACAATAGTGTAACATTTTTGGATTGCTGGATAAAAGATCTCAATACTGCTTCAATATTCTTTTCAGGATAATCGGTTACCTGCTGGAACTCATCAATTGCGAGCACAAACTGGGTATTCTGGGAGCTGAAATACTGAAAGATAACTTCCAGTGAATTTATAGCTTCCTGCCCCGGTGAGACTGAAAAAGTTACAGATGGAGCACCAGTGAACTCGTCTATCGATATTTTTGGTCGTAGCAGTGCCAGCCGTTTCAGTATCTTTTTAATCGTATTCTCATTTTTGGCTGCTGCTGAAAAAACAGCCTTTCCGAGATTCTCAACAAATTCCTGAATCGATGTGGTTGCCATAATATCGGAATAAACAGGAACAAATAGTTTTTCGCCTGATCCCAGGTAAAACACATGATGGATCAATCCGGTTTTACCCATTCTCCTGGGTGAAAAAAGAGTCATGTGACGCCTGTTTGTTAGCGCCTCGGTCATAATCCCAATCTCCTCTGCCCTGTTACAGAAGTATTTAGGCGAAATATAACCGCTGATGATGAACGGATTTGATTCCATATTATATGTTTTATATATTATGTAATATATATTATGTAACGCAAGATATGTAATATTTATTTGACTTCAAATAACATCTCTGTTTTCCTGAAATTCTTCAACATCTCTGGTGTTGATTAATCAGCTTCAGCCCCTTACTATAGATGTGACCATGGATATTGCACTTCCATCCTTCAAGGCTAGTTGCTGCCTTCGGTCTCTATTGAAAATGAAGGTTGGGCTGAAGTTAAGAGAAAGCAATAGCCAATACTATATTCTATATGTTTTATCAATAGCATCCGACTTAAGTATGAGATTCTTCGCTTTGCTCAGAATGACAAACGCTTAGGGAGGTTGTAGAAAGGTGGAGGTGGAAGTTGGAGGGCCTCGCCTCCAACTTCCACCTCCACCGCCTAAAAACGCAAATAACTGTCATTCTGAGTGGAACGAAGTGAAGCGAAGAATCTCATTCTCATGTTTAAATTTTATCCGGACAGTAGTGATATTTTATCAATTTGCAATCAACCGGTACCAAAAAAACTATTTTTGTAATTAATGAGCATAAAAGAAATATTTCAACAGGACGATTTCTCAAGAGAGGATATTATCACTCTCCTTTCTTCCAAGGGAGAAGAGAGGACTCTTTTATTTAAAAAATCAGCCGGTATCAAAGAAAAATATATTGGTAAGAAAGTCTGGTTCAGAGGATTGATAGAATTTTCAAATATATGCGGTAAGGATTGTCTCTATTGCGGTATAAGAAAAGGAAACAAAAACCTGAAACGATATAATCTTACTGATGATGAGATTCTGACTGCCGCAAAATTTGCTTACGACAACAGGTATGGATCGATAGCACTTCAATCGGGTGAACTGGAAAGCTCTTATATTACTGAGCGTATCGAAAACCTTTTATACAGAATAAAAGAACTATCAAAAGGTGAACTTGGAATAACACTTTCGGTGGGTGAACAGGAAAAGGAAGTTTATAAAAAATGGTACAATGCAGGAGCTCACAGGTATCTTCTCAGGATTGAAGCAACGAATGAAGCATTATACCACAAAATCCATCCAGGAAATAAAAAACACGATTTCAAAAGGAGACTTGATTGCCTGAAAAGCCTCCAGGATATCGGATATCAGACAGGAACTGGAGTAATGATCGGATTACCGTTTCAGACCCTTGATGATCTTTCAGGAGACCTTATCTTCATGAGAGATTTCAATATTGACATGTGCGGCATGGGTCCTTATATCGAACATGTTGATACACCACTTATAGAATATGCGGATGCTCTTTTGCCCCTTGCAGAAAGATTTGACCTGACACTCAAAATGATAGCAATCCTGAGGATAATGATGAAGGATATCAATATTGTTGCTGCAACGGCTTTACAGGCGATCGATCCGATTGGAAGGGAAAAAGCTATTAAGATTGGGGCTAATATTGTTATGCCTAATATAACTCCGGGAAAATATCGCGACAGTTACACACTTTATGACAACAAACCCTGCACCGATGACTCGGCAGAGGATTGCCAGAGCTGCCTTGAAGCTAGAGTAGGCCTCGCTGATAATGAGGTTATTTATGGTGAATGGGGGGACTCTAAGCATTATGATAAAAGGAGAAAGAAATCCATTTTACCACAGAGTGACACAGATTGACACGGAGAAGAAACATGGAGTCAGATCATTCGCAAATCCGTGAAAACCCGTGTCAATCCGTGGTGAAATAAAGAATACCAATATTATAACAAATCAATATCCTGATTCGAATGAAAAAAACTCTTATCCCTGTTCTTTTGTTTTCATTTTCATTGTTATCTAATTCTCAAGTAACCATTGATTATTACCTTCCAAAAAATATCACTTACGATTCATCAGTTCCAACCCCAAAGCAATTTTTCGGGCATGAAATAGGTGAGTGGCATGTGACCCATGACAAACTGTATTACTATATGCTTGAACTGGCAAAGATCTCTGAGAGGGCAGTATGGGAAGAGTATGGCAGGAGCTATGAAAACCGTCCACTCGGACAACTGATTATCAGTTCTCCTGAAAATATAAAAAACCTTGAACAACTCAGACAGGATCATGTGATGCTTTGCGATCCCCCGGTTTCAGGCAAGGCCGATATCAGTAAGATGCCTCTGTTCATCAAACTGGGTTATGGCGTACATGGAAATGAATCTAGCGCCCAGAATGCATCAGCATTGGTGGCTTATTATCTTTTAGCAGGGGAAGGCAAAGAGATTGATGAACTCCTTAAGAATACAATAATACTCATCGATCCCGCCCTCAACCCCGATGGAATGCAGCGGCACTCAACATGGGTGAATTTTGCAAGGAGCCTCAACAATAATCCCGATCCTGCCTCCTGGGAATTCAGTGAAACCTGGCCCGGTGGAAGGAGCAACCATTACTGGTTCGATCTCAACCGCGATTACTTAGCCCTGCAACACCCCGAATCGCAGGGACGGGTAGCTGCATTTCATAAATGGAAACCGAACATAAATACCGATCATCACGAAACCGGAGCCAACGAAACGTTTTTCTTTCAGCCGGGGATACAAAGCCGTAATAACCCTTTGACCCCTAAGGATAATCAGGAGCTTACCGCAGAAATCAGTAAGTACCATGAGAAATATTT
Organism: uncultured Bacteroidales bacterium; assembly: GCA_963701745.1. Lineage (GTDB taxonomy): Bacteria > Bacteroidota > Bacteroidia > Bacteroidales > VadinHA17 > LD21. The sequence goes on along the minus strand of CAVPBE010000001.1, from coordinate 1,293,837 downwards.
AAATTCAATAGGAAGCCTCTATTTTACGGAGGAGAGCTTTGATGATTTTTATGTTGGCAAAGGATCTTCATATCCCGATATTCATGGTTCAGTAGGCATCCTTTTTGAGCAGGCAGGTGTCAGGGGACATCTCAGGGAAACCCCGGGTGGTCAGTTATCCTTCCCTTTCGCAATAAGAAATCATTTTACTGTCTCCCTTTCAACCCTTGAAGCAGGATTTAAAATGAAGAATAAGCTCCTTGAGAGTCAGAGAAATTTTTACAGGGAGGCTCTTGTCGAAGCAGACAAGTATCCTGTAAAAGCATTTGTCTTTGATGAGCCTTCAGACGATGCAAGGGTATCAGAGTTCATAAATATTCTTCTTCAGCACCGGATCAGGGTATTCAGGTCAGGCCGTGATATAGCAAAGAACGGGATTACATATAAGGCAGAGAACAGCTACATCGTTCCGCTTAAACAGACTGAATATCGTTTTATAAGAAGTCTTTTTGAATCCGTTACTGAGTTTACTGACAGCATCTTTTACGATACATCAACATGGGTACTTCCGTTGTCATTCAACCTGAATTATTCTCCATTAACAATTCCTAAAGAGATGGAAGGCATGACTGGTCCGGAGGTCACTTCAGCTCCTCTTCCCCAGGGAAAACTTGATTCACCAGAAAATCCTTATGCTTATCTGTTTGAGTGGAATGAATACTATTCACCCGGAGCATTATTTTTTCTTCAGAATAAAGGGCTTAAAACCAGAGTGACAACGGAGAGTTTTGTTTTTGATGACGGCCATATTAAAAGAACATTTCGTGCAGGAACAATTGTGTTGCCGGTATCAGGACAGCCTATCTCAGGGAATGATCTTGATAAACTGATGAAAAATACAGCAAAAGATTTTGGAATAACTGTATATGGAGTGGCAACCGGTATGACAAGGGAAGGAATCGACCTGGGAAGCAACAAGATATTGGTGCTTGAAAAACCATCTGTTGCCATGATAGTCGGTGATGGAATCAACAGCAGCGATGCCGGGGAGATATGGCATATGCTCGATACAAGATTTAAGATCCCGGTAACGATGATCACTCCCTCGCGATTCAGTTCTGCAGATCTTAACAGATATAATGTTCTGATAATAACCGGATCGCCTGATATAAGTTCTGCAGGACTTGAAAATATAAGGGTCTGGAACAGGAACAAAGGAACAATTATCGGATATGAAAGCGGTAACAGCTGGCTGGCCAGGAACAAATTTACCGAGATAGAATTTGTTCCGGCTGTACCGGAGAAGAAGAAAAATGGAATTTATCTGAACAAATCAGCAGACAGCCAGGTTCAACAGATCCCTGGTTCAATATTCCGGACAAAACTTGATCTGACCCATCCGCTATGTTATGGCTATATAAGAGATATAATGCCGGTTTTCAAATCAACAGCCACTGTAGCAAAGAATGATTCCAATATTTATAATAATCCGATCCGGTACACCGAAACCCCATTATTGAGCGGATATTGCACCAAAGAGAACATTGAAAGGATAAAGGGAACTCCATTTGCCAGTGTTCACGGAACCAGGGTAATTTCCCTTTACGACAATACAAATTTCAGAGCTTACTGGTACGGGACAAACAAGGTGTTCATAAATGCGATATTTTTCGGGCAGATTATCCGATAGGTTTTAAGGCGTAAAGGCATCACGGCATGAAGGCGTGACGACACCTGGGTGTTTTAAAGGCTCCCCTCCCTGGAGAGCCTGCCCCGCTTCGGCGGGGGGCTGGGGGTGGGTTATTGACATTAAAACACAATTTTTCTCAGGATAACCTTCGGGATCTTCTGAAGATCATTCTCGAGCAGATCCATCTGGATTTCATCGCCTACCAGCTCGAGGATTATCAGTCCTGCAGGTTCGCCAATGAATTCTTCATTTACGCCCAGGCGTGTCCGGATGACGCAACCATAGGATGTAAGGATTTTCTGGATTGAAACGATCGTTTCATGTTCCTTTTTCTCAACCATAATACCAATAATCCTGAGAGCTCCTTCTTCGGAACTGAAATTGACGAATGGCTTACTGTCATCAAATGTCATTTCACGGACATCAACACCTCCAAGACCTTTCAGTTCGGAAAGAAGTCTGACAGTTTCGGTTGCGCTTCCTGTAAGATGGAGAAGTAAATATGCCTCACGGCTGCAAAGCTCGGTTGACAGCTCATGAAATCCCAGGCGGGTGGTTATAAGACTGGCGTACTTTGAAAGGATACCCTGGGTAAGTCCGGCTTCCTTGATCCTGTCGATGATTTTAATCCCAAGAACTTTTATCATAATGGTCAGTAATATTGTTAATTATTTAACAGAAACATAAAGGCGTCGGGCGTCGGGCGTCGGGCGTCGGGCGTCAGGCGTCGGGCATCTGGCAAAAACTTTCTGGCCTGTCGCCTGAAGCCTGTCGCCTGTCGCCTTAAAAATATAGATCCCTCTCCCCTTTTCTGATCCGTTCGATCTTTTCCCTTGTATTCTTTGCAACACCGGGTTCAAGTTTTGCGATGTTTTTGTCGACAGCTTTCCATCCTTTTTCGGCAACTTCTTCCGTGGCATAGTCGCATATGTATTCCGACAGGGTAAGTATAGCATTAGGTGTGCAGAATCTTTTTATAAATCCGGGCACTGAGAACTCCATAAAGTGCTCGCCTGTTCTGCCCATCCTGTAGCAGGAAGTACAGAATGAAGGAAGATAATCGGTGGACAGAAGTTCGTCAATAACATCTGAAAGGGACCTGTCGTCATTTATTTTGAACTGTTCGCGGTTAAGGTTCTGAACCTCATTTTTAGAGGCTGAGTATGATCCCAGTTCAAGTTTTGTACCCCCGTCGATCTGAGAAACCCCGTACTGGATAACATCTTTGCGGACTTCCGGTGTTTCCCTGGCAGTAAGAATCATTCCGGTGTAGGGTACTGCCAGACGAAGAATCGGAACAAGCTTTTTAAAATCCTCATCGCTGGTCTGGTATTTATTACTGATATTAAGGCTCAAGGCATCCTTTATTCGTGGGAAGGAGATAGTGTGGGGTCCCACATCATAGCATGCCTCGAGATGGTTTGTATGCCGGACAAGCGCAAGTACTTCAAAGCGCCAGTCATAAAGCCCGAAGAGGGCTCCGATGCCTACATCATCAATACCGGCTTCCTGTGCCCTGTCGAGCGCTGTCAGCCTCCATTCGTAATCTCTTTTCTTTCCTCCCAGATGGTACCATGAATAAGCTTCCCTGTTATAAGTCTCCTGGAATATCTGATATGTTCCGATTCCTGATTCACTAACTTTTCTGAAGCCTTCAATATCGAGAGGAGCTGCATTTATGTTCACTCTTCTGATTTCGCCATGACCCTTCTTAACACCATACACTATTTTTACTGTATGAGCAATATAGTCTGCCGAATAATCAGGATGTTCTCCATAAACAAGAATTAGTCTTTTCTGACCGTTATCTTCGAGAGCTTCAACTTCACTTACAATTTCCTCATCATTCAGGGTCTTACGGATTGCATCCCTGTTGGAAGTCCTGAAACCGCAATACTGGCAATTATTTGTGCATTTGTTACCAACATAAAGCGGGGCAAAAAGAACAATCCTGTTACCATATACCTTTTCCTTCAGCTCGCGTGCCCCTGCTCTTATCTCTTCAAACAGATCAGTGCCGACAGAATTTATGAGGACTGCAGTCTCTTCAAGAGTCAAACGGTGCTTATCGAGCGATTTGGCAATTACTTCCCTTACCCTTATTTTATCCGGCTTCACATTATTGATCAGACCCCATATCTCATCAGGATCAATGAATGGTTTCATCCGCTGATCGGGAATACTCAATTTTTCAGGAGAAAAACGCATTTTAATTCATATTAGAAATTCAGGTGCAAAGATAAGGAAAAATAACACCCGGTAATCTGATTTTTAGTACATGTACCTCACCCCCAAACCCCCTCTCTGCTTGCAACGAGGGGGCTTAATTATCTGAATGGCAATACATTCCCCCTCTTTACGAAGTAGAGAGGGGGAAAAGAAGGGGGTGAGTACATGCGACTTACTCAGTAAATCAACTCCCCTATTTCAGTTTTGGCGGCTTTAAGCCATCGTGCAGAATCTTCCTGATTCGACAGATCGATTGATCCACGGATCCTTTTATGAAAGAAAATTATTGAATCACGATCATACCTTGCCGGATCACCTTCAAACAGATTCAGGAGAACCTCTTTCTCTTCGCCTGATGTTTCATTAATAATTACCATACCCCTTGAAATGCTTGAACCGGTTTTTGAAGATACTGCATAAACACCCGCAGCAGGTAAGAGCTTGCATTCTTCAGTCAACGGGATTCTTGCCAGATTGATCTCATAAAAATTGTTGCGGTACTGATATCTCTCTGATTTACCCATAACTATATAATAATGATCAAGATATGCATTTGCCTTTTGAATATATCCTTCACTTATCGCCTGCCTGATCTTGGTAGAGCTGACAGTTTCATTCATTACCTCCTGCTCAGGGATCTCTTCAGCTTCAAAATCGTATTTTTCACGCATCGCCCAGAGCTGCTTATAGTCGCCTTCCTGATTAAATCCAAAATGATGATTGAACCCTGCAACCACAACTTTTGCATGCAGTATATCATGAAGATAATCCCTCACAAACTGTTCGCTGGTGGTTTTCGCAAAATCCCTTGTAAATTCAATGATAATTATATTATCGAGCCCTGCCTCTCTGAGAAGTTCAAGCTTTTCCTCCTGGGAATTTATGAGCTTAAGATTTTTCCCTGCTGTTTCAGGATAAAGAACTTTCCTCGGATGCGGATCAAATGTTATCAGTACAGATTCACCATCATATTTGCCTGACAGCATTTTAAGCCTTTTAAGTATTGTTTTATGTCCGATATGCACACCATCAAACGAACCGGTTGTAACAACAGGATTTCTAATGCGGGAGGCTTCCTCAAAGCTTCTGAAGATCTTCATAATGCACCTATCTTAGGCCTGTATTTTATTTTCCTTAACAAAATATGCAACCTTTTCTATTGAGGTAATCATGTCGTATTCCTCGAGAAAAACACCTGAAGGTACATTAAGGGGAATTGTTGTGAAATTAAGGATACCTTTAATTCCATAGCGAACCGCTTCCTCAGCTATTTCCTTTGCAAAATCTGCAGGAACAGACAGAATGGTTATCTGAATCTTCAATTCACCAATTATCCTTTCCATTTCATCGTAAGGATAGCATTTAACCCCGGAAATAACTCTGTTGATCTTCTGAGGATCGTTATCAAACGAGGCTACAAGATTAAGCTTTGATCTTTTACCCTTAAAATATCCGGCTACTGCTCTTCCAAGGTTTCCTATTCCGATGATAGCGACGTTCATCCCCTCATCTGAGTCTATTATGCTGCTTATTTTATCTATAAGCTCTTTGACATCGTATCCTTTTCTGTGGAGACTTGAATAACCAATAAGCATAAGGTCGCGCCGGACCTGGACGGCAGTTATATGAAGCCTTGATGCAAGATCATGAGAAAAAATGAAATTCCTTTTTTCATCTAGGCATGTAAGAAGGGTTCTTCTGTACTCACTAAGCCTTTCTACTGTTTTTCCTGGTAATGCATTCATTTTAATCAGATAAATTTATTTGTTTTGCTTCGGAAGACGCACTGTAAAAGTCGTACCTACATCCGGAGAACTTTCTACTGCGATTGTTCCATTATAAAGTTCAACGACTTTCTTAACTATTGAAAGGCCAAGACCGCTGCCGCTAATGTTTCTTGTCTTTTCATTCTTAATCCTGACAAATTCAGAGAAAAGCTCATCCTTGTCTGCTTCATTGATCCCGATGCCGGTATCTGAAAAAATCACAACAACTTCACTATCATTTTCATCAATTATAATCTCAGCCTTCCCCCCTCTTTTATTGTATTTTACTGAATTGGAAATCAGATTATTGAATATGATCTCCATATCGGTCGGATCGGCCATTATTAATGCATCCGATTTAATTGCAAGGTCAATTGTAACCTCCATCTGAATAGCATATGGCCGTACTGTGACGATTGAATTTGATGCAATATTTGAAAGATGAACCTCCTCGATTTTTTCTTCTTTTCGTTCAAGCCTGATCTTTGTAAAGTCAAGCAGATCCATAATTAAGTTTCGCATTCCCTGTATTCTCTGGAGCGACCGCTCAATAGGAGTTGCGTAATCTTCGATCCTGTCGCCCGACTGCCTCTCCTGCATCATCCTAAGGTAACCTTCAATTGCGTTCAGAGGAGCTTTTAGTTCGTGCGATAAAACAGAAAGGAACTGGTACCTTACTTTTTTGCCCTCCTGGTTCATCTTATGTGTGATCCTCTTAAGGTACTGCTGCTTTGTAATATTCTCGATGCACGATTTCAGCTCCTGGGGGGTGAATGGCTTTGGTACGAAATCAGTAGCTCCGAATTTGTGGGCTTTCAAGGCAACATCAAGGGAGGCATAGGATGTGATCATAGCTACCACTATGTCATATTTCTTATTCCTGATATACTCTAGCACATCGGTTCCCTGAATGCCGGGAAGTTTATTATCAAGAAGTACAATATCAGGTTTATCCCTGTCGATAATAATAATGCCTTCTTCACCTGTTGCTGCTTCGAGTATTTCGTATGTATAATCCTCATCCATAAAAGGATAATTTACCTGGAAGTGGCTCAGTATCCTTGTAACCCCCGATCTGATACCAGGTTCATCATCAACAACAAGAACTTTCAAAACAGCCATATCATATTTTTAAGAGTTTCATTACCTCCTGATCGAGCTGTTCAGGCCTGATGCCCTTTTCAAGATATTTGTCAGCCCTTATCCATGCTTTCTCTGCTTCAGAATCAAGGCTGAAGGAGATTCCAGTCTCATGGGCCACAGCAGTTGCGAGAATTACTGGAACATCGGGATATTTCCTTTTTAATTTGTAACAAAGAATAAATCCGCTGTCATCATTCTCCATCATCAGGTCAAATATTGCCAGGCTCGGTTTAAGCTTCGAAATTACTGCTTCGGCCTCAGACTGGCTTTCAACGGCAACTGTCTTATAACCTGCTTTTTCCAGATTTGATATAGTCTGGAAAAGATAATCAGGGTCATCATCCGCAACAAGTATCGTATAATCGCTTTTTCTCATTACTGTAAATTACTTAAATACTTCTAATCATATAATCAGGTACGGGGTTCGCGGTCCGGGGTTCGGGGAAGAGCATTTTCTTCCTCGCACCTCGTACCTCGCACCATTTTTATTCCTTCCTCCTCGGCAGAACTATCTTAAAGCTCGTTCCGGTCGGACCTCTGGCCGGATCGTTATTTGATTCAACCGTGATCTGCCCCTTATGCATCTTTACAATTCCATAGGCAGTTGCCAGGCCGAGCCCGGTCCCGACACCAATTGCTTTTGTTGTAAAGAAGGGTTCAAATATCTTTGCCTTATCCTCCTCTTTAATTCCTGTACCTGTGTCCTTTATTATAATTGAAACATCTCCAAGGGTATCCTCAAGAATTACATCAATTGATCCGCCATTGGGCATGGCATCTACTGCATTTTTAACAAGATTTGTGAGAACCTGGGTCATCTGTTCAATGTCGAGCATCGCATCAGGTGTAGTTGTTAAATCAGATACTGAGATCTTTACATTGTCCGGGACAATAACGCTTTCAAGGCTTTTATCAGCCAGATCCCTGATACTTACCGACTGATAATTGACCTGGTTCTTTCGTGCAAAATTAAGAAGACCCCCAACTATCTTTTTACATCTTCCTGCCTGTTCTACGATCAGTTTCAGATCTTCTCTTACAGGAGCATCAGCAGGACTCTCATCAAGGAGTATGTTGCTGTACATCATGACCACTCCAAGGGGATTATTAAGTTCATGTGCTATTCCGGCCGAGAGCTGGCCCATATGCGCCAGTTTTTCGGATTGTTTAAGGGCCTGTCTCATTGATGAAAGCTTTTCATTCGACAAAGCTAGATCCTTAACAGATTTATGAAGCTTTTCGATAGTAAACGGCAGACACATTTCAACCTCAGCCAGACCTTTTTTAATCGCAATTGCATGTTCGATGCAGGTTTCATATCCGCAAGCTCCGCAATCGAGCTGGTCCTTCTTCGTGATTTTTCCCATAGAGGCAAGAACCTCAGATAAACCACTCTCATCAATTATCTCCGGCCGGCGGTCCTCGGATCTGTGCTTTACTGAAAGATCGAGGTCTGAATATTCGTCAAATGCCTTTTGCCAGCTATCCGAATTAAGAACCTTCATCTTCTGGTTTGCGTAGGTGCTTACCGAAGCCCTGCGGTTATACTGTTTGCCGCTTTTTGATAATCCCGGACCCATTATACAACCTTCGCAAGCCAGGAGCTCCATATGCTGGTTCCTGATGAGTCCGGCTTCATATTCTTTCAGAGCTCCCTGAAAATCGATCCTGCCTTCTGCAGCTATTATGTTACCAGTAATAGCATCATCATTAATATTGGCGGTCTGAAGGAGTCCCCTGGTTACAGGGAAAATGGCTCCTCTTCCACCTGCAGGCTGATCAAAATCTGAAGGCTGGCTTTTCTCCGCAGTTATTTTAAACAGCTCAAACAGTTCTCTCAGCTCACTGAATGTTATGGCTTCATCGATCTCTGTGCTTTCAGCTTTTTTTGCCACGCAGGGACCTATAAACACTATTTTAACATCATTCCCGTATCTGGCACGGACAACCCTGCTCATAGCAACCATTGGAGAGACTATCGGGGCAAGGTTATCGACAAGGTTGGGATGGTAATGCTTTATATAATTCACTATGGAGGGACAGTCCGAGGTAATATAGTAATCATTGCTATCTTCAACAAGCTTTTTATACCTGTCAGCAACAAGATCTGCCCCGAAGGAAACCTCAAGAACATATTTGAAGCCCAATGCTTTTATCATGCCTATAAGTTGCCTGTAATCGGAAAATTCCTGAAATTCTGCAGGGAAGCTTGGTGCTAAAATAACGGCAGAATCTATATTATTATCTAAAAGCTTCAATACCCGGTCGGTGGTGTTCAGAAAGACCTTTGCCCCCTGGCTGCATACCTTTGTACAGTTACCGCAGGCAATGCATCTTTCATCAATTACCTCTGCCTGGCCTCCAACAATACGGATAGCCTTGGCCGGGCACTCCCTGACGCAAGTGTAGCATGTTCGGCAAAGCTCTTTAATTGTATAGACAAGCATAATTAACGGCGTAACGGTTTAACGGCATAACGGCATAAAGGTATGATCTGCACGACTTGCATGACTTGCATGACTTGCATGACTTGCATGACTTGCATGACTTGCATGACTTGCACGACTTGCACGACTGCAAGACCGCAAGACCGCAAGACTGCAAGACATATTGGATTTAAAGCAATACGTTCCTCTTCTCAAAATGAGTATAAAATATTTTCTTATCAGATATATCCTTGTTTTCCTTTATAAGTTTTTCATACAGGTTTATCAGCGTTGGTGATTTGCAGGGGAGGACAATTGCTTCAGTCTCATCAGCCTGGTAAACCTGCTTAGCTCTTACCTTCAGCTCATCCTTTGAATTTATGAACGGGAGCCCCCCGCCATGAATACATCCGCCCTGGCACACCATTACTTCTACAAGATCATACTTTGCACCAGCTGCCTGCGCAGCCCGCAGCTTTTCCAATCCTGTAAGCCCATCTACAACGGCCACCCTGATTTCGTCTTCCCCTACCTGTATTGAACAATCCCTGAATGTTCCGGATAAATGAAGTCTCTTAAATACCTGCCTGTCAATTTCCTTTCCGGTTGTTTTGTAAAACAATAGCCGGATGACCGATTCAGCCAGTCCTCCCGATACTTCAGCCAGCACAGCGGAAGAGCTTCTGCCGCTTAATGGTTCATCGGCCTGTTCCTTTTCTGTATTTGTAAAATCAATACCATTCAGCCGTATCAGTCTTGCAAGTTCCCTGACGGTCATAACCGAATCGACATCGCTTATGCCTTTTCTCATCATACCATCGCGTCTTGCCTCATATTTCATTGCCATGCAAGGCGTTACCGAAACAGAAAAAATCTGTTCCGGCTGAACTCCAAGTTGGCCGGCCACAACTGTCTTGATAAGGATTCCGGTAATCTGCTGAGGTGATTTGACAGTTGAAAGATAAGGAATAAGAGATGGTGTAAACTGCTCGGCATATTTCACCCAGGCGGGACAGGCAGAGACGTACAAGGGATGATCAGGCTTCTTATTGTTTTTCTCAAGAAGACTGTTAGTCAGTTCTGTAACGCAGACATCGGTTCCTGTTCCCGTTGTATAGATCTTATCGAAACCTATTTTACGGAGTATTGCGTTAAGGTTCTTGTCAAAATCCCTGCTGTTTTTAATTCCAAGTTCTTCGGCAATACCCGATGCTACGGCCGGAGAATATTGGATAGCTTTGATAATATCAGGCTTATTGAGATACTCCTGAACCTCAGTTATATTATGTTTTTCATGAAGGGCACCGGTAGGGCAGACGAGCACACACTGCCCGCAATGGATACAGCTTGAGAAGTTAAAATCCTTGTCCATTGCAGCTCCGATATGTGTCATTCGTCCCCGGTTTATAAAATCGAGCGAAGTGGCAGTGATCAACTCCTCGCAAACCCTTACACATCTTCCGCAAAGAATACATTTTGCAAGCTCCCTTACAATTGCAGGGCTTGACTGGTCGAGGCGCTGTTTTATTTTCTTACCCTTGATCTTTCTTTCCCTGATATTTAATTCTTCAGAAAGTTTTTGCAGTTCACAATTAAGGTTTCTGTCGCAATAAAGGCAATCATCGGGATGGTTTGAAAGTAGAAGTTCAACAATTGTTTTCCTTGCAGTTATCACCCGGGGAGAATGAGTTTTTATCTTCATCCATTCCTCTACAGGCTGAGAACAGGCAGTAACAAGCCTCTCCCTTCCTTCAACCTCAACGACACACATCCTGCAGGCTCCTGTAGGAGTGAATTCTTTCATCCTGCAGAGTGTTGGTATTATAATACCATTGCGGTTAAGAGCCGAAAGGATTGTTTCTCCCTTTTCGGCTTTGATCTTCTTGTTATTTACCTGGATCGTGAAAAGCATTTTTCTTGTTGCTTGTTGCTTGTTGCTGGTTGCTGGTTGCTGGTTGCTGGTTTTTACCCACCCCAAGCCCCTCCCAGGAGGGGATCTAAGGGATTACTTCGGTCTTCGGTCTTCGGTCTTCTGTCTTCTGTCTTCCGTCTTATTCGCCCCCAACCCCCTAAAGGGGGCTTTTAATATTTTACAATTTTAAGTCCCCTTCAGGGGATTTAGGGGCCGTCTTTTTTCTATTTTACAATTACTGCGCTGAATTTACAAACGTCAAAACATATTCCGCAGCCGATACATTTATCTTCCACAATAAAGTATGGCTGCAGGCGTGTTCCATAAATTGCGTTTACAGGGCATTTCCCCGCGCACACGGTACATCCTGTGCATTTCTCGACATTAATTGAGAATGTTCTGAGTCCTCTGCAGACATTTGCCCGGCATTTCCTGTCGAAAATATGTTCCTCGAACTCCTCCCTGAAATTTTTTAGAGCACTTACAAACGGATTTGGAGCTGTTTGTCCAAGACCGCACAGAGAAGTGTCTTTCATTACCGCAGAAATAGTTTCGAGCTGCATCACGCCTTTGAACCTCTCAAGCGTCGTACCTGAATCCTCATTGGCAGGCTTCTTAATCACACTTTCGAGAATTTCAAGCATTCTTCCGGTACCTTCCCGGCATGGGATGCATTTTCCGCAGCTTTCGTTACGGATGAATTCCATATAATACCTTACTAGATCGACCATACAGGATGTTTCGTCGACCACAACGAATCCACCTGCTCCCATTCCGAAACCTTTCTGCTTCATTTCATCAAAATCGACAGGAGTTTCAAGATCAACTGATGTTATAAATGATCCGGAAGCGCCCCCAAGCTGAATGGCTTTAAACTCCTTTCCATCCTTTATTCCATCAGCAATATCCTCCAGAACGGATTTAAGAGTTGTTCCCATTTCAACCTCAACAACACCTGACATCCTGCCGCGGCCGGTAATTGAAAAGACTCTTGGTGCCCGGGCTGGTTTCTGTTCCTATGCTTCTGAACCACTCAGGTCCGTTTTGCATTATCAGCGGGACATTCATTATTGTTTCAACATTATTGATAACTGTTGGTTTGCCTGAAAGTCCAAAGGTTGTGGGATAGGGTGGCTTCAGCTGCGGCATTCCGCGTTTCCCCTCAAGGCTGTTAATAAGAGCAGTCTCCTCTCCGCAAACAAAAGCTCCAGGTTCAATTTTTATTGTGATATCCAGATTATAGCCGCTCGAATAAATGTTATGTCCTATAATACCATATTCCCTAGCCACGTCAATTGCTTTCTGTACCCGTTTGAAGGCATGGCCGGAACCAGCTTTAAGATATAAAATGGCGTTTGAAGCGCCGATTGCATAAGCAGCAATAGCCATACCTTCAATAAGGCGATGAGGATCACTCTCGAGAATGGTTTTGTCGCTGAACGACCCGGGATCGCTTTCCTTGGCATTACAGATAAGATACCGTGCATTGGATGAGGTTTTAAGTGCCTGTTTCCATTTAAGTCCGGTCGGATATCCTCCTCCGCTCCTTCCCCGGAGGCCGCTGAGCTCTATAATATCACATACTTCATCATAGGTATAATGCCGGATGGTTTTTACAAATGTACGATACCCTCCCCTGGCAATATACTCTTCAATGCTTTCAGGATCATAACATCCGCAGTTACCCAGAATTACCCTTTTCTGATGCGAAAAAAAAGGCAGATCGTGCATGAATGATATTCCCGGCCATAGCTCAAATCCGCTGGATCCTTCCTGTCCTAAAAGATCATCTTCACCAATATCGTTATGGAAGACGCCGTTAAGCAAGGGCTCAACTTTTTCTTCAGTAATGTTCCTGAAGAAAAGCTTGTTCTTTCCTGGCATCTGAATGCAAACCACCGGTTCAAAATTTGCAGGACCGGTACATCCTACCCTGACGACAAGGGAACCGGGATTATTCTCTTCAACATAAGATTTAAGAGCATTGTATGTTTTGTCGGAACCGGCAATAATACTGCTTGTATTTGAAGACACATGGATCACAGGCACATCGGTCATGTCGCGGCGTACCTGCTGCAATACCTTTTCGGTCTCATGTGAAAGGGTATCGGATTCAAATAACAGTACCTTTTCAATAAGGAATGCCTTCAAATCTTCCATTTAGTCATTATCAATTATATACTTGAGCTTTTTAATCAGATCGGGAATCTGTTCGGGACGTACATGGATATGGTACTCGTCGTTTACCATAATCACAGGCCCGTGATAGCAGCCTCCCATGCATGCAACAATGTCAAGACTGAAGTTTCCGTTCCTGGTTGTCTGGCCGGGGGTAATTTTCAGTTCTTCCCTGAACTTATCTATAACCGGCTGTGAACCATTCATAAAGCATGATGTTCCATGGCAAACTCTAATTTGGATTTTGCCTGTAGGGATAAACCTGAACTGGTCGTAGAAAGTGGCCAGTCCGTAAATTTTAGTTGTGCTAAGTCCGAGGTGGCTGCCAACTTTGATTATAGCCTCTTCGGAAAGGTATCCTTGCTCGATCTGCAGTTCCTGCAGGAGGGGGATCAGCTCCTCACGTTTGCCCTGCCTGTATTTTTTAAGGATAGTATCGAGATCTGCCGCCATTATGATTCACCCTGATAATTCCCTCAAATATACTTATTTTTATTGTTACAAAATAAACATTGTTATTTTATTAACAATAAAAAATTTCCGGTGATCTGGCTATTTACCGATGATTATTCCTAATCAATGCTAACAAGAAAAAGTAGAACTTACACAGAGGGACACAGAGAAGTCACAAAGACACACAGAGTTAAAACCCTAGATCTCTGTGGATCTCTGTGGCTCTCAGTGGATCTCTGTGTGAGTTTTTAAATTAGTAGTAGCACACAAAGAATCAGCAACCAGGAGAATCGTTACTTTTTCGGCGTTATGACTATAAGCAGATGGTTATCATCCTCTTTTACTGATGCTGCAAGCTTCTGAAGTTCAGCTTTACGGGTGGGATTTTTCACTTCTGCATTACGGAATTCATCGCCCGACATACGGGTCTTGAATTTAAGAGCATCTGTCCAGGAATAAATCAATCCGTTACATGCAAATTTTGGTTCGATATTAATACCACCGGAAATATCATCTTTCAGCAATTCCTTGCCGTCGAACGGATGAGTTTCCCCTTTAGTCAAAAAAAACAATGAAGGGATTGGAAATCTCCCTTCATTAGACTGTTACCAACTTACCCAGTGTGTCCAACCAGGACAATAAATGCTACAAAGGTAGTATGGATCATGGATAATTTCGATAACCTGTCCACAGAGAGGTCCAGATCCTCCATAACATATTAAGCCATATCCTCCTCTTAAAATAATCAATTCCTCATTTTTCATCAATTTTTCTGGATTGATATTTAATTTATTCAGTGTTTTCATATTAACAAAATTAATGTAATAAAATTCATTTATTTTCCCTGATTTATCCTTTCACAGGTCGCAACCTAAGTCATGGAAAAATATTATTTTATCACGGGTACACCTCCTTGCTTTTAAGGAAAGGTCCGGGCATGGGCTGATAGTTCAGGGCGCAGAGCTCAGGTCACAGGGCAAAACCCCTACCCTTTTCTTTCATAATGTTCAAGTTTTTACCAACACAATATTCTTTACCTTTTTGAACATCTAAAAATAAAATCCCGATAGTCAATAAAGCTGACATTTAAAAGGAGAACATTTGCAATACGTTGCAAACGATTTTCGATTTTTTTGAGTAGATTATGATTATCAGTCCGGCTCATTTGTTTTTGACTTTCACTGGTTAAACAAACAGGACAGCTTCAGACAATAAATTTCGGCAATCAGATTGACATAATCGCTAAAAAAAAGTGGACAAAATCGGACAAATGTGGACAAAAGCGGACACTTTAAGCGACGGGCACTCCCTTAGCTACCACCTCTAATAAAGCTTCGGTTGTCTATGAAAACGGTGGAGGTCAAATAAAGCTTAGGTGGGAAATACAAGGTATAAACAAAATTTTTATCTGCGAAAATCTGCGGATTTTAATCTGCGATCCCGAATACTCGGGACTGCGGGAAAATTAACCCACCCCCCGCCCCTCCCGAGAGGGGAGCCTAAGAATTGCACTGTGTCCTTGGCCATGAGCAATTTAACCCACCCCCCGCCCCTCCACCACAAATCTCCCCAGCAATCTGGCTCCTTCGCTATCCCGCCCTGCGGGACTAAACGCTCGGCCCCCCAAGAGGGGAGCCTAAGAATTGCCGTGTGCCCTACCCATCCCAAGAGGGTAGAAGAAAGGCCTTAACGCCTTGACGCCGTCACGCCTTTTTGCCTTTGTATATATACCAATACGCCAGCGGAATAAAGAACAGACTTACTACAGTACCTAGCGACATCCCTCCGATCAGGGCCAGAGCCATCGGCCGCTGCAATTCAGATCCTATCCCCTGACTAAAGAGTATCGGAGCAGTCGAAATAAGCGATGCCATGGCAACCATTATTATAGGTTTCAGACGTCTCGAACCTCCTGCATAGATAGCCTCCTTCAATCCCAGCCCTTCCTTACGAAGGTTATTTATTGTATCTACTTTGAGAATGGAGTCGTTGATGATGACTCCCGACATCACTATCAGACCAATCATTGTCATTATGTTTATAGTTCCTCCCCAGAGGGTTACAAGTAAAAGAGCGCCTGCAATATCGATGGGTATCTCAAGAAGTACGATCAATGGCTGTGTAAGAGATTCAAACTGGGCGGCAAGGATGAAATAAAGAAGAAGAAGAGCGACAACCAGAATAATGGCCAGCTCTTTGAACAGCTTCTGTCCTGTAATCAGACTGCCGCTGAAATCAACTGACAGATCCTGGTTTGAAGTAACAAGATTTCTTATTTCAGCAGTGACAATTGATGGCTTGTTTGTTGCAATATTCAAATTTACAGGCACATATTCACCATTCATCCCTCCCTTGATTGTTTTATAATCATGCACCCTCTGAACACGAACCAATTCCCTTACGGGTACCGGCTTACCTGCCTTACTCAATACAGATTCAGATGAGATGATCTCGCTGATCTGCTTCTCCTTATCTGCAAGAACAATCGGGAGAAGCTCATAGGATGCTCTCAGTTCACCTATGTTGTTCTTGTTAAGCGATGTTTTGAGAGTATTGTAGAGGGTCATTGGCTCGACATCATAGATCAGGAGCTTGTCGGGATCAATCCTCAGAAGAATCTTATCTTCAAGCGGGGGATTTGAAATTCCTGCACCGGGCCATTGCCCGGACAGTTTTTCAACAATGCCGGTCATCAGTTCAACAGGGGGAACCTCTTTCTCTTTCATCAGGCTCACCTCAGCAACCAGCGGGGTTTCGGAAGCTGAAAATATCTTTTCGAATATGTTCTGCTGGGCCGCAATATTAAATGTAGCTCCGGGATAGTTTTTCCCGAGGAATTCATATGAGTTCTTTTCGATCTCTTCCCTTATTCTGAAATCTCCGGCTTTAATATATACTTTCGACTGGGTATATGACTGGTCATAATCGCGGTTAAACAGGAACTGTTGTTCACCTATAAATGAGTTTGTCTGTAGCGCAAGATCTCCGCTTGCCTCTATCATCTGCTGTATCCTTTTAAGGTTCTCATCAAGATCGATGTTCTCGTTCCAGTCGACCGAAACGACAAGCTCATCCTGACGAACTGCCGGGAACTTCTCCTTTTCCATTGTTATAAAAAGTCCGATCATGATAAGAATTATCACTCCGAATGAGATCATTGCCGCTGTCCTGTATCTGAAAAAGAAATTCATACCGCCTTCATACTTTTCTTCAAGATGTTTCAGGCTTATCTTCTTAACGAGCCTTGTCAGTGCACCTTCTTTTCCGTTTTTATAAAGCAGGTAGTATATTGTGGGAAGAAGTGTAACACCGACAAGCAGCGATACCCCCTGCCCTATTACAATTGCAATTGCCTGATCGTAAAATAGTGCTCCTGAAATCCCGCTCAGAAAAATCAGCGGGATAAAAACCGCACATGTTACAAGAACTGATGAAATAAGCGGGGTTATAACCTCATTTGTTCCCTTAACGCAGGCATCGGTAAGCTTCAGGCCCCTGTCGATCCATTGGGTAATATTTTCTATTACAACTATCGAGTTGTCTATCATCATCCCAATGCCAAGGATCAGTCCTGCCAGCGATATAATATTTATCGAAAGACCAACGAGATAAAAGAACAGAAGGCTTATAACCAGTGTTGCCGGGATACTGAAACCGATTATCAATGGTGATTTCCCGTCCTTGAGGAAGAAGAACATCAGCACGAATGCCAGTATTCCTCCTGCCAGCAGGCTCTGCCTCAGATTTGAGATCGAATAATCAAGGAGCCTTGTCTGGTCCTGCGATATCTCAAATTCCATCTGCGGATAGTCTATCCTGAAAATGCCGAGTATCTCCTTCATCTTAGCTTCAAGCGAAGCCATTTTTGCAGTCGACTCCTTAATAATTGCAAGCGATATTGCCCTGCTTCCGTTTGAATAGTATTCGCCCCTTGGTCTCTCCTGCCTCATCCCCACTTCGGCGACATCCTTTACCTGGAGTATCCTGTTGCCTGTTTTCAGATAGATATCCCCGACATCATTCAGCTCTTTGAGATACGAGCTGAATTCGAGGTTATAAAGGTATTTCCCGTCTTTCACAAGGATGCTCCCGATATTGATGTTGTTCAGCTGAACCGCCTTTGTGATATCATCCTCAGTAATTCCGAGACTGCTCATTTTCTTTTCATCGGGACTGATATAAATCTCCCTTTTGATCTGGCCTGTTATATCAGCCATTCCGATCTCGGGAAGCTGCTCGATCCTTTTCTTGATAACCGTTTCGGCAAACTCGCTGAGCTCAATGAACTTCTCATCACCGGCCAGGCTGTCGGCAAGTGTTATATTCAGCATAAACACAGGGATGTCGGTGGCGCTGGCTTTTATTATTCGTGGTCTCTCGAGATCATTTGGAAGGTTGTTCATGGCGCCGTCGACCTTTTCGTTTACCTCCATAAAAGCAAGGTTGATGTCGTTCCCGAATTTGAAAGAGAGGCGGATCAGTGCGCTTCCGTTCCGGGATTCCGATTCGATCTTATCGAGTCCCTGTACCTGGAGCAGGTTGCGTCGGAGAATCGATACCACAGTGTTCTCAAGTTCCCGTGCACTGACATCAGGACGGGAGATGGCAACTGTTATTTCGGGAATGTCGATATCGGGCATCAATGAAACCGGAAGCCTGCTTGAAGCTACCAGGCCCAAAAGCAATAATGCCAGAAAAGTCATTATGACAGCTACTGGTCTTGTTATCAGAAATTTTACCATACTAATAATTTCATGTACTCACCCCCCATCCCCCTCTCTGCTTCGCAAAGAGGGGGCGTGTGGGAGCATTAATATATCAACTGTCTTTGCGAGCCACGCATCTGCGGGGCGAAGCAAACTTTTTCAATTATTTGTTGTTAACCATGGAGTTACACTGTTTTCAACTCTGTGGAGCTCTGTGCAACCTCTGTGAATCTCTGTGTAAGTTTTTCATATTATAATCATTCGCTGGCGCGAATTTGCAATTCGTGCCAAAATTAATTCAACAAAGCACGGATTATAAATCCGCGCTAGCGGAGCTTTAAAGAACATCCCCCTCACCCCCTTCAAAGGGGGAATTGATACCTCCCATACCCTTTCCTACCACTCTTCCTTTTCTCAGCATTATCGGTTGATATATAAACAACCCGATAAAACTAAATACCAGCCCCCCGATAGTTCCCGCTGCCAGCGCAAACCAGAACCTCTCATCTTTGCCTGTCAGCAGGAAAGGTACCAACCCGATTATTGTTGAGAGCTTTGTCAGGAATATCGGGATGATCTTGCCATTAAATGCCTTCAAATATGCAATTCTTTCAGGAAGTGCAGGTTTTCGTCTTCTTATGCTGTTAAAATCATTCAAAATATAAAGTGTTGCGTTGACAACAATCCCGCAGAGCAGAATCATAGCCGCAAACACGCCTTCATCGGCTGTTATATTGAAAAGATGAAACGTAAGAAAAACACCAATAAATGAAAACGGGATAAGGCTTATCACCACAAATGGCTGTTTGAACGACTCGAGCAGGATGGCACAGATAAAATATATAATAAGGATCACCAGGAAGATCAGAAGATAATTTGTCTTCTTCTGATCCCACGAAAAGTTGTATGAACCGCTCTGAGCAGTATACCCAAGAGGAAGCATGGCGCTTGTTTCGTCGATGTTCCGGTCGAGGATAAGCCTGCCAAGCTCATAATTACCTATAAAATCATAACCCACCGTGATAACATACTGCTGGTCCTCACGCCTGATCGTATTATCCGATACTTCCCTTGAAACCGAAGAAAAATCCTTAAGCTTTACAAACTGTCCCGATGAAGTTTTAAGGGGAGCATTATTGAGGTTCCACAAATCATACTCCTCCGACTGCAGCGACCTGATATTTACCGGAGCATTCACTCCCCCGATATATGCACTTTGCAGCGATGCCGGTGTCCTGGAATATCGCTTTGCTTCAGTGTATGCAAATGCAACATCCGATCCGTTTTCAGCAAGAAAATATTTATCCATTCCCAGCCTGTTCCTGTAAACTTTTCTGTTCCTCCCGAAAATAAAACCTCCGTAATCTTCACCCAGAAGATACACCTCCTTTATCCTCCCCTTGCCGCTGGCAATAAGTCTTTCCCTCAGAGCTTCACAATAAGCATAAAGCTGATCATAATTATACCCCTTCATTATTATTCTGTTGCTGGTCTGGATATAGTCGCTGTAAACCTGGTTGCTGAATGCTTTCCCCACACCATAAACCGAAGCATGATAACTTCCTATGCCATTCATATAATCTTCGATCCTGATCTTAAGGATAAAAGGGAATATCGTAAAATCGTGCTCAGGCCTGAATGTTATTGTAATGCCTGCATCTTCCTTACCGTTTATACGGGTTGTGAACATATCGATTTCGCTGTATGCAGCAAGCATATTTTCAAGTCCGGCACATGTTGTGTTCATATCCTCAATTGTAAGACCCTCTTCGCTAAGGCCTATTTCGACACTAAGCCGGGTGCGCTGAACCTCATCCGAGCCGCCGTAATAATAGAACCTGCTGTTCTTTGCCTTTTCGCTGAAGAGCCTGAATGTACCTCCAAGAGCCTTGTTTATTACAGGTTTTATATCCTGGACATACTTTTTGTTGCCTAGCGTTTTGTTGTAAATTTTCTGGAATTTCGTGCGGTCCTCATCTTTTACCTGACCGCGGGCATCTTTCGGAAGCGAATCGGGCAGATAGAAGACCGGCAGTCCGAAGACAAGGATTGCAGCTATAATGAATAGAGCCCTGTGTTTTATTATGAAATCGATGCTTCTGAGGTATTTTCCTGAAAACATTGCCACTCTTCTTTTTCTTCTTATGACAAGAGCATTGAACTTCGGTGCAAGTTTTATCTTCTCAATAAGTGAAGGGATAAAAAAGAGAGCAACTGCAAGTGAAACAGAGAGGTTTATTATTACAACCGCAGCAAAATCGGCCAGGGTGACTTTTGACGCTTCATCGAGGAAAAAGATGACCGACAGCGCCCCGATAGTTGTAAGGGTGGCCGCAAGGAGAGAGATTCCGACCTTCCGGTTCTTCTGAAACCTTATGTGATCGGTCATCACGATTGTGTTGTTGATTATGATACCGAACGAGACTGTTATTCCTGCCAGGGAATAGAGATGTATCTCGAGCTTAAAAAGATAATAGAAGATAAATGCAATCAATATATTGGCAACAAGGCTTATGGTTATTATAAGAAGATATTTGAACTCGCGGCTTATCGCAAGAACAAACAGTAGGAGAAGGATGACCGAAAGTATCGTACGGAAAATATTTTTTGATATTTCCTCTTTCAGGTAAATCGTACTGTCGACCGACGTTCTGATGCTGTACCCGGGAGGAAGCTCGCCCTTAAGCTTCTCAATAACCTCTTTTACCCCTTCAGCAACTTTTATATTATTTACATTTTTGCCGGCGCTCACATTGATGTTTATCGTATTTAGGCCGTTTATTCGGAAATACCTTTGAGGACGCTGATCCTTCAGCTTAACCTTAGCGACATCGGTAAGATGGATTATGCGGCCTGAAGCCCTGGCAACAGGAATATCGTCCCATCTGAATGTCGCTTTGTTATTGCCTCCGAGAGTAAGATAAGTTCTTTTTTCAGCTCCTCCTGCCAAAGTCTCAGAAGCTCCTCCAAGTTCCATTTCGAGAAGGTAATTATTTATCGAAGCGCTTATTGCAGATGAACTTAACCCGATCTCAGCCAGCTTCTGCTGATCGTAGATAAGTTCCCATTCCCTTGGTGTGGAGCCATAAACGCTGACGCTGTAAACACCCTCTACCACAGCTATGGCAGGTTTAATTACTTCATCGGCAATAGTATAGATATATGAAGGGCTGGCATTACCATTGAGCTGAAAGCTAATGATTACCGACCCCGACTGGTTCGACGGCATATTCATGCTGATCTCAGGGTAGGAAACCCTCTCAGGCAGCCTTTTCCGTGTCTCCCTGAGCAGCGAAGCCACCTCAAAACGCTTAGCCCTCAGATCGACATTTTTATCAAACTCGACTGTGATGTTACCTCCTTCGGCATAAGTGTACGAGGAAATTTTCTTTATGCCTGTCACTGTTGTCAGGACGCCTTCGAGAGTTGTTGTAACCTCCTGTTCAACTACACGTACAGGCGCCTCGGGCCAGGTCCAGGAGATAGTCAGTGAGGGAAGATATCGTGTCGGATTAAGCTGAAGGGAGAGCAAAGGGATCATTGCCGCACCGACAATGATCAGCATAACGAATAGTATGTTGACAGTGAATGTGGATAAGAATGAGCTGTAATGAGGTTCCTTATTCATTCCTCCCGTACTATTGTTTCGTGTGCAAGATTCATGTTCCCGCTGACGATCACGAGATCGCCGGGCTCAATTCCCTTTCTTTAATTGATACCGAGGTACTGTTCTCAAACTCGACTGTAACATATTTCCAGATCGCCAGTGAGTCCTGGCGGACAAAGATCACATCCTTGCCCTGCCTTATAACAAGTGCTTCCTTGGGGACCACAAGACGGTTCGGAACAGGTTTCCGTATTACCACCCTTACGTTCATTCCGTCGATAAGCCTTCCGTTATTCCGGAATTCTGCCCTGACCTTTACCATTCCTGTTTCATCGACCTGGGGATTTATCTGTGTAATTCTTCCGTTTATCAGAGTGCTGTCGTTAATAAACGGGATAATCCCAACCGGCATCCCTTTACTTATGAAGCCAAATTCAGATTCGATTACAGGAAACTCAACATCCATGGTCTGGTCCTGAATAATAGTGCAGAGGCTTTTATAGTTCTGGCTTGGATTCCACTGCAATGCTTCGAGATTGGCGACGCTTCCGTTTATTGGAGAATAGATACGGGTATTGTTGTAATTGTATTCAGCCAATTTAAGGGCAGTTATTGCATCATCAAGACCGCTGCGTGTGCGTGATGTTTTGATTTTATCGGGAGCAAGACCTGTTGTGTCGAATGTCATGTATTTGCTGTAAAGATCATCTTTAAAATTTATCTGCGCCTTTTCAAGAGTCTGTCTGGCAGTTTCAAGCTGTGATCTGTATTCAAAATCCTCGATGACAGCAAGAAGTTCGCCTGTTTTTACTTTCTGTCCGTTCCGGATTGTAAGTTCTTTAATTATTCCGTTCACCTTGAATGGAATTACCGCTTTTTCAGAAGAGTATGCTTTACCATTGCTTACAAGCTCGTGGTAGAATGTTGAAGGTTCAAGCTTAACAGTTTTCACAAGCACTGCTTCGGGACGGGAAGAGCGGCGGGCCATCTCCTCGAGGTTTTCGGTGGTCTTAGGTTTGCAGGAAGCAATCAATGAGATGATGATCAGCAGGGTAATTTGAGATTTGACTTTCATCGTTATAAGGGCTTATAACAAGGTTCGTATTAAAGACTTCTTAAATTTAGGAAACATTTTTTAAAAGAAGAAGAAAAACAACTATATTTTTCGTTAAGAATTATATTTTAAACTCTTATTGACTCTGTGTTTCTCTGTGCAAATCTCTGTGGATCTCTGTGTAACCAGAAAAAAATGAAAAACTTGCACAGAGGAAATCCGGAGGAGTCACAGAGGGACACAGAGAGAATGAGCTCAGGGCGTGGAGCTCAGAGCTCAGGGAAAACCTCCTGCCTTTCTCTTTCAGATTGTTTTAATCATTTATCCATTTGAATTTATTCACATTTGCTTGTTATCCTTCGCATTATAGTTATAACCGTATTGACAACCAGGATCCAGCAACCTGCAACATGATTTTATATCATTTTATTATACTATGTAGTGGTTTTATCAACCTGAATATCAGCCTGCTGTTGTCAGTTATAATATCTGCTGTTCCGGTCATTTCGCTGATAAAATTTAATTCGATGTTGTAAGTCGATCGCATGCCATTAACAAGATCAATTTCTGCAATATAAACGTCGTTGGCAGGTACAAGCGACAGTGATCTTATCTTTCCCTTTATAACTCCGAATTCCATATAGGGAAATCCCGATAGCTTTATGTTAACTTCCTGCCCGACTCTAACCCGGCCCAATCCTGTTGCCGGAACATTTGCCCTTACAATGATCCTGCTCCGGTCCTCAGGAATCACTGTTGCCAGTATCTCTCCTGCTTTTATAACCTGGTTCTCATTCCAGAAACTCGTGAAAGTTATTTTCCCTTTTACAGGACTCTCAATGAGATATTTTTCCTTCCATTGATCCATCGCTGCATTAAGGAGTTGATATGCCTCATCAAGATCCAGACTGAACTGATGCAGCTCTTTCTCAAGCTGAACCTGCAGATCGAGACGGGTTTCCTTCATCCTTAATGTTGATGATTCATTGTTCTTTATCGAGGCTTTAAGCGAACTGTGTGATGATTGCTTCTGAATTAACGCCTGTTTTGATCTTTCAAATTCACTAAGAGTTACAGAATGAAGGTTGCTGATATACAACAAAGAATCTCGTTTAAAACTGTTGGTAACAAGCCTGAGATCTTCTCCTGACAACCTTTTCTGGTTCAGAAGTTCGGCAGTGTATTCTTCCTGTTTCCTGATCTGCTCTTCCAGAAGCCTGAGCTTTGAAGGAATATATGCCTGGTTAAGGTAGTCTTTAAACTGTTGAAATACTGTTATAAAGCGGGAGTAACCGGTCTGTATTTCTCCGACCGACAGGCTTGCCGGCAGATCATTCTTCAGCACATTATGTTGCCAGTCAGGATTCTTCTTAAGAGAATCAAGGAACGTTTCAAGTAACCGGACATCTTCAAAGCGGGCCGCGTTTTCAATTAATGCCACTGGTTGTTTTATTATTACATTATCCCCGTTACTGACAATCAGTTTTTCAATTTTTCCACCCGATTTTGCAAAAAGCGATGCCGGCGAATTATAGGTTGTAATTGTTACCGGAGCAGTAACAATATTCGGGTAATTGATAAACCAGGTAACGCCCAGGATAGCCAGGATAATGGCAAAAAACAGGAACAGTCCCCATTTAAGGAAGCTTCCCGGTATCCCGGACATTACTTCCTGAAGTTCAGGGCTTCTTATTTCATGCTTATTTATTTCAGGCATAATCTTAATTTTTTTGCTCAGGGCGCAGGGCACAGGGCACAGGGCACAGAGCACAGGGCACAGGGCGAAGAGCAATTCATTTTAGTGATTTTCTGAAATTTGTGATTTTTTTACTTAATGAAATCAGTTTTAAATACATCTGGTCTTTTTCTTCAGAGGTGACAATTTTCCTTCTGCAGAAAATGTGAATAATATTTGCGCATTCAAAAACAGAACGTCGGGCAATGTTTAGGAAACTGGCGAATTCCCTATCTGAAAACGATCCTGATCCTTCTGCAATATTATTTGAGATACTCATTCCGGCAGCTCTTAACTGTTCAGCAAATCTGAATAGTCTTTTCTCATCAGCTTTATCAGAAAAATCAAATAGTAAATCAGAAACCAAAACAGCCTCTTTCCATATATCCAGTTTTTCAAATCTGAAGTCTTCCATTATCTTGAATTTATAGTTATTTTACATTTTGCCCTTCGCCCTGCACTCTGAGCTTCTTCCTCTGAGCTCTGCGCCCTGAGCCCTGTGCCTCTTCCTCTGAGCTCTGAGCCCTGAGCCCTGAGCTTCTTCCACTGAACTCTGAGCTCTGCGCTCTGAGCCCTGAGCGTTTAATTTCCAAGTTCGAGTTGGTCCTTCACCAGATTAAAGTATGCTCCTTTCTTTTCAACAAGCTCCTTATGTGTTCCTTTCTCAACTATCTCACCTTTTTCAAGTACAACAATCTGATCGGCATTCTTTACTGTACTAAGCCTATGAGCTACTATCACAACTGTTTTTCCTTTGAAGAATACACCTAAGTTATCCATAATTGTCTTTTCGTTCGTTGCATCTAAGGCATTAGTGGCCTCATCGAAAAAGATAAAATCGGGTTCTTTATAAACTGCTCTTGCAATCAATAGTCGCTGTTTCTGACCAGTGCTTAGGCCATGACCATCATTGCCTATTCTGGTATTATACCCGAGGGGCAGACTCTCGATATAATCTTTAATATTTGCTGTTTTTGTTGCCCTGTCGATTTTATCTTTATCCGGCAAATCATCAATAAGACCAATATTGCCGGCAATTGAATCTGAAAAGATATAGCCCTCCTGCATCACAACCCCGCATCTCTTTCTCCATTCCGACTGGCTGAACCTGTTAAGCGGTGCCCCATTCAGTGATATCTCCCCTTTGACCGGGGGATAAAATCCCAATATCAGCTTTATCAGGGTTGTTTTCCCGCTGCCGCTTATACCGACTATCGCGGTTACCTTTTTTGCAGGAATGGTGAGTGATACATTATTCAGCACTTTTTCGGAATGAGGCCCTTCGTACTGAAAAAGCAGGTTTTTGATCTCGATATCTTTATCTGCAGGTATTTCTCTTATCTTATTGTCCTCGGGTTTCTCCTCATCCTCCTTATTGTGGATCTCACCAAGCCGTTCAAGACTGATCCTTGCATCCTGTGCAGCCTGGGTAAAGCCTATGAATTGCTGGATGGGGGCATTGAGCTGGCCTATTATATATTGGATCGCCATCATCATTCCGAGGGTCATCTGGCCATCAATTACAGCCTTTGCAGAAAGGAATGAGATAAAAATATCTTTTGCCTGGTTAATAAGAGCAGCGCCGAGCTGCTGGTTCTGGTTAAGCATCATGCTTTTAAGGCTGACCTTAAAGAGTTTGATCTGTATTCTCTCCCATTCCCATCTTTTTTGTTTTTCGCAGCTGTTGAGCTTTATCTCCTGCATCCCGGTTACAAGCTGAACAATATTGCTCTGGTTGGCTGCGCTCTGCTGGAACCTCTTATAATCGAGCTCTCTTCTTCTTTTAAGAAATAGCATCACCCAACCTATATATAAAGCGCTTCCAAGTAAAAAGATGCCAAGTATTCCCAGGTTATATGTTGCCATAATTATGATGTACATAACCAGGGTAATGACAGCAAATATGATGCTTATAAGAGAATCCGTGAGAAAGGTCCTTATCCTGTTATGGTCCCCTATTCTTTGCATGATATCACCGACGAGCTTAACATCGAAAAAGGATATGGGAAGCTTCATTAGCTTTATCAGAAAATCGGAGATAAGCGATATGCTTACCCTGCTTGTGACATGGAGGCTTATCCAGTTGCGAAGCAGCCCGTTTGCAGTCTGGCTGAGGGTGAGAATCAGCTGGGCAACAAGCACCATAACAACAAATGCTATGTTGCTGTTCCCGATACCGGTATCGACAAGCGATTGAGTGAGGAAAGGGAATATAAGGCTTATTATGCTGGCAGTTAACATTCCAAGCATAAGCTGGATTATGTATTTTGTATAAGGACGGATATAATTCAGAAGATATAAGAAGCTTAGCTTGCTTTTCTCTTCATCTTCCTGTTTGTAGAACTCTGGTGTTGGTTCAAGTAAAAGTGCTGTTCCTTCCTGGACGCCATCGCTTTTGGTGCTGTACCAGCATTTCAGAAATTCATCTTTGGTATAGCGAAGGAGGCCGGAGGCGGGATCAGCGACATACACAGTTGCCCCTCCCCTGACCCCTCCCCTAAAGGGGCGGGGGATACGATTTTCATTTGAAATTTTATAAACTACAACAAAGTGTCTTTGGTTCCAATGCACTATGCAGGGAAGCGGGACTTCGTCGCGGAGCTGTTCCCAGGTAAGACGGTAACCGCGGGTGCGGAAACCAATGCTCTCGGCAGCATCGCTGATCCCGAGCATCGAGACTCCCGATTTTGTTATGAATGATTTTGAGCGAAGTGATTGTAATGAATATGATTTCCCATAATATTTTGCGACCATGCGGAGGCAGGATGGGCCGCAATCCATGGAATCGAGCTGCGTAAAAAACGGGAAATCCATTAATTTACTTTTTCAATTTTACTAAAATCAAAATAGAATTATCTGTTGCCTTAAGACTATTAGCTAACTTCTCAAGTTCTTTTTTCTTTTCAGGGTATTTTGGGGTCGAATTTATAAAAGCTTTAGAGGAAACATGAGTTTTAAGTTGTAAAGCATCAACTAATGCAATTATTGTAATATTATCTTTTATCGTTTTTGGCAAAATATTGGGACCTCCATCCAGATCGTTGATAATACCCTGTCCGGTATTAATTATGGCCCTGAAACTATTCTTTTTTGAACCAATAAAACTATAAATTAATACATCATCAGGAAGTGCAAACTTGTATACAAACTCGTAATAAACGTAATCGCCAAATTCGAACAAATTCAATGGACTAATGTAATTTTTAACTAAATATAAACCCTCAAACTCTGAACGTGCTTGCGGAGTCATTAATTTATTCCCGACTTGAATAACCAGATGGGGTTTAAAACCTTCGTTTTCGTAACAATACACAGTATCAGAATAAACCTCTTTCTTAAAAAGTTGCTTATCAAAATGGTAAAAAAGGTTTTCACCTGAGGTAGAGTGTGCATCATGGTTTTTAAAAGGATACCTATTAGGAAAACTTTTTATAATTACCCCATTGGTATCGATTAAATTATAACTGTTTTCAATATTCCCCATGTGATTTTCACTATAACATAAGATTTCCTTTTCAAAAAAACTGAATTCATTGGAAAAGAAAGGAATCTGAAATGTTCTTATCAATTTCCCATTATCAGAGTAGACAAAAAATTTCTTCTGCCATCCTGCCAGCACATATATATTCTGGTTTATTTCATCAACTTTTACATCATGGGGAACCAGAAATTCATTTGGTCCTCTTCCCAATGTTCCGATCCTGGCGACAAACGATCCATTGGATTGGAACTCTAAAATTGTCTTAAAATATTTTACAAGATAAAACCCTGTACCAACTATTAATTTATTTCCACCAATTAAATCATTTGTTCCTGAAATTATGCTTTGTTCATTGGTTTCCAGTGGGACATATTCAATATCAATGAATCCTAAATCAGAAAGCTTTAAGGGGGTGAGCTTTGGCAGTTCTGTTAGATTGAATGTTGTTATCTGATTTTCAGACATTTTACTTACATTATTACAACTTAAAACAAATAAGGAAAGGATTAAAATTTTTTTTAGAACTGTCATTTAAGAAGTCATTTATTAACATTATATAATTTAAAAAAATGATAATGAAGGGAGTATAGGACTCCCTTCACAAAGCTTAGATTCCGGCACAAACAAAGTTATCCCAACCTGAACAAAGGTCATCACATTTGTCCCTTGCCGCCTGACCGCAATTGCTAACTGATGCACCCCCACAATGAACACTACCAATTCTACAGCTCACGTACCCATAACCCCCTCTTAATGTAATCAATTCCTCATGTTTCATTAACCTTTCGGAATTTATATTTAACCTGCCAAGTGTTTTCATCTTCTTTAAATTTAACATTAATAATCAGTTTTAATTTCCATGTTTTATCTTTTCACATGTAGTAACCGCAGTTATGAAAAATGATTAACTTCGCATATTTACACCCCCTTTCTTATTAAGAAAGGTCGGGGCAGGGGGAAGAAGCTCAGGGCAAAGAGCGTAGAGCTCAGGGAATACCTCCTGCCCTTCTCTTTCATATTAATTCTTTATATTCATTATCATTCAATATTTCATTTTTAATTCACTTCCATTTATCTCATAGAAAGGTCTTTAAAAGCAATTCTGGAAAAATGGTTACGTTATTTTTTTAATTTAATTATCACAAGAATTGGATTATCTGTCTCATCTAAGCTATTTGCCAGTCGTTCAAGCTCTTTTTTTTTGTTATTATATTTTGGAGTAAAATCTTGGAATTCATTACTAGAAACAAGGTTTATAAGCTGAATTGGATTTATTAATCCTCCTATAAATTCTGCTCCATTTTTCTTGAAATATATTTTTGGTATAAACCCTGGTCCACCGTCAAGATCATTAATAATACCGGTACTTCCATTATATTCCCAATCAACCTGATATGTTATTCTTTTTTCTTTTTCAAAAAACCTAATATATTTACCCTCATTGTAAAAATATCTAATTATCAGAAAATGTTCTGTTTCTAATATTTGGGTGATTGATAAATATTTAGTCATCTCATCTAAAGGTACATTATTCTGGGATTTAGGATATCTGTGTTCGCCAGGACTAAAAAGATATGATGGATTCTCGGTTAAATCTGGCAATAGTGAGAAAACTGTATCATCAAAACTATTCCAATATGTTATTTTATTTTGAAATACATATGCTCCTTCACCAGCAGAAAATTCACGGGCAAAGCTTGGAGTTTTTCTTTTTTCCTTTTTAATTAAGTTGCCCAATGAATCAACTGCTATCCATTTATTATCAACATTCTCAAATTGAACAGAAAAAAATGCAAACAGGGTAGTGTTTAAGAATTTGATTGGATGAATAAAACCGCCATATTCCTTTAGTGAGAAACTTCTTAAGAATTTACCATATTTAGAAAATATTTTGATTATGTTATTATCCCAAACATAGATTGTTTCTGTTTCCTTGTCAACTGTAAAATCAAACGTGTACAAATACTCACCCGGACCTCTTCCTTTGCTCCCAATTTTTCTGATCATTTTCCCGTTTATATCAAATACAATTATGCCAATTTTATTTTCTGATAAATAGAATGAGTTGTTTATGAATTCAATATTGTCATGAATATATCCCAGAGGATATATATTATCCAAAGGAATATAATTGATGTCGTCAGCTATCTCAGATAAGGAGATTTTATTCTCAACAAAACTTCTGGGATCAAAATCAAAGAGAGCATTATCCATAAGCTTGCATGAGGCTATCAAAAGGAATAAAATAAACAAATATTTGTATTTCATTCTAATTCCATTATATTGTCTGAGCATTAGGGGAATAGCATCAACTAATTAGTAAATTCCGACAAAAATCTTCAATATTTAGTCCATACTGACAGGCTTCATATTTGAATCCAGTATGCAGATTGAATCGATCTAGTCCTAGAAGCCAGCATTAATTCCTTTATTATCACAAAGCAAACCATACGAAACTCCATTTTAAGATTACTAAATCATGATCTTTTGTCAATTTTCCAGAGTAAATCTAGAATTCACTAACCTTATTTCTTTTTTGGAGTTATTATCTAATTCTATAGGAAATATGTAAAGTCCTCTTTTCATATTCAAATAACTTCGAAAGGCTGACTATTTTTTTATCATACTTAAGAGGCTGGTTTCATATCCAACCAGCCCCCTGAAGGTGCTTTTAGTTATGGCGTAATTTAGAATTAGCCCCACCAATCCCAGTAAAAGTTGCACCCAATTTCCCAACATGCAGTTAAACATTCTGAATAACTCCCTGCGCCTAGATAACGTCCATAACTACTGCAATTAGTGCAGTAGCAAGTTCCACCTCCTTTTAATGTAATTAATTCGTCTGATTTAATTATTTTTCCAGAATTAATACTTAATTTCCTAAGATTTTTCATATCTAACTTTTTTAATTTAAAACTCCCATTTTTCCCTGGTTTATCCTTTCACAGGTCATAACCTTAGTTACGGAAAAATACTATCTTCGCATGGGTACACCCCCTTTCTGTTATGGAAAGGTCCGGGCAGGGGTTGGTAGCTCAGGGCGCAGAGCTCAGAGCACAAAGCAAAACCCCTGCCCTTCTCTTTCAAAATTAATAATTTTTAGTCTTTGAATAATTGCATCTACATTTGTTGTTAGTTATTTAACAGTGTTGACTTCCTCTTGCTCTTTAAAAACCTCTCTAAAGTACTTTATATCATCAATATCATACTGATTTGGAAGCTTATAACCATTAATGAAAAAAGCAGGAGTTCCCATAACATTACACTCTTTAAAAAGACGCCCGTTTGCTTCATTCACCTTACCTGTAATATCGCTATCCTCTGGAATACACAGGCCATCAGTTACCCTTGTCCTTGAATAAGGCTCAGCGTTAAACCAGATATCCAGTAGTCTTAATGATTCTTCATCTTCACCTACCCGGTGAAAATTATATAATGTTGTAAGCATCCTATTGTCAGAGGTCATTAGCACCAGATTTATAAGTATGTCTTCTTCATCCATAAGCATATTCCTGATCTTCTCAAATGCCCTCGCACAATGTGAACAATGAAGACTTAAGAAGGCAGTTATCTTAAGTCGCGCATCTTTATCTCCAAAAACCAGACTGGTTTCCGTGACCGGTATATCATAATGCATTTGATTATACATAAGGATTCTCAGGATATCAGGATTTTTCTTAAACCCCAGATATTTATAAAAATGCATTTCATTTGACATTTTCTCCCTTGTGAACAGGATAAACAAGGTGTAAATGAGACCGGTAACAAGAAATGTCAGAATAAGGCCTGATAATGCATTGAAAGAAAAACTGAATTGTGAAAATCGGGGTAACAGTAAAATAAACTCAATTATCAATATCAACTGAACACCCAGGCACATCGGGCACCATTTCTTAAGTACAAATCCCTGGTAATAAATCGAAAACAGAGGATACGGTACTGAAAAGGCAGACAGGATGGCTAATAAGGAAAGACCTTGTTCATTTAGATTCAGCAATAAAAACAAGAATCCCCCTGTAAAATATACAAAACCGACATCAGCCCAGCCAAACCAACCGAATACTTTTGAGGCTTTGTCATTTAAAACTGTATTGCAGTTTGTAGCTTTATTAAGGTGGCAGAGTTTATCAGTCAATGATAAATGAACTTCAAACTCATGAAGGATCAGAAGAACAGATAGTAAAATCCCTGTACTTTTTGTCAGAAATAATAACGGACTTATTTTATCAGACAATAGCTCACCTGAAGTAAAAAAGCTAACCGATACAAGAATGATAAATAGTAAAAATGCAAAAATTGTCACCGGTAAAATTGCATTACTGATCAATTCATTCTGCCATTTACTTCTGTAGTCTTTTTCACCTGATCTTTCATCAGGATTAAGTAATATGACTGCCCCGGAACATCTTTCAAGATAATCCTTAGAAGTGATTTCCTTTTTTGATCTATATGATTCATAATATGTAATCCTGTCGTTCTCAATTTCCGATACAAATCCAATCTGACCACCTCCGTTCCTGAAATGAACTATATAAGGAGCCTGGATTTCCATAATCTCTTCAGTCTGATATTTTAAGGGGTAGTGTTCAATATTCCACTCATTGAGGCTATCGCAAATACTCTTGAATGTAGGATAATTGGAATGCGATTTAAGCGCTTCCTTTACTGAACTTCTCAATATGGGTAAACGGAAATGCCTGACCGCTCTCTGGATTACAGAGACTGTATTATCTTCTCTCGTTCTTTTCATATTCCAATGCTATTTCTTTCCCTTTTATTAAAGACAAAAAGAGGTTATTCATTTCTTCAGCCATCCGGTTGGCTCCAAATTTCTTTGTGAAGCTTTTATGGGCTTTATTTGCAAGTTCGCTTCGTAAGTTATTATTCTCTGCCAGGGTAAGAATCGCATCTGAAAATTCTTCTATTTTGAAAGTTATATCTCCCTCTTCGCTTAATACAGGATCAACAAAAAGACATTGGTCATCAGAAAGCAATTCATCGAGTCCGTTTATCCTTGATACAATTAACGGGATCCTGCTTGCCATCATTTCAAGCACCATATATGGACAATGGTCATAAACCGAAGGTGCGATACCTATATCAGCAATCTTGTAAAACGATGTTACATGGTCTTTGGACAGGAACCCTGTATATGTTACTTTCCCGAACGAGGATTGAAGCTTTTTCTGGCAATCCTGGATATTACCCTGGCCCAATAACACTAATCTCAGGTCGGGATTTTGTTTGCAGGCTTCCTCAAACGCCTCAATAAGAAAAATTATTCCCTTACATGGATCGACCCTTCCTGAAAAAAGAATAATTATATCATCTCTCCGAAAGCCAAGCTTTTTCCGTAATTCATTTTTTTCCTCCTTTGAAATTGATTTGTATTCACTGTAATCCAGTCCGTTATGAATAACAGTAACCTTTTCCGGGTCAATCGCATACTCATTTACCAGGAAATCTTTCATATACCTGGTAACCGATACTATATGATCAGACTGTCTGTACATTTCCCTCTCCTGAGATAATGTAAACTCAATGTTATCTGAAGGTTTATCGATATTAAGACCCGCAAGTTTCTTACGGTTGCCCTCAAATATCTGCTGCCACTGTGCAAAGTGGACAATGCTGATTACAGGAAAACCAAAACACTCCTTTACCTTTATTAAAATAGGAAGATCATCAATGTAATTGAATTGAAATATAACTTTTCCTTTTTTGGGAATAATGTCCGATAATAACCTTACAACCGAAGCCGCATATTTCTTTTCAAAACTATTATTCTGAGTAACAGGAAACAAAGGACCAGGCTAAATTGACTTCACAAAGCCTTTCAGAAACCCGCTTTACAAAAAACTCTTTATAATCGATATTTTTATAAGAGACAAAGTAGATATTAATATAAGGTATTTGCAATAATGACTGTGTAAGCTCGCGGATATAAGTTCCGATGCCATATTGCATCCCGCGGGCATTTGATTTGAAGATAAAGAGAGAGATGTTATTATTAATATTATTATTCTTCATGTTTACATGTGTATATAAGTTCCCTGCGATTCTGTATTTCAACATTCCTATCAACATACCAGCTTGTCTTACCACGCGGGTGCCAGAGATGAAATAAAGGCCCGTTAGAAAAATGAACAGGCAGGTTAAGCACTTCCATTCGCTTTACTCTTTCAACATCTTCCGGCCCCCAGCCAAGAAAGTTCTCATTTTCTCCTCCGGTCTCAAGATATTTTTCCCTATCTGCCATGAAAGCTCCGCCTGTTGAATGATACCCATACATTAATGGTAAAGAGGAAGCAAGTTTTAAAAGTATTTCAATCCCTGGTACCTTTTTAAAGAGTTCGCTCAGGTATTGGTCGCATACATAT
Organism: uncultured Bacteroidales bacterium; assembly: GCA_963701745.1. Classification (GTDB taxonomy): domain Bacteria; phylum Bacteroidota; class Bacteroidia; order Bacteroidales; family VadinHA17; genus LD21. The sequence goes on along the minus strand of CAVPBE010000001.1, from coordinate 1,259,098 downwards.
ACTCTGCCATCGTAAGGAATGCTCATTATGGTATCTCCCCTTCGCAGAATCACGGCAGATTCCAATATCTGATCAGGAGGAACTATTGCATCAGCATCCCAGACTGCGATAAATCTTGTTGCAGCTAATTCAATAAGCCTGTTAATATATTTTGTCTTATGGAAGAACAAATTTCTATCCTGGATAAAATCATATCGCAAATTACCGGTTTGGAAATCCGGGAAGTATTTTTTTGATTCATCACCCTCCACAACAATAAATGTAGTATCGAAATGTCTTAAAATGAAGCTTATAGAGGTATCAGCATTTTCTTTCCTTTTTTCCGAATCAATGCGCAAGGGCATGAGAAATGTGAAGTCGGATAAATCTGTCTTGCCGGTCGTGCGAGCCACTCGACTTCACCGCGATTCGGAGTGCAAAGTCGTGCGGTCGTGCAGTCAGGATCTGATTTCTCTTTATTGATATGGTCCGATAACAATACCATTGGCTATTTATTATTCACTTCCTTATGTTTTCATTTGAAAGTGTTTTGTTTTGCTCTGAGCCACTGACACTCGTTCCTCAGTCAGTGCCTTCGGCCTGAGCCCTGTGCTCTGAGCCCTGAGCAATCCTAATGCCAGTCCTGCAAAGCCGGTAAGTCCCAGATTTTCTTTGTTTATGTTTTCAAGTCGTTTATTCCAGTTGTCCTCATCATCAATAATTGAAAATACTTCGTCGAACTGAAAAACCATGCCTTGCCCATCCGTTAAATAAGGTGCATAAACAATCTGCTGCCAGGTGTTTTTGATGAAGTCTGAAACATAAGTCTCATCCGGTGGGCTGCTGAGAACTTTTTCACCATCCACTTTCTCAAGTATTCTTTTAAGAAGATCCTTTACAGAATTATCCTTAACGGAGTCCATTGTTTTTTCAGCAAGCTTTAGGAGTAATGATTGGCCAGCCTTGTCAGACTAGATCCTGAATTCCTTTTTCTATATAGTCCGGAACAGAATGGAAGATTTTTTCAACTTTAACCGGGAAAATACCAAGCTTCTGAATCTCAAGAAGAAACCAGACAAAAGAATTGACTGTATCAATACTTAATGTTTCAATGTTGAATCTGGTGTACAGTTTCTGCCCTAGAATCCTTTCGCATTCATCGGCAAGAAAGATCAAATGATATTTCTTTATCAGCGTATTCAGGTCATCATCATCAATTTTATGGCCCAGAATTCTGGCAACATGATAAAAACCATAGCCAAAAAGGTCATCGCCGGAGTTTATAAGAATAGGATTGTTTAGACGATGCTTATATACTGTATTATCTATTTCAACAAGCGCTTCATCAGTATCTGCCTGGACAAATTTGTTTTTCACCAGGTATTCAATCCCCCAGCCGATACCTGTGACACCATTTTCGAAGTTAACGGGAGTGGAAGTGTTTATTTCCTCATATATTTCATCAATCAGCTCACCTGCATAATCTTCGTAAATTTTGTTCTTTGTATATCGTGAATAATGATAAAAGAATATCGCAATACCCATTTTACCATTCAGGAGTCCGGGATTATCTATAAAGCTGGCATTTAAAAGGAGAACATTTGCAATACGCTGCAAACGATTTTCAATTTTCTTAGAACAGATTATTATTGTCAGTCCGGCTCATTTGTTTTTGACTTTCACTGGTTAAACAAACAGGACAGCTTCAGACAATAAATTTCGGCAATCAGATTGACATAATCGCTAAAAAAAAGTCGGACAAAACCGGACAAAACCGGACAGAATCGGACACTCAGGCAACTTTATAGTCTTTTGGATCCCCAAATGTCTCGTAAATGATCTGCAAATGGTATGGATCAATTAATCCCGGAGGTATACATAGATTTGCTTTCTTAAACCAGCGGTAAAGGGTTCTTTCAGATATGCCATACTCTTTGGCAACCTCCTTACGTGATTTAGCTCCGGAAATTCTATGTTTCATATTTCCACTTATTTGTTAATACTAATTCTTCATCACGATCAGCCAATTTGTTATATTGAACTCTATGAATAAAATAATTAACCAGAAACTCACCTCTGATTAATACACCTCCTTTTAACTGACAGCAGTTAAATTTTTAGTTTAATTGGAATTGATCTGAATTTGTTACCCGGATTTTCAATTATTTTTAGATCTAAGTTCATTAATGGCAGGGGGCGCAAAGCTGAAGGCAAAAGAGCTTTTCGGTTTTGCTCTGTGCTTTGTGCACTGCACTCCGCGCTTATTAATTTTGCACACGACCACAAAATGTCTCTGGTTCCAGTGGACGATACACGGAAGTGGCACTTCGTCGCGGAGCTGTTCCCAGGTGAGCCAGTAGCAGCAGGTGCGGAAGCCTATACTTTCGGCAGCATTGCTGATACCAAGCATTGAGACTCCCGATTTTGTTATGAATGATTTTGAACGGAGTGACTGTAATTTGTAAGTTTTCCCAAAATATTTTACGACCATTCGGAGGCAGGATGGGCCGCAATCCATTGAATCGAGCTGCTTGAAGAAGGGGAAATTCTTCTACTTATTTCAGTATTATTCTTTGGGAGTAACAACGATTAAAACTGGATTGTCGGTTTCCCTAAGTGAATCAGATAGTTTTTCTAGAACTTCCTTCTTTTCTGGATTCTTCACTTTAATACTCATAAAATTATCTTCAGATAAATATTTTTTCAAAGACAATGCATCAATCCAGGAGTACCACTTTCCATCACAACAGAATTTTGGTTCAAAATTAATTCCTCCTGTAATATCATCAATTAAAGAAGTTCCATTCTTAATTTCAAATTTTTTCTTTGAAGACTTTTCATATAGAGCATTAAATTGAGATTTCTTATAAGAAAAGGAATAAAATATATATTTAGAAACCTCAAAAATACTTGAAAACATAATGAATTCTGTACCATGTTTAAAAAAGTAGGTTGCGTTTGCTCTATCTTCAACAGAGGGTATTTTCCCATGTGAGTCAAGGATTAGATATGGTTTTATCTTGTTGGTCTGATCAACCGAAAAGATGGTATCGCTAAACATATCTTTGAAATAAAGGGCATTATTATACTTGTAACTTATATTGTCATTTTTAAAAACAATATTTCCATCCCCAATTTTTGAGTACCTGTAATGGTTTGGCCTAAGAAGTATAGTGTCTCCACCTATATTAATTAACACATTTCTAAAATGTTCCATTTCATAAGAAGAACTTTTTGATATTAAGATGTTGGTTTGGTTTGGAATAAAATCTATATATGAAGGTTGATTCTTAAAATTCAACGACCTTTGAAATAAGAAGTTTTTTCCTGTATCCCTGAATATTAAAATTTTTCCTCTTGTTAGAACAATAAGGATATCATTATCAGTACTAACATCAAACATAAAAATGCCAGTGTATTCCTCAGGACCGCGCCCTATTCTATCTAGCTTATAAAGATATTTACCTGCCTTATCGAAACATATTATTTCACTTGGATTAGGTGTATTAATATAAATCTTATTCCCAACTGCTTTGATGTCATAAATATTTCGGATGAAAGAGTTTATTGATGTCTGCAATGGAACATAATCCACATCTAAAGCTATTTCCGAAAGTCTGGTTATTTCAACTGATGGTTGTGAAAAAAGATCAATAGTTGCAATACTTCTTACTTTTTGTTTGTCACAACAAAAAGATACCATGAAAAAAATGAGGACAAGTTTTATCATTAGGCTTTCAGATTGAATATTTTAGAACTAGTTCTGTCCACTTTTTTAAAAAATATGCCAAAGATCTTTAAAATAAAAAGGCATAGATATTTTATTCTCCTTGGCATAATTTAAATTAAAAATCAATTAAGACATACAATTGGTATTTTCCCCTAAGTATAAGGCTATATGTGTCCCTGAATAGTAATAGTTGCATCCAAACATATAATCTTCATATGACATATTATAAGCAGTAGTATAATAGCCACCTATAATATTCATGTTATTATCCAAGCAATTAACGCACATAGTACCACCCCTCAGGCTCAATAGTTCTTCATCCTTGAGGATTTTTTCAGAATTGATTTGTATCTTATTCAGCTTTTTCATCTTTTTACATTATAATTGGTAATAATCATTTTTTTAATTATGAATTTCATACAAGGTCTGGCAGCCTTCCCGGTTAAAATAATATCTTTGCCAGCATACCTCTCTTTCGTGTTAGGGAAAGGTCTGGGCAGGGGCTGTCGCTCAGGGCACAGAGCTCAGAGCAAAGGGAAAAACCCCTGCCCTTTTCTTTCATAATGATCAATTTTATACCATAATAGTCCTATTAATCTTTTCGGTCATCCCCGAATAAAATCCCCAAAGTCAATAAAGCTGGCATTTAAAAGAAGAACATTTGCAATTCGCAGCATACGATTTTCAATCTTTTCTTTTAGCAGATTCTTACTTTCAGTCCGGCTCATTTGTTTTTGACTTTCACTGGTTAAACAAACAGGACAGCTTCAGACAATAAATTTCGGCAATCAGATTGACATAATCGCTAAAAAAAGTGGACAAAATCGGACAAAATCGGACAGAATCGGACACGTAAGGTTTAGGTCGAAGAGCACAGAGCACAGAATAGCAGAGTAAGATTTAGTTTATGGGATGAAGATTGCTTCTCCGTCCGTCAGCTGACGGACGTTATCGCAATGACAGTAGCATTTATTATAGTCCGGTAATTTTTAAGACAGGAACTGATTAATATCTGTTGATCCCGCAGAGCGGGATTTCGTCACTTCGCTCCTCAACTTGCAAGATCCCTCAGAGCGGAACTTCGGACCCTGCGAGTCCGCCCCGACGCTAAGGTCGGGCTTGTCCTGACAAACGACGTTTCGTCAGGGGGTCTCCGTTTCACTTCTACAAGACAATGTATTATGATATAGCTGAAGGCACCTGATAGTAATCAGGAAAGTGAGGTATAAATAACTATCCTTATCAAAATTTAGGGATCTCATATTGTTTTCTTAAATTTGCTTTATTATCAACACCAAATATGACTGGGTTATATTACATTCCTTTATTAATTGAGAAGCTTAAACTTACTGATCCCGAAAAGATAATTCTTTTTGGCTCATACGCCTATGGTGAGCCATCTACAGGAAGTGATCTGGATATTCTTGTTGTTACCGGAGATGATGTTATACCATCGAGCTTTTCGGAAAAAAGCCTGATCTACCTGAGGATTTCGAAAGCGATTGCTGAACTTAAAAAAGAATTCCCTATTGATCTGATTGTCCACACCAAAGCAATGCATAGAAGATTCATCGAAAAAGACAGTCTTTTTGCAAGGGAGTTATTGACAAAAGGGAAAGTGATATATGAAAAAAACTACTAAAGAATGGTTCGATAGTGCCGAAAGTGATCTCCTTCTGATCCGGGAAATTTGTCTAAATGAAACCCTTACACATCTTTCCGCTTTTCACGCTCAACAGGCTATCGAAAAATCATTCAAAGCAATAATTGAAGAATTTGAACTTGGCTTCATAAAAACTCACTCCCTTGAAATGCTTTACAATATAGTCAGGGATAAAATCACGATAAAATCTGATTACGATCAACTGATCATACTTGATCAGCTATATATTGATTCAAGATATCCTGGTGAAATGGGTTTGCTGCCCAATGGGAAACCAACTCTTAAAGAAAGTAAACAGTTTTTAGATTTAGCTACGGAAATTATTAAAGCTGCAAAACTGGCATGCCGGAATTAGTTCATTATCTGAAAACTGATAACTTTCGCGACACGAAAGGCAATGGATGGTGCAGGCTCAGAGCGCAGGGTACGAAGAAATCCTTTTAAAAAGATCTGCGTAAATCTGCGATTCTTAAATCTGCGAAAATCTGCGAGAAAAAGAATGTTTTGCTGATCAATACTAAATTTGCCATAACTTGTTTTAAGCACAAGTTTCACTTTTTCAATCTAACCAGCATTAAAACCAGATTATCTGTCTCTTTAAGGCTGTTTGCCAGTTTTTCAAGCTCCTTTTTCTTTTCGGGATATTTTGGGGTTGAATTTTTAAAGGCTTCAGAGGCAACATGGGCTTTAACTTTAATAGCATCAATCCAACTTATTAATGTCATATCATCTTTTATTGTTTCGAGCAGAATGTCCGGGCCCCTGTCCAGATCATTTTTTAATCCTTGTTCTGCCTTGATGAAAGCCTGGAAATCAGTTGTTTTTGATCCAATAAGGCCATATCAAAGAGAGCCATACAAAACAGGAGTGGCATAAGAAAACAAAACCAATAAGGTCAAAAGAAATGAGAGATAATGTAAAACACAGCAGGTAACATAATATTACAACCTTTAGTCCCGCCATTGGCGGGATACCCTTACTATAAAAAATGACAGGTGATTACAGCAGGTGAATTTTACTGACCACAGATTGCAGTGTGATTTTATACCAACGAAGATCTGTGTTTGATCTTGCAGTTACTGATGGCACGACTTGCGTTATTCCTTACAAATTCCTGTTGCAATTATCGGATTGCTAAATTCGTCAATATCTTTTATCCAGGGACAACTTTTACTTGCCGAAGCAACTTTTTCAGGATTTTCCTTAAACCACTTTATCAAATCTAATGGTCTAATGATATAAATCATCTCTTTTTTTTCTGTTATATCCACTGGCTTTACATCCAATAGACCTGATATATCATCTTTAAATGCTGATACTCCTGAACTATTTAATTTACAGAAAGTAACTGTGTTGTTCAATTTGTCAACGTATCCCAGATATTGGGTCCCTTTAAAAAGTGTGTTTATAAACAGATATTTAGTGCTCTCATCAATACCCAGCATATAAAAATAATTCATACCAAACTTGTGATCCATTGAAGCATTGATTTGCCATGTTACATTAAATTTTCCCATTTTAAAATAATATCGCGGGATAAGAGAATCTCTTGTCAATTGAAACAATGTATCAGAAAATACCTCCAGAAAATAGATCTTATTATCTTGTCTGTAAATCGTATGATTATCATTCATCAGGCCTCCTATTCCATGTGACATCGTTTTTAAAGCCTGATAATTTGGAAATATTTTAAGAACTTCATCTTTTGTGAAAAGAGCCAAGACATTTTTTTCCAAACCTAAAGGATTAATAAAATATCCAACAAATATTTTATCATCCATCATGATATCAAAGCTCATTTCTTTCTTCCTGAGCTGAATAATTTCACCAGATCCAACAAAGTCAGGTGTTTTTATTATCTCTACATCACTATCTGATAAATTATAAACAAGCAATTGCCGCAATGAATTAACTGCATATAAAACCCTTTTATCAGGATCATAGGGTATATAACTAAAACGTGAGTATTCATTAGGACCCCGGCCATATTTACCAATTGATTTAATAAATTTGCCTGTCTTTCGATCAAAAAGGAGAATCTGTTTTGGTATGCTATTGTCTCTGACAATAATATATTCGTCAGTTACTTCGAAATGAGCAAATCTTCCAATAATTGAGTGAGGATTTGTCTCAAGTGTAACATAATTAATACTCTTCAGAAATTTACTGAGCGGAACTTCCTCCTGTCTGGAAAATGCTTTCTCAAGATCAAAAACGATTAGACTCGATTTATTTAAGTTTTGACAAAATGATGTTGAAAAATTTAAAAGTAATAGATAAAATGTCAATATCTGTTTCATTTCTGCATATCTATTATATGACGTTTTTCATCTTTATGTTAGCTCTTATTAATAAATCTCTGCTATTTAAGATGTACCTTCATAATTATCGGATTGCTGAATTCTGTTATTTTGTTAAAAACAGGTGTCATGTTTTTTAAGTACTTCGATGAACTCTTAATCTCTGTTGAAGTAGATCTATAAACCTTGGCAAAATCGCTTGCTTCAATAACACTATATAAACAACCCCCATAATAAAAAAGATACCCATTTTTATTCATAGGTGGGAATGAGATTATATTATCCAGATTATTTTTCATATATACCTGGTTGGAAGAAGGATCCTGATCTTTATTTTTAAAAATTTTGGTTGAATTTGTAATCTTGTTGTAAACAACGAACATCTGAGGTTCTTTGAAGGATTGCAAAACCAAAAACAAGTATGATTCAGTTTCAACGAATGATTGAACCTTATACCCATTTGGTGGACCTCCTGCTAAATTGAATGCACATTCTCTCCACGTGTCCCAATCCAATTTTTTATTACCTAAGTTAATTATATATCGTGGGGCCTGAATAAACATTTTATTAACTGCGAATATTGTATCATTGTAGCTTTCTTTAAATAAGATAGTTGAATCTGTTATTTGGTAATGGTAATCATATGGAGAATAAGGAGTTTTCCCTTCCTGGGATTTGTTATAGCTTCTATAATTTTTATATAGAATACGAATTGAATCGTTTGCTAAATTAAACCATGAATAGAGATACTTTATAAATGGTCTCTGTGTTGTTTGAACAAATAAGTTGTTATTAAAGAACCCTATAGAATATCCCCAGGAACCAGGAGGCCTGATAGACTTTTTAATCGTTTTGATATATGTACCGAAAAAATCATAGATTTTTACATTACTTATACTCTGATCATAAACAAATACCTTTTTCCCATCCTCATCGACGGCAATACAGTACGCGTTTGCTTCTCCGGGACCGGAACCATTACGAAACAGACTATTTATATACTTGCCGTTCTTATCAAAAGTCAGGACACTTAATCTGTTTATTATGAAGAAGTAGTCTCTGGTAATTGCAAAGTCCCAAAAATAACCCATTAAAGCACTATCAATTGTCTGTAATGGAATATATTCAACTTTGTCGGCAATTTCTGACAGACTCATCGAATCTTCGATTGCTTCCGACAAATTTAGATTGATAGTTATGGGGAATTCAATTTTTTCGCGAGTTGGTTTTTCGCTGCATGTACATAAAACAAATGTAGGTATAAGGAAAAATAAATTTTTACTCATCTTGTTATTGTTTTTTTGGTTTTTCCTTCGAAAATTACAGGAATACTTTAAGAAAATGCAATACAAAGAAGCCATCAGATTAATGTTTCCAGACGGCTTCTTCTACTTATTAATTATTCATCCTAATTGCCACACGTAGGCCTTGGCCAACCTCCCGCAACTTCGCGACACTTTGGACATTTACCTCCCATACAATTAAAATCGCTGGAACAACTTACACCACAGTTATCTTCATCATAGCCACCTCTTAAGGTCATCAGCTCCACATTCTTCATAATTCTATTAGAATTGATCTGTAATTTATTAAGTTTTTTCATTTTTGTAAAATTTAAATGTTATAAAAATTTGGTTTTTCTTCGTTTCAATTTCGAATTTCATGTAAAGGCCTGGCTGCCAATCCGATTAAAACTTTATCTTTGCCAGTATACCTCCTTTCCTTCTTAAGAAAGGCCGGGGCAGATAGCAGGTGGGGAACACCGAAAAAGCTTTCTGCCCCTTTCTTTTATGCTATAATATTTATTTTCACACTTCTATTAATTTTTTAGATCTTAATGTTTTTAAACCAGGATCATCAACAATACTGAAATTATGCAGGACCCATTTGTAATCCACTGTAAACGATTTTCAATTTTTTTAAGCAGATTTTGATTATCAGTCCGGCTCATTTGTTTTTGACTTTCACTGGTTAAACAAACAGGACAGCTTCAGATAATAAATTTCGGCAATCAGATTGACATAATCGCTAAAAAAAAGTGGACAAAACCGGACACAAAAGGCGCAAAGCGCAGGGCACAGGGCGAAGAGCTAAGAGCAAACGACAGAAGAAGAATTAGTTTAAGGGAGGAAGATTGCTTCTCCCGAGTCCTCGGGATCGCAATGACGGTAGTATTTAATATAGTACCGTAATTTCCAAACAAGAAATTGATTAATTTCCGTTGACTTGCACGATCCCACAGAGCGGGACTTCGGATCATCAGCCTGCAAAACACGCAAGATAACCCCGCTCAAGTGGATCTTCGTCATGCAAGATGCCGGGATTCGACACGACTGCAGGGTTGCAAGACTAAATCGAGCATGTTTATTTCTTGTATTTTGCTATTACGATCACCGGGTTGTCCTCCATTTTGACATTTTTCAATTTCTGTAATCCGGCATTTAACGCTTTGAGTTTTTCAGGATTCTTTTCTATCTGATTAACCAATTCATTTGCCTGAATGAGACCAATGAGCTCTCCTTCATAATTCATAGAGTCAAATGTGATATTGATTGATCCATCAATGTCATTCTTAACTCCCAAGCTGTTGTCAGCAACCCTAAGTGATTTTAATGATTTATCATACAATGCAAAATATTTATTTTTACCTAAATAGAAATTGAATGAGATAAATCGTTTATTTTCAAAATATAGCGGCTGAGAAATAAAATTTGATTGCAGCTCCTTTCCTAAAGACCACCATTTTGATTCAAACGGGGGGCTGTGTTTCCCCCGATTAAGAATAAAGGAGGGGGATATTTTGTTAACAGAGATCCGGAATACAGTATCGTTGTACATACTCTGAAAGAACAAGTTGTTGTCAAAATGGTAAAAACTCATTTCGCCGGTTCGAAGGACAAATTTTTGTTTAGTTTTTAAAATATTCCAATTTGGAAATGTCTTTAGTACCTTACCATTCTCATTAAATATCATTAATGAATTGGACTCAGTGCCGGTTGCAATTAAAAAATCACATACTATAATTGAATCATTAATAAAAGAATAATTCATAGGAACAGAAGGGGAATCGAAACTATCTTTATAACCAGGTATCTTAACATTTTCACTAAAAGCGCCATCCATAGTATACTTGACCAGATTCCCATTCCATCCGGTAAAGTAATATGCTGGTATAAGTTCATTAAAGAGACCTCTTGTTGATTGATACTCTCCGGGTCCCCGGCCATAATGTCCAATCTCCCGTAAAAATTCTCCATTCTTTCGGTTGAAAACAAGACATCTGGAAGAAGTAACTGTTACTATGTATTCTTTTGTAACATAAACTTTCGGATTTTTATCAACAAGACAATCGTAAGTTGTGGCAAGAGGAATATATGAAACGGATTCAACAAAGTCACCAAGTGTAATATTCTCTGGATGTTCAATTGCTGAAGACAGATCTAATTCAGAGATCTGCTGGCAAAAAATCTTAGTACATTGGCCAGCTATCAAAATAAGGAAAAATGGAATAAACAACCTTTTCATCATAAGATAATTTTAATTTCAATGGTATGATGGAACCGCACATGATTGAAAATTATTTTCATACGTGATTGTGATTGAGTTCAATCATGTGGGTTTCATCAGAATTTAAAACAATCAATATATCTCTTACGATTCACAAGACCCGCCACAACTACAATAACCTGATCCACCGCATTTCGAATTTAAGTCGCTAATCATTTGTTCGACTGAAGAATAGCATGCCCACCAGGCTACCGGAATCATATAACAGTTGCAAAGACAGTAGCCACCTTGTCCATCTCCACCTTTTAAGGTCATCAGTTCCTCATTCATCATAATTCTATCAGAATTTATCTGTAATTTATTAAGTATTTTCATTTTTGTAAAATTTAAATGTTATATAAATTTTGTTTTTCTTCGTTTCAATTTCGAATTTCATGTAAAGGCCTGGCTGCCAATCCGATTAAAACTTTATCTTTGCCGGTATACCTCCTTTCTGTTATGGAAAGGTCCGGGCAGGAAGTGGCAAAGAGCTCAGAGCTCCCACATTCGTTATAACTTCGGTGGGCAAACCAGAGCACAGGGAAAAACCCCTGCCCTTTTCTTTCATAATGTTCAAATTTAAGCCTACACAATATTATTTACCTTTTCGGTCATCCCGGAATAAAATCCCTAAAGTCAATAAAGCTGTTATTTAAAAGGAGAACATATGCAATCCGCTGTAAACTATTTTCAATTTTTTCCAAGAGCAGATTATTATTGTCAGTCCGGCTCATTTGTTTTTGACTTTCACTGGTTAAACAAACAGGACAGCTTCAGACAATAAATTTCGGCAATCAGATTGACATAATCGCTAAAAAAAAGTGGACAAAATCGGACAAAACCAGACAGAATCGGACATTCAGGCAACTTTATAGTCTTTTGGATCCCCAAATGTCTCGTAAATGATCTGCAAATGTTATGGATCAATTAATCCTGTAAGTATATGTAGATTTGCTTTCTTAAACCAGCGGTAAAGGGTTCTTTCAGATATGCCATACTCTTCGGCAACCTCCCAACCAGGAGAATCCCACCCTTATACTTGTATAAATAAGACTAATTCTAATCAATAATACGCTTAAAAAAACAATTATATATAAATAAGCATTGTAATATGAGTTTATTTATATATATTTGCGTCTTTAAACTTAAATAAACATGCTTAATAAAGTAACAAAAGACCAGATTATCGATAGGATTAAATTTGAAAATCCCTGGTGGATTACAGGCCAAATTGAGGAAGACTATAATGAAATGCCACGACGATTGTATTTTGACTTGTTCGCACCATTAGCCTATGAAAAAGATATCCGAAGAGCTCTCGTTTTAATGGGACCCAGACGTGTCGGTAAGACAGTTATGTTACATCATTTAGTTCAGGACTTACTTAAAAATAGTGTAAATCCGCAAAAAATAGTATTCATAACAATTGAAAATCCAATTTATAATAACTACTCCCTTGAAGATTTGTTTACATATTCGAAACAAGCTTCTGGGATGAATGATTCCAAGGAATGGTATGTAATTTTCGATGAAATTCAATATTTGAAAGAATGGGAGGTCCACCTTAAGTCTCTGGTCGATAGTTACAGAGACACCAAGTTTATCGTTTCAGGATCAGCAACAGCAGCATTAAAATATAAAAGTAATGAAAGTGGAGCCGGAAGATTCACTGATTTTATGCTTCCTCCTTTGACCTTTAATGAATATATTAAACTTAAAGACCTGGAGAGAATAATTATTCCTTCACAAATAAATTGGGGAGGGAATATCCAAACATTTTATTCCTCAACTCATATTGAGGAACTTAATAAACACTTCCTTGACTATATAAACTTTGGGGGGTATCCTGAGGTTATTTTTTCGGAAAAAATACAACAGAATCCGGGGAGATATATCAGGCAAGATATCGTAGACAAAGTTCTTCTCAGAGATTTACCTAGCCTTTATGGGATAAGAGATGTACAGGAGCTAAATTCATTTTTTACAACAATTACATATAACACTGGAAATGAATTCTCCTTTGAGACGTTAAATATCCAATCAGGCGTACCAAAGATTTTGATTAAGAAATATATAGAATATCTCGAAGCAGCATTTCTTGTTAAACAGGTTAAACGCATTGATCAATCGGGTAAAAGATTTAAGCGAGAGAATTTCTTTAAACTATACCTGACAAATCCTTCCCTGAGAAGTGCGCTGTTCTCTCCATTAAGTCCAAATGATAACTTGCTTGGCAATATGGTTGAGACTGCAATATATTCTCAATGGATGCACCGTGAGTGGTTTACTCCATGGTATGCCCGATGGCAAAATGGGGAGGTTGATATGATAGGGTTAAGTGACCAGAGTCTTAAGCCACTTTGGGCTTTGGAAATAAAATGGTCAAATAGATACTACGAAAAACCATCCGAACTTAAGAGTCTGATTAGCTTTTGCAAAAGGTGTAAATTAAAAACTGCCTTGGTTACATCTATTGACAAAGAGGGAGTAATTGAATATGATGGAATTAAGTTACATTTTGTTCCAGCTTCTGCATATGCATATACAATTGGGAGAAATACTCTCCAAAGGAAAATGTTGAAATAATCCCAGCTGATAACACGGACAATAAAGTTAAACAAACAGAACAGCTTCAGACAATAAATTTCGGCAATCAGATTGACATAATCGCTAAAAAAAAGTGGACAAAATCGGACAAAATCGGACACAAAAGGCGCAGGGCTCCCACCTTCGCTACAGTCTTCGCTAAAGCTTCGACAGTCAAAGAAAGCTTCGGACTTCGCCCGACATAGCCGGGCTTCGTCCGGCGAAGTCGGCGGACAATGCAGGGAACAGAACGCAGAGCGCAGGAAAAAACGGATATCAAAATCTGCGCTAATCTGGTGAAAACTCTGAGAAAATATGCGAGAGAAAGAAATAAGAAGAAAAGTATCTCGCAGTCCCGATATAGGGATGCGCTGATTTATAGACAGAGTCGCGCAAAAAAAGTCAGGGCAGTTTTCGAAGGAAAGCCCAATCCATATTTTCAGAGGGGTAAGCCAAATAATTCTATGATTTTACGATCGTAATCACAATAAAAGCGTTATTTTTGCGATTATAACCGCGATACACTGAATGAAATGATCAAAAGAGTACTCGAAAAGACTATTGAAGCAAAAATAGGCTCAGGCAAAGCTATCATAATTACCGGTGCACGTCAGACCGGGAAAACAACCCTGCTATCCTCCCTGCTGCGTGAAAGGGAAGGAACTTTATGGCTTGATGCCGATGAACCGGATGTTCAGGCACTATTTGAAAATCCAACCTCCGACAGACTTAAAACACTTTTCACCGGGAAAAAACTTCTGATAATAGATGAAGCCCAAAGAATAAAAAATACCGGAATCAAACTTAAACTGATTACCGATCATCTGAAGCATATACAATTGATTGCTACAGGTTCTTCTTCTTTCGAACTTGCAAACCAGATTAATGAACCTTTAACCGGTCGTAAATGGGAATATCAATTGTTTCCGCTCTCATTTGAGGAGATGGTGGCCCATACGAACCTGCTTGAAGAAATAAGGTTAATTCCGCACCGTCTTGTTTTTGGATATTACCCGGAAATTGTAACCAATCCAGGTTCAGAAAGGGACATTCTCAAACAGCTTACTGACAGTTATTTATATAAAGATATCTTAATGTGGGAAAGAATCAATAAACCCGATAAGCTGGTCAGGTTACTCCAATCACTTGCCTTTCAGATTGGCAATGAAGTATCATATAATGAACTGGCGAACAACCTCGGAATTGATAACCAGACTGTCGAAAAATACATACAATTGCTTGAACAGACTTTCGTGATTTTCAGGCTTGGTGCATTTAGCAGAAACCTCCGGAAAGAACTTAAACGTTCCAGAAAAATATACTTTTATGATAATGGAATACGTAATTCACTTATAGCCAACTTCAATCCCCCGGAACTGAGAGGTGACGCCGGAGCATTGTGGGAGAATTTTATCATCGCCGAACGAACGAAGTTCATAAGAAACAATAACTTATGGGCTAATACATATTTCTGGAGGACCCAGGACCAACAGGAAATTGACTATATCGAAGAACGCGATGGCATGCTTAATGCATATGAAATTAAATGGAACCCAAAATCCAAAGCAAGGCTGTCAAAAACCTTTTCTTCAGCATATAACACTTCATTTGAAGTAATAACCACTGAAAATTTTGACAGTTTTATCACCGGTTCGATTGCCAAATGATATTAAGCTGGCCTTTTAAACTGTGAAGGACACAAGACACACGACCCACGACTTAGGGCGAGTCAGAAACAAAAGCTGCAGGACCTGTATGACCGAAGGATCGAATGTCTGCAAGATAATGTATTATGTATTACAGGCGATTTATTATTGGCGATATGGAAATGCTTATATTTGTATTATGGAGAAAAACAGACAAATATTGTTTAAAAAACTCAGGAAGAAGAATGCATTCTGGTCATATAAAAATATAAAAGAGATTGATGATGATCTTCTTATTGAGGAAGTATTTCTAATGCTCGATATAGATGATATTAACTTGCTGTTCCGGATGTATGATAAAGAATTTCTAAAGAAAGTGTGGGAGGAGAGAATTATAAGACAGGAGCCATACTTTCACGGACTTAACAGATTCTTTGCCTGGTTTTATTTTGACATAAAAGATCCGGATGAGTACATAAGAAAAAGAAAAATCTATTTACACAACTGATTATGCAGGGACTTTCGGATGAAACAATAAAGGTATTTGAACCTGTTTCTAAACTAAACTGTATCAAGGATTATGTTCTGATCGGTGGAACAGCTCTTGCACTGCAAACCGGGCATCGTTTAAGTGAAGACCTGGATTTCTGCAAATGGCCACTGCCAGGAAAGTCTGATATTGACTGGCCACAGATATTAAAAGAACTATCATCAGTATTCAATAAGATCGAACCTGATATTCTGGGTTTTAACCAGATTAACTTTTATGCAGATCATACAAAACTATCTTTCTATTCAAATCAGCTCTACAAATCTCCTGTCAGAGACCCAATAGTTTTTCTGAACAACATAAGGATTCCCGATATTGAAACAATAGGAGTAATGAAACTGGAGGTAATGCTCAGAAGAAGTAATTTCCGTGATTACTATGACATTTATTCGATCATTAAGGCAGGGGTATCCTTAAAATCAATGATCAACGGGGCAACTCAATATTCAAACCACATTCTTAAGACGAAGGATATTCTGAATTTCATTTCCGATGGTAACAATTTCAGAAAAGATAAGCAATTTGATCTTCTCAAACCTAAATATCAGGTATCGGAAAAGGATATTGAAGGTTTCGTTAAAAGCATGATAATAAAGGAATATAGGCCAGAAAGTCGATAAAGCCCCATTAATTCAATAGACATGAATGACCTCGCAGAACGGGACTTCGTCACCTCCTGGCGGAGGATCCTCAGCCTGCAAGACTGCATGACCGCAAGTTGACGAACGAAGTGAGGAAATCCCGCTTTGCGGGAACTGCATGACTACATGACAAAGCCCATGTCAGGCTATTCAGTCTTCAGCTTACCAATAACCAAAACCGGATTGTCATTTTCTTTTATCTCGAGGTTAAAAGTTAAGATCCTTTGTTTTACTGGATTATCAAGTATGTTTGATTCAAGAGCTTTTGCAATCTTTTGTTTCAGCTCAAATGATGAATATACAACATAACCCAGATTATTGTTTATATAGAGGTAGTTTGCCCATTGATCAAGGACCTCGTCAATTCCAAGAAAGTCATTCCTAAAGTCTTTTATCTCAGTAACAGTGAAGTCGTTCTTATTTATGAAATACCGTGTCTGTTTATCTGCATTCATGCTGAAAGTCTCCCCGTCCTCATTCATCTTTATGCTTGCATGGGCTTTATTTGCAATCATAAAACCTGGTGCATTTGCCGATAAATAGACGAAGTTGCCGATTTCATTGTTTTCATATGTAAATCTGTCCTCAATGTGAAAAAAGCAATATGGTTTAAGGCTGGTCTGTTTAACTATGAACAATGTGTCATACTCCTTGGGCATATAGTACAATTCATTTATTACCAAATCAATGCTTGTCTGAAGACCAATACCTTTTACCTTAGGTGGGGCAATTCCGCCTACTATTTTTCCTGAAGGTGTCAGGTGGTATAGATTATATTCCCTGTTCATCCGGGGAACAACTGTCAGGATTGAATCATCCGAAACAATTATCTGTGAGATCAGGTTATCAACTCCGGTCGTGATCCTTTTAATACGACTGCCTGTTTTCAGATCAAAGGCAAGCACATTATGGGAATCACCTCTGTGGTTTATATACAGTATATTATTCTTATCATCCAAACCGAAAGCTTCTGCTCTTAAAAATTCATCAGGCCCTTTTCCTGCTTTTGCAAGCGTTCTTACAAATCCACCATTATTTGTAAACTGGAGGATCTTGTCATTGTCAATTGTAATTATATTTCTTTCGCCAACCAGGTAGTTAGTATACTGACCCAGTAGTATTTCATTGTTAGTTTCAAGCTTTACTACATGAATTTTATCAAGAAGTTCGCTCAGATATAAGACCCTTGTCTCACCAGGATTTTGCAGATCTATTACAGGAACTGGTTTTTGAGAAATTCTACCGTTGCAGGATGTTGCCAGGATAAGCAGAAGTATTAATCTGATTGTCTTCATATTCGTATATATTAAGTCACGCCAGGTGGTCGGGTAATAAAGCCAGCTTACCGGCCGGATGATTTAATATCTTATACATGTTATGCTTATTTCTTTTTTAATCTGCCGTAGAAAATTATATTGTTGTCGTCCTCTTTGAGATTATTATTAAACTCAGAAAGCTTCTTTTTCTCTTCTTCAGACAGATCCTTAATGTTAAGTGCTTCTCCAATTTGCTTTTTCAGCGTTATTGCAGCTACATTATTAATAAAATACCCGTTGCTGAAGACAGGCGAAGCATCAATATTTCCATAAAAGTCGTTTTTCAGATTAAAGTATTTG
Organism: uncultured Bacteroidales bacterium; assembly: GCA_963701745.1. Taxonomy (GTDB): domain Bacteria; phylum Bacteroidota; class Bacteroidia; order Bacteroidales; family VadinHA17; genus LD21. Next base: position 1,240,841 of record CAVPBE010000001.1, on the reverse strand, counting down.
GCATCTAAAGTTTCTTTGTCGACGAGGATTTTCTTCGAACCCGTTTCCTGATTATAAAAGAAGAAATAATAGTAACCAGGTATTTCACGGCTGACACTAAAGTATTTCTTATCGCCAAAATCCTTGGTGAATCTGGGTTCCAAAGTGTTTTTTTCTATGTTGTAATGGTATAAAGTATCAGAAGCAGTATTGTACAGATCATATTCAGGTGTCAGGTAGTTAGTGAAAACTTCACCATCAAAGCTTTGATTTATCAGGTATGAGGGCGGAGAGATCTTTTGAATCAGTTTCCCGGCAAAAGTTTGCTGAAAACAAATGGCAGAATCATTCTCAAACGGCATTGATAAGACTGTAATTATTGAATCGGGAGAAAAGAATGCTTTAAACTTTCGTTGAGTAAATACAAGGGGAATATCTTTTAAATGATTACCTGATACATCATAGACCAGTATCTTTCGTGCATTGCCAAATGGGAGTAAAAAGAGCATATCGCCTTTTTGGTTAAATTGAAGTCCGTTAAGCGTGGAATACTCTCCGGGACCCCGTCCGACTGATCCTATATTTCTTAAGAATTGTCCATTTTTATCATATAACTTCGCAGGCAGCTGGCCATAACTTTTAATACAGATATAATTATCTGAAACCTCTGTATGCCAGGCCTGGTCAAAAAGAGCATCAGTTAAATTTTGAAGTTTCACAACTTCACAGGATTCTATCAGGCTGCTTAATTGCAGCTGGATCGTATCTGTTACTTTATTAACAGGACAGATAACAACTTCATTATCATTGATATTGGTTTTGTAAGCAATTGATTTATTCTTACATCCCGGAAATGTAAGAGCGAAAATAGTCAGGATGAAGAAGCAGCTCAGAGATTTGAGTTTCGAAAGCAATGATTGTTTCATAGTTTGTTAAATTTAGAGGTGTGGTGAAAACAAACATAAAGATCTGCGTAAATCTGCGGTTCTTTAATCTGCGTATATCTGCGAGAAAAAGAATATTCAGGACAAGTACAAAAATAGCCATGACTCGATCCTTTAGTTTCACTTTTTCAATCTAACCAGCATTAAAACCGGATTATATGTCTCTTTAAGGTTGTTTGCCAGTTTTTCAAGCTTCTTTTTCTTTTCAGGGTGTCCCGGATTGGAGTTAATAAAAGCCACTTGGACTTCCATTTTTTTCATTTTATGATGGTGTTAGCTGAATCAGTCTAAGAAAGCCCCGGCTGGTAAAGTAAGCAACAAGCGGCTTTTTTTGATTATATTCCTAATTCATTAGTTAATTGTCTACTAACATAGGTATTTTTGAGATAAAATCAAAATTTATATGGGTAATTATCTTTAGGAAAGGAATAGTTTAGAGGCAAATCATCGGTTTTGTGGAGAAAAAGAAGTTATATAACTACGAATGACACGAATTAAGACTAATCAAATTGAAGGCTTATAGCTAAGGTTGATGGCTCCCAGATTAACCTCACTCCCATGAATCCCAATTAGAAAGCCGGGCACTGCCTGAATACAATTTTAGTACGTTAATAACGTTTTAAAAAGGCATTAATCAAATGTTTAACCAAAATTTTTTTGCGTATGAAAGGAAGAATACCCGCAGGCCTTATGGTTCTGATCATATCATGTTTTTTTTATAAAGCCAGTAGCCAGGAAGGAACCACCAATAAGCTTAAGTTTTCAGGAGAAGTTTTAACAGGGTATAACAGGGGGCTTGGATTGCTGACAAATGTCACTGCTTCCAATTTCGCACCGGAATTTCCATTTAAGCTTCGTTTCGGACTGGGTTACACCTTTCTGAATCCCGGAGATGCGTTTGATGCCAGGAGAATATTTATCAATAACAATACAAACGGAACTCCTGAGAAGCATGGAAGATCGATTGACCTGAGACTTGATCTTCTTGTTTCAAAAACTGTCTTTAATATAAATCATTCTTATCTTGTTTTTGGGCCAAGGTTCTCAGCATTTAAAGGGGACTTCAAATATGTCGGGGGAAATGAAGACTTTGAAGTGAAGTCCCGCCAGTGGGGAATCGGAGCCGGAATCGAGAATCATTTTAAAATGACAAATACCCTGGGACTTGTTATTGCATATGGTCTGGATTTCTACGCCCCGTCCACCTTAACTGGTCATGATACATCTTACAGTCCTGACAATGACAACATTAATCCGACAAGAGACAATCGGAACGATGATGTCTACTTCATATACAAGGATGCCAACAGGGCAATCAGACAGCCCGAATTTATGCCATACCTGATGCTTGGAGTAAGCTTCGGATTATAACTTGTGACTGCCAAAAAAACCCACCCCAAACCCCTCCGTGGGAGGGGATCTTTCTGAAGCAGCTCCTTAACTCCTCCTTGGGAGAGGATTCTAATGAAACATCCCCATACCCCTGAAAGCCTTAATTATGGAGACTGATAGCTTGGGGCTTTACCCTCCGCAACCTTCAGGTGAATAAAAAAAGCGGAAAATAATTATTACTTTTGACCTTAATTGTTTGTGATAAAAAATTAATGGCTCAACGGATTGAGATGCAGATTTGTCTTGGCAGTTCCTGTTTTTCAAGAGGCAACAGGGATGTGGTTTCATTTATCAGGGAGTACCTTAAAAAGAATCACCTGGAGGACCGGATCATCTTCAAGGGAGCCAGGTGCATGGATCTTTGCAGCAAGGGACCCAATCTCAGAATTAATGAAAAAATCATTGAGGAGGTCACCCTCTCAAAAATAGAAGGTATTCTTGAAAAAGAATTCGGAGATATAAAATAGTGATACCCTTTGGGAATAAAATGAATGACAGAAAACCTATATTTTACATAGATGATCAGAAATGCAGGGATTCATATTCCTGTGTGAGGGTGTGTCCGGTCAATGCGATTGAAGTAAGGGCACAGAAGAAACATCCATCAATAATTCCAGCCAGGTGCATTGGCTGCGGTTTATGTTTTATTGCCTGTACGCCCCGTGCCATTGAGTACCGTGATTCCAAGGAAGAGGTAAAAAAGCTACTGGCATCCGACAGGAAAACCGTTGCACTCGTTGCACCAAGTATAGCATCAGAATTTGACGACATCACTGACTACAGGAAATTTGTCAGTATGCTTCGTGCCCTCGGATTTGACTATGTAAATGAAAATTCGTTCGGGGTCGATCTTATAGCTGCAGAATATTCAAAACTATTTGAAAAAGCTGAAGGCAAATATTTTATGACAGCCAACTGTCCCGCAATAGTTAAGCTTATTGAAAAATATCATCCTGCGCTTGTTCCGAACCTTGCTCCTCTTGTATCGCCTATGATCGCGACTTCAATGGTTTTGAAAGAGATCTATGGTGATGATGCAGCGATAATTTATATAGGACCGTGTATTGACAACAAAGATGAGGCTTATCTCTACCGCGACGGTAAACTGGTTGAAGGGATACTGACATTTATTGAGCTCAGGCAGCTATTCGATGAATTTGATATCACGGAGAGGATTGTAAAAATGTCAGAGTTCGATCCGCCATATGGCCACTGGGGAGCACTTTATCCGCTTCCTGCAGGGATCCTGCAGGCTGCAGGCATCAAACGCGACATAGCAGTAAGCGGAGTAATAACTGCTGCAGGCAGAGAAGACGTTTTTGAAGGAATAAATGATTTTGAAAAATATATTGACACTATCCATCATCATTTTAACTTATTTTTTTGTCATGGGTGCCTTCTCGGTCCGGGAATGGAACATCACAATGAAAGGTTCAGAAGAAGGGCACTTGTAAGACAATATGCTGAAAAGAGAGTTGAAAAGCTTGACAAGGTTCAATGGCAGAAGGATATGGACAAGTGGTCGATCCTCGATTTCAAAAGGACTTTTACACCTGATGATCAGAGGATTCCGGAACCCCCGGCCGAAGCAATTAATGAAGTCCTTAAAATAATAGGAAAAGAGAATCCCGGTGATGAGCTGAACTGCGGTGCCTGTGGTTATCAGTCGTGCCATGAATTTGCATCGACTGTTGCAAAAGGGCTGGCTATTCCGGAAATGTGCCACACATTCAACCTGCGAAATAAGCAGGAGTACATCGAAACCCTGAGGCAGACAAACAGAAAGCTGGCCGAGACTAAAAGAGCCCTTAAAGATTCGGAAGAAGTTGCCATGAGAGAAAAAGAAATGGCCCAAAGCGCTTCCGACATGATGAATAATATGCTCGAGAAACTACCGACAGGAGTTGTGATTGTAGATAACAACCTGAAAATACTTCATTCGAATTTGAGCTTCATTAATATCCTTGGCGAGGATGCAAAAGCCATCTCGGATATTATTCCCGGACTTGTCGGGGCTGATCTGAAAACGCTTCTGCCTTTCAACGTCTACAACATGTTTACATTTGTACTGAAAGAGGATGAGCCTGTTGTGAGCAAGGATATACATTATGAAGAAAGCATGCTGAACATCTCGATCTTTCCCATTAAGAAGAACAAAATGTGCGGAGCAATAATCCGCGATCTCTATTCGCCTGAAGTTCAGGGAGAAGAGGTGACAAACAGGGTAAGCGAAGTCATCGACAAGAATCTTGAAATGGTACAGAAGATAGGGTTCCTACTCGGTGAGGGTGCTTCAGAAACAGAACAGATGCTTAATTCAATAATTGAGTCGTACCGGAAGAAGTCATTGGGCTCAAAGAATAACCTCAAATAACTTATAGTGTCAAGGGATTTTTATATAGAGGTGAACAGCCAGCAGAGAAATCATGATGGTGAGAGAATTTGCGGCGATGTTTTTCTTTACAGGTATATAAAGGAGGAAGACAGGGTCATCGCAGTGCTGTCCGACGGTATGGGACATGGAGTAAAAGCAAATATTCTTGCGACCCTCACAGCTACAATGGCTCTTAATTTCACCCGCGAGCACAAGGAGGTGGACAGGATTGCTGAGATAATTATGAATACTCTACCTGTATGCAGTGAAAGAAGAATAAGTTATTCAACTTTCACGATTGTTGACATTGAAAGCAGTGGTCGTGTAAACGTCCTTGAGTATGATAATCCCTCAACTATTATTTTAAGAGGCACCGAGATTACTGATCCATCCTGGAAAAAGGTTACACTCGATAAAGGAAAAAACGCTGGTAAAGTTCTTAGATACTGTACTTTCACACCAGAAAAAGAGGACAGGATCGTCTTCTGTTCTGATGGCGTAGCACAGAGCGGAATGGGGAGCGAAGCATTTCCGTTCGGCTGGGGAAGGGATGCAATTGCCTTATACGCATCTTCGCTGGTTCATAGTGAGTCATCTATATCGGCAATGATGCTCTCGGGTAAAATCGTTACTATGGCACATAAAAACGATTTTTACAAAGCAAAAGATGACATAAGCTGTGCAACAATATACTTCCGCGATCCGCGTAAACTGCTTATCTGTACCGGACCTCCCTACGAAAAGGAAAAAGACAAGGAGCTTGCCGCAAAAGTGAAAGATTATAAGGGGAAGGTTATCCTGAGCGGGGGAACCACGGCAGATATTGTAGCCAGGGAACTTAACAAAGCAATTATTGATGAGCTGATATTTGAGGATCCTGAACTTCCGCCTGAAAGCTTTATTGATGGCATTGACCTTGTTACAGAAGGCATCCTTACGCTTCAGAAGGTAAATGAGATCCTTAAATCATATAACAACAGTGTCAGGCTCGGTAAGGGTCCGGCTGACAAAATCGTGAAGCTGATAATGGAGAGTGATGTGATCCATTTTATTATCGGAACAAGAATCAATGTCGCGCATCAGGATCCGAACCTTCCGGTCGATCTTGAGATCCGCAGAACAGTTGTTAAACGTATAGCAAGGCTGCTGGAAGAAAAGTGGCTGAAGAAGGTAAGCTTTGAATATATTTAGGAGCGGTACGCGGTACGAGGTCCGGGGTTTAGCTTTGCGTCCTACAAAATAATTAACTTAAAAACTTACACAGAGACCCACTGAGAATCACAGAGATCCACGGAGATGTGATTTCTTAACTCTGTGTACCTCTGTGACTTCTCTGTGTACCTCTGTGTAACAGAAAGTAGTCGTCATTGAAGTTCTCATGTTCTCTAGATGAAAATATTGCTTTGCCGTTTTAAAGACCTTATCACTTGCCTCCTTTGATCTTATCCATTGGATTCAGAAATTCCAAGATCCTTTTAAATAAAAGAGGCTGTATGTCCTGATGGGTAAGATTTTCGGGAAGTGAATCCATCATTTTTACTTCAGCTATTTCCGAAATATCAGGCACAGGTCCAAGTCGGGAAATTTCAGCTAAATAAAGGCGTCCGTATCCCGTTTTACCATTCTTCAGGACCGAATAAGTTGAAACGCATTCAATTGTGTAATCAACAGCTCCTGTTTCTTCCATCAACTCCCTTCTGGCAGCTTCATCGGCGGTTTCATTTTTTTCGATATGTCCCCCCGGGATCTCCCATGTTTTACGCTTATGGTGACGTACATAAAGCCAGCCATTGCCGTATTTTGCAGCAATCACGGAATAAGTGAGTGTGACTTCCGGAGAAAATGAAGGGTCGAAGAATTTTACTTCAGTCATGTTGTTTTATTATAGGCGCCGCAAATGTAACTATAATCATGATAAATTATAATTAAGTACATTTACACGTTAAAGATACTTTGATGACGCTATTCATCATCCTGATAATAACTGAGATACTTACACTGACAGTCATCAGGCAGCACTTCTACGATAAATCGTGGATGAGTTATTATTTCTTAATTACCTTTCATGTCATATTAAGTATCTGGCTTTGGATATTATGGTTCAAAGCTTCAACTTACGAAGGGATCTTTGATGAACCTGGAAACATATGGGTGCTCACAAACCTTTCAGGTATGATTGCTGCTGTTGTGTTCCCAAGGATCCTGCTTATAATCTTTCATTTTTCAGGCCGGCTGGCAAGAAAGAAAACGGGAGGTCATATCAGGATTCTAACCAATTCAGGGCTGCTAATATTGATGTCGATATTTCTGGTTATTGCTTTAGGTACAATTAAGGGCAGATTTAATTTTAAAAGCGAGAATATAACAGTGAAGATCAAAGGATTAAAGCCTGATCTTGTCGGATTAAAGATTGTACAGATCTCGGATCTTCACCTTACTTCATTTTACCATAACCAGGAGATGCTTGAGAGGGTCATCACAAAGATCAATGAACTGAATCCGGATCTTTTAATCAATACCGGCGATTTCATAACAATCGGATGGAGGGAATTCAGCAGGTTTGATACTATTCTTAGTAAATCAAAGGCAAAGTATGGCAATTTTGCGGTAATGGGCAACCATGATTTCGGTACTTATCATCCATATTTTACTGATGCTGAAAGAGATAACAATGTATTGCTGATGAATAAATTCATTTCTTCATCAGGTTACAGGGTACTGAACAATGAATTCAGAATTGTGAATATCGGAGATTCCAAATTAGCTTTGATCGGTGTCATGACCAAAGGATCGTTCCCAAATATGATCCACGGTGATTTGAAAAAAGCTACCAGCGGGCTATACGGAGCTGATTTAAAAATTCTGCTTGCGCACGATCCCAACCAATGGGATCAAGATGTGACTTTCAAAACTGATATAGATATTACTTTATCGGGGCATACGCATGGGATGCAGGCAGGAATTCTCACTAAAAATTTCAGATGGAGTCCGGCACAATATTTTTACCCGCGATGGAACGGGTTATATAAGGAAGGGGAACAATATGTGGTTGTCAACCGGGGACTTGGTGTTCTCGGAATTCCTTTCCGGATAGGGATGCCCCCTGAAATAACTTTAATTACTCTTCAGTCAGAATAAGGATTATGGAATAAGCGACCTGTGCAAAAACGGGCAGCTTTATGAGTTGCTGCCCGTATATTGATTGCCCTGACCTAATCTTCCTTCTAACTATACCTACTAACTAACCTGATTAACCTGATCCCATTTTCAATCCCTTAGAATTTGATAACTAATCATTAAACCATGAAGACTAAAAGATAAACCAGGGGACAATCAACAATATGTGAAATTCGGTTTTTCTTCTTATTCCTATTTATTCTATCTTTAGACAGATACATTAATTCATTTATTCCGTCATTTTTAAAATTTAAAGAAATTTTAACATTCCTGTTTGGATAGAATCTTTGCGAAAGAGATACTGGGAGAAACCAAGGGATTGTATTGAATAAGGACAAACATTTTCAGGTACCAGCCATAATTATTAGAAGTGAATTGTCAAATAACAGACTTTAGTAATTAATAATGATTTTCAGATGAGAATCATTATCTAATAAGAATGAATAGCAAATGAGAATCATTAGCAACTAATAATTATTATCAAATGAGATTAATTATTAAATGAAAGTTATTATCATATATTAATTATTATTAAATAAGTATTTATAGTAAATAACAATCATTATCAAATGAGAATTATTCTCCTTTACTCTGCACTACTTTTGCTCTTTTCCTGTCAGAAAAAAAATGATGAATGGATAAGGATCAACCAGCTGGGCTATAAAACAACTGACATTAAAGTTGCAGTATTTATTGCATATGAGAAAAAAGAATTGAAATCATTCAGACTCGTTGATGCTGCTTCTGGTAATTTAATACTTGAGAAAAAAGAAATTATCAGGTCAGAGCTCATGACTCCATTTAAAAGCTGCTTCCGCCTTGATTTTAGTGATCTGTCAGAAGATGGAACCTACAGGATCGAAGCAGGAAATGCTGTCTCACCCGATTTCAGGATTTCAGACACTATTTATAACGGAACAGCTGACTTTCTTCTTAATTATATGAGACAACAGAGATGCGGTTTTAATCCCTGGTTGAAAGATTCCTGCCATACCCATGACGGATACGTGATCTATGGAGGAAAAGATGATTCACTTCATATCGATGTAACAGGGGGATGGCACGATGCTGCCGATTATTTACAATATGTTGCAACTTCCGCGAATGCAACCTACCAGATGCTATTTGCCTTTTCAGAAAATCCGTCCTCATTTGAGGATCATTTCAAGGCTAACGGATTACAAGGACCTGACAGCGTCCCCGATATTCTGAATGAAAGCAGATGGGGACTTGACTGGTTGTTAAAGATGAATCCTGCTGCCGGGATAATGTATAACCAGATTGCTGATGACCGCGACCACATAGGATTCAGGTTTCCAAATAAGGATACAGCTGATTACGGGAAAGGAGCTGAAAGACCTGTTTATAGATGCACAGGAAAGGAACAGGGACTTCTCAAATATAAAAACCGTGCGTCAGGAATAGCTTCAACTGCAGGCAAATTCGCATCAGCATTTGCCCGGGGTGTTGAAGTCTACAAATCGATCGATCCTGAATTTTCAGAGCTGCTGACTGAAAAGGCTATCTCGGCATTTAATTACGGCCTTGCAAATCCCGGAGCATGTCAGACTGCTCCCGGCACAGCACCATATTTTTATGAAGAGGATAACTGGGTCGACGATATGGAACTCGCAGCCATAGAATTATACCGGATTACCAGGGATGAGAAGTATCTTGCTTACGCTGCTGATTTTGGAAGGAAGGAGCCAGTCACGCCCTGGATCGGGTCTGACACTGCCCGCCATTATCAGTGGTACCCATTTATGAATATGGGACATCCCGGAATGGCCTCATTATCTGAAAAGCCTGCATTAAAGGAAGAGTTCCTAAAAAACATGAGAGATGGTTTACTACGCATCAAAGCTAAGGCAGAAAAGAATCCGTTCATGATTGGTGTACCGTTTATATGGTGTTCGAACAACCTTGTAGCAGCAACCCTGACTCAGGCAGACCTTTACAGCCGGATAAGCGGAGATCAGTCATTTAAAGAGATTGAAGCCGCCCACCGCGACTGGTTGCTCGGTTGTAATCCCTGGGGTACCAGCATGATAGTAGGCTTGCCAAAAAATGGTGACTATCCCGAAAATACTCACTCATCATATGTTGTCAGAGGTGAGCAGGTGCCAGGAGGACTTGTCGACGGTCCCGTATATTCTTCAATCTTCAAAAATCTTAAGTATATTTATCTATCGCAGGAAGATGAATATGCCGGATTTCAGACCGACATTGCAGTTTATCATGATGATTTTGCTGATTATTCCACAAATGAGTGCACTATGGATGGAACAGCCTGCCTTGTTTATTACCTTTCATCCCTGCAAAACATGAAAACTAAAGGAAAATAGAAGAATTTATGGCTTTGCAGATCCAAAGTGCCGGTGATTTTAATTACAGGATTGTTTTTTCACGCCGGCGTACAATAAGTATAATTATAAGTCCTGATTATGGTGTTGTCGTAAAAGCCCCTTATATAACACCGGTGAGCACGATAAGAAGATTTGTAAATGAAAAATCGCAATGGATAATAAAGACTCTCCATGGATTTAATTCTCTTAAAAGACTCGACAATGTAAATGGATATTCAGATGGTGATTCGTTATTACTGTACGGCAAAGAATATAAGCTCAGGTTATTTGAATCGGATAAGTATTCAGTAAGAACGACAGACGACAACACGATTGAAGCCGGATATTATAACGATAATAATCCATTAATAATCAGAGCTATGCTTGAAGAATGGTTCAAGATTGTTGCAAAGGAAAAATTCAAAGTTAAATTCCGGGAAATACAGCTAAAATACAAAGATTATAGTTTTGTACCTGCTGGATTTGTTGTAAGATCGATGAAGAAAAGATGGGGAAGCTGTTCTTCAAAAGGGAAAATAGCTCTCAGCTATGATCTGATCAGGCTCGATGAGATATTTGCTGAATATGTTATTATCCATGAACTATGCCACTTAAAACACCATAATCACAGCACCAATTATTACAAACTTTTGTCTGAGGTTTATCCCGATTGGAAAAAAGTCCGGGCAGAACTCAAAAAATACATAAGGTAAAATTAAGTCTTTTTGTTCCTTATCATTAACCCACCCCCAGCCCCTCCAAGGAGGGGAGCCGAAAAAAACATCCCCCAACCCCACGCCAGGACGTTACAATCTCTTCAATTTGGGACTTTATATCGTGTACTCCTGCCCCATGGAAGGGATCTGAATATTGGTGAACCCTGCTTCCTGAAGGCGGGCTGAATAATTAGCCTGTGTTTCGTATTCCCCATGAACGAGGAAGGTTCTTTGTAGCTGGCTCAAATTCTGGCAGCTGATGAAACTCATCATTTCATTATAGTCGCCATGACCGCTGAATGAATCAATACTTTTTACCTCAGCATTTACCCTATAAACAGTTCCGAATATTGAAACTTCCTTATCGCCCCTTGCTATTCTTGCACCCAGAGTGGCCGGGGAACAATAGCCCACCACCAGAATAGTATTCTGAGGATTGGATATATTGTTGGCGAGATGGTGCTTGATACGTCCTGCCTCCATCATGCCGGAGGCAGAGATTATTATGCAGGGCTTTTTGTAATCGTTCAGAGCTTTGGAATCTTCCTGGCGTGTGATGTAAGTGAGGCTGTTAAAACCAAACGGATCAGCGTCGGTTTCCATAATGCGCAGGATCTCCTTATTGAAACATTCAGGATGCATCCTGAATATAGTAGTGGCGTTGACTGCCAGTGGGCTGTCAACAAAAATCTCAACTCTGGGAAGTCTTCCCTGGTTAAAAAAGTTATTCAGTGAATAGACTATTTCCTGTGTTCGACCCACGCTAAAGGAAGGGATAATAAGTTTGCCGCCTTTTTCAACACAGGTATGGATAACAGTTTTCAGCAATTCTTCATCGGCTGAAATAAAATCCTTGTGAAGCCTGTCGCCATAGGTTGATTCAGTTATCAGGATATCGGCCTGCGGGAAAGGTTTCGGAGGAGCAAGTATCCTGCTTGTCGGTCTGCCAATATCGCCGGTGTAAGCCAACTTAGTGGTATGGCCATTTTCAGTCATTGTCAGATTTGCCACCCCGCTGCCAAGCATATGTCCGGTGTTTGTGAATTTCACTTTAATTTGATCATCTATCCTGAAGTTCATTTCATAAGGAACACCGATAAAAAGAGCCATACATTCTTTTGCATCTTCCTGAGTAAAAATTGGCGTTACAAGCGGAAGACCTTTTTTGGTGCGTCTTTTATTGAAGATTTTTGTATCGTGCTCCTGTATATAAGCAGTATCGGCCAGCATTATCGAACAAAGGTCGCGGGTGGCATTTGAACATACGATTGATCCCCTGAATCCCATTTTGTAAGCATAAGGGATAAGGCCCGAATGATCAATGTGAGCATGTGTAAGAAGAATATGGTCGACCAGAGAAGGATCAAATCCTAGGTCCCTGTTCATGCCGTCTGTCTCGAGACCTTTTCCCTGGAACATTCCGCAGTCAAGCAGAATTCTTTTTCCCGAATCAGTAGTAATCAGAGTCTTGCTTCCTGTTACCTCCCGTGCAGCGCCCAAAAACTTCAGCTTCATAATATCATATATTGTGAATTACATAAACTTTATGGATTTCCAAAGATAGCTGTTTAAACCGTCGGATCAACGGAAGAACAAAGATAGCAGGAGTGTAAAAATCAAACCGCTTACCGATATGATGGTTTCCATCACTGTCCAGCTCTGAAGTGTTTGTTTCTCGTTCATTCCCAGATATTTGCCGACAATCCAGAAACCGCTGTCGTTTACATGTGACAGTATTGTAGCTCCGGCAGCAATTGCAATGACGATAAGTGCTATATTCTGCTGATCAAGATTAAATGATGTAAGAAGAGGAGCTATTATTCCGGCTGCAGTTATCATAGCAACTGTTGCCGAACCCTGAGTTATTCTGACAAGGGCAGCCAGCAGCCATGCAAGTACAAGAATAGGCATGGAAGACCCCGCCAGTGATTCCGCAAGCATCTTGCCGATTCCGCTGTCCACAAGGATCTGCTTCAAAACACCACCTGCACCTGTAACCAGTATTATTATTCCAGCGGGTCCAAGTGCTTTTGTGCTGAGATCGAGGATCGTCTGTTTTGACATATTTCTTTTCAGGCATAGCAGGATAGAAAGCAGAGTGGCAATAATCAGAGCAGTAAACGGATGGCCGATAAAGATCAGGATATCAGTAAATAATGAACTCCCTATCCATTCTTTGTCTACTCCGAGTTTAATAAAAGTACTCATCAGGATAAGCATCAGTGGAATCATCACCAGTCCTGCTATAATTCCAAAAGATGGCAGCTTCCTGTCTGCTTGCTTGGTTTCCGGATTTGATTCCTGGAATATTTCAGGTACCTGCAGGTAAATTTTCTTTGAAATAAATCGGCCAAAAAGAGGACCGGCGACAACCGCAGTCGGAAGCCCGACAATCAAACCCATCATTACCACCCAGCCGAGGTCGACACCGAGTATTTCCCCTACAGCCATAGGACCTGGTGTTGGCGGAACCATTGTATGCGTTACGGCAAGACCAGCCAGTAGAGGAATTGCATAATAGAGCAAAGACCTTTTGGTATCTTTTGTCAGGGCATACACCATAGGTACCAGTATGATGAATCCTACATCAAGAAAAATTGGAATTCCAACAATAAATCCTGTCAGCATTAAAGCCCATTGAGCCCTGTCGGTTCCGAATTTCTTGAGCAGGTAATGAGCAAGCGACTTTGCACCTCCCGAACTCTCAAGCATCTGTCCGAAAATTGCTCCAAGTCCTACAACAGTCGCCACAAATCCCAGGGTGCTCCCCATTCCCTCCTGGATGCTGGCCGAGATTTTCTGAAGGGGCATTCCAGCCATTACGCCGACCACAATTGAGGTTATAAGAAGTGCAATAAATGCGTTGAGCTTAAATTTCAACACCATCAGCAGCAGAAGTGTTACTCCGACTACTACAATTAGAATTATATATGTGGCTGACATAGGGAAGAAGTTTAAAGTTAAAAAAATATGGTACGGGGTAGGTGGTATGAGATGCGGGGAAAAAGTCCCCCTTTGAAGAGCCTGCCACGCCATGGCGTGGGGGTTAAGGGGATGTAAGTAACGTTTAATTGACTCACAAAACACCTCCTCTTCCATCGAAGCCTGGTTCAGGCTTGAGCGGGAATTTTATTGGCATATTATCCCGTGTTGAACGGTATATCGCTGAGAAGAGTTCTACCGTTTTACGACCTGCTTCACCTGTTACAAGAGGATCAGAATCATCTTTTATGGCTCTGATAAAATCTTCGATCTGGCATTGCATATAATAAACTGTGGGATCATATTTATTAAATATTTCAGTATCCTCTTTTATCCATTTCTTTAGCATCTTCTCTTCTCCGGGAACAGTCCAGAGGTCATTTACCGGTGGTTCCGCAACACCAGTCATCCCTGCTATAAACATTGCTCCCCCATCAGTCTGGACACCAACAGAAGCTCCGTTTTCACCATGAATATGCACTTTCCCGTAAATGCCGGGCTTCTGGGAGTTGCTGACAAGTATGTTTCCTAAAGCTCCGCTTTTGAATTTAACTATTGCGACAGCTGTGTCATCAACTTCAATAAAAGGGTGGTTAAGGTTTTTCCAAACACCATATACTTCCTCAACTTCGCCCATAAACCAGAGCAAAAGATCGAGCTGATGCGGCGACTGATTTACAAGAACGCCTCCCCCTTCCATTTTCCAGGTTCCTCGCCAGGAATCTGAATCATAGTATGCCTTGTCTCTCCACCCGAGCATTGTGACAGTTGCAAGTACAGGCTTTCCGATCTTTCCCTTGTCAATGGCTTCCCTTACTCTCATCACAGGTGAATACCATCTCCGCTGGCTTATGACCCCTAGCTTAGCATATCTTAATCTGCATGCATTTATAATCGACTCGCAATCTCGGAGATCAGATGCAAGCGGCTTCTCAACCAGTACATTTGCTCCGGCTTCAGCTGCCTCTACGGCCGGTTGTTTGTGAAAAGGATGCGGGGTGCAGACGATTACCAGATCAGTCTCATTTTCAAGTACCATCGATGCAATCTCAGAATAGGCCCTGGTTCTGTACTGTGAGGCAAAATCCCTTGCTGTTTGAGGGCTTCTGCTCCATACACCGGAAAGCCTGGCGTTCGGTATATTTCTAATTGCCTTTGCATGAAGATGAGCTACCTTGCCACATCCTGCAATTGATATATTATAAATCCTTTTAGGTTTCATGTGTAAATAATTTTGATTTTATAGGCCACATGGAACCCACATATTTGGAGAACTAATTATATTCCTGTTTAAGTTTGCAATAAATGTGGGTTTCATCAGAATCGACTTAAGGAACCAGGATCACCTTTTTCAGATTTCCTTCTTTATTATATAGTCTCCGGAACCATTCAGCCCCTTCGGCAAGAGGAGCTAAGACTGAAATCTGGTCATCAACACACAGTCTCCCGGTTTCCAATAATTTGAGAATGACATCATATTCACCCCTTATGGCACAGCTTCCCAGTATTTTCAACTCCCCAGTTACAACCTTCTGAAGGGGCAACTCGATGATTTTTGAAGTATTGCCAATCAGAACCACTGTTCCTCCCTTTCTTGTTACGGCAATAGCAGTATTAACCGTTTCATTTTTACCGACAGCCTCAAACGAAATATCAGCACCGCGTGAATTTGTCAGTTTTTTTATTTTTTCGACGATTTTTTCTTCTGATGGATCAAAAGCTTCATCTGCTCCGCTCTGTTTTGCTCCTTTCAATTTGTCAGGATCATTGTCAATTGCTATTATTTTTCCCGCTCCTGCGATCTTTAAGAGCTTTATTACAAAAATTCCGATCATACCTGCTCCTGTGACGACACAATTATCACCTGCCTTAATTTGTGAAACATTTAACGAATGAAGAGCAACTGCAGCAGCCTCGACCATTGCGGCCTGTTCGAAGGTTACCGGATCGGGGATCCTGTAAAGGATATGCTGAGGTACAGAGAGCAACTCTGCAAAAGCCCCATTCCGTTTATAATCACCCGGTGACACTCCGAGCACTTCCCTGTTTTCGCTCAGGTTGTACCTTCCCTCAAGTGTAAACCAGTCGTCAAGCGGGTAAACCGTGGAGTCGAAGGTAACCCTGTCGCCCATGTGCCAATTTTTAACAGCCTGACCTGTTGCTTCAATAATTCCTGAAGCCTCATGCCCCATAATAAGGGGAGGAATCCTCCTTCCTGTACTGCCGTCAATGCCATGGACATCCGATCCGCATATCCCGCAGGCTTTAATCCTTATAAGAACTTCATCCGGCCTGATTTGAGGGTCAGGAACATCTTTGTAAACAAGCTTATTATATTCCTCAAGTACAAGGGCTTTCATTATGGAAGATTGTCGTTAATAGATTAAAATTGTTATAGGTCCCAAACAAATATAACAAAAACGGCTGACTGTTCATTCCACAAGAACAACAGTCAGGTCCATTACATTAGTAAAGGTTGGGCCTGTGGTTATGAGGCCGCCAACACGTTTAAAAAATCCATAAGAATTGAACTCGGAAAGATAATTTACAGGGTCTTCATTTAAAGAAATTGCTTTGTTCACTGTTTCCGAGTCGGCCACAGCGCCTGCTGCATCCGTAGGTCCATCTGTTCCGTCTGTACCTGCTGAAAGGAGAGTGATACCAGGGGTATTTCCAAGCCTTATAGCAGCTAAAAGTGCCAGGTGCTGGTTCCTTCCTCCGTATCCGTTTCCGCTTACTTTTACTGTAGTCTCACCACCGATATAAAAGACAGGCAGGCTTCTTTATATCCTTGTTATTCATAAATGATAATGCCATATTTAAAATCGATTCACATGCACTCTCAATATCACCATTCAGTTCAGCATCAATTATATACGTTTTATAGCCAAGGCTTACTGCTTCATCCTTCGAAGCTTTTAAAGCTATCAGATTTGTTCCTGCCAGAATATTAAACGTACCTTCAAACAAAGGATCACCTGGTTTAGGTGTTTCGGGATGGATTCCGTTCAATCCGTCTTTAAGGTAGTTCAGCAATCCGGAGGTAATGTCTGCAGTCAGGTTATATTTTTCAATAACCTTAAGAGCATCACCGAAGGTTGACGAATCCGGTACGGTGGGACCTGAACCGATAACTTCAAGTGGATTTCCTGTAACATCCGAAAGAATTATGGTCACAAGGTTTGCCGGTCGTATGATCCTGGCCAGCTGTCCACCCTTTATGCGAGAAAGATGTTTTCTGACACAGTTTATTTCATTTATACTTGCACCGCACCTGATAAGAAGATTATTCATAATATAAAGCTCCTCAGGCAGAATTCCAATGGGCAGGTCTGCAATCAAGGCAGAGGCACCGCCGGATATAAGACAGATCACAAGATCATTTTCAGATGCCTGTGATGAAATATTGATTATTTCTTCAGCCGCTCTGAATCCTCCGGCATCAGGTATTGGATGACCTGCTTCGCTGACTTCAATTCTTTTCAGCTTGCAGGAATATCCATATTTGACTACAATATGTCCTCCGGTGATCCTCGTTCCAAGAATGGATTCAACATAATGACCCATTGCAGCACTTGCCTTGCCGGCTCCTATTACATAGATATTCTTAATATTGTCAAGCGGAATTTTTTTGTCACCGACAATAAGCATTGTTCCTTCGAGCTTCATGATACCAGTTATAAGTCTTTCAGGAAGAACACTTCTGACTCCTGCCATAAAAATCTTTTCAGCAATTTCACGGTTTTCCATAATACGTTTTATTGCAAATTCTCCATTTATTAAATCCGCCCCTAAATCCCCTAAAGGGGACTTTATAAACCCCCTTTAGGCCTGTCCTGACCGAAGCGTCAGGGGGGAAGGGGGCATCACAATACAAACAACGAAAACACCCATACGCATGCAAAAACAGTAAATCCCATCACAATTGTCGAGGTAGTGTACACTTTCAATGTGTCATTTACTTTAATTTCACCGAAGTTTGTCACGACCCAGAAATATGAGTCATTTGCATGCGATGCAATCATTGAGCCTGAACCCATGGCAAGCATAGCCAGTAATTTCCCCCATTCGCTGCCGAGACCCAGCATTGTCAGCATCGGGGCCACAAATGAAGCTGTGGTTATAATCGCCACTGTCGATGATCCCTGTGCTGTTTTCATTACAACCGCAATCAGAAATGGAACAAGAAGGCCCATGCTGGTTCCGGTCAGTGATTTCCCCAGTATCTCTCCTATTCCTGTTGATTTAATAACCATACCGAACATACCTCCTGCAGCTGTTATTATTAGTATTGGTCCGGCTTTAACGATTGAATCCGTAAAAAGGGAATTCATTTCTGCGATAGTCTTCTTCTTAAGCAAAAGCAGGGAAAGAAGCACGCCAATAAATAATGCGATTACTGGTTCGCCCGGAAAATAAAATATTTCGGATATAAAGTTTTCGCCGGTTTTATCAATTAGCCCGGCAAGCGATTTAATTGTAATAAGAAGAAGAGGTGCTACTATAGGCAGAAAAGAAAGAAAAACAGGTGGTAGTGCTTCATGGACTGTATTTTCAACCGGTTCGTTTCGTACCGGAGGGGCGATACTGCTTCTCCTCGTGACCCATCTGCTCCAGAAAAATGCTGATAGTGCCCCTGGAACCGCAAACAGCATACCAAGAATTATAAGGTAACCGATATTCGCATCCAGCATTCCAGCAGCTGCCAGGGCCCCAGGATGCGGAGGAATAAGACAGTGAACCGAGTAAAGGGAGGTTGCAAGAACAGCAGCCATAAATGGCATGGCAATCCCCGACTTCCGGCTGAAGGCTTTAGAAAGTCCGCTGAGAATTATAAATCCTGAATCGCAAAAAATAGGCAACCCTGTTATGAATCCTGTAATGCCAAGCGCCACAGCGCTTCTTTTTTCTCCTGTTTTTGAGAGAATATAGCCGGCTATGCTTTTAGTACCACCAGTCCTGTCGAGGGCAATGCCTATCATTGCACCAAGAATTATCAGGAAGCCTATTGATGCCATAGTACTTCCAAATCCGTCTTTGATGGTTTTGATTATTGTAGCGGCAGGAAGTGTAGCAAATGCAAGAAGCAGGGAAACGATGAAGAGAGAAATGAAGGCATGTAATTTAAACCGGGTGGTAAGTACAATTATTAGAATTATACTTATCAAAACAAGGAGGGAAATTACAATACCATTCATGTCGGGAAAATAAATTAATAATCAAAGTGGATTTCACTTACTGATTTAATTGCCCTGTCGGAAAAAAAATCGGCGGCAGGAAATATCCGGAAGAGTCCTCCATCTTCACCAGGATCAGTTTTTATAAGCAAAAACTCCTGCTGGTCATTCCTGTTAAAGATTTCAGAGTAGGATATAGCGCATCTGTATCCATCCTCAGCTGAAATGCACATTATTCCCTTTTTAAGGCTTTCCCTTGATACCGGGTATGTTTCGGTAAGGACATCCTTTAGCATCACACCTTTAAATGGTTCTGTACTATGAATACCTCTCCCCCGTCCGTAAAATATTGTATTAAATGTTACCTCTTCATAATCAATAGGATACTCTTCCAATGTTCTGATGAGCGTACCTTTTTTATATAGTTTTACATGTTTTGAAAACATAGGTGACAATCCTTTTATTACATTAAACGACTTTGGAAAAGATTTAACAGTAATCTTTACAGGAGATGAGATATTTCTTTCAGTTATAAGATCGTTTCCTGATATTATTTTGCTTTCAGAAGGGAGGGTCCAAAGATCCCTGGTTTTAGAAGGGACTATTCTTGAAACTCCATCAGCAATCAATATCCTGTGAAGGTTATTAGGATAAAAAATCTCTCCCCAGCTGAAAACGACCTTTTCTCCCTTTTCATTTTCAATCTCAATATACATATCGATTATTGGGCTGAATTCTTCAGCATTGGTTTTTTTCAGGATCCGTTTCTCAAGAATATCAAAAAGAGAATATCCGTCATATCTGTATGCACCAACAAATTTATCTGATCCGGCAGAATCGAGCAGCGTCTCCTTTACAATTACTGAATGTTTTTTCAAGGATAAAAAATCAATTTTCCCGGGATTAGCGATTTCTCCCTCCACTGTTAATTCTTTAACAATCAACGGATAGGTTACGGTATTGTCGTAAAAATTATTTGTCATTTCGGTTGAGTCGATAAACTGGGTTAGGGAATTATCTGACAATGTGGGTGATGGGGTTTGGGTGCAGGATGCTAAACTTATTACAATTGCAATAAGTGGAATTGTTTTTCTCATGATTGCTTAGGTATTTATAGTTATGCCGTTAAGCCGTTAAGCCGTTATGCCGTTATGCCGTTATGCCGTCATGCCGTTATGCCGTTCTACCCGAAGAACAGGTATGCTACAAGTATCGCGGCGGTAAAGCCCACCAGGTCAGCAAGAAGTCCGCAACCTATTGCATATCTGGTATTTTTTATGCCTACCGATCCAAAATAAACAGCAATAATATAAAAAGTAGTGTCGGTTGTTCCTTGCATGGTACATGCAAGCCTGCCGACAAATGAATCTGCACCGTAGGTAGTCATGGCATCTACCATCAGACCACGGGCACCACTGCCGCTGAGAGGCTTCATAAATGCCACCGGCAAAGCTCCTGTGAACCTGGTATCAAAGCCCAGCCAGGCAAAAAAGCTGGTGATGCCGGCAATAATAAAATCCATAGCACCAGATGCCCTGAATACTCCTATTGCGACAAGAATAGCAACCAGAAAAGGTATTATTCTGATCGCGATGTTAAACCCTTCCTTAGCCCCCTCAATAAATGCATCGTAAACATTTACCTTCTTAATGAATGCAAGAACAATAAACAATACAATAACTGAGATAAGGATAAAATTTGCAGCAAATGTCGATACCATTGATATTTGCTCCTTTGGAAGCTGTGTAAAATAAATGATGATCCCTGCGATAATTGCTGTGAGACCTCCAAGGTAAGCCATTACAACTTTATCGAACAGGTTTATTTTCTGGATTATTGCTACACTTATCAGCCCTGTCATCAGTGAGCAGAAAGTGGATATCAGGATAGGGATGAAAATATCAGCAGGATTCACGGCTCCCAGCTGCATCCTGTACACAATAACACTTACCGGGATTATTGTCAGCCCTGCTGCGTTAAGGACAAGGAACATTATCTGTGCATCGGAGGCTCTCTCCTTGATCGGATTTGCTTCCTGCATCTCCTTCATAGCCTTAAGTCCGACAGGAGTTGCGGCATTATCGAGATTCAGCATGTTTGCGGCGATATTGAGCATTATAGAGCCATATGCAGGATGACCTTTGGGAAGGCCCGGAAAAAGCTTTTCGAACAGCGGTCCTATTGCCCTGCCAAGCATATTTACAATACCACCCTTCTCTCCTACTTTCAAAAGGCCCATCCAGAGTGTAAGTGCTCCGGTTAGACCAAGGGAAATCTCAAACCCTGTTTTTGCATTCGAAAATACCGAATTCACCAGGTCATTAAAGATCTGGGTATTGCCAGCAAAAATCAGCTGTCCGAGTGCTACAATGAATCCTATTACAAAAAATGCAATCCAGATATAGTTCAGGGCCATTTTGACTGTCTGTTTGGCGAAGATAACCAAATAAGACAAAAGACAAAAGGCAAAAGATAAAAGTAAATTTTTATGCTCCCCTCCTGGGAGGGGTGGGGGGTGGGTTATTTAGGTAAAAAAAAGATATATTTGTAAATAATCACAATTTAATTATTATGGCACGATTTACCAGAATAGATGTAATAGTAAAGATGCAGGATGCAGGTATTATCCCTATCTTTTATCATAAAGATCCTGATGTATGCAGAAATGTGGTAAGGGCATGCAGCAAGGGTGGGGTAAAGATCTTTGAGTTTACAAACCGGGGCGATTATGCACATGAGCTTTTCAGCGATCTGAATAAATGGGCTGAAAAAGAGGTCCCCGGACTAATTATGGGTGTCGGATCAATTGTTGATGAGGGTACTGCTTCACTGTATATCCAGCTTGGAGCAAACTTTATAGTTTCACCGATACTGAATCCAGAGATGGCAAAGGTCTGCAACCGGAGAAAGATATTATGGATTCCGGGGTGCGGATCAGTATCGGAGGTGAATTATGCGGAGGAACTCGGGGCTGAAACAATTAAAATTTTTCCGGGATTATCAGTCGGAGGCCCAGATTTCATAAAAGCAGTCAAGGGTCCGTGTCCATGGACAAGCTTAATGCCCACCGGGGGAGTCGAGCCTTCTGTCGACAATCTCAGGGAATGGTTTGAATCAGGTGCCTCCTGTGTCGGAATAGGATCGAATCTTATAACGAAAGAACTTGTACAGAAGAAAGACTGGGAAGGACTGACAAAAAGAATTGCTGCTTCCCTCAAGATCGCAAAGATGTTTCTAAAAGTTTAACCCACCCCCCGCCCCTTAGGAGTCTTTGCCCCCAACCACTAAGTGGTCTTTGCCCCCAACCCCTAAAGGGGGCTATAATTAAAATTTGGATCTATAGTCCCCTTTAGGGCTTGCCTGCCGGCAGGCAGGGATTTAGGGGCATATTCATTCCCCGGGAGCCCGGTAGAGTTCAATATCAGATATTACCGGGCATGCTTTGGATTTCAGGATAGTTACTTTTATCTGCGATGTCTTAACAACCGGAAATTTACGTATCACCTTATGTCCGATCGTCGTTCCGTTGATCAGAATTTTCCATTGTCCGTCAACAAAAGCTTCGACCTTAAATTCCTGGACACGCTGACCCAGTTTTATATACTCCTGAAGCAAAATTCTGTTTACTTCAGTTTCAGCTCCGAGATCAATAGTCAGATCCGCTGATTTAATGTCATCAGGAGTTGAAAAATAAGTTTCAGGATCACCATCATTTGCATTCAGGGCTTTAAATCCTTTTCCCCTCTCTTTTGAGGAGGATATTTTCTTTCCCATTGCAAGCTCAGTTGAAAATTCTTTATCACGTAATTCCTTAAAAGCCAAAAGTGATTTAACATCATTTTCATGCAACAATCCTCTTCGGTCCGGAGGTACATTCAATAATAGACTGCTGTTCCTTCCTACTGACGAATAATATAGCTCCATCAGGTTTTCGGGAGTCCTTACCAAAGAATCCTGGCTGGAGTGATAAAACCATCCCCTGCGTATTGATACATCGACTTCGGCGGGGACCCAGTAATTCCCATCTTCATGCCCTTCACCCAGGATCTTCGCAAAATTGCCGCCGGGGTACATATCATCTTTCTTCAGGAGGCACCAGTTTGTGAGGCTTCCCATACCGCTTTCATTTCCTACCCAACGGATATCAGGACCTGCATCGCTGAACATAATTGCTGATGGTTGTAATTCCCTGACAATTTTATGTGTATTTGGCCAGTCATAATAAGTTTTATTGTCTATCCGGCGTGTTTCCCTTGCTCCTCCATAAAATCCGTCTCCCCCATTTGCGCCGTCAAACCAGACCTCAAATATATCCCCGTAGTTAGTAAGAAGTTCCCTGAGCTGGTTCCGGTAATATATCAGATATTCAGGTGTCCCGTAAACCGCAGAGTTCCTGTCCCATGGTGAAAGATAAACTCCCATTTTCAGCCCGTACTCATCGCATGCCTTCCTGAGATCCATCAGAATATCGCCCTTGCCTTCCTTCCATGGAGAGTTCTTTACACAATGTTCAGTAAATGCTGACGGCCATAAGCAGAAACCGTCGTGATGCTTTGCAGTGATTATGATGCCCTTCATTCCAGCCTCTTTTGCTGTTTTTGCCCATTGGCGGCAATCGAGTTCAGAAGGGTTGAAAACTGATTCATTTTCATCACCATAGCCCCACTCTTTATCTGTGAAAGTATTAACAGTAAAATGAACGAACATATAATACTCCAGTTCATGCCATGCCAATTGCCTTTCAGACGGCAAAGGGCCAAAAGGTGAAGGTGGTTTAACCTGGGAGCAAGCGCTAATGCTGACAAGGAAGAATAAAATTGCTAAAATCCTTATTTTCATAATGAATTATTTATTGTATTAGCTCTGTGGATCTCAGTGTCTCCTCTGTGGCTCTCTGTGTAAGTTCTCAAAAAGACCTTTTTATTACACAGAGTTCCACTGAGAAACACAGAGGGACACAGAGAAAGAAAAGTTATTCTTTTAGTGTCAAATCTTTAATTCTTATGTTCTTAAACCTGACAACCGAACCATGACCAAGGAATCCTATATGTCCGGTACTGTTTTTTAATCCCGGATGCTCATTATGATCCATTGTACCATTATCCCTCGGCCCTGCTATGTCGCCGTCAACAATTACTGTTCCGTTCAGTGTTATCCTTATCTGGGTTCCCTTGACATAGACCTCCTCATAGTTCCATTCGCCAACCGGTTTAAGAAAATCACGTTTTGCTGGTATCACTCCATACACAGAGCCATGATACTGGTATGGCTGAAGGTCAGCATATACATCTGCCGTATTATCAAGTATTTGGAGTTCCATCCCCACATATGCAGCATCTCCTTCGAGAGGGGCTCGTATCCCGAGACCGTTATTTGCTGCCGGAGTCAACTGAAATTCAAACCGGAATACAAAATCTGCATACTCTTTTTCAGTATAAAGATTCCCTCCGCTGCCGTTCTCAGGCTTTATAACTATCATTCCTTCCTCAGCGACATACGACTGTTTATTGCCAACCCAGTTATCCAGATTTCTGCCATTGAACAGAGAAACAAATCCCTGGACCTTTTCTTCAGATGTAAGGTTATAATCCTTTTCATTGATCTCCCTGACATATAAATCTCTGAATGCCAGATCAGTTCCATGTGCCTGAAGTTCAATCGGTCCTTTAGGGAATATGGGGATCTTGGGATCCCAGTAGTTTTCCATTATCACATTATCGACAACAAGTTCACCATTAAGCCATACCGATACTTTCTCACCAACCATTATAATTCTGAATGTATTCCATTCACCAACCTGGTTATCTGCAACCTTAAGGGGTTTTGACGGATTCACCTGGTTGTTATACAGACCGCCGGAACCAACCTGGGCTCCTACATCAGTCCTTGAAGTATCCCATATCTGAACCTGAGGTGTTCCCCTCAGGTATATACCACTATCTCCGTTTTTCGTTATCTTCCAGTCGACAAGCATTTCAAAATCACCATACTGAGCAACTGAACAGAGATTGTCTCCCTGGCCGTTAAACCATATATAGCCATCCTTCACGCTCCAGTTTGAAGGAAACATCATATCAGCTTCTGCCTGTTTCCTTTCAAGGTCAACACTTCTCATTTTCGCCCGAACAACCGGGTTTTCAACCAGACCCTGCCAACCGGCCAGATCCTTTCCATTGAACATTGATTTAAAGCCTTCATCAGGAGACATGGCTGCGAGGTATTTATTTACCATTTCCTTATTGTATTCACTCTCGGGACCTGTAAGTTTTGAAACAGCTTTTGTCAGGATGTCACGGGCAAGAGTGCCATACAATCCGACTGCTGACCCGCCGGAGGGTAGCGCTATATACATTGCTGCGGAAGCAGCTGCAGATGATGTTGAAGGATCATCAAGGTAATTGCCAACCAGGAAAAGAGACTGGTATGTCTGAAGTCTGCTTAATTCCCTTAATATCTGATTTTTCCTCTCATCGCTGAGGGCATAGGGCAAAATTTTGCGATAAAGTAGCAATTTCTGTTCGTCAGGCAAAGAGGCTTCCCTTACCTGTTTTATATATCCGTTGAATGCAGGTTCTTCAAATGTCTTGTTACCTGATGCGCATATTTCATACAAAGCTGAAGAAGCAGTATAATCCTGCCATGAAGTCAAAGTCTTGAAACATAGATCCCTCATCTCAGAGTTTCCGTTTTCAAACTCTTTAAGAACTACATTCAGGGCTTCCTTTCCCCCTGTTTTTGCTAGAACAGGTATTATTTTTTCCCTTTCAGAACTGTTCTCCATTGCTTTAAGGATCATATCTGAACGCTTCGCGGGATCGCTTATTTTTCCGGCAGCTGATGCAAGGGCAGATTGTATATCTGAAATAAAATTTTTATCGTCAGCAGATGACAGTAGTTTAATTAGGTCACTCTGGTCAGCTGGACCTGCAAGGCTTGAAAGAGCTTTGTGAGCAGCAGCTTTAACTGAGGAATCACCTGATGAAGTAAAAGGAAATACTTCTTTAAAGTACTCATTACCCCTGTTCCATGCCAAAAGTTCAATAACGCTTTTCTTTGCGGTGGCTGACCCTTCCTTCAAAACAGGTTTCAGTAAAGCTATTTCTTTGTTTCCTGAGACGGTCATAAGGGCAGCTTTTACAGATTCCTGATCTTCAGGCCCTTGCGAATTTTTCATGTATTCAATCAGCGATGGAACAGCTTTGGCGCCACTGATTCTGGCCAGGGCTGCTGCTGCCTCTGATCTTACCTTCTGATCAGAATCTGAAAGTGAAGAGCTCATCAGCGTCAGGGCAGATTCGTCGCCCCTTTCTCCAAGCATTCTTATTATTTCGGGTTTTGCTTCAGGGATTGCTTTAGGAAAATATGTAATCCATTCCGTTACGATCTCTTTTCCCTTAATTGCGAGAGAAGAACGAAATGCGGCATTCCTGTAAGTCCTGTCAGAATTCTCAGCAGCTTTCTTAAGTTCTTTAATGGCATTTATCCCATGAAAGCTGACATAAGTTACAAGAGCCTGGATTTTAAACTGAACAGTCAGCTTATCCTTGCATTTAGCCATTACGAGTTTACAGATTTTATCCATGGTCTTCAGGTCGCCATTCAGTCCGGCATTTTTTGCATAATCAAGCAATGCAGATGTCGCACCGCTAACTTCCCATCTGTAAAGAACAGCCTTTGCAGAATTTAAAAGTACCGGTAATGCCAGAGGACTTGAGCTCTGTGCAAGTGCATTAAGAGCCGACGCTCTTGTATTGACATTTAAGCTAGTTGCAAATCCGATATATTCATTGACAGCGAGTTGTGATTTCATGCCCGCCAGGACATTCATAACAGCCGCAGCACATGGAAGATCTTTATTCTTTAGTGATTCAGCCAGAGCTGACTCTGCTGTTTTATTGCCCGAGGCTTGTATTGCCGCCAGGGCCGGATAGCACATTTCCTTGTCGTTCAGGTAGGTTTTCATTGCTTCAACAGTTGCATCACCTCCGACTATCTGAAGCTGTTTCATAAAGAAATCCTTTACTCCATTGTCTTTCTGCCCTGTTGCATACCCGATGCAGACTTTCTCCCATAATGCTCTCTCAGTTTCTTTTCCCTTCTGTGACAGGAATCTCGACAGACTTTCGACTGCAAATCTGGCGCGGGTATCATCTCCTGTACCCGCAGGTATTACCTGACTGCATATTAATTTAATTCCTGACTCCCCGAACCCCATCAAATCGCCCATAAGCTTTTCGGTGTATTTTGCGTTGTTTGATGGAAGCTGGGCAAGCAGATCTGCAACTTTTGTCTCAATGGTTCTCTTATCCTGAGCATACGATCCGCCGGTAAGAACCAGGAAAGTTATGCAAGCAAAAATAATTCTGCTGATTTTCATATTTTCATATTTTCAGATTTTTAAACTGGATATTTAATATCAGATTTTCCATTCACCCCTCATTGGTTGATAAATAAGCCTGTTGGCCCCGTCATCATCAATAAATTGTTGTTTTACAGGATCATACTTCAGATTCCTTCCCAGTCTGACTGCAATGATCCCAAGATTTACGACTGAACATGATCTGTGTCCGTTCATTTCATTCAGGGCAAATTTCTTTCTTGTAAGCACTGACTCAGTGAAAGTAGCTACCTGAGGTTCAGGATCAGGAAGGGATTCAATCAGTTTATCCATGTCCTTAATATCGGAACGGAATCCTTTATATACCTTACCATTTGGACCTTCTATATAAGCAGCATCCTTATCACGATTTTCGCCATCAAGGATTATCTGGCAGCCATCTGCATACGTATATGTTATCCTTCGCCATGTACCAACTGCATCATAATGCTGCTGCGGGGCATCAATCTCTACCGAGACCGGACCTGTTTCATCCTTACCGAGCATATACTGAACTGGATCAAGATAGTGCTGACCCATATCGCCAAGTCCTCCGCCGTCATAATCCCAGTATCCCCGGAATTTCGAGTGTACGCGTTCGACATTGTACGGTTTATATGGAGCAGGTCCAAGCCAGAAATCATAATCGAGTTCCTGGGGAACAGGCTCAGGTTTCAGGTTATGAAGTCCGCTCCAGTAGAATTTCCAGTCATATCCGGTTATTCCGCTGACAGTAACTTTAAGCGGCCACCCTAATATGCCACTGTTAATGAGTTTTTTAAGCGGTTTAACCGTCGTGCCGAGTCCATAAAACTCGTCCTTGAATCTGAACCATGTATTCAGCCTGAACATCCGGCCGTTTTTCTGAACCGCCTCAACAACCTTTATTCCCTCCCCTATTGTTCTTGTCATTGGCTTTTCGCACCAAATATCCTTGCCGGCCTCTGCAGCCATTTTTGAAATGATTCCATGCCAGTGTGGCGGTGTGGCAATATGGACAACATCAATATCAGGTCTGGCGATCAGTTCACGAAAATCGTGGTAACCGGTGATCTTACCTCCTGCCATTGCTATTGCCTGATCGAGGTGGTTATTATCCACATCGCAGACGGCCAGCAGCCGGGTTCCCTCATAATTAATATGTCCCCTGCCCATTCCACCAACGCCGATAATGCCTTTGGTGAGCTGGATGCTGGGAGCGGTATAACCCTGGCCTCCAAGAACATGTCTCGGGACTATAGTAAAAGCAAGCGCAGCAGCAGCACTCTTCCTGAGAAAGTCACGTCTGGCGAGTTCTTCTTTTTTCATAATATGATATTTAAAATGAAGTTATTTCTTCAGACAGTACATTGATACTGCCCAGAGATAGATCATGCATGCGATCAGGATTGTCATTCCAAGGGCAATGCTGGCCATATCGCTTACCCAGCCCACAAGAAGAGGGATCACTGCTCCACCTGATATAGCCATCATTACAAGACCTGATATTTCATTGCTCTGATTAGGATATTTTTCAACAGCTAATGAAAATACAAGAGGCCATATATTGGCAACTGCCATCCCGATGAGAAATACAAGTCCCCAGGCAAGGGCAGGAGATTTGACAAGAACAATTGCGGTAAGGCATAAAATTCCGAGAGCAGAGGTCCACATGAAGAATTTTCGTGAAGATATTTTTGTCAGCATAATTGCACCTGCAAAAGTTCCCAGCATACGTCCCAGGAAATATACACTGCGTCCCGATTCGGCAGCAGTCTGATCAATACCAAACCGTTTGATAAGGAATTGTCCTGAATTGGAATTGAATCCGACATCCACTCCGACAACCAGAAATATTGAAAGGACAAGGAGAAGAACATAGCTGTTCCCCAATAGTTTGAAGGAAGAGGCAAATGTGGCTTTGTAGCCTTCCACTCTTGTTTCATCAATTTTTGATGTACCAAGCCATAACACAGAGAGGATCGAAACTATGCCAAAGACAAGAAACATTATCTTCCAGTCTCCAAACTGTGCTGCAAAAAATCCTGCAAGAGGCGCTCCTATCATCGACCCAATTGCTTTTACGAACTGGGAAAAACTCAGGAAACTTGAGGCCCTGTTTCCGGGAACCACATCCACCATCAGAGGATTTGCCGATACCTGAACTATTGTGTTACCTATGCCGAGAAGGGCAAATCCGGCCAGGACCATCGGAAATGTATAAAAAGTGAAAGGAACAAGCAACCCGAGAGCCGTAACACCCATACCGATGTTCAGCATGTTCTTTTTTCCGAGCCGCGATTGCATGACGCCGACAGGCACCGAAAGGATAAAGAACCAGAGAAATGCCGCTGAAGGAATAAGCTGAGCTACAGTAGCGCTAAGGCTCATATCCTTGCTTACACGGTCGACACCGATCCCAACAAGATCGACAAAACTCATGACAAAAAATGCCATAAGCACAGGGGAAATTTTCGAGATGTTTACTTTATCTGTGGCCATAATTTTAAGGTTTAAGGTTTAAAGTTATTAATTCCCCCTTTGAAGGTGGTCAGGGGGATGTTTTTTACATCAAAGGAAGTGCATGTTGGATATCTTTCCAAAATGTCTCGTTAAGAAGATAAGCAGCTCCGATAAAAGCCGCATCTTCCTTCAGCTCGGAAAGAGCTACTTTACAACCGCATCCTTCTTTTTTAAGGCTGTTCTCAAAAATATCTCCGAAAAGATCATATGCATGAGAGATATTTCCTCCAACTACAACAATCTCAGCTTTGAACTTCTTTAGCCATGGAGCAAGAAATACTCCCAGATTGGTCCCGAATTCCCTAAACAGATCCATTACTATTTTATCAGTACCGGCAAGCTTTGCAAATTCCTTTACTCCGCCAAGCTCCCTACCGGTAAGCTTTTTATACTTACCGATAAACCATCTCGTGGAGAAATAGTCGTCAGCGATATTATCACCATAGGGAAGATGGTATACGCAGCCAAGTTTTGGGACTTCTGGTCCGTCAACAATCGGAATACGGTTTGCAATAAATGCTGAGCCTAATCCTGTCCCAAGAGTTACCGACATTGACCTTACAGCCTTTGCTGCTTTTCCTTTAAGAGCCTCCCCCACGGCAAAAGTTGAAACGTCATTCATAAATCTCACCGGGAAATCGTACTGAAAACCCAGGTTGTCGGAAATAGCATTTTTCACATTACACCCATAAAGATTTTCGTATTTCGCGACTCCCCTGATATAGCTTATACCCTTTACATAGTCAAAGGGCCCAGGCATTCCGAAACCTATTCCCTTTAATGAATCCACAGGTATCTTCTTTATTACATCAGCAAGAGCCTGTACCCATACCATTATAATCTGATTAGCTTCCGCCTTATTATCAACAGCTTTTTCGGTACGTGTTTCATTCAGGATCCTGAACGATTTAAGGTCGACAGCAGCGCAGCTTATGTGGCTGCCGCCTATGTCAACGCCAATAGCAAGATTCTGTTTCATATAGAATAAGGTTGTTTTAAGAAGAATAAAACTAATAAAAATAGAGATGATGAAAGTATTTAATTTTACCGGCAAAGCAAAAAATAAAGGTTTAAAAATGATCATAGAAATCAATATAAATTAACACTACTAAACGGTTAATTTTAAATAGATAGAAAAAGATTCTTCGCTAAACTTCGTTTCGCTCAGAATGACAGCCACTTGTGAATTTGAAGGAGGGATTGGTTGGAGGCTTATCCTCCAACCAATCCCTCCTTCTCCATGACAGACTAAATCCTTGTCATTCTGAGCTAAGCGAAGAATCTCATACTTTTAATCGGACACTAGTTATAAATTGAAAAATCCAATTATTACCTGTTCCTTTTAAATACCATACTAACCTTCTTTGCCAGCTTGCGGGGGAAGGTCTATCATCCGGGCTGGCACTTTCACTTTTCCATGCTGCGGGATTAAATGCTCGGCTTTCCGATTGGGGGAAATAAGAAATAGGGCAATTTTAGGTTCTTAAACATAAAAATTTACATGATTAATTTCATATTAGGTTCAGTTTAATAATTGTAATTTAGTATAATAAAAACTATTGCTTTATGCCTAAAGTTACAAAGGAAGAAGCGCTTCTCTACCACAGCAGAGGACGCCACGGGAAAATCGAAGTAATCCCGACAAAACCATACTGTACCCAATTCGACCTGAGTCTAGCCTATACTCCGGGTGTGGCATACCCCTGCCTGGAGATCGAAAAGTCACCCGAAGAAGTCTACAATTATACTGCCAAGGGAAATCTTGTTGCAGTTATTTCTAACGGAACTGCAGTGCTAGGACTGGGTGATATCGGCGCAATGGCGGGAAAACCGGTTATGGAAGGTAAGGGATTGTTATTCAAAGTGTTTGCTGATATTGATGTATTTGACATCGAAATTGATGAAAAGGATCCGGAAAAGCTTATCGAAATATGTGCCAGGATAGCTCCGACTTTCGGTGGGATAAATCTTGAAGATATTAAGGCTCCCGAATGCTTTGAGGTTGAGACAAGACTTAAGAGCATGCTTGACATTCCGGTTTTCCATGATGATCAGCATGGAACAGCAATTATTTCGGGAGCCGGACTTCTGAATTCACTTGAAATCACAGGCAAAGCAATTGAAAAAATAAAAATGGTTGTTTGTGGGGCAGGTGCAGCAGCAATTTCATGTTCAAGACTCTATGTAAAGCTTGGAGTAATGAAAGAGAATATTGTAATGGTCGACAGCAAGGGAGTGATAAACGAAAAAAGGAAGGATCTCAACAAATATAAACAGGAGTTCATAACTGAAAGGGATATTGATTCCCTTGCAGAAGCAGTAAAAGGGGCTGATCTGTTTCTTGGCCTTTCAACAGCCAATATGCTATCGAAAGACATGCTGGCAACAATGGCTGACAACCCGGTGGTATTTGCTATGGCAAATCCTGATCCTGAGATCACTTATGAGGATGCTATGTCAACCCGTAGCGACCTGATTTTTGCAACTGGAAGGTCTGATTATCCCAATCAGATAAATAATGTGCTTGGATTTCCATATATTTTCAGAGGAGCGCTCGATGTGCGTGCATCTACAATCAATGAGGAAATGAAGCTGGCAGCAGCAAAGGCACTTGCCTCACTTGCAAAAGATCCGGTTCCTGATGTAGTTCTTAAGGCTTATAATGTTGACAAACTGGTTTTCGGAAAAGATTATATAATACCTAAACCCCTCGATCCGCGCCTAATATCGTGCGTTGCAGCATGTGTCGCAAAAGCGGCTATTGAAACAGGAGTAGCACGTCGCACGATAACCGACTGGGAAGCATACAAAAAGAGCCTTGACAGTAGGCTAAGCATACATATTAAAAAGGTTGGTGAGCTTGGTGAATTCTAAAAGACCGATTTGATCTTTTTCCTTTCAGACATCTGCTTAATAACTTTTTTCTCGTACATTGAGATAATAAGATCTGCTGTTTCAGAAATATCGAACGAAACCCTGTTTATTGTAACGTCGAACAGACTTTCGATATTTTTAGCCTTCTTATCAAGAAAGGTCTGAATAAGGTCATGTCGTTTTGCATCAGTTTCTATAACATATTTCTCAGCCTTCTCAAGTCCCATAGACTTTTTCCTCATTACATTCTCCACCCTCCAGTAAAAAGGAGCCACAAGCCTCACATGAAGTGCATCTTTAATATCGCGGGCAATTGAAACTCCTCCTCTTCCGACCAGGACAACATAGCCTTCCTTGCATATTGATAACACAACATCTTTAATTGCCTTCTTTACTCGCAGGTCGCTTACGAATCCGCCTGAGAAGGCCATAATCATCTCAGAAAGATTTGAAAGCTTGATCCCTTCATAGTAATTTTCAATACGCTGCGTATCAATATTTAATTCCCTGGCGATTGAGTAGATAATATCCTTATCGACCCACTTCCATTTTGTGACCCCAAACTTTGAATTGAGATTTTCGACAATAGCTGCAGCAGTTTCACGGGCATCACATCCTGTGAGTCGGGAGATTGTAATTACAGGTCCATCTTCAGAGGCCGGACTATTTAGTACAGATTCCCTGTACCTTTCATCAAAATAATCAAAGAATTTTTCCATTTAACCTGTCTCCTATTTTATTTTTATTGATACATTGACTTACATAATATCTTGCAGATGAGATTATTCAATTATTCAAATCATCACCTTAATAGCAGTCAGGCAATCCAGCATATCAATCATTAAAACAGCGTATTAAGTTACGAAAAAAAACTGAATCCAGGAAATATTTTATTTTTACATCCAAAAAAATCCTTTACAGAAGCTGAAACTCACTTACTCCTGCGATTATGTAATGTTTTTTTAATATCTTTACTCATTGCAAACAAAAATCTCACCCAGTATCTTAAACTAATTAATTATGGCATCTTTTTTTTCAAAACCGGAACTAGTCTGGTTTATAATCGGGCTTGTCCTTTTTCTTCTTGAATTGATTCTGCCCGGATTTGTAATTTTCTTCTTCGGAGTCGGGGCATGGATAACGGCATTGCTCTGCCTGATAGCTAATCCGGGAATTAATCTTCAGGTTGTCGTCTTTGCGGTTACCTCGGTGCTCTCTCTGTTGATGCTTAGGAAAATAATACAGAAAAAATTCTTCTACAGCAAACAGGAATTGTCAGATGAGGTGGAGGATGAGTTCTCCGGAAAAGAAGCAGTTGCAGTTAATGATTTCGAGCCGGGAAAAACCGGTAAGGTAGAATTTAAAGGCACCTCATGGAAAGCAGAATCTTCATCCCCCATTCATGAAGGTGACAGAGTTATTATTAAAGAAAAGGAAAACTTCAAACTAATTGTTGAACCTATAAAATAGTTAATATGACAGCAATAATTACATTGGCAGCAGAAGCATCCAGTACCACATTTATTCTGATTGGTATAATCCTACTTGCCTTCATTCTGATCTCCTCGATGGTAAAAGTCGTTCCCCAGAGAACTGCTATTATAGTCGAGAGGCTTGGAAAGTACAGGGCGACTTTTACAGCCGGTTTCCAGATCCTTATCCCTTTCATTGATAAGATAAGATACAGGCATACTCTTAAAGAGCAAGCTATTGATGTAGCACCTCAGATATGCATAACCCGCGACAATATTGCAGTGGAGGTTGATGGGATACTGTATCTTCAGATACTGGACCCTCAGAAAGCCTCTTATGGTATTGATAATTATAGATTTGCTTCTATTCAGATAGCTCAGACGACAATGAGAAGCGTTATCGGAAAACTTGAACTGGACAGGACTTTTGAAGAGCGTGAGTCAATAAATGCAACTATCGTTGAAGCTGTAGATAAGGCCAGTGAACCCTGGGGTGTAAAGGTTACCCGTTATGAGGTCAAAAATATCTCTCCCCCTCAGAGCATACGCGATGCCATGGAAAAACAGATGAGGGCAGAAAGAGAGAAAAGGGCCGTCATTGCTGAATCGGAAGGAACAAAACAGGCTAAGATCAATAATGCAGAAGGAGACAAGCAGGAGCTTATCAAGAAATCGGAAGGTGAGATGCAGAAAAGGATAAATGAGGCAGCAGGTAAAGCTTCAGAGATTGAACAGGTTGCAAATGCAACAGCCAACGGTTTGAGAGCCATCGCACTGGCAATTTCTGAAGAGAACGGGTTGAATGCTGTCAACCTTAGGGTTGCTGAACAGTATCTGCTTGGATTTGCAAATCTGGCAAAACAGAATAATACGATTGTCCTGCCGGCAAATCTTACTGATGTAGCAGGCATTGTTGCAACTGCCACTTCAATGTTCAGTGAAATTAAGGATAAGAGGAAATAACCTCTTCCCACCTTTTATATTTATAAACCCATCCCCTTACCCCTTCCCTTAAAATTAAGGGAAGGGGTATTATTTTGTATATAAATGATTTACACTCCTTCCCTTATCCTTAAGGGAAGGAGATGGAGGATGGGTTAAGTATTTTCATGCTCAGTCCTCAATATAATCTCATTCTGCAGGTCTTCCCCGAGATCGTTGAAATAATCACTGTATCCAGCGACCCTTACTATAAGATCCCTGTATAATTCCGGATGTTTCTGTGCATCCCTGAGGGTATCGGCATTTACGACATTGAACTGGATATGATGTCCGTCGAGGCTGAAATAACTCCGGATTAGAGCAGTCAGGCAGTCGTAACTGTCTTCATCCTCAAAAACCTGAGGTGAAAATTTCTGATTCAACAGAGTTCCTCCGGTTCTCAGATGATCGATTTTTGATGCAGATTTAATTACAGAAGTCGGTCCCTGGCTGTCTACACCCTGGCTTGGCGAAATTCCTTCCGACAGGGGTTTGAAAGCTTGCCGGCCGTCAGCCGTAGCTCCGGTAACGCTGCCGAAATAAACATGCGAAGTGGTAGGCAGCATATTGATCCTGTGTACTCCTCCCCTTGAAGAGGGTCTTCCATTGACTGCATCGTAATATATCTCAAAAACAGTAACAGCTTGCTGATCAGCGTAATCATCATCGTTGCCGTATTTGGGCGTGTTATATATAAGATCGTATCTTAACTGCTCATACCCGATAAAATCGGCTTCAATAGCTTTATTAAGCTCTGACCAGGTAAATCTTTTTTCGTCGTAAATGTTATACCTGACTGAAGTCAGTATATCCGTTATACTTCCCAATCCGACCCCCTGAATATAGGTGGTATTATATCTTGCTCCACCTGCATTGTAATCTATTCCGTTCATTATGCAATCCTCAACAAGCAGTGAAAGGAAAGGAACAGGCAGAAATTTCGAAAAGATTTTTTCAATGACATTATTGCCTCTGATCTTAATATCAGCAAAATATCTGACCTGAACCCTGAATGCTTCAACCAGATCATCGAATAATTTGAAATCTGCTGAATAACCTGTCTGAGGGCCAATCTGCATACCGGTGCGCTTATCATAGCCGTTATTAAGCGTAAGATCAAGTATTTTTACAAGGTTGAAATATCCTGTAAGCCAGTAAGCTTCGGTACCAAAGGCACCTGTCTCCACGCATCCTGAGGCGCCTCCGTTTCGTGCATCAACAATGTTTTTTCCCTGGCGCAACAATTCCTGAATGATCGCATCGGTATTGAAACATGAGGGCTGGCCGAAGCCTGTTTTTATAATATCAAGAGCTTTGTGAATGAACCTGTCGGGATTCTTTCTGCTTATCTGAACCATCGAACTGGGCTGTAGTATCCTCATATCTTTAATAACATCCAGAAGAATGTACGACATTTCATTCACTGCATCCGTACCATCAGGTTTTACACCACCAAGATTGATAAGGCAAAAATCCGTATAAGTATTGCTTTCGCTTGCTGTAACTCCCATTTTTGGAGGTGAAGGGTGATTATTGAACTTAATCCAGAAACATCCCAACAGATCATAGAGTTCCTCATCAGGCAATAATCCTGCTTCTTTCTCTTTTTTATAAACAGGATACAGATGTTGGTCGAGCCTGCCGGGATTGAATGAGTCCCATGGATTCAGCTCTGTTATAACCCCAAGATGTATAAACCAGTAATGCTGAAGCATTTCATGAACAGTTTCAGGAGCATAAGCAGGAACTTTCCGGCAAACTGCAGCCATTTTTAATAATTCTGCTTTTCTTCCCTTGTCTTTTTCAACAGCCGCAAGATTGCCAAGCTCATCTGCATGTCTTCCGGCGTACATTATTATTGCATCGCATGCAATATCCATTGCCTTCAACTCCTCAGCCTTTTCGAAGGCTTCATTGTCATTAAAATAATCTAATCCGGAGATGCTTTCCTTTA
Organism: uncultured Bacteroidales bacterium; assembly: GCA_963701745.1. Taxonomy (GTDB): domain Bacteria; phylum Bacteroidota; class Bacteroidia; order Bacteroidales; family VadinHA17; genus LD21. The sequence goes on along the minus strand of CAVPBE010000001.1, from coordinate 1,203,595 downwards.
TTTCTTCCTTCAACTGAAGGAAACCTGTTTTGAACATTTTATAGCCAAGAACTGTATGACCAGGGGCTCTTTGTTCCTGGAATTCAGTAAAAATTCCGGCATTGTATGAGTTCAGCCATTCAGGAGTCATCCGGCTCATTATCCTGTCACGGTTGCTTTTACCCTTCCAATAAGGGATTATCTCCTTTTCATAGATATTCCTGACTTCATCATCAACTTTAAAAAATACTTTTTCCCTTGAATCAAGTATTTCAAGATCTTTAAGCGAATGAAGGCTTATTTCCGGATAGGTAGGAACGGCCTTCGGCGCAGGGCCTCTTTCACCAACAATAAGCTCCCCGTCGTTTATACAAATCTTTTTGTTCTTCAGAACGTACTCAAATGCTTTTGCCCTAAGTACAGGAGCAGATATTTCGCGGGCATCATCACTTTTATAAAAACGGGTAATCAGTACAGCTCTTTCAGCCGTGATCCTTTCAACGGCACTCAGGCTCTGTTCCCGCAGCTTTTTGACTCTTTCTGATAGTATCATTTTAATTAATTGTATTATCGTTCAAATTCTTTAATCCATGGTTTTTGCCCCTAAATCCCCCTCTCCCGATGTGTGAGGGGGATTTAAGCCCCTCCTACTTAAGGGGAGGGGTTTGGGGAGAGGTCTTCAATCATCCACCAATTTTCACTTTTATCCCCGTCTCCGCAAAGAACTCCTTCAATTCCTTCATCCTTTCCTGTGATGGCTGTTCCGTGTCGTTCATCCTATAAGGGAGATTGAATTTTTTGTACTTCGATTTTCCTATTCTGTGGAAAGGAAGAAGATTAATTTTCCTTAGATTCTCACATTTCAGACTGCTCAGCAATTCCCTTATATCGGTCAGGTTTTTCTGATCATCATTCTTGCCCGGGATCACAGGTATCCTTATCATTAAGTCCTTCCCTATTTTAAGTATCATCCTCAGATTTTCAAGAATACCCGTATTTGATACCCCGGTGTATTCAAGATGACTTGAAGCATCCAAATGTTTTATATCAAAAAGGAAAAGATCTGTAAAAGGGACAACTTCCTGATATCTTTCAGGAGATGCGTATCCTGAAGTATCAATTGCTGTATGATAACCCTTTGACTTGCAAGCTTTTAAAACTTCAAGGAGAAATTCAGACTGCATCATCGGTTCACCTCCCGAAAAAGTAACGCCTCCCCTCGACTGTTGAATGAATATTCGGTCTTTTTCAAGAATTTCAATAATGTCGTCAACCGAATAATATTTGCCGACAGTCTCATTTTCCCGGAACTCCTTCTCTCCAACTCTCCTTGTATTTACTGTAGTCTCAATCCCGGGGGAGATTCCTTCGGGATTATGACACCACCAGCACGAAAGAGGGCATCCTTTCATAAAGAAAGTGACCCTGATCCCCGGACCATCGTGTATCGAATATCGCTTAACGCTGAAAATTAACCCTTGCATTGGCAAACATAATAGAAATGAAATTCATTATTAGGAAAGGAGAAAAAGCACCATTGAGTGTTTGGTGCGGTCTCAGGATCAGATACTGTAAAACATAAGGCAGTGATAGAGTCTTCTTCCGAGACGCTGCATCATGAAACGATATTTAAGACTTGATAACATATTTGATGAAACCGGGTGCAATTTACAATTTTTTTTTAAATTTAAAGGGTGGTTTGCTGTCAATTTACTGTCTGATCATGAAATATAACGATGCGCTGATAAAAGTATTATCAAGATTTCTCTTCTTAATTATTCTGTTGTCAGTGAATTTCATATGGAGCAACGGACAGCAGGTTGGCAGATTCACGGTAAGCGGATATGTAAAAGAGGCTGGCACAGGAGAATCACTTATCGGGGTAAATGTCTACCTGTCCGACAGGAAATCCGGAACTGCAACCAACAATTATGGTTTTTATTCCCTTACCCTTCCTGCTGCCGATTCGTTAGAACTTATTATTTCATATGTTGGTTTCAGAACAGAAAAGGTCCGGATAACCCTTATAAGAGATATTGAGCTGAATATAGAATTAGAAGCAAGTCTGCTGCTCAATGAAATCACTGTAAGTGCTGATCGCATTGAAAGGGAAAGCGAATCGGTAAAAATGAGCACAGTGAAACTTCAGACGGCTCAGATCAGGGAAGTACCTTCATTGCTGGGCGAAAAAGATGTGCTTAAGGTTCTCCAGCTGATGCCGGGGATCCAGAAAGGATCGGAAGGATCGAGCGGGCTCTATGTCCGGGGAGGCGGACCAGACCAGAATCTTATTATCCTGGATGACGCAATAGTATATAACTCGAGTCATTTATTCGGATTTTTCTCTTTATTCAACGGAAATGCACTTAAGAGCGTTGAGCTGACCAAGGGCGGCTTTCCGGCAAGATATGGGGGAAGGCTCTCATCGGTCCTTGAAATGAACATGAAGGAAGGCAACAAGGAAGAATGGCATGGCGAGGGGGGATTAGGTCTTATAACATCAAATTTAACGATTGAGGGACCACTCAAAAAAAACAGGTCATCAATACTGCTATCGGGGCGCCGGACCTATGCCGATTTGATTCTCAAACCAATATTAAAACTAACCGGTGAAGAAAATACCGGATACTATTTTTACGATTTCAATGCAAAGGTTAACTATGATTTTGGCCGGAAGAATAAACTCTACCTCAGCGGTTATTTTGGGGAAGATAAATTTTACATAAAAAACAAATCGAAAGGATATAAGGAAGATATAGGATTCCTCTGGGGCAATTCAACCGCAACCCTCCGTTGGAACCATCTTTTTGGCAACAGGTTTTTCTCAAACACCTCAATAGTATTCAGTAACTATTCTTTCGGCATTTATGACAATTACAAGGTTATTGCTGAGAATAAGGATTTCTATGCCGAATACTATTCAGGAATAAGAGACTTTACAGTTAAACATGATATTGATTTTCATCCAAATCCGAAACATTCAATTAAAGCTGGCATTATTACCATTTTCCACAGGTTTAACCCTCATGCTTATGTAGAACTGGATGTTCCCAACAAAATGAGCGTCAGAAATATTACATATATAAATGGAGTTGAATCAGGTCTTTATGCCGAAGATACCTGGCAGCCGTTTGATGTACTCAAAATTAATGCCGGACTTCGGTTCAGCAATTTCATTGCAGGTAAAACATACAGTTTCCCCGAACCAAGGCTATCTGCAGCTTGGCGACTTGGTCCTGGTCTGGCAATTAAAGGCTCCTATGCTTCAATGAGTCAATATATACATCTGCTCACTAATACCGGAATAAACCTGCCTACAGACCTCTGGGTTCCGGCAACGGAACGTATCAGGCCACAGAAGTCAAAACAGATTGCTGCCGGAATAGTGAAGGATTTCAAAACTAAAAATGTTTCGGCCTCTATTGAAGCGTATTATAAGAAAATGGATGATGTGATCGGATATAAGGAAGGAGCATCTTTTCTTGAAATAGGAGAACCTTCAGAAGTCACAGATGTGAAATGGGAGGATAATATAACAACCGGACAATCATGGTCATATGGGGTTGAGCTCCTTATTCAGAAGAAGCTGGGAAATCTTACCGGGTGGATTGGCTACACATTATCATGGACACAGATGCAATTTGATTCCCTGAATTTTGGCAGGAAATTCTTTGCTCGGTATGACAGGAGACATGATATCTCGGTTGTTGCTATATATAAGATAAGTGATAAAATAAATCTTTCTGGCACATGGGTTTACGGGACGGGTAATGCCGTTACCCTTCCATTATCAGGTTTTCCGGCCTATTATCATAAATTTCAGGGAGTGACGGATAATGAGTCCTCCAATCAGGATTATACAGGGCTCAATAGTTCGTTCACAGCCAGCGAATTCGGTGAAAAGAATAATTTCCGGATGAATCCTTATCACAGACTTGACTTAGGTGTGCAGTTCCATAAAAAGAAAAAATGGGGTGAAAGAATTTGGGAAATATCGGTTTATAATGCTTATTGCAGGTTCAATCCTTTTTTCTATTACACAGAAAAAGAAACGAAAAATAACAAAGATTACGGAGTGCTTAAGCAGGTCAGCCTTTTCCCGGTAATTCCATCAGTTACGTATTCTTTTAAATTCTAAAGACTCATGAAGAATAAAGGTCATTTTATTGTACTATTGCTGATTCTTGCAAGCTCTTCCTGTGAAAAGGATGCAAATAATGTAAAAGTTCCTCAATTCAGACATAAGCTCGTTGTAACTTCCTTTATTTCACCATGCGATTCTGTATCATTCGTCACAATCGACTCCAACGAGAGGCTTTATGGTGATCTTGGTGACATCGAACCGTTGGGCAAAGTAAAGGTGACCATTTCAGATGGAACAGAGAAAATCGATCTTCAAAAGGGGAATATTCAATTCTATTTCCACAGGAAGGATATGGCAATCCGGGGCGGAACAACCTATAATCTTGAAGTTACATCCGACAGAGGGTTGAGAGCCGATGCTGAATGTTCAATCCCCTTTCAGAGAGATCTTAAAATTACTGCCGATACGATAAGAATATTCCACAATAATCCTGATGTAGGAACATGGTCCGAACTCAATATAAAAGTATTCCTTGATGATCCTCCAGGAGAAAAAAACTACTATGGAGTGGAGGCCAGGATGCTCGATTACAACCGATTCTATGGAGGTTACCCTTACATCACATATCTTAACAAAGAAGAGGAGAGCTGGTTCAATGATGAGGGTTACGACGGGAAGAGGATATATGTAAATAGTTTCAGTTCTCAGTACAATGCTTCAAATTCTGATTCGGTTAAAGCAGTTATTTATATCCTGAATACCAATAAAGATTACTTCACCTATCACAAATCTCTTGAAAACTATTCAGGCGGGGAGGATCCCTTTTCGGAAGTCTCTCCTGTTTTTTCAAATATAAATGGCGGACTGGGAATTTTTGCCGGATATACAGTTGATTCAATGGTGATGAGGTTGAAATAATCAATAATACAATAGTGTAAATTACTTATAATAAACAGTATACATTTCGAAATGACCGCTTTAACAAATGATTAACAAAACATTAACATATTTTGCTGCAACAAAACAATTTGACAGGCGTCTATATATTGAAAAACGTTCTAATAAAGGCCGTCCGGCCAAATTCTACGATCAGGTTTAGGTTAATGAAGGAAAGGTAACTCCCAACTATCTTTCCTTTTTTTTTATATCCACATTACGTTAAGTTAAACCCTGAAAAGAATTATGTGAACTTTCTATGAAATCCCTCCAGGGTTTTCAATAATTATATTGCCATTCTGCCAGCTTTCATTAAATCCTTCCAGGATTTTATGTCAATAATGGAGATGTGCTCTTCAAAATAAAAGAACAAAAGAGAAAGAAAAGTAAGAAAATACCGGTATAGCATTTGAAAGTATCTGGAATTTATAATCTTTGTATCTGACTGATCAAGGATATTAATTAACCTCATTCGAAAAATGAAAAAACTTGCTATTCTGATGATTATCTCTTCTGTGATATTTGCTTCGTGTAAGCAAAACGAAAAAAATGATAATCCGTTGCTTAATGATTTTGACACTCCATTCGGCGTGCCTCCGTTTGATCTGATAAAAGCCTCACATTTCAAACCTGCATATTTTAAGGCATTTGATGAACAGAAAACCGAGATAAAAGCCATAATAAATAATCCTAAAGAGCCGGATTTTAATAACACAATCAAAATGCTGGCATACAGTGGTGAGCTCCTGAACAAAATTGGCAGGGTATTTGGCGCGCTTAATTCCGCAAATACAAACGATTCGCTCCAGGCTATAAACAGAGAGATAGCGCCGATCTCATCACGGCACAGAGACGACATTAGCCTGAATGACACTCTTTTTAAAAGGGTGAAATCGGTTTATGATAACAGAGATAAGTTTAAGCTGACAGATGAGGAGAAGAAGCTGCTGGAGGATACTTACAAGGACTTTGTAAGAAGCGGTGCAGCACTCTCCCCTGAAGACAAGGATAAACTTCGTAAAATAAATGAGGAACTTTCAAAGCTGCAGGTCCAGTTCGGGCAAAGCCTGCTTGCAGAAACCAATGGATTCAAACTTATTCTTGACAAGAAAGAAGAACTTTCTGGATTGCCTGAGGGAGTTATTGAACAGGCAGCCTCTATGGCAAAATCTCTGAATATGGAAGGGAAATGGGTGTTTACTCTCCAGGTTCCTAGTATGACTCCGTTTCTCCAATATTCGGATAACCGTGACCTCAGAGAAAAGCTCTTTACAGGATATTTCATGAAAGGTGACAATGACAACGAATATGACAACAAGTCAGTTATTGCCAGAATTGCGAAGCTCAGAGTTGAAAGATCTAAACTTCTTGGATATGAGAGTTTTGCCAACTATGCTCTTGAAAGGAATATGGCCAAAACACCCGAAAAAGTATTTGAGTTTCTTGGACAGGTATGGGCAGCAGCATTACCGGTCGCACAAACTGAAGCAAGTGCTCAGCAGGAACTGATAAACAAGGAGGGTGGTAAGTTCGAACTTGAGCCCTGGGACTGGTGGTATTATTCCGAAAAAATAAAAAAAGCAAAATATGATCTTGATGATGAGATCACCCGTCCATACTTTAAGATCGACAACGTCATGGAAGGTATGTTCTATGTTGCCAACAGGCTTTATGGACTCACTTTTACAAAAAAGAATGATATACCTAAGTATCATCCCGATGTAAATACATTTGAAGTGACGCGCAACGGAAACCATGTAGGTATACTTATGATCGACAATTACCCAAGACCTTCCAAGCGTGGTGGAGCATGGTGTGGTACCTTCAGGAGTCAGAAACGTGATATTAATGGAAAAATGGTTTACCCGGTTGTAACAATGGTTACAAATTCAACAATGCCCTCAGCTGATAAACCTTCACTTCTCACCGCTCTGGAAGCTGAAACACTGTTCCACGAATTCGGACATGCCCTGAACAACCTCCTTTCAAACATAACCTACCCGGGAAGCTCTATACCCCGCGATTTTGTGGAATTGCCATCCCAGATCATGGAACACTGGGTTCTTGAACCAGAGGTACTAAAGGTCTATGCAAAACACTATAAGACAGGTGAAGTAATTCCACAGGAAATTGTTGATAGGCTCGACAAGGCCAGCAAATTCAATATGGGATTCATTACAGTTGAATATCTTGCCGCTTCACTTCTGGATATGGAATATCATGCTTTAAAAGAACCCGTGGATTTGGATATCAGAGGCTTCGAGAACAAAGCAATGGCTAAATACGGACTGATAAAAGAAATAAAACCACGTTACAGGTCGACATATTTCAATCATATCTGGGGAGGGGGGTACTCAGCAGGTTACTATAGTTATATATGGTGTGAAGTTCTTGATTCCGATGCATTCCAGGCATTCAGGGAGACCGGGGATATTTTCAATCCGGAAGTTGCCGCCCGGTTTGAAAAAGAGATCCTTTCAAAAGGTGGCTCGAGAGATCCGCTTGAAATGTATATCGCTTTCAGGGGAAAGGAGCCTGGCATTGACGCCCTCCTTGAAAACAGAGGACTGAAATGAAAACAGCCTTCAGGATTTTATTACTTTTAATACTTATTTATTCTTCGGAAAACCTTGCCTCCGGATCTGAACCTTATGCCGTAAGAGGTGTAATCGATCTCCGGCAATCAGCAAATGATAATTTTACTATCAAACTAAACGGGGAATGGGAGTTCTACTGGAAGAAACTTCTTAAACCTGAGGATTTTCTCAGAAATGAAATAAAACCCGATCTTTTTGGCAGAGTTCCTTCATACTGGACAAGCTATCGGTCTGAATCTGCAGAAATCACCAGCATGGGATTTGCTACCTACAGGCTTATTGCCCTGTTACCTAAGGATTACAGGAATTCACTGGGTTTCATTTTGCCTGTTTTCGACTCTTCCTACGAGATTTATGTTGACGGGAAACTAATGGGCGGAAACGGAACTCCCGGAAAAACAGAAGCAGAAACCACACCCGGTTATGAAAGAGTGTTCTTCAGGTATAATCCAGTGTCAGATTCTGTACATATAATAATAAATGTTTCAAATTTTCATCATCGCCGTGGCGGATTCTGGCTTCCGATGTGGACTGGCACATTTGCTGACATTCAGAAAAAATACGCAGCCAGCTGGGCAAGGGATTGGGCAACAATAAGTTTCCTGATCGGATTTTCATTTCTCTTTTTCTTCTTCTTCATATTTTATACCAGAGACAGCCTTATGGGGTTCTTCAGCCTTGCCACCACAGGGCTTGCCTTAAGGCCGCTTTTTACTTCTAATTTCATGATCCACAATATCATTGAAATTAGCTGGGCGTGGATCGTAAGATGGGAATACATTGGTCTTTACATCGTACTGACAGGTTGGTTCTGGTTTGCAGCGATACTATACCCTGCAAAACTTTTCAGGAGAATAACATGGATCATAACCCTGATCTTACTGGCAGCTGCAATACTTACTCTATTTATGCCTGTGCAGACCTTCAGCTATATGACTTTCATAATTTATCCTCTGATGATACTTCTAATAGCATATAGTCTTACCAGTAGCATAAAGGGAATAATAAGGAAGAATTATGTAGACTATATTTATTTCCTGACCTTCGCCATTATATCGTTTGCTGCTATAAATGATGTCAGAATTTCTCTTGGCAGGTCCGCTGTTTTTTCAGGATATATCCTTACCTACACGATCATTCTTTTTGTGTTTATTCAGGCTGTCCTTCTGCTCCATAAATGGTACAAAGCTTTTTCCGAAAAGGAGAAGCTTCAGGAAGACCTGGAGTATTTGAACAGAAATCTGGAAATCCTGGTAAATGAACGAACCCAGGAAATTAATTCAAGAAGAGAAGAAATTGAAAATCAAAATATTAAGATTGCGATTCAGAATAAAAAATTATCTGAGACGATACAATTGAAGAACAAAATATTTTCTGTAATTGCACATGACCTGAGAAGCCCGGTGGTAAATATACTTTACATGCTTAACCTGCTAAAAGAGGAGGAATTCAAGGAAAAGTATGATTCCTTTGCCGATGCCAGCATACAGTATTCACAGCAGGTTATAAACCTTCTCGAGAACATGCTTGTATGGGGAAGAGGACAGGAGGACAAAATCAAATATGCTCCGGGGAAACATGATTTTGCCGACATCATCCTTACAAATATGAGCATCTTTAAAGAGACAGCCGACAAGAAAGAGATAATAGTCAATTTTACTCAGGTCGGGAATTCAAAAGCCTATTTTGACAAGGACCTTATGGATATTATTATCAGGAACCTGCTGTCGAATGCAATAAAATATACTCCAAGAGGCGGAAGGATCAGTATCCTTCTAAAGGATAAAACCATATCAGGGGAAGGCATTTCCCTGAAAATCTGCGACAACGGGGTCGGAATCCCTCCAGAAAAACAGAAATTTCTCTTTACAGCAACAGAAATTGAAAGCACTCCGGGTACTGAAAATGAAAGGGGAACAGGGTTCGGGCTTAAGCTTTGTCATGAGCTTGTAAGCATAAACAATGGAACTATCGTTGTTGAAAGTACCGAGGGCCAGGGAACATGCTTTACAATAACATTGCCGGAGTAGGACCATATAATTATGCCTATTGTATTATTTGATTATTCACCCCTAAATCCCCCCGACGCTTCGGTCAGGACAGGCCTGAAGGGGACTTCCTAATATCCGCTTTTCTAAACCCCCTTTAGGGGGAAGTGGGCTTATTCTAATGTCAGCTCTGTTAGTCTCTTCTTATCAATAATCGTGAGAGTTTTGCCCTTTGTAATTATTATTCCTTCATCTTCCATTTCACCAATAACTCTTGCAATAGAAGGGCGTGCCACACCAAAGTATTCAGACAACTCATTCTGGCTCATTGAAAGCCTGATCTCTGATTTTTCAGGCCCTGCAGCCTGAAGAATATATTGGGCAAACTTACCCCTTATTGTCTTAAAATTCAGAAACTTGATTTTTTCTGTCAGGAATTGAGACCTGTTTGAAATCATGTCGAGGAAATTTGTAAGCAGCTTGTCATTGCCTTTAAGGAACTTTACAAAATCATGTTTTTCAATTACCAGCAAAGTGGTATCTGTAATTGCTACAACGTTAACAGGGAACTTATTCCTGCTTCCGAAAATAAATGCTGAAGCAAGGGCACCGGAGGCTGAAATATCCTCAATTTTGATAACCCTTCCTGAGAAGTCGACCATTTCTCCTTTTACTGTTCCCCCGATTACCATCATAAAGGCATTGACTGGTTCTCCACTCTGAGATATCATTGTCCCGGGTTTATAATTCCGGACCCGGTAAGGTGTTTCGGAAATAACCAGCATTATTTCTTTAAGCGCCATTCCCGAGAACAAAGGCGCTTTCAGAAGAACCGAATAATCCATATTTTTTCTTTTAAAATTACAAATTGTAACAAATGTTACAATTTATTAACCTACCATTTCTCAATTTTGTCCCAAAATCAAATGAAACAACAATGAAAAGAGATATTCTTAAAATAGATGAGGATTTGTGCAATGGTTGCGGTCAATGTGTACCTAACTGCCATGAAGGGGCTTTGCAGGTTATTGATGGAAAGGTAAGGCTAGTAAATGAACTGATGTGCGACGGGCTTGGAGCCTGTATAGGTCATTGCCCTGAAGGAGCAATAACTATCGAATCAAGAGAAGCGGAACCATACAATGAGGTAAAAGTCATGGAACAGATGGTAAGCAAGGGTAAAAATACAATTACAGCTCACCTGAGGCACCTCAAGGATCATGGTGAAACCGGATTCCTCCAGGAGGGTGTCAATTTCCTGAAAGGCTATAAGGATGAACTTGGCTTTGATCTTCCGGAAGTACTGCATGAAGTTCATAATCATGGACTTCACCAGGGTCATGCGGGCGGGGGCTGTCCCGGATCAAAGGCTGTCGTTATCGGGAGAAACCAGGACAACAACCCTGTTGTTTCTACTGATCAGCCATCAGAGCTAAGACAATGGCCTGTTCAAATGCATCTTCTAAATCCAAATGCACCATACCTGCGCGGGTCAGATCTGCTTCTTGCAGCCGATTGTGTTGCTTTCTCAATGGGAAATTTCCATAGCAAATATCTGAAGGGCAGATCACTTGCCATCGCATGTCCAAAACTTGACCATGGGACAGAAATATATATTGAGAAGCTCATTGCCATGATCGATGTTGCAAAAATCAATACAATTACAGTGATGATGATGGAAGTTCCATGCTGTGGAGGATTGCTTCAAATGGTCAGACACGCACTATCAAATGCTTCAAGGAAAGTACCTGTAAAACAGATGTTAATAAGCTTGTCGGGTGAAGTTTTAACGGAGGATTGGACCTGATATGATATATATCACATACCAAAATCAAAAATTGGTTCCTAATAAAAATTTACATATTTTAGCGGCCCGATGGTAGAATTACAGAATTCGTAAACTAAAATTCAAGTAATGGCTAAGAGTTATATGACGGTAAATTCAGCAAATCAGAAGTTTTACCTTGGTTTGGATATTGGGTCGGTTTCACTTAATACGGTACTTCTCGATGACAATTATAATGTCATTGAAGACTATTATGATTACGTCCACGGAAAACCTTTTAATGTACTTAGAGAGAGATTGACATCCGTTTTAGAAAATCATCCTTCAGAAAATATTGCAGGAATTGCCGTTACCGGAACAGGAGGTAAGTTGGCTACAGAACTCATTGGCGGAATATTTGTAAATGAGATTATCGCACAGGCAACATCCTCTGGAAGACTTTATCCTGATGCACAGACGGTTATTGAGATAGGAGGGGAAGATTCAAAGCTTATCCTCCTTGAAAAGGATCCTTCGAACGGGCACGCACGGCTGGTAGATTTTGAGATGAACAGTATTTGTGCTGCAGGAACAGGATCATTTCTTGATCAGCAGGCAAGGAGAATAGGCGTTCCAATTGAGAAAGAGTTCGGTGAAATGTCACTGAAATCAGTTGATCCTCCAAGAATTGCGGGAAGGTGCAGTGTTTTTGCAAAGAGCGACATGATCCACCACCAGCAGCTGGCTACACCTTTGCATGATATAGTAGCAGGATTATGTTTCGCACTGGCCCGCAACTTCCGAAGTAATGTGGCAAGAAGCAAAGAGATTAAAAAGCCTGTTATCTTCTCAGGTGGTGTTGCAGCAAATATCGGAATGATCAGGGCCTTCAGGGAAGTACTGTCGCTGGATGAAAACGAACTTATTATTCCTGAGCATCATGCTTCGATGGGTGCCATCGGCGCTGTAATGTACGCCCATTCGAATAAACTGGAGATGAACCATTTTAAAGGGATGGGAAAACTGGAAGAGTATCTTTCGGTGGACTCAACACTTTTTAACAGCCTTCCTCCATTAATAGAGTCTGAAGCCATATACAATAAAACTGTTCAATTTAAAAAAGATCCTGAAAAAAAGCAGGAAGTATACCTTGGTATTGATGTTGGGTCGTTAAGCACGAATGTGGTTCTTATTGATCCGGATCACAATGTGATTTCTCGACGCTACCTGCCTACTGCCGGGAAACCGCTGGACGCAATCCAGAAAGGGATGACAGAGATCTTTGATGAAGTAGGCGAGTTTGTTGAAGTCATTGGTGCTGGCACTACAGGTTCGGGTCGTTATCTGACCGGTGATTTCATCGGAGCTGACACTATTCAGAATGAAATTACGGCTCAGGCTACTGCTGCAATCGATTATGATCCCACAGTTGACACAATTTTTGAGATAGGTGGACAGGATTCAAAGTATATAAGCATTGAAAATGGTGTTGTCGTCGACTTTGAAATGAATAAGGTGTGTGCTGCCGGGACTGGTTCATTTCTTGAAGAGCAGGCTGAAAAACTGAACATCAATATAGTTGAAGAGTTTGGATGCATGGCGCTGAACTCAGAGTGTCCCGTCAAACTGGGTGACAGGTGCACTGTTTTTATGGAATCAGACCTTAATTCCTATATGCAGAAAGGTGCCCGCAATGAAAACCTTGTTGGCGGACTGGCTTATTCAATTGTTTATAATTACCTGCAAAAAGTTGTAGCTGACCGGAAAGTTGGGAACAAGATCTTTTTCCAGGGAGGGGTTACAAATAACAAAGCGGTTGTAGCTGCATTTGAATATGTCACAGGAAAGAAAATAACAATCCCTCCCCATTTTGATGTTACAGGAGCTATCGGTGCAGCCATCCTTGCACAGAAAGCGATGAAAGAGGGACAGAAAACTACATTTAAAGGCTTCGGAGTCAGAAATGTTACATATGAAAACAGCAGATTTACCTGCCAGAGCTGTGTTAACCACTGTGAGATCAGCAGAGTAAAGATTGCAGGAGAAAAGAAATCCCTGTTCTATGGCGGGAGGTGCGAGAAATATGAGACTGACGGCCGTAAAAAAGTAGCGAACAATATCCCTAATCTCTTCATTAAGCGGACAGAGATGCTGATGGACGGATACCAGGAAAATGAAGTCGGAAAGGGTACCACCATAGGCATTCCAAGAGCTTTGATGGTATTCTATCAGCAGTTTCCTTTCTGGCGTACCTTTTTTGAAGAGTTAGGATTCAGGGTGGTCCTTTCAAGAGAATCGGATAAAGCACTTGTCAACCAGTCAATTGAGACAATAACAACAGAAACCTGCCTGCCAGTGGAACTGATGCATGGCCATGTTATTGACCTGATGGATAAGGGAGTTGATTACATATTTTTGCCTTTTATAGTAAATGCCAAGGCACGGGAAGGTAACAAGACTTTCAACTGTAACTGCCCATGGATTCAAACCTATCCTTTTATGGTCAGGGCAGCGCTTAAAGGGAAAATTGATGAATCGAAACTACTGATTCCGACTCTTCATTTCAGATTTTTTGAGCGAGCCCTCGTGAAAGAGATGACTTCTTTTTTCAATGAAAAATTCGGAATAGGTAAAGAAGAAATCAAAAAGGCAATTTACAAAGCTGACGAAGTTCAGGTATCATTCGAAAAGGATCTCGTGGATTATGGTAAAGAGGTTCTCAGGAATATCCCGGAAAATTGCAGACCAGTTGTATTGCTTGGAAAACCATACAACAGCACCGATCAGCATCTTAATCTGGGACTGGTTGAAAAACTTATAACCCAGAATGTTATGCCTATACCCGTCGACATGCTTGACCTGACGCCATACAATATATTTGAAAATTACAGGAATATGTACTGGCCCAACGGTCAGATGATCATTGCTGCTGCGCAGCATGTGGCAAAAACAGACGGGTTGTATGCAGTTTACCTTAGCAATTTCCGCTGCGGACCCGATTCCTTCATCTGGCATTATGTCACCGAAGAGCTGAAAGCCAAACCATTCCTTCATCTTGAGATTGATGAACATTCCGCTGATGCCGGTATGGTAACACGAATAGAAGCCTTCCTCGACAGCCTTAAAGGATCTGAACAAAATGCAAAAAAAGAGGTTACCATATTCAGACCCCGTCCAAGTCCGGCGTCTCCTCCGAAAGAAAGAATACTCTACTTCCCTTATATGAACGACGGTGGTTACATGCTTGCAGCAGCAGCCAGGAGCATAGGTGTTCCGTCAGAAAGTCTGCCAAGGCAGACTGAAGAGGATCTCGCAATTGGAAGGAAGTACACCTCTTCAAAAGAATGCTTCCCAATGATCTGCACCACCGGAAGCTTTATAAAAAAATTACAGGAACCCGGAGCGGATCCTTCTAAAATGAGCTTCTTCATGCCCGATCATAACGGTCCGTGCAGGTTCGGGCAGTATAACCAATTTCACAGGATACTTTTTGATCGACTGGGCTATGCAGATGCAGAATTAATAACACCCTCAAATGACACTTCTTATGAGGATGTTGCCGGAGAGCATGGCCAGAAATTCAGGATCAATGCCTGGAAGGGATTTGTTGTTGCTGATTATTTAAGGAAGATTTACAGGGAAACAAGGCCGTACGAGATCAACAAGGGTGATACTGACCGCCTATATGAAGATTCTCTTCACAGGCTGGAACGTTGTATCGAGAAGGGGGCTAAGGGTCTTCATAAGGTTCTGACAGGAATTGCTTCAGATTTTATGGCAATAAAGGTAGATAAAAGTGTAAGAAGACCGGTGGTAGCTATTATCGGGGAAATTTTCATGCGCGATAATGCAAGTTGCAACGGGAATATTGCTAACAGGCTGGAAGATCTTGGTGTAGAAGTGGTTATTGGACCATTCTCTGAGTGGATATATTATTCAACACATCGTTTCACCCGCGACAGCCGTTGGAAAAACGATACTAAAGGCATTATCAAATCCAAGATCCAGGGAATCGGACAAGATGTAATAGCCAATTCATTACTTAAGGGGATCAAGAAACTTACCGACCACGAAAAAGATGTATCTCTTCATGATATGCTTAAGCTGTGCAACACTTATGTTAATGAATTCTATGATGGTGATCCTCCTATAGCAATGGGTACTTCGGTAGCTCTTACAAAAAGAGGAGTATCGGGATTTGCGGCAATTCTTCCTTTCACATGCATGCCCGGAACTTTGGTGGCATCATTAAGCGATTCTTTCAGGAAAGATCATAATAATATTCCGTACATAAATATCGCATACGACGGGCAGGATTCAGTTTCGCTCGATACTAGGCTTCAGGCATTTGTTTTCCAGGCTAAGGAATATGCAGCAGCTTCCGAATTGGTGCATGCCTGAAAAGGATCAGGAATTTTAGCACGGAGTTTTTCACTGAGTTAAAACAGCCTGCTCCGATCCATCGGGGAAGTTTCTCGGGGTGTTACCAATGTAATTACAATGTAATTACTTAATAAAAACAGTGTACCTGCTTGCTTACTCTGTACGATTGTGGTAAGAACTAAACCCGGTCGCTATCCTGCGACTTTAAACCCTAAAGATTTAAGGAGTTTCGTAATTTCTTCATTCCCATCCTTAAGATCAATGGTGTAACTTGAGAATTCCCGTCTGACAGGGTAGTTTTCTCTCTCTTTTTCGAAACGCGTAGGATCGAATCTCAACCGGATATCATCCTCAATAATATTATAGGTATGAAAAACCGCCCTTCTTAATATTTCCTCTGTACTTTTTCCACTACAGTCGATAGTCAGGACAGGTTCGGAAGGAGAAGGAATTTCGTATGGATACCAGTCACCCAGCGGAATATCAAAAGATTCGCAAAGATCCTTCACTATCATTGAAACCCCGTTTGCTTTTCCATCGGCTGAATACCCTGCAATATGCGGAGTTGCAAGAAACGACATATGCATAAGCGGAATATCAATCTCAGGCTCCCTCTCCCAAACATCTATCACTACAGCTGCTATCTTTTCACCTCCAAGGGCATCTTTCAGTGCCTCAGTCTCCACAACCTCGCCCCTTGAGGAATTTATGAACCAACTTCCTTTTTTGATTCTGCCGAAAATCTCACTGTCGAATAGGTGGTATGTTTTATCCTGACCGTCAAGATTGAGCGGAACATGCAGGGTAATAATATCAGATTCATTGAGAAGGTGATCGAGGCTGGAAAATGTCTTTTTTCCTTCCTTCCTCGCCCGTGGCGGGTCATTCAGGATCACATTCATTCCAAGGGCATCGGCCAGATTGTGTACCTTTGAACCTACATTCCCAACTCCGACAATGCCGATGGTTTTATCCTTCAGGCTGAATCCCGATTCACCTGAAATTCGCAGTAGTGCTGAAGCAATATATTGCTGGACCGAAGTTGAATTGCATCCGGGTGCATTGGTCCATTTAATTCCATTTTTCTCACAGTATTCGGTATCAATATGATCAAATCCGATAGTGGCGGTACCAATGAATTTTACCTGAGTCCCCGAAAGCAATTCCTGGTTACATTTGGTCCTGGTCCTTATAAGTAAAGCATCAGTTCCCGATATTGAATTTTTGTTAATCTGATTTCCAGGTAAATAAGTAACCTCTGCATAAGGCTCAAGAACACCTTTCAAAAAAGGAATTTTATCATCTGCAATTATCCTGATCATTTGTTCAGATTATCTGCTGAAAGGTAATAAAATTTGATACTAGTTAGAATGAAAAAGAGTATTTTATCTAATTTTAGTCATTACTCAACATTCAGCTGCTTGTTTTGCAACAAGATATACCACCTCCAATTATCAAAATAACCTGCTAGAAAACGTCAAAATGTAATTGGTACTATTTTTGATATTTCGTACCTTTGTTGTAATTATATCTGTTTATCTAACTATTTGTATATCCAGACAGATCAAATTAAATTTTAATAATAAAATTGTTACTATGAAATTAAAGCTTACACTTATTGTTTTTGGTATATTTCCACTTCTTGGAATTAATGCTCAGAAACCAATCACTATTTCTGATGACACTCTTCAAATAGGTAAAAGCGTATTACCAGGAATGTCGGTTACAATACCGGAGGCTGACTATGATAAAGTACTTAAAACATGGATCAGGGATCTCCAGTCAGGTACAAAATCGAAAGTTGTGACCGAGAACGGTGAAATGTCGATATTCGGCGCTAAAATAAAAGCGATTGGCCCAAACCAGATTAATGTATACAGCAAGCTTGTGAAACTCGATTCAATGTTGCAGCTTTTTGCTTCATTTGAGACAAAAAAGGACCAGTATATTGAAAGGTCATCAGGAGAACCAGAATATGCAAAAGCACAAGTTTTTCTTAAGGAATTTGCTAAAAACCAATACATTGAAATAGCAAAAGGACAAGCTGATGCAGAAGAGAAAAAGCTTCGCGATCTTCAGAAGGAATTATCATCGCTTGAGAATGAAAAATCCAAGATGCAGAAAGGAATTCAGTCGGACAACAGTACTATTGCAAGTGAAAAAGAGAATATCACACTCATGAACAATGAACTTAATACAGTGAATGCTGCACTTATAGAACAGAACAGCCTGCTGTCCACAATGGAAGAGGGTCCTGCAAAAAAAGAAAAAGCTGAACAGATCAAGGAGCTTGAAAAAAGGAAAAAGAAAGCCCAGAATGCAATAGAATCCTCTGAGAGAAAGATCAACAAATCAGATTCAGATATAAACCAGGCAACCGGTGATATCCCAAGGAATGAAAGAATGCAGGAAAAAGTCAGGGAACAGATTTTTCAACAGGAAGCTGTATACCAGAGGTTTGCAGATAAACTGAAGAAGATCAAATCATACTAGGATTTTACCTTACGTATTCTTTATTCATCGACCTCATCCCCCGACCCCTTCTCCCAGGAGATAAGGGGAGTAATGACCTTGATGCAAAATAATTAAGCCCCCCTTTAAGCGGGTTGGGGTGTCATTCAACAATAGTCATCTCATTAAGCAGATATCCAGCCCCTGCGAATTTGTCGATAATAAACAGGGCGAATCTTATATCAAGACTTATATTGCGGCTCTGGTCAGGATTAAAAGCCATATCACTGGCAACTCCTTCCCAGGCCCTGTCGAAGTTGATGCCTATCAGATAGCCTTCAGCATTTATTACCGGACTGCCTGAATTTCCTCCGGTTGTATGATTATTTGCTATAAAACATACAGGAATCTCACCATCCTGTGCATAACGTCCATAATTGCGTTTTGCATATAATTCCTTCAATTTATCAGGGACATCATAATCATAGATTTCAGGATTGTCCTTTTCAATTATTCCTTTAAGGGTCGAAACAGGTTTGAAGTAAACAGCATCTTTTGAATTATATCCCTGTATTGTCCCAAATGCAACTCTCAGTGTTGAATTTGCATCAGGATAAAAGACTTTATTACTTTGAAACTCCATCTGGGCCTTCATGTACCTTTTATTGAGCTTCTGAAGCTCGGTATTAAGTCTGGAAAGCTCGGGTCGTACATTTTCCGACAGGAATTTACCAGCATCGATTGAAAGAGAATAGAATAAATCCTTGTTTAACTTTTTAACAGACGATTTGTTAAATCCTTTGATGAATGAAACATATTTTTGCTCATCAGCAAAAACTGACTTTTCATAAATTTTTGCAGCAATCTCTGAAAAATTACCTTTATATTGGTCTTTTACATTCTTATAACCCGGAGCCTGCCATTTTACGTCAAGCGATTCACCATATATCTTCAAAAGTTCAACAAACAAGTTCTGATCAGTGGATTTGTTGTAATCCTTGAAAAACTGCCTGGAGGCTTCTGTCAGACGCTCCTTAACTTTTCGAACAGTTTCACTATCGGCGGATTTGTCGGTTTCAAACAGAACGGCCAGTTCCCTTGTATTTCGGGCTATGCTGAAAGCCTCAACTCCATTGAAAACTTCATTTGTAAAGCTGTTGACCATTGTATATTCCCTGAGGCTGACATATAATTCCCTGTAAGCCGGAAGTATATCTCCATACTTTGGGTTTCTTGCCTTATCGGCATTTATCCATTTTGTAATTTCTTCTTCAAACGCCTGTTTTTTGCCTATCGTGTTCATTCTTTCAAGCCCCTGAATCTCCCCTATCCATTTTTTCCATGAATTAGATATCCCGGCTTTCTTTGCTGAATACTGTAACCTGATAAGGGGATCCGAATTCATTGCCTTGTCGATTATTTCAATCTTTTTGGTCCTGACGCTTATCATTTTCGGATCGATATAGTTCTTAACCATGTCTATATGATAAGATGGCACATATTCTGATGTAGAGCCGGGATAACCAAATACCATTGTAAAGTCACCCTCTTTAATACCTTTTATGGATATTGGGAAATAATAGGCAGGCTTGAAAGGAACATTATCAGCTGAGTAATCAGCCGGTTTATTGTTTTTGTCAGCATAAACTCTGAACAGAGAGAAGTCACCTGTATGACGTGGCCAAATCCAGTTATCGGTATCCCCTCCAAACTTCCCTATTGCCGAAGGAGGTGCTCCAACAAGTCTTACATCCCTGAAAGTCTCATTCACAAAAAGGAAATACTGATTCCCCATGAAAAAGGGACGCACCATTGCCCTGTATCCGTTACCTTCTGCAGCCTTCTTCTGGATCCCTTCAATATTGGATGAGACAAGCTTCTCACGAGCGGCTGGTTCCATATCATCGGTTACACCAGCCAAAACCTTGTCGGTGACATCTTCCATCCACTTGAGAAGGGTAACAGTAACACCAGGATTTGCAAGCTCTTCATTACGGGTCATTGCCCAGAAACCGTTCGTCAGATAATCTTTTTCCAGGCTGGAATGCTCCTGGATTAAATCATAACCGCAATGGTGATTGGTTATCAGAAGTCCTTCACCTGAAATCAGCTCTGCTGTGCAACCGCCGTTAAAGCTTACAACGGCATCCTTCATGCAGGCCTTGTTTACGCTGTATATATCCTCGGCTGAAAGCTTGAACCCTTTTTCCTGCATTAGTTTAATATTGTATTTCTCAATCAGAAGAGGGATCCAGATCCCCTCATCTGGAGGGGTCGAAAAGCCGGGTAAAATGATCAAAAAAAGAGCGAAAGGAAGAAGTATTTTTTTCATAATAGATTAAATAAAATTTTCAATGTTTTTATTTTAGATACCCCCTTCCCCACCTTCCCCCAAGGGGAGGGCCGAGCGTATAGAACCAGCCCGGTGGGCTGGTTTAGCGAAGGAGCCAGACTGCAGGGATGGCCATCGCGGCACACCGGCCTGTTCGCTAAAATAGCCTACAAGGCTATTTCTTAACGCTCCAGCCTCCCCTTGGGGGAAATAAGAAAGGGGGTTAAAATCAAAATCAATAATTTAAAATATTACATCAATTCTGAAGTGTTAGGTTGCTATATGGTTGGGGGCAATGAATTCCTGTAATTCGTGATAAACCTGTTCTACCGGTAAGCCCATTACATTGAAATACGAGCCTTCAATATGACTGCAGGCAGCAATTCCGATCCATTCCTGTATTCCATAGGCTCCGGCCTTATCGTAAGGATTGCATTTTTCGATATAATATTCAATTTCTTCATCCGACAGTTCCGAGAACGTCACTTTTGTCATTGAGCAGAAAGAGGTGTGTTTAAGTGCTGAAAGAAGACAGACTCCGGTAATTACCTGATGAGTTTTACCTGAAATCTCACGGATGATACTCACTGCATCCTTTTTATCTACCGGCTTATCGAGGACCTTATTATCGCACCAAACAATTGTATCGGCTGTAATAACGATCTCATTTTCCTTAATTTCCTCCTGGAAAGTTTCCGCTTTTGCTAATGCTAAATACAGAGCGATCTCCTCACCCGTCAAATGGCCGGGGTATTTTTCAGGCCAGTCTCTTGCCACAACCTCAAATGTGAGTCCGAGTTCTCTCAGAAGCTCTTGTCTCCTGGGAGAACGTGATGCAAGTATTATTCTGTATTTATTAATATCCCCGATACCCATTTCAGATCAGATTTTGGTCGAGGATCAGTTTTACCACAACCGAATAGAGGATCCCTGCGATCTGAATGATCTTCATTAATCTGCTTGCACTGTGAAGGTCTTTTCTGCCCTGGCTCATAATAAGCTGATATATAACATAAAGCAGAGGGACCACAACAGTAAATGAAATATAGATAATAGTTATCTTGTCATGAAGGAAATAGTACCAGACGAAATAAAGGAGTACAATAGTCGTAAGAATAAGAATTACCGAGATTATTTTGGAAGTCAGGATACCAGTGACAACAGGAATAGTATTTCTTCCATAGGCCATGTCGCCCTCAAAGTCTTCAATATCTTTTATTATTTCCCTGGTAAGGGTTGTAAGAAAGGCAAAAAGTGCAAATCCGCCCACCCAATAGAAGACAATGCCAAGTTGAGGAGGGACAATAGCATTCAATGCATTATATCTGTAGAGTGCAGGCCACTCAAAAAAGACAACAAGCATTGGGACCAACGAAGTCAGCAAGGCCACTACCAGGTTTCCAATAAGGAATTGTCTTTTATAGCTTGCTGAATAAAAATATAGTAATCCTGAGACTAAAAGGAAGAGAATTCCCATCCAGAAGTATCCTGCTTTCCAGGAGATATAAAACCCTGCAGCGACACCTGCTATGTTTAAGATATTATGCCACTTCATAGCCTGACGTCTCGGAATTTTTGTCCCGACAATCACTTCCCCCCTGTTAATCAGATCAGTTTTTATATCAAAATAATCGTTAATGACATATCCTCCGGCAGTTATAAAAAGTGTTGCAATAACAAGGATAAGAAAATCGTACCATGGAAATTTAAGCGTCAATGAGATCGCCTCACCCGTTCCACCGGTAAGAACAACGCTTATCTTACTGATAACCGGCTCAATTACGGCATATCTCATCAGAATCATTGTAAGAGCAACAATGAGCAGATTGGGCCAGCGGATAAGCTTTAAAAATGTTTTCATTACTTACCAGGTAAAAGCGTCATTATCCATCCAGTTGTTATGAAGCCTTAATACTTGTTCGATCACATCTCTGACACACCCCTCACCACCCCTTTTATCGGAGATATATAAAGCAACCTGCCTGATTTCACTATCGGCATCGGCGGGGCAAACAGGTATTCCGGCCAGTTTCATCACCCCATAATCGGGGATATCGTCACCCATGAACAACACATCCGATTTCTGAATATTATATTTTTTCAAAAAGCTGTTAAAATGTTCGACTTTGGAGCGGCTGTTCAGATAGACATCCTTAACACCAAGAAGCTTCAACCTTTTAATGTACTCCTTGGCATTACTTCCAGATATGACTGCTACCTGATACCCCTTCTTTACGGCAAGCTGAATCGCATAACCGTCGCGAAGATTTACCGTCCGGTTAGGTATGCCGAATGCGTTCAGACTAATAGTCTGCAATGACATTACACCATCAATATCAAAGACAAATGCTTTTACCCTAGCCAGATCTTCCTTAAAATTGGTCATCAGATGCTGTTTTATAGAATTTCACTATCGACATAGTCATTTCTCTATAGATACCCTTCAATTCAGGTGAGAAAGATAACAAATCAATATGTCTTTTAATAGTACCAATATCAGATCTGTATGCAGGACCTGTCTGAGATATTTCAGGACCAGCTTCCAGGGCCTTTAAAACTGTCTCAATTATCAAAGGCTTTAGAATTTCAAAATTAAATCCTGCTTTTTGTGTAATCTCTTTTGCTTCAGTCAGTATATGGTTTGTAAAGTTACAGGCAAAAACTGCTGCAACATGAAGTAATCTTCTGTGTTCCGTATCGATGAAGTGAACCTTGCTGCCCATGGATTCAGCAATATCTTTCAGGATCTTTGATGAATAACTATCTGATGCCTCAAGAAAAAATGGAAGATCACTGAATGAGACAATACGGTTTACGGAAAAGGTCTGTAGAGGATAGAAAACACCAAAATGCTTCTGGGAGGCAGGGAAAAGATCAAGTCCCAGGCTTCCGGCAGTATGAGCAACCACAGTAGTATCCTGGCAATTTATCAGGGTAAGTATTTCCTGCAATTTATCATCTGGAACCGCAACGATTATAAGATCTTCCGAATCTGAAAAATCATAAACCGATGACCACGACGCGTTGCATGACCGGGCAAGGGAACGACCGGTTTCCCCGGTCCTTGAGACTATTTTCTGTATCCTGAAGCCCGACATATACATCTGGCGACACAATGCACCTGATACTTTTCCTGCACCTATAAAAGATATTCTGTATTCCTTCACAGAACAATTGATATATTCTTCTTCAAGCCTGTGCGGTCGGACCCCCGAATGTCATAGGTAAAACAGGTATGGAGCCTTTGACTTCCTTTATAATGCCATGTACAGATTCATATTTTGCAATATTATCCTGCAATGCCCCAACAAGTCTTTTAGCATGTTCAGGGGTAAGGATTATCCTTGATTTCACCTGTGCCTTGGGAATTCCCGGCATGATGCGCACAAAGTCGATCACAAATTCTGAAGCTGAATGCGTAATAACCGCCAGGTTTGAATAGGTTCCCTGGGCTACCTCCTCATTCAGCTCGATATTGATCTGATTAGGATTTTTAGGATCTGACATCTCTTGCACTTTTAAAAGAATTATCTTCTGATTTCGGCTTCAGCTTCGACAGTGGCATCGGTAAGGTTCTCAAGATCTTCGAGCGATCCGACTATTATGCTGTTATACTGACGCTGTCCGGTTCCTGCAGGAATAAGGTGACCAACGATCACGTTTTCCTTCAGTCCCTCAAGCTTGTCGATCTTGCCAAGTATGGCAGCTTCATTAAGCACCTTGGTTGTCTCCTGGAAGGAGGCTGCCGAGAAGAAGCTGTTGGTTTGAAGTGCAGCCCTTGTGATACCCTGAAGTACCTGATTAGAGGTTGCCGGTACAGCATCTCTTGCCTCAACGACCTTCAGGTCGCGGCGCTTAAGGACAGAATTCTCATCCCTGAGTTTACGGGCCGTAATTATCATACCAGGACGAAGTGTCTGGGAATCACCACCTTCTACAATATATTTCTTGCCATAGATCCAATCGTTTTCATCCATGAACTCCAGCTTATCAACAACCTGACGCTCAAGGAATTTTGTATCACCCGGATCAATAATTTCGACTTTCCTCATCATCTGGCGGACAATGATCTCAAAGTGTTTGTCATTTATTTTAACACCCTGCAGACGGTATACCTCCTGTATCTCATTTACAATATATTCCTGGACCTTTGTCGGGCCTTTGATTGCTAGTATATCTGATGGAGTTATTGCTCCGTCGGAAAGAGGGACACCAGCTTTTACGTAATCATTCTCCTGTACAAGTATCTGTTTTGACAGAGGTACAAGGTATTTCTTAACCTCGTCGGATTTAGACTTTATTGAAATCTCGCGGTTACCTCTTTTTATCTTGCCGAAAGTGACCTCACCGTCGATCTCAGAGACAATTGCAGGATTTGAAGGGTTACGGGCTTCAAATAATTCCGTAACTCTCGGCAGACCACCAGTTATGTCGCCAGACTTACCGACAGCTCGTGGTATCTTTGAAAGAACATCACCGGCTTCAACCATTCTGCTGGTTTCGACAACAAGATGGGCTCCGACAGGCAGGTTGTACAATCTCAGCTCCTCACCTTTGGGTCCCATAATTTTAATTGCAGGGTTTTTGGTTTTATCCCTGCTTTCTATGATAACCTTTTCCTTAAAGCCTGTCTGTTCGTCCGATTCCTCCCTGAAAGTTATACCTTCAATAAGATAATCATAAGCCACCTTACCGCCAAGTTCGGCAATAATAACCGCGTTGAATGGATCCCATTCACATATAAGTTTGCCTTTTTCGACTTCCTGTCCGGGTTTCACATATAATTTGGAACCATATGGTATGGTGTGTGTTGTAAGAGCAATCCCGGTTTTCTTGTCGATGATCCTGAGCTCGGCAAGACGTCCGATAACGATATCAATATCTCCCTTTTCGGGATCTTTCTTTGGAACCGACCTTATCTCCTCAATTTCGGCAATACCGCTGTATCGTGCAACCAGTCTTGATTCAGACATTATGTTGGAAGCGGTACCTCCAACGTGGAATGTACGAAGGGTAAGCTGTGTTCCAGGCTCACCGATACTCTGAGCAGCAATAACTCCAACTGCTTCACCTTTCTGGACCATACGGCCATTAGCCAGGTTGCGTCCGTAACATTTTGCACATACACCTTTTTTCGACTCACAGGTAAGAACAGAGCGGATCTCAACCTGTTCTATAGGTGAATCTTCAATCTTACCTGCCAGCTCTTCGGTCAGTTCCTGTCCGGCTTCCACAATAAGTTCGCCGGTAAGAGGATGGAAAACATCATGGACCGTCGTACGGCCGAGAATCCTTTCGTAAAGAGATTCAACGACTTCCTCATTTTTCTTGATAGCTGTGGCAACCAGTCCTCTCAATGTTCCGCAGTCCTCTTCATTTATAATGACATCCTGAGAAACGTCAACCAGACGACGTGTAAGGTAACCAGCATCAGCTGTCTTGAGAGCAGTGTCAGCAAGTCCTTTACGTGCACCGTGTGTTGAGATAAAGTACTCCAGAACTGAAAGACCTTCCTTGAAATTTGAAAGGATTGGGTTTTCAATGATGTCTGATCCTGTAGAGCCTGATTTCTGAGGCTTGGCCATAAGACCCCTCATTCCTGAAAGCTGACGGATCTGTTCCTTTGATCCTCTTGCTCCTGAATCGAGCATCATATAAACTGAATTGAAACCCTGCTTGTCATTTGACAGCTGTTTCATCAGCGATTGGGTAAGACGTGCATTTACATGTGTCCAGATATCAATTATCTGGTTATATCTTTCGTTGTTGGTTATGAAACCCATGCTGTAGTTGTTCAGTACTTCTTCAACCTGTTCATAACCTTCAGTCACAAATTTTGTTTTCTCCTCAGGTATAATTACATCATCAAGGTTAAATGATAACCCTCCCTTAAATGCTGAATAGAATCCAAGGTTCTTAATGGCATCAAGGAAATCGGCAGTTTTTGCCGTTCCGGCAAGTTTCAGCACGCGACCGATAATATCCCTAAGTGATTTCTTGGTAAGGATTTCATTTATGTACCCTACTTCTTCAGGTACAAACTGGTTAAATATCACCCGACCAACAGAAGTTTCAACCAGGTGATTTACAAATTCACCATCTACCCTGTCGTTTACTTTAACCTTAATAAGAGCATGAAGATCAACCTTGCCTTCATTGTAGGCGATATTTACTTCTTCGGGGGAATAAAAGATAAGACCTTCTCCCTTCACCTTTTCAGTAGCAGTGCCCTTTCTTCCTTTTGTAATGTAATAGAGGCCAAGTACCATGTCCTGTGATGGAACAGTAATTGGCGCACCATTTGCAGGGTTCAGGATATTGTGTGATGCCAGCATAAGCATTTGTGCTTCAAGTACGGCGCCATTTCCCAGTGGAAGATGGACCGCCATCTGGTCACCATCAAAGTCAGCGTTGAAAGCGGTGCAGCAGAGCGGGTGAAGCTGAATTGCTTTTCCTTCAATAAGCTTTGGCTGAAAGGCCTGAATACCAAGCCTGTGAAGTGTAGGAGCACGGTTAAGAAGAACCGGATGACCCTTTAGAACATTCTCAAGGATATCCCATACAACAGGATCCTTCCTGTCGACAATTTTCTTTGCTGATTTAACGGTTTTCACAATACCCCGTTCAATAAGCTTTCTGATAATGAATGGCTTGTAGAGTTCTGCTGCCATGTCTTTAGGTAAGCCGCATTCATGAAGTCCCAGTTCGGGACCAACAACGATCACTGAACGGGCCGAATAGTCAACTCTTTTACCAAGAAGGTTCTGACGGAAACGTCCCTGCTTGCCTTTCAGGCTGTCGCTCAGCGACTTAAGAGGACGGTTTGCATCAGTCTTAACAGCATTTGCTTTTCTTGAGTTGTCGAATAATGAATCGACAGCTTCCTGGAGCATACGTTTTTCATTTCTGAGAATTACCTCCGGAGCCTTTATTTCAATAAGACGTTTCAGTCGGTTATTCCTGATAATCACCCTTCTGTAGAGATCATTCAGGTCGCTTGTAGCAAAACGTCCGCCATCGAGAGGGACAAGAGGTCTCAGTTCAGGAGGGATAACCGGAACCACCTTTATAATCATCCATTCAG
The DNA here is from genome assembly GCA_963701745.1 of uncultured Bacteroidales bacterium. Lineage (GTDB taxonomy): Bacteria > Bacteroidota > Bacteroidia > Bacteroidales > VadinHA17 > LD21. The sequence goes on along the minus strand of CAVPBE010000001.1, from coordinate 1,175,996 downwards.
GCTTGTTGACGTTTTTTGAATCCCTGAAAGCTTCAACAACCTGAAGACGCTTAAGCGCTTCATTTTTACGCTGCTGTGAAGTTTCGGTGTTTGCCCTGTGGCGAAGTGAATAAGAAAGTTCATCTAGATCGATACGGCTGAGAAGCTTATAAAGTGCTTCTGCACCCATGTCTGCAACAAACTTATCGGGATGATTCTCTTCAAGGTACTGGTTTTCCTTCGGAAGTGATTCTGTAATCTCAAGGTATTCTTCTTCTGTAAGGAAATCGAGGTATTTAACTCCATCAACAGCTTTAATTCCCGGGTTTATCACCACATATCTTTCGTAATAGATTATAGAATCGAGCTTCTTGGTAGGAAGTCCCAGGAGATATCCGATCTTATTAGGTAATGAGCGGAAATACCATATATGTGCAATTGGCACTACAAGTGAAATATGACCCATTCTTTCACGGCGCACCTTTTTTTCGGTAACTTCAACACCGCAACGGTCGCAGACTATTCCTTTGTACCGGATCCTTTTATATTTTCCGCAATGGCATTCGTAATCCTTAACAGGTCCGAAGATCCTTTCGCAGAATAATCCGTCACGCTCAGGCTTATAGGTCCTGTAATTTATTGTTTCAGGCTTCAGGACTTCACCGCTTGAACGATCGAGGATCTCCTCCGGTGAAGCAAGACCTATTGAGATCTTTGAGTAACTTGTTTTTGCTTTGTTATCTCTTCTGAATGACATATACTGAAATTTATTTATTCAATAATTTAAAAACTAAAATAGAGGCTGGTTAGTCAAGAATGACACTTAATCCCAATCCTCTCAACTCATGCAATAATACGTTCAATGATTCCGGGATACCAGGATGTGGCATTGGTTCTCCCTTTACAATTGATTCATAAGCTTTTGCACGGCCTATAACATCATCTGATTTGATTGTGAGTATTTCCTGGAGGATATGTGCAGCGCCGAATGCTTCTAGCGCCCAGACTTCCATTTCACCAAATCTCTGACCTCCGAACTGTGCCTTACCACCAAGCGGCTGCTGTGTAATAAGAGAATAAGGTCCTATTGAACGGGCATGCATTTTATCGTCAACCATATGCCCCAGTTTAAGCATGTATATCACGCCGACCGTTGCAGGCTGGTCAAATCTTTCACCGGTACCACCGTCATAAAGGTATGTTTTGCCGTATTTAGGCAATTTTGCCTTTTCAGTATATTCGGTTATCTGATCAATAGTTGCCCCGTCGAAGATAGGAGTTGAGAACTGGAGACCCAGCTTTTGGCCGGCCCACCCAAGAACAGTTTCGTAGATCTGTCCAAGGTTCATTCTCGAAGGTACCCCAAGCGGATTGAGAACAATATCGACAGGGGTTCCGTCCTCAAGGAAAGGCATGTCTTCAGCGCGGACTATTCTTGCGACTATACCTTTGTTCCCATGGCGTCCGGCCATCTTGTCGCCAACTTTTACCTTGCGCTTCTTGGCTATATAGACTTTTGCAAGACGAACTATTCCTGCTGGCAGTTCATCACCGATGGTTATATTATATTTCTTGCGCTTAAAGACACCATCGATCTCCTTATATTTTATAATGTAGTTATGAAGGAGCTGTTTTATACTGTCGTTTTTCTTTTTATCGGTGGTCCACTTATTTGGATTGATATTCAGGAAATCTATCTCCTGGAGCTGTTTAAGGGTGAATTTGCTCCCTTTAGGTATAACATCAACATTAAGATAATCTTTAACCCCCTGTGACGTTTTACCGTTCACAAGAATAAAGAGCTTATCGACGAGACGGGCTTTAAGTTCATCAGCACTTCTGTTGAAATCGTTTTCGATCTTGTCGAGGAGAGGCTTTTCAACAGCTTTTGCTTTCCTGTCTTTAATTGCTCTTGTAAAGAGTTTCTTATCAATTACAACACCTTCGAGGGATGGTCCTGCCTTCAGTGAGGCATCTTTAACATCACCTGCCTTATCGCCAAAAATCGCGCGAAGCAGTTTTTCCTCTGGAGAAGGGTCCGATTCACCTTTCGGTGTTATCTTACCAATCAGGATATCACCCGGTATTATATGAGCTCCTACTCTTATGAGACCATTTTCATCAAGGTGTTTTGTTGCCTCTTCGCTGACGTTAGGGATATCGGAAGTCAGTTCCTCAAGACCGCGTTTTGTATCGCGGACCTCAAGAAGATACTCATCAATATGCACTGATGTGAACATATCCTCCTGAACAACTTTTTCCGAAATTACTATTGCATCCTCAAAATTGTATCCTTTCCAAGGCATGAATGCCACCTTCAGGTTACGCCCCAGAGCCAGTTCACCGTTTTTCGTACCATATCCTTCTGTAAGAACCTGTCCCTTGGTTACTTTCTCACCCTTTCTGACAACTGGAGTAAGGTTGATGCATGTATTCTGGTTGGTCTTCTTATACTTGGGAAGAGTATAGCGTCTGATGTCATCATCAAAGCTTACAAATTTCTCCTCATCAGTACGTGTATACCTAACTACAATTTCATTTGAATCGACAAATTCCACTATGCCATCTCCTTCTGCTGCATAGAGGATCCTGCTGTCCCTTATTACCTGACCTTCGAGGCCTGTTCCAACTATTGGTGCTTCGGGGCTAATGAGTGGAACAGCCTGGCGCATCATGTTCGATCCCATAAGGGCCCTGTTGGCGTCGTCATGCTCAAGGAATGGTATCAGTGATGCAGCTATTGAAGCGATCTGGTTGGGTGCTACATCCATGAGGTCCACTTTGGTAACTTCCTCAAAAGGATAATCTGCTTCATATCTGCATTTTGCCCTGGCGTTTTCAAAATGTCCGTCCTTTAGCAATGGTGCATTGGCCTGGGCAATCATTTTTTCTTCCTCTTCCTCAGCACTCAGCCATACTATTCCTTCGCCGCTGAAATCGACCTTTGCCTCATTGACTTTGAGGTAAGGAGTCTCGATGAATCCCAGGTCGTTAATTTTTGCGTATATACAAAGTGATGAAATCAGTCCGATATTAGGTCCTTCAGGAGTTTCAATAGGGCAAAGCCTTCCATAATGGGTATAATGAACGTCCCTGACCTCAAATCCTGCTCTTTCGCGTGACAGACCGCCGGGTCCGAGTGCTGACATACGGCGTTTGTGTGTCATTTCAGCCAGCGGATTTGTCTGATCCATAAATTGCGAAAGCTGATTTGTTCCAAAGAATGAATTAATTACTGATGAAAGAGTTTTTGAATTAATAAGATCGACCGGAGTGAAAACCTCGTTATCCCTTACATTCATTCTTTCGCGGATAGTGCGGGCCATTCTTGCAAGGCCAACTCCAAACTGAGCGTATAATTGTTCGCCCACAGTCCGGACCCTCCTGTTACTGAGGTGGTCGATATCGTCGACATCTGTCTTTGCATTGATAAGCTGGATCAGGTAACCAATGATCTTGATTATGTCTTCTTTGGTAAGGACCTTTACATTCATCTCGGTGCTGAGACCAAGTTTTTTATTTATTCTGTAACGGCCAACTTCACCAAGGTCATATCTTTTATCTGAGAAGAAGAGTTTGTCGATAACATCCCTGGCAGTTGCCTCATCGGGTGGCTCAGCATTGCGAAGCTGGCGGTAAATATAAATAACTGCTTCTTTTTCAGAGTTACATGGGTCTTTCTGAAGAGTATTGTATATAATGGCAAAATCCGAAAGGGTAGAGTCCTCCCTGTGAAGGAGGATTGCTTTTGCACCTGAATCGACTATCATGTCGACATGTTCGGCTTCGATTACTGTTTCCCTGTCGAGGATCACCTCATTTCTTTCAATTGATACAACTTCCCCGGTATCCTCGTCGACAAAGTCCTCCACCCATGTCTTCAGAACCCTGGCGGCAAGTTTCCGGCCAATAAGTTTTTTGACATTCGTTTTCGAAACCTTATGCTCTTCGGCAAGGTTGAAAATCTCAAGGATCTCTTTATCGCTCTCAAAACCGATAGCTCTGAGAAGTGTTGTTACCGGCAGCTTTTTCTTTCTGTCGATATAAGCATACATCACATTATTGATGTCTGTGGCAAATTCTATCCATGAACCTTTGAACGGGATTATCCTTGCTGAGTAGAGCTTGGTTCCGTTTGCATGGATGCTCTGTCCGAAGAATACCCCGGGGGATCTGTGTAATTGTGAGACAACGACCCTTTCAGCGCCGTTAATGACGAAAGTACCTCTTTCAGTCATGTAGGGAACGGTGCCAAGATATACATCCTGGATAACTGTATCAAAATCCTCGTGTTCCGGATCGGTGCAATAGAGTTTGAGCTTTGCTTTGAGCGGAACGCTGAATGTAAGACCGCGTTCTATGCACTCTTCAATTGTATAGCGAGGAGGATCGATGTAATAGTCGAGGAATTCGAGAACAAAATTATTTCTTGTATCGGTAATCGGAAAGTTTTCTGTAAAGACCTTAAAAAGTCCTTCTTTCTTCCTGTTTTCGGGAGTCGTTCCAAGCTGGAAAAACTCTCCAAAGGATTTCAACTGAACTTCCAGAAAATCGGGATAATCAAGCTGATTTTTCCTGGAGGCAAAACTAATTCTTTCAGTATTTTTTGAAGACATTTATAAAAGGATTAAGTGAACTTATAATTAAAAGAACGAAAAGGCTTAGTCCCGAATCCCCGGGACTAAACCTATAACCCAATATTCAGGTATAACTTATTTAAGTTCAACTTCAGCTCCTGCGTCTACTAATTGACCTTTAATCGCTTCTGCTTCATCTTTTGATACACCTTCCTTAACAGGTCCCGGAGCAGCATCAACAACTGCTTTGGCTTCTTTCAGTCCGAGACCGGTGATATCCTTAACCAGTTTAACAATCTGTAATTTCTGACCACCGGCTGCTTTAAGAATAACATCGAATTTTGTTTTCTCTTCAGCTTTAGGTGCTTCAGCGCCGGCTGCAGGGCCGGCAACGGCTACTGCGGTTGCGGCGGGTTCAATACCATACTCTTCTTTAAGTATTTTTGCCAGTTCGTTTACCTCTTTTACAGTCAGGTTTACCAGTTCTTCTGCAAATTTCTTAAGATCTGCCATTTTTATAGAATTTTAATTTGATTATTACTTAATTATTGTTCTTTTTTTGATAGTGTTTCGAGAACACCGTGCAATTTATTTCCGCCTGATTGTAAAGCCGACATAACATTCCTGGCAGGTGACTGAAGGAGGAGAATTATATCTCCGATCAGTTCCTGTTTTGTTTTCACCGAGACAAGTGTGTCGAGCATCGACTCTCCAATGAAAACAGATTCCTGAACGTATGCGCCTTTAAGAACGGGCTTATCATGTCGTTTCCTGAACTCCTTTATTAATTTGGCAGGACCGTTTCCGGTTTGTGCAAACATGATGGACGTGGTACCTTTAAGAACCGGAAATAGTTCTTCAAATTTACCTTCGGACATTTCGAGTGCTCTTTTGAGAAGAGTATTTTTTACAACGATAAGCTTAATATCGTTTTCAAAGCATTTTCTTCTAAGATCACTTGTGTCAGCGGCATTCAGCTGAGCAGTATCAGTCAGATAGAAGTGGCTGTACTCTTTTAGTTTCTCAGCAAGGCTGTCTATGATAGCATTTTTTTCTTCCCGTCTCATAATTCTTTTTCGAGTTTAACTTAACCAATTAATCATCAAGACCTTTAGGATCGATCTTAATACCCGGGCTCATTGTGCTTGAAAGGAACATGCTTTTTATGTAGGTTCCTTTTGCAGCTGCCGGTTTCAGTTTGTTTACCATATGGATAAACTCCCTTGCATTCTCGACGATCTTTTGTGCCTCGAAAGAGACTTTTCCGATTGAGGTATGAATGATTCCGCTTTTATCAACTTTGAAATCAATCTTACCCTGCTTTACTTCTTTAACAGCCTTACCAATTTCCATAGTAACAGTTCCACTTTTTGGGTTCGGCATCAGTCCGCGTGGACCGAGTATTCGACCTAACTGACCGACTTTACCCATCACGGATGGCATGGTTATGATAACGTCAACATCGGTCCAACCAGCTTTGATCTTTTCGACATAATCGTCAAGACCAACATAATCTGCTCCGGCGCTTGTTGCCTCAGCCTCCTTGTCGGGAGAGCATAAAACAAGCACACGTGTCAGTTTTCCCGTTCCATGAGGAAGGGAAACCACACCGCGGACCATCTGATTGGATTTTCTTGGATCGATACCTAACCTTACATCCAGGTCGATTGAAGCATCAAATTTTGTCTTGGTAATTTCCTTTACCAGTGACGATGCTTCTGTCAACGTATAAAGCTTGTTCTTGTCGAGTTTCTCGACAGCAAGCTTCTGGCTTTTGGTAAGTTTAGTCATTTTTTCTCCTAATTAATTATTTTTCGGGAGCACCTTTTAAGGTTATTCCCATACTTCTTGCGGTACCAGCTACCATCTTCATGGCTGACTCGAGCGTAAAACAGTTCAAGTCTTCCATTTTTTCCTGAGCAATTGATTTGACCTGGTCCCAGGTAACAGTTGCGATTTTTTCCCTGTTGGGTTCCTTTGAACCTTTCTTCGATTTTGCAACTTCAAGAAGCTGTACGGCAACCGGAGGTGTTTTTGTAACAAAATCAAATGATTTGTCAGCATATACGGTGATAACAACCGGTATTACTTTTCCAGCTTTGTCCTGAGTCCTCGCATTAAATTGCTTACAGAAATCCATAATATTAACACCTTTAGAACCTAAAGCAGGTCCTACCGGTGGGGATGGATTAGCTGCACCGCCACGAATCTGTAACTTGATTAATCCAGCAACTTCTTTTGCCATAATTTAAAATTTGCGTGTTTATTGCGAGAGCTTGACAGTTATTCAGGAAGCATTATGAATATTATAACCGTCAATATCTTCTGTTAATTTTCTTTTTCTACCTGCATAAAACTTAGCTCAAGTGGTGTTTTTCTTCCGAAAATCTTAACCATCACCTTGAGTTTTTTCTTTTCATCATTTACCTCTTCAATAATGCCTGTGAAACTGTTGAACGGGCCATCGATCACTTTTACCGATTCGCCGACAAAGAAAGGGACATTGAGTTCTTCGTCACTTGCATTAAGCTCATCTACTTTCCCAAGGATCCTGTTTATTTCCGATTTTCTGAGTGGTACGGGTTCTCCGTCATGGGAGCCGAGGAATCCTATTACGTTGGGAATATTTCTTAAAAGGTGGGGTATTTCACCTGTGAGAACGGCTTCCACGAGCACATAACCCGGGAAAAAAGTTCTTTCCTTACTTATTTTTTTCCCAGACCTTATCTGGTAAACCTTTTCAGTCGGGATCAGGACCTGGGAGACAAATTCTTCAAGTTTAAGTCGGGCCACTTCATTATCGATATACTCCTTTACCTTTTTTTCCTTCCCTCCAATAGCCCGAAGTACATACCACTTCTTAATATTCTCACTCATCGGAATTGATCTCCTGTTTAATATAACAAACTGTAAATGAATTCCATAATCCTACTGAAGCCCAAATCCATCAAAGCAACGATAACAGCAATGATCAAAGTTGCCACCAGCACAAGTACCCCGCTGTTCTGCAATTCGCTCCAGGTTGGCCAAGTGACCTTATGAATGAGCTCAGTGTAAGATTCCCTGAAATATCCTTTTATATCCATAGTACTACATTAATTTGCACGGGAGGAGAGACTCGAACTCCCGACACCTGGTTTTGGAGACCAGTGCTCTACCAACTGAGCTACACCCGTGTAGTGTATTTTCACACAAGAATTTCAGTTACAGCACCGGCGCCCACTGTCCTGCCTCCTTCGCGGATAGCAAAACGTAGTCCGACATTAATAGCAACCGGATAGATAAGGTCAACAGTAATTGTGACATTGTCACCCGGGATAACCATATCTCTTCCTTCAGGGAGAGAAATCTCACCAGTTATGTCGAGAGTTCTGATATAGAACTGTGGACGGTACTTATTATGAAAGGGTGTATGACGTCCGCCTTCTTCTTTCTTAAGAACATAGATCTCAGATTTGAATCTTGTATGAGGTGTAATTGAACCTGGTTTGGCAAGTACCATTCCTCTTTTTATCTCTTTCTTGTCAACACCTCTGAGGAGCAGACCGACGTTATCACCGGCTTCGCCCCTGTCGAGGATCTTGCGGAACATTTCAACACCTGTACAGACTGTTTTGCGTTTTTCAGCGCCAAGTCCGATCATTTCAAGCTCATCGCCTGTAAGAACAACACCTGTTTCGATACGTCCTGTTGCAACAGTTCCACGTCCAGTGATTGAGAATACGTCTTCAACCGGCATCAGGAATGGTTTCTGGTTTTCGCGTACAGGTATCGGGATATAGCTATCAACTGCATCCATAAGTTCCATGACTTTTTCTTCCCACTTAGGTTCTCCGTTCATTGCACCGAGAGCCGAGCCGCGGATAACAGGAGCATTATCACCGTCATATTTGTAGAAATTGAGCAGGTCACGAACTTCCATCTCCACCAGGTCAAGAAGTTCTTCATCGTCAACCATATCAACTTTGTTCATAAAAACAAGAACCTGGGGAACGTTTACCTGACGTGCAAGAAGGATATGTTCACGTGTCTGTGGCATTGGTCCGTCAGTTGCAGCAACGACAAGTATAGCTCCGTCCATCTGGGCGGCACCTGTAACCATGTTTTTAATATAGTCAGCGTGACCGGGGCAGTCAACGTGTGCATAGTGACGTGTCGCTGTCTGGTATTCAACGTGAGCTGTATTAATTGTAATACCCCTTTCCTTTTCCTCAGGAGCATTATCAATTGAGTCAAAATCCCTGATGTCAGAGAGACCCTTTTTGTGAAGCACCATTGTGATGGCTGCTGTGAGGGTGGTCTTACCATGGTCTATATGACCGATAGTACCAATATTCACATGTGGTTTCGACCTGTCAAATTTTTCTTTTGCCATAACTCCAAGCTTATTAAATTTAGGTTTATTATATCAGTTTTAAAATCATTTATCTCGTTGAGCCGGAGGGGGGAATTGAACCCCCGACCCCTTCCTTACCAAGGAAGTGCTCTACCCCTGAGCTACTCTGGCCTCAAAAAGTGAGCGGGAGACGGTACTCGAAACCGCGACCCTTAGCTTGGAAGGCTAATGCTCTACCAACTGAGCTACTCCCGCTTAATATCCTCCAAGAGGTCCGTAATCTAATCTCCAGTTCTAAAGGAGACGGACGGCTCTGTCTTAAGTGGGGAGAGCAGGATTCGAACCTACGAAGGCATTCGCCAGCAGATTTACAGTCTGCCCCAGTTGGCCGCTTTGGTATCTCCCCCTTGAACCAGAGTTTGTCTCTTAAGACACACATTTCTAACTCTTTCAAGAGCCGATGAAGGGATTCGAACCCCCGACCTGCAGATTACAAATCAGCTGCTCTGACCAACTGAGCTACATCGGCAATTTAAAGAACGCCCCGACAGGCCTTTACATACCCTCAAAAATCGGTCTGCAAATGTATGAAATTAAAATTCATTTATCAAAATAATCGATTTTTTTTTTGAACAGGTCGTGGTCAGGCACCTCGCTTCTTCTGGTTATGCTTGGTTATCTGTTTCTTAAGAGCATTTATGGCCTGGTCAGTAGCCTCTTCAAAAGTCTTGCTTTGCTTCCTGGCAAACAAGGGTGCACCTCTCAAATCAAGCTTGATTTCGCTGATTTTATTCTTTCGCTCCTGATCATTATCAAGTCTCAGGTACACTTCAGCATTAACAATTCCGTCCCCGATCTGGGTAAGTTTTTCCAGTTTCTGATGAACAAAATCAATTAGCTTTTTGTCGGCATCAAACCTTACTGAGTGAATCTGAACGTTCATAGTAGTACCTCCTGTTTAATTAATTAATAATTAAGCCCTTGGGTGAGCCTGTTTATATATTCTCCTAAGCTTTTCAAATGAATTGTGTGTATATATCTGGGTGGCAGAAAGATTCGCATGACCCAGGAATTCTTTAATTGAATTCAGATCTGCCCCATTATTGAGCATATGAGTGGCAAATGTATGCCTGAGGATATGAGGACTCTTTTTCTCGATAGTTGTCACTATTGAAAGATATTTCTTTACAGTATTATAAACATATTTATCATATAGCTTGTTCCCATTGTTTCCTAAAAAAAACCAATCAGCCTTAAGATCAGGGAATTGATTATTCCTGACCCTAATATATTCTTCAAGCCTTAGTGTAAACGGTTTGAGCAGTGGTATTATCCTTTGCTTATTCCTTTTTCCGGTGACCTTTACAGTGGCTTCGCGGATATCCACATCAGTGTCGCGGAGGCCTGTAAGTTCAGCCCTTCTCATGCCAGTCAGGTAAAGCATTTCAATTATAGTCCTGTTCCTTATTCCGTCAAAATCGTTACCAAAATCATAATCGTCCAGCAATCTGTCGAGCGACCCCTCTTCTATAAAAACAGGCAGCCGTTTTTTCATCTTTGGAAGTACAACCTTCTCTAGAGGATCATTTTTTGTAAAACCCTCTTTGCGGAGATACCTGTAAAATACCCTCAGAGATGAAATTTTACGGTGGATGCTTACCGGGGAATAACCCCCTTCAATCAGAGACACAATCCAGGACCTTACATCATGAGATACAACATCTTCCGGTTTGCCGGCCAGATCCTGCAATGAGAGGTGATTATCGAACTGATCCAGATCGCTTATGTAGGATCTGACAGTTAGAGGTGAATAACGTTTTTCGATTTTCAGATACTGTAAGAATGATTCCTTATGATCCATAAAGGAACCTACTTATATGTTATTATAAAATAGAGAAACAGGTCAGAGAATTACTCCTCACTTTCCTGAATCTTCTGAACATATACAGCCTTCTTGATTTCTTCTCTCCGGCGTACTGAAGGTTTAACGAAAGCCTGACGTGAGCGCAGTTCACGGATTACACCAGTCTTTTCAAATTTCCTTTTGAACTTTTTCAGAGCTCTTTCAATATTCTCGCCTTCTTTTAATGGTACAATGATCATAATAAATAATTCAGTTTTTAAACGAGGCGCAAAGTTAGAAATAGAAAAAATCTTTTCAAAACTTTTAAGGCAATAATTTTATCATGTAAACTTAATTTAAAGGATTTAACATTTTTTGGATGCAGAATTCCATAATAATGATATTTACTAAAGTTAGTTGTTTTATTTATGGATTCAAAATAATGAGATGTTAAATATTGGTTAAAATTTCCCGATGCATTTTGAGAGAAAACCCCCTTTCTTATTTCCCCCAGGGGGGAAATGATTATCTGACACTTACTTCCAGCAGTTAGGATTAAATAGAGTTTACTTAACCAGGTATGTATTAATCAATTCTATCACCCAGTCTATTCGATTATCAATATCTTCATTTTCTATACGTAGAACAATAAGTCCCGAAGATTCTATATACTTTGTCCTTTCTAAATCATATTCCTTCTGATCCAGATGAATTTTACCATCTACCTCAATTGCAAGATTAGCTTCAAAGCAATAAAAATCAAGGATATAAATGCCATATGGATATTGTCGTCTAAAATACATCCCATTTTGCCTGCTCTTCCGCAGATAGTTCCACAAGATTCTTTCTGATCCGGTCATATCCTTTCTTAATTCTTTTGCCCTTGCCTTTATGTTTTCGCTTGCCCCATGATTTTGCATGCTTTCAATAATTCTCCTGGAAAATACCATTTTACCTGGTTTTATTATTTTTCTTATTTCCGCTCTTCAAAGAAATGAATGCTGAACTCCTTCCCCCAGGGGGAAGGCTGGGAAGGGGGGTATGTTTTCTTTAATATTATCCACTAAAAATCCAGGTACTCCCCTATCTTAATAGCTGTTTCCGGTGAAATGAGTTTGTTTTCTGTCATATCCCCGATCCCGGTAATCTTCCCTTTAAGTTCCCGGTATTTAAGGATTGCAGATACCTCATTCCTATTGAAATACGGATGCCTGATGAGTGCTTTGAAATCTGCATCATTGATCCTAATTTTCCTTATTGTTAATGAATCTGCAAAAACCCGTGGGGAGATCATATCAAATGTTTCTTCGGTAAGTCCGTAAACTTCTTTAAGCTGTTCAGTACTTACAAATCCTCCTAAAAGATATCTGTATTTTATGATACGTGCCGACAGAACGGGCCCAATTCCCGGAAGGGCTTCAAGTGAAGCCGAATCACAGCTGTTAAGGTTTAACAGTTTTCTTTTAATGTAATTTGTTTTTACCTGTTTCTGTTCATTGTGAACTTGATTATCAACCGGTTGCCAGGTGCTGTCAGCTTTAAGTCCGATTAAATCTACCGGTATCTCTTTAATGGAGATCTCGTGAAAAGGGAAGACATATCGGATACCTGTTATAATCACAATTATATTAAGCAGAATAAAAGTCGATCTCCTTTCTCTCCTTGAATACCCGAACCAATTCCTGAAGAAATCCTTAAATGAATCCATATAAATGAAACGTGCAGTGAGACTGAATGCAATATAGGAAATTTCGTAATCAATAAAAAATGAAGTTGAAAAAATCTTCAGGAAAAATCCGTCTGAAGATCAGAATGGATATCCAATACCCAGAACAAATGTCAGGTCATTTCTGAAATCATACCTCCTGCTCATTAAAATCCATCTTGATCCGTTTGAAATAGAAGGATCACGGAGCTTCAGACCCATATCCAGGCGGGCTGTAACGAAACTAAAGTCGAAACGTAACCCGGTACCGGTGCCAACTGCAATATCCGTGAAAAATTTATTGAATCTGAACATGGCTCCCGGACGCGAAGCATCCTCATTAAAGGTCCAGATGTTTCCAGCATCGACGAACAATGCTCCTTCCAGTATCCAGAATAGTTTAAATCTGTACTCTGCGTTGGCTTCCAGTTTAATATCAGCTGTCTGGTTGATGAAAACGGTCTCTTCAGGAACATTATAGGAGCCAGGGCCAAGCGATCTTACCTGCCATGCCCTTATCCCGTTGGCGCCTCCCCCGAAATATTGTTTTTCGAATGGAATTGCCTTTGAGTTTCCGTATGGTATGCCTATTCCTGCAAAACCCCTGTAGACAATAGAACTTGCATCATTCAGAATTATATTATACCTGATATCCATATCAGTACGTATGTATTGAGCAAAAGGCTGGCCAAAAAAATTCAGGTATCCTTCTTTCTTCTCTGCCCCCGAAATATTGCTCGCCAGTGACAGCATATTACCTGCAGCTTCAGCATTTATCCTAAGGAACAAATAGTCTCTCGATTTTTGAATTTTCTGGTTGTTATAAATGAATGAATAGTTTCCTCCAAGTATCAGTACATCCTTATAACTGTTGGACAGGTATGATGAAGCGTCTATCATCCTCTGGAAACCAGTGTCAATTTTAATCATGTTTACCAGGTTGAGCTGAACAGGATTCACAATATGAGTCTTGTAGTTGCGTGCTGCCCAGCTATATCCGAAAGTTGCATTTGCCATTGTCCTGGTAAAAAATGTAAGATCCTGGTAGTTATAAGCAGCAAGTATTGTTGTGGTTGGGTTGTAGGTCTTAATGAATCCTTCTTTTTTGACAAAAGGGACCAGAAATTTTGGCAGTCGCAAAGTAGCTTCCAATCCGTACTCCTGGGTGCTTCGCAGTTTTGTATTTTTCTGTGTCATTGCTTCGAATGCACCTTTTAGCTTCATATTGAACTGCTCGGCACCATGAAGAAGGTTCTTATGCTGATAAATAAGGTTAAGTGCTCCTCCGAAATTACCCGCTGTATTCGTACCTTCAAGCTCCACATTGAACGACTGCTGACTCAGTAAGGTAAGCTGAATATGGCAATTCAGGAAGGCCAGTGATTCCTGGCTGCCCTCAGGGGCCTCTGTTTCATTGAAGAATATGTTAACAAGACGGTAAGTTTTCAGAGTCATCAGGTGGTTCTGTGTCTGTTCAGTATTTGAGATGCTGTAGCCTGATCCTGGTTTGAGATAAAGAGACTTTAGGATCAGATCGTACTTTATAGGTGATTTCTTTTGTCCTGTAATGAAAAAGTAGCCATTATAATTTACTGTATCAAGGCTGTTAATATACGATTCGCCTCCCTCAAGAATGTCTTTCTGAACAAAATCGGGATATATGTAAACATTTTTTATCTTATAGGCAGGATGGGGAAAATAGGTGATCCTGTTATAGATGTCGGTTTTCAGTAAATTATGGATCTCGTAATAAAGGTTAACCTGCCTGTTTCCAATTGTACTATCTACCCTGAATGCAATATAATCGGTTGAAAATGCGTAGAATCCATGATTTTTTACATACCGTTCAAAGCGGGTCCTTTCAGCCTGCAATATACCTGCATCATAAGGTTTTCCCCTTTGAATAAGACAATTGGTAGAATCAAAGTCAAAAAGTGTCTTGAAAGTAGTATCGGCAATTTCATAATAAACGTTCCGGATTGTATAGGGTTCTTTCAGGCTGACATTATAAAATACGTCCGATTTCCTTTTTAAAGTTCTGACTGAATCGGTCACCCGGCTGTCAAAGAAACCTTTTGAGCTTATAAAAACTTCCAGTTGTTCCCTTGTTTTTTCGGTAGCATACTTGTCAAATATAACTGGCTCCTCGCCTATGTTTCTCAGCCAGGCATGAGGCCACTTTTCCTTTTCGAGGTTCGAAAGATTGTAAAGTCCCAGATGAAACCTTGCACCAAAGATCTGTTTGTTGGGTTTTTGCTTTATATAGGGAATCAGATCGGATTTGTTGATCCCTTCCCTGTCAATCTGGACATGTATTTTGTTAAGAAGAGATTCACCCTGGGGAACATACTTGGTCGGATTACATGAATATATGGCCGGAACAATAAGAAAAAGGAGATTTAATATCCCCGGAAAAATATTTCTTTTATTTGAACCGCTTTTTTCCAAAATTTGTACACTAAGCCTGAAGCAAATATATCAATAATAAAAAACAACTTTCAGCAGGCGGCCTCTATATTAATTTCATCAATTAATCCAAAGACATGCCATATCAAAAACAAATCATTCAATGATAAGCAAAAACAGGATAAAATACATTCAATCCCTGCAGGATAAAAAGGTGAGGGATGAAGAACAAACCTATGTAATTGAAGGCGATAAGCTGGTAAAGGATTATCTGCATTCAGGCATGAGGCTGAAGTTTCTTGCTGCTGCACCTGAGTTTATAGATTTACTCTTGCAGCAGGAAAAGGAATCGATTGATGAAATAGAACCTGCATCCAATAAAGAACTCGAAAGAATGTCAAGTCTGAAGACACCGCATAATGCAATTGCGGCGGTATCATTTCCTTCTGATTTACCGGATCCGATGAAAATAAATGACAGTTTGTTAATAGCTCTTGAATCTATTCAGGACCCGGGTAATCTGGGAACAATAATAAGGGCCGCAGCATGGTTTGGTTTCAGGCATATTGTTTGCTCTTTGAACTGCGTTGATCTTTACAATCCGAAAGTTATCCAGGCATCAATGGGTGCAATGTTGAATGTCACTGTATCCTATCATGATCTGGGGAAAATGCTGGAGAAGGCCAGGAAGAATGGGATGCCAGTTTACGGTACATATCTTGAGGGAGAATCTGTTTACGCTTCAAAACTTGGGAACAGGGGAATAATTCTGTTTGGTAATGAGTCAAGGGGAATCTCTGAAGATCTTTTGCCATTCATAACTACCAGGCTTCTGATTCCAAAGTTCAGCACCTCAATCCATGGAGTGGAATCACTTAATGTCGGAATGGCTGCCTCGGTAATTTTTTCGGAATTTGCCCGAAGGAGAAATTGACATGATTTAATGTATTCAGAAATGCTATTTTTTTATAATTCTTTTTACAATCGCTTCCGCAGCTTTAATCCCATCAACTGCTGATGAGACAATTCCCCCAGCATAACCTGATCCTTCTCCACAAGGGTATAACCCGGATATCTTTATATGCTGAAATGTTTCGGGATCACGAGTTATCCTGACCGGGGATGAAGTACGAGATTCGACACCTAATATAACAGCTTCATCGGTTATAAAGCCTTTAATCATTGAATCGAACAGCCTGAATCCATCCTTAAGCCTTTTCCCGATTGCCTCAGGTAACCAGTTATGAAGAGGTGATGAAGTCACTCCCGGGAAATATGAGACTTTTGGCAATGACCCTGAGGTTGTTCCTCCGACATAATCCGTTACACGTTGAGCAGGTGCTTTCTGGGTACATCCTCCGTTATTCCAGGCCTCCCTTTCAAGTTCTTTCTGAAACTCAATCCCGGCAAGCTCACCCGATTTACTGTATTTCAGAAGATCTTCAGGTTTGATCTCCACAACTATTCCGGAATTGGCAAAAGGAGAGTTTCTCCCTGAAGGTGACATTCCATTGACCACAACCTCCTCCTGTATAGTTGCTGAAGGTACAATAAATCCTCCGGGACACATGCAAAACGAATAAACACCTCTCCCATCTATTTGTTTTACCAGGCTATACGATGCAGCGGGGAGATATTGACCTCTCGGATTTCCATGGTACTGTGCTCTGTCGATCAAATCCTGCGGATGTTCAACCCTTATGCCCATGGCGAAAGGTTTTTGTTCGAGGTCAATCCCACGTGCTCTACAAATTTCATAAATATCTCTTGAAGAGTGCCCTGTAGCAAGGATTAAGAACGGTGAAGAAAATTTCTCATTGCCGGAAATTACTACACCTTTAATTTCATTCCCGTCGAGAATAAAATCACTGACTCTCTTCTCAAGTAAGAACAGACCTCCTGAGTCGGTAATAGATTTTCTTACTTTTGAAATAATTCCCGGTAACTTATCCGTTCCAAGATGAGGATGGGCTTCATATAAAATATTCTCATTTGCACCATGAAGGCAGAGAAGTTCAAGGACTCTCCGGTTGTCTCCCCTTTTCTTTGATCTGGTATAGAGCTTACCATCCGAAAAGGTTCCTGCCCCTCCCTCACCAAAACAATAATTGCTATCTGGATCAATGACCTGCTCACGGCTTATCCTCGCAATATCCTTCTTTCGAGCAGAGACATCTTTCCCCCTTTCAATTATGACCGGACGTATCCCAAGCTCTATCAGCCGGAGTGCTGCGAACAGACCAGCAGGACCTGCCCCGGCTATTATAACTTCAGGTTTCCCTTCAACATTCTGTTGATTGAAGGGTGCTATGACAGGGACCGGCAGGTCAATGCCGGAAAAGACTTCAATCTCAAGATTGACGATTATGTCCTTTTTCCGAGCATCAATTGATTTCCGTATTATCCTGAGGAAAGCGATTCCGGATGGAGGTATCCCTGAAAGCGATCCTGCCAATCTGCGGATCAACGTTTCATCAGCAGCAGTCTCAGGACTTATGTTCAGCTGAATCAGTTTTGACATTTCTATTCAAAATGAAATGCAATGATCCATATCCTGGATTGCATTTTCTCTATTGCATTCACATACTCGGGATATTGAGCCGGCTCATGAACAATTATGTCTCTGATCCCCCGCGAGGTCTTAATTTCAACAGAAAGTTTGAAGTATGGCAGATAAAAGTCAAGCCCTGCTCCGAGTTCATAATAAAGGTCCGATCGTTTAAGCCTTATATAAACCTGTTTGTCTTCATCATATTCTTTTTTCCCTGCAAGGTCGTACCTGTAATTTATTCCGCCGATAACATAAGGCCTTACATTGTTCAGCCTGGCACCCTTGTACTTAAGTAACAAGGGGAATTCGAGAAAGGATGATTCAATCCTCTGACTTTCATTAATTATTGCCCCAGTACTATAATCGTAATATCGGACATTTCTCTGTCCGAAGGAGACACCAGGGAGGAAACGCAGATCAAAATATTTTGCAGGTCTGTAATTGCTAACAACCTGAATATTAATTCCCGGATTAAGTATGCTTACCTCAGGATAATAGCCATCCTGAACCAGGTAAGTCTGATTTGGAGTAATGTCAAAATCCATCAGATTCAGACCAAGACTAAATCCAAAATGCAACTTTTTGTCATCGTACCATGAATCGTTTTTCGGTTTCTGTTTCTGGCTGAATGAATTAACATGAAATAGAAGGAACAGCCCTGCGAATGCAATATATAGTAGTCTTTTTCTCAAATATTTCCGTTTGGAGTTATGACTTGATTTAAAATATGTTGCTGGGTGCTTGTTGCTAGTTTCTTGTTAACCAGCATCAAGAAACCAGTAACCAGAAACTATTAACCCTAATTATTAACTCGATCAGAATCCAAATATTGTACTCATATTTTAACACCAGTGTAAATAGATACAATTCCCCCAGTTAACCTGCTCTGTTTTATGTCAGAAAGGCCGGCCTCATTCATCAGGTGAATGAATTTTTCTTTATCGGCAAAATTCATAACTGATTCATTAAGATATTTGTATGCCTTCCTGTCCTTTGAAAACATCGACCCGGTGAAAGGAAGAATAACACTGAAATAGAAGTTATAAAGATGTTTAAAAATAAATCCGTCCGGCTTTGAAAATTCCAGGATCACGACAATTCCATTTTCCCGCACCACCCTTCTCATCTCAGAAAGACCTTTTACAGGATCCCTGAAATTTCTGACGCCAAATGCCGCCATAGCTGCATCGAATGTATTATCTAAAAA
Source organism: uncultured Bacteroidales bacterium (assembly GCA_963701745.1). Classification (GTDB taxonomy): domain Bacteria; phylum Bacteroidota; class Bacteroidia; order Bacteroidales; family VadinHA17; genus LD21. Next base: position 1,157,392 of record CAVPBE010000001.1, on the reverse strand, counting down.
ACAGATATTTTCCGAATCACATTTAATCAGCTCAATTACTTCTTCAAGATTCTTAGCCCTGATTTTTTGTCTCCCGATCTCAAGCATTTTCTCAGAAATATCAATCCCAGTAATTTTTAAAGGTTTGATTTTTGATGCTTCGATCGCCAAATCTGCTGTCCCGGTCGCAACATCAATTATACGGGGATTATTACAGTATTCCGCTATCTTCGCTATCGCTTTTCTTCTCCAGTACCTGTCAGTGCCGAATGAAAGAAGGTGATTCAGAAAATCGTACCGCCATGCGATAGAATCAAACATGGGACCAGTATCTCTATTTTTCTTTGTGGTTAGATCATCCATTCCTTGGAAATAATGGTCAAAGATAAGTACAAATATTATTTTTATTTTTGCCTGTAATAATTCTTATAAAATGGCAAAAACAATAATGATAACGGGTGCTACCTCAGGATTTGGCCGTGCCATAGCATTAAAATTCGCTCAGAACGGATTTAACTTAATTATAACTGGAAGGAGAAAGGAACTCCTCAACGAACTTGAGCTGGAACTTAATCTAAATAAAGTAAAGGTACTTTCGCTCAATTTCGATGTCAGAAAAAGATCAGAGGTCGGATCAGTAATTCAAAAACTTCCTGTCGAATGGAAAGCCATCGATATCCTTGTAAATAACGCCGGACTTGCAGCAGGCCTTTCTCATATAGATGACGGTGATATAGATGACTGGGATAGTATGGTAGACACAAATGTAAAGGGGCTCCTATATGTCACAAGGGCTGTAGCACCATTAATGGTTGCAAGGAACAGGGGACATATTTTCAACATATCCTCTATTGCGGGTAAGGAGGTTTATGAAAACGGGAATGTGTATTGTGCATCAAAGTCAGCAGTTGAAGCACTGTCGAAAGCTATGCGGGTTGACCTTCTAAAGCACAGCATCAGGGTTACAAATATTGCACCAGGAATGGCTGAAACGGAGTTCTCAATTGTCAGGTTCAAAGGTGATAAAGAGAAGGCAGATGCGGTTTATAAGGGGGTAAAGGCCCTTTCTGCTGACGATATTGCCGGTGTAATCTATTTTTGCGCTACTCTCCCGGAGCATGTATGCATAAATGATCTGACAATTACTCCTACACAGCAGGCCGCCGTCGGTCATCTATATAAAAAAGAGTAAAGAATTAAACTGGTGATCTGTAAAAGGAAGTCGTGCATGTCATTCAGGTCCTGCAGGTCTTTTAAAGTCAGACCGCAAAAAAGCAAGACTGCAAAACTGCAAGACTATTTCATTGATTCATAAAACCCTGATCATTTAAAACCTGTAAAAGAGTTTTCGAGAAATACACATTGTCTTCCTTTTTATACCTTACATCAGTAAACACCTGCGCCAGAGTTGTCTTATTATTCTCTTTAATAAACTGCCTGGAATCTTCCCTTCTCTCTTTTTCGGAATAAATTCTTTCAATATCTGAATCGGAATAATCAGAATAAATTTCTTTATGTACCACTGCCTTCAGAGTAAGTCTGTCGGGCTGTTCAGGTTGCTCTGCCGGCCAGCCTAGTGAGACTGTGGTTATGGGTACAACTCCTTTAGGCAGTTTAAGCACCTCAATTATCTTGTGTGCCATATACGTTGTTGTTCCAAGGTAACATATGCCCAACCCTTTCGCTTCAGCTGCCACACAGATGGTCTGGGCAACGAGAATGGCATCAATGGCAGCGGTAATGAACGAAAGAAAATTATCATACCCGGGAATGGCGTTGCTTAGAACACACCACTTATTGAACCTGTTAAAATCAGCACAAAAAGTAAGTATTACAGGTGCTTCAATGATCATTTTCTGATTAAAATGCAATGGTGAAAGCTCTCTTTTCATGCTTTCATCTCTTGTCACTATAATACTATATAATTGCATATTACCAGTTGTGGATGTGCGACATCCGGCTTTTATCAGATCATTCAGGAGATCATCCCCGACAGCTTCCGGCGTGTATTTCCTTATTGTTCTTCTGTTCAGAAGAAAGTCAGTACTGTATTCCATAAAAATATGTTGTAGAATATGCACAAAGTAAACAAATTCTGCTAAATCCGGATGGATTGATGAAAAGGATTTTGTTATATTAGCATGCTTAATCGGGACGAGGTATGAGGTATGAGATATAAGAAACCATAAACCAGAAACGAGAAACGAGAAACCAGCAACATCTTAATAATGATATTTAATCCTTAATAAAATGAGCAGACCAGTTACGCTATTTACAGGCCAGTGGGCGGATCTACCATTTGAAACTGTTTGCAAAAAAGCAAGATCGTTCGGATATGATGGATTGGAACTCGCATGCTGGGGCGACCATTTTGAGGTCAGCAAGGCTACAGATTCATATTGCAGGGCAAAGAGGAAGCTCCTTGAAAAGTATGGATTAAAAGTATTTTCAATCTCAAATCATCTTGTCGGACAGGCTGTTGCGGACCGTATCGACGAAAGACATAAATCTATTCTTCCTGATTATGTCTGGGGTGACGGTGATCCGGAAGGGGTAAGAAACCGTGCATCCGCGGAAATGATAAAAACCGGTGGAGCAGCGAAAAAACTTGGGGTTTCTATTGTTAATGGATTCACAGGTAGTCCCATCTGGCATCTTGTATATTCTTTTCCACCTGTTCTGCCGGAAATGATCGACAATGGCTACAAAGATTTTGCCAAACGATGGAAGCCGATTCTCGATGCTTATAAGAAGCTTGGAATCCGGTTTGCCCTTGAGGTGCATCCGACAGAAATAGCTTTTGATATAGCTTCTGCCAGAAAAGCTCTGGCGGCTTTGAAAAACCATCCTTCCTTCGGATTCAATTATGATCCTTCACATTTTGGTTACCAGGGGGTTGATTACGTGGGATTTATACACGCTTTCAGTGACAGGATCTTCCATGTCCATATGAAAGATGTAAGGTGGTCGGAGATTCCGGCTGAAGCAGGCGTTTTCGGAGGGCACACTGAGTTTGGCACGAAAGGTCGTTATTGGGACTTCAGGAGCCTGGGTCGGGGGAATATTAATTTTGAAGAAATAATCCGGGCATTGAACACCATCGGATATAAGGGTCCGCTTTCAGTTGAATGGGAAGACAGTGGAATGGATCGCGAACATGGTGCTATGGAAGCGTGCCAGTATGTCAAATCTGTTGATTTTCCTCCTTCAAATATTGCTTTTGATTCAGCTTTTGATAAATAGAGAACATTCAGCAACCTCAAAATTTTATTATATTCCCCGAAACTAAACTGAATTCTATGGATACAATTAAGAAAACCAGGTTATTCAATGCCAGCTGTGTTGCATTGGTAGTTACTGCTTTAGCATTTGCCACGAGGGGTTCCTTCGTTGAAGCATGGGCAGCTGAATTTAATCTTACCCACACTCAGGTGGGATGGATCGTTGGTACTGCCTTCTGGGGCTTTACCCTTGCAATGTTTTTTGGAGGTCCGCTGGTAGATATCATTGGCATCGGAAGGATCGTTTCAATAGCATTCTTCTGCCATTTGGCCGGAATTATTCTTACAATAGCAGCCACTGGTTTCTGGACGCTCTTCATTTCAACGCTATTTATCGGAATAGCTAATGGCAGTGTCGAAGCTGCATGTAATCCGCTTATTACAAGCATGTACACCGACGAAAAAACCCGGCGGTTAAATAGGTTTCATGCCTGGTTCCCCACCGGTATAGTTATCGGAGGCCTGGTGGTGTACCTGTTCAATAACATCGGGCTCACCAACTGGCGTTATGCCATGGGTATCATGTTAATACCTACGTTTGCATACGGTTATATGTTTCTTAACAAGCAATTTCCAAAAACAGAGCGTGTTGTCACTGGATTTACATACAATGACATGCTGAAGGCATGCATCAGTCCTCTGTTTCTCTTTATGGCCTTCTGCATGATCCTGACTGCTGCGACTGAATTGGGTACTAATCAATGGATCGCAGCACTTCTTTCTAACGTCTCTGACAATCCTATCCTGTTGCTGGTTTGGATATCAGGAATAATGGCTTTAGCGCGTCAGTTTGGCGGTACGCTGATCCATAATCTTAAATCAACTGTTATACTCCTTGTTTCGTCAATTCTCGCATTTGCTGGGTTGATACTGATGGGATATACCAACGGCGCTATGGTTTTTGTTTCCGCAGGGGTATTTGCACTCGGGGTTGCGTTCTTCTGGCCAACAATGCTCGGATTTGTATCTGAGAACATTCCGGAGAGCGGTGCCCTCGGACTGGCAATAATGGGAGGAATAGGATTCCTTGGTGGTGCAATAGCTCAACCCGTTCTGGGTGCGATATTTGATGCACAAACTGTTGCTTCAGTCCCGGCAGGTCAGGTCATTGAGGTTTTAAAATCAGCTGCCGAAGGAACTAAGGAGGCCGCTGCATGGGCCGCTGCCCAGCTAAGCGGAGGCGCCCATACTTTACGATATGTCGCTATAGTGCCAGCATTTCTGATAATATGTTTTACATTCCTCCATATGAGGAAAAGGAAAAATGTTTAATTAAGTATAATAAAAATACTATGAAGAAAATAAGAATGGGAATGATCGGAGGCGGTATCGGTGCATTCATCGGAGATGCTCACCGGAGAGCCTCCCGTATATGTAACGATTTCGAGCTTGTCGGTGGTGTTTTTGACGCTGATTATGAAAAGAGCAAAGAATTTGCAGTCAAAGAGGGTATTGACATAAGCCGATGCTATGAAAGTGTTGATGAAATGATAAATTCAGAGCTTAAGTTTGCTTCTGATAAACGTATGGAGGTAGTTGCGATTGTTACACCCAATGCACTTCACTATCCATTCGCAAAAAGCCTGCTCGAAAATGGATTCCACCTTGTCTGTGAGAAACCAATGACAATGACTGTTGAAGAGGCTCTTGATCTTGAAGAAACAGTTTCAAAAACAAAGCTAACTTTCGCACTGACGCATACCTATACAGGATATCCTATGGTCAGGCAGATGAGGGATCTGATCTCAAAGGGATCGCTTGGTACAATACAGCGTATTGATGCACAATACTATCAGGGCTGGATAAATTCAATAATTCATGGCACTGAAAGCAGGATCACCGGTGTATGGAGGCTCGATCCGAAACACGCAGGGGTAAGCAGCTGCATGGGGGATATCGGTGTTCATGCTTTTAATCTTATAGAATATACAACCGGACTTGAGATTAAAGAGATCCTGTCTGACCTGAGTTCTGTAAAAGATGATGTGAAGCTTGACCTTGATGGCACAGTTCTCCTGCGATTCGGGAAGAACCTTAAAGGGGTTATCAGAGCAAGCCAGGTATGCGGAGGGGAGGAGAACTGCATTACGATTGCTGTCTATGGATCCAAAGCCAGCCTCAAATGGGCCCAGGAAAATCCTAATTATCTTTATATGCTTAGTGATACAGAACCAACCAGAATATTCAAACCGGCCCATGGGTATAATGATAAGCTTGCCGAAAGCAGTCATACAATGCCATCAGGTCACCCGGAAGGCATCTATGAGGCTCTTGCAAATATTTACAAAGGGACTGCAAAATCAATCCGCGGCGAAAAATTCACGCCGGGTGAGTTCCCGACCGTAAATGATGGTGTAAGAGGGATGAAGTTCATTCATTCAGTAGTGGAATCAAATAAAAAGGGGAATGTATGGATAAAGATTTAAATTCTCTTATAACTTCTCTGTGAAACTTCCGTGCGTTCTCTGTAAAACTCTGTGTAGATTTGACCCCAACCCCCTGAAGGGAGCTTTAATCTAAGTCCCAGCAAGCTGGCGGGGATATAGGGGCATTTCCACAGAGGAAATACTATTTTTTCCTGTCCCGGAGGAGAAAGTATCCTGCTATTACAACAATTGCAACGGCTATTAAAATAATTGAAATTGTTCCTGATTTACCTCCAGATTCAGCCAGGGTCAGAACTGCTTTTACCATAAATTACAGGTTATTTATCAATAAGTTATCAGAATCTTTTTGTGTACGCATGGCAGTAAGGGACCTTCCCATTCCTGAAATAGTAATCCTGATGGTAATCCTCCGCCTCGTAGAATTCTGAGGCTTTTGTCACTGCTGTTGCAACTTTCAATCCTTTACTTTTCAGAATGCCGATATTGGTATCAGCAACTTTTTTCTGTTCATCATTCATGTAAAATATTTCTGACCGGTACTGGTCACCTAAATCGGGCCCCTGTCCTCCTACCTGAGTCGGATCATGAATTTCAAGAAAAAGCCGCAGAAGTTTGTCATAGGATGTTTTTTCAGGATCATAAGTTATCTTGACAGCCTCAGCATGACCTGTTCTCCCTGTACAGACTTCCTTATAGGATGGGTTTTTGATATGTCCTCCGATAAATCCTGAAGTAACAGAAATAACCCCGGGACTTTTCTGAAGAAAATATTCCACTCCCCAGAAGCATCCTCCCGCAAAAATGGCTGTTCCATATCTTCCCGGTTCAACCTGAGAGGGAACAAAATCCAGAGATATTGAATTAACGCAATGTCGTACATTTTTCGCAGTAAGCCGTTCTCCTGTAAAAACATGTCCCAGATGAGCACCGCAATTTGCACACTCTATCTCTGTTCTCATCCCGTCGGGATCGGGGAACCTTTTTACAGCCCCTTTTATCTCATCATCGAAACTCGGCCAGCCGCAGTCGGACTTAAACTTTGAAGATGAATAATAAAGGGCCGACCCGCACTTCTTGCATACATAAGTACCCTTCCCCGAGTAATCAGTATATTTTCCTGTAAAAGGAGCTTCGGTTCCTTTGTTGTCAATAACAAAGGTCTCTTGCCTGGAGAGTGCATTATAAGGGAGTTTTTCCTGAGAAAATGATTGTGTACTCATGACTAAAATTAACAAAGTTGTTATTATTTCTGATTTCATCGTAAAAAAATGAATATTACTATTAATACAACAAAAATGCGAAAAATATGTTTAGTATATATCTCAAAACAGTGACATATATTTTCCGGATTTTTTTACAGGGAAACAATAATTTGGCACAGAGATTGTTTTTTAAATGATAATTTTACATTTGTGTTTTATTAAAACCAAGGTTTTATGAAAAAGATTGCTGTAATCCTGGTTATTTGTTTTATCACTGCTATATTTGTAAGTGCCTGCAATGAAAAATCATGTCCGGCATACTCACAGGCTGAGACTTCGCAGGCTGAGAATAATGGCTGACATACCCGGGATTCCGTGGTTTATTGTTTTATAAGGTAGCAAATTAAAATGAGGAAGCTGCTTATAATATTTGTTTTGATTGGTTATTGTGCATTTCCGGTTTTTGGACAAGGTGAACTAAATGAACAGCAGAGGATTTTCTTCAAAAATGAAAGATCTTTTGCAGCTCTCCTTAATTCAGACGGTTATGGGCTTAGCTATCGTGAAGCCAAAAGAGTTGATTTTTTAAACAAACGATATTTCGAAATCGAGGCTGGAACCCTAAAGCACCCGCGGGAATACAGGGAATCGAATCCTTACTTTCAAACACCTGGCACCTTCGTATACGGGAAGCTTCATTCGGCTTTTTACCTTAGGGGAAGTTATGGCTTTCAGCGTGAAATATTCAAGAAAGCTGACCTTGGTGGAGTGGCTGTCAGATACTTCCTTTCAGCCGGTCCTTCATTCGCCTTTTATAAGCCTATTTACTACAAGATCCTATATCCGATCTCAGATTATGAATTTGACATTAAGGAAGAAAAACTTGATGTCAATGTTCATCCACCATATGATATCTACAGCAGGTCCTCATTTACAAAAGGACTGCGCGAAATGAAAATTCTGCCTGGTTTTTTTGCCAAAGGTGGATTTAACTTTGAATACAGCAAAGAGGAAAAAGTTATCCATGCAGTTGAAGCGGGTATCTCTTTCAGTGCTTTCACAAAGAAAATACCAATAATGGCAACTACCGACAACAAAGCTTTGTTTTTTTCTCTATTTATAAGTTACAGGTTTGGAGTTATTATAGATCCGCTTAATCCGGAATCAAATAAATTCTCTTATATTTTCAGAAGAAAAAGAGCTCCTGCAATTTATTAACAATCGCCATTTTCTGGAAAAAAATAGTATCTTTGGGCGTTCAATTTATTAACCAATTAATGATATAATTATGTCAAAGATTAAAGTCGGAATTAATGGCTTTGGCAGGATTGGCCGACTGGCCTTCAGGGCTGCCTTCAAGAGAAACGATTTGGAAATAGTCGGAATAAACGACCTCCTCGAAGTGAATTATATAGCTTACATGCTTAAATACGATACCATGCATGGAAAGTTCGATGGAACAGTGGAAGTAAATGACGGAAAGCTTGTTGTAAATGGACAGAGTATCCGTGTGACAGCCGAGAAGGATCCTGCAAACCTGAAATGGAATGAAGTTGGGGCTGAATATGTACTTGAATGCACAGGATTTTTCCTTGCAAAAGAAACTGCCATGGGACATATCAAGGCAGGGGCAAAACATGTTGTAATGTCAGGTCCTTCAAAAGATGATACACCAATGTTTGTAATGGGTGTTAACCATGAAAAATACAAGGCTGACATGCAGTTTGTATCAAATGCCTCATGTACAACCAACTGTCTTGCTCCTATTGCCAAAGTGCTTCATGACAATTTCGGAATTGCTGAAGGCCTTATGACAACTGTTCACTCAACTACAGCAACCCAGAAAACAGTCGACGGTCCGTCAAACAAGGACTGGAGGGGCGGACGTGCTGCATCCGGAAACATCATCCCATCATCCACTGGAGCAGCCAAAGCTGTAACAAAAGTTATTCCTGAGCTGAAAGGCAAACTCACCGGTATGGCATTCAGGGTTCCTACACTAAACGTTTCAGTTGTTGACCTGACCTGCCGTCTTGAAAAGGCTGCTACTTACGAGGATATCAAAAAAGCTATGAAAACTGCTTCCGAAGGTCCCCTGAAGGGAATTCTTGGATATACTGAAGATGAGGTTGTTTCAAGTGATTTTAACGGAGATCCGCGTACCTCGATCTTTGACGCTAAAGCAGGTATAGCGCTTAATGACAATTTCGTGAAAGTGGTTGCATGGTACGACAATGAATGGGGCTATTCATGCAAGCTTCTAGACCTTGTTGCCTATATGAACACTGTGAAGTAATTGGCCGTAATAATATTATAAAGAAGGCTGTCCGTTAAGGACGGCCTTTTTTTTGTACCACCTTTCATTTTCCCCCAGAGGGGCCGGAGGTGTTAAGGTTAGGATGGGGTTATGTTATTCGTATCGTAAAGCCTCTATAGGATCAACATTTGCAGCTTTGACAGCCGGGGCATAACCCGATACCACACCGACAACGAAACAGACAATAATCCCTGTAAAAACCCAAAACCATGGCACAACAAAACTCGACCTCAGCATAGAAGAGACTCCGTTGCCGATAAGAATTCCCAGGATAATTCCAAAAATACCGCCAAGCTGACCTATCATTATTGATTCGAAAAGAAACTGGTATTTAATTGTCACAGGTTTGGCTCCGACTGCTTTCCTTACACCGATTTCGCGTGTCCTTTCAGTGACTGAAACCAGCATAATGTTCATCAGGCCTACGGCTGCACCGAATAAGGTTACTATTCCGATAAGTGTTGCTGCAAGCGTTACATATCGTATATTTTTAAGAAGCATATTCAGAATTGTATCGCTCTTCACGATATTGAAATCAGATTCATCAGTCGGGTCAAGATTGCGAACTACTCTGAATACCCCTTCTGCCTGCCCGGCCAGAACATCAAGATTTACAGGATTGAGTGGCATAATTGTAATATTGAAATTCATATTCGGACGCGAAAAATATTGCCTTGCTGCTGTTACCGGCATAAGGCATATTTTATCCCCTGACATCTGACTGGCTCCCTTGCTTTTCAGCACACCCGCCACTTTAAGCTTCAGCCCTGCCACAGTAACATCTTTTCCTATCGGATCAACGCCTGAAGGAAATAGATCTGTAGCAATTTCTGATCCGAGCAAAACAAGGCGACGGTTCATCTGAATCTCCTCAGGGCTGAAATTTCTTCCGTTTTCAATCTCATAGCCTGATACTGCAAGATAGTTATCGTCAATCCCTATCAGATTGATATTTGGATTTGTTTCCTCTGTTCCATACTTCACCGTAGAAAATCCGGTTGCATTGAATGACACAGATACCCATGCCGGTTCCGTAAACATTTCCTTGAACTGAATGGCTTCGTGGTAGGAAATAATAGTATGATTCCTGATTCTCTGCTTTTCATTCCCAACCTGTATATTCATGCCTCTTGAAGAGATTGTGAAAGAGTTAGCTCCCATCATGGTGAACTGTGAGGTAAGCGATGACTTAATTGCATCTATCGCAGTAAGTATCCCGACAAGAGCCATAATCCCGAAGGCAATAATGCAGATGGTGAGAACTGCTCTTACCTTGTTTGACTGTATTGCTCTTATTGCAATCTTAAGGTTATCCTTAAATATGGCGATTCGCTTTACAAAATTCATTTAGTCTCTTTTTAGGGGATCTTTTAAAATAAAAAATAAAAGTACACTATTTTTTCTATTATCAGGGAAAGAAAGTTAACAAATTAGTTGCATAACTAAATATTTCGTTTTATATTTGGGGTAGCAGAGGCGCAATGCAATGCGTCTCAACAAGAAATTAAAGGCAAACAATATTATGAGAGAATTAACCCGTGCAGAGGAACAGGTAATGCAGGTGCTATGGAAGGTAAAAAAAGGTTTTGTCAAAGATATACTTGAACACTTTGATGAGCCAAAACCAGCCTATAATACTGTAAGTACTATTGTCAGGATCCTTCAGGATAAGGGATTTGTTGATCACAAAGCCTACGGCAGAACTCATGAGTATTTCCCCATTGTTTCAAAAAGCGATTACTCGAAAATGCATCTAAACACTTTTGTAAAAGACTACTTTTCAAATTCATTCGAGAAAATGGTAAGCTTCTTTGCAAAAGAGAAGAGTATCTCAGTAAAAGAGATGGGAGATATTATGAAGATTATGGAAGGCGAAATGAAGAAACAGAACGGAAAAAGATGAATCCGCTTATTATATATATCATTAAATCTGCTGTATATCTTTCAGGATTTTATATAGTCTACAGGCTGTTTTTAAGCAGTGATACAATGTACGGGCGAAACAGGGCTTTCATAATTCTTTCTGCTATCTCAGCAATGATCCTTCCCCTGATAACGATCCAGACAAACAGACCTTTGATTTTTCCTGTGTTCGGAAAGGTCCTTTCAGAAATACTTGTTTCAGGAAATGCTAATGGTAACCTTTATTCCGGATCAGCCTCGGGGACTTTGCCTGTTTACAGATGGATATACATTATATATATATCAGGTGTAGTATTATTTGCAGCCAAACTGGCTGTTGATCTGATTGAACTGGCTTTTCTGATAAACCGGCAGAAGAAAATCGGCTCCAATCTTATCAGGTTTCATGGTTTAAATACTTCCGGCTTTTCAGCTTTCGGACATATTTTCATCAGTGAAAAATTATCCGGGTCAGAAGCAGCCGAGATTATAAGGCACGAACAGAATCATCTTGATCATAACCATTCTTCCGATATTATTTTTATTGAGATCATCAGGGCAATACAATGGTTCAATCCTGCTATCCACCTTTTCGGCAGATCATTGCGTGCCGTTCATGAGTATCAGGCCGACAAGGAATGCATAAGCCTCGGGATCAATGTAAACAGGTACCAGAAGCTTTTATTAAACCAGGTATTCAAATCAAAGGTATTTACTATCACAAATAGTTTTTCGAATCCTTCACTTATCAAAAGAAGGATGATAATGATGACAAAGAAACAATCAAAATCTCTTTCCAATCTTAAGCTGATTTTGATCCTTCCGGTAATAGCGGCTGTAATGATGGCCTTTTCATCCTACAATGATCAGGCTGCTTCTTCACAGAATCTTCCTGAAGCAATTGCTCCGCCTCCACCCCCTCCCCCTCCGACTGATGGAAAAACGGGAAATGGCCTTGTGCAGGTAAGGAATGAAACGATCCTGGAAACATATGGGACCGAAACCGAACCTTTCGTTGTCGTGGAGGAGATGCCGATGTTTCCCGGCGGTGAATCGGAGATGCTGAATTACCTGGGTAAGAATACTAATTACCCACTGAATGCAAAAGAGAAAAACATACAGGGAAAAGTAATAATAAGGTTCTGTGTAAATGCTTCCGGTGGTGTTGAAAGGGCATCGGTCCTTAAAGGAGTAGATCCTGAACTTGACCAGGAGGCAGTAAGAGTAGTAAAAACCCTTCCGAAATTCAGACCGGGAAGACAGGGCGGAAAAGAGGTCCCGGTATGGTATATGGTCCCGATTAATTTCACTTTGAAATAGCTTCTGATTAAAGGCTATCCAATGATTCCTAATTACTGATCCAGCTGACCCGGGATCAGTTTTTTTATTTTATTTTGAAATAAATTAATATTTTAGTTGCATAACTAATTATTTCGTTATATATTTGTTATATCGTATGAATGATCCAATCTGAATGGCAGCCTATAAAAATTAATTCTAAAATAAAATTCCTTTACAAATAATCCCAAAAAAAATGATGACTAAAAATTATTCCCGGTTTATTGGACCTGTAAAGCTTATGCTGGTAATCCCGGCAATAGTTATTCTGGTCTTTGTCTTATCATCCTGTGCCGCCAGGAAAAAGAGTGCCTCGCTATCAACTATCGTTAAGTCTGCCGAAGATGAACCATTTGTTGTAGTTGAAGAAATGCCCGAGTTCCCAGGAGGTGATTCTTCTCTTTTACAATTTATTGCCAACAACACCAAATACCCTGAATCTGCAAAAATCAAAGGGATTACCGGCAAGGTAATTGTCAGATTCTGCGTAAACAAGACCGGGGTTGTCGACAGGGTAAGCGTATTAAAAGGTGTTGATCCTGAACTCGACAAGGAAGCAGCAAGAGTTGTTTCAACTCTTCCTTCGTTCAAGCCGGGAAGGCAGGGAGGGAAGGATGTCAGTGTCTGGTATATGGTCCCGATAAATTTTGCATTAAATGACAAGTCGTCCATGGCTCTTCCACCTCCACCTCCACCTCCACTTCCGCCTCCACCTCCACCTGCACCAGGGAATAGCACAACTGACATCCCAATCGTTGAGGAAACTCCCGGAGCTTCATCGGAACCCTTTGTAGTTGTTGAAGAAATGCCAGTCTTCCCTGGCGGTGATGAAGGGTTGATAAATTACATTGTTGCAAACACAAAGTATCCGGAGTCAGCTAAAATAAAGAAGCTGGGCGGGAAGGTTATAATCAGGTTTTGTGTAAGAGAAACCGGAACAGTTGACAGGGTAGCAGTTTTGAGGTCAGTTGAGCCCTCGCTCGATGAAGAAGCTGCCAGAGTGGTATCCTCACTTCCTGCATTCAAGCCAGGGAAACAGGGTGGTGTACCAGTTGCCGTTTGGTATATGATCCCAGTCGAATTTAAACTTCAATAGCAAAAACAATATTTAACTAACAAACAAGAAAAATGAAATCAAGTAGAAAATCGTCATTAAAACCGGTCATCGGATGGATGATTGCATTCTCACTCATCTTTATGATCATTTTTGCATTGCCTTCATGCAAAAATAATAACAATCAGGATGAAGGATCAAATACCGAAATTGCTCCCCCACCACCTCCACCTCCTCCGCCTCCACCAGTTGCCAAAACTGATTCAGATACTCCTTTTGAGGTAGTGGATGAGATGCCAGTATTTAAAGGAGGGGATGTTGCCATTATCGAATATATTAAGAACAACATAAAATATCCGGAGCCTGCTAAATTAAAAGGGACTCAGGGTAAGGTTATTGTAAGATTTGCTGTAAAAGCCGACGGGAGCATTGATAAAATCAGTGTCCTTCAGGGAGTCGACCTTGATCTTGACAAAGAAGCATTAAGAGTTGTTGGGACAATGCCAGCATTTGAAAAACCGGGTATTAAAGACGGGAAAGCTGTATCTGTATGGTACTCTATTCCTATAAATTTTACTTTGAAATAGTCTCTGATTGAGAGGTTGTCATATATTTGAAACAGATCCCGTGAATTCAGGATCTGTTTTTTATTTATTATTTCGATAAATTTGCAGGGCCTAAAATTTTACTGATGACACTCAAGGATAGAATAGAAACCTTTTCTGAACTTGGTCAGGTCCTGAGAGATTCCCTTGAAGGTAAAAGCAACCTTTATTCATCTGCTCTTGATATGCTTATCAAAAACCAGCAATACAGGAATGCCTGGTTCACTCCTGAAAACGTCATTATGGCAATCAAGGCGATAGCTGATGAGCTCACCCTTGAAAATCTCACAAAATGGACGAGCCGATATCCAGCGTTAAATTCAGCCGGTCATAATATGAGAGTGGGTATAGTAATGGCAGGCAATATTCCACTTGCGGGCTTCCACGATTTTCTTACAGTTCTTATCTCCGGAAACAGCCTGACAGCGAAAACCAGCTCAAAGGATCCGGATATAATCTTATTTATAAGCAATCTCTTATACGATATCAATCAGGAATACAAAAAGAGGATAACTCTTACCGATGGATTGATTAAAGGTTTTGACGCTGTAATAGCAACCGGCAGTGACAACACTTCAAGATACTTTGAATATTACTTCGGGAAATACCCCCATATCATCAGGAAAAACAGGAACAGCATTGCCATTATCGATGGCAATGAAACAGAGGAAGAATTGAGCCTTCTGGGATCTGACGTTTTCTCGTATTTTGGACTCGGGTGCAGGAGTGTTTCAAAGATCTATTTACCAAATGGATATGATATTACAAGACTATTAAATAGCTGGGCCAGCTTTAATAAGGTGATTGATCATAGTAAATATGCGAACAATTATGATTTCAACAAAGCGGTGTTAATCGTAAACAGGGATGCTTACATAGATGCCGGTTACCTGCTTTTCAAAAAGAGTTCAGGAATATCATCTCCTGTGGCAGTTTTGTATTATGAATTTTATAATTCCATTAAAAGTATTTATGCTGAGATCGAAAAAATAAAGGAAAAAATACAATGTATTGTTGGACGGAATGAAGTTGATTTTGGAAGGGCTCAATGGCCTCATTTATGGGATTATGCCGACGGAACAGACACTGTAGATTTTCTTCTAAAAAAAAAATGAGCCGGCATATTGTAAAATAAAAAATATTATATTGCACCCGTCGAATTATTATTGATATGGTTTATAAATTCGTAGTGTTATCAGATGAAGATGAGTCGTTTGTGAGGGAATTTGAGTTTCTTGAATCACAGACATTGTTGGATTTCCATAACATAATTCAGGAAGAGCTGGAGTATGATAAATCCCAGATGGCATCTTTTTACCTCGCAACAGACAACTGGGAGAAGGAGGAGGAGTTTACCCTTTTCGATATGGGCACCGGATCATCTACTATGGATACCGCAGTACTTGAGGAAATTATCTTCAGAAAAAATCAGAAACTGCTTTATGTATTCGACTTTTTTAATGACAGATCCCTATTCGTTGAGTATACCGGTGAAACAAAAGAAATTGAGGACCGGGAATATCCTATCTGTACAAATTCAAAAGGCATTCCGCCAAAACAGGTTGTGTTTGGAACAAGCTCGCGTAAATTATATAACAACATCGTTGTTTCAGATGATGAGGATGAGGATGACGAGGTTGATGATGTTGAACCAGAGGTTGATGATCTTTTCCTGAACGGGGAGGATGAAGAAACACTACCTGATTTTGAAAATCCAGAGGCTCTGAGCGAAGAAGATGAATAGTCTTCATTTATCAGCAATCAATGAGGAATTTCCTGATAGTTATACTTGGCCCGACGGGTGTCGGGAAGAGTGATCTGTCAGTTGAAATTGCCAGATATTTTAATACTGAAATAGTCTCTGCCGACTCACGCCAGTTCTACATGGAAATGACGATTGGTACAGCGGTACCTGATGAAAATCAGTTGCGCACTATAAAGCATCATTTCATTAAATTTCTGTCTGTTAAAGACTATTTCAGCTCCAGCTTATTCGAAAGAGCAGTCCTTGAACTACTTCCACATCTTTTCAGTAAGAATAGAATTGTCGTCATGACCGGTGGTTCGGGGATGTACATTGATGCTGTATGCAAGGGAATTGACGATATTCCTGATATTGATACGGCTGTAAGGGAAAAATATAATGAAAAGTATGTAGAAGAAGGTATTGAAAGCTTGAGGAGAGAGCTTAAATTGGTTGATCCTGATTATTATGCTAAGGTTGACCTCAGAAATCCCAAAAGGATAATAAGAGCTCTTGAAATTTTTGAAAGTACTGGTAAAAGTTACTCGGAATTCCTGACAAAAAGAGGTGCTGTTCGAGACTTTTCCATCATCAAGATAGGGATAGAGAGAGAAAGGGAGGATCTGTACGGAAGGATCAATTCGAGGGTTGATAAAATGATTGAAAATGGCCTTGAAAATGAGGCTAGAGGACTGATTGAGCTCAGGGAACTCAATCCCTTGAAGAGCGTTGGTTACAGGGAATTCTTTGATTTTTTTGAAGGCAAAATATCCAGAGAGAAAGCTATTGAGCTTATTAAAAGAAATAGCCGCCGATACGCCAAAAGGCAGATTACCTGGTGGAGCCGCGATAAGGAGATTATCTGGTTCAGCCCGGAACAAAAAGAGGAAATAATCAGATATATTACGGACAGGACTGGTTAAGTTGTTATGTGGTTATGCGGTTATGCGGTTATGAAGGTAAGAAACGAAAGCTGCATTAATAAGATCCCCTCCCTGGAGGGGTTAGGGGTGGGTAAGAATGTTTCAGCCTAACTTTTTAAGCCTTTTAATTATTCCTTCCGGATCATTCGAACTGAATACCGAATTCCCTGCCACAAGAACATTAACTCCGGCTTCAACAAGCCTGGCAGCATTGGTAGTATCAATTCCACCATCAACTTCAATAAGGATTTTATATGATTCCTTATCTATCATTTTTCGAAGATCCCTGATCTTTTTGTAGCTTTCATTTATAAATGACTGACCGCCGAAACCAGGGTTCACGGTCATTACAAGAACCATATCAATAAAGGGAAGAGTATTTTCAAGAAAAGCTACGGGAGTATGAGGATTAACGGCAACACCTGCTTTCATTCCAAGCCTCCGGATTTCAGTAACTGTTCTCTGAAGATGAATACAGGCTTCGTATTGCACTGTAAGGATATTTGCACCCGCCTCATGAAATCGAGATAAGTACCTGTCGGGATCTGTGATCATCAGGTGTACATCAAGCGGCTTTTCTGCAATTTTTTTTACATATTCGACAACAGGAAATCCAAACGAAATATTCGGAACAAAAACTCCATCCATAATGTCACAATGAATCCAGTCGGCAAGGCTTTTGTTAACCATTGACACATCTTTTCCAAGATTCAGGAAATCAGCAGCTAACAGTGATGGGGAGACCAGATGTTCCATGTAATAAGATTTTTAGTAATTATCGGGACGAATATTTAACCCAGATAAGATTTAAGGATTTTACACCTTGTCGTAAACTGGATCCTTTTAATAGCTTTTTCCTTAATCTGGCGAACTCTTTCACGGGTCAGGCTAAGCTCCTCTCCTATTTCTTCAAGAGTAAAGGGATGTTTCATTCCAAGTCCGAAATATAGTTTAAGAACTTTAGCTTCCCGAGGTGAAAGAGAGCTTAATGCGCGTTCAATTTCCCAGGCAAGCGATTCATTGATAAGATTCTTATCAGGGCTTGGTGTATCGGGATTCTGTAAAACATCGTACATTGTGTTTTCTTCTTCGGAACTTATTGGTGCATCCATGCTTAAAGTCCTGCCATTTGTCTTTATGGATTCCTTTACATCATCAGGGATCATGTCAAGCATGTCAGCCACCTCCTGTGATGATGGTTCACGCTCATATTCCTGTTCAAGCCTTGCAAAGGCCCTGTTTATCCTGTTTATTGATCCAATCTTGTTAACCGGGAGCCTGACAATTCTTGCCTGTTCCGCAAGCGACTGAAGAATTGCCTGCCGGATCCACCAAACTGCATAGGAGATGAACTTGAAACCCCTTGTTTCGTCAAATCGCTGAGCGGCTTTCATAAGCCCCAGGTTACCCTCATTGATCAGATCAGGAAGTCCCATTCCCTGGTTCTGATACTGTTTAGCAACTGACACAACAAAACGGAGATTTGCCTTAACAAGCTTCCCTAGTGCTTCAGCATCGCCTGATTTTATTTTTCTGGCAAGAACAACTTCTTCCTCAGGTGTAATAAGATCAACCCGTCCTATTTCCTGAAGGTATTTATCCAGGGAAGGGGTATCACGGTTAGTAACCTGTTTGGTAATTTTTAGCTGACGCATCTACAGGTTAGGGAAGATTAGTTAGTCAAACAGAAGGCCTCAGGCACAATTTTAATAAAAAATTGGCTCTAAAACCAGATTATATTAAAATATTTTTGTTATGTCGGAGTTTTGGTCTACATTGCACATGATATTTACTGCTGTTGAATATCAGATTATTATTTATATTCAAGTTTTTCCCAAAGCTTTTTTCAATATTAATACAACTTGTTATTTATTTTGCTATTATTGTGCCGGTTTTCCCACCGGCTCAGAATCATTTACTAGTCTGGTTATCCAATAACAAATTTTAAAAATCTCTTTATTTCACATCTTATATTATTATGTACGACATTCTTGAGTTAAGCAACAAGCTTCTTCCCGAGTTGCGGGATATAGCCAAAGAACTTAAAATCAAAAGGTCAGAGTCTTTGAAAAAACAGGACCTGATCTATAAAATTCTTGACCAGCAGGCTATTGAAGCTACTGAAAAGAGGAAAAATACATTAGAGAACAAAAATTTAAACCCTCTGAACGATCAGATCAATCAGATGCGGGACCAGGGTCAGAGAAGAGGCAAGAGGCCAAGAATGGTGAAACCAATTGTAAATAGGCCTGTTGAATCGGTAATATTCGTTTCGCCCGACGATCTGAAAAAACCGGATATTACTATTCCTGATACCAGGGATCCTGAAGTCAGACATGACCTGACAGATGATAAACCTGATCTGTTTAAGAATGCAGAACCAGTTAAGGAGGAAACAAGACTTCCCCGCTGGCAGCATGACCCGAAATTCTCCGACAGAAAAGAACGTGAACCGAGATTCAGGGATGACCGGTTTAATTCAAGAGAAGATAAAAAACCTGAAATAGTAATTGAAACAACTATTCCTCTTAACGGTGATGAACCCTTATATGAGGAGACAAAGCCTGTTGAAGATGTCATTTCTGGAGGAGATATCATTATTGAGCCTCCGGTTAAAGAGATGATTCCTGAAGTTCAGACTTTAAGGGAAGAAAAGAAGGAAAAACCTTACGAATTTGAGGGCATAATATATAACACCGGTGTTCTGGAAATAATGCCTGACGGATACGGATTTCTGAGATCTCCCGATTATAATTATCTGAACTCTCCAGATGATATTTATGTTTCCCAGTCACAGATAAAGCTTTTCGGACTAAAAACCGGTGATACGATCAAGGGTTCGATCCGTCCTCCTAAAGAGGGTGAGAAATATTTCCCACTCATCAAGGTTGATGAGATAAACGGGAGAAGTCCTGATTTCATTCGCGACAGGGTGCCGTTTGATTTTCTTACACCCCTTTTTCCGAACGAAAAATTTACCTTATGCACACCTGGGGAGGGTTCTCTTTCTGTAAGAGTAATAGATATGTTCTCTCCTATTGGCAAAGGACAGCGTGGACTGATTGTTGCTCAGCCAAAAACCGGAAAGACAATACTCCT
The DNA here is from genome assembly GCA_963701745.1 of uncultured Bacteroidales bacterium. Lineage (GTDB taxonomy): Bacteria > Bacteroidota > Bacteroidia > Bacteroidales > VadinHA17 > LD21. The sequence goes on along the minus strand of CAVPBE010000001.1, from coordinate 1,137,561 downwards.
TCAGGAGATTGCCAATGCCATAGCAAAGCATCACCCGGAAGTATATCTGATGATCCTGTTAATTGATGAAAGACCTGAAGAGGTAACAGATATGGCCAGGAACGTAAAAGCAGAAGTTATAGCTTCAACTTTTGATGAGCCTGCAGAAAGACATTGCAGAATAGCCAATATAGTCCTTGAAAAGGCAAAACGTCTTGTTGAGTGCGGACATGATGTAGTAATACTTCTCGACTCTATAACACGGCTTGCCAGGGCGTTCAATACAACTGCTCCCGCTTCAGGAAAGGTATTGTCCGGAGGTGTCGATTCAAATGCCCTTCACAAGCCAAAACGCTTCTTCGGTGCGGCTCGTAATATTGAAAACGGGGGCTCACTGACAATAATAGCAACTGCCCTTACCGAAACAGGATCAAAAATGGATGATGTGATTTTTGAGGAATTCAAGGGTACAGGAAATATGGAACTTCAGCTCGACCGCAAGCTTTCGAACAGGAGGATATTCCCTTCAATTGATATCCCAGCATCAAGCACACGTCGTGAGGATCTACTGATTAACAAGAATATTCTTCAGAAAATATGGGTCCTCCGTAATTATCTTACAGATATGAATGGTGTGGAAGCTATGGAATTCCTTCGCGACAGGCTTATGCAGTCCAAGTCGAATGAAGAGTTCCTGATTTCAATGAATGGAGGATAATGGACAAGAAATTTTTATAAATTTGCACTTTCTTTTTAAAAAATATTTTATCAACTATATATTCAATTCAAAATGGGAACAAAAAAATTTATAACCTGCGATGGTAATCAAGCGGCATCGCATGTTGCGTATATGTTCAGCGAGGTTGCATGCATATATCCTATAACACCTTCTTCAACAATGGCAGAATATGTCGACGAATGGTCTGCCGACGGTTTAAAGAACATCTTTGGGGAAACAGTAAAAGTTGTTGAAATGCAGTCGGAAGGCGGAGCCGCCGGAGCAGTTCACGGCACTTTGCAGACAGGAGCCCTTTGCTCTACTTTCACCGCATCACAGGGATTGCTCCTTATGATCCCGAATATGTACAAGATTGCTGCAGAGCTTCTTCCCGGAGTTTTTCATGTAAGTGCCAGAACGATAGCAGCCCATGCTCTGTCAATCTTCGGTGACCATAGCGACATTTATGCTACCAGGCAAACCGGATTTGCAATGCTGGCAAGCGGCAGTGTCCAGGAAATCATGGATCTTGCAGGTGTAGCACATCTTTCAGCAATAAAATCAAGAATACCTTTCCTTCATTTCTTTGATGGATTTCGTTCCTCGGCTGAGGTACAGAAAATTGAAGTACTTGCGATGGAGGACCTGAAAAAACTCCTTGATCTTAAAGCTCTCGCCAGATTCCGCGAGAATGCCATGAGTCCTGAGCATCCGGTGACAAGAGGTACCGCCCAGAACCCCGATATTTTCTTCCAGGCCAAAGAAGCAATAAACTCTTTCTACGAACCTCTTCCAGACATCGTAAACGACTACATGGCTGAAATATCAAAATTGACAGGCAGGGAATACAAACCATTTACATATTACGGGGCACCTGATGCTGAAAATATTATCATCGCAATGGGCTCGGTAACCGATACAACAAAGGAGGTTATCGACTATCTTTTAGCTAAAGGAGAAAAGGCAGGACTTTTAACGGTCCATCTTTACCGTCCGTTCTCTTCAAAATATTTCTTCAACGTTCTCCCGAAATCGGTTAAAAGAATAACAGTCCTTGACAGGACAAAAGAACCCGGAGCTCCTGGTGAACCTCTGTATCTTGATATCAAGGACATGTTCTATGAAAAGAAGGAAAGACCTCTGATCGTGGGAGGACGTTATGGGCTTAGCTCTAAAGACACCACTCCAAGTCAGGTTCTGTCAGTATTTGAAAACATGAAGCTTAATGAACCTAAAAACCTTTTTACTGTTGGAATAGTCGATGACGTTACTTTCACTTCGTTGCCAGTTATACCAGAGATAAATGTCGCTCTCCCGGGTACTTATTCGGCTAAATTTTACGGGCTAGGATCAGACGGAACTGTAGGGGCCAATAAAAACTCAATCAAGATTATTGGTGAAACAACCGATAAATACTGCCAGGCATATTTTGCATATGATTCAAAGAAATCAGGAGGTATAACAACTTCACACCTCCGTTTTGGTGATAAGCCGATCCGATCACCCTACCTGGTAAATACTCCCGACTTTGTTGCATGCCATGTTCCTTCGTATCTTGATAAATATGATATGCTGAAGGGTCTGAAAAAGAACGGGACCTTTCTCCTCAATTCAATCTGGGACGTGGAGGAAACAAAAAATAGACTTCCCGACCATATGAAAAAATATTTGGCAGAAAACATTATTAACTTCTATATTATAAATGCCACACTTCTGGCTGAAGATTTGGGCCTGGGAACACGCACCAATACAATAATGCAAGCTGCATTCTTCAAGGTTGCAAATGTGATCCCCTATGAGAAAGCAGAAGCCGAAATGAAGAAGTTCATCTACAAGAGCTATGGCAGAAAAGGCGAAGAGGTAGTTAACATGAATTACGCCGCAGTTGACAAAGGGAGTAATGTCACTAAAGTCGAAATACCTGCCGAATGGGCAAAAATTACAGTCAGTAAAATGAAAGATACCCGTGATATACCTGAATTCATTCGGGAAGTCATGGAACCAATGAATGCAATGAAGGGAGACGATCTTCCTGTTAGTGCATTCAAAGGCAGGGAAGATGGAACATTTCCTTCTGGAACCAGTGCATACGAAAAACGTGGTATTGCTGTTAATGTTCCTGAATGGCAGCCAAATGAATGTATCCAGTGCAATCAGTGCTCATATGTATGTCCGCATGCAGTTATACGTCCTTTCCTTATGACAGAAGAGGAATTAAAAAATGCACCGGCCGGAACCCAGACGATCCAGGGAATCCCCGGAGTGCTGAAAGCGTACAAATTCAGGATTCAGGTAAGCGTTATGGACTGCACAGGCTGCAGCAATTGCGCTGATGTATGTCCTGCAAAAAACAAGGCTCTTTTAATGAAGCCTCTCGAAACACAGCTTGCTGAAGTTGACCGCTGGACCTACATGCACGAAAAAGTCGGTTATAAGGACACTGTGGTCGACAAGTTTGTAAACGTCAAAAACAGCCAGTTCTCCCAGCCATTGTTTGAGTTTTCCGGAGCATGCGCCGGGTGCGGCGAAACTCCATACATCAAGGCTATTACTCAGCTATTTGGCGACCGTATGATAGCATCAAACGCAACAGGATGCTCATCAATATACGGAGGATCAGCACCATCTACACCATATACACATAACAAGTTTGGAAATGGTCCGGCCTGGGCAAACTCTCTGTTTGAAGATAATGCAGAATTCGGTTACGGCCTTTCCCTTGGTACCAACAAGCTGAGAGAACGCATAGCACGCCTTATGACTGAATCGCTATCCAACGGGATCAAACCAGATACAAAAGCTGCATTCGAAGAATGGCTCAGAGACAAGGATCATGCTGAACCATCAAGGGCGGCGTCTGCAAAAGTAGTCGAAGCTTGTGAAAAAGATAAATCGGATACCTCAAAAGAGATTTTAAGCCTGAAACAATACCTGATTAAGAAATCTCATTGGGTATTTGGCGGTGACGGCTGGGCATATGATATCGGTTACGGAGGTCTCGACCATGTTCTCGCATCAGGTGAGGATATTAATGTCCTTGTCCTTGATACTGAAGTATATTCAAATACTGGAGGACAGGCTTCAAAATCTACACCGGCAGGAGCAGTAGCCAAGTTTGCTGCATCCGGAAAGAAGATCCGCAAGAAAGACCTTGGGCAGATGGCAATGAGCTATGGCTATGTATATGTTGCACAGGTTGCAATGGGTTCAAGTAATTCCCAATACCTGAAAGCAATCAAGGAAGCTGAAGCTTATCCAGGACCTTCGCTAATAATAGCCTATTCACCATGTATCAACCATGGCATGAGAGATGGAATGGGCAAGACCCAGGCCCAGGAAAAATTTGCCGTTGAATCGGGGTACTGGCATCTTTACAGGCACAACCCTCTTCTTGAGAAAGAAGGAAAGAATCCGTTCATCCTCGATTCGAAAGAGCCTGACTGGTCTAGATTCCAGGATTTCCTCAAGTCAGAGGTACGATATACATCACTTGAAAAATCTTTCCCTGATCAGGCAGAAATACTCTTCAAAGCGGCAGAGGAGAATGCAAAATGGAGATACAAATCATATCAGCGACTGGCTGCGATGGTTTATGAACCGGAACCGGAAACGAAATAATAATTCGGAATATGTAGAGCCACCTCTGAGAGGTGGCTCTACTAATAATATTTAATATCTGGTGGGAAGAATAATCGGCATTGATTTCGGAACAAAGAGAATCGGAATTGCAGTTACTGATCCGCTTCAGATCTTTGCCTTTCCATTGAAGAGTGTTAAAAATCACGAATTCGAAAGCTTCATTGAGGAGTACCTAAAAACTGAACCGGTTGATGAATTTGTTGTAGGTTATCCTATGACATTGAACAATCAGCCAAGTGAATCTGTTAAATATATTGATCCATTTATTAAGAAACTAAGAAAGCTGTTCCCCGGGATTCCTGTTAATAAAGTTGATGAAAGATTCACATCTGGTATGGCGCTTAAAACCATAATCGAAGGGGGAGTAAAGAAGAAAGGGCGGCAGGATAAATCATTGGTTGATAAAATCAGTGCATCAATTATACTTCAGTCATTTCTTGATAAAAGGGCAAAAAATAGTGGAGGGCGGGAAGCTTAAGGCTAAAAATAAAAAATAAAAGTTTTGTAAATCAATGGTATATCCTATAGTTGTATATGGACATCCGGTTTTAAGGAAAATAGCAGAAGATATTGAAAGGAATTATCCCGGACTGGAGCAGGTTATTACTGATCTTTTTGAAACGTTGTACAGATCGGAAGGTTTGGGTCTTGCTGCACCACAAATAGGAAAATCAATCAGGATCTTTGTTATAGATGGAAAGCCGGTTGGAGATGATGAGCCTGAACTTGCTGATTTCAGAAAGGTATTTATAAATGCACATATTACTGAAAAATACGGTGAACTGGAGCTTATGACAGAGGGCTGCCTGAGCATTCCTAATTTAAGAGAGGAAGTGAACCGTGAGTCTCATGTACGGATTACTTATTATGATGAGAACTGGCAGTATCATGATGAGGAATACAATGGCTACAAAGCAAGGATAATACAGCATGAATACGATCACCTCGATGGCATCCTCTTCACAGATAAGGTTAGCCCATTAAGGAAAAGACTTCTTAAGGGCAAATTAAATGCAATCAGTAAAGGGAAGTTTGAAGCTGATTACAAGACAATACTTCCGGGACAGAAAATAAAGTAAAAACGACCCCTAGCCCCACCCAGAGCGTGGCAGACTCTCCCAGGAAGGGATCCAAACCCAAAAACTCAAATGTGTCCCTCCCCGGAAGTGATTCTATTTTTCTTCGAACTTCCATCACCGGTCTCCGGTCTTCGGACTTCCGTCTTACCATAAACTTTAAGCACTCCAAACTTCAGTCACTCCAAACTTTCTCTAACTTTAAGTACTCCAAACTATAGCTCACTTCAGACTTTTTTCTTATCTTTAAAAGGTCTCATAGCTGCTGCAGACCGTGCTGAATAAGGAAATACCTTTCATAAGGATTGGTTTTCCAATCTGCATTGGAATTCTGACGGGTCTTTATTTTAAACCCGGGACTACATTCCTTGCCATATCTGCAATTATAACTATCACAGGGTTTTTAATAAGTCTGTTACACAATAGAAGGCTGGTAAATCATTTGTTCGGTGTCCCCCTTACCTATTCATTTTTCCTCTGCGGTTTAGCACTTTACACAATTGAAAAAACTCAATTATCTGACCTGGAACCGGTGACCGGGGATTATCTTTGCGCGCTCTCCGAATATCCCGAAGAAAAGGAAAACAGTTATGGGGTCATGGTCAGGATTTATTCCAGGGTTACCGGAAATGGACTGGTTCCGGTAAATGGTTCAATGATTATCTATTTCAGGAAGGATTCAATTTTAAACTCTCTTCTGCCGGGAGATTTTCTTAAGATAAGGTGTAACCCTAAGCCTATTTCAAGCAGGGGAAATCCATATGAGTTTGATTATCGCTTTTACATGGAAAACCATGGCATTAAATATTATAGCATGGCTGGTGCAGATGATGTGATCGGTCACACACAACCTCCTCACAGAAAACTGAGACATAAAGCCCTTATAATAAGGGAAAAGATAATAGACATGTATAAAAAAAGGGGAATTACAGGCGACCGGCTTGCCCTTGTTGCAGCCATCACGCTCGGACAGAAGAGCATGCTGGACCCTGAACAGAAACAGGTCTTTATTAATGCAGGAGTTATGCATATAATGGCAGTTTCAGGTTTGCATGCAGTTATTCTCAGCCTGTTTATATTCAATCTGCTTTTCTTTATGAAAAAAAGATTTAATTTCCTCAGGATAATAATCACTGTTCTTATGCTTTGGGCTTTTGCCTTTGTAACCGGACTGACCCCTTCGGTCTTAAGAGCAACCATTATGTTTTCGTTCCTGCAGGCCGGTATCCTGATGAAAAGAAATGTGAATAGCATTAATTCAGTGCTCGCCTCTGCAGTGATCCTAATAATTTTCCATCCTTCTGTTCTGTTTGACGCCGGTTTTCTCCTCTCCTATTCGGCTGTGATCTTCATTATTTGTTTTTACCAGGATTTCTATCTTAAGTTAACTTTCAGGAGCCGGGCAGGTAATAAGATCTGGCAGTCGGCAGCCGTGACCATCATTGCACAAGCAGGGACTCTGCCCTTAACAATTTCACTCTTTAACAGGTTCCCTACCTGGTTTATTCTTACGAATATTATTATTGTGCCATTATCATCACTTTCAATAATTATTGGCTGTCTTGTCCCGCTAACTTACCCTGTTAAATTCATTTCCCAGCCGCTTGCCTCTATCCTGGATTATCTTACAGGACTGACAGAGACAATTACTGAAAAAGCTGCATCACTCCCATTGTCAACAATTGAAAATATCGGCCTGGGAATTATTGAATCTGCACTACTCTTTTCTTTCATTTTTCTCTTCATGCTTGTAATCCTGAACAGAAAAGCAATTCCGATCCGATATCCGCTTTTTGCATTAATGCTTTTCCTGGTGGCAGGAACTGTCAGCACTATTTCCGACAGAACCTCCGGTGAGCTTATTGTCTACAATGGAATTGGGTTATCTCCGATCGGGATACGGACCGGGAGAATTCTCAATCTTTATACAGATAGTGATACACTCCTGCCTGAGGTTGCAAAACATTGTATTACCCGGGGATTTAAAGTAAATATAATTAAAACAGATTCAGAAGCACTTCTTATTAAAGTTGAAAAAAAGAGCATTTTAATCTGCAAAGAACTTTCAAACAAAATGGTGCAAAAGACTAATCCCGATATTATCATTCTAAAAGGTAGGTATCCGAAGGTTGATAAAGATATTGCTTTCTCAGGAGCAGTTGAAGGATTAATATTGACCTCTGAAGTGGCAACAGGGTACAGGCTAAAACCAAATTTCAACGGCGTATATCCGGATACGATTCATTATGTCAGGAATTCGGGAGCCTTCAGGAGAAGATTATGAATGTGCTCAACAAATGATCAGGTTCATTTAGAAAAGAAAGAATCATATTTTTAGTCGGACAATAAAGTAAAAAAATAAACACTTATGAAAATCAATTTATATTATGTATACATGCTTACTAACACAAATCATAAAGTGCTTTATACCGGGGTTACCAATGATCTGGAGAGAAGATGTTATGAGCATAAGCAGAAAAAAGTAAAAGGATTCACTCAGAAATACAATGTTGATAAACTTGTATACATCGAGAAATTTGATTTTATTGATTTGGCAATCGCCAGAGAGAAGCAGCTAAAAGGATATTCTCGTTTGAAGAAAAATGAGCTTATAGATAAATTAAATCCAGAGTGGAAAGAATTAAATATTAAAGTGGAAATACCTTAGAGTTGCCAGTGACAACAACGACAGGTTACAGGTAGAGATTCCGAACGAAGTGAGGAATCTATCAAATCTCTAACGGAATTAGTTCCCCACCACTTGTGGAGAGGAGCTTCAATTGCCAAAGATAGAAAATAAGAATCTACCCGGTACCTGCATTTTTGATTGGATCAAAGCTTTTTTGTCCTTTTGAACACAATTAAATAAACGCCAAAAAACTTGAGTATTATGCTATTTATGTCTTATTTTGTCCTTTTTTTATCAGTATTCTATGAGAATAATTATCGCCGGAGCTGGTGAAGTTGGTACTCATCTGGCTAAAATGCTCTCCAATGAGAACCATGAGATAATCCTGATCGACACTGAGGAAGAAAGGCTAAAACCGGTGGATTCCTCAATGGACGTTTTAACATATGTAGGTTCTGCTACCTCAATAAATATCCTTCAGGAGCTTCTTCAGAAAAAAACTGATCTTTTTATTGCAGTGACTCATTGGGAAGACACCAATATAACCTCCTCGATACTGGCAAAAAGGCTTGGGGCAGTAAAAACAATAGCCAGGATAGACAACCTTGATTACCTTGAACATTCCACCCTCGAGTTTTTCAAATCACTTGGCATTGATTCACTTATTTATCCTGAGCTGATTGCTGCCCGTGAAGTACTGAGCCTTTTGCACGAGACCGGGACAACTGAATTCATGGAATTCTGTGGAGGGAAGCTTGCTATGTATGTTCAGAAACTGGATGAGAATGCACCTATCCTCAACAAAAGTCTGGAAGAAATATCAGTAACACATAGTACCGATAAATACAGAGCTGTAGCAATAAAGCGTAATGATAAAACTATAATACCCAGAGGCAATGAATATTTTCGTCTTGGGGACCTTGTATTTGTCATTTCGACCATCGAAGGTATTGACGAAATGATGATAACCTCAGGCAAGGAGAATTTTGAAGCAAAGAGTATCATGATCCTGGGTGGAAGCAGGATCGGAAAACATGTAGCGCTTTACATGCAAAAAACATGTCAGGTAAAGCTGGTCGATTCCGATCCGGCAAGATGTGAGGCTCTATCAGATATACTTGAAGACACTCTTATAATAAATGGCGATTGCCGGAATGTTGATCTCCTGGAACAGGAGGGGATCGGACAGATGGATGCTTTTGTTGCAGTAACTGGCAACTCGGAAACCAATGTTCTTTCATGTCTTCTGGCCAAGAAGATGGGTGTTAAAAAGACGATCGCAGAGGTTGAGAACATGGAATATATCAATCTGGCTGAAAACATAGGGATTGACACAATTATCAATAAAAAGATTTCAGCTGCAAGCAGGATTTTCAGGCATACAACAAACCCTAATGTGACCCAGGTAAAGTATATGACTGGCACTGAAGCTGAGGTAATTGAATTTAATGTACCTGAGAATGCCAAAATATCGAAAGGCACCCTGAGGAGCCTCGACTTTCCCACGGATGCAATTGTTGGCGGAGGTACAAGGGATGGTGTACCTTTCATTGCAACAGGCGATACCATTATAAAGCCCAATGATAAAGTTGTCGTTTTTACTTTACCTTCTGCATACGAAAAAATATCGAAATTCTTCACCTGATCTGTTATGATCAATTTCAGGATTATCGCCAGGGTTTTCAGTCAGGTACTTATTATCGAGGGAATTTTTTTGCTGATCTCGGCAGGTGTCTCCCTTATATACCAGGAATCGGCTGCAGGTCCTTTTCTATATTCATCAATTATAACCTTAATAACCGGTGTTCTTGTTTTTACACCTCTTCGTAATGAAGAAAAGGTCTATGGGACCAGGGAAGGGTATGTAATACTGACATCGATCTGGATTCTGTTCAGCGCCTTTGGCTCCCTTCCATATTTATTCACCTCATCAGCCGGCAGCTTTACTGATGCGTTCTTTGAATCAATGTCAGGTTTTACGACAACAGGAGCAACAATATTCCGAGACATCGAATCGCTTCCACACGGCATATTGTTCTGGAGAAGCCTTACACAATGGCTTGGCGGGATTGCAATCATAACTTTATCATTCTACGTCCTCCCGGTTATTAAAAGCCTGAATATTCAGCTCTCAACTACTGAATTTTCGGGCCAGATGACTGATAAAATCCATCCTAAAGCAATCGAAACAACCAAAAGGCTTATATCAATCTATATCGCACTGACCCTTGGTGAGGCTTTGCTGTTGATTATCGGTAAAATGCCGCTTTTTGATTCAATCTGTCATTCTCTCTCAACACAATCCACCGGCGGATTTTCGACACGTAATAATGGAATAGCAACTTTTAGTTCCCCTTATATTCGGGCTGTTTTAACACTTTTTATGTTTTTTGCAGGAACCAATCTTGCGCTTTTTTACTTTGCAGCCAAAGGCCAGTTCAAAAAAATTATCCGTAATAATGAATTTGTCATATATACAATACTGGCAGCAGGGTTTTCACTTCTTATCACTTTTTTGATTTTTCATGAATCGGGAAATTCACTTTCAAAGGCATTATCAGACGGATTTTTCAATACAATATCGATATTAACAACAACAGGTTTTTATACAGTAAACTTCGGTCAATGGGGAAACCTGGGAATGATGATCATCTTTACCCTTATGCTCACAGGAGCCATGGCCGGGTCGGCCAGTGGAGGTATCAAGATAATCAGGCTCATAATAATAGCAAAGAATGCACGTAATGAGTCAAGACGATTGATCCATCCTAATGCTTATCTGCCTGTCAGGATCGACCTTAAAAAAGTTCCGCATAATACTGTTTACAACCTTTTGATATTCATCATCTTGTATTTCATAACTCTCTGTGCAGGGGCGCTGTTTATATCCTTTCTCGACTATGATATCATCACATCATTCAGCACCGCGGCATCGATGATAGGCAATATAGGGCCAGGGTTAGGCGCTTTTGGTCCTTTTACGAATTATGCTGATCTTCCTTCAACAGGCAAATGGGTCCTTTGCCTGCTTATGTTACTTGGACGTCTTGAATTGCTGACAGTCATCGTATTATTCACGAGAAGTTTCTATAAGAAATGATGATTTGCCCAGATATTAAAGCAGCTCCGGAATCACTGGCTGTTGTAGCGGGTGTCACGCCTTCACTTATCTAAATTATAACTCCAGAAGTCCCAGCCCCTGCCTGACAATAACTATTTCCTCGGATGTGCAATCGACAATTGTTGAAGCCTCATTCCTCCCATATCCTCCATTAATAACGATTTCCGCCAGGTCGCGGTACTTTTCATAAATCAACTCAGGATCGGTAGTGTACTCGATAACCTCATCAGGATCATGGATTGAAGTAGTTATAATCGGTCGTCCAAGTTCTTTAACAAGTTCACGTACAATGTTGCTATTTGGAATTCTGATTCCAACTGTTTTCTTTTTGTTTTTGAATAATTTTGGGATCTGATTATTGGCCTGTACAATGAATGTAAAGGGTCCCGGTAAATTTCTTTTGAGGAGCTTAAATATTGAATTATCTCTGATCACAGTGTATTCCGAAAGCTGACTCATATCATGAAATATAAGTGACATATCGGGATTCTGAGGATTCAGTCCTTTCATCTGTGCAATTTTCTCGATTGATTTGTTGGCCTTAATATCGCAACCGATAGCATAAACAGTATCGGTAGGGTAAATAATAATGCCTCCTCCTTCTAGCACATCAACCACAGTTCTGATGCGGTCCTGATTAGGGTTTTCGGGATAGATTCTTAGAAGCATTGTTTGAAGAGAAATCTGATAAAAATTATAAGAAGTACTTAAATTGCCTAGAGTGTCTGCTGTAATCGCCCCCCCATCACAATTATTTAAACCCCCTTTAGGGGGCAGGGGGCAAAAAAAAGGGTAAGCTACTTACATCGCACCGCTACAACTGCCTACCCTTGCTACCTTCCGATCCTGGGGGAGTTCAGCAGGAGCTGGTCGTATAAGACTTACCCCGTACAAAAATACGAATTTTTACCAAGCTGGCAAAATAATTATTCCAAAACAGCGGAGACGTTCTCTTGTGTTTTTACACTATATTTGTTGTCAGACGATTAATTCAACTTCAACTTTATAATTAAAACTATGGAACAAAAATCGAATGTCTGGAAAGCAAATCTTACTAATGGACTTATAATGGGATTGGTAGGAATAGTTTATACTCTGGGAATGTGGTTTATGGATCTTACTTTTAATAAAGTCCAGGGGTATATTTATTTTGCTATTCTTATTGTTCTTCTTTATTACTTTATAAAGTCGTATCGCGATAATTATCTTGGTGGTTATATAACTTACGGACAGGCAGTTGGAGCAGGTGTAATCATCTGTCTTTTTTCTGCAATTATTGGTGCCATCTTTACTTATATCCTTTATACTTATATTGATCCGGAACTTTTGAAAAAACAACTGGCTTTTACCGAAGAGTTATATGCTAAAAGAGGGATGCCGCAGGAGGCCATGGATACAGCACTTAATATGGCAAAAAAATTCCAAAAGCCTATAATAACAGCAATTAGCGGCATTTTGGGTGGTACCTTTTTTGGTACAATTATCTCTCTTATTGTGGCCATATTTGTCAAGAAAGAAGGGAACCCTTTAATCGATTCTCCGGAAGTTAAATAATTGTTACCATATGGATCTTTCTGTTATTATCCCGGTTTACAATGAGGAAGAATCACTTAAGGAACTTGCAGCCTGGATAGAGAAAACATGCGTTGCCAACAATCTTGAATTCGAGATAATTTTTATTGATGATGGTAGTTCAGACTCATCATGGCATGTTATTACAGATCTTTCCGATGAAAAAAGCTTCATAAAGGGACTTAGGTTCAGAAGGAATTATGGCAAGGCGGCAGCACTTCATTCAGGTTTTACAGAGGCAAAGGGAGATGTTGTGATAACAATGGACTCTGATCTGCAGGATAGTCCCGATGAGATACCCGGTCTGGTAAGTATGATAAATGAAGGAGGCTATGATCTTGTATCAGGATGGAAAAAGAAACGATATGACCCTTTTGTAAAGCGATTTACAAGCCGGATCTATAACGGAACCGCCCGGTTATCCTCAGGCATAAAGCTTCATGACTTTAACTGCGGATTGAAAGCTTACCGGAATGAAGTGGTTAAAGGCATCGAGGTTTACGGTGAAATGCACCGGTACATACCGATGCTGGCAAAAAAGGCAGGATTCAGCAGGATAGGGGAAAAAATAGTTGAACACAAGTCCCGTAAATATGGTACCTCCAAATACGGACTTGACAGGTTTATGAAGGGTTATCTTGATCTGCTTACGATTGGTTTCATTACAAGGTTCGGGAAGAGCCCTATGCATCTTTTTGGTTCGCTCGGGACGCTTATGTTTTTTATAGGTTTCATTATGGCCGGTTATCTTGGAATCAAAAAACTTGTTTACATTAATAATAATATGAGGGCACCTCTGGTAACAGATAGCCCCTACTTCTATATTGCACTTACAGCAATGATTATAGGAACTGTTTTGTTTCTGACCGGGTTCCTTGGCGAACTTATTAACCGTAATTCTTCAGAAAGGAACAATTACCTGATTAAGGATAAGGTAAATATTTAATTGAAACCTGTGGATTAATATTAAGGCCGCTAAATTATGTAATTACATTGTAATTACAGGGCTTTAATCAATTGTTTGAGCAAACACTTGTAGAAGACTTCAGTAACCGCGTCGGTCATTTTGTTCCATGTAAACTTCTCTTTTTCTTTCCTTACGCATTCGGAAAATGCACTTTTTCTATTGTTATCAAAATAGTCGATTATTGCATCCGCAATGGTTTTAGGTTCCGGCTGAACCACATATCCACATTTTTCATGCGGAACGATTTCTTTCAATCCCCCCACATCAGTTACCAGCATAGGTTTGTCAAAATGAAAAGCGATCTGGGTTACTCCGCTTTGTGTTGCAGACTTGTAAGGCTGAACAACAAGGTCCGCAGCACTGAAAAATATCCTGACTTCCGAATCACTTATATAATGATCATAGAATATTATATCCTTTTCAAGACCTGATTCTTTTACCAGATTCCTGTAATGAACCTCATTCTCATAAAATTCGCCTGCAACTATCAGCTTAAGGTTTTTTCCTCTCAATCTTTCATCAGAAAAAGCTTTGATAAGGATATCCAGTCCCTTGTAATTTCTAATTATACCAAAGAAAAGAAGATAGGAAGAGTCCGGATCAAGTTTAAGTGCTGACAATGCTTCACCCCGGTTAAGTTTTTTTCCATAGGTATCAAATAACGGGTGTGGAGAGATGCAAACAGGTATGTCATTCCTGAATCCGGCCACGTCTTTCTGAACAACATCAGAAAGAACAGCTGCCCCATCTATGCTATTCATAAAAAACTTCGTAAGGATATTATCTCCATGATGCTTTTCGTGCGGAAAAACATTATCGACCAAAGAAATGATAACAGTGTACTTATTTGATTTTACTATTCTGGCAACTGTGCCAAGACAGGGGGCCATAAAAGGAAGCCAGTATCTTATCAGCAGGATATCAGCCTTCTCTTTCCTGATCTTAAGACCTGTCCTTAACCAGTTAAAGGGATTGATTGAATTTAGTTCACGTTTTATCTTTATTCCTTCAGGGGCAGGACCATCTGTAAATTGTGTCTTCCCCGGAAAGAGAAATCCTGGGTATTGAAGGGTGAAGGTACGGATGTCAACATCCTTGCATTCCAGGGTAAACTGCCGCGCAAGTCTTTCATTAAAAGCAGCTAGTCCTCCTCTGTAAGGATATGCAGGTCCGAGAAAGGTTATCTTCATCTGGAAGGAATAATCGGTAAAAATATAAAATCAGTTTAATTTACCCCGTTCCGCACTCTTATATTTTTCCTGGAATCTCCGGTAAAGTTGTTTATGCTTGTTATCGAGGCTGATAGTTCTCCCTGAAATGAAGGCGTATTCGACATTATTTGTCATCATATCAAGAAGATCTCCCCCGGATACAACTATATTTGCATCCTTTCCTGCTTCAAGAGTGCCAGTAATATTATCAATTCCAAGGATCTTTGCATTATTGATTGTTACAGTCCGTAATGCTTCTTCCTTGCTCAGCCCATAAGCAACTGTCTGACCAGCAACAAAGGGTAGGTTATATGCATACGCCTGATTTTCATATGAAATGCCAACAAGTATTCCTTCTCTGCCGAACATCGCAGCAAGCTTGTAAGGCAGGCGGGTATCGCTGTATTCGTACTTAGGAAGCGAATGTACGTGTGCTATTATCACGGCTATGTTATTCTCCTTCAGAAAATCCTTTACGCTCCAGGCAGATTCATCTGCATTGGTAAGAACTATTTTTTTTACTCCATATCTCTTAGCAAATGATACTGCTGTAATAATTCCCTTCGGCTCCTGCGCGTTTATATACAGTATTTTTGTCCCGTCAAAAAGTCCTCGCAAAGCTTCCAGCCTGAGGTTTGTGTCTTTTGGCTTCTCAACCTGCAAATAAGCAACAGCATCAGTGAATATTTTTTCGAGTTGTTCAACATTTTTTTCATAATTGCTTTCTCCCGTTCCCGGCATACCAGGGAAAGTGAGACCTCCTCTCCTGGCGGGGGCAGCTTTGCGGGGCCATCCCATAATTATCCCGTCATCGGCCTTATAGATAGCGTCTTTCCAGTTCCATGCATCAAGCTGGACAATGCTCGAAGTTCCTGGCAGGAGAGTTCCTGTGGGTACTATCTGAGCAATTAGAATTCCGTTTGACCTTACAACAGGAATTACATGCGAATCGGTGTTGTAAGCCACAATCGATCTGACATTTGGATTAAGATCACCGGTTTCCCTGTTATCAACGGTTACATCAACACCGCTTATTTCTATTAGTCCAAGACTTGTGTTCGGGCAGATCAATCCCGGGTAAACATGCTTTCCGGTTACATCTATAAGCTCGGTATTCGTTCTGTCACCTGCAAAGTCAGAGGTTTTCCCTACATAGACTATTTTCCCCCCTGAAAAGGCTATCAGACCATTTTCAATTACTTCACCTGTTCCGGTATGGATTGTCCCTCCCGACAACATAACTGGCCTCGACTGGGCAGGGGCTACAACAGGGCTTTGTGCTTCGGCTGTAAAAATGCAGGTTGAAACAGCCAAAAATGTATATAATAATCTCTTTTTCATCGTCTTGGGAAATTTGGCATATTGGCAGGGGTCGGTTGAGTCGATTCTTTGAGGATATTTGATATGATCCTGTTCCGTTCATTGTCAATTTGTTCCTTCATTTTTTTATCAAGCTCCTCATCAAAATAGAATATCCCGTCAACCATAGTTTTATTTGCACGCGCATAAACCGAAAGTGGATGATCAGTCCAAAGGACAAGATCAGCGTCCTTTCCTACTTTAATGCTCCCCATCCTGTCGTCGAGATGCAGAAGTTTTGCCGGATTAAGGGTTACAAGTTTAAGAGCGTCCTGTTCATTCACTCCGCCATATTTGACAATCTTGCCTGCCTCCTGGTTGAGTCTTCTTCCCATTTCTGCATCATCAGAATGAAGACATGTCAGAACACCCTGACTCATCAGGAGTGAAGCATTATATGTAATCCCTTCATATACTTCATACTTATAATCCCACCAGTCTGCAAAAACAGAGGCACCTGCATCGTTTTCCTTTATCTGATCTGCAACCTTATAGCCCTCATTAAAATGGATCAGTGAATTGACCTTTACACCAAAATCATTTGCAAGGTTCATAATCATAGTTCCTTCTGATTGTACATAAGTATGACATTCAATAAAGCTTCTTTTTTCAAGGACATCAACAATCGGATCAAGCTCAAGGTCGCGCCTTGGAGGAACTTTTCCGACCCTGTCAGCAGGTTTCAGCGAGTTCCAGGCTTTCCATTTACTATTATAGTCTTCTGCCCTGTAATAGGCATCCCTGATTATCTGATCGACACCCATCCGTGTATTCGGATACCTGCCAGTGCTTCGCTTAACGTTCTCACCAAGAGCATGTTTAAGGAATCCAACCTGCCCTTCAATTTTCAGCTCTTCTGCAGAGTGTCCCCAGCGGTGCTTAATAAGTATTGATTGCCCTCCGACCGGATTAGCAGAGCCATGAAGAATATGAGCTGCAGTTACACCTCCCGAAAGCTGACGGTATATGCTTGGATCTTCAGGATCAATAACATCACCGACCCTTACTTCAGAAGTAATAGCCTGGCCGGCTTCATTGGTGCCATCCATTGCAATATGGGAATGTTCGTCAATAATTCCGGAGGTCAGATGCATTCCGGTAGCATCAACGATCCTGGCTCCATCGGCTGAAAGATTCTTTCCGATTTTTGAGATTTTCCCGTTTTTTATAAGAACATCAGTATTCAGGAGCTTTCCTTCTTTTTCATTAGTCCAGACAGTTGCATTTTTAAAAAGTACATCTTCCTGTTTCGGCAGCTCCGTGTTTCCATAGGCTGAAAAAGGATAAATGACCTTTCCAATTTCAGGTATTTTTGAAGGAATTGCAGGTTTGGCTTCATTCCCTGCCATCGGACCTGTTAAAGTTGCATTCCAGCTGATCCATTTTCCATTATCGAGCTGACCTTTCCCTTCAAGGTTTTTATCAACAATATATCCGGAAAGCCTGTATTTAATTTTTGTTCTTTCGAAAGATATGTTTACCAGATCTTTTTCCTGACTGAAAACAGCACCCCTGATTTCAGTAGAGTCATATGTCAGTTTAGTTGTTGGCTTGTCAAAAGTGCCTGATAGGGAAAGCTTATATGCTGCCGTATCAACTTTAAGATCATAGGTTCCGCGCAGATCACTGATTCTAAGATCAACCAGCCGATAAGGTTTACCCTGAACCCAGTTTTCATAAATTATGCAGTTATCACTAAAAATGCTCCCGGAGGTTATCAGTAAATTCGCTATCATTTTCTCTTTTATGGAACCGATCAGGTCAGAAGCGCCGATCATTGATGCCGGTGTATTTGTAAGCGCTTTAAGAGCTTCATTTTCGGGCAGACCGTATTTTATTGCTTTCCTGAGGTTTGTCAGAAAATCAGAGCGGCGTTCCATTCCTGCTGAGGTTATAGCATATACAATTCCTGCTTTCGAAAGAAAGGAAAGGTTTGCAGGAGCCATCTCGTAATGCTTGAGTGTCGTATACGAAACTGATTGTGCGTCATATGGATCTTTTATGTCGGGTGTCTCTGGAAATTTTAATGGAACTATAAGCCTGCTGCCGCATTTCTTTATATCATTCAATGACTGGTACTCGTCGCCTGCTCCTTTAATTATATAATTAATATTGAATTCCTTACCAAGCTTGTCTGCCCGCATTATCTCAATCTTATTTGTAACCTCGAATACCTGGGGAAGCGAGGAGCCTGAAATATAGGCTTCAAGTCCATCATCATGGAAGTATCCCGGGGGAAGTTGTTTATACCATTGTGCGTCATAGTTCAGTTGTCTGAGAAGAGCGATTATTCCGAATTGAGAAATCGGGTAAATATCAGCAGATCGACCCCGGGTAAATGAGTAATTCGCTGATGCTTTATTCTTGATTATCAGATTATTCGCTTTGCCGTCACCAGTTGTCACAAGAGCTGATGTCCCCCTGGCCAGACCGTCTGCCTTGAAAGTGACCACTGAACCAAAACCTGCTTGCCTGAACTCACCTGCCGTCTTTGAATCGGGAATAAACTCCTCCGATATATTATAGGAGGTATTTATTCCGTCATTCCAGTAATCAGCAATTCTCGGTTCGGCTGTTGCAGCAGATCCCATCTGCCTCCCCTGCTGAAGGTTTATCAGAGCACTTAATGGATTGCTTTCAGCGGTTCCGCTCTGCGCCTTTATTCCATAGTTTCCTGCATAGATATCTATAAATGAAGGATAAACAGTCTTACCCTTAAGATCATAAATGACAGCACCCTTTGGAAATACAAGCCCTTGTCCTATTTTCTCGATCCTGCCGTCAGAGATTAGTATATCCGTATTTTCAATAGTTGACTGGTAATCAACAACGACCCTGGCATTCTTCAATCCGTAAATCTCAATCCTTTTATCACTTACACCGGTAACAGGTGCATTATCAATCTGTGAGTAAAGATTCAGTGACAGAAAGGTCATAAAAAGCAGGAAGTTCCTTCTCATAACAATAGGTTTTGATAATAAATTTCACATGAACGCACTCAGCAGTCCTCCCAAAGCATTCAGCGTTCAGCAAAACTTTTAGGGTTCAGGGTTCAAATTTAAGATAATCTTCAAGGTAAGCAAATACCGGCGTTAGTTTCCCATTCTTTAAAATTGTTGCCCGTTCTATCATATGACTTCCTGCATCTGTAAACAGGTCATGTAATGCATTCCTCATTAATTGCTTCCCGAAATCCAGAGAAGCATCACGCGGCAGCTCTCCCGGAAGGTTATCTATCGCCATGACTGTTATATTCGAAGGCCGTGTAAAAGCCGGTTCTTCAATATCAAGAACAGGGTTATATCCGTAAAAGGGGTCAGAAATAGTTGTTGACCTGAGAGTTGAAGGCACCGGGCCATTGATATCGCAGCTGATATCGGCAATAACAGATATTTTAAATTCGCCTTTTTTTATATCATCCTTTGTGAAAAAAACCGGTGAACGTGGATCCCAGTAATGGCCTGTAATAAAAATATCTGCTGCTCTGGTAAAAGGGAGGAATGTCGATTCGTATTCTTCGGGATGTTTTGTAAAATGGCTGAAGGTGAATTGCTGATTCTTTTTATGCCTTACATAATGTTCAGGACCTATCTGGCAGACAACAGGAACGTCAAATTCACGGTTCAGGAAGTCCTCAGGATGAACCTGGACCATATTGCAGACACTCAATGTTTCCATTGCACCGTTTGCAACCCGTCCGGTGCCAGTTATCAGGATCTTAAGCCCGGCTTTAAGCTCAATCAGCCTGAGCCCTGCCCACATCTCATCAAGATCGCGGCACTGGTAGGCAGGCTTAAGTTTGAAACGGTTAGTCTTGATCCCTCTTGCTCTTAACCCATTATATGCTCCTACAATGCCTGCCCATTTGCCGAAGGCGACCACCCGTTCACCTCTGTCGGTTGTTAAGTATTCATAATCAACAAGGCTGATATTTTTATCGGCAAGTTCTCTGAACAACTCACGGTTATGAGGCTGTTTTTTTGCAACATGTGCAAAGAAAAGGTAAGTTTTACCCGGGATAATGGTTCTTCTGTCGACCTCTTTCACTCCCATTAAAATATCGCAATCATGCAGATCCTCTTTAAGAGGGATGTCGAGATATTCATATTCATCATTCGAGTATGATCTGTAATCGCTTGGCTGAACATAAAATTCGATCTGCGGATACAATTCTTCAAGGGCAATTATCTGTGGGGGTGTAAGAGGAACTCTTCTGTCGGGAGGATTTTTAGTCTCACGCAATATGCCAACCTTTAAAGTCTTTTCCATGGGTAACTAATAGAGAAACTCCCAAATGTACTTATTTATGGCAGGATTTTTGCCTGACAATAATCAGATGCCGGCAAAAATTTGTATTTTTGAGCCATACTCCTGGGGCTGATTTGGTTTTGACAGCATGAGGGGTGGTATGTAAGCATGCAGTGTGTGGTGGCGCGTCACTTTAACAGTGTCACAAAACAATAACTGGCGAATCTAATTACGCTCTCGCTGCTTAAGCGAACAAAGTAACTTAAGCTTTATCCTGGCACATGTGCCGGGACGGGACGCCTCCCGGGCGGTCAAGCCCTGATCCAACCCGATACGGAGACGCACGCAATCTGGGGCTAGCCTGACGATCGTTCCGCTCAGACGGCGAAACAAACAGGAACTAAGGGCATGTTAGGTTGTTCTGCAGCTGACAGGTCACGAAAATTAAGCAGGACTAAGCATGTAGAAAGCTTATGGTCTCCATGTTTGGACGCGGGTTCGACTCCCGCCAGCTCCACGATCAACCACAAAACAACCACCCCGAAAGGGGTTTTTGTTTTGAGAAAACCGTTGAAACCTTGTCTTACTTTCATTCTATGTTAAAACTTGGTATTGCAATTAAAAAATTACTTAATTTTGTGACACGAATAACATAAAAGATAACACGATGGCTTTAGCACGTTTCGGAGTAAGTTTGGATGAAGGCCTTCTTAAAGCATTGGATGGCTTTGTAATTGAAAACAACCTTCCCAATCGTTCTCAGGCAATCCGTCATCTGGTTGAAAAGAATCTGGTGGAGAAAAAGTGGCAATGTAACCAGATAGTGGCAGGTGCAGTTGTATTGTTGTATGACCATCATAAAGGAGATGTAACCAACAAATCCAATGACACTCAACATGATTACTATGATGTTATATTATCATCGCAACATTTTCATTTAAATCATGATAATTGCCTCGAAATCATTGCTGTTAAAGGAACTGCAAAGAGATTGACTGAACTTTCAGATAAACTTATCGGCATTAAAGGTATTATTCATGGGAAACTGGT
Organism: uncultured Bacteroidales bacterium; assembly: GCA_963701745.1. Lineage (GTDB taxonomy): Bacteria > Bacteroidota > Bacteroidia > Bacteroidales > VadinHA17 > LD21. The sequence continues at coordinate 1,115,992 of CAVPBE010000001.1, read as the reverse complement.
CATGAGCCGGGCTGAATAATTTTTTTTTAACGCTTCAATAACACTAAAATATGAATTAGTAAAATCAGATTTGGGTTCAACGAAAAAGAGTGCCTCGTCTTTTTAAATTTAAATCGCGATAACGACATATTCAGGATTCACAAAACAAAATAAATGCATATTCCCGACGGTTATCTCAGCCCACAAACCTATATTCCGCTAATCGGAGTATTTGTAACAGTTGCCGCAGTGGCTGTAAAAAAAGTAAAAAAGGAAGTATCCGTGCGTGATATCCCGTATCTTGGAATGGCAGCTGCTTTTTCTTTTGTCATAATGATGTTTAATTTGCCTGTGCCTGGCGGTACAACCGGACATGCGGTCGGTTCCGCTGTCATTGCTATTCTCTTTGGACCCTGGGCTGCTACTATTGCCGTGTCGGTGGCATTGATTATTCAAGCTTTTATTTTTGGCGATGGCGGAATTACTGCAATTGGAGCAAACTGCTTTAATATGGCAGTATTTATGCCTTTTATAGCATACTATATCTTTTTACTATTCTGCAAGATTCCCCCTGGAAGGACACGAGTCTCTGTTGCTGCATTTATGTCAGGATATTTAAGTCTGGTTTTAGCCGCTTTACTTACAGCAGTTGAATTTGGAATTCAACCAATAATAGCATCTGCTCCTGATGGGAAAGCCCTTTACTGTCCTTATGATCTTAGTGTTGCAATTCCCGCAATGGCTATTGAGCATCTTCTGTTTTTTGGCATAGTTGAGGGAATTCTTACTGCATTAATCGTTGGCTATTTTTTGAAAAATGAACCCAAATTAATTTATGCATTCAGGAAAGGAGGCAAAAGAAATGAGACTAAATAAACTTCAGAAAAAAATTCTTATTATGCTTCTTTTATTATGCCTCATAACTCCGATAGGAATTTTACTTCCTATGTTTTTTAATGCAGGTGATGCATGGGGTGAATGGTCAGCTCAGACAGTGAAGGACTTAGTAGGGTATGTACCGCAGGGACTGGCAAAATATTCAGATGTTTGGAAAGCACCTCTCCCTGATTATGCAATAAATACCCAGGGCGATTCGGTTGTTCATCAATCAGGTTACTATATTGTATCAGGTATTTTTGGAGCCACTTTGACTTACTTTTTCATGCTATTAATTTCCAGATTAATCGTCAGGAATGGAGAATAAGGTTCCTTCATATTTACTTCAATCTGTACATGATCAACTTGAGTTGGAAAATGTAAAAAAGGCAAAACTTTCCTTTCTTGACAGGACTATAATAAATTCAGCAGATGCTGTAAAGTCAATTTATCTGCAAGCAGAAAATGCGACAATAGAGAGTTTTATTCAGAAGGTCAATCCTTATGTCAAACTTATTTCATTGATTTATCTTGCAATTGTGATAAGTATTGTAAATAATTTGTACGGGCAGATACTTATTACGGTTTTTATCTTTTTTCTGTATCTTTTAGCAAGATTCAAGGTATTCCAGGTATATAGAAAAATATTCTTTCTGGCGTTTATATTTGGTTTTCTTGTAGTACTACCTGCTTCTCTCAATATTATAACCCCGGGCGAAATTATTCTTAATCTTATTTCTTTTGATAAGCCTTCACATTTCTGGATCTACGAAATCCCTCAAAATATTGGTTTTACTGAAAATGGATTTCAGGTAGTTTCGTTGGTTTTCCTGAGGGTACTTAATTCGGTTTCATTTGCTCTGATTATTGTTTTTACCACACCCTTTTCATCTTTCATCAAATCTTTTAAAATAATTGGTGTGCCTGATACATTCCTGATGGTCATTTCACTTGCCTACAAGTATATTTTTATTCTTTCAAGGACTATTGAAGAAACTTACTTTGCTTTGAAATCAAGGCTTGTAATCAATATAAAAAGCAAAAACATCAGGAACCTTATTAGCGGAAGGATATTCTTTATTTTTAAAAAATCGAGGATAATTTATGAGAATACATATTTTGCAATGGTTTCAAGAGGGTACAATGGAAAAGTAAAGCTCTATTCACAATATCATTTCACCCTAGCTGACATAGTTTCTCTCATAATTATTGGCTTAATCGGCGTAACCATTATCATATTCTAAATGAATCATGGAGGATATTATTACTTTAAAGAATATTGATTATTCATATTACGGTAAAATTACAGCACTAAAGAATATTAACTTTTCCGTAAAAAAAGGTGAAATATTTTCTATCATCGGACTTAATGGCAGCGGTAAATCTACCTTGCTTCATATCATCAATGCACTTATCTTTCCGGATGCAGGTGACATTTTGTTTGAAGAAAACCTCCTGACCGAAAAATCGTTGAAAGAGAAAAATTTCGGCATGAACCTAAGGCAACGAATGGGCTATATTTTCCAGAATTCCGATATACAATTATTTTGTCCTACAGTTTTTGATGAACTTTTATTTGGCCCCCTGCAGCTCAATCTTCCCCTTGAAACTGCAAAGGAAAGAGCAGAATTGACCTTATCATATCTGGGCATAGGATACCTGAAAGACCGTCAGGTTTATATGCTTTCCGGTGGTGAAAAAAAGAAAGTTGCTATTGCATCTGTTCTTACAATGAATCCCGATCTTATACTTGTTGATGAGCCCCTTTCAAATCTTGATCCAAAAACCCAGACTTTTTTCATTGATCTTCTCCTTGAACTTAACCAGGCAGGAAAGACTATCATTTTCACAACGCATCAGCTTGATCTTATCGACCATCTGCAACCAAGAGTTGCTGTTCTTTCTGAAGATCATACTATTAGAAAAATAGGTACTTCTTCAGAAATACTCAATGATGAAGAACTTCTTATAAACGTGAATCTTATCCATGAACATGCTCATAAACATGGTAATGAAGAACATAAGCATTATCATTCACATTATGTTTTTCATAAACATTGAATTCATATGCGGGTTTTATACAGATATAAAAATACAATGAAGAAAATAATCGTTTGCCTTCTATTTGCCTTTTTCGTTACAGGTATATGGGCACAACCTTTGCCTGTCAAGTTAAAGCACACTGTTATTATTGATACCGACTGTGGAATTGACGATATGCGGGCTATAAGTCTATTACTTGCCCGTCCTGAAATAACAATTAAAGCAATATTGGCAACAGATGGTTCATTGCCTCCTGTTGAGGGTGCAGAAAAGATCAGCTCGCTGTTACATGAATTTAATAATGATAATATTACAGTTGCCATTGGTGAGGTTTTAGTGGGGATCAATCCGCCCTGGCGTGAATTTAACAGACAGGTAAGCTGGGGCAGTGTGACAAGCAGTAAGATGACGAATTTAAATGCAGTTAATAGCCTGTCACAAAAATTAAATAATGTAAATGAAAAGATCATATTGGTTTGCCTGGGTCCGCTGACGAATATTGCACAACTAATAAATCAGGAAGCAGCTCTTTTAGCAAATATTGAACGGATCGTCTGGTATAACGAATCTGAAAAACCCTTAACAGGATTTAATTATGAATGTAATAAAAAGGCTGCTGACATAGTATTCAGATCAAGCTTGAGAATCGATGTTATTTCCAATCTGAACAATGGAGAGGCTTTGTTCGATTCAACATTGTTTGAGGTCTGTAAACAATCGAAGACTCAACTGGCAAAAATCTTGTATAATGGTCACAATCAAAATGTGGTATTCGAAAAATTGAAGCAAAATCATTTCAGGCTTTGTGACGACCTTGTGGCGTTATATATAACAAACCCTGAATTATTCAGTATCAATGCAGATGTGGACAAACTAAATGTAAGGTATAATAAAGATTATGATGTTAAAGGAGTAAAGGAAGCGATAATCGACATGATAAATGGTACTTATTTTTCTGAAAAAAATGTGGTGTTTAACAGGTTTCCTGTAAAGCGTGAGATGTTTAACTACGATGTTCGGCCAATAATTGATTCTGCAATTGCACGATATGGTTATGACGAATGGAAAGCCAATGTTATGACTGATGAGTTTCACGGACATCTGGGAGTATTCTCAATAGTTGGAGCTAAAATGGGTATTAAAGCACGTGAATTATTCGATGTGGGTACTGACATGCTTCAGGTAATAACATACGCAGGAAGTAAACCACCATACAGTTGTCTGAATGATGGCATACAAGTAAGCACAGGAGCAACTTTAGGAATGGGAACAATTCATCTGGCTTCTGAAGGTAAAGTCAGGCCTTCTGCTGTTTTTACTTATAAAAATCGTTCAATCAGGATCAGTCTTAAAAAGGAATATCTCGAACAGGTCGACGCCGACATTAATGAGGGAATATTAAAATTTGGGTTGATGGATGATGGCTATTGGAAACTAATTCGCCGTAATGCTTTAAAGTACTGGCTCGAATGGGATAGAAATAAAATATTTGATATAGAGGAAATAGGGCATAACTAAGGGCATCACAACTTAATTGAGCTTTTGAGCTGTCCAGCCTGGTGGAAATGAATGATTTGTCTTTGTTGGATAAGCCGAAAATAGACTCTAGTTGAGCAGGTTATGGTTTTATTTCATCCGGAAATTTTAATCCGGACTGAAAGCCGGTTTTATTTTTCATCCTAATAAAAGAACTATTGGTCAAAATAATGTTGTGCCTGGGATAAATGGTGTGTATTGGATTTTATAAACTTAATTCTCTGATTATATGAGCGTTATGCCTAACAGTACATTTGAAATGTTAATTTTCATTAAAACAATTAGTAAATTTTATACACATTTTGACAGACGTACAATTTTATATGACAGACACAGTATTTTTATTGACTAATATTATGTTTTCTTAAAATAACCATGTTTTTATTCCCCTGAATATTGTTAACAGCATAACATATGTTTGCCAGCTTGGCTCTTTATTGCTAATTTTATGATCGGATTTAACAGATCCGGTTGATGGAAAAACCAAATGTTACATATAAAAGAGAAATAATTAATTATCAACCCGTTAGGGTTATTGCGGGAGATAAAGAAGTAACTATGGATGATAATCAGAATAATCCTGTTTTTGAAAGCCTGCTTGCCGAGGGAGGTGAGAATTTTTATCATTATATAAACTGGCTGGGCCTGGGTAAGGATCTGAATCTGATGATATTGTCTTCCATACACCATTATTATTATGATTTCAATGACCTTAAAGGTGTTAAAACACTTATCAATCTTAAGAAACTCAACGAGATAAATCACATTGACACTTTTCTGGGTAATGTTTTCCGTGTGCTCCCCCAAAAAGCTAGTTTTGTTGGATGCTTCAAGGACAACAAGATCCGTGGAGGGATCTCAGTTCCATTTTATCAATCATTCAAATTCCTGAACGGCCTCATAAATATGATAGACTCCAAGACAGACAGATTTATGACAAGGAAGGATGTTATCAAATTACTTGAATCTCATGACTTCAGGATAGTTGATATGACTGAAATAAGCAGCATAACCTTCTTCTGTGCTGAAAGCTTAAAGAAACCTGTTTAACGCGACGGGCAACCAGCCCTTTTTATCCCTTCTTTTAAAGGTAATCTACCAAAATACCTACGAAACCGGTTTTTTAATCCAATTAATAAAGTCATTTGTCAAAATGGCTGGTGACCCCAACAAAAAGAATACAGTCTAAAATCATCCCCATAACAAATTGACTATAAGCTGTTTTAGATTAGAAGCAATCCACTCAGATAAAATGTTCTTCAGAAATCCTAATAAATTTAGCTGACGATTTGACGTAAGTCTCTTATTCATATTTAAACAGCCGGTGTGAGTGGATGATTCAATGTTATTATAAGACCAGCAGTTTTAATAAATAGCGGATTTGCCCATTTATTGGCCTTTTGCCACTTGACGCCGATTCACTTATTCAATACTTTTACCTCGTTATCAAATTAAAATAAATGGAACAGATTTCAGTTTTGGGAAGAACTAATGTCAGTGATAAAATCACAAGGCAAAATTTAGATGAGAATTTTCTTTCAGGTGACAGAACAGCAGCCAATCCTGTCATGGAAAATATCCTTTCCGAAGGTGGTGACGATTTCTTTCAATATATAAACTGGATAGGGCTTGCCAAAGAACCTAATCTGATGGTTCTCTCTTCAATCCATCATTACTATTATGATCATAATGACCTTAGGGGGATCAGGACACTTATCAACCTAAGGATGCTTAACCAGGTCAGACATATTGAAAGCTTTCTTCATACTCTTTACAGAATATTGCCTTCCGGGTCATATTTTGTTGGATGCTTTAAGAACAGTGATCGTGACGGATACAGGGCAAAATTTTACAGGCCAGCAAGGTTCTTAAATGGTCTTGCCGGCATTTTTGATTCACGGACTGAAAGGAGTATGTCAAAGAATAGTGTTACAAAACTTCTTGAAGAATATGGCTTTAAAGTCAATGACTTCACTGACATAAATGGTATAACTTATTTCTATGCCCAGAGTTTCATAAGACATGTTGAATAATAAAAGTCAATACAATGAGTTTTCATAATTAATAAGAAATTACACTAAATGTTAGTTTTTGGTAAGATATTTGTAAAAGCGAATATCTGATGTGTCAGATCATAAATTATGGATGTATTTAATAGCCTGATCCGCCTCAAAATAATTCCATTTCTGGAGAAATGGAAACTTGCAAACCTAATTCTTGGGACAATTGATATCCTCGCCATTGCTTTTGCATTTCAGATCGCATTTTTGTTTAATTATTACGGGGAAGGTGATTTCTTCTTTTTTGAAAGGAAAGACCTTACATGGATATTTCTGGCAATCCTTCCGATCTGGCTTATTACCTTATATGTAATAAATGCGACTGAGATACCAAGGACAAAACGATACAGGACACTGTTTTTTGAATATATTCAATCAGCCGGCGCGGTTAGTACAATCCTGCTTTTGTTTTATTTTGTTTTTAAGCTGGGTTATCTTTCAAGGTTATTTCTTGTCGAATTTGCCTTTCTTGGATTCCTGTTTTTACTATTGGCCAGAACTCTGGAATACAAGGTTTTCAAAATATACCGGGCCAGGGGATTTAATTATGTAAACATTGTACTTATCGCCGATGACACATCAATTCCTTTTATTGAAGACCTCCGTCTGAATATAGACTGGGGGTACCGGATAACATTTATTTTCTCAAGTTCCGATCTTCTTATTGAAAAATATGGAAAGGTCTATAGAATATTACCTGAGAAATCGAAAATGGTAATTAATGATTTGATGGAAGTTGATACAATCGATGAGGTAATTTATATAAAGAAGGAGGTGAATCCTTCAGAAATAAGGAAAACAATGAGATCTTGCGAAGAGCTGGGGGTTGTTTTCAGATTAAAATACCGCGATATCCAGCTTAACCTTACGAATGCATTTACATCGGTTATCGGGAATGAGAAATTTCTCACATTTATTAATGTGCCCTACAAACCAGCAGCAATAGCCTCGAAGAAATTCATGGATATAAGCGGGTCCCTTATTTTATTGCTTATCCTGTCTCCCCTGATGCTGCTTATAACTTTGCTGGTAAAGCTTACTTCAAAGGGGCCGGTTATATACAGGCAGGCAAGAGTAGGATTACGCGGCCGGCAATTCGACCTTTACAAATTCAGGACAATGGTGGTGAATGCAGATAAGATACGTGTTGATCTTGAATCAAAGAATGAGATGGACGGACCGGTATTTAAAATAAAGGATGATCCGAGAATAACTTCAATAGGCAAGTTCCTGAGAAAAACAGGATTTGATGAATTGCCCCAATTATTAAATGTTCTGAAGGGAGAAATGTCGTTGATAGGTCCCCGGCCTCCATTAAAAAGTGAGACAGAGCAATACAAAAGATGGCAGTTAAGACGTTTATCAGTAAAACCTGGTTTGTCATGTTTCTGGCAGATAATCCCTGACCGTAACAATGTTAAATTTGACAAATGGATGGAAATGGATCTTGCATACATTGACAATTGGTCACCTCGTTTGGATTTTGTAATTTTGCTTAAAACAATAAAAACTGTTTTTCAAAGAACAGGAGTATAAATCTTATTAAGCCTATTTATGAAAAAAGTAACTTCTTCGGGCGGCAGGATATCTCTTGCCATCCTTTTGATGGTATTCATCAGTTCATGTGTACCCACAAAACAATTAAGCTATTTTAATGATATTGATGAACTGGAAAAGCCCGTGGTCAATCCCAAAACCCTGAAGACCATTCTTCCCTTCGACAGGTTATATATCAGAATTTTAAGTATTGACCCTCAGACTAGATTGATATTTGATTTCCCTGACGAAATGCGTTACTCAAGTTCATCTAACAGCATGATTGGTTATCTTGTTGATGAATCAGGAAATATCGATTTCCCTTTTGTTGGTAAAATAAATGTAGGTTCTTTATCACTCAAAGATGCAGGAACTAAAATTCAGAATGCACTTGGGGAATATGTAGCCAATACTACAATAATAGTTAAATTCATCGACAACCAGGTCTCCATTCTTGGAGAGGTCCAGCGACAGGGAGTATATTCATTTTCTCAGGATAAGCTTAACATATATGAAGCGCTGGCACTCGGAGGAGGACTGACCCGTTACGGAAACAGGAGGAATGTAATCCTTATAAGGCATGAAGGAGATAAAATAATGCATCATAAGCTGAACCTCTCGGATTCAAAAATCGCAAGCAAGGATTACTATTATGTAATGCCAAATGACGTTATAGTAGTAGAACCATTAAAATCAGTATCAACCAGTTATTCAAACATAACCTACACAACAATATTATCCTCAATTACCACGTTGATTGCAGTGATGTTGTTTGCAGGCCTAAGCATTCAATAAATATATGACGATGTTAAAAACAATAGAACCGGATTCATCAATTGCCCCTCTCAAGTACTTTATTTTAAAGGTAGCTTCATTAAAGTATTTGTATATGGCTTTGGTAGTCTTATGCCTTGTGTTCGCTTTCCTATATAACCATTTTTCGAATAAGGTGTATGAAGCATCTGCTTCATTAAGTCCTGTTGAAGACAAAACTTCTTCCATACTTAGATCTAATGAACTATTCAGCGGATTACAATCGCTTGAATCATTGCGTAATATTGAAAATGATATAAAAAATCTCGGTTCATTTGAACTTGTGTATTCAACTGTTAACAGCATGAATCTTGAAGTTAGCTATTTCAGTGAAAGCAAAAAGATTCTGAAAGAGACAAAGGAATTATTCGGGACAACCCCTTTTACAGTCAGTATTGACAAGTCGCATATTCAGCCCATTGATGCAAATTTCTATATTACAGTACTTGATGAATCATCATTCAGGTTGACTGGGGCACAAAAGAAGGTTTCATTCTATAATTATGTTGATAACCAGATAGTAAGTGAAGATAATGTTCTGGAAATTAGATACCATATGCAAATTCAATGAACCGATCAACAATAGGATGTTAAGGTTCTCTGTTGCCCTGAATAAAGATTTTCCGGTAAAGAGTGCAGCGGCCAAAAACCGTTATTACTTTAGATTCAATCATCTTGACTATCTGGCAAAGGGATTATCTTAAACAAACTTGAAATCGAGAAAGCTTCACCGTTGGCATCAATTATTAATGTTAAATTCTCCGAGAACAACCTTGATAAAACCATAACTTTTCTTAACCGTTATCTTGGTTCATTCCTGGAAGAAAACCTTGCCAAGAAGAACAATATGGCTTCGAAGACGGTAAATTTCATCGACTCCCAGGTATCAGATATGGCTGACTCACTTGTAAGATCAGAGTCTGCCCTGAAAAACTACAGGTCAGCAAATCAGGTTATGGACCTCAGTTTTCAGGGTCAGCGTGTTTATGATCAAATGACCGAAATTGATAATGAACGCGCCAATCTTAAGGTTCAGGAAAGATATTATAACTATGTTATCAATTATTTTAAAATGAACGCGGATGTTTCGGGTCTTGCACCTCCATCGGCAATGAATGTAAGCGATCCTATTATAAATCAGATGATAACAAATCTGAATGATCTTAATGCTCAGAGATCTACTATTCTTTCCGGAAGCAATGCTCAGAAAAACATTTTTATCAAACAGATAGACGATAAAATTAATTTTCAGAAACAAATTATTCTTGAAAACTTCACCAATAATCTTAACACTCTTACATTATCACTGAATGAGCTTGACTACCGTCAGAACAAGCTCTCAAGGGAAGCCTCAAGCCTGCCAAGGACAGAAATGAATATGGTAAGCATGCAACGGAAGTTCGACCTGAATGATGAAATATATACTTTTCTTCTTCAGAAAAGATCTGAAGCTCAGATTTCACTTGCGTCCACACGTCCTGATTATGAAATTGTTGAGCCAGCCAGGACAATTACCTCCAAAATTGTTGCTCCCAAGAGTGCTATTAACTACATGATGGCATTGTTCTTTGGACTTCTTCTGCCAACTCTCTATCTGATGATAAGAGACTTTTTCGATGACAAGATAAGAAGTATAAATGATGCAGAATACATGCTCCACCGTTCAGTAATGAGTGTGATCTACAGCAACAACCTTAAGAGTGAAGCTGTGGTTTCTGAATTCCCAAAATCAGCTATCTCAGAATCATTCAGGAATCTCCGAAGCAGTCTTTTTCTAAAATCGGACCATGAAAAATCAAAGGTAATCTTAATTACTTCGTCGCAACCACAGGATGGAAAAAGCTTTGTTTCGCTTAATCTTTCATCTTCCATTGCATCAGTCGGGTATAAGACTGTGCTTATCGACTGTGATTTAAGACGACCGACTCTTCACATAAAGCTTAGGGAAGATAATACAATGGGAATCTCAAATTATATGATAAAAAAGGCCACTGCTGAAGAAATCATAAGGAACACTGCTGTCACCAATCTCGATTTCATCTCAGCAGGCCCTGTAATTCCGAATCCTTCAGAGCTTATGGAATCAGGTGTACTTGACAATCTTATAAATTACCTGAAAACAAAATATGATTATATAGTTATCGATACAACACCTGTGGGAATTGTCGCTGATGCTATACTTATGATGAAGTACGCTTCGAAGGTGCTGATGGTTATAAGGAACAACTACACAAGGAAAGACATTTTTGCCAATGTCATAAATAACCTGAAAACGAATAAGCTGAGTAATTATGACATTGTGTACAACGACCTGAACCTGCATAAAAGTTCATACCGTCATTACAGCAATTATTATATCAAAAACTAGATCAACTGGATATTTTAGTTTTATTAATTTATTATTATTCAACCAATTAGCTATGACCACTGATGCAATTGCAATCAAGAGCAAAATCAAGGAATATATACAACAGGCTACTTTTGTAGATAAAGACAAGATCAAGGATGATTCATTGATATTCAAAGAAGGATATTTTGATTCCATGGGTTTTGTTGTCCTGATTACCTATCTCGAAGAAAACTTCAAAATCAAGACCACAGATTCTGATCTGGTTGAGGAGAATTTTGAATCTATAAACGCTATTACCGATTTCATAATTCGTAAAAACGGCAATTAGTTATGTGCGGAATCGCAGGAATAATAGATTACAAAGGCAAAGCGGCAAGCAGACCTGTAATCGAAGCGATGCTCTGCGCCATAAATTACCGTGGCCCTGATGAAAGCGGTGTTTACCTCTCTCAGTTTGCCGCAATAGGTAATGTCAGGTTAAGCATTATTGACCTCTCGACAGGCCAACAGCCATTGTCTGATCCGTCGGGCCGTTACTGGATCGTCTTTAACGGGGAGATATTCAATTATCGTGAGCTCAGGGATCTGCTTCTGTAAAAAAGGCCATTCATTTCAGACCCATTCCGATACTGAAGTCCTGGTTCAGCTCTATTCAGTTTATGGAAAAGATTGTTTATCGATGCTTAACGGGCAGTTCGCCTTCGCTATCTGGGATAAGTTAGAAGAAGAAGTCTTTATTGCCCGTGACAGAATCGGGATACGTCCACTTTTTTATCATTCTTCAGAGAGAGGCTTTTCTTTTGCTTCCGAGATCAAATCTCTTTTTGCTCAGAAAGAAATATCTCCTGAATTCTCTTACAAGAACCTGTCACAGATTTATACATTCTGGACTGCAATTACTCCAGGCACAGCTTTTAAGGACATCTATGAATTATCTCCGGGACATTATCTTATTTATAACCGCAAGGGAATTAAAATCGAAAAATTCTGGGACCTTCAATTTAATAATAGTGTAAAAGACATTTATTTACCCGAAGCGCTTGAACAATTTCATGAATTATTATATGACGCTGTTAAAATCAGATTAAGAGCAGATGTTGAAGTCGCTGCCTACCTGAGTGGTGGAATTGATTCGACCTCAACAGTTGCCTATATTAAACAGATTGAACCGGGAATACTTAATACTTTTTCAATAGGCTTTGATGATGTAAACTTTGATGAAACTGCTTATCAGAATGAAGCTGTAAAGTTTCTTGATACAAGGCATAGATCAATTGTCTGTACATCTGAAGAGATTTCTGAATGCTTCCCTAAAGTAATATGGCATACTGAAACACCTGTAACCAGAACTGCCCCGGCACCAATGTTCCTGTTATCCAGGCTGGTAAGGGAGAACAATATAAAGGTGGTTATTACCGGTGAAGGGGCCGACGAAATGCTTGCAGGTTATGATATATTTAAGGAGGCTAAAATCAGAAGATTCTGGGCAAAGCAACCTGATTCTGCAATACGTCCAAGGCTGCTTACGAAACTCTATCCTTATCTGCCACAGATGAAACAGGCAAATCCTGCAATTCTTAAAATGTTTTACGGATATAAGCTTGAAGAGATAAATAATCCATTCTATTCACATTTGTTAAGATGGAATAACTCGAACCATATAAAGAAGCATTTTTCTGATCAGATCAAATCAGAATTGAACGGTTATAACCCGCTGAAAAACCTTGAGGAAAAGCTTCCGGAAGGATTTGAGAGATGGGATTATCTTGAAAAGTCCCAGTGGCTTGAGACATCTATTTTTATGTCGGGTTACCTCCTCTCCTCCCAGGGCGACAGAATGGCAATGGCTAATTCGGTGGAGGGACGATATCCGTTTCTTGACTACCGTGTAATTGAATTTTGCAATAAGCTGCCCGGCGATTTTAAACTTAATGGCCTTAATGAGAAATTCCTGCTCAAAAAACTGATGCAGAACAAGATCCCGGAATCAATAATCAAGCGCTCAAAGCAAGCTTACAGGGCACCTGTTAAAAGCGCATTTTTCCTGAATAAACCTCCAGAATATGTAAAGGAAATGCTTACTCCGGATTCATTCAGAAATGCTGGTGTCTTCGATATTAATTCTATTTCCATCCTGCTCCAGAAAATTGAAAAAACAGGGAATTCATCAGAGGTTGAAGATATGGTGCTTGCATCAGTCATATCAACACATCTTCTTCATAATCTGTTTATTGACAAACATAATGAGAATTTTCTGACAGGGAAACTAAATAACCTTAGAGTAATAAACGAGATTTAAAAATATATGGATAAAAGGAAACCTTTTTCAAAGGAGATAATCCTTCTTGAAAATATCGACGAGGCAACAAGCAAAATTACCGGAAAGCTTCAGCAGGATGTTCTGGTCAATTTTAAAAGGATGGGGGCAGTGGTGGGCATAAGTGGCGGCATTGACTCTTCAGTGTGTCTTGCTCTCTCTGTAAAAGCATTCGGAGCTGAAAAAGTAGTTGGAATTATTATGCCCGAGAAGGATTCAAGTCCTGACAGCGAAGAACTTGCACTTGAACTGGCAGGGAAATTCGGGATTAGAACTATCAAGGAAGTTATAACAGGGGCACTTGACGGGTTTAAATGTTACGACAGGCGAGATGAAGCTGTTAAAAGGGTATTCCCGGAATATGATCCGAAAACCTATAAAATGAAAATTGGCATCAGACAGAGTGGACTTTACAATAATCTTCCACCGCTCTTTACACTTAGTATAATTGATGATAAAGGTGTGCAGCAGGATAAAATGCTACATGCCCGGGAATATCTCCAGATCGTTGCTGCTTCAAACTTTAAGCAGAGATCAAGGATGTCGATTTTGTATTATCATGCCGAAGCCCTGCATTATGCAGTCGTAGGAACTCCAAACAAGCACGAACAGGAACAGGGTTTCTTTGTAAAGCATGGTGACGGAGCCGGAGATGTGATGCCAATAGGAAATCTTTATAAAACACAGGTTTACCAGCTTGCCGAACATCTTGGTGTGCCACACAGGATAATTGAAAGAACACCAACAACCGACACCTATTCAGCAACCCAGACCCAGGAAGAGTTCTTTTACCAGCTTCCGTTCAGGCTTATGGATATATACTGGTATGGATTTGAGAATAGCTACACTCCACATGAGGTAGCAGGTGTAATGGGGGAAACTGATGAAAGAGTTGACGCGATGTTCAGGAACTTCGAACGGAAACGCAAAACAACAGAATACTTAAGAATGCCCCCTGTAAGGGATTATTTTGGAACCTAACAAAGACCTGCAATAATGAATGCCTTTGATTATTTTTTTGAGAAGACATCAGATCTTGATAAGTTCTTTCTGGTTGGAAAGGATAACCTTTCTTTTAAAGAACTTTACACTTCTTCATCCCATCTTGCCTCATGGCTCAGAAACGAATTTGGTGCCAACAAGAACATTCTGCTTCTGTCAGTGAATAACAGGTTCTTTCTTATAGCCTATTTTGCCATTATCAAATCAGGCAATGTTTGTATTCCGCTTGATCCTAATATAGAAAAGGAAAACCTGAAATACATCACGGAGCTTACAAATCCGGTTATGATATTCATGACGAGAGACATTGAGAAGAAAATCTCAGTTGGATCAGTTAAGTGCATTTTCCCTGACACAATCAGGAATGATGAGCTCAGAGGGCCTCTTACCCCTATAGAACAAGACTTTGACAGTGAGGCTTGTGCTGAAATAATATTCACATCCGGTTCAACAGGTGTACCTAAAGGTGTAATGATCTCACATAAGAACCTTATCGCAAATACTGGCTCCATAGTAACATATCTTAAGCTGAATAAAGAGGACAGAATGCTCGTTGTCCTGCCATTCTATTATTGTTATGGATTATCCCTTCTTCACACGCATTTGCGTGTCGGGGGCTCGATCGTTTTAAATAATTCATTTATTTTTCTGGGAAGTATTATAAAAAATCTTCTTGAGTATAAATGCACTGGATTTGCTGGCGTACCAAGTCATTTCCAGATATTGCTCAGGAAATCAGACAATTTCAAAACCACCAAATTCCCTGATCTCAAATATGTGACCCAGGCGGGAGGAAAGCTTGCCCCCATCTTCATCGATGAGTTCAGACACAGTCATCCTGAGATTACATTTATAGTAATGTATGGACAAACAGAGGCTACTGCCAGGTTATCTTACCTCCCGCCGGAACTCTATGAAGCCAAGAAAGGCTCTATGGGCAAGGGCATCCCGGGGGTCGAATTAAGAGTTATAAATGAGAAGGGAGAAAAAATAAAACCCGGAGAGATTGGTGAAGTAATTGCACAGGGGGACAATGTAATGATTGGATACTTTAAGGATGAAGAGGGTACTAAAAATACGATAAGGAACGGATGGCTTTATACAGGCGATCTCGGAACTGTAGATAAGGATGACTATATCTTCCTCACTGCCAGAAAGAAAGAGATAATAAAGGTAGGCGGTAAAAGGATAAGTCCAAAGGAGATCGAGGCTGTAATCCTTGAACTTCCCGAAGTTGTTGATTGTACAATTGAAGGTGTCGAGGATGAACTGCTCGGGGAAGCCCTTAAAGCAACACTAGTAATTAGGACCGAGAACGGAAAAGAAATGATGGTGGATAAGATAAAGCAGCATTGTTCCAGGCATCTTGCACTTTATAAAGTCCCGCAGATCTTTGAATTAAAAGAACAGCTTGTAATAAGTGCAACAGGGAAAAAAATTAAGGGCAAGCTCTGAGATGACTATTGACCATATCTGTATTGCGGTAAAAGAGATTGAGGATGGTATAACCTACTGGGAAAAAGTATTTGGTTATAAACAGATGACTCGAATCGTTGTAAATTCCCTTCAGAAAGTTAAAGTGGCTTTTCTGAAAAAAGAAAACAGTCTTACAATCAAGATAATTGAACCGCTTAATGAAAACCTGTCTCTTGTAAATTTCGTCAGTCGGGGAGGCGGATTTCATCATATCTGTTTCAGGTGTGATAACATAAATGACGGAATAAAAGAATTAAAGGAGAAAGGGTTGATTACACTGGTTCCGCCACAGGCTGGGGAGGCATTCAATAACCATGAAATTGCTTTTCTGCTTGGCAGATACGGATTAAATATTGAACTGATAGATACCGACGAAAGAGCTGAAGTAATTAGTGAAGTCTAGTTCTTTACGATCCTCACAAATGCTACCTTTCTGCCTTTATTATAAACGTTAAGGATGTAAAACCCAGCAGAAATCTCGGGTGTCAGTATAACCGCTGTATTTGCCGGTATATCTCTGTTATGATAAACGACTCTGTTCCCAATTGTAATAATGCTTATCTCATATTGTTTATCATAGGGAGACCTGATAATCAAGCTAAATCCCTGTCGGAAAGGGTTGGGATAAAGTTCTGGCTTAACCGAGGTTGAAAAAATTGCTGAGATTGAATGATCTGCTGAAATATTGCTGAATGTATATTCAGTAACCGGACCAATCGGAATTGAATCAATAAACACACAGGATACCCTGAATCCATCAGCAGGAATAATTGTGTAGGTCTGATCAGATCCTTCAAAAACTGAGGTGTCTCCTGAGGGAGAAATTGATCCGTTCTTAAGGTATCCAATTTTTATTGAATAGTTCATCAGCTTTGAAAAGTTCACAGAAATTGTATGATTTTCTGTGATATTCCTGAAAGAGAATTCATTTGATGTTATATTGACAGGGTGATAATCAACTATCACATTATTAATTTTATAACCATATTCAGGCAGTATTGTATAAGACCGATCATACCCATAATCTACTTTGGAATCACCTTCAGGGGTAATTGAGCCCCCTTCTCCGGAGGTTGCTGTAATAGTAAATGTTGTAGGACGGAATCGGACAGAGATTGAATGGTCTGAAGTTACGTTCCTAAAAGAGTAATTTAAAACTACACCTATAGAAACATTATCCACAAAAACTTCTGCTATCTGATAACCTTTGGCAGGGGTGATTGAATAATTCAGATCATCTCCGTAGAATACTGTACTATGACCTGAAGGATTTATTGATCCCCCAGGCCCACCGCTTTCCATTATACTGAACATCAACCGCTTAAAAATTGCCGAAATGGTATGATCTGATGTAATATCATTGAAAGTAAATTGTGATACTGTACCAACAGGATTACCATCAACTAAAACAGTATCGATCTGATACCCTCTTTCCGCTTCTATTGTATAAGTCTGGTTTGTCCCATAAGGAGTTACAATTGTACCGGAAGGATTAATGTGTCCGTTTCTTCCAGAACTGCTTTTAATACTGTATGTCAAAGGAGTGAAAAATGCAGAAATTGTGTGATTGGCAGTCACATTATTAAAAGAGTATGAAGCAACAGCTCCGACAGAACTATTATCAACAATAAGATCAGCTATTCTGTATCCTATTGATGGAGTTACAGAGAATGATCTGCTGGATCCATAGTTGACTGAAATGGATCCCTTGGGATTAATATCGCCCCCTGGCCCCGCACTGGCAGTAATTGAATTTGTGAGTCGCACGAAAGTTGCGGAAATTGAATGGTCGGATGTTATATTTCGAAATGTATAGGAGGACACGTCACCAAGAGAAGTATTATCAGCCTTTACCTCAGATATCCTGTAACCGCTCGCTGGAACAATATTGAATGTCAATGTGGTTCCTGAGCTCACTTTTTGCGTACCTGATGGATTTATTGTTCCTCCGGTTCCGGAAGAAACATAGACAGAGTACCTGTTAATATTACCACTAAGATTTGCAATCTCCTCATCCGAGAGGACACGATTAAATAGTTTTACATCATTGATCTGCCCCCTGAAGTATGTTCCTGTCAGGATTGCCTGCCCGAGTATTAATTCAGGTGTCGAGTAATTTGTAATTGCAGTTCCAGCTGCAATGGTTCTGTCGAGAGTTCCATTAATATAAAGTTTAAGATTGCTGCCGTTCCCTGAGATGGCAATGTGCGTCCAGGTATTAGCTGAAATCATCGCCGAAGAAGTTACTACTTTTGAGCTGCCATCATAGATTCTGGCAGTAATACGTCCGTCACTATTTAAGTATAAGTTCCTGTCGTTTTTCCCGGATGTTGGATATTCCGACATTGCTGAGATATCCATCTCTCTGATCTGGTCAGGCAAAATCCTCAACGATATTGTGAAAGATGAATTATTATTCCCCTTAAGAGTCATATAATCATCATCTCCATCAAAAATAGATGCACCCGATTCTTGTTGTGAAGGTCCTGGATAGGTGATCGGATCACCCTTGAGGATATAGGATTTATCATTTCCGGCTTCAACGATCCTGATGAATTTATGGTCTCCCGATGGAACCCTGTCAGTGTACCAGGTCCAGCGTCCATTGTTAGAATAAACTGTCCTTATTCCTGTGTAAAGCGATGGGGTATTGAAACTACCATAAGCATAAGTAATTCCATTCGGAACCGTTACGTCAATAAAATCCCCGCTGTTACAGCCCAGCATCCAAACATCCCTGCGGTATTTTACAGCCAGCTCCCTGACAGCCTTGTTCAGAGCTTTGTGATGCTGGTGACCATATTCACCCCAATTGTTGTGAGTTATCACCCTTCTCATTGAAGGATCAGCAAAGTATTGTTCGAGCTTGGCTTTTATTTTATTGATTTCAAAACGTGAAAGCTCAGTTGTATTATTATACAGACGTGTTTCCAGGTGGTCATTTAGAAGATAATTATATGACGCATTGGCACCCCAATAGTATTCTGTATATTCCTTATCACTTACATCATCCCACGGCGTAAACCAGTTCGCCTGATATTCAATATTATACCCGTTGTTATTCAGGAAACTCTGCTGTTGGTTGACAATAGTCCTGTAGGTCGGGGTTGCTGGCATAGCACCACCAATAAATTTCTCTGATATTCTCCAGAAAGGGAGCATCCAGATCAGATCGTCATCCATGTGAGAGTAGATAAGTATCGTACCACTTTTAGGAATTGTGCTGAAATCAACTCTGGTTCCCTGTGCTTCAGCAGAGGTAACTCCTGATATCCAGATAAACAGGACTAAGATAATATTTGAGAGCAGAGGTCTCATTCAAGATTGTATTCCACAGGGATAAAAATAGGATTAAATAGCGTCTAAGTCAAATGCCGGGGGGAAAAAAATTGGAATAATCCAAACGCCGGCTGTACCGGCATCTTCTATTTTTGACCGAACGTCACTGAATTTCAAACATTCATATCAATAATTTTACCATTCATCAAAAAGAAAACTATTTACTAACAAATGTTAATAAAGTTTAATCATAAAGATCTAGGGATATCGGAGGAAATAACAGAACATTTATTTGATGCCGAAATGCTCCTTAACAAGTTTGTCTTTCTGAGATATGGTAAAATTACGGGTTTTAAGCAGTCCGGGATTTTGTTTTGATAGCATCCTTTGTATGCCTGTCTTCGACACTATCTGAGCAGGATTACCTGCAATAACTGAATTTTCGGGGAAATTTCCCCTGACTACGCTTCCAGCACCAACGATAGAGTTATCACCGATCGATGTGTTTGAAAGAAGGATACAGTTTATGCCAATAAAAACATTATTTCCGATGACGATCTTTCCAAAAATTCCTCCCCCGTCAACATCATCCTCAAAAACCCAGGTTGCGCCATCGTGTGTGATAAACTGCGTCCCGGCAGCAACCGCTGTATGATCACCTATTTCAATCAAATAGGGCTCTGTCGAAAATGACATAGTTCTTACTCTGCATCTTTCTCCGATCTTCACTCCAAGATTCCGGAGGTACTTTATCCTTTTTTCATCGCTGGTTTTGAGCATCAGAATTTTATAAATGCTTTCCCAGATTCTTTTAAAATAATTCATAATACTATTTTCTTTTTTAAGATTGTATTCTGGCTATGAACAAATTACAATCCTTAAGAAATAAATTGATATAGCTCAAAAATAAATAAAAAACCTGATATTCCCTTAGGAATTATCAGGTTCTAAGATACAACAAATACAGCGAAGCCTTATCTACAGGCTATCACCATTTTCAGCACAATATCAATTCTTCCCAAGCATAGACTCAATAAGATCTTTTGTCTCCTGAATATGTATTTTAGATGAGGCACCAAAAAGTACCGATTCAATTCTGGGGAAATGGCTGAGGTATTCTATAGCTTCTTTTGGTCGAAGTGCCCCGGCAGCAAGCACCTGCATTGCTATTGGCCGGAAAGTTTTTTCATTCAGGTATTTCTCATATAGTTCCCTGCCTCCTGACATTCGGAAACCGATTTTGTTTATTGAACTGCAGATTATCGGATTTTCAATCCCCACTGATTCAAGGGCATCATACATGGCAGGCATGTTCATTGTAATATAGCCAGGTTCAGCATCGTATTTTCTTCTGATGTAAAGATCATATTCCCTAAATACCTCAAACATTTTCAGACCAAGTATGAGATCGACCAGTACATTCTGGATGAATATTACCGGGGTTTCAACCCCTTTGAACATTTTCATCTCTGCATCTACCAGCAATTCCATCAGGCTTATGAAATCCTTTGTCACATAAGCAAGGCCTCCTTTGGCAAATGTACCAAACAGATTACCCGGAACATATTTCTTAATTGTGCCTAAATAGCCGTGTTCAGTGACTGCATTTGCATATTTATGAGCATAGGGCATACAGGGGTAGAACTTAAATCCACTGTATTTTTCAGGATGACTCCGGAAATGATCACATACATTGGATATCCTGTCATGGGTTGTGCACATGAATGTATTTATCCCTGCCTCCCTTGCCTGATCAAGCACACGGATTATTGAGGCATCATCCTTAAAACGGATTGCCTGTTCCCTCGATTTTTCGTCAGACATATGACTAACGGCGAAAAACTGATTATCACCGAATAATACTTTATCCATTATTTTAACTTTTTTGAATCTTCAATTATTAATTCTATCACCTTATCGGTATATAAAGCCTGCTCGAATGAATTTGTATCCGTCTGTTTCTTGTTAATTGCACACCGAATGAAATGATCAATCTGAGCACTGTACTCCTCACCTCTGAGATAAAAGTCGACAGGGATGGCCAGTTCAGTAATATATTTTATTGTCCAACCTTTATCAAGTTTTTCTTTGGCATTTGAATCATTCAGGTAAATCCTGATCTCGGTTGCATCGCAGATAATTTTTCCTTTTTTCCCCTGAACAGTCACAGTTGTTGACATCTTACGATATGTTTCATCACACCAGTTGACAGACAGAACTCCGCTCAGCCCGTTTTCAAGGATAAGCATCGAATATACTGCATCCTCAACAGTAGACGAAAAAATATTCTTCATTAGAGATCCGTTAACCTTAACTGGTCTGCTTATTATTTCCTGAATAAGGTTAATAACATGAGAGGCATAATCGAGAAGGCATCCTCCTCCTTCCTGGGGATCTGACCGCCAGGTGCCTCCTTTATCGCTAGTTATAACATTCCCGTAAGCTTCCCCTGTAAAATGAACCAGCTCACCAATAATGCCGGCTTTCATTAGTCGTTTCAGCTCCCGGAATGTTCCCACGAACTGGTTATGGTAGCTTACCTGGTTGATCAGTCTTTTCTTCCTTGCTAATTCCTCAAGTTCCCTGCCTTCATTTGTATTCATGCAGAATGGCTTCTCACAAAAGACACTAATTCCCTTCTCCAGCGCATGCTTTACCATAGGATAATGCAGCCTTGTTGGCGTTGCAATAACCACGAAATCGAGGTTTTCTTTATCAATCATTTTTATATAGTCATGGTACAGCTTCACACTGCTGAATTTCCTGAACACGTCCAGGACAATTGTTGAAGTGTCACATACTGCTACCATGTCAACGGATGGATGAGGACTTACAATCGCTGCATGGGAAATACCCATTTTACCGAGCCCAATTATGCCTCCTTTAAGTTTCATATTTAAGGTATAAGATTATTATAAATTTCATATGTCTCACCTGCAATGGTGTCCCAATTATATTTTGATGATAACAAATTCTTATAATCCCGCTCCCTTTGGCCTGATAACTTTGCCAATATCTTTACTTTAAGGTTATCCTCATTCCCAACCTTAAAGTAATCACTTACCTCCAGTCCAACCTGCAAATTAGCCATGATATCACTGGCCAGCACATCAGTTTTATAGCTCATTGCCTCAAGCAACGCAATAGGATGGCCTTCAGAATATGATGCAATAACAAAAAGCCGGGCAAAAGAAAAAACCTGATGCAGTTTTTCACCTTTAATAAATCCTGTCAGTACAACATCGTTTTTCAGAGCCAAAGACCTTAGTTTTTTTGAATAATCGGTAGGGTAATCAGTATCACCAACAAGTACCAATTTATAATCATTAATTCCGGTTTTCCCGAATGCCCTTATCAGGTAATCAAATCCTTTCTCCTCAAGAAACCTTCCTACTCCAATTATATATTTGTTTTTTTCAAGACCAAGAGATTCGATATAATCTGAATTTAAGGCTCTAACTGGCAGATTGACACCATTTGAAATCACTTTACTGCTTCCCAGGGGATATTTCTTCGACATTTCAGACTGTAAAAACTCTGAAATGAAAATGATAAAATCTGAGTTTTTCACACTGATTCTTTCTGACATGGAGAGGAAGCCTTTGGCAAAAGCACTCCATTTCTTATGTGTGTAGCTTACGTTATGATAGGTAAATACAATTTTCGCTCGGGATAATCTTAATAGTGGGATAAAGAATCCTGGACCGGTATTATGAAAATGTACTATATCGAATCCTTGAAACAGTGCATGGACAGTTGCCAAAAAAGCATGAACAAATGTTTCAATATTTTTGCTTTTTGGAACCCAGTAATCAACAAACCTTATATTTTGATAAACTGAATCCCTGTTTTTCTCATTCAGATAAGGTTTCCTCCTGTAAACGGTAATCTGAATATTATATTTTTTTGCCAAACGGGTATATAGTTCCAGACAATGTGTTTCCAGCCCTCCCTGTACTTCAGGAAATCCCCTTGTGCCAATTACTCCTATTTTCATTATTGTTTAATGCCTTTATGGCATCATGGTTTTTATGCTATGTTTTATAGATAAATTAAGATCACAGGAATCTCTGGAACCTCTGAAACATGCTGATCATGTTCTGATTTTCCCTGAAGAAGAAAAGTAAATAGCAAATTGTTTACTGCAATTTTGAAAAAAGACTTAAATAACTGTCCAGTAATTTCTGCTTGGAGAACTCGGTTTCAACAACCTTTATACTGTTCTTTCCGAATTCATTCCTTTTATCTGCTGAGCCTGACAAATATTCAAGCTTATCAACAATGGTTTCAACATCCCTGCATGGGACAAGAAATCCGTTCCTTCCGTTCTTAACAAGGTAACTGTTATCTCCTACATTTGTTGCAACAACTGGTAATCCGGCCACCAGAGCTTCCATAATAGAATTTGAAACGCCTTCAAACAATGATGTGCTAAGAAAAATATCACTGCTTTTTAGTATGGGTGAAATATCGGGAGGATTAATAAATACTTTGATTTTGTTGTCAATTTTCAGCTGTTCGGCCAAAGATCTAACATCCTTCTCAAGGGGACCATAGCCAACAATGTAATAGCTGAACTTCCTGTCCTTGTTTCTTTCAACAAGATTACTGAATGATTTCAGCGCTGTTTCATAATCTTTTTGTTTAACAAACCGGCCTACGGTAATAATCTTAATTTCACCATTGGATGCCTTGAAATCCAGTTGTGGATTTTTCAACTCAATGGCATTCTGGATTACATATATTTTATCAGGATTAAACCCTCTTCTTTGAAATTTTTCTTTAGCAGAATAATTATTGAAAACTGTGGCATCGTTAAGATAATTGTGAATCAGCTTTTCAAACAGGAACTTGTAATAAGGAAGTCTTTCATTCCTAATCCCACCAATGGTTATAACATTCCTGTTCAATATCTTGCTGACCCCTGAAAAACGAAATTAGCCAGGGTCAGGTATGAAATTATTATCGATATTTCATCATGCTTTAATATCTTCTGGAACTTGTTCAGCTTTTTCAGGTAGGTACCGCTCATCGGATAATACCGGATAGAATTATCACTGATGAATTTAAGATTCCGCTGATCAACCTTCTCCCCGTACCAGTTTATTAGAATTACATCTATTCCTTTATCAACAAGCAATTTAGTCAGGATAAGAGCCTGTTTTTCAGCTCCTCCCTTCAGAAATGTTTTACAGATGATCGCGATATGCATCATGCCACTGTTCACTAACTTAACATAATAACGAAACCTTACTTTACCCCTGACAGACAGCTACTAAGCACCTGCTAAATTAGCATGTTTTATTCACAAATAAAAACATCCTGTAAAGAGATTGATAATCAATTTATTATCGAGTCAAATCTGGACTTATACCCATCTAGACTTAAATCCCCTGTACCAATTCAAAAAATTATCAATACCAGTCTCAAGACCGATTTCCGGATTAAACCCGAGCAAGGTCCTCGCTTTGGAGATATCTGCAAATGTCCTTTCAACATCCCCAGCCTGCATTGGCAAATACTTTAGATGAGCCTGCCTGCCCGCCGATTTCTCAAGTAATCGCACAAGACCGGTCAGGGATATAGGTTTGGAATTGCCCAGGTTGAAGATTTCAAAACCTTTCACCCTTTCAATTGCTTCCGAAATGCCCCTTACAATATCATCGATATGAGTATAGTCCCTCGATGTGTGTTCCATCCCCGAAAAGAGTGATCACCTCTTCATTAAACAATGCCTTTACAAATTTGTGAATGGCAAGGTCAGGACGCTGCCTTGGACCATATACAGTAAAAAAACGCAGACAGAAAATGTCCAGATTATAAAGATGGTGGTAAGTATGACACAGAAGCTCTCCTGCCTTTTTGGATGCTGCATACGGAGAAACAGGATAATCAACATTATCATTCTCTGAAAACGGGACTTTCTTGTTATTCCCATAAACTGATGATGATGAGGCAAATATCATTTTTTTGATATTGTTTTTTTTCATCATTTCAAGGATATTCATGGTCCCCATCACATTTACATCCAGATATAATCCAGGGTTACTCAGGGATGGTCTTACTCCGGCTTTGGCGGCAAGATGTACAATAGTATCGGGCCTGAAATCTGAAAAGCAGTTATCAATAAAACTCTGAATCCCTTATATCACCTTCCCTGAATTGATACCGGGAATTTTTTAGAGCATGTTCAATGTTACTTTCCTTTAATGCTTTTGTCATAAAACGGATCAAAATTATCTATTCCAAGTACATCGGATCCGCTTTTCAACAGGCTATCTGAAAGGGATGATCCTATGAATCCGGCAGCTCCCGTAACAATTAACCGTTTCGTCATATATTACTGACAAGTAAGATTTTAATCGAGGATATCATTTACCCAGTCCCTGTTCGGATCTTCCTTAATTATATATCGTGCAGGAAATCCGGCAACCATTGCATTATCAGGAACATCAGTATTAACAACTGAATTAGGGGCGATAAATACATTGTTGCCGATATTTATTTTGCCAACCACAACTGCACCCGGCCCTATCCATACATTGTCCCCAATTGTCGGGCGACCGATCTGACCATTTTTATAGGCTCTGCCAATAGTGACATTGTGAGATATGCAACAGTTTTTACCGATTTTTACGGGACCTATATATACCGTCCCCCGATGATAAAGATACAAACCTTCTCCTATTTCCGCTGCAGGACTAATAATGAATTCCTTATATGCAAAAAGTCGTCTCAATATTCTGTAATACATGCCTCTTAAGGTATATTTCCTGTGCCGGATAATTTTCCTTAACAAATAGGTGTACCGAAAACCGGGAATGAACCACCCTTTTATAAATCCTTTGGTTCCCTTCAGTCCTCCATAGCGAAACAGGTCTGCTTTTGTTACTCTGTCCATCTGCAAAGTGTAAAGTAATATGAATGTTAAGGCTTTATTCAGTCATAATAATGGTCTTCTGCGCATTGTGTAAGCATCGATCACAGTGAAATCATCGTCAAAATTAAAAGTATGTGTTCCTTTAAGATTAGAATCCCAGTCAGGTTCAATCTTTTTAACATGAACTTCCTTATATTCAGTTTCAGAAAGTGCAAGTATCTGAATAATATTGAATGCTTTTCCATACCTGCCTGCGCAATCCTGCGAAGGCCTGTAAATATTTCCATTGTGGAAGAAGATTTTGCCTGCGGGCCTTGCAACCCTTATATCTGAAACGACCGGATTTAAAGGATGACTCGCCCAGGTACCTGAAAGGAGATTATCTGTAAAGTAAAGGAATAACTCAGGGCTGCCATCCAAAGAACTGTTAATTTCATCTATAACTGTAAAAAGCCACCATTTTCCATTGTATTTAAACAGAGTGGCATCAACAGCATTCACATCTTCCATAATACTTTTTACAAATACCCAGGTGCCAGGAAAGTCAATACATTTATAGAGGTCAATTGTACGGTTACCACCTGTTTCAGGAATCATATAATACCCTCCCTCCGATTCGAAAACGAAGGGGTAGGACATATGGTATGGCTTGTCAATAAGCTTCTTAACACTTAAAAGCTTGCCCTCCTTGTCAAGTTCCAGAACAGAGATATGTCCTTTATTTTTGGCATAAATAAATTCCTCAACAAAAACAAAATACTTATCATCCCTGCTGATAACAAAAGGATCTGCCCAGAATTTGTCTTTTGAAGGCTGCAATTTGTTAAAAGTTGAATATGAATTATGTAGGAAATCTATATTTTCCTTTATCTTGAAAAGAAGTACCCATGAGAAAGGATCGGAATAAAATACTTTTTTAAGCGATTTGCGTGAAAAAATCAGTATTGCTGCGGCAAAATTCTTGACTGAGCAGGTAAAAGAAGGAACAGACAGATTCAGGCTTTCATCTCCGGGATTTATTTCATGCATGCTTATAAGATCTTCAAGAAATCTTTTCCCATATTTATGTATTCCCTGTAAAACTCTGATCGTGAAAAATGATGATCGCCGGAACAGTCTGTCCCTGTTCATATGGATTGAGTACGAACAAGTTGATTCCCAGGTATTTGAAATTACATGGTTTTTTTCACCGCACTCACTTAAAATTACCAGTTCTGATTTTGTCACTGGACGGTTCTCTACCACTTCATAATAACCTGTAATGCCGGTCCTGTCATTTTCAAGATTATCCATTGCATACGACCACATACCATATTCAGGAACCTTTAATATCCGGCCACCCGGTAATCCAGCACCCAGCTTTAGAATTACATCAGGATTATATTTACCGATTTCTCCTGTACCTTCCATAAGGAACTCCAGGCAATCATCATTTCCTAAAGAGGTTAGGGGAACCTCAGGAACATTATTTATCAATGCCCGGATATCTCTCACCTGGGAATAATCATTTCCGTTTCCAAAGATGATCTTATCAAGTTTTTTATGAAGCCTGTATACCAGCAGCCCGGGATTGATTCTACTTTTAACCGCTGATTGCCAACCATTATTTTTGATTACTACTTCAACAGTCGCAAAATCCGAATCGGATATCATTTTAATAATATCATACTTCCAGGCAGCAACATTATAGCTGTCAACAATTAATCCTATTTTCAGTTTCAAGCTCATTTCTTATGTACTACATTCCTATAAACGGCATCTGTCTGGAGCGATATCTTATGCCAGTCGTAAGGAGTCATGTCGTAATCAACCGGTTCAAATTTCTGCTGAAGTATTTTTTCAAGCCCGTTTTTAAGTGACTTTTCATCTCCAGTAGTAAAATATTTGTTCCCGGGAAGTGAAACCTGCTTATTAGCGGGTATGTCACTTACCAGGACAGGGAGCCTATAGCTCATTGCTTCGAGTAAAGAAATCGGCAATCCTTCGTGAAATGATGGCAAAACAAACAAACGGGCATGTGTGAAAAGCTGATGGAGCTCTTCTCCCCTAATAAAGCCAGGTAAAACAACATTGTTCATTCCGGCAAGTCGTTTAAGTTGTTTTGTATAAGGAATCTCATGATCGGCATCACCCGCAATTACAAGCCGGTAATCATTCTGATTCAAATCATTAAAAGCTTTTATCAGAAAATCAAAACCCTTTTCCTCGACAAAGCGCCCTAAAGTAAAGACATACTTGTGGGATTTTAATCCAAGTGATTCAATAAAATCAGTTTTGCTTGAAAAGATGGGTGGATTGACTCCATTAAATACCAAATTGGTGTTATATCTTTTGTATTTTCTTTCAAGCAGATCTTTTATCACCTCCGAAATTACAATGATTTCGTTTGCGAAGGTAGTTCCCAGCCGCTCGCCGACTTTGAGTACGAATTTGGCTACAGGGCCCCATTTTGCACGATCGTAATCCGGCCCATGATGAGTAAAAACTACTTTAAGGCCTAGTAAACGTGCAAAGGGTGTGAATATAGCTGGGCCAATGGCATGAATGTGAAGGATATCTGTACCATGTTTTCTTGCCCATAGCACGGCCAGGAAGGTATGTAAAATGGTTTCTGTAGTTATCTTCCTGACAGTGTATACGTTATGTAGCTGAACACCTTTGTATTCAGTCAGATTGTCACCGGGAGGAACATAGCATGTCCTTCTGATAAGATGTACTTCGTGATTCAAACCCACTAAACGCGGATATAATTCCTCGCAGTGAGTTTCAACTCCACCCTGGACAAATGGAATACCCCGGGTGCCAATTACAACTATCTTCATATTAGAATTATACTACAGTTTAAAGTTTATGTTTGAATCAAGGGTTTACGATTCAATCAATGAGAGGTTTGGATCTGGTTTTACACCATTATTATCTGTAAATGGCTTCATTCTTTTATAATCCAGGTCACCCTGCAAAGGATTCTGTCCGACATTGTAATATGGAATATGATCGCAACAGATCTTCCTGCCCATAATTGATTTATACTTATTTTCTATAATCCAACGGGCGGGATGTTTAATATATTTCTTCATTACTGGGGCAGCGGTGCCAACCATCCAGCAATTCTTCGGACAAATTTTTACAAGACCTCGAACCCTCATTGCCTGTTCACTGTTCCAGAGTTCTTCAAAGGTTGAGAAATCATGAAGGTTACCCATACTTTCCTTCCAGATCCTGTCTTCCAGCCCGTTGCAGGGATAAATATCCCCATATGGTTCAACAAAAAAGTTGGCAAGCCCGGCTTCGCACGGAAGCATTCTCTTTCCCCTCTGAATGTAATTTATTAAACCAAGGTTAAAAAAGGCCCTTGCCCAACTTTTTGGACTGTTTTCTTTCAGCAGATTATTTATAAGTTCTTCAAAGTGTTTTGTTACGACCTCCCTGTTTGTAACTTCATTGTCATCTTTGTGAAAATAGAAGGAATTATGGAATGCAGCTGTGGCAAACTCCAGATTCATTTCTTTGGCTAAACGATACAACCACAACATATCCTCAGAATTCTGATTTGAAACTGTAATGCCAAAACCTATATCCCTTATACCCATGGAGCGAAGCATCAGAAGAACTTTCAGCCCGTTATCGAACCCTCCCTGTCGGCCTCTCAAGTCATCGTTCCGTTGTGAAAGACCTTCAATACTGACCCGGATTCCAATCTTCGGGAATTTCTCCGCAAGCTTAATTATCCTGTCATAATGCCAGCCGGAGGTTGAAATAACAACCCTGGGTGCCTTAGTAAAAAGAACAGCAATCAGGTCTTCCAGATCGCGACGTTGGAATGGTTCTCCCCCAGTTACATTAGCAAACTTCAGGGAAGGCAGTTTTTCAAGATCCTTTGGAGTGATTTCTTTTTTTTCATCCGTAGGATACTTCCAGATATTGCACATTTTACAGCGCATCTGGCAACGATACGTAGTAATTACCGAAACATCAGTTGGAAGAGTTCCTATTTCGTTTATTGCCATTTTATTTATTGGATAAGTAAGCCAAATTTCTGACAGGTAAGTCTTTATGATTTTTCTACTGCATACTTCCGGAAGAGGGCAATCAATGAATTATAATGACTTGCTTCGGAAAGAGTATTCTCAGCCATTACCCGACCTGCCTTTCCCATTCTTACTGATTCCTCCTGATGGGAAAACAGATAGGAGGAGTGTTCCCTGAGTTTAAGATGATCATATGGCTCATATAAAAGCCCTGTTTTGTTGTGTTCAACCATCTCCTTAAGGCTTCCCAGATTAGTGCACACAACTGCTTTCTTAAACGCAAATGATTCAATAACAGAATTTGGGAATTATCGTAGCACTCTGAAGGACAAACTGTAAAAGCGCATTCACTTAAGTATTCCCTGACTTTTCTGAAAGATTGCTTGCCAACAAATTCAATTTTGTGATCCTTCCCGGTCAGATATTCTTTTATTTTCTGGTCATATCCCTTGGAAGAATAGCCAACAATCTTCAAGGGCATTTCTGTATCTTCAAAAGCCCTGACAAGAGTCATAACACCTTTTCTTCCTCAATTCTACCCACATAAAGAGCATAATCCCCATATTTTACTTTAAGTTCTCCCAATCCCTCTTCAGCCTCGAAAAAGAAAAAAAGGTTGGTACATTATAAAGCTTAGAATCCGGAATCCCGTAGTCTACAAGCTTTGACAGAGTGAATTTCGAAGGAACAACGAATGCATCGATCTTTTTTGTTATTCCCAGGATTTCATGAAATTTTAAAGCAGATATCTTTATAAGGGAATAAATCATTGAATCATAAACACAGCGGTATCTAACAGCATTCATTTTGTCTCCATCAAGACAACGTTCACATACAGTTTCAGCATGTAATTATAGAATAACTGGTTTGCACAAATATGTCCGAAATCTGATACCCTTTGTATTACTGGTAAATTACGTTTTTTGGCCACTCCTATAAAACTAGGGGAAAGTTTATTTTGATAATGAAGCACGTAAACAAGATCGGGATTTGTATCAATGAGCAGCTTCCTGAATTTTCTTCTGGCTTCAAAAGAATAAAACATCCTTGAAAAAAACTTGAATATTTGATTTATGCTTGTCTTGTTGCTCTCACTGAAATAGGTTAGATCACCTTTCCCTAATGGGCTTATAAAATATTTATCATAATCACTGCATGAATTCAATTTATGCTTTACGCTGAAAGGTATCACTGTGTGTCCATTTTTCTCAAGAAGAGCCTTCACATTAAAAAGATATCTCTCGGGCCCTCCTGAGATGAAATATCTGTAGTTGACAAGTATGATTTTCATCTTATTTATATTCTGTTATAACCTCTCTATTTCCTGGCTGACAGAAGTTGATTATAGATTGTAATTAGTTTATCATAATAATAACCGGACAGGTACCTGGCTTTAGCTACAGAAGCAATTTCAGAATAGTCATATTCAACCTGTGCTTCAAATAGCCCGATTATGTGATTACGGAGATCCATGATATTACCAGGCTCAAAAACTGATCCGTTTTTCCCGATAGTTATCAATTCGGGTATCCCCCCTATTTTTGCACCTATAACAGGGGTACCCAGGCACAGAGATTCAATTACACTCAAAGGATTATTCTCGTAACATTCTGAAGGGATTACCATTCCTGCTGAAGTGCCCAGGATAGTTTTTAATTCCTCCCATTCCCTGAATCCTAAAAATTCGATATGTTCTGATTGGTACCCCGACCTCAGCAAAACCTCAAGAGGTCCTGTACCAATAACCTTTAACCGATATTGAGGCAGTCCCATTGCAGCTTTAAGCAATGTTTCAATTCCTTTTTCAGAGGAGAGTCGGCCTACGTAACAATAGTGCTTTTCCCTTTTTCCATTGACTCCGGGAATTTTTTTTCCATCAACAAAATTAGACATTGATATCAGCTGTTCGGCTCTAAAACCTCCTTTTATCATATTGTTTAAAAGAAATCTGCTCGGGCAAATAAAAATATCTGTTGATCGGCTTATTTTTTCCCTGTTCCATAAGACTGCCTCCGCGAAGGCAACTAAACTTGCAGTATAACTCTGCTTCATACACCTGTATCTTACAACATTGAATTTGCCGGTAAAGCATAATTCACATGGTTTGCCCCTGCGCATGCAATCGTACCTTGGGCAAAGTAGTTTATGGTCATGCAGTGTCCAAACAACTGGTATATTAAGGTTCTGTGCGAGAACAGAAAGGATTGGAGATAATTGCGAGTGAATATTATTAAGATGAACAATGTCAGGCTTAAACTCGTAAAGCAGTTTATTAAATTTTGTGCGGACTTCCGCGGTACCAAAAGGACGTAACAGGGAAGGAATCAGATTGCTTATTCTCTTGTTGTTAAGATCAATCTCCCCAGGGAAGAAATCTATGAATTCCGATTCCTTATTTAGTGGATGCTGCATTGAAAAAACTGCAACCGTATGGCCATGCTCTTTTAATAATCTTTCGAGTTCGATCACATAAATGTCGCTCCCCCCGCGGGAATAGTAGAATTTATTGGATAAGAGAACCCTCATTAATTACCGCTATACAATTTCATATAACTTTTTTTGCATCGTTCGATACTGAAATTTTCTTGATAAAACCTTACCAGCCTGTCTTTGTCAATTAAACCGTAAGAGCTTATGAATTGCTTCACCGCTTCAAGATAATCATCTTCAGACAGGCTTTTTGATAGGAACCCGGTCTCACCGTGTTTCACACAATTGACTATACCACCCACAGGCGTACATATGGAAGGACATCCGCATGCAAAGGCTTCGATCAGCGAAATTGGCATACCTTCAAAATTGGAACTTAAACAAAAAGCATCTGAGGCATACAGGTAATCAGGAACATTAGGCTTTATTCCGATAAAATGTATATTCTTATTTACCAGCCTTTTAAGCTCTGAGGCTCTTTCAAATCCCTCACCTATGATCAATAGAACCACATCAAAATTTTCCTCTGTCAGCCTGTTGAATACAGATACCAGCATCTTATGATTCTTCTGTTTTTCATCATATCTTGAAACATGGCAAAATGCTTTGGTTCTGCTTGTTGGCTTTAGAACAGAAATCTCATTGACTACATTTTCGTATCCTGATGTTTTGCCATCAAATTTACGGCCATTATAAATTACAGGCAAATCCTTTAGCTTATAAAAGCGCTGATAAGAGGCTTTTGTTTCATCGGAAATTGCAATAGGAACGAAATACCTGTGCTTAAAGAAAAATTTCATTACTGCCTTTTCCATTTCAGATTCGACTTCTGTTTCAGCAGAGTTGTGAATTGTATAAAAGAACCTGATTCTATTTTTAAACAATACTGACAACAGGAAGAAATAATTTACGAGATTCAGATGGCAATGAACAATATCAGGCTTTTCATTCCTTAGTATTTTAAAAAAAGTCAGGATCAAAAATGGGTTAAAACCTGGCTTGATCTTAAGATTTACATATTTGACCCTTTCATTTATTTCAGGCACATAAAATCCGCTGTTCCAAAGACTATCGTCTCGCAGAGTATAAAGAGCAACTTCACAGTCTTTAGATAATTCATTTGTCAGATCTACAACAAACCTTTCCGCTCCGCCGGGTACAAGTTCATAAATAAACTGAAGGATTTTCATGTCCGATCAAACAGGTTTATTATTGGTTTCGAATATGATCTGTAATTGAAATGCAGCAATCCTGTCTGAAAGCTATGCTCAGCTACATCCTTTGCATGGACAGGGTCAGAAATAATTCGTGCCATCGACTTGGCATATTCAGCTGTGTCATATTCAGAGCATAAAAATGAGTTGGATTCGCTAAAATAATTATTGATTTCTCCAACTTTATTTGTAATAATAGGTTTGCCCGCAGCGCAATATTCCCCTATTTTGTGAGGGAACCTGGCCTTATCCTGATCATTGTTCCTCATAGGAATGATTAAAGCCTCACTATTGGTATATAAATTAACAAGTTCATTATACGGGATGTCTGCCATCACCTTTATTCGATCCATTAATTGACTTTTTTCAATTCTTTCAATCAAACATCTGGTTTTAGCCGTTATTAAAACAAGGCTCAAATCTCTTTGATTCAGTATTTCAAAAGATGAAATCACGAAATCGATTATTTCAGAATAAACCTTCGAACCACAGAACAAAAAATATTTTCCTTTAACGATAGGATAAGTGCCGGTATGCCTGAATTTATCAAAATCCGTAATTGAGGGTATCTTTAATATTTTAATCTTTCCAACTCTGTTCACCTTACTTATTAAGAAATTACTTATGCAGATTATCTTATCTGCAAAATGAAAGTAAAACTTGTCATAGAGATACTTATCAAATCGATTCAATCCTTTTATGCTCTTGTTTGCAGTCCAGTATTCGACATTATCTACAACTGTTATGATCCCGAATAATCTCCCAAGCAAAAAATAGAGGAGTATGTTATAAAACCTGTTAGTGCTAACAAGAGCTCCGGCAAGCTGTCCGTTTTTTGAAAACTCCCTGTAATATCTGTATTCATTGAACAGTCCTTTAAATTTTAAAAGGTTCCTTCTGAAGATCCCTTCCGGCCTTATGGAGGTGCCTGAGCAATATACGTAGTGAACTCCTTCGAAAAAGCCCTCCTTACTAATCCCGTCTGACTCACTGTGAATCCCGTAGCGGCAGAGAACTGTGACATCAAATCCTTCAAGAATAATCGCTTTTGCCATCAGCAATTGTCTCTGGACCTGGGCCTGACCAAGCGGGAACTGCATATGTCCGACGCTTAAGATTTTCTTAGCAGCCACTATTGCTGAATAAATAAACTTGTATCTGAATCTATTTGTTTCTTTTAACAAAGTCCATCATCTCCGGGACTTTAATCCTGTAATCCAGAAGTTCTCTTGCTTTGTTAAAACCATTTAATGCAATGATTTCACTTGCTTCCTGATTATTTAATATCCATTCAATATTAACAGCAATCGATTGTGGATTGTCAGACTCTGCAAATACAATCTCCTTCCTGTCGATAAAATAATTGCTCACATCACCTATCCTTGTTGACAGGACTGTCTTCCTGCAGGCAAAATATTCTCCGATCTTGGTAGGAAATCCGGCAACAGTCTGAACAATATTAGGCCTTGTTATTGCAAGAATTTTGCATTTGTTCAGCCAGTTTTTTACCTCATCGATGGGCACATGGCCCGTAAATGTGACAAATTTACTGATTCCAAGCGTATTGCAAAATTCAGTTAACGAAGGAATTATCGATTTTTCATTAACCACATCCCCTATTATAAGGACTCTTGCTTCAATATTTTTTTTCACAAGTAATCCTACCGCCGACAAAAGATCTTCGATCCCATCTTTTTTGTATGGCGTTCCGCTGTATCCTATAGTATAATTCTGATTTTCTTCATCCTTTTTCCAGAATTCAAAATCCGTCAGATTGGGCTGCACAAGAATGTTATGTTCAGGATATTTCTTATCAAGATATTTTGATTTAATGTATTTGCTGAATACTATAAGTTTATCCGAGAGCCTGTTTATGTAATGAAAATTAAGTAAGAACCCGTACCATCTCAGCTTGCGCAATATATTTCCTGAAAATTCAGAAATATCATAGTACTCCGGGACAAATGTTATAATTTTTATTCCTGTAATCCTGCAATAAAGATTCAGCAGAAGACTATGCTGTATTTCGTTGTTATAACAAAAGACCGTGGTTTTCTTTCTTTTCTTAAACAAAGAAAAGAGGAGGAAAATCAGTGAGAATAATCCATAGATATCGCCAATGATCTTCATAAGACCATTTGAAGATCTGTTGACAAATGCAAGATATTTATAATTGACTCCGTATTCAGTTTTATTTGTTTTTGCGTCGCTTGTTTTCAGGCCTTTAAGGAAATAACCTTTAAGAATAAATACTTCAATGCCGGAACCCGACTTTACAATTCCCCTGCAAAAAAGATTCAGATAGTTTGCAGCGGCAGACCCCCTGGGAAAATTTGATGATGTAATTAAGATGTTTTCCGGATGATCTCTTTGTGACTTTTTTTTCAAATTCAGGTTTTTAGGATTATTTTACTTAAGTTTCTTAATATCATCCCTTATTGAATCAAGTTGGAGTAGAAGGTCCTTTGTCTCTTCAAGATTCATTCTGTGTGTATTATGGGATGTATATTCTTCTATTTGTGCAATCTGAGTTTCACCTTCGACAAAGTATCGGTTATAATTTAAATCGCGGGTATCAGCCGGTATCCTGTAATAATTGCCAAGGTCTACAGCTTTGGCAAGTTCCTCCCTGTTTACAAGAGTTTCATACAGCTTTTCACCATGCCGGGTTCCTATGATTTTGATCGGATTATTTGCATTATAAAGCTTCAGCAAAGCATTTGCCAGGACTTCAATTGTTGAGGCCGGTGCTTTCTGAACAAAAATATCGCCCGGCTTGCCATTCTGGAAAGCGAAGATCACAAGATCGACTGCTCCGTCGAGAGTCATCATAAATCTTGTCATCTGGGGATCTGTTATGGTCAAGGGACCCCCTTTTTTGATCTGGTCCACGAAAAGTGGGATTACAGAACCTCGTGAAGCCATTACATTACCATATCTTGTTCCGCAGAAAACCTGATCGGTGTTTATAAGGCTGCGCGATTTTGCGATCATTACTTTTTCACTCAGGGCTTTCGACATTCCCATGGCGTTAATTGGATAGACAGCCTTGTCGGTACTGAGCACTATAACCCGGCTTACATTGTTTTCAAGAGCTGCATTCAGGACATTTTCACAGCCCAGAACATTTGTTCTCACTGCTTCGGTCGGAAAAAATTCGCAGGAGGGCACCTGTTTTAATGCTGCGGCTTGAAAAACAAAATCGACACCTTTCATTGCACTTTTAATACTCTCATAATTCCGTACATCCCCGATGTAGTACTTTATTTTGTCATTACTATAAAACTGACGCATATCATCCTGTTTTTTCTCATCACGGCTGAATATGCGGATTTCTCTGATATCAGAATTTAAGAATCTACGGAGTACAGCATTGCCAAATGAACCTGTACCTCCTGTAATTAATAGGACCTTGTCATTGAACATGATTATCTTTATTTACCAGGTTAATTAAAAGTTTCTGGAATTCATTACGTACTTTTTCTGCTGCAAATCTTTCTTTAGCAATCTTGACTGCATTAAGGCTAATCTTTTTTCGATATTCCTCATCATTTATGAGATATTTTATCGCCTTAACAATTTCCTTCCTGCTTTGCACAGAAATACAATATCCGCATTCATTTTTGCTGAAGAACTGGGAAACAGCTGCCTCTTCAGGGGTGTAAACAAAAACGGGAGCTCCCGAAATCATATATTCGGATGCTTTTGTCGGCATCGAATATTTAAGGTATTTTAAGCCCATAAGGCTGAAATCATTTGCAAGTAGCAATATATCAGCTCCTGAAAAGATCTTTGGAATCTGGCTATAATCTGCAAATGGATTAAATACGACGCAATTGTATCTGTTTAGCTTATCAATTATCCTCCTGTCCTTTGTCGGGGTCTGGATATGAAGTTTTATATTTGCAGCCCCATCTTTCATTGAATCAATTGCCGAGGCAACTTCAACCACTGATTCTGCAATGCCATTATCACCTATCCTCCCAGAATATAGAATATTGACATATTTCTTATTTATCTTAAAATCCTTCTTTGTAAATGGTGCCCATAATTCGACTTCAATCGGGTTATGAAATGGGAAGAATTCCCTGTTATACCTTTTTTTGTATTCATCCGACATTGCATCGCTTATACTAAGATGCAGTTCGACTTTATCAAGCAGAGATTTTAATTCCTTATCAATTTTATGTGACCAGTATCTTTTAAAGAGGCCCCGGCTGCTAATTGTGGTTGGCCAGTCATCCATAAAATGGATAACCGACGGAACTTTTAGATGCTCGACAAGATCCTTTGCAAAAACTATCTCATCGCGAGCTGCCACCTGCAGGTATACGATCTCAGGATCAAATTCAGCGAGCCAGTTTTTGAATTTTTCCGAAAGTGAGAGAGTGGTTGTAAAATGGAATAATCCTGCCCAGCGTAAAAGAGGATAAAAATAATTATTAACTACCCTATGCCGTAAACCTTTCTGTGTCGAATTTACCGGAATATCCTTTCTAACCTCAAATGATTTAATTCCCGATGAAAATTCTCTCTGAAATAAATAAAACGGGAATTTCCATTTATGCTCCTCTTTCCCTAACTGATAATAAGTATCGCAAACATCTGTAGTGACATTTATCAATCCATGACCCAGATATGTTACAGCTATTTCCTCCTTCGGCCAGCCTTTGAAAAGGTTTGTCAGGGTAATTCCACCTCCTGAGTAATTGTTAAATGGCTGACCAAATATTAAAATCCTTCGAAATGACATATAAAAAAGCAGAAATAATATTATTCCTGGTTTTGCCTCACAAGATTCTGCTTTGAAGTGAATAATTCTCTAATTGTTTCGTCAGGCAGGTTGCATATCTGCTTTGAGTAACAGATGCCTATCGAAATCCAGACAAGCAGATAGTGCATTGAGAACTTGGTTATGGTTCCCGGATACATGTATAGCAGGAAAAGAAATATCCAGATGCCGGCTGCCTTGGAAAGTATATTTTTAGAATAAAATATCCCCCTTATCATACCGGGAATCGCTATCAGAAGGAGAAGAACAAGACTTATCAGCCCTCCATTCAGGATTACCTGAAGGTATCCGGTCTCAACTACTCTTCTGAAAATAGTTATCCTGCCGACACCTTCAGTGACACCGGGACAAAAGTATTCACCATTTAAACCCTTGCCAATTATCCAGTCTTTTGCCTGCATATCCCGGTAGAAATACTTCACCACTTCAGATCTTGTCCGCTGATTAATACGCTCGGTTATTAGACTGAATGTGTCCTTGCGATTTTCCTCATACACTCTTATTGCAATAAACGTAATTATCGTAATAAGAAATAACGACAGGACCATATTTACCACTTTTGTTTTGTTAATGTAATGATATATCAAGTAGCTGAAAAACAACATACTGAATGTCATGAATATCAACCCTCTTCTTGCTCTGATAACTGCAAATAGAAATGTTGCAGCCATTGTAAAAAGGATAAAAAGATTCGCTTTTCTTGAATGATAAAAATAAGTAAGCAGTAAAAACCCACCGCAAAGGCTGAGCTGCTGTGTAAAGTATTCGATCATAGCCTGGCTCCTCATATTTTCGCTGGGGTAAAGAAGCTCCTTGATAAAAATCATATCGTATAAAATGAAAAAGATACCTAGTACAATAATTGTCTGAAAGATTTTTTTAAAGTAAGTTATATTTACCGGGATCAGCATTACAAAAGGGGCCAGGTACAGGAAAACACCGGTATTAGGATCAAACAGCAATTGCTTGGCCACTTCATAATCGAATTCAATTCCTCTTATTACTGTCGCAACCTGCCATAAAATATAGGTAAAAAATATCATACTGAGAAAACTGTTGTCAATTTTCAGATAGATCAATATGGCTGAAGATGGTAGGAGCATGAATAATCCAAGCAACTGAAAAACGTTGCAAACCACATAATTAACCTCATCGGTGGTTGAAATTGTATAGCTGACTACATAAATAATGAATCCAAGCCAGAACAAATTTATTGCAGCAACAGATGTTCTGTCAAGGGATTCCCCTAATAATAATTTATTATTTTCTGACATTATATTTTATCCGGTTCCATTATTTGGTAACCGATCCTATTAGATCCAAATGTTTCCTGACTAAATCTCCCGTTTCAAATGAGGGACGCAGGTAACCTTTTGTTTTATTTTCAAGACAAAAACTGATCCCGTTGGCAAGGTCTTCCGGATCCCTGTATTTCGCAAGATATCCATTTTCCTTGTGTTGTATTATGTCCGGGATCCCTCCAACATCAAAGCCAACGACAGGAGTACCGCAAGCCTGACATTCCAGAACTGTCGTCGGAAAGTTATCTGCAAGCGAAGGTGTGACAAAAACATCGATCGAATTGTAAACAAGAACTGTTGAGTATTCGTCCTTTAGAAAACCCATAAACCGTGTTTTAAATGGGACTTTGTCGGCAATCTCCCGATCATATCCTCCTCCGAAGACTAACACTGTGAGGTCTTTATACGATCCGCCTGAACTGAGTATATTTAACGCCTTAAGTAGTTCATTCCATCCCTTATATGCACTTGATATTGAGAACGCACCAAAAGAAACGATAGTCGCATTCTCATCAATACTTAAAAGTTTCCTTGCAAACTTTCTGCCTACTGGCTTATACAGCCTGGTGTCGACTATATTAGGAATGTGAAATATAGGCTTGTCTTTCGTAAGGAATGATTGTTTGGCGCAATTGTAAAGCCATTTGCTTGGTGAGACAAAATAGAAATTATTAAAATCAGAATAAAGTCTCTTTTTCTTGCGGAATTCAATATGAGCCCAGTCAACCAGTGTCTTTTCAGGAAACATCTGACATTTAAAACAATCATTCATGTACTTTTCGCAATCGAAACTATGATGGCATCCGCCCGTGATTGACCACATGTCGTGCATGAAAATTATTACAGGTTTCCCGAGGCTTGCCAACTGACGATAGTTTGATAAATTCATAAAGCCTCCCTGAACCCAGTGCAAATAAATTATATCGGCATTCTTTACGAATTCATGAGCTGAAACATCAGATCCTAAAACAAGATATGAAAATAATCCGAACTCACTTTTAACTTTAAAGGTTATCGCCGACTGAAAATAGTCATCCAATCTTGCTTTAATTCTTGAATTTCTACCGGCTTCCTTTATCCTGTCAGTAAGGTTTACATCAAAATCCAATGAGAATATCGATGAGTCAATATTCTCCTCCAGCATGGCATTGTGAAGTCTTAATGGAGCTCTGCCAGTTGAAAGTACCGATTTCTGAATATGGACAATTCTTGTCATGCGATCACTGCGGTTTATTTATACCAGATTGCTGATTTGGATTTCTCAACAATTATTTTGTGATACTGTAGCGGAGCTAAAATAAACCCATTAAAGTTGGCAACAATTGAAGCAATAAAAAGTGAGTAAACACCAAGATGATAGTTTCTGATCAGCAGTATTGCAATTGCCACATATAAGAATGGACTTACAATACATGCAATAAACTGTATACGTAAAGCACTTATGCCATTCAGAAAGTTAACATACTTTCCACTGAACATAAGAACGTTGAAATATAAAAATCCCCAGAGTGACAGTGAAAATGCAATATCAACCTTTCCCTCACCCAGCCATAATCTGTAAACAGTATCTGAAAAAATAAGCATTACTAGACCTGCAAGTGCCAAAAGTATATTTATCAGGTTATATTTTTTAATCCCATTTTTAATCCATTGAATATCATTTTTTTGATATGCTTCTGTCGATGCCGACCAGAAAGGAATGATAAAAATTGTAAAAATCATATTCAATACACTAAAGTACTTATAGACAATATTATATGATGTAACATCCACCGTTCCGAAATTCCTGGCGATAATAATGTTTGCAGTCTGATACTGAATAATCCCGGCAAACTGAATTATGAAAAAGATGACTCCAAGGTTAAACAGCTCTTTTGCATACTTAAACCGCACCAGTGAAAATACCGGACGGTACTTTTTATAAGCCCCTGAGAAAAATATCAGGTTAGCTCCAATCAGAACAATCAGTGGGGAAATACAAAGAGCAATACCTAACTTTATCAGGGATCCCTGCGTAGTTTTGACAAGTATCAAAATAAAAATTAAAGAGAATACCTGACCCAGGAGATCTATAAGCGATGATTTTGCCGGCTTCTGATCAGCCAGGAGAATTGTAGTAATGATCTTTAGAACAAAAGACAAACAGAAATATGAAAAGACAATGACAGCCAGGATTGATACTTCCGACTGCATATCGACTGAAACATTGAGAATACTGGACCAGTTCAGGAAATTATTGAAGATGAGGAATAATACCCATATAGCCACGAAAATAATTGCAAGCAGGGCATAGGTCGTGCTTACATATACCTGAGCGATCGAATCATCATTCTTAGCCCTTGCTTCAGCAAATCTATTGCGAAGTCCCTGTGTAAGCCCAATATCAAAAAAACTCAGCCAGGCAACAATAGAACT
The DNA here is from genome assembly GCA_963701745.1 of uncultured Bacteroidales bacterium. Lineage (GTDB taxonomy): Bacteria > Bacteroidota > Bacteroidia > Bacteroidales > VadinHA17 > LD21. The sequence continues at coordinate 1,073,665 of CAVPBE010000001.1, read as the reverse complement.
TAGAGTAAGCCATATACCATACCGGGATGAATTTACATAGTTTATTGTAAGAGGCACTAACAGAAGGCTGATCCCAATACTGCAAACTTTGATCATAAAAGATCCAAGTATATTTTTCTTGGCTTTTATGCTTCGTTCGTGACCCTCAGTAAAATATGACTTTAAGAGTTTTTTGCCCTTGGAGTAGTAATTGATCATTTAATTTTAGCTGTCTCGGAAATATATTCTTAAGGATTTGACTTATGATCTGTAGTTCAGAGGATATTCATATAGCTTCGCTTGGTCAGTCACATTGACAAAACCAACATTTTATTAATAATAGAAGTATATTCCCGAAATTGTTATTCTTTGTTAAACGGTTACATTGACAAGTAAATTATCCAGGATTTCAAGTCATGCAAAAATAAGTAAAAAGAAAAGTTATATTTTTAACTATTAAGTATGTCATTAATATAGTTTTTTGTCGGGGTTTTCTTTTGAAATTATTTTTCAAGGGGATCCGATTACCGGTGAATTGTCAGGAACATTAAAATTCATAAATGAATTTGGAGTAATTATTGCATTGTTGCACATGCTGATCTTACCTACCAAATCTGAGCCTGGTCCTATCCATATATAATCGCCAATGGTAGGCCGCCCAAATATTACACCCCTGTAAGAACGCTCTATCACAAAAGAATGTGAAATATTCCAATTTTTGCATACGGGAACCGGATCTATTATGACCGGGCGGCAACGACCTGTAAGATAAAATCCTATTCCGATCTTTTCGTCAGGACGAATCTTGAATCCACACCTGAATCGGTACCTGGCTAAGAATCCTGAATAAAATACCGCTAACCGAGTATCTCCTGAATCGCATTACTTGACGAAATATTAATGTATACCGTAAACCAAACCATCGCTTTATTAATCCTTTCAAGCCGGAGAGATCTTCATGACGGTATAAATCAGCCTCTATAATTCAATCCAACGTATGGCAAATATTTTAATTGAAAATTTACGTTCAGCCTTAATCTGTTAATTTCATCAACAGATATTTGTTAAGTGCATAGATACAAACAAAAAAACACCCGTTTTATTACCGGAAGGTTTTTATTTTATCTGAAAGAATTAATTTAGATGCAAAATAGCATCGTTTAAAAACCAGTTCAAGGTGAAAAAAGTCCTGAAAAATACGATAAAAATTTCTTTGATATTTATTGCATTAGCGGGATTGCTACTCCTTTTGCTTCAGATTTATAAGGACAGCCTCTTTCGCTTTCTTGAAAAATCACAGAGATTGGATGCTGAAATGCTTGTTATCAAAGCCTGGCTTCCTGATCCTGCAATTGAGATGGCAAAGAGCGAGATACACAATCGGGATTACGATTTTATCATAACAACCGGGATTAAGTCTTCAGAGCTGGATTTTTGCATGGTCGCAATGAATGGATACTTGATTTTCTATCCTGGATTAAGTTCAAAAACAGGGTTTGATAATGAACATCATGAAATAGAAGTAGTTGCTCGAAGCAAAATGGGTGGCAAATACTGTTCTCATTTCAATTTTTATATAAATGATTCATTAATTGCAGACTTCAATGCTGATGAAAAGCCCGGGAAATTTAAAGTTGAATGGAACGCACCCCTTTTTGAAATTGACTCTCTCATGTTTGAATTTACAAATGATTATCTGGATGATAAAGGAGACAGGAACTTATATATTAAGGAGATTATTGTTGATGATACTCTGGTTATCCGGTATCAGTTCAATTCAGTTTTTGATATTGGAAAGCTTGGTGGAAATGACAGAACCATAAATGACTATGAATCTCACCCTGAAATTGTAAGAAATAAATTGTTAGTCAGCGGCATTGATTCTTCAAAGGTAATTGCCGTTAGGGAAGCAAAACAAGGATCAACAGGACACTGACCGGAGCGCTGGCTTTCAGAGACTGGCTATTGGAATCAGGTCATAATGTTAAGGATGTAAATATTATCTCGATGGGAATTCATGCGCGAAGAACTTGGATGACATATAAAAAGGTGCTTGGCAAATCTTATAATATAGGGATTATAGCGCTCCCTGAACCAGGATATGAGGTTTCCGAAAGAACTAAATGCTTTGCTGCTTTAACTGAAACCCTCGATCTGGTTTATTATTGGGTAATCCTGCTACTATATTAATTAAGTACTTATCCTATCTCATTAACTGAAAAACATACAAGAATAATAAAACCATTTTTGTTTTGACCATATTCCGGAAGAACCTCTAATAAGTTGTCTTGACAAAATGTTTGAAAAATAATGTCACTCCTATACCAAATTAGATAATTAATCGTTTTATTTGTAGCGTTAATCAATTCTTTTCATCCACTCGTCAATTGAATATCCTTAAAAAACATCTATGAGAAAGGTTTTGATGATGTTTTTATGCCTGGTTAGTGTTGTTGCCTCAGCAACTGATTATTATGTAAGTTCATCTGGCAATGATTCGGCAAACGGGCTTTCATCATCAACTCCATGGCAAACAATCTCTAAAGTTAATTCAGCATTTTCGGGCTTTAATCCTGGTGACAGGATCCTGTTCAAGAGAGGAGATGTCTTTAATGGAACACTCAGAATATCAAGATCGGGATCATCGGGAAGCCCCATTACAATAAGCGCTTATGGAACCGGCTCAAATCCTGTTATTAGTGGTTTTGTAACAATATCAGGTTGGAATAACTATGGTGGTGGAATTTATTCTAAAACAATTACATGCGAATCAAGCCCCAATATTGTTTCAGTCAACAATGTTAATACACCTTTGGGCAGATGGCCTAATACAGGTTTTCTCTATATTGATTCTCATGTTTCAACTACTTCAATAACTGATTCGGAATTGCCTTCCTCACCTGACTGGACCGGAGCTGAGGTTGTAATAAGAAAAGTTCCTTTTGTTTATGACAGGAACATTATCACTGACCATTCAGGAACCACCTTATCCTACAAAACCGGTTCGGATTATACTCCAAGGGATGGATATGGCTATTTTATCCAGAATGATCTTGAGACACTTGACAAAACAGGCGAATGGTATTATAACGGGTCTACTTTCTATATGTACTTCGGAACTGCTGATCCAAACAACTATACAGTTAAAGTCAGTACAACAGATCAGCTTGCTTACCTTATTGGTGTCAACTATATCACTTTCGACAACATATCATTTGAAGGTGGCAACTCATATGCATTGCAGATAAACAATTCAGACTATATAACAGTACAGAATTGCAATATAAACTTCACCGGGAATACTGCTGTTTTTGGTCCATGGAACGGTACCTCACCGTATTGCAAAATAATAAATAATACAATTAGTAACAGCAATAATCATGCTATTGAGCTTCATGGAGATCACACTTATGCTTCAGTCACAAATAACACAATCTTAAATACGGGCATATTAATTGGGATGGGAGGAAATAGTGATGGCGGTTATATGGCTATGGATATAAATGGCGAAAACAGTCTTATTCAATATAATTCAATTGAAAACACAGGTTATGTGGGAATTAAATTTGACGGGAACAATACGGTAGTATCGAATAATTTCCTCAATAGGTTCAACATTGTAAAAAATGATGGAGGAGGCATTTATACATATGCCGGAACAGGCACCCCAAACACAGGACAAAAAGTGACCGGCAATATAATATTATATGGTATTGGATTAGGAGATGGTTTGCCTGACAAAGCATTGCATGGAATAGGTATTTATATGGATGACCAGGTGGAAGCTGTATCTGTAACAAACAATACTGTTGCACATTGCAATTCCACAGGCATTTATCTGCATAATGCTCACGAGATCACAGTGAATAACAATACTTTGTTTGACAACGGAAGTGGCGACTCCGACATCGGCGGCCAGATATTATTTGTTCACGACACCTACAGCCCTGATGATCCAATCAGAAATGTCTCAATGAATAATAATATTTTCTTTGCAAAAACTATACAGGAAAGAGTGATCGCTTTTTCGACAGCTGATAATGATATTTCAAGTTTCGGAACTGCAGATTTCAATTGTTATGCAAAACCAATTGATAATTCATTCATTGCAAAAACCTGGGAAGGAGGATGGAACAGCATTTCTACAAACCGTTCACTTTCAAACTGGCAGTCCTATACAGGAAAGGACAGGAATTCTTACATTTCACCGATTTCGCTTACTGATGTAAGTAAAATCAGATTTGAATACAATGCCTCAACTTCAAATAAAGTAATTTCTCTTGACGGAAGCTATATTGATGTAAAAGGTACCAAATATTCAGGCTCCATCACGCTGCTCCCGTACACTTCAGTGGTTCTGATTGTCGACCCAAACCCTTCAGCTCCTCCGTCGGCTCCGGTTTATGTAAGCTCAGCAATTGAAAATGGAGCACCATCAATAATTGAACTGACCTATAACCTTACACTTGCTAACATTATTCCTGCAACCTCTGCATTTTCAGTCCAGGTTAACTCCGCTGCAAGAAGTGTTTCATCAGTTACTGTATCAGGGACAAAGGTTCTTCTTACACTCTCAAGTCCTGTTGCTTATGGGAATACTGTTACAGTGTCTTATACAGCTCCTTCATCAAATACATTGCAAACCCCTGCTGGCGGAATTGCGGCATCAATCAGTGCCCAGAGCGTAACAAACAGGATAAATGCACCAGCCCCTCCTGCAGTTCCTGTTTTTTCAGGAGCTGCAATCGAAAACGCTGCTCCTTCAGTAATTGAAATGACCTACAATATTTCACTTGCCAGTATTGTACCGGCTGTTTCTGCATTTTCAGTCATTGTGAACTCTGCAGCAAGGTCAATAAGTTCTGTTTCTGTTTCCGGAACCAAAGTTATTCTGACCCTTTCCTCACCAGTTGTAAATGGAGATATCGTGACTGTTGCATATACAAAACCTTCTTCCAATCCATTACAAACACCGGAAGGAGGACAGGCAGCATCAATAAGTGCCCAACCCGTATCAAACAGAGTCAATGCGGTTCCCCACCGTGGTCACCCCCACCAGTTGTCACTCCACCTCCGGTTGTTGTGCCACCTCCAGTGGTTGTTCCGAATACCCCTCCTGTGACTGTGGTAAATTATATTCCCGGTACATTTTCAGGATTTGTCGGGGAATTGAATGCCAGCGGTAGCTACGATGCTGACAGGGATAATCTTTCCTTTACATGGAAAATACCAAACAACTTATCAGTTTCTGCCACTAACAGTTCAGTGATCGAATTTCTTGCCCCCATAGTAGATGCTAAACAAACATATGAGTTCACGCTGACAGTCAGTGACGGTAAAACAGCACAGTCCAAAATCATCCCTGTTGAAGTATTGCCATATCAGCCTGGTCTTGAAACAGCAGAGGTGGTTGCTGTTGAAGCAGGTGATTTTCAGACTCCTTACCTTCCTTATAATGTGATAGATGGGAACATCGGCACTATGTGGTCAGCAGTCGGAAGTGACCAGTGGATAATCCTGGAATTAAAGGAATTATTTAATATTCAGCACGTTAAAGTGGCTTTTCAACCCGGACAGAAAAAAGAATCCTATTTTGATGTCCTGGGGTCAAATGATAAGGAGAACTGGGAGCCTGTTCTTACCAAATCCAGGTCATGTGATTTCTCAGGTGATATGCAGGTATTTGAATTCCCACCTTCAAAATCAGAAAAAGAGTACAAATTTATAAAGCTTGTTGGTCAGGGCAACTCACTTGATAACTGGAACTTTATTTCAGAGTTCAGGATTTTCGGTTTCAGGCATAAAAATCCAGCCAGGTACGCAGATCTCATTGTAAAGATATTTCCTAACCCGGCCTGTGAAATGGTCAATATTTTAATCGATGAACCATCTTTCAATCCTGATTTTATAAAGATAGTGAGCCTTGCAGGAAAAATCTTATATACTGATAAAGTCAATCCGGGAATAAGACAATTACAAATTCCTATTAATTTAAGACAGGGAGTCTATATAATACAAATGGGAACAGGTTCCTTTACAATGTTCACACAAAAACTGATTGTAAATTACTAGCGCTTTATTTCAAAATTTACACATACTCTGACCCTGGAGTTTCCTTTCTTAAGCTAATATTCCTGTTTACTTTTCTCTTATATCTATTTCAATATTTAAGAGGGTATTCCTTTGTTTTTGCATAATCTTTCGCTTCCCAAAAAGCTTATATATCACGCTAATTAACATTCACTTTTAAATCTTTAGTTAAAGTTTTGTTAAAAAGATTTAAAAAGAATTCTCCGGTATAACATAATTATGTCTTTTATCGTTAAAAAAGTATTGTTAGTCAAAAATTCTTCTGCGATAGTCAATATTATAACCTTTAAAAAACATCTATGAGAAAGGTATTGATGGTATTCCTATGCACGTTAAGTATGGCTGGCCATGCGACAGACTATTATGTAAGCTCGTCGGGTAGCGATTCTGCAAACGGGCTTTCTCCATCAACACCCTGGCAATCGATTATAAAAATTAATTCGGTTTTTCCGACCTTAAAACCTGGTGACAGGATATTGTTTAAAAGTGGAGATCACTTTTATGGTTCACTCCAGATATCAGTGTCCGGATCATCAGGCAGTCCTATTACCATTGGAGCTTATGGTACGGGTGCCAGTCCGGTTGTAAGCGGATTCACAACAATTTCAGGGTGGACCAATTATGGAGGTGGAATTTATTCAAAATCATTTGCCTGCCAGTCAAACCCAAATATGGTTACTGTAAATGATGTTAACACGCCGATTGGCAGATGGCCGAATAATGGATTCCTCTTTATTGATTCTCATTTAACAAATTCTTCGATAACCGATTCCGATCTGCCACTATCACCTGACTGGACAGGTGCAGAGGTGGTAATAAGAAAAAATGAATATATCTGGGATAGAAACAAAATAACTGACCATTCGGGAAGCACATTACGATACACAAGTGGTTCATATTATGATGCAAAAGATGGATATGGCTACTTCATTCAAAATAGCATTAAAACACTTGATCAGTCTGGTGAATGGTATTATGACGGTTCAACTTTTTACATGTATTTTGGTACTGCAGGTCCCGGTGGTAATGTTGTTGAAGTAAGCTCAATCGATCAGCTTGTATTCATTAAGGAAAAGAACTATATTACAATTGAAAACATAGCGTTCGAAGGTGCCAATCTTTATGCCCTGCAAATCAATAATTCAGATTATATTACTATTCAAAATTGCAAAATAAGTTTTACTGGTGAAGATGCAATTTACGGACCATGGAACGGTACCTCCCCTTCCTGCAAAATATCAAATAACAACATAAACAATTCGAATAATAATGCCATTAACCTTATGGGGGACCATACGAATGCAATTGTGGCAAACAACATTATTTCAAGAACCGGAATGATAATTGGAATGGGGAAAAGTAGCGATGGAACATACAATGCATTATGTGTTTATGGGGCAGGGAGTCTGGTTCAATATAATTATATTGATAACACGGGGTATATGGGAATTAATTTTGCAGGTAATAATACTGTTGTTTCAAATAATTTTGTAAACCGATTTAACCTTGTTAAGAATGACGGAGGTGGTATATACACCTATGTAGGAACCGGTACTCCAAGTTCAGGTCAGAAAATAATGAACAATGTGGTTCTGAATGGGGTCGGATATGGAGATGGCGGTCCTGATAAAGAAAATATTGCATTTGGTATCTATACCGATGACCGTGTCAGAAATGTTGTTGTAACAGGGAATACAGTTGCAAACTGCAATTCATCAGGGATTTATATTCATAATGCACATGAAATTGAAATAACCAGAAATACGCTGTTTGATAACGGAACCGGAAACAGTGACTTTGGGGCTCAGATATTGCTTGTTCATGACAGTTACAGTCCTGATGATCCTATCAGGAACTTAAATATCAGCTATAACATCTTTTTTGCCAAACGCATCTCACAGAAAATATTATCCTTTTCCACTATCAGCAATGACATAACAAGCTTTGGAACTGCTAATTATAATTGTTATGCAAAACCTGTGGACAATACATACATTTCGAGGGCATGGTCAACCGGTTGGAATAGTGTGGCAACCAATCGTTCGCTTTCAAACTGGCAGTCATATACGGGGAAAGATAAGAATTCTTACATCTCACCAATTGCAATTACAGATGCAAATAAAATCAAATTTGAATACAACGACAACAAGCTCAAATAAGCTAGTTACTCTTGATGGAAGTTATATTGATGTTACAGGAGCAAAATATTCAGGATCGATTACATTATTACCATACAGTTCATTGGTTTTGATACCCGATCCCAATCCGTCTGCTCCTCCTGTAGTTGTAACTCCGCCCCTTGTTGTTACAAATGCACCTCCTGTAGCAGTAGTCAATTATTCATTAACCAGTTATTCCGGATTTGTAAGTGAATTGAACGCCAGCGGAAGTTATGACCCTAACAATGACAACCTCACTTTTACCTGGTCAGTGCCCGGTAATGTGCCCGTATCTTCAACGAATGATTCCAAAATCAAATTCCTTTCCCCTATAGTCAGCCAACCTCAGACTGTTGTTTTCACCTTGAAAATAAGTGACGGAAAAACTACTGAATCAAAAGTCGTTCCGGTTGAAATACTTCCCTATCAACAGGATCTGGAAATAGCAGAAATAGCCAATATTGAAGCCAGCAGTTTTCAATCTCCCGATTATCCGTACAATATTCTGGACGGGGACATTGGCACTATTTGGTCAGCTAATGGTTATGATCAATGGATTATCATTGAATTAAAAGAATCTTTTAATATTCAACATGTCAGATTATCCTTTAAATCAGGGCATTTAAGAGAATCCTATTTTGAAATTCTTGGATCAAAGGATAAAGTGATATGGGAGCCAATATTGACTAAATCAGCATCCTGTTCATTTTCAAGCGCTCTGCAGGTATTTGATCTTCCTCCCTCAAAGTCAGGAGAAGAATTCAAATATGTCAAATTAATTGGACAGGGCAATTCATTTGATAACTGGAACTATATTTCTGAGTTCAGAATTTTTGGTTTCAGGTATAAAAATCCGACCAATTACGAAGATCTCATTGTAAAGATATTTCCTAATCCCGGCCTGGGAAATTGTCAATATTTTAATTGATGAACCGTCTTTCAATCCTGATTTTATTAATATAGTGAGCCTTAACAGGAAAAATCTTATATACTGAAAAAATTGATCCGGAAATCAGGCAATTACAGGTACCGGTTAACTTCAGACCGGGTATTTATATTGTGCAGATGGGAATTGGTGAAATGACAATGTTTACTCAGAAGCTGGTTATCTCCCGGTAGACTAATTTCATTCCTGCCAGTATCCTGCCAGCTATCATTTTACAATATTGTAAAATCAATTCTTCTGTTACTTTTTCTGTCGGACTCCTGGTAATTCGGAGCAACAGGCCTGATGCCTCCATATCCTTTTGCAGTCAACCTCAGCCGGCTGATCCCGTTACTGGCAAGATAATTAACCATTGCTTCAGCCCTCTTCAGCGACAATACCTGATTCGAGTTAGCTGATCCGACATTGTCAGTGTGGCAGGCGATCTCAAGTTTCAATGCAGGATATTTAGACAAAAATCCAAGTACAAGGTCAAGCAGCTGAGTTCCGGCAGAAGTCAGACTGAAGTCATTTTTCCTGAAAAGTAAATCAGTAGATACACCGAAACCTTTTTCTAAATTATTCAGCTCTTTGGCGGCAGGATCATCTATATTGACCTGTATAACCCTTGCCTGCTCAAAACCAAGAGCCGATATTTCATTGAAAGTGGGATATGTTGCCATAAGGCTTGGCTCTTCATCAATTGAGTAGCTATAGACTTTTTCACCTGCCAGATAATTTTCCTTTACTGCATACTTTACCGGAATATCCTTAAATGCTTTGTCATCATGTGCAAGCCTTATTTTTGAATTTGTTATCTCAACCCTGTATGCGACATCCTGGGAAACATTTTTTTCAGCTGAGAACATATTGTTTGTTTTTGCCTGATCATAATCTAATATATTAATAACCGGGGCAGGGCTTTATTTCCCTCATGTCAAATGCCGACTTTTCTGACTTATCCCTGAATATCTTAACAGGTTTTACTGAACAGGCCTCACGGATTACACCTGTTTTATTATTCCTTACAATTAGTCCAAGCTTAGCCTCATAATCTCCTTTTTCAAGGTAGGTATGTTTTAAGACTTCTCCCTTGGATCGGTCCCCATCACCAAAATACCAGGTATAGCTTAGTATTGAGGATCCCGGAAAATTAGATGTCATAGCATCGAAACTTACCGGTTCTCCTGCCACACCAGAAGCCGGAGAAAGGATAACGGGTTGTTCAATATCCCTGAGATCAAGATCATAGGATAATTTAGTAAAGAATACTCTTCCTGTTTTTTTGTCTACTGTCTCCAGTCTGACTTTATATTTGCCAGGGCTCTTGTAACAATGCTCTGCATTCTGTCCGGTCACTATAGCTCCGTCCCCAAAATTCCATACAAACTGAAGGTACCTCCCGTCAACTGGTATTTTGGTGTCATCGGTGAATTTAAAACAATACTGATTAACCCTTTGGTTTTCACAATAGAAGAGCTGGTGAATATTTGTTTTAAACTGGTAAATATCAACGGAATTGCCTCTCTTTGACGAAAAGAAGCCTTTATCCATAACTGAATCGGCTACCAGGGCAAAATCATCATAGCTCGAATTCACAGGAGCGTCGAGATGAACAGGGGGTAGCCATTTTTTATTTGATTGTTTGGTGTAAAAGATGTCTTTACCCCCAAGTCCAGGATGCCCATCGGATGCAAAGAACAAACCTCCCTCCCTGTTCACGAAAGGGTATGATTCATTCCCTGTTGTATTTATCTGAGATCCCATATTGACAGGATCGCTCCAATAGTCAACTTTCCAGTCGCAGTAATAAAGATCGGTACCACCAAATCCCTCGGGATTATCGGATGCAAAAAACAGTCTCTGCCCGTCAGGAGAAATATACGGAGTGGTAATATTATAATACTCAGTGTTGAACCTTATATCTAGTATCTTCCCCCAGTCGCCATTATCCAGCACAGCAGTAAAAATTCCAAGTTTATTTCTGGGCGAGTTTTCGTCAATATCCACATCAACTTTCAGGTTTCTCGAAAAGTAAATTGTATCACCGTTTTTGCTGAAAGATGCAGGCCCATCATTAAACCTCGTCTTCAGATTCTTTGAGAATATGCTTACTTTACCTGAGGCGGTATCGGCAAAATTGATCTTTATGAGTCCTTTGTTTTCAGGAGTCAGATAATTTGCAAACAGACTACGTTTCATGTTTGAACAGAAAACAATACCGCTCTTATAATAGACCGGAGAAAATTCATCACTTTTATTTGAATTGAATCTGGCAGCCCTGACAGTATAGGTTTCAGTCTGCCCCAGAACAATAAGAGGGAAAAGAAATACAGTAAGAATACCTGAGATATATTTTATTTTCATGACAGGAAATTAGAAATTCAAGGGACTTATAGCTTCAACTTTGTAACGGAATTCATACCGAAGCATGATCTCGTGAGAACCGGAGCTGAATGTTTGCAATTTGGCTATATCGTAATCATATGTATAGGCGAATCTTATCTGATCGGTCAGCTGAAACTGGAACATCCCTGATAGTGCCCGGTTGTTACGGTAGGAAGCACCGATCCAAAAACGGTTCATCACCATGAAATGTGCATTGATGTCGTAGAGAACCTTATCCCCCGGAGAAAAAACAATAAGAGCTGAAGGCATGAATTTCAGGTTGGACGAAAGATCAAAAAGATAGCCAGTATTGAATAAATAATAATAATCGCCCATATTATTATTTATGACATATTTGTTTTTCTCAAAATTATATTGATAACCAAGCAGTTTGGGTATTGAAAATCCTGCAAAATACCTCTTGTCTGAATAGTAGGTGCCGAAACTGAAAGCCGGAACAACAAATCCTTTTGAATCAACCAGAAGAATATCTTCTTCGGGATCGAGAACGATCAGTTTGGACCAGGCTGTATTTGTCACTATCAGTCCTGCACCCAATCCAAAAGAAAGATCGCCTTTACCCACACTGATCTTGTAAGAATAGTTTGTCTTGAACTGTGTCTCCTTAGTAATCCCGATCTTATCGCTTACTATGGTAAGTCCAAATCCCATCCTGTCATCCCTGAACGGTGCATCAGAGGTAATTGTCATAGTTTCAGGAGATCCTGTTACTCCCACCCATTGCTTCCTGTAAAATGCAGCAACATTCAGTACTCCCCTGTTCCCCGCAGAAGCAGGATTCAGCAACAGAGGATTAAGTACATATTGACTGGTAAGAGGGGTCAACTGACCACAAACACTTACAGGGATCATAAGGAGAAAAAGTATCTTAATTATCTTCTTCATTTTAATGTTTAATTACAATATAACCTTTAATAGTTGCTATTTTTTCAGCTTTCAGAACGAAGAAATAAGTATCATCCTGGAGTATTTTTCCATTATTATCCCTCCCGTCCCAACCATTACTGTAGTTGTTATTTACAAAGACAATGGCACCCCACCTGTTGAAAATACTTAACCTGGTCTTACCAAGGGACTCAAGCCCCCTGATGATAAACAGGTCATTATTCCCATCATCATTGGGGGTCAGCAATGTTTGAATGATCAATTCATTTATCTTAATAAGTACTGTATCGGAGGAGGCAGCACAAACACTGTTTGTTACGCTCCATAGAATATTATTTTCACCAAGAGCCAGTTCTGATACATTTGTTGTGTTACTGTTCTTATTTGAAAATGTTCCGGTTCCGGAAAGCACCTCCCATTCTCCTGTTTCATACATATTCAGAACAGTAGCTTCGAGTGATGTTTCGAAAAGAAAATCAAGGATCTGATCAGGTCCAGCATTAACAACAGGTTTTTCCCGTACTTCTATGGTAACCCGGTCAGTGTTCCTGCACTTCCATTGATCTGTTAGGGAGACGGTGAAGATAGTCGTCGCAACAGGTGTGGCAACAGGATCGGGGATAGCCGGATTATTAAGAAGATTTGCAGGAGTCCAGGAGAATGTTCCGGTTCCCTGGGCCTGCAGCCTGATATTGCCTCCCTTGCAAATAACTGCATCAGGTCCGGCATCTAAAGCGGGAGCAGAATGGAAAACCACGCGGATTACATCAGTTGAAGTGCAATTATTATTGACTTCTGTCCATGCAAAATCATATTCTCCTGCTTGTGTAACCGTCACTGTGGCATTGTATTGATGATTATTCGGACTGAATGTCGAATTACCAGGACCGCCTACCTTTGTCCAGGTTCCGGTCCCGTTCCCCGGGACTGCATTCAGTACAAAATTCAGGTCACATTCATCACCGCCATTTCCTGCATTTGCGGAAACCTGTTCAAAGAAGCCCACGATGACCGTGGAACTGCTTGTACAGGACCCGTTAACTTCAGTCCATCTGAAAACATAAGTCCCGTAAGCTGTTACTATCACTTTTGCTCCGGGATCATGGTTGTTGGGGAGGTATCTTGCCGAGCCCGGACCGCTTACCCTTGTCCATGTACCTGTTCCGAAACTTGGAACAGCATTGAAATAAAATTCAAGTCCGCAGTTATTTCCACCCTGGCCTGCATTTGCTAACGGAGGCTGGATAAAATTTACTGTGACACTGGAACTTGATGAGCATGGACCATTTGTCAATGTCCAGGTAAAAATCTTGGTCCCATATTCAGAAACAGTAACTGTGGCAGTCGGACTGCTGGCATCAGGAGAGAAGGTCACCGCCCCAGTTCCGCTTGTCAGGGTCCAGGTTCCTTTTACGTCAACACCGCCAGAGACAGCCTGCAGTAGAAAACTCAAACTACATACACTGCCTCCGGGACCTGCATTTGCAACCGGCGGCTGATAGAAATTAACAGTTATATCATCGCTCGATTTGCAAACGCCTTGTGATTCGGTCCATCTGAATACATATGTGCCATAGGCCGTGACGCTAACAGTTGCGTTCGGAGTGTTGGCATTAGGCGAAAAAGAGGCGTTCCCCGGACCAGAAACCCTGGTCCATATTCCTGATCCAAAAACCGGTACAGCGTTGAGGATAAAATTCCGGTCGCATTCATTTCCTCCCAGACCAGCGTCAGCTGCCGGACATTGCAGTGTGGTTGCATTAAGCCTCACTGGTGATGCCTGAAGAGTCCCTTTGCTGTTCGCCGCTACTATATAAATTGTATGGACCTGATTGGGATCCTTTACATTCAGAATGACCTGCAGAATTTTATTGATGTCGGCCGTTCTTATCGAAATACTTGCTGTTGCCACAATGGAGCCGCTGGGTCCAAAGAGGGCCCTTGTTCTCACAGTTGATGACGAATAAATTGAAGTATTGTTAATGTTATAAACTATAATATAGATGGTACCTGTAACATTAATCCCGTAATTCATTGTAATTGATAAGGGTCCGGTCAATGCAACTGCAGGTGTTTCCTTAACCCAGACCGGCTGGGCATACGTTGCAATAACCGACAACAGCATCAGTGAAAATATAATAATGAATTTTACACGTCTTTTCATTTCAAATTACCTCATCTCCTGATAACCACATAGCCTTTTACTGCCTTAAATTGCTCAGGTTTAAGTATGTAGAAATAAGTGTCCTCTGGCAGCGGATTTTCCCTGTCATCAACTCCGTTCCAGTTATTATCATATTCACGCTTCTCAAATACTCTGGCTCCCCATCTGTTAAACACAGTAAGCGATGTTTTCCCCATAGTCTCAATTCCTCCGATAACAAAAAAATCATTATTACCGTCCAGATTGGGAGTTATTAAAGTCGGGATAATAAGGTTTTTGACTCTGATATGCACAGTATCAGAAGAGGCCGGGCACACACCGTTTGTTACAGTCCAGAGAAAGCTGTTAGTCTGAATTGAAAGACCACTGATATGTGTTGTGGGATTATGTGTTTCAGAAATATCGCCTTCACCTTCAACGAGAGTCCAGGTTCCGGTTTGATTGGTTCCAGGTGCAGTAGCTTGCAGGTTTGTTTCGAAAGTAAAATCAAGGTTCTGATCGGGACCTGCATTGGCAACAGGCTGAACCCTTACGTCAACATTTATCTGGTCACTGTTTTTGCATCCCCAGGGATCAGTCAGATTGACTGTGAATAAAGTTGTTGCATCGGGTAAAGCGACAGGATTATAAATATTTGGATTATTAAGAGGAGCTGCCGGTGACCAGATAAAAGTACCTGTTCCGGTAGCACTCAGCTGTATGCTACTGCCCTTGCACAGCAGAAGATCTGCCCCTGCATTAACCTGGGGAGCATCATGAAACACCACTCTAATAATATCGGATGAATTGCACAAACTGTTTACTTCTGTCCAGGCAAAATCGTAGGTGCCGAACTGGCTCACGGTAACTGTTCCATTCGGTTGATTCACATTCGGGCTGAATGTTGCGTTTCCAGGACCACTGATTTTGGACCATGTTCCAATTCCTGCTCCGGGAACTGCATTCAGAACAAAATTCAGGTCACATTCATCTCCACCTGGTCCCCCGTTAGCTTTTGGCTGCTGTATAAATGTCACTGAAACAGTTGAACTATTCGAACAGGCGCCATTTACCTCTGTCCACCTGAAAACATACGTGCCATATGCATTTACAGTGACTTTTGCTGCAAAAGAATTAGCATCCGGGCTATAAGTGGCGCTCCCTGGTCCGCTTTCTATTGTCCAGGTTCCGATCCCTCGGCTAGGTAAAGCTCTCAGATTAAAATCAAGACCACAGTTGTTGCCTCCGGAGCCAGCGTTTGAAACAGGCTGTTCATAGAAATTGACCACAACAGAGGAAGTATCAGAACAGATCCCATTAACTTCGGTCCATAGAAACCGTTTTTGACCATATTCAGAAACAATAACAGTCGCTGAGGGGAAATTTGCACCCGGAGAAAAGACCGCAGTACCTTCACCTCTGATCATTGTCCATGTTCCAATACCAGTGCCCGGGACAGCTCCTAAGGTATAGTTTAGATTACATGCGTTCCCTCCTGTTCCGGCGTTTGCATCGGGCATCTGGTTGAAGTTAACAGTAACGACTGAACTGCTTATACAGAGGCCGTTTGTTTCTGTCCACCTGAATGTATATGTTCCATAGGCCGAAACCGTAACAGTCGCAGTAGGTGAATTTGCATTCGGTGTAAAAACGGCTGTACCAGCTCCGGTAACCATTGACCACATTCCTGTTCCAACGCTTGGTATTGAATTTAAATTAAAATTGAGATCACATTCAGTTCCTCCAATCCCTGCATTTGAAACTGGCACTGCATAACCATAAACTCTTGTGGTAGCAGTATCCTGACAGTCTGAATTATTTATAACTGTGAGGGTATAAACCCCTGCCATCGCCAAAGTCGCAGATGAAGATACGGTTGGACTCATTATACTCGAAGTAAAACCGTTGGGACCTACCCATGAATAAGTTTTCATTCCCAACGGACCTCCGACAAGGTTAAGGAGCGACCCAACGCATACAGGTCCGTTATTTAATGCTGTTGCAATCGGTGATGGATTAACAGTAACCGTTACCGGTTTTATGTCAAAACACCCGGCAATTGTAGTTCCTTTTATGTAATATGTTCCTGTTGTTGCTGTTAACGGAGTAGTAAAAACTATTGTCGCTGCCGCATCCGTCCAATATGTAAAAGTAAGTCCCGGGGTGGATCCTGCCGTTACAGCCGGAGCAGTTATATTAACCGTTGCAGGGGAACATACTGCTGCCGGATTATTTACTATAACTGACGGAGTGGCATTTATTGTGACGATGGTTGTTGAAGTTACAATTCCGCAGCCACCAGCTGCTGCAATCGTGTAGGTAACTGTATAGGTGCCGGCAGCACTGGTACCAGGTGTTATGGCTCCGCTTGATGAATTAATGGTCAGACCGGCAGGTGTTGCACTATAACTGCCCCCAGGTGTACCTATCAGAGTTACCGGTACTATACCTGCAAGCGTATTGCAGTATGGATTTCCTGCATATGAGATCGTAGCTATGGGGAGTTGGGTGATTGTAATAATGGACGATGCTATTACAGCAATGCATCCGCCTGCAGCCACTCTTGTATTAGTAACAGAATAGGTCCCGGGGATGCTTGCCGACAGATCAACCTGTCCTGTCAGAGTACTTATAAATATTAAACCAGTAGTTGATGAAAATACACCGGCAGCTCCTCCTAAACTAAAGGTTGGAAACGGATCTGATTCATTGCTGCAATACGGTGTCAGTGAATAGCTGAATGAAGCGACAGGCAATGCAGTAATGGTTATCGGTGCAGTGGCTGTCACAACTCCGCATCCGCCGGATGCTGCAATGGTATTTGTCACCGTGTATGACCCTGCAGTACTTGCAGACAGGTCTACCTGTCCTGTTGCTGAATTTACAAAAACCAAACCAGGTGTTGATGAAAATATCCCTGCAACTCCACCCCCGCTAAAGGTTGGTACCGGGTTTGCTCCATTGCTGCAATAAGGGGTACCTGAATAACTGAACGTTGCCACAGGCAAAGTTGTAATGGTTACCAATGTTGTTGCCGTGGCTACCCCGCACCCTGCAACCGTAACAGTGTAGATTACCGTATATGTCCCAGCTGTACTTAAAGCAGGAGTCACAGCCCCTGTTATTGTATTAATACTCAATCCTGCTGGCAGGGCACTATAAGTCCCGCCAGGTGTTCCTATGAGTGTAACCGGCTGTCCGGTCAAAAGCGTTCTGCAAAATGGATTTCCTGAATAGGTAATTATAGCTGTCGGAGAGGTGACAATATTAACAGTAGTCGTTGCTGTAACTACTGCACATCCTCCCGCCGCTGGTATTGTGTATGTTACTGTATAAGTCCCTGATGTACTCGATGAGGGGGTAATTGCCCCGGTGGCAGAATTAATGCTCAAACCAGCTGGTGCCGAACTAAAAGTCCCGCCTGGTGTACCTGAAAAGGTTACCGGTTGAGGTGTTGAAAGTGTTATACAGTATGGATTGCCGGCATATGAAATAACAGCCGTTGGCAAAGCTGTAATTGTAACTGAAGTTGTTGTTATGAATACGCCGCAACCGCCAGTTGCAGGAATTGTATAGGTTACTGTATAGGTCCCTGCGGTGCTTGCGCCCGTGGTTATTGCTCCCGTTAAAGCATTTATGCTCAGCCCGGCCGGCGCGCTAAAGATGCCTCCCGGTGTTCCGGTCAATGTTACATTCTGTACGCCTGCTGTAGTACACCATGGAGATCCTGTATACGATATTGTTGCCGATGGTATGGCAGTGACTGTGATTGTACCTGAAGCGTTATTTGGTAAGGTACAAAGCCCAACCGTAGTTATTGTGTAACTATAGGTTCCTGCAATAGTGGGGATACCGCTGATGACAAAAAAGCCGGGACTGTAAACACCATTTACACCAGTTGGCAAACCTGTTACAGTAGCTGAAGATACACCTATTCCAAGAGTATAAATAATATTTGTAATAGGGTTGTTAGCACATACTTTCTGATTATCGGTTCCTGCTCCTGAGGAGAGTGTAATACAGGCAGCCTGGGCTTTAACCTGATTTGCTGACAACAGAAGGGCCGCAAAAAGCAATAAAATCTTTATAAATCTCATTAGATATTACTTTAAGAAACAGGTCGTTTTAGGTGATTTACTGAAAATACAATCTAATTTAATCCTTTTTATTCATTCATAAAAATTAATTCACTTCAAAAATCGTACAGAAAATTCGCGTGTCCTGATCGCAAAACTTTTATTAATATGGTGCCAGAAAAGTGATATGATCAGGAAACTGTTTCCCAGTGCGCCCGGTATTGCATTTAAGGTTAGACAGCTAAATTAGAAATAATTACAGACAACTGGTATTAATTTTGACCAATTGAAGGTAATCATCCGTGAACATACGATTTTATATTATCCCTTATTTATCAGGATTTCAGACTTAGTTCTTATATTTTGTAACTCTTTCGTCGTTAATCTGGCCTTTCCAGTTCAACCCAAACCCAAAATCATATTTGCTTCCGTTGCTGTCAACATAACAATTCATATCACCAGGTGTATCTTCGTACTGCTCCTCAACGGTTCTCATGTCAGCCGGCATCTGAAACGGAAGAAGTCCCGATGGCTCGGAAGACCCTGTTACAATATCCATCAATGCCTGATCCTGTACCCCGAAGTGTACAAGAATTGCAGAGGCATTTTTTTCAATTTCAGAGAAAACCATGGGATTTGAAACATCGACAATAACAATAACCGGTTTATTACCCATTTCAAACCTGGTATCATTTACCATCTTCATGTCGAATGTATTGCGTGAAACAAAGCTCTTGCCCTTATATGAGCGATTTTTAAAAGTTTCAAAAGGACTGCCTCCTGCAATGCTTTCCTCCCGTGCAAAGTCAGCCTTATACTTCCCATACTGAAGGCTTATTGGCACATATCCATTCCCTTTTGCCTTCAAATCCCCCTGGTCATAACCTGAAATGCCTGAAGGACTGGCAATACAGACCAGTGCAAAGTCAGCCAGTCCTGGTTTTTCAGCTACGTCAAAATACTTTGAAACAATTGAAAGATTTACAGGATCAGACCAGCTTTCCGGAGTCTCCCTGCCAAACCAGTCACGACCTGCTGGTGTGTGTCGTTTTGGTATAAAGACTTTCAGCTGCTTTTTCAAAGGAAGAGTGCCGGAGCTGTTCTTCAGCATGACTACAGAACGGAGCTGGGCATCATAACCGGCTTTCATGAATTCGGCATTTCCGACAGTAGTTCTTGCCTTTTCAGGATCGAGGTACGGATTTTCAAACAATCCAACTCTTAAGATATTTCTCAAAAGGCGAATAGCTGATTCCTCAAACCTTTTTCTCATGTATTCCTCTCCGTGTTCTTTAACGCCAATATCGTAAGCTTCCAGAACAGGTCTTTTATCATTGTTACCTCCAAACTGATCCACACCTGACATAATGACTTTATAGTGCCTTTCTGCAATAGATAGGTTTTCAACTCCCCAGCATTTGCCTTCAAACTTGTCTATGCCAGTGGCATCGGCTGTAATCATCCAGTCGGTACATACAACTCCATCATATTTATATTCTCCCCTGAGAAGATCGTTTATTATATATTTGCTGTAACTGTTGCCTACATTTTCTCCGTATTTTTTATCCTGATTATAAGAGATTGTATAATAAGGCATTACAGCAGATGCCATCCCTGTTGGTCCCTGAAGCTTAAAAGCACCTTCGGTAAATGGTTTAAGGTGATCCTTCAGGTTGTTTCCCGGGTACACAGCATATGCCCCGTATCCATAATGACCGTCCCTTCCTCCCTCTTCAGGTCCTCCCCCGGGCCAGTGTTTCACCATTGCGTTTACGCTATGATATCCCCAGCCATTTGAGATATGTTCAGCACCCTCCGATGTCTGAAATCCATCAACATATGCACGTGCCATATCTGCTGCAAGCTCAGGATCTTCTCCCATGGTACCGTCAAATCGGCTCCAGCGCGGTTCAGTTGCCAGGTCGATCTGAGGCGACAGAGCTGTTGTTATGCCCAGGGCTCTGTATTCAGCCGACGCTACCTCACCGAATTTTCTCATTAATCCCGGATCAAATGTAGCCGCTATTCCAAGAGTGCCCGGCCACATCGATATCCTTCCTCCGGCTCCTGCATTGTATTCTGCATAAGAATCGCTTCCATGCCTCGGATCCGAACTGATGTTGACAGGAATGCCCAGGCCTGTTCCCTCTACAAATGCCTGAATATTGTTGTTCCATCTGGCTGACGTCTCAGGGCTCTCAACTGATGTAACAAGAACATGACGAAGGTTATCGTCAGTCAGGAACTTAACCTGCTGATCTGACAGATCGCTCGGTTTAGCTCCGCTTTCAGCAAAAGGTTTCCCACTATAGGTCCCTCCCTGCATAAAACCTCCTCCTCCCGATGGTATTGCCTGATGACTGCTGTAAAGCATTAATCCGGCGATCTGGTCAACCGTCATTTTTGATGCAAGATCCTTTGCCCGCTCATCTGCCGTTAATCGCCAGTCTTCATAAAGGTCGAGTTCCCCATTCTTATTTAAATCCTTGAAAGCCAGACGGCTTATTGTTATTATTTTCACACCTGAAACAGGTGAATAACCTAATGCCTGACCCTCCTGATTATTTATCAGGGAATAATCTCCCTTGTTCTCTTCACTCCATTTCCGGCCGCATCCCCACGTAATCAAAATAATCAATATCGAAATTGAGGTAAGTAAAGCATCTCTCATTGAGGTTTTCATATTTATCTTTTATCCTGTTTTAAGCTAATTAACGGTCTTTACCAGTCTTTCGGGTTATCACTATAACCCCATTCGATCCTCTTACTCCGTATGCTGAAGCATCGGGACCTTTTAAAACTTCAATTGATTTTACAGTTTCCGGGGCAATATCATCAATCTCCCTTACCATAACCCCATCAACAACAAATAGAGGTTCTGTGCTTATATTCAGAGAATTGGTACCCCTGATCTTTATCGACTTTCCTGACACTTCTACACCGGCAACCCTGCCACGGATCATATCATAAATATCCTGGTACACAGGAACTGAAGAGTCCCTTATATTAATAACTCCGGGTTTCTCTGGAATATTCCTGCGTGAATCTGCCTTGTTTTCTTCTCCTGTCTTTTCCTCATTTCCGGATAAACCAGGTTTTACAGTGGAGCAGGATACCAGGAAAAATGTAACTAATAGTAATAATCTTAGATAGTTCATACCTGATTTCAGCCAAGAATGTTTCTCATGTAGTCTATACATTTTTTGGTTTCTTTTGCTGCATCAGAACCTTGCGGGATAGGATACTCAAGCTCGACATCAACCCTGATCGGCCATTTTTCCTTTTTCAGGAGAAGGAGAACATCTGCGATCGGGGTTTCACCTTCACCAAAAGGCTTATTTGTATTTGGAGTTGCATTTTTGGGACCTGTTTTATCCTTTATGTGAATGCTCCGCATCCTTTCATGGTATTTTATGATCACGTCGTTCGGATGCAGTCCGGTAGCCCCGTAATAGTGGCCTGCATCGAGGTTGAGCATGTTTGCAGGTGAATAACCAAGATATTTATCGAAGGAGAAACCAGGATCGGCAACCTGCCCATGAGTGTGGTACATTGCCAGGCTTTTATGCTTTTCGGCAAATTTCCCCAGTCGCTGGCAATTAGCATCAGTCATCTCATCAGTAATACCTATCGAACCAAGTACCTTTGCAGCCCTGTAGGCATAATCTATCTCTTCATCCGACCAGCCCGATGGAGCAAATTTTGCAATGTATACCTCAATCCCTGCGCTATTGAATTTTTTACGCATATCGGCATACCGTTCCATAGGAAGCGACAATCTCCATTTACGCTGAGCTTCCTTTATCCCTTCAGCAGCTTTCGCCAGATCAGCCCTCTCCTTTTCGGTTAATTCCACTCCACGCGCGGGCCTCTGTACTTGAGGAATGCCAAGGTCTTCCTCTGCAACATTCCTTAGCTCGATGGAATTTACCCCTGCATAAAGGAGATATTGAATACAATCATCTACTTTGTGAGGCATACTGCCATAGCTGTAAGTTGTTACACCCAGCTGAACACCTCCGACCTTTGAATCAGGTTTTTTGCCTTGAGGATTTAATGCGTAAGAAATGTTGAAAGGTATGCTGCTCAGCACGGTTGCTGCAGCTGCGGTACCTAAAAAACTGCGCCTCGAGATTGTTTTGATTTTCATATTATTAAACATGATAAGTGAGTGACTTATTCTTAAAACTGTAACCTTTAAAGATAAAAATATCTTACCGGAAAATCAAACTCTTTAACTAATCTTAACAATGATGTGCAGGTACTTCTTAACATCTTCAGGGACCGGTAATTTATCCATTGTTTTTTCCTGTCAGCAATTTTACCTTACAACAATATTATTTTATCTTTATTGAGTAATAATGCTCTGGTATTATACCTGATTGAAAAATAATCTACCACTGATGAGTATTAAAAGAAGAGATTTTATAAAAGAGGGTGCCATAGGAACTATTGGTGCTTTTGCGATACCAAATATTGTTCCCTCATATTTACTTGGGAATAAATCACCTGGCAACAGGATCAATGTTGCAGTAATCGGCATCGGACGACAGACCGTGAATCCGAATATCCCCCAGTTCCTGAAGTCGGGAAATGCTCAGATAGTTGCCGTCTGCGATGTTGATAAATGGAGGCTGGCAAATGGTCAAAAACAGGTAAATGACTATTATTCACAGCAAAAGGGATTTACTTATATGGGCTGTGATACCTATGGAGATTTCCGTGAGGTTCTTCTCCGCAAGGATGTCGATGCTGTGATGATAGCAACCCCTGATCACTGGCATGTCCCAATGGCAATTGAGGCTGCCAGGGCCGGAAAGCACATTTCTCTTGAAAAGCCGATCTCGACCTGTATTGAACATGGACGTCAACTGGTTAAAGCCATTAAGAAATACGGAGTCATAACCCGAAACGACAGTGAATTCAGAACATTGCCAAAATTTGCCAGAGGTGTTGAACTTGTCAGAAATGGCCGCATCGGAAAACTTCAGCGAATTTTTGTTGCTGTCCCTTCCGACGGACCTCCGCTGCCTGTTCAACCGACTATGCCTGTCCCTCCTGAACTTAATTATGATTTTTGGCTTGGGCCTGCATGGGAAGCTCCATACACAGAAAAGAGAGTCCATGACATAAAAATCAACACCAATCGGCCAGGATGGATGAGAGTCGACAGCTATTGCAATGGCATGATCTCAAACTGGGGTGCCCATCTGATGGGAATAGTCCAGTGGGGTAACAATTCTGAATATTCAGGCCCTGTAAAAATTGAAGGAACAGGTGAATTTGACAGAGGTCTATGGAACACTCTGAATAAGTTTGATATTAAATACCAGTATGCCAGCGGTGTTGAAGTAATCTTTAAAATTGAACGTCCTTATGTTCGTTTTGAGGGAACCGATGGATGGATTGAAATAGAGTATTCAGATAAACTTACCGTAAGTTCACAGACGATACTCGACTCGCCGATCGGTCCTGGAGAAGTCACTTTCAAGAACCTTCATTCAGATAAGGAGGATTTTTTATATGCAATAAAGAACGGGAAACAAACAGTTGAACCCCTTGAAACAGCACATCGCACCATTTCAATGTGTCAGCTTGGATTAATTGCGATCAAAACCGGCTCTGCCTTTTCCTGGAATCCTGAGACCGAAGAGATTCTTAATGACAATGCAGCCTCAGCATTATTGAATATTCCTATTCGAGAAAAGTATTTTAAATTCTGAAAATAGTCTTAAACCCATCCCCAGCCCTTCCCTTAAAATTAATGGAAGGAAGTAAAACAATTTAATTCAGCATTTTACATCGAGTTAACAAGCAAAAAGCAACAAAACTAATCACCAATCACTAATTATCAATTACTATGAATTTCTCAAGGCGCAATTTTATTAAAACCACCGGAGCAGGTGTTCTTGCTGCAGGAATGTCGCCAATAGTTACCGGTGCGACAGTAATGAATCCTCCTGCCTCAAAAGATCTTTTCAGGCTGGCAATTGCTGGCTACACCTTTGCAAAGATCAACCTTGATGATTCTCTTGCAATGATGAAGAGAGTCGGAGTGAATTTGCTCGGCGTCAAAGATTTCCATCTACCTCTGAACAGTACCAGAGAGGTCATTGATCAGACGCTCACCAAAATGAAATCATTCGGTGTTGCACCTTACGGAGTAGGGCCCATCTACATGAAATCAGAGGCTGCAGTTGATCAGGCTTTTGCCTATGCAAAACTTGTTGGTGTAAATCTCGTTGTTGGTGTGCCGGATGTTCAATTCCTTCCTTATGTAGAGAAAAAAATCAGGGAATATAATTTCCGTCTGGCAATTCATAATCACGGACCTGATCTTCCTCTCTATTCCAGTGCTGACGATGTATGGAAAGAGATAAAAAGTCTTGATCCCAGAATTGGCTTCTGTTTCGATATTGCCCACGAAACCCGTCTTGGTCTCGATCCTATTAAGGCTTATCTGAAATATAAGGATCGAATTTTTGATTTTCATATCTGGGATGTTGATAAGCCTGAGAAAGCAGGCTGGTGCGTGGAGGCAGGAAGAGGGATCATCGATTTTCCGAAGTTTTTTAAAACCCTTCGCAAAAATAAATATGCAGGGACCTGTAGCCTTGAGTACGGAAAAGATATGGGTGACCCTTTACCCGGTATTGCAGAATCGATCGGCTATTTCCGGGGAGTTTTAGCAGGACTGAAATAACAGTATGACTGAAAAGCGAAAGACCGGGTTCCGCTGGGTTATCCTCAGCCTTTTGTTCATTTCGACCACTATTTTGTACATTGACAGATCGGCCCTTGGTATACTGGCGCCTCATCTTCAGGACGAGATCGGCTGGAATGAGGAACAATACGGTCTTATCAACAGTGCATTTATGGTTGCGTATGCGATCTGTTTCCTTATTATGGGCAGGTTAATAGACCGCATCGGCACAAAAAGAGGTTACCTCATTTCTGTAATTATATGGAGTATTGCAGCAGTAGGCCATTCATTTGCTCGGTCGTGGATTGGATTTGCTGTTGCAAGATTCACACTGGCAATCGGTCAGTCGGGCAATTTTCCATCAGCAATTAAGGTCGTTGCTGAATGGTTCCCCAAAAAAGAGAGAGCCCTGGCAATAGGCATCTTTAACGGAGGATCAAATATGGGGACAATCCTGTCACCGCTTATCATTCCGTTATTGGTCCTCTCTTTCGATAGCTGGAAAGCAGGATTCCTTTGGACATTACCTCTTTCAATGATTTGGATAGTACTATGGCTAAAGTACTTCAGACAGCCCAGCGGACCATCAGAAAGTATCAGCCTCGGAACTGGAATTTATTGAAAGTGATAAGGAAAATGAAAAAGGTACCGAAAAAGTAAAATGGAGCGATATTCTTATTCACAGAGGTGCCTGGGCAATTGCTGTAGGCAAATTTATTGCTGATCCGATCTGGTGGTTCTACCTTTTCTGGGGAGCCAAGTTTCTAAACGAGAAGTACGGAGTAAACCTGAAGGACATAGGTCTCCCATTTTTCACAATTTATCTTGTTTCGTGGGGAATCGGAATCTTTCTCGGATGGCTCTCTTCCAAATTCCTTAAGACAGGTATGAGCATTAACAAGGGACGGAAATTCGGATTGCTGGCCTGCGGGCTGTTTGCAGTTCCGGTGGTTTTAGTCCCTCATACGGAAAGCTTATGGGTTTCAGTCGGACTTATTGCCATGGCAGCAGGAGGACACTGCGGATGGTCAGCTAATATTTTCAGCCTGATGTCGGATATTTTTCCAAAAAAAGCCATCGGAACCGTTGCAGGTTTTGGCGGGTTTTCGGGAGCGGCAGGCGGAGCCATTGTAGCATATGCAGTGGGGAAAATACTACAGGATACTGGGACCGACGGTTATACTATACCGTTTGCAGTGGCAGGAACCGGTTATCTGCTTGCCCTCCTTATTATACACTTGCTTGTACCAAAAATCAAAACAATCGAAATATAAAAAAATGAAATGAACGGCAGGGAAAGAATTTTAACCGCATTGAACCACCAGGAGCCTGATAAAGTCCCATTCGATCTGGCTGGATCGACATGGACAGGAATTACTAATGGCGCATATCAGAATCTGAGGGTCTTTCTGGGTAAACAAAAGGAAGAGCCTGAATGGTCGGATGTAATTCAGCAAATTGTGATTCCTTCAGAAGAGATACTTGAGACTCTTAATGTTGATACCCGCGGTTTATTTCCTTTGACCAGCCATAACTGGGATGTCTTTAGTAAACTTGCCGATTCTGGTGATCACTGGGAATATAATGATGAGTGGGGTTTTACTCACTATTTCGCGAAGGAGAAAGGACATTGGTTTTCACTTGTTAAACATCCCATGGAACATATTACCCCTGAAATAAGTGAAATTGAATCATATACCTGGCCTGATTCATCAGATAAAGAGAGGATAAAAGAATTGAGGGAAAAGGCTCTCAGATTCAGGGAAAAAGGGAAACTGGTAATGATAAAAGGTCTTTGCGCCGGAATTTTTGAAATGCATCAGCGATTCCGGGGTATGACTAACGCGCTTGTCGATTCTTTCTTGTACCCTGAGTTTTCAGATCGTCTAATAGGAAAGCTGGCTGATCTGAAAATCGAATTCTGGAAGATGGCGCTGGAAGGACTTGCTGACGTTGTTGATGTTATTGCCGAAGCGGATGATTACGGTACACAGGACTCCCAGTTAATTAGTCCTGATCACTTCAGGCAATATTATAAACCGCATATTGGAAGGATAATAAGTGCAATGAAAAAGTCAGCCCCGGGGGCAAAAGTAATGTTCCATTCCTGTGGAAATGTCCGACCCTTGATACCTGAATTCATTGAAATGGGGATAGATATCATAAATCCGGTGCATATTAACGCTGCGGGGATGGAACCTTATCAGTTAAAAAAAGATTTTGGAAAGGAGATCGTATTCTGGGGCGGGGGTGTCGATACCCAAAAAATACTCTCAGTCGGAACAGCAAATAATGTTACTGATGATGTTAGAAAGAATATAGATGCTCTGGCCCCGGGTGGCGGATTCGTTTTTGCTGCAGTTCATAATATCCAGTCAGAGGTACCGCCTGAAAATATCATGGCGATGTCGGAAGCAATAAATAAAATTAACCACAGAGTCTCATAGGGTTTAAACGGAGTTACACTGTTCTAAACTCTGTGTTTTTACTCCGTGCAACCCCGTGATACTCTGTGGTTAATTAAATAATTTAAACTTAAGATCTCTTACGCTCTTTTTTAATTCGTCGGATACCCCGGATTCTGAGGCATATCTGCATCGATATTAAGGTCTATCTGGTTTTGAGGTATCGGCCAGAGAACATGATAAGGTTGAATATTCAATCCCGGATTCTTGGGATTATTATTAAGATCCTTTACTCTTTGATATAGTTTGTTCATCCTGCGCAAAGTAATGTGCCTCCACTCTTCTCCATAAAGTTCTCTCGCACGTTCATCCAGGATATAATCCAGATTTACATTGGCCGGAAGGACAGGAGTTGCATTTGCCCTGCTCCTGATAAGGTTAATGTCAGCAGCTGCAAGATCAGTTCTGTTCAAACCAATATAAGCCTCAGCACGAAGAAGGATAGTCTCAGCCAGACGTATTGCATAACGGTCCTTGTGATCGCTCCCTCCGCCCGATCGGGCCGGATCGGTGAAATAGTGACAGGGATCTGCAAACTTCATCCAGTAAGGATATATATATTGTGTGGAATCCCTCATGGCATCTCTCGTACCGGCAGCATACTGAGCAGCATAATCTACTTTCAAATTAATCTTTTTCTTATTGAAGGTTGAAGCCGGGTTGTCGTAATAAAAATCCCTCTTTATATTATATTTCGCATTTCGAATATCATTATTCCAGTCGCTTCTCCAGATATCATAAGCTGCATAGTTGGTAGGATGTACCCAGGATACCGGACGACCCAGTGTATCCGAATACCCTGTATAGGATCCATTATATAGCTGACCCCTGAAAGCAACCTTCCCGTCGGGAGTATTTCCAATCCTGAAATATGCCGGTCCGAAAGTTCTGTTACCTTCAACAGAACCTCCTCCGATAGTTGGTGGCGGTTCCACCTGTATTACCCATATAGCTTCCTTATTGATCCCCAGGGTCTGATTCCCGAATGCGAAAAGATCATAATATGGATCTCCGGCTCCAAACACAACATTCTGCCTGTCTCCAAACCGGGTTGTCATAAGTGCATAGCTATATCCCGTTATAACTTTGGTTGCTGCATCAACAGCCAGCTGGTACTTCGCTTGAGTAAGATAACATTCACTGAGCATGTGCCAGGCAGCTCCCTGGGTTATTCTCCCAGGTGCCTCTTCCTTCCCCGGAGCAGGCAGGTTTAGGGTACCAAACAGAAGATCCTCTTCCATCTGGGCATATACCTGTGCTTTGGGTGTCCTGACAAAATCTGTCTTTGCTGATTTAATTACCTCAGTAACCAGCGGGACGTCACCATAGGTTGAAACAAGGATACGGTACGCAAAAGCCCTGAAAAACATAGCTTCAGCAAGATATGCATTCTTCTGGGCTTCACTGCTCCAGATTACAGGATCAGCTGCATTAATCCCCTCAATGAGTACATTAGCTCTTTGAATGAGTTCATAATTCCATGTCCAGTAATTTCTTAGATAAGCGTTTTCGGATGTTACATAATTCACATAATTACACATGAACCTGGTGCTGTTCGGGTCTTCACCATGGTAGGCAATATCGGTACCAAGACCTTTCATTATAGCTCCTGCATCCTGGTCGGTTCCGTAAAACCACCTCTGCCGGACTGAAAAATGTAACCCGGTTACTCCTTGCTTTATTCCCGGAAGAGTCATATAGGCATTCTCGGGAGCAAGGAAATCAAGAGGGGTTTCATCGAGTACATCTTCACTGCAAGAAGGGAAGATCAAAAGTAGAATTCCTGCATATAATAAGAACTTATTGTTAATAAGATTTAAGTATTTTTTCATCGTCTTATAATTTTTCGGTTTCATAATTTTACATATGTATTTCATTATAAATCAATCTAAAATGTAACCCTGAAACCTGCGGTTATATTTCTCATCAGACGGCGAATTACTGGTTCCTGTCTCCGGATCCCAGCCTGACCAGGCTGTCCATACATATGGATTTTTACTGGAAACAAAGATCTGACATGCATTCAGATTTAATTTATTCAGCACCTGGGGTCCAAGACGATATGAAAGTGAAACATCCTGGAGTCGTACAAAACTTCTGCTTTCATAAATCCCGCTTGATACAGCCGGGGAGTTATAAACTCCTGTCGCATTATTTACTCCATTATCCGGTGTCCAGTAAGGCCTTACTGCTGATGCATTTATCCTTAGCACATCATCAGAGCGCCATGCTACGTTGACAACTCCGGCATTATCCAGCCTATAATATTTCTTACCGCCCTGTATTGAGTTAATAAAAAAGGAGAAAGTGAAGTTTCCATAAGTAAGAGTGTTATTTATACTGAACCTGTAGCTCGGTGTACGGTATCCTATAACTTTCCTGTCAAGATTTGGCTCGATGACACCATCTCCGTTCTGGTCAACATATTTGTACTGACCGGGATACCAGTTATTGTATGTTTGTCCTGCATAGAGTTCAGCCTCTGTCCATAGTCCTCCCATCATTTCATAATCATAGATGGCACTGATAGGTTCTCCAACAAACCATGAATTACCCACATCTTTATCATTTTCGTCACCATAGAGTTTCGAAATCTTATCGCGGTTGAGCGAAAAGACAAAATTGGTTTCCCAGCCAAGCTTGCTGGTCAGGTTTATGGTGTTCAGCTCAAGTTCAATACCTTTATTGTCAATCGCTCCGATGTTTGTCCAGACGCTTGGATATCCTGTTGTGGGAGGAAGAGCTCTGCTGACAAGCACATCTGTAGTTCTGGCTTTATATATATCCAGGGAACCTGAAATTCTACGGTCAAAGAGACCAAAATCCACCCCGATGTTTAATGAACCGGTTTTTTCCCAGGCAAGACTGGCATTTCCAAGAGAACTTGGGTAAACAGCAATTGCTGTTGTCGGACCATATACATAAAAATCAGCTGTCATTCGTGAAAAGCTTGAGTAACGTCCAATACCCTGATTCCCATTCTCTCCGTAGGATGTTCTAAGCTTCAGATAGAGCCATGGAAGACTCTTCATGAATGGCTCATCGGAGATAACCCATCCAAGTGATACGGAAGGGAAATTGGCAAATTTCTTTTCAGGTCCGAATCCGGAGAAGCCATCTCTGCGGATAGTTGCAGTCAATAAATAGCGGTTCATAAATGAATAGTTAATGCGTGCCATGTAGGAAATACTGTTTTCTTTCCATGCCGATGAACCAACAGTTACAGTGGTTCCGAGACCCACATTATTGTACCCGAGAACAGGATTGTCAAATCCCTGGGCATTGATTGTTGAACTCTCTGCATTCCGGCCCTCCTGGCTGTAAAGCAAAGTTGCATTAACCTGATGATTGCCAAATGTCCTTAAGTATGTAAGAATATTGTTATATATCCAGTTTCTTTCTTCCGATGGATTCTTAATGGCCTGACCTTTATTGCCTGAACCATCCGGGACAGTAACTGGATAAAACCTGTTATATTTCCTGGAGTAAAAATTGTTGGAATAGTTAAAGTCGTATGTCAACCCTTTTATCCAGGGAACTGTTATCCTGGCATTTCCTACAAGAAGCAGGTCATTCCTGTTATCTTTATGATCAACATACAGGTTATTAAGAGGATAGGGCATGTAAGCTTCCCCGGTAAGATACATTTTATAATTTGGTGAGCCAATCAGATTGTTGGCCAGAGGGCTGCACGCTCTTGCATCGCCAAGACTGGCTTCCAGTCCCGAAAAATCGCGGAAAGAATATGAAGAATTCAATCCGACAGTGAGCCAGTCTGTCACCTTGCTCTCAACATTTGAATGAAGCGTGATCCTTTTGAATTCATCATTCAGCTGAATACCCTGCTCATTAGTATATGAGGCAGAGACGTAGTAATTTGACCTGTCGCTTTTCCCTGACATGCTTAAATTATAATTCTGTATCGGGGCGATTCGTAAAACTTCATCCACCCAGTTAATTTCATTGCCTGCAAGGTAGTTATCCCTCTCCTCCTGTGTCCTGAGCCTTGCAGCTACAATATCTTTGTTAGTGATATCTGGTCTTACAGGCTTTCCTGTCGCACTTGTAGGTTTTGTTTTATACCATGTGTACAGATTCTGCTGATAATAATAATCAGTGAGCCTTACAGCATATTCTTCGGCATTCATTACCCTCATGGGGTTATTAGTCATATCCTGATAACCATAATACATATTAAATGATATGACCGGTTTTGCAGTTTTTCCTTTTTTAGTAGTGATGATCATGACACCGTTTGCCGACCTTGATCCATAAACTGCAGCAGCGCTGGCATCCTTTAGTATATCTACTGATTCAATATCACTTATATTAATATTTGATATGGAGCCGTTGTAGATAATTCCATCCAGAACCACCAGGGGGGCATCGCTTGCCGACAATGAAGTCTGACCTCTGATTGAAAGAGATGGATCGCTTCCTGCAAGACCTGTACCAGATACATTTACTCCGGCAGTAGTTCCCGACATTGCCTGAGAAAGGTTAAGGTTTGCAAGAGTTGCTTTCTCATCCATCGTAACTCTTACGACAGAACCGGTCAGGTCACTTTTCTTCTGAGTACCATACCCGGTAACGATTACCTCCTGAAGTTCCGTTGTTGATGATACGAGGGACACACTAACAGTTGTCCGGCCTGATAAAGGCTCCTCTAATGTGTTATAACCAATAAATGAGAAAACCAATATAGCATTGCGATCGGAAACAGCCAGTGAGTATTTTCCGTCAGGTCCTGTAAGGGCACCAAGAACGGTACCTTTGATGATGACATTCACCCCGGGCATAACATCGCCTTTTGCTGCATCGGTCACTGTCCCTGTAACAGTTGTCTGCTGAAGCTCAAACCCTGAAAGGGTATTTGAAGCCCCAAGCAGCAATACCAGGATCAGAATTTTAAGATCCATAATAAGCTTACTAAGGTACCGTGCATACGCCACCTTATGATAAGGATTTTCTTTCATTGTAAAGTTGATTAGTTAGATAATAAGAGAATTAAGAAGAAGATACTTCTTGCAACGCATTTCGGAATCTTTTATCACATGCGTAATAGCAGAAATTTTACATAGGCAGTTTCAATTAGGTTAATAAGTAGTTGTAGTTAGTGGTACATTCAAATTTACTATTTTCTTTTAAGAATCCCAATAAAGCTTTTCATAATAATTTTCTGTTCCCGGCGTTTATTAGAACACGGGAGTTATAGAATTTAATCTGACTAGTAATGGGGAAGATGAATTTTGCCGGTATCAGAATTGCATTTGCCTTTGGCCTGATGACAATGTTTCTATTCGCCGGACATGCGCAGACAAATATGCCAGATATGCTGCAAAATGGCACACTGAAGCAGCAGATGGATTTTGTCCAGGAGAAAACCAGGATATATGAAGATTTCCGGGCTATCAGAGAGGATATGTTTCAGAAAATCAAAGGCAACGCCCTTGATTCGCTTAAAGCAGCAAAAACCGAAATAAAGGGTTTAAAGAATAATACAAGGACACTTAATCTAAAAATCGATTCATTAAATGCCTCTGTTGGTACAATCAGGGCTGATCTTGCGCAGATGACAAAAACAAAGAACAGCATATCCCTTCTGGGCATAGAGATAAACAAAAAGGCCTATAATGCAGTTCTTTGGACAATAATTGTCGCACTTGCAGGCCTTCTTACATTCGGATTTCTTGCATACCAGAGAAACCACAATGTTACATCCCATACAAGAAAAGAGTGCGAAGAACTGAAAAAGGAATTTGAAGCCTATCGAAAAGCTTCAAGGGAAGCCAGAGAGAAGATGTCGATGACTCACTTTAATGAGCTTAAAAAACTTCGTGGAGCTTAAAGGCAGAGGGCAGGGTGCTGAGGGTTTCCAAAACTTATAACTGGGAGCTGACACCAGGTAACTCAATCAAGCTTAGCTTCGATTTTACTGCCGTTCTTTACAAGAACACTTTTCACATTCTTCCCATTCGATATAATGTCCACCTTTATTTTTTCACCTGAACGTATGACAGATATATCTATCCTTTTTCCTCCGAAAGCAATAATATTATTAAGCGACATCTGATTCCAGGTTGACGGAAGCTGAGGTGAGATAGTGAAAGCATTCAGACCCACCGGACGGAAACCGAAAACTCCTTCTGTTACAACCCGGCAGTACAATGCACTTTCAGCCGACAGGTGACGCTGATTGCCCTCCGGCCAGGCTTCCACGGCATACGGCACATGATCTCCAAGAAGGCGCTTGTTTGAATAATCAGTGAAGAACTTCAATCCCCTGTCAATAGCGCCTGCAGCAAATACCCCCCGCAAACCGTATAGTGTTGACCGGTCCCAGAAAGTTTTTGTTCCGGCCTGGGTCAGAAGTCCCTGGTCTGTCCAAAGTCTGGGCGAAAAAAGTGCATTGATAGTTCCCTCAGCCCTTTCGAAAATGCCAACTGTAAGAGGTATACATATCCACGAACGCAGAACATCATTATCGTTATAATAGCGGTAGGTCTCAAATCCATCTATAACAGCGCCAAAATGCTTTTCAATATTCTTTCTCAGTTCTTTTGCCATGCTGGTATAGCTGGTAATCAATTTTGCAGGCTTTCCAAGTTCTTTCCCGAGATATGAAGCAGAAATTAAAGCATCATAGAAGAGTGAAGACGTACAAAGATTAGCTTTCCCAGCTGGAAATCGGCCTTCCAGCTCATCACTGTCGGATGCGACAACGCCATCGGCATTTATCTTTCTTTTACAGTATTCGATGCACCATTCTATAAGCGGCCATATCTCTTCTGCCGTCTTCCGGTCACCCAGGGCCAGGGAAAATCTCGATGCACCGTAGGCGATCATCGCCTGATCGCCCCTGTCCCCTGCACCGTTCCAGAAACCTGTACCTTCAGCAATAATGGAACTTGGTATCGGCTTATATTCAGGATTCATATATTTCGCAAACCAGCTCCATGATACTTTGCCTGCTTCGATCGCGGTCGGATAGCCGGTGTAGGCAAAAAACGGATTCGCATATTCTGCCTGGTCATTGGCCCAAATGGCAGCATAATAGCTTGCGCCGCCCGGACTGTGAACTAGTCCTCCTTTTGTTTCATAGATGCTTTCCATCGCCCTGATCTTGGCGAAATCAAACATCCTGTTAAGAACAGGATCAGGAGAAACAAACGTAAGGCTGTTGAACATAAGGTTCACAAAATCGTTCCGCCTGATCAGTTCTTTATCAACATCGATAACCGGCAGCTGTTCAGATAGTTTCCGGCCTGAATAAATAACAGCAAATGAAAGGCTTTCATTTGGTTTTAAAGTAAATATCCCTGATCCGTTAGATTTTGCAGACATCTCATAGACACCGTAAACACTCCTTTCGGGATGGCTCCTGCTGATTTTCTCAAAATCTTCAATATCGATAGAAGCATCCCGTCCGGAAGTATTTTTCAGCGTGAACTTTTCAATTGCCAGGGGTTTGTCAATTGAAGGAAATAATTCTCTCTTAATTGAAATGGTATTAATTGCAGTGCTTTCGATAGTAAGCAACCCACGTAGAACAAACCGGTCAACCTGCTCATCTGGCAGACGATTATTGATTTTAATCAAAGGTCCGGTATCCGGGCCGAAAGTATAAATGATATTTGCATGTGTATCATTCGGGATAGTACGGAGCATAGGGAAGACAAGCTGCCTTGAAACAACCGGGCTGCCTTTTTCATCGACGCCATAGGTTGCGATCACCGAAACAAACCGGCCACTCATTTCTATATTGTCAGAATGGGCTTCACCCTTCTTAACCTTCAATGAGATACTTCCGTCAGATTCAAGGTTCCATCTGTTCTGAGCCTGGAGGGCCGTTATGGAGGCTAAACAAATAAACAGAATAAATGACTTGACTTTCATACGTTATAGTAACTTTCCCAGCCATTCCTCGGAGGCCTGTCGGTCAGAAGTGAATTTGAGAACTTATCGTTAGTTATTTCCTTTGTGTCACGGTTGAAGATTAGCTTTTTGTTACGACGCATGGCAATAATGCCCAATGAAAATATCTGGGCCAGGGGTGCAAATGTCTGGAACGGCGAACGCGTTTTCTCCTCTCCCATGCAGGCTTTCAGGAAGTTGATGTAGTGATCGGAGGGACTTTTAGGAACGACCGGCAATTTTGGGGCCATTTCCTTTGCTTTTACCTCAGGAATTATCGAGAGAGGTGCTGAGTGGGTGCCTCCCTTGAACATTAGTTCCTTGCTGAAGATGATTTTACCTGCCTGGGGTATTTTCTGTTGAGCGGCCTGCGGTGCTGCAGCCTGCTGAGCTACACCACCTGGAGGTGGTATTGTGTTATCTGTAGCAGCATTCACTGAAAAATACCCTTCAGGAACCGGAGGGATGTTTTTAACCCCATCATACCATGTTATATCACAGGGAGGCATATCTCCCCTGCTCGGGAAACGGAAAAGGAGTGTTGTTTCTAGAGGGAAGAAATAGTCGTTAAGGTTTTTAACATGAACAGGTTCAATCTCATACGGCAATCCAAGATCTAGAAACTCATGTATAGTGTCGAGGATGTGTGCACCCCAATCGCCCAGAGCTCCAAGGCCGAAGTCGTACCAGCCACGCCAGTTGCCCGGATGATATTTTTCATTAAAGTCATGATACGCGGCAGTAGTTAGCCAGGTATCCCAGTCTTTATCGGTCATCCCCTTAGGAAGAGGCTGTGCTTCAGGGAATTTAGTAATATTCGGATCATAAGGATGCCACCTGCGGTTCCCGTTCATGAATGCAGTAACAGATGTAACATCCTTTATAATTCCGGCTTCCTTCCATGCCTTGAACTGGAAATAATTCTCGCCCGAGTGTCCCTGGTTGCCAACCTGTGAAACTAGCTTCGGATTTTTTGCAGCCATCTGCGCCATAAGTTCTGCTTCAAGGAATGTCCGGCACATCGGTTTTTCGACATAAACGCTTTTCCCCAGCTGCATCGCGGCCATACATACAGGGAAGTGGGCGAAATCGGGAATTGCCACCTGGACAGCATCAATATCGCCTGCCATCTTGTCGAACATCACCCTGAAATCTCTGAATTGTTTGGCTTTCGGGACCAGTTTAATTATCTCCTGACAGCCCTGGGAATCCAGGTCTACATCACAAACAGCAACAATATTTGCCAGACCCGAGTTTATAAATTGCCTGGCATCACCGGCCCCCTGATTTGCAATTCCGATCAATGCCAGGTTTATCTTTCTTGCCGGACTTGTCGTACTGTTCAGTATAATTTCCGGTCTGACAACACTTGCAGATGCACTCCTACCGAGCATAGCACCGGAAGCAGCCAATCCCGCTGTTTTCAAAAAATTAAGCCTTGATACTTTATTTGCCATGATATTTGCTTTTTAAGAATTAATACCTATCTGTATTTTCCGGAGAATTCGTTTGCCAGAATATTAATAACATTGTCCTTGATATGAAATCCTGATGTAATTATTGTCCTGTATCTGAAAGTAACAGATTGACCTGCCATCATTGAGAAATTAACAACCTCTTTGCCTTTTGTAAAATCATTGCCTCCAAGTGGATTTGCTGAGAATAATCCATAACCTCTTGCATGCCAGTATGTCGGGTATGAGGGATTTTTCGGATGATCAAATATTACAACTGAGACTTTCTCATTTCCGATAATCCCATTCAGGGCCATCCATTCTGCACGTGTTCCCCATACAGCCTCCCCTGTTATCCCTTCACTGCTCCTGTAATTGCCTGTTACCCCTTTGTTAGATGATGCTTTTTCAGGTCCTGGTTTTCCATTTGAATCAAGAAGAGGAACACCTTCATTTGAAGGCAGTTCCAGCTGTCGGGCGACCCGTATAGCAAACATACCTTCTTTTGTATCCTTCATAGAAATATCCTGACTACCGGCAGTAAGTGTTGTGATCCTGTCAATACAATAATACTGGCCATCAGCAATGAAATGAAAATCGGTTTTCTCTTCAAGAAGTTCTTTTCCTGAGGGATCCTGCCAAACACACTTCACAGAAAGCAACCCTTCCCCTATCCCTCCAATTGCCTGTTCGATGGCAAGATGCTTAATTACACCGCCATTTTCACTTTTTTCCCCCGTTGAGCCATTTCCCCAGAAATCGAATCCGTTGACATTCCCATAATTGAGCCACGATCCCACCTGGTGAATATGATCATTCCGCTCACCTTCCCTTGGATTCAACGGGAAGCCTCGCGTAATCTCAGTACCGGTAAGAGTCCTGATAGGCCAGAGAACAGGTTTGTATACATTTTCAGGCCAATAATAAGAGGTTACCAGCATCCCTCCTATCATTACGTCAACTTTTTGTTCCGGTTCCCTGACTCTGAATTCAACCTTTTTCCCTTTTTCATCCTGGACTTTTATTCCATGGGCTGATGTAAACCCCAGAGAAATGATAATAGCGGAAATAAGAGCTGACAACCCTGATATTCTCATAATTCAGAATGCTTTAATCGTTTCAAAAATCAGTCTTGGAAGCAGCTTCCCTTTCGGCTTCCCTTATCACACTTTCTATTAGAACCGGCGCACCATTAAGCTTTTTGCTCTCTGCAGCCGCTGCCATAAACGCAAATATTTCAATTGTTTCTGACTGACTGACAGGAGGGACTCCTGACTGAAAAAACTTAATTATCTCTACAAGTAATGGATTATACCCGCTGTACTTCCCCAGAACAACTATACTTTTTTCACCGAAGACAATCCCTCCATAATCGGATTTTCCCTTGCGTATACCCCGGAAAGTCCCTATCCGGTTATCGGACCATAAGCCGGTCACCTGATCAGTCTCTTCGGTAAATGTACCTGTAATGCTTTTGCATCCGGTACCCATAACAGTGAAAAGAGTTTCAACACCATGCACTCCGTACCAGAAGAGGTCAGGGTGTGTCTTTTCAATTGTTGCAGGGCTGTAAGTATCAGCTCCGAGCACTTTCCCTATTGAACCTTTGTTAATTTCTTCTGCCCCGGCAATGTATCTGAGAGATGAAGAAGAAAATACCGGAACATTATACTTTTGTCCGGCATTAAAGATCGCTATTGCGTCGCACAGTGATGCAGCTATAGGCTTATCGATAAATAACCTCTTCCCGGCCTTAATCACTTGCAGGGCTTGATCAAAGTGAAGCCGTCCGTCATTTGTTTCCAGAAGTATCACATCTGTTTTCTTCAGTAGATCCTGGATTGAATCAACTATCTCAACGCCTAACTTTTTTACTTCCTCAGTATATCCGGCAATCCTGTCGACACTCGATTTTATGTCGTTGCTTCCTCTTGGATAGGCAGCTGTCACCTTGTATCCATCGAATTCCGGCCCCGCAGAGGGATTATTAAGTGCTTCTGTAAAAGCAGTTGCATGAGATGTATCAAGCCCGATAATCCCTACTCTTCGTTTGGCTGATTCCTGGTTTTGAGAAAAAACTGATGATTTACCCATTAATCCAAAACCTGCCGCACCGGCGGCTGAGGTTTTTATGAAATTGCGGCGTTTAATTTGGTTTCTGATTGACATTGCAAATTAATTTAGGTCTTTTAACCCCCAACCCCCCAAGGGGGGCTAGAAAATCATAAATCAAAAAATACGTAATTACATTGTAATTACATTATTTTTACTCCATGTAACTCCGTTTTAACTCAGTGTCACTCCGTGTTTAAAAAAAATCTTAAGTACATCAAACAACTTCAGGAACAAAATATGGATTCCTGTATTTCCTTGTCAGCAGTGCGTCTGCTTCCTTGTCCTTTATAAATTTCTCTTTTGCACCATCAAATGTAAGTTCCCTTCCAAGCCGGTATGAGATATTTGCAAGAAGCGGAAGTGCCGATGAAATAAAACCTTCTTTAATCTGGCAATTCAGTGTTTCATCCTTACCGGAACGGATTGCATCGAGGAAATTAGCAAAATGTTCAGTTCCCCCCGGAGCAGCAAGAAATGTTGGATCGCTGACACTTTTCTCACCGGTCTTTGATCCGGCAAATGGCTCCCTTTCGCGCTTACGGAATGCTTTCCAGGTTTCTTCATTCAGTTCAAGATACCCTTCGGTACCGTAAAATATATTGCCTATTCGGATACCGAGACTGGATTCATCATTCGTGTATCTTCCTCTCGTTTCAAATTCCAATACTTTGCCGTCTTTATATTTGAATAATGAGGTCTGTGTATTCGGGGTTTCCTGTGCACATTCAGCAGGATTAATTCCAAAAAGACCTCCCATTGAAAATATCGAAACGGGATGTTCATTCTTGTTCAAGCCCCAGCGTGCAATGTCAAACTGGTGAGGTCCCTGGTTGCCTGTGTCGCCATTGCCTGTATCCCAGAACCAGTGCCAGTTGTAATGTACCCTCTTTTCATTATATGGACGGGATGGAGCTGGGCCAAGCCACATATCGTAATGAAGTGATGCCGGTGCAGTTCCGTCCGGAGCAATTCCAAAAGAATCGCGGGGTTTATAGCAAAGACCTTTGGCCATAAAGACATCACCTATGCCTCCGCTGTGAAGGAACTTCATAGCTTCTATGACGTTAGGAATTGACCGGTTCTGACATCCTGTCTGCATGCGAACATTGTATTTTGCTGCAGCCTCAACCATTTTTCTTCCCTCATGAATGTTATGGCATGCAGGTTTTTCAGCATAAACGTGTTTTCCTGCCTGACAAGCCCATATCGCACTTAAGGCGTGCCAGTGATTGGGCAACCCGAATGAGACGGCATCAATGTCCTTATCATCGAAAACATTCCGCATATCCCATTCAGTGACAGCTTTTTCCCCTGACTTGTCGAGGATGAGCTTTGCAGCCTGAGGATAAAACTGTTCATCTACATCACAGATAGTCTTTATTCTTACGTTGCGGTTGTCCTTTAGTGCGCACCAGCTGTTAATATGATCTCTTCCTCTGCTGCGGAGGCCGACAACGGCAAGATTGATACGATCGTTGGATCCAACAACCTGGGAATAGCTTTTTGAACTAAGGCCCAATCCACCGATAGTGATCCCGGCAGCACCGATGGCTGATTTCTTTATAAATTCTCTTCTGTTTGTCATTTTTACGTACTTATTATTTATATAAATATTTCTTACTCCCATCCCGACCTTCCCCCAAAGGAGAAGGAGATGTTTTTGGCTTTTCCCCCTTGGGGGAAACGGGAAAGGGGGTTATTTCGTCATTTGTTTAAAAATTGTCAATTGCTCCTTCATCGCTGCAATCCTGTCAGCCGGTTCCGTACGTGCCTCGAGAAGGATCCATCCTTTGTACCTGATACCGTTTAACAAATCGAATAACTTTTGGTAAGGATAATCCCCAACATTCAGTTCACGTACATGCACTGTATCTCCAAACCATTTCTTTACAGAATTGAAATTGGCTTCAAGTCCGGGGGGAAGCAGATCCTGATCATTGCAGTTCCAGCACATTTTGACATTCGGTTCGGTTACAAGCTCGAAAATAGCTTTCATATTTGGAATTTCCTGTGTAAGGTTGCCATGGACCTCAACCCTTACAAGCTGGTCATAATCGCGGGCAAACTTGCCGACCTCGTTAAGTGAGGCTGCTATCTGTGCTATTGTCTTCTCTTTCGGAACACCTGCAGGA
The DNA here is from genome assembly GCA_963701745.1 of uncultured Bacteroidales bacterium. Lineage (GTDB taxonomy): Bacteria > Bacteroidota > Bacteroidia > Bacteroidales > VadinHA17 > LD21. Next base: position 1,032,216 of record CAVPBE010000001.1, on the reverse strand, counting down.
AGATCATTTGGTTTTACCTTGATTCCGGTGGCTCCGATATCTTTACAAAGTTTAATATACTCTTTTGTTTGTTCAATATTTGACCGGAGCTGGGCAGGATCAGGGCTATGATATTCAAAATTAGCTCCATAGCCAATGCATTTAACCTGACTGTCGGCAAAGCGTTTTTTTACTTCAGCACGCTGAGCAGCGGAAAGGTTTATCTCAACTTTATGGGCATGTTCAGTTCTCAGCTCAACGCCAAGAAATCCTGTCTTTTCACAGTTTGCAATCAGGGTCGGCAGGTCCCAGTCCCTTCCCCACTGATAAGTTACAAGGCCAAAATTCATTTTTCCTTTTGCCATATGTGGCAGATCTGACAGACGGCCCAGGGCAGCTATGCCGATTCCAGCAGAAAAGCTCTGCTTAATAAAACCGCGTCGTGTTATGTTTTCCATATTTATTGCAGGATTAATTTTATTCAAGGGCTTTCATCCAGGCTTTTGCCATCAGCTGCGCACCGGCAAGTGTCGGATGGACACCATCGCCTGTCCAGTATGATCCCGGGGCTCTTTTCTGAGCTTCATCAAAAATGCTCTGGAAAGGAATGAATGTTGCCCTGAACTGCCTGGCTATATCTTTTGCCGCCTTCTGGTAATCAAAGAATTCAGGATACCATTTATCATCGACAGCTTTCACTCCTTTTACAGCAAAAGGCTCACATATAATGAGTTTCACGCCTGGAAGTGCCTTCATGGTCCTTTCCAGCAGGGCTATATAGTCATTCCTGTAAATTTCAGCGGTACCGTTATAAGTTCCGTTGAGCTTGTGCCATATATCATTTACACCGATCAGTATACTGAGGACATGGGGGTTCAGTTCAAGGCAATCTTTGTCCCATCGTTCGGCAAGCTGGAAGACTTTATTTCCTGAAATGCCTTTGTTATAAATCTTCAGATCCAGGGCTTCATATTTGTTCAGGATTGCAGCTCCTGCAAGCATGGGGTATCCGGAGCCCAGATTTCTGGCTGTATTGAATCCCGTATCTTCCCTGTTTCTTCCTGAATCAGTTATTGAATCACCCTGGAACAGGATCACATGCTCCTTCATAAGCTTTATGCTTTTTATCTTTTCCTTTGGCATTGCTGCTGAAAGAATTTCCGGAATGCTTATAGCAGCCACGGTACCTAAAGCAGCTTTTTTAATAAAGCTTCTTCGCGAATTAAAATTTGAGTCCATTATAAATTTTGGTTTAGGTTTAAGCTATTTCCTGAATTCAATCCTAAATCCCGGCACCTGCCATGACGGGAATTTTGATGGTTTTTTTATTACCAGTCCGGTTGAAGTCTGGGTCCACCTGATCTTTAGATCACTCCCGAGCATCTTCACTGAGGCAACAGGTTTTTCCGTAAACTTTGAGTTTTTACCCAACGACATGATCAGGATATCTTCTGTTGGAAGTCCCAGACAGAAAGCATACAATATACCTTCTTTTGTTGTAAAGCGAATATCCTTTGAGTTGAATTTATAGTTTTCATTGAACCGGCCGGGTTTAAAAGCTTTTGATTCTGCAGACACTTCACCGAAGGTTTTCCATGGACGGGTGCCATATATTCCTTCCCCGTTGGCTGTTGTCCAGACACTTATTTCGTCGAGAATTTTCAGCATATCAGGTTCCAGGTCGCCTTCGGGTGTCTGAACGACATTTAAAAGAAGGTTACCATTTTTGCTGACTATATCTACAAGCATCTGAACTACCTCGGTAGCACTTTTATATTTCTGGCCTGTCCTGTAATACCAGTCGCCAATTGATGTATCGGTCTGCCATGGATACAAACTTGCCGTATCTTTGACTCCGCGTTCAACGTCTTCCACCCATTTCCCTCCTGAGGCCTGTTTACATGTATAGACCACGTTAAGGTTCCCATTGTTCTTGGTTATATCCTGGTTATAATAATGAGCAATAAGGTTTCTTCCGACATCTTCAAATGGCATCCCGCTATCGGAGTATAGCAGATCGGGATGATAATTATCAATCAGTTCCCGGATACAACTGAACCATTCTATCTGAAAAACAAGATTGTTTGTCAGCCATCCTTTGTCATCAGGCATGGTAGCAGCATGATACAGATCATTATATAAAGGATTTGCTCCATCGTATGGAACATTAGCCTTCGGGCCCTGGCTGTCAGATTTGTGCGCATCCTGGAACCAGGTAAAGCTTGCACCCAGATGTTCAGATACTCCAAATTTCAATCCCTCCGCATTAGCTGCTTTCTGCCAGATCCCGACAATATCCTTTTGAGGTCCCATTTTTACTGCGTTCCATTTGTGTATATTCGAATTCCATAGAAAGAAATTGTCGTGATGTGTTCCCATGCTGACAAAATACTTTGCACCTGCTTTTTTATATAGAGCCATAAGCTTTTCAGGATCCCATTTTTCAGCTTTCCAGAGCGGGATAATGTCCTTGAAACCAAATTCCGAAGGGTGCCCATAGTGTTCAACATGATATTTATAAGCAGGGTCCTTCTCCTGGTACATTCTTCTTGCATACCAGTCGCCCTGGCGTGGTACCGCCTGAGGGCCCCAGTGTGCCCAGATACCGAATTTCGCATCTCTGAACCATTCCGGATACTGGTTCTGCTGAAGTGATTCATCCGTTGGCTTAAAAGGGCCATCGGCAATGGGCAGCTTTCCTTTTTGTGCTGAAATTGTAACATTTGTTACAAAAACCAGTAACAGAATTAAAACACCGAATTTGACATAATATGGCTTCATAATATTTGGTTTTGCCCCCTGCCCCCTAAAGGGGGTAGTATTTTAGCCCCCTTTAGGGGGGTTGGGGGGCTGATTCTTGATTAATTTAATTTCAATTTATACCATTTAATAGCATTCCCTCTGTAAATCTTATCCACTACCTCTTTTGGAAGCTTTAACCCGGTGAATTTTCCACGGAATTTATCTGAACTCATCTCACCAATAGTAGATAAGTAATTCCAGTCATCAAGCCAGGTTTCATGAATATTCTCTCTGAATGCAGCCGGATCTGAATTTCCACTGTCGCCTGTATCAGTTCCATATAGAAGTCGGTCCTGATATTTAATGCAAAAATCCCTTACCCGTTTTCTATCCTGAGCCGACTGATATTGCAGGTGACATATCCTTGCCGACATATCCACGGCCATGTTCGGAAACCTGTCAAGCCTTTTGGCAAGTGAATCAACATTCCATTCAAGACTACCAAGGTGACATCCGATGAAAATCAGATCCGGATGTTTTGCAAGAAGGTTATCACGGGCTTCTATCTGATCCTCATAGGAAGGATATTCGGGATGGAGGAACATATGGTACTCGGGATGCTCTGCAAAATAACTACTATCACTACTTACAGTCATCTGATCAAGGGGAAGCCAGCAGTTTCTTGGCTCACCAAGATGCCCTGTAACCGGGAGTCCCTTGCTTTTGATGAATTCAAACACCGGTTCCAATCCGGGATCATTAACCATTATGAATTTCCCGGATCTGTCACGGACAGTCATCCCGATATTTTTCCAGATTTTGACAGTTATTGCACCATCTGAAATATCTTTATCCAGCTGTGCTATTACTTTTTTACTCCAGGTGTCAGCTCCCCAACCTGCAGTATCGAATAAAAAGGTAGGTCCATAGAATACTCTCCCGGGATAAATACCTGCAGAAAAAGTTGCATTTTTCTGCTGACGCCTGATATTAGCCGAATCCCCATGATCAACTCCGAGCGTAATAAGAATAAAATTATCCTTGACAGCCTGTTCTTCGAAATATCTTTTGTCGCTGTTAATATGAACATGAGAGTCAATCTTTTGAACCGAAGAAAAATCACTTACCGAATAATATTTATCACCGCAACCTGAAAAGGACAGGATCAATAATGATCCTGCCAGAAGAAATAGGGTCTTTTGCATTGCATAATTCTTGTAAAAGGCTGTTTAGATTGGCATTACAACATAATCTGCATTATTCAGGAAGTCGCAGCTTACCTTGCAGCTTGTGAACTGGTCGAAGCTGTATTCTTCCACTTCAACAACACCGTATTTCATTCCCGATTGAGCAGCAGCAGCCCAGATTGCCGGAAAATCCATCATCCCGCTGCCTCCTATCTCTTTTTTATCCTTGATATGCCATAATTCGAATCTTCCGGGATATTTATTAAAATATGTAACAGGATTTGCACCGCCAACAACGGTCCAGTAAAGATCCATTTCGAACATAACTTTTGCAGGATCGGTATTTGTAAGCATAAAGTCATAAATTGTCTGTCCTTCAAGCTGGGTTGAGAACTCCTTATCATGATTATGATACCCGAAACGAATACCCTTTGCATTGCATTTTTCACCTATCAGATTGAAATAATCGCAATATTTTTTCAGCGTGTCAAGGCTCCGGTATGCCTCCTCGCCCATGAACGGCTGAACAATGAATTTCACTCCAGCTGAAGCATGTGCGGCGATACTTTCGTCCCACCATGTCATCATTTTTTCCAAGTTGGCTGAATCAGGAAGAGCCTGGCCTGTATGCGAACTCAGCACCAGAAGGCCATTTTTCTCACAAAGAGCCTTGAAATCGGCCGGTTCCATATCATAGAATTTACCATTTCCATATCCGGCAGGTTCAACAAATGTGTAGCCCATTTTGCCAACCTTGGCAATTGCACCCGGCACGTCTCTCATAATTGAGTCGCGTATTGAGTACAATTGCAATCCAATGTTTTTCTTTGCAGGTTTACATGAATAAAAAGTTGAAAAGATAAAGCCTGATACAGCTATTAACAGGATAATTGAAATTAAGCTTCTTTTTTTCATTGTGATGGTTTTTATTGGTTAGAATTAATTTATGTTTCGGGGTTTGGGGTACGAAGTATTAGGTATGGGGTAAAGATTTAATGGCTAACATTATTATCTGTAAAAATAAAAAACTTTTTGATGAATTATTGCAAAGATTTTAACACTGCCCGGATCGCTTCCGGACCTTTGACAGCTGCTGGCGGTAATTTCCCTTCCTTGCCAAATACCAGCAGTGCTTCATAGTTTTCGATTGTCACCTTCGACTCATCTATTTTTCCTGTTTTATCTTTCACTGCGTTTATATTCAACCCCATATGACGAGCCATAAAATCGTACATAGCCATTCTCTTTGACACCCCATAGTCATGTCCTTCAGCTGCAAGATGAACATTTTTAACATTTTCTGTCTTGCCATACAGTCCATAAACTTTTTGCAGATAAGGGAACTCAATATCAGGAACATGCTGAGTCCAGTCGTCTCCATCTGAAATTACAAGCATGGGCCGCGGAGAAGCAAGCGCAGCTATTTCAGCATTGTTTGTTCCAACATCCGAACATGAATGAATTGGCAGGCCGCTTTCGCATGGACACCCTCCATAGAAATACGATGAGACCATAACTACTGGAACGCTTACAGTTACTCTGTTATCAAGAGCTGTAAGAAGAAATGTCTGGGTTCCTCCACCTGATTCACCAGTCACCCCAATCCGTTTTGGATCGACATAAGGCAAAGATGTGAGGAAGTCAATAACGCGCATAGAGTTAATCGTCTGCATTGTAATGGCCAGTCCCGTTCGGTGCACCTCATTGTCGACCTGCAATTGCGATTCCCCCCATGCAAACATTTCGTAACTGAAAACGACCGCTCCCATTTTTGCCAGCATGGCACAACGATACTGGTGATCAGGCCTGTATCGGCCGTATTGATTCAGGTTGGTACTGCTTGCATGCCCATGGGTGCAAAGTATTGCAGGAAATAGCCCTTTCCCTTTGGCGGGCCTGTAAAGTGACCCACAGAGATAAACTCCGGGAATGGTTTCAATTGCAACATTTTCAACAGAATAACCATCCATTTTTCTTTTGGTTGTATAGATTGGGTTTAGCGGAGTCTTCTTTGGCAGAGGAGAAAGATTCATCTGCATGAGGAAACATTTCTGCAGCTCAGCCTTGCGTGATTCCCAGGCCGGAAGATCTTTATAAAGAGATAACAACTGGTCAAGGCTTTTTTTACCCTCCTCAACCGGACGGACATGATAGGCATATTTGGTGACCAGGTAACTCTTATCACCATTTTTCGTAAATATCATGTCAAGAGGCAATAGAATATTTGTCAGTGTTTCCTCAGTATCAACCCTGTACCTCCAGGAAGGATAAAGTACATCCACTCCTTTTACAAGACTTTCGCTGAATTGGATCTTTATGTCATAGTGTTTTTCTATTTCCGACAGAACCTCTTTAAGAGGTTTTCTGTAAACATCCTGAGGTACCTGGCAATTAGCAAAAGGAATTGCAAGGTAAACAAGAAACAGAACAAGAAGATTTCTTCGCATGGCATTAATGTTAAAATGATCGCTGAATTTAGGAAGATTTTTTATACTTTTATTCGACTCATTGACAATTTAATGACCTCACCATGAAAAAGCTGGTAATTTCTTTATTTTCCTTGTTTTTAATAATTTCCAATATTTTCAGTCAAAAGACCCCAACCGGAAACCCTTCTGATTTTAAAGTTAAGACATGCCTTCATTCGGTAAGTTACATGGGCATATGGCGCGGTCAGGCAACGCTGACCGTTGACGAATTCCTTTTAAAGGCTAAGGAACTCGGCTTTGACGGGGTTATGCTGGCTGCGAAACGGCCTCATGTTTCACTTCTTGATTATGATGATGATGCCAGGCAAAAGCTTAGAGCAAGAATTAAAGAGCTTGGTCTTGAGCTGGTCTGTCTTGCCGGATACTGTGATTTTACTGCAGGTGCAGACAAAGCCGGAATACCAAATGTTGAGATCCAATCAACTTATATCGGCGAGCTGGCTCGACTTGCAAAGGATCTTGGAACAGGAATGGTCCGAATCTATACCGGTTATGAGCGACCTGATGTACCATACGACAGGCAATATTCAATGGTTGTTGAAGGGTTGCAAATAGCCGGTAAACTGGCTGCAAAATATGGTGTGATGCTTGCAGTTCAAAACCATCACGACATTGCTCTTCATCATGATGCTATGAAATGGCTGCTTGATGAAGTAAATCTGCCAAATGTGAAAGCTGCCTTCGACTGCTGGTCGCCGACTCTTGAAGGATTGTCATCTGAAGAGATCAGGAAAGCCATTTATACTATGAAACCATACATTGTGCATACCACAACAGCTGACTATGAGGAGCTTCCGAGGTTCAGATATGACCTGAACCACACCAACTATATCCCTCTGGAATCACAAATGAGAGCGGTGCCTATGGGCCAGGGGTTCCTGGATTATAAAACCTTTATAAGTACCCTTAAGGAAATTGGATACCAGGGATATATAACCTACGAAATGTGCGAAGTGCTTAAAGGTGGCGGATCGGTTGAAAATCTGGATAAAAGCGCAAAGTCATTTCTTGAATTTGTAAAGCAGTTTAAATAGGTGCGGAGTAAAAAGCAAACAAAATCCATGGATCTGGATGGAATAAAGAAAAAATAAAGAAGAAATTAAGAACGAAGAACCGTCGAATTTTGAATTTTGAAGATATGACTAAAGAGAAAAAGTGCGATCTGGAAGACAGGCTGATAGATTTTGCCGTCCTTGTGATAGAATTCGTTGAACGTCTACCAAATACTAAATCAGCGAATCATCTTGGCGGACAACTGATGAGATCGGGGACTTCACCATCGTTGAATTATGGTGAAGCAAGGGGTGGTGAATCAAAAGCTGATTTTATACATAAGATAAAGTCTGCCTAAAAGAGCTAAGGGAATCTTATAATTGTTTAAGAATATTGCATAGAGCCAAGATGTACAGTGAAGAAAACCAGGTACTATATCTTATTAGTGAATGTAATGAACTAATTTCAATTTTCGTTAAAAGTGTTCTGACCGCTTCAGCAAAATAACTTCTAAATTCTGAATTCTTTTGTTCTAATGTTCTTATTTCTATTTATGATAAATAATTTATGCTTACCTATGCCTTTTTTAAAAAAAGGTATTTTGTAAAAAAAATGCTGTTTTTATTTGATATATTAAAAAATTAAATACTTTTGTCATTCAATTTTAAACAAAACAGTGAATAAAACTTTAATCCATATTATCGCCCTCATCCTCATTCTTGCCTCAGGCAAATGATCCGGGAATAATATGTATTAATGTAAACATACAGAGGCTTTCCGGATCACCGGGAAGCTTTTTTTTTAAAGATTTTTAAGGTGATGAAAAATCAGCTCAGAAGTTCAAGAACAACAACAGGAAGGAACATGGCCGGGGCAAGAAGTCTCTGGCGTGCAAACGGGATGAAGGAGGATCAGTTTGGAAAACCTGTGATCGCAATAGTCAATTCATTTTCACAATTCGTACCCGGGCATGTTCATCTACATAACATAGGGCAGTCGATAAAAAAAGAGATTGAGAATCATGGTCTTTTTGCTGCTGAATTCAACACGATAGCAATAGACGACGGGATAGCAATGGGGCATGAAGGAATGCTTTATTCTCTACCATCAAGGGAACTTATAGCCGACAGTGTAGAATATGTATGTAATGCCCATCTTGCTGACGCAATGATCTGCATAAGCAATTGCGATAAAATAACACCTGGTATGCTGATGGCGTCGATGAGACTAAATATACCAACAGTATTTGTTTCAGGCGGACCAATGGAGGCAGGTAACTACCGCAACAGGAACATTGACCTGGTCGATGCGATGGTATCTACTGCCGATGACTCTGTAAGTGATAAGGACCTTTATGAAATGGAGATGTCGGCATGTCCGACCTGTGGATCATGTTCAGGGATGTTTACAGCAAATTCCATGAACTGTCTTGTTGAAGCACTAGGTCTGGCTTTACCCGGTAACGGTACAGTGCTTGCAACTCATTCCAACAGGTTGAAGCTGTTCGAAAAGGCTGCTAAATTAATAGTCAGTCTCGCGAACAGGTATTATGTCGATGGCGATTCAGGTATTCTGCCACGCTCAATTGCAAGAAAACAGGCATTTATGAATGCAATGTCGCTCGATATCGCCATGGGTGGATCAACTAACACTGTTCTTCATCTTCTTGCAATTGCCAATGAGGCCGGTGTTGATTTCACTATGAAAGATATTGATGAACTGTCGCGACAGATACCGAATATCTGCAAAGTCTCGCCAAGTTCAAATTATCATATCCAGGATGTTAACAGGGCCGGAGGAATTCTTTCAATAATCGGAGAACTTGAACGCAATGAATTGATAGATAGTTCTGTACAACGTATCGATTATAAAACACTGCATAGGGCAATTGCCGAATGGGACCTTATGAGCAGTGAAATTCTGCCTGAAGCAAATGAGATGTGGCTAAGTGCTCCGTCGATGAAAAGGAATCTTGAGATGGGTTCACAGAGCACTTTTTATAAAAATCCCGATACTGACAGGAAGAACGGATGTATAAGGAGCGTGCAAAACGCTTATAATAAAGACGGAGGGCTGGCAGTGCTTTATGGCAACATCGCAAAAAACGGGTGCATTGTCAAAACCGCCGGAATCGATCCATCACTATTAAAATTTATTGGTCCTTCAATAATTTTCGAATCACAGGAAGAGGCAGTGGACGGAATTCTAAATGGATTTGTAAAACAGGGTGATGTTGTTGTCATAAGGTATGAAGGGCCAAAAGGGGGACCTGGTATGCAGGAAATGCTCTACCCCACCTCCTATCTGAAATCAAAACTTCTGGATAAAAAATGTGCACTTATTACTGACGGACGGTTTTCAGGTGGAACATCAGGATTATCGATAGGACACGTTTCACCAGAGGCAGCAGCAGGTGGTGAAATTGCTGTTCTGAGGACAGGAGATCTGATTGAAATAGATGTTCCCGGTCGTAAAATAAATGCTTTAATTTCTGAGGATGAGCTTGCAGAAAGAATTAATGAAGAAGAAATTAAAGGGGATAATGCCTTTAAACCTGCTAAAAGAAAAAGGGTAATTCCACCTTCGCTTAAAGCATATGCAAAACTTGTAAGCTCAGCAGATAAAGGAGCAGTTCGGATAATATAAAGGTTTAGGGTACTAGGTACGTAAAAATGTAAAATGCATTAGGCTCCCCTCCTCGGAGGGGCGGGGGGTGGGTTAAGAAGTTATCGATATAGATAAATCTGACATTATGAAGACAGAAAAGGAAACGGAAAAGGTTAAGGAACAGGCAAGCGGGTTTGAGACAGTTACCGGGGCGGAGGCTCTTCTCCGGTGCCTGATTGAGGAGGGTGTGGATACTATTTTTGGTTATCCCGGAGGGGCCATAATGCCGGTTTACGACCGACTTCTCGATTATGAAGGAAGGCTGACCCATTTACTTACCAGGCATGAACAGGGTGCAGCTCACGCAGCCCAGGCTTATGCAATGGTTACTGGGAAGCCTGGAGTATGCTTTGCTACATCTGGTCCCGGGGCCACTAATCTGATTACCGGTATAGCAAATGCTTATCTCGATTCTGTACCTGTCATATTCATAACGGCACAGGTAGTTTCAAACCTGATCGGGACAGATGCCTTCCAGGAAACTGATATACTTGGAGTTTCGATGCCTATTGTAAAATGGAATGCCCAGATAAAGAAATCTCAGGATATCCCTGAAACATTGGCCAGGGCATTTTACATCGCTAAAACAGGCAGGCCCGGACCTGTAGTGGTTGATATTACCAAGGACGCCCAGTACGAGAAACTCGAGTTTAAATATAAAAAGTGTAATTACATCAGGAGTTATAATCCACATATTAAACTGCATACCAGGGCAATCGAATCAGCTGCAATAATGATCAATCACGCAGAAAAGCCGCTTATCCTTGCAGGACACGGAGTGCTTATATCGGGAGCGGAAAATGAACTTCTGCAATTTGCTGAGAAAACCGGCATTCCTGTTGCGGTTACCCTTCTTGGCCTTTCTGCTTTTCCTACAAGGCATCGACTTTATGCAGGATATCTGGGGATGCATGGCAACTATGGTCCCAACCTGCTTACAAATGAGGCTGATCTTATCATTGCCATCGGAATGCGGTTCGATGACCGGGTAACAGGGAACCTTAAAAAATATGCAAAAAATGCACGGATAATTCATATTGAAATCGATGAAGCAGAGATCAATAAGAATGTAATTGTGGATCTGGAAATTAACAATGATGCAAAGGAGGTTCTTAATCATCTGATTCCCATAGTTCAGAAAAAAACTTATGAAAAGTGGATTAGGGAATTCAGGATCTGCGACAAAACAGAATATGAAAAAGTTATCAAATCCGAGACAAAACCTGAAAAAGGGAAGCTTAAGATGGGAGAAGTTGTCAGGCTGGTTTCTGAGCTGACAAAAGGTGATGCAATAATTGTGACTGATGTGGGCCAGAATCAGATGTCGGTCGCACGCTATTACAGCTTTTCAAACCCTAACAGTCTTGTAACTTCAGGTGGTATGGGGACTATGGGTTTCGGACTTCCTGCTGCTATTGGTTCAAAAATCGGAAAGCCCGACAAACAGGTAATTACATTTCTTGGAGATGGCGGATTCCAGATGACAATACAGGAACTCGGAACAATAATGCAGTACAGGATCCCTGTTAAAATCATATTACTGAATAACAATTTCCTTGGAATGGTAAGACAGTGGCAGGATATGTTCTACTCGAAAAGGTATGCATCTACCGAGCTGGTAAATCCTGATTTTGTGGCAATTGCAAAAGGATACGGTATACCTGCAAGAATTGTATCTGAAAGAGAGAATCTTAAAAATTCGCTTGTTGAAATGCTTGATGCAGACGGGCCATACCTGCTCGATATAAAAATCGACAAGGAGGCAAATGTTCTCCCAATGATCGAGCCTGGAGCTTCAGTATCAGAGGTAACTTTAACTTATAAATAACAAGCCCCTAAATCCCCTAAAGGGGACTTATAAAAAACCCCCTTTAGGGGGCAGGGGGCAAGAAAAAATAAAAAAGAAACTAAAACTATGAATAAACAGGAATTTACTTTATCCCTCTTTACTGAAGATCACATTGGCATCATGAACCAGATCACCATTATTCTGACACGAAGACAGATTAACATCGAGAGTATTACAGCTTCGGAATCTGCCGTCAAAGGCGTTCAGATGCTTACGCTCGTTGTCAGGGCAACTGCCGAAATGGTTCAGAAAGTGGCTCGTCAGATGCAAAAACTTGTTGATGTTCTGAAAGTTTTTGTCCATACATCGGATGAAATAGTCTACCAGGAACTCGCACTGTACAAAGTAAAGACTACGGGGCTGATGTCGGGCAATATAATCGATCATATAGTCCGCGACCATAACGCCCGTATCCTTGAGGTCTCTCCTGAATATATTGTAATTGAAAAAACCGGCCATAAAACACAGATAAATGAACTGCTTCAGGAGCTTCAACCAAGCGGTGTTTTACAGTTCGTAAGGTCAGGCCGGGTTGCAATTACAAGGCAGGTAAAGGAGCTTAATGCTTATCTCGATGAGATGGATGAAGATAACCAGTACAAGCCTGAAGAGTTTATAATACCCCCAACCCCCTGAAGAGGGTTCAATAAGCTTTCAGTTCACCCCCCCTTTAAGGGGAAGGGGGGCAAAAAATAGATGAGACGAAAATTAACTTAAGGTACTTATAAATATAAAATTATTAACCATGGCAAAAATTGATTTTGGCGGAGTTATTGAAGATGTTGTAACGCGCGATGAGTTTCCTCTTTCAAAAGCACGCGAAGTACTTAAAAACGAACTTGTTGCGGTAATAGGCTACGGTGTGCAGGGACCCGCGCAGGCTCTTAACATGAAAGACAATGGCATTAATGTAATTGTCGGTCAGGCACCTGAATTCAAAGGTGACTGGGACAAAGCAGTAGCCGACGGCTTTGTCCCTGGAAAAACTCTTTTCACAGTTGAGGAAGCTGCAACAAAAGCAACCATCATTCAGTACCTGGTATCAGATGCTGCCCAGAGGATTCTCTGGCCAAAGCTGAAACCCTGCCTCAAAAAAGGTGATGCGCTCTATTTTTCACATGGTTTCTCAATTACCTACAAAGAGCATACAGGTGTAATTCCTCCCGATAATATAGATGTTATACTCTGTGCACCTAAAGGTTCGGGAACAAGTGTCAGGCGTAATTTTCTTGCGGGTGCCGGAATAAATTCAAGTTTTTCAGTCTTTCAGGATTTCACAGGGAAGGCAACTGACCGTATAATTGCCCTTGGGATTGCTATCGGATCAGGATATCTCTTCCCTACAACTTTCGAAAGAGAGGTTTTCTCTGATCTTACAGGAGAAAGAGGCGTGTTAATGGGAGCACTTGCAGGAATCATGGACGCTCAGTACAAGGTATTACGCGACAATGGACACTCTCCATCAGAAGCCTTTAATGAGACGGTTGAAGAGCTGACCCAGAGCCTTATCAGGCTTGTTGACGAAAAAGGGATGGACTGGATGTACTCCAACTGCAGCGCTACAGCACAACGTGGGGCCCTCGATTGGAGACCAAAATTCAAGGATGCTGTACTCCCCGTTTTCAAGGATCTTTATAATAAAGTGAAGTCAGGGGAAGAATGCGTAAGGGTCTTAAGCTCAACTGGAGCACCAAATTATAAAGAGCTGCTGGATGCTGAACTAAAAGAACTTGGAAACTCTGAACTATGGAGAACAGGGGCTGCAGTCAGAAAACTGAGGCCTATTAAAGAATAGGGATTGCTTCATCCCGAATCCTCGGGACTCGCAATGACAGTAATACCCAATAATTCCCCCTTTGAAGGGGGTTAGGGGGATGTAATAAAAAGTAAATCCCTTTAGTTCCCCTCCAAGGAGGGGCTGGGGGTGGGTTAATAGAAGAAAAGTCATATAAATCAAATCAATCAATAATGGAAGAAAAGGTAATTATTTTCGATACCACCCTCAGGGATGGAGAGCAGGTACCAGGCTGCCAGCTGAACACAGTTGAAAAGATCCAGGTAGCACAGGCACTAGAAGCTCTTGGTGTCGATGTAATTGAAGCCGGATTCCCGATTTCCAGTCCGGGTGATTTCAAATCCGTCGTTGAAATATCAAAAGCTATTTCAAATCCGGTGATATGCGCTCTTACAAGAGCTGTAAAGAAAGATATTGAAGTGGCTGCCGAAGCTCTACAGTATGCAAAAAAGAAGAGGATACACACCGGAATAGGTACTTCCCCCTATCATATAAAGTATAAAATCAGGACAACACCTGAGGAGATACTTAAAAGAGCTGTGGATGCTGTAAAATATGCCCGTAAATTTGTGGAAGATGTCGAGTTCTATGCTGAGGATGCTGGAAGAAGTGAGAACGAATATCTGGCAAAAGTCATCGAGGCAGTAATAAAGGCAGGTGCAACGGTGGTAAATATACCTGATACAACAGGATATTGCCTTCCTGAAGAGTATGGGGAAAAGATCAGGTATCTTAAGGAGAATGTCTCAAATATTAATAAAGCAGTCATTTCGACACATTGTCATAACGATCTTGGAATGGCAACAGCCAACACGATAATGGGTGTCCTGAACGGGGCAAGACAGGTCGAAGTGACAATGAATGGTATCGGGGAAAGAGCTGGAAATACTTCTCTCGAAGAGGTGGCAATGATCCTCAAGAGCCATCATTCAATGAACCTTAAAACAGACATTAATTCAAAGCTTATTTTCAGCACAAGCAGGCTTGTATCAACACTTATGAGCATGCCTGTTCAGCCAAATAAAGCAATTGTGGGCAGGAATGCCTTTTCCCATTCTTCCGGGATACACCAGGATGGAGTGCTAAAGTACAGGGAAAATTATGAGATAATTGATCCTCATGAGGTCGGAATAAAGGAATCATCAATAATACTGACTGCAAGAAGCGGAAGGGCAGCTCTCAATCACAGGCTTGAAACACTTGGATATAATTTTGGCAAGGAGGAACTTGATGATATCTACCACCGTTTTCTTACCCTCGCTGACAAGAAAAAGGAGATCAATGATGAAGACCTCAGAATTCTCTCAGGAGAGGTCTTTTCAGGAGAAAAGGCTCTTAAGCTTGAACTTCTTCAGGTTACATGCGGCAAATCTGCTATTCCTGTCGCAACAGTTGGAGTCAGGATAAACGGGGAAGTACATACCTCAACCGCTTCAGGGAACGGACCAATCGATGCTTCCTTTGCTGCGGTAAAGCACCTGATTAGTAAAACGGTCCATCTCGAAGAGTTCCTTATACAGGCAATAACAAAAGGAAGCGATGATATCGGTAAAGTGCACATACAAGTTGAACACGAAGGAAAGATATACTACGGGTTCTCTGCAAATGTTGATATAGTAACTGCTTCAGTAGAAGCATTTATAGATGCTATATCCAAGATCAAATAAATGGAAAACCTCTGTGTTCCTCTGTGCCTACTCTGTGTTTCTCCGTGTAAATTCTTATAAAAACATCACACAGAGTTCCACTGAGGAGACACAGAGTGCCACAGAGATAAGAAAAAAACTAATGGAACCAAAAACACTTTTTGACAAGATCTGGGATTCTCATGTTGTTCACTCGATTGAAAAGGGACCTGATATCCTTTACATCGATCAGCACTACATCCATGAAGTGACAAGCCCTCAGGCATTCAATGGATTGAAGGAAAGAGGAATACCTGTATTCAGACCGGAAAAGACACTGGCAACTGCGGATCATAATATACCAACTGAGAATCAGGATAAACCTATCAGGGAAAAGCTTTCTAGGAACCAGGTCGACAGACTTGCTGAAAACTGCAGGAATTACGGAATAGAATTATTTGGCCTCAACGACCCCAAAAACGGGATAGTCCATGTAATTGGTCCTGAACTGGGTTACACCCGCCCGGGCATGACAATAGTGTGTGGTGACAGCCACACCTCGACACATGGTGCTTTTGGAACCATCGCATTCGGAATCGGAACAAGCGAAGTTGAAATGGTTCTTGCTACCCAGTGTATTCTTCAGCCTAAGCCCAAAAAAATGAAAATAACCATTAATGGGAAACTTCAAAAGGGCGCGACTTCAAAAGATATAATAATGTATATTATATCGCAGGTATCGATGGGTGGTGCTACAGGGTATTTTGTTGAATATACTGGATCAGTTATAAGCGAATTGTCAATGGAAGGAAGGATGACGATCTGCAATATGAGTATTGAAATGGGAGCCAGGGGTGGGCTTATAGCTCCTGATGAGACAACTTTCAGATATCTTAAAGAGTTGCCCTCGTTTCCTGTGAGTTTCGACTGGAATTCCCTTCTTCTTAACCGGAAAGAGTTAAAAAGCGATCCTGATGCACCATTTGACCGTGAACTGGAGTTTAACGGGAACCATATCAAGCCAATGATTACTTTTGGCACAAATCCGGGAATGGGAATGGCAATAGATGATTCCATCCCTTCAACAGATGATATCAGCTCTGAGGATTCGGTTTCATTCCTTAAATCTCTCGACTATATGGGATTTGTACCGGGGATGAAACTTCTTGGACATCCTGTTGATTATGTCTTTCTTGGCAGTTGTACAAATGGGAGGATTGAAGATTTAAGGGCATTTGCACAGCTTGTTAAGGGTAAAAAGAAATCTGCAAACGTTACCGCTCTTATCGTTCCCGGATCAAAGGCAGTTGAAAAGCAGGCAATCGATGAAGGCCTAGACAAAATCCTGAACAAGGCGGGATTTGAGTTAAGACAACCAGGATGCTCATCCTGCCTTGCAATGAACGAAGATAAGATCCCTTCAGGCAAGTATGCTGTTTCAACCACAAACAGGAATTTTGAGGGGCGTCAGGGACCTGGGGCAAGAACTCTTCTTGCCAGTCCTTTGACAGCTGCAGCTGCGGCAATAACTGGAAGAATTACCGATCCCCGTGAATTCATCGATTAAATAACCTGCATAAAAGAAAACTGAAATGCCAAAAGAAAAATTCAATATACTGGAATCAACATGTGTCCCGTTGCCCTTTGAAAATGTGGATACCGATCAGATAATTCCGGCAAGATTCCTCAGTGCAACCTCCAGGGAAGGATTTGGTGAAAATCTTTTCCGCGACTGGAGATATGACAAAACCGGTAACAGGAATTTGGAATTTGTCCTGAACGATACAAGATATAAAGGAAGAATACTGGTTGCAGGGAAGAATTTCGGTAGTGGATCAAGCCGTGAGCATGCTGTATGGGCAATTTATGATTACGGATTCAGGACTGTGATCTCAAGTTTTTTTGCTGATATTTTTAAAAACAATGCTCTTAATAACGGCTTGCTTCCTGTTGTTGTTCCTGAAAAATTCCTGAACGATCTTCTCTTTACTATACAAAAGGAACCCGGATCCTTGATAAGGATAGATCTTGAAAGACAATCGATCACTCGTCTGCCGGACGGTGAATCATTTATCTTTGAAATAAATCCTTATAAAAAAGAGTGCATGCTAAAAGGTCTCGACGACATAGACTATCTTCTCAGTAAAAAAGATCTGATAACTTCATTTGAAACTGGAAAAAAGTCATAAAATGAGAATTGAAATAATGGATACCACCCTCAGGGATGGCGAACAAATGCAGGGGATTTCTTATTCTCCGGTGGAAAAACTTCACATAGCAGCGTTTTTATTAAAAGAAGTGAAAGTCGACCGCATCGAGGTTGCCTCGGCCCGGGTTTCCAGTGGGGAAATTGAAGCTCTTAAAATGATCACCAGATGGGCCCGGCGTAATAATTTCCAGAAAAAAGTCGAAGTTCTTGGATTTATAGACGGGGATATTTCAATCAACTGGATCCATGATGCGGGAGGAAATGTTGTCAACCTGCTCTGCAAAGGTTCATTAAGGCATCTCGAAAAACAACTGCGTAAAACCCCTGAGCAGCATGTAAATGACATTAAGGGAATTATTTACCGGGCGGGAGAACTCGGTATGGATGTCAACATTTACCTGGAGGATTGGTCGAACGGAATGATTAGCTCCGAGGATTACGTTTTCCACATGCTCGACAGCCTCAAGGATGAAAGAATCGCAAGGTTTATGCTTCCGGATACTCTTGGAATTCTGAATCCGGATCAGACATATTCCTTCTGCAAAAAAGTGGTTGACAGATATCCTTCACTGCATTTTGATTTTCACCCGCATAATGACTATGATCTTGCAGTTGCAAATGTTTTTTCTGCAGTAAGAGCAGGCATTAAAGGAGTTCATACAACCATCAACGGATTGGGAGAAAGGGCAGGAAATGCACCTCTTTCAAGTGTTATCGGTGTTTTACATGATCAGCTTCAGGCTGAGACAAGTGTTAATGAGTTTGAAATTACAAAAGCCAGTAAAATAGTAGAAACATTCAGCGGGATAAGGATCCCCGTGAACAAACCAGTTATAGGTGAAAATGTGTTCACCCAAACCTCCGGTGTGCATGCTGACGGAGACACTAAAGACAATCTGTATTATAATAACCTGCTCCCCGAAAGGTTTGGAAGAAAAAGGAAGTATGCTCTTGGAAAACAGTCTGGCAAAGCCACAATCAAGAAAAATCTTGAAGAATTCGGACTTGATCTGAATCCTGAATCCCTGGCAAAAGTCACTCAGCGGGTAATTGAACTTGGGGATAAAAAGGAAAATGTCACACCCGAGGATCTGCCCTTTATTATATCTGATGTACTTGGAAATGACAGAGCTGATTACAAAATTTTTATAAAAAACTATTCGCTTTCCCTGTCATATGGTCTTAAGCCTTTCGCAAGCGTTCAGATCGAGATAGACCACAGCATTTACCAGGAAACATCTTCGGGTGACGGTCAGTACGATGCTTTCATGAAAGCCATAAGGCTCATATATGACAGGCTTGGAAAAGAGCTTCCTACACTTACAGATTATGAAGTTTCCATTCCTCCGGGAGGCAAGACTGATGCTCTCGTTGAGACCGTGATTACCTGGAATTTCAAAAACAGGGAATTCAGAACTAAGGGTCTTGATGCCGATCAGACGGAGTCTGCAATAAAGGCAACTGAGAAAATGCTGAATATAGTTGAAAACAATGAGATCAGGATTGGCGACACCATAATTGTCAATAGTCATAATGAATAATAATCTGAAATAATAACCGCATGAACAAAACTTACAATATTGCAACTATACCCGGTGACGGAACTGGTCCGGAGGTGGTAAGAGAGGGCAGGAAAGTCTTGAATGCAGCTGCTTCAAAATACGGCTTTAAGCTCAATTTCGAGGAATTTGATTTCGGAGGAGAACGCTATCTCAGGACCGGGGAAGTTCTTCCCGAATCGGCACCGGAACAACTCAGGAAATTTGATTCAATTTTCCTTGGCGCAATCGGGCATCCGGATGTGAAACCTGGTATTCTTGAAAAGGGAATTCTTCTGAAGCTCCGTTTTGAGCTCGATCAGTACATTAATCTTCGTCCGATCAAACTGTACCCGGGTGTTGCCACACCTCTCAGGGATAAGGGCCCGGAACATATTGACTATGTGGTTGTCAGGGAAAATACAGGAGATGTTTATACCGGAAGTGGTGGTGTTACAATGAAAGGCACACCTCATGAAGTTGCTATTCAGAATATGGTATATAACCGTTTTCAGGTTGACAGGTGTTTAAGATATGCTTTTGAATTCACCAGGAAAAGGAACAGGAAGAAAACACTGGCTCTTTGCGGCAAGACAAATGTTCTGACCTATGTTTTTGATCTCTGGGAAAGAGCATTTCATGAAATGGGACAAAACGAATATCCGGATATTAAACGGGAATATTACCATGTTGATGCAACATGCATGTGGATGGTTAAAAACCCGGAATGGTTCGATGTTATAGTTACAACGAATATGTTCGGGGATATCATCACTGACCTTGGAGCTATTACCCAGGGAGGGATGGGAATTGCGGCAGGAGGTAATATAAATCCTGAAGGCGTTTCTATGTTCGAACCAATTGGCGGATCAGCTCCGAAATATACAGGTAAGAATGTAATCAATCCGTTGGCTGCCATAGCATGTGGAGCAATGATGCTCGAACATCTGGGTGAGGAAAAAGCTTCAAAGGCAATTGAGAACTCCATCATGGATGTAACCGCCCACAAGTTGAAAGATCTTGGTGCCGGAAAGATGGGATTCTCAACAACCGAGGTGGGTGATCTGGTTGCCGGAAGAATTTAGTTCGTAATATGTAAAGAAACAATATAGAATTCCGGTGTAGAAATTTCAAAAGACTCAAGGTGAATTTACCCGCTTCGCAAATTACATTTTACTAAAAATCAATCTCTGATAATATCTTTGCCATTGTCCAATAACTTAGAAAAGTGAACAAAGGGTTTGATAATTTTCTTTACTCAGTAAAGATTTTAGTCCAGATTTTTATCACTGGCCTTATAATACTAATGGCCTCAAGGCTTATTTTGCTTTTTGCTTTCGGAGATTTCAATGATCTGAACAACTACCGTTTGGATGTTTTGAACGCTTTTTTAATGGGGTTAAGATTCGATGTCAAAGTCATGACTTTTGGATTGTTGCCATTAGCTTTACTTGGCCTTGGACAAATATTTAATAATAATAAACTAACAAAAGATAGTATATACTTTAGTATTTCCCTGAATTATGGTTATATTCTTCTATTGTTTATTACCCTGGTCTCAATTATAGATTTCTATTTTTTTAGATTTTTCAAAACACGGATCAGCATACTTTTTTTTGGAATTCTTGATGACGACACAGGATCAGTACTCAAATCTTTATGGACAGATTTGCCAGTTATTACTGTTGCGTTAGGATTCATTACCTATTCAATTCTTATTTATTTCCTCCTTAGAAAGGTTTTAAACATAGAGTGGAAGATAATAAATATACCCAATTTCTGGTTGAGTATCGGATTTGTCGTTCTCTTCGTGGCCCTTTACTTTCTGGGATTAAGGGGTACTCTTAGAATGGTTCCTTTGGATATGAGA
Source organism: uncultured Bacteroidales bacterium (assembly GCA_963701745.1). Taxonomy (GTDB): domain Bacteria; phylum Bacteroidota; class Bacteroidia; order Bacteroidales; family VadinHA17; genus LD21. The sequence continues at coordinate 1,011,273 of CAVPBE010000001.1, read as the reverse complement.
TACTCAACTATATCTAACAATTCTTTCATTAATGCCTTGACCCCGAACGGGGTTTTCTCATTAAAAACAGCTTTTACCGAAAAGTTAGATTCAAAAATTAATACAAAAATTCCTGAAATGCTTGATCGCTTTGGCTTTAAAGTACCAGAGGAAGCAATAAAAAACTATATTGGCAGGAATGACATCGATTCAGTTAACTTATCCCGTAATCTTCTTTCCACTACCCCAACAAATTCTTTTTTAGCCTCAAATCCCCCGAATATAGTTTTCATCCTTATGGAAAGTATGAATGGCTATTACCTTGATTTGAATAACAGCGAGACAAATCTGTTGGGTAAATTGGAGGAACAACTTAATGATTGTTACATTTTCAGGAATTTTCTAACTTCCGGAAGCCTTACTATTTTCTCCCTGGAGAGAATATTATTAGGAACACCTCTATCTCCTTTATCACAGTCTATATATCAAAACCGATCTATCTCTTCTTCAATTGCGAAACCTTTTAAGGACCACTCTTATTCCACCTCTTTTATAACAGGGGGGGAGCTGGGCTGGAGAAATCTCGATAAATTTATTTATCACCAGTACTTTGATAATGTTGAGGGAGAAGCCACTCTTAAAAAGCTCTATCCTGATGCCAGTACCTGTGAATGGGGTGTAAATGATGAATATATGTTCGACAGGATACTTCAGATTCTGAAACGTTCTGAAGGAAAATCACAATTTATTTTTGGTTTCACAATTTCTAACCATACTCCATATGCAACTCCCAAATCATACAAACAATTTCCACTGAAAATAAATGATGAGGTACAGTCCCGCTTAATGGTCAGCCCTGAAATTGCTTATAAAAACCTGTTGGCTTATCAGTACTCCAACAACTGCCTGGGTCAGTTTATAGAGAGTATTAAGAATTCACCATTGGGTAACAATACAATTATTGTTGCTACCGGGGATCATACCAATCACATGCTCTTTAAGTTTACAGATAAAGACATTCTGAAAGACTATTCTGTCCCTTTGATCCTTTATATTCCTGAAGAATATCGACCAATCCATAAGGTAAATACAAATAAATTCGGGTCTCATAATGATATTTTTCCGACAATTTTCAACCTGGCTTTATCAAATGCAACCTATTTTAATACAGGTTTCAATCTTCTTTCCGAAGACGATTATGATAATTTTGGGATTTATAATAACACTGTTGTATTTAATAATTATGGTTGTGTTGACTTTCAGATGACCCCTCTTTTTTATAAATGGGAAAGTGATTCTGTTAAACTTCTAGCTCCTGCTAATTCCGCAGAGGATAGTCATCTTGACAATTTATTTCTTAAAGCGCGCTCCTATTTAGCTTCTATGAATTACTTTATAATGTCGGAACTAAAGAATACAAAGATGGAGAGTACCATCCCACCTAAAAGGTAAATCAGAAAGTCAAAGGCATCGTGTTATTTGAGCATCGAGAATGCGACCTGTTTGCAACAAAGTGCGATGGGGATTATTTCAAGCTCTTTAGTACCATAGTATTTATGAGCGAGGGTATTGTCCTGTCCAATTACGCCCCATACGGGGCTCGAGTAGCTTTTGGTGCGTCATCCAGGACGGGCTTCGCCCATCCCGACTCTATTTAGGGCCTACGGCCTGTTTGTAATAGTGATAATCCTCAAGCTCCATTAGAGCTCAGTATTTTGGAGTGAGGAACCGCTTTTCTTAATTCCTCCCCATACGGGGCTTGAATATTATTCGGTTGCCATTTTGGAAGGGCTTCGCCCATCCCAACTCTATTTCGGGCCTACGGCCTGTTGGAATTATTGACATTTATAATCTCCGGGGCAACTTCAGATTTCCGGCAGGATATCGCCAAAACTCCTTAGCAGCGCAGTATTTTTGAGCAGGGCATCGCTCTGCGTAAAGCAACCACAATTACTCTCTCAGCCCCTTCAGGGGCGAAATAGTATCAAGCGGGGCATCGCCCCGCGGGAAAGGGACCATCCCTTATTCCAAGCCCCGTAAGGGGCGCGATAAGTTTTTAACCCGGAATGATGATAATTATTAAAATAATCGTATCTTTGACTTCACATTTTAAACTGATGAAATCAATTAAATTACATCATCACCATTTTGACTCCTGATCTCAGGCGAAATGAGAGTGATATGTAGTTGTATCAAAATATCATAACCCGTCTGAGCAGATCTGACGGGTTTTTTGTTCCCCGAGGGTTTGCCCAGATAAACAAATAATAAAAATGAGCAAACTTAAAATTGCGATACAGAAAAAAGGCCGGTTAAGCGAAAACTCCCATAAGCTATTGGAAGAGTGCGGAATAAAATTTTCTAATGGTACCGATGTTCTTAAGACCAATGCAGTAAATTTTCCTGTAGAAATACTCTTCCTGCGGGATGATGATATTCCACAATACGTAGAACAGCAGGTAGCCGATATAGGTATTCTCGGAGAGAATATGGTTTTCGAAAAAAACAAGGATGTCTCTATTCTTGAACAGCTGGGGTTCGCACATTGCCGTCTGAGCCTTGCTATACCAAAAGAAGCAACCTTCACTGGTCCCGAATATTTTATGAACAAAAAAATTGCGACCAGCTATCCGAGGCTTCTCAATGAATTCCTAACAGAAAATAATATCACAGCTGAAATAGAAGAGATCAGCGGAAGCGTTGAAATAGCACCGGGTATAGGCCTGGCTGATGCAGTATGTGATATTGTCAGCTCAGGCAGTACTCTGATGACCAATGGATTACGCGAAGTCAGCACAATTTTGAAAAGTCAGGCAGTGATCATCTCAAATAAAAACCTTGATCCTCAGAAACTGAGAATTCTTGATAAACTGCTCTTCAGGATCAGGGCTGTAAAAAACGCTAAGGAAAATAAATATATTCTTCTTAATGCTCCTCTTGAAGCGTTGCATGATATATGTAAAATCCTTCCCGGGGTGAAAAGCCCTACAATTCTGCCGCTGGAGGAAAAAGGCTGGTGCAGCATACACTCGGTAGTCAAGGAGGACGAATTCTGGGACAGGATCAACCAGCTTAAAAATGCAGGAGCTGAAGGAATACTTGTTATACCAATTGAGAAAATGATCCTGTAATGAATAAAATTAATTACCCGGACAGGAAAGTCTGGGATTCCCTGTGTAAAAGACCATCGCTTGACCGGTCGGGACTCGAGGAGTCTGTTGCAGGTATTTTAAAAAAGGTGAAGAATTTTGGAGACAAGGCACTTTGTGATCTATCAGCTGAATATGATGGCGTTGTACTTAAAAACTTTAAAGTCGATGCTTCCGAGATCTCAGGATCAGCTGATAAAGTGCCTGAATCAATCAAAGAAGCAATCAATTTTGCAAAGGCTAATATTGAGAAATTCCATCAGTCACAACTGATTACAGAACAGGTGATTGAGACCACAAAAGGAGTAAAATGCTGGAGAAAAAATATCCCTATCGGGAAAGTAGGTTTATATATTCCCGGTGGCACTGCTCCTCTATTTTCAACCGTCCTGATGCTGGCTATTCCTGCGAAAATTGCAGGATGCAACGAGATTATTCTCTGCACCCCTCCTGATAAGAATGGAAATGTTAATACTCTTATATTATATGCGGCATACATTGCCGGAATTACGGATATATTCAGGATAGGAGGTGCCCAGGCTATAGCAGCCATGGCTTATGGCACTGAAACCGTACCAAAAGTCGATAAGATTTTTGGCCCAGGTAACCAATATGTTACAAAAGCCAAAGAAATGATCCAGCTCGATGGGATCCCGATTGATATGCCTGCAGGCCCAAGCGAGGTACTTGTAATCGCTGATAAATATGCTGATCCCTCTTTTGTTGCTTCAGATCTCCTGTCCCAGGCTGAACATGGAACAGACAGCCAGGTAATACTACTGACCGATAATTCAGATCTGGTAAATGCAATAGAAGTTGAAACCTATAAACAGGTGGCTCTTCTGCCAAGAAAAGAAATAGCTCTCAAAGCACTTGAAAACAGCTCTCTGATACTTCTAAACACTCTCTCTGATTGTATTGAACTGAGCAATCTGTATGCCCCTGAGCATCTTATAATTTCAACTTCCGATCCATCACTGCTTGCACAACAGGTTAGGAATGCCGGATCGGTATTCCTTGGAAAATACAGCTGCGAAAGCGCCGGAGACTATGCTTCCGGAACCAACCATACACTTCCTACCAGCGGGTTCGCAAAGAATTTCAGCGGTGTATCGGCAGAGAGCTTTGTGAAAAAAATAACATTTCAGGAGGTTTCACAAGAAGGACTGAAGAATCTTGGTCCTGCCATTGAAAAAATGGCAGAAGCTGAACTTTTGCATGGTCATAAAAATGCAGTTACCTTACGTTTAAAAATAATGGGAGATGACTGATATAAATAAACTTGTAAGAGAGAATGTCAAAGGCCTTATCCCCTACTCCTGTGCACGGGATGACTTTAAGGGAAAAGATGGAGTCTTTCTTGATGCAAATGAAAATCCTTATGGAAAACTGAACAGGTATCCAGATCCTTACCAGAGCGAGCTCAAGGCATCTATAAGTAAGATAAAAGGTATTCCTCAAGAAAATATATTTATGGGAAACGGCAGTGACGAGATTATAGACCTGTGTTTCAGGATATTCTGCAATCCTGGAGCTGATAAAGCACTCACTTTTACTCCGACTTACGGGATGTACGAGGTTTCTGCTGCCATAAATGATGTTCAGCTTATAAAGATCCCTCTTTCAGATGACTTTCAGATTGAATTCAAAAGTGTTCTCCCTGCGCTTAAAGATCCAGCACTGAAACTTATCTTTATCTGCTCGCCTAACAATCCTACAGGAAACGCGATGGCAGGGTTCGAAATAGAATCAATTATTTCCGGTTTTGACGGGATTGTTATCATTGATGAAGCATATATTGATTTCTCAGATCAACGATCATTCAAAACTATGATTAACCATTACAACAATCTTATTGTGATGCAGACTTTCAGCAAAGCAATGGGACTTGCTGCGGCAAGAGTTGGAATGGCATTTATGGATCCTTCAATAGTATTGTATTTCAATAAGCTGAAGCCACCTTATAATATCAGCACTTTAAATCAGAAAGCTGCCCTGAAATCTCTTGAGCAAGTTGATCTGTTATACGACAGAGTCAGACGAATTAAAAAGGAAAAGGAGAGGCTTGTAAATGCACTTGGGAAATTGAGTATAATTGAAAAGGTCTTCCCGTCTGACTCAAATTTTCTACTGGTTAAGACCCGGAATGCCGACATGATATACTCTGAACTAATTGATAATAAAATCATTGTAAGGAACAGAAACAAGATGGTACCAGGATGCATAAGGATTACCGTCGGTACGGAAAGAGAAAACACAAGACTTTTAACCGCTTTGCAAAGAATTAGACTATGAAGAAAGTTTTATTTATTGACAGGGATGGTACTGTAATTGAAGAACCTGCCGATGAACAAGTGGACTCCGTAGAAGAATTCCATTTTCTCCCTGGTGTGATCACAGCACTTTCAAAAATTGCAAAGGAAACCGATTATGAGCTGGTAATGGTTACCAACCAGGATGGTTTGGGTACAACGGCATTTCCTGAAGAGACTTTCTGGCCTTCGCATAATAAAATGCTCCAGATATTAAAAGGTGAAGGAATTGAATTTGCAGAAATCTTTATTGACCGGACATTACCGGAAGAAAATGCTCCGACACGTAAACCCGGAACTGCAATGCTGACAAGATATCTTTCACAGGGGATAGATCTTAAATCCTCTTATGTCATCGGTGACAGGATTACAGATCTCCAGCTTGCTCAGAATCTAGGATGTAATGCGATTTATATTAAAGATGAACCGCATCCTTCTTCAGCTTTCAATACACTTGACTGGAACGATATCTATAAATATCTGAAGGCTGTACCAAGAAGGGCACATATATCACGAAATACAAAAGAGACTTCAATTTTATTGGAAATAAATCTGGATGGTTCAGGAAAAGGCAAAATCTCGACAGGACTTGGCTTTTTTGATCACATGCTTGAACAGATTCAAAAGCATGGAGGAATAGATTTGACAATCAGGGCCACGGGAGATCTGAATGTTGATCAGCATCACACTATTGAGGATGTGGCCATCGCTTTCGGCGAAGGAGTCTTTTCAGCTCTTGGAAGCAAAAAGGGAACAGAGAGGTACGGTTTCCTTCTGCCGATGGATGATTCCCTTGCCAGGACTGCGATTGATTTCGGAGGCAGGCCATGGCTTATATGGAATGTTAACTTTGCCCGTGAAATGATTGGTGATATACCATCAGAAATGTTTTTCCATTTTTTTAAGTCGTTCAGCGATAGTGCAAAATGTAATCTTAATATTAATGCTGACGGAGATAACGACCATCATAAAATTGAGGCAATATTCAAAGCATTCGCTAAAAGTTTAAAAATGGCTGTAAAAAAGTCAGATAACTTTAATTTACCATCCACAAAAGGCACATTATGATAGCAATTCTAAAATATAATGCAGGTAATATCCAATCAGTTCAGAATGCTGTCAAACGACTGGGATTAGATTCCATTGTTACTGACCTGGAGGAGGAATTAGCAGGTGCTGATAAAATAATAATACCTGGTGTTGGGGAAGCCAGGAGTGCGATGAAATATCTTAAAGAGAAAAAGCTGGATCAGGTAATAATTTCCCTGAAACAGCCTGTTCTCGGGATATGTCTGGGATTGCATCTTATGTGTGGCTTCTCAGATGAAGGTGGCACAAAATGCCTAGGAATTTTTGATGCAGCAGTAAAGAAATTTCCTCCTTTCGAAAAAGTGCCTCATATGGGCTGGAACGATTTCTCTGCATTAAAAGGCACACTATTCAAAAACATCAGAGCCGATGAGGATGTCTATTATGTTCACAGCTACTACGCCGAAATAACGGATTTTACCCTGGCAATCTGCGACTATGTCCTGCCTTTCAGCGCTGCAATGCACAAGGAGAACTTCTATGCTGTACAGTTTCATCCGGAGAAGTCGGCTGATACTGGTATGAGAATTCTTAAGAACTTCCTTGAATTATGAGGATCATTATTGCACTCGATATTATTGATGGCAAGTGCGTCAGGCTTACAAAAGGGGATTTCTCCACCAAAAAAATATATAATGAGAATCCGCTTGAGGTTGCACGACGTATTGAGGATAGCGGTCTTAAATATATTCATCTGGTTGACCTTGATGGAGCTCTTAAAAAACGTGTGGTCAATTACAAAATTCTTGAAAAGATCTCCGCTGGTACATCCCTGAGAATCGATTTCGGCGGTGGCATTAGGTCGGATGATGATCTTTATATTGTTTTCAACAGCGGTGCCAGACAGATTACCTGCGGAAGCATTGCCGTGACCAACCAGCCTCTCGTCCTTGAATGGCTCTCGAAATGGGGCCGTGAGAAAATCATGCTTGGAGCAGACTCGGTAAATCGCAAAATTGCAACTGAAGGATGGTCTGAAAGCTCTGATTCGGACATAATTAAATTTATTACTGATTACAGGGCAAGGGGTTTTAAATACACAGTCTGCACTGATATTAATAAGGATGGAATGCTAAAGGGACCTTCGGTACCTCTGTACAAAGAAATTCTTGAGATACCGGGGCTTAACTTAATTGCCAGCGGTGGTATAACTTCAAAAAAAGATATTGAAGAGTTATCCCTGATTGGCTGTGAAGGCGCCATTATCGGAAAAGCGTTATATGAAGGAATTCTTGACTTAAAAGAACTTAGCCAGCTATGTTAAAGAAAAGAATAATTCCCTGTCTCGATATAAAGGACGGCAGAACTGTCAAGGGAGTCAATTTTATTGATATCCGAGATGCCGGAGACCCTGTGGAACTTGCAAAGAAGTATGTTGAACAACGTGCTGATGAGCTGGTTTTCCTGGATATTACAGCAACAATTGAAAAGCGGAAGACTTTTGCTGAACTGGTTAACAGAATTGCAGCTGAAATAAATATCCCGTTTACAGTTGGAGGCGGCATAAATACTATTGACGATGCTGCCTTATTGATAAGCGCCGGGGCAGACAAGGTGAGTATCAACACTTCTGCATTCAGAAATCCCGGACTGATTACACAGATTGCTAAACGTTTCGGCAGCCAGTGTGTGGTTGTTGCAATTGATACTCATTTCATTAACAATGAATGGATTGTATATGTCGATGCAGGCCGCACACCCACGCGGGCAAGGGCGGCTGACTGGGCTTTAAATGCCGAAAAACAAGGAGCAGGTGAAATACTGCTTACCTCAATGAATGCTGACGGAACAAAATCAGGATTCTCCGTTGAGATTACAAGGGAGGTAAGCAAGATCGTTAATATCCCTGTAATTGCATCAGGGGGTGCCGGAACAATGGAGCACTTCAGGGAGATATTCACAAAAACCACGTGCAGTGCCGCTCTAGCGGCAAGTATCTTCCATTATGGGGAAATATCAATTCCTGAACTGAAGGAGTATCTGGCAGCCAGAAGCATCAATGTAAGACATTGAAATGCCCTCTTTGCCACATCTTATTTTTAGCCCCTAAATCCCCTAAAGGGGACTTAATACCCCCCATTAGGGGGGATGGGGGGCAAACAAAACTAAAAGCAATAGATATGAATAATATTGATTTTAATAAAAGTAACGGCCTTGTTCCGGTAGTAATTCAGGACAATAATTCCCTTCAGGTTCTGATGGTCGGGTATATGAATGATGAGGCGTTCAAAAAAACTCAGGAAGAAGGAAGAGTCACATTTTTCAGCCGGAGCAAAAACAGGCTTTGGACAAAAGGTGAAACTTCAGGTAACTTCCTTATTGTTAAAGAAATAACAACAGATTGCGATGGTGACTCTCTCCTGATTAAAGTCATCCCGGCCGGACCTGTTTGTCATACTGGCAGTAAATCGTGCTTCGGGGAAGAAACACCAAAAGGTTTTATATTTGAACTGGAACAAATTATCAGTCAAAGAATTGATAATAATATCAAGGAATCATATACAAATAAGCTGTTTCGTAAAGGGATAAACAAAGTCGCTCAGAAAGTCGGTGAAGAAGCTGTAGAACTGATAATTGAATCGAAAGATGATGACCTGGAGCTGTTCAAAAACGAAGCAGCGGATCTGCTGTATCATCTACTTATTCTTCTTAAAACAAAAAATATTTCCTTTTCTGAAATTGAAGAAATCCTTCAATCAAGGCATAAGGAGTAAATAGAATTTCAACTCTCTGTGTCTCTCCGTGACTTCTCTGTGGATCTCTGTGTAACAAGAAGGATTTTAAGAACTTACACAGAGGGACACAGAGAACACACAGATTTCCACAGAGATATTTATTAAAGATTTCCAGTAAAACTCAATATTTTTTTATTTTTATTTGTGTTTTTTAATAATTGCATTACTTTTGTAAGCCAATAACCCAAAACAATGAATATTGTATACAACCATTTTTTCTCTTTTTTCTTCTTCTTTTTTTACTGCAAAAAGAAATAAGGGGATTTTTGTATACTGATAAGAAATCATATATAAGCAAGGGTCCCCAAAAAGGGACCCTTCTTTTTTAATACATACTGAAGATGAAAATTTCGATACAGGGAGAAAAAGGATGTTTTCACGAAGTTGCAGCCAGACAGTTTTTTTGTAATGAGGTTATAGAAATAGTACCCTGCACCACTTTTGACCAGACTCTGAACTCAGTCAGGGAAGGGAATGCTGATCTCGCAATGATGGCCATCGAAAATGCCCGGTCGGGAAGCATACTTTATAATTATAGCCTTATACGGGAATCGGGGTTAAAAATGCTGGGGGAACATAATCTGAGGGTAAAGCAGAATCTTATGGCTCTCCCAGGACAAACAATTCACGATATAAAACAGATACGGTCACATCCGATTGCACTGGCCCAGTGTATGACCTTTCTGAATCAGTACCCCGAAATAACACTTGTCGAATCCGATGATACTGCCGGAAGTGCTAAGCTTATATCGGAACACAGGTTGAAAAAGATAGCAGCAATTGCTCCATTCAGTGCAGCGGAAATCTATGGACTTGAAATCATTGCCGAAGGAATTGAGACCTATAAGAAAAATTACACTAGATTCCTTGTTATCGGCAGTGAGGAAAAAGGAAATAAAACCGGGAATAAAGTTTCAATCTGTTTTGCAACAGGACATAAACCAGGATCACTTGCCGCAGTTCTTGTGAAGCTGGCCGAAATGAACATCAACCTCTCCAAGATCCAGTCAGTTCCCAGGTTGAACGGTGACTGGGAATACATGTTCTACCTCGACCTTGAGCTCCCTGACAATTCCGATATGAAGGTGATTGAATCCATTCTTAAAGAATATACAAGCAATTTAGAAGTTCTCGGTGTTTATAACAAAGGAGATATGCTTTATGAAAGTTAAACCTGCCGATCGTACAAATAGTGTCCAGGAGTACTATTTTTCACGCAAGCTCAGGCAAATAGAAGAGATGCGCAATGCAGGAGCCGACATTATAAATCTTGGAATAGGAAGTCCCGATCAGCCCCCGTCAGAAAATACGATAAGGCGTCTTGCTGATGAGTCATGCAAACCAAACGTTCATGGATATCCCAGTTATAATGGAAGCCCTGTTTTAAGGAAAGCTTTCTCTGAATGGTATCTTAAGTACTTCAGGGTCAGACTTGATCCGGAACATGAGATCCTCCCGCTTATGGGAAGCAAGGAGGGAATCATGCACATTAGCATGGCCTTCGTAAATCCGGGAGATGAAGTTCTTGTTCCAAACCCGGGTTATCCGACCTACTCTTCAGTGACAAACCTTGTGGGTGGAAAGGTGAGGTATTATGATCTTACCGAAAAAAATGGCTGGTTACCAGATTTAGATGCCATTGAAACAGAAAACCTTGAGAATGTAAAGCTAATGTGGATTAATTACCCGCACATGCCAACCGGGACAAAAGGATCTGTAAGCCTCTTCCAAAAGCTGATCTCTTTTTCCCGTGATCACAACATCCTTTTGTGCAACGATAATCCTTACAGCTTCATCCTTAATAAAGATTACCTGAGTCTTCTTTCAGTTGACGATGCAATGGAAAATTCCCTTGAGCTCAATTCACTAAGCAAATCCCATAATATGGCAGGCTGGAGGATTGGCATGGTTGCCGGGAACAGCGATTATATCAGGAACATTCTTAAAGTAAAAAGTAACATGGATTCAGGAATGTTCCTGCCTCTTCAGCTTGCGGCTGCTGAAGCCCTCCGGAATCCCGAATCATGGTATGATACGGTAAATAAAGTTTATATGGAACGCCGTGAAACTGCTGAATCCATAATGGAGCTGCTTTCCTGTAAATTCAGCAGGGAACAGACTGGCCTTTTTGTTTGGGGTCGGATACCCGATGAAACAGGAAGCTGTGAAGAGTTTGTGGAAGATATCCTTAATAAGGCTTATGTATTCATTACCCCGGGCTTCATTTTCGGGAGTATGGGAGAACGTTATATTCGCATATCTTTGTGCGCTGACAATAAAAGGTTGAAGGAAGCAGGGAAAAGAATAAAAGAATTGAATTTGTAAATTATGAAAACAAATACATCCCCCTTCCCCCTTCAAAGGGGGAACAAGCAAACAGCAACTAGCACCCGGCAACAAATCACGAATTACCAATTACCAACCACCAATCACCAATTACCAAAATGACAGTTTCAGCAGTAGGAATAGGATTAATAGGAGGCTCATTAATGATTGACCTTCGCAAACGAGGATTCGCTGATAAAATAATAGGTGTTGATTCTAACCTTCAGCACAGGAATATTGCACAGCTATGCGGATTGGTTGATGAAACGGATACACTTGAAAATGCAGTGGACAGGAGCGATCTCATAATTCTCAGCACACCCGTTGATACAAATTGTAAAATGCTTCCCGGAATACTTGAACAGATAGCCGGAACATCCAAGGTGGTGACAGATATGGGCTCCACTAAAGAGAAAATTGCAAAAATATCAAAGAATCACCCTGCCCGCGGACGCTATGTAGCCCTTCATCCAATGGCGGGGACCGAATTCTCAGGCCCGCTTGCTGCTATTGGCAGGCTTTTCGATTATAAGAATGCAATCATTTGCGATCATGAACTCAGCGATAAGGATGCACTCGGTGTGATTGAGAAAATGCTCGATATCCTGAATATGAGAAAAGTCTACATGAATTCAAGCGATCATGATGTCCATGTTGCTTATGTATCACATATTTCACATATTACCTCTTTCTCCCTGGCCCTCAGCGTTCTTGACAAAGAGCGGGAAGAACAGAATATACTGACACTCGCTGGAGGAGGCTTTGAAAGTACCGTACGACTTGCCAAGAGTAACGGAGAGACATGGGCACCTATTTTTCTTGAAAATTCAGAGTTCATTATTGAGGTCATGGATACTTATATTGAAAAGATGAACCTCTTCAGAAAAATGATTTCGGAAAAGGATAAAGATGGTCTTAAAGCCCTGATGGATGAGGCTAACAAAATAAGGAAGATCTTAAACTAAAAAAATGAAGCCATATGGTACTTGAATTGAAAACATACCTGGCAAACGAGTGGAAAGGCTATAAGTCAAGGCCATTCCTTATCTCCGGGCCATGCAGTGCTGAAACTGAAGAGCAGGTAATGGCAACGGCAACTGAGTTGGTTCAGATAAAAGAAGTAAGCGTATTTCGTGCCGGGATCTGGAAGCCCAGAACACGCCCCAATTCATTTGAAGGAGTAGGAATTGAAGGTCTTAAATGGCTTAGAACAGTTAAGCAGGAAACCGGTCTCATGGTAGGGACAGAGGTCGCAAATGAAAAACATGTTTATGAGGCACTGAAATACGGTATCGATATGCTGTGGATTGGCGCCAGGACATCTGTTAATCCTTTCACAGTCCAGGAGATATCAGATGCATTAAAGGGTGTCGATGTAATGGTCCTTGTAAAAAATCCGATCAATCCCGACCTTGAGCTGTGGATCGGGGCAATTGAGCGCATTGCCAAAGCAGGGATAACAAGGCTGGGAGCTATTCACCGGGGATTCTCAACATATGAAAAAACAATTTACAGGAATCAGCCCAACTGGCAATTGCCGATAGAACTCCGCCGTCGTATACCTGACCTGCCGATAATCTGCGATCCGAGTCATATCTCAGGGGCAAGGGAATACCTTTTCGAGATCTCACAGAAGGCTATGGACCTTAACTTTGACGGGCTTATGCTTGAATCGCATATCGATCCCGATAAGGCCCTCAGCGATTCGGCCCAGCAGGTCACTCCCAATGAACTCAGGGAATTGCTGAGCAGGCTCGTCCTCAGGAGCCCCGTGGCATCTGATCCAAAGCTGCTGGATATCCTCGGCGAATTAAGGCAGCAGATCGATGTATTCGATGACACTCTTCTGGATATACTTGAAAAAAGGATGAAAGTTGCAGAAACGATCGGCCAGTATAAAAAGGAAAATAATATTACTATCTTGCAGACAACACGCTGGGATGAAATAATTAAAAAGGTAATGATTAACGGTCAGGTAAAAGGGCTGAGCAGGGAGATGATAGATACCATCTTTAAAGCAATACATCAGGAGTCCATAAATCATCAGATGAGGATCATGAACAATGGTGTTGATAATCCCGGCAGGAAAAAATAAGAAATCAGATTTTATGGAAAGATCCGTAGAGCCTTCGTCTGTAAGGGGTGAGATAAAAGCACCGCCGTCAAAAAGTATGACTCAAAGGGCGATCGCTGCTTCAGTTCTCGCAGACGGGCAGAGCCTTTTACTGAATCCATCATACTGTGATGATTCCCTTGCTGCAATGAGTATTGCCGTTAGTCTTGGCGCAAGGGTCGAGCCTCAGTCTGATAAAATGAAGATCACTGGCTCCGGTGAGCTGAAAGAAAAAAAGCTGAACTGTGGCGAATCGGGACTTGCAATACGTCTGTTTTCTCCAATTGCAGCACTTTTTGAAGAAGAGATCACTATGACTGGTGCCGGTTCGCTTAAAAAGAGGCCCATGAATATGATCGGAGATGCATTAAATCAATTGGGAGTAAAATGTTCAGCCCTTGATGGATTCCTCCCGCTTACTATCAGGGGACCTCTTAAGGCAGGCTTTTGTGAAATTGATGGTTCAGTCAGCTCTCAGCTGCTTTCGGGTCTCCTCATGGCACTTCCGCTTGCTGATGGCGAATCGATCATTAAAGTCAACAACCTGAAGAGCAAGCCTTATATTGACATGACACTCGGAGTCCTCAGGGCTTTTGGCATTATGGTCACCAATGAAAATTATGAACTTTTCACGGTACCAGGAAAGCAGAAGTACCTGCCGGTAACATATGAGATTGAAAGTGACTGGAGCGGCGGGGCATTCCTGCTTGTTGCAGGAGCTATAAACGGAGATTTAAAAGTCAGCGGTTTGCGGACGGACAGCTTTCAGAGCGATACAGGCATATTAATAGCTCTTGAAAAAGCCGGTGCAAATGTGAGTGTTTATGAAAATAAAATTGAGGTATCAAAATCTGATCTGAAAGCTTTTGAATTTGATGCCACTGAATCGCCCGATCTCTTCCCCCCTCTTGTTGCACTTGCATCATACTGCAAAGGTGTTACAAAACTAAAAGGTGCCTCACGGCTCAGGCATAAAGAAAGTGACCGGGCATCTGCACTTTCGGAAGAGTTTGGTAAATTGAACATAAAGGTCGAAATGAGTGATGATTATCTGATCGTTACCGGAGGAAAGGTAAAAGGAGCAAGAGTAAATTCTCATGATGACCATCGTATAGCAATGGCTGCAGCTATTGCGGCATTGGGGGCATCAGATACAGTATTTATTAAGGATTCTCATTGTATTGTTAAATCATACCCGGGATTTTTTGATGACTTGAGGAAGGTTGGAGCGGTTGTACATGAATAAACATCTGAATTGGTGAGACACCCCCTTTCTTATTTCCCCCAAGGGGGAAAAGTCTCCTTCCCCCGTGGGGGAAGGGTTGGAGAAGGGGGTAAAAAGATAAAAATATCAATTTTAACAGATTATACTAAAACCAACGGTAATATTGAAAAAATTAAATATTTTCCTCTTTTTTCTTGCAAATTAAAATTTTTATTTATTTTTGTTGCCATGAAAATTGGAACATTATATATCTGGTCCTGGCGCAGCTCGAAAATTTAAGCTGTGAATAAGGCCGTTATATAATCTACAAGATATTTATCAATAAAGGCATGCTGTTCACAGCATGCCTTTTTTATTTTAAAATTTTTAAACCACTTAATAATTAAAATTATGAAAAAGACCACGAAAATTTTACTGAGTGATAAAGAAATGCCTCGTCACTGGTATAATGTTGCAGCGGATATGCCAAATAAACCGCTTCCACCGCTTAATCCTGCAACCCGGCAGCCAATAGGACCCGAGGCTCTGGCAGCTGTATTCCCCATGGAGCTTATTAAACAAGAGGTGTCGTCTGAAAGGTATATAGAAATACCGGATGAGGTATTGGACCTTTACAAAAGTTATCGTCCATCACCATTGTTCAGGGCAGTCAATCTCGAAAAAGTCCTTGGGACAAAAAGCAAAATCTACTATAAGTATGAAGGAGGAAACTATTCAGGCTCACATAAAGCCAACACAGCAATAGCACAGGCTTATTACAACAAACAGGAGGGAGTCAGGAGGATCACAACAGAGACCGGAGCCGGACAGTGGGGAAGCGCTATGAGTTTCGCCTGTGCACATTTCGGACTTGAACTACTGG
This sequence comes from uncultured Bacteroidales bacterium, assembly GCA_963701745.1. GTDB lineage: Bacteria > Bacteroidota > Bacteroidia > Bacteroidales > VadinHA17 > LD21. The sequence goes on along the minus strand of CAVPBE010000001.1, from coordinate 995,484 downwards.
TCTTTATGGTAAAGGTCAGCTATAACCAGAAACCCGGACGCAAGCTATTAATGAATGTCTATAATGCCAAAGTAATTCCATCCCCGTCAACTATGACAGTCTCGGGCAGAAAAGTCCTTGAAATTGATCCGGATTCTCCGGGCAGTCTGGGTATTGCAATTTCTGAAGCAATGGAAATAGCAGCCGAAGACCCTTATACCAAGTACTCTCTTGGAAGTGTTCTCAACCATGTTATCCTTCACCAGACGATCATAGGACAGGAAGCACTGCTCCAAATGGCAAAAACCGATGATTATCCCGATGTTGTAATAGGATGTTTCGGTGGGGGTTCAAATTTCTCCGGAATTGCATTTCCTTTTTTGCGCGAGAACCTGTTAAATGGTAAAAAGACACGACTACTTACTATTGAGCCATCCTCATGCCCGAAACTTACAAAAGGGAAATTTATGTACGATTTTGGCGATTCTGCCGGAATGACCCCTCTCCTTCCCATGTACACTCTCGGTCATAATTTTATGCCTGAGAAGATACATGCCGGCGGATTACGTTACCACGGCGCAGGAGTGCTTGTAAGCCAGCTCAAGAAAGACGGATTAATCGAAGCAAAAGCAAAAATGCAGCGGGAATGCTTTGAAGCAGGTGTGCTTTTTGCACGAAATGAAGGTATCTTGCCTGCTCCCGAATCAACATATGCAATTGCCGGTGCACTTGACGAGGCAAGAAAGTCCGACCTTGAAGGAGTTTCAAAAACTATACTTTTTAATCTTAGTGGTCATGGTCATTTTGACATTTCTGCTTATGAGAAGTATTTCGAAAACAACCTTCCCGATCATGAGCTTACCAATGCTGAAGTCGAGCACGCGATTTCAAAAATAGAATTTCCAGTATAGGTTGTGGATTACTCTGTGTAACTCTGTGACTCCTCTGTGTATCTCTGTGTAAGTATTAAATTATTTGTTTCACAGAGTGCCACCGAGAAGGCACAGAGAGTCACTGAGTAAATACTCTTAAAAATCAGAATAATCCGTTGGATGCAGCAGGTATGCATTTGGTTTTATGACTGTATTTGCATATTCCTCCTTTGCTCTGAGAGTTTTCCAGTCGGGATGATTCGAAAATGCTGCCCAATGCTCCTTTTGCGAATTCATATCAGCATATGTTGTCATATACATCAGTCTTGGTTTCTGACTGCCTAATAATACCTGACCATAAAATACAGCGTTAGCTCCGATCTTTTCAAAAATAGCCATCTCGCCGCCCTCGTTGAACATCTGTATTTTTTTTGTCGCTTTTGCCTCTGTCCAACTCGCATAACTCCTTAATTCATAAATTCTATCTCCCCGCGGAGTTGTAAAGGAAGGGATTCTGAACTCTGGCATAAGCTGGAAGGCCTTCATGAATACACTCTCGTATCCTGTAAATGGAGCATCATTATACGGAGCGTCTAGAAAATCCTTACCTGCAAGCTGGTGAACAGGATCGTTCTCAAGTACTGTTATAACATTAAGATATTGATCTATAGTCTTATATGGAATGAATACATAGACCATTTTTCCATACGCAGTATCTGTCTCAATTGGTTTGAAAACTCCTATCATTGGTATCCCTGCCTTGTGCATTGCCGGAATAAAAGCCTCTTTCAGATATTTGTCAATAACAGCACCCTTCCCCGGATCTTTTAACCGGTAAATTTTTAGTTCATAATACATCTGTTTCGGTGGAGCCGCAAATGTGACGACTGTGAAAGAGAAGAATAATAGAACTGCCATTGAGGCTAATCCGATTTTGAACGAATTGATTTTCTTCATAGTTACTTTGGTTTTAGGTAAATTTTCATGTACTCACCCCCTTTTTCCCCCTCTCTATTTCATAAAGAGGGGTAATTAACTATTTCTCGGAACCCTCCCCCCTCTTTGCGCAGCAGAGAGGGGGGCCGGGGGGGTGAGTATATGTCTAATATTCTTTCGAAAATTGTTTAAACATCTTATCTGCATTTTTAGGTGCCAGCTCAGCACCCGACTGAACATAAAACCTGTGGCGCAGTGTAATCGATTCTCCCTTTGCCAGATTCCAGATTCTCTTCTCCTGCTTAGGATCATACGAATTCTGACCAAGGTTATTCACTGAAAAGAGACCGTAACCCCTTGCATGTGCATATGCAGGATACCCTGGATTTTTCGTATGATCAAAAATACCAAACGTGATAATAGTATTGTCTTTCACCCCTCTAAGCAAAACCCAGTTGTTCCTGGTTCCCCATACAGCATCGCCTTTCAATCCCTGACTCGAGGTGTACATACCTGTAACACCCGTGTTGTCAGTAGATTTAACAGTTGTTGGATTACCTTTATCATCAGTAAATATTAGTGATTCATTTGATGGCATCTCAAAAGCCCTGTCCACCCTTATCGCAAAGAGGCCTTCTTTGTTATCGCTTATCGTTACCGGACCGTTTACAGCTGAAAGTGTTGTAATATGATCGATAGTTCTTGAAGTCTTCCCTGCCGAAAATATATATTCAGTATTTTCCGTCAGCAGAGTAAATCCTTTGTTGTCTTTCCAATCACAGGTAACTTCCAGTATGCCCTTTTTCCCGCTTTTGGCCCTGATGATCTTCTGAACTGCAATATGTCCATAGGATTCCTTTTTATCAGCAGGTATGGCTGATGAATTATTCCAGAAATCCAGCCCATTGATATTTCCATGGTTAAACCATATTCCAACCTGGTGTGGGTGATCCACTCTTTCTCCCGGGCGTGGCGCAAGAGGGAATCCTCTTGTAATAACTGATCCGTTCGGAGCATAAACTGGAAAAAGAAAAGGCTTCTCAAGATCGTTAGGATATTGATATGTGGTGAATAAAGACCCATTGATATATACATTTACCTTGTGCTGTTCATCCAGCCTTTCAAGCCGGATAGCTTTATTCTTTCCTGACTGACCATTAATAACCAGCCCGGTTGCAAGAATAAGAACCTTGATCGATGCCAGCGACAAGAGAAATTGAGGGTTCTTTAAAAAAATTTTGATTTTCTTCATTTTTTTATAAATAATACTGAAATACTTTTCATATGAGCAATATGGCATATGAGCAAGTAAAAGTAAATTAAATCGAACTCAATAAGCCATAATGATCCTGCTTTTTTTTACATTCAAACCTTAAAAAATCTTAAAAAAATGACTGCAAGAATGCAATACTGCAAGACCGCAAGACATTTACACTTTTAGAATGAAGAAATGCATATTAGTTGATATGGATGGTGTTCTGGCCGATGTTTACACCATGTTTTTTAAATTACATGAGCAGGAGACTGGACAAAGGCTGAATTTAACGGATATTGCCGGGCTTCTTGAGGAAGAGGCATTTAAGAATCAGCGTAAATGGGTAAGCTCCCCGGGCTTTTTCAGGGATCTTCCGGTTATGCAAGGCAGTCGTGAAGCACTAATGAAGCTAAATGAACTTTATAAAATCATTGTTGTCTCCCTGGCTACTGAATTTCCTTATTGCCTTACAGACAAGCAGCTATGGATGCAGGAGAATTTTCCATTTATTTCCTGGAAGCAGCTTGTGTTTTGCGGTGATAAGAGTATTGTAAAGGCAGATATTATGATCGATGACCATTTTAAAAACCTCGATCATTTCGAAGGCCGGACAATATTATTCACCCAGCCCCATAATATGCTTATAACAAATACAAGGCACTTAAGAGTTGGTTCCTGGGCAGAAATTGAAGAGCTCCTAGTTTAATCTAACTTCTGCCAGAACAGGTAAATGATCGGAAGGATAAAACATATTGAATGAGTCAGAAAGTACACCATGTCGCAGTACTGTAACCTTCTGATTAATAAAGATAAAATCAATTATCCTGCTTTTTCCCCTTACTGCAAACCCTCCGCTTGTTCCTTCAGGTCCATAAGTGGGTGTAAGAGATTTGTCGCGTGCATCATTCAGAAACTTTAATACTTCCTGGACTGGAGCTGATTCCTTAACAAGATTAAAATCGCCTGTGAATATGAGCGGAAGGTTCTCTTTGTTTAACTCTGGGATCCTGCCAAGAATGAGTTTAACTCCCTCTTCACGGGCTTTCATGCCCCTGTGATCAAGATGAGTATCGAGAACCAGGAAGCTCTTTTTCGTAATTTTGTCTTTCAGTTTTATCCAGGTGCAAGTGCGGTTGCATGCTGCATCCCAACCGAATCCGGGTTTCTCTGGGGTTTCACTTAACCAGTACATACCGTCGTCCAATTTTTCAAACCTCGATTTTTTAAAGAAGACCGCCATATGTTCCCCTGCTCTTTTACCATCATCGCGTCCAACCCCAACATAATCAAATTCTGGCATCAAGGCAGCCAGGTCATCCATCTGCTCTGGCAGAGCCTCCTGAACATTGAAAATATCTGCCTTATGGAATTTTAAAAGTCCGGCAACTTTTTCCTTCCTGAGAGGCCAGGCATTCTCCCCGTCGCCTGCCGTATTCATCCGGATATTATATGTAATAATATTAAACGGGGTCTCTTTTTTCGGTTGTCCATTGGCGAAGTCGCTTGCGATAAAAGCCAGCGATAGCAACATCCCTAAATAAGAAATAAACTGGTTCCTTTTCATTTTATATTACACTTTTCATTATTGAACAGATAATATTTGAATTGAGAATGAGATTCTTCGCTTCACTTCGTTCCGCTCAGAATGACAGTTATTTAAATTTTTGAGGAGGGGTTGAATGGAGGACATACCTCCATTCAACCCCTCCTGCCACTTACCTCACTAAAAGTTTGTCATTCTGAGTGAAGCGAAGAATCTCATACTTTTTATAATGCAATTTCCTACCAGCCCGGGTTTTGACCAAGATTTGGATTTTTCAGTCTGTCAGTTTCCGGGATCGGATAATAGTAACGCTTGTCATCCCATGTCCTGGTAAGGTTATTCATCCATGTAAGTTCACCAAATGTGTCATTCTTGAGTCTCTGTGAGTTCTGATTCGAACCGATCGTAGGAGATACGTTCACATATTCAACACCTGGTAATGCAGGTGAAGGTTTTGTCCCCTGATAAAATACAACATCAGAAATCCCATCTTCATTGAGATCCATCGGAGTTAAAAGTGTCGGAACATAAAAGCCATTCCATTCCATTTTCATAAGATCGCCTCTTTTCCATCTTAAGATATCAGGAAACCTGAATCCTTCAAGGCTCAGCTCGATTCCTCTTTCTCTTCGTACTTCGAGAATAACAGGATCGGTTATCCCGGGGAAATATACTGACTGAATATATGGATCAACAACTGTCGGCTTTGCGGTGAGACCTCCTGTTATTCCGGCTCTTGAGCGAAGCTTACCTATAGTTGCCGCCCACTCTTCGTCAGTAAGTGTTCCCAGTTCAGCCTTTGCCTCAGCAAAGTTCAGAAGTACTTCAGCATATCTGAACAGTGCGACAGAGTTTATATTAAGGTCCCTCGTATCATAGTACATATCATCAAGAGTCCATTTAATAGGCTGGTAACCGGTGAAAGTATATGAAAAGAGCGGAGGTCCGGGAATCTGAACTCCACCACTGATTCTTTTATAATCCCCGAGCCTTATTGTCTGCTGAAGCCGTTTGTCCCTCCCTTTAACCTCATCTTTGAATAACAACGTTTCCCATCCGGTGGTGTTTGTAAACGGAGTACCGTCGTCCTTGAGGTATGTATTTATGAAACTGCGGATAAAGCTGCCTTTGACCCAGTATGTTCCGCTTGTGTAAGCCCAGTTGGCGTCGTGAAGCTCATTCAGTGTAAGGTCCATGACAGCTGCAAGCATAACCTCCGCAGCGATAGGTGTTGCATTTGTGAATAATGCCCTATACGATTTGGTTGTTCCTCCTGTTGTGTAAATTGAATATACACCTGCATCCATTACTGACTTTGCAGCTGCGGCAGCTTCGATGAGCAATGTATTTGCAGAAGCTGTCAGTCCCAATTCAGTATGGTATTTCCTGAAAGTGCCTTCAAAAAGGCAGATCCTTGATTTCAAAGCATATGCAACATACTTCGTTACCAGACTCCTGGTTGCATCACTCGTCGAAGTAATGTTGGCGCAGGCGTAGTTAATATCAGCCAGAACCGAGTCCATAACAAGAGTGCGCGAATTTCGCGGCCCATAAAGAATTGTTGTGTCTGAAACATCAAGTGGTTTTCCTATCCATGGAACATCACCGAATCTCTTGATCTTTTCAAAATAGAAATAAGCCCGGAAAAACTTTGCAATTCCATCATAATTCTTCCTTGTTTCCACAGGAACTTTCGGATCAACATTGTACTGTAAGAAATAGTTGATATTCCTCAGATCGCCCCAGTCCCAGCCGGAACTGTTTGTAGGAGCATAAGCTGCCTGTAAAAAACTCGGTATTTCCTTAACGGCAAGATAATCCGCCATAGCATCCAGTGTTGTACTTCCGTTACCATTCGGTAACATTGTATAGAAGGAATTGGAATATAAGCTCAGTCCCTGCGCATTACTGAATACTGCTTCCCTTGAGGTGGTTGCCTCAGGAAGTTGTTCCAGCTCGCAGCTGACAACAATGAAGCTTAAGATTATAAACCACAAATATTGTTTTTTCATAATTGTAAAATTTTAAAAAGTTAGAATCCGATTGATAAACCCAGGGTTATGCTTTTTAACATAGGATAATTATATCCGTCGCCGGCATTGCCGCCAGGACTGAATACCTGATCTGACGGACCTGTGTTTTCAACATCAATGTGTCTTACAAGTTTATAAAGTGGTGACCATGACCATAGGTTTTCCCCTGAGACATAGACTCTCAATTCATTTGCTCTTATTTTAGAAATCAGATTTTTTGGAAGAGTATATCCAAATTGTATATTCTTCATTCTGATATAAGCTACGTTCTGAAGGTATTTTGTTTGTGGAACACCAAGTTCCCTTGCTGTATTACTCGATGCTGCACGTGACATCGTTCTTGGGAAATAAGCGTCAACATTATCCGGTGTCCACATATTTCCAAGATGGAAGGTTGGCACGTTATTGTAGGGTCGGTTATACTGACCCCAGAAGAATTCTGCTTCGGTGCTGGGATACCATTCCTGCTTGCCGACTCCCTGGAAGAAAGCCGAGAAGAAGAAATTAGTCCAGTCTGCACCCAGATTTATTCCATACATAAACCTCGGAGCATTGTTTCCTATAATTGTCCTGTCGCCGGGATTCGACACCCTGTTTGTCCCTCTGTTAATAAAACCGTCCTCATTCCTGTCCAGCAATTTAATATCACCAGGATACCAGATATTTGTAGGAGATGCCCTCATTTCAGGACTCTGTTTTGCATGGGATGCAACATCTTCGGCATCAATAAAAAATCCTTCGGTTGTATAACCCCAGATTTCACCAATGGTCTGTCCTACATAGTAATCTGTAAGCAGCTTGTCAGGATTATTGTACCTGGTTATTTCGGACCTGTTATCTGCAAGGGTAAACCTGATGTTATAGTTAAAAGGTTTTGCAGCTACACTGAACCTGTCCCTCCAGGATAAGTTAAGTTCCCATCCTTTGGTCTTCAGGTCAGCATAGTTTCCTTTTGGAGCAGTTGCACCAAAGACTGCAGGCAATGTCAGACCAATTGTGTACATATCCGTTGTATTGCGGATATAGTAATCTCCGACAAATCTTAACCGGTCCGATAACATAGCAAAGTCAATTCCGAAGTTTGAAGTTGTAGATGTTTCCCATGTAATTCCATCCGGAAGTACACTGGGACGACTTGTATACTGAGGTCTTACCCCGTTAAGGATCATGCTTGACTGAGAAATGCCTAATTGTTCTATATAAGCATATGAGCCAATGTTACCGTTTCCGAGTGATCCGTAGGATGCCCTGAGTTTCAGATCAGAAATTAACTTAGGAGAAACATTCCAGAAGGATTCTTTCGAAATTCTCCACCCCGCTGATATTGAAGGGAAAAATGCATACTGCTGATCAATAGGGAATTTTGAAGAACCGTCATACCGTGCATTCACTTCAACAAGGTATTTGTCCTTGAATGCATAATTCAGTCTTGAGAAACCTCCGAGGATAGCCCATTTTTCCCATCCACCACCGGTTGTGATTGCCTGACCCAGTGTAAGGTTAATATCATTTGCGTCATCATAAATGATACCATTTCTCTGAACCGAGAGCCGCTCATAGGTTGACTGTTCATAATTGATACCTGCCATGAATTTCAGGTAATGCGCACCAGCGAAGGTATTTTCATACTCACTATACAGGTTGGATGCCATATATCTGGTTGTACGCAATTCAAAGGTAAGGTCGTTTATTGTTGTTCCGACATAAGCGGTTACACCCGGTTTGTCGCTATATGGAACCTGTACTCTTTTTCTGTATACATCCACATCAGTGTTCTGAAATGTAAAATCACCTTTAATCCTGAAAGTATTTTTAAAGAATGAGGTATTTAGTACCTGCAGTATTCTTAAAAACACGTCCTCTTGGTATCAATCCCGTTTTTCCCATACCATAAGTCACCCACAGTGTAAACCGAAGTCATTGTCAGAGAGCCGTCGGGTTGAACATCTGAGAGCTCGGATGTCCCTCATCAGCTATATTTCTCCATATTCCGCTCCCTTCACCAACGTTCATCGGGTTATGATAGAACATATCTGAATAATCAGCATTATTGGTTACTTCAAGCCATGGGAATACCTGAATTGAACCCTTAGCACGAATATTCTTCATATTATAATCGTCTGATTATAGCGGAACAGACCATTCTGATTCATATACCTGCCGGAAATAAGGTAAGTTGTCCTTTCGCCGCTACCGGTTATAGCAATATTATTCTCCATTGCTGAAGTATTATTCTTATACAACTCTCCGTACCAGTCTGTACTGGAATAATAAACATAATCTCCTGTGGAAGGATTTATCTCAACCGTGTTATATGGCTGACCTGATTCGGCTCTCAGCTTGAATTCATCAAGATAAGCCTGCGACACTTTCTGGGTTTTGTTGATATTCTGCGGGAAGGATCCGTCACCGTTCAGAAAGGCATCTACAAACATTCTCACGTATGTGTATCCGTCAGTAACAAAATCAGGCCGGGCAATAGGGCTTTTAAATGAATAATTTGAGGAGAATGTGACACTTGTTTTACCCTTTTCCGGATTCTTGGTAGTAATCAACACAACCCCAAATGCTCCTCTTGCACCATAAATTGAAGCAGAAGCTGCATCCTTCAGCATGGATACGCTTGCAATATCATTCGGATTTAAAAGACTTGGATCACCCTCGACACCGTCAATAAGGATCAGTGCGCTGCCTCCCTGTCCGATTGAGGTTGTTCCCCTGATGTTATAACTCGGTGCCTGGATTGGTTTTCCATCGAGTAACCTGATATTGAGGTTTGGCATAACCCCCTGTAAACCCTGGGTCAGGTTGGGAACGGCCCTGTTTTCAAGAGTTTCATTTGTTATCTGGTCGACAGCCGCAGTAAGATTCAACTTCTTTTGCGTACTGTAACCGACAACAACCACTTCTTCCAGACCCTGAACGTCTTCCCGCAGGGTGATATTTATAACGGTCTGGTTAAGGACCTGTATCTCTTTTTGAACATATCCGACAAAAGAGAATACAAGTGTTGAATTCGGTCCGGGTACCTCAATGGAATATTTACCGTTTAAATCGGTCAATCCTCCTGTAGTTGTACCCTTCAGCTGAACAGTTGATCCAGGAAGAGGAGCTCCTTTTTCGTCGGAGACTGTTCCTGTAATCGTTATTCGCTGGGCAAAAACAGATGTTGATCCCAGGAATAACAAAATAAGTAAGACATTTTTCATAAGGTTTTTGGTTTAGTTGGTATTAAAGGTTCCGATTCTGATTCCTGTGGTTCGAAATTTAGGGGATTTTTCTTGAAATAGTAATAAATGTTACAATTATGTTACAATTATATTACAATTATGTTACAAATCTTCAGATAGCTTTACGGTGCAAATTTACCATCTGATTATTTCAGGAGGATTAAGAAACAATAACAAAAAGATTAAGAAAAATTCCCTGGTTACGAACGGATGACTGTCTATTTCTTCATTATAAACTTGTCGATCAGGCTATTGTCCTGATCAAAGACACGATAAGTTATTGATTTATCATTTATGTCCATAACAGCAAAGTTGAACATTACCTTCTCAGAAGTAAATGCCATTCCGGGTATTTCCTTCCCACCCGGTCCTGTCGGATTTCCGCCAGCTGTACCATTAGTTATATATATGGTCCCGTCAACTGATGAAAATGTTGATCCTGAATCATTTTTCACGGGAACTCCATCCTTCATCTGATAATGACGCTCATAAACATGCCTGTGTCCCGACAGGCAAAGGTCTATCCGGTGCCTTTCGAGAAGAGGCAAAACATTTTCTTTCCATCCGGCAATATTGCTCCACCCGAATGAATTTACAGGATAATGCATCCAAACTATTATCCAGTTCGCATTCCTGTCCTTTTCAGCATTTGCAAGTTCATTATCAAGCCAGACATATTCCGGGGATCCTGGCTTGAATTTAACCTGGTCAGTTTCCTCGGCAGCCTGAGCGCATCCTGAAAAGATCCCAATAAAACGGGCATTCCTGTAAGTGAAGGAATAATTAACCTCATCACCGGGCAGGTTAAAAAGAGAATAATAATCCTGAAATGGTTTTTGAAAATCATCTCCTTTGTTATTTTGAATATCATGGTTGCCCAGAACAGGCATTAACGGAGATATTGCGTTAAGTTCCTGGCTGACAGAAAGAAAATTTATCCAGCTTTCTTTTTGTGAACCATCATTTACAATATCTCCCATATGTAAAGTAAAATCAGGCGAATAAGTTATTAGCAAATCTAAAATATTCCTGGTTTTCTGAAATTCTTCATTTTGATTATTATTCTGGGTGTCTCCTATCACCCCTACCTTGAATGTTCCCGTATCAGGTTCTGAATAAAATGAATAAGTTTTACTCCAGCCTGCCTCATCTGATCCACACCTGTAGAAATATTTTGCTCCCGGCTTCAGCTTTTTAAGGTCAGCATTGAATAAAGCCTTACCATTAAATTCATTTTTAAAGGCTTTTCGTTTCTTCTCACGATCAGGTTTCACACCATATTTTACAAACTGCTTTCCATCAGTATTATCAGAGCACCAGGTCACTGTTACAGGTGAGGTTGCCTCAGGTCTGGTTTTCGATTGAAGGCTCAGATGAATAAGAGAAGGTTGTGCATCCAGCAAGGTGAGACACTTGAAAACTAAAAACCATCAGGAAGAGGGAAATTTGGCGTGACTTCATTTATTCAATCATGTTTATGATGAAGCTTTGCGTGCTTTGCGATTACTCTGTTTGCTTTGCGGTTAAAATGAATTACTTAATCAGTTGCTTATTGGCAAATTTATATGAATTATGATGTGTATGGCAGTAACTTGCTATTTTTATATCTTTGAATTAGTAAACTGATTTAAATCCCTTAAAATGGAAAACGAAAACAAACCAAAGTCAAAACGACTCTATTCTCTTGATGCTCTGAGAGGTTTTGACATGTTCTGGATAATGGGCGGAGAAGCAATATTTGCCGGACTGGCAAGCCTTACAGGATGGCCAGTACTGAAATGGTGGGCTGTTCAGCTTGAACATGTACCCTGGAATGGATTTCATTTTTATGATATGATATTCCCGCTGTTTTTATTTATTGCCGGGATTTCGTTCCCTTTTTCACTGGCAAAGCGCACGGCCAGTAATGAAAGCAGGCAATCAATATACAAGCATGTGATTTTCCGCGGATTGATCCTTGTTTTCCTGGGAATACTTTATAACAATGGTGTTAAATTCGATCTGGGGGATTTACGTTATGGCAGTGTTCTCGGCCGGATAGGTCTTGCCTGGATGTTCGCGGCAATTATCTTTATGAACACAAAACTTACCTGGAGGATAGTATGGTTCTGGGCTCTTCTTATCGGTTACTGGCTTCTTCTGCTTCTGTTCCCTGCTCATGATCTGGGATCTTCAGATCCGTTTTCACAGACCGGTAACCTGGCAAGCTATATCGACCGTCTTTTAATGCCCGGACGGCTCTATCTGGGTAATCACGACCCGGAAGGTATTTTCAGCACAATACCTGCAATTTCAACAGCATTGCTGGGTATGTTCACCGGCGAATTCATGATGTCTGATTACCTGAGCGATAAAAAGCTTAAAAAGGTTCTCTGGCTGGTTCTTGCAGCAGTTGCATTTATGATAATCGGGAAAGTATGGAATATTGGATTTCCGATAAATAAAAATATCTGGAGCAGTTCATTTGTCTGCTGGGTAGGTGGTCTGAGCATCCTCTTGTTTTCGGTTTTCTATCTGATAATAGATGTATGGAATTTAAAAAAATGGGCATTCCCTTTTGTAGTTATTGGTATGAATCCAATAACTATATACCTGGCAAACAGGATCATTGATTTCGAAAATGCTTCAAAATTTGTTTTTGGAGGAGTGATTGGGCTCTTCCCCGCTAACTGGGAACCATTTCTCAGCGGTTTTGCATATACAACAATAGGTTGGCTTTTCCTGTACTTCCTTTATAAGAAGAAGATATTTTTGAAGGTGTAATCATAAATATCTTGCTAAATGAACATTAAAGACAATGCATATGATTTGCTATCGCTTGATGGCAGTGTGGCGGTTGTTTCAGGAGGTGCCTCAGGTATAGGACTTGGCGTTGCTATTAAGCTTGCCCTCTTTGGCGCAAAGGTGATTATTCTGGATAAAAATGCTGAGAAGGGAATAGCTGCTGAAAAGGAGCTGGAAAAAAAAGATCTTGATATACGATTTATCGAATGTGATGTAAGGCGGCCGGAACAATGCAAACAGGCAATTGATAATATTCGCGTAATTTATGGAAGAATAGATATCCTTTTTAACAATGCGGGCATAGCCATACGCAAGAATGCGGTTGACCTGGAACCTGATGAATGGGATCTTGCCCTTGATGTTTCACTGAAAGGGCAGTACCTGCTGACCAAGTATACAGTTCCTGTAATGAAAGCAAATGGCGGCGGATCAATTATTAATACAGGTTCAGGATGGTCGCTTAAAGGAGGTCCGGATGCAGTTTCATATTGTGCGATGAAGGGCGGAACCCTTAACATGACAAGGGCAATGGCTATCGATTTTGGGAAATATAATATCAGGGTGAACTGCGTTTGTCCGGGTGATATAGATACTCCAATGCTAAAAAGTGAGTGTGAACAACTTGGAGGAGTATATGATGATGAATATAAAAAGCAGTGTGCATCCGGAAGACCCATTGAAAGACTGGGAACAGTTGATGATGTGGCAAATGCTGTTCTTTTTCTTTCAGGAAGGATGTCGGAATGGATAACCGGCACCCATCTGGTTGTAGATGGAGGCGGAATAGCATGATCAATATAATTTAGGTACAAAATGCTCATTTTGAATTCCTTTAATAAATTCTGCTTAATCATCAGCGTATTTATTGTTTCAGCTGGCACTATCGATACTACTGCCCAGGATACGGGGAAGAAAGATGTAAAATCAATACAGGACAAAACCCTGAATAAAATTCCTTTCCCGAAAGCGGATCTGATGAAGATAGGTGTATTTTACTATCCGGAACAATGGCCTGAAAACCAATGGGAAAGGGATTTTAACAATATTGCTAAGCTGGGATTTGAGTTTACTCATCTGGCGGAATTCTCATGGACGTATATTGAACCTGAAGAGGGTCGTTTCGATTTCAAATGGCTTGATAAAGCCGTTGACATAGCAAATAAAGCAGGCCTGAAAATAATTATGTGTACTCCTACACTTTGTCCGCCGGCATGGATGGGAGATAAATATCCCGGGATCTATCTTGTTGGCAGTGACGGAAGACGTCGAGAACATGGAATCAGAGCCAATGCTTCATTATCAAATCCTGTTTACAGAGATTTCACAGAAAAGATCGTAAATGCCCTTGCGGATCATTATGGCAAGGATAACCGGATATGGGGATGGCAAGTTGATAATGAACCTCTTGCTATAGCGGATTATAGTCCGTCGGCGCTTGAGGCATTCAGAATATGGCTGAAGAAAAGATACCTTACAATTGATAAGCTTAACTCTGCCTGGGCCGGAAGCTTCTGGAGCACCCGATATACAGACTTCAATCAGATAAGGATACCAAATGAGGCCATGAATAATGAAGATAAGCTAAGTCCGCATGCCCTTCTCGATTTTCAGAGATTCACTTCGGATGTAACTGCAGACTTTCTTAACCGCCAGGCAGATATAATCCGTGCTAAATCACTTCCCTTTCAATGGATTACAACAAACTATATAAATGCAATTACATCAGGTGACCCTCGTAAATCGGATCACCTGGATTTTCCTTCCTTCACCATGTATCCTGCAAGTGGCAGAAATGAGCTTGGAGGAAACAACTTCAGGACCGGCATCCCCTACAGGATTTATGAGGGATGTGATTATTTCCGTTCCATTAAAGGTATAACTGGCTTAATGGAACTTCAACCGGGACAGGTAAACTGGGGTAATATAAATCCTCAGCTTCTTCCGGGAACTGTAAATATGTGGATAATGCAGACATTCGGAGGAGGCTGTTCTTTTCTTTGCACTTACAGATACAGGCATCCTTTAAGAGGTAGTGAAATGTACCATGAAGGGATCGTAGGAACTGATGGCACAACATTAACACAGGGAGGAAAGGAGTTTGTCAGGTCGATCAGTGAGATTAAACTCTTAAGAAAACTTTACAGGGAAGGATCTGCGATGCCTGATGATCTTATGAAGCGTAGAACCGGACTTCTCTGGAATCATGAAGTTATGTGGGACCTGGATATCCAGAAACAGACTTACCTGTGGGATACCTGGCGCAATCGTAATAATTATACTTCAGCTGTCAAATCGACTGGCGCACCCATGGATTTCGTATCAGAGACTGATGATTTCTCAAAGTATCCTTTTCTTATAGCTCCTTCCTATCAGTTAATCGACAGTTTGCTGGTCAGGAAATGGTTCAGGTATGCCGAGCTGGGAGGCAATCTGATCCTGACATGCAGGACAGGACATAAAAACAAGGAGGGACATTTTCCTGAAACCAGGCTTGCTTCACAAATATATTCTCTTATCGGAGCCGAAATTGATTTCTCTGATATGCTTCCGGCAGAGAGCAAAGGAGTAATAAAATCCGGAAATAGCAGCTTTTCGTGGAACATTTGGGCAGATATTCTTTCTCCATATCCCGGAACGGAAATACTTGCTGTCTATGCTGATCAGTTTTACTCCGGCAAAGCTGCCGCAGTGACCCGCAAGGTTGGAAAAGGGACTGTGACATATATTGCGGCTGCAACAGCTGATGGTTCTTTTGAACGGAAAATTGTCAGAGATATTTATGAGAATTCCGGGGTGAAAATTGAAGACCTGCCAAAAGGAGTTTATATGGAGTGGAGGGATGGTTTTTTTGTGGCAGTAAATTATACTGATGATTCATTCTCTTTTCCTGATGGTGAAAAATCAAGGATCATCCTTGGATCAAATCCGCTAAAATCAGCCAGCGTAATAATCTGGCAAACAGAATAATTTAAAACAAAATCAAAATGAGCAAAAAAGTAAAACTTATTGTTATTCTGATCTATATTATTTCGTTCCCACTGAATGCACAGACTGGAACCCAAAAAATAACAGATTCAAATACACCATTGCATGCGCTTCAGCCAGATTACCTGGTTCCATACGGCCCTGCAAAACCAGAGGATATCAAAGCTGTCCTGAACCGCCTCTTCTCATACCTTGATGAATCAACACCGGTAAAAATAATTGACAGCAGAACCAAAGCTGAAATAAATGATCTTACAAAGCTTACTGTGGATGCCGTTTTTGAACCTGGCATTTTCAGGCTTATCAGCTATGAATGGGGTGTTACATACGGTGCAATGCTCCTTGCAGGAGATGCCGCGGATGATAATAAATTCAGTGAATATACTCTGAAAAGGATCAGCCTTATAGCAGATGTAGCCAGATACTTCAAATCTCTTAATCTGGCCTCCACAGCCGGGAACAATCCTGTCAGACCGGTTCTGGATCCTCGGGCTCTGGATGATGCAGGTTCAATGTGCACCGCAATGTTAAAGACTTATAATATAAGTAATAATAAAGCTTTGCTTCCATTTATCGATAACTACATTGACTATATTTCGAAAAAGCAATTCAGACTTAAGGATGGTACGCTTGCACGGAACCGGCCACTGCCAAATACCCTCTGGCTTGATGATTTATATATGAGCGTTCCGGCCCTTGCTCAGATGGGAAAGCTCTCAGGTAACAATGATTACTTTGAGGATGCCTGCAAACAGATAGTGCAGTTTTCGCAGCGAATGTTCAACAAAAACAAGGGAGTTTACATGCATGGTTGGGTTCAGGATATGGAACCCCATCCCGAATTTTACTGGGCGCGCTGCAACGGTTGGGCTCTTCTGGCAATAACTGAACTTCTGGATGCAATACCTTCGGGATATCCCTTGAAAAAAGATATCCTTGAGCAATATCGGTTACATGTAAAAGGTCTTGCTGCATTCCAGTCCGGAACGGGATTCTGGCATCAGCTATTGGATAAAAATGACTCGTATCCCGAAACATCTGCTACTGCAATTTTCACCTATTGTATAGCACATGGCATCAACATGGGATGGCTCGATGCACAGGCATATGGACCAGCTGCTGTTCTTGGCTGGAATGCAGTACAGACCAAAGTAAATGAGCAGGGGCAGGTTGAAGGGACCTGTGTCGGAACCGGGATGGCCTTTGATCCGGCATTTTATTACCACAGACCGGTAAATGTAGCTGCAGCCCATGGATATGGGCCAGTTATACTGGCCGGAGCTGAAATGCTAAGGCTCATTAAAAATTACCAGATAGTCATAAACGACTCAGCAGTAATGTTCTACAAATTGGGAACAGATTGGAGGATTAATAGATAACGCCCCCTGCCCCCTAAAGGGGGATTAAATATAGTCACAGGTTTAGCCCCCCTTCAGGGGGGATGGGGGGCTATCCGGATTTATCCCGAGCCATAATAAAGCTCCTATTACCGCCAATCCTGCCGCAACATGCAGCGCATTTTCCCACCCGATCCAGCTTGCGATAATGGGTGTGAGTGCCGGTGAGATCAATCCCCCTATATTGCTTCCCATATTCATTATTCCTCCGGCTGTTCCGCTTTTATTTCCTGCAATCCTCATCATCATTGCCCAGAAAGGTCCCTCCACGCAAAGGATCAATGCAGTAGCAAAAGCCAGGCTTATCGCGGCCATTAAAGCACTTCCGGTATGAGCTCCGATTGAAATTAAAATCCCGGATAAGGCCATGCCTGTTAAAGGCACAATTCTTCTGCCCCATACCGGACCTGATTTTCCGGCAGCCAGGCGATCAGAAATAAACCCTCCCAATGGAATGGAAATTATTGATAGTACCCAGGGCAGGCTGCTCATCCATGCTCCGCTCAGAAGTCCGAAATGCCGCTCCTGGACAAGATAGAGGTAAAACCATGAAACAAAAATATATCCCACATATCCCTGGAGTGTATAGCTTATTGTTAGTAAATAGAAGCTAAGCGAGTTTACTTTCCGTTTAATTTCAGAGGTTTCAGGTAGTTTTGCTTTTTCTTTTTCAGGTGTTAAAAAATTCATATGAGGAGGCTCTTTTACCTTCAGCCAGATCAGAGCCATTATCAGTGCAGGAATAGCGGAAGCAATTAATGCAGGGCGCCAGCCAAATCGGACCATTATATTTGAAACCAGTGGCGGAGCAAGAGCCGATCCAAGCCCAATAGAAGCAATTACAATTCCGTTAGCCCTTCCCTGATACTTAGGAATGATCCATTTTGAGACTCCCTGTGCCGATCCCGGGTAAGTTGGTGAAGCTGTTATTCCTGTAATGAAGCGGAAGATCATGAATCCGGTCAGGGCAGCCGCCGCTGTTGATTGAAATGGCCCCATCCCCACGATAGTCTGTAAAACAGTAATAATAAACCAGAGCCAGGCTATAATTGATAAGATCCGTCTTGCTCCAAAACGGTCTGCCAGAGCACCTGAAGGGATCTGAAACATTGCATAGCCAAGCAGGAAAGCGCTGAAGATCCTGCCCATCTCAATCTGCGTCAATCCAAATTCATTCATCAGGAGCGGAGCGGCGGTCGAAACATTGACACGGCACATATAGCCTGCTGTTGCAGTCGCACACAGCACGGACACAATTGACCATGGCCTGACTTTGGAAGGTCTCATATACCTTTATGCATTAAGATCTCTGATGCTCCTTTAATGATGTAATCTTTTAGTTCTCCGACTGCCTCGAATCCGAATTTCTCGTACAGATGACGTGCCCTTTGATTAAATGATGACACACATATGAAAAGATGTTTTGAATCGTTCCTGAAAAAGTGCTCTGCAAACGTAAGAAGCCTGGTACCAATCCCCTGCCCCCGGAATTCAGGAAAAGCCGCAATTGATTTTATATAAGGAGAACCAGCAACACCTTTTGGATCGAGGAGAATTATACCTGCCGGCTTTTCATTCTCATAGGCAATGTACAGAAGATATTCAGGATCATAACAATTCTTTTTACACTGTTCCTCACTTATTTGGAGGGTGATCCAGGGTTCCGAGCTGGCAAGAAGATGAGCGGCAAGATCCTTTTCCTGGTCAGCAGCTAATTTAATATCAATGTCTTTCATAATTTTCATTGTTCAAATTAAGAAATCTTTTTCCAGACGCTGTAAAAGTTAAATCAGAAAAAAATAAAATCTGGTACTCTTTTAGTAAATTTACAATTACTTAATCCAAAAACATTGAACATGAATGGTCCGAAGAAAGATAACCTGTGGGACTATTTCGGAGTCAGTGAAATTAACTAACTCTGTGGATCTCGGTGTCTTCTCTGTGGTCTCTGTGTAACAAAAAACTTACACAGAGGGTCACAAAGGATGCACAGAGGACACAGAGAAAAAACAAAATATGATTAAAAAATACCTAATACTTATCCTGCTATTCTCTCAGTCATTAGCTGCCCAACAGATATCCTGGCCGGAGATTATGAAAGAAAACAAGCCCTGGACAAGGTGGTGGTGGCCGGGAAGCATAGTTAATCCTTCTGATCTTACTTCTGCAATGGAAAAATACAGCAAAGCGGGTCTCGGAGGCATGGAAATTGCAGTCATTTATGGAGTTAAAGGACAGGAGGAAAAGTTCATAAAATACCTGTCTCCCAAATGGATGGAAATGTTCACTCATACACTAAAAGAGGCGGACAGGTTGAATCTGGGCATTGAGCTTGCCAATGCCTCCGGATGGCCATTCGGCGGGCCTTGGGTCGGACCGGCAGATGCCTGCAAGGACATTAATTATAAAACCTGGTCACTGAAGACAGGTGAGAAACTTAATGAAAAGGTTGAATTTATCCAGCAGCCCCTTGTTAGGCCTGTTGGTGAGAAGCCCGACATTAAGAAGCTTAAATATCCGATAAGCAAAAATGACAACCTCCAGCTTTATGCACTCGATCAGATACGATTTGAAAAACCATTGCCGATACAAACTCTAATGGCATACTCTGACAGTGGACAGGTCGCAGACCTTACAGGAAGAATAACCACGGAAGGAAAACTCGAATGGATTGCGCCTCCCGGAAACTGGACCCTATATGCCCTTTTTGAGGGCTGGCATGGAAAGATGTCCGAACGTGCCGGACCGGGTGGTGAGGGAGATGTAATTGATCATTTCTCCGGCAGGGCAATAGATAACTATCTGAAACATTTTGATACCGTCTTTAAAGATTATGACATTAAATCACTTCGAGGATATTTCAATGATTCATACGAGGTTGATGATGCATCGGGGCAGGCCAACTGGACAAATGATCTCTTCTTTGAATTTAATCTGAGAAGAGGATATGAACTTAGATATAATCTTCCGGCTCTTTTCCAAAAAGATGATCCGGATAAAAACGCAAGGGTGCTCTCTGATTACAGGCAGACAATATCGGACCTGATACTTGAAAAATTTACTTCCCAGTGGACAGAATGGGCTCATAAACAGGGCAAGACAACCCGCAATCAGGCTCATGGATCGCCCGGAAACATTCTGGACCTTTATGCAGCTGCTGATATTCCCGAAACCGAAGGGAATGAAATAACTAGGTTTAAATTCGCATCTTCAGCCGCAAATGTAACTGGTAAAAAATATGCTTCATGCGAAGCTGCGACGTGGCTTAATGAGCATTTCTTATCATCCCTTTCCGATGTTAAAAAAGCAGTCGATCTCTTTTTTATCGGAGGAATAAACCATGTCTTCTTTCATGGAACATGCTTTTCACCTCAGAATGAACCCTGGCCCGGGTTCCTGTTTTATGCAGCTGTGGAGTTCACTCCGGCAAATCCCCTCTGGAATGATTTTAAAGGTCTGAACAGCTATATAACAAGGGTTCAGTCATTCCTCCAGCAGGGAATGGCAGATAACGATATACTTCTATATTTCCCGGTTTTTGACAGGTATTCTGATTATGGAAAAGGGATGCTTGAACATTTCGACGGAATAGGTCCGGCATTCAACGGGACACCTTTTAAAACTGCAGCGGAAACAATGATTGAAAAGGGATATGGTTATGATTTTGTTTCAGATCTTCAGCTTAAAAACACTATCTGCAATGAAAGCTTATTGCAGACAGAAGGTAATGTCTACAGTACAATCGTCATTCCCGCATGCAAATATATCCCTGTCGAAACTTTTACCCAGATACTCAGGCTTGCAAATGCAGGTGCTAAAATAATTTTCTACGTGAATCCTCCCGAAAATATTTCAGGATGGGCTGAAAAGGATGAGAAAACATCATTTTTTAACCAGTTAAAAGCAGGCATCAGTTTTACTCCTACAAATAATCCGGAGGTATTAAAAGCCGTTTATGGAAAAGGTATGATCCTCACCGGAAATGATCTTGAGCAACTCCTGGCATTTGCCGGAATAGAAAGGGAAAAAATGACAGATAACAAACTGGCTTTTGCACGGCGTCAGACCCAAACCGGAACTGTCTATTTTATTACAAACCTGGGAGAAAAAGAATTTAAAGGATGGATACCGCTTCTTGCATCAGCTTCATCCGCAGCTATCTTTAATCCGATGGATGATAAATATGGTCTGGCACAAAGCAGACAGATATCGGCGGGAGGAATCGATGTTTATGCAAGGTTAAAGCCATTCGAATCCCTTATCATCAATACTTATGATAACAATCTCAAAGCCAAACCCTATTTATTTTATGATCCAGTTCTATCACCTGTTGAAATACAGGGAACATGGAAGATTGATTTTACGGAGGGTGGTCCCTCGCTTCCTTCATCAAAAGAGGTATCAAAACTTATTTCATGGACTGATCTCGGTGGTGATGATCTTAAAAATTTCTCCGGAACAGCAAAGTATACAATCAGGTTCGAAAAACCTTCAGGGCAAGCTGATGCCTGGTCTCTTGATCTGGGAAAAGTGTTCCATAGTGCAAACATCTCACTAAACGGGAAAGAAATTGCTATCCTGATAGGTCCGGACTATCATATTATCTTAGATAAGGAGGTTTTAAAATCCAGTAATACCCTTGAGATTAAAGTATCGAACCTTATGGCCAACCGTATTGCATATCTTGACAGGAACAATATTCCATGGAAGAAATTTTACAATATAAATATGGCTGCAAGATTAAAACAGAACACAAAAAATGGATTGTTCGATGCATCTGCATGGGAACCAATGGAGTCAGGGCTTATCGGACCGGTAACGCTGACCCCGCTAAAGAAAATGCGATAGTTAAGGCCAGGGAACAATTCAAACGGCTCCCCTACCTTGAGCAGTGGGGTGACTATATGGCTCCCCTCCCTTGAGCGACTGGGGGCCAATATAAGGCTCCCCTCCTGGGGGGCCGACCGTTAAGAAATTAGCCGGTGGCTAATTTCAGGGAGGAGCCAGAAGGCAGGGGTGATTTGTGGTGGAGGGGTGGGGGGTGGGTTAAAAAGTTTACGAACATTATTTATTCATATAAATATGAAATCAATTAAAATTAACCGTCGTTTATTCCTGAGGAATACCTCATTGGCAGCTGCAGCAGTAACCCTTGCAGGAACAAATGTACTGGCATCATCACCTCAGGCTGGAAAGAACAAACTTCCCCGCTGGAAAGGCTTTAATCTTCTGGATCTGTTCTCCCCCACACCTCCCCGAAATCCGGGTTCAAACAAAACAACAGAGGATGAGCTGAAATGGATGTCCGACTGGGGATTTGACTTCGTGAGGATCCCTATGGCATATCCACGCTATCTTTCATTCGACAGAAGCAGGGACATCACCAAGGATGAAATGCTCAACTTTGATCCGAAAGTTCTGGAAGAGATTGATCAGCTGATTTTTATGGCTCACAAATACAAACTTCATGTAAGCCTTAATCTTCACCGCGGTCCAGGGTATTGCATAAATGCAGGCTTTCACGAACCGTTCAACCTTTGGAAAGACAAAGAAGCTCAGGATGCTTTTTATGCCCACTGGTCAATGTGGGCAGATCGCTATAAGAATATTTCAACGGAAAAGCTCAGCTTCGATCTTCTAAATGAACCGGCATATATTGAAGACATGAATGACCAGTTTGCACAGAAAGGGCCGGTTCCAGGGGAAATCTACCGAAAGGTTGCCGTAGGAGCTTCCACAGCAATCTGGAAAGTTAATAGAGACAGGCTTATCGTTGCCGATGGGAATAGTGGCGGTAGTAATGTAATACCGGAACTGACAGACCTTAACATAGCACAAAGCTGCAGAGCCTACTATCCTCATTATGTTTCACATTACCAGGCATCATGGGTATGGAAAGATCCTTCCCAGGCACCCATGCCGGTCTGGCCCGGAACTATCGATGGCAAACAGTTCGGCCGCACACAGCTTGAAGAATTCTACAAGCCATGGATAGAGCTTGTCGGAAAGGGAGTTGGTGTTCACTGCGGCGAAGGAGGATGTTACAATAAAACTCCTCACCCCGTCTTTCTGTCATGGTTCGGCGACATACTTGATATATTGACAAAACATAAAATAGGATATGCCCTATGGAATTTCAGGGGCGATTTCGGGATACTCGATTCACGTCGGACTGATATAGAATATACCGACTGGTATGGGCATAAGCTCGACAGTAAGCTTCTCGAACTGCTGAAGAAGTACTAAAAATGGTTCGAGGTACGAGGTACGAGGTAACTTTTATAGCTCCCCTCCCTGGAGGGTCGGGGGGTGGGTTTTTTAGTCCGCCAGTGTTTGATAAACCAACGTCCTGAACTTGCTCTGAATCTCACCATGACTCAGCGGAGACTGCTGCATGAACAGGAGGCAGACCAGTCTTTCCTTTGGATCAGCCCAGTAAGTAGTTCCGAAATATCCGCCCCATGCAAATGAACCTTCAGAGATCCCTAGCACTGCCTGACCCCTTTCTGTTGTTATCTCGAATCCAAGGCCGAACTTATTTACCCCCAGATCCAGATCACCGATCTGATTACAGGTTATCAATTCAACAGTTCTCCTCGAAAGAAGTTTTTTACCATTGTATTCTCCTTTGTTCAGAAGCATCTGAAGGAAGATAGCATAATCTTTTGTCGTTGAACTCAGTCCGGCTCCCCCGGCGAAATAAGTACCTTTCAGTAAAGGATAATTTACAATTTCATTTGTCTGTGGCATCGAGGCAACGTTGTGGTCAGCATTTTCGGTATTTACTTTTACAAGCCTGCTCTGTTTTTCTTCAGGTAAATAGAACCAGGTATCCGTCATGCCAAGAGGATCAAATAAACGGCTCTTAAGATATTGATCAAGTTTTTCTCCTGAGAGAATTTCAATGAGGTAGCCTATCACATCAACATTAAGACCATATGTAAATCTTTCACCCGGCTGATGAATGAGAGGCAGCTTACCCAGTAACTTTATGTCATCTCCTATTTTTATCCTGTCATTCCCAAAACCTCCGACTATTCCACCTTTGGAGTATATAGCATTCATCGTCCGGGAGCCAATACCTGCATAATCAATCCCTGAAGTATGGGTTAAAAGATCACGGATAGTTATTTCACGGTTGGCAGGATTGGACGTGTATGTTGTATCTTTTTCATTGAACTTATCAAGAACCTTCGGATGGGCAAACTCAGGAATATATTTCGAAATAGGATCATCCAGCAGAAATTTTCCTTCTTCAAACAACATCATTAACCCGATGCTGGCTATGGCTTTTGTTTGAGATGCTATTCGAAAAATATTATCGGTCTGCATCGGCAATTTATTTTCCAGATCACTCACTCCAAATGACCTGTTATAAATTATTTTCCCATCGCGCGCTATAAAGCCAACCGCTCCTGCAATCCAACCTTTGTCAATGCTCTGAATAAGCATGGTGTCGATCCGGTTCAGCCGTTCCGAAGACACCTTAACCGATTCGGGTGTGGAAACTCTTAATTGATTGTCAATCTTTTGTGAACACGACCATGCTAAAAACATAGCCAGAATAAACTGAATGATTAGTGTTTTTTTCATAATAGGTTAAATTTATTGATTTTAATCTCTGTGACCTCTGTGAATCCTCAGTGACACTCTGTGTAACAATAAGAAAATTTATAACTTACACAGAGTGTCACAGAGAAGTCACAGAGAGACACAGAGGTTTTTATTTCAGCTTATAAACCTCACTTCCAGCCAATAGGAAGCATCCCAGCCCGAAATCCTCAAAATTAGGTACCATGTCATATCCGACAGGCTGGCTGTCGGAAGGCTGTTTTCCGGTACCCTGAACATAACCAAGAAATCCATCGGGG
Organism: uncultured Bacteroidales bacterium; assembly: GCA_963701745.1. Classification (GTDB taxonomy): domain Bacteria; phylum Bacteroidota; class Bacteroidia; order Bacteroidales; family VadinHA17; genus LD21. The sequence continues at coordinate 970,599 of CAVPBE010000001.1, read as the reverse complement.
TGAAGCGACTCTGTTACCAATCCGTTCCATGCCTTGTTTACGACCGGAAGATATTTTTTTCTGCTTATATGTCCTCTGTTGATGCACCATGCCATACTATAAGTAAACATTGCTGTCCCTGTTACCTCTTTGCCTCCGAAGTTCGATGGGTCAAGAAGGCTGACATTCCAGAAGCCATCCTCACGCTGAGCCTTAACAAGGGATTTGAACATTTCCTTAAGTGTTTTCAGATACTCTTTTTTGTATGGAGAATTTTCGGGCAGAAACTCCAATGTTCTTACCAGAGCCGCTGTTACCCATCCATTGCCTCTCGACCAGTAACATTCTTTGCCGTTGGGTTCTGCATAGGGCGGATCAAAGTCCTTATCGCGCCACCAAAGATGATCAATTGGACTGTACAGGCCGGCAGTTCCGTGTTTAAGTTTTGTGTATAGATACATTTCGTGTGCCCTGTCGAAGTATCTGTTATCCTTATAGATATCGCCGAGTCTTGCAAACACCGGCATCGACATATGGATTGCATCTATCCAGCTCCAGTCATCTACCTTATCAGTTGAAAGCATGTTATCAATACAAGCTTTAATATCTTTTATCCTCTCTTCTTTTGAAGGATCCAATAGATAAAGGTCGATATACGTCTGACCGCAGCACTGATCATCTCCATTTCGGGTATGAATCCCATTTCGCAATCCCCATTTATGAAATTCTCCCCATGTTAGGGCATAGGTCAGGTATTCCGGATCAGGATTTAGCTTGTAAAGAGCCATCAGCCCTTCATAATAGGTGCCGCGGGTCCATATGTTGCTTGGGCGTTCCCGTTCTGTGATTATTGTCTTACCGGCATCAGGCCATTTTTCCATGAAGTATTTGTTGGCAAGTACCATGCCTGACATGGTTCTTTCCTTCGGAAGGGACTGGGAGAAAAGACAAGGAAAGGAAATTAAGTTGATGAATAACAGGATGGCAAATCTATTCATTGTTCGTTACCTTTTTTAACAGAAATTCAGTCAGATTTTCCGCTGCCTTTCTGTTTTCGAAGCCGGCAGGCAACCTGTCGTGATCAATATATTCATTGTAAATCCACGGATCGCCTATTGCAAACACATAACCCTTCCCATAACTGTTTTCCGCAATAAGAACCTTCCCGTTTTCAGTAAGGATCGCTTTTGCATTTCCCGACAGGCTTATATTTGAAACCTCCTTGATATAAATCTTTGAAACTCCCATGAAGACAGGATGATCCTCAAACTTTGTACTTGCTCCCATCTCGAATTCAGTTCCTGTTACCGGGTGAAGAGTAATATGGTTGAAGAACATCCCGAAGTTTTTCATAAGCCTGTTAAGATGAGTAAACTCGCAGTTTGGGGCATCATTTGCCAGTACAGCAAGGACTCCTCCTTTTTTAACCCACTTTTTTATCGCCTTAATATCGTCTGTCATCAGGTAATTAGGTGATTTTGATTCTGTTGTGGTATCCGGATCAACAATTATATAAACATCGATGTTTTTAAGAACAAGGGAAGAAGGCTTTTCTACTGTAGTGATTTTAGCACCTTTCGATGTAAATATCTCGCCCCATCTTGAGTACCCGCTCCATTCGGTATCGGCCCAAAGGTAATGATATGGTTGGCCGGTTTTGAGGTTGGTCTCCCGGTTAAACCAGTTATCAAGACCTACAACTGGCTGAGAGAATGAATTCTGTGAAACAAAAACTAGGAACAGCAGAAGCATTATTATCTTATCCCATGGTCTTTTATGATTATTCATGATCATAATGGTTTTTCTTTCAAAAATAAAAAACATTACTGATGAATTACAGAAATTCTCTGAATTTCTGCTCGCACCGATAATATGGAATCAGCAATTTAACTATTAATAGACTCACCACGAGCAACACGGAGATAATAGCCCCCAACCCCCTAAAGGGGGCTTAAATAAAGATAATAACGAACCCCCCTTTAGGGGGGAAGGGGGGTCAAAACTCTGTGTCACTCCGTGGTTTAAAAAAAATCAAAAAAAAAGTCATATCTTTAAAGATATTGAATAAGGATCAAATTGTAAATTTAAATAAACAGTCTATGAAGAATCTGACCGGTCTATGTCTGTTACTGTATTCCTTAACTATGTCAGGATGCAACAGCGATAAACCATGGGAAAATCTTATCCACAAAGATCTGAGCAATTGGATCCAGCTAAACGGGACTGCTCCCTTTGAACTCAAAAATGGTGAAATTACAGGAACAACTGTGCTTGAATCGCCTAACTCCTTTCTTTGCACAAAATCAAAGTACGGGGATTTTATTCTTGAATTTGATACCTGGTTTGATCCCCAGATGAATTCCGGAGTGCAAATCAGAAGCGAAAGCACTGCTGATTATCAGAATGGAAGAGTTCATGGGTACCAGGTTGAAATGGACCCTTCTTCACGTGCATGGTCAGGAGGAATTTATGACGAAGCCAGGAGAGGATGGCTTTATACACTTGTTAACAACCCGGAAGGGAAAAAAGCTTTAAAAGTTGGTGACTGGAATCACTACAGGGTTGAAGCCATAGGCAATTCAATAAGGACATGGATTAATTCAATTCCCTGTGCAGATCTTGTTGATGCCCTGACTCCCGAAGGATTTATTGCACTCCAGGTGCACTCCATCGGACAAGATAGCTCCAAGGCAGGATTGCTTGTTAAATGGAAGAATATCAAGATAATAACTGAGAATGTGGCTAAATTTGCCATCCCATATGAACCGGTGATACCTCAAATCAGTTACCTTGATAACCTCCTCACTGAAAGAGAAAAAGCAGATGGATGGAAACTGCTTTTTGACGGCTCATCATCGGCTGGGTGGATGAATGCAAAAACTACGAGTTTTCCGGCAAGTGGTTGGGATATCAGGGATGGAGTTCTTGCTATTAATCCGGAATCAAAGAAACCTGATGAAGGCGGTGATATAGTCTCAACCGGAAAATTCAAAAACTTCGAACTTTCAGTCGACTTCATGTATGCAACCGGAGCAAACAGCGGGATCAAATATTTTGTAGATACTGAAGCCGAAAACGGATCACTTGCATCAATAGGATGCGAGTACCAGATTCTGGATGACAGGAATCATCCTGATGCAAAAGCAGGGATTGCAGGGAACAGGACTCTTGCAGGACTCTATGACCTTATAGCCCCGGAAAACAAGCGGGACAATGGAGAAAACCAATGGAACCGGGCTACAATCATTGTCAATGGAAATAAGGTGCAGCACTGGCTTAATGGGTTTCTTACTGTTGAATACGAAAGATCAGATCAGGCATGGAGAGACCTGGTGGCAACAAGCAAGTTCAAACCGATAAAGGGCTTCGGGGAAACATCAGAGGGTAGGATCCTTTTGCAGGATCATGGCAGTAAGGTGGCATTTAAGAATATCAAGATCAGGGGATATTAGCCTCTCCCCAACCCCTCCCCCAGGAGGGAGGGGCTTAACAATTGATTATTAATTAAATACTCCCCTTATCTCCTGGGAGAAGGGGTTGGGGGATGAGGTCGATTAACTCTTGGGAGAAGGGGCTGGGGGATGAGGTGTTTATATTTTTACTACCTTTGCTCTGAGTTTGTTTTGCAATTGTTTACCTCAGTTTATTCACTTAAATAAGATATCATGAAAAACCTTGTAATGCTTTTGATAATTTCAGGATGTTTCGTGGTTTTTTCCTGTGGTGAAAAAGAATCCGAACGGTTCGGGCTTCTAACAGATCCGACATGGGTAACCGATAGTCTGCTGGCAAATGGGGTCAACGCAGCAGGGGCAGGCGGACTTCTTACGAAGTTCGTAGGTGATGCAAAATTCGAAAAAGACGGGACCGGATCTTTCGGCAAATATATTGGAACATGGATGTTCAATATCGACGAAACTGAACTTGTCATAAAGTCAGATTCATTGCCTGTAACGATTATTGCAGATATAAAAGAGCTGACTACTACCTCTTTGAAACTGACTACAGTTCTTCCGAATCTTCAGGACCTCCAAAACCCGTATAATATCAGGATGACTTTCAAGGCAAAATGATGCGCTACATCATTGCAGCAATATTTTTTCTGTTTGCTTCAACTGTTTATAGTGTTCAGAATTCAGGCATTATAAAAGGAAGGATTACGGACAAAACTTCAAACGAACCACTTGCCGGTGTATATATCATTTATGGAAAACACCTCGGCACAACAAGCGACGAAAATGGTTTGTATCTGATCACCACTAGTACAGTAAAAACATCAGTCACATTTCAATTTATTGGTTACGAGCCTGTAAATAAAGACATTGTAATCCGGTCGAACGATACTACAGTCCTGGATATTGCGATGGAAATGAAGGTCCGTGAGATAGACCAGATAGTGATAAGCGCCGACAAAATTGAAAAAAGGATTGCTGAACTTTCTGTTTCGATGGATATCATCAAGACGTCTTTCCTTTCGGAAAACCATATTACCGATGCACAGGAGATCATAAACAAGACACCTGGTATTGAAGTGCTGGATGGTCAGGCTTCGGTTCGGGGAGGCAGTGGTTTCAGCTATGGAGCCGGAAGCCGGGTTCTGGCACTTATCGACGGACTTCCTATGCTGTCGGCCGACGCGGGAAACATCAAATGGCAGTACATGCCAATGGAAAACCTTGCCCAGATAGAAATAATAAAAGGTGCATCATCAGTCCTCTATGGATCATCAGCACTTAACGGAATAATTAATTTCCGTACTGCAGATGCTGCGAACATACCTGTTACTCAATTCTTTACCGAAGCCGGGATATATGATAAGCCAAAAAACAAAAACTGGCTCTGGTGGGATACCCCGCGGGTATTTTCAACAACTTCATTCTCTCATTTGCAGAAATTCGGAAAAACAGATTTCGGGATCGGAGGCAACTTATTTTTAGATGAAGGATACAGGAGACTCAATGGCGAAAAGCTTGCACGGATTAACCTGAAAATAAAACACTTCAGCGACAAAATCAAGGGGCTCAATTATGGATTTACTCTCAATTCGGGTTATAATACAAAAAAAGATTTTGTTCTTTGGGAAGATGCTGAAAACGGAGCCCTGAAACAGTCTCCTTCAACGGCAAATGAATATCACGGTACATTTTTAACTGTCGATCCGTTTATTACATTGAAAAAGTCAGGACGTTTCCAGCATGATCTTAAGATGAGGTTGCAATCAACCCTCAACAGGTTGCCTGAGAGTGAACAGAACAACAGTGACGCGGTCTCACTTTATGCTGAATATCAGCTATGGTACAGACTACTTAATATTCTTGATCTCACTGCGGGATTATCAGAAAATTACAGCAAGGTAAATTCCAATTTCTTTGGTGATCACTCAGGATTTAACATTGCAGGGTTCACCCAGTTTGAAATAAGACCCCTCAAAAAGCTTAAAGCAGTTGCCGGTCTTCGGGTTGAAAACTATTCGCTTGATGGTATTAATGACAAGATTGTTCCAATTATCAGAGCAGGATTGAACTGGCAGGCAGCGGATTTCACATTTCTGAGAGCCTCATTCGGGCAGGGTTACCGCTTTCCTTCAATAGCTGAAAAATTTGCTTCCACTACCATCGGATCAATAAGAATTATCCCAAATCCCGGTATCCTGCCGGAATCTGGCTGGAGCACTGAAGCCGGAATAAAACAGGGAGTTCAGTTCGGAAATATAACGGGACAAGCAGATTTTTCACTCTTCCTACTTCAGAACTCCAATATGATTGAATACATGTTCGGTGTTTACTCCGAGGGACTGGGCTTCAGGGCTACAAATGTTGAACAATCACGCGTTTACGGTCTGGAAACAGAATTTCTTTTATCCCGCCCTTTCGGGAAATTTCAAACTACACTTACCGGTGGATATACATTCATTTTTCCGGTGGAATTCAATAAGCGCACAAATCAAAATACGGACGTCTACCTTAAGTACAGGCGAAAACATTCCGGAATAATATCTTTCGACACCCAATGGAAGAGGTTAAGTCTTGGACTGAGCTTATATATCAAGTCAAAAATCCTGAATATAGATGATGTTTTCATTACAACTGACATCCTGCCGGGATTTAATGATTACTGGGCTGGTCATAACACAGGGTATTGTATGCTTGATGGGAACCTGAGGTACAGGATAAATGACAGATTCACTCTTTCACTGGCTGTTAAAAATATAACAAACACTGAATACATGGGCCGGCCAGGTGACATCCAGCCGCAGAGGAATTTCAGTTTGAGGTTTTCGGGAAAAATATAGAACCTCACCCCTTAAAGATTTCATGTACTCACCCCCTTGTTTTCCCCCTCTCTGCCTAGCAAAGAGGGGGAACTGACTATTATTCAATATATTAAGCCCCCTCTTTACGAAGTAGAGAGGGGGTTGGGGGTGAGTACATGTAGATTAGAGAAGAGGCAGGTTTGAGAGGCCAAAAAGTACAATTATTATTATCTTCATCCAAAATCTATTAATAATGAGTATTAACTTCCCCCTCAAAATCGGCCTTTTCGGCATTGGCCTTGATGCATATTGGCCTCAGTTCAAAGGCCTTAAAGAACGTCTTGAAGGATATCTTGAAGATGTCAGTAAGAAAATTGGAAGCTTTGGTGCCGGAATAGTGAACCTGGGGCTTATCGATAATCCTGTATCAGCATTAGAGGCTGGACACAGATTCAGGCAGGAAGATGTTGATATCATTTTTCTTTATGTCACCACCTATGCCCTCTCTTCCACTGTCCTTCCTGTCGTGCAAAGGGCAAAGGTTCCGGTTATAATCTTAAATCTTTCGCCCGAAAAAGCAATTGACTACAAGTCTTTTAATAAATTAAATGACAGGACGAAAATGACTGGTGAATGGCTGGCAAATGTTTCGGCATGCCCTGTTCCCGAAATAGCAAATGTGTTCATCAGAGCCGGTATTAAATTTCACCAGATTACAGGAGTATTGCATGGTGACACAGAGGTCTGGAATGAAGTCAGGGAATGGATCGATGCAGCCTCAGTTGCTAATAAGCTGGCGCATAACAGGCTGGGTTGCATGGGTCATTATTATGGCGGCATGCTCGATGTTTACACTGATCTCACACTTCAGCTTGCCACCTTCGGCGGGCATATTGAAATGCTTGAAGTTGATGAGCTGGCAGAACTCCGGAGGGAAGTAACTGTCAAAGAAATCACGGACCGTGTTAATCTGTTTTACAGGGAATTCGATATTGATGATAAATGCTCTGAAACCGATCTGAAACAGGCTGCACGCACCTCTGTTGCGCTCGACAAACTGGTTAAAAAGCATGAACTTGGTTCGATGGCATATTTTTATAGTGGCACTGGGGTGAAGGATAATGAAGAAGCAATCAGTTCGATAATCCTGGCCAATTCATTGCTGACATCTAACGGGATACCAGTTGCCGGAGAATATGAAATAAAGAATGTCCAGGCAATGAAAATCATGGATTGTTTTGGCACCGGAGGCTCTTTTACCGAGTTTTATGCACTCGATTTTAAGGACGATGTTATTCTGATGGGTCATGACGGGCCTGGTCACCTGGTAATCGCGGAGGGAAAAACCAAGGTTAAGCCACTTGATGTTTTCCATGGCAAGATAGGAAAAGGATTATCAGTTGAGATGTCGGTAAAACATGGCAAAGTAACCTTATTGTCTGTTGTTCAGAAAGCTGACGGAAAATTGATGTTGCTGACTGCCGAGGGAGAATCTGTCCCGGGACCAATTCTTGAAATAGGTAATACTAACAGCCGTTATAAATTCCCAGTTGGAGTGAAGAACTTTGTCAACACCTGGAATAGTTATGGTCCGGCGCATCACTGTGCCGCCGGAATAGGGCATATAGCTTCCAAAATAAAGAAATTAGGTGAATTGCTTAATATAGAGGTTGTTCAGGTCTGCTGATCTTTAAACCACTGAGTAACACGGCGTTTTATGGAGTTTCATGGTTATAAACTCCGTGGTACTCCGTGTAACCTCTGTGTATCTCCATGGTTAATGGATTTTATATTGGAATTTATCCAAACCTGTAATACTTATAATCTGAATTGAAAATCTATAATTAGTATCTTTATTTTATTAAATTTTTATAATCTTATTGTCTATGAAACCTCTTAAAAATCCATTCGTGCCAAGTCTCCTGGTATTTGTATTATTGATTTTAATCAATTCCTGCAAAAAGAGTGTTATTAATGAAGTCAAAATCAACGATTTCTCATCATTATCCGCCGAATTCAAATCTCCCCCTGCAGAATATACAACCGCTCCTTTCTTTGTATGGAATTACAAAATCACGAAAGAAGAAATAGATAAGTTCCTTCAGGATTTCAAAAATCAGGGAAGCAGCCAGGTATTCGTTCATCCTCGTCCAGGGCTAATTACAGAATATCTTTCTGATGAATGGTTCGATCTTTACAAGTATACTGTCGATAAAGGCAAAGAGCTGGGAATGAAAGTCTGGATCTATGATGAAAACTCCTATCCAAGCGGATTTGCAGGCGGGCATGTCCCCGATCAGATGCCGGAATCGTACAACCAGGGGCAGGGACTGAAGATGATAAAAGCAGATATGCTTCCTGATACGGCAAACAAATTTTACCTGTGCCTAAAAGAGGATAACGGAGTTTTCACAGACATTACTTCATCGCTTGATGCTGAAATAGGGGAAACCGGAAAATACTTCTTTTTCTCGAAAACATTCAACGGTAAAAGCGACTGGTATGGAGGATTTTCATATGTTGATCTTCTTTACCCGGGTGTAACTCAAAAATTTCTTAATGTCACTATGCCAGGTTATGAGAAATCTATAGGGAGCGATTTCGGATTAACCGTTCCCGGAATCTTCACAGATGAGCCCCAGATAAGCTCACCCGGAGGGATCCGTTGGACAACTGATCTGTTTGAGGTTTTTCAGCAGAAGTGGCATTATGATCTCAGGACTCAGCTTCCTTCACTGTACGAAGAGGTTGGTGACTGGAAGAAGGTCAGGCATAATTATACTCAGACCCTGCTTCAGCTTTTCATAGACAGGTGGGCAAAACCATACTATGAATACTGCGAAGAAAAAGGGTTGAAATTCACCGGCCATTACTGGGAACATGAATGGCCTAATATGCGCAACGGTGGGGATAATATGGCTATGTACGCCTGGTTCCAGATGCCTGCAATCGATATGTTATTTAATCAATGGGATGATTCAACTGCCAGAGCACAATTCGGAAATGTAAGATCGGTAAAGGAACTGGCCAGCGCAGCAAACCAGACAGGAAGGCAGAGAAAGATGAGTGAAACTTATGGCGGCTCAGGCTGGGAACTTACTTTTGCCGAGATGAAACGCAATGGCGACTGGGAATATGCTCTTGGTGTAAACCTTATGAACCAGCATCTTACATATTTTTCTTTCGCCGGAGCCAGAAAATATGATTATCCTCCTTCATTCGATTATCATGAGCCATGGTGGGGCAGTTATAAATATATAAATGACCATTATGCAAGGCTTTCAATGGCACTCTCTGCAGGAAAACAAATAAATGATATCCTTGTGCTTGAACCTACAACATCTGCCTGGTTATATGATTCTTATGTTTCAAGAAACAAGAAAGTCACTGAGATCGGACAGTCATTTCAGACTTTCGTGACAGAGCTGGAAAAACACCAGGTTGAATATGATCTGGGATCTGAAAACATTATTAAAGATATGGGATCGGTCAGAAGCGGGAAATTTATTGTCGGCCAGTGCAGCTATTCAACTGTTGTAATCCCGCCCATGATGGAAAACATTGATATGGAAACATATAAGCTCCTTGAAAGATTTGTTTCAAACGGAGGAAAGCTTGTTACTTTTTCCATTCCGTCTCTGGTTGAGGGTGCCCCGAGTGAAGGATTACATGATTTTTTGTCAAAAGCCGCTGACAAGATTATTAAAGTACAGGAACTGACTCCCGAAGTGATAAGTAATTACTTCTCCGGCAGAAATATAGATTTTTCAGGTTTAACTGGAGGTGATCTTTATCATCACCGTAGAGCTCTGGCTGACGGTCAGCTTTTGTTCCTGTCCAATTCAAGCCTTATGGAACCCCTAAAGGGTACCGTCAGGATCGAAGGAGTGGATGCAATAGAAATGAATACCGTTTCAGGCGAGATAAGAGGCTATCCGATTGTACAGGAAGGCGAAAATATAAGTTTCTCTTTCGACCTCCCTCCTGCCGGAAGTCTTCTTCTCTATATTGCAAAAGTTAAAAAGGAAGGATTTTCGATGCCATCCCTGTTACAAAACAATGAAATCTTGTCTCCCGCTTCACCAGTGTTTGTTAACCGTGACAGTGAGAATGCAATAGCAATTGAATTCTGTGATCTTCTGCTTGGTGATGAACTCACTAAAGATCTCCACACATATTATGCAGCTGATAAGGTCTATAAGAAATACGGTTTTAAAAATGGCAATCCCTGGAACACTTCGGTACAATTTAAAACCAGAACTGTTGAACGGGATACTTTCGGAACGAATTCCGGATTCACAGCCACTTATCATTTCAATATTAAGAACAGTTTTGATTTCTCAACTCTGAAGGCAGCTATTGAAAGAGCTTCACTCTGGAGTGTTTCCCTTAATGGGACTGAAATAAAGTCTGAACCTGGCCAGTGGTGGCTCGACAGGGAATTGGGGGTTTTCAATATAGGTGGTCTTGCTAAGAAAGGCGACAATACCTTAACTCTTAAAGCAAACCCGATGAAGGTGCATGCAGAAATTGAACCGGTTTATATTACCGGGGATTTTTCTGTTTTGCCTTCTGAAAAAGGGTGGATAATTGAACCTCCTGTTAAAACATTAACAACCGGAAGCTGGAAGGGCCAGGGAATGCCATTCTATTCCTGGGGAGTGACATACAGCAGGGAATTTAATATCGAAAAACCTGAGGGTCAATATTTTGTCAGACTTAGTAACTGGAGCGGAACAGTTGCTGAAGTAACTGTTAATGACAAACCAGCTCCTGTTATTGCCTTTCCTCCCTATGAATCGGATATAACAGGTTTGATTGTGACCGGATCCAATAAAATCAAAGTTAAAGTCATTGGAAGTCTGAAGAATCTTCTTGGTCCGCATTTCAATAATCCTGCACCGGGTTTGGCATCACCATGGCTTTTCAGAAATGTCAAATCATATCCCGCTGGTATTGACTACCAACTAATCGATTACGGGTTGTTTGAAGACTTTGCATTGTTAAATATGAAATAGGCGACGGGCGTCGGGCGTCAGGCATCAGGCTTTTACCTGACGCCCGTCGCCCGATGCCTGACGCCTCTCTCTTCGAACAACTTTCAGCCGCCTGTACAATTGATTAGATATCAATATACTATTTTAGACTTATTTGGAGAAATCAAATATTTTTCTACATTTGCGATTCTTTTGTTCTTTGAATCATCAAAAAAATATTTTAAAAATCCAGGGAATATGAGCTATACCTGCAGAATAAATGCAGGTAATTCCCAAGTTTTAAACTTAAAATTTACCCTATGAGAAAAATTTTAACATTCGTTTCCGCAACATTGATCACCGGCAGTATGTTTGCCGGGGGACTGGTCACAAATACTAACCAGAGCGCGACTTGGGTTCGAATGCCCTCCAGAAATGCATCTATTGAGATCGATGCGGCTTACTATAATCCGGCAGGATTAATGAAACTGGACAATGGACTCCATTTTTCTCTCAACAACCAGTCAATTTTTCAAACAAGGACAATTGAGAGCACATACAATTACCTGAATTCCGGTACCTACAAGGGTACCGTGAAAGCTCCTTTTTTCCCTTCGATCTATGCGGTTTATAAGCTTGACAAGCTTGCCTTCTCCGCCGGATTCGTTCCTGTAGGAGGCGGTGGCGGAGCAACATACGAAGATGGCCTTCCATCTTTCGAGATGAGTCAGTCTGACCTGGTTCCTGCACTGGCCGCCAAGATGGGTGCCACAGCATACAAGATGGATGTATATTTTAAAGGCAGCTCTACATACCTTGGGTTCCAGGGTGCGATCTCATATAAACTAAACGACTGGATCTCCGTTGCTGCAGGTGCAAGATACGTTACTGCCAAGAATACATATGAAGGTTTCCTGAAAGATATTCAGGTTAATATTGCCTCAGGATGGACTGATGCTTCAACTATTATGGCCGGGATTGCAGGTCAGGCAACTACTGCTGCAACCAGCACAACTGCGCTTGTCGGAGCCGGAGCAGGTTCACTTACTCTCGCCCAGGCTGAAGCTGCATCAATAATTACAACAGCTCAAAGACTGGCTCTTGAAGGTGCGCTCGCCGGATTTGGTTCTCCGACCACCGTTACTATTCAACAGGCTGATGGAGTATTTAAAGGCGCTGCAAGAGGATATAATAATAAATCAACTCTCCTGTCGGACCAGGAAGTTGAGGCTGAACAAACCGGGTCAGGAATAACCCCATTCTTCAGCATTAATATCTCTCCTGTTGAGAACCTTAATATTGCTATCAAATACGAAATGGCAACCAAGATTGAACTTACAAATAAAACTGCAAAGGATCTGACTACCGGATTTTTTAATGAAGATCCCACTAAGCCTATTACCAAATTCGCTGATGGTGAGAAGATCAGAAATGATATGCCTGCCATGCTGGCTGTTGGGGCTGAAATGAAATTCTCAATGTTCAAATTAAGTGCGGGAGCCAATTATTTCTTTGATAAATCAGCTGACTATGGACATTATCTTGATCTGACCCCTCAAAATTCATCAGATTATCCGGTTCATCTGGATAACAGTGAAATAATTCAGGACAACGGATTTTCGATTCAGGCAGGTGCAGAGATAAATCTGACGGAAAAACTCATTGCAAGTGCTGGTTACGTTTTTGCAAACAAAGGCGTTAATAGTATGTACCAGAGCGACCTTACATATGGATTGGGAACACAAACCATCGGTGCAGGTGGTGCATATTCGATAACTGACAATATCAAGATAAACCTTGGTGCGTCATTTACAATGTACACTACAGACAGTAAAAACGTTGATCATTTTCTGGGAAGTATCAATATGCTGCCTACTGAAACCTATAAGAAACAAACTCTCGTTTTTGGTGCAGGTCTTGATTTCAGTTTCTAGTCTGAACCTTAAATTATGATATGGAGGCTGATTTTAGAAATTCAGCCTCTTTTTTTTGATCTGAATCAACATATTTCCAGCCAGAATTTCTGTACTTTGTATAAATAATTTCCGCACAAAGTAAAACAGAAATGAATACAGAAAAAGCAGTTGCAGCTATCCTGATGTTTTCGCTTCTGGCAGGATGCAAGGATGGAAAGAAATCCCAACAGATCAATGAAGTTCAGATACCTGTATTAACAACTGAAGCAGGAACTTTCAAATCGCCGAAAGAGATTTCCCTGAGTGGCAATATTGAGGGTTTCAAAACAGTCCGCCTCGGATTTCTTGTTGCCGGCAAAATTGACTTTATTGCCGCCAATGAGGGCCAGCTGGTTTCAAAGGGGCAGCTCCTTTCAAGCCTCGATCCAACAAACTATGGCATAGCAAAGGAGCTTGCCGATATCCAGGTGAACCAGGTGCAGGACGAATACGACAGACTTAAGCTGATGCATGATAATAACAGTTTGAGTGAAAGCGATTTTGCCAAAATAAGTTACGGCCTTCAACAGGCAAAAGCTCAGCAGAAGCTTCATACAAAGAACCTGGCTGATACTAAACTCTTTTCACCAATTACAGGAGTCCTGCTAAAAAAGCTGTGCGAGACCGGGGAAATTTCAGGAGTCGGCATACCTCTCTTTGTTGTTTCGGATATAAGGAAAATAAAGGTAAGTGCCTTTATCCCTGAGAATGAACTACACTATATAAGGCTTGGGCAATTGGCAAGGGTTCTTATACCTTCACTGGACAGTACTTTCGATGGCAAAATAATTGAAGTGGGTTCTGCAGCAGATGTGGCATCAAGAGCATTTTCAGTCAAAATAGAGGTCGAAAATCGAGGCATGCATATAAGGCCCGGGATGATAGCTGAGGTTGAAATTTTGACCGGCCAGGAGCAGGAAATGCTTTTAATTCCTGCAGAGACAGTTCTTCATGATTTTAATAATCAAAGCTTTGTATATGTTATTGATAGATCAGCAGGCAAAGCTTTCAGGCGGAATGTAAGACTGGGAAGAGCCATTAATGACAAGATTGAAGTCATCTCCGGACTTAAAGAGACTGATCTTGTTGTTTCAGGAGGCCAGCAAAAACTGGTGGATGGTTCTCAGGTAATTATAACCAAATAACCTGCATATGAACTTTGTTAAAGCATCCCTTAAACACAGGCAGGTTACCTTTACAGTATTGTTGCTGATGTTTGCTTTCGGTGTCTGGTCATTACTTAATATGCCCAGGAGGGAAGATCCGAAAATCACTATTCCGGGGGGTCTCTTAATAACATATTTCCCGGGTGCTGATGCTGCCCAGGTAGAGGACCAGGTAACACGAAAACTGGAGGAATATTTGTTTCAGTATGAGGAGGTTAACAGGAAGAAAACTTATTCTATAACCTCCGGCGGGATGGTGGAAATCCATGTATGGCTCCAGGATAATGTAAAGAAACCAGATGTCTTCTGGAGCAAGCTTCGTCACCAGTTACTGGTCGTAAAGAGCCTCGAACTGCCACAGGGTGTAATAGGGCCAGTTGTCAACTCCGATTTCGGAGATACCGAATCGATGATAATAGGAATTGAGGGGGATGAATCGGATTATACCAGTATGAAAGAGTACCTGTCAAAGGTTGAGGACCAGCTCCGGACCATTCCTGCAGTATCAAAACTTAAAAAGATCGGGGAACAGAAGGAACAGATAAGCGTAACTTTCAGTTCCGAAAAAATTGTCCAGTATAATGTCAACCTTCAGCAAGTGGTTAAAATTCTGCAGTCACAGAATGTTATAAGCCCCTCAGGTGAAATTAAATCAGAAGATCTCAGCACACCTCTTTATACAAGCGGATCCTATCGTTCCCTGGATGATATCAAAGATCAGATAATCGGAGCTTCAGCATCAGGTGCTGTAATAAGACTTGGCGACATAGCCGGTTTCAAGAGAGAATATGCTGAGCCATCAAACAAGATCACCGTAAATGGACATAAAGCAATCATGCTGGCTGTTCAGATGCATGAGGGCAATAACATTGTGAAAGCAGGCAGGGAGGTAGAGAAGAAATTAAATGAATTTGCCGGCCAGCTTCCCGGAGGCATGAAGCTTACAACCATTGTAAACCAGCCTGAAATAGTCCGTGATAATATTTCACAATTCCTTCGTGAGTTTCTCATGGCTATTATCGCGGTCATACTTGTTGTTTTTCTTTTATTGCCATTCCGAATAGCTGCGGTTGCTGCAACTGCAATTCCGATGACAGTTTCCATAACATTAGCCCTCCTGAATGTTTTCGGAATTGAGCTCCACCAGGTTTCGCTGGCTACCCTGATCTCAGTACTTGGAATTGTTGTCGACGATGCAGTTGTAATAGCTGACAACTATGTGGAGCTGCTCGACCGCGGACATGACAGGTGGACAGCCGCCTGGAGGAGTGCAACTGATCTTGTTGTGCCTGTCCTTGCAGCAACAATAACTATAATTGCTTCCTTCCTTCCGCTTATAATTCTTACCGGATCGATCGGAGAATTTATAAAAGCCTTGCCAATCACTGTTGCAATTGCCCTGTCATCATCGTTCGTCGTAGCAATGATACTGACTCCATTGTTATGCTATTTATTCATCAACAGGGGGCTCCTCCGGAAAGAATTATCAACAGAAAAGAGGAGATTATCATTCCTGGATTTACTGCAGAAGACATATAATAAATCAATTGAATGGTGCCTGAAACATTCAGCAATAACCATTGCCGCTAGTCTTTCTACTATTTTTATAGCCGGACTTCTCTTCAAGGTGGGCATAAAGCAGAAATTCTTTCCGGAAGCAGAAAGGGATCAGTTTACGGTTGAGCTCTGGATGCCTTCAGGTACCAGGCTTGAGAAGACTGAAATGGCAATCCTCAGGATTGAGGATGTTATTAAGAATGATGAAAGGATAAGGTCATATGCTACTTTTATAGGAAGAAGCGCACCGCGATTCTACTATAACTATTCACCCGAAATGCCGGCAGGCAATTTTGCACAGATCCTGATAAATACTCAAAACAAAAAAGCCACAGAATCTTTGTACAAAGAGTTATCGGAGAAAGTCAGCTATCTGGTTCCTGAGGGTTCGCCCAATGTTAAGCTGATGCAACAGGGACAACCTATGAGCGCTCATATTGAGGTGAGAATATCCGGCTACGATATTGACAAGCTTAAACAAATAGGAGGTGATGTAAGTGATATTATCAGAAGATCTCCCGGGAGTAACAAGCTCAGATCCGACTTCAAGGAAGATTCCTACGGTATAAAGATCCAGCCTAATGAAGAAGCTGGCCGCCTTGGTTTTACTACAACAAGTATTTCACAAATAGTTTTTTCAGGATTTTCCGGTTATCCTGTTTCAACACTGTACGAAGGAGATAATCCTGTCAATGTGGTTATCAGACTTGACGAGAAGTATCGCCGGAATACCGGAGATCTTGAGGATATTTATCTCCAGTCGCCTGCTACCGGAGCTTCGGTACCATTAAGACAGATTGCAGATTTAAGCTACCAGTGGCAGCCGGGAAGGATAATCCGCCGCAACGGGGTTCGCACATTAAGTATTCAGTGCGAGACTAAAGACGGAGTCCTTCCATCAGAATTGCTTAAAACTATCAGGCCTGAGATAGCCAAGCTAAATCTGCCACAGGGCTACCGGATTTACTACGGTGGAGAATATTCTAACCAGCAGGAGACATACAGCTATCTTGTAGTTGCATTGGTTATAAGCCTTATTATAATTTTCCTTGTTTTGCTTTTCCAGTTCAGGAATCTCAAGGAGGTGGGGCTTGTAATGCTTACAATCCCGTTGAGCCTGTTCGGCGCAGTTTCAGGATTACTTATTACAGGGAATGATTTTGGATTTATGGCTTTCTGTGGGATAATAAGCCTTTCGGGAATCGAGGTCCGTAATGCAATAATCCTTATTGATCACACAAATGAACTGCTTCGAAAGGGAATGGATATTCCGACAGCAGCATATGAAGCAGGGAAAAGACGGTTGAGACCCATTTTCCTGACGGCAATGGCAGCCGCTATTGGTGTGTTTCCAATGATACTTTCAGGATCTCCATTATGGAGTCCGCTGGCCAGTGTAATAGCCTTTGGAGTTGTATGGTCGATGATTATTTCAACACTTACAATACCAGTTCTGTATACAGTTACAATTAAACCTGAAGATAAAAAAGATATAGCCCCAATAATTAAAACTGATAAACGTGAGTACTAATTTAATTCTAAAGCATATTCCGGCAGTAATCACCGTATTACTTGGTGCCTGGCTGCCTATTTGCTCACAGGAACAGTCATCACTGAATCTGGAGGCTGCTGTCAACATGGCTCTGCAAAACAATCATCTTCTGAATGTTAAAAGACTTCAAATTGATGAGAAACAGCAGAAGGTCAACGAAGATAAGGTGAAATTCCTGCCTGTTGTCGCCATTGGCGGATCGTACCAATATAATTCAAACCTCCCGAGCTTTATAATTGATCAGGGCAGATTTGGCACTTTACCGTTCGGCGGCGTGTATTACCCGCTTCCTCCTGTTGATGAAATTATTGAAGTGGGTGAACATAATGTTTATAATGCAGGCATTACTCTTTACCAGCCACTGACACAGCTAGGCAAGATAAGCTCGGGTGTAAAAGTTTCGAAAACTGAGCTTCAGATAGCCAGGACCGAAGAAAACAAAACTGCCTTTCAGATAAAGCAGGCAGTTGAAAAGCTCTATTTCGGTCTGCTGATATTACAAAAGCAGATTGAGGAAGCAGAACTTAAAGCCAGGATGGCTGAAATAAAACTCAAAGAAGCAGAAAATGCATTGCTTGCAGGAAAGACAACAGAATCAAGCAGGTATGGGCTGGCCGCATCAGCAGCTGATGAACAACAAAATCTTCTTAAATTAAAAATGCAATCCGATGATTATGCAGCTGACCTGAAACAACTTACAGGTATCACTGGAACAGGTGATCTGGTACTGGAGCCTGTTCCTGCGGAGTATCTTGTCGAAAAAACCGAAGCCATTGATACCTCCTTAAAAGAGGCTTTGCTTAAGAACAATGACCTGAAAATAGCCGCCCTGATAAAAACCAAAGCTGATTATGCCATTCAGGTCAGCAAGTTAAGTTACCTGCCCGATCTAGGACTTCTTGGCGGGTATACATACCAGAAGGGCACAATGATCTATCCAAAAAATAATTCTTACATCGGTGCTTCAATGAAATGGAACCTGCAGGATATGATTTCAAACAGGACTGTTCAGCGTCAGAGAATATACCTGAAAGAACAGGCAGAGGAGAATCTTGCAAATACGAAGGAGCAGGTTAATAAGGATATGGCAAAGGCCTATCGCAAGCTTATACAATCGGAGGAACTGATAAAGGTTGCAGGGAAAGTGGTTGAATATCGTGCAGCTGCTTTGAAGATTCAGAATAACGAACGGCTGGCAGGATTGAATCTCGAATCGGAACTTCTTTCCGCAAAAGCGGCCATGGCTAAAGCAGAATCGGAATATTTTGCAGCACAGCTGAATTACAGGATTGCATTGTCAGAACTTAAAATCCTCAACGGAAGTTATTAACTTTTTGTGGTTTTAGAACTTTCTGCCATATAACAAATAAATGTAATTACAATGTAATTACATTCTTCCACGCGGCATTAAGTCCCGTAGGGACTACCTGTTTGTAGATCTAGGTCAATAAAAAAATAAAAGCCCAGTAAGGGCGACCTGTTTTAATGGGAGGTTTCGTTTCGGGGATAAAGTAATTCGGAATAGGGTCAATATTTAATTCCCTGATCGTTCAGATATTTAAGGTATTCTGAAAGCCTGGGGGTCTCCGATACTTTAAACTTTTTATACCATTCCCCTGCTTTTGTTTCATCACCTGTCTCGCAGCAAGCCGAATGATATTAATATAGAGCAGCCCCTTAATACCAGGAGTTGCTTTTATCGACATCCTCAGCAATGCTTATAAAACTTCCCATTGCTTTTACCGGTTCGTCATTTTCAGCCAGAGTAAAAGCATCATCAATTCTTTTATTCAGGTCATTATTCAGGGAGACACCGTAAAATGAGAAACAATTATCGCTGCACTCCTCAACAAGGTCTATCCATTCAGTACCCCTTTTCAGAGAGGGAAATGTAAGAATAAATTCGAGCTTTTCTCCCGGTGTCTTGAATTGATGAGTATCAGGACAGACAGGTATGCCGGTGGATGAAACCAGTTTGCTTCTCTTTCCATCGGGGTAAATAATATAAATATTCTTGTCGGCGCAGAAGCTTCCCTTCTCGATCTTGTTTTCAATGCTCATATAGAAGATGGTAGCTCCAGGTCGCACCTCTGCCTTGACAATATTCAGAGTCTCATGGCTTTTAAGGGAATAGTTTGGATTAATGAAAGTTTGTGAAAGTGATAATCCGGATAATAACAATAACAAAACCCCAATAGCAAATGTCCTCTTCATCATAATTCGTTTGATTAAAGGCACAAGTTACAAAATCTCAATAACTATCTGTGTCTTTCTTATAATCTGGTAGTCCGGTTATGGAAACAAATTAAACTTATGGCATAAAGCGGATCATTATTACAAAATTGTTAAATATCAGGTGTTAACATCCTGAAAAATTTGTTATTAGCCGGCATTTTTCTGCAACAGGCCGATTTATGATTTGCCAGCCAGACAAAAAAACCTTACTTCGTCAGAAACTTAGCACAAGTGATTATAATAATAATGACCTTATTAGCTAAAAGATGAATAAGAAAATAATAATAATTGGAGGCGGCGTTGCCGGTCTTTCTGCAGGTATCTATTCAAGACTAAACGGTTTTGAAACTGAGATTCTGGAAATGCATTCTTCGACAGGGGGTCAATGTACTGCCTGGAAGAGGAAAGGATACAGATTTGATTATTGCCTTCACTGGCTTGTTGGTACCAGGAAAGGTCCTTTCAACGACATCTGGAAAGAGACTGGTGTTTTAAATGAAGATGTTGAGATAATTGATCATGAAGTGCATACAAAACTGTTTGATCAGGAAGGGAGGGAGTTTATAATATACACAAATCTCAATAAGTGGGAAGGATACCTTTGCAAACTTGCCCCGGAGGATACAGTGAAGATTGAAAAGATGTGCAATGATATGAGAAAATCTGCTTTTCTTCAGCCATTTTCTGATCCTCCCGGGTTAAGAAAACCTGTACGGAATATTACCTCCATGTTTAAAATGATGCCAGTTATGATTCTGTTCATGAAATATGGAAGGAAAACCTGTGAACAGTATTTTAGCAAGATTGACTATAAAAATGAAACCCTAAGGTATTTCCTCAAAACAATCTATGGCTCGCGTGACTTTTCTGCACTTGCATTCATAATGATGTTTGCCTGGTTTAACCAGAAGAACGCCGGATATCTGATTGGGGGATCTCTTCCAATGACAAAAAGAATGACAAATCGTTATCTTGACCTGGGAGGCAAACTAACTACCAGTACCAGGGTTACAAAAATAGTTGTTGAGAATAATATGGCAAAAGGTGTTATTCTTCAGGATAGTTCAGAAACAAGTGCTGATTATGTTATAAGTGCAGCCGACGGACATTCTACAATCTTTGATATGCTCGGGGGAAGATACCTGACAAAGAAAATATCAAATGCCTATCAGAACTGGGAGCTTTTTACACCAATTGTCCAGGTTTCCTTTGGGATTAATAAAGTAATTGATACAGAAGTTCCGGTTGAGACATGGATCCTCAAGGAACAGTTGATTGGAAGAACCAGGACAAATAAAGGGTTTTCAATCATGAATTATAGCTTCGATCCTACTATGGCCCCTGAAGGGAAATCTGTAATTGTGATGAGGTTTGATTCACCATGGGAATTGTGGAAAGATATTGACTCTAGTGAATATAAAAAGGAAAAAGAACAGATTGAAAGGGATTCAAGAGCTATTCTGGAAAAACGTTATCCAGGAATTTCTGCTAATATAGAAGTCTGTGATGTTGCCACACCGGTAACTGATGTTAAATATACAGGAGTATGGAAAGGGTCATACGAAGGTTTTATGCCTTCAAGTAAAAACCTTATGGATAATCTCAGCCCGGTGCTTCCTGGTCTGAAGAAATTCTACATGGCAGGACAATGGCTCTTTCCTGGTGGTGGATTACCTCCTGCCGGACAGTCTGGTAAATGGGCAGTACAATATATATGTAAAGAGGAAGGTATCAAATTTAAAACCTGTTAACTATCTTTTAGATTTATTCAGTGCTTACTGAAGCCTGAAGGCAGCCATCTCCTGAGCATTACGCTGAAACAAGTGCTACCTCCCCCTTCTCCGTAAGCACCAGTATTATATCCTGATCAGCTAAGTACAGGGTAAATCCCTGGGCTATTGATTCATAAAGGAGGAAGAAAGTGATAAAATATCTTTATTTTCAGCTTCCTGTATAACACTTTCATTGAAGGATAATCAACTGATCTCTTTTGGAATATATATCTTACTCATAGCTGTCATTCCGCTTTATGATCTGAAAAGTGCGAATTTCCCTTAAATAGCATAAGCCATCTGGTATGAATTTTTTATAGATTCCTTAGTCTCTTTTATTAATTCATATTTAAGAGTTTCTGTGTCCAGTAATATACCCTGAAAACGTCCCATTGAACACGAACCGGAATTCAGGTAGCGCTTTTTCTTATTAAGGTAATATGTGTGATGCGACTCGAGTTTATGCGTATGTGCCAGAATTACAACATCATGCTTCTGTAATAGTTTAAGTGCATATGTGAGATATTTTATAGTGTTGTAACTCTTTGGTATGTGATAAATCTGGTCCTCGAAAGCAACTAATTTAAAATATATATCCATCATCCATTTTGAATGAGAAAGCTTTTTTAGAATTGACATGCCAAATTTTCCTATGGAGCGCCCAATTCTGCTACCGTTAAACCAATCAGCATTATGTCCATGTTCAATATGAATTGATTGTCCGTGCGAATTTGTTAACTGAAAATAATCAACACTTGAATCATTTACTATGTCGTGATTTCCCTTTATAAATATGAAATCATTGCTGTTGAAGTATCTCATCAAAATCGGGTTCGCTTTGAAAATATCTTCATATTTGTATTTCTGGAGCTCAAATATGTCGCCATTAAAAATTACCTTGTCTACGTTATATATTTCTCTGACACCTTCAATTTGCATGATTAGGTCCATCTCCTCCCATTGGAATGTGCCGAAATTGTCACAGGTGTCTATATGTAAGTCCGATAAAACAAGAATATTCATAATTTATATTTCTATGAACTAAATTTTAATATATATTCCGAGACCTGACGAACTCCATTGCTGATTGATGCACTTTTAATGTTATTTCTTATTGAATTAGAATATTCAATATCTGTAAGGAGTTTATGGAGAATATCAGGAATACGCTTAGTGTTTTTTTCCAGTATTCCCATTTCTCTTTTACATACAAATTCCATATTGCCCTTTTCCTGCTCCCATATATAATTATTAATTACTTGAATCTTGCCCATTAGAAGAATTTCCATAAATGTTGATGCTCCGCATTTTGTAATTACTACATCAGAGATGTTTATAAGTGAGTGAACGAAATCTACAAATCCATAAATTTTGAGATTTGCAATACTGTGTTTATCCTTAAACTGCGAAACATAATTAAACAGCTTTTTGTTTCTGCCGCAAACTATAACAATCTCGGCGTCCATATTTCTGGTAATGATTCTTTTTAGTATTTTTTTCCCGTGAGGCATTCCATCACCACCACCCATGATAAGTATAACTTTAGAATCTGGCTTAAATCCAAATTTTCTTCGGATTATCAATTTCTTCGAATCACTAGTTTTTTGAGAGAATTTCCGATCAAGAACAAAGGGAAATACTCTCAATCTGTTTTTATCTATTCCATAGTTGATGCATTTTTCCCTCAGCATTTCACTGAAAACTATAAAATTTTGGTTTTTTTGAAGAAACCAGATCGGGTGAGCTGTAAATGGGTCTGTAACAACTGTAATTACTGGGATATTAAGATTATTTTTTTCAATTATTTCAAAAACAGGTTTGATCAGGAAGAAATGGAATACCACAATCTTTTCGGGTTGGGTCTGCAGAATATAATTTTCAATTCCTGGTTTTACAAAATATGAAATAAGGAATGTTGTTAGTTTTGAGACTGCTCTAATCTTATGAAGAGCATATAAAAGCTCAAACGTCCAAACTGCTTTATTTACAGCATTCTTATAGCCATCTTCGATAACTTTTTTTATGATTGTGTTTGATTCAGATAATCCATCAAAGAGTAATATCTCTGCATCGCCCTTCTTTTTGGATTTTATTTTCTCTGCAACAGCTTTTGCAGGTGCAAGATGTCCACCTCCTGTTTTCAGATATAAGAAAAGATACTTTCCCAAAGCAGTATTTCTTAATTGGTTGACACTTCAAAAGTAACGAGACTATGTTATCCGGATGTTACAGAATGATGAAGAATATATTAATTATTAGACAGTTACCTTTTCAATGAAGCATTTTCAGCTACCCAGACTCTGCTGAGGTCTGTATCACACCAAGCAGTTCACTCCTAAACGGATAAATAGCTCGTTGATGACTATAACCCATATAAGCAGAAATAAGCCAAAACTTTTCTTTTAAACACTAATTAATCAAGCAATTAGCCATTTATGTTTTATTGAAATTATTACTAAATACTTCAGTGTATTAATTCCAATAGATGACTGTTATTCTTGAATAACACTAAATTATGTTAGCCAGATCAGTTTTCCCTAAGATCGAAATAATATTAAAAATGTAAAAGCTATAATTGCAGTAAAGAATACTGTCAGAAAAACTTCAACAATAAAATCTTCATTTTGACTTTTCTTATCGTTCCTGTAATTTTCCATCGATCTATTTATTTCAATTTATTCATCGGCAGAAGTACTTTTGGCTGGTAACCAAATTGTTAAGAATTGAATAAGGCAATGTTAATTAAGTAATGAAAACATAAATTCAATAATAAACTCTATAGCAAGAAAATATGCAAGACCTTTAGGATCTTGCATACTAACTAACGAAACCTAGGTAAAACCTGTCTAACCTGCATTTAAATGCTACTCATTATTAATAATTTTAAAAGTACTGATCGGCAGTGACTTAATTGTTAAGGATTGATTAAGCTTATGTTAAGAATCCACTATTTTTTTATAACTTTTTACAAAGCTGTAAACAATATTTCCATTCTTACCAACAAAGCATATCCTGAGGCTATCGGCCTTTAGTGAAACTACCGAAAAACCTTGTTCTGACTTACTGAAAAGTGACATTTCATTTGAACTGCTTGGACGGATTTCGCTACCAGTGCCAGTAACAATATAATCAACGTTCCTACCTTTCTCACGAAGATGCTGAAAATCGTGATCATGTCCGCAGATGTAGAATTGAGCATTATATTGTTCGAGTAATGGTTTTACTCTGGATATCATTTCTTTGGTATTTCCATGTTTTTGACTTGCAGAATATACAGGATGATGACCAAAAACTATTTTCCATTGCTCTTTTGAGTTAGCAAGGACATCTTTTAACCATTTAATTTCCTTGTCTGCATTTTGTTTAATTGCATCAGGGTATTCTTCAGGATTATTCCGGTATTCATCTATAAGTGGAGGGGTATCCAAAAAAATAAAGCGGGCTGAAATTGAATCATTGATCTTTTTTGAAAATGTATAGTTTCGGTCAGTCATCCTCCAGCGCCGGCTTATTTTCGAATAATCTATTTCAGCCTGTGTATTACCCTTATAGTCGTGGTTCCCCAGAACCGGATACCAGTCGACATGAAGTGAATTTCCTTTGTACACATTCTCAAAGTTTACCATCCACAAGGGATCCTGATCCGAAGCGACTCCGTTAATCTGAAAGTTATCACCACATGTGGCTATGAATTCAACACTGGCACTATCAGCAGTTTTAGCCATCTGGTCAGCAACTTCCTGCTGATCGGTTATGCCGTTCCTACCCCAGTCACTTACAATGATAAAATTGAAAGCATTGCTGAAAGTCTCAGATGTAACTATTGAATCAGATTCAATTGTAGTTATTGCCGTTGCTATTGGTGCTGTAGTTGTCTTTGGACCTGTACATGAATTGAAGATTATGACTGATGCAATCACTGCAATCAGGAAGATATTTTTTCCCATTTTGGTATTTTAGGTTAAGATTTATGGTAGATAAAAAGAAGAAGATGTACCATTCAATAGGTACATCTTCCTGGCAAGGAATATTTAGTTTGTCCCAAATGCACCGAAACGTGCCGAAGGAGCAGGGGTTTTATATTCAATACCGTTAACAGTAATTCCTGTTGCAGCCCAGTATGGGGCATAGGAACCGGTAAAAGTTGAATAAGCACCTGTCAGTACAGGAGAACCTGACTGAACATGAAAGTCCCAGCCGCCATTGTAAAGATAGGAGTTCAGGGCAACGGAACTGAAGCCGAAATTTACAAACTTTGGATCCTTGGAGGCGTCGCCTGCTGAAGTACTTAGAGGACTGTTGAAGTCAACTTTTGGAGTTCCGTTACGTCCATCATGAAAGTAGCTTGAATTAGCAGTTACATATCCGAGGTAGGAAGTGAGATAAGTTGGATTATCCTGAGCAAGCGGGCTCGTTTGTGAACCTGATGTATAGAAATTATAGTCAATAACTGAATTATTATCGGCACCGTTTGATACACCTGGCTGATCGAATTTTGGTGTCTGAGCCATAAACTTACAGTTGACCATCAGGTTATTGAATACGCTTACCAGTGCTCCCTTTTCAACATAGACACATCCGCCTTTAACACCATTGCGTCTCCATCCAGCATTGATAATAGTATTATTGAAAGCTTTGATCAGAGCCTGAGTCCTGCCTGCTGCATCATCCTGACCCGATGAGGATAGTTTCAAACCGTTTGTATTGGCTGAGAAGATAAGGTTGTAGGCAGCGTCCACCTTGGTACCGGCTTTCATATTGATTGCTTCACCACCTGTTTCGCCAACAGCGATGAATACATTGTTTGTTATAATTGCCTGCCCTCCCATGAAATAGAGTGCATCTGAACGACCATTACGGAATACGCAGTTCGTAACCACATATTTGCCCAGTGGATTATTGGTCGTAATATGAGGAGTTATGTCGCCGCCAGCTGTGTAGATTCCAGCCAGTGCAGAGGGAGAATCTGCAACAACGTCACCACCTGTGTATTCCGCAATAACATAATTAAACAACATTTCAGGACAATCTTTCGTTGCAACAATGCCACCCCACAGACCTCCAAATGTGTTTGCAGCAATACGTTTGCCTGAAGCAACGGAAAAGAGTATTGGATTGGTTATTGTTCCTTTGCAATATAATTTGCCTGCTACCATAAATTCAATCCTTGTATGGCTGGCTCCAACTCCATTATCGTCAAACAATACCTGAACCCCCTCCTCGATAGTAAGAGTTTGCCCTATGGGAACGGTAATATGTCCTGACACATTTACAGTTGAGTTCTTCTCCCATACACCCGAAACATTACCAGTGACGCTATTAAGAGTGGTCCATGACACAGTAACATCACAGGTTGCCTTAAGGGTACCATTCTGTGATGAAGCAACTGTGATCACAGCATTACCCACACCAACAGCTGTTATTAGACCAGTATTATCAATTGTAGCAACTGCCGGATTTGAAGTAGACCATACAACATCCTTATTAGCTGCATCTTCAGGAAAAAATGTGGCAGTCAATTTTTCTGTAACTAAAGGTTTCAAAGTGGTAGAAGTCTTTGAAAGTGTAATACCTGCCAGTTCAACCGGCTCATCCTTTTTACAACCCGAAATAAGAGTTATACTTAATAACACAAGTGAAAATAAAAATAATTTTGGTTTCATAAATTTTGTTTTTGAGGTTTAGTGAAATTTATACTTGATCCCTATTGAAATATTCAATCCATAATATTCTTTTCGTTCAACAATTCCTCCATGATATCTTTCCACATTAGTATACAAAACATTATTTTCATTCTGCATCATGTACTGAATCATAGATGAATTGAGAAGGTTAGACGCTTTGGCGAAGAGTGATAATCCTGATTTCAATCTCTTTTCCACCGAAGCGTCAAGGGTAACATATCCAGCCTGCCAGCTATCCTCATTGAGATACCTGGAAACAATATAAAGTCTGTCGCTGGTGTATGCGAGGGCAAGCTGCCCGTCCCATTTTCTCCTCATATCCTTGAAAAGCAATGAGATGTTAACCACATGTGCAGCCTGACTATACAGAGGACGTGTCTGATTAACATATTCTGTGATTATGTTGGTTTCAGCATTTGGATCCGGATTTGGGATCACCCGCATTTTAATTGTAGTGATATGGGAGTTGGTATAGGTATAATTTGCCTTGACCCCAAACCAGTTGAAGTATTTGATTATATCCAGCTCAACCCCATAATTGTTTGCATTCCCATAGTTCATTGGCATATAGAAAACATCCTGCCCAAAGCCGTTCATCATACCAAATTCAATAGGGTTTTTTATCTTCTTATAGAATAATCCCACCATAAACTGTTCTGAAGTAGTAGGAAAATATTCGTACCGGATATCATAGTTCCCGGCAGTTGTATGTTTCAGATCGGGGTTACCGCGTTCCTTATATTCTTCATAAATCATACTGTAAGGAACAATCTCAAAAAAACTTGGACGGTTGATCGCCTTTGCATACGACAGGCGTAAGTTTCCATCCTTATGTAACAAGTATTTAATATTAATACTTGGTAGTATATCGAAATATTCCTGATTAGCTTCATTCTGAGCTCCTTCAGTGGGGAACTTCAGGTTGTATCCCTGGTTTGTGTATTCAACCCGGAGTCCCGTAATAAGCTGTAGCTTGGTAAATGATATTTTCTCCATCACATAGATTGCGCCTACTTTCTCTGTAGCATCGTAGTTCAGAGGATCACTCAGATTTCCGTAGCTATTAACTGAAAATTTAATTTCATCAAAGTTGTTGTAGTCTGTTTCCCTGACCAGTTCCCGGGGATTAGTTTTGGATTCATCGTAAGGCTTAAAGTGATATTCATTGAAATAGCTTCCACGTACCTTGTCCCTGTACATCCCCCCGGTTGAAATATCGAGCAGGGTCCCATTCCCTAATATGACATTGTATATCAAATTGGCGGAACCTGCCAGATCTTTATCCGAATTATGCTCCCATCTGCGGAAAGCTCCATCATTCTGATCGGGACTGGTCACGCTGTTTATTATAAGCTCGTTTATCTGTATGTTGTCGGGTGTTTCATTCAATGCTTTTCCATAGGATAATGACCACTCGAGATTCAGCTGTGATTTATTAAAACCGTGGAAGCCTTTAAGTGTGCTGGTTAAAATTGTTTGATGGTTCCACCTCAATCGTGTAGTCAGAGAATTAATCGAGGCGGCCTCCCTGACCTGAGCATTCTGGAAATCCATGAAAGCATTGTACCACATCAATTTGTGGTTTGCTGACAATTTCATGTCAAATTTCGCGTGAAGGCCCAAACGTGTTTGCTGGTTTGAAAAAAAGCGGTGGGTTATATTCTGTTGAAGATCCGTATTTGTAGATGTGCTATAAATATCGCTTGAATTTCCCCTTATTGTATTTTGAAAACTTCCGGCCAGGATAAGACCGAAATTTTCTTTAAAAAATCTATCTCCGAATGAAAAACCACCTGTGATATATGGAGGGACATTGCCTTGAGAAAGTCGAAGATTTGCTGAAGTGAAGTCTTTCATCTGAACCGGGTAGGCGAGGCCGTATTTTTCGTTTGGGGACTGATTATTGATGGCTGAAACATCAAACGATTGGTAGTTACTTCTAAAGAATAGAGTGTTATATCCTGCTGCAACATTGGCTGAAAGCTGCATTTTCGTAGGTGCGTCCTTCATTACCATATTTACCGCTCCCCCAATACCATCGCCTTCCATGTTGGCAGTCAAAGACTTGGTAACTTCAAGCCGGTCAAGAAGTTCCGAAGGAAAAATATCGAGTGGAACAAAGCGGTTTTTATTATCAGGACTTGGAATTTTAACTCCGTTTACCATTGTATAATTGAATCGTTTGTCCATACCGCGCAATAGAGCATATTGACCCTCTCCGATGGAATTCCGTTCCATTGTGACACCTGAAACGCGCTGAACAACATTTCCCACAGTAAGATCGGGCGATAATTCAATGGTCCTAGCGCTTACAACACTGATCACCTGATTTGCCATTTTTTCTGAACTTCGGGCACTTATGTCGGTATTTTTTTCTGCATCTGCTGTTACGATCACTTGTTCAAGCTCATTCGTTTGAAGTCGCAGATTGAAGTCCACAGAATGATCCTCGTCATCCACTATGGTAACTTTTTTTTCAAGAGGCAGGTAGCCTATAAAACTGCAAGTCACAGAATAATTGCCCCGGGGAATATTTTTTATTGTATATGATCCATCCAGACCAGAATTTGTTCCCGTTTTTAATTCTTTTATAAAGATTGTTGAACCAACAAGGACTTCCCCAGTCACAGCATCAGTTACTTTACCTTTAATGACTGATGAGTAAACGTAATCCTGAAAGGATAAAAGAAAAATATAAAGCAATAATATCCGGTACATCTTGTTGATTTGAAGGCAAAGGTACCATCTGAATATTGCTGTCTATTAAAAGTTTCGTTACGATATTGTTAATTAAATAACAAAGATTGTTACAAGACAAATAAGATTTTGTTAATCCACATTTAGGCTGAGTAACTGTATCCCAAAAACAATAGTTTGGCACATAAGATTTTTGAATAATGGTTGGCTGATCTTACATCTTATGAAGAAACATTGAGGAGTGTTAAAATTCGTTAATCTATTGAAGATTGCTCCAAGAAGGAAGAATGGGTAAAACTTTTGTTAAAATGAAATGAGTGCAGAGTTGAAATCTCTTTTCTGTACGGAGCAGAAGCCTGAGCTCCCATTCTTGTTGCAGATATTGAAGCAGCATTATTGGCGAACAGCACTGCTTTCTTAAAATCATTCCCTTCTGAAAGGGCTACTGCAAGTGCCCCGTTAAACACATCTCCGACAGCAGTAATGTCTACTACCCTGACCTTAACTGCAGGAATTAGACCTGTAAAATTCTCAGATTTAATGAATGCCCCTTTTGCTCCCATTGAAATTACAATATTTTTAACACCTTTTTCGAGGAGTACTTCAGATGCCTTTTCCGCAGATATTAAATCGGTAATTTTAATACCTGTAAGATTTTCAGATTCACTCACATTTGGTGTTATTAACCAAATGTTCTTAAATAAATTATCGGGGATTTGTTTTATAGGAGCAGGATTTAAGATCACCTTAATTCCATTTTCTGTAGCAAACTTAGTTGCGAATTCAACGGTTCTCATTGGAATCTCAAGTTGAATAAGAAGTATCTCAAATTTATCTGCTTCAAATATTTTCATGTTGATATCTTCCGGACAAAGGAAATTATTTGATCCTGGAGCGGTTACACTGCTGCTTCTTCCTCTGGCATCCACTGTAATTAATGCAATTCCGGATGGATGTTCATTGTCTTTAACAATATACTGAGTATCAATATCTTCTCTCATTAATAACCCGACTGATTGATTCCCGAACAAGTCATTCCCCCTCTTGGTAATAAATGTTACGCTACCTCCCAGACGTGACGCTGCAACTGCCTGATTTGCTCCCTTCCCTCCAGGATTAACAAGAAATGTTCCGCTAACAATTGTTTCTCCCGGGCATGGAAGTTTTTTAGTTTTGATAACCATATCGGTGTTTGAACTACCTATAACGAGTATTTTTTTCATCATTTTTTATCTGCAAATGTAAATGCAGGATATTACAGAATTAAGGCTGATTGATTAAGATTCTATTAAGTTAGTCTCTGAAAAAAACAATCTGACAATTTCATATATTATAGCTGCCGCAAGTAAACAATTATAATAGTATTAAATCAATTAACTTGATTAATATATTATTAAAATTCAAATACATACCTGTTAATTCTTGATTAAATTCTTCGTCACCCGGGTAACATATTATGATTCTGATTCTTTTGTTTTTTTATTTGTAGACTTAGTTATTTGAAGTATCTGAAATTAAAAGTGCATGGTTAATAAGCAACACATACTTTACTAATAAATATGTCTGAGGAAATAATTCGATATGTAACTCATTATGGCTATCTGGCAATCTTCATCCTGGTTTTTCTCCAGGAGGTAGGTATACCAAATCCGTTTCCCAATGAGCTTTTGCTTATGTTCTCTGGTTATTTGTCATTTAAGGGTTTGCTTTTCCTTCCTTTTGTGATAGTTACAGCTTTTCTGGCAGATTTCCTGGGTACTAATCTGCTGTACTTTATATTTTATACCACGGGTACTATTATCTTGAAGAGAAAACCAAAATGGTTTCCATTGTCTGAAAGTGTAATTGGTCGACTAACGAAGAAAATATCCAATGGCGGACAGTTTAGCATTCTAATTTTCAGATTAACTCCTTTTACAAGGGGATATGCATCTATTATTACCGGACTGCTTCAGGTCAAACCAAAAATATTTTTGCCTATTGCCATTATTTCTGCAATTACCTGGGCTTCAGTTTATGTGGTCATTGGTAATCTGATTGGTCCCTCATGGGATGTATATGCATTTCATACTGGTAGTTTGAAATATGTATTGCTGGTTGTGGCTGCAATGGCAATTTGTATAATACTTTTTGTAAATTATAGAAATAACAGGAGAAAAGTAAATAGATGTGATAGTGATAATTCACCGGCATCGGTGATATCAGACAATTAACTTAAAACATTAGTATTAATGAAAATCCATGTAATTTCTGAAACTCCGTTTATTATGAAAGCTACAGGAGTTCATACTGCTTTCCTGGATCATGTTGAGTTGCTAAAATCAAAAAATGACGTAGAAGTTGTTGTAAATGATGAAGGAACAGGGGATGTATTTCATGGTCATACTTATGGACTTTACAATATCTGGAAGGGTAGAAAATACAGAGGAAGACGAGTTTTTACAGTACATGTTATTCCTGACTCAATCAAAGGATCTTTACCTCTCTGGCAGTTATTTATGCCATTTGTCAGACTTGGTCTAAAGATTGTCTATTCCTATGCTGATGTATGTGTTGCAATCTCACCTATGGTTGAAAAGGCAATAATTGAAACAGGTGCAAAAACAAAGATTGTGAGTATTTATAATCCGGTTCATACTGATTTCTGGAAAAGAACAGAAGAAAACCGAAAAACAGGTCGGCATATACTTGGTCTGTCTGAAAAAGAATTTGTTGTTCTTGGAGTAGGACAATTAACAGGAAGAAAAGGAGTTGATGATTTTCTGGATATAGCTGGGGCATTCCCTGATGTTAAATTTATATGGGCAGGAGGAAGACCTTTTGGCGGATTGACAGAGGGTATTAAGAGAATAAATGAACGATTCTGCAAGGCTGGAAACAATGTAAAAAATGCAGGTCAGATTAATCTGGAAGATATGCCTCTTATCTATGCTGCTGCAGATCTGATGCTGTTTCCCTCATATCAGGAGAACTGTCCTCTGGCTCCAATTGAAGCCGCTGCCTGCGGAATGCCTGTTATCTACAGGGACATAGAAGAGTATAGATCTCTGTACGAAAATCCTTATCTTAAAGCATCAACAACGGAAGAATTTATCAGACTTACAAAAAGAATGATTGATGAGAAGGAATTTTATGATGTTGGTCTTAAAATTTCGGAACAATTACTCAGGCAGTTTGATAAAGACCAAATCAGAGAAAAATTACTGAACATTTATAAAGATTTATTAATCAACTGGGAGCCGTCCATTTTTAACTTACCATTATCTGAACTCGGTGTTTGAAATAATGGTAGTTGGTTTATCGAAACAGGTTTTTAAATGTGTTTGAGATAAATACTGCAATTCCAATAAAGATTGAAGTTATCCCTGCATAAGGTTTCCAGTCATAGACAGCCATTCTCCTGATTTGGTCACCTGTTTTTAAGATTGCCAAAGCATTTTATCCACCAGATTATATATTTTACTTCGAATTAACCAAATTTTAACAGAAATGAATTACGAATGTTGCAATCATAAGGTAATATCGCATTAAATCTTAAGCACTTTTTATGCAAACTTGTTAAGAGGAATATTTAAATACTAGAATTATGGCAACACAAACAACCAAGAAACAGACAAAATCATCCGTGACCAGGAAGTCAATATTAAATTCAAACCCAGTAAGCGGCAAAAATCGTGAGCCGGGAGAGGTAGAAATCCGTGAACTGGCAGAGATTCTTTATTACCAGCGTATTGAAAGAGGAGAATATGGTACTGCGGAAGAAGACTGGTTAAAAGCAGAGAATTACTTAAGTTATTCAGGAGAATAAATTCTGTAAAAAAATAAGTCTCAAGTTGCCAAACTATAATATCAAGTATTTGTTATTTACTTAAATGAAATAACATATGAGGAATATTAAATGCCTCTAACTCAGGACAGAAATGTTTATTAGCTTTAAAAGTAAGTCTATTGATATAAGGTATCCTATAATAATTAGTTTTATTGCTGATAGTCATAATATTCAGATAATCAATTTAAAACGATGTTATGACACAAGAATCAAATAGAATTCCCAATTTCGATGATATAGTTTTTGAGAACAGGAATAGGGATTACGGCGCATATTTAATCCGAAGGAAAAATAAACGCGATGTAATCATTTCAGTTCTTATCGGATCCATAATTATGGCTACAACCATCACTGTTCCATACGTTAGTGCCAAAAACAGGGAAGGCAGTCAGAAGTATGGTGAAAGACAAGTTGAGATTAAGATGGAAAATCTCAAACAACCAGACGAAATCGCTTTACCTGCCATACCTCCACCACCTCCTGCAGAGACTATTCAGCAAACAAAATATATACCTCCTGTTGTTGTTGACTCAGTTAATCCTCAGGAAACAGAACGACTTATGACTGCTGATGAAGCACAGATCAATATTCAGGATGAGGAAGTAGTTGAAATTGTAAAAGAAGTTAAAGAAGAGGTACAGGGGGAAAAAGCCGAGTCTGAACCATTTCTATCGGTTGAGGAAATGCCGGAACCTCCTGGAGGTGTGACAGGTCTTTATAATTTTATTGCCGAAAATACCATATATCCGGAACGGGCTCATGAAAACAACATCCAGGGAAAAGTATTTGTCAGATTTTGTGTAACTTCCAAAGGTAAAATTGAACAGGTCAGCATTTACAAAGGTGTTGATCCTGAACTCGATGCTGAAGCATTAAGAGTCGTAAGTACATTACCACCCTTTAAACCCGGAAAACAGTCTGGTATACCTGTCCCGGTATGGTACATTGTGCATATCAACTTTCAGCTTAATTAAAATCACATAAAAAGCTTGAAAAGGCTAAAACATTAAATTATAGACCAGGGAGAGCCAGGAAATGACGTAGAAGACTGGCTAAAATTAATTATGCTTGCAATCCTGTCTTAACAATTCTTTATTATATAATTAACACAGCTGTTACAGCCAGGTAATTTTTAACATTTAGGTTTGTCTGATAGCTAATTTATTATTATCAAACTAAACTTTATCGTTATGAATTCATTTAAGACCCTTAAAAAAATTACTTTTATCCTGGTATCTGGCATGATCATGATCCCTGGCAACCTGGCTGCGCAGCGTGGATACATTCGCGGAGATTTTCATCAGCACACTACGTATACAGATGGCTCATACAGTATACCCCATGTGATGAAAAAAAACAATGAATTTGGACTCGACTGGTGGGCTAACAGCGAACATGGGGGCGGCTTCACACGAGATGCCCTATTATCGGGAACCGACCTGAACAACACTGTCTACTGGGATCAAATGTCACCAAATCCGATAATCGGTACACCTGTTATGAGTTCAGGTCACCAGGTTATGTGGCGCTGGCAATCTCTGATGGGTTTCAGCTTTAAGAACCTGAAGAATGCC
The DNA here is from genome assembly GCA_963701745.1 of uncultured Bacteroidales bacterium. Lineage (GTDB taxonomy): Bacteria > Bacteroidota > Bacteroidia > Bacteroidales > VadinHA17 > LD21. The sequence goes on along the minus strand of CAVPBE010000001.1, from coordinate 935,370 downwards.
CGCTTGCTCTATCCGGATAAAACCATAATCCAGGGATATGAAATGAATGTCCCCGGTCATGAACACGGCAGTGTAGGGATTATCAACGGACAATTCCAGAATTCACCTAATGTATATAGTCTTGCTGAATTTGAATACAAATTCGATGCTTCAGATGCTGATATGACAGGAGGGGCTTCTCTGGGATGGATAAAAAGTACGCTGTCAGGTCACCAGAGGACATTGGAAGCGATAAAATGGTTACAGGAATATTTTCCTGGTGAGAGCTGGCTGGTTCCGGCTCATCCCGAAAGGAAAAAATTATATACAATTTCCGATTTTCGTGATATGAACACTGCCGGACCGGATGTATGTTTCGGATTTGAAAGTATGCCTGGGCACCAAAAGGAATCCAACAGAGGTGGGTACACAACTTCGGCGGATGGTGGAGGTACCTATGGCGGGTGCGGTGTTTATGCATCAGAAGTAGGAGGCTTGTGGGATGCTATGCTGACCGAGGGCAGAAAATTCTGGCTCTTTGCAAGCTCGGATTTTCATGATGAAGCCAACGATTTTTATCCCGGAGAATATCAAAAAACTTATACCTGGGTTAAAGATCAGAGAAATGCCAACTCGATTGTTGAAGGATTGAGTTCAGGAAATTCATGGGTGGTTGAAGGTGACCTTATTGATCAGCTTGAATTCAATGCCTGGGGAGTTGAAAGGTCTGCTATGGGAGAATCCATGAAATTTGAGAAGAAGATACGTATTTCTGTCATCCTCAGAGATCCTGAATCAAATAATAATCATAACCAGAATCCGGTCCTCAATCATGTTGATTTGATTATGGGAAAAATAACCGGGATGGTTGATCCGTCAGATTCAAATTACAAAGTTCCCAAAGCACCAGGTACAAAAGTTATTGCACGTTTTGATAATATCGGAGGAATTCAGGACCTGAACGGACTCACCAGTATAAAATGGAAAAAAACCCAGCGGGGTCTGATCTTTATCGATTTCACTGTTGAAGCAAATGAGGCATGCTATTTTCGTCTGAGAGGAACAAATCAAGGACTAAATGTGGCCGGGGAAACTGATGGAAACGGCAATCCTCTGCTCGACTTTGCCCTTGGTACAAATTCAGCTGAAAAAGCATGGAATGACCTTTGGTTCTATTCTAATCCGATCTTTGCCTTTACCCATAAAAAGAATGAAAAATCAAAATCCAGTGAGATGATGATGAGCCAGGAGATGTTTATGGATAATGATTTAAATAACAACGAGATATCACTTTACCCTAATCCGGCAAGCCAGACGCTTTACTTCAATAACCTGGAGGCAAATACTCCTGTTGAGATCTATGACAGATCTGGAAACAAGGTGATGAGTTCCACACCAAGCAACAATTCTGTCAATATTTCAAATCTGCCAAAAGGGATCTATTTCGTCAGGATTAACGATCCGATTAATCCTAAAAGTGTAAAGTTTATTAAAGAATAAATCTACTACTTCTGTAACAGAGATGTGGCTTTCTTTAATGGAAGCCACATCTTTTAATCAGAAAATAGAATATTAAAACAGCTTCAAAATGGCAACTGCATCAATGGAATCAGAAAAAGAAACTGGAAGGAAGTCAACAACAGAGAGAACAATAGAGAAGAATATTGAAGAAACAGAAAAACATATTCTAAATGAAAAAGAGGTTAATGAATTAGCAGATATGTTTTTTAATCAGCGGATTGAGCATGGAGAATATGGATCTGTAGGAAATAACTGGTTAAGACCAGATGACCGGTCAAGGGCAGAAGAGTATATAAGATTACGATTTAACAGGTAAAACAAAGCCTTCGAAAAGTACTTGCTTAGATGAAAGCATTATTTTGAAACAACGTGCAAAAAACGCCTGAATAACCAAAATGTAACAAAATTTTCACAAAGTAAGCAATAGATTTTTTTTCAAAGAGTATAGCTTTATGGAAGAAGGAAATCTGAGGCTGTTTTCCTGGACAGAAGATACAATGAGACATCCAAAATTTGATAATCTATAAATTATGAATAGGAACAGTTTGCTTAATGTATTTGCACCAAAATATTCATTTTTATTCCCGTATTTTGAAAATTATACCGGAAATCTCATCAGGGCATCTGAACAGCTAAGGCTTTTGACACAAATTGTTGATTACCAACAGCAGAATGTAATTAACAGACAGATTAATGAGCTTCATAACAAAGGTTATAATTTAGCTTGTGATATTTATTCGCTTATTGACAGGTTATTTATTATTCCATTCGACAGGGAAGACATTAATGAACTTGTTATAAGGGTTGGTGAGTTTTTGGAATCTGTAACCAGTACAGCCAGAATGTTGCATTTCTCGGGGCTTTCTGAAATCTATCCTGCTTTTAAAGAAATGGCAGATATCAATCATCTTGCATCAATTGAAACCGATGGCATTGTTAAGCATCTCAGTGATATCAGGAGAAATAGTAGTTACATTATTTTAGGGTGTGAGACGTTGAATATACTGGGAAAAAGAGCAAAGGAAGTTTTTTATTCAGAGTTATTAAAACTGATTGTTGCCAGCGAAAACATGGCTGAGGTAACGAAAACAAAGAATATTCTTGAATCTTTTATGAAATGTGCGTGCCATACAAATTCCACAGCAGACATAATCAGGACAATCTTAAGAAAGAGTTCCTGACACGCAATTGCTTAAATGAAATAGCATCAAAAAGCCTTCCTCCGGGGTTATTTCATTATGGGAGGAAGTTGCTACTTATACTGTTTAGATAATTATATATTTCTACCTGCGATTGGTTGGTCTTATTACCGTTGTTAACATGTGAATTGGACTGAATTTCATCGAAGATCCTCGCCTTAACATTATCATTCCATTGAATTTCAAAGATATTTTTAATCTCGTTTTTAATACTTTTATCGAAAACAGGGCAGGTAACTTCCATGCGGTAATCAAGGTTTCTAGGCATTATATCTGCCGATGTTATGTAAACCTGGTCATTGCCACCGTCACAGAAGATTAGAAATCTTGAGTGTTCCAGAAATCTGTCGACTATTCCTATTGCATTAATATTTTCACTTAAGTTTCTTAACCCCGGTACCAGCGAAAGCATTCCCCTGATTATCAGTCTGATTTCTACTCCGGCATTGCTTGCCTGGTATAAGTAATTAATGATTTCAGCATCAGTCAGATTATTAAGTTTCAGGTAAACATATGCTTTCTTCCCTGATTTTGCATTTTGAATTTCATTCTCTATCAGCGATATTATTTTTTTTCTTAGGTGGAAGGGAGAGAGAACAAGATGATAGTATTTATCATTTTTATAGTTTGCATTAAAGAAGGAGAATACCTTAAAGACCTCATTTGTTATCTTTTTATTGGCAGTAAAAAGAAGGTGATCCGTATAGGTTCTGGCCGTATCTTCATTGAAATTGCCAGTTCCAACTGCTGCATAACGTTGAGTTATGTTGTTTTCCAGGCGGGTTATCATACACAACTTTGAGTGTACTTTTAGTCCTGGAACGCCATAAATAACTTTTACTCCCTCATCAAGCAGCTTGTTACCCCACAGAATATTGGCCTCTTCATCAAACCTTGCCTGCAACTCAACCACTGTTATTACCTCCTTCCCATTGCGAACAGCATTCAGCAGGGCGTTTATAACACTTGAGTTTCTCGCAAGCCGGTATAAAGTGATCCGGATAGACAGCACATATGGGTCAAGAGAAGCTTCCCGAAGAAGATCTATAAAATAATCGAATGGATGATAGGGAAAATGGAGCATGATATCTTTTCTCTTTATGGCAGATAAAATACTTCCCCCCCGCACTATATCCATGTGATTAATAGGTACAACCGGGGGGTAATAGAACTCCTTCATATTTAAGACAGGGAAATTCATGAAATCCTTGAAATTGTGATACCTGTTGCTAGGTATAATTACATCATCCGGACCAAAATGAAGTTTTTTTGTAATAACTTGGAGAAAATCACCCGGAATATTCCTGTCATATATAAATCGCACCGGATTTCCTTTCTTTCGTTGAAGTAAGCTTCTGGAAACTTTATCAATATAACTTTCCGAGATATCGTCGGCTATTTCCAGCTCGGCATCTTTAGTGAGTTTAATTGTATAAGCCAAAATTTCGCTGAACTGGAATATGAAGAAGATATCTTTCAGACCAAACCTGATAATATCATCAATAAACATTATGAATTTTTCCTTTCCCGTACCGGGCAGAATAATAAATCTTGGTAGAATAGTTGTCGGTATTTCAAGGAGTGCAAATTTTTTTTTATTGGTTGTATTTTCTCTAAGGCAAATGGCAAAATATATAGCATCATCGACCAGATCGGGTAAATCTGAATCTTTTTCTATGATGAATGGCATAAGTCGGGTCCTGACTTCTTTATGAAAATAGTCCTGAATAAAGTCAACCTGTTCCGGATCAAGTTGTTTTTCATTGACTATAAATATCTTATGTTTAGAAAGCTCCTCCAGAAGCTTTGCATAATTCTTTTCAAATCTTATGTTCTGAGTTATTACCTTTTTATATATTTCGCTTAACGTATACTTTGGATTATATCCAAGTATATTCTTTGAATCGGCACCTAAAAAAGAAATTCTCCTAAGAGTTGCGACCCTTACGCGAAAATATTCATCAAGGTTATTTGAATAAATCCCCATAAACTTAAATCTTTCAAGTAAGGGGACTTTACTGTTTTCAGCTTCCTGGAGCACGCGTTCGTTAAATGAAAGCCAGCTTATCTCTTTCGGAATGTAATCTTTACAATGATTCATTTATAAGGTTTTGCAAAATGCAGTAAAAAAACTCTGTGACTCTGTGATAATTATCACGGAGTGCACAGAGTATAAACAACCTGTCAGCAGACTGGAGATGGAGATATCTGGAAAATCACCCGGACATGGTTGTCTTTTTCATTTATTAATAATCAGTGTTTTGAGGATCAAAATTACACCAGTTAGCAGTCCAATTAGTCGTACCGAAGGCACCCCTGTAGGCAACTGGAGTAAAGAATGAATCAGTAAGCCTTGTGTTTGTGAAAGCAGCACCGCTAAGCAGTGGTGATCCAGTTGCCGGGAGAAAATTCGGTGATGTCAGATTAAAGGGAGCTGTGATTTGCAACAAATCGTTTGAAGCCATTATCTGGTTATTCCTTGAAGCATTTGTGAACCAGGCTTCAGCATCAGTCAGATAGGTAGTACTGTAATTTGCAGTCATTCCAGCCATCACACAGTTTTCAATCTGAAGAGCATTTGCTGTTGCCTGGGCAGGAGAATCACCTTTCTGGCCGTCGATGTCCAATCCTGTGGGATAACCGGCAAACACTGTATTATAAATCGATATCCGTGTTCCACGGCGCAAATGCATTGCGCGCCTGTAAAGGGAGTTAATTGTCGTTGAGGAGGTTGCAAGAGGTCCGAAAATACTTCCGTTTGTAAATACCGGTGCAGTAACCGGTGTAAGTGTCGAGCCGTCTGCATCATTGTCAGATTCAAATCCGTTTGATTGCGACTGGTCAGCACTTGCAGGATCGCGCAGACTTGCAAAAAACTGAATCTTTCCTATAGAAGCCGTTATCGGTATCAAAATCATCATCCCAACCCCGGAAAGCAACAAGATATTTAGCATTTACAGCTCCGCCGAACCATTCATACGAATCATCACCTGAGTAGGATACCTGAACGTGGTCGATTTTTGTACCTGAGCCTACTGAGTAAAGAGTCAATCCGTTTATCTCACTGTTGGCAGTTGCGGTAAGAGGAATGCCTGGAAATTCAATTCTTACATACTGAATTACACCTGAATTATCAGCTGGATTGGTACCTCCATAGTTTGATCCTATCCCACCTTCAGCAATGCCAACACCTGTGCCAATATCATGCTTGTTTGTCGGAGCATTTCCGCAAAGCACAAGCCCGCCCCAGTCACCGTAACCACGCTGACCCTTTGCCTTATCCGAAGTAAAAACGATTGGCTTTGCTTCAGTACCCTGAGCTATTATCTTTGATCCTCTCTCGATTATGAGGGCACCTTTTGTTCCTGAAACTCCTTTTATGATTGTCCCCGGCTCAATTGTAAGAGTTGCATTATTTTTAACATAAGCAAAACCCGAAAGGAAATAACGGGCATTTGCATACCACTTTGTATCTGTTGTAATATCACCGCTTACAGTTATCTGCTGACCGTTTGAAGGAATAACTGTCACTTCGCAGGTCACCTGGTAATAAGCTATTTTCGTCCGATGTTGCCTTGATGGTTGCGTTTCCGAGAGAAACCCCGGTAACAACACCATTTGCAACGGTTGCAACAGCAGTATTTGTCGATTCCCAGATAATATTCTTATTTGTCGCATCCACAGGAGTAAATACAACGATAAGGTTCTGAGTTGCTCCAACCATAACTTCTGCAGTTACCTTATCAAGATCTATCCCTGTCAGAGCCACATCTTTGTCGCACGATGTCATAGTGGCTGCCAACAGGAACAGAATAGTAAAAATCTTCAATAATTCATTTTTTGTTTTCATCTTTTTTGTTTTAGTTATTACATAGTTATCTTTTACATTATGATTTAGTTTCTTAATGTTTTAGAAAAGTTGCTTTCAATTATGCTCACTGCAAGTACATGGGAATCGGGGCGGAGCAATCCAGATTACCCACCCCCATCCCCTCCAGGGAGGGGAGCCATTTCAAATACCGTTACGCCGTTATACCTTTATGCCGTTACGCCTTTTTATAGTTTCACTGTTAAACCAAGACTGAAGTACCTCCCGGGATAAAATATTCTAGTATATTGGTTCCGGTTAAATTCTCTAATACCCTTCTCCTTACCGTTTGAGTATGCTTCCATATCAACTGTGGCATTAATAGCCTGCATGTATTCAGCTTTTTCATTCAGGAGATCCCTGATACCGCCTTTGATCTCAAATCGCTTCCCTATTGTTTTACTGACCGTCAGATCAAAAACATTCCTCGGCATTTCGTAGATATCAGGAATATCTTCCCATTCGTTCGGAGATGGCCTGCCAACAGCTACTATTCTTTTTCCGATAACATTGTAGAGAAGGCTTACCATCATTCCGTTGTTCTCGCCCTGATAGTAAAGACCGGCATTAACAATATAAGGAGACTGACCTTCAAGAGGTCTGTTGCGTGAAAGCGATCCTTCAGGAAAAGTTACCCTGCTCCTTATTACAGAGCTATTCAGCACTGCAGTAAAATTCTTCATACCCGGTATAAAGTCAAGCGATTTTCTCAATTCGGCCTCAATCCCCATACTATAAGCTGATTCAACATTTTCGAAAGAGTATTGTGTAGGATTATTCCCCAGAATTATCTGTTCAATAGGATTGAGAAATCTCTTGTAAAATACGCCTATATTAAAAGTTTCACCGGGATTAGGGTAAAATTCATATCTCAGATCGTAGCTGTGAATATATGCCTGTTTAATGTGAGGCGCGCCATATATTCCCGCATTCTGTTCAAAATCAACATAGTAGAACGGAGCAATCTCCCTGAACTCCGGCCGGTTTATTGTCATACCATAAGCTGCCCTGATAAGGCTTTTTTCAGACAGATTATAAGTTATGTTGGCTGAAGGGAAAAAGTTAATAGTGTCCCTGTCAACATTTACTCTTACGTTTGAAGCCTGTTTATAGCTCGCAAGAGTCTGTTTGTTTTTTTCAGCTCTCACTCCTGCGTATATATTAATCTTCTCTCCTACAGGAATTCTGGTAGAAAGATAGGCAGCAATCTGATTATTTCCTGCATTGTAGGAATCGGAAAGGGCTGTGACCTCGGTAAGCTTAATACCGGTGGTCAGATTTATATTTGCATCAGTGAATATCTGATCAACAGGCATATAGGTCTGTCCGAATTCTGACAATGAGCTCCCTTTTGCATATCCGAAATTCCGTGCATTAAAGGTTCTTTCCTTATTTTCAAGATATAAACCTGCTTTAATCTCAGGTTGAAATCCTCCTAAACTCAGCTGTCGCGTAAAGTTGACCATGGCTGATAATGTGTTCTCTTTCAGATTGATCCACATTCTTGATTGTGACGATAAATCGGCCTGATCAGAAAACAGAAGCATATATTTGTCAGGATCCGCATCATCCCGCAGATATCTGTATCTTTTTGTATCCGGTTCTCTTTTATTTGAGGAAGCATAACCAAGTATCCAGTCTATTTTTGTTTTGTTTTCTCCGAACGAATGTTCACCTGCAAGCTGGCCTGTATAAATTGACCTGCTCAGATATCTCAGCTCTTCTGATCTTATATATCTTCCGTTGTTATACCATTCCCTGCCGTCTCTGACAATATATCGGGAGGATCCGGCCTGGTTGAAAAGGTTGCGCAGTTCTATCTTTGTACTCTTCCCCAGAAACAGTGATGTATTATTCATTATTGCAACCCTGGCTGAATTCGAAAAATGCTGATCGACGAACTGATTCAGGTATGAGGGTTTATCGGTCGAAAAATCATAAATTGAATAATCGGTATTCTGGAGCTCTTCGGAACTGTTTGATAAACTATAGGTTATTGCTGTGATATTCCCAAGCGTATGTTTTCCGATGCTGAATTTTCTGTTTATACCGGCAAGAAATTTCTGATCGGGATAAGCTGTTGAACGGACAGGTGACCAGTTGTTGTTCAATTCTCTGCCGAGTATGGTTATCTTCTCCCTGACTCCCGGATTTGTTGCCAGCTCGTACTCGTTTAGATGAGCAGGCATATCGGAAGGTAATGCCCTTGAACCATTGTCGAAACCAAGCCAGTCGGTAGTCCCTACTATTGGTGTATAGAAATTCCTGAAAGTCGTGTTCTCGCTGAAACCAGTTCCATATGAAAAGAATGCTCCGTTTTTCTCGGGCAGGTTTTTTGTAGTTATCTTGACAAATCCTCCTGAAAAGTCCGCCGGGAGTTCAGCAGCAGCAGATTTAAATATCATAATGTTCTCTATCATTGAACTGGGGATGATATCAAATGAGAAAGCTTTTACGTCTGCTTCGGCACTTGGAGTAGCCGCGTTATTTAACCAGACATTATTATAACGTTGAGACAAACCACGGACTATAAGAAACCTGTTATCAATAATAGTGATCCCTGGAACTCTTTTAACTACTTCCGAGGCGTCCTTATCGAGTGTTTTTGATATCTGCTGCCCCGAAATGCCTGTCGATACAAACTGACTTGCCTTTATATCTGTTATCATCGAGATCTCGGTGTTGGTTCTCCTTATTGCTGAGACGGTTATATCACCCAGACTTACCGTGTTTCCGGAAAGCTCAATATCTATAGTTGCCGTTCTGCCATTTTCCACAACAACATTTTCAATTATCCTTGTAGTGTACGATACGTATGATACTTTAAGGTTATATTTACCTGGTTTAAGATTAAGCAGTTTAAATTGTCCGTTTATATCTGTTGTCGTCCCTATTGTGGTACCATCGATCTGCACTGTGGTTCCAATAAGGGTTTCTGAATTTATTTTGTCCTTTACGGTTCCTTCGATTGTTCCTGTCTGTCCCTTTACACCTGCAGATGTAAATAATAGGATAAGTATTGTGAGAATGCCGTATTTAATAGAATGTTTCATTGTTTTTAGATTGATGATTTTTCAAAATATCTCCGGTGCAAATATCCGCCGGAATATCCAGAATGATGGTTACGAACTGTTGAAGGTTTGATTACAATTGTGTTACAAAAGCATGGAATTATGTAATAAAATTGTAATACTATAATCCACTTATTGCATTTACCTTTGCAAATGACAGAACCTCTAAGAATAAGATTATTAAAACTAAGCTATCAGAATACCAATGGATACAAAAAACAAAAGAATACTTATTGTCGATGATGAAGATGACTTGTGTGAAATACTCCAGTATAACCTTAATAATGCAGGATATATTACGGAAGTTGCCCATTCGGCAGAAGAGGCAATTAAAAGACCATTAAGCAGCTTCGATCTGATTCTTCTGGATGTTATGATGGGTCCCATGTCTGGCTTCAAACTGGCCGACAGGTTAAGGAGTGAAAAGAACCTGTATACACCTATTATTTTCCTTACCGCCAAGGATGGTGAAAATGATATTCTAACAGGATTCAGTCTTGGTGCTGATGATTATATAACAAAACCCTTTTCGATTAACGAGCTAACAGCCAGGGTAAAAGCTGTTTTAAAACGTTCAAGGGCCGATAAAAACAGGGTTGCGACAATCATCAGGTTTGGCGAAATTGAAATGGATACAGTACGAAAACGACTGATCATCAATGATGAAAAAATTGAACTTACAAAGAAAGAATTTGAAATACTGAGACTTTTGCTTGAAAATCAGGGCAAGGTTTACCCCAGAGAAGAGATCCTCCTGAAAGTCTGGGGTGATGATGTTATTGTCACTGAAAGAACCGTGGATGTCAACATTACAAGGCTGAGGAGCAAGCTTGGAATACATGGAAAAAATCTCAAGAACAAAACAGGTTATGGCTATTTCTTCGAATTCTAACCTTTGATTAATCGATGGCCCTATTCAGAAACAAATTCAGAAATAATCTCCTCTTTACCTATTCAGCCATATTCCTGGTTGTTGCTCTACTCATTCTTGCATACCTTTTTAAAAGGGAGAAGGAATACAGGATTAGTACTCTAAATGATGAACTTAACAATATCACTAAGATAGTTGATAATTACATTAATATAAATTTGTTATATAGTTCCGCCAATTACCGTGAGATTGATTCGCTTAACAGGCTTTTACCTCATCCGAATCTCAGGATAACAGTTGTTGATACAACAGGCATTGTTTTGTATGACAGTTTTGTTTATGATTTTAGTAAGATGGAAAATCATAAAAACAGGCCGGAAATATTTGAATCATCAATAAATGATTTCGGGACTGCTATTAGAAAATCAGGTACTACCGGTCAGAAATTCTATTACTATTCAAGATTTTACTCAAATTATTATGTCAGGGCTGCAGTAATTTATGATGTCAACATTACCAAGTTCTTAAGAGCAAATCTCAGGATCCTCATTGTTTTGTTATTATGCTTTGTATTAATTGGGGCGGTCCTTCTTGTTGTAACAAACCGTTTCGGGGAATCAGTAACCAGGCTCAAGGATTTTGCATTAAGTCTGAGAAATGATAAACCATTTATCTCAGAATTTCCAAAAAATGAGCTTGGCATAATAGGTTCGGAAATTCTTGAGATTTACAATAATCAACTTTCAACCAAAAATGAACTTGCAATTGAAAGGGAAAAACTATTTAATCATCTGAACGCGTTAAATGAAGGTGTTGCCTTTTTTTCATTATGACAGGATCCTCCTCTTCAATAATGACCATTTCATCCATCTTATGAATATGATTTCAGGGGATCTTAAAATCTTTACTTCCAACTTCTTTGATATTCCCGAGTTCTCTGAAATAACAGATTTTGTAGATAAAAACCAAAAATCTGATCTTACAAGTTCAGATCCCCCAAAGCTTGAATACCAGATAACCAAGGACGGAAGATTTTTTACAGTCCGGTGTGTAATTTTTCATGACCGAAGCTTTGAAGTGATACTGAATGATGTTACTAAAATTGGCAAAAGCAAGCTTATCAAACAACAGATGACATCCAATATAGCACATGAGCTCAAGACCCCGGTTTCGTCTATTAAAGGTTATATTGAGACACTTCTCAGCAGTTCAGAGATCGAGCCAAAAAAACAGAAATATTTTCTTGAAAAAGCTATGGGACAGACTGACCGTCTGACAGGATTAATTAATGACATTTCAGTCCTTAATAAAATTGAAGAAGCAGGAGCATCTTATCTTTCTGAGAAGGTGAAAATAAGGAAAATTGCAAGAGAGGTAAAGGAAAATTTCAAGTTTGCAATTGAAGCCAGGATGATGAAAGTTGAAATAGACATTCCTCATGATGTTGTTGTCAAAGGTAACAGGTCACTTATTCTTTCAATATTTCAGAATCTGGTTGAAAATGCAATAAATTATGCCGGGGAAAATACAACAGTAAGAATCCTGGTATACAACGAGGATAAAAAGTTTTACCACTTTGCATTTTCTGATAACGGGATCGGCATTCCACCTGAACATTTAGGTCGTGTATTTGAAAGATTCTACAGGGTCGATTCAGGAAGATCAAGAAAAAGCGGCGGAACAGGTCTGGGCCTGGCTATAGTTAAAAACGCTGTGATTCTTCACAAAGGAGACATTCTGGTACGCAACAGACAAGGAGGAGGTACTGAGTTTCTTTTTTCACTTCCTAAATAGCACTTTTTCTTCATCAGGAAACCATCATTTCATGCAACCTTTATCTGGATAGTCCTCATAACCTCTGCCACTGCATTGGTTCCCTGAATACATTCCATATAATTATCCATTAAATTCTTCTTTTTTGTCATACTGACTGCATTTTCCTGATTGACAAAAAGATTTAAAATTCCGGAATAAAAAATTTCATCTGCTCTTTTTCCAAGTTCCCTTATATTTCCACAGTTTTTGACTATCAGGTCTTTATAGCTATTTATGTCCTTCAGATGCTCTAAACAGCTACTGATCTCTTTTGAAGCGAGGTGAACTATTTCCGCCATCTCATTGAAAACCGGATATATTTCAGCAAGCTTGTATTGCTCCACCATTCTGGCCATATTGTTTATTAATTCTAGAACATCGTCGATTTTGTTAACAAGTTCACTAATATCTTCTCTGTCAAATGGTATAATAAATAATGTTTTCAGGCGGGCACAAGTATCATTTGTTATTTTTCCGCCGTTTATTTCAAGTTCACTGATATGTCGTATTATCTTCTTCTGTATTTCAGGATCATTTGTTTTCATTAGAATTTTCAGTTGTTCTGCCGCTTCTACAAGATTCTCTCCATTTTTTTCAAAGAATGGGAACAATGAATAATATTTAGGTGTAAAAACACTCCGTAAACTATCTCTGCTCATTTTTTATTTTGTATAAAACCAATTTGATATTTTAATCTGGAAATTCTCTGTTCAATATTTCTAAACCCGAAAATTACCACACTTTATATGAGAATTATGACCTTTCGTGTGAAGAATTTGTTACATTTTGGTTACATAATATGTGTCTTAATTACAGCAATTCTGTTGAAGATTAAGTCAATAATATTTAGATTTGATAATGTTGCAAAAAGGAATATTATCTTATTGATAAGTATAAATTTCAAAACAACAAATCATGAAAAGACTCTTTTTGTTCCTTACCCTGACAATTTCTGCTGTTCAAAGTTATGCTCAGCTTGAACCACTCTGGATAAATGACTCGACATTCGTCAAGGATTTGTATACTATGAGAAATAAATATCAAAGCCTTTCATTTACCGGATACCTGCAGGTACAGTATCAACATGCTAATTCAACTGGCATAAGCAGCTATAACGGTGGAGACTTCACTGATGCAACAGATACACGATATATGATACGCAGGGGTCGTTTCAGGATTGACTATGAGAACAGGACAGACAAGGGTTTTTACAAATATTACTTTGCACTCCAGTTTGACGGGACAGAAAGAGGGGTAAACATTCGCGACATGTTCGGACGTATTTATGAAAACAAATGGAATTACTTTGTGGCAACTGCAGGTGTCTTTAACAGACCTTTCGGGTATGAACTTAATTTTTCTTCCTCTCAGCGGGAAAGCCCTGAGCGCGGCCGGATGTCACAGATACTTATGAAGTCTGAACGTGATATCGGTGTCATGCTCTCTTTTGAACCGCAGGATAACAGAAAAAGGATATTCCCCCTGAAGATTGATGCCGGAATATTTAATGGCCAGGGATTGTCAGGTCCTGGTGAATATGATTCCTTTAAGGATTTTATTACCCGCATTTCAATGAGGAGGACAGAAATCGGAAAAAAGGTATATCTGTCAGGTGGGATATCATACCTTAATGGAGGTTTCAGAAACGCTTCACCTACATTTTATAGAATTTCAGACTACCCTGATGGGGACCATGTTTTTGTTGCGGACTCATCTGTAAATAATATTGGTAAAAAATCACCCAGAATATATTATGGTGCAGATTTCCAGATAATGTGGGAGAATGCCGTTGGAAGGTCGGAACTGAGAGGAGAGTATATTACAGGGACCCAATCAGCTACTTACAGTACTTCTATCACCCCTGGTATACCACCAGTTAATAAATCTCTTACTGGTGAGTCTATCTTTATCAGGAACTTTAACGGTGCATATTTCTATCTCCTTCAAACCTTTCTGAAAAAACACCAGCTTTTCGTAAAATTCGACTGGTATGATCCCAATATCAATGTTAAAAAACTGGAGATAACTGATTCAAAGAATTTCGGTGCAGCTGATGTGCGATATGACACATTTGGAACAGGATATATTTTTTATATGAATGATAATCTGAAATTTGTCCTCTATTATGACCATCCCGTAAATGAAAAGACAGGGATTAATAGTTATACAAAAGATCTCCGTGATGACACTTTTACCATAAGGGTACAGTTCCGGTTTTAGGGAACTCAGATTGTTGGTTCAAAACCTTTGATATGCTTTATCTTTTAAACTGTTAAAATCACTGGATAGCCGATATAAGATAAAATATTGATGCTCCAATGAGGGCTGAAACTGGAATAGTGAGGATCCAGGCCCAGAATATTTTTGTGGTAACACCCCATTTAACTGCTGACATTCTTTTGGTGGCTCCGACTCCTATGATAGAACCTGTGATCGTATGAGTTGTACTCACCGGGATGCCGAAATGGGTTGCTCCGAATAAAGTGAGGGCTCCTGCTGTTTCAGCACAAAATCCTTCAAATGGCTTAAGCTTTGTAATTTTTTGTCCCATAGTTTTTACAATCCTCCATCCGCCGAATAGTGTTCCGAGGGCAATAGCTGCATGACACGAAAGTACAATCCATAAATCAATAGGAGCATCCTTGGCCACCTGATTGGAGGCTATCAGAGCAACCCAAATAATTCCCATGGATTTCTGTGCATCATTCCCTCCATGGCCAAGACTGAAGGCAGATGCAGATAACAGCTGCAGTCTGCGGAACCAACGGTCAACTCCGGATGGAGTGTGATTCTTAACTATATGAAGCACAATTACCGAAATGATGTATGCCATTATCATACCTAAAACAGGTGCAATCACTATGAATATAGCAATCTTGATTACTCCTGCAAAAATTACCGATCCGAATCCATATCCTGCAACAGCAGCGCCAACCAATCCACCAACCAGAGTATGTGATGAACTCGATGGTAACCCCATCCACCAGGTAATAAGATTCCAGATGATAGCAGCCGTTACAGCAGCAGCAATCAGCTCAAGGGTTATAATTTCAGAATTTATGACACCCTTTCCAATGGTTGTGGCGACTTTAAGCGGAAATATAAGAAAGGCAAGAAAATTGAAGGTTGCGGCAAGGCCAACTGCCGCGATCGGAGAAAGGACCTTTGTTGAAACGACCGTTGCAATTGAATTTGCTGAATCGTGAAATCCATTAATAAAATCAAACAAAAGAACAAGTGCTATAATAAAATATAAAAATGTCATACTAAATTCCTAAAATCATATTCATTTCGCGGATCGAAATTAGTAACTTCAGTTTTATTAGTCTCCATTTTAATGTTACGTTATTGTTACAATTTCAGCGATTAAAAGGTGAGACTTTTAAATTATCATCGGTTTTAAAGACATTATGAAGACATGACGGGCAGATCCTTCATCCCGATCAATAAATCATTTTTATTCAAAATTGATTAGTTTATCACAATCGAGTTACCGGCCCCGAGTTCTACAAAGTTTGCTCCAAATGCATTTTTGATCTGTTTAATCTGTTTTTCACCCGTACAATGTGTGGCTCCGCATTTTTCAACCCCGATAGCCTTCATTTCAGTAATAATCTCATCCATCTTTTTTTCTGACTTATCAAGGAGATGAAAACCTCCAAATACCATATAGATATTCTTGTTGAATACTGATTTAATCTGTTTCAACATTTCAATTATTCCCGGATGTGAACAGCCCGTCATCACAACCAGGCCATTCCTGGTATTAAGGACCAGAGCCTGTTCAGGGATCTGATAAGTGAATTCTCCGGAAGTATATAGATTATCACAGATCTTCGCAGGCTCCTTGACAAGAACAGGGGTCAGCCCAAAAGAAACCATTTTATTTTTAAATGCATCTGAAAATGAAAATGGAATTAAAACCTGGATATCTTTTTTCATTTTTACAAAAGCCGGCAAACCTTCAGTATGATCACCATGTTCATGGGAGAAGACAATTAAATCAACCTTGTCCACATCAATACTCATCTTTTGAAAATTGAATTCGAAAATTTCGGGCCGAGTTCCAACATCAAACAATATTTCCTTCTCAAGTCCTTCAATAATCATCGAATAACCCCAATCTGGCTTAAGGCCAATATCATGGACATAATTATCATAAATTATTTTTACGGTAACAGGTTTTTCAATCCCATTGGCGGTCGTGATTTCACTTAAACCCGCCTTGTCAACCAGGTATTTATAGTCCTGACCTAAAAGCTGAATCTGTAACGAAAAGAGTAATAGAAATACAGATAAGATCTTAAATGTTTTCATATTTCAACGATTAATTTCAATATAACGTGCCCATGACTTTACCCACCCCTAACCCCTCCCAAGGAGGGGATCTTTAAGAAGCCGTTACGCCTTAAAACCTTTTAGCCATTTTGAGCCTATTATCAAATTTACAACTTTATTACCTATATTTAATTTTTAATCCATTTATGTGTTCATGAGAGAAAAGTGGCTTGAATGGGCAGCCAGACTTCAGTCAATAGCACAGGCAGGGCTGACATTCGGGGAAAACCAGTACGATCTTGACAGATATCAGCAGATAAGGTCTCTTTCTGTTGAAATAATGCAGGAGTATACCGGTATAAGTCATGAAAAGATCAGGGATCTTTTTGCTTCCGAGACAGGATATCAAACCCCGAAAGTTGACGTCAGGGCATCCGTTTTTAAAGACGACAAAATACTGATGGTCAGGGAAAAAATAGATGGAGCCTGGTCCCTCCCCGGCGGCTGGGCTGATGTAAATTCTTCTGTTAGTGAATCGGCAGTCAGGGAGTGCCTTGAAGAAGCAGGGGCTCGTGTAAAGCCAAAAAGGGTAATTGTTATACATCAGGCCGATAAACATTATAATTTCCCTTATCCTTATACTATCTATAAGATCTTTGTTGAATGTGAATTGATTGAAAATAATTTTTCAGCGAATACCGAAACGCTCGAAGCTGGATTCTTCCCATTTGATTCCCTGCCGCCACTTTCAAACGAAAGGAACACAAGGGAACAGATAGAAATTTGTTTCGAAGCAAAAAAACATGAATTATTTGAAACGGTGTTTGACTAAAATGAATTAAATTCATAAAGAAAAACTGTCACAGAGTGACACAGAGAAGACGCGGAGGGCCACAGAGCTAATAAAATGATTGATTTCAGCCTCTGTGGATCTCTGTGCCTCCTCTGTGGTCTCTGTGTAACAAAAATCCAATAATCAATATCAATTATGATTTATAAATCAACCCTTTCAGTAAGTTTATCGTCCATAATAATCTTGAGTGTTTTTGTATCAAATGTCATTAATGCTCAGGTCAAAGCTCCGATCCTGAGCGGGAAAGAAAATGTAACCCTGTTTGCTAAGAAAACAGAGATGGAACAAACCTCCCCATTCAAGGACCTGAAGTGGCAATTCATCGGCCCGACCAATATTAGCGGCCGCTGCACTGATGTTGAAGCCATCTCCCCACATGGAAGCAATTATTCGATCTGGGTCGGTTCGGCAACAGGTGGTGTATGGAAATCAACCAATGAAGGAACAACATTTGAACCTGTTTTCGAAGAAATACCAACTGCATCGATCGGGGACATTGCAATAGATCCGAATAATTCGGATGTAGTATGGGTAGGGACGGGAGAGGCTAACATTTTCAGGAGCTCAAATGCCGGTTGCGGGGTTTTCAAAACAACCGACGGAGGCAAATCATGGAAAGTAATGGGACTTGAAAATACTTTCACAACCGGTCGGATCCGGGTCAATCCGAAAAACTCAAATATTGTTTATGTCGCTGCAACAGGACATGAGTGGACACCTAATGAGGATCGTGGACTCTTTAAAACTATCGACGGTGGAAAAACATGGACAAAAGCTCTTTATATTGACGAAAATACTGGTGCTTATGACCTGGTCCTCGATCCAAAGGATCCAAACACCCTTTACTGCACAACATGGGAACGTATAAGGCTGAAATGGAATGATCCAAGAACTTCGGAGGCAACAAAAAACAGCGGGATATGGAAATCAACCGATGGAGGAAAGAACTGGAAGAAGATAATCAACGGACTTCCCTCACCCAATAAGCTTGGCAGGATCGGAATCGATATTGCCCGTTCAAATCCCAGGATCCTGTACGCCTATGTTGATAATTATGAAGTTGCATACCCTGCAAAGCAGGGTGAAACAGATTCGTATGGCCGGCAGAGGAAAGATGTAATCAAAGGAGCAACTGTCTATCGCTCAGATAATTCAGGTGAATACTGGAACCAGGTAAGCGGACTTACCCAGGATCAAAAAACATTTATGGAAAGACATTCAGCTACGTATGGATGGGTGTTTGGACAGATCAGGGTCGATCCCAACGATGAGAATACTGTTTATACAATGGGTCTGATGCTTAACCAGTCAACCGACGGAGGCAAGACCTTTAAATCTCTCCGCGGCCCGCATGTCGACCATCACGGTTTATGGATCGATCCCGCAAATTCAAATTACCTGCTTAATGTACAGGATGGCGGATTGGGAATTTCATATGACAAAGGACAAACTTGGAAATTTCCAATTAAAGAACTACCTCTGATTCAGTTCTTTAACCTGGGATATGATTTAAGCACCCCATTCAGGGTTTTTGGATCCATTCAGGATCACGGAAGCTACATTGGTGAGGTGGATCTCACAGGGGGCCGCGACAAAGTTCCTGCAAAGCCATTTGAAGAAACAATCGGCGGGGAAGGAACATCGCACACTATAAACCAGGAAGATAATAACACTATGTATGCAAGCGGATTTTACGGTCAGCTTGGAAGAGCCGAGCTTGATAAATATCCGCAAAGCTATAAAGATCTTCTTCCGAATACTCTGCCAGGGGAACCTCAGTTAAGGGGCGAATGGGTTGCTCCCTCTCTTGTTTCACCTCATAATCCGGATATCATTTACCATGGCATGCAGTATCTTATGAGATCACTGGACAGGGGAAATACATGGGAATTTATAAGTCCGGATCTTACATTCAACGATCCTGCTAAGATGGGTGACATAAGCTACCAGACCATTTCGGTTTTTGATGAGTCTCCCCTTCGTTACGGGCTTCTGTATGCAGGTACCGATGATGGCCGGATATGGAGAACAAAAGACGGTGGAAAGAACTGGACCGAAATCAGGAATGGGACAGTTCCTCTGAAATTTGTTTCACGGATCACAGCTTCAAAATATGATATTGGCACTGTTTACATGACCCAGACCGGAAGAAGAGATGATGATTTTCAGGTTTATATCTGGAGATCAGATGATTTTGGAGATACATGGCAGGATATATCAGGTAACATTCCTGTTGGTCCGGTCAATACTGTCAGGGAAGATCCTGTGAATAAAAATGTCTTATATGCCGGAACAGATGGTGCTGTATTCGTTTCGAAAGATAGCGGCAAGAAGTGGGATTTGCTGGGAAAACTTCCGTTTTCATATGTCCATGACCTTATTATCCACCCAAGGGATAATATGATTGTCATTGCTACTCATGGCCGCGGTGTGTGGGTAATGGATGCAAATCCGATAAATGAAAAGGATAAGATCAGAAGCAGAAGATAGTATAAGGCATCAGACGACAGGCGACGGGCATCTGGAAAAGTCCCCATTGGAAGTGCCTGCCCCGCTTCGGCGGGGGGGAAGGGGGATGTAAGTTTTAGCAAATTAGTTCTCCAGATTCAGATACTTCTCCTGTTTTTCTATAACCTTTCCAATTACAGCCGATTGGGCCAGTCCCGCTTTATGCAGTTCAGATAGAACATCTTCAGAAATCTCCTGCGGAACGCACATCAGCAATCCGCCTGATGTCTGAGCGTCCATTGCAATCATTTTCAGGTTGTAGCTGAGATCCGTTGTCAGATGAGAATCATTCTCAACAAAGTCTAGGTTCCTGAATGCGGCACCC
Source organism: uncultured Bacteroidales bacterium (assembly GCA_963701745.1). GTDB lineage: Bacteria > Bacteroidota > Bacteroidia > Bacteroidales > VadinHA17 > LD21. Next base: position 915,082 of record CAVPBE010000001.1, on the reverse strand, counting down.
GGTATGCATCCTTCATCAACAAGCCTGAAAGTGTTCCCTATTAATGATATCTTGTTTAGATTCAATTCAATTGAGACATTGCTTGCCTTTGCCAGCTTTAGGGCATGACCGGCAAGACCGTACCCTGTAATATCAGTCGCTCCTTTTATATTATATTTCTTCATCACTTCAGCTCCTGAAAGATTAAGTGTTTTCATGTGCTTTTTTGCCAGGTTCACATCCTCCTCCGATGCCATTTTCATCTTCTGACCGGCAAGGATCACACCAGTGCCGATAGGTTTGGTAAGAATCAGCAGATCTCCGGGCCTTGCCCCGGAATTTGTTATGATCTTTTCCGGATGAATATAGCCGATAACTGCCAGACCGTATTTGGGAGGGAAATCGTCAATTGTATGTCCTCCGATGATCCTTACTCCGGCTTCCGAAGCAGTATCAGCTCCGCCTTTAAGAATTTCTGCAAGAACATCGAGAGGAAGCTTTGAAGAAGGGAACATCATTATATTAAGCGCGATTACCGGGGTGCCGCCCATCGCATATACATCACTTATTGAATTCGCTGCAGCAATCTGTCCGAATTCATAGGGATCGCTGCATACAGGAGGGAAAAAGTCAGTGGTGAACACCAGGGCAAGATCATTATTTACCTTATAAACGCCTGCATCATCATGAGTATCAATATCAACTAGTATGTTAGGATCCTGTGGCAACGGAAGATACCTGAGAAACTCCTGAAGCTGAAGGGGAGAAATTTTAGAGGAACACCCTCCTGACTCAACCATCTGAAGAAGATCAACTTTCATGGCCTTATAATGTTACCTGCCGATGACATGACCTGGGTTATCTCGAACATATTGCTCATGGTGCCGATTTTTATCTTTTGCTCTAGTGCATAGTATTTAGCGCATGTAGAACACAAAAGCATGGTGACACCCATCTTTTCGATCTCCTTAAGCTGATCAAAAACAGGCGACCCTTCTGCACCCAGGATTACACCCTTGTTATAAAAAACCATCTTTCCAGGAAGAACATCAAGATCTCTTATGGCCTTAACAAAATTTGTCATAAGCAAATGACCAAGCTCTTCATCCCCATCTCCCATTCTGTCAGAAGTAAATGCAACAATAAAATCTCCCTTCGAGAAATGAGGGATCTCCGTCGTACAATATTCTTCAGGCGTAACATCTATAAGTTCAGCAGTTTGCTTTGTAATTGTCAGAGTCCAGATGTCATTTGATTCTTCAAATGAAAATTTTGTTTTATTATCTTTCAGATAGCGGCAAATATTGTTAAAGGCTGTTTGATTATCAGTGATAACCTTCAAAGCATCACCGGTCTGAGCATCCTTCAGTGCACGTTTTGTGGCTATAAGAGGTGCAGGGCACTTCTGGCCTGAAGTATCAATTATTTGCATATGAATATTTTGTCTGCAAAAGTACAAAAAGTTAAAGGATGTAATAATAAGAACTTGCATAATGTTACACAGAGATGCACAGAGAAAACACAGAGATACACAGAGTTACATTAAGACTGAACTCTGTGGATCTCTTTGAATCCTCTGTGGCACTCAGTGTAAGTTCTTAAAGTCCACTTAAAAAAGAAAATTAAATCCGTATTTTTGAAATTCAAATTAAAGCCCATGAAAAAAATAACACTATTTCTTCTTCTTTTAATCATAATTGCCAACACCGCTCAGGGCCAGGATCAGATAAGTAATAACTCTATAGTTGGCTCATGGCTTGGAAAGCTGGATGTCAGTTCGATAACTCTAAGGATTATTTTTAACCTGTCATTAATTGAGAAAGACTCTATTGTTGCCACTCTGGATAGTCCCGATCAGGGAGCTAAAGATATAAAGATCGGACCTGTCACTCTTGAGGGAAAAGATCTTTCTATCAAGGCACCTCTTTTACTTGCCGAGTATACAGGCACTGTTAAGAATGATACATTAATCGAGGGCACATTTAAACAGGCAGGACAGTCAACGCCGCTTAACCTTATTAAACTCAAGAAAGCGTTCGCTCTAAACAGGCCTCAGGAGCCAAACCCGCCCTTCCCTTATTTATCGGAAGATGTAAAATTCATTAATGAAAAAGCCGGGATAGACCTTGCAGGGACACTTACAATGCCAAATGGAGATGGCCCTTTTCCTGCTGTCATTCTTATAACCGGTTCAGGCTCTCAGAACAGGAATGAGGAACTGTTGGGACATAAACCTTTCTGGGTCATTGCAGATCATCTGTCGAGGAACGGTATAGCAGTGCTTCGTTATGATGACAGAGGTGTCGGCCATTCAAAAGGCAGTCCCCTCAATGCAACATCTGCTGATTTCGCAACTGATGCGGAAGCAGCGTTCCTTTATCTTAGAACAAGAAAAGAGATCGATCCGGAATCAATCGGACTTTCAGGCCACAGCGAAGGAGGTTTGATTGCTCCAATCGTTGCTGCATCGGATCGCCGCATTGCATTTATTATATCTCTTGCAGGACCAGGAGTAACAGGTGAACAAATTTTACATAAACAGAATTATGATATTAGTATAGCTTCTGGTGCTGAAGAAAAACAGATAAAGAAGGGTATTTCAATCAATAAAAAACTCTTCGCGATCCTGAGAAAGGAACCGGATAACAATAAAGCAGCTGACAAGATTACAGCTACTTACAGAAAAATATTGACTAAAGAAAAGACATCTCCGGAGGACATTGACAAGGATATAAAACAGCTTAATGCCAGTTTGAATCCTGTTTCATATAACTGGTTCAGGTATTTCATATCAACCGACCCTGCAGTATTCTGGAAAAAAGTCAGGTGTCCGGTGCTTGCACTGAATGGGGATAAGGATCTGCAGGTAGCGGCTGATGTAAACCTTCCTGCAATCGAAAAAGCATTGAAATCAGGAGGAAACAAAGCAGTAAAAACTATTAAACTTCCGGAATTAAATCATCTGTTTCAGCATTGCAAAACAGGGATGCCAGCTGAATACGGGGAAATTGAACAGACATTTTCTCCCGAAGTACTTAAGATCATGTCAGACTGGATCAACGGTCTTTAAGAGTTCCCGCAAGTTTCTTCAGGATGATATGACCCCTGGCCAGGATTCCGGCGGATCCTTCACCCTGAAGCATGCTTATAATTGATGAAAGCTCATTCGCCAGTTCAGGATAGATGATTGCAAGTTTGTATATTATCTCCATCGAATAAGCTTTGATAGCGATAGCTGAAAAGCCGGACTTGAGCATTTTAAAGCAATGGTCCGCCAATATTCCTTGCTGTTTCTGGTTTATCGTATCCAGGTCGCTCATTGAGATCATTCTGAGAAATGATCTCTGGACGCTTTCATTTTCAAGCGACTCAAGAGACCCAATCATTACCTGGAGATCAGAACCTATCAGATCGGGATACTTGTCGTAAACCTTCGAAAGAGTCCAGGATGCGCGGAATGCAAGCTTTTTATCTTTCGAAAAGGAGTACTCAAGCAGTTTTTTTAGAATTTCCCCGTTTTCGACAGCTGATTCTGCCAGCCATTCAGCTTCCTTTCTCCCCATCATATTGCCTACCATCGATCTCAGATCTTCTTCATTATATGCCTTCTGACCCGGATCGGATATTAAATTATCATAATCAGCTGCAATTGCATTATCAATAAGATAAAGATCTGCAACAATAATATCGGGTTCCAATAAATCAACCTTTTTAAGTTCAGATGGATCAAGCCATTTATAAGAGATATGTTCTGAAAGAAATGGAATCTCATCGAGTGTGTCGCAAACAAATGGAATAAGCCTTATAACTTTAATGCCATAATCATATTCAGTAACCGCAAGATGTTTGCAGATAACTATATCAAGTGAGAGCTCCTCCCTTATCTCCCTAATAATGCACTCCTCTTCTGTCTCATTTTCTTTAAGTTTGCCTCCGGGAAATTCCCACTTGAAAGAGTGGTCAGTTTTCTCACCCCTCTGTACAACCAGAACTTTATTCTCATCATTTCTTATAATAGCACAGGTTACGTTTATCATGATTTTCAGGCTATTAGATCTTCATAAAAAGGTATTTCAAGCAAATGCTCATATTGATTCTTCTCTGCACTGAACCTGAAGGCATAATTTATCAACCCGTTAGTAACTATTATGTAGGGTACTTTATAACCCAGGTTATACCCTCCTATCTGGTCATATACTTTGTCCTCATAAAAATCGGAAATATTTATATCAGGCGATTTACATTCAACTATCATCACCGGCCGACCCTTCCTGTCGTGAACCAGGATATCTACCCGCTTTTTCATTTTATTGAAACTGAACATCATCTCTACTCCTATAAGCCCGGGAGGATATTTGCCTTCGTGAATAAGGTATTGTACAAAATTCTGTCTCACCCATTCTTCCGGAGTAAGTTTAACATATTTTTTCCTTAGGGTATCCAGGATCATCTCTGATCCTTCCTTTCCGGTGATCCTGAAGTAATATGTCGGAAGGTTCAGCTGTTTCAACTTACTTTTGTATTTTTAGCTTTTCCTTTTTCTCCTTTGTGTTACTTTGTGCGGACCTTTGTGTTACTTTGTGGTTAATTTTTTTCATTTTACCACAAAGGATCACAAAGGAAATCGCAAAGTCGCACGAAGCTGAAGAAACTTAACTTTACAAATATATTTAGATAAATATAAACTCGCTTTGTTTATGAAAACCAAAGAAGAAATTGTTAATAACTGGCTTCCGAGATATACTGGAAAACCCATCGAAACCTTCGGCAGATATTTTCTCCTTACCAATTACGTGTATTATGTTGAGCTCTTCGCGAAATGGAATAAAGTCGAAGTTGAAGGAAGGGAGAAGAACATGCCCAGTGCCACTGCTGACGGAATAACAATTATAAGCTTTGGAATGGGAAGCCCTAATGCAGCAACTGTCATGGATCTCCTTAGCGCCGTAAGCCCAATGGCAGTTTTGTTTCTTGGGAAATGCGGAGGATTGAAAAAAAAGAACAAGCTCGGGGATCTTATTCTACCAATAGCAGCAATAAGGAGCGACGGTACATCCAATGATTATCTCCCGCTTGAGGTCCCTGCACTGCCTGCATTTAAGCTGCAAAGTGCAATATCAGCATCAATTACACGCGAAAATAAAGAATACTGGACCGGGACAGTATACACGACTAACCGCAGGGTATGGGAGTATGATGACAGGTTCAAGAAGTACCTTGTAAAAACCCGTGCAATGGCGATTGATATGGAGACTGCCACAATTTTCACAGTCGGTTTTGCAAATGAGATTCCGACTGGAGCGCTGCTCCTGGTCTCCGATCAGCCCATGATTTCAACCGGTATTAAAACAGATGCCAGCGATCGCCTGGTTACAAAGAAGTTTGTTGAAATGCATCTTAAAATAGGAGTTGATGCATTAAGGGAAATAAAAAACAACGGGATTTCAGTTAAACACCTTAGATTCTGAATATGCCGGCCACATTCGAGGAAATAATTTCCGACCTCAGGAAAAGAATTTTCAAACCAGTCTATTTTCTGGCTGGTGATGAGCCCTATTATATTGATCTCATAACAGATTTCATAGCTGAGAAGGTTCTTTCGGAAGAGGAAAAAGCTTTCAACCAGGTAATTATATACGGAGAGGAGACTTCCATAAATTCGATTATTGAGACATCGCGCAGGTTTCCGATGATGGCAAGCCACCAGGTTGTCATTGTAAAGGAAGCGCAGGCTCTTAAGAAGATTGAGGATCTGGCAATCTATCTTGACAAGCCTCTTTTATCCACCATTCTTGTACTAAATTTCAAATACAGGGTTTTAGATAAAAGAACAAAGCTTTACAAGGCGCTCGATACGCAGGCTGTATATTTTGAATCAATGAGACTGCGCGATTACCAGGTTCCGCCATGGATTGAAAGATATCTGATGACAAAAGGGATAAAGATCAATCCTGATGCCTCTGCAATGCTTACTGAATTCCTTGGTACTGATCTCCATAAGATTGTTAACGAACTCGATAAGCTGCTGATAACCCTCCCTGCAGGGAAACCTGTTATAAATACTTCGCTTATTGAAAAGAATATAGGCATAAGCAAAGACTATAACAATTTTGAACTGCAAAAAGCAATTGGCGAAAAAAATATCCTGAAGGCAAACATGATAATCCGCTACTTTGCTGAAAATCCCAATGACAATCCAATTACCCTGACCATCGCTTCAATTTTCAGTCTCTTCACAAAGATCCTGACCTACCATTATCTTACCGACAAATCAAAGAACAATGTTGCATCAGTTCTAAAGATACATCCATTTTTCGTAAGGGATTATGAGGTTTCAGCAATGAAGTATAATGTCACAAAAACGATTCAGATAATAAGTTTTTTGAGGACTTACGATATGAAAACAAAAGGATTTGGTGATGTTAGCACAGACCAGGGAGATCTACTGAAGGAGCTGGTATACAAAATCTTACATCTATAACAGTTCCCCTTCTAATTACATGTACTCACCCCCCGACCCCCTCTCTACTTCGTAAAGAGGGGGAGTTAATAAGTTACATCAGGAAAATTCCCCCTCTTTGCAACGCAGAGAGGGGGAAAATAAGGGGGTGAGTTAATGCATCAGTTCATATCGGGTGAATCCGGAAAATCGGCCCATACCCTGTATTTATTCTTGAACGATCTAAGAAGTCGTTTCCAGCTGTCGACTCCCTTGCTGTTCATTATAATTTCGGAATTCACTTTGGAAATCACCCATGAGTTTTCCTTCAGCTCCCGTTCAAGCTGACCGGCTGACCATCCTGAATAGCCCAGGAAAAATCTGATCTGCCCGGGGTTTACTGATCCGGTTCTAATAAGATTGCGGATAGCGTCGATATCACCACCCCAGAAAATATCTCCTTCCACCCTGACACTCTGAGGTATAAGGTGACCCAGGTTATGGATATAGTGAAGTGTATCGGGTGCAACGGGGCCTCCCATGTTGAGATTCTCTTCCCAGCCTTCGAATCCGGTAACAGCATCGCAAATCCTTATATCAAGCTTTTTGTTAAGGATGAACCCGACCGAACCTTTTGGATTGTGGTCGGTCAGATATACAACACTGCGGTTAAAAAAAGTATCCGGAAGGAAAGGTTCCGAAATAAGTATTTTACCTTTTTCCGGGATCTTATCTTCTGGAAGTATAGCAAACAGATCAATTTCCGGTTTCATATTGTAAAATTAACAAAGACAATTTAAACATTAATATAAAATATATATAAAAATCATGCCAAATGTGATGTAAAAAAAATTAAGCTAATGAATGATTTCAATTAAATAATGTAATATTTTTGACCAGTTTAGTTAAATAATTATATGCAGAAAAGTACCTTAAGAATTATTGGGAATAAAGCAGTCCTGAATATACGCGAGCGGATGTGTGAAAATGCCGAGGAATTGCTCTCAAGCGAAAAGTTCAGGGCAGTTCTTGATCATTGCATTGACAAGCTGAAATCTAAGAATTCACCACTTCTCGATATTTTTGAAAACGGGATTGCTGATGAGCCCTCAACCGATAACCTTGTAAAGACATTGTCTCTTCTTGTCAAGTATGAAAGCAATGTTGTCCCCCATATATTTGACAAATCCTCCGGATTTCTAAAGGATATTCAGCTGCTCAATAATTTCGTTGAGCATTTGTATGACTACTGGCGCCATTTTGACAGGTTTATAATAAACGATTCAGAAGGTGACCGTCTGGACAAACGGCCTTACCGTACATTCAATGAGACTATAGAGCATCTGACCCATCTTGTCAGGACTGTCTACCGTCATATCCAGGAGAACATAACAGGAAGCCATCCTACTGTTTACAGGCAGGTGCCTGCCGGAGCAGAAATTGCTGTCATTTCACTGGCAAAAAACATCTCATGGACTGATGACAGATATTTAAAGCTTAATGCGGTACCAGTTGTTCGTCAGATACTTATCTACCCGCCGCTTGTCATCCAACAGACAATGAACAAACGCACAGGGGATTTTAAAAAGATAAAACAGAATCCTATCGATCTGGCAGAGCTTAACTCTGAAGATTGGCTCTGCTTTCCGGCAAAAGTAGGAAAGTATATCATTATGGTTTATTTTAACCTTACCTTCTTTGAGCTTGGATTGTCGCTCTGCAATCTTTTCCAGCTGGCAGAAGATTCAGATCTTGAAAAGAAACCCGATGCCGTCTTTATTTACGGTGTCGCAGACAACAAGCTTGATAACCTTGCCAAATATCCGACTGTTTTTTATAATGACGAGAAGAATTCAATTTTTGTTGGTGCTATTCCCGACAGGGCTGAATTCGGATATTTCGGTTATTTGAAAAAAATGATGCTTACACTGCATAACTCACTTGTTATGAAAGCAGGCAACATGCCTTTTCATGGCGCAATGGTAAAAATACTACTGCATGGTAACAAAGAGGCAACTATCCTTATGATGGGTGATACCGGCGCAGGCAAATCAGAGACTCTCGAAGCATTCCGGGTTCTCGGTGATAAACAAATCCGTGAACTAAAAATAATCGCGGACGATATGGGGTCGATAGAACTTGACAGCGATGGAAATCCTGTTGGATATGGAACAGAAATAGGTGCTTTCCTGAGGCTCGACGACCTTCAGCCCGGTTATGCTTACGGACATCTCGACAGGTCAATAATAATGAATCCAAACCAGGTTAACGCCAGGATCGTGTTCCCGGTTACAACATTTAATACAATTATTACCGGACATAAAATTGACTACATCCTGTATGCAAATAATTATGAAGAAATTGATGATGACCATCCTGTAATAGAAAAGTTCAATACTCCGGAATTGGCCCTGGGCGTTTTCCGAAATGGTGCTGTTATGAGCAAGGGGACCACCACATCTACCGGGTTGGTCCATTCATATTTTGCTAATATTTTTGGCCCGCCTGAGTACAGAGAAACCCATGATAAAATTGCGAAAAGCCATTTTGCAGCCTTCTTTAAAACCGGGGTTTTTGTAGGCCAGATGCGGACCAGGCTCGGGATAAGGGGCTATGAGTCTTCAGGGCCCAGGGAAGCAGCAATCGAATTACTGAAGATCATAGGAGCTGGTGAGTAATAAGTTTTTTTAACACTGAGTCACACAGAGTTTATACGGAGTTACACTGCTTTTATCAGGAAAACGAGGCTGTCTCAAAAGTCCTCTGTGGACCTCTGTGGAAACTCTGTGATCTCTGTGTAAGTTCTTATAAATATTTGTTACACAGAGTGCCACAGAGAAGACACAGAGCGACACAGAGAAAACATAAATGAAATTTCAGACTTATGAGACAGCCCCATTTTTTACTCCGTGAAACTCCATTTAACTCCGGGCAACTCTGTGGTTAATTGATTTCATCAGTATTTTTCAGGGACAGCCTCTTTCATCATACCATATACCGCATCGAAAATATCTTCAGCGCTTGGCTTTGAGAAGTAATCGCCATCAGTTGTATAGGCTGGTCTGTGCTCTTTCCCGGTAAGGGTTTTGGGAGCAGAGTCAAGATAATTCCACCCGCCATGCTTTTCGAGCACTTCCTGCATCATATATGCAGTTGTACCGCCAGGGACATCCTCATCGAGGAAAAGTATTCTTCCAGTCTTTTTAAGTGAGTTCAATATCGTCATGTTCCTGTCAAACGGAACCAGGGTCTGTACATCTATAAGCTCCACTGAAATTCCATGTGCTGCCAGCTGGTGTATTGTCTCCTGAGCAACTCTTACAGTCGAACCGTAGGTTACTAATGTCAGATCAGTACCTTCAGAAATAATCTCCGGAATTCCCAGCTCTATCTTAAATTCTCCCAGGTTATCTGGCATCTTTTCTTTTAGTCTGTACCCGTTCAATGGCTCAATGACAATCGCAGGATCGTTTCCTTCGAGCAGCAAATTGTAAAAACCTGCAGCCCTGGTCATATCCCGTGGTGAACATACGTAAACTCCCCTTACAGAATTTATAAGCATACTCATCGGAGAACCTGAATGCCAAATACCCTCGAGCCTGTGTCCGCGTGTACTTATTATAAGAGGTGCAATCATTCTTCCGGCTGTCCTGTAATGTGTTGTTGCCAAATCATCGCTCAGAATCTGGATGGCATACATTAAATAATCGAGGTACTGGATCTCTGCGATTGGCCTCATGCCCCTCAAAGCCAGTCCTATTCCCTGACCAAGAATTGTTGCCTCCCTGATACCGGTATCAGTAATCCTTAGTTCCCCGAATTTCTTTTGCAGGCCTTCCAATGACTGGTTCACTCCGCCAATTTTGCCTGAGTCCTCGCCAAAGGTCACGAGCAAAGGGTATTTTGAAAATAATTTATCATAGTTATCCCTGAGTATCTGACGTCCGGGCACTTCCGGTGAATTTTCCGAATATTCAGGTCGCACCGGTTTGACATTCAGCACTGATGTAGGCATCTCATTGTAAAGAAACGTGTTATAGCTCTTTTCCGCATCTTCATAATTCCTTTTGAGCCACCCATGAAGCTCTTCCTTAAGGTTATCAGCTTTCCCGCAAGTGCCGCAAACATTTCTGAGGATCTTCCTGGCAGCCATAAAATTGTCCTTCCTGATAGGTGAAAGGACTTTCTTAAGGTCATCAGTTATATCATCAACCGCTGCTTCCTTTATTTCTTCAACGCATCTGCAGCTGCGGTCGTTAATGATTTTTACCAGCGCTTCTCTTTCTATCTTTATGGGATTCTCAAACAACTCCCATCCTTTCTTCCTAGATTCCTTGGCTTCTGTCTCTGCTTCAGCGGCAACTATGTCAAGTTCTTCAGCTGTTGCGATACTGTTACTTATTACCCATTCTCTCATTTTCCTGATCGGATCAAAATCCTCTTCCCATTTAAGTCTTTCTTCACTTTTATATCTTTCGTGTGATCCTGATGTTGAATGGCCAAGCGGCTGTGTAACATCCTCAATATGAAAAACAACAGGCTTCTGGTCTCGGCGGCAGATCTCTATCCCCTCCTCATAAAGTTTTAAAAGTCCAGGGTAATCCCATCCTTTTCCTTTGAATATAAGAATCCCCGGCTTCCCGGGTTCATCCTCAAAACCTCTGAGAATATCAGATATACTCCCTTTTGTTGTCTGGTATTTTTTTGGGACCGAGATACCATATCCGTCGTCATAAACCGATAAAGCCATCGGAACCTGAAGAACGCCAGCTGCATTTATTGTTTCCCAGAAGTGCCCCTCTGAGGTGCTCGCATCGCCTATCGATCCGAATGCAACCTCATTTCCCTGATTTGTAAGGGTTTTGAACTGGTGAAGTACCTGATTCTGTCTGAATAGCTTTGAGGCATATGCCAGGCCAAGCAGCCTTGGCATCTGGCCAGCTGTTGGCGATATATCCGACGATGTGTTTTTCTGTTTTGTAAGATCGCGCCAGCTGCCGTCAGGATTAATATTCGGAGTTGAAAAATGATTATTGAACACTCTGCCTCCGCTGCCCGTATTTATATCTCTGTCGGTATTGCCGTAAAGCTGGTGAAAGAAGTCGACAGAATTATAGAGTCCCATCGCCATCATCCAGGTCTGGTCGCGGTAATAGCCCGAACGCCAGTCGCCATCTCTGAACTGTTTTGCAATTGCTATCTGTATTATTTCCTTCCCATCCCCGAAAATCCCGAACTTGGCTTTTCCGGTAAGTACTTCACGGCGTCCTACAACACTCAGGCTTCGGCTAAGATTTGCCAGCCGGAAATCAGCAAGGATGACTTCCTTATTATTTAACTGCTCCATGGAGTTGATATTTTGATCCATATTTAGAATATTTTTTTAAAATTTCTAAGTTACCCCCTTTCTTTTTTCCCCCAGGGGGAGGCTGGGAAGGGGGTTATCTTATTTTGACAAAAGTTAAACAAACTAAATGATAGGTTGTTTAAATATAATGAATAATTGATGATTATCTTCGCGAGACTTTGTGGCGTTTTGTCCTGGCGGCAAAAGATATTATGCCACAAAGGTGCTAAAGGATAATGTACTGCTTCAGAAAAAAGTAATTGGTGATGTTTGTCAAACTACTGATAATAAGTGCTCTGATTCTGTCTATCTCCGGAATATTACTCGGTATAAGAATTCTGTTGAAGAATAACGGACGTTTCCCTGAAACCCATGTCAGCAGGAACAAGGAAATGCTCGAAAAGGGGAATAACCTGCGCACAGGACACAAATATAGGATGTAATCCATCTGATGATTTTGGTAGCTGCACAACCTGTGGTAAAAACTTCTTTTAACCACGGAGTCTCACGGAGTGCAACGGATTAGGCAAGGATTTGTCTCGATTTACTCCGTGAAACCCTTTTTTATAAATCCCCGAAACTCAGTGGTTAATGGATTTTTTAATTCCCTGGTTGAGAAATGTACCTTTTCAGATTTTCAGTTGTCCAGGTCCGGTAATTTCCAGCTTCATCCGAGTAAACCAGAAATGCATCAAATTCAGGATGAAATCCAAGAAATTCAATCGCCTTCTCTGTTCCGAATACCATGCAGGCAGTGGCAACACCATCGGCTGTAGAACAATCATTTGCAATAATAGTAGCACTCAATAGCTTATTCCTTGCCGGATATCCTGTTCTTGGATCAATAGTATGAGAATATTTTATATCGTTTTCGACATAAAACTTTCGGTAGTTGCCTGATGTTGCAAGCGATCTATCCTTAAGGCTGATAACAGCCTGAAGGTCGTTCCCGGGCAGGTTATTGTTATCCTCGGGCCTGTCAATTCCTATCCTCCATAAAACCCCCCGTTTGTCGCCCTTTACCCTTACTTCACCACCGATCTCTATGAGGTAGCTTTTAATTCCCTTGCTATTGAAAAAATCACTAATAATATCTACTGAATAACCTTGAGCTATAGCATTGAAATCTAGATTTATACCAGGATATTCCTTTAATACTTTTCCATTTTCTATTTTAACCTTTCCCATTCCAACAAGCTTTAGAAGAGAATCCCTTTTTGCCTCAGAAAAGTTCTTCTGAGAGTCCGGACCAAAACCCCAGGCTTTAACAAGCGGCCCAACTGTAATGTCAAATGCGCCTTCAGTAATTTCAGTTATTTCAGCCGATCTGTTAAACGCCTCTATAAAATATTTATCCGGTATAACATCCTCATTGCAATTCACTTTTGAGAGGATTGAAGAATCCACATAAAGGGAGAGGGACATGTCAAAATCGTGAAGTATCTTCTCAACCTCTGATTTCAGATCCTCCGGGTTGAGCCTTCCAGTTTTCTCAAATACCATGCTGTAAGTAGTGCCCTGAGCAAACCCCGAAAAATTGTCGTAGGTAGCAGTCTCCCTGCAGGAGGGAAAAAGCAGAAGAACTAAAAAAGTGAAAATTGAAATTTTACTTTTCATTTTTTCTCAGTGGATCTCTGTGACTCCTCGGTGGATCTCTGTGTAAGTCTCTTATTATTACACAGAGTAACACAGAGAACCACAGAGTGACACAGAGTTATTCAAAACTTATATTCCGAAATCATCAAATGCTATATTCTCCTGTGGTACCCCAAGGTCATCGAGCATTTTAACAACTGCGTTATTCATTACCGGTGGGCCGCAAAAATAATATTCAATATCTTCAGGTTCTTCATGTTTCCCGAGGTAATTGTCAAGCAGCACCTGGTGAATAAATCCGGTCATACCTGTCCATTTGTCCTCTGGAAGAGGCTCAGAAAGGGCAATATGAAACTTAAAATTCGGGAATTCCTTCTCTATTGCTCTGAACTCGTCTTCATAGAAGATCTCTCTCAATGAGCGTGCACCGTACCAGTACGAGACTTTACGTTTTGTTCTAAGGGTATGAAAAAGATGAAATATGTGAGACCTTAGAGGAGCCATTCCGGCGCCACCTCCGATATAAACCATCTCACTGTTCGTGTTCTTTATATGAAAATCACCGTATGGGCCAGAGATCATCACTTTATCGCCCTTTTTGAGCGAAAAGATAAAAGAAGAACATATTCCCGGAGGTACATTCATAAAATTGTTTTTCGCCTTTTCCCATGGGGGCGTAGCAATCCTGATATTCAGCTTTATAAGGTTCTTCTCTGCAGGATAATTAGCCATTGAATAAGCACGGAAAGTCTCTTCGTTGTACTTTATTCCAAGGTCCCACATCTTATACTTATCCCAGTCACTCCTGTACTCCTCTTCGATTGAAAAGTCCTTAAAACTGGTTTCATATTTTGGAACATCGATCTGTATATATCCTCCCGGTTCAAAATCAAGTGATTCTCCTTCAGGCAGTTTTACAACAAATTCTTTAATAAAAGTCGCAACATTTTTATTAGATACAACTTCACACTCCCATTTTTTAATACCCAGTACAGATTCAGGAAGCTTAATAGTAAGATCTTCCCTGATTTTAACCTGACAGCCAAGTCTCCAATGGTTCTGTTGTTCCTTTCTTGTAAAGAATCCGGTTTCAGTAGGCAGTATCGATCCACCTCCCAACATAAGCTGACATCTGCACATTCCGCATGTACCTCCACCCCCGCATGCAGAAGGAAGGAATATTCCATTCCCTGAAAGCGTCGAAAGCAGGTTTGAACCCGGTGATACAACAACGTCACGGTCGTTAATATGCAGTGTGACGTCCCCTTTGGGTGACAGCTTATCCCTGGCAAACAGGAGCATTATCACCAGCAGCATTATAATGATGAGAAATACAATAATGCTGTATAAAAGAGTACCTAAAGTTGTAACCGCCAGAACCATGATAAATTATTTTCTTAGAGTTTAATGCCCATAAATCCCATAAATGCTATTGCCATCAGCCCGGTCAGAATGAAAGTTATTCCCAGACCTTTCAGCGGATCCGGGACGTTGCTGTATTTCAACTTCTCCCTTATTGCTGCAATACCAACTATTGCAAGCATCCATCCTACTCCTGAGCCAACACCAAAAACAGTTGCTTCAGCAACATTCTCATATTCCCTTTCCTGCATAAAGAGTGAGGCCCCGAGGATTGCGCAGTTTACAGCAATAAGCGGAAGAAATATTCCGAGGGAATTATATAATGCAGGGCTGAATTTCTCCACCACCATTTCGACCAGTTGTGTCATTGCAGCAATGGTAGCTATAAAAACCATGAAAGTGAGAAAGCTCAGATCTACATCACCAAAACCTTCTCCGAGCCATATCAGTGCGCCTTTTCTCAATAAATATTTTTCAATAAGGAAGTTTACAGGAACCGTGATCAGGAGAACAAAAATGACTGCAACTCCAAGCCCAATAGCGGTTTTAACTGATTTTGAAACGGCCAGGAATGAGCACATGCCCAGGAAGAAGGCAAAGATCATATTGTCGACAAAGATCGACTTGATAAATATATTCAGTAGATTTTCCATAGCAATTCTTTTCTATTTTTTTTCTACCAGGCTTTTATCCCTGCTCCTCTGGAACCAGATAATAAGACCAACAAATATCAGAGCCATCGGTGGAAGAATTACCATTCCATTATTCTCATAGCCTGAATTATAGATTCCGAGCTTCTCCAATAGCGGATAGCCGTAAATAGTTCCGGAACCAAGAAGCTCTCTGAAGAAAGATACAATCACCAGTATTAATCCGTAGCCGGCACCGTTTCCGATTCCATCGATGAATGAAGGCCAGGGTTTGTTTGCCATAGCAAATGCTTCGAGCCTTCCCATGATTATGCAGTTTGTGATGATCAATCCGACAAAAACAGAAAGCTGTTTGCTTACATCAAAAACATAAGCTTTTAGAAACTGGTCGACGAGAATCACCATAGTTGCTATTACGACAAGCTGGACAATTATCCTTATCCTGTCGGGGATAAATTTTCTCATGGAAGCTATAACAAGGTTCGAAACACCTGTGACAATTGTAACGGACAATGCCATTACTATCGCCGGTTTCAGTTTTACTGTAACCGCAAGTGCTGAGCAGATTCCAAGAACCTGAACTGTGATTGGATTATTCTTCCCGAAAGGTTCGGTCAGAAGTTTTAGATTTTTTGCCGAGAAAATCGGCTCTTTTTCCTTGTTGTCCATATGTTAAATCCTGTTTTTTAAGAGATAGCCATTATATTTCTGCAGGCAGTTAAAGATCATTTTCTCAAGACCCTTGCTTGTTATTGTTCCTCCTGAGATCGCATCGACTCCGTGGATGTCACCTTCTGGCGCACCTCCTTTGATTACCTGAACCGAGACAAAATTATCATTGTCATATAGTTTCTTGCCAAGGAACTGGCTCTCAAATTCAGTTGTATTGATCTCGGCTCCAAGTCCCGGAGTCTCTCCCTTATGATCGAAATTGGTTCCATAAATGGTATTCATATCTGTTTTTAGCGAAACATACCCATAAATCGGGCCCCAGAGTCCTTTCCCTTCAACAGGAATGATAATTACCTTTTGACCGTCATCGGGTTCAGCCTTAAAAACGGGAAGGAATTGTTCCTCAAGAGGTTTTTTCTGCTCATTCTTCAGAACTACTGTAAATGCATCAACACCATCAACGGGCTCACCTTTTGAATTTATGACAAAACCCTCCTTTATATACTTATCATAAAGTTCCTCAGTATTCTCTTTGGTAACCTGAACATTTATTGATTCAAGCATGTTTTTCTTCTTTTCAATTTCAAGGTTTCTCTCCTGTGCAGGCTGGAGCAGGGTAGCAGCCAGCGATAGCAAGGCAGCTACCGCAATTACCATAATTGCGGAAAAAATGAAAATATATGTATTGCTGAACTGTTTCATTTTACGCTGGTTTTAAGTGCAACTTCAGCCCTCTTAAGCCTCTTCTTAATATTCGACTGGACAACAAAATAGTCAATAAGCGGGGCAAAAAGGTTCATAAGGAGTATGGCAAGCATCACTCCTTCGGGATACGCTGGATTGAGAACCCTTATAAGAATCGAGAGCACCCCGATCAGAATACCGTATATCCATTTACCCTTTTCTGTCTGTGAGCCTGAAACAGGATCGGTTGCCATAAAGACTGCACCGAAAGCAAAACCACCCATCACAAAGTGATAATAAAAGGGGAGCTCCATATATGCATTTGCCGAAACTGCATTAAGCAACAATCCCATTCCGAGACCTCCGGCAAAAACACCTGCAATTATTTTCCAGCTGCCTACACCGGTAATAATAAGGATCAGGGCACCGATAAGAATTGCTACTGTTGAAGTTTCTCCGACCGAACCTGGTATGAAACCAAGAAACATTTGCATAAACGATGGAAGTTTTGTTATTTCCCCTGCCGCACATAGAGACAGCGGGGTTGCTCCTGAAAAACCATCAATAATGTTTTTACCTGCTGTAAGTCCTTCGGTCCAGACATTATCGCCGGTCATCCATGCCGGATAGCTGAAAAACACGAAAGCCCGGGCAAGAAGAGCCGGATTAAAAATGTTCATCCCTGTGCCACCAAAGACCTCCTTACCGAGGATGACAGAAAAGGCAACTGCCAGCGCCAGCATCCATAATGGGATATCGATAGGCATAATCAGGGGAATAAGGAGCCCTGTAACCAGATATCCCTCATTAATTTCATGTCCCCTTATCTGTGCAGCTATAAATTCTATTCCAAGTCCCACCCCATAGCTGACAATAATCAGAGGTAATATCCGTAAGAAACCAAACAAGAAGGCCTGAAAAAGAGCAGGATCAGTGCCAATAGATCTGAAATGTTGCAACCCTGTGTTGTAAGAGCCGAATAAAAGTGCAGGTAAGAGGGCAATAATCACAACTGTCATTGTCCGCTTCAGATCGAGCGGGTCCCTGATATGTGAACCTTTGAATGTGACTTTATCAGAGACGAACATGAAGGCTTCAAATCCATCAAATACTGACTGCAATTTTGCAAACCTTCCCCCTTTTGAGAAATGGGGCTTTAGTTTATCCAACTTTTTTCTTAGGGAATTCATTGTATTATCGAAAATTCACAGGTTACTTAACTCATCTCTTTTCTCATCAGATCAAGTCCCTTTCTTATTTCTGATTGTATCTCAATTTTGGAGGGACAAATAAACTCACAAAGCGCAAAGTCTTCTTCAGCAACTTCATAGATCCCCAGGTTTTCCATATTATCAATATCCTGAGCGATTATAGCTTTTAAAAGCTGCATCGGGAAAATATCCATTGGAACTACCTTTTCGTATTGACCGGTCACCACGAAAGCTCTTTCACCACCATGCATATTTGTATCGAGCTTATAATTCCGGCCTGGTAAAATTGAAGAAAGAAATGTCCGTGAAAAACTGTATTTATTTATGCCAGGGTTAGCCCAACCGAAAAACTCATAATAGTTACCTTCGGGAATTACAGTTATCTGGGAATCATAATATCCAAGAAATCCATCGGAGCTTATCTTTGTTCCCGTAAGCACATTACCGCTTATATATCTCTGATTACCTGGTTTTATATTACCTGTGACTACAGGAGTAACCACCCCACCTGAAAGCATCTTATAGTACTGAGGATTAATAACTTCAGAACCAGTCAAAGCTACAATCCTTTCCGGTTTATAATATTCCCTCATCAAACATACGGCCGATCGAAATAACATCCTGAAAATTTACAAACCATACTATTTCTCCTTTGTTCAACGGATCAAGATGATGGATGTGGACTCCAACATTCCCTGCAGGATGAGGACCTGAAACATATGATTTCTCTACCCCTCCAATCCCCTCAAAAATCTTGTTGTCATTACCATTCCCTTTCAGAACAAGATTTATCTTGCCACTTGTCAGTTTTGACAGTGCGTATATTCCTCTTCGCAAAAAGTCAGCAGAAGAGTTTTCAAGGATAAATGTATAATCCGGGGCAAGAGGGGCTGTGTCAAAACCTGAAATAAAGATCGATTTAGGCTTATCATTCGGATTAGCGACCACGTGGTAAGGTCTCTGCCTTATTGCCGGCCACAGACCTGAGCTTAAAAGATGCTCTTTTATTTGTTCAGCTGAAAGCTTTTCAGGATCAGCTTTTCCAAAATCAATATACCCGGTGCCATTCTTTTCGACTATAACCTCAAGCATTTTTCTGCGTTCTCCCCTTTCAACAGATATAACCCTTCCGCTGACAGGTGAGGTGAATTTTATTTCCGGACGCAGCTTATCGTGAAAAAGTGGAGTACCGGCCAGGACTTCCGTATCAGGCTTGACTTCCAGCTTTGGGATTAGCCCCGGGAAATCAGTGGGCCGGACTCCGAACATAACCGGATTTACAGCTCCTCCAAGCTTTTTTTCAGCAATTCCCTCCAACCGGATATCGAACCCTTTTTTTAGCTTAATCGATCTGGACATTGTAAAATGATCTTATTTAAATAATTCTTTCGGATCAGGGTTCTGTTAATTAATTAACAGAACCTGCAAATGTATAAATAGCTTGCCAAATTTTTCAAAATATGCTAAAAATGATGAAATAAATTTCCACTATGTGTAAATTCGCGCATAAACTTTTAAGATGTATGTTTCATTGTTAATGGCTCTCCTTCTTGATGCTTTTCCGGTCTTATCGGAGAGCAATGATTCACTTGCATTTACAAATCATGTCTTCAATGACAAAATAAAAACTGTGCAGCTTTACAAGGAGGGATGGAACCTTTCGTACCCTGTTCTCAGACTGAACAGCGATGAAAAGCTGGTCCTGCATTTTGATCTTCTTGGCGATAATCCGGAGAATTACTACTATACATTCATACACTGCGACAAGGACTGGAGAAAATCCGATATCTTTTATACCGATTATATGGAAGGATTTTCAGAGAATCCCATTGAAGAATACAGGCCATCATTCAACACTACTGTACATTACACCCATTATAAGCTTTCATTCCCTAATGAAAGGGCACAGCTTAAACTATCAGGAAACTATATTCTGCTTGTTTATCCATTGAATGAACCGGAGAACCCTGTCCTTTCGCAGAGGTTTATGATCACTGAAGATGTAGCTGGTATAAGTATCTCAGCACACAGGCCAAGAATGACAGCAGATGTCAATACAAACCAGCAGATCGATTTTACTGTAAACACTTCCTCGGTCAAAATAAATGATCCCTTCAGGGATGTCTATGCGTGCATTCTGCAGAACGGGAGATGGAACAACTCTAAGAGAAATTTAAAACCCGAGTTTTTTGGTAACAATGAACTTAAATACAGTTCATTATCAGATAAGAACGTTTTCCAGGGAGGAAATGAATTCAGGTATTTCGATATCAAAAGCATCAGGTACCAGTCGCAATATGTAAGAAAGATTGATTTCCTGATCTCAAATTACAATGTTTATCTCTTCCCGTCTGAAAACAGGGAGTTCAAGCCATATTTCTACTGGGAGGATTTCAATGGGAAATATTATGTTGCAATTCAGGAGCAAAAGAATCCTGAAACTGATGCTGATTATGTATATGTATATTTTACCCTGCCATCGAAATACCCTGTAGAAGGGGGCAAAATGTATGTTTCGGGTGCTCTGAACAACTGGGAATTTAATGCCGGTAACGTGATGAGCTATAATGATTCGGCCGGGGCTTATGAATGTATTATGCTGCTTAAACAGGGCTGGTACAATTATGAATATGTTTTCAGAAAAGACGGGTATAACAACAGCGTAGCAACAAAATTCGAGGGGAGCCATTATGAGACAGAAAACGATTATACCGTCCTCATATATTACAGGAATCCACGTGAGAGGTACGACAGGATTATCGGGATTCAGACAATAAATACGCTCAACCGCCTGACTGATTAGTGTTTTTCGTGGGAATCGATCCCATACTGCATTAAAACAGTATGCTTCAGAGTCTTTAAAATCTCAGTCATATATTCATCCACTGCCCTCATGGAACCGGGAAGAGTGTAGACCAACGATCTCCCGGTTATACCTGCAACTCCCCTGCTTAATAGTGCATTTGGTTTTTCCGCCCCGTATTTAATTCTTATGAATTCCATAATTCCAGGAATTTCTTTTGAGAGAAGCGGCTTAATGACTTCGATCGTAATGTCACGTGGTCCGATTCCGGTTCCTCCGGTTGTAAAAATGAAATTCACAGTTTCACGTGCTTCTACTATTATCTTCTGAAGGGTTTCGGCATCGTCAGGGATAAGAGCTGTCCGTATATCTGACGTCCACTTCTGAGTATAGAAGAATTCTGACAGCTTCTCCTCAATCCTCGGTCCACTCAGATCCTGGTATTCACCTTTAAAGGCTCTGTCGCTTAAAGTAATTATGAGTACCTCAAATCTGTCGGGAAGGTTCATCCTTTAGTTTTTTCTGTTACCATTATCCTGTCGATAACCATCATCTTATCAACTGCTTTGCACATGTCATAAACTGTTATCAGCGCAACACTTACAGCGGTCATAGCTTCCATTTCGGCTCCTGTTCTGGCGTTGCAATGAATTTCACTTTCAGCAACAATACCCGATTCGTCAGGAAAAAGTTCAACTTTGATATTATCAAGTACAATATTGTGACAAAGCGGGATCAGCGCCGATGCTTGCTTTGCCGCGCTTATACCTGCGATCTGTGCAACAGTCAGTACATCTCCTTTTTTAACAAGGTTCTCTTTAATAAGTTTCAAAGTCTCTTCCGAGAGCTTAATATGACCTGAAGCTTTTGCGCTCCTGTTCTGTATTTCCTTTACTCCGACATCAACCATTACTGCTTTTCCTGTATCGTCAGTATGTGACAATCTGTTCATTTTTTTATCCTCCTATATTATAAAATTCATCTTTAATATTTTTCTGGCCCTGTTCAGGCTTCATCTCTACAGCCATTTGTATTGCTTTTTCATACCCAAGTTCCCGGATGTCAAACTCGGCATTATTGAAAAGGCATGGTTTTAGCTTCCCGATTGATGTAAGCCTTAACCTGTTGCATGATGAACAGGTTCCACCCGAACCTCCCTCAACAGTTGAAAATGTGCCTTTAACCAGATCCATTTCCCTTATATATCTCAGATCCAGACCATTTGATCTGCAGAATTCTGAAACCTCAACTGCATCTTTTTCTGATTTTGACTCTTTTATTACACAATTAATTTTTATCGGGACAAGATTTGCCTTTTTTGCAGCTTCAATCCCCTTAAAGACATCACTCAGATTTCCATTCCTTGTCAAATATGCATATTTTTCAGGGTCCACAGTGTCGAGACTGATATTAACTCTCTGAAGACCTGCCTTATGCAGGTCGTCTGCAAATTTATCCAGCAGGGTTCCGTTGGTTGTCATTGACAGGTCCTTAATACCTTCAATTCCAGCAATCATGCCAGTCAGGGTAACAATCCCCTTTCTGACAAGTGGTTCTCCGCCCGTAATCCTTACTTTGGATATCCCGCATGCAACAGCAATTTTTGTAAAGTCCCTGATTTCATCAAAAGTCAGGATATCCTCATGTCTGAGAAGATATATACCTTCCTCAGGCATGCAGTAGCGGCACCTCAGGTTACATCTGTCAGTAACCGAGATTCGCAGGTAATTTATGGGTCGGTTAAATCTGTCGTACACTTACAACTTCTCCCTTTTCAATTATATTCTTTCCCACAGGCATCGAAATAATACCATCAGCTTCAGGCAGCGCTGAAATATGAGCCGATCCGTGGTACTCAACCGGAGAAACAGAGTCTTCATCGGTGAATTTTACCGGTATAAATGCCATCCTTTCAGCAAACTTTCTGGTAAACTTCTTATTCATAGTCATTTTGATGCTCAGAGGCCTCCATTCACAACCCATCATTTTTGTTAATAACGGCCTGACGAGCACTTCAAACTGAATGAACGAAGATACTGGATTTCCGGGAAGTCCAAAAATCACTGACTGGGGATGGAGTCCAAATGTGGTTGGTTTCCCTGGCTGGACTGCAATCCTGGTAAAAAGAATTTTAACACCTGCTTGTTCAAGAACTGCAGGGACAAAATCGAAGTCTCCCATTGAAACGCCTCCGGTCAGGAGAACCATATCATTCTCCGAAATTGCTTTTTCAACAATCCAAAGAGTCTGGGCTTCATCATCGGCAGCGATACCGTAATATTTTCCCGAAGCCCCTGCCTGTGCGATCTGGGCCATAAGCTGGCTTGAATTGCTGTTCCTTATCTGTGATACCCCCGGAATTATATTTGGTTCAACAAGTTCGCTTCCTGAACTTATTACTGCAACCCTTGGCAATTTACTGACAGTAACTAAGATATGTCCTACTGATGCCATTACTGCTATATCCTGCGGCCTTATCTTTTTTCCTGCCTTCAGGACAAATTCACCTTTACGGACATCTTCTCCTTTATTTGCAATGTTTTCCTTTTTGAAAGAACTTCTGAACCTGATTAATCCTGAAGAGAGCATTTCAGTTTCTTCGACCATAATCACGCAATCTGCTCCATCTGGTACGGGAGCGCCCGTCATAATCCGAGAGCATTGATTGCTGCCAACGGTTTTTGAAGGCCAGTTTCCGGCAGGTATTGTTTCGAGTATCTCCAGATCGTTTCCAAGATCAGTTTTTCTGCAGGCGAAGCCGTCGACAGATGATTTTTTGAACGGTGGCAGATCCATATCGCTGGCTATATCGCCGGCGAGGATCCGGTTCAAAGAATCAGTGTATGAAATGGATTCGGTACCCGTTCTGAAACCGGTGCTCATTACAGTATTGAAGGCTTGTTCGAATGAGATCATTTCCATAGACTGCACTTTAAATATTTGTTTTTATATTAATAAACCCACCCCCATCCCCTCCAAGGAGGGGAGCCGAGGGGAAAGCCTCCTGCCCTCAGCCAGAACCCGGAAGGGCGACTGCAGCCTCCTTGGGGAAAGTTATCCATACAATGGATGATTCCCCAATCTGCAGCGACTTAAAATCACAAACCGGCAAATCAACATAGAATATTTCACCAGCTTCGATTGTTACCTCAATTCCATATTCTGATGGATTTATCTCCCGCACGATCCCTCTGAAACAATTGTCCATACCTGACACAGGTTCAGACCCCAGTATTTTAATATCGTCGCTTTTAATTATCATTAGCCCTTCCTCCGGAAATCCGTTTCCGGAAATATTAAAAACAATATTACTGTCGCAAAGTGCTTTCCACCTGCCTCCTTCGCGGAAGAATTTCACTCTGAAAAAGTTTCTTATCCCTGCATATCTTGCAACAAATTTATTTATCGGGTTACTGAAAACCCTTTCAGGTGTCCCCTCCTGAATTATGTGCCCGTTATGAATTACTCCAACCTTACCGGCGAGGCTTACAGCTTCGCGATAATCGTGAGTGACATGAATAATTGTCAGTCCATTCCTGTTAAGCCGGCGAAATGTTCTTTTGATGTCATCCTTTAGGCTGGCATCGATGGAAGCCATTGGCTCATCGAGCAGTAACAACCTGGGTGAATTTACAAGTGTTCTGGCAAGGGCAACCCGTTGCAACTCTCCCCCTGAAAGATTATGTGTAAAGCGATCCAGAATATTTGAAATATTCATCTCTTCAGCGATCCGGTTAACTTTTCTGATAATCTCATTTTTTTTCATTTTACCCGAATGCAAAGGGTAGGCAATATTACCGAAAACAGTCATGTTCGGGAATATTGCATAATCCTGAAAAACAAGTCCGACCGACCGTTCCTGGATTTTTTTTCTCGTAACATCCTGTTCGTTTATCCATATCTCACCTGAATCGGGGAGGCTAAGACCGGCAATAAGCTCAAGGAGCTGGGTTTTCCCCGATCCTGATCTGCCTAGCAGCACAAAATACTCACCTTCAGGTATATCTATGTCGATCCCCCACAGGGCAAATTTGCCAAGTTTTTTGTTAATATTTTTAAGTCTCAGCATCAGGGGACAAATGAATTTCTTTTTTCTTCAATGAGATAAACCTTAGCAAAATAAATACTGCAAGAGCGACAATAATAAAAAGTACCGACGCTGGTCGGGCGTAATTAAGACCGAAGGAGCTGAACCGTTCATAAATTAGTACTGGAGCAATCATAGGGTGATAAGCTACGATAACCACTGCGCCGAATTCGCTCATACCTCTTGCAAACATCATGACAAATCCTGTAATAATACTCCTCCAGGCAAGAGGAAGAGATATAGTAAAAAAGACTCTTGACCGGCTGGCACCAAGCGTCAGTGCTGCTTTTTCGAGACGTTCAGGCACCGATGCAAAACCGTCGCGGGCAGAGTTTATAAGGAATGGAACACTTACAAAAGCCATAGCCAGGGCAATTCCTGCAGGATTATTTATAAGAGTAAATCCAAGTGCATCTGCAGCTTTACCAAGAAATCCATCCCTTGAAATGAACCCAAGAACTGCAATACCTGCAGCAGTATGAGGAAGAACAACCGGCAGGTCAATAATTCCCTGAACAACGGATTTCAGAGGAAAATTCTTCCGGGCCAGAAGCCAGGCAAGAGGAATAGCAGCAAATGCAAAAAAGAATGTAGCAGCAAAAGAAACCCACAGAGTGAGCCATATACTATCCTGAACCTCCTTATCCCTGACAGTTTCGATGAATTCAGAACTACCGGTACTAATAAACATACCAGCCAGCGGTGCCAGAATAAAAAGCAGAACCAGTGATGAAAGAATCAGGAGAATCCAGCTGAAAAGATTATTTTTCATCTTTATATCCTTCAGGGTTGCTTGTATCCATATATCTTTTAAGCTTTTCCGGGATCGTTGCGTGCTGATCAGTACTGAATGGGATAATCGGATCCTGTCCGTTCTTTTTGAAGATCTCCATCCCTTCTTTGCTCAGCAGGAAAGATACAAAATCGACTGCATTTTCTTTATTAACCGAACCTGTAAGGACAGACAGACTGTAATTGATATAATCGCCTTTTACTGTCATCTTACTGCCAGGAGTATTTCCAGTAACATCAATAGAAACAGAGTGATAAATGTCATTCATGGCTGGATTTCCAAGATTAATATAATCCGGAAGCTCAATGAATTTTAAACCGTGCTGTAATGCAACCGATTTATACTGGAACATGTAATCTACAGCATTTGCTTCGACAAGTGCCACGAGATCTACTTCCTTCGGGCGGATAAAATCCTTGTTTTTTGATGAAAGCTTGTTCTCAAGGCCCTGAATTCCATAATATTTCTCCGCCAGTTTAAAAGCCATAACACTTCTGTATCCGCAGGGATCGGAATCAGGATCCGATCTTGCATATGTGACATCATCCCGCAATAAAATATCTATCCAGTTCAATGAGTCAATTTCTGATGAATATTTCGATTTTTCCTGAAATGCGATCACAATTTCATTTGTTGCAAATCTTATACTCCATGAGGCATATTCAGGCACTATAAACTTATCAATGACAAAATAATCAGCTGAAGCGATTATGTCGCATGGTTTCTTAAGCTCAGTTATCTTTCTGGCACAAACCAGGCTTCCTGCTGGTTCCATCAGGATCTTAGTTCCGGGGTTTAGCTTTTCATATTCATCTGCAAGCTGCCTGAAAGGAACTGAGAGGCTGCCTGCGTGAAAAATTATAATCTCCTTCTGCCTGTTAACAGAATTGTTCCTGCATCCAGTAAAGGGAATAGCAAAAATACACACCCATAAAATCAGCCGCTCCATTGGTAATCAGTTTATTTATGTTGATTCAGGATTTTCTTCTTTTTTTTCTGCAATCTTTATAAGAGCATTTATAGTATTCCAGTTTCTCCCGGTACCTGTGGCTTTCATTTTATTCTCAAAGAAACCTGTATATATCTTACTCTTTCCGAATCCATTAGGACAATAAATGTAAATCTCTTTGCCAGCTATTACAAATTTATCGGGCGGGTAATTGATCCAATAAACTTTCTCAATCTGTGATTCTGAAGGCTTTTCGTACAAAAAAATTACAGCAAGCTTCTCAGGATTGAAGTTCTCCTCCCCGGCAAAAGGATTAAGGGAAAGAATAGCCCTTAGCTCCTCAGGGGTCCTATTAATAACCGGGATATTGTAATTGAACTCTCGCCTGATTGCCTCTTCAATTTTTACAGTAATTTCGGCGTCAGAAAGGCTGCCAGGATCGTTGAAAACAATATTTCCGCTTTGAATATAGGTTTCAGCATCCTTAAAGCCAATTTTCTTAAACAATGATGAAAGTACGGTCATCCTGATTTTGTTATGACCGGCCATATTTACTCCCCGGAGCAAGGAGATTATGGTTTGCATCTGGCTTTCACTGAAAGTTTTTCACAACCTCAATAACCTCCGGAAAATCCATTCCTATTTTTTTCAGGAACTCTATTTTGGGTACCCCGTTATTGTTCCATCCACGGCGAATATAAACGGCATTCAGAAGACTCTCATACTGATCCTCCCTGAATTTCCTGATGAGTTTCATTTTTTCTTCTGTGGATTTACCTGAAGGGTCGGTACCTGTCTTTTCCTTCAACTGTTTGTCATATCGCTCAGCCCTTGACTCATACTCCTCACGGGTCACAGGACCGGCAGCCCGAAATGGTTGTCTGTCGTATATCCTCGTGCCATAGCCTCTCCTGAGGTTAAAAACACGCTGAAAATTGTAAACCCGTTCCGAATCCTCAATAAGACGCTTCTTATCGAATTCCCGTCCGGTGACTGCCTTATAAATAGTCACATAATTATCGACATGTTCCGGTACTTTTGCAGGTTCATCAGTTAGTGCATTGCTTTCCGGTTCAACATCGTTCCATGGCAGTTTGCATAGCCCTACAAGTCCGAACCAGGTTCGGAACATCGGGAAATAGTGAAGTGCTTCAGCTTTATTTTCGAAGGTTGGGATCTGGTTATTCACCATATCCATAAAAATCAGCCAGGCTTCATCATGCTGAGGCCCTTTATTTGTCATTGCAAATCCGCCCTGCTGAGCCAGCGATTCCTTTGGCATATACTGGGAATACTCAAGTCCCTTGTTTTCCATACCAATATCGTTCAGAAATGAGGCTTCTCCCCAGCCGTTAGCGATGAATAACTCTTTCATTTTGCGAACACCCTGACCAGCAACCAAACCGAATCCTTCTCCCCGGGCAACCTGATGAAGAAGTTCAAGTGCATCTTTTGAGTTACCGAATCTAAGATCCAGACCTCCGGTTCTTTCTTTGTTTAGTATGCCATTTTCATAACATTCCATGACAAATGCGGAAAGAGTGCTCCATGTTATTGTGCAGATCCCGTAAGTGTCGCAATAAAAGTTGGTTTCGATTATATATTGTGGATCAAAAATGCCGCAGTTTGACCCCAATCCGGCTGCATTTTCATATTCAGGGCCGTCGACAAGGACCTTCTGTCCCTTATATGGACCTGTCAGGATTTCAAAATCATCAACTCCTTTAGTGCAAGACATGTTACAGCCTATCCAGCATCCGTCAGGATTGTTCTGCCTGAAATGGCTTTTCCATACGGATGAATTGATCTTGTAAGCATCAGGATGACTTCCAAACTTGTAATTGTGAACAGGAAGAAGATCATGATCGTTCATGATTTCCATAAGGTGAGCTGTTCCAACCTGCCGCATCTGGCACTGTTTATCATCAAGCTCCTTCATCTCTCTGTTGAACCTCCTTCCTCTTTCCATAATTGCCTCAAGGTCAACAACATTATTGAGATTACCCTTAACTCCGGGGATCTTGCAGACAACAGCTTTAATCTTTTTATTACGGAAAACAGTTCCTATACCTCCCCTGCCAGCCTGTTTAAGCCTTACTTTCTTTCTTTTGGAATCGTAGAAACTAAAGTTCAGCATTCCGATAAGTGAATGTTCAGCAGCGGAACCTGAAGAAACGACCCCAATGTTCTTCTTTTCATTTTCATTATCAGCAAAGATCTCCGTAAGCTGTTCTGCCAGAAGATGGCTGTCGGTAGCTTCATCCGGTGCTTCGAAGATCTCCACAAAATGATTTATACCATCAATGAAAATAATTACATCTTTTTCTGCTTTACCCTGTAGTTCCAGGGCATCAAATCCGGAAAACTTGAGGAAAGGGCCGAAAAAACCGCCCACATTGCTGTCCATCACTGAATTTGTCTGTGGCGATATGCTGACAACAAGCGATTTTCCTGTACCTGAATATTGAGTTATTCCGCCAATGGGGCCTGAAGAAATTATTATTTCATTATCAGGGTCATTCCATTTCGTGTCAGGTCTGGTGGCATCCCAGAGGAGGCGTAGTCCGTAACCCTTACCGCCAATAAATTTTTCCTTCATCACCTGAGGAACTCTCTTTTCCCTGATGTCAGCCGATCCCACATTAATATAAAGGATTTTATCAGTATACCCTTTATTAAGAGGAGTCCAGCTGTAATCCCATTTTTTTATCTGCCGGTGCTTTGATTTAATTGACGCTATGTCCATAAAATTGATTTTGGTATTGAAAATAAAATTAGCAATTTTAATCAAAGGTACTTTATAAAAACAACCCTTAAAATGATAATGATCAATATAACAATATTGATGGAAGATTTTTAAAGGAATCTTTATTTCAAAGTATCTATATTTGTAATGGTTTTTACTCTAAATTTTGCTCCGATGAAGCTTTCGGAAATAGAAAACCACCTGAAAAAATTCAGGGTTGGTATTGCAGGTGCAGGCGGACTTGGTTCAAATTGTGCTGTTGCCCTTGCAAGGACAGGTATAGGAACACTGGTGATTGTTGATTTTGATAAAGTTGAACCCTCCAACCTGACAAGGCAGTATTATTTCCTAAACCAGATCGGTATGATGAAGGCAGAGGCCTTGAAGGATAATATTCTCAGGATAAAGCCAGAAATTCAGGTTGTTATCCACAAAATTAAGTTGAACAAAGGAAACATTCCATCAATATTTGCAGGTTGCGATGCAATCATAGAAGCTTTTGACAGGTCCGATATGAAAGAGATGATTATTGAAGCTGTTCAAAGCGAATTGCCCGGGGTTCCACTGATTGTCGGATCAGGAATGGCAGGGTGGGGAAAAAATGACATATTGAAATTCAGGCAGATAGATGAAACCCTTTACGTTTGCGGAGATGAGGTTTCTGAAGCTTCTGATGAGCTTCCTCCTCTTGCGCCAAGAGTTGGTATAGTAGCCAGCATGCAGGCCAATACCGTGGTGGATATACTCATGAAAATTAAATAGTTAACCGGATAACCGCATGAAGATAATTCTAAATAACAGGGAAGAAGAATTTGAAGTGGAGGAAATGACAGTAAGTGAAATGCTTGTTCTGAAAAAGTTTACTTTCAAAATGAGAATAATTAAGATAAACGGAGAACTGATTTCGAGGGATAAATATAACACTACAATTATAAATGACAGAGACAATATTCAGATGTTTTATCTGATGAGTGGTGGTTAAAAAAAAAGTTGTAGGTTTGCATAAGAATGATCAGGTTTAAATTCATAGAAAGAATACCGCCTTTCCTGAGGAACAGGTACCTGCTTACGATTATTATTTTCATGATCTGGGTGCTCCTTCTTGATTCTAACAACCTGATATCGCAGTACAAAGAGATGAAAAACCTCAAAAAGCTCAGGTCGGAAAAGGAATATTATGTTCTACGGATTGAAGAGGACAAGAGGAAACTCCACGAACTTAAAACCGATGACCAGAATCTTGAGAAATTTGCTCGTGAACAATACAGGATGAAAAAGCCTGACGAAGACCTTTACATAATTCTTACTCCTCAGGAAAACCGCAGGATAAAAAGGGAAAATAATAATTAATGCTTGCGCTCAAGCAATCTGTAAAACTCCAGTAATTCTACCGGATCGTCCGATTTAAAATCTATGCCTAAAGCTTTAAGAAGTTCTAAGGCACATTTATCGACCGGTCTTTTCTGAAATAAAGTGCTGTGTACTGAATTCAGGTATTTTACTATTTTAAACATATTGAACCATCCGAAAAATCTTTTTCTGAAAGACTGAATTCCGGATGTATTGCTCCTGATCTCCCTTATTTTTGTTGTCCATTCTTCAATCCCTGCAAATTGCCTTATGCCTTGAGGCAGATCGTGGAAAGCAAAATCCTGATCATCAATTGAACATAAGAAAATCCTGTCGATCAGGCTGAAAAGCAATTTAAGTTCAATAAATGCTTCAGGATTATATGTCATCAAAGTTTCATTATCCCCCTGGGTCATCCTTAATATTGTCACTCCTGTTCCAAAGGGGACTCTGGCTGAAGACCTGGGCGATGGAATGATGGTAGTCTTGTTCAGGTTAAAGAATCCTCCGGAAGGAAGCAGTTTCTGAATGAAATAGAAATCTTCACCTGCCATCCTCCGGTTCATACCGCCTGCCTTAACATAGGGTAATGCTTTTACTCCAATAGCAGAACCCACTGTATGTTGCACGTAAGGAAAGCCGGTGAATGCAAGTCCCTGAAGGTAATATCTCAGGTGAAGCTCATAAAGAGTTATTGATCTGTATATTTGCCTGGTAAATTCATCACCGGAAATTGGATGTTCAAAATATATGGAGCAGGCTGACCGGTCCTTTCTGTCGTGCATTTCACCGTAAACTGCTGTAAAATAATTGCTTTTTACCTTGCAGTCAGCATCAAGGTTCAGTATTATTCCATAAGGTTTATTTAAAAAGTCAAATCTGCGGACAGCCTCATCCATCCCGGTTTTTCTTGCCAGACCTACACTCCATCCCTCAGACCTAAGCATTGATCCGTCAATAACATAA
Organism: uncultured Bacteroidales bacterium; assembly: GCA_963701745.1. GTDB lineage: Bacteria > Bacteroidota > Bacteroidia > Bacteroidales > VadinHA17 > LD21. Next base: position 883,448 of record CAVPBE010000001.1, on the reverse strand, counting down.
AGATTAAAGAAACAATTAGGGTTCTTCCTTTTCCAGATTTCAATTCGGACAATACTTTCAATGTTGTTTTTCAGGTTCTCACTTCCTGCATCTGATGGAGCATTGACTACAATTATCACTTCGACCTTGCAATCAGGTTTGCAGCAAGATGCAAGCGAATCAAGCAGATCAGTGATTGCCGGTTCGTCGTAGGAAGGAACTACAACAATAATCTCGGTGTTTTCAGCAGGTGCCTCTTTTATAAGTACGGGGAAAAGTGCTCTATCTTTAAGCCAGGCAGAGGCAAAACCCATATAATTGCTATTTTTTCTCTGTCATGTATTTGGCATTCAGTCCTTCAAGAACCTTCTGCGTAATATCGTGGGCAGGGTTACCATAAAGAACAACACTCCCAAAGCTCTTTCCGAAGATATACTGATAGTTATATTCAGCTTTGTGTTCTTCAAGATAAGTAGTGATGTATTCGAGGATCTGCCGGTTCATAACCTGGTCTTCTTCAACAAGGTCGGACTGGAGTTTGTCGCGGAGGGTAACAAGTTCCTGTTGCTGCTGGTAAAGCGATTGTTCTATTTCAGCTGCAGTAGCCCTGGTTACTAGACCTTTGTTTACTTTATCCTGGTAATCTTTAACCCCTTTTTCATACTGACTCCCTTTTGAATTAAGTTCAGCTTCAGCTTTTTTCTGCTTTCCAAGAAGTTCTTCTTTCCTGTCAGAATACATATTGAACCTGAAAACAACAGTATCAATATTTACATAGGCAATGCCATTTTCAGTGGTATTTACCGAATTTTCAGACAGTGTACTCTTTAGGGATTTTTTATTTCCGGTAAAATGTAGAATAAATAAAGCTGCTATGGCCAGAAATAAAACAGCAAACAGAACGGCAGATAAATTCTTCATTGTAAAAAATATGATTTGTAAATAATTGTCAGGCGCAAATATAAACAAATTAATTATTTACCCCGCTCCCGGAATTCAATTTTAAAATAAGTACTAAAAAAAGAGGCCTTTGCCGGTTAAAATTCAGGGCATGGTATTGCCCTTATCTTTGTACGCTGTCCGATTGAAAATGAATTGAATTCATATACCAGCGAAATTTCATGAGCTCCAGCAGTTGAAGATATTAGGTTCGAGATTGTAAAATCGTAACTATACCCTATATGAAGTTGCTTTGTTTTTATTCCGACCAGCCCTATTATAGCATCTCCAGGCTGAGAAGTCACGAAAGGAATTCCTCTGTACCAAAGGCCGAAAATAAGAGGATCCCTGTAATAATACAATCCGATATCTGTCTGATAGAACTTTGCCTGCTTCTGAAAATTAAATGCTACTGAAAGAACTTCATGATAAGTCTGGCGCAACCTTGTTTTTCGCAATATCTGAAGACCTCCGAAAACATTCAGTTTTACTGGTAAGACCGATTCATTACCGTAAAATGACTGTTTGGGATTGAGCAAATGATCGAGAGTAAAACCTCCCCAGTACCTGTCGTTGTAAACAAGAGCTGAAGTTGCGAAATCAACATCGGCAACTTTGCTGAAAGGCGGTGGATAAACAGAAGGGACTGTACCGCTGCCTGTCATCTGGCTTGCAAATATAAGCTTGTAAATGTCGAGCCCCAGATATGTGAATTTGAAGTTTACGCCAGGCCGGATATGCCATTCCTCTGCGAATTTAAAATCGTAAGAATAAAGCAATCCGATATTTGTTGTGCTCAGTTCTCCGGAACCTGCAACATCGTATGTAGCAAGAACCCCTATGCCGGAGTTAAAGTTTAAAAGTGCCTTGTCGAAGGATATGCTGTATGTATGAAAAACCCCGGGCACTGCAGGCCACTGGTTCCTGTAGTTAAGCGCAAACCTGTATTCTTCCGTTGCACCGGCAAAGGATGGGGCAAGATAAAGCGGATTAGCATAGAACTGAGAAAAGGTAGGATCCTGGCCAAAACTATCGATAATGATGACACAAGAAATTAACAATGAATATATTATCCTCTTTAGCAATCTCAATCCTGTTAGGTTATCAGACAGTATTATTAAAACACAACAGTATATAAACGCAGTTTTCCCGGAAAAGTGATGTCGTCTTTAAACAATTTTTAAAACTTCCGCTTTAAAATTGAGAATATCAACTCAATACATTATTTTAAAAACCCTGTTTTCGGCTTAAATCATGCTGATTATGTGACAAAGGTCATTTAAATAAGGTTTTAAATCAGTTTTATTTGCACAACTCAATTCATTGTTATTTGAATAAGTATTTGGTTTTATAGTTATACTCCTAAACTTGATGTAAAATGTTCAACAAATTCATTGCTTCAATACTGCCCTATTTTCCTAAAAAATTCATCTGGATATTCTCAAAGTCATATATCTCGGGCGAGAATATTGAAGACGCCATGAGAGTCTCAAAGGAGTTTAACAAGAACAAGATAAAAGTAACATTAGATGTTCTGGGCGAATTCATTAAAACACTCGAAGAAGCTGAAGAAAACAAAAAAGAATACCTTAACCTTATCGATGTTACATTCAGGTCGGGAATAGATGGGAATTTTTCATTAAAACCAACAAGTTTCGGATTGCTAATCGACAAGGAGGTCTGTTACCGGTATATAAGGGAAATAGTTGCAAAAGCAGCTTCCTATAATAGTTTTATAAGAATTGATATGGAAGACTCACCATGTACAGATATGGAGATTGAGCTATTCCGCAGGCTGAAAGAGAAATTTCCCGGGAACGTTGGTCTTGTCGTACAGGCTTATCTTAAGAGAACATTAAATGATATTAAGGGATTATCGGATCTCAACAGTGAAAAATATCCCCTGAATTTCAGGCTGTGCAAAGGAATATATATTGAGCCGGAAGCAATCGCCTACAAGAAATATGAAGAAGTGAACCAGCACTTTCTGGAGGACCTGGAATATATGCTTAGGAATAAAATATATGTTGGTATAGCAACCCATGACAAACCTCTTGTTGACGGGACTTACAAATTGGTTAAAAAGTACAATGTCCCTGGAAACATGTACGAATTCCAGATGCTTTACGGGGTAACTCCAAAATTGCGTGAAAGCATTGTAAACGAAGGCCATACAATGAGAGTATACGTTCCTTTCGGTGTTAAGTGGTTCGGGTATTCAACCAGACGGCTGAAAGAAAATCCAAAAATGGCAAGCCACATCATTAAAGCAATATTCTACAAGGGATAGAGTAAGGTATGGGGTACGAGGTATGAGGTGTGGGGAATTAATTAAGCTCCCCTCCAAGGGGACCGACCGTTAAAGGGCCGACCGTTAAGAAATTGCCCTGTGGGCAATTTTAGGGAGGGGCCAGTTAGAGTAAGGGATAGTGGCTAATTTTAGGGAGGAGCCAGAATGCAGGGGAGATTCGTGGTGGAGGGGCGGGGGGTGGGTTAAGTCTAAAATAACTGGCTACAGTCAACCGACTTATGGAAGAAAGGGAGCTTTCATCTGATGGTTTTATTTTCTCTTCACTGTTTCCAGATATTTCTTATGGATCTGATCAAGTTCCTGTCTCGTCAAACTTGATTTCATCGGCGGTGGTTTCTCAGGTAGTCCATTAATAAGCAGATAGGCCACACCTATCAACATAAAAGGGCTGAAACCAACTATTCTGTCCGATGGTATAGTTCCCTTTTCAGATGCATCTCTAAGTCGTTTCTGCTGAATAACGGAATAGTTTGATTCCGGATCGCCAAGCTTCGTCATCGCCATTCTCCCCTGATATGCTGAAATCGCCATATTGTATTTTGCATTCTCCATTTCCGGGCTGGTCGGGGGCGTCTTCAAAATATCATATTTAAGACTTTGAATTCTTGGTACGATAACTACCTCTCCTATTGAAAGGGTATCAGTATTCATATAAACGCCAGCCGCAAAATCATTGCCGGCAAGAGTATCGGTAACGTAATAATAAGCCGATTGATATCCCAGAAGGCTGAAAACAATTGTATCCTTCCGGTTTACTCTTATAGCAAAAGTACCCTCTTTATCACTTGTTGATACAAAGGATCTTCCGATCTTAATCTGTGCATCGGGCAGTGGTTCAAGGGTTCGCGTATCCATTATTATCCCGCTGAAAAGCATTATTCTCTCCTGGGTCAATCGGGTTTGGCTGAATCCACATATACCGTTAATCAGTACCACATATAATATGAGCCATATCCTCTTCATTCAGCCTTTAAAATTCTCTTTTAATATCAACTCTTTGAGCGGTCTTTTAGGAACATGATGGTTCTGTTGCTCATCCCTCCAGTATTTCACATCATCGTCCTTAATTTCTTCAATAAGGATCTTTTCTGCAGGTTTTCCAAGGGCAAGAATAAGAATTATTTCGAATTTTTCAGGGATCCTTAAATCATTCCTCAATGCTTCTCGTTTGATCGATCCTATCATGCATCCTCCCAGTCCAGCTTCAGTAGCGCCAAGCATAATGCTCTGCGATGCAATCCCGGGATCGAAGCTGAAAGTTTCCGTAATTGATTTATCTCCCAGGATGATAATATACGCTGACGGCCTTTCGCCAGGACCCGGGCCATACCAATCTTTAAGATAAGCAGCCCAGGCAATGGAAGGGAAAATCATTTGGCAATACTCCTCGGTATTATAAAGGAGGTACTTCAAAGGCTGCCTGTTAGCAGCCGATGCAGACATACGGGCCAAATCAACCAACCCTTCAAGTACCTTCAGATCAATATTATGTGACTCATCAAATCGTCTGAACGATCGTGTTTTATAAACCAGATCTTTTAAACTCATGGCATTCTCATTAATCAGCTTTTATATCCTTCTGTTTCTTTATTTCTTTATTTCTTTATTTCTTTATTTCTTTATTTCTTTTTTCTTTATTTCTTTTTTCTTTTTTTCTTTTTTTTTTATTTCTTTATTTCCCTATTTCTTCCCTTCCTCCAGATATAATCCTGTTCTTGAGAGAATGTGATCAAGGTTTGCCAGACCGTAAACCACAACTGCAGTAACAATGGAAGTATGCTCCTGGTATTCAGGAATGCTTTTAGTATAAAGGTCATTCTCAGTGTGCCAAATCTCCCCATAGCTGAAATTGTAGCCTTTTGAATCCGGGGCATCAAAAGAGAGAGTGGGAATGCCCTTTACAGCAAAGGGGCCACTGTCAGTTCCTCTGGCTTCTGTCGGCATCGGACGGAGCGGTTGAATATTCTTCTTCAGTGTAAAAGGAAAATCAGGATTAATGTCGTTCAAAGGTTTACATACTTTTTCAAGATCGTCAAACATTGCTTCCGGGACAGTGAGGCCTGATGCAACAGTGGGGCCACCGTCGCGATTAAAATAATTGGAAATTTTCGGAAGCTTTTTCTTGTTGGCTTCCACCCAGTGCTTCGATCCCAGAAGACCATATTCCTCGGCCGCCCAGAGGCATACCAATATTGTGCGCTTTGGCTTTCCTCCGGCTGCCATTATCAGACGTGCTGCTTCCATGTTCGGTGTTGCTCCTGAACCATCGTCAACTCCACCTGTTGCAACATCATAGGAATCGAGGTGGCCTCCCATCATTACATATTCATCGGGATACTGTGATCCACGTATCACACCTATAACATTGTAATATTTAACTGGTCCCGGCTTGAAGTGATTCCGTATGTCGAACTCCAGAAGGAAGTATCTGCGTTCCTTCACCATTTTTTCGATCACTGCATACTGGCTCTCATCAAGCCTGATGTCGCAAACAGTTGGCAGTGTTTCGAAAGTCATCCTGTCTATGTTTTTCCTGTCATAAAGGGCTCTTATTGGTACCTCGGAGGACTGTATGATTCCAAGTATTCCGGCCTCGCACATCTCTCGGTAAAACAGAGCGGGCTGATCCTTCAGCTTAAGGTCTGAAGGTGTGCCAAATCCGGGAGGTGGACCACCCGGGCCACCAGCGCCTACTCTTTTGATGTCGCGTGCTGCATTTGTCAATGAGTCATTGTATGCAATTACGCTTCTCCTTATTGAATCGCCTTTTGCCGATCTGTCTATCGGAAATCCGTCGTTTTTTCCGGTTATCATCACCCATGCACCTTTCAGTGCTCCTTTCATACGATCAAAATCGGCACGTGTCTTAGGCTCAATTAGAACTGGCCCACGCTCCACACCCTTTGTTCCTGCTGTATATGAAGGAGTTGCAAAATGAAGAGTCATCCCGTTATCTGAAAGCATGCGGCCGAACCATGGTCCCCGGTTAAAGCCAACGGGCACGGTACCTGCCTCATCCATTATCACTTCCATTCCCCATTTTTTGAATTCTGATGCACACCACAAAGCAGCATTCTCATATGCATCTGAACCGGCAAGACGACCTCCGAACCTGTTGCACAGGACATCGAGATGCTGCATGGTCCGATTATCGGTTTTACCAAGTTCAATTATCCGGTCGACTACCCTGGTTTGCTGAGATTGAATCACCGGCGAAAAGACCAGCAGGGCTGCAAAAATGACTGAGCATTTCCTCATTGCAGCTAGATGTAACGTTTGTCAATTACACCCCAGTCAATTACTTCCCAGAATGCTTTAATATAATCAGGGCGTCTGTTTCTGTAATCTATATAATAAGCATGCTCCCAAACATCGCAAGTAAGCAAAGGCTTAAGGCCTTTTTTCAATGGATTACCGGCATTTGACTCCTGGATTATCTGTAATGTCCCATCATCTTTTACGGCAAGCCATGCCCATCCTGAACCAAAAAGCGTAGCAGCCGATTTGGTGAAAAGTTCTTTGAATGATTCGAAGGAACCGAATGATTTATTAATTGCACCCGCAAGAGGACCGGCGGGCACCTTACTTCCATCTTTTGAAAATGACTCAAAATAGAAAGTGTGGTTCCATATCTGGGCGGCATTATTAAATATTGGACCTTCAGCCTTTTTAATAATTGACTCAAGACCGGAATTTTCAAACTCAGTCCCGGGAACCAGACCATTCAGATTATTCACATAAGCCTGATGATGCTTGCCATAATGAAACTCGATTGTCTCAGCACTTATAAACGGAGAAAGTGCATCAGGCTTGAACGTAAGTTTTGGTAATTCAAATGTCATGACTTTGGTTTTAAAGATTGATTGATATAAAGAGAATCAATAAGCTGTCTTTCAAAAATAATCATTTTGGACTTCATTCATGATGAAGTCAGGTGAGAAAAATACGATCAGGCAATGAAGGTGTAATACCCTTTTCACAGGATATTCTGAAAAGCTCCGTAATAGACCTTTTCCCAGCCGTTCCAAGTGCAATGGAAAAATCATTTACAAAAAGTTTTATATGGCTGTTCATCACTGTGCTTTCCATCTCCCTTGCGTGTAAGGCAACAAAATCATATGATGCCAGTGCATTTTCACCCGCGTATTCGATGCTTCTGCGAAGGATCCTGTTAAATTTCAATGCAATATCTTCTGGTATTCGCCGATGAATCACAATAGACCCTAAGGGGATTGGTAGTCCGGTAAGCCCTTCCCAGAATTCACCCATATCGGCAATTTTACGGAGACCTTTTCGCTGGTAAGTAAACCGCGTTTCATGAATTATTAGACCAGCATCGGCTTCTTCTCTCAGCAGCACTTCCTCAATATCGGAAAAAAGATATTCTGTTTTATTAATGGCTTCAGGCCAGGCTATACTGAACAGCAGGTTCGCAGTTGTATAACGGCCTGGAATAGCAATCCTGACATCTTTCAGGTTTCCAGATTCAACAGGATTTTTACAAATTAATAGGGGGCCGTTACCATACCCAAGTGCGCTGCCGGAATCAAGAATAAGATAATCAGCAGCTGCATAAGCATAAGCGTGACAGCTTATCTTTGTAATGTCAACTTCGGAGAAGAATGCTTTTCTGTTCAGTTCCTCAACATCGGCAAGGAAGTAATCGAACTCAAGGCCTTCAGTATCAATTCTGCCGTTTACAAGTGCGTCAAAAATGAAAGTATCATTTGGGCAGGGTGAAAATCCCAGTGTCAGTTTCATCTTTTTATTCAATTGACAATAATAATTCTCCAAGCTTTTCCGAAAGGTTTTTAATGGCAAGCTGAATGTTCCATTTCTCCCTGTTGCGGGGTTCGACTTTATTTGATACCGCCCTGATAGCAAGAAATGGAATATTCTCCCTGCTGCAAACGTAGAAAAACGCTGCTCCTTCCATAGTTTCGATATCAGGATGATATCTTTCTGATATCAATTTAATATTATTTTGCATTCCGGTTGAGGTATTTACAGTAATGGCATTAACCGGACGCAACAATCGTGCAGCTTTGGAAACAAATCTGTTATCGGAAAATAACCTTCCGGATTTGAATGGGAATCCTTCAGGATCAACAATACCTGCCTCAGCGAGAGTAAGAAATCCACTGCTGGTTTCAACACCGGCATCGGCAAAGCAATCAGTTACAGGTAAAACAACCTCCCCGACAGGGAGGTCATCCCTGTAACTTCCTGCTATTCCTATGTTTATTGCAAGATCGGCCTTTATTCCTGAAGAGAAAATCTTGGTCATAGCCCATGCAGTGGCAACCGACCCAACGCCAGTAATGAGAGGGGTGATCTGATTTCCTCCGAAAATATAACCCTCAGAGATAATTTGCATTCCGGGTACTTTTTTCAATACATCTGCTTCGGAAGAAGTGGCGGTAACAAGTATAATTCTCAGAGGCATGTCGTTAAGAAAATATGGCTTTACAAAATAACTGTATAAATATATTGTTTTCAGATTGAAAAAGATCAACTTATTTGGTTAATATTGCAGCGTTAATGGCCTGTTTATGATCTATATTACACGTAAAGAACAGTTTAGTGCTGCCCACAGGATGTACAGAGAAGGGTGGTCAGATGAAGAAAATCTAAGGGTTTTCGGCAAATGTTCAAATCCAAACTGGCATGGACATAACTATGTCCTTTATGTCACAGTAAAAGGAGATATTTCCGAAGAGCTGGGTCTTTTTATAAACCTGAACACACTTAAACAGATTATTAAAGAGAAGGTCATTGAGAAGGTTGATCATAAGAACTTAAATATTGAAGTCAGTTTTATGCAAGGGAAAGTTGCAACAACTGAGAATCTTGCAATAGCTATCTGGAATGAATTGAAACCTGCTATTGCAGAAGAAGGTGCAGTTCTTCACTGTATAAGAATTGGCGAAACTGAAAATAACACTATTGAGTATTATGGCTAAGAGAATTGAATCGGTCAATAATGGAGGCAGAATTTCCCCAAAGGGGTATAACAAAGTTGAATCATGGGATGCTGACAACATTAACGAACTGGCATCAGTTTATTACAAGGTATTGCGGCTTCTTGGTGAAGATCCCGACCGTGAAGGTCTGAAAGGAACACCTGTCAGAGTTGCCAAAGCACTCAATTTCATGACAATGGGGTACAACCAGAATGCATGTGAAATAATAAACTCCGCGAAATTCAAGGAAGATTATAAACAGATGGTGATCGTTAAAGATATAGAACTCTATTCGATGTGCGAGCACCATATGCTTCCTTTTTTCGGAAAAGCTCATGTTGCATATATTCCAAATGGCTATATAACCGGACTGAGCAAAATTGCAAGGGTTGTTGATGCATTTGCACGACGACTCCAGGTTCAGGAAAGACTGACCATGCAGATAAGAGATTGCCTTCAGGATTGTCTAAATCCATTGGGGGTGGCTGTTGTTATTGAAGCCCAGCATATGTGCATGCAGATAAGAGGAATACAGAAGCAGCACTCAGTTACAACGACTTCAGCTTTCACCGGGATCTTCCTTGAAAATCTCAATACACGCGAAGAATTTGTTCATCTTATAGGATCAAACCTTCATTAAGAAATACCTCCCGCCGATTGCGCTCATCTGTGCAGTTTAAATAAGAGATCTGCGAAAATATGCGAGATCTGCGGGGAAAAAAATATTTTATGAAAGCTTATGTTTTTCCCGGTCAGGGGGCACAATACCCGGGAATGGGTAAGGAACTCTATAATAAATCCCTCCTGGCTAAGGAGATGTTTGAAAAGGCAAACTCTTTACTGGGATTCAGGATCACAGATCTTATGTTCAATGGGACTGACGAAGATCTGAAACAAACCAGAGTGACCCAGCCGTCAATTTTTCTGCATTCAACAATCCTTGCTGCCAACCTGTCCGATTCATTTCGACCTGAAATGGCTGCAGGACATTCACTTGGTGAATTTTCAGCTCTTGCTGCCAGCAAGGCTCTCTCTTTTGAGGACGGGTTAATTCTTGTCTCAAAAAGAGCTCATGCAATGCAGACAGCCTGTGATGCGACTCCATCCTCCATGGCTGCAATTATTGGACTTGACGACAAGATTATTGAAGAAACTTGTGAAGAGATAAATGAAATTGTTGTACCGGCAAATTACAACTGTCCCGGGCAGATCGTTATTTCAGGCTCAACTCCTGGAATTGAGAAGGCGATGGAAATCCTTAAAGCAAAAGGTGCAAAGATGGTGGTTAAACTTGCAGTGGGAGGGGCATTTCATTCGCCACTTATGGAACCGGCAAGGATTGAACTTGAAGAAGCCATCAATAATACTAATTTTATTACCCCAGTATGTCCGATTTATCAGAATATCACGGGCAGAAAATCATCTGAGCCTGCTGAGATAAAAGCTAATCTTATTGCTCAACTGACCTCCCCGGTAAGATGGACCCAGACAATCAGGAATATGATTTCCGACGGAGCGGTATCTTTCACAGAAGTCGGACCAGGGAAAGTACTTCAGGGTCTGATCAAAAAGATAAATAAGGATTCAGTAACTGATTCGGCTTCAATCTGAATTATTCTCTAATTCAGAATATCAGATTCACATTCTGGAAAACCGATTCATTAAGCGATAAGGCAACAGGGCATGATTTCACACAATATTCGAGTATTTTCTTCTGTTTGTCAGTAAATTCATTATTGGTAAAATCAAAATCTATTTTTATCTCTCCTATTTTTCTGGGCTTTTCTGTCATAATCTTGGTGATTTTGCATGAAGCTCCATCAATCGAGAATCCATGCTCTCGTGCAGCAATACCCATTATTGTAAAGATGCAGCTACCAAGAGCAGAAGCCACAAGGTCGGTGGGGGAGAAATTCTCACCTTTACCTTTATTATCTATCGGGGCATCGGTATTAATGACACTTCCCGACCTGAGATGAGTTATCTCAGTCCTTAAATCACCTTTAAATTTTGTAGCTGCGGTTTCCATTATATTTCTTTGATAATATTACAATTGATCTGTCAAATTGTTCAATTAACAAATTTAGTTACTTAAGGCACTCTAGTCACTTTTCAAAGGCTTCATAATGACTCCCTTATGGCTCTTCCCGTCAACCATAATCTCGAGGGGCTTCTCGAATCTGATATGCCGCAGGTGATCGTCTTCGTATGAAGCATTCATTTTATTTAGGAATTCAACATCGTATGAACCTTCTCCGATGTAAGGATTTATTGTAAAATATCCGATCCGGAACGATGTCAGATTCTGAAAGAAATGCGTCCCCTGGCTTGGATCTATCCTGTATGTCTTTAGACCTGATTCAATTATGATCCTTGCTGCTGAAATCTGAGGCCATCTTACCGGAATTCCAAGCCATTGATCCGTTGAACCCCATCTGCCAGGACCAATAAGTACATAACCTGTGCCCTGCTTTACGAATTCCTTGTTGATACGCTCAATATCAACTGCAATATCCTTGTTTTTTGCTGGATTAAAAGAATCAGGTTTAACATAAACAATGTCGTGTACCCCTTTGAACAAACCGTTTCCCAGGGCTGAATCGGAAAATATAATCGTCTGCTCAGGCTTTATATTTGTCAGGTTAATAACCGATGTCTCATCGGTGTGAACAATTGGTCGTATCTGAAGGAAATTGAAAACCTTAGGGGCACCGGGAGGTGTTTCCAGGTTTGCAGCAAATTCAATTTCAATGGGATTGTTCATTTCATATTGTCCGAGATCGAGTAACGTATTCAGGATATCAGCCAGGGGAAATAGTTTGTGCTGAAGTATGTTGGCAAATGTAATGATCCTTTTCCCCGGATGATTTATACCGTCGCGGAGAATATTATTGTTGTAATCAAATGTTGAAGCAACAAATTTCATTGCTACTTCATTATTGATATCATTTATTCCAAGTTTTAGAATATTAACGCCATCATCTGTTGAAGGAACAAAACTGTCGATGTTAAGATCAAGGGCGCGAAATTCTTTCTGTGTATCCCTTAGCGCTGTCTCTATTGAAGAAAGCTGAAGAATTTTTTTGTGGTGCCTTGGTGAAAATCTGAGTGACAATCCGCCTTCGACAATCAGTTTTCCAAGACCGAATGCAATATTTGCTATTCCATCCTCAGCTTTTTCGGATCCGATCGGATAATAATTGATCGATTGAGCAACTCCTGATAAAGTCGGGTAGAAAATTTCGCCATGCCTGTTGCCGCATACTTCCTGAAGAATAATCCCCATTTTCTCCTCATCAATCACATTTGCAGTGGCTGTCATATATGCTTTACTCCCCCTGTAATAAACTGAAGCATATACTTCTTTAATTGCATCTGAAATCATTTTCACCATCACCTTATTATCAGTGTGCCTGGGAATCATGTAAGTCGAGTATATTCCAGCAAATGGCTGATAATGCGAGTCTTCCAGTTTACTTGATGATCTCACAGCAATTGGGTGGTTCCGTGAAACAGTAAGAAAAGTATAAAAATCCTGGTAAACCCTTCCCGGAAGCTCGGCATTCAGGAACCTGCTGAGGATTTCATCATCAGGAAGATCAGAAAGAGCTACCGTATAAAGATTATTATGATCCATGAACTCATCAAAGATATCGGTGCTCAGAACCACTGTGCGCGGGATTGTGATCAGGACATTAGGGAATTTATTGAAAAGTTTGTGGGTTTTGATTATCCGGTTAATGAATGCCAGCCCCCTTGCTTTACCTCCGATAGAGGCCTCACCTATCCGTGAAAATACCTGGTATTCATCATAACTGGTCTTGTCAAACTTTGCGATGACTCCTCTACCTTTTCCCAGTCTGAAGCTTGAGATAGCCACATAGAGGAACCGTCTCATTTCATCCATTGTCTCAAAATCTTCCTTCCTGATATACTTAAACAATTGAGCAACAGGGAACAGTGCCCTGGCGTTAAGCCATTTTGAAAAATGGTTCCTGGTAGCGTGAAATTCAAGTGTCTTGTCTGGAATTGTCAGGAGCTTCTGCTGCAGGCTCTGCAGATCTGTTGCAATGGCAATAGGCTCCATTGTCTCGGGATTTTTAAAGACAAAAGGTCCGAAGGCGAGGTTCTGTATGATGAAGTTCCTGAGCTCAAGTGATAAAGATTTGGAGTATTTATTTATGAATCCAGCTCCAAGTTCTTCAGCTATTTTCTTATGCACCTGGCTTGACGACTGGATCAGGAATGGCACCTTGTCATCATCAGCCATCACTGCTTTGCACAATTCGATACCGGCATTTTCATCATTTACATTATCTTTTCTGTAGCTGATATCAGAAATTACACCGAGAACATTGTATTTATACTTTTTATAAAGATCAAGGGCATCATTGTAATTATTCGCCAGGAGGATTTTAGGCCTGCCCCGCATTTTGAGCATTCTTTGATGCTCATTTAATGCTTCACGCTGAAAATCTATTGATTGTAAGAGAACAATCCTGTAGATATTAGGAAGGTATGAGGAAATATACCTTATTGAATTTTCGACAAGGATAATTGCCTGAACCCCTATATTTTCAATGTCGTAGTCGGCATTCATTTTGTCTTCAATCAACTTAATGATTGCGAGTATCAGTGAAGCATCCCCCAGCCAACAGAAAACATAATCTATTGCACTGAGATCCTCTCCTTCGAGCCGAATTGAAACTTCCCTTGAAAAATATGTAAGAACGACAATCGGAATATGTCCATACTGCGCCTTAATCATTTTAGCCAGTGCAAATACATCAGATCCCCTGAGGCTGAGCATTGAGATAACAAGGTCGACATTTCCCTTCTGTAATATTTTAAATGCATCCTCAGCATTATCAGTCTGGATAAATGTTGGCGGATAACGGAGGTTAAGGGATACATATTCATTGAATATCTGTTCATCAATTCTTCCATCCTCTTCAAGCATGTAATTGTCATAATTACTGCAAATTATCAGGACCCGATGAATACGTTTCTGCATAAGAAGGTCAAAGGAAGTATCAGTGAAATCGTATTTTTGCAGATCAAGTATACCTTCGATGATCGCCATAGGTCACAAATTTTATTGATTCATTGATATTACTGCCATTCCCTTTTTCCCATCCATCCTCACCACCAATGGTTTTTCGAACCTTACATGCTTTAAAAATTCCCCTTTCCATATCACCTGCTGCTTTCCGATCATTTCCCAGTTAACCGAATCCTGATCAGAATCCTGGTTTACCGAGAAATAACCTACATTCATAGATGTTACATTATGAAAAAAATGGGAGCCAAGTGAAGCATCAGGATGAAAATCAGGCAGAGAGACTTCAACAATAACTTTTGCAAATGATATCTGGGGCCAGGTAACAGGAATTCCAAGAAATTTGTCGCGGCTTCCCCATCTGCCAGGTCCGATAAGAATGTACTTCCGGTTTTCCTTAACCATTTTTTCATTTGTCATTGCAATCTCTTCTGCCATTTCAAGAGTCAGTTTATTGTCAAATTTTTCAGGTTCAATGAATATTATGTCAGTTATGCCATCTATCAACCCGTTACCCATGCTCTTTCTTGTCAAAAGAATCAGATCATTTTCGTTAATCGTCTCCTTATCAATATTATAACCTGCTCCTGTACCAAGCAGAGGTTTTATCTGAAGAAGATAAAATGAAGCATTCCCTGCATCGTCTCTGTTGAGATCAACAGCAAATTCTATTTCAACAGGAGTACCGCAAGCCTCTGTGACCACATCCAGTACAGTTTTAAGTGTTGGAGCCAAAGGCACATAATTATATTTAAGGATATCCGCGAAATTAAGTACCCGTGGACCTGGAGAATCCAGACCCGGATTTATAGTATCGTTGTCTGGATTCAATACTGATGCAATATGGTTCAGGGTACCATGATTTTCGGCTTCACTGATATCAAGCATTTTAAGACCTGCAATTTCACCATCAAGAAGGTTGAGATCTTTAATTGACATATCAACCGCATAGAAACGGACCTGAGAGTTTTTATAAAGGTCTTTCTGTGATATGATTTCAAGTGAAGGATAAACGGGGGAGAACCTGTATGCCAGATTTCCTTCCATAACATACTGACCTAATCCCAGTGCAGTCACTGCAAAGCCATCTTTCGGCGTCATATGGGCAACAGGATAAAAGTTGAATGACTGGGCTGATCCGCTTATATGAGGATAGAAAGCATCATCATACATGTTTCCAACAACTTCCTGGATCACAACAGCCATTTTCTCAAGCTCAATTTTATAGTTGATAGCTTCAAAATATGCACGGGCATTTTTTGAGTAAATGGAGGCAAATACCAGCCTGATGGCATCTGACAGATGTTTCAGCCTGACCTCCAAATCAGGATTGTTATTAGGCAGTAGATATGTTCCGAAAATCCCTGAGAACGGCTGACTCATTGAATCCTCGAAAAGACTGGATGACCTTACAGCAAGAGGTTTGGTTATCTTCTTTAAAAAGACCCTGAGCTTCTTTTCAAATGTAAAACTCGTGCTGCCTTCGATAAAAGCCTTCTGGATAAGATCAAAATCTTTTTCCTCCTTTACCATGTTCCATAGATGATTCCGTTCCATAAACAGGTCAAACTCGTCTGTCCCGATAATTGCTGTAACAGGGGTTTTAATATTTATTCCGGCTATAAGCTTGCCCAGCTCGAAACTGTAGATCAGCGTATTAATAAATGCAAGGCCTCTTCCCTTGCCTCCCAATGATCCTGAAGAAAGGCTTACAACGTTTGTTTCATCAATAACTGCAGACTCTTCAAAATTTATTACCCTTCCTTTGTTTAATTCCTGTCTTCGCTTCCTGATTATGTCCAGAAGAAATTCCCTGAGCTCCTTAAGGCTCTTAAAATCTGATACCTTAATAGGGTTTATCAGTTTTGCGATCTTCACCTCACCTCTTGCCATAAGCCAGAGGGAGAAATGGTTTTTCATGGCATGATAGGCAAGAGAATCTTCA
Organism: uncultured Bacteroidales bacterium; assembly: GCA_963701745.1. GTDB lineage: Bacteria > Bacteroidota > Bacteroidia > Bacteroidales > VadinHA17 > LD21. The sequence goes on along the minus strand of CAVPBE010000001.1, from coordinate 867,252 downwards.
GGTACAGTCTGAAGATAAGTCTCAAACTCCTTCATTGATTTTGCGACAGCAATCTGCCGTCCGCTGTTATCCCTGTACACGAAATGACCAAAGCCGAGGTAATAATTTATGAATGATTTAAGGTCCTGAAGAAGGCTTTCGGAATTCTTATTTATGAAATTTGATTTAAGTTTAAATGCATATTTTGCATTTTCAGGATCGGATGATTGAAGAACTGTAGGAAGATTCGGCAGGTGTGTCTTAATATATTGTATAAGTTCAAATCCAGCTTTTTCATCAATGAGTCCGTTTTTCGGAAAAGCCATATCGGAAATCACACAAAGAAGGTTATTCCGGTAATTATTAAAAATAACAATTGCACTTTCCCAGTTTGAGGCGAGAAGGATTTTCGGTCTGGCCCTGAGTTTCAGAACTTTATACAGCTCATCTGTTGAAACATCCTGAATAAGGTTTCTTGTCTGGTCCATAACCAGGTTATACAGCATCGGCAGATAACTTGAGTAATAATCAGCTGAATCCTCAACCAGGAGAATAACACCGGTAAGTCCCTTCTGTGTATCATTTTCAACATTTACCCTGTCTTCAAGCTGAGACACCATTGCAAAAAAGACCTTCGACTCACCGGTCCATACAAAGTAGTTGTCAAACGGGACGTTCCTGTCTTTCTGTCTTTTTACAAAATCCATATCCGATGGATTATTCAGGAGAAGGTATGTCGGCAGATAGGGATATTTGTCTTTTATTTTTCTGCAAAGGTCCATCGGGCTTTCCTTATCCACACCGATCATAATGATTACCATGTCGTAATGCCTGGCTTTAAGCCTTTTGAATGCCTCTTCCTCGCTTGATACGCCAGTTACCCTCGGTATTGAGGTAAGACTCATGTGATAGTATTCTCCCAGAATATGGTCAGCAAACCGTCCTTCACCTTCAATCGAATATGCATCATACAAGTTTGCAACAAGGAGGATCTCTTTTACTTTGAAGGGTTGAAGGTCATGGAACACATCCCTTTCTGCATTGTGCCGGTCAAGAAATTTCTGAAGCAGCTTTTTGCTGGGAATATTTGAAAGATCTTCTTCTTCCTCCTTTTTTGGAGCGTTTGCTGTCCGGATGATATCCCTCGCTTTATAGCTGTTGATATAGCCTGTAATAAGGCTGGCAATATTCTGAACCAGGTCCCTTTCTTCTTTGAGGAAAGGACCTTCTTGTTCCTCCCTGAACTCCTTTGTATAGTAGATCTCAATAGTTCCTGTTTCCTCATCAATGGTATTGAATTCCTGAACCATCTTCCAGTTTGTTTCCCTGAATTCAAGAGTTTCAAAATCCTTTTTCATGAAAGAGATCCTCGCGACTGTATATTCGGGGTATTGCCATGCAGCAGGCAAAAGGAGTGCTATCTGCTGTAGTGTCTCCTCTATTGGTTTGCCTTCTTTAAGTATGTATGTAGTCTGGTTTATGCAGCCAAGCTCCTTTAGCCTTTCCCGTTGTTCATGTACTAAACGGCTGAATTCCGGACTTATATTGGCCTTGGCATCCATAAAATGGGCAACTAATCAACTTTCCAGACAGATCCGCTGTTCAGCAGATCATCCATTTTCTTTATTTTTGAAATTTTCCCGATTTCAGCAATCTGATTCTCAACATCATTCTCATAAGTAGGGCCGGGAACTGCCCTTATAACCCCCAGTGCAACAGGATATTCAGGATACCTCATATTTGCAAGCATATACTGGATACCCGGGTTTGCTTCGGTTGCATTATGGATGAGGATATTCTTTTCAGTGATACCATTTTCACCCAGTTTTACCACTTTTAGTTTCAGACCATCAAGGATCAGGCCCTTGTCACTCCCCTTTCCAAAAATCATTGGCTCTCCATGCTTAAGGATGAGGGTCCGTTCATCTCTAACTTCTTTCCCTGTAACTGTTTCATGTATCCCATCATTGAAAATTACACAGTTCTGGAGAACTTCCACAACAGAAGTACCTTTGTGTTTTGCTGCGTCAATATAGATCTGTGTTGAAAGCGATACATTCGAATCGAGTGTCCTTGCAAAGAATTTTCCTTTTGCACCAATAACCAGCTCCCCTACCGAAAATGGCTCCTCGACCGTTCCAAAGGGAGAGGTTTTAGTGATCAGCCCCCTCTCGGATGTGGGAGAGTACTGACCCTTTGTAAGTCCATATATCTCATTGTTGAAGAGAATGATATTGATATTGATATTGCGACGTACGACATGTATGAAATGATTCCCGCCAATTGCAAGTGCATCCCCGTCACCTGTTATCTGCCATACTGAAAGTCCAGGATTTGCTATTTTCACACCGCTGGCGATTGCTGATGCACGCCCATGGATCCCGTGAAATCCGTATGTGTTCATGTAATAGGGGAATCTCGATGAACATCCTATACCTGAAATAAACGCAACTTTTTCTTTTGGCACTCCCAGCTCAGCCAGTGCTCTCTGGACTGAACTTAATACCGCATGATCCCCGCATCCCGGACACCAACGAACTTCCTGGTCGCTTTTAAAATCCTTTGGACTTGTCTGATTTACCTGAGATACTTCCATATTATTTATCCTCCAGTATTTTAATGCATTGTTCCTTTATTTCCTTAACTGTGAAGGGCAGACCCTGAACCTTGTTAATCTGCTCATACTTAAATTCCTGATGTTTCATTCGAAGGTAATTTGCAAACTGACCTGAATTCAGTTCACAGACTACAATTTTTTTGAAACTCGAGAAAGTTTCATGGGTATTTTTTGGTAATGGATTGATATAGTTGAAATTTACCAGACTAACATTATATCCAGCCTGGTGCAATTCCCTAACGGCAGTAAGAAGGTATCCGTATGAACCTCCCCATCCGACAATCAGAAGGTCGTTTGATTCAGGACCAAAAACAGTAAGACCAGGTATTTCGTCGGCAACCCTTTCGATTTTTTCTGCTCTTAATCCAACCATAAGCTCATGATTATCGGGAGTATACGATACAGTACCTTTGACGGTCTTTTCAAGTCCACCGATACGGTGTTCTAGTCCTGGTGTGCCAGGGATTGCCCATTTTCTTGATAATTTTTCCTTGTCGCGTTTATACGGAAGAAATGGCATTTCACTTTTATCTGCAAAAGGAGGAATAATTTTTCTAAGCTCGCTCATTTCAGGTATTTTCCAGGGTTCGCAGCCATTAGCAAGGTAACTGTCGGTCATGAGTATAACAGGAGTCATATGTTCAACAGCAATCCTAGCTGCCTCAAATGCAAAATGAAAGCAGTCAGAGGGGGTGCTGGCTGCAATAACAACAGCAGGGCATTCACCATTCCGGCCATAGAGGGCCTGCATCAGGTCAGACTGTTCAGTTTTTGTCGGAAGACCTGTAGAAGGCCCCCCCCGCTGAACATCAATTATAACAATCGGCAATTCGGTCATTACACCAAGACCTATTGCTTCCGATTTCAAAGCCAGTCCGGGACCTGAGGTAGAGGTCACTGCAAGATACCCGGCAAAACTGGCACCAAGGGCCGAACAAATTCCGGCGATCTCATCTTCGGCCTGAAAGCTCTTAACGCCCAGATCTTTATGGGCAGCAAGCTCTTCGAGGATTCCGGTTGCAGGAGTAATCGGATAGGATCCTATAAAAAGTTTCAAACCCGACCTTTCTGCCGCTGCCATCAATCCCCATGCTGTTGCAACATTTCCGCAAATATTTCTGTAACTGCCTTTCGCGATTGGAGCAGGACTTACTTTGATTACCGGTGTCAGGGCTTCAATTGTTTCCGCATAATAGTAACCTGCACGGAGCACTACTTTATTTGCCTCTGCGATTTCAGGATTTTTCCCGAACTTCTTATCAAAAAACTGTTCTGTATACTTCAGTTTGCGGTCAAAAAGCCAGTAAACCATTCCCAGCGCAAACATGTTTTTTGTTCTGAGAACAGTCTTGGGATCAAGTCCGAAATCCTTCAGCGCTTCTTTTACCAAAGAAGTAATGGGAGTGTCAATAATGTTGAAATTATCAAGTTTCTCCTCAATAACAGGATCTTTTATATATCCTGCTTTCTCAATATTTTTTTCAGTGAAATTATCTTTATCAAATATAATGGTGCCTCCTGGTTTAATGAATTTCGCATTGGCTTTTATTGCAGCCGGGTTCATAGCCACCAGTACGTCAGCATAATCACCGGGAGTATTGATCTCTGAATGTCCGAGGTGAACCTGAAATCCCGAAACTCCACCAACAGAACCCTGTGGGGCACGGATTTCAGCCGGATAATCAGGAAATGTCGAGATGTCATTCCCGAATAAAGCTGCCGTGTCGGAAAATAATGTACCGGTCAGCTGCATTCCATCTCCTGAGTCTCCCGAAAATCTTATGACTACCTCTTCTCTTTCAATAACCTTAGATTTTTTGCCCATAATGCCTTGATAATTATTAAAAGTGAGTTATGTGTTTTGTCAGTCCTTTACGATAATAACAAAAGTAAACTAATTAGTGATCGAAAAATCATTTAACTACTGATAATTAAGAATGATATTGGTCATATAAATCTGACTTCTACCACCTTTTTTTGTTCACTTATGAATGCCCTGAAGCGAATTATTAAACCTTGTCAAAGTTTGTATAATAGTAAAATGCTAGCTCCAGATGTCAGCCTTTTTCAGGTTTATTTCCCCTTCAAAAAACATTCTGGCTATTTTCTCAAAATAGGATGTGTAATCAGAAATAAAAAACTGGTCCTGAACCTTACCAGAGTCATTCACCAGGTTATTCTTTTCAAGTGTCTCTCTCAGGATCAGTGAGACAATTCTTGCAGAATCTACTACTTCAACATTAAAATTAAAGAATTTGCTTATCTGGTTTCTTATTATGGGATAATGAGTGCACCCAAGAATCAGGGCTTCTATTCCGGAGAGAGCCTCATTTGAAAGATATGTGCGGATTATCGCATTGCTTATATCATCGAAGATAAAACCCTCTTCGATCATTGGAACCAGCAAAGGAGTTGCCATGGAAACAACACTTGTGGACGGAGCTTTTTCTTTGAGTTTCTGATCATAGGTACCTGAACTGATTGTTCTTTTTGTTCCGATAACACCTATTTTCCTGAAGTTCCTGGTACTAAGGTAATCTACTACCGGATCAATAACATCAATTAAAATTGCTCTTTCCTGAAATTCCTCCTTTAAAGTGTCAAAAGCGGAAGCGGAAGCTGAGTTGCAGGCAACCAGAACAACCTTCGCCTTGTGATCAAGAAGAAATTCGGTTATTTTACCAGAATAATACCTGATCGACTCAGCAGATTTATCACCATAGGGAAGGTGAGCGGTATCTCCAAAGTAAACCAGGCTTTCACCGGGAAGTATTTGTTTTATTGCATGTGCAACAGTCAGTCCCCCGACTCCTGAATCAAAAATTCCTATTGGCTGCTCTTTCAATTAATCGCATATTAAAAAAAAGACCATCCGCCAGATGGCGGATGGTCATCGGTTTTTTATCAAGTAACTATTTTAAACCCAGTTTAGTTTTGACAAGCTGCATAACGTTTGTGCTTTTAGTCTCATCAAAATATACAATCTGGTTTTGTGAAAGATCAAATACATATATATATCCATTTTCCTTACCTACGTCCCTGATAGCCTTGTCGGCCTTTTCGGTGACTGGTGTAAATAGTTTCACCTGCATTTCCTGTATCTGGGTTTGAGCATTTGTCTGGAAATCGGATAGTCTTTTCTGAGCATCCTGAAGTTCCTGTTCTTTGGTTTGTCTGACAAGATCAGTCAGGTTCTTGCTCTCCTTCAGATAGGTTTCATATTTATTATTCAATTCAACCTGTAACAACTCCGCTGTATTTTGAAGTTCCGTGTTCAGTTTTTCAAGTTTAACCCTTGCGGAATCAAAATCAGGCATAGCCTGTATAAGTTCAGTACGGTTAATGTGTCCGAATTTCAAATTCTGTGCTAAAGCATTCTGCCCCACGAATATAACCATAATAATGAGCACAGAAATTCCAATAAATCTTTTCATTCTTTTAAGTGGTTTTAATAATAATGCAAAAATAATTAATTAATTTTTATAACCTAATTTTTCGAGTACCTGATCGCTGATGTCATATTTAGGATTAGCGAATAATATATTGCCACCCGAAGCTGTGTCAAAAATTGCTGCATAACTTCCTTCTGCAGCAATTGTCTTAATTGCTTTCAGTATCTCGTCCTGGATTGGTTTAACCAGTTCTTCTCTTTTCTTGAAAAGTTCACCTTCAACTCCAAAGTATTTACTCTGAAGGTCTTTCATCTCTTTCTCTTTAGCTACAATGGCTTCTTCCCTTTTCGTTTTCATGTCCTGTGACAGAAGTACAACATCATTCTGATAAGATTTGTACATCTGTTCAACAACCGCATACCCGTCGGCAACCTCTTTTTCCCATTGTTTGGAAAGATTATCAAGCTGTTCCTGGGCTTTGTTAAAAGCAGGAATGTTCTTCCTTATATATTCAGAATCCACAAATGCATATTTTTGAGCTGCGGCAAAAGCCGTAGTCATTACTGCAAAAATTAATAGTACACCTATTCTTTTCATAAAATTAATTTTAAAATTAAAATGATTAAAACTGCTGACCTATAGTGAAACTAAACTGTCCTTTATTAGCGTCGGGGAAACGTGCAGGATCGTCGACCGGGTCAAATCCGTAACCCCAGTCAACTCCCAGTAGCCCGAACATTGGCAGGTTAGCCCTGACTCCTATACCTGCCGCCCTATTCATCCTGAATGGATTATACTGATTCATTTTATTCCAGGCTTTCCCTGCCTCCAGGAAAGCAAGGCCGTATATTGTAGCCTGCTGGTTAAGCGAAACAGGGTACCTTAGTTCCAGAGTAAATTTAGAGTACACATTACCCGTTGGAGATCCAGTTTTTGGATCTGTGGGAGTAACCGATCCGTCTGTATATCCTCTCAGGGCAATTATTTCCCGTCCGTAAAGGCTATACCCTGTCATACCGCTTCCACCCAGATAGAAGTTCTCAAATGGCGAAGGCCCGATATCCTTATTATAGTGACCAAGGTAACCGAAAGCAAATTTAGCATTAAGTACAAGCTTTTCATTCTGTGTAACAGGATAGAAATAATCTGCTTTGAAAATCCATTTATGAAACTCTATCCATTTGTATTTCTCCTGGTCTGTAGCTCCTACCATATTTACTCCACTAATCAGGGAATAGGGAGGTGTTGCCTGTAATGACAGGGTGAAAGTTGATCCGTTTGTCGGATAGATAAGGTTGGGACCTGTTGAATACCTCGAAAGCTTTGTGGTTAATGTCAACATGTTGGATGTCCCGTTGGAGAAAAGGAACTGATAGTAAGTGAAATTGTTAAGGTTATATCTTTGATAGTTTATCTCCCCGTAAATCGAAAAGAAGTCATCGGGCCATTCCAGTCTTTTTCCAAGTCCTATGGAGGCTCCGTTGGTTAACATTGACTGGTAATTACCGCTGTTCTTTTTCCTGCCGTTAGTCATTAAGGATCTGTAAAATGATACTGAAAAGGAATTGGGTTTATTACCACCTAGCCAGGGCTCCATAAATGAAATATTATATGACTGGTAAAGGCGCCCGTTTGATTGAGCTCTTACACTCAGCGATTGACCATCGCCGGAGGGGTAAGGTCTCCACTCCTTCAGCTTGAAGAAGTTTCTCATTGCAAAGTTATTAAAGCGGACACCTACTGATCCAACCAACATACCAGCTCCCCAGCCTCCTGAAATTTCAAACTGATCATTTGCCCTCTCCTCAAGCTTATAAAGCAGGTCCACAGTTCCGTTTGCAGGATCAGGAACCACATTAGGACTTATTTTCTCAGGATCAAAATGGCCGATTACACCAAGCTGACGAATAGATCTGAGGATCTTGTTCTTACTGAACAGATCACCCGGCAGCGTATAAAGTTCACGTCTGGCAATATGCTCATTGGTCCTCGTATTTCCTGAAATAATAATATTATTAAGATAGGCCTGGTCGCCTTCGTAGATTCTCACTTCCAGATCGACTGAATCATCCTCGATCTTTGATTCAATGGGCGTCAGTCTTGAGAAAAGGTAACCATTATCCTGATATACATTGCTGACTGCATCCTGAGCACCTGCTGCTCCATTAAGTCTGTCCTCCAGGTTAGACTGGTTATAAACAGAGCCCTTTTGGATATTAAGTATCTTCTCAAGATCTTCTTTTCGGTATACACTGTTACCTACCCAGGTGATATTTCTTAAAAAGTATTGTTTTCCTTCATCAACCTTGATCAACAGTCCTACACGATCCTCAGAGATCGGATAAAGGGAATCGCCAAGTACCTTGAAATCCTTGTAACCATTATCATTATACAATTTGTAAAGTTTCTCTTTATCCTCATCATACTTTTCAGAGATGAATTTTGAAGCTTTGAAGAAGTTAAGATTCTTTTTCTTCGTATTTTTCATCTTATGCCGGAGCTGCTTGGTACTGTAGTTTTCGTTCCCGACAAAAGAGATCTCTTCTATCTTGACCTTCTCCTTTTTATCGACGTTAACTGTAAGTATAATGTTGTTGGGTCTGTCCGGGTCATCTTTCTGAATAAAGTCAACTGAAGTATTAAGGAATCCTTTTTCGACAAAATGATCGGTTATTATCTTTCTCGTATTGTTTAACTGGTATGAAGTAAGCTGCGACCCTACCGGCATGTTTATCTTTTCTGCAAGATCAGTTTCTTCGGATTTTTTCAACCCATTATAATTGACTGATGATATCCTTGGCCTCTCCTGCAATGCAATATCAAGATAGACTGTATCGGCAACGGTTTTAATTATATTTATTCTGACATCAGAGAACAGGCCCTGCTGCCATAATTTTTTCACTGCGTTTGTTATGGCATCCCCCGGAATTGTAACCTCCTGGCTGACTCTAAGCCCGGATATTCCTATGAGGGCATTTGTATCAAGAAATCTGACACCGGAAACAGAAACCCCGCCAATAATATAATCATCGGAAACCGAATAATCGATAATTCCTGTTCTTTCCTGCGATAACAATGTACCGTTTACTAAAATCAGAGCTACTGCCAGAAAAATTGCTTTTATTCTTTCAATTGCCATCATATCATAATTTATCCAAAAGTTGTTCACTAGTCTTTCCAAATCTTCTCTCTCTCTTCTGGAAGTCAATTATAGCCTTGTAAAGTTCCTCCTTACCAAAATCGGGCCAAAGTATTTCCGTAAAATACAATTCAGTATATGCAAGCTGCCATAAAAGGAAGTTGCTGATCCGCATTTCTCCGCTTGTCCTAATCAATAATTCAGGGTCAGGTACTCCATGCGTGGTAAGGTACTTTTCAAAATTGAATTCATTAACCGAGCCCGGATCAACTGATCCGCCGGCGATCTCTGCCGAGAGTCTCTTTGCAGCTTCTGTCATCTCCCATCTCGAGCTGTAGCTCATTGCTACAATGAGGTTAAGTCCGGTGGCATCTGAAGTAACTTTGATCGTCTCGATAAGCCTTTCCCTTACATCAGATGCGAGCCGTTCGGTATCGCCGATTGTAGTCAGCCTGATATTGTTTTTAACTAATGTATCAGTCTCCTTATTAAGCGATTGCACCATAATGCCCATAAGGGCGGAAACCTCTTCATCTGGTCTTCCCCAATTTTCAGTTGAAAAAGCATAAACCGTAAGGAACCTGATTTGTAATTCAGCAGATGCCTCAATTACTTCCCTTAGTGCCTTTACCCCCTGCTGGTGGCCGAATATCCTGTCCATACCTCTCTGCCTGGCCCATCTTCCGTTGCCATCCATAATTATCGCTATATGTGACGGGAGCCGGGCAGTATCGATCTGTTTTAATAAGGACATTTTCAGCGTCTTCTTGATTCATCCACATCTTTAAAGGCCGGACAACCCACCAGTTTGTTGTAAATCTTCCAGGTAAAAGCTATACCTGCAAATGAGTACCAGTCGTTGTTGTGAAGCCATGCTTCATGATGCGGATCGACATTATCTTTTAAGCCGTCAAATTTATCATAAAAAGTCTTACGAAAACCATATTCTGCTTCAATTCCTAGGTTTTTATAGATATTTATCTTAAAACCAATCGAAAAAGGTATGATTGGCTGGAAGGGTTTGTCGTTTATAGGGGTATTACTGGAACTTGTATTTAAATAGGCAATTCCAATACCTGCTGCTATATAGGGAGTATAATTCCATCTCTTACCTTGGGTCGAATACGGAAGAAAATTAAATTCAAACTGGACAGCCAGTTCTGAAACTGACCCTGAAAAAGACATATCTCGTATCTGCTGAAATTGATTATTAAAGGTACTATCGCTCCCATGAAGCCCGCCGTAAAGAAAGTTTGCCCTGATTGATTGTCTCGGATTCAGATTAAAGCGATAAAACAGGCCGCCGGCCGGCAGAGGGCGATAAAATAAACGATTTGTATTTATGTCACCAAGATATGATGTAACACCGCCATATATGCCATAATCAGCACTCCTCTGTCCGGATAATGATAATGACAATAGAATTAATAGAAGAATTCCCTTTAATTTTTTCATCCAAACTGATCCAGCTTATTATCTGAGAGAGGGCCAACCTTTGGCAGTTGTCTTCAGTTTATAAGTAACGGTAAAGTTCAGGAAATAGTACTTGTCATTGGCCTTGTTGGCTGCTATATCTGGATTGAAACCATCGAGAAAATCTGTATTAGCCCATCTGCCACCAAATTCAACACCGAAATTAATGTTGGGGTTGTAAATTAATGTTGCTCCGATACCTCCTGGGATAACAAGTGAAAATCCCTTATCGGCTGTACTTCCAGGTTCAGCAATGCCTCTTTGAATTAACGCATCGTTTGGATTAACAGAGAAAGAAGCTCCGCCAATTCCTGCAAAAGCATAGAAGTCAAGGGAGGAAAGAAGGGCCCACAGACCTTTTCCTTTTAGAAAAAGGTAACTGCTTTCATATTTGTTTTTGACAAAATAATATTCAGCTAACAGTGCCGGCTCAAACAAACTTGTCACTGATTCATATTCCCTCCCCTCATTAGACCCTCTGACATCAGTGGCATGAAGCATAGCATAAGTCATGCTCAATTTCAGGTTTGCTGTTCGTCCGAGGCGGTACCTAAGGCTGCCATTAATGTCAAATCTTGTCTGCCTGTAGTTTAAATCCTTAAATCCAAGGATATTATCACCTTGTGTATAGCCTCCTATATCGGGGAATGCGAATGAGGGACCTATTCCAAATTGAGCTTCCCAGCGTCGTAATTTCCACAGCTGGGCATCGGATAACTGAACTGCAAAACACAGTATTATAACGACTAAAAGTGATCGTTTCATTTCAGTTTGGATTAAATTGCAGATACAAATATAATAATCTAATATTAATCAGCATGGTTTAGAACAACTAAATTAGTTTCTCCTGTCGGCTCCCCACATAAGCTTATTCCTCAGGGTGCTGTAAAAATCCATCCCCTTCAGCATTACAGTCCTGAGTTTCTCCTTTGATCGTGAAATGGATATTTCCTCACTGAATGGCAGTCTCCTGGACCTGAAATCACATGTTGCAATATAACTATCCGTGCGACCCTCCACATTCATTCTGAGGTTGCTCTCTCCTGAAATTATAATCGGACGAATAGTAAGATTATGGGGAGAGATGGGAGAAATTATAATACTCTCATCTTCAGGTGATAAAATCGGACCCCCGACACTAAGGTTATATGCCGTTGATCCGGTTGCAGTTGATATAATCAACCCGTCAGCCCAATAAGTATTAAGGTAAGCACCATCGACATAAACATTGATGGTAATCATGCTTGGATCGGATTTCTGAATGGTCACTTCATTCAATGCCGTCGATGATCCCGGATCAAATAATCCCCCAGGCTTTGTTATTTCAACAAGCGATCTTTCGATTACCTGATAATCACCCCCACATAAAAGATCAATTGAGTGACCTATCTCCTCCTCTGAAATATTTGCCAGAAACCCCATCCTTCCGGTATTGACGCCAGCTATTGGAATTCCATAACCTCTGACCTTAAGCATGGTTTCAAGAAAAGTACCATCGCCGCCAACACTAAGCACCAGGTCAGGGGTATCACTGAGTTCCTTCAGGTCGCTGAACTTTTCAATAAGTTCCCCGCCAGGGCAAGATAAAAGACCCGTAGAACCCTTATTGATATACAATTTAATACCTCTTCTGCAGAATTCACTGATCAGTCTGGTGACTCCTTCAGCAGTTTTGGGTTTGTATTCCTTGCTGTAAATGACAACTGTTTTCAGCATAATCTGTCAGATATTCATATATTTCATAAGAAGATCGAACCTTTCGGAATAAAACCTGTCCATTGAATCGTCTGATGTAACCCAGGTTTTTACATCATAGTTATACCGTTCGAAGGTCCTGATTACTGAAACCAGGTCATTGGTATTCACTTTAATGGTAACTTCAAGTTTTGTTGAATCAGGCGGGGATGTCACATACATGCTTAAGACCTTAACATTATTGCCTTCGACAATCTGAGCGATCTGTGAAAGGGAATAATCCCTTTCGATAAGCTCAAGAACTATTATCCCTCCCGGCTGATCCATAGATGAAATACCTGCAAGGTACCTTACCAGATCTGTAGTTGTGATCACTCCTTTATAATGTGACTTCTCATCGAGTACGGGTACAACGCTCAGATTAAGCCTGGAAGCTATGCCAATTACTTCAAAAAGATGCTGGTCGGTTGTAACAAATGGCTTTAGCAAGGTAAGCTCATGATTGCCTATCGGTTCTTCAGGCTGATTCATATCATAAATATCAGCATCCGAGATCAGTCCGAGAAAATCGAGGTTGTTCACAATTGGCAGGTGAGAGATGCGGAAAATCTCCATCCAGTTCAGTGCAGTTTGTCCTGAATCGGATGTTTTCAGCGAAGGAACAACTTCAGAAATCAAGTCTTTAGCTACCATATAAGCGGAGTCCCTGTTTAAATTTCATCTAAAATAAGAAAAAAAAAGAGAGTTGTTGTATTTTTGCATCACATTACAATACGGACATTCATCATTTTTATTATGACAAAGCTCAGTGTTAACATCAATAAGATTGCCACGCTCCGGAATGCAAGAGGGGGTAATATCCCGAATGTCAAAACTGCAGCTATCAACTGTGAACTTTTCGGTGCTGACGGAATTACCGTTCATCCGAGACCTGATGAACGTCATATTAGATACAGGGATGTTCTTGAAATCCGACCCATTATCACTACTGAATTCAATATTGAAGGTTATCCGTCCGACAGTTTCATTGACCTAGTATTATCTGTGAAACCTGATCAGGTTACGCTTGTTCCTGATGCACATGATGCAATTACATCAAGTGCAGGCTGGGACATTTTAAGATACAGGCTCTTTTTAACGGATGTGATCTCAACTTTCAAAAAAGAAGGAATCAGGACTTCGGTCTTTATTGACACTCAGCTTTCAAATATTGAAAATGCTCCTTTAACCGGGACTGAAAGAATTGAATTATATACAGAACCATTTGCTTCACTTTTTAATACTGATGCTCCGGCAGCTGTTGAACCATTCGTAAATGCGGCCAGGATTGCCCGCGATTTAGGATTGGGTATAAATGCAGGGCACGACCTTAATCTTGATAATTTAAGGTATTTTCATCAGAACATACCATGGATCGAGGAGGTATCAATCGGTCATGCCCTGATCGCAGACGCTCTTTACCTGGGGCTTGAAAATTCGATTCAAATGTATAAGAGGCAACTGGCAGACTGAAACTGCCCATGAAACTTTTCTACAGAAAATATGGCTCCGGACCGCCCTTAGTAATACTTCATGGCCTCTATGGATCTTCAGATAACTGGGTTTCAATAGCAAAAAGTATAAGCGACAGATTCACGGTTTACCTTCCGGATCAGAGGAATCATGGTTATTCTCCCCACAGCCCTGTCCATGACTATAACTCAATGACAGAAGATCTGCTTGAACTGATCAATGATTTGAAACTTACGAAATTCTTTCTTTCCGGTCATAGTATGGGTGGCAAAACTGCGGTAAACTTTGCACTCACCCGGCCAGAAAGACTATATGGTTTGCTTGTTGCAGATATATCTCCAATGGTCAAGGAGGGAACTAATACAAGTGCATATAATAACCATTCCGAAATACTGGACTCAATCCTTTCACTGGATCTTTCAGGAATAAGATCACGGGGTGAAGTTGAATCGTTTCTCAAAGCCAGGATAATATCTGAAGCAACAAGGGGATTCATAATGAAAAACCTGAAAAGGGAATCGGACAATCTATTCTCCTGGAAACTAAATGCTTCTGCCCTCAGGAAAAACCTTCACAAGATAATGGAAGGGATTGAATGCGGCGATATTAAATTTGGGGAGATTTCAGGATTCCCTGTGTATTTCCTCAAAGGCGAATATTCGGAATATCTTCCTGAAAACGATTTTATACATATCAGGAAAATATTTCCGGCCGCTGAATTTATTACTATCCCAAAGTCAGGACATTGGGTTCATTCAGATAATCCGGAAGAAGTTAAAAAATGCCTGCTGAAATTTCTCGATAACCAATGATCAGAATTGTGTGACTGATTCTATTTTGTTCTCTTCAATTTCAGGAAGGTTCATGAATCTAAAAAGGACCCTGGCAACAGCCAGCACATCCTTTTCGCAATACTTTGCAATCCGTCTGATATCATGTTCGTTATGATAAATCCCGGCAACCATGCTTCCGTCAATATCATCCTTGGGTGAAGGTATTTTAAGGGTGGTTGTAAGAAGATCAAGGGAAGTATAGCTTTTGTAATCACCGAACTTCCACAGATCAAGAGTGTCGAGCAGCTTTACTTCCCAGGGTTTCCTGCCTGCATTATCAAGTATTTCAGGGATGATCAGCCTGTTAATAATCATTCTCCTTGCAATATAAGGATAGTCGAATTCTTTTCCGTTATGAGCACAGAGGAGCGCTTCCCTGCTCTTTGAAAATTTATTCAGCATCGAAGAGAACTCCGAAAGAAGTGCCTTTTCATCATCTCCAAAAAAAGACTTGAGCCTGAAAGAAAAGGGCTCCTTTTCTTTAATAAGACCGACCGAAATACAGATGATCTTTCCGAATTCTGCATATATGCCTGCCCTTTCATAAACGTCTTCAGCAGACTGACCCTCATTTCTGAATTGCTTTGACTTCTTTTCCCAAAGAGTCTGTGATGACTGGTCAAGCATTTTGTACGAAGATGCTGCCGGTACAGTTTCTATATCAAGGAATAAAATATCCTCAGGTCTGACATTCGATAACATGTTTATATTTCTTCTTTTAGATGCTTTTCAATAATTGAAATCAAAACCTCTATCCCAACCTGGTTTTCACCGCCGCCGGGAATAATAATATCAGCATATCGCTTTGAAGGCTCAATAAACTGAAGATGAGATGGTTTAACCGTGTCGTGATACCTGTTCAGAACCACAAGGACTGAACGGCCCCTTTCAACTATATCCCTCTGGATAACCCTTCCCAGACGATCGTCAGCGTCGGCATCCACAAAAACCTTAATATCCAGCATGTTCCTCAAATTGCTGTCGACCAGTATCATTATCCCTTCAACCAGTACTACTCTTGCAGGTTTGACTGTTATAGTCTCTTTCGATCTCAGACATGTAAGATAGGAATATATCGGCATTTCGATGCTCTCTCCATTTTTTAGCTTAACGAGATGCTCAATAAGCAGGCTGAATTCAAGTGAATCAGGATGATCAAAATTTATTTTCTGTCTCTCTTCGAGAGGTATATGTCCGTTATCCTTATAATATGCATCCTGCGGTATTACAATGACTTCCTCGTTAGGAAACCTTTCCATCACCTTCTTTACAACGGTAGTTTTACCCGACCCTGTTCCCCCTGCAATTCCGACAATCAGCATTTATTACTATTTTTATTTTTCATATTATTGTCAAAAATAATATTTTGCATTGAAGAAGTGCCTAAAGTGAACTAAAGTTTGGAGTGACTAAAGTTAAAAATCAAATAACCTTTAAGTACTCTAAGTACTCTAGGCACTCTAGTCACTACAGGCACTTGAAATTAATCTGTTAACCTATAATTTAATCTGAATGTCAGAATTATATCCTTTAAAATTTGAACCTATCCTAAAGGAAAAGATCTGGGGCGGCAGTTCGCTTGCAGATTATTATGGGAAAAAACCCGGTAATCTGAAAAATATAGGAGAAAGCTGGGAATTGTCGGCAGTATCTGAAAATCTGTCGGTGATAAGCAACGGATTCCTTGCGGGCAATAACATCGAAGAAATAATCGAAGTCTATATGGGCGATATTACCGGAGATTCGGTATTTGAAAAATTCGGTAATGAGTTTCCATTGCTTATAAAGCTTATCGAGGCCAGGAATGATCTTTCGGTACAGGTTCATCCGGATGACGAACTGGCAAAAGAAAGGCATCAGGCTTATGGGAAAACAGAAATGTGGCATATTCTTAAAAGTGAAAAAAACGCGAAGATCTATACCGGTTTTTCCAAACCGGTTTCACGTGATGTATATATCAATGCTGTTAAGAACAACACAATAGAAGACCTTCTGAATACAGAAAGGGCTGATCCCGGTGATACATTTTTTACTCCGGCCGGAAGGATCCATGCTATCGGAGCTGGCATTGTACTTGCCGAAATACAGCAGACTTCCGACATTACGTACAGAATATATGACTGGGGACGAAAGGACAAAAATGGAAAATCGCGAGATCTTCACACTGATCTGGCGTTGGATGCTATTGATTTTAATCAGGCCGGCAGATCAAAAATCATAAGTGAACTGCATAAAAACAAATCCGAAAATCTTGTTCGCTGTAAATATTTTGATACAAACATTATTCAGTTTAATGAACAATTTGCCAGAGACTATAATTTAATTGACTCGTTTGTTGTGTACATTTGTACTGAAGGCAGATTTGTGATCCACTGGGATTCAGGCTCAGAGAGTGTCTCAAAGGGAGAAACGGTGCTTTTACCGGCCATGATAAGCAATGTAGTACTTGTGCCGGAGCAGGAGGCAACGCTCCTTGAAACATACATAAGTTAAAAAAAGTATCAATTAAAAATCAGATAACCTAGTCATGGAAAAAATCAGCAATTCAATAGTGGTATTACTCATACTGCTTCTAGGTTCAGGGTGTTCGGGACGGGGATCCTCTAAAAAAGGATCGGATCAGGTTGCAGACACTCTTTCAGCACCTGACACAGGTTATACCGGGATCACAAAATACTACAGCCATGAATTGCTTGTAAAGGAAGTTACCTTTGAGAACGGTGTCATGCAGGGTGAAATGAGGACATATTATCAGGGAGGACAGTTGAACCAGACAATATGGTACGAGAAGGGGCTACGTGAGGACTCTGTGAAAAAGTATTACCTGGAGGGACAGGTTTTCCGTTCTACTCCATTTAAGCACGATACAATTGACGGAACGCAGATACAATATTACCGGGATGGTCATATAAGGGCAAAACTGAAATTTATAAAAGGTTTGAGAACACCTTTTCTTGAAGAATATACACAGGAATGGTAAGCTAATCACGGATTATCCCTCAATTCTGTTTACAATAAAAGATAATTACAGCACTACCGGAAAAGTCAGGATCAATCTGGGACTTACTGATTCTACCCGGAAAGCCAAGTTTTTCGTAGGTGAATTCACAAATGGGGTATTTGATACAACGAAATGCAAATTGATACCAGACATCAATGGAAAGATCTTTATTGACCTTAAAAAGTCAGGAACTTCTCAGCCGGGATACGTTGGAGTCATTGGTGCCATTCTTACAGATTTTGGAAACAGGTATCTGTCGTACAAGAAAATAGAGCTCCCCTATAAAGATCTTAAATAAGGATATTCATCATGATAATCCATTCAGCATCTTTTGTACGGAGCAGTCCTTCAATAAACCTGTGTCCCGAACCTGTGTTGCCTGAATTCGGATTTATTGGTCGTTCAAACGTCGGAAAATCTTCTCTTATAAACCTTCTGACTGGCAATTCACATCTCGCCAAAATATCAGGCAATCCCGGAAAAACAAGGACGATCAACCACTTTCTTATTAACGGGAGCTGGTACCTTGTCGATCTTCCCGGCTATGGATTTGCAAAGGTCCCAATCAGGATGAGGGAAAAATGGGTAAAGGCCGTTGAGGAATACATCCTGAAAAGAGCAAACCTGGTTTGCCTGTTTGTTCTGCTGGATTCAAGACATAAGCCACAGAAATCCGATCTGATGTTTATGGAATTCCTTGGTAACAATCAGGTACCATTTGCCAGGGTATTTACTAAAACTGATAAACTCTCCCCGGGTGACCTTAATAAATCGATCCGTAATTACGACCTTGAGATGCTTAAAATATGGGAATCACTCCCTCCTTCTTTTGCAGCATCAGTTGTGAAAATAATCGGCAGGGAAGAAATCCTGAGTTTCATAGAAGAAACTATTAACAATTTTTCAAACACGGTCTGATATCCTTTGGAATTTATAATTTTGTAATCTTAATTTCTCTTTATAAAACAGTAAAATCACAGGATAATGTACGGTAATGCACCAATGAAGATTTTTTCCTGCAGAGCTTCAAGACATCTCGCGAAAAGAATTGCAGAGGAACTGGGAGTGGAGCTTGGACAAAGTACAGTTACTGAATTCAGCGACGGTGAATTTCAGCCCTGTTTTAATGAATCTGTCAGAGGTGATATGGTTTTTATCGTTCAATCAACAAATCCTCCGGCTGATAACCTGTTCGAACTCCTTCTGATGATTGACGCCGCCAAAAGAGCCTCAGCATACAAAGTAATTGCAGTTATACCTTATTATGGGTTTGCCAGGCAGGACAGGAAAGACAGACCGAGAGTTTCGATTGGTGCAAAATTATCATCTGATCTTCTTGGCACCGCAGGGGTTGACAGGATTATTACGATGGACTTGCATGCTGATCAGATACAGGGTTTCTTTAATGTCCCTGTTGACCATCTTTACGGGTCAGCAATTTTCGCCCCGTACATTGAAAAGCTAAAACTTACCAATCTTACTGTATCTGCACCCGATATGGGCGGTTCAAAGAGGGCAAATGCATATTCAAGGCATCTTCAGTCTGAAATGGTTTTATGCTATAAGCTGCGAAAGAAGCCGAATGTGATCGAGGAAATGTCGGTCCTTGGGGACGTGGAAGGCAGGAATGTGGTGATAATTGATGATATGGTCGATACTGCCGGGACACTAGTCCTTGCAGCACAGAAGATGCATGAGAAAGGGGCAGCAAGCATCAGGGCATTTGCAACACATCCAATCCTTTCAGGAAACGCTATTCAAAGAATAGAAGAGTCACCTATAACCGAACTCGTTGTAACTGATTCCGTTCCCTTCGTAAACAAATCAGAAAAGATAAAGGTTTTGTCAATTGCTGAGATTTTTGCAACTACTATCCAGGCCGTAAATCACAATCAGTCGATCAGTACAAATTTTTTATTCTGATTCCTTTGTGATATATTTGCACTCCGTTTTTTATGTCAAACGTGTAATGGGGAGTTATTTAAGGGATAACTCTGAGTAGCACAATAACTTATACCAGATGAAGACACTTGAGATCAAAGGATCGTTCAGAACTGAGCTTGGAAAGAAAAGCTCTAAGGATACCAGAAAACAAGGCAATGTACCTTGCGTGATTTATGGAAAAGAACAAAACATTCATTTTCAGGTTCATGAAAATAGTTTTAAAAACCTCGTTTATACACCCGAAGCTCATATTGTAAATCTTGACCTTGACGGTAAAAGCTATAAAGTCGTTCTTCAGGATATTCAGTTCCATCCTGTTAATGACAAAATTACACATGCTGACTTTATTGAGATTTTTGATGACAAACCAATCATAATAAGTCTTCCGATAAAAGTAATCGGAGATTCTGTCGGAGTAAAAGCCGGAGGCAAATTAAGGATCAAGAAAAGACATCTTAAGGTAAGAGGCTATTCGAAAGACATACCTGAATTCCTTTTGATCGACATAACTGATGTCAAGATTCACCATTCTGTCAAGGTTGGGGATCTCTCATATGAAAAAATTGAACTTATTGATCCAAAGATTACCACGGTTCTGTCTGTAGCCACCTCACGTGTTGTACAGAAAGAGGAGGAAGAGGGAGTTGCAGGTGTTGTTAAACCTGAGGGCGAAGGTGCAGAAGGTGCTGCCCCTGTTGCTGCTCCTGCTGAGGGGAAGGAAGGTAAAGAGGGGAAACCCGGTAAAGAAGGTAAAAACAAATAATCAGGAATTTGCTTCATTATTCAGGCACAATGAAATATCTGATAGTTGGCCTGGGAAATATTGGTGAAGAGTACAATGATACCCGGCACAATATAGGTTTTACCATACTGGATGCTTTTGCCGATGAATCAGATGCTTCTTTTTCCGACAGGCGCTACGGGTCAATCTGCGAAATAAAATATAAAGGGAGGACCTTTTTGCTTCTTAAGCCATCAACATTTATGAACCTGAGCGGCAATGCCGTAAACTACTGGCTTAAGAAAGAAAAGATCCCTGTTGAAAATCTTCTGGTGATAGTTGATGATATTGCATTGCCCCTTGGGAGCATACGTATGAAACCCAAAGGAAGCGACGGCGGTCATAACGGTCTTGCACACATAAATGCTATTCTCTCGACTTCTGAATATGCCCGGATAAGAGTAGGCATAGGAAAGGGCTTCAGGAAAGGCTCCCAGGTTAACTATGTTCTGGGAAAATGGAGCATGGAAGAAAAAAAATTCATTGATGAAAGAATCAGGATTGTAACCAGAATGATCAGGTCATTCGGATTAGTAGGTACCGAGCTTACAATGACAGCTTTCAACAAATCATCAAAATTGCCTGTCGTAAAAGAGGGGGAGCAAGACCCGGGAAAAAAGCCGGAGTAATATAAACTATAATCCTGACATGCAGGAGACTAAACAAGTAAGGATTGATAAATTCCTCTGGTCAGTAAGAATCTACAAAACCAGGAGCATTGCATCGGAAGCTTGCAGAAGAGGAAGGATAATCATAAACAATATTCAGGTCAAACCATCCAGGCCAGTCTTAAAAGATGAGATAATCACTGTGAAAAAACTACCAGTGATCTATACCTACCGCATAATCGAACCCATCGAAAACCGTGTCTCTGCAAAACTGGTAAGTAAATATGTCGAAGATATTACCCCTGAAGAGGAAAAAGTCAAGCTCGATCTCAGGCACGCAGGGTTCATCAGTTACAGGGAAAAAGGAACAGGCAGACCGACAAAAAAGGAAAGAAGAAATCTCGACAGGTTCATTGGCGATATTGACCATCCTTAGTTGGTGGTAAAAAAACGTATTATTGCCAGATAAAATCAATAATTTGCTCAGGATTTTAATTTCTGCAAGTCATTTTTTTTAACTTGCATCGATCTTTTTTGGATGTTTCCTGCATCTCCCGCCGGGAACTTACGGTTAACCTGATTGAATGGGTAAGGAAAATATTGAAAAATATTCGGCGCGCTATGCGCTCTTTAAGAAGGCTGTCGGCTTCTGGCATGATGATATTTTCTATAGGAAAATAATTATCATGGGCGCTGAGAACATAAACCCTGATGATCATTTAATTTTTGCACCCAATCATCAGAATGCCCTGATGGATGCTCTTGCAGTCCTATTTACGCATAAGGGGCAGCCGGTATTCCTGGCCAGAGCTGATATTTTCAAGAGAAAAGCAATTGCTTCTTTTTTGTATTTCATAAAGATATTGCCAGTTTACAGGATCCGCGACGGATTCCGTTCCGTGACGGCAAATGACGAAATCTTCCTTAAAACAATAGATGTATTAAGGAACAGGAATGGGTTGGTAATACTTCCTGAAGGTGATCATGCGGGATTCAGAAGACTAAGGCAGCTTAAGAAAGGAATCTGCCGGGTTGCTTTCCAGGCCGATGAAGCTACAGGCTTTCAGCTGAAAATAAAGATCATCCCTGTCGGCGTCGAATATTCAAATTACAGCAGACTACGGCAGGTACTAACTGTTGTTTATGGCAAACCAATTGAAGTTTCAGAGTATTACCAGCTCTATAAGGATAGCCCTGAGAAAGCCCTTAACATACTCAGGGACAGGCTATCAACTGAAATAAAAAAAGTAATGGTCCACATTGAATCGGAGGATGACTACGAGTCAATTGACGAGCTGAGAAGCATCATAAACGAAAGGTACAGCGATAATATCAGATCACCTAAACTATACAAGGACAGGAACCTGATTAACTGTCTGAACAGCCTGAAAATATCTGATCCAAAAACATATACCAGGATATGCGCACTTAGCTTAAAGGTTAAGGTGAAAGCCAAAGTCCTTAATATATCCTACCGGCTGCTGGAAAAGAAAAAACACCCCCTGTTCTGGCTGATAGCAGGGATGGCCGGACTTCTTCTTACTTTTCCAGTCTGGCTCTTCGGTAATATTTTCACCCTGACTTTTCTTACATTACCTGAACTACAGATACGGAAGACGAAGGACCTGCAGTTTCACAGTACAATAAGGTTCGGGATTTCCCTTGCCCTGGCCTTCATTTTCCTTCCGGTTTACCTTGTCTGTGCCCTGCTGATATTTTCACCATGGTGGCTGGCTATAGCAATATTTTTGACAATACCTGTTGCAGGAATATTTGCCTGGAACTATAATATCCTGTTTAGAAGGATAATTGGTGGCTTCAGATTAAGGGGATATATAAAGGAAAAGAATTCTGATTATTCCGAACTCAGGAATAATTATGATGAATTGATCAAACTCGTATCAGAAATGAAAGATGTATAGAAGCAATATATTCACCGGAAAAGTAGCCTGGATAACAGGAGCATCATCTGGTATAGGGGAGGCAATGGTTTATGAATTTGCTGTGCGAGGTGCAAAAGTAATTATCTCATCAAATGATCTTCCCGGGCTGGAAAGAGTTAAAAAGGCTTGCGGCAGCAAGGCCGGAATGATAATTTGTGTTCCATTCGATCTCTCCGACACATCAGGAATTGAAAAGCTGGTTGAACTGCAGATTAATTCCAACGGAAAAATCGATTACCTCCTCAATATTGGCGGAATCAGCCAAAGGTCAAAGATAGATGAAACCCCCATTTGGGTCGACAGAAAGATCTTTGAGATAAACTATTTCGGGACTATTGCACTCACCAAAGCGGTTCTGCCGTATATGATTGGCAAAAAGTCCGGACACATCCTTGCAACCAGCAGCATCTCAGGAAGATTCGGATTTCCCTTAAGGTCAGCCTATTCAGCATCAAAACAGGCTCTTCATGGCTTCTTCGAAACTCTGTATCTCGAAAACAAAGCCAATAATATCAGGACATCTGTCATCATACCCGGCAGAGTAAGTACCAATATTTCGCTGCATGCTCTGGACAGTGAAGGAAAAGAATTCGGTAAAATGGATAGCGTACTTTCAAAAGGGTTACCTCCAGAGAAAGCAGCAAGAATAATTATTAAGGGAATTATTAGGAACAAAAGGGAAATACTCGTCGGGAGA
Organism: uncultured Bacteroidales bacterium; assembly: GCA_963701745.1. GTDB lineage: Bacteria > Bacteroidota > Bacteroidia > Bacteroidales > VadinHA17 > LD21. The sequence goes on along the minus strand of CAVPBE010000001.1, from coordinate 843,638 downwards.
AGTGAATTGATAATGCTGTATATCAGACGGGTCTGGCCATGGCTCTTTTTCAGGATTGGAGACAAAGTAAAATCAGCTTAGATTAAAATAATTTACAATATTGAAATGAAGGGATACCAAATTGGAGGAATTCAACAGATCGGAATCGGAGTGCAGAATCTTCACGAAGCCTGGAGCTGGTATAACAGGATGCTAGGCATGGATTGCCGGATTTTTGAGGATGAAACTGAGGCTAACCTTATGCTGCCTTATACCGGAGGAATGCCTCATAGCAGACATGCTTTGCTGGCACTGAACCTTCAGGGCGGGGGTGGATTTGAGGTATGGCAGTATAGCGAAAGAGAACCAAAGGTGATTAAAGAAGAAATAAGGATAGGCGATCTTGGCATCCTTATCTGCAAAATGAAGGTTAAGAATATTGAATCAGCCTGGTCTTTCTTCAGTCAAAATAAATGTAATCTCTGTGGCGAACCCATAAATGATCCTTCAGGGAAAAAGGGATTCTTTCTTAAAGATCCTTTTGGGAATCTGTTTCAGATGGTAGAAGGAGATGACTGGTTCCTGAACGAAAATAAAGTATGCGGGGGATCATATGGGGCAATAATCGGTGTTTCGGATATAGAAAAGTCAAAAGTTATCTACTCTGATATACTTGGTTATGACGAAGTTATATATGACTCCACAGGGTCGTTCCCTGATCTTGCTGTTCTGCCTGGCGGAAATACTGAAGTCCGGAGGTTGCTGCTTAAAAGTTCTAAACCCTTTTCCGGATACTTCAGCAAAATCTTTGGTACGAGTGTAATAGAGCTTGTAAGCGCCACAGGTAAGCCAGGTAAAAAAATATATGAAAACCGCTATTGGGGTGATCCTGGATTTATTCACCTGTGCTATGATATTTTTGAAATGGATGAACTTAAGGAATTCTGCAACAGTAAGGGATTTCCCTTTGTGGTCGACAGCAAGCATTCAAGGCAGGGTGACAGCTTTGACATGGGTGAGGCTGCAGGTCATTTTGCATATATTGAGGACCCTGACGGAATACTTGTAGAATTTGTCGAGTCTCATAAGATGCCTGTTTCAAAAAAGCTTGGATGGTATGTAAACCTTAAAAAAAGAAATTCGTACAAGCCTATGCCGGCATGGATTCTTAAAGCACTTAAATTTAACAGGGTAAAAAGTTCATAAACTCAGTTTTTTAGAGTCGGATTCCTTTAATACCCTCATAACATTACCACCCCAGATCTTTGCCAAATCGACTCTTGTATAACCCCTGTGAAGCAGTTCAACTGTTATATTTTTCATTTCAGCTACGGTTTTGCAGCCATCAACCCCGCCTCCCCCATCAAAATCAGTTCCGATACCAACATGTTCCACCCCGATCACCTGAACTACATGATCAATATGGTCAACAACATCCTTAACTGTTGCAAGCTTTTTATATTTTTTCTGGATCGCCCTGTACTCAGTACTGGCCAGCTTCTTTTTATCATCAGAAAGAGAGGCGAATTCACCATATTTCACTGACAACTCTTTAAGTTTTTCCTTTAGTTCAGGATTTGGATCCGGGGTTTTAATGTAATCACTGAGTATGCATATCTGTATGACTCCTCCATTCCTTTTTAGTGCAAGAAGCATATCGTCGGTGAGATTTCTCGGTGATTCACACAAAGCTCTGCAGGAGGAATGAGAAGCGATTACTGGAGCCACCGATAACTTGAGAACATCATAAAATGATTTGTCTGAAATATGTGAAACGTCGATCATCATGCCAATATGGTTCATTTCCTTAACAACCTCGCCACCAAATGTTGAGAGCCCGTTATGCTCTGGTCCTTTGGGATCGGTGGAAGAATCGCATATATCATTGTTTCGTGTATGGCACAGCGTAATATATCTGGCCCCACGATCGTAAAATTCCCTGATCCTTGAAATATCTTTCCCGATAGGGTAACCATTTTCGATCCCGATAAAAGCAGAAATCTTGCCCGCCTTTTTTAATCTGTAAGCGTCATCGGGAGAATAAGCTATCTCTGCAACTCCGGAGTTCTTTTCAACATTTTTATCAATAGTCTGAAGCACATCCAGGGTATTCCTGTACACTTTATCAAAAGCCGTATCGGTTCTTGGTCCCTGACTGGTGAATACAGCAAAGAATTCGGCATCAAGACCGCCCTCAATCATCCTTGGGAAATCTACACAACCATCAGAATGGCGTTCGCCAAGGTCAAAATCTGACCTGGCCATATCCATCGGAGTATCGCAGTGGGTATCTATCGTAAGAATCTTTTCATGAATTTTCTCCGCCTGGTTTATAAATTGCCTGTCAGTTTTCTTACACCCAAAAAGGAGCATTATGAAAAGTAAATAAATTGCGATTTTTCTCATTAGGTTTCTGAGGTTTTTATAAGCGCAAGATAATTAAATTGAAAGATCAAAATGCCTGATATCCTGCATTTAACACAATTTAACAATGCAAAAAGCCCCGTTCCGGTAATTGGCGTACGGGGCTCCCTTGAAAAGAATGGGATAAATGCTTTCCTGAGCGTTTCCAAAATCAGAAATCCCTGCTTTTAATTATCTTTCCGGTCTAATTACTTTTGAGATGGGAAAATTCAAAATTGCCGTACTTGGCGGTGGAAATATTGGTACCTCACTTGCCATGGGACTTATAAGATCAAAACAGCTTACAGTTGATAAAATAGTTCTTACTGAAAAACGTGAATCAAGACTTGCATTCCTGAAGAAAAATGGCTTCAATGTAACTGATGATAATATCAAAGCTGTAGCTGATGCAGAAATAATTGTCATGGCGGTCAAGCCGCAGCAATTTGAAGCACTGGCCGAAGAGGTAAAAAACAATATCACCTCCAGGCATTTACTGATTTCAACAATAACAGGAGTCTCCCATAAAGATATTCATTTAAAATTCGGATCTGTCCCTAATGTCCGGATTATGCCCAACACGGCTCTTGAAATCTGCGAATCAATGACGTGTTTATCATTTAATAATATGAAGCCGGGCCAGGAGGAGATAATAACCTCACTATTTGATAAAATGGGAAAAACATTGGTTATTCCGGAGGAGCTGATGGGCGCGGCTACAGTTGTTGGAGCCTGCGGTATTGCATTCGCACTCAGGTTTATGCGTGCGATGTCGCAAGGTGGAATTGAAATAGGTTTTAATTCGGAAATATCCCAGCTTATTACTGCCCAGACAGTGAAAGGAGCTGCAAGGCTTATATTGGAAACCACCAACCACCCTGAAAGTGAGATTGACAAGGTTACCACACCCCAGGGGATAACTATCTCCGGATTAAATGAGATGGAGCACCAGGGTTTAAGTTCCGCTGTTATCCGCGGATTAACAACATCCTTCAATAAACTTGAGAATATGGCGTCTAAGTCCTTTAATTCCCTGGCAACTTAAATGCAAAAAGCCCCGTTCCGCTGATCAGCGTACGGGGCAGCCATGAAAAGAATGGAAAAATTGCTTTTGGACAGTAAAAAGCACGAATTAGGTTTTGAGGGGAGAGAAAACTATGGAATCTCAATCAAATTGAATGAGGTGCCTTAATCGGTAAGGGAAATAGGATTGGGGGAAATCGGGTATCAGTGACAAGTAAAGGACAAATCTGGGACAAATTAGGCTGAAAGTATCCCATTACCCTATTGGGAAAATATACTGATCCGAAAAAACACAATAAGCTCAATTTATTTCTTCCTGTATTTGAACATAATCTTTTTACGGTCATCCGTAAAGGCTTGTATCTTCTTTCTGTGTTCAACAATTCTTTCAGTTATCGCTTGATATTCAGGGTCTGAGGTTGGAATCTTACTTTGCAATTTAGTGACTAGTTCTTTATCAATTATCACTAAATAGTTGTACTGTGTTTCATAAGCAAGAAATAGTTCACCCTCAAATGGATTCATTGTTTTCTTATTGGTAGTCATAGCGGTATCTATTTAATATGATATAGGTAAAGACTTTCTTTTTTGGTATTAGAATTAACAAGCAATGAGTTAATTGGAACTTCTATCTTTCAAAACCGACCAATCTGTGTTTACAACCTGCACTGGGGGAAATTCTAATCCACTATTTATTGGTTTCACTTTTACCCTGCCGCTGTCGGGGTCTTCGATTAAGATATAATCAAATTCATGTGCCCCATCCTCATATTCAGGAATAAACCTTACAATATCATCTTTTTTAAAATTACCCATCTTATTCATAGTTTGCTATTTAAAATGCTATGACCAGACTCCTTCGATCATCATGATAGTAAATCATCTATTGAGTGAAATTTTATATTTTTCGACTTGTTTGAGCCAATCATCATTACTTAATACATTTTTAAATGGGTTTTGGATTATTAAAGGTTTGTACTCACGATTAAGCATCATTCCTCTATCGACTAAATATAGGAAATAACTTTCTCCTTTGATTCTTGAAATATCAATTTCATTTCTTGACCAAAAGAAATATGGATTTCCTTCATATGATTTTACTTCAATAAAACAATCATTAATTGGTGATTTTGTGGATTGAAAAGAGGATATATCATACCCTTCAGCAATTGAATATTCAGCTACCCAATCAATACCGATCTTGTATTCAAGTCTCTTCCTTTCGAAATCTAATACAAACCGTTCAGCCTCCTCTCCATTTATTTGCTGCTGTTCAATTGACCTTTGCAAATCTTCTACACCAATTAATTTCCTTTTTATAACAGGAAGGATTGTTTTATCAAATAATTTTTTATAACGTGAATTGATTATAAACTTCTTAATTTCCTCACTTGGGTGTATCTGTATTACATCAAAGTCGATTAATAGTTGCTTGAAATTTGAATGTTTAAAGCTAAAAGCCGAATTATTGATTTGAATTGAATGATAAATTATATCATAAGAAATATTTTTAGACGAAAAAATATCCTGAAAACTTATATCATCTTTAAGGGCTAAAAAAAGAAATTCAATAAATCTATCACACATTTGTCTCTCACTAAATAGAAAATCTTTAAAAGCCCTATTTAGTGTAATTGTCTCATCATCTCCAATAGTAATTATTTCAATCTTATGAGCCAAAATGAGACACCCATCAAAGACTGATCTGCCATTAATAATTTTGTTATAGAATAACTGCTCTACATCCCGTTTGGTCCAACTAACACCATCATTATCCTTAATTGAATTGAATAATTCAAAAAAGTATTGAGGAGTTCCTAGGTTATCGTATGACCTAAGATCTGTTAGCATAGTTGGCAATTAAATCGTTTATAATGTCTGTTTCATCATCATCATTGATTCGTTTAAACAATGGAATGTCATCATTTATAATCATTTCCATCCGTTCAACTTTAATTTTTAAACGGTCATAGATAACTTCATCAATTGAGTTTTTTGAAATAATATAGTAGTATTTAGTTACCTGATCTTTAGCTAGGCCTACCCTATGAATTCGGTCTTTTGATTGAAGAAAATTTGAGCAATTATAATCCCTCTCCAAATAAATTGCATTATGACATCCAGTATGTAGAGATATTGATTCGGCAACAGCAAAAGGGTTAGCAATTACAACATTAAATTCATGGTTTTGAGGATCATTGAACTTCTCAATAATTATTTCTCTTTCAGCCTGTTCAACCTCTCCAATTAAAAGTCGAGATCTAATGGTGTTCTTACCAAGATATTCTTGAAGTTCTTTTGCATTTTGAATAAAGATTGACCAAATAATCGCCTTCCCACCATTATTAAATATTTCTTTATTTAGAATGTCCTGAATTTCCAAAAACTTTTGGGGTATCTCAAATTTGGTATAATTACATATTTTATGAAAAAATTCAGAATCATTAATATACTCATCATTATATGTTGTAAATCTTGAGTTTGGATCAAATTCACCACTATACTCATTATTTGCCAACGAGTCCTTTAATGTTTTTGATAGCAAAGAGGGGTTAGTTGAAGCTTGTCGCAACCTTATCAATTTTGCTCTGTTAAGAATATCCTTGACGGTAGCTGAACCATTTTGTTTAAATGACTCAATATAAGATGTTTCGATAAAATCATAAATTTCACGTTGATGCGATGCCATATTAACATGCACAATTTTCTCTTCAACAGGAGGAAGTTTCAAGTCTTCTTTCTTTATTCGAATAAAAAAAGGTGAAAGGTTTTCTTTTAAAATTTGAACTCTGTCACTATCTGGTAAACAGTTATTAGTCATGTCTTCCAAATTTTGATAGTGTACTTTTATGATATCCTTAAATTTAAAAGGGTATATAAATTTGTATAAATTATAAATATCTTGGTAACCATTAGGGACAGGGGTTCCTGTTAAAATAATTCTTGAGCTTGCTTCTTTTGAAATTTCTATGACACTCTTTCCCCATACCCCTTCGGGATTTTTTATTCTGTGTGCTTCATCTACCACTACCATGGTTTTGAACTTCTTAAGGAACTCTATTATATCATTTTGAAGAGTATCAACCCCACCGTGAAAAATCAGAGTAATTTCTGCTGGATTGCCAGAATATAAATGTTCAAGCTTTTTATCTTTCGTAATAGTGAAGTCTCCAGATAATCTTTGGAAAGTTGTTGTTTTACCGAATGTAGCTCTATATTCCTTCTCCCATGGAGCAAATGAAGATAATGGACCAATAACTAATAATTTGTCTATATGCTTAGGGTCTTCGACTGGTAAACTTTTTAGATATATATATGCTCCATAAACTATTGAGGTTTTTCCAGCACCAGGAACGGCAAAATTGCATGAGTTTTGAGCAAAAGCCATGTGAAATGAAGAAAGCTCCTGAAGAGGGTATAAATTCCTTGCAAGTGAACCATTTAATATCGTTTTAAAAGATTTGTAGTTTTCAATAAGATCTGGGTTTTTATAAAATTCATCATTTCTTATGGATTTCGCCTTTTCAGCAAATTCTTCAAATAAGGTATTTTCACGATCAAAATTTCTTATACCGATCTTAGTTTCATCTGATAACTGATATAACAAATCATTTTTAACGAACAATTGTTGTATTTCTTGAAGTATCTGAATTTGGTTTTCACTCCTAAATGGAACTATTATGATATCGTCTTTCAAAATATAATTCAATCTTTTAAGTGTAAGTAATAGACGCTTATTCGAAATAATATCGAAAATTCTTCCTCTTATAATAAAGTAAGGATTAGAGCTATCATTGTTTAAATCAATAACTAAGTTTTCCATTACAATTTTTTAGAGATTTGATATCCTAATTGTTGGACTCTTTTAGTTTTAACAAGGACATCTTCTTTTTCACTTTCAGGGATGGTTGATACTTCTATAGATTCTAATTGTTCAATTATATGGGATAATAAAAGAGAAGGAGATTTTTGCTGCAGCATACTAAAAACCTTATTCCCTAGTTCTCCAACTTGTTTCTGAACTTCAGTTCTCGCAAATGATTTATGATTAGTTCTTATTGCATTTAAAGCATCTAATGCTTTATCGACTAATTTTTGTGGTTCATCTGAAGCACGATTATAACCAAGTTTTTCCTCATGAATTTTAATGTTCTCAACCAAAAAGCTTTCTTTCCCATTTAATTTTGTGCTCTCAAAGAACTTTGAATCTCTATCATCCAAATGCTTGTTTAGATTAGAGGAATTATAGTCAATTTCACTTTCTTTTATGTTCTTAATTCTCTCAGTATGATAATTGAAAAAACTCTTCCATATTACTTTATCACCAAAAAAATGATTTGATCTCTGGCCTTCAGCTAATATCCTAAACTCTTTTCCTTCATATTTAGCTCTTATATAATCAAATGCAATAGCTTTTAAATCGTCTACATCATCATTGCCATAGCCATCATAACCTTTTTTACTGGACTCTCCATAATATGTTTTTAGCCATTTTGTTAAATTCAAAAATTGATCTTCGCGTTTATCAAGCTGTGTATAAATGCCATCATATTCAAGAAACTCTAAATATTCATCCATAACTTCCATAGTATCAAGATACTTTAATACCTCATTACGATCAACACCCATCCAATTTGCGATTTTATCAATCGTATCTAGATCTGGTGAGTGCTTCTCTGAATTTGATGAATATGTTTTTTGTGTAAGCTTTTTATATAACAATTTTGATTTGATATATTTTTCAGTTGCATTATAACCCACTTTCTCATCCTCCCCCATTTGGTAAGTTGTTTCCAACTTTTCAATTTCAAGTGGATTTTCTTCTAAAGTGACATCTAAAACTACAGTTTTAAAATAATTGAATTTCTTCCCCTTATTAAGGAGCATAACTCTCCTATTACCATCAATAATAATTCCATCCTTGGTTATAATACCTACCTTTTGTTGACCATAATCATTAATACTAATTTGTGTGATTTTGTTTCTTGATTCATTAGAATTCCATAATAATTCCTCTATCCTTTTTTTACCTTCTTCTGTCTCAACATCTATATTGTAATTTTGCCTTTCAAGGGATTGAGTCCTGCTTAAAATTCTTCCATTGTATTTATTGTAAACCAGATATTCTAAGGGTATTAAATAGACATTCTTGGGCTCCAGTTTGTCATTCCAAGGAATTTCCATTTTACCAAAAGGATTTTTTTCATCCCTTATAACAATTTCTTGAATCTTCTTTATGCGAGTTTCCTTATTCATAGTTTTCCTTTTTTATTAGCTTTTGTAGAAATTAGATTTATCGCATAAAGTGCGAATAATTGTTTAACTGGAACAACATTTTTTTTCTTAAAAATCTTAATCTCATTTTGAACAAAAACCTCATCTTCAATGTCTAAGTTATCAATAATTTCTGCAACTTCTTCAACTAGTCGTGTTGGTTCTAGAAGGTTGTTTTTTGACTTTTGATTTTCAAACATTTCTTGTAATTCTTTGCCATGAGCAATTTTCTCATAAAAGCCGTTGTTTATTATGTCAATGAATTTTTCTCCATTTCTTAGATTCTTTATAATAGGTTCAATTTTAGAATGTGTCTGGTTAGGAAAATTGAAATTTGGGAATCCCTCTCCATTTCCATATTGAACAGAAGTAATCCATTTTCTCGCAACTTTTTTATTTTTTACAATATCATAATTTGAAAGCGTTACAGTTATGTTACCATCTTTAAATGGGTGTCTTCTAAAACGAGATTTATCTATCCTTTTGGGTGGATTATTAAATTTTTTAATACTAAATGTGTTCAGATTTTGTATTCCTTCTACTAAAGTAGTTTGTTGAACTAATGGAGTGTTAAATGGTTCTAACCCAAGTTCAATTCTTAACTGTTTTGCAAAAGCTTGACTTACAGTGGGACATACAGCATTGCCTACTAACCTCCATTTTATACCCTCACTTCCGTTGAATTGGAAAGTAATTGGAAATCCCATTAAACATGCAGCTTCCCGGACTGTCGGAGTTCTATACTCCCCATTTCCTCTTCGTTTATACTCAGATGGATATATAATTGCTTCTCTTGAGGTACCAATCTTTGTTGCAGTGATTGTTCGGCTTGGATTTTCTTCATTTTCCGGGAATGACATCTTCCCCATATATGGGTGATTGGTTTTTAGATGTTTAGACTGTTTCCATTCACTTTCATATAACCCTGTATCATAGAAATGATCAGTCAATTCAAAAGAATGGATTTCAATATTTCTATATATTGGATCTCTAATGATTCTAATATTCTTAGTTTCTGTTGGGGCTGGGAGTATACTCTTTATATATTTCAAAGTTCTATAATCCTCTTTCCCTACTAAAGTTGAAGGATCCTTGTGAGTAGTAATGGGGACTATTAGTACACCCTTCTTAATAATCTCACCTGAAATAATCCTTTTCCTCTTTTGTGGAGACCCATAATCGGCAGAGCAAATAATATGTTGATTGTTCTTTAAAATTATAGCCTTTTTTTTCGGGCTTATGCGGTTCCTTTTTGCCCACTTTCCTAGATCCAAATCTTTAAAGGTATAATAGTCCCTGAGGTAATTCCCTGAATTGGTTACATTTTCCATGTACCATGCCTTAAGTAAGGAATTCTTTTTAAATTTTTTAATTGCTATAATGCGTAAAAATATTTTGGTTAAAAGAATTCCTGGATCCTTATTTGCTTTACCTGAATTATTTGAATGAGAGAATGATACGCAAGGGGGGCTACCAACAATCACATCTGTATCGGGTAAGTCTTCAATTTCCTCAGAAGAATTCTCAAAATCTAGAATATTCTTAATTGAACTTTTTAATCCAAAATTATGATTAAATGTTTCAATTGCTGGCTGCCAATTATCAATACCAAGTATAACCTCAAAACCCTGTTGTCTAAAGCCTTCTGAGAATCCTCCTGCCCCACAAAAAAGATCTAATACAGATAGCTTTCCCATTCTACAAAGTAATTAATCCTAGGATACAATTAAACTAACAGAGATTTAATTTTTTCAACATAATTTAGAATATTATCACTCAATTGGCATTCCCAAATTGTTAAGGATTTCCAACCTTTTTCTTTTAGTAGATCGATTTTTTCTTGATCCCTTTTAATATTTCGTTCAAATTTATCAATCCAAAATTTTGAATGAGATTTTGGAACTAAGGGGCTGCAATATGGACACCTATGCCAGAAGCAACCATTAACAAATAAAGCAATTTTCTTCCCAGGGAAAGCTATATCAGGTCTGCCAGGTGCTTTCTTCCAATGTAATCTATAACCCTTTATCCCATAATTCCATAAAGCTTTTCTTACAATGATTTCCGGTTTAGTATTCTTACTTTTAACAGAGCTCATTGTAATAGAAATGGATTCTTTCTCAGGTAATGGGAATCTTCCATCCCTAATATAGACTCTATTCAGACTCATGACCAATTATTTTAAATGTTGCCACTAACCTATACCTTAATAAATGGTTTAGGCACTTAATCCATTGATCTTTATTAGAATAGTAAAGATAGCTAATTCTGAAGATAATTCACCTTGTATTTTGACACCTCGAAAAATGAATTTATTATTTCTAAAGCTATAATAGCATAGGGACCTTTTTTACAAGCTTAGGGATTCGGATTAAGAGAACCGCTGCCAGTTCTGTCTTGTGCTAAAAAGTAGTACCTACAACAGACTGTTGAGGGATTAAAGGACCTTCATAAACCTGAAAAAAGGTAACGAGTTTTTTAATTCGTGCCATATTTTGATTAGGCTAGGCCGTTCTTAATTTAAGTTTAGTGTAAGCATTTATAGTATTTAATAGAGTATAAAATATCCATTCTAATTGCTCTTCATATTCCAGTTTGATTGTGGAATCTTTATTATGTCTTATATCAAAAGAATTCACCAATTGGAAAAATGTCTTGACATCTTTCTGAGGAAAATAGTTATCTAAATCATCTTTTATTGGTTCGAGAACATAACTTAATGTTTCACAGGCAGAACGCATTTTTTCAAGTGTTGGATTTTCTGAGAAGAATAATTCTCTTGCATGATTTATTTGGTCATCAATTTCTGTATTTCCCGTTGTAATATTTTGATTAATAAGACCGAACATTGGTATCTTCAGTAAGTCTTTCTCGACTTCTTCTCTACCATAATTTGTCAATTTTAGTCCAAAATAAAATTCATATCTTTCTAAAGTCCCTGTTTTATTGTCAATTGTAATGAAATAATCACTTTCTAACTGATCTATAATTCTTGTAAATTCCTCTAGCTATGAATAAGCAAGTGCAAAATCCTCAAATGAAGTCATACGAAATTTATAGTTCTCTTTGCCACCCATATGATAAAGATTTTTTAAAAATGAATTACATTTTTCTGCAAATTCGAGAGGTGGTTTTACTTTCAAATAATCCTTCTTAATAAAATCCTTATCAATTAAAACAGGATCCTGATTTTCAAGAGTTTTATTCTTACATATACCAGCAATTAAGTATCTGATATTACCAATTTGATTTATTTCTTGATAAGCCTCTTCGGTTATTCTTACTTTCCCAACATATCCAGTTTCATATTCGACGATTGATCCAGAAGTAGATTTAATCTCATTTGGTTTTAACTTAAATCCTGATAATGGACATTTATCAAATGTTAAAGAATTAGTCATCTCTGTTCAACTTTTATCCCTAAAGTTAAGTATAAAAAATGGCGAACGAATACTTATTAAAATTAGAAATACTATTAGAAGCACGTAAAAATGACGTATTTAGCTGAAATAACGGTCGCTAGTGCATTATTAAGCATTCAATATAGATATTCTTATATTTGAAGTACTAGCGTCACAAACGACCTATTTAATGACCTTACCAACCAATCAAGAAGAATTTATTTAACAAAGGGATTAGAAATACTATTTTGGTAAAATGATGTCCTCTATCGTAAAAAGTCTTATCAATAACCCAGATTTGCCGGGATTGGGGTTGCCTTCAATATCGCAGGAACTCATATAAATAGTAGCCTTATTTAAAGAATCCAGGTTAATATTTTCAATCCAATCTTTAAAATTGAGCTTAATTATGATCTGGGCATAATTCCCCTTTTTTAAATCAACAATAAATGATACTTGATTTCCTTCCGGATCCTTTGATAAAGATTCTGGCAATATGTGTAAACCTATTCTACTCTTACTACTAACTAAAAACATTGAGTCTTTACCAATGTCATTTACTATAAGAATTTCGCTCTTTACAGGATCAGTTATACTGATTTGCTTGTTATTCTCTATATCCCAAATCATTGACCTTTCAGATCTAATCCGATAAGTTATTTCTTGACCTGAAATATTAATATTAAAACAGGTAATTAACAAAACAAGGATAATTACCACATATCTCAAATTTTCTTTCATGTCATTTTTTTAATATTTGTAATTCCAATTTATGCATTTTATTCGGACTATAGTCTGTAGACTGGGATTTTTCTACTGATTTCCTTTATTGTAGACTAATGTCCGAGAAATGTTGAGCAGGAAATTTGGAATGGTGCTTCAAAAACTGAGAAAGGAAGCCAACCTATCACAGGAAAAGCTTGCTGAACTTGCCGGGTATGATAGGACTTATATTTCCCTTTTAGAAAGGGGACTAAGACAGCCTACTATCACTACTCTATTTGATCTATCTAAAGCACTTAATATTTCTGCTTCATCTCTTGTTAAATCTGTTGAAGATCTGAACAAGGCAAAGTGATCGAAGTTCCCTTAATACATGCGAGTGGTTATCCCAGTAAAAAAGGAGTTCGGTGCACATTAATAATAAAAATTGAAAAAATTTAATGGGGGACACATTTATTTTAATAAATAAATTTATAAAAGTCGCGACTTTTATTAACTAAGGTATTTCAAGGTTACTTTTGGTTATCGGTCCCCTTGTCTCCTTTTAATTGAATCAAAATCTCAGGTTTATCCACAGTAATTAAAGGAAGTCCCATTCCATTATCCCGTGAAATCATACCCTTTTGGCTTATTTTATCCTTATATAAGAATAATTCAGGGAATACTCGATCTTTTCCTAATGATAGCAGAACTTCATACCCCCAAAACTCCTCATCATAGAAATCCCTGATATAGAAATCAAGTTTAAAATGATACCTGAGTTGCCGGATTGCTTTGAACAGGTGATCAACTGTATTATCTTTATTTACAAGCATAATACCAAATTTATTTTTCATAATGTATCAAGTTAAATGTTAAATAATTAAAGTTAAATTGTAACTATTTTCGAAAATTACAACAATGATTAGGGGGTCTGATCCAATTATAATATCTCAAGATTTTTAACATCATATTAGTATCATAATAAATTAATGTATAATGCACCTAATTTGCTTTCTAGTTCATTTTTAACTGTCAAGCATAGCATTTCATCATTTGCACTTACTAGCTCTCTTAAGTGCTTCTTTAAAATGCTCCTTTTAACTGCTGGGTTCTTAACGTCAAATTCTTGATTTTTGATTAGGCTCAATAACTTATCGTGACCGTATTCTTTGAGGCCTATCAAGGCCAGAAAGGATTTCAGTCCCCCCCGACCTGAAACAAGAATTTTAGAAGGAATTTCAACAGTACCAAACTCGACCTTATTAAAAGTATCCAAAAGAATATTTACTAGGGTTCGATGAGTATCTTTAGAACACAAATCAAGAAACGTAACTCTCTCAAGCTTTAACTGTGGATCAAAATGCTTTTGGAATCTGACTTCAAACCTTAAAATATTAATATCATTAATAAAGTCTGAAAGAGAGGCTAAAGCTTTCTTATTCCCAGTATCCCTCATCTCTTTTTTCTTATCATAGAATAAAACTGTCCTAGCCTTGGATTTACTGGAAAAGGTAACTGTTTCATTCTCGTGCAAGATTTTCTTTAACCTGGGGTAACTATTAATTGAATTGATATAAAATGAGACTGGATTGCTGACTAGGAAATTGAAGCCAATATCAAGCCTTGTTATCTTTGCAGAACTTAAATCTATTGATAGGGAATCGGATAAGGCATCCATGACCAATCCAATATCATCTGCACTACATTGAGCAATATTATTCCTGTATAGGAATTTGGGGATACTGCCCTCAAAGGATACCCGGCTAATCTTATCATTATTAATGTTGTAGTGGATACTTATCTTAAAGTTTTTGATTGTTCCATTTAAGTACCCAAAATCGGAATCTTTACTTTTCGATTCTTTTGGATTTTCAAGGATACTGTTTAGGTTATGGATTGAGATTGGGACTTGGTAAATGTTCAAGTACCCTTTGATTGTATCTATCATTTTTCTGATTTTATCTATTTCTGATAATTATTACTACTTATTATATTATTGCACTTTAGTGTCTGATTTAGTGGGTTTAGGTTTAGGGTTAAAATAAATGAGGCCATTAATGAACATTTGGTAAAGCACTTCGGCGTAAATCTTTTTATCCTGAATGACAATAATGTGTATCCGGGATATTTGTGGAAACCAATTGACCAGGATTAAATCTGTACCAGATTCGAAAAAGCCAATTCCTTTATTCTTTGTTGGGAATATTACACATGCCGTAGATTCCTTACCAAAGCCCAGTCGATACCTTTCCTTGATCGAATCTATATCTTTATTAGGAACAAACTTGATTCTTTCTGGGGGGATTCTATGAGAATGAGAAGCAACGAAGGTTAAATTGTACCTTGAACTTACTTCTAGGTCTTTTTTGAATTTATAATAATCGATAATCATTGTTCATGTATTTGAGTTTACATGAACAAAGTAATGTCACATTAAGGAGATGATTAGTTAAGGGGGATTAATGATATTCTAATTAATTTCTGTTAATCGGTAATGCGTTTACGATATTCACTATCTTTTCGTCCAAGAATACTTGAGTAATTTTCGTTTTAGAAACAGCTAGTTGTTTCACTTTAAACTCTTTAGCATATTTATTTATGAAATGAATTGTTATCAATTTATGGTAATTATAATGATAAGAATTTGGGAATATTGCCTTTTCAATTAGCTTAGTAAACATTCCAACTATCTGAATTTCAGTTCCCAACCATTTGATCTTTGCAAGTGGCTGAGAATGCATTTTAAAATGTAAAAGGAAATCGCTCAATTCAATATCAATTAATCCACTATTAATTAGGAGCTTATGCAATTTATCTATTATAATTAATCGGTTTTCATTTGGTCCTAAGACATTTAAATGATTATCATGTCGATCTCTATTTATTTCAAATCCCAGTAATTCCTTTACCTCAACCTCATTATATGCAGGATTGTCAATTAATTTCTTGTCAATGATTGATTTAATCCTAGTGCATTCTATTAAATAGCCATTGTAACTTTTCTTACCATCCAGATATCCATCTATTAGATTATTCATTAGGTAATTAAGCTTTTCAGATACATCAACCCAATATAATAACCATGAAACGTTGTCAATTAGATACTCAACCTGACCACACTCAAGAATATCTTCTAAGACATTGTTATGAAAATGAAAATCAACCTTTGTTATTGCCATTTCATTTAACAGTTCAAGTTCCTTTTTAATATCTGTAACTTTCATTAGCCTAAGATTGGGGGAATAATTCCCAATTTACTAACAAAAGTTTAAAGGGTGAATTATTAAGGAAGGAATTAAAAATCCTGATCTGTCATTAAGCCTTTCCAGACTTTATAAAAAGTGTTTTCCCTGTGGTTAGTTAACGGCTTAAAATTATTATCAGATTTTAGAGATTCTATAAGAGTTGAGTAGACCGATTCTATTTTAGTGAAATCTGTACAGTTTTCCAGTTCTTCAAGAGTATTGAAAATATCTTGCCAATCATAACATCCAAATAGAGAGAATAATTCATCAAAGGTCAATTGATTAGGTAATCTGCTGATATGGATAAAAGTATCCTTTAAAAGAGCTTGAAGATCAGTATATGCTGAGTTAACGCAATCCCTGAGTTCTGCATCCTTTGAATATTCTGAATTAATCTTTTTCATGGTCAAATGTTTGAAATTTGAGGTAGGTTATTTACTGCAGTTAATTTTGAACTGTCCATAACCTTTGCATAAACAAGCGTTGAATTGATATCTTTATGACCCAGTAGTTCTTTCACAGTCATTATGTTTGCACCATTTGCTAAAAGCATTGTTGCATATGTTCTGCGAGCACTATGGAAGGTGATTTTTTTGTCAATTTGAGCTGCTTCTAGTGCATTATTAAGTATTACTCTTATATGCATCTTAGCAAAATCTATCTTGAAAGACTAGTGCATCTTTTAACGGTCTGAACCCCATTAGTCTTACTGCTGATTCATTCAAAGGGATATGATTAACAACCCCGGTTTTGGATTGCATTTTATGAATGGCAAGCGTTTTACCAGTTCCGTTGTATTCGATTTCTTTTATCTGACTCCATTTTAGACTTAAAATGTCCCCGAACCTAAGTCCTGTATAACATGAGAAGAGAAAAGCATTCTTAATATTCTGATATTTAAATCTTATCGGAGTATCAGAAATGCGTTGAATTTCCTCAATGGTTAAATAATCCTTTGACTGATTCTGGGATTTTGATTGGGTTATTCCTAAGTGAGGGGTTATGAGGAATAATTCCGTCCCTTTCGGCCTCATGTAGTGCACATTTGATCTTGGCAATATAGGTAGATGCTGAAAGAGGTGAAACATGCTTAAGCAAATAGGAAACAAATCCATCGAGCCAAGGCTTATTTATTTCTGCAAAGCAAATTTCGGCTTTTGAATACTTTATAACATACTGCAATGCATGTACCCATGTAACCTTGGTTGAAGGAATCTTATTAACCAAAAGAGTATTATAGTATTCCACAAAACTCATTTGTGGATTCAATCTTGTTGGAAATCCTTGCTCTTCGTTAATCAGTTCTATTAAGCCGTTTTGCCCTTATACTTTCAGCTAATTTCTGTTTCTCGTCTCTTGCAGTCTTAGTGTCGTTCGGTTCAAAGTATATTCCCAGGAATTCCCTTTTTCTGTTTCCTCTTCTATTATAAATATCTAAATACAAGGAATAACCGGCCTTTGAATGGCTTTTACCTGATAACTTTCTTTTCCTTAAATGTATTTTCATAGCATTAATCTTTAGGATAAATTTAAAAGACAATTATCACTTATCGAAGGATTAAAGCCTAATTCTCAGCTACTTATGCCAGTTTCGATTGGGTACAAATAAGGGACAACAAATATAGAATAGGTAAAATAGCCAAATTTCTAAAAATGAGTAACTTTGCAAAGATTTTTATTAGTAACCGACAAAAGAAGTTCTTTGATATTTAAGATGCTGGGTAACACCCGGTCAGTTCAAATCGAACTGTAGTATTAATTTAATACTCTTTGTATGATGAAAGAACATGTGAAGAGTTGGATTGCTGTAATGGAGTTTGTTACAACGGTAATCCAACTAATAGTAACTGTCCTTTCGATATTGTTTTTTGTATAAAAATATTACAGAACACTTAACATACATTTCAAATTTTGACGAATTGATACAATAAGCAGTTCGAAAGGACTGAAGGAGGGGCTAATTGCTTGCAATAGCCCCTCTTTGAATTTTATAGCATATTCTTTCACGGATGGGCCTTTAGTGTAAGGGTAAACTAGTATTCCTATTTTACTACTTGTTGCAACCTTTTATATAATAAAAAGATAACAATGTAAAAAGCCCCGTTCCGCTGATCAGCGTACGGGGCAGCCATGAAAAGAATGGAAAAATTGCTTTTGGACAGTAAAAGCTTCTTTCTAAAGTATTAAACTCTAAATATCTTTAATATATTTCTTAATTCAGTTCAGGTAACTATTCAGCTTTTTAGTTACTTCAGGTTTTACAACATGTAAAATTATAACATTATTTCTCAAAAAGCAATAAAATCATTCTCAATTTAACTGTCAGGTCCAAAAGAGTGAATTATTTTTGTGGCCAGGTCAAATATGGCAGAGGAAAGAAAAATATGGCACTGGCTGGTTATAGCTGTACTGTCCCTCATCTGGGGGACCAGCTATATCTTAATGAAGAAAGGGCTTGAATCCTTCTCCTCACTGCAGATTGGCTCGTTAAGAATCCTGATAACATTTCTGTGCCTTCTACCAGTTGCAATACATAATATCAATAAACTAAACAGAAAGAATATTGTATCAATCCTTATTATTGGATTTTTTGGAAGCGGCATACCTGCTTTCCTGTTTCCTCTGGCTCAGACAAAAATAAGTAGTACCCTTGCAGGGATGCTGAATTCGCTTAGTCCTGTTTTTACTCTGGTGATCGGTATTTTCTTCTATAACCATAAACCAATAAAATCACAGATAATAGGCGTTTTCCTTGGTTTGGTAGGAGCAATCGGACTCCTTTATTCCGGATCCTTTTCGTTCAACTATTTTGGCCTGCTTGTAATTCTGGCCACGATTCTTTATGGGATAAGTTCAAATGAAGTAAGCAAAGTAGCGGGAATAAATGGTTTACAAATAACTGCCCTTGCATTTATGGTAATAAGTCCGGTGGCTATCACTTACCTTTTGTTCTCTGATTTTTCCCAGGTAAGATCAACAGGACCCTGGCTTGAAAATTTGGGTTGCATTGTACTGCTGGCAGTAATGGGCAGTGCTGTTGCCCTTGCACTTTTCTACCTTCTGATACGTGACACATCGCCGGTATTCGGATCAATGGTGACCTATTTTATCCCGATAATATCGACAATGTGGGGATTGGCTGACAACGAAATTCTGACGCCTTCAATGTTCTTTTCAATCGCAGTCATCCTGGCCGGAGTCTACATTATTAACCGGCCTGCTCTTAAAAGATATCTAAGAAGCATAAATGAATAAGTACTCACTTTCAGCTCTTTCTGTTTGCGGGGGAGTTTTATCCGGACTAGCGTGGGCTGATTGGTGCCCGGGATTTATCCTGTTATGCTCGTTCGTTCCTTTTTTTATTATTGAAAACCACCTTTTCGAGAACAAAAGGAGATATTCTCCAAATGCCTACTTTATTTACCTCCTTCCTGGTTTTATTATCTTTTCAATTCTTACTCTGGGATGGATAAGAGTGGTAAGCATGGTAGCAGCCATATGCATAATTATAACAGCAGCCTTGCTAATGGCATTTACAATGTGGCTTGCACACATTGTAAGGTTAAGGGAAGGAGACATCCAGGGCTATATGTCGCTCATAGCTTTCTGGCTCACCCTGGAATACATATGCCTTAAAATTCCTGTCCTCTCCCCATGGATCAACCTGGGGAATGGGCTATCTAAAAATATTCAGTTAATTCAATGGTATGAAGTCACTGGAACAGCCGGTGGAACTTTTTGGATACTACTGTCTAATTTGTTCTTATTCCGGCTTCTGAATAGTATGCCGGTAAAAAACAGGAAAAGACTTTTTGTTCATTTGTCAGTATGGCTGATAATAATTTTTGTCCCCACTATCCAGTCTCTGATAAGGTATAGTACTATTAATCCAAGCACAGGGTATGAAGAAGAGGTTGTAATTGTACAGCCAAATTTCGACCCTTATGAAGAAAAGTTTACGCTCCCTTTTGAGAAGCAACTCGAAAAAATAATCAGCATGGCTGAACCTTTAGTTTCTGAGAATACAGCCTGGATTGTGACCCCTGAAACAACAATTGATGATCCGGCCAATGAAAACATGCTATACGGTAACAAATATGTCAGGATGATCAGGGAGTTTGTTACTGAACATCCATCAGTAAGTGTTGTAACAGGAATGGTAAGTTTCAATTCAGCTTCGGGGAGTAAAAGAGGTGGATCATCATCAGATGACAGAAAATATTACAATTCAGCTCTAAAAATTGATACAGGAACTGTAGTTGATATTTATCATAAATCAAAACTGGTTCCCGGATTCGAGTTCATTCCCTCCGGAGGATTTTTCGGTCTGATAAGCCGGTTACTGCCTGAGCTTGGCGGTTTAAACCGTGGTTATTCCACACAGGATGCCGGAACTTGTTTTAAAAATGCAGACAGATCACATAAAATAACTCCTGTCATTTGTTATGAATCAGTTTTCGGGGAATATATAACTAACCATATCAGGGATGGTGCCGGAGCAATTTTCATAATTACAAACGATGGCTGGTGGAAAAACACCAATGGTTATAAACATCATCTTTCATATGCTTCATTAAGGGCGATCGAGACCCGAAGACCGGTAATCCGATCAGCTAATACAGGTATCTCCTGTTTTATAGATATAAGGGGAAAAATCATCCGGAAAACCGGATGGTGGGTTCCTGCTGTCATTAAAGGTACATTCAATTATGAAGACCGCATAACTCCTTACGTAAGGTTTGGGGATTATCTGTTGTATATAGCGTGCTTTATAAGCCTCCTCTCATTGGCTATAGCCTTTATAATCCGGCCTTTCCTAAGAAAAATAAAATAGTTTATAAGTGGGGTGTAACATTCTGGTTTTATCTTCGTCTTTATTCTGAAGTTTAACCTGGCTATAACAATCATTATGAGATCAAAAAACATCTTAATTACCGGTTTTTTATTATTACTGGCATATACGCTTTCAGCGCAAACGGTCTCTGAAAAGAGGAGCTTTACAAAATCCATTTCCCTGGTAAAGGAGGCCAGGATGGAAATCAATAACAAATACGGAGATATCCATATTTCATCATGGAGAAAAGATACAGTCAAAATTATGGCCGAAATTGAAGCATTTGCACCTAATCCTTCCAGGCTTCAAAAAATGCTCGACGGAATAGAAATCAATATTTCTGGTTCAGGTCCTCTGATAAGTGCAGAGACAGAATTCGGAAAGGATATAACAGTACTCCTCGAGAGTTTTAAAGGAATAACCAGTAAAATAATTGATTATGATTCCAGGGTCCAGATCAACTATTATATTAACATCCCGGATGATGTTGATATTAGTATTGAAAATCAGTTTGGTGATATTTTCATGGAAAATAACACCGCAACCATTTCTGTATCTCTATCCAAAGGTAATTTTGAGGCCAACTCACTGAACCGGCTTTCCGACTTGTCTCTCGACTTTGGAGATGCTGAAATAGGTTCACTCGAATCAGGCAGGATAAATTCGACCTTTTCAAAGATTAAAATAAGTCAGAGTGAGGACCTTTCGATAAACAGTACATCCACAAGATTTGATCTGGGAAAAGCCGGGAAGATAAATGTCGAATCACGTAGGGACAAATTCTATATCGGAAATATCTTCGGAATAACCGGGATCTCCTATTTCACCGATTATAAAATTGAAACACTCACCGGCACCACCGACCTTGATCTGAAATACGGAAGTTTCGATGTTGAAAGAGTGGATAACGCATTCGAAAAAATAACCCTTGACTCGGATTATTCAGATATTACAGCAGAATTTGATTCTTCTGCCTCATTTGAATTCGATATCAGACATACAAATGCATTCGTTGTCCTCCCGGACAAAAACATTAAATCGGAAAAAGAGGCTTTAAACGAAGATAAAAAGGAATACCTGATAACCGGAAAAATCGGAAATAATCCAGGCTCAAAAAGAGTAAAAATCGATGCTAAGAGGGGAAATATCTATATAAAATAGGTTTTCTTTCCTGCTCGGCGTCACTCTGTGTCTTCTCTGTGTGACTCTGTGCAAGTTCTTTTGTTATTTCACAGAGGTACATAGAGGATTCACAGAGATCCACAGAGTTAATTTAGCTCATTTATCTTATATTTTGCTGTAAAAAGTACCAATCCCTCATCGAGCCATTTTTTATACTCCTCCACATTCATATTTGTCGGCATTGGCTTGTTCAATGGGTTACCTTCGTGATCGGCTATAACATATAACGGGAGGGCATTGGTTTTGAATTTTGAGATCTCCAGGTCTTCATTTATTTTTCCGATTGTCTTCTTTATCTTACCGTCAACAACAGAAGTTATCCATTCCGATTCGGGCAATAATGTCCTGTCATCAACATACAGCCCGATAATAACAAAATTTTCCCTGAGACGTCTCAGCACTTCAGGGTCGGACCATACTTTAGCTTCCATAAGCTTGCAATTCGCACATGCATGTCCCTTGAAGTCAAGAAAGACAGGTTTTCCCTGCTCCTTTGCACATTTTAACCCCTGTTCATAGTCATAAAAACCTGTCAGTCCAAGCGGCATATCAAATATTTCATCATACTTCGGGACTGAACAGAGTTCACTGGTAAAAACCGAAGAGGACGAAGAATAAGCAGAATTTAAGGGCAGTATCCTTGCAAGGTTGAATTTTGATGTCTCAGGTGATGGAAGCAAAGCAGATAATCCTTTTAGTGGGGCGCCGAATAATCCGGGGATGAGATACACAACAAATGAAAATACTGCTATTATAAGGAAAAGTCTGAAGGTTCCTATGTAAGGAAGGTCACTGTCGTGACTGAACCTGATCTTGCCCATCAGGTAAAGTCCCATCAAAGTGAATAATACAATCCATATTGCAAGGTAAATATCTCTTGACAGGATATTGAAAGAATAGACACTATCGATAGTCATCAGGAATTTTAAACTGAAAGCAAGCATAATAAAACCAAGTACCACCTTGACCGAATTAAGCCAGCCGCCTGATTTTGGTATCTTGCTCATTACTGAAGGGAAGAGTGCGAAAATTGTAAATGGCAACGCAAAAGCAAGACCGAAGCCCAGCATTCCGATAGTAGGCCGTAATACATCACCTGACGCTGCTTCAACCAGGAGAGCACCCACAATTGGTCCTGTGCAGGAAAAAGATACAATCACGGTTGTCAGTCCCATGAAAAATGCTGCTATCAGCCCTCCCTTATCAACCCTTGAATCAGCACCTGAAACCCATTTATTAGGCAAAACGATCTCAAATGCACCAAAAAATGATATTGCAAAAAGAACAAACAGGGCAAAAAACAGAAGATTTGGTATCCAGTGAGTGCTCAGGGTATTGGCCAAACCAGCCCCTGCACTTGTTAGCGATACAATAATTCCAAGCAGGGAATATATAAGTACAATTGATACTCCGAAAATCAATGCTTTGATGACCGATTTAGTCCTATTCTCAGATCCCTGCGAGAAAAATGCAACTGTCATCGGGATCATCGGAAACACACAGGGCGTAAGTACTCCTGCGAAACCTGCCAATAGAGATAACAGAAAAAACTTAAGCAATCCCTTTCCTCCCAATCCGGTTCCCCGTGTCATATTCTGACTTTCGGCAGAGACTTTCGATGAAGAATTGGTCTGATTTCCAATTTTTATTGAAAATTCGACATCTTTCGGAGGTGAACAGGTTGTATTGTTGCACGACATGAAATTAACAACACCCGTAACATTGAAAGATGAGCTTTGCGAAGTTATTTTCTGCCGGAACTCAGCTTTCCCGCTGAACGATTTTATTTTGAAGCCGAATGCCTCATCAAATGCCTCCTCCGGCTTTGTAACTTCATATGTTTTACCATCAAGCGTGAATCCCGAAGGAGCATTTATCGTAAAGGAGGTAGGAATGGGGCCGCCCTCAGGTATATCCATGGCATAAATATGAGATCCTTTTTCAATTTCAGCAGTGAAAACAAGCTCATAGCTTTTGTCTCCTTTCTTTTCATAACTGAAATCCCAGATAACAGGATCATATATCTGTGAATTGGCGGTGAATGTAATAAGCAAAATAGCGGCAACTGTGAATATGGCTCTTTTAAGCATAAAACTGGTTTTAAAACTTTGTAAAAATAGTTAATCTTTGTCAGGGTGTGTAGAAAAAGTCAAAATCCATTAACCGCAAAGGTCGCTAAGATTTTACGCTAAGCTCGCAAAATGCTAGTTGTTAATGTTTTACATTTGCGTTCTTTGCGACAACTCTGTATGCTTTGCGGTTAAAAAAGACTTTCTCAACAGAGCTGTATTTGGGGATTGAATTGATATTTTGGGAATTTAAAATAAACCTAGGCCAGGTCAATTTCATTATCATACCTGTCAAAAAAATGATATTCAAGCATATGGTATGAAGTGACTGCCTGAACTTTAAGGAGGATCTTATATTTGAAATTCCACCTCCTGTACAACGGTAAGATCCCTCTTTTAAGGAATGAGGCCACAAAGGGGTGGACATTCAGGATAATATTCCGTGTTTTTATCTTGCCAAGAATGAATTCGAGATTCTTTTCCAGATCATCGGTAAAGAGTATTGTAGGACGTGTCTGACCTGTTCCCTGGCATGAAGGACATTTTTCATCCGTCACAATGTTCATTTCAGGCCTTACCCTCTGCCGTGTGATCTGCATCAGTCCGAATTTTGACAGGGGAAGAATATTATGCTTTGTCCGGTCGACTGTCATTATCTCTTTCATCTTATCGAAAAGCTGCTGCTTATTTTCACCCGACTGCATATCAATGAAATCGACAACAATTATTCCGCCCATATCCCTGAGCCGCAACTGCCTCGCAATTTCCGTAGCCGCTTCCACGTTGACCTCAAGGGCATTAGCTTCCTGATCATTTCCTGATCGTGACCTGTTTCCACTGTTAACATCAATAACATGAAGGGCTTCAGTATGCTCAATTATCAGATAAGCACCATGCTTAAAAGAGACAGTTTTTCCAAACAGGGCTTTTATTTGCTTATTAACTCCAAAATGATCGAAAATGGGAAGTGTCCCTTTATAGACCCTCACAATCTTCTCCTTTTCCGGAGCTATCTCCCTGATATATTTTCTGACTTCCTCTGCTAATACCGGATCGTTTATATGAATACCGGTAAAAGTACCATTTAGCATATCCCTCAGAATCGTGGAAGTCCGGTTCATCTCACCAATGAAAAGTCTTGGGGTTTTGGTTTCCTTTTTGAGAGAAAAGAATGCGGATTCCCATCTGCTTACAAGCTCTTTGAGCTCAGCATCAAGAACTGCCACTTTTTTTCCTTCGGCAACAGTTCTGACTATAACACCATAATTCTTAGGTTTAATGCTCTGGACAAGGGTTTTAAGCCGGTTCTTTTCTTCAGAGCTCTCTATTTTTGAAGAGATAGAGACCTTGTCGGAAAAAGGCATCAGGACCAGATTTCTTCCGGCAAGAGATATTTCGGAGGCCAGTCTTGGTCCCTTGGTAGATATAGGTTCTTTTGTTACCTGCACAAGAACAGTCTGTCCGGCATTGAGAACATCTGTTATTTTACCGTCCTTGTCAATATCTTCCTCATTTTTGATTTTATGCAGAGGAGTTATCCGCCCCTGTCTTTGAACTGCAGTTGTATAATACTTGTGCTGCGTTCTGAACTGGGCCCCCAGATCAAGATAATGAAGGAATGCATCCCGCTCGTAACCAACATTAACAAAAGCAGCATTAAGTCCGGGCATGATCTTCTTTACCTTTCCAAGGTAAATATCCCCCACCGAGAACCTTATATTTCTCTTTTCCTTATTAAGCTCTGTTAATTGCTTGTCTTCCAGTAACGCCAGAGAGACCTCAGAAACACCAACGTCAATAATTAAATCCTTATTTACCACAACACTATATTAAACTGAGTTAATATATCTCAACGCCATCCTACATACTAATACAATAAACCTAAAGATCGCAGGACCTTTAGGTTCAGTATTTTCAGACTTTGACTACCCTGTTCTCGCTACTTCTTCTTATGTCTGTTCTTCCGCAAGCGCTTTTTACGCTTGTGGGTAGCCATCTTATGTCTTTTTCTTTTTTTTCCGCTTGGCATGGAGGATTACTTCTTAACGTGTGATTTAACTTTTGTAATAAATGATTTTGCCGGTTTGAAGGAAGGAATATTGTGAGCTGGAATTATGATTGTTGTATTCTTGGAGATATTCCTCGCAGTCTTTTTTGCTCTTTTCTTAACAATAAAGCTTCCAAAACCTCTCAGGTAAACATTATTACCTGTAATCATAGAATGCTTTATCGTTTCCATAAAGGCTTCAACAGTTTTCTGAACCGTTACCTTCTCAATACCAGTGTTCTTGGCAATTTCATTAACAATGTCTGCTTTAGTCATTTTCGTGAAGTTTAAAATTCAACAAATTATTTTGAGTATACGTTTTTTTCAACCCTGCAAATATAAAAATATTATTTGTTTAATATGAAACACTTAAAGAATAATTTTTTTTATAAAAATAATATTATTGCCTAAAATACAATGAAATAGACAAATCAAACTGTTAAGCTTTCCCTGTTCAGGGAATATCCCAGACTTACATGCTGAAAACGTAGCTTTCTTTGTAATATCCTGAAAACATGGACATTCGGTTATTAATATATGACAGGATGGAGGTAAGCTATTTTTTATTAACTTTACGTTTGAAAAAAAAACAAACTTAAATCTTTAACTATATGTCAATCAATAAGGTTATCCTTGTCGGTAATGTTGGCAAAGACCCGGTGATCCGTTATTTCGATAAAGGAGTCGCCAAGGTTACTTTTCCTCTCGCAACAAGTGAATCCTACACAAATCAGCAGGGAGAAACAATTACAACAACCGAATGGCATAATATCGTTCTCTGGCGCGCAATGGCTGAGGTCGCTGAAAAAACTGTCAAAAAAGGATCTCAGCTTTATATTGTGGGCAAGATCAAGACAAGGTCATATGTAGACAAGGACGGCAACAATAAATATATAACTGAGATCCTGGCAGATACTTTTCTGGTGCTCGATAAGAAACAGGGGACAGGATCTGCTCCGGTATCAGAACCGAATAAAAGCAGTGTTCAGGAAAAAGAACCCCTGGGCTCCGACCTGAATGAGCCTCCGGCAGGATATCAGCCTAATAATGAAGATGATCTGCCCTTTTAAAGGGTTTCACTAATAGTATTACAATTGGAACCAGGATTTTTATTTTCTTTCGCAGCGCTTTTACAGGGTGTGGTTACTAATCCTTTCGATTTCAAGCTGCTTATAGGCTTGACAGTTCTGATCCTGCTGCTTTTTATTTCTGCTCTTATGTCGGGTTCCGAGGTGGCTTTCTTCTCACTTAGGCCTGAAGATATTGAAAAGCTCAAATCAAGCAAATCAAAGAAGGCAGAAATGGTTCTGAAGCTTAATGATATGCCCGACAGACTGCTGAGCACAATCCTGGTAGCCAACAATACGGTAAACATCGCAATTGTTCTTCTGGCCGCTTTCCTGAGCGCCAGGACCTTTGACTTCAGTATGAATCCTGTTCTTGGATTCATTTTTGAGGCGGTAGTTATTACTTTTGTCCTGCTCTTTTTTGGTGAAGTAATGCCAAAAGTCTTTGCAACCAGGAATCAGATACCTATGACTCTTTTCATGGCTTATCCCATGTCATTTCTTGAGACACTGTTTAAACCGGTCACTTCCCTTCTTATATTTTCAACTTCATTCGTTAAAAAGAGAGCCGGGCACAGGTATACAAACATTAGCATGGATGATCTGTCAGACGCCCTCGAGCTTGCTTCGGACGATATAAATGAGGATGAAAAGATCTTAAAGGGCATAGTTAATTTCGGCAACATTAATGTAAGCGAGATAATGTGCCCGAGAATAGATGTAACAGCTATTAGTATAAAGCTTGGATTCAATAGGGTAAAATCGATCATAATAGAATCGGGATTCTCAAGAATTCCTGTCTATTCGGGATCATTCGACGCTGTCAAAGGCATACTATACGCCAAAGATGTCCTTCCTTATACAAATAGTCCGGACAATTTCAAGTGGCAGACATTAATGAGGCCTGTTCATTTTGTACCTGAAACCAAAAAGATAAATGAGCTGCTTAAAGAGTTTCAGATAAAAAAGCAGCATATGGCAGTGGTTATCGACGAGTATGGGGGGACATCAGGAATCATAACACTCGAGGATGTCCTTGAGGAAATTGTCGGTGAAATTACCGATGAAAGTGATGAGGACGAAACGATGCACCGCAAAATCGATGATAAAACATATATCTTCGAAGGCAAAATATTGCTAAACGACTTTTTCAAAATAATTGACGTTGAAGATGATCCGTTTGAAGAAGTCAGAGGTGAATCGGAAACGCTTGCCGGACTTATCCTTGAGCTTACCGGTGAAATCCCCCAGAAAGGTCAGATGATTACATACCAGAATTTTAATTTTAAGATAGAATCTGCAGACAAAAGAAGGATAAAGGAAATTAGGGTTGAATTAACTGATAACCATGGGAAAACTACGCACGAGTAATTTGCCTTTAATCTTGTTGATCCTTGCAATTGTCAGCCTTTCTGGCTGCAGGGAAGTCCCTGTACCTAAACCAAAAGGATATTTCAGGATCGACCTGCCTCAGAAAGAATATGTGATGTTTAATGAAACGAACCAGGTTAACAACCTTCCTCTGAAATTCGAATACCCGGCCTATGGATATATTTCTGAAAAGGGTGACGAAAAATCAGAACCAGGCTGGTTTAACATAGAATTTCCAGCTTTTAAAGCCCGGATATACCTGACATACAAGGATGTCATGGGCGATCTGGAGAGCCTGATAGAGCAGACTTACACAATGAATGTGAAAAACCACATTACAAAAGCCGACGCGATCAATGAACAGCTTATTTATGACAATGAAAACCGGATATTTGGAATACTTTATGACCTGAAAGGCAATACTGCATCAGCTGTTCAGTTTTATGTAACTGACAGTTTAAATCATTACCTTAGAGGATCTCTCTATTTTGAATCAGAGCCTAATGCAGATTCTCTTGCGCCTGTCATTGATTTCTTTAGGGAGGATGTCATTCATCTGATTGAAACCCTTAAATGGAAGGAAAAGTAAATTTTTAACAGATTAATGGGTTGTATTTCTAAACATTATCTTAACGAATTCACCATTCTGGGTGTCTGGAAAATTGAGGAGGATCTTAATACCCTGCTCGATTCAGTGATACTCGACAACGGAGATAAAAAGAAATACAAAGTGTTCGCCAGCACTTCAAGAAAACTTGAATTCCTTAGCGTAAGAGCGCTTCTCGCAGAACTTCTTGGCAAAGATGCAAGGATCATTTATAATAAAAACAACAAGCCCTTTCTCAAGGATGGTTCGAGATTCATCAGTATCTCCCATTCTTATAAGCTTACAGCAATTCTCCTGAGTACAAATGAAAAAGTAGGGATAGACCTTGAGCATATGAGTACCAATATCGGAAGAATAGCATTTAAGTTTATCAACAGAAGAGAAAGGATAACAAAAGAGCAGGAAAACCGCCGGTATCATCTCTACCTTCACTGGTGTGCCAAGGAGGCTCTATATAAGATCTGCGACAAGGAAGGAATAAGTATAAAGAAGAATATTACTATTGAACCCTTCGAAGTAAAGGAGTCTGGAGAAATAAAAGGGAAAGTACAAACTGACAAGATCAATGACACATTTGACCTGTTTTATACCAGGTATGATAACTATTCAATAGTCTGGACAAAGAAAAACTATGATAAAGGATAATTTTCCGGGAAATAAAAGCGTAGCCCTTCTGCTCGATCCCGACAAAGCATCGGCTGAAGGACTTAAGAACACCCTCAGGATTGCCTCTGAGTGCAAAACTGACTATATCCTCGCAGGTGGCAGCCTTACATTCAACAGCATTGATAATCTTATTGATACGGTAAGGGGATTTTGCAGCATACCTATAGTCCTTTTCCCGGGTAATCTTCTCCAGCTAAGCCTCAAAGCCGATGCAATACTCCTCCTCTCCCTTATTTCCGGAAGGAATCCTGAACTTCTGATCGGGAACCATGTAATTGCAGCCCCCTACCTTAGAAGCGTAAGGGATAAGCTTATTTCGGTTGGATACATTCTTGTCGGCTCCGGGAAAAAAACATCAGTCGAATATATCAGCCAGACCGAGGCAATTCCGGCCGATAAATCCGACCTTGTAGTAGCAACGGCGCTGGCTGGCGAAATGCTCGGCTTTCATATGATTTACCTTGAAGGCGGGAGCGGAGCAGAAAACCCAGTCCCCCCTGAGATAATAAATGCAGTAAGGGAAAACGTATCAATACCTATTGCAGTAGGCGGAGGAATGAGAAGCCGGCAGGAAATATCAGATGCATTCCATGCCGGTGCGGATCTTATCATCCTTGGAAATGGATGTGAAAAGAATCCCGGATTACTTGCAGAAGCCTGCTCAGTAAGGGATAGTATGAAAACGAAGCTGACTACCTGAAGAGTTCCGGCATAGGCTCCCCTGTACAAGCATTAGGATATGGTATCCTGCACAGGGATGAAAGAGTGGCAGCAATATCGGTCATGTTAACTTTCCTCATTACAGTTGACCTGTTGACAGTCCATCCGTACCATATAAGCGGAACATGTGAATCATATTCATAAGGTGAATTGTGATTCGTAATCTGATCCCCATCCTTTTCAACCCATCCGGGATTTAATGTAACAATTACATCACCTGTCCTCTGAGGACTGAAATTATTTACGATCCTCTTCAGATGTCCGTTGCCAAAATCATTTGCCTCAAACGCATAATAAGGAAAAGCGGATGCAACACCTGTAAACTGTGTTAGGAATCTGGCAGTCTTCTTCTGTATATCCTCTATCGGGATCCTGGCATCTTCAATAAGCGTTCTGTTCAGAAATATCTGTCTTTCAGAAAATCCCCGCACCCAGTCACCTTCACCGTAAACTGCATTAAGATAGCTTCGAAGGAGTTGAAGGGCCTGATTCTTCATGAAATAACCAGCCGGTATCCTCGTATCTTCCATGATCCCTGGTATCTCCGAAACGCCGTGAGCTGATGTGAAATAGATAAGAACATTTCTCTTTCCAAGATTGTCATTCAGATAATTCACAAGTGTTTCAATATCCTTGTCAAGACGAAGAATGGCATCACCTGTTTCAACTGAAGAAGGACCGAACCTGTGTCCTATATAGTCCGTAGATGAGTAGCATATCGCCAGAAAATCCGGGATCTCATCCCTGCCAAGGCTGTCTTTTTCAATCAATCGAATTGCAAAATCGGTGGTATAAGCATCACCAAAGGGGGTCTCCCTCAGAAATGCAAAGTTTCGTGTTGAATTTCTGCCTGTCGGCTTGCTCAGTTTGTTAATGTCGTAAGGGAAATAATTGCGACCATTATATCCTGTCTCAAATCTGTTTGAATCAGGAAGGCATACTGAATAATCCGTTGCCTGCCTGAGAAGGTTCCATGTAGTGCTCAGATATGTTTCTGAGTATTTCATTGCGTTGAAATCATTTACCCAGGGCGGCAGAGCATTCATATAATATGATGATGACATCCAGGTTCCGGTAGTGTTATCGTACCAGAATGCCCCGTCTGCTGCATGACCGGCAGAGAAAATTGCCGAGTGTTCTTTAACACCTACTGCGAACACCTTTGACCTTTTACCTGTAGCGATCTTAAGCTCATCAGCAAATGTTGAAGCATTAAGATTAACCGGTGAATGAAGGCCTGATTCATAGCTCCCTCCTACCGGATTAACTGAAACATCCTTGGTGCAATAAATAAATTCGTTTTTCAGGGGAAGATACCAGCTATCGGAGGTGATTCCATGATAAGATGGTTCTGTCCCGGTCGAAATAGTCGAAAATCCGGGTGCCGACTGGGTAAGCATGTAATCGAAGGAGGCATTGCGGAAAAATGTTCCTTCATTTATCAATCGTTTTATCCCGTTTTCAGAAAGTCTGTCCCTGAACCTTTCTATCTGATCAAATCGCAGCTGCTCAACTACTATTCCAATTATAAGAGCTGGCTTTTCAGGAGGAAGATATGCACCTTGTCCCGAAAGACGCAAAAAACCACATAATAGTAAAAAACCAGCAATAACTTTTTTCCCTGTCATATTGTTAATCTCCACCGCATTATAAAAGTCACAAAAGTAGTCTTTTCATCCTGAGAAACAATAATCATTTCAAAATACAATTCAGAATCATCTGAGAATCAAAATCCTGCCACTGCATGAAATTCTTCTTTCCTTATTTGTGAATACAACAAAGTAAATGCCAGCCGGCAACCGGCTGACATCCAGCTTAACAGGATTCATGTCCGATGCCTCTGTATCATAATCCGAAACCTTTTTACCTGTCAAATTAAAAATTCTTATATTAACAGCACCCCTTACATCTTCAGGCAGAACAGCTTTAACTATAATGCTGCCCGGGTTCGGATAAAATAACGGTTCAGCCGGATTTGTAGTATCCACAGGATTTAATTTGGGGAACATTTTTATTGTCAGGTCAGTTCTTTCTCGCTTTATTACTGTAGTGTTAGTGACTGTCGTGTCCCTGTAACCCTCTGCAGTATATGTAATGTCATATGATCCGGGCAAAAGAAATCTCGTAAAAAAACCGGAAAGTGTATCCGAATAAATATGCGAGCTGTCCCTGTCATACCCTTCAATAAATATCTTTGCAGGAACAGGTTCACCGTTCAGCGCGTCTATGGATTGTCCGTGAATGCCAAACATTGCATTTTCAAGATAACCAAGCATTGAACGATAGTTGTATTGCCATATATTATTCAGATCAGAAGTCGGGGTAATAAAATCTTCGTCAAGTTCGACAGTAACTTCACGTCCGTTAAGATTGTATGTAACATAATCCTGCCTGCCTCCATTAACTTTATACCAGTCATAACCGTTTGTGACACCATTATCGAGGAAATTCATATAGCCTGCCCCGGAATAAAGATGAACAGTGTCGGCCCAGGCTCTGCTTATCATGTAAAACCAGTCATTATCTGCATGTTCAACCGGCCACCTGTCCCATGGGTAATTAACAACTTCCTCTCCTGAATGGAAATTCGCCGACAGGGCAAACCTTCGATCAGCCAGAAATCTCATCATGTCGATTGACTCCTTCTGTCTTGTGACTAATGGACCCTCAGGATCAGGAAAGTTGCGGTTCAGATCATATCCATTTGCATTGAACCGGACGGGTGAAATGATATAATTACTGTTCCTGTATGTTCCATCGGGATTTGCAAGGGGATTTATCCATATTTCAAGGTTGTCTACAAGATTCTTAACCCGGTTGTTGAGGCTGTAATTTTTGAGAAGATACTCCGAAAGTCTCAGCATAAGAATGAACCCAGCCGTTTCATCTCCATGAATGCTGGATGAATAAAAGACTTCAGGTTCTGTCTCATCAACTTTACAGTTATCTGATATCTTGAGGACAAGGACAAGCCTGCCGTTTATGCTTGTCCCTATTGTATCGAGGACACAGAGCGAAGGATAAGAAGATGCCAGGAATCTCATTATCGAGTCATACTGTGTGTAAGATGGGTAACTATTCCACTCCATGGCTTTAGCCATGCCAGACGAACTGATTATACCTTTGTTATCGGCACTTTCAGCAAGCTGATATTCATAACCTTCCGCTATGAATTTTTCAACTGTCAGTGGTGAAAGCAATATATGGATTGACTTATCCTTTACTGACCGTATTGAATAGATACGCGTGAGCTTGCCGATAGTTTGCCTGCCGCTGCCGGTAATCATTACTTCAGCCTGGCCTTTTTCGGATATGATCCCCCGAAGTTTTGTATCATTTGATACATTTTGGGAATGGCACAATTCTGCCAGAAAAGAAAATATCAGTAACGGTATCAGTATTTTTTTAAACATCCGGAAGGTTAAACATTGAACCTGATATGAAGGATATCCCCGTCCTCAACCATGTAGGTTTTTCCTTCTATGTAAAACTTGCCAGCCTCCTTGCATGCATGCTCTGATCCCAGAGTTATAAAATCATGATATTTCATCACCTCTGCCCTGATAAATCCTCTTTCCAGGTCGCTGTGAATTACACCTGCAGCCTGAGGTGCTGTCATACCCCTTTTTATTGTCCATGCCCTGATTTCCATCGGCCCCACAGTAAAGAAAGTCTGAAGATTTAGCATCTTATATGCAGACCTTACCATTTTATCGACTCCTGGTTCATCGAGTCCGGCATCCTTTAGAAATGCAAGCCTGTCCTCAATGCTCTCAAGTTCTGCAATTTCTGCTTCAACTGCACCGGCGATTACAAGTATCTCTGCATTCCTGCCCTTCAGCGCTTCTTTTACTTTTTCAACATATTTATTTCCTCCAACAGCAGATTTCTCATCGACATTACAGACATACATGACAGGTTTCATTGTAAGCAGGAATAGGTCATCGACATGTTTCTTCTCCTCAGGTTTTACATCCAGGCTGCGGGCATTGTTAAAATTCCCTATGTGATCCCTGTACTTTGTCAGGACTTCAATACCATGCTTTGCATCCTTGTCTCCCGCCCTTACAAGTTTCTCGAGCCGCTGCAGCTTCTTCTCGACCGACTCCATATCCTTGACCTGCAGCTCAAAGTCGATTGTCTCCATATCCCTTACGGGATCGACCGAACCGTCGATATGAGGAAGAGCATCATTATCAAAACATCTCAGAACATGTATCAGAGCATCAGTATTTCTAATGTCTCCTAGAAATTTATTGCCAACACCTTCGCCCTTGTTCGAGCCGCGGGTAAGCCCGGGTATGTCAACAATCTCGACGGTTGTATTAACGATCCTGTCTGTAACCTGATGTTTTTCAAGCTCATACAATCTTGGATCCGGAACCTGCACCAATCCGATATTTGATTTTGTGGCGCTGAATGCAAAAGCATTTGTTTCACCCTTTGTGTTTGAGATGCAATTGAAGATGGTAGTTTTCCCAACGTTTGTTATTCCCAGTATTCCGCATTGAAGAGCCATCAGATTCCGTATTAAATTACGGATGCAAATTTACAGATATTCCCGGTTTAATCAATTTAAAAATCCTGCTATGGAAATTAATCCATTTATCAATTCCAACTTTTTCTTATCTGAGAGATCAGTGTGAAAAATAAAGATCTCCGGATGATTATTCTGATTTTAAAAGATTAGGGCATAAACTATTATTTTCATACTTGTAAAATATCATTAAACCATTATCCGTATTAAACATCTAAGCATTAAACCGGTTTTCGATTGGATCACAGGAACCCAGATAAGGATATTTTTGACCTTCTTGAAACTGACATAAATAAAGGTTTCAGGCTTGTTGTCGAGCGGTATAGCGCACGTCTTTACTGGCACATCCGACGTCTTGTGATCCTTCATGAAGATGCCGACGACGCCCTGCAAAACACATTTGTCAACGCATGGCGCAATATTTCAAATTTCAGAAGCGAGAGCTCCCTTTATACCTGGCTCTATGCTATTGCGACCAATGAAGCCCTTACCCTTATAAATAAAAGAACAAGAAATTACGCTGTTTCGATCGATGACCTTGGAAGCTGGTTTGCAAATTCAACGGAAGGAAGTACCTGGTTCGATGGTGACGAAGCTCAGGTCTGGCTTCAGAACGCAATAATAAAGCTTCCGGAAAAACAGAGGATCGTTTTCAACCTTAAATATTATGAGGATATGACCTATGAAGATATGAGCAAAGTACTTAATACATCAGTTGGCGCACTTAAGGCTTCATATCACCACGCAGTAAAAAAAATTGAAAATTTATTATCAGACGTTTAAACCATTAGTAATTTTAATCATCCAATTAAGTGATGAAAACCAGTGATAAGATACCGCAGGGAAATCCATTTAAAGTGCCTGAAAAATACTTTGAGGAACTGAACGGCAGAATAATTGCTTCAACCGTTGAATATCAGGATAAGAAGAAAAAGCCTGGACTTTATGTGAGGCTAAGACCGTTCCTTGCAATTGCAGCATCGGTTTCTGTTCTGGCTCTTTTAACCTATACCGGAATGAAGCTGTTTTCACCCCGGAATGAAACGGCTCTTCTTTCAGGTATCCCGGTTGAAGAGTACCCGGAAACCATATTAAATGAAATTGATATTCTTACACTTGAGGGAAATCTGGTCCTTACTGAATTACCTTATATGGAGCCGGGTATTAATAAAAAGGATATTATTGATTATCTTCTCCTTGAAAATATTGATATAAACGAAATACAGGAACAACTATAAAAGCTCAGCCATGAAAAGAAAAGTTATTGTTTTTACTATACTTGCGACCTTCTGTGCAATGAATATTTCGGCGCAGAATGTCAACCGCCAAAGGCTCGATGCCTATAAAATAGCCTTTTTTACAAAGCGTCTTAATCTTACCTCGCTGGAAGCCGAGAAATTCTGGCCGGTATACAATGAGTTTCAGGATAACAAAAACAAGATCCAGCTTGAAAGACAGGAACTTAATAGAAATTTCAATCAGAATGAGCTTAATATGAGTGAACGGGAAATGGTTGAAGCAGGTGACAAGCTCATTGCCCTGGAGGTCAGGGAAGCTGCCCTGGCACAGGAATTCCATAACAAAATAAAAACGGTACTCTCTCCGGCTAAAGTCATGAGGCTCTACCAGGCCGAAAATCAGTACAGGCTTCAACTGCTGAAAGAACTGCAGGAAAGAAGAGAGGTGAGGGTTAATCAGAATATCAGACAGTAATAGAAACCGCCCCCTACCCCCTAAAGGGGGTTTTCAAGATAATCCTTCTAAATAAAGTCCCCTTTAGGGGATTTAGGGGCTTAAGACTTTCGGACATTAATTAATGTAATTACAATGTAATTACGTTTTCTTAAAGATGTCACTCTGATTAACTCCGTGTAACTCTGTGTAAATCCGTGGTTAATGGATTTCAGACTTTGGAGTTGATTTTAAAAATGATAATAATTCCTCAATATTAATCTTCTTCTGTTCCCCCGATTCCATTATCTTCAGAGTGACCAGATTATTCTTAATTTCCTCTTCCCCTGCAATAATAATATAAGGGATCTTCCTTGAATCAGCATACGACATCTGCTTCTTGAGCTTGACTGAATCAGGATAAATCTCTGAACTTATCATAAGCCCGGTCAGTTGATCCCGGATCTTCAGTGCAAATCTTATTTCTTCATCCCCGAAGTTAAGTATCAAAACCTGTGTTGACTGTCTCTCCTGTTCACTGAACAGGTTCAGCTGGCTCATAACATCATAGATCCTGTCGGCACCAAATGAGACTCCGACACCTGATACTCCTTCCATTCCAAACACCCCGGTGAGGTTGTCATACCGGCCCCCGCCGCAGATGCTTCCAATGCTCGCCTCCTTCGACTTGACCTCGATTATAGCACCGGTATAATAATTCAGTCCGCGGGCAAGGGTGAGGTCAAGTTCTGTTTCTGCTGATAGTGTTTTACTGCTAATGTAAGAAAAGAGTGTCCGCATTTCTTCAATACCCTTTTTGCCAACTTCCGATCCTGTAAGGATCTTTTCAAGTGCTTCCAGCTTTTCAGAAATAGTGCCTTTCAGTTCTATTATCGGCTTAAGCTTGCTGACAGCTTCTGCTGCAATTCCCTTGCTTCTTAGCTCTTCATTAACTGCCTCAATACCTATCTTTTCAAGCTTATCAATTGCTACTGTTATATCAGTTATTCTGGCGGATTCGTTTATAATCTCCGCAATTCCCGATAAAATCTTTCTGTTATTAATCTTAATGACGATTGTAATTTTCAACTTGCTGAATATATCGTCAATTATTCTGACAAGTTCATATTCATTAAGAAGTGAATCACTGCCGATAACATCAACATCGCACTGAAAGAATTCGCGGTACCTGCCTTTCTGGGGACGGTCGGCCCGCCACACAGGCTGGATCTGATATCTTTTGAACGGGAAAATTATCTCATCCCGATGCTGAACAACATATCTGGCGAAGGGTACTGTAAGGTCATACCTCAATCCCCGTTCGCAAATTAAGGAGGATAATTTAACAGACTCCCTGTCAAGTAGTTCTTTTTCGCTTATAGCTGAAAGGTAATCTCCTGAATTAAGGATCCTGAACAACAGTTTGTCACCTTCTTCACCGTATTTTCCTAGCAGGGTTGACAGGTTTTCCATAGCCGGTGTTTCAATCGGCTGATAGCCGTAAAACCTGAAAACTTTTTTGATCGTATCAAAGATGAAATCTCTTTTCATCATCTCATCAGGTGAGAAATCACGGGTTCCTTTTGGTATTGAAGGCTTCATTTCCTTAATAAAAGATAAAAGACAAAGGTAAAAAGATAAAAGTAGGAATAAAAAAGGAAAAGTCTTGCAGGTCTTGCAGGTCTTGCCAGTCTTGCAGGTCTTCCCAATTTGAGGACTTGCATGACTTGCATGACGTGCACGACTTGCATGACAAATTTTAGTACTTTTCCGGAACGAAATTCTGTTCCGTTATCGGCGGCCTTACATAAGCCACATCATGCTTCAATGGTGGAAGCTTTATTGTTTTTGCCGAAAGGTCTTTATATGGTATAAGGGAAAGAAAATGATCAATGCAATTAAGCCGTGCCCTTCTTTTATCATCGGCCGGGACCACAAACCAGGGCGATTGCCTGGTATCGGTATATGAAAACATCTTGTCCTTGGCCATTGAATACTCAACCCACTTGTCACGCGATTCTATATCCATCTGGCTTATCTTCCAACGCTTGGTGGGATCCTTTATCCTGTCCTGGAAACGGTTTTCCTGCTCCTTGTCGCTTATTGAGAACCAGTATTTTACGAGTATGATACCTGATCGTATCAGCATTCGTTCAAACTCGGGACATGATCTCAAAAATTCTTCATATTCTTCATTGGTGCAGTAACCCATTACCTTTTCGACTCCAGCCCTATTGTACCAGCTCCGGTCGAACAGGGTTATCTCTCCACCTGAGGGGAGCTCTGAGACATAACGCTGAAAATACCACTGAGATTTTTCCTTTTCGGTCGGAATGCCCAGAGCTACGATCCTGCAGATCCTGGGATTAAGACAGCCTGCAATTGTTTTGATAACACCTCCCTTACCGGCCGCATCACGACCTTCAAATATAACAACTACCCGAAGCTTATTTGCCTTTACCCACTCCTGAAGCTTTACCAGCTCTATTTCGAGCTTTAAAAGCTTTTTTAAATATTCATTGTTCTCCAGCTTTTCCTGCTTCTCAGCTTTAATATCGTGATAAAGATTCCTTTTTTCAAAAACCTCGACCTTGGTCTTTTTGTCCTTGTCATTTTTTTTCATGTCAGAAATCTTTAGATCAGTTACTAGTTACTGGTTACTGGTTACTGGCTGCTGGTTACTGGTTAAAAACCAGCAACCGACAACCCGCAACCAGCATCAAGCAAAACAATTTAGATTAGAAATATACAAATTTCTATTCTGACAACGAAATTTCGTGAATGAAAATGTTACTGGATGAACGGGATTGTTACCGGGTACCTGAATTCCTCTCCTTTAGAAGCTTTTACACTTGCGATAATAATGCAGATGACTTTCAGAAAAGCCAGGAAGACTATAATAGGAATTCCGACTATAATTAAACATAAAGGAACTGCCAGAATAATATATAACAAAACTGATATCTGAAAATTAAGTGCTTGCTTTCCATTCTGATCGACCCATTGCGACTCATCCTTTCTTGACAGCCAGCAGATCAGCGGACCTATAATTCCACCAAAGGGGAAGAAAAATCCTGCAAAAGCCGAAAGGTGGCACAGCATTGACCAGTTCCTTTCCGATTCTGATATTTCTCTGATCTCTTTCATGACATTCCGGTTTTTTATTAAAAGACGTCTCTCATTTTAATTTGCTGCATTATCAGAATTTTGCAAGACGCTTAAGATCGGCTGGTAATAAGCCATTAGGATTAGCTTTATCAATGGCATGCTGATTATAATAATACATGTTGGAATCGTCAGTTCCTATAAGCATTTTAAAACAATGTCCTGAATTCCCCTCTCCCACAGGTCCGACTTTGTGTAGTATCAGTGTATTTTTCGCTTTTTCCTGAATTGCTTTTACAATAACCTCCTCAGGGACAATTTCAATATCGTACCTGTAAATGGCTTTTATCTTATCTATTGTACTTACCGAAGGAGAAAGATCCTCCTGTTTTACCAGGATTTTTTTTGTCATAACTTCCGGGATATTTTTATTATAGTATCTCAGATATCTTCTTCCTGTCAGGGTCGGATCCTCTGATATCATCTGTGCATGCTTCTGCATGAAAGCCAGTATGGCTCCAAGTTTATATCCGTATTCCATATCATCCTCACCGGCAAATGAAAGAGGAACAGCGCATATTTCAGGCATCTTGCCGAGCTCGTCAATATCCTTTCCCTGAAGCAGGTTGAGAAAATTGAACACTGATCTCGACTTGTCATTCTCATAGTTGGTTTCGGTTAGCATGATAAATGAATAAGATGGATCTGATCTCCTTATTCCAAAATCTGATGCTTTAACAAATTCGAAGGGTGTTATTTTCCAATATTCCTTCATTGCCTGCTTTATATAAGTATTAAAAACCGTGTTGCCTTCTTCAAGTACAACACATGTCTTTGAAGCAATGAATTGTCTGATTTCGATTGCTGTCGGAAAAGGAGACTGCCCCGACAGAACAAAGGATGAAGCGATCAGTAAAACTACAGCAAATATTTTCCTCATTTAAAGCCCTTGATTTGAAGGAAGTAACAGTGGATTTTTTTCGTTGTATTTTCGGATATAAACAAACATCAGGTCCTTTCTTTTCTTGATGGGCAGACGCATAAATTCCTCGTATAATTCACTGTCCTTCATAAGAAGAAGTTCTGTATTATCAAGGTCATATTCCAGAATCTTACCGCTTTCAAAATCTATAATGTATTGCCTTAGTTCATTTCGTCCTGTATTATTACGATAAGGAGAATAATATGAACCGTACGGGGAGTAATAATTACCGTATGAGTAAGGGGAATAATAAGAATAAGGTGAATAGTATGGAGAATAGTAAGGACTATAAGGATCATAATAACCATAAGGTGAGTTTGAATAACGATTGTCATATGAGGTTACATCAGCGACAAAATGACAAATACTCCCTATAAAAGTTATTCTGTTAAAATTTCCCTGGACCTGAATATTCAAAATCCCGTTCCTCGCATAACCCCATATAGATCCCCTTTCGATCTCCTGCCGTATTCCCATGCTGTCGTAAAAATAGATCTTTTCTCCAGCCATAAGGTTCTTAAAGAAATCCTTGTCATTATAATCCGTCGATGTCAGAATCTTTGATTTTGGTATCGGGCTGTTAGATTTGACCTGATCGAAATTGAGGTATATGCCATCGTTGAACCTGAAGTCGGGAGTATATTTTACCATACCTCCCTCTTCCTGCGAATACAACTTTACAAATGCTTCGCCGGAACTAATTACTGCGATCATCAGTAAAACCCTGAAAAACTTATTCATAATGGTTGATGCTTTTTATCTCCGGTTCAAAAATTGTACCACAGTAACAAATTTAAGCTTTTCCTTTGAAGGTTGATAATTTAAGGGTATGTATATTTATCATCTATTTTAGTTAAATTTACATCACTGCAATTAATCAGATCAAATAATGATGGAATCAGATGAGAACTTTTCCGTGAATGCTGAGAATCAGTATTCTGAAGAGATTTTCAACAAAAAGAAAGCCTCAATAGAATCTTATTCAATTATCTCCCTGATATGCCTTATCCTGGCAGTTATCCTTATATCGTTTAACCTGAGGCTCATTGCAGGAGTCCTGGTCATAGCTGGTGCAGCAATATTCGTAATGATAATAAGGAAAGCCAATGATCTGATCAGGACTGTCAAGGAATCTTTCAGGGATGCCTCCTCCTCAAATGAGAAGAAAGACGATGTGATCACCGATTTTTCTCACAGGATCAGGGAGCCTCTTAATAATCTGGTTATTATTACTGATCTTCTAATTGCTACCGGTTTGCAGAAAAAACAAAAAGAACTGGTAGAGACCTTTATAGCTTCGACGAACAATATGGTCACCACTGTTAATGAATTAACAATGGAGTCTGCCGGCAATCTCAGCTTCGAGGCAAGGAAACAGATCAGGTATAATATTCTTTCAACCATACAAAATACGATTGAGCTTTACAGTCTGAAAGAAAAGGCAAACCTCGATTTTATTTTCAATAAGAAAGATTACAGCGATTATGAATGTCATGGAGATCCTATAATGCTGAAGCAGATATTCCTTGACATCTTCAATACAATTGAATCCCAGAACTCAGGGCTGCCAACAAAGGTCACAATCAACCTCAGGAAGGAAAGAGAGTCGGATCGTGAAAGATATATAGGGATGCGCATCCAGACTGACAGGAACACAATTTTTATTGATCAGGAAAGTAATACTGAGCATCTCGCTTCAAAACTGATAGCTTCAGGTAACGGAAAGTTCAGCCAGGAACAGGGCAATAACTTTACCGTCCTCAACATTAGTATGCCGTTCGCATACCCGGTCGCAGAAGTCAAACTGACCTCTGCTGCCGAAACGGGAACGGTCGCTTCAAGGGAAAGGGTTCACAAGGAACTGAAAGATATCAATATCCTTCTTGTTGAGGATAATCTTATCAATCAGAAGATCACGCTTTTGACGCTTAAACCACTGGTGAACAGCATCGATACAGCATCTAACGGGAAAGAAGCCATCGAAAAGCTGAATTCAATGAGCTATGATATTATTTTAATGGATATAGTTATGCCCGTAATGAACGGGATCTTAGCGGCCGAAAAGATCCGCGAACTGGAGACGGTATCAGGCACCCATGTCCCGATAATAGCAATTACTGCAAACGCAATGATCGGAGACCGGGAAAAATGTCTTTCAGCCGGGATCGATGAATATTTGTCAAAGCCTTTTCAACCTGCAGTACTCATAGAAAAGATCAAGCAGTTACTATAGCATCGGTACCATTCCTGTTCAGTTTCATATTTTTAAGTGAGGGGGATGGAAGATAGGTTTCAAAACCAAGCGAATCCCATTTATTATCTATATTTTCAATTGTAGCTGAATCAGAGCAGACAATATTAGGCCATCGTCTTGGGAACCCACCCTCACGATAGAATTTTATGGTCCCGTCAATCAATAATGATCCGGGAGAGATAAAGCAATGGTCACGTGCGGGATCAGAATTTCCAAGAACCTGCCATGCTATCATGAAAGGATCATTCATGTCAACTGGATGATCCACAACAATAACAAGTCTGAATAAATGCCAATCTGCATTTTTCTTAAACAGCTCGCACACTTTTCTTACACTCCCCGGATCTTCAGAAGGATTGACAGCCAGTATTAAAATACTGGTTCCATTGGCGAGAGTGTAAAACCTTAATCCCTTAATAAAAGATACATTTATCCAGTCAGGATGATCTTCCCCACTTGCTTCAGTTGAAAATGGAATTAAATGTCTTCCCATAATCTCTTCCGGCAGCTTTACGGTGGCATCAACACCTGCCTTGCCCCCGAAAGAGAAACTGTCGGATGAATGGTCAAGGACATCAAGGGGGCCGCGTGCAAAAATAACATCCGATCCAAAATCAGTATAAGTGAGAATGTGAACCAACAGCTCTCTGTAATTCCTTATATCCGGAGTGCCGCTGACAACAACCAGGTATTTGGTGAACATCATCTGTCCTGCACCAAATAGAGAGCTGATAACTTTCATTCCCTGACCTGGATAGGTCTTGTTTATCCTTACAATAACCAGATTATGGGCAACGCCTGCAACCGGCATATGAAAATCGAGTATTTCGGGTTGAATAGCCAGCCTGACAGGTGAAAGGAATATCTTTTCTGTGGCTTTGGCCAGCCAGGCATCTTCATGGGGAGGGACTCCCACAATGGTAGCCGGGTATACTGCATTTTGAGAGTGAGTAATACAGGTGACATGGAAAACAGGATAGAGGTCGGCTAGGGAGTAGAAACCCGTATGATCACCAAACGGACCCTCTGATACAAAATCTTCAGCAGGATCAACGTAGCCTTCAATCACAATGTCAGCATCGGAAGGAACATAAAGGTCATTTGTAATGCATTTTACAAGCTTTACTTTTTTCTTCCTCAGAAATCCGGCCAGGATATATTCACTAATGTTTTCGGGCAATGGTGCTGTGGCACAATATGTATAAACCGGATCGCCTCCAAGGGTGACCGACACCGGCATTTTTTTCCCTGCCGCTTTCCATGCCTCAAAATGATTTGCCCCTGTTTTATGTCTCTGCCAATGCATTCCGGTGGTATCTTTCCCTAGTATCTGCATTCTGTACATACCGACATTTGACCTACCTGTCTCAGGGTGAATCGTATGGACCATTGGAAGAGTAATAAACCGTCCGCCGTCATGAGGCCAGCATTTCAGAACCGGCAATATTGAAAGGTCAGGTTTTGAGAACACAACCTGCTGACATGTACCTTTTGATCTCGAAGGTGCAGGAAGATACCCGGTTATTTTCAGAAGCCGTGGCAGTGCCATTATTTTTCCCATAATGTTTGACGGGGTATCAGTTACCAGGTTAAACATCTTTTCGATATCATTTCCTGCTTCAGAGAGGTCATTCATACCGAGGGCTA
Source organism: uncultured Bacteroidales bacterium (assembly GCA_963701745.1). Lineage (GTDB taxonomy): Bacteria > Bacteroidota > Bacteroidia > Bacteroidales > VadinHA17 > LD21. The sequence goes on along the minus strand of CAVPBE010000001.1, from coordinate 798,849 downwards.
TTGCTATTCTTCTGTCGGACCCGAAAGCATTAATCAGGACAGGGAATCGGGTTCCGTTGTTCTCAAAGAGGAGTGCCCTGCCACCTGATTTAGTAATTCTGTCGGTGATCTCCGTGATTTCAAGTACTGGATCAACAAACAATTTGATACGGTGGAGTTCTCCTTTTTTATCAAGATCGGAGATGAAATCTTTGAGTCCGGAGTAAGCCATAATAGTGTATAATCTGGGTTAAAGATATTTAAAAGATAAAAGATAAAAGATAAAAGTAAAAAGATAAAAGTAAAAAGGAGAAAGGCGAATGGAATCCATGGAGTCCCCCTTTGAAGAGGCTCCCCTCCTGGGGGGCCGACCGTTAAAAATTAGCCTGTGGCTAATTTTAGGGAGGAGCCAGGATGCAGGGGAGATTTGTGGTGGAGGGGTGAGGGGTGGGTTTATTGGATTTATATAAAACAATAATGGGAACCATTCCGAAGAGTAGTTCCCATTCACCGTTTGCAACCGAAGCCGCTAACGGCGCCAGATTACTGTTATTTTGACCGGCTGCATTTCCTGATACAAGACCTTGATTTGCAACCCTTGGCTTTCGGGTTTTGCCTGTTACAGCAGAACCTTCCGGCTGTCCTTTTGTCCGTCCACCGTTAGGCGGATAGATTTCCGGGACGAAGCGTCATTCAGGCCCTGATGTCATTTCCCGAAGGATCTGGATCAGTTTCAGATAATCCGGAGCCGAAGCTCTTTCTTTTCTGAAGCCCTGTGACTCAATCGCTGAAAGAACGTTTCCGGGTTCATCGATCTTCTGAGTATCACGGACCGGAGTCCGCTTGCTCAGGCTTCAGCTCTCTTGATGCGCAGTCCCGAAGGGCTGAATGATCCGGATTTTGTTTCAGTTAAGTAACCTTTTCCGGTTCCACATCGTTCGAGCAGTCTTTTATCGCTCACCTGATAGATCAAATATAATATAAGAATATGATATAGCAACAATGTTGTATTTCATAGTTGTACACCGGATATAAACATAAGTTATCAACAATTGTTAATAACTCCGGGAAGCCTCAGTATATAATGGAATACTAATAAAAAATTACACAGAGAACACCGAGGATTCACAGAGATCCACTGAGTATTACCTCTGTGAACTCTGCGTAATCTCTGTGGAACTCTGTGTAATCCTTAATTATAGAAATTTAATTACTTTTTATACCCGTAAACTGCCAGCTCTCCCAGCATCTCCTCGATCCTCAGCAACTGATTATATTTACATATCCTGTCGGTCCTGCTGCATGAGCCGGTTTTTATCTGCCCCGAATTAGTTGCCACAGCTACATCAGCAATAGTCGAATCTTCAGTTTCACCTGAGCGGTGCGACGTCACAGTTGTGTAACCTGCCCTGTGTGCCATTTCAATTGCATTGAGCGTCTCAGTAAGGGTTCCGATCTGATTCAACTTGATAAGGATTGAGTTGGCACAGCCAAGTTCAATTCCCTTTTTCAGATATTCAATATTGGTTACAAAAACATCATCGCCGACTATCTGTATCTTCTTTCCAAGTCTTTCGGTCATCATTTTCCACCCGTCCCAGTCGCCTTCAGCCATTCCATCCTCAATTGAATCGATCGGGAACATTCCGATTAGTTTTTCAAAATAATCAACCTGTTCTTTCGATGTTTTTCTTGCTCCCTTTGGACCTTCAAATTTTGCATAATTATACATACCGTTTTCATAAAACTCAGAAGCGGCTGAATCGAGAGCAATTGTAACATCAACCCCAGGTTTATACCCGGCCGCCGAAATTGCCTTAACAATTGTTTCAAGCGCATCTTCCGTCCCGCCAAGAGTTGGGGCGAACCCGCCTTCATCCCCGACTGCGGTACTCAATCCGCGACCTTTCAGCACCTTTTTGAGAGAATGGAATACTTCGGCACCCATTCTTAAACCCTCTTTAAAACTGGGCGCTCCGATAGGCCTGATCATAAATTCCTGGAAAGCAATCGGGGCATCTGAGTGCGATCCCCCGTTAATAATGTTCATCATTGGAACCGGAAGTGTAACGGCATTTGCTCCACCAATATAGCGGAACAGCGGCAGCCCATGATATGCTGCTGCTGCTTTGGCAACAGCCAGAGAGACTCCCAGGATTGAATTGGCGCCCAGATTGCTCTTGGTTTTGGTACCATCAAGATCTATCATTTTTTTGTCTATGCCAGCCTGATCGGTAACATCCATGCCTATTATCTCTTCGGAAATAACATTATTTACATTATGAACTGCTTTAAGAACGCCTTTGCCCAGATAACGCGATTTATCATCATCACGAAGCTCGAGAGCTTCATTCTCGCCTGTCGAGGCTCCTGACGGAACTGCTGCCCGCCCCTGGTAGCCACTGGCTGTCTGAACATCAACTTCAATTGTCGGGTTGCCACGGGAATCAAGAATCTCACGGGCGTGTACACTAACTATTTGTCCCATAGAAATTTATTTTTTTCATTAAACATTTCAGCAATATATACAAAAAAAGGGATACGACTTTAAAGCTATATCCCTTTCATTAAAAAAATCTTTTATTTTTTCCCCCCGGATTCAGGAGCATCATCTGATGTCTTCTCAGAGGCCTTTGGAGCCTTTGTACTCTTTTTAGCTTTTACCGGTACTTCCTTTTCAGATTTTGCCGATCCAGTTTCACCGGCAGCCTTTTTCGTTGATCTCCTTCTCCTTGCGGCTTTTGGTTTGGCAGTTTCCCCGCCCTTCATTGCTTCATTGAAATCAACAAGCTCAAGAATGCACATTTCTGCATTATCTCCTATTCTGTTACCAGTCTTAAGTATCCTTGTATACCCACCCGGCCTGTCGGCTATTTTTGGTGATACTTCCCGGAACAATTCGGAAACTGCTTCCTTATCTTTGAGATAACCAAACACAACCCGCCTGGAGTGTGTCGAATCTTCCTTCGATTTTGTAATAAGCGGTTCAACAAATGTTTTAAGTGCTTTAGCTTTTGCAGTGGTGGTAGTGATCCTTTTATGAAGGATCAGTGAAACAGCCATATTGGAAATCATTGATTTCCTGTGTGAACTTGTTCTCCCCAGGTGGTTAATAACTCTCTGATGTCGCATTTCTCTATATCCTTAACCAGTTTATCTTAATCTTTATCTAATTTATATTTGCTTACGTCCATCCCGAATGAAAGGCTCATTGATTCAAGCAATTCATCGAGCTCTGTAAGTGATTTCTTTCCAAAATTCCTGAATTTCAGAAGATCGTTCTTGTTGAATTTCACCAGGTCACCAAGTGTTTCGACTTCGGCTGCTTTCAGGCAGTTAAGAGCCCTGACTGAGAGGTCAAGATCAACCAGCTTTGTTTTGAGAAGCTGGCGCATATGAAGTACTTCCTCATCGAACTCCTCATTTGCCATCTTATCATCCGAATCAAGGGTGATCTTTTCATCGGAGAAAAGCATAAAATGATAAATAAGGATCTTAGCAGCTTCTTTTAATGCCTCTTTAGGGTGAATTGAACCATCTGTTTCAAGCTCCATAAGAAGCTTTTCGTAGTCGGTTTTCTGTTCAACACGATAGTTTTCGACTGAATATTTTACATTCCTGACAGGTGTAAAGATCGAGTCGATTGCAATAAGTCCGAATTCGCTGTCGACAGGCTGATTTTCTTCAGCCGGAACATATCCTCTGCCTTTATTTATTGTCAATTCCATCTGAAGCTTAACATCGGGCTCCATCCTCAGGATAACAAGGTCAGGGTTGAGAACTTCAAAACTGCTGAGAACATTACCAAGAGCGCCGGCTTTAAAGGCTTCCTGCCCGCTTATCTTGACAACTACCTTCTCATGATCAACATCCTCAACAGTCCGTTTAAAGCGGACCTGTTTCAGGTTAAGTATTATTTCAGTAACATCTTCAATAACACCAGTGATGGTTGAGAACTCGTGGTCGATACCTTCGATCTTTACCGTGGTTATTGCAAAACCTTCCAGTGAAGAGAGAAGAATCCTTCTAAGAGCATTACCAACAGTAATACCATAGCCGGGTTCAAGAGGCCGGAATTCAAATTTGCCGAACCTGTCGGTAGCTTCCAGCATAATAACTTTGTCAGGCTTCTGGAATGATAAAATGGCCATAGGACTTTTCTTATAAATTATTTTGAATACAATTCAACTATTAATTGTTCCTTAATGTCTTCAGGAATATCTGTACGTTCAGGTACACTCATGAACTTACCTGCCATTTGTGCGTCGTCCCACTCAAGCCATGGAAGTTTTGAATACCTTCTTGTTGTAAGTGAATCGACTATTGTCTCCAGAGATTTTGATTTTTCGCGAACTCCGATTATGTCTCCTGGTTTAAGCTGGAACGAAGGAATATTAACAACGTCCCCGTTCACAGTAATATGCCTGTGCGAAACAAGCTGGCGTGCAGAGGCTCTTGTCGGGGCAACACCAAGACGGAAAACAGTATTATCGAGACGAGCTTCAAGCATCTGAAGAAGTACTTCACCGGTAACTCCCTTACTTCTTGAAGCTTTTTCAAATGTTTTATGGAATTGTCTTTCAAGTACTCCGTATGTATATTTTGCCTTCTGCTTCTCCCTTAGCTGAAGCCCGTATTCTGAGGTCTTTTTCCTTTTTTTGTTCATCCCGTGCTGACCAGGAGGAAAATTTTTCCTGTCGAGGTTTTTATCGGGGCCATAAATAGCTTCTCCGAATTTTCTTGCAATTCTTGATTTTGGGCCGGTATATCTTGCCATCGTGCTTTTATTTTTTAACTTAAATTATCCTTTCCGATACTTTATACTCTTCTTCTACCGGGTGCACGGCAACCGTTATGGGGCATTGGTGTAACATCGATGATCTCAGTTACTTCAATACCAACATTGCTGATCGATCTGATTGCAGATTCGCGGCCTGCTCCGGGTCCTTTTACAAATACTTTTACTTTTCTCAAGCCAAGATCATATGCGACTTTACCACATTCCTCGGATGCCATCTGGGCAGCATAGGGAGTATTTTTCTTTGATCCCTTAAAGCCCATTTTACCTGACGAAGCCCATGATATAACCTGACCCGAATTATTTGTCAGGGTAATAATAAGATTATTAAATGATGAATGAACATGAGCCTGACCTGTCGGTTCGACCTTAACGATCCGTTTCTTCAATGCTCCGGTTTTCTTTGCCATATTCTATTTATTTAGTAGCTTTTTTCTTGTTAGCAACAGTTTTCTTTCTTCCTTTACGCGTCCTTGCGTTGTTCTTTGTGCTCTGGCCTCTTACAGGCAGGCCGAGTCTGTGTCGTACACCGCGGTAACAACCGATATCCATTAACCTTTTGATATTCAGCTGTGTCTCCGAACGAAGTTCACCCTCAAGCTTATAATTATCGTTCAGGATACGGCGGATATTATTAATCTGATCATCGGTCCATTCCTCAACCTTTGCATTCCTGTCAACACCTGCTTCATCGAGTACCCTCTGAGCAGTACTTCTTCCCACTCCATAGATATAGGTCAGTCCGACTTCGCCTCTTTTGTTTCTTGGTAAATCAACACCAACAATACGTGCCATATATTACTTTTCTTAAATGAGTTGCAAAATTATATAAATTATCCCTGTCTCTGTTTAAACTTGGGATTTTTCTTGCTTATAACATATATGCGCCCCTTACGCCTGACTATTTTGCAGTCGGCGCTGCGCTTTCTTACAGATGCTCTTACTTTCATTACCTTAATATTTCTTATTTATACCTGAATGTTATTCTTCCTTTTGTAAGATCGTAGGGTGACATTTCAACTTTAACCTTGTCACCTGGCAGGATCTTGATATAGTGCATTCTCATTTTCCCGGAGATGTGGGCTGTTATCACATGTCCGTTTTCGAGCTCCACCCTGAACATTGCATTGGAAAGAGCCTCAATGATTGTACCGTCCTGTTCGATTGATGCTTGTTTCGACATACGATTACATTTTATTTAAAACTTCTTCAACAAATTTAAATGTTGTTAAAACATCAGCTCTTCCCCTGTCGACCGCAACGGCGTATTCAAAATGGGCCGATGGTCTTCCATCAATTGTTTTTATTGTCCATCCATCACGCATCTGTACCGTCTCCTTCCTTCCAAAGTTGATCATCGGTTCAATGCAGATAACAAGTCCCTTTTCCATTTTTGGTCCTGTTCCTCTTTTCCCGTAATTAGGTACTTCGGGCGGTTCGTGAAGCCTTTTTCCAAGTCCATGTCCGACAAGCTCCCTGACCACTGAATATCCACCGCTTTCGGCTTTATTCTGCACCGCCCATGAGATATCGCCAACCCTGTTACCTGCTAAAGCTTCTTTAACACCCTCCTCAAGTGATTCTTTTGTATAATCAAGGAGACGCCTGACGTCACTGTCAATTTCACCAACAGCAAAGGTATATGCACTATCACCATACCATCCGTTCAAAATCACTCCGCAGTCAACTGATATTATGTCGCCTTCTTTCAGAATATAATCGGAAGGAAAACCATGAACCACTTCGTCGTTGACAGATGTGCAAAGTGTGCCGGGAAATCCTCCGTAACCCTTGAACGCAGGTTCGGCACCGTTATCACGGATAAATGTTTCGGCAACTTTATCGAGATAAAGAGTTGTGACCCCGGGTTTTATCAATAAAGCAACCTCGGCAAGTGTCTTCGACACCAGCATATTGCTCTCTCTCAAAAATCCTATCTCTTCATCAGTCTTTAAATACAACATCAAAGAACGCTAAACTAATTATATCGACGTCGTTGCGCCTGTTCTTCCCTTTACCCGGCCTGATTTCATAAGGCCGTCATAATGACGCATCAGCAAATGACTTTCAATCTGTTGAAGCGTATCAAGTACAACCCCGACAAGGATCAGCAGCGATGTGCCGCCGAAAAACTGAGCAAACTGGGGTGATACAGTAAACTTCACAGCAATAGCCGGAAGAATAGCAATAATTGCCAGGAAGATGGAACCGGGGAGTGTTATCCTCGACATAATCATATCGAAGAACTCCACTGTTTTTCTGCCTGGTTTGATGCCAGGGATAAAACCACCGTTTTTCTTCATATCCTCAGCCATCTGCACAGGATTTATCGTTATTGCTGTATAGAAATATGTAAACAATACAATAAGCAGACCTGTAACCAGATTATACCAGAATCCGTACATATTTGAAAAGGCAACAACAAAGCCTGAGCTTGAGTTTGAATAGCCGGCAATGATCATTGGCAGCATCATTATTGCCTGGGCAAAGATTATCGGCATTACACCTGCAGCATTAACCTTAAGAGGAATATACTGACGGACTCCTCCGTACTGCTTGTTGCCAACAATCCTTCTTGCATACTGGACCGGAACACGTCTGGTACCCTGAACAAGCAATATCGTTCCAAGTATGATGATAAAAAGTATTAAAATCTCAACTATCAAAGCAATCGGACCACCGGCACCATTCATCCTGGTTCCGGCTTCAAAAATAAAGTTTGCAGGCATTCTTGCAACAATACCTATCATAATGATAAGCGATATCCCGTTCCCAATACCTTTATCGGTTATTTTCTCTCCCAGCCACATAACGAACATAGTACCTGCAGTCAGGATTACAACTGATGAAAACTTAAAGAAGAATCCGTTTGCAAGAACAAAGGCGGATGCAGGAAGCTGAGCAGTAAGGTTTACCAGGTATGTGGGCGCCTGAAGTATAAGAACACCGACTGTAAGATACCTTGTATACTGGTTCATTTTTCTTCTTCCGCTTTCCCCCTCTTTCTGTAATTTCTGGAAATAGGGGAACACAATACCAAGAAGCTGCACCACAATTGATGCTGAAATATAGGGCATGATACCAAGGGCAAAAACAGAAGCCTGTGAAAATGCTCCTCCCGAAAACATGTCAAGCAGACCCATCAAACCGGAAGAGGTCTGGGATTTCAGTGCTCCCAGCTGTGCAGGATCAATACCCGGCAATGTGATATATTTACCCAAACGGTACAATGCTACAATCGCCAAAGTATAGAGTAACCTTGCGCGAAGATCTTCTATCTTAAAGATGTTTCTTATTGTCTGAACAAGTCTCATGAACTTAAAGTTTTACGACGGTACCTTTCAGGGCTTCAATTGCTTCAACTGCTGATTTACTGAATGCATGGGCATGAACCTCAAGTTTTCTTTCAAGAGTTCCCTTCCCAAGTACCTTGACCAGGTCATTTTTTGCAATTAGTCCGGCCTTCCGGAGAATTTCAAAATCAATTTTTTCCAGATTATTCTTTTCAGCAAGTGTCTGCAGGGTAATGATATTAATTGCCTTGTATTCCTTCCGGTTGATATTTTTAAAACCGTATTTGGGAACTCTTCGCTGAAGAGGCATTTGACCACCTTCAAAACCTATCTTTTTGCTGTAACCCGATCTCGATTTGGCGCCTTTATGACCCCTGGTTGAAGTACCGCCTTTCCCGGAACCCTGTCCGCGGCCAACGCGTTTGCTTCTTTTTACTGATCCTTTAGCAGGTTTTAAGTTACTTAGATCCATAACTTTTTATATAATATCGTTAATATCTTAAATATTCTCCACTTTGACCAGGTGTCTTATCTTTTCCACCATTCCAAGAATCGGGGGAGTAGCTTCATGTTCGACGCTATGGTTCAGCTTTGTGATTCCAAGTGCTGCAAGAGTTCTCTTCTGCCTTTCGGGTTTTCCGTTTTTGCTCTTTACCTGGGTTATGCGAATTTTTGCCATTGTGGTTTGCTTTACTATCCGTTAAATACTTTATCCAGACTTATACCCCTGTGCTCAGCAACAGCGACTGCATCGCGCATTTCAAGAAGCGCTGCAAAAGTAGCCTTTACCAGGTTATGAGGATTTGAAGATCCTTTCGACTTGGCAAGTACATTCTTCACTCCGACGCTTTCAAGTACAGCTCGCATTGCTCCTCCGGCCTTTACTCCCGTACCTTCGGTAGCCGGTTTGATGAATACTTTGGCACCGCCAAATTTTGCAACCTGCTCGTGTGGAATTGTTCCATGTATTACAGGCACCTTAATAAGGTTCTTTTTAGCATCCTCAATACCCTTTGCAATGGCTGTGGTCACTTCACTGGCTTTTCCAAGCCCATGTCCGACAATTCCATCTTCATTCCCGACAACTACAATAGCCGAAAAGCTGAATGTTCGTCCGCCCTTTGTAACTTTTGTAACTCTCTGGATGCTAACAAGCCGGTCCTTGAGTTCAAGGTCGCTGGTTTTTACTTTTCTTATACCGTTTCCCATATTATCAGAATTTTAGACCGCCTTCGCGGGCTGCATCAGCCAATGATTTAACTCTACCATGATATCTATATCCGCTTCTGTCGAATATGACACTCTCGATACCCTTTTCCTTGCACCTGGCAGCAAGAGATTTTCCGACGATTTTAGCCTGTTCAGTTTTTTTAATGCCTGTTTTGGCAAGCTCCTTTTCCTTTGAGCTGACTGCCAGAAGAGTAACACCCTTGAGGTCATCAACAACCTGAACATAGATCTGTTTGTTGCTGCGGAATACTGCAAGACGCGGTCTTTCAGCAGTGCCGCTTATTTTTTTCCGGATCCTCATACGGATCCGAGTTCTTTTTTCCAATTTGGTTAAAGCCATGATAATTTAATTTTTACCCGGATTATACACTAGCTGATTTCCCAGCTTTCCTCCTTAGCTGCTCCCCGACAAACTTGATACCTTTTCCCTTGTAAGGTTCAGGTGGACGAAATGATCGGATCTTTGCTGCAACATGACCGATAAGCTGTTTATCGATACAGGTCAGAGTAATAACAGGATTGCTCCTTCTTTCAGTTTTGGTTTCAACCTTTACTTCGTCAGGTACCTGAAGTATTATTTCATGTGAGTAACCAAGACTCATTTCGAGTTGCTGCCCTTTTGCCTCAGCCCTGTATCCAACTCCGACAAGTTCAAGTTCTTTTTTAAAGCCCTCCGATACACCAACAACCATGTTTGCAATAAGCGCCCTGGAAAGACCATGGAGCGACTTATGACTTTTCGATTCTGAAGGCCTTGATAATACGATAGTGTTATCCACTACTTCAACCTTCAGGTCTTTGTTAATCCTCTGCTTCAGCTCACCCAAAGGTCCTTTCACACTGATCTCATTGGAGTCGCTGACATCTATAGTTACTCCTTTGGGCAGGTTTACAGGTAATTTTCCTATTCGTGACATTAAACTATCCTCCTAATTAGTATACGTAACATAATACTTCTCCACCTATATTCTCATTTTTAGCCTCTTTATCAGTCATCAGACCCTTCGAGGTTGAGATAATTGCAATTCCGAGTCCGTTTAGTACTCTTGGCATTTCATCGACACCGATGTACCGCCTGAGGCCCGGACGACTGGCTCTAGTAATTTTTTTAATAGCAGGTTTTTTGCTCTTCGGACTATATTTCAGGGCGATTTTCAATACGCTCTGTTTTTCTTCTCCGTCAACCACCTTATAGCTAAGGATATACCCCTTTTCAAATAATATCCTGGCAATCTCCTTCTTAAGATTGGATGCTGGAGCTTCAACCACCTTATGACCAGCCATAATGGCATTCCTAATTCTGGTCAGTAAATCTGCAATCGGATCAGTCATCTCTTATTCTTTAAAATAGTTAATATTCATTCTTACTTTTACCAGCTGGCTTTCTTGACACCCGGGATCAGACCGAAGGATGCCATTTCCCTGAAGGTTATCCTGCTTATTCCGAACTGCCTCATATAACCTCTTGAACGCCCTGTAAGCTTGCAACGGTTATGCATTCTGTTAGGATTTGAATTCCGCGGCAGGCGGCTCAGTCCTATATAATCACCTTCAGCTTTCAGCTTTGCTCTTTTGGCCGCGTACTTCTCGGTCAGTCTTGCGCGTTTTACTTCGCGGGCTATCATGGATTCTTTAGCCATATAATCAGTTTTTAATATTTTTAAAAGGTAACCCAAAATGTTTCAGAAGTGCCAGTGCCTCCTCATCTGTATTTGCAGATGTTACGAAAGTCATCTGAAGTCCCATGATCTTGGCAACTTTGTCAAGGTCAATCTCAGGGAATATTATCTGTTCGGTAATTCCGAGGGTATAATTACCCCGACCATCAAGCTTGGCACTGATGCCCTTGAAGTCGCGGATCCTAGGCAAAGCAACACAGATAAGCCTTTCAAGAAATTCATACATTCTATCCTTGCGAAGCGTTACCATTACACCGATCGGCATATTTTTCCTCAGCTTGAAGTTAGAAATATCCTTCGATGAAAAGGTCTGAACAGCTTTTTGTCCTGCTATATCTGTTAACTCCTTAACACTGAATTCAAGAAGTTTCTTGTCAGCTATTGCCTGTCCTACACCCTGATTAAGAACAATCTTTTCCAGCTTTGGAACCTGCATAACGGTACTGTAGCCGAATTCCTTCATTAATTCAGGGACGATCTCCTCTCTATATCTGGTTTTTAATACAGGTGTATACATTACTTGATCTCCTCTCCTGATTTTTTTGAGTAACGAACTAATTTATTTTTGTCATTAAACCTTCTGCCGATACGTGTGGGTTTACCCGACGTAGGATCGACAAGCATAAGGTTAGAAAGATTTATCGGGGCTTCTTTCTTCAGAATTCCTCCCTGAGGTGATTTTGCATTCGGCTTTGTATGTTTTGAAACTGTATTAACACCTTCAACCAAAGCTCTGTTCTTTTCCCTGTCAACCTCAAGGACTCGTCCTTTCTGCCCTTTTGATTCACCGGTTATCACCATAACCGTATCTCCCTTTTTAATATGTAGTTTCTTCTGCATTGCTCTTTATTTAAAAATTATAGAACTTCAGGTGCAAGAGAGACAATCTTCATATACTTTTCGCGCAGTTCCCTTGCGACCGGACCGAATATACGGGTACCTCTCACCTCATTCAGGTTATTTAGCAGTACCACTGCATTATCATCAAACCTGATATAAGAACCATCAGCACGGCGTATCTCCTTGGTTGTCCTAACAACAACGGCTTTGCTCACTGTTCCTTTTTTTGCCTCACCCGACGGGAGGGCACTTTTGACACTGACAACTATCTTGTCGCCGACAGTCGCATATCTTTTCTTACTGCCTCCAAGAACCCGGATACACAAAACTTCCTTTGCTCCGGAATTGTCGGCAACTGTTAACCTGCTTTCCTGCTGTATCATGACTACTTAGCTCTTTCGATTATTTCGACCAATCTCCAGGATTTGTTTTTACTCAGAGGCCTGGTCTCCGAGATACGTACTTTATCGCCTATGTTGCATGAATTCTCCTCATCATGAGCCATCAGCTTTTTTGTCCTGTTGACAAATTTGCCATAGATGGGATGTTTTACTTTCCTTTTGATGGCCACAACGATCGATTTATCCATTTTGTTGCTGACAACAACACCGATACGTTCCTTTCTGATATTCCTTTCCATTGCTGATCTAGCTTTTAGGTTTTTCATTAATTTCCCTGGTACGCAGCTCTGTAAGCAAACGTGCAATTGTAAGCTTCACCAGTTTGAGCTTCTGAGGATTATCCAGAGGTGTTATTGCATGGTTAAGCTTCATACGGACAAGCATTGTTTTCTCGGTATCTATCCTTTCAACCAGATCCGGTGTGCTTAATTCCTTTATTTCTGAAGTTTTCATCTCTATCTGTTCTATTTTTATTCCTGAACGAAATCGGTTCTGACAACGAATTTTGTTGTTATCGGAAGTTTCTGTGCTGCAAGCCGGAGAGCTTCTCTGGCAACATCATATGGAACTCCTTCAGCTTCAATGATAATTCTCCCCGGGGTAACAGGTACAACAAATCCTTCGGGTGCACCCTTGCCTTTTCCCATACGGACTTCAGCAGGTTTCTTTGTAACAGGCTTGTCGGGAAATATCCTGATCCAGATCTGTCCCTCACGTTTCATATGACGTGTGACAGCCTGACGGGCAGCTTCGATCTGTCTTCCAGTGATCCAGCACTCTTCCAATGCTTTAATACCAAATGACCCGAATGCAAGCTGGTTGCCCCTCTGAGCATTTCCCTTCATTCTCCCTTTCTGGGCTCTCCTGAATTTGGTCCTTTTCGGTTGTAACATGGCTCAAATATCTTTATAAATTATATACTCTCTTTACCCTTATTTCTTTGCCTTGCGCTTAAGGCTTTTGCTTTTAGCATTTCTTGCACCGATATTCGGACTAAGGTCTCTTTTTCCGAAAACTTCACCGTTGCAAATCCATACTTTGATCCCGAGCAGACCGACTTTTGTATGAGCTTCCCCCAGAGCATAATCAATGTCGGCACGCAGTGTATGAAGAGGAATACGTCCTTCCTTATATGTTTCACTTCTCGCCATTTCAGCTCCTCCAAGACGACCTGAAATAAGAACTTTAATCCCTTCGGCACCCATTCTCATTGTTGAAGCGATCGACATTTTGATTGCACGGCGGTATGAAATCTTGCCTTCAAGCTGACGGGCAATATTGTTTGCCACAATATTTGCGTCCAGCTCGGGACGTTTAACCTCAAAAATGTTGATCTGAACCTCTTTCTTAGTAATCTTCTTCAGTTCTTCCTTTAGTTTGTCAACTTCCTGGCCACCTTTACCGATTATAATACCCGGACGGGCAGTGTTTACAGTTACGGTAATAAGCTTAAGTGTCCTCTCGATGATTATCTTTGAGAGACTTGCTTTTGCAAGCCTGGCATTCAGATATTCTCTTATTCTGGTGTCTTCAACCAGCTTGCCGGAGAAATCTTTTCCACCGAACCAGTTTGAGTCCCAACCCTTGATTATACCTAATCTGTTGCCTATCGGATTTACTTTTTGTCCCATCTGTTTATTTTGATGTTTTTTCAACTTCCTTATTCATACTGTCGAGTATCAGAGTAACATGGTTAGATCTTTTTCTGACCCTGTAGGCTCTTCCCTGTGGAGCTGTCTGCAGCCTTTTCAAAGCACGGCCGCCGTCAACGCTGATCTCTTTAACAAAAAGGTGGCTTTCTTCGATTCTTACACCTTCATTTTTCGATTGCCAGTTGGCTATTGCTGAGAGGAGAAGCTTTTCGAGCCTGCGTGATGCTTCCTGCGGACTGAATTTCAGCACATCAAGTGCTTTGTTAACTTCCAGGCCGCTGATCATTCCTGTGACGAGCCTCATTTTACGCGGTGAGGTCGGACAGTTCCTGAGAATCGCCTGGTATCTCTCTTTTGCAGCCTCTTTTCTCCGTTCTGCTGAATTTCTTTTTCTTGCACCCATTTCTGAATATTTTTCGGTTTACACTACTTTCTACTTGTTGCCCGAGTGACCTCTGAATGTCCGGGTAGGAGCAAATTCGCCAAGCTTGTGCCCCACCATGTTTTCGGTAATGTAAACGGGGATAAATTTATTGCCGTTATGAACTGCTATAGTATGTCCGACAAAGTCGGGGGAGATAACCGATCTCCGTGACCATGTCTTGAGAACTGATTTCTTTTGTCCCTTGTTCATTTCAAGGACTCTCTTTTCCATCTTGAATTCAATGAAAGGACCCTTTTTAATTGATCTGCTCATAGTATATCAGTTATTTTTTCCTTCTTTCAATAATGTGTTTTGCAGAGTATTTCTTCTTGTCGCGGGTCTTGAAACCTTTTGCCGGTACCCCTCTGCGGGATCTTGGATGTCCGCCTGAAGCTCTTCCTTCACCGCCACCCATCGGGTGATCGACCGGATTCATAACAACACCTCTTACTCTTGGGCGGCGGCCCTGCCAGCGTGAACGGCCGGCTTTGCCTGACTTTTCAAGGTTATGATCTGCATTTGAAACTGTTCCTATTGTTGCACGGCATGTTGTCAGAACCATCCTTGTCTCACCTGAAGGAAGCTTTATGATGGCATATTTTCCTTCTCGAGCTGAAAGCTGTGCATAGGTACCTGCACTGCGGGCAAGGGCACCACCCTTACCGGGCTTAAGTTCAATATTATGTACAATGGTTCCAAGAGGAATGTCATTGAGAAACATCGTGTTACCGATTTCAGGTGTTGCATCTTTCCCTGATACAACTTTCTGTCCCACTTTCAATCCATTGGGAGATACAATGTACCTTTTTTCACCATCTTCATAAACAAGAAGGGCAATTCTCGATGACCTGTTCGGATCATACTCAATTGCCTTTACTGTTGCATGCATGCCATCTTTTTCCCTGAGAAAATCGACGACCCGGTACATCTGTTTATGACCGCCTCCGATGTACCGCATAGTCCTTTTACCGTTAACGTTCCTTCCTCCTGATTTCCTGAGCGGTCGAAGCAAGGATTTCTCCGGCGTGGCTTTTGTTAAAGTGTCAAAAGCGCTGATGATTTTGTTTCTCTGACCTGGTGTAACAGGTTTTAATTTTCTGACTGCCATACTGGTTGTTAAATATTGCTGTAGAAATCGATCTTGTTCCCTTCTGCCAGGGTTACAACTGCTTTTTTCAAAGCTGCTGTTTTCCCGACGAGAATGCCCGATTTCGTATTTCTTGTTTTTACCTTGCCGCCATACCTCATTGTATTGACTGAATCGACTGTTACGCCATACAATTCCTCGACAGCTTTCCTGATCTGCAATTTATTTGCGTTTTTAGCAACGATGAATCCGTAGCGGTTAAATTTATCGCCCTGGCTTGTCATCTTTTCCGTCACTATTGGTTTAAGCAAAATATTCATTACTCAAAATTTACTGGTTTTCAAAAGTCGCCTGCAAAACGTCAACTGCACTCTCTACAAGTACCAGAGTTGAAGCCTTCATTATTTTATAAGTACTTAATTCACCGGCGGTTACAACTTCAACCCCTTGTACATTTCGGGATGACAAATATATGTTTTTATTTTGTTCCGATAAAACAAATAATGATTTTTTATTTCCAATATTCAGGCTGCTGCCCATTTTTATCATTTCTTTTGTTTTTGGCGCTTCAAAAGAGAAGTCTTCCAGAACAATAATACTGTTTGCCGATGCCTTATATGAAAGGGCTGATTTCCTTGCCAGCTGTTTCAGCTTTTTATTAAGCTTGAAGCCATAGAATCGGGGCTGGGGGCCAAATACACGACCACCACCGCGGAATAAAGGGTTCTTTAAACTGCCTGCACGGGCTGTTCCGGTTCCTTTCTGCCGCTTGATCTTCCTGGTACTGCCTGCCACTTCGCCACGTTGTTTGGACTTATGCGTTCCCTGCCTCTGATTTGCGAGGAACTGTTTTGTATCCAGATAAATAGCGTGGTCATTAGGTTCAATGCCGAAAATCGAATCGTTAAGACTAACTTTTCTTCCGGTCTCCTTGCCATCAATATTAAGAATCGCTAATTCCATTATTTTGTAATTATTACGTAACCACCTTTCGGACCGGGAACTGATCCTTTAACTATAATTAAATTAGTCTCTGCCATAAGCTTCATTACCTTCATGCTTATCGACATAACTTTATTTCCGCCCATCCGGCCTGCCATTCTCATTCCTGGCAGTACCCTTGACGGGAATGATGATGCTCCAAGAGAACCTGGTGCTCTTCCCCTGTTATGCTGTCCGTGGGTCTGACCTCCAACGCCTGAAAAACCGTGACGTTTTACGACTCCCTGGAATCCCTTGCCTTTGGACCATCCGCGTACATCAACCCAGTTATCGGGTCTGAAAAGCTCAGCGGTAAGCACTTCCCCTTCCTTCACCTGCCCTTCGGCAAATCCGGTGAATTCAATGAGTTTTCTTTTGGGAGTTGTGTTTACCTTTTTAAAATGGCCTAATTCAGCCTTGGTGGTGTGCTTTTCCTTTTTCTCATCGAAACCAAGCTGTACTGCGAAATATCCGTCCTTCTCAATTGTTTTGACCTGTGTTACAACACACGGGCCTGCCTGGAGTACAGTACAAGGAACATTCTTTCCGTCCTGATCGAAAACGGAAGTCATTCCTACCTTTTTTCCAATTAATCCCTGCATTTCTTTATTGCTTTACTGGTTTCACACTTTAATTTCTACTTCAACCCCGCTAGGAAGTTCCAGCTTCATCAGAGCATCAATCGTTTTGGGCGTTGAGCTGTAAATGTCAAGCAGCCTCTTATAGGAGGAAAGCTGAAATTGTTCCCTTGCTTTCTTATTCACGAACGGGGAACGAAGAACCGTATAGATCTTCTTATGTGTCGGAAGCGGAATGGGACCACTTACAACTGCACCGGTCGATTTTACTGTCTTTACGATCTTCTCTGCGGATTTATCCACCAGGTTATGATCGTAAGATTTCAGTTTGATACGAATTTTCTGACTCATTTCTTTAAAGAATTTTTCCTTTTGTAATTTCTATAATTCTGTTTGCTATTTCTGCAGGCACCTCTTCATAATGCGAAAACTCCATTGTCGAAGTTGCTCTTCCCGAGGTCAGGGTTCTGAGTACTGTAACATAACCGAATTTTTCGGCCAGAGGTACTTTTGCTTTTACAACCCTTGCACCTGCCTTCGATTCCATACCTTCCACCCTTCCTCTTCTCCTGTTAAAGTCGCTGATTACGTCACCAACATATTCTTCAGGGGTTACAACTTCTGTTGACATTATAGGTTCAAGGATCACAGGATTGCATTTCCCCGCATACTTCCTGAATGCCTGTTTTGCAGCAATTTCAAAGGCAAGGGCATCGGAGTCTACAGGATGGTATGAACCGTCTCTGAGTACTACTTTAAGGTTTTCGAGAGGGAATCCTGCCAGTGGTCCGTTTGACATTGCCTCACGGAATCCTTTTTCAACCGACGGGATAAATTCCTTTGGAATATTGCCTCCCTTAACCTCATTTACAAATTCGAGGCCTCTGATGCCATTTTCAGCTGGCATCAATGCAGCATATATGTCGGCAAATTTTCCTCTGCCTCCGGTTTGCTTCTTAAATACTTCACGAAATTCAGCGGTTGTTGTAATTGCCTCTTTATAAGCAACCTGAGGAACACCCTGATTACATTCAACCTTGAATTCACGTTTTAAACGGTCGATAAGAATTTCAAGATGCAATTCTCCCATACCGTTTATTATAGTCTGCCCGCTGTCGGGATCAATTCTTACCTGGAATGTGGGATCTTCCTCTGCCAGTTTGTTCAGTGCAACAGACAGTTTGTCTACATCAGCCTGGGTCTTTGGTTCAACGGCTACCCCTATAACAGGTTCAGGAAAATCCATTGATTCAAGCGTAATAGGCTTGTTTATTGCGCAGAGAGTATCCCCTGTTCTTAGATCCTTGAAACCGACACCTGCACAAATATCCCCTGCTGAAACGCTCTCTACAGGATTCTGTTTGTTTGCATGCATCTGGAAAAGCCTGTTGACCCTGTCTCTTTTCCCGGTCCTTGTATTAAGTACTGTATCTCCTGCATGAAGAACGCCTGAATAAATACGAAGGAATACAAGCCTGCCGACATAGGGATCGGTAGCTATTTTAAATGCCAGAGCAGCAAGTGGTTCAATATCATCAGGCTCACGCTTGATTTCTACATCATTTCTCGGATCAATTCCTGTTACAGCACCAATATCAACAGGCGATGGAAGAAACTCGACAGCTGCATCGAGAAGGTTCTGAATCCCTTTGTTCTTAAATGCCGAACCGCAAATTACCGGAATTGCAAGCCCAAGGATTGTCGATTTCCTAAGAGCGGTCACAATTTCATCCTCGGTTATTGAGTCATGATCTTCAAGGAACCGTGCAAGAAGGGTATCATCGACATTGGCGACCGATTCAATAAGCTTGGCTCTCCATTCGTTTGCTTCTTCAAGAAGATCCTGCGGAATTTCTTCAACTTCATATGTTGTTCCGGTCGTATCGCTGTTGTACCAAACGATTGCCTTCATTGATATCAGGTCAATCAGTCCCCTGAAGTTCTCTTCGGCTCCAAGTGGCAGCTGTACTGGTACAGGGTTTGCACCCAGCTTTTCTTGTATCTGATGGACAACGCTGTAAAAATCGGCTCCTGCCCTGTCCATTTTATTTACAAAAGCGATCCTGGGAACATTGTATTTATCAGCTTGTCTCCAGACTGTTTCCGATTGTGGTTCAACCCCGCCAACTGCACAAAAAACGGCCACTGCTCCATCAAGAACCCTGAGTGACCGTTCAACCTCCACTGTAAAATCAACATGTCCCGGAGTATCTATTATATTTATCTTATATTCATCACCCCTGAGTTTCCAGAAAGCAGTAGTTGCAGCTGATGTTATTGTAATTCCTCTTTCCTGCTCCTGAATCATCCAGTCCATCTGGGCATTGCCATCATGTACCTCTCCCATACGATGAGTCCGGCCAGTATAAAACAGAATACGTTCTGTCGTAGTGGTCTTGCCGGCATCGATGTGAGCCATGATTCCGATGTTTCTGGTATATTTCAGGTTGCTGTTCATAAATTTTTCTGCTTCCTAGGAAAATTTCAGTTAAAACCTGAAATGAGCAAAGGCTTTGTTAGCTTCTGCCATCCTGTGAGTGTCTTCTTTTTTCTTGTAAGCGCCACCTTCAAGCTTATAGGCAGCCATAAGTTCTGCAGCCAGCCTTTCAGCCATTGAATGACCCGTTCTTTTTCTTGCAAATGAGATCATGTTTTTCATGCTGATTGCTACTTTCCTGTCAGAACGTATTTCCATAGGTACCTGGAATGTAGCTCCACCGACCCTGCGTGCTTTTACCTCAACCTGAGGAGTAACGTTGTCGAGTGCCTGCTTGAATATTTCAAGAGGTGTCTTCCCTTCGCTTTTAAATTTATCGGCGACTATGTCGAGAGAATCATAGAAGATTTTAAAAGCAAGATTCTTTTTACCACTAAACATAAGATTGTTCACAAACCTGGTTACATACGGATCGTGGTATTTCGGATCCGGTAACATAATCCTCTTCTTTGGTTTTGATTTTCTCATTATCTTATCAATTACGTATTATTTCTTTGGCCTTTTTGCGCCATATTTTGATCTTCTCTGGGTACGGCCGTCAACGCCCGATGTATCGAGTGCGCCACGAACCAGATGGTAACGGACACCCGGCAAATCCTTTACCCTGCCACCTCTGATCAGCACTATCGAGTGTTCCTGAAGGTTGTGCCCCTCACCAGGAATATAGGCGTTTACTTCCTTCTGATTTGTAAGCTTCACCCTGGCTACTTTCCTCATGGCTGAATTAGGTTTCTTTGGAGTGGTTGTATAAACCCTCACACAGACACCCCTTCTCTGAGGACATGAATCCAAAGCAGGAGCTTTGCTTTTATCTATCAGTCTTTTCCTGCCTTTTCTTACTAATTGCTGAATTGTCGGCATAATATAGTATGATTTAACATTAAATTTTATTCAAAAAAACGGTTCGCAAAGGTATTATTTTATTTTTTAAAAATTACAAACTAGTCTCATGTTTTTTTAAACTGCCATAAAACATACGTCTATCCAAGCTGATTATCAGGGATAAACAGCTTCCTTAACGTCTCTTAAAATAAAATATCTTACTTAAAACTGTAAGTTATTAACAGGTTCCTTCCCGACCTTTCCCATGTGAATATTCGTTTTGTAAACTTACCTTGAAAGAAAAACCGGTACTCCTGTATTTCAAAAAACTGGTGCAAAGAAAATAAAAATTTTGTAATAATGAATCCTTTACTAAACAGTTTTTAAAAATTTATTATTTTTGACACCTCCAAATCGTTAAGCATTTAACGAATTATTAATAAAAGGTTAATTTTGAAATTATGATAAAAGATTCTTCGCTTCTCCGCCTATCAGCGGATTCGCTCAGAATGACATTTGTTTGTGATTCATTGGAAGATGGTGAATGGAGGCCTGGCCTCCATTCACCATCTTCCATGAGATACTGAAAAAACCTGTCATTCCGAACGAAGTGAGGAATCTCTTCCAGAAAGCAGGATATTAATTATAGTAATAAAGCAAAAATATATAACTATGAAAACTTATCAGACTGACCAGGTAAAGTGCGTTGCATTGATTGGTAATTCCGGATCGGGGAAAACAAGCCTGGCCGAAGCTATGCTCTTCAATGGAGGAGTAATTGAACGAAGAGGAACTATTGGAGGAAAGAACACAGTTTCAGATTATCGGCCGATAGAACAGGAGAATGGAAACTCAATCTTTTCAACTGTTCTTTATTCTGAGTTCCAAAACAAGAAAATCAACATACTTGATACTCCAGGCCTTGATGATTTCAGTGGTGGGGTAGTTTCTTCCCTTTATGCAGCCGACTGTGCCGTATTGACAATAAATGTTCAGAACGGTGTTGAAGTAGGTTCAGAGATACATTTCAGACATGCGGAAAAAGTGAACAAGCCTCTTATCCTTGTTATAAATGGCCTCGATCATGAAAAAGCCAACTTTGACAAGTCGATTGAAATGATGAAAGACAGGTTTGGAAGCAATGTGATCCTTGTTCAGTTTCCTGTAAATGAAGGGGTGGGATTTAATTCTGTTGTTGATGTGCTTAAGATGAAAATGCTCCAGTATCCGAAAGAAGGAGGAGCTGCCAGGGAGGTCGAAATTCCTGCTGATCACAAAAAGAAAGCTGAAGATTTGCACAGCGCCATTGTGGAAAAAGCAGCTGAGGCTGATGAATCGCTTATGGAATTGTTTTTCTCAAATGATTCTCTCACAGAGGAGGAGATAAGGAAAGGTGTTGCAAAAGGTTTACTTACAAGAGGAATGTTCCCCGTGTTTTGTATATCTGCAAAAAATAACATGGGAGTTGACCGTCTTATGGAGTTTATAATCAGTGAAGCCCCGTCTGTTACCGACATGCCTGCCCCTTTAAACAACAAGGGAGCAGAAATAAAACCTAATCCGGCCGGACCAGGGTCAGTTTATGTATTCAAGTCCTCAATTGAAGAGCATATTGGAGAAATAAACTATTTCAGGGTCTGTTCAGGCAAAATAACAGAGAACCTCGATGTTGTCAATAGCAACAATGGCGTAAAAGAAAGATTATCGCAATTATATGTTTGTGCCGGTAAGAATAGGACACGTGTTCCGGAATTACATACAGGCGATATCGGAGCTTTCGTAAAGCTTAAAAACACCAAAACTGATCATACCCTTAACGTGCCAGGCAACGATTGGAAATACACTGGTGTTAAATTCCCTGAACCCAAATACCGCATTGCGATAAAGGCACAGAGTGAAAGTGATGATGAAAAGCTGGGAGAAGCCCTCAACAAGATCCACCTCGAGGATCCTACAATCATTATAGAATATTCAAAGGAACTTAAACAGATTATAGTTCATGGACAGGGTGAATATCACCTTAATATTATGAAATGGCATCTTGACAATATTTATAAGATCCCGACCAGTTTCAGTCCCCCAAAAATACCTTACCGGGAAACAATCACAAAATCCGCCCCGGCTGACTACCGCCACAAAAAGCAATCTGGTGGTGCCGGACAGTTTGGGGAAGTTCATCTTATAATAGAACCTTACACTGAAGGATCATCCGAACAGACAATGATGAAATTCGGAGGCAAAGAGATCAAGCTTTCGGTAAGAGGAAAAGATGAAATCGACCTTGACTGGGGAGGTAAACTTATATACGTCAACTCTATCGTAGGTGGATCAATTGATGCAAGGTTCATGCCCGCAATACTGAAAGGTATAATGGAGAAGATGGAGGTGGGCCCCCTTACCGGATCATATGCACGTGATATCAGGGTTTATGTTTACGACGGTAAGATGCACCCTGTAGACTCAAATGAAATTTCATTCAGACTGGCAGGACGTAATGCATTCAGTATTGCATTTAAAAATGCAGGTCCAAAAATACTTGAGCCGATTTATGAAGTCGAGATAATGGTTCCCTCCGACAGGATGGGCGATGTTATAAGCGACCTTCAGGGACGCCGTGGAATGGTTCTCGGGATGTCGAGTGAAAAGAGGTTTGAAGTTATAAAAGCCAGGGTCCCGCTTGCTGAAATGAATAAATACTCTACCGCACTAAGCTCCATAACAGGAGGCCGTGCAATGTATACAATGAAATTCCTCGAATATGCCCAGGTTCCCGGCGATGTTCAGGAGGCTGTAATAAAGGCTTACACTGAAGAAGAGGAAGAAGAATAATATATATTACATGTACTCACCCCCTTATATTCCCCCTCTCTACTTCGAAAAGAGGGGGATTTTAACGTAAAATGATTTAACTCCCCCTTCTTTGTGTTAGCAGAGAAGGGGGCGGGGGGATGAGTACATGAGGTTACACCGTTTTCAGTACATCCCACACAAACGCCCTTATACCAACTTCTTCATTGATCGAGTTGATCTTTGAAACCGTTGCAAGTACATTGTCAACAATATCGTCCTCAACAATTGTCAAAACACTTTTATTGATTTCGGGCCAGGCATGAGTGCCAAGGTGAGGAACTCCGGTATGGCTTCCTCTTCCCTGAACATTTTCCCAAAGCGTATAGCCTTTTATTCCCAGTTTATCCATCAGGTACTCGATCCTTTCGGTGTGTGCCTGATTGTATATAATCATTATTGCCTTCATTCCTTGTGATTTAGATTATTAAAATTTATTTCTTTTCTTTCCCGTTACCATTCATAAAGTCGAAGTCTGAATAGGCGGCCAGGTTCTTACTTCTCTCTCCATGTTTTGAAAAGATTGCATAAACCACAGGTACCAAAACAAGCGTAACAAATGTTGAAAAGATAAGACCTCCGATAACGGCAATACCCATTGGTCTCCAGAGTTCTGAACCCGACCCCGTGCTGATTGAGAGCGGGACCATTGCAAGTATTGTGGTGGCGGAGGTCATTAGAACAGGTCTCAACCGTGATCTTCCGGATATTAATATCGCTTTATATAATTCGTTCCCTCTCTCGCGCATCAGGTTGATAAAATCAACAAGGACGATAGCATTCTTAACAACAATACCAATGAGCAGTACAGCACCTATACCGGAAATGACGCTAAGTGTTGTTTTAGTGAAGAAAAGTGCAATTGCCACACCTGAAAAAGCAAACGGAATGGAGAACATAATTATGAAAGGCATTTTCAAAGACTCAAACTGGGATGCCATTACAAGGTATACAAGTATAAGGCTGACCACTATCAGAAGGGCAAGATCCATAAATGCTTCCATCTGATCCTCTATTGCACCTGAGATCTGAACCATGATCCCGGCAGGTTTCGTAGTTTCATCAATTGCTTTCTGGACATCCTTCTGGATATCAGTTAAAGATCTCTTGAACGGTGTAAAAGAGACTCTTACAACTCTTTCTTTGCGTTTCCGCTCAATACTTGGAGGAGCCCAGTATTCTTTAATCTGTGCAAACTCCCCGAGCCTGATAAACTGCCCCTGGGCATTGGGAATTGCTATATTCTCGATATCAGTGAGAGTACTTCTTGAATTCTTTTTAAATCTTACAATCACGTCATATTCATCACCAGCCTGCCGTAACTTTGTTGCTACCAGCCCATCAATCCTGTTCCTTACTGCGGTGGCGGCCGAAGCCGTATTGAGCCCATTGGCACTCATTTTTTCCTGGTCAAATATTATTTGCAGCTCAGGTTTTGACTTGGCTCGGCTTATCGAAACATCTTTGGTTCCCTGTATTTTTTTTATTTTATCTGCAAGCTCTCTGGCTACTATATTTGATGCTGTTATATCATACCCATAAACTTCAACATCAACCGCATTCCCTCCAAAAGAACCCATATTCTGGCTTGTTGTAACCTGCAAATCAACTATTTCAGGGAACTTCGCAAAGTCAGCCCTCAATTCCTCTGCTATATCCCAGACACTTTTTGTCCTTTCCTTAATCGGTACCAGACTGTAGGTATAATCAATTGTATGTGTACCTCCGGCATTGAACATTGAGGCCCATCCTCCCTGATCATCATACCCTGATGTTGTTGAAATTATCGTGATTTCGGGATATTTTGCTTTCACCAGACTATCGAGCATATCTGCAATTCGTATCGTGTTTTCAACCCTGGTTCCTGTCTGTAACTCAACTGATGCATATACTGCCGATTCATCAGCCTGAGGAAAGAATTCAGTGTCAATTGAAGTGAAAAGCCCCATCGAAAGTACAAAAACAACTATTGCAATTATTGACACTACAGTTTTATGATGTAGAGCCCAGTGAAGTGTATTTTCATAAAACTGGTCAAACTTTTCAAGCCACTTCCTTATACTGCCGTCATATGTATAAAAAGGTGCGTCTTCTTTTATTGGTCTGTATTTCAATAACATGGCACTTAATGACGGAGTCAGGGTTAATGCGGCGACCGTGGAAGTAATTATGGTTACAGTAACGCTCAGCCCTAGTTGTTTGAATAGAACTCCTGTAAGACCCTCAACAAATGTAAGCGGGAAGAAAACAGCAACTACAGTAAGTGTCGTTACTATAACAGCCAGCCATACTTCGTTAGTTGCATAGATAGCAGCTTCCCTCGGACGGCTTCCCCTTTCGATATGTTTTGTGATATTTTCAAGAACCACTATTGCATCATCAACGACCATCCCTATGGCGATTGATAGTGATACAAGAGAAATAATATTGATTGATGCGTCCGATATAAACAGATAAATAAATGCGACAATCAGCGAAACAGGAATTGTAAGTATAACAATAAATGTTGCCCGCCATCGTCCAAGGAAAAATAGAACAACCAGAATAACAAAAATGGCCGCATACATCAGTGTCTCGGTCAGGTTATTTATAGAATCCTTGATAAATGAGGCGCTGGAAAAAAGCAGTTCAATCTTTACATCAGGCGGAAGGTCTTTTTTCAGTTCTTCAAGGGTCTGTTCGATTTCGCGTGTTACTTTGACAGTATTTCCTCCCGACTGTTTCTGGACAAAGAGTCCCATTCCTTTGACTCCATTTATCTTTGTATCAAGCTTCGATTCCCTGATAGTGTCGCGTACTTCTGCTATATCTTTAATGTAAACCGTATTTCCGTTAAAATTGCTAACCACTATATTCATAAGTGCATCACTCTCGGGGAATTCTCCCTGAATTCTCAGCGGATAGTCTGTCTGTCCCATTTCAAGATATCCTGCAGGCATGTTCATGTTTTCTGCCCTGAGCACACCACCTATCTGTTCTATTGTAAGATTATAGGCCTCCATCTTCCTTGGATCGATATCTACATAGATCCTTCTGCCCGGAACGCCTGACAGTGAAACATTACCTACCCCATCGATTCTGTTGAGAGGATTGACTATTTTCTCATCGAGGATTTTTTCAAGACCTGAATAACTTTCATTGGCTGTAATAGCATAAAAGATAATAGGCATCATGCTTGAATTGAATTTGATGATTGTCGGATCCTCTGAACCTTCAGGTAGTAACCTTGTAACAAAGTTCAGGTTGCTGCGGATATCATTCATGGCCTCATCGAGATTAGAACCGTACTCGAAATTGAGGAAGATTACTGATAAACCATCACTCGAGGTTGAGGTAAGCTCCTTCAGGTTACTGACTGAATTCAGGGCATCCTCGAGAGGACGAGTCACATTACTTTCAATATCTGATGCACTGGCACCCGGATAAGTTGTAAGGACTGTCACAAAGGGAAGTTCTATCTCTGGATATAGATCGACCGGCAATCTGACAAGTGAGTAAAGTCCGATAACCATCAATGCTACGAAAATGAGAATGGTTGTTACTGGTCGTTTTACGGAAGAGCTGTATATACTCATATTATTAAAATTGAGAATCTTAAAACTATTTAACTATGCTGATTTTGTCACCTGTTATAAGAATTGCCTGTCCTTCAGTAACAAGCCTGTCTCCGACACTGAGATTATCTGAAATGATCTCAAGCTTATCATCAAATCTCTTTCCAAGATTTACTTCGATCCGTTCGGCAATATTATCTTTCTCAACAAATACATATCTGATATTTGTACCTTCCTGAATCAAAACAGTATTTGAAGGTACAACAAAGGTTTCAACTTCTCCAAGGTTCATTGATACCCTTACAAACATACCAGGTTTTAGAAGATCATTCCGGTTGGGGAGTTCAAGCTCAGCTAAAAATGATCTTGTAACTGAATTTATTGTTGGAGAAATTCTGAAAACCCTACCGGTGAATAGTTCATTATCATATACATCAGCAGTTATGCTCGCTTTCATTCCACGTTTAACCAGCGGGTAATATTGTTCTGAAATCGCAACGTTTATTTTCAACGGATTTACCTGCATCAGGGTGACAATGGCTGATCTTCCAGACATTGTTGTCGGTGTGCCTGAATACATTTCACCGTTTTCAAAATACTTACCAGTTATTACCCCTGAAAAAGGTGCTCTTAAAAGAGTATTATCTTCCATGAATTCCACATTTGTTTTCAGAACATCATACTGTGTTTTCATCTGGTCATACGCCTGCTGTTTTGCACTGCCAGTCCTTAAAAGGGTGTCGAGCCTTGTAAGGTCCTTCTCCACGCTTGAAAGCTGGAGTTTAAGCTGGTATAGCTGGGTGCGGTCCATCAGGAAAAGTTCCTGTCCCTTGTTTACCCTGTCACCTTCCTCAACGTAAATCTTATCTATTCTGCCCGGAGTCGAAGGTGCCATATTTACCTCTTCGAAAGGAAGTATTGTGGCAGTATAATCAATTGTCCTGGATATCCTGGATTTTGCTAATGTCAGAACCTTAACAGGCTTGGCAGTCGTTTCTGCTACAGTTGCTGCATTTTCCGAAGTAGCTGCATCTTTTTTTGATGTACAGGCTGAAATTACCAGACCGCTTATCAATATTACCAAAAGTGTTTTAGAGTATTTCATTATTGTTTCAATTTATTTCAATTTATTTCAATTTATATCTATGTATTTCTATTTATTTCTAAGTTTATCTTCTCCTGAAAGTTTACATATTATTCAGAAGCTTATCCAATGCAACTTTTGTCTGGAGCAGGTTCATAAGTGCCGTAACATAATTATTCTCAGCCTGCAGGTAAAGACTGTTTGCCTGTGTCAGGTCAAGACTTGAAGCCATTCCCTGTTTATATTTGTTTTCTGTACTGGTATAAATTCTTTTTGAGACTTCAACATTTTCCATCTGGCTAATGTACTGAAGGTTTGCATTTAAAAGGTTGTACCTGAGCTGTTTTTCCTGCAAAAGCAGCTGCTCCGCAACCATATCCTTAATAGTCCTGGCCTTCTCAAGGTTTATCTGTGCCTGTTTTATACGTGCATATCGTTGTCCGCTGGCCATGATGGGAATCGAAAGCGACAGTCCGGCCATTGAATTCTGGAACCACCTTAGTTCCGGTATCTTATCACCCATCCCGTTTGTACCATAGTTATAAAATCCTGCCAGGGTGGGAAGAACTGAAGCCTTCTGGGATTTAAGCATCAGCGAGGACATCATCTCCTGTCCCTCAACAAGTTTGTATTCAATGTTCTGTTTATGATCAAAATCCTGTGAAAGCAATGCTTCAACGTTTATTTCATCGGTCAGGCTCTCAAGAGTCTCGGTGAGAACTACTTTTGTGGCTGCAGGCACGCCAAGCTGAAACCTGAGAATATTATAATTCAGTTCGATTGTACGTTCAAGAGAGCTTCTGTTGTTTTCGACCATATTTACGTTCGAAACCATCTGATCGACATCGGTCGATTCAGCCATACCTGCTGAAAACATAGACCTTGTAGATTTAAGTGTTTCAACCAATCCGGTAATATTACCGTCGAGCAGTTCCAGCGACTTTTCGGTAACAAGAATCAGAAAATAAGCTGAACTTACTGATTCTTTTGTATCGAGCTCTGATTTTTGAAGTCCCTGCTGGCTAAGTTTCTGTGCAAGCTTCGTGGTCTCGATGCCGATATAAAGGGGGGCATTGAAAATAAGCATGCTTGCATCAACTCCTGCACTTGAATTAAACGTCGATCCGAATGTTACAGGTATTTTCGTGCCGGGCTGTCCAAAAAATTCGCCAGGTAAAAGAGTGGTCATAAGTTTCAGGTTATCAGTAAATGAAGCTGATGCATTTACCTGTGGCAATGCAGCTGATATTGTTTCCCATAAGGCTGCTTTGGATGCCTGAACATCAGATCTGGCATTGATAACCATTTTATTATGACTCAATGCGTAATCCTGAGCCTCCTTTAGTGAAAGCTTCAATTCATTGGTTTCCTGCTGAGCTTTCCCTGCACTTCCTGTGAGAAAAGTGAAAAAAGCTGCCACCATTAAAAATTTGTTGTTCATAAAATTTGTTTTATTCATGTTAGTAGTACCGGAAATTTATACTTGCTTCTTTTCATAAAAGTTTATAAGATCAAGACCTTTCTGAGTTGAAATACCCCTCAGATAATTAATATAAAAACTTCTTATTACTTCTTGTTTTGTAAAATCATCAGAAGGAAAAACATCCTTGTCATTCGACATTCTTGCGACCTCAAACAGACATTTGTTAGTAATTTCCACGTCAATATCATCTCTGAAAACACCTTCTTTAATCCCTCTGCTCAGGATATCAGAATTATTTGAGAAATACGGGAGATCAAAAAGTTCTTCAGGCTTTTTTTGCAGCTCCCTGTGCAATCTTTTCATATCCATTTGAAAAGCCGGGCTCATCCTCTGAAAATGATCAGTCATTAAATCAAGCATTTTAAAAATTGCTTCGATTACATTCTCCGATTCATTGAATATTTTTGTCATCACACTGTGCTGCTTCTCCACCATCCATTTAAGAACCCCCATAAGAAGTTCATCTTTATCACTGAAAACTTCATAGATTGTCCTTTTCGAAATACCCAGCTGGGATGCCAGCATATCCATAGTTACTGCCCTTATCCCGTATGTCCGGAACATCATCGCCCCTTCTTCAATAATTTTTTGACGGTAATCCATGATTCAAAATTAGAAGGTGCAAAAATGTGAAAACTTTTTTAGTTTACAAAGTTTTTTTAGATAAATATCTTTTTTTCTCTGTAAAAGGAGGTAAATTACCGGTGAATAACGAAAGGCGTGAAGGCGTCAAGGCGTCAAGGCGTCAAGGCGTGAAGGCCGTGAAGCGGTGAAGCCGTGAAGCCGTGAAGCCCTAATACCAGTTTAATAGTTGAATATTATGTCCGCAAAAAAGTTGATCTACCAGGTCGATGCTTTTACATCGAAGCCGTTCAAAGGCAATCCGGCCGGAGTTTGTATTTTGGAAAAGGAGATGCCTGATGAATGGATGAAGAATATTGCAGCTGAAATGAATCTCTCCGAAACTGCATTCATAACGGGAGGTAAAAATGAATACCGGATACGCTTTTTCACTCCTGCATCTGAAGTTCAATTGTGCGGGCATGCAACACTTTCGTCGGCACATATAATGTTTGAAACAAATATTATTAAAAAGAATGAGACAATTACTTTCTCTTCAAAGGCAGGGATCCTTAAAACACGTTTTTCAGATGGCTGGATAATCATGAATTTCCCTGCCTACGACCTTGTTGCAGCTGAGGTTCCGCAGGATTTATGTAATTACAATGTAATTACACCCCTTGAATATTACCGTACTGCCCATGGCTGGTCATTTTTGCTTTTCAGGAATGAGGAGGAAGTTTTGAATCTGAGTCCTGATTTCAAATCGTTGAAGAATTCAGAATATGGTGACATGATAGTTACAGCTCCTTCCTCGGATCCGCAGTATGATTTCTGTGTGCGTTGCTTCGCTCCTGCCCTTGGTATTGACGAAGATCCTGTAACTGGTTCGGCTCATTGCGCACTGGTTCCTTTCTGGAACGGAAAGACCGGCAAAAATGAGTTTAAATCTCACCAGGTGTCGAAGCGAGGTGGAATATTGAAAGTATCACTCCACGGCGACAGGGTTGAGATCGCAGGAGAGGCAGTGACAATCCTCAGGGCTGAGTTGCTGGTATAGTTAAAAGATTGCTTCGTCCCCGTCGGCTGGCGGGTCCTCGCAATGACGGTAATTACTTTGAAGAGTCCCTGCCTTTTAGGGGGAGAGGGACATTCAATTGGCACCCTCCCTGGAGGTGCGGGTGACACTTAAAAAGCTCCCCTCCTGGGAGGGGGCCGAGCGTTAAAAATTTGCCTTGTAGGCAAATTTAGCGAAGGAGCCAGTCTGCAGGGGAGATTTGTGGTGGGTTTGGGGGTGGGTAAAAGAATTAAAAAGAAAAAGGAAAAAGGAAAAAAGAAAAAGGAAAAAAGAAAAAAGAGATGTGAAATATGAAATTAGAACTAAGAAAAATAACTTAAAATAATTGAAATAGATGAACCACAATCCCGAATTAAGAATCACCGAGCTGGGACTTGAACTGCCAACTGCTCCAAAACCAATGGGCGTTTATAAACCAGTACTTGTTATTGGCAATTTCCTTTATGTTTCAGGGCAGGGCCCTTTGAAAACTGACGGAACACTAATCAAAGGGAAGGTCGGAAAAGAACTCAGCATGGAAGAAGGCAAGCTTGCTGCCCGACAGGTTGGCCTGGCAATGCTTTCAACAATCAGGGCAAATATAGGAGATCTGAATAAAATAAAACGGCTTGTAAAGGTTCTGGGAATGGTTAACAGTTCTCCTGATTTTGAACAGCACCCGGCTGTCATTAATGGATTCAGTGAACTTATGGCTGATCTTTTTGGAGAAGAAAACGGGGTTGGCGTCCGAAGTGCTGTTGGAATGATCCTTCCCGGAAATATTGCTGTCGAGATTGAAGCCATGTTTGAACTTCACCAGTGAAAAGATGGGCGAGACTATCAACAACTTAAATCCCTGGTACAGGATTAAAAATCCTGAGGAAGTTTACTCCCCGGGCTTGCTGATCTATCCTGACCGCATTGAGAACAATATCAGGAAGATGATCGAAATAGCCGGCGATCCGGCTAAGTTAAGGCCGCATGTAAAAACACATAAGATGTCGGAGGTAGTCCGCCTGCAGATAAAACATGGAATCAGTAAATTTAAATGTGCGACTATTGCAGAGGCTGAAATGACTGCCGGATGCGGCGCAAAGGATATTCTGCTTGCCTATCAGCCTGTCGGTCCGAATATCAACAGGTTTTTTGAATTGAAGAAAAAATTCCCGGGAACTGATATTTCATGTGTTGCCGATTGCGAAGATATAATTAGGGAATTATCGATAAACGCACAGAGAAACAGAACTGTAACTACCGTCTGGCTCGACATTAACATTGGAATGAACCGGACTGGAATAGCTCCGGGAGAACCTGCAGTAAGACTATATAAAATGATTACTGAACTTCCAGGAATAACTGCCGGTGGTCTCCATGTATATGACGGACATATTCATGAAAGAGAGCTTTCACTTCGTAAGAAGATTTGCGATGAGGCATACGTGTCAGTGACTTCACTGATAGCCGAAATAAGCCGCTCAGTAAGTATTCCGGTCAGGATTGTTGCCGGAGGAACACCCACTTTCCCCATCCATGCGGCCCGGAGCGGAGTTGAAACCAGTCCGGGTACAACACTCCTCTGGGACTATGGTTACAGTACATCATTCAGTGATATGGAGTTTTTGCATTCAGCAGTTCTGTTTACCCGGATAATAAGCAAACCGGCTGAGGATCTGATTTGTATTGATCTCGGACATAAAGCTGTGGCCTCCGAAATGCAGCAACCAAGAGTATTCCTTCATGAGCTTGAAAGTTATCAGATAGTCTCTCACCATGAAGAACATATGGTTATCAGAACCAATGGGACAAAACGACTGAAGGCAGGAAGTGTTCTTTATGGTATACCTTACCATATATGCCCGACTGTTGATCGATATGATAAAGTATCTGTTGTCAGGAATGGGAGAGTTTCGGAACAGTGGAAAGTTGAGGCAAGGACCAGGGAACTGACAGTATGATGAAGGCGTTAAGGCGTCACGGCGTGAAGGCGTTAAGGTGTGAAGGCACAAGGCTTAAATACCGTTATGCCGTTATGCCGTTATGCCGTTATGCCGTTATGCCGTTATGCCGTTATGCCGTTATGCCTTTTGATCTGACCGAACAAAATCAGCTATGAGTTGTTTTTAAATAAAATTTATGACATTATGGACATGCAAAACGCATTTCAGAACCTTAACTGGCTGGCAATTATTGTTGCTGCAGTCAGTGCTTTTGCCCTTGGATCGCTCTGGTATTCACCTGTAATGTTTGCCAAACGTTGGATGAAGGAGAGCGGTGTAACTGAAGAGTCGGCAAAGAATGCCAATATGGTAAAGTTATTCGGCCTGGCTTTTCTTCTATCACTTATAGCCTCTTTTTTCCTGGCAATGTTTATCGGAGCAGATGCCGGTGCAGGCTTTGGAGCTCTGGCCGGATTCATGGCAGGTTTGGGCTGGGTATTTACTTTTATGGGAATCATCTATCTCTTTGAGCAAAAAACAATGGCTCACTTCCTTATCAATTCATTATATAGTGTTGCTTCCCTTACTATAATGGGGTTCGTTATAGGGATTTGGCAGTAGTCAAGGTCTTGCAGGTCTTGCAGGTCTT
This sequence comes from uncultured Bacteroidales bacterium, assembly GCA_963701745.1. Lineage (GTDB taxonomy): Bacteria > Bacteroidota > Bacteroidia > Bacteroidales > VadinHA17 > LD21. The sequence continues at coordinate 765,416 of CAVPBE010000001.1, read as the reverse complement.
GCAGGTCTTTATTCGATATAATGATGATGCACGACATGCATGACTTGCATGACTTGCATGACATAATAAGCTAAGTCAATGAACTTAATTTATCGGTACAAATATACAAATCCACTGTACTCCTTACTGTCATATTTTACATCATCCCAGCCGAGAGCTTTAATAATATAGAAATAGACTCCGGAGCTGGCCTTTGCTGAGCTGTTCCCGACATTGCCGTCCCATCCGTCCCACTCCTTTAATATCTGGCCTTCCCCATAAAAGTCATATACCTTTGTTCCGTTCCGGCTGAAGATTACTATGCTGATATATCTCAATGAGGACTTGTTGACCATAAATTTATCGTTTATTCCATCCTCATTTGGAGTAAAGACATTCGGGATTCCAAGCTTAGACTCATCAACAACAATTTTGTCGAATCTCAACGAATCGATGCAATGAAGAGCGCTTTCTACCGTCAGCTTTACGGAGTAATCCTTAGGTATAAAATAGGTATGAGGCTTTGGAGTGCTGAGCACTGATACCGAATCATCTCCGAATTCCCAAAGGTATGTCACAGCCCTGACTGATTTGTCGGTGAAAGTAACTTCAAGAGGGGCCTCACCACTTGAAGGATCGACTGAAAAATCTGCCTTCACATGAATTGATTCGTAAAAAAATGTTGACTCACCTGTGCATCCAAGACTATCGGTCACCAATAGCTTGTATGTGACATTCTCCAAAGGAGGGTTGAAGGTCTGGGGATTTATTTCTATGTCAGGATATGGAATGGAGGAAACAGGATCTGATGACCAGAGAAACTTGACACCGTTTGGCAGTCTTATTCTCTGACCGCCTGTCGGATCACTGTAGAAAAAAGTATCGACAACTGCCCTGCCGCTCAGGGCAACATAATCGCAGGTCCTATTCTGTAGCTTTGCGAGTGAAGAAGGCCTGTCAATAAATATCCATCCTGTAAGGTTTATATTGTAACCTGAGCCATTGGAGATACTTACCCTGTAGCCACCTTCATCAAGGTTACTGATGGCAGAGCTCATAACCCCTGTTTCAGTGTTTAGTAAAATTGTGAATCCTTTTGTGGCATCACTCCATCTGTACCATACGAATGTAAAAGGGCCGATCCCTCCCGGACTAACAGCATTAAGGCTTCCTTTGACAGTGCCCGTAGGATTGCAGTAAACAAATACAGGGTCTTTCACGCCAGGTGAGGAGGGATATGAAGTGTATCTCACTGCATTCATTCCGGGAGCCGTAAGCTGGCCCATGATCGTCACAGGTAATAATAAGGCTGAAATGAGAAAGGCAAAACGCACAGGTACTATGAGTTTAAATCAATAACGGTTCCGGTTTCTCTTTGGTATAATCAGCTGCAAGTATAATAAAATTTATGAGCAAATTCCCATTCTCCTACTTTTGTAACTCAGTGTCAGTCGAGATGAAAAACCTCCTCCATATTTGCCCACCACTCTCCCGCTTTCCGTGTAGCAAAAGGATCCTGCATAGGTTCCATTATCGACCACCATTCCAGTGTCTTTGGATCTGCAGCCATCTTTGACATATCGGCAGCAAAATCGGTACCTATATATTCGAAATACGCATACAGGATATTGTCTTTATGGAATATTGAATAATTCCTTATGTTGCACACAGAGATCATGTTAAGGATTTCAGGCCATACGGCTGCATGATATCTTTTATAGCGTTCAAAGTGTTCTGGTTTTACTCCAATGACCTGTCCGTATCTTTTCATTTCATTTAAGTTATTTAGTTTCTAATTTAATAACTAATTTAAAAGCATTATCTCATAAATCTGCAGGGTGCCAGTATAAGAACTGATCTGCAGCCTTATTGTCTGTGCCTCCAGAGGTTTAAATGCAACTTCTGCCCTTGGTCCTATTGTGGTTCCTTTGTAAAAGGTTTTCCAAAGATCACCAGATTTATATTGAAGCTCGTACGATTTTATATTATTCCCGCTTTCATAAAGGATTGCCTTTGATATTTTTTCAACCTTTCCCAGGTCAAACTCAATCCATGGAGCCTTGTCATCATCTGCACACTGCCAGAAACTGCCCGACCAGTCACCATTATTTATTGCCTTCAGATCTACCCACTGATGATTTATCCACTGGGCATTTTGATTTGACGATCCGGTTACATCTTTCATATATGAGATCGATTGGGAATTTACTTCAGCCGGCTTTACATTCATGACATTATCTGCGTATTCAATTTCAACAATTGTATTAACAGGCTGTATCAGCCTGCCGTCAAATTCTATTAAATATTTATTACCGGTTTTAGTGAATTTCACTTTCCCTCCATCAGCAAGCTTAACACTTTTAACAGCTGATCCGATTTCAGGAATAGTTATCGCAGGATTTTCTCCTGACCATTTCAATATATGAAGAAATACTATATTGCCCTTTCTGGTAGATACACCCCAGTCAGTCGGTTTAAATGGACCTCCTCTTGTTCCGTAGATCGTAAATCCGGATTTTTCCAGCCATTTACCCATATCCTTTAACCTTTCAACCTGTAAAGGTTCAATGGTTCCATCAGGTCGTGGCCCAACATTGAAAAGCAGGTTTCCATCCCCTCCTGCAGATCTTATAAGACTATGAAGGCATTGTTCCAATGATTTTACATCATCATCCGGTTTCCAGGCCCACTGCCGGGCAATCGTCATGCAGGTTTCCCAGGGCCTGTCGATCTGAAAATTACCGACCCTCTGTTCCGGGGTATCAAAATCACCACTGGCTCCCGTCCGGTTATTTACAAGGACATCCGGCTGAATCTTCCTGATATGATCTATAACACTCTGACCCCTTATTGAATCAAACTGCTGTGGTACATCATACCACATTACAAGAAGGGGACCATAATTCTTAAGGATTTCCACTGACTGATTTTTAAGATATTCTGCATATCTGTCGAGATTTGAGGTCTCCCTTTTAACACTTCCTCCAGGACTGGTTAGTGGAAAGTCAGGGTGGTGCCAGTCGCAGGTTGAGTGATAGAATCCGAGAGCAATACCCTCCTTCCTGCATGCCTCAGATAATTCTTTCATTACATCCCGTTTAAATGAAGAATTCATAATGTTGAAGTCAGTATATTTTGTATCCCACATACAGAATCCATCGTGATGCTTGGATGTAAAGACAATGTATTTCATGCCGGCAGCCTTTGCAATCCGTACCCATTCCAGTGCATCGAATTTAACGGGGTTGAACTGTTTGTACAAGTTATCATACTCTTCAATTGACCATTCCCTGCCTCTCGACCATCCTATTTCCGTACCTTTCAGGCTTACAGGTCCCCAGTGAATGAACATTCCAAAACGGGCATCTTTCCACCATTCAAGGCGTTCCTGCTTTGAGTTGAAAGATTGCCCGCTGATTCCTGAAGTACTTACCAGGCAAATCATTACAAAAAACAGTTTTCTCATATTTCAGTTTTTAAAATTTTTGTTTACCGTTAAACTTATTTACAGCATTAAACATGGTGATGATATTCTGAGGCTCTACATCGGGTAATATATTATGTACAGTATTGAAGATATACCCTCCGCCTTTTGAAAATATTTCCATTCTCTCCAGAACCTGTTCCATTATTTTTTCTTCTGGACCCTCATTTAATGTTCCTGCTGTCTCGATACCGCCTCCCCAGAATGTGCAATCCTTTCCAAACTCTTTCTTCAGAAAGGCAGGATCCATATTAAAGGCATTGGTCTGAACCGGATTGAAAATTTCAATCCCTGCTTCAATCATATCAGGCATCAGAAGTGAAATTGAGCCGCATGAGTGTATAAACGTATGCATTGTGCTGTGCGATTTAACATAATCACACAATACTTTATGCCTTGGTTTAAAAAGCTGCCTGTAGATCTCAGGCGGCATAAAAGGTCCGGTAGTCATCCCAAGATCATCTCCGAATCGTATTATATCAACAACATCACCAACAGAATTGCATACTTTTTCCAGAGTTGAAAGATGTCTCTTCAATAATTCGTCAAGCATTTTTTCCACATTATACTGATCGCACATAAGGTCCATAAGGAAGTTATCCATTCTCCTCAGGAATGTTCCCCATTCAAAAAGATTACAACCGCAGACAACCAGCAAAGCCTTATCAGTGCTATCTTTTAAATGAATGGCTTTCTCGCGCAACTTTACCCAGAAATTATCCTCCCCTGCATGGTCCCATGGACTATGAGCATGTCTGGCCCACATTACACGGTTCATTTCAGAATCCATTTGAGAATAATTGGCCGGATATCCGTCAACATAAGGGAAATATGTTTGGTCGAAGAAGGTGGCACCCACCGGCATTTTTGAAAGAATTCTGATTCCGTCATCATCAAAATTCAGATAAGAGCCGTCATCCTGTTTAACAGGCTGATACCACTTTGGATACCATGCTTCTGCGCCATTTGCCATAGTAATCCGGTACCAGTCATCCGGGGAATCGTTAAAGGTCCGGCCGATATCAAGAACATCAATACCAAATCTTTCAATTATCGACATATCGGGCTGAGCCAGTTGCTGAACAACGTCATAAATTAGAACTGGAAGATCATCTTTCCCTATATGGTGTATCAGGTTACTGTATGCAATTGCAGAAATGCCGGAACTAGGTGTTGCACCCAGATCGACAGGCACCCTGTCAGGTTCTATGTGATTGATTGCTGATAAGATCCTTTCTCGTGAGGTCATATGAATTTTTTCTTGCATTATAATGATCCGCTTATTCCGATCATAAAAGAAGAACCGATAATAATCATAAGTGAGATTATCATCAATATGTAAATTTTTAAGGGTGCACCCTTCCACTCTTTCCTGTAAAGACCCCACAGAGTGGCAAAAACAATGGTCAGAGCCATTAAGATTCCCCATGATGTAAAGGTAAATTTTCCCATTTTGGTTTTTCCCATTCCATAAAGGATGAACTGGCTGAACCACAGAAGCCCTGCCAGGGTCGCAAAAAAATAATTTAATGCCAGCTTTGACAGATTGTCACTCTGAGTGTAATCCTTTAATGATTTGTTCCTTTGTCCAAGCCAGATGCACCAGACAATAGTCGTAACAAAGGTTCCTGAAAGTAGTAGAAGCATAACAGGTATAGTTGAGAAGAGCGGATTGACGCCTGCCTTTTCGGCAATTGTTGCGACAGAAATTCCCTGTTCAATTCCAAGGGACATAGCTGATCCTGTAATTCCCACCAGGATTGCTGCAGACGTTCCTTTCAGAAAGTTGAATTCTGTCACACTTTTTTTCTTTTCCGCATCTGAAATTATTTTGTCTTTCAGGAATCCGGCCCACCCTGAAAGAGCGATACCTCCGCATGAGACCACTACACCAATAATCAGCAAGGTGCCTCCTGAACTGGCGATCATTTCCTTAAGTCTTCCATCCATAAGTGGTGGAATAAGCGTGCCAATGGCAAGCATTAATCCTAAGGAAAGTGCATAACCAAGGGAAATACCCAGATAGCGCAATGATAATCCAAACGATAAATTTCCTACCCCATAAACAGCTCCAAGAAGAAACACCTTCAGCAATATTCCCGGTTGCAGTTCCTGATAGATCCTCCAGACACCCGGAGCAAATATCATACAGGCAATTAACGGAAATAAGATATATGCACCTAAGCTGTAGATGAGCCAGTAAGATTCCCATTTCCAGCCTTTTATTTTACCGAATGGGATTGCAAAACTTCCGGAGGAGAAAGCCCCTATGGCAATCAGCAATAAACCAGTGAAGATGGTTTGGATATCCATAAACAAAAACGAGTAAAGATCAGTTAGTAAAAATCTCTTTCTTCATGGTCTAAAGTCCACTATTTCAGATCAATTATGTTTTAAAACAAGCATAAAATACGTGATATATTCACTTTAAAACCTCAAACTCCAGCTTAACCGGACCAAGTAATCCCGAACGGAGTGAAGAACCCCTGTATTTTGTTGGAATCGTAAGATAATGATTTGAAAGAGTATTGTAAACCAGAACTTCAATTTTGTTTAAACCCTGCTTTACCCATTTTGAAATATCAACTTTCCAGGGTGAAGTAACAAGTATTCCTGCCAGTGAGTCATTAACGTGAACTTCCGCAGTGGCAACTACTTTACCAAGATCAAGTATAACTCCTGTCCTTACCTGTTCTTCCGAAAGAACAATGTTCTTCCTGTACCAGGCTCCTCCGGAATAGTTTTCCAGAACTGATCCCTGCGACCAGTCACCTGTTTGAATTAGTCCTTTCTCACAATTAAGAAGAATAGGTTCGGGGAATGCTGCTCCTCCATAATTTCCCCTGGATTGTTCAACTCTTATTGCAACAACTGACTCATTGGAAATTTCATTTCCCATTACAGTCAGGAATGCCGATTGTGATCTGTAATTTATTGATTTAATCCTTTGAGGTTTTCCGTCGATGAATAATTTAAACCGGCCTGTCGATCTGATTATTATATTTTTCAGGCCAGGAGGAGCGGTAAATCTATACCATCCGGCAGGAGATCTGTCTTCAGGTTTTATGTCGAACTCTATTTTTCCTTCAATATCATACCATTTCATCGATAACGGAGTCCTTTCATCAGCCGTAATGAAATTATCTTTGAGCATAACAAAATGACCTCTGCCTGGACTAATATATTTTATTAACAGCGGATTAGATCCTTTTCTTAAAAGGATTTTATCCGATAAGATATTGGTTTTTTTACCATTTAAATAAACCAGAGAAGGAGTTAATCCTCCTGAGGTGATTGTAACATTTGTTACATTTTTTGAATAGGCTGATGTCCACAGATAATAAACAGATCCTCCTTTCTCCTCTTTATACAGCGTCTCATTAAGCCCATTCACCGGTTTCCCGAGGCAAATAAAATCATCTGTGATTTCTTCTTTCAGTCCATGATATCCCTGATGGCCGGGATCACCTTCAACACCGAAGCGCCATGAAAAATTATATGGAGTCCAGAAATATGATTTACCATTAATATCTAAAGGTACTGATGACACAACCTTTGTAAGCCGGGAAAGCTCCTTTTCAAGTTTATCATTATCAATATTATCAGGTAGTGGACCTAGCTTCCAGTACTTTTGACCGAAACCGTAAGTTGCACGTGACCATTTTGAATCATCAAAACCGGGAAGCTCCCATCCTTTTGAATCTCCTTTTTCCTCTGCATATTTAAAGATCCTTGCTTCAGCTCCGATCATCTTTTCGGTAACCGGAAGACGGAAATCACCCCAGCGATTGTCCATTGTCGGTTTTAGTTCAAATTCCCAGTCACCATACAATGTTATGGGAGGTAAAACTGCTGGCTCTTTTACTACCTCATCAGGTTGTTTATTATTAGTTTCACTATTTTTGTCGTCAGGTGTAAATACAATCAGTTGAGCTTCGGTCGAATCAAGCGGCATTTTCACCATGGTTCCTTCAGCTGTTTCTTTTACTTCAAGGGGAAATGTGTTACCCGTCCATGGGTCCCATCTTTCCGGCTTGCCTCTGGTAAGAAAAGTAATCCATGAATCTTTTACCGGACCCATAACCATGAAAACATCCTTTTCACCAATTTTCCTGAACATATATTTCACGTTACCGTCTGACTGTACATATTTTGGTAAAAGTTTACTTAGATGACTGGCAAGCTGACCGGTGTTTTCAACATAAAGTCCCAGTCCCCCCGAATTATTCATCTGGGCAACAGGTACTTTACCTGATTTCATTTCGGCAGCCGATACACCGAAAAGTTCTCTGACAATTTCATCCAGATCCGGATCAAGACTTCCGGCATGATCGCTTGTTTCAGGCAATGAACCAATTGCAATTACTGTTCCTCCTTTTAGGAAAAACTGATGCGCTATGGAAAGTGTTGTCCACCTCACTGCTTCCATAGCAGGCAGGATTAAAACTTTGAATGACTGACGGGAAACATTTAATCTGCCATCACTGATATCTGATCTTATGACTGACTGATCGTCAATGAACAGGAAATCATAACCTTGATTAAAAAGGTCAGTTCCTGTTTTAAATGCTATCGACGTTGCTTTTTCCTCATTCATTTTCGCCTGTGCTGTACTGACCGGATATAAAACTGCAACATCTGCCTGCAGCTCACCATGACTAAGGAGATATGATAGTCTTTCAAAATATTTCAAAAAAATGGTCATATGATCCCAGTAAGGCATCCTGAAATGATAGCAGGGAGGAGCCCATTCCCAGTAGCTACCGTGTGTTGAATAATACAAACCATGAAGATTCAATAGATTACAACCGTAAAGATAATTCTCACAGGTGGCAAACATTAATTGTTCGGGTGTAGCCCCCCACCCAAGACTATGATAGCCTTCAAGCCATACACGAGGACGGTTGTAAAGAGCTGCTATAGAGCTTGAAACCTTGCCTTTTATCAGGTCAGCTTTGCCTGATGGAGTATCATGCCCTGGCGCTGTATACCATCTGACTGCGCGGAAATTGTCTCCATACATACCAGGATCTTTCCCCCGCCCCTCCGGATCACATCCGTAAATCATACCCCGTTTCCAGTGCCATTCAAAAATGGGTTTGAAATAGCGTTCCTCACTTAGCCTAACCTTTACATCCATAAAATCGAGCCTGGCTTTTGCAGTTAAAGGACCAATATCTTTGAACATTCCTGGAAGCAGCTCAAAAACATCATACCCTTTTTGATTTTTAAAAACTTCATTGAAATCATTAGTCCATATTAAATCACCAACACCAAACTTAAGCTCATCCTGGAAAAAGAAATTTAATCCTTCCGATGACCGGTTCATGGAATTATCTTCAAATGGCTGGAAAAACTTATCAATAACTGTACTGCCGGATAATGGGTGTAATGGATTAAGAGTACCAGGATGACGTTTTGTTGTATAGAACCATATTTCCCAGTCAGCCTCCTCCGGTTTCCAGGTCAGGGTTTTATTTTTAACATATGCTGATAATGATATACCACCCGGTATTATCTTATCATCTTTCAGTTTGTATGCCCAGACCTGAAGTAAATTGTCAGGAACGTCAAGGGATACTGTATATCCTTTATGAACTTTTAAAATAGTATCGGTCAGCAATTCCAGCCCATTAATCTCGCTAATTGAATAGACTATTTTATTGAATAGATTCTTACTTTCCGGCCAGTCAATTGTATAACCGCTCATACCTATCCCCATCGAACGTTTACCAGCTTCATCTGCAGCAAACTTCCACATTTCCCACCAATTATCCGAAAAGATTTCAGGTTCAGAAGGATAAGTTGGCCAGCCCGGGCTGTCTTTGTGTATATAGTTTATTTGCATCCCTGTAATTCCCTTCTTATGCAGCTCTTCAATCTGCCAAAGTAACCGGTCTTTGTCAAGAGGATCCCCGCTCCACCACCAGAATGGTACTTCTCCATAACCTGGGGGAGGATTTTTAAATCCTGACAAAATATCAATATTAGTACCCCGTTCAGGAAAACCAGGAGCTTTAATATCAGGTTCAGCAATCAAATCAGGATTGCTGTATTCAATTGATTTTAACAAAGCTTCTCTGGACAAGCGATCTTGCCCATTACAATTAACATGCAATAGAAAACTGAGGCAAATCAGAAGTATAAGTCTTGATACTTTCATTGTATGAAGGAAGCTGTCAGGGTCATTTAATATGAAACCATAACGAATTTAATATTTATTATTGTTCCCATGATAAATAAGACACATAGCATAATCCTTTGTTAATAAATAATCCCCTATTACCTCCTGATTTACGTGTTCATTGTTCATGAGTTTGCTAAATTTGCGTCACCCGGTCACGCTGTAATTTATAATAATTGATGACCCATAACTATCTGAACGACCTGAACGAAGCTCAGCGCCTTGCAGTTATCAATACTGAAGGTCCGGCTTTGGTAATCGCAGGTGCTGGTTCTGGGAAAACCAGGGTATTGACCTACCGAATTGTCCATCTTCTTCAGAAAGGTATTCCGGCTTATAAAATCCTTGCCCTGACATTTACAAATAAGGCTGCAAAAGAAATGAAAGACAGGATCTCTGTCATAGTTGATCCTGCGGTTGCAAGGCATCTCTGGATGGGTACATTTCATTCAGTTTTTGCAAAGATCCTCAGGATGGAAGGTTCAAGGCTGGGATACAAATCAAATTTTACAATTTATGATTCTTCAGATTCAAAAAGCCTTATCAGGACGATCCTAAAAGAGATGAACCTTGATGACAGTGTCTATAAGCCCGGTGCGATAGCTTCAAGGATCTCCTTTTCAAAGAACAATCTTGTAACCGCCAGCATATATGCATCAGATCCTTCAATGCAGGAATATGACAAATCAAGCCGTATGCCGCTGCTGTCTGAAGTATACAGGGCTTATTCAGTCAGGTGCTTCAAGGCAAATGCTATGGATTTTGACGACCTGCTTCTGAACACAAACATTCTTTTCAGAGACTTCCCTGATGTCCTGGCAGCTTACCAGGAAAAATTTCTGTACATCCTTGTGGATGAATACCAGGATACAAATTATTCGCAATACCTTATTATTAAAAAGCTTGCTGCGTCAGGTAGAAATATCTGTGTTGTCGGTGATGATGCGCAGAGCATCTACTCATTCAGAGGGGCAAGGATTGAAAATATTCTTGAATTCAAGAATGATTACCCCGATTATCAGTTGTTCAAACTGGAGCAGAATTACAGATCGACCCAGACAATTGTGGAAGCTGCGAATGCCATTATTGCCAACAATGAAGGCCAGATCCATAAAAAAGTATATTCAAAAAATGAATCCGGTGAAAAGATCCAGGTTATGCAGGCACTTACCGATTCGGAGGAAGGATTCAATATTTCTTCAGATATTTTCGACAAGAGATATTCACGACAGCTGAACTGGTCAGATTTCGCTATCCTTTACAGGACAAATGCCCAGTCGAGAATATTTGAGGAAACCCTTCGCAAAAAGAATATCCCGTATAAAATTTATGGCGGTTTATCATTTTACGAGCGGAAAGAGATAAAGGACATACTCGCCTACTTCAGGATGGTCATAAATCCTGAGGATGAGGAAGCTTTAAAAAGAACTGTCAATTATCCCAAAAGGGGACTCGGGGATACATCTATTCAGAAAGTTCTGGATCTTGCCGGAATATCGGGAACCACTTCATGGCAGGTAATTTCGTCGATCTCAGCTTATACAGATCATTTTAATTCAGGCACTGTTAAAAAAATAACAGGCTACACAGATCTGATAAATGCTTTCAGAAATAATCCAGCTGAAACTGATGCTTATACAAAGGCAAGGGAGATAGCCATGGGATCGGGGATTATGAAAGAGCTCAGGGAAGGGAAATCTCCTGAGGAGGTAAGCAGGTATGAAAACCTTGAAGAGCTCCTTAACGGAATAAAAATTTTTACCGAAGGGGCTGAAACCAACGGTGAGCCATCGTCACTGGAGGCTTATATGACAAATGTGGCACTCCTTACCGACCAGGATAATGATAAGGAGGAGGATCGTGACAAGGTGACACTTATGACCATGCATTCAGCCAAGGGACTTGAATTCAAGCATGTATATATTGCCGGAATGGAGGACACTCTTTTCCCATCGCCAATGTCAGCAGGTAGTCCCAGGGAGCTTGAAGAGGAAAGACGGTTGTTTTACGTTGCGGTTACACGTGCCGGAAAGATGGCTACACTCAGTTATGCAATGAACAGGTATAAATGGGGTAACCTTGAAAGAAGCGGTCCAAGCAGATTTCTGAGGGAGATGGACCAGAAGTTTCTCAATTATCCACAGACAGGAGGAAAACCTTTTTCTGCCAAAAATCATAATGAAACCAGACCTCAGTCATTCAGTGAAGAGCCTCACAAATACTCCGTTCCCGGCAAATACAAAAAAGTCGTTAATGCAGGAAGTACAGTCATTGCATCTTTTAATGGCAGTGATTCAGGAGATTTTTTTGAAGGAGATAATGTTCAACATGAACGATTCGGAAATGGTATAATTTTAAGTATTGAAGGTGAACCACCAAATACAACAGCAACCGTTGATTTTCAAAGTGATGGTAAAAAGAAACTGCTGTTGAGGTTTGCAAAACTGAAAAAACTTTAGCCCCTAAATCCCCTAAAGGGGACTTTAATAAGAAACAGAGGTAAAGCCCCCTTTAGGGGGTTGGGGGCTATTTCCTTCCCGCCTGCCCGAAATTCATTTTCATAAATGTATAACCTGCCGTGGAGATCTTATGTGGAGAATTCTCATTAATTTCTTTCGTTTCCATCTTCATTTCAGGTTTATTCTTTTTATCGAACGATTCCATTGCAAGCATCGTCTGCCCTTCAAAACCCGGATAACCATAATAGGATGGCATTCCAGTTTTTCCCCAGTTTCTCTTGTCGGCTTTGATTTTAAGATCTTTTGTCATCCACACATTTGAATAGCCGTCATTATCTGCTTCAACTACTTTGTATTCATCACACTTATAGCCTGCTATCACCCGTGTATTCCCTGTTTTAGTTATAGTGGGCTGTTCGGCCGGCTTACCTTTTCCTGATTTAGTCTGTGCTGCAAGAGTTGAATCATCAGGAATTGTTGAAATTATGCCGGTTTTGGAACTCTCACCTTCAACGAGGGTCATAAAGCACCTGTTATCCATGTCAAAGATGAAACGCGTAGGCAATGACGTTTCACCGTTTTCCGGATTAGTAATTTTAATTTCCATTCCTGCAGTTGAGGAAGCCGGATTGAAATAGGTATAAAAATCAGATTTATTTATTTTATTGTCGTCATATGTTTCCATTTGGGAATATATCATTCCTGTAAATGAATATTCTTCATCATGTTTAATGTCAATTTTCCCGCCAAACAACCCACGCTCACCTTTGGAAACACTTTTATCCTGACCTTCGGTATTGTTGTTTTGATTCTTTTCGGCTTCTTGTCTTTTTTTATAATCTTCTCTTTCACTTTTATCGACAGCCGAATCGACTTTGGCATCAATCTTTCTGTTAAGAGCCCTTCTTAGGATATATCCCTGTGCGTTTGAGATATTGGGAATTGTCACTAATAAGGCAAGAAGAATTAGAAGAATTTTTGTTTTCATAATGCTGATATTTATGGTTTAAACAGTAAAGTTACGAAAATGTTTAGATTACAGTTTAATAAATTCAACCCTTCGGTTCAATGCCTTATTTGCCGGAGTATCGTTTGGTGCGACTGGCTGGCCTTCTCCAAGTCCGTCGGTTACCAGACGGTCACCGTTCACTCCAAAGGATTTGACCAATTCGTTTTTAACAGATGCAGCACGTCGCTTCGAAAGGTCGAGATTGGCAGCGTCTGCACCGTCGCTGTCGGTAAATCCTACAATTTTAACTTTTACATCAGGAACTTCGTTTAATATGGTTGAAATTTCTTTCAGTGTACCGTAGGATTCAGGTTTAACAATATCTTTATTCACATCGAAATAAATGCCATAAGTGATCAGTTTTCCTTCTGTCATCAGTTTGTTCCGCATATCGGGGGCTCCGACTGCGATTCGGATGTTGGTTACCATGGCAGCGCCACTTTCAAATCTTAGCCTGTCAGGTTTTACGCAACCTGTTGGAAAAGCTTTGGGGAGATCGAAAATTTTATCCTGTTCCTGGTATAAACGGATTCTCGACTTCTGAACCCAGATGGCAATATGATATTTCTGGTTTTTAATTTGTTTGAACTGATTTCCATCTTTATATCCTGAAAGACCGTATCCGTTGCAATCCTGCTTGTTTAGCCAGGTACGATAATCAAGCCGGCCATTGCCGTCAACACGGAGCCAGAATCCACCTTTACCTGGAGATGTACCACCATCCCATGTTTTCGCATTATTGGCCTGCATAAGCTCCATATAATAACCGATATATTTAGCATTGAATTCGCCAGTAATTGGAATAATATCATATTCAATAGTGTAATTGTCAGGTAAATCCAATAAAGCATCCGTCCAGACACAATTCTTCATATCAAATTTCATCCAATGCCCGGGAAACAGATTGGTATTAACCACTTCTGCCGAGCCGTTTGTATTCCATAATGCCGGGAAATCGCCAATGGCATCCTGGCTGAAATCTTCATAAAAGATAACCTTTTCACCCGTGATAAAATCATATTTGGAATATGACTGAAGCTGAGTCTGTTCCTGACCACCCGGTTTATCGGTCTGGGTCTTATTATCATTCTCTTCTGATTTGTTAGCCTGATTGTTCTGATTCGCATTTGTCTGGTCTGTCTTTTCTGTTTTTTTAGGATCTTCTTTACCTCCATTTTCAACAGCATCCAGTCCCTTATCAATAGTCTTGTCAACATTCTTGTTTACTCTCTGGTTGACTTTGCTGTTGATCTTTCGATTAAGATCCACTTTAATCTGGCTCTGGACGGTTACTGTAAGTCCAGCCAAAGCTGCGATAAAGAAAAGCTTCAATACTGATTTCATTTTGCTAATTAATTTAGGTTAGTTGTTTTATAATTGAATAAGTAGCTGCCTGGAATTGGATTAAATTTTTATCGGTTCAGAACCATAGTTCTCTGTTTAGAATATGCAGGAGTAAGGATTCTAAATTAATAAAAAATTCAATAGGATGAGCCTCTGTTTATAAAAAAAGGCTGCATCTCATATACTCACCCCCCGGCCCCCTCATTCTTATCTTAACCCTTCTCCCGGCCTCTTCCCTTAAACAATAAGGGAAGAGGTGTAAGATGCATTAATTAAGACAAATAGCCCCTTCCCTTATATTTAAGGGAAGGGGTTGGGGATGGGTTCAATAAATAATAACAGGGGGGTCAGAATAGCCTGTCATGCAGCCACCTCTTGTACCTCAGCCGGTTTCTCTTTTTCAAGAAGCACCGATTGATACAATGCTGCAAATGAACTTGATATCCACATGATTGCCGGGAATACTCCGATAAAGAACAGCGTGAGGCCGAAGATAAATATAAATATAGAGACCAGTCCCATCGCGAAGATCCTCCATCCATGCCCCCTGGTAAGCTTCCAGCTAAGCTCGACAGCCTCAATCGGATCAAGTTTCTTGTCCATTACAATATATGAGACAAAGGCAAGCCGGCAGGCGATAATGATCCCGGGTATAAGAAGAGCGAAACAGCCCAGGACAATCAGTGCTGTCACAAGAAGGTTGGCAAGTATAATATAAAGGTAGTTAGTCCAGAAGCCTTTGATAAGTAGTTCAAAATCAGGCTTGATTTTCCTTACTGCCTGAACAAATATCATATCACCACCGTAGTTTACAACCGGAGCTGCAAGAAAAGTATAGGCAAGGGCTATTAATCCGATAAAAACACCCAGCATCCCAAGTGCACCAAAGGTGACTAGTTTTTGCATATCATTCCCAAACCAATGACCCCAGTCATATGCATGTTTTGGAAAATCACCCGCATCAAATTTCCAGTTCATCCCGCTGAAAGGTGCTGTCAAAATTACAAGTACAAACACCACCAGCAGAAGCCTGAGAAAATTATCGAGCATCACCTGAAATCCTGTCCCGAAGCTGTTTCCGAATGTCGGAACCAATTTGTAGTTTCTTTCTGTTTCCATGGCTTTAATTATTAAATCAAATTTGTTTTTGATACACCAAATGTAAACCGGGTTTTTCTCCCGGAAGTCAAACTATAGTAGTGATTATTGCAATTTCCTACTTAAGTAGGGGAACCAATACTTTAGTTGTAAAATAACTTTGGTTACACAGAGCTACACAGAGAAGTCACAGAGGGACACAGAGTTAAGAAATAATATCTCTGTGGATCTCTGTGATTCTCTGTGGTTCTCTGTGTAAGTATTTAAATTAGTTATATAGCAGGATCATAAAGTAATACACAAAGTACATAATTGGAATATCAATTATAATTACTGTCAGAAAATCCAAAATCCGGAATAATCTCGATAACTTTAGGACATGATCAAATTATTGTTTTACCTGATTTTTATTGTTTCCGTTGCACTTTCAGCCGCAGGTATAATCCTGACATCACGGTTAAGGAACAAATACAAACCCGAAATATTTTCATCCCTTCTCTATTTCCAGGTTTTCATTTACACTTTCGGGTTTTACGGGATATGGGGACAGGTAGCGGTCAAATCATTTCTGTTTTCTGTAGTTTCTCCGGAACTTCTAGTAAGGTTGTCGGATCTGGCGATGTTGCTAGGGCTGCCATTTCTTGTAATTGCCTGGCTTATGCTAATAAGGTTCACAGGGAGTCTCACTGGAAAGATCGGCAAAAAATGGTTCGTATTCTGGTTTCTTCTGGCAAATTTTTCGGTGCTTGTGGTAGTGGGTTACTTCATCACCGGGACAAAATCTTTCAATACTTCCATGGTTATAAGGGAATACTATATAATAATGAATCTCATTCATTTCTTCCTGGCAGCTTATCTGATCCATTTTCCATGGAAGGGGCAACAGGTTATTCACGATTATGACAGGAAGATAATCGCTCCTTCGTTATTTCTCATTATGATGATCCAGTGTATCCCGCTTCTGTTTTACACAACACAGACATGGCTTTCAATAGTATTTATCTTCGCGTTTTTCCTTGGAAACACTTTTCTTCCTGTCTATTTCAGCTATGGCACTCTTCTTCCCTCATTCGCAACGGAACCCGGGAAAAACATCCCTTTTAAAGATTTCTGCGCAAGGTTTGAGGTTTCGCCCCGGGAGTCGGAAGTAATCAAGGAAATCTGCAATGGACTCAGTAACAAAGAGATATCCGACAAACTTTATATAAGTTTACAGACTGTAAAGGACCACACCCACCATATCTATATTAAAACCAATGTCAGGAGCAGGGTGCAGCTAATAAATCTGGTAAAAGACTTGATGAATAAATAAACCCCCTCTCCCGCTACAGCGGGATCTCCCCCACGGGGGAGACAAGATTTGCTTTCTATAAGGATTCGAATAAACAACTGAAGTTTTTCCCCCTCGGGGGGAATTAAAAAGGGGGTGCAGCCCCTATTACAAAACTTGCAAAACTACTCCTCTTCTTCGAATTTTTGATAAATTATCACCGGTCCTCCGTTAAACCGAAGTTCGAAAGTTTCCCCAGTAGCTTCATTCAATGTTCCCATCCACCAATTCTTCAGTTTAAGATTTTCCAGCCGGTACTTTAATCCGACAGAAGTTATTTCTGTTTCAGGGTTGGTAGAAAAGACTGAAACCTGCTGGCCTGGGAAACATTTGACAACGCTGCTTTTCAGTAGTGGTGTGAAAATACCGGTATCAGTTACCATGGTCACACTTATCTCCCTGGCATATTCAGCCAGCAGTGATATATTGCCAATTGTATGATCTTCCCTCTTACCTGTAGCTCCCAGGATAACAATTTCCGTATACCTTCTATTTATGCACCATCTTACTGCTTTAGTCAGATCGTTGGTGTCCTGATCGGTATCCCTGAAGAGACGGTCAGCAAACCTGTCTGAGATTAAAGGAGTGAGTGAATCGAGATCCCCGACGATCGCCTCAGGTTCCATATCTGCTGCAATAAGGCTTTCAACGCTTCCGTCACAGCAGATTATGTGATCAGCTTTCCTTAGGTACGAAAGTGGAATTTGATGAGTGGGAAAGCTTCCATCAGCAAGAACAACCGCTTCCGGTGATAAAGTAAACTGTATATCAAACATGTTGCTTGTTGCTTGTTGCTTGTTACTTGGTGCTAGTTGCCAGCCTTCTCTAAAGCTTCGGCTGGTGATACTTGCTGCTGGTTGCCTGATGCCCGTTGCCTGTCGCCAGTTGCCTGTTTAAACCAGCAACCAGTACCTGGTAACCAGCAAATTCTTCTACCTGTTCTGAACCAACCTCCCGTTGCTTAAATCGATCTGACGCTGAGGAATGGGGTAAGTTATGTCCTCCGGACCAACTGTTGCATCCCTGTACAAATTGTTACCCCAGGGTGTCGTTTTCTCATATTCTAAGGCCCTGTTCAGTTCAGTAACTGTAATTCCCCACCTGTTAAGATCGAACCATCGGTGACCTTCCTGTCCCAATTCAAGTTTTCTTTCCATATAAAGAGCTTTCCTGGCGTAATCGCGGTCAGGGAAAGAAGGGTATTGAGAAATTACATAATTAGCTGCATTGGTAACTCCATCTGCCTCTTTAACAAATCCGGCAGGATTTGCGGCTCTTGCCCTGACCAGGTTAACATTTGCAAGGGCTCCGGGAAGATCTCCTGTTTCTATCTGGCATTCAGCCAGTAATAACAGAACATCAGCATAACGGATCATACGGTATCCATTGGCGGTAAACCCCGAGGTCCAGCTGCTGACATCAGTATAAATTCCTTCCTGTGATTTTTTATATACTTGTTTCTTTGGGCTGTAAGGTCCTGCATAAGACTGATCACGTAACCAGTCTGAACCGGAATGAACACCCCAGTCCCAGTATGGGATTCCCCTTCTGCCGACAGTCCAGTCAAGACGCGGATCAACGGGCTTTGAATTATCTTCGGTCCAAACTAGCTTCCATGCAGCAGGGCTGGTAATGGGATTATTGCCTTTATTGTTGTTTATAAGAGTAACATAGGCCAGATCGGTATAAGGTTTCGCTGGGTCATAGGCTGTACATGCGTCATCGGGTAACCACCAGCCTGCGCGTAAATTATACGTTTTTGCGGAATCCCATGGATTACCTCCAAGAATGCCCTGATCCCTGAAATCAGAATTAGGAGGCAGATCATAACTGTTATCCAGCAGAGGAAGGCCTGAAGCATCAGTTCTGAATGAATTTACAAATTCTTGTGTGGGCTGGAAGAATCCGCAGCATCCTGCCGGGGAACCTCCTGATTTATAAGGGAAGTTCAAGACTTCTCCATATCCCCCGTTAAAACCTCCCGAACCATCATTTACTGAAGTCTGAACTGTATAGACTGATTCAATACCGTTCCTGTTGACGACATCAAATATTTCGCCATAGGTTGGAGCAAGTCCTATGGGTGCACCGTTTGGTTTTGTTCCGTTCTTAGCACTTTGAAGGAGAGACAGGGCTTCAGTATAATTATGGTTCATCTGCATCTGGGCTTTGGCAAGGAGAACTTTTGAAACGGTCCCGTTGAATCTACCAATTGCGCCCATATTATCAGGCAATTTTGTCCCGGCCTGCAGATCGGCAATAATTTTATCTCTTATATCTTCTTTATTGGTTACAGTCCCGATATCTGTTGTTTCATACACGTATGGTATTTTTGCCCACATTCTCCATGCTTCAAAATGGTACCAGCCACGGAGTGCCCTGGCCTGCTGGGTGAACAAGTCAGCTTGTGCCTGTGTAATGTTGCCATCAACCAATGCCTGATTGACCACTCTGACAACATTGTTGCACCTTGCAACAGCCTCATATACTTCTCTCCATTTGATATTCAGCCCGTAGAGTGCCCAGGTATTCCCTCCAGTTTCGCTAAATGTCTGGATTGCATTGATATCATAACTTGAATCACCTGCATCGGCGCCTTTATTAGCTTCTATTCCTCTTATTGACCCGTACAGCCAGTTGGAGGAGGCTGCCTCCCAGCCGAATTCAGAGCTTACACCGTCGAGCATTGAATATGCACCGACAAGCAAGGCATTAATCCCTTTCTCGGTTGCCAGAGTAAACTGGTTATATCCTCCTGCCGGCCTTACATCGAGAAAATCTTCGCTGCAGTCACTCAACAGGCATATCATTGGTGAGATTATAAAAACAAAATAGATTAGGCTCCTTTTCATAATGATACTTTTATGTCCTTCCGTAGTTTTTCAGAAAATTTAACCATGGTGGAAAGGTCATTAAATTTACTTCTTTTTCTCAAATATCCTTTCCCTGCAAGGGTTTCATCATCTGTTTTAACACTTTTTTTGACTAAAAATCATAATTGAACATAGAGTATTTGAATTTAAAATAAGCTCACCCAAGGAAATCTCATACTTTTATTCGGAAATAATTCAAAAAAAAACCTGTGAAAGTCTTGCAAAGAAAAAAAATTGAATAAATTTGGTATACCCTACTAACCTAACCATGATGCCTATGGAAGATACTGCTTAATTTTTTTATTTCTACAGGGAGATTTTGCTCCCAATCCTTAAATTTTCTAAGAATTTTAACTTAGTATTTCTAATTATCTATTTTTTAATCTAACTAACTTCAAAAGTATGACCAAAAAAATCATGCGAGATGTTTCACTATGGACAGGTTTGATTAAATCCAGATTTGTCGTGAAACTTTTAACACTGTTGCTATTGCTTGGAACGGCACAGTCATTTGCTTCCAGCGTGCCTGACCTGGGCGATATGCAACAGAAGAGAGTCACAGGCCGGGTTACAGATAATGCCGGCGAAGCATTACCTGGTGTTAACATCCTGGAAAAAGGCACGATCAATGGTGCAATAACAGATGTAGACGGCAGGTATGCGCTTACTGTAGCTTCTTCAAGCTCAGTATTGAACTTCTCCTTTATCGGCTACATGACCAGGGAAGTACCTGTGGGTTCACAGAGTACGATTGATGTGGTTATGGCGCAGGCCGAAACAAAACTTGATGAGATTGTGGTTGTCGGTTATTCAACTATGGCAAGAAAATCTCTTACAGGCTCAGTAGCACAGGTTGGCGCAGCCGAACTTTCTGAAAGTGCTGCAACAAACCCGATCACCCGTCTTCAGGGTAAAGTATCAGGTGTTACAATCCTCAATCAGCACACCCCTGGTGAAGGTTCCACTATCAGAATCAGAGGGATGACTACTATTAACGATGCCAATCCCCTTTATGTGGTTGATGGTGTCCCGGGTGGAAATTATGCACCAAACGATATCGAGACTATTACAATTCTTAAAGATGCTGCGGCACAATCAATTTATGGTGCCAGGGCCGCTAACGGGGTTGTTCTTATAACCACAAAGGGCGGTAGGAAAAATCAGAAGGTAACCATGAACGTTAACGTCAGGCAGGGTTTTAGCAGAAATTCTACCCATTACAATCTGTTAAACACACAGGAATGGGCCGATATGCTCTGGCTTGAAGCTAAAAACAAGAATATTACGGGTTTCAGCCATGTTCAGTTTGGCACCGGGGTCACTCCTGTAATTCCCGATTATATTTTTCCGACAAAAACAGCAGCAGGTAGTGCAAGTGTAGATATGGCATTATATGACAATAAGCTTGCAGTTGATGATGGAGATGACACTTATCTTATTACCAGAATCAGTCCGGGAACCGACTGGATGAAGGAAATTGAGAGAAATGCCCAATACAAGGAATATACCCTTGATATTGCAGGAGGTTCTCAGAATACAACGTATGCATTTATGCTTGGCTATACCGACGAAGAAGGAGTTTTCAAGTATACTGGTTTTAAAAGGTACAACGCACGCTTGAATGTTACTTCGAGTCCGGCGAAATGGATCGATGTAGGTACAAATATCGGAACTCAGTATACACACGATTATGGTTATCAGTATAATGATAACTCTGAATCTTCAATAGTGTCGTGGACCTACAGGCTTCCTTCAGCGGTACCAGTCTGGGATGAATCAGGGACAACTTATGCAGGATCAAGACCAGCTGGTATGGGAAACGCCCAGAATCCATTGTTCCTGCTCGACAAGAACCAGGCTGACTATACCGATCGTATGAATTTAAGCGGTACTTCATTCATTAGATTGAATCTTCTCAAAGGATTATCAGCTAAATCCCAGGTTGGTATTAACTGGTACAGCTATGATTCAGAAGACATTGGATATGTTGAAGTTGCTGCTGCAGAAAGAGGAACCTATGACGGTTTTGGAAAATCGTCGGCTACAGGCAGGGACTGGACCTGGACTAATACACTTGAGTACGGACTGGTAACAGGGCAGCACAATATTAAAGCCATTGTCGGATCCGAAGCATATAACAATGTCTATACATATTTGTATGGCTACAGGAACTGGTATCCATTTAAAGATCTTGATTACATGACCCTGAATACGGGTCTGGCTGGTTTAACTAACTCCGATTCAAATAGCTCCTACAGCCTCTTTTCGCTTTTCGGCAGGATAAACTACACATTTGCAGACAAGTATATGATTGAAGCTGTTTTACGGCGTGATGGTTCTTCCAGGTTCGGAAAACAGAAATATGGGATTTTCCCTGCATTTTCTGTAGGATGGAGGGTATCTGAAGAGGCATTTATGGCTTCGACCAAAAGCTGGCTGAATGAATTGAAGCTTCGTTTTGGATATGGTGCTGTTGGTAATGACCGCATGGGTAACTATAACAGCTATACCCAGTTTGCATACAGCATGGGCAGTTCGGCCTATCCTATGAATGGCACGCAGTCGTTACAGGGAAGTACCGGGTTTTATCAGTCCACCTTTGGAAACACTGATGTAAAATGGGAATCGACAGTAACATACAATGTCGGTATTGATGCAACCCTTCTCAAACACCTGACGCTAACTCTTGATATCTGGCAACGTAATACAAACGATATGCTTTATCCCAAGCAGCTGCCATCTATATATGGTACTGCTTCCACACCATCAATCAACATTGGTTCGATGAAGAATACTGGATTTGATCTTGATCTGGGATATTCAAACAGTGTATTAAATGGTGATCTTACATATAGTGCCGGACTGGTTTTCTCCCATTATAAGAATGAACTTGTGAAACTTACTGACAATGCAGGTGACTTCTACCAGGGCTCGGGGTATCGTGAAAAGTATTATACCAGGACTCAGACTGGCAGAGCCTTCCCCGAATTCTTCGGTTATATATCTGAGGGGATTTTCCAATCAGCTGAAGAAGTTGCAGCATGGCCGAAGGCATTCGGAGCAAACGGAACCTATAATGCACCGGGACATTTCAAATATAAGGATGTTGACGGAAATGGTTACATCGATGCTGCCGACCGTACATATATTGGATCACCTCATCCTGATTTTACAGCAGGTTTGAGCCTCAGCATTGGATATAAGGGACTTGAAGTGTCAACTACACTGTTTGGATCATACGGAAACAAAGTTGTGAACTATGTCAGCAGGTTTATTGACTATACTCAGTTCGAATCGGGAAAAAGCCACAGAAGGCTTTATGAATCATGGGGAAGCCCTTACCTGAAAAACAATGCAGATGCTACCATGCCGATCATTTATCAGAATGATACCCCGCATCAGGAGCCATCGACTGCTTTTCTTGAAGATGGTTCATTTCTTCGTATGAAGACTCTGAGGATAGGTTACGACCTGTCACGTCTTGGTCTTTTGAAAGACAAAGTTGGTTCACTCGTTGTTTATTTCCAGGGTTCCAACCTGTTTACATTAACCAAGTATCCTGGACTCGATCCTGAAATCGCTAATGCCGGTATCAATATGGGAATCGATTCAGGCGCATGGCCAACACCACAACAATTCCTGGTCGGGATTTCCTTCGGTCTATAACATTTATATTTTTAAAATAACTAATGTATATAAATATGAAAAGTATAATCAAGTTATTATCAATAACTGTAATTATCGGAGGTCTGTTGCTGATAAATTCCTGCAGTGATGACTTTCTTACCAAAACACCTCCGGGTGTTGAAAACCCTGGCGTTATGCAGACTCCTTCGGGTGTTGAAGCTCTCCTCGTCGCTACTTATGAAAGGGTGCAGGGATCAGATATGTTCGGAGGTTGTCTTACATCCGAATGGACATATTCAGGCGGATGTTCCGATGATGCTTATAAAGGCACATCTGCAGGTGACCAGAGTAATTTTAACCTGCTCGAACGATACGAAGCACTGCCTAACAATCCTTATTTGAAAGCCAGATGGGCCAATGCTTACGACCTGGTCGCACGTGCAAACGTTACTCTTGAATTCCTGTGGGCAACCCAGGCTGGCACTGACAAATTTCCTGATGCCAGAGCCAAGCAGGTAGAAGGTGAAGCCAAATTCCTGAGAGCATGGGGCCATATGGAGCTTAACAGGATCTTTGAAAAGATCCCCTATATAACAACCCAGACAGAACTAGGGGATGTTAAACCAGAAGAAGTTCCCAATACTGATGCAGCATGGGATAAAATTGAGGCTGATCTGCAATATGCTATCGATAACCTGCCTACCACAAAGATCAATGGGGAAGTCGGTCGTATTGACAAATACACGGCTGAAGCAGTGAAGGCCTATGCTCATCTGAGTCAGAAAGAGTACAGCCTTGCCAAGCCACTTCTTCAGGATATTATCACCAGCAATAAATACAGCCTGGTGTCTGAATTCATGTATAATTACGATATGACCCATGAGAATAACAAAGAGTCTATTTTCGAGCTGCAGTGTTCTACTACAGCATCAAGTGCATCTAATGCAATGGGTTCAGGCTGTAATTTTCATCAGAAGGGTGCTGCAAGCTGCGGAGGCTGGGGATTCTACCAGCCCTCACAGAATCTCTTCGATGCTTTCCAGGTAGATGCTAACGGGCTTCCTGTACTCGATGTCGCTGCACGGGTTCACTTGGCTACTGATATGGGAAAGGGACCCGGAGACGACTTTGTACCAACAGATCATTTAATCGATCCGCGTGTTGACTTTCTCATTGCACGCCGAGGCGTTGATTTCCTGGGCTGGGGCATTCACCCGGGAAGTGACTGGATCCGTGAGCCGGCTAACGGTGGACCTTTCATGACCAAAATATTCATGCACAGAAAGGATGAGCAGTCTCTTAACCTTAACGGTTCCGGTTTTTCCAATGGTAAAAACTACAGGATAATCCGCTATGCAAATATTCTGCTCTGGAGAGCTGAATGTGCATTGGAGGACAATGATCTTGAACTCGCAAGGTCACTTGTAAATCAGGTCCGTACCCGTGCAAAAACCAGTACACCGGTTATGGGACTTTGTACAAGTACCAAGAACTTGCTGTCTAATCCGGTAGTCGACTATACCAAACCAGCCGCTAACTATAAGGTTGAAGCTTATCCAGGTCCCGGGGTATATCCTTTTGATACCAAAGCTAATGCACTGCTGGCAGTCCAGAATGAAATCAGGCTTGAATTTGCCTGCGGACCATGGCGATTCTTTGACCTCCGTAGATGGGGAATTCTCGCAACGACCCTGAACGCCTTTATTGCACAGGATATTACTTTCAGGACATTCATGCAGGGAGCTTCTTTCAATGCAACACAGGATGATTACTGGCCATTGCCACAGGATCAGATCGACCTTCAGAAGGGTGTTCTTACGCAGGATCCGGCTTATTGATGTAATTAATTAATACATCGTTTGATATTGTAGAGACGCGCAAGTTGCGCGTCTCTACTTTTTTTTGTCATGTACTCACCCCCTTCTTTTCCCCCTCTCTGCTGAAGCAAAGAGGGGGAACGTTATTGAAAAATTCTGTATATTTATAATATGGAATTGTTAATATGTCGGAAAATAAAAGATTTGATTTTAGGAAAATAAGGAAGCACGCTCAGGATCTCAGACTTAATATGACTGATTCTGAAAAGCTTCTGTAGAAAGAATTAAGGGGTAGGAAACTTTCAGGATATAAGTTTCTTAGACAACATCCTATTCTTTATGGGGGCAACTTATTAAGATACAATTATTTCATTGCAGATTTTTATTGCAGCGAAAAGAAGGCTGTGATAGAGATCGACGGGCCGATACACTGCACGACAGAAGAATATGATCAATTCAAAGATTCAGAGCTTATAAACCTGGGCATTCATATTATCAGAATAAAGAATGAAGAGCTTATAGAATTAGATCAAACTAAAGAAAAACTACTTACTTTCTTAAATTCAATCAGTTAAGAGTTTTTTCTAATCTCCCCCTTCTTTGCTTCAGCAGAGAAGGGGGCTGGGGGGATGAGTACATGTGACTTCTGAAGGGGGCTGGGGGGATGAGTACATGTGACTTCTGAAGGGGGTCGGGGGGATGGGTACATTAAGCGGCTATTTAAAATGAAAGTAATACCAGAATGTATTCCCGAACTGCTTCTCCATTTTTTCCTTCATAGTTCCCGGGTTTTGCCGGGCTTTCATATAAGCTTCAAAATACTGCTCGAACTGCAGTACCGTTTCATTGCTGACAGAAAGCCCTCCAAGATCGGGGAAGACACCCTGACTATTGTAATAGATCATTATCGCCTCCTCTATATGCCTTGGGATCCGGGTGTATCCCATTTTCTTCATTAACCGGATATTATTTACTAATGTCTCGACCTCCTTACTAAGCAGAAGCCACGACATTAAATACTCAAAAGCCTCCTTGTTGGCCGGAGTTTCATCAACAAGTACCGGAAGGTTTTGCTCGGGTGAATCGAGAAAGACAAAGAAATCAGTTTGCGGCATTATTTTAATCTTCTTCCCAAGTTCGGGATGAGACCGGATAGCTGAAGAATCTCCAATCATCTTTTTATACTCCTTTGCCCATGAATTATAAAAGAGAGTGTTTTTTAAAATACCTGTATATTTCTTAGCCACAGAGTACTTTCCATTAATAAGACTGGACTTAACAAGCAGCTTCATATTCTGAGGACGTGGTCCGTAAACAACCATTTCTTCATATGCCCATCTCTGCGCTTCATTTACAAGTCCAATGGTATAAAAGGAATAGGCGCCCCAGTTTATATGCTCGCTGCTCCACGGTAGAAACAGCGAGCCGGTGCCGAAATCCTGCTTTCCATGAAACAATCTGTCGCATAGCTGACCCGATTCAGAAAGGGCAATATTATAAAAGTACTGACCAATCATGTTCTCTGAAGGATATTTTTCATGGTATTCAATCGCATCATTCCATTTTCCCTTGAACACAAGCTTTTCAAGGTTGATAACTCTTACAGTCTGGGAATTATACCCGGTTATCAGAAAGACTACAGTTAAGCATAAAACTATCGCTATGGGAATAAGAGTGATAACTCTTTTATTCAGTCTTTTCAGCCTAACGGAAGCGGCAAGTTTGAATAACGCCGGATACAAAATTATATAACCTGTCAGAACATATAAAAGTTTCTGATGCAAGGAATCGTTAATGAAAGGCAACGGGTAAAGGAAAAGCTGCTTTACGCTTTGCAGCAAAAATATCCTGTTGAATAATATCCCTGAAATTCCGGCTACGCCTAATAAAAAGAGAGGATAATAATATTTATCGGAGCCCTTTAGGTAAAAGAGGCAGTAGATAATATATAATCCAATGAATATCAATGCATAAGCACTTTCAAAATAATAAAACAAAGGGAACAAGGCCAGTGTAAAATACCGAAGGGTCTTTTTCACTGATTCTATTGAAACCAGGAAATAAACAAATACAAGCAGAAAACCAAGATCATACATCATCAGATGATAATAATGAGTCTGCATGAGAAGGAGAAGACAGGAAGGAATAATAAGAAGCAGATTTGAAAACACCGGGCCATGTATCAGCTTCCTGTTTACATAAAGAAGAATGACCCCGGGAAGAGTCAGAACTGCCGCCAAAATAACCGAACCAGCAAATTTGCTTATGTAAAACTGGGTTAAAAACTTCCCTGAAAGGTCAAGTAATCCTCCGGGCTTAAGAAAAAATTCCTTTATATATGAGGATCGGTAAAGAAACAGGTATTGCTCTTCCTGGAAAAACAGAATATGGCTGCCAAACCAGAAAAAATAAACGAAAGTCAGAACAAAAAAGAAAGCAAGGAGATACCACGCACTTCCTTCAATCATACTGCCCATATTCAATTGTTGCTGGGTGCTGGGTGCTGGTTGCTGGTTCTTATTTCTTAATTCGTTGTACATCATTTACAATTCTTCTATCAACTGATCCTTACATCCCACTAACCCTTCAAAGGGGGAATCTTTATAGAGTCGACCGTCATTGCGATCGAGCGAAGCGAGAGAAGCAATCTTTTTCAACCCACCCCTTGCCCCTCCACCACAAATCTCCCCTGCAGTCTGGCTCCTCCCTGAAATTAGCCACTATCCCTTACTCTAACTGGCCCCTCCCTAAAATTGCCCACAGGGCAATTTCTTAACGGTCGGCCCTTTAACGGTCGGCCCCTCAGGAGGGGATCCAACTGGCGTCCACCGTCATTGCGATCGAGTGAAGCGAGAGAAGCAATCTTTTTCAACCCACCCCTCCCCCTCCCAGGAGGGGATCCTAAACTTCGGTCTTCCGTCTTCATTACTCATGTATCGACCTTTCTCCCGGATTCCGCTTAATATTTGCTTTCTCCAGATCCCTTTTCGAAAGTGATTCGAGTGGATCCCTGGGTTTTGCCTTTATTGATTCATTCCCTGCGACTTTTGCAAAATCGCGCGGACCAAACTTTATCCTGCCCTTTATAAATTCAGGTATATTGAAGGATTCCATAAGCTCGTCATAATATGCCGGATCCTTCTGAGGAAGGATAAATGGTTTTCCGGTTTTATCCCATGATTCAAAATATGCAAAGAATGGTCTGGTGCTTCTTCCGTCAGTTCTCTTGCTGCTGAAAACAAGCCATTTCCCATTTGACGACCATGTGTGGTAACTCTCGGTCTGGCTGCTGTTCAGGTCCATTTTTCTACTTGCTCCGCTTTGCAGGTCGAGCAGGTAAAGATCGGCCTCCTGGTGCCAGATTGGAAATGTGCCAAAGTCGTGCAACGTAAACACAAGGTATTTCCCATCAGGAGAAATTCTTGGAAACGATGCACTTTTGTTGATTTCAGAAGCTTTGAAAACAATTTCAGTGTTGCCGAATGTCACTTTTTCCTTATCAAATGGTATACGGACAATATCATAATTTGTTTTCTTTATTTCTTCAAGGGTCATGTTGTTCCGGCTGTTGCCCTGGCGAGCCCGGCAGAAGTAGAGGTAATTTCCGTCAGGCGACCACGATGGGAACGTTTCAAGATATCTTGTTGTATCACGGTCCCTGACGTTAATAATTTCATTTTTCTCAATGTCAAAGACAACAATAGAGGAAATCAAGGTCAAAAACTTCTATTATCTTCTCAGGTCTGGAATAGAATCCCTGTCTTACCTGGTTCGAGGAATAAGCTATAAACCTCCCATCGGGATGCCACGATGGATAAGTAGCTCCGCCGGGCATAGCATCTATCTTAGGTTCTCTTTTAGTAATTTCACCATTATCAGCAAAATAGGTTCCTCCATGAGACCCCCTTATATGAACCATAAATTTATCGGGATTGTACTTATTGAAAGAGTGGCAGTTGATGCAGTTCATATCAAGGATCTGGTTATCGACAAGTAAATCCTCACTGAAGCTTTCGGTCGACCTTTGCATGATCTTTATATGGGACCAGTTGTAATACCCCGGGAAGATCAGTCTGTAGGCCAGATATGGATCAATTGGTTCATCGGGAACATACATAAAAAAGGGTTCATACTGAAACAGGGTTTTGTTATCTTTCTTAATTGAAAAAACTTCAAATGTAATTTTACCGCTTTTTGAATTCCCGACCAGCTTTTTCCATGATTTTTCAGGGAACTGTATTAAGCCGTCCGATGATTTAATATCCAGCTTAATTCCGCTTGATCCGGACAAAGCAGTAACCCTGAAATATACTCCGGTATCACTTATCCGGAAATTCATCGGAGCAATATTGTGAGGAATGGTCACATCGGTATAATCAGGTACGATCTGAGGCTTCTTGTTGTTCTTAACAATTTCCATTCCGGATTCCTTATTGCAGCCGGAACAAAAGAGTAATCCGAATAAAAAAATAAGTATTAAGTTTAACTTCCTCATTTGTTTCATCCTGACAATTTTCAGCTCTGTTTACCTCTGATGCTTTAAAGGTAGAATTTAATTTTAAATAGTGATTATTCAATATGTTTTTAGCCCAGGAGTAATGAGGCTGTTTAAAAAGTCGAAATCCATTAACCGCAAAGGTCGCCAAGGATTTACGCAAAGATCGCAAAGAGCTAATTATTAACGGTTAAACTTTGCGCACTTTGCGCTTTCTTAGCGTGCTTTGCGGTTTTGAAAGACTTTTTCGACAACCCCAAAGCAAATACGTTGATAATATTCATTTCCCCTCCTTTCAAAGGAGGGGTGTCATCCGTCAGCTGACTGATGACAGGGTGGTTGAAACAATTTTTATACAGCTTCATTATTTTTTTCTAAATTGCCCTCTCAAGTTTAACCTATGAAACCTTACTTCCTGATTATAGCTCTTTTACTAACCATGTTGCAGGGGTGCTCGCAAAATTCCGAAAAGAAGATCAGGAAGCAGGTCACGGCTGTTGCAGAAAAATATATAATGAGCCAGCTGAACGATGCAAAAAAAACTGCTTTGAAAGACGGTACAATCGTTTTCAGCAATGAGCTGAAAAAATATGCAATTGAACCGGCAAAAATCTTTACAGGACTGATTGATGATGATCAGGATATTGATGCAATTATAACTCTCTCAACATATGATAAACAATTTCAGACTGTTTCTGAGCAGCTTGTCATTCTTAAGGCTGATGGTGAATTCAAACTTGCAAGCTCTTTTGAATCGGACATGAGGATCATTTCATTGAAAGACAGGATAATCACTGCTGATGTTCCGGAACATTCAAGAAGCACACCACTGTTTGACTGCCCTTCGTGCTGGGAGGTGGTGAAGTTTAGGTATAGTTTGGGAGAGCTTATGAAGGCTCAATAACCTGAGAATTATAAGATTTTTTATTTACTGATCTGAGTCTTTGTTTTAAGTACAATTGCACCTCCATATGCTCTTGTGCCATAAATACCTGCTGACGCACCTTTGAGCACTGTAATTGATTCGACTGATGAAGGTATAATACCATCAAAATCATTAACAGGAACCCCGTCAACTATAAGCAGGGCCGGGACACTGCCAAAAAAATTCTTGGAATCCTGAATTATATATCCGCTTTGTGTATACTTGACTCCTGAGGTTTCCCTTGTGATCATTTCTGATACTGTTCTGTATGAGGCATATTTTTTATCGGTTCCGTCTATTTTACCCATAGGAGAAGTTAAATCTTTCTTTTTTACATAGTTATAGCCTGTATTAACTCCTTCATCACCTGGCGAATCGACCTGATCCGCCTGTTGTCTGATTGAAGATGAGCTGAATTTGAAATTTATCTCAGTCCTTCCATCTATTGACTCTTCAATGAGCCCATTAATAAGGGATATTATCCCTATTTTAGTTGCATCTTTTTTGACCTTGATTTTAAAAGCTCCCTTCGAATCAGTCATGGCATCGGTTTTAACACCATCGACGATTATCATTGCATTGACTACAGGGTTTTCGTTATTATCAACCACTGTACCTGTTATTGCAATTTTGCTGTTTTTTTGCGCGGACAGACTGCCTGCAAAAAAAACAGATAACAGGATTAAAATAATTGTTTTGATTCTCATTTCATTGATACTATTTGTGATTATGGTAAATCGGGCATTAGTTGAACCTGTCAAACTCCATACCAAAGTTACATCTTCTACAGGTCAAAGTCAAACCCAGGAAGAGATCCCCTAATCCTTAATGCAGCGAACTGAAAATCCGCTCCGTTTATTATCAGAAGCTTTGAATGCCATACTGCTGCTATCGTGGAGTCCCCTGCAAACTGCCTGATATTCGCTGAATTCAGTTGAAGTCCACCAGATTGCATAGGAATTTCCAAAAAGGGGGAAGTCGCCAGTAAAGTACCTCATACCCCCCGGAAGGGCTGTAAAATCATAATCGTTTGTTGCCTGGCTAAGATAGTTTTCCCAATGTGCTACTCCTTTTTCTTTTAGTTTGTCGCCTGCAGTGCTCAGACCTCCAATATAGTCAATCATTACTTCCCATTCAACATCGGTTGATACATGCCACCCCACAGGACATAATTTTTTTGAATTAATTGCATACCAGTTATACAAAGCACCGAAAACATCTTTGTTCTTAATATCATCTTTATACCAGCAGTAAGCAGAGGTCCTAAGTTCCTTCCATTTGTCATCATTGGCAACCAGCGGAATTGGCTTACCGTCATTGAATCTGGTGGTTTTTAAATTTTCCGATATCCAAACCTGTTTTCCAATATTGACTGACATATAAATATTTCCGTCAGCATCTTTCATGGTTTGAGAATGCAGTAAGCTTACCTTCATGAAAACCAGAGCAACCAGAAACAATAGTATTTGTCCAAACCGCATGTTTCCTGTTCTTAAATATTAGTACTTACTTTCACAAAATTAGCAAATTTATTTGCGAATCTCATAAACAACAGCTGCCGACCTGTTTGTACCGGCTACAATAAGTGGTTTTTCTCCATCAAACAAGAGTAATGATTCAACCATCCCCTGAAGTAAAATTCCGCTCTGTGACGGTGTAAGAAGTTCAAACGATTTGCGGTCACCTTTATTCAGCAATACAAGTCCCTTATTTGCATCATAATATCCTGTTGAGACATCATAAGAATAATCGTTGCCTGACAGCAGTACATCCGGCCACTTATCATGATTAATGTCTTTTATAATCATCTTATTAACTGGAGAAACCTGTAATTGCTTTGATAGCTTTTCCCAACGGAATTTGCCTTTGTCATTCCAAATTAAATAACTCGAAGTTGTATTGACAAACAGTTTGAACTCTAGTCTTTTTAATATGCTTTCATCAAAAATATCATGAAAGCTTGCATAGCTGAATGACTCATAATTACTGAATTGCCTTTTAAAGAAAACTGACTGTCCTATCAGTTCATCCAGGTAATTAACCGGGAATTCAGTCATCTCGCCTTTCGGATCCTCCCAATATGCAGACATAATGGGATCAATGTTACCATCCATATCCAGATCGATAGCATAAAGACTCATAGGGTATTTATCACTTACATTAAACCTGTGATTTTCCCCAAGATTCCCGGCTATATAATCATCATCACCATCCTGGTCAAAATCGCCGGCAATCAAGGAGTACCATATTCCATGCTTTTCTTCAATTTCCGGTATTATCTGAGGAATCAGTTTTTCCCCTTTCAGGTTTTTGAACAAGGCAATTGAATTCCATTCCCTTGCTACCATCAGATCTTCCCATCCGTCTTTATCATAATCAGTCCAGATGGCATCGGTTACCATCCCGAGGTTTAGGCGGAAAGCTGAATCAGCTGAGAGTTTTCCCTTATCATTTGTAACGACCCAGGAATAGTTTGCATAAGGATACATTCCCTTCTTAACCCTTGAACCTATAAAAAAATCGATATCGCCATCGTGATCAAAGTCACACGTTCTCACTACAGATGCAGGGAATGAGGGAAGAGGAAGAGGGCTTCTTTGAAAGGAACCATTTACGTTTTGATAAAGGGCATGCCGGTACTCAATTTCATTTTTGTTTTCATATCCCCCTGCAATTGCAACAACATCATTATCACCATCATTGTCAATATCCACAACAGCAAGATCCGATTCGGAAAACTCCTTGCTACCTGTCAATCCTGCAAATTCAGATCTCTCAAATCTTTCACCTTTCTTTAAAAAGACCATTGTTGGTAATTTATTTGTGGAGCCGACTATAAGATCTTCCTGGCCATCCTTATCAATATCTCCTTTTGCCATGCAGGGTCCTATTTGTGAAAATTTGTGAGGAATAATCTTCTGGTTGAGCAAAAAATCGATGAAATCATTTTGATCATGCTTATAATTTAACAGACTATCACATCGTGAAAATAATAGCTTTTTCGCCTCAGATGTTTTTGCTGTATTTTTGGGGACCATTGAATCATTCTCTTCAAGTACAATGGTTTGATTGGTTTTAATATTTTTAAGTACATTTATGTTACCACTCGCAGGCCAGGTAACTTTTACAGAATCTATTAAAGTTTCAGCCGAAAGGCCAAAATGGATCACAGGATCGACAGAAGAAGCATAACCTCTAGTCAGAAAATTCTCCATAAACTGATACCTGCCGTTAGTCCATAGTTCTATTTTTGCGCCTATGGCCATCGTGTTTTCTTTTCTGCCCGAAAGTTTAATTCTGATATAGCAATTATCTTTTTTAGATCTCTCCACACTATAATTTCTGTAAATAAATGCTTTGTCATTTATATTATTTGCCACATAATCAAGATCACCATCGTTATCGAGATCGACGAAGGCGGCTCCATAAGAGAAGGAAGGAACATCGGGAAGCCAGTTCTTTTTCCGGACAAAGCCATAATTGCCGGTATTTTCAAATACTAGATTAGGGATTTTTATTGCAGGAGCCCGGTCAATTATTTCCTGATTTTCAGCGAGGTATTCGAAAACCATAACTTTATAATTAGTCCAGTCTTTATCCGTAAGGTCTTTGGGATAGCCATTTGCGATTATCAGGTCTTTATCCCCGTCATTGTCATAATCGGCAAATAAAGGTGACCAGCTCCAGTTGGATTGATAGAGACCTGTCATCTGTCCAACTTCACTATAGGGCAGCATCTGGCCGTTAATAAAGCCGTTATGGAGGTGAAGCATATTTCTGAGATACTGGTGTTCATAATTGAATTCTTTATCAAACTCATAAAATACATAGCTGAAACCATTTATTGTCTGCTTTTTTTTGAAGTATTGATCCGGCATCATATCAAGTGTGAACACATCAGGGTTGCCGTCATTATTCACATCAGCCATATCGTTGCCCATAGAAGATTTCGTCTGGTACGACATGTATTTTCTGATTTCATTTTTAAAAGTTCCCTCACCCTGGTTTATATAAAACAGGTCATTTGATATGAAATCATTTGAGACATAGATATCAGGGTAACCATCCTTATTTACATCACCAATGGCCAGGCCAAGCCCATTGCCCTCGTATACAATCCCTGCAGCAACTGTAACATCGGTGAAGGTACCGTTACCGTTATTCTTGTATAACCTGTCGTTATTGGGAGCACTTCCATCAGATATTCTTTCACGGTATGCAGAACCCATTCTCGAATTTTCAGTATCGTTCAGAATATAAAGGTCGAGGTCACCATCCCGGTCATAGTCAAAGAAGGTGGCATTCACCGATTGATGTTCATCCGCAATTCCGTAAAGTTCACTCATTTCCCTGAAAACCGGACCTTTGCCCTCTTTCATGCCCTGGTTGACCCATAACCTGTTCCTGCATTTCTCAGGGACAGTGTCGGCAGTGGAAGTGAGATAAACATCTGGCAGCCTGTCGCCATTTATATCGACTATCGCAACGCCGCTATACCATTGATCATCGGCAAGCCCTTCGAAATTTGATGTGATATCCATAAATTTGAAATTACCTTCATTCAGGTAAATCCTCGATGAGACCTGGTTTCCGGCAAATACAATGTCCTGCAAACCGTCATTGTTCAGATCACCAATACCCACACCGGCTCCATTATAAATGAATTCATAAGTCATCACATTGAAACTATCAGTCTCGGTTATTGTATTCTGAAAATCAATTCCTGTTTTAGATGGATCCAACAGGCGGAATCTTTCCGCTTCGGAACAGGAGATTATCAATACTGATAGAAACAGATTGGTCAGAAGATAGAATTTTTTCATTCTATTAGATTTATAGCAATTATTCCAGAAATCGCATAAAAATAAAAAAAATAGGGGACATGCAATTGCATGTCCCCTTTTAGAATAATTTAAATAATATTATTATCTGTTCTGAACAATGTTGCCATTACTCAGGTCGATCTGACGTTGTGGTATTGGGAATGTTACGTCTTCAGGGCCGAGTGCGGCATCCTTGTAAATCGTTCCCTTACCCCATTGTGTAGTTTTCTCGTAAGCAAGAACCTTTGTCAGTTCAGATACAGTGACACCCCATCTGTTAAGATCAAACCACCTGTGTCCTTCCTGGCCGAGTTCAAGTTTTCTTTCCATGCGGAGAGCGACTCGTGCATTTTCCTTTGTATCAAAAGGAGCACCTGCTGCCGGATACTGGTTGATAACATAATTGGCAGCATTTGTTGTACCGTCGGCTTCTTTTACAAAACCTGCAGGATTTGCTGCTCTTGCCCTTATCTGGTTAATAAGAGTACGTGCATTTGCAAGAGAGCCTGCTTCTATTTCACATTCAGCCAGCAGAAGAAGAACATCAGCGTAGCGGATCATACGGTAACCGTTTGCTGTATAACCCGATGTCCAGCTTGTAACATCTGTATACTGACCTTCCTGTGATTTTTTGTAAACCTGCTTTTTCGGGCTGTAAACGCCAGCATAAGTCTGGTCACGGATCCAGTCAGAACCTGTATGAATTCCCCAATCCCAGTAAGGGATTCCCCTTCTTCCAACTGACCAGTCGAGACGTGGATCAAGAGGTCCGGTATCTTCTGTAAAAGTTTGAGAAGGAGTCAATCCATAATCGTTAACAACAGGTGAGCTATTGTATGTACCATCAAGCAGAGGTAAACCGCCTGATGTCCTGAATGAATTCACAAATTCCTGGGTAGGCTGGAAAAATCCGCAGCAACCGCCCGGGGAACCACCGCTCTTATAAGGGAAATTAAGAACTTCACCAGATCCGGCGTTATTTCCTCCAGAACCATCATTCACGGAATATTGTACTGTATATACGCATTCAATGCCATTCCGGTTAACGATATCAAAAATATCACCATACTTGGCAGAAAGTCCTATAGCATCACCATTTGGTTTCTTACCGTTTTTCGCAGAATTCAGAATTGTTAATGCACCGGCATAGTCTTTTTTCATCTGCATTGAGGCTTTTGCAAGGAGAACCTGTGATACTGTTTTATTGAACTTGCCGATTGCTCCCATATTTTCAGGCAGTTTTGTTCCTTCTGTCAGATCAGCAAGTATCTTATCACGAACATCTTCAGAGTTGGTAACAGTTGTAGCGTCAGTATTTTCATCAACATAGGGGATCTTTTCCCACATCCTCCATGCCTCGAAATGGTACCATCCGCGAAGTGCCCTTGCCTGCTGAACAAAGACATCTGCCTGGGCCTGGGTAATTGTTCCGGCTTCCAATGTTGTGGCCGTAACTTTAATAACAGCATTACAACGGGCTACAGCCTCGTAAACCGACCTCCATTTACCGTTCAGGTAATCATTTGTTGAAGTTTCGTTAAATGATTGAATCGGATTGATAGCAGGCTGGTCGCCAGCATCAGTTCCCTTATTCGATACCATACCCCGGATATCTCCGAACACCCAGTTAGAAGAAGCTGCATCCCAGCCGAATGAATTACTGACACCATCAATCATGGAATATGCTCCCACCAGAAGGGCATTTATACCCTTTTCTGTGGCCAGCACCTCCGCGCTTAAGCTCCCTTTCGGCTTGACATCAAGAAAATCGCTTTTGCAGGCACCAACTATTCCCAGCACTGCAAGGATTATGATTATTAATTTATGATTCTTTTTCATATTTAAGATATTTATAATTAAAGTACCAGGTTGATACCGAAAAGATATTGCTTGACATTGGGATAGTTACCAGTGTCAGATCCGAAAGCACGGTCATCACCACCAAGTTCAGGATCGAGTCCTGAGTATTTTGTTATTGTGAGAAGATTCACTCCCTGAACATAAATACGGAGAGATCCGACACCGATCTTATTCAGAAGTGCCTTTGGCAGGGTATAACCGATCTGCAGGTTTTTCAAACGTGCAAATGAACCATCTTCTATGTAATAACTGCAAACCTGGGTGTTGGTTGAGAAATTGGATGTATTCGATGCCTTTGGAACTGTTGCAGTGGTATTTGACGGAGTCCAGCTATCATAAAGAAGAGCCTGGCTTTTCTGTCCCTGGAATGAAGGCCAGAAATCGATCCACCACCTGTTCCAGTTAAAGATATCGTTTCCCTGTGAACCATATAGGAAAGCTGACAGATCAAAATTCTTATAGGTTAATCCAAGGTTAAATCCATAAGTGAATTTTGGATTCGGATTGCCGATAAATGTCCTGTCGGCCGGATCTATTGCACCACTGCCATCAAGGTCGGCGAATCTGAAAAATCCTGGTTCAGCCCCGTCCTGGTCAGGAGCTTCGCTGACTTCTGCAGCACTCTGGAACAGACCAATTTGCTGGTAACCGAAAAATGCCGACATCGGATGTCCTACCTGGTTCCTGTTACCTGTTCCGATCCTGGTTGTTGCACCTCCGTAGTCAAAGAATTCATAGCCTTCAGCTATTTTTACAATGTCATTTTTATAGCTGGTGAATATAACACTTGTAGAAAGGCCAAGATCGCCCCAGGAATTTTTGTACGAAAGTTCAGCATCGATACCTGTGTTTTTCATAGAAGCGATATTCACATAAGGCGCACTGGCGTTTCCGGCAGTACCCGGGAGCTCTGGAGCAAACAGAAGGTCTTTCGTATCCTTTTTATACCAGTCGAATACTATGCCAAATTTGCTATTCCAGAGTTGAGCTTCGAAACCAATGTCTGTTGTGACGTTTGTTTCCCATTTTGCATCAGGGTTACCAATCCGTGTGGCCGTAAATCCTTGTGCAGCTGATGTAAATGTCCCGTTAATGTCATAACCTGTTTCACCGGCTGAGCCTCCATAAAGGTAGAACTGGTTTTGAGGAGAGACAGCAAGCTGGTTACCCATTGTACCCCACGAACCTCTGAGCTTCAGATCCGTAAGCCAGCTCAGATTGCTCAGGAATGCCTCTTTACCGATACGCCATGCAGCCGAAAATGAGGGGAATATACCATAGCGGACATCTGGTCCGAACCTTGATGAACCATCACGGCGGAGAGTAGCGCTTAAAAAGTATTTGTCCGAGTATCCATAATCAGCTTTCATGAAAGTTGAAACCAGTGTGGTCGGTGTATATACATTTGAATACATGCCATTCATTGTGGCTCCATTAGTCAATGTACGGAAATCCACGGCATCCGAGAAATAGGTTGTTTTTGTAGCACCCATGTCACGTCCTACATCATATTTATTTGACTCGTATCCGAGCAGGGCCTGAATTTTATGCTGTCCGAAGGTTTTATCGAACATAAGTGTGTTTGTCCATACCCATGTGCTGCCATAGTATGCATTTTCAGACAGGGAGGCCGATAATGTATTTTCAGAACTTTCATAAGTTGCCCAGTTATAGCCAACACCGTATCCGTTATACCATGATCCGCCCAATGTCGATCTGAAGTTCAATCCCTTTAGGATATTCACATCAACATATGCGCTTCCCATAAGATTAATGGACCAGTAATTGTTATCCTTGCCTCTTGTCTGGCCAGCTACAACGTTGGAGTTATTTCCAAGTCTTGGGGCAATTCCGGTACCTCCCCAGTCACCTTCAACGAATGTATGGGATAGTCCAACATACGGAGCTCCTGTCCATCTTACCGGGACAATTGGCTGTGACCTGTATGGTCCCATCTGAATTGGACTGCCTTCACCAAGGTTTGTTACTCCGAGGCTCTTTCTGTACGATCCGGAAAAATTTTCTCCGATTTTAACCCTGTTCTTCAGGAAAGTAAATTCAGAATTGAATCTCCCCGTGTATCTCTTGGCAAATGATTCAATAATAATCCCGTCCTGTGACCATGCACCTATTCCAGCAAAGAACTTGGAACTCTCATTACCTCCCGAAAGGGAGATGTCATGGCTTGTCATTGGAGCAGAATTCGTAATTGCATCGTACCAGTCGGTATCTCCTGCCCATGCTGGAAGAGTCGGAGTTGCGTTTGTTGAAAGTCCGTAAATCGGGTGTGTTTCAACTGTTCCGTCATTGTCGTAAACGAGCCACTGCAGGTTTGCATATTCCTGAGTATTGAGCAGATTGGCTGTCGGTCCTTTGCCCGGGTCCTGCATGCCATAATACATATCATATGTAACTTTTACGCCCTTGCTCCCTTTTCTGGTTGTAACAACAATTACACCGTTTGAGGCTCTTGATCCGTAAACAGAAGCAGCTCCTGCATCTTTAAGTACTGAAACCCCTTCAATATCAGCAGGGTTCAGCATCGAGATATCCTGGGTAGGAACCCCATCCACGATATACAAAGGGTCATTGTTCTCAAAAGAAGATAATCCCCTGATCCTTACTTTGGATGTCGATCCCGGCTGGCCGTTACCGATTACTGTGACTCCTGATGTGCGTCCCTGCAGCTGGTTACTGACGTTACCTGTAGGAACAGCTTTCAGTTTGTCAGTTTCAACCACGCCTACGGAACCGGTCAGGTCCCTTTTACGCTGGGTTGTATACCCTGTAACGATTACCTCCTGCAGGGCCTGAACATCGGAAACCAGAAGGACATCGATTGTAGTCTGGGAACCGACTGTAATTGTCTGGGTTATGTAGCCTACTGATGAAAATACAAGAACTGATGATGGCCCTGGTACTCTTAACGAGTAGGTCCCATCAATCCCTGTCATTGCTCCGACAACCGTCCCCTGAACTGTAACGTTAACACCCGGGATAGCTCCTTCGCCTTCAGCGGTGACTTTCCCGGTTACGGTTCTTTCCTGGGCAAAGAGAATACCTGAGGAAAGGACCATACTGAGCAAAAACAGCGTAAAACGCCGTAGTTTTGTAGTAATTTGCATAGTCAATTGTTTTGGTTAAACAGGTTAGTTAAATTGTTTTCTATTAAAATCAGGCTAAAACTGATAGTAAAAAAATCAAATATAGAGAAATTAAAATAACATTAAAACAAAATTTAAATTATTTATGTTAAAACTGTAAAATTAGATTTGGCATAGTATGGCATATCCCAGGGATTTTCTTTCTGAAGGTATTGATTCTCAAATACTATGATTTCTGATCAATGATCTTATGATAAAAAGCAGGCCAGGTCTTAGCACTTAATCATAAAGTCTAATTAAAAAATTACTGGAAATTGCTATATTGCAAACAAGAGATATATAGATAATAAGGTATAAATGCTTTATATTTTAGTTCCATGAAAATCCTGATAGTCGAGGATGAAACCAAAGTGGCATCATTCATAAAAAAGGGACTTGAGGAGAGTCAGTATGAAGCCGATATAGCCTACGACAGCGTGTTTGCAGAGAAACTCGCACGTCAATACAAATATGATCTTTTCATACTTGATATTATAATCCCCGGTACAGGTGGCCTGGAGTTGTGCAAAAAGTTAAAGATGTCTTTCCCTGGAATCCCTGTTCTTATGCTTACTGCTCTTGGAACCACTGAAGATAAGCTTGCCGGATTCGAGGCTGGCACCAGTGATTACCTTGTAAAACCATTTGAATTCAGGGAACTGCTCGCCAGAGTGAAGGTTTTACTTAAGAGTTCTGATCAACCCCGTGAAACGGCCAACAAGCTTTTTGTTGCTGATCTGGAACTTGATCTTGACAGGAAGGCAGTCCGAAGAGGAAATGCATTAATCGACCTGACAGCCAAAGAGTTTTCACTTCTTGAATATTTTATGAGAAATACCGGCAGGGTTCTTTCAAGAAATGATATTGCCGAGAAGGTGTGGGATGCCAGTTTTGACTTCAGCACTAACGTTGTGGACGTTTATGTCAACTTTCTGCGTAAGAAAATTGATAAGGGTTTTGACAAAAAGCTGATCCATACAAAGGTTGGATTCGGTTATATATTTGGAGATCTTAGCTAAAGCAGTATGCAGATCAGGACCAGATTAACATTACAGTTTCTCCTCATCGGGGAATTAATCATGTTAATTGCTTCAATTGCAATTTATTATTCCACTGCTAATTTCCGCCGTAATGACTTTTACAGTCTCCTGCAGTCAAGAGCCGTGAGTGTGGCAAAGCTTGTGCTCGACAGTTATGAATATAATGCAAATCTTATTCTTCGAAGCGGAAGCGGATATCCTGCCAGGTTACCGGAAGAAAAATATATGATTCTAAATTTTAACAAGGATACTTTATATATATCAGACAAATACTGGAAACTACAAGAGATAGATGACATCATCGTACAGGTTAAGGCAGATAAAGAGGTGGTTCGCAGGCAGGACGACTTTGAAGTGGTGGGGATCCCTCATACAACCGGATTATACAAATTTGTTGTTATTGGAGCTGCTATTGATAAAAACGGCCTTTTACACATGAAAAAACTCAGGTTAATCCTGATAATAGTCTGCCTTATTAGTCTGATCTCGTTTTTTATTGCAGGATGGTTTTATTCAGGAAGAGCGCTGAAACCTATTTCTGATGTTGTAAGTAATGTCGATGATATTACAATAACAAGTCTGAACCTAAGGGTGCCTGAAGGCAATGGCACTGATGAAATCGGACGGCTGGCCAAAACATTTAATAAGATGCTTGAACGCCTTGAAACCTCTTTTGCAATGCAGAAGAATTTTATAGCCAATGCCTCCCATGAATTGAGAACCCCGCTTACCTCCATAAACGGTCAGATCGAGGTCCTGATGATGAAAGACCGGTCGGCTGACGAATATAAAAGTGCACTTGTATCGGTACTTGAAGACATCAAATCATTGATTGACCTGTCGAACAGGCTCCTTCTGATTGCTCGAACCAGTGCAGAAGGTCCATCGAGTTACAATACTAAATTAAGGATAGATGATATAATCTGGCAGGCACAGGAAGAGATGAAAAAATTCAATGCTTCTTTTCAAATCAATATATCACCTGATATTTCGGTGACCGATTCGGAGCAGATCGTCGTTGCAGGTGATGAATACCTGCTGAAAACAGCCATCAGCAACATAATTGAAAATGCATGTAAGTACTCTTCTGATAATAGGGTCGATATAAAGTTCGGTAGTATCGATAATTGGGTAAAGGTGGTATTTGAGGACAGAGGCATTGGTATCCCGGAGGAGGATATCAAAAAAATCTTCGAGCCTTTTTACCGGGGTGGCAATTCTATTTCATATCCCGGGACCGGTATTGGGCTTTCACTTGTAAATCAGATAATTAAAAATCATAATGGCACGATAAATATCGCTTCAATTATCGGCAAGGGAACTAAAATTACACTGTTGCTCCCATCAACATCATGAAATTAATACTTTTTTAATTTCTTTTTAATTCCTGTTTAACAAGCATTCCCTAAAATTGAGCAGGTTAATTTCTAAGGTAAACAGGTTAGGAACGGATATGCCCCCCTCCCCTAAAGGGGGTATAATTTAGTTTATTTAACAAGTCCCCTTCAGGGGATTTAGGGGATTATCAAGTGCAAGCAAAATTTACACTTGGTTTTTATTTAGATCATATTGATATATTTGGGCCCTTAATCTTAAACCTGTTATGCGAAACAATCCATTTATTCCCATTGTCTTGTCAGTTATATTGCTTTTTACCGGTTGCCGTCAGGGAAGCAAGACTGCCTCAGGATCTGCAAAGCAGTCTGATGCTGCTGTTACAGCTGCAACTGATGACTTCTACCAGGAAATTGGTCAGCAGATCGGACTTGATTTTGTGCATTCGATCGGCGATGATGACCTGACCAATATTATTCAGTCGGACGGTGGCGGCGCTGCTTTCCTTGACTTTGACCAGGATGGATATATTGATATATATGTTTGCAGTGGTACCTGGCTTGATGGTGTAAGCAAGAGCGAAAAACCATCCGAAATGCCTGGAAATCACCTTTACAGGAACAAGGGCAATGGGACATTTGAAGATGT
The DNA here is from genome assembly GCA_963701745.1 of uncultured Bacteroidales bacterium. Classification (GTDB taxonomy): domain Bacteria; phylum Bacteroidota; class Bacteroidia; order Bacteroidales; family VadinHA17; genus LD21. Next base: position 721,943 of record CAVPBE010000001.1, on the reverse strand, counting down.
CACAAAGAAAGCAGGTGTGAGCGGACCATGGTATAGTATGGGTGCGGTTGCAGGTGATTTCAATAATGACGGCTATCCTGATCTTTTTATCAGCAATTATGGTCCGAATGTCCTCCTGAAAAATAACCGTAACGGATCATTTACTGAAGTAACAAAGCGGGCAAATGTTGCAGGCGGAAATGAATGCAGTGTCGGCGCTGTATGGGCAGATTATGACAATGACAGCTTTCTCGATCTCTATGTGGGAAATTATCTTGCCTTTGATCCAAATTACAAGTATTACTATGCACCGGACGGATTTCCGGGGCCAATGGCCTACGACGCACAGAAAGATATCCTTTATCATAACAACGGAGACGGTACCTTTGAGGATGTTACATTAAAAATGGGAATAACCGACATGGATGGAAGGGCGATGGGTGTTGGTGCAGCTGATTATGACGAGGACGGGTTCATTGATATTTTTGTTGCAAACGATCATACATTGAATTATCTGTGGCACAATGAAGGAGGCAAGGGATTTGTCGATAAGGGAACTATGTCGGGGACTGCCTTCAGCCAGGCAGGGGAAGCTACAGTTAGTATGTCGGTCGACTTTGCAGATTACAATAATGATGGATTGCTCGACCTTTTTGTATCGGATGATACTTATTGCTCACTTTATGAAAATCTGGGTAACGGAATATTTTCGGATAAGGGAGTGTCATCCAATATCTCAATGCAGGCAGCACAGTTCGTCGGATGGTCTTCTTCTTTCTTAGATTATGATAATGACGGTGATCAGGATATTTTTAAGACCAACGGCGCGCTAAAACACCTTTATGGCCAGGAAGACCAGCTTTTTGAGAATGAAGGAAACGGAGTATTCAAGGATGTCTCCCTGGAACTCGGCAGGTATTTCAGCGAGGAACATGTGGGAAGGGGTGCATGCATAGGGGATTATGACAATGATGGCGATCTTGATATTTTCATAGTTAATCTTAACAGCCGGGCAGTTTTTCTCAGGAACAACAAGGGGAACCAGAATAACTGGCTTATGCTCACCCTTGAAGGTACCACAAGCAACAGGGAAGGGATAGGCGCAAGGATTAAAATAACCTCAGGAGGCAAAACACAGATTGCACAGAAAAAAACCACGACCGGTTACCTTTCACAGAATGATCCGAGAATACATTTCGGACTGGCCGGGAATGAAATTGTTGAAAGGATTGAAATAACATGGCCCTCGGGAAAAATTCAGACGCTTGAAAATATTAAAGCCAATCAGATCCTGGCAGTAAAAGAACCCTAAAACCACTTGTCCTTTATGATAAAGCGGACACTTATTTTAACTGAAATTATTTTAGTAAGCCTGACTTGTACGATAATAGTATCGTGTAGTAAAAAGGCCTCAGATAATAATAAACTGATCCTTACAGAAGCTCCTGTAAATATTCAGCTTGCTGATTATTCAAGTGGAGCATCCCTGCGTTATTTAAGTGGAGCAAGGATCATCTCGATCGAGACAGGGAGACCCGGTTCACATAAACCACTGACAGAAGATTTCTTTTCAGCTTGCTTCCCGGAAATATCGTATGACGGAAGATTCATGCTCTTTGCCGGGCAGCAGAAGGAAAATGATCCATGGCAGATCTGGGAAATGAACCTTAAGAATCTTAATTACAGGCAGGTTACCTCGGGCAGTAAAGACTGTACTGATCCTGCCTATGTACCCGGTGGACGTATTGTATTCAGCAAGCTGACACTAAATGATACAATTAAATCAGCACATTGCCTCTATACCTGCAATACAGATGGTTCAGGACTTAAACAGATCACATTTGGCCCTGATGACAATCTTGCCACAACTGTTTTAAGTGATGGAAGGCTGCTTACAGTTAAAAATCAATTATTTCCGGTCCAGGGAGATCCTATGCTGGTAGTTATGCGTCCTGATGGCACCAAAGCTGATTTGTTCTATATGGGTCCGCGGAACAGTATACTGGCAAGCAGTGCTCATGAATCTTCAGATGGCAGAATTGTATTTGCTGAATCCGATAATAACCGGACCGCGGGCAGATTGGTTTCAGTAAGCTATAACAGGCCATTGCATTCTAAAACTGATCTGACATCAGGGATCCAGGGAGATTTTCATAATGTACTTCCTCTCCGTTCTGACAAATATCTTGTATCCTACCGTAAATCTGATTCAGATCGTTTTGCCCTTTATGATTTTAATCCTGAAAAAAGATCCCTTGAGCATGCAGTATATAGTAATCCTGATTATCATATACTTGATATAGTTCAGGTCAAAGCATATGAAAGACCAAAAAAGCTTCCCAGCGAAGTGGATCTTCAGGTGAAAACAGGGTTGCTTTTGTGCCAGGATATAAATTTCAGAGACCCGTTTCTTGTGTATAATTCCTCTGCCATAAGAAAAGCCCTTAAGATTGAGGTGCTTGGCGTTGATACAACGTATGGAGTGGTTGAGGTTGAAGAAGACGGATCTTTTCAGCTTAAAGTTATGGCAGACGTGCCTTTTCGTATCAGAACACTTGATAAAGACGGTAATGTAGTCAGCGGTCCGTGTTCATGGTTATGGTTACGTCCAAATGAAAGACGAGGATGTATAGGATGTCATGAAAACCCTGAACTGGTTCCTGAAAATGTAGTGTCACTTGCAATAAAAAAATCGCCGGTAATCATACCAGTGCATATTACTGATATTAAAGAGAAGAAAGTAGAGCTTGAATAGTATGGGAAGAAATGTAAAAATATTAATACCAGCAGCGATCCTTGTAATTCTTGGTGTTATCATTTATTTTCCTTATCACCGCTGGGCAAGGGAACATGTCAATCATCTGACTGCAACAGAGGACCATCCTCTGAAATGCTCATCGTGCCACCTGCATATTCAGAAATCGGGCATTATTTCAAAGTTGGTTAACGCTGACTATTATTCGCCATTAAATCTGGCAGTATCCCCTAATGGAAAGTACCTCTATGTGGTTGCAGAAGAAGGCAATGCCTTGCTTGTGGTTAACACTGAAAAAAATAAAGTCGCAAATGTGATTGAAGTTGGTGTTCGTCCGCACAGTGTTGTCCTGAGCAGGGATGGGAAAACAGCTTTTGTAAGCAACCAGTGGTCGAACAATGTGTCGGTGATTGATCTTGAAAGATATGTTGTCTCAGATACTCTCTTTACAGGGGGAGGACCAGCCGGTCTGGCCCTTAGCCCCGACGGAAATTCCCTTTATTCAGTAAATTCATTTTCATCCGACCTGTCAATAATTGACCTTCCCTCAGGTATGGAAAGAAAAAGGCTGTTAACGGGGAATAATCCAACCGGTGTGCAAATTAGCCCAGATGATATGGTGCTTATTACAAGCCGCCGGACACTTTCGTCACCATACGGAGATACAATAAGGTGCGAGCTTACTGTTGTGAATGATAAAAAACAGAGGATTGCTGAACGCAGGGACATTAACCAGGCCTATCTGATGGAGAATATTGCCTTTACTCCTTCGGGCGACCTGGCGATAATGCCTCTTATCAGGCCGAAGAACAATGTTCCCACTATACAGATAGAAAGGGGATGGATGATGACAAATGGCATAGGGATTGTTGAGCAGAAACCATCCGGAAGAACCATACAGTTACTTCTAGACGAACCAAATGCTTATTATGCTGATCCTTTTGATATTGCTATAACTCCCGATGGAAGAAGGGCGTTTGTTTCCCATGCAGGTGTTGATTGTATCTCAGTTGTTGATATTGATGCAGTCAGGAAGCTTATTGCGGAATCGACTGATAAGATGCTGGATACATATGCCAATTACCTCGGCATAAGCAGCAGCATAGTGATTAAACGTATTCCCACAGGAGCAAACCCAAAAGGAATGGCGCTTTCGCCGGACGGGAAAAAACTATATATTGCTGAACATCTGGAGGACAGGATAGCTATAATCAGTACTCAAAGTCTTGAAACAATTGGACATATACAACTCGGAGGATCAGGCAGGATAACTGTTGCTCGTGAAGGTCGCCGTCTGTTTAATAATGCAGGACACACTTTCCAGAAACAGTATTCCTGTTACACATGTCATCCTGATGCTCATGAAGACGGGCTCGTCTACAACATGGCATCGAAAGATATGGGTCGCAACATTACAAATACGCAATCGCTGAGAAACATTGGTGATACGCCTCCATACAAATGGAATGGAAAAAACCAAAGTATTTATAAACAGGATGGGATGCGCTTTTCGACAGTTCTGACTAGAAACGAGGCTTTCAGTTATAAAGAACTTGATGCTATTACCGCCTATATAATGACAGGAATACCTAACCCTCCAAATCTGTTATATAATCCTAACGGAGAACTTACTGAGGCCCAGAAACGGGGTAAAGAACTTTTTGAAAGAACGCATGACAGCAGAGGATATGAAATACCGGTGGTCAACCGCTGTGTAACCTGCCATCCGGCTCCCTATTTTACAAATAAAAAAATGGCAGATGTAGGTACTCTGGCTGCTACAGACGATTCAATCCTGTTCGATACACCTCATCTTAATAATATTATATATTCGCCCCCTTACCTTCACGATGGCCGTGCGTCCACTCTTGAAGAAATATGGACAATCTATGGCAAGACAGAACAACATGGTGCCTTAAACGACCTGAATAAAATACAACTTAATGATCTTGTAGAATACCTTAAATCGCTGAGGGATGAGAAATATGAACCAAAGGGATCTAAAACTCTAAGTGCCTCATTCAGACATAAACGATAAATTAAATCCAATAAAAATCTATGAAAAAGAACTCATTAAAACTTGTTTTCATAACCATTGTTCCTCTAGTTATTATTCTTGCGGCTATTTTGTTTTTAAGAAAACCGGCACATGCAGAGAAGAGTGAAAGCAAGGAAAATCTTAAATCAACAGTCTTATATCATCAGGATAAGTTTGATCCGGGTCCCGGAAACAGTTCCTCGGTGATAAAAGAAGCCAAAGCAATGCCTGTGTATGGACACTGGCAAAATTTTACAACCAAGGATGGTCTTCCTTCGGATAAGACATATGCGGTAAAAATTGACGGCGACCGGGTATGGGCTGGTACTCATGACGGTCTTGCCCTCTATGAAAATGGGAAATGGCTCACCTATACTACGGAGGATGGCCTTGCACATAACGGGGTGGTCTCAATTGATGTTAGTGAGACAACCGGTGATGTCTGGGTCGGCACCCTTGGAGGTTTGAGCCGGTTGTCGGAAGGTAAGTTCGAAACATTTAACCAGTTTAACAGCGGTTTGCCCAATGACCTGGTTTACAATGTGTGCTGTTACGGGAAGGATGTATGGGTCGCCACAGGAGGTGGAGCAGGACGTTATGATACCGATTCTAAACAATGGGAGATATTCACTGAGTTAAACGCTCCTATGCATGAACCTTGGACCTATGCTCTTTCAGGTGGTGAAGGTAAGGTTTGGATCGCAGCCTGGGGGGGAGGAGTCATTGAATATAATACCCAAACCAAACAGTTCAGAGATTATACCGATCCTGACGGATTCATGGAAATTGACCTCATGCCAAATGATGGCCCGGTACATGATATTACTACTGCAACCTATTATTCTAATGGGATCATATGGGTTTCATCCTATTTCGGCCTGAGCAGGTACGACGGGAAAAACTGGAATGGTTATTTTGACCACGACAGCGGTCTGGCCAGCAATTTCATTAACAATCTCAAAGCCAAAGGTCCGGTGGTGTATGTTTGCAGCGATAAAGGATTCAGCACTTTCGACGGTGAAACCTGGGTCACCTACAAGAAAAATGAAAACGCCGAAAACGGTAAAGCAATCATAACCAATGGAAAGGAAATAAAAGAAGTGGCTCAAACTCCATCAATCTCGCATAACTTCATTATTGGTGCGGATGCAAACGATGATGTGGTGTGGGTGGCTACCTCAAAAGGGGTAAGCCGTGGAGTAGTGCTAAGATGATGAAATATAAACAAGAGATAAAGTACGGAAATTTCAAATTTGCATAATGGAAAATAAACAACTACTTATTGATCTGACAAAGCTGACGAACGGAGAACGGGATGAAATGATGAAGCTCGGGTTTCTTTCAGACGGGAACCACATAACTGAATATGTTTACCCAACTATTCATCAAGAGCGTCCACCTGTTGAAAAATTTGCCGTCCATGCTCCCCAGGTTATCAATGAAGCCTATGATTATAAAAAGCCATCTTCATTTACACGAGCTTTGCGACTTGAATTTGGAGGATATAAAATTCTGCTCATTTCAGGGACCGCAAGTGTCAACGAAGAGGGCAAAGCAGAACACATCGGTGATTTCAGAGCCCAGACATGGAGGACATATGTGAATATTACAAACCTCCTGAAGGCCGAAGGAATGACATGGCATGATGTGGTCAGAACAACAAATTATCTCAGGGATATTGAAAGGGATTATGAGGATTTCAATAAGATCCGCACCTCTTTTTTCCGGTGGATGAATCTCGATCCGCTTCCGGCAAGTACAGGTATACAGGCCAGGTTATGCTGGGAAACTCTTCTTGTGGAAATTGAAACATATGCTGTTTGTAAAATAAGTTAAAACTATGAATATGAAACTTTTGTTTAGTATTTTAATGGGTTTCCTTTTATTAATGCCCTTTCAATTAAATGGTCAGGAAAAGATAGTCAACTATGGAAATATTCCGGATGAGCTGGTTGGTTATGATAAATATATGAAAGCCTATAAATATCATTTCCTTACGCCAATTCAGTTCTATGGTGCGGGACGCGAAAAGCTACCCCCTAAAGATCTGAAAGAGGTCAGAATCGGATTTCTCGGACCACTTGAAGGTTCAATACTTGTTTCTCTTGGCAATCAGATGCTTAATGGATCAATGCTTGCCATTGAAGAGGCTAATAAAAAAGGAGGTTACACAGGGATCCCATTCAAGCTGATGGTTCATAATGATGTTGGACTATGGGGTGCTGCAGCCAATCAGATAGTAAGTATGGATGATGAAAAGGTGTGGGCATGGCTGGGATCGATTGACGATTTTGTATCCCACGTGGCAATAAGGGCCACTCTGAAACTTGAAATTCCAAATGTCTGTACCGGTAACCCTGATCCGACTTTTACAGAGACAAATATACCCTGGGTTATTAGAACTATCCCTGATGACAGGCAAAGTTGTTATGCATTGGTTGAACGTATTTACAGGAAGGATAAACACTCACGGGTGGCAGTAATAAGAACCGGTAGCCGTTATGGCCGGGTAGGAGTCCTTCATTTTAATCGTTCGGCCACGCGTATAGGGTACCCGATTATTATTGAAGAAAGATTCAAAGACGGAGAAACGGATTTTAAAGTTCGTATTGAGCGCATTAAGGGTACTTCCCCTGATGCAATCCTTATTTGGGGAAATGCGAAAGAAACAGCTCTCATCCTTCAACAGATCCGCGATCTGGATATGAAACAACCTGTTTATACTTCTGATAGAGCTGTAAGTCAGGAATTTCTAAAACTTGCAGGCAATCTGGCGGAAGGAATTGTAACTACATGTCAGTACAATCCTGATGCTGATAATCCTAAACTTAAAGCATTCAAAGCAAGCTATATAAAAAGATTTGGGATGGAACCTGATGTCTTTGCAGCTCATGCCTATGACGGGATGAATATTTTAATTGAGGCAATACACAAAGCCGGATTAAATCGTGCTCTTATCCGTGATGTGCTAACTGACCTTAAAACATTCCAGGGGTATCAGGGTGTTACAGGCGTTGTTAATTTTGATGCAACCTGGAATAATGTCAGATCTATATTCATGGCTGAGTGCGTCAATGGCAAATTTAAATTTTCACCTGCTCCACCTTTTGTGAAGAGTGATGTAATTTATAAGAAAGTCGAAAGAGAAATCGGTTATTAAGGTAATAAACAATGGAATCAGATAATTACAATGATCCGGCTATGATTGGAGGATGTTCTGTCCCGGTAAGGGTGAACAGAAAATCAAAAGCTGATCCGACAATTGTGGATGTGAACGGCATAAAGATTGGGTCTGCAGAGGTTGTTATAATCGCCGGACCCTGTTCGGTGGAAAATCATGAACAGCTGATGGAAACAGCAAAAGCGGTAAAGTCAGCCGGCGGAATGATTTTAAGAGGTGGTGCTTTCAAGCCCCGGTCTTCCCCATACAATTTCCAGGGACTCGGAGAGGAAGGACTGAAACTACTTATGGAGGCCAGAAAGGAAACAGGATTGCCGATTGTCACCGAAGTTATGGACACCCGTCTGGTTGAAATGGTTGCCGGATATGCTGATATATTGCAGATCGGCTCACGGAATATGCAAAACTATCCTCTGCTAAAGGAAGTTGGCTTGCTCCGGAAACCGGTACTGCTGAAACGCGGAATGATGGCAACAATAGAAGAATTTCTACTCGCCGCCGAGTATATCCTTAACCAGGGAAACGAACAGGTTATACTGTGCGAAAGAGGGATACGCACTTTTGAGACCACCACAAGAAATACCCTGGATCTTAGCGCGGTACCGATGCTAAAACATTTATGTCATCTGCCTGTTATTGTAGATCCAAGTCACGGGACAGGCCACAGGTGGATGGTGCCTGCAATGGCAAAGGCAGCAGTTGCGGCAGGAGCCGATGGACTCATAATGGAGGTACATTATAAACCCGAAGAGGCTCTTTGCGACGGACATCAGTCACTCAGTCCTGATGAATTCACCAGATTGATGATTGATCTCAGAAAAGTGGCACAGGCTGTAGGCAGGGAAATCTGCCAGCATTTTGAAATGTCAAAAAAGAACTGAACTCGCCTGCAAGTCTCCTCAGAATGAGGTAATTCGTAATTACTGACCATTCATTAAGTCTAACCCCGAAGTTTCGGGAGCTAGGGATTTCTTCACAATTCATGTAACAGTTCTCATCTAAGGTTAAAATTGTCTGATTTGCTTATGTTCCTTTTAAACATACCCCCTTCCCAACCTTCCCCCATGGGGGAAGGAGCCAAAAACCTTTCCCCCTTGGGGGAAATTGAAAGGGGGTTAAAATCAATAAGAACCACCAATATATTTGCTATCGAAATTCTGAAATGTAACAAACCTATCGGGGTAAGGGTAAAAATCTTTCAAATCTGTCTGGTCCTGGTAATATCCTCATTTGTCATCCATTATCCAGCTTTTTCTCAGATCAATGATAACCGGGCCGATAACATAAAAATCGGGTTATTAGTCCAGGACAGCAGCTATTCCTCAGCTGTGCATGGTGCTGAAATGGCTATAAAAAATGCAAATGAAAAAGGCGGCCTCAGGGGTCTGACATTTCAGCTTGTTTATCGTACGATGGAAGGTCCCTGGGGAACCGGATCAAAACAGGCAGTAAACCTTATTTTTGAGGAAAAAGTATGGGCTCTTATCGGATTACACGACGGACGAAATGCCCACCTTGTTGAACAGGCAGCGACAAAATCCCAGGTGGTTTTCCTTTCGGCATGGTCAGGTGACCCGACATTGTCGCAGGCATTCGTCCCCTGGTTCTTTAACTGTTTTCCAAATGACAATCAGCAGGCTGCTTCAATGTTAAACGAAATATATGAAATAAGGAAATACAGAAATGTAGTTTTAGTGCATGGGAGTGACTATGATTCCGAAAAAAGCTTTGGAAGTTTCATGAATTTCGTAAAGATGAAAGGAAAGCCTGACCCTTTAAAATTCAATCTTGAAGACTATGTTCAGAGGTCAGGAATTCTGGCTGAAAAGATAAGCGAAGCAGGAGCCGGTTGCATTGTTTTGTTCTGCCAGCCTTCAGTCTCAGTAGAATTAGTCCGGGAAATAAAAAAGGGAAATCCTGTGATGCCGGTTTTTGGTCCGTTAACTATAATGAATGAAAATGCACTATCGGCCCAGGAATTGAGGTATTTCGATAATTTCCTTTCAGTTCCAGCAGGTGAATGGCCAAAAGCAGAAAATCTGACATTCAGGCAGGAATTCGAAAAGAAATACAAATATTCGCCGGGAATGGTTGCATCATATGCATATGACTGCATGAATTTACTTATTGAGGCTATCAGGCAAGCAGGAGATTCCGATCGCGAGATGATACAGAAATCGCTTAAGAATATTCACTTTAATGGTGTCACCGGGCCAATTCAGTTTGATGATAAAGGCAACCGTAAAGGAAAATTTGAAATAATGAAAACAATGAATGGCGTACCTATCACTTTTAAAAATGAGATTCCTCGCTGACCTTTGAATGACAATATTCATTAACCTATTGATATATAATACTATGAGATCCTTCACTTCGTTCAGGATGACATTGTTGCTTTTTTTTGATTGGGAGTAGGGAAGCAGGGGCGTTTCGAGGATTCGAAACGCCCCTGCTTCCCTACTCCCAATAATTATAAAAGTCCATGTCATTCCGAATGGAGCCAAACTGAACATAGTGAAGGTTGGCGAAATGAGGAATCTCCTATAATTAGTCGGGATATGATTTTGTTTTATTTGCTAATTTTGATGGCATGAAAAAGAGTTACCTTATATTACTTACCACAGTTTTAATCTTATTATTTCCTGGATGCAGGAACAGTGGAGAAAAGTCCGGACAAAAATCGACGGATCTTATTACAGCTAAAACACTTGGTCTTGCTTATCTTGAGGAGTTTAAGCTGGAGGAAGCTGAAAAGGAATTCCAGAAGTTTATTGAGCTTGAACCAAAAGATAAGTTTGGATATGCAAATCTTGGGCTGACTTACTTAAGGATGGCCAAGTATCCTGAAGCAGAAATAGAACTGAATAAAGCTATTAAGATCGATCCGAAAGACCCGGATATCAGACTTATCCTGGCCACTGTTTTCAAGATGAACAATGAACGTGATAAGGCTATTAAAGAGCTTAAGAGTGCACTAGAATTTGCGCCTGATCATTTAAAAATACTTTTTGATATTTCTGAATTGTTTTCGTCTCTTCCAGACGAAGATTCCCAGAAACAGCGTGAAAATTATATTGACATTCTTGTCGAAAAAGCACCCGCAAACCTGGTCCCGCGTCTCAACCTGACAGATATTCTTATCAGGAAAGGGGAATTCGATAAGGCACTGGAGCAGATGGAAATAATCAATAAGCAGTTTCCTGAATTCCCAAAAGAAGCAGTTGAATACTATAATAAAACTCTTTCATTACTGAGAAAAAAGGATAAGGAAAAGGCAATTATCCAGTTTACGATTTTCCACAATTATATGAAGGTTTCTTCACCATACCAGGCCGGGATAATGGATCTGAAGGGCCCCGGAGGATCTCTTATAGGCTTTCCTGTTATAACTTTCGACAGACAGTCTTCATCACCCCGGAAAACAGAAAATGCTTCCCTTTTGGATATTATAAGATTTACAAATGTAGCTTCGGCAGCCGGTATGGATCTTGTCCCGAGGTCAGAAGGAGGTAAAAATTCAGAAATCAAATATTCAGCTCATGTCGAAGAATGTGATTATGACGGTGACGATGATATTGATCTTTATGTCGGCAGTTATGATCCTGTATCTTCATCATATAAACATTTTCTGTTCAATAATGAAATGGGGAAATATACAGATGTGTCAAAAGAAACAGGCTTAGATCATTCCGGAAATGAATCATCTGTAGCATTTGCCGATTATGATAATGACGGCTTCCCTGACCTTTTTGTAATGAAGGAAGGTGGTGATATCCTTTACAGGAACACAGGAAAAGGAACATTTGAAGATGTAACTGAAAAGGCAAAAGCCGGAAGCAGGACAGGTGGGAAAAAGGCTCTTTTTTTTGATATGGACCATGACGGAGATCTTGATCTGCTTGAGATCCTGTCAGATTCGAATCTGCTCCTAAGGAATAACGGAGACGGAACTTTTGAAGATCAGTCAACAAAACTTGGCCCTCAGAATGGCGGAATTATAACCACAGATGCAGCTTTTGGAGATTTTGATGATGATGAGGATATCGACTTTATAACTGTCAATAAAAACTCTGGCCCCTGCTTATATTCAAATCAGCGGCAGGGTGTTTTTAAGGATATTGCTGCTGAAAGCGGCTTGAAAGGGTATGAAGGAGCGGGGACAGTTACAGTCGGAGATTACAATAACGACGGATTTCTTGACCTTTTTATCGGGTCGGGTTCCGCGGGGAATCATTCACTTCTAAGGAATCTGCGCAATGGTACTTTTGAGAAAGAAAAGAATAATTCAGAAATGTTCCGGTCCCTTGAAAACGTAAATGTATTTGATGCTTCTTTCCTGGATTTTAATAATGATGGATTCCTCGATCTTATTATGGCAGGGGAATCACAGGAAAAGGAGGGACGTGGAATCTTCCTTTATTACAATGATGGAAAAGGAAGTTTTACAAATGTTTCAGATCTGATTCCGGCTGAAGCAAAAGCCGGAAAACAAATAGCAATTTTTGACTATAATAACGATGGGGACCTTGACGTTGCTGTTGCAGGCCTCAATGGCGGAATTTCGCTTCTGCGTAATGACGGAGGAAATAACAACCATTTTATAACTATGAAACTTGTGGGGCTGAGAGCAGGCAGCTCTAAAAATAATCACTTCGGAATCGGGGCGAAGGTCGAGATGCGTGCCGGCGACCTCTATGAAACATTGGTTGTGACTGATCCCAACATCCATTTTGGAATCGGAAGTAATTCGAGAGCTGATATAATCAGGATCAGATGGACTAACGGAGTGCCTCAGAATATTTTTATGCCCGGATCCGACCAGGCACTTATCGAGGAGCAAACCCTTAAAGGTTCATGTCCTTTTCTCTATGGATGGAATGGGCAAGAATATGTATTTGTGAAAGATATATTATGGAGAAGTGCCCTTGGAATGCCAACTGGCATAATGGGCGGGGCAACCTCCTATGCTTTTGCAGATGCCTCGGATGATTATTTAAAAATTCCGGGTGATATGCTTAAACAAGAGAGTGGAAGTTATTCAATTCAGGTCACTTCTGAACTCTGGGAAACCATTTATATTGACAAACTTGAACTTGTCGCCGTGGATCACCCCGATTCATTAGATATTTTTGTTCCTGAACAGTTTGGCCCTCCCCCATTCCCGGTTTTAAAGATCCTTACTGTTAAAGAGAAATATATTCCGGTTTCAGCTGAAGATTCAGAGGGCAATGATGTACTATCATGTTTATCTCAAAAAGATGACAATTACCTTTCAGGATTCACATCAGGTAAATACCAGGGAATAACAGAGATGAAGGATCTAATAATTGATCCGGGAAACATTGATGTGTCAGGAAGATTGTTTCTTTTTATGAATGGATGGATATTCCCTACAGATGCCAGTATAAATGCTGCAATTTCTCAATCGTATGATATCATAGTAACTCCTCCTTTGATTCAGGTATTAAATAAAAACGGCGAGTGGGAAACGGTTATCAGCAGCGCCGGATTTCCTATGGGTAAGGATAAAACTGTAATAAATGATCTTTCAGGGAAATTCCTTACAAAAGATCACCGGATAAGGATCAGGACAAATATGGAGATATACTGGGATCAGATATTTTTCGCTGAAGATTTACCTGAGGCACCTGTTGTAAGGAATGTTCTTAAACCTTCAAGTGCGGACCTTCACTACAGAGGCTTCTCAGAGCCTTTCAGAAAAGGCAGCCGGTACGGACCTCACTGGTTCGATTACTCTGTTGTTAAAAATGGACCGAAATGGAGAGATCTGTCAGGAAATTACACACGATTTGGTGATGTCTTGCCGCTCTTATCAGAATCGGATAACAAATACATTATTACAAATGCCGGTGATGAAACTACTGTCAGGTTCAATGCCACAACATTGCCGCCATTAGCCAAAGGATGGAAAAGGGATTTCCTTATCCGCAGTGTGGGATGGGTTAAAGATGGCGACCTGAATACAGCGTTCGGCAGTACAGTTTTGCCTCTTCCCTTCCATGGAATGAAAAATTATCCTCCCTCGGAAAGTGATAAGTACCCGGATGATCCCGAATTGAAAAAATATAACCGGGAATACAATACAAGAGTTGTAAATGCGGATGAATATTTAAATGCAGTAAGAGGAAATTCTAATATTGTAGTTAAATGACTGGTATTATTAATTTTAAATACCATCTTCCCAACCTTTCCCCAAGGGGGAAGGAATTTTATCTTTTCCCCCCTGGGGGAAATAAGAAAGGTGGTCATATATTCAAAAAGACTAGAAATTTTCTTTTATACCTTTTCATAATGTGCTTTTCTTTTCAATTAACGGCTCAGAAAAAAAGTATACTATTTACAGATGTAACAAAACAAGCCGGCATTGATTTCAAATACACATTCGGCGATCTTTCCTACAGGAATATTCTTGAAAGCAGCGGATCAGGAATAACAATATTTGATTACAACAACGACAACCTGATGGATCTGTTCATGATGAACGGAACATATATTGAAGGCATATCTGATCCCGGGGGAAAGAAATTCATTAATACTCCTGACAGGCTCTATAAAAACAATGGCAACGGTACATTTACAGAGGTTTCAGAGAAGGCAGGTATTAATGATACTAACTGGAGCATGGCTGCTGGTGCAATAGATTATGATAATGACGGGGACCAGGATCTCTACCTGCTTAATTATGGTCCGAATGTTTTTTACAGGAACAATGGTAACGGCACATTTACTGACTTAACAAATTATACAGGTCTCAGGGGTCCGGAAAAATTAAACGGATTTGTAAAATGGAGCATTGGCGTCTCATTCTGGGATCAAAACCACGATGGGAGGCTCGATGCAATGGTCGGCAATTTCCTTGCCTTCGATCCTGGCTATTTTACACCTGCAACCCCAAACTTAATGCCACAGCCGTCTGAATATAAAGGCCAGGCTTCAATGCTATATGAGCAAGGACCTGATGGGAAGTTTGTTGATGTTACCCAAAAGAACAACCTGTTTTATCCCGATTCAAAATGCATGGGGCTAACAGTATATGATTATGATGATGATGGAGATATTGATATTTTCCAGGCTAACGATCATCAGCTTAACTTCATGTTCAGAAATGATAACGGTGTCTATAAGGAGGTTGGTGTTGAGATTGGTGTAGCTGCGAACAGCAATGGTATAGGAAGCGGTTCAATGCATGGGTCAATTGGTGATGTGGATGGGGACGGGCTTATTGATATTCTGGTGGTTGATCTGGATTATGGAGCACTTTACCGCAATAAGGGCAACGGTTTCTTCGAAGATATTACCGAAATAAGCGGCGTTCAGGGTCCCCTGGCCGGGAAAGGTGCCTGGTCTGCAGCTTTTCTCGATTTTGATAATGATGGGGATCTGGATATTGTTTCTGCAAACGGAACAGCTGAGGAACTTGTACTTCAATATCCATTGCTGCTTGAAAATGACGGCAAAGGACATTTCAAAGACACTGGAAAGGAGTATGGAGAATATTTCAAGGTAAAACGTTCGGGAAGAGGTCTTGCTGTATGGGATTTTGACAATGACGGGGATATGGATATCATAATTTCTCATGTTGACCTGAAAGCTACAGCTGCGTTACTGAGAAATGCCGGGGGCAATGCGAATCACTGGGTCGGGATAACGCTGAAAGGCAGTAAGGGCCCGGCTTCAGCAATAGCCGCTAAAGTTGTCGCAACAGCCGGCGGAAATAGGCAGGTACTTGTCAATCAATGGGCAACAAGCTACCTGAGCAATAATGATCCCAGGGTACATATTGGCCTTGGCAGCTCAAAGACAATTGATACACTTGAAATCTTCTGGACGGGTGGGAAAAAAGAGGTTTACAGAAATGTAGCTGCAGACAGATATATTACAATATTGGAGGGGAAAGGGATTATATCTAAAAACTTAAAGTTCTTTGGATAGATCTAGTCCTTTTAATAAATCTTCCTATACCCCTTTGCCCAACCTTCCCCCAAAGGGGGTTTAAGTAATATATTGATAAATCATTAAGTCCCCTTCTTGGGCTTCGCGTAACCGCTACGGCGGAAGAATGTAGGGGATTTAGAGTACAGATAAAAGTACAAAAAGGACTAACAATTCCTACCTAATAACTTGATATAATATGAACAATCAATACATAAGCAAAATGGTGGATCTCACTAATCCGCAAAAGAATACTATTTATAATATGACCCATGAGGAAGCTGTTGAAGCTGTCCGATCGGGGAATGTGGAAGCTGTCAGGAAAATAGATGGCCAGTTTTCACTTGTCTCTGTTGATGGCAGAACAATAAGGATGGCAAGATCAATCGGCCGACCTATCCGGTATTTCATTGCAAAAAGGCCGGGCGGACCTGAGCTTGTTGTTGCTGAACGGATTGACACCATCTTTGATTATCTTAAAAAAGAGGGCCTCGACCATCAGTTCCATCCTTCATACACAAGGATGGTCCCGGCACACTATATAACAAAAATAGAACTTCTCGGTTGTCCCGATCCAAATCCGGTCTATGAAAGGTTCTTTAAACCTGAAAGGAATAAATACTCTTCATCAGATATTTCCGAAACAGGTGAACTTTATATTAGAACCCTGTTTGAAGAGATAAAGAAATGGTTGCTCTACCGGGCAATAACCGGACCAGTAGGTATAACTTTTTCAGCAGGAGTTGACAGTGGTGCTCTTTTCCTGCTTGTATACAAGGCTCTCATGGAACTTGGCCAGAGTCCTTCACGGCTTAAGGCTTTTACACTTAGCATTGACGGAGGTGGTGAAGACCTGGCTCAGGCAAAAAAATTCCTCGATGATCTTGATCTGGGATTTTTCATTGAAGTAATTGAAGCTGATTATTCAACTCTCGATTGGAAGAAAACCGTAAGGGTGGTTGAAGATTACAAACCTCTTGATATACAGTCAGCTACAATGAACCTGGCACTTTTGCAGGGCATCAGATCACGCTATCCTGATTGGAAATACATGATAGATGGTGATGGAGGCAACGAAAATCTGAAGGATTATCCTATCGAAGAGAATCCTGAACTTACGATCAAGAGTGTACTTAACAACCTGATGCTTTACCATGAAGGATGGGGAGTCGATTCAATAAAACACTCACTTACTTACTCAGGAGGACTGAGCAGGGGATTTATGAGGACATATACCACAGGCGAAAGTCTTGGTTTTGAATCTTTCAGCCCATATACATTGCCAAATGTGATTGAAGTCTCAGAAGGTATTCCATTCATTGATATTACAAACTGGGATCATAAAAAACTTTATAATCTTAAGGGACAGATTGTTTCCGATGGTGTCAAAGCAGTTACAGGCATGACCATGCCAGTATTCCCCAAAAGACGTTTTCAACATGGGGCAGCATCGGCAGATTCCTTCAGGAATCATTTCCCTGAAAAGGAAACAGCTTACCGGAAAGAGTTTCTTTCGAGCTATGAATGAATTTAACGGCCTTGAGGTAACCGATAAATGGATTGTTTCCTGCCGTGGTAATAAAAATAGCGTCGATCCACAGAAACCCTATGCATGGGTAGTTGAAAAAGAAAGGACTTCTTCAGGAACTATCGAAGATGTTGCAACCATTTTTCTGACGAACAGGGAATGCCCTTTTCATTGCCTGATGTGCGACCTTTGGAAGAACACTACAGATAAATCAGTTCCAGAGGGAGTCATCCCTGCCCAGATTGAATGGGCACTTAATAATATGCCGGAAGCAAAGCATCTAAAGCTATACAACAGCGGCAGTTTCTTTGATAAAAAAGCGATCCCTGAAAAAGACTACCAGAAAATTGCTTCGCTTTTAAGCAATTACGAAACAGTTATAGTTGAAAGTCATCCTGTATTCATAAATGAAGATTGCCTGAGGTTCAGGGACATGATAAAATCCGATCTTCAGATCGCTATCGGACTGGAGACTGTCAATACTGAAATACTGAAGAAACTGAATAAAAGGATGGTGCTCGGGGATTTTGCCAGGTCAGTAGAATTTCTCATGAAGCACGATATATTTACAAGAGCATTTATTCTTCTTCGTCCACCTTTTCTTTCTGAATCCGAAGGCGTATTCTGGGCGGAACGTTCTCTCGATTTTGCTTTCAATGCAGGCGTGGAATGCTGTGTTATAATTCCTGTACGCGCTGGAAACGGGGCAATGGATCAGCTGATGGAAAAAGGCATCTTTGCAATGCCTGATATCCGTTCCCTTGAATTGGTACTGGAGTATGGAATAGAACAGCAGTCAGGGCGTGTCTTTGCAGACGTCTGGGACCTGAAACTTTTCTCAAAATGCGACAGGTGCCTGGATGCACGAACCAAACGGCTGACTGACATGAATCTGGGTCAGAAGTTTATCAGTCCGATAAAGTGTACATGCTACACTTTATAAGGATCGCTTCCATACTTTAAGTCCAACAAACGACATTAATAGATAAACCATATACAGGATTAATGTCGGATAAAGGCCTCTTGTTAAAAACAGTATTACAGATGCGGAATTAACAACTATCCATAAAAACCAGTGCTCATAGATCTTTCTCGCAAGCATCCATGTAGCTATGATCGAAAGGGAGGTTATAAATGAATCCCATTCGGGAACCGGGGAATCGGTCAGTTGAGACAGTCCAAACCACAGTATAAAATACAATAGTACAAATACTGCTGCCAGAATCAGAGCGGTCTTTAGTTCTAATCTTGTAACAATCAGTCTCTTAGTCTCTTCGTCCCTGAGTCTCTCAGTCTCTTCATTACCCACCCCCAGCCCCCCGCCGAGGCGGGGCAGGCTCTCCTGGGAGGGGAGCCATGAGACTTCAGCTTTCTCAATTTCTTTCCGCCCGCCGCCTGCCGCCTGCCGTTTGCCGCCTTTGACCCACCAGTACCACCCTGCAAAGCTTATTACCAGGTAATACCCCTGCAGGCTCATATCAGCGTAGAATTTGCTTGTAAAGAAAACGATTATGTAAACAGCAGATGTTATTATCCCTACCGGCCATAGCCATATATTCTGCCTGATTTCGAGGAAAACATAGATTATGCCGGTTAAGGCACCAAATATTTCAATCCAGTTATTTGATAACCAATCAGATATTGTCATCCTGTCAGAAATTCAATCCAAGCTTAAGAATAAAATTGATGCCGGCCTGGGGAAAATAATATGACCAGCTTTTTTCTGTCCCGTCTTCAAACCAGTTGCCGCCGTAGGCATTATTCTCGTATTTTGTATTGAAAATATTATTAACAAGAAACTGAAGAGTTGCACCTTTGAGAGGCTTTTTTTGCGGCTCAATATCTATCACTACGTTATTGAAAAAGTAACGATCGAGCATCCTTTCCACGTCCATAGTATTATCAAAATATTGTTTGCCCACAAATTTACTTATAAAATGAAGCCTTATTTCAGGGATTAATTTTATTGACAGATCACTCCCTGCGATTACCGATGGTGAATATGCAATATCCACAGTGCCAAGCCTCCTGCTTTTATACTCTGCCGACCAGTCACTTGTATTATAATCAATGTAATGCTCAGTAAAGTCAAGTATCTTGTTCCTGCTGAAGGTAAGGCTGAAATCCCATGAAATAAAATCAGCCGGAATAAATCCTGCGGTAATTTCTGCTCCCGTCCTGAAGCTTTTTTCAACATTTGTCATTATGGGATAACCTACATTGCTCAGCTCGCCAGTTGGAACAAGCTGATCTTTATAGAACATGCCATACAGGTTAAGAGCTAAAGAACTTTTTGCAAATCTGAGTTTATATCCAATTTCTGTATCGAACAGTCTTTCTGACCGGGGTGTTGCCTTATTGTCGCCTGATGCTTCCTTGAAGTCGGTGCGAGTTGGTTCCCTGTTTGCTATTGAGAATGAGAGATAAGCTTCCTGATTTGGAGCAATTGTAAGAAACAGGCCGGCTTTTGGATTTAAGAAACCGAATCTGTGGATCTGTCCGATATTCTTCAGATCATCATCAATTCCTTCGAGACTGTATTTAATATGCCTGTACTGCATATCTCCGAAAACAGATAGTGTACGGGATACTGACCAGGTTACTTTTCCGTAGATGCCTGCTTCACCTTTCTCACCCTTATTGAAGTACCATTGATGATCTCTTTCCACTGCACCGGGATTTCTCATCCAGATTATCCGTCCGAAATGATCTCCTGAATAAAGGTTCATTCCTCCTCCGAAACTGGCATCAATCTTTTCATTCCTGTAATTCAGTGACCAGACCAACCCATAGAAATTGTTCGACATCCATTTTCGCCGTACTAGGTCAGTTTCACTGAAAGTTGTTCCACCAATTGTTACGGATTGCAATCCATAATTTGCAAATGGATCGTCTTCTTTAAATTCCTCATAATAGCCTTTTCCTTTTGTGTAATGGAGAGCTGTATGAAGAGACATATTCCCTGGTAATTTAAAGCTGTAAATAAGCTGGTAATGATTCTGGGTATAATTATCACTCTCATTGTCGTAGTACCGGAGCACACCATTCCCATCGGTGTATTCCCCTGCCGGATTGTATCTCCGGTTTACAGGCAGCATATCTTTCGGGACTCCCCACCAACCTATTCCGGTATGTTCTTTCCCCAGAATTATGTTTGCTTTTATAATCGATTTCCCAGTCCTGTAAAGAGCGCTCATAAAAGTTGAATTGTGCTCTGATCCGGTCCGTTCAATGTACCCGTTGCTTCGCAGATCAGAATAGCGCATCTGAAATGCGAAACTGTTCTTCAGAAGTCCGGTTCCGGCTGTGATATTATTTTTAAAGGTGCCAAATGAACCCACTGATGAATTTATCTCGGCAAATGGCTCATTTTCAATACCCCGGGTCTGAATGTTAATTGAGGCTCCGAATGCTCCTGCTCCATTTGAAGAGGTGCCGACACCGCGCTGAACCTGGATATTGTCAACTGATGAAGCTAGATCAGGAAGGTCAACCCAGAAAACCTGCTGCGATTCAGGGTCATTAAGGGGAATTCCGTCGATAGTTACATTGATCCTGCTCGCGTCAGTTCCCCTGATCCTCATACTTGTATATCCTATTCCGTTCCCGGCTTCGGATGTTTCAATAAATGAAGGAGTAAGACCAAGAAGATAAGGCAGATCCTGTCCTGAATTACGTTTCTCAAGAATATCACCGGATATATTTGTATAGGCAAGCGGAGCCTGTTCACCTGCACGGGTTGCACTGATTATAACGTCATCGGTAATTATGGCAATCGGTCTGAGCTTAGCATCAAAAAGAGTATCTCTCAATATTTCCAGGTCTTTAATCACTGTCTCATAGCCAATGTATGAAAACCGGATTGTGTAGTAACCCGGCTTCAGCCCGCTCAATCCGTACCCTCCGTCGGCACCTGTCTGTACACCATTATATGTACCTGCAATTGCAACGCTTGCTCCTGCGAGCGGATCCCCATTTAAGTCAGTCACTCTTCCTTTCAGGGTTTGACCATTCAAGCATTCCGGAAAAGCAATAAAACGAGAAATAAAAACAATAAGCAGTAATGAAAACTGGATTTTCATTGTTAAATGTTTATTTCATAAATGTCACAGGATGCTTTTTCCCTTCGCCGGCATTACCCGGATCAGGTGTAAGGGTATGATCTCAGCCCGTAATATTAAGGCACCCCGTTTTCGACAATGCAAAATTACTATCTTTTATCAGAAACATAGCAGTTAATTCAGATTTTTCTTAAATTGCCATATTAATCGGGGATCTTCATGCAGACTCTTCTTGAAAAGCTGAATTATAAAGGTCAGAAGCGTATTGTTGTTTTCAACGCAGAAAAGAATTTTAAGCTGGCTCCCCTCAGAGAAATTAAAGATATCCAGATAGATAATGAAATAGATCTGAGGTATCCTTATGATTTCATGATAATTTTCGTCAGGAAAGCCACTGAAGTTGAAGAAATAACACCTGTCACACTCCATAATCTTGCTGTGGATGGCATTCTGTGGTTTTGTTATCCAAAAAAAACATCAAAAAAGTTTACTTCCGATATTAACAGGGACCATGGATGGAAAGCATTGAACGATCTTGATTTTTTTGGTATCCGCATGGTAAGCATCGATGAAGACTGGTCAGCCCTGAGGTTCAGGAATGTCAAATATATTAAGTCGACTTCAGGAAGGTTCCAGGGAAAGAGGGGGTAGTATACCAGGAGAAGAGGATTGCTTCTCTCGCTTTGCTTGGTCGCAATAATAGTAGTCACATTAAAGATCCCCTCCTGGGAGGGGTTGGGGTGGGTAGATATGATAAAAACCACAATAATCGAGACTCCTCTCGGAGAAATGGCAGCAGCTGCTACAAAGGATGGCATCTGTCTGCTTGAATTCACAAGCAGGCCTGCTCTGGAATCTGAATTCAACAGACTTGCCCTTACTTTCAGTGAAACAGTCATTTCAGGAAGCAACAAGCATCTTAGAGCACTGAAAAAACAACTGAAAGAATACTTCAAAGGAAAGCGGAAAGAGTTTTCACTGCCACTGATAACTCCGGGGACCGATTTTCAGCTTGCAGTCTGGGATCATCTTAAGCAGATCCCTTTTGGAAAAACCAAATCCTACCTGGAACTGGCTAAATTGATCAAAAATCCGGGAGCTGTCAGAGCAGTTGCAGGAGCAAACGGATCAAACAGGATTGCGATAATAATCCCTTGTCACAGGGTGATCGGCGCCGACGGGGATCTTGTAGGTTATGGCGGAGGGCTCGATAAGAAAAGATGGCTTATTGACCACGAAAGGAAATATTCAGGCAAGCCCATCGATGGTACTCTTTTCTGATTTATATGTTAATTCAAAAATCAATAAAATGAAATTACTAGCTCAACAAAAAGGTCTTTTGCTTATTTTTTGTCTTTTAGCTATTGTCCTTTTGACAGGATGTGCTAAAAATGAGGTTATTGATCAATGTCTGACAGGTCACCGGTATGGATTCTTCGGAGGGTTATGGCATGGATTTATAGCTCCGTTCGACTTTATTGGGATGCTTTTCAACAAGGATATCACCATGTTCGCTCCTAACAATAATGGTGGATTATACGCTCTCGGTTTCTTATTGGGAAGCGGGGGCTGGGGATTTTTCGGAAGCAAAGGAGTTCATAGGGTTCAGCACCGGAAGGTCAATATTCGTTCGCAGAAATTTGATGATGCGGAAGTAGTTGAATAATATAAGCCTCTCCCTAAATCCCTCTCCCAGCCAGCTACATAACCTGGTTTAAATAAGTTGGATATGCTAATAAAATTTCTCAGAAAATCAAGTACTATCTTATTCAGTATACTTCCACTTGTTGCACTTTTAAGCTGTGTTTCCTCAAAAGATTTACCTGCCGGGCAAATATCAAGAGTACCTAACTGGAAAAACCTCTACTTTTTTCATGCCGGAGACAGTTCATGGATTGTTAAGCCGGTCACTGAAGCAGGTAATCAGTTTACAGCATTGATCTATAACCCTGAAGTGATCAAAAAAAGCCGTCAGGTCCATATTTATGCTGAACCGTTTTCCGCGGTTAAGATAGTGAACATCAAACTGACTGTTCCAATGGAGAATATAGTTAGAGTTGAAAACTCTAAAATCAATCCCGGAATGATAATAGCATCGGTCGGGTTAGTGGCACTTTTGTTTCTTATTCCGATGGTTCTTTAGCCTGCTGCCTGGCGCCTTTCGCCTTATTACCTTTCTTCTTTTGTATTATCCCCTTCACAATCAGGTACACGACAAATACTCCTCCCAGAATGTAAAGGATATCGTCAACGTAAGGGAAGATCTTGTCCTTCACACCATAAAGATAGTACCCTATGACGGCCAGGATTATGTTCCAGATTCCTGCTCCGGCGGAGGTGTATACGATAAAATCACGAATATTCATGCCAGCCAGTCCGGCCGGAATTGAAATTAACTGACGGACCGCCGGAACAAGTCTTCCAATAAATGTGGACGACCTTCCATGCTTGATGAAATAGTTTTCTGCATGCACAACTTTTTCTTTCGAAAGCAATAAAATCCTGCCCATTTTGGAATCCGCAAACTTATAGACAATTAAGCGTCCGAGATATTTCGCCAGGTAATAGTTAAACAGTGCACCTATCAACGCACCGGCAGTTCCTGCGAGGACAACTCCGAAAACATTCATATCGCCCTGCGCAGCTTTATAGGCGGCAAATGGGATTACAACCTCCGAAGGAAAAGGTATGAATGAACTTTCAATAACCATCAGCAGAGCAATGGTAAAATAATTCAGATTGGCCATATACCAATCAATCACAGGCTGTAAAAATTCTATCATCTGGCTTTAAAATCAATAATAAAAACGCTTACTGATAACGGCTCCGCTTCGGCATTTATTTTCCTTCCATCTACTTTGACGGATGTTGACACAGGGTAGATTAATTTTGGATTTGAAATACTATTGAAATCATCCTTGCCAGTTGATTTTAGTGTCTCCTTCACCGCTGACTTTGAATATGGAAGAGTCCCCAGGGCCAATATTACTTTAATAGACTGGTCAGTTGAATTAACCAGTTTAATGTAGAGCTTTCCAGCTTTACTGTCGATAGTGCTGCTGGCGTAAACACCCTCCTGCCCGGTCAGGGTCCTTCCTCCGGATAATACAGGTGTAACCCTGGCACCCTTGTAATTTGAAAAAAACTTCTGAACATAGTAATTTGGGGTCCCCATGGTCGTAAGGTTATCGAACCATATCAGGTCGGGGCGCCACTGCCACGCATCAACATGAGCAAGGAGAGGTGCGTAGGATGCCATGTTAACAACGTCAGCATTCCTCTCGAGACCAGTCATAAATGCAGCTTCGCAGAGAGCGCTCCACCAGGTGTTCCTCGATTCGGATTCGGTGCCTTCCTTCCCGTGGGCAGCATATTCCCCGGCAAACACTTTAATACTTTTCCTGTCATAATTATCATATCGGGTTGCATTCTTAAGGAACCAGTCGGGCGGCATGTAATAATGCTCATCGATCAGATCCGGACTCAGTTTTTTTAATTCGCTCCAGCCAAATTCAAAATATCTTCCGGCTGAGTAGGGTCCTGATCCTGAGACAATCTTTATTTCAGGATATTTTGATTTGATGGCTTTCTCAAATATTTTGTACCTTTCAATGTATTGTTCGTCCCATTGCTCATTTCCGACACCAATAAATTTCAGGTTGAATTTTCCAGGGTGTCCCATCTGAGCCCTGAGGCCTCCCCATTTCGAAGTGGTCTCCCCATTTGCAAACTCAATGAGGTCAAGTGCATCCTGGATATATGGATCGAGGTTCTCCAACGGGACAACTTCTGCTGCATTGAACTGGCACGACATGCCACAGTTGAGAATCGGAAGCGGCTCTGCTTGCAGATCCTCGGCAAGCTGGAAATACTCATAGAACCCCAGCCCAAACGACTGGAAATAATCAGGTGCCTGACGGCTCTCTATTTCTACATTCCAGCGGTTCTTTATCAAAGTTCTCTCTTCCACAGGTCCGATAGTGGTCTTCCACTGATACCGGTTAGTAAGATTCCGCCCTTCAACAATGCAGCCTCCGGGGAAACGTACAAACCCTGGTTTAAGGTCAGCTATAAATTGAACAATATCCTTGCGAAGTCCATTCAGGCGCCCTTTCCATGTATCATTCGGAAAAAGAGAGATCATATCAATATCCATGCTTCCTTTTCCCGAAAGTATTATTCTCAGCTGGGCCTTCTTTTCTGTCGCAGATGCGAGCATCGTTGACTGATATTTTTTCCAGGATCCTGAAAAACCGGAAAGTTCTGTTTTTCCTATAACCTGACCGGAAGAGGTTATCAGTTCAGCAGTCATTTTTATATCAGAGTTTTCATACATTCTTGCATAAACCGAAAAGTTATATTGTGCATCTTTCATGATCCCCATTCCACGGAATCCTTCATTTGTAAAGCCGAAAGTCCCTGCGGAAGGATCAAGGTAAATCCGCATATAATGAGGATTCGACGGTCTTGAGGGTGAATAAAAATTTGCCACGATCCGTCCGGTACCATTTTGCCTTGACAATGGTTGCCAGCCAGTCAATGGTAATTCAAACTCAAATGACCTGTTCTTTACAAGCTCGGCATAAATTCCGCCATCAGCCGCAAAGTTGATATCTTCAAAAAATACACCCCACATGGCAGGCTGAATTTCTGCTCCTGGTTTATCTGCCTGAACAGAAATTTCAAGAACTTTCTGTGCCGTGATATTACAGTCAGTGAAAAAAGGCACAAGCAAAAGAATAAATAAGAGGGTACATTGTCTTTTCATTTTAATCCGGATCAATTATTATCTACTAAGGAGACTAAAATAACACAATTATCCATTTATAGGAGTGGCTTTTCCTGAAATTACTCTGAACCACCCGGGAATTGCGTTTAAAAGAATAATAAAAACGCATATAATTATTGTACCCGTTAGTGCAAGGTTAATTAACCCCGGAACCAGGGTTGCCTTTGCATCAAGCTGAGGAAGGTAGATATTTTTAATATTCAGAAATGCAGCTGTCAGTGTTGTCACCCCGACAAAAATCATTGGAAGAATTGTGACCCAGGCATATTTTGCCCTTCCACGGTTAATTATGAATGAGGTGCCGATCGCAAGAGCTACAGTTGCAAGAAGCTGATTGGCAGTGCCGAACATCGGCCAGATAGTCGCAACGGTACCTGTATATATAAAGTAACCCCAGGCAAGAACTATCAGACCGCTTGTAATAAGATTTCCAGGCAGCCAGTTGGTCTTCAGAAATGGTTTATACACTTTTCCGAATGTCTCCTGCAGGATAAATCTTCCGATACGGGTTCCGGCATCGATTGTTGTAAGGATAAATAATGCCTCAAACATTATTGCAAAGTGATACCAGTACGACATCAGATGCTTCATCCCCGGAATGGAAGAAAAGATATATGCCATTCCGACACCCAGTGATACTGCACCACCAGTACGCCCTGCAATTTTTTCACCCACGCTTGCTGAAAGCTGGTCGAGGTTCGATTCGGTGAAACCCATTTCATGCAGTCGGGGAAGGATCGCCTGAAGCTTTTCGGCAGGTACGTTTATCTGGAAATAATCCAGAGGGAGGAGGCTAGTTGCTGCAATCAGAGCCATAATGCTGACTGCACCCTCAACGAGCATTGCTCCGACCGCAATGGGTTTTATATCCGACTCCTTCATTATCATTTTGGGAGTCGTCCCCGAGCTGACTAGTGAATGAAATCCTGAAATGGCGCCACAAGCTATTGTTATGAAAAGATACGGAAATAACTTGCCGGGAATTATAGGTCCTCCACCTTTACCGAATTCGGTAAATGCAGGCATCTTAATTTCAGGAGCAACGATTATCAGTCCGACAGCAAGAAGAGCGATAACCGAAATTTTCATAATGGAGCTCAGGTAGTCGCGTGGGGAGAGAAGAATCCATACCGGTAGAACTGAAGCAAGGAATCCATATATAGCGATCAGGATAGTAAGTGTTTTATGATCAAATGTAAACCATCCCGCAATACCAGATTCCGGTATATGACTGCCTGCAATTACAGCGGCAACAAGCATGATCACTCCAAAAATTGTTGCCTCAAGGGTCTTTCCTTTCCTTATTCTAAACATCCATAAACCCATAATAATCGCAATAGGGATTGTTGATGCTATTGTAAAAGTACCCCATGAACTTTCGGCAAGGGCGTTTACAACGACCAGACCCAGTCCGGCAAGAGCAACAACAATTATCAGGATTATTGCAAAGGAAGTTGTTGCTCCGCTTACTTTATTGATTTCAGCCCTGGCAATAGCTGCAAGGGATTTCCCGTCGTGCTGAACAGAAGCTGTTAGGATCACAAAATCATGGACTGCACCTGCCATCACTGATCCGATGAGCATCCATAAAAAGCCTGGCATAAAACCGAATTGTGCTGCAAGAACAGGACCTACAAGGGGACCAGCGCCAGCAATAGCCGCAAAATGGTGCCCGAACAACACCCATTTGTTCATTGGATAATAATTCTGACCGTCATACAGCCTGAATGCAGGTGTCTGGGCAAGATCATTTGTCACAGCAACTTTTGCAGCTATGAAGCTGAAATATAACCGGTAAGCAATTGCAAACAATGCAATGGAACCGATTACAACAGGCATGGCATTCATCTGGAAAATGTTGTTATGAGATTGAAGGAACAAAATAAACATTCTATAACTCCTGTGCAATTCCAATAATCATTTTTGCATTTCGGGATGGCAAATTTGCTTAAATTGCAAAAGAGAAATATAAGTAAACTACTAAACTTAATAATGGAACTTTCATGAATGTTACAAGAACTTTTGATCTACTGGACAGATACAAGGAGAACTATCAGAAAGATGATGCGTTGTGCTTCAAGCAAGATGGGTCCTGGATAAAATTCAGTACGCAGGATTATATTTCATATTCCTATAATTTCTGCTATGGACTTTTTGAACTAGGCTATAGAAAAGGTGACAAAATCATAACTGTAGCTAACAACCGGCCTGAATGGAATTTCGTTGATGCCGGTATGTCGATACTCGGAATAGTGCATGTTCCTGTTTTCACATCATTAAATACATCAGAATATGAATACATAATCAAGAATTCAGGTGCTGCAATGATAATAATTTCTGACAAGAAATTACTGAAATGTGTGTTGCCTAAATTGAATGATAAAGAATTTTCAATACCATTTTACACTTTTGATAAAGTAGAAGGAGCCAGGAACTGGTTAGAGATAGTTGAATTAGGAAAATCTTGCTCCGAACAGATAAAAATGGATGTTGAGGCTATAAAGAACCAGATCAGACCTGAAGATTTTGCCACTTTGATTTATACATCAGGGACAACAGGTAAACCAAAAGGAGTTATGCTGTCTCACAGGAACCTTGTGAGCAATTTTATTTCAGCAGCGGGAGTCTTCAATTTAAAACCAACCGACAAGTATTTGAGCATCTTACCTTTATGTCATGTCGGTGGCCGGCTTGGGAATTACCAGACCCAGTTCAGTGGTTCCAGCATCTATTATGCTGAAAATATGGGATCCATTGCTTTAAACATGACGGAAATCAAGCCAGATGGTTTTGATGCGGTACCACGTGTTCTGGAGAAATTCTACGATGTCATTATTTCTAAAGGAAAGAAGCTTACCGGGATAAAAAAAACACTATTCTTCTGGGCAGTAAACCTTGGTTTAAAATATAAACCATTCGGTGAAAATGGCTGGTTTTACGAGAAAAAACTTAAAATTGCTGACAAGCTCATTTTCAGTAAGTGGCGAACAGCACTTGGAGGAAATATCAGAATTGCAGGATGCGGAGGTGCAAGCCTGCAACCCCGGCTGGAAAGAATATTCTGGGCAGCGGGTATCAAAATAATAAATATGTACGGACTGACTGAAACGTCACCTATTATTACTATCAACAGGACATACAAGGGAGGTGTAAAACTTGGATCAGTCGGGACCGTGATAGAGGGTGTTGAAGTAAAAATTGCAGATGATGGTGAAATCCTTTGCAAGGGACCAAATGTAATGCTTGGTTATTTTAACGATCCTGTTTTAACTAAATCAGTTTTTGATGATGATGGATGGTTCCATACCGGTGATATAGGGTACCTTGAAGAAAACAAGTTCCTTTTGGTAACTGACAGGAAAAAGGAGATTTTCAAGTTATCCAATGGAAAATTTATTGCACCTCAGTTAATTGAAAATATGTTTAAGGAAGTATCAATTATTGATCAGATAATGGTCGTGGGAGAACATGAAAAATTTGCCAGTGCCCTTATTTCACCTAATTTCAAATATTTTGACGAATGGAAGAAAGGGAAAAAAATATCGTTCTCCGATTATTCGGAGATGGTGCAGCTACCTGAGATAACCTCAGTTTTTAATACGGAAATTGAAGCAATAAATAAAAGAATCAGCCCTACTGAAAGGATCAACCGTTATAGACTGGTGCCGGATGAATGGAGCCCTTCTTCAGGAGAATTATCTCCTACCCTGAAACTCAGGCGTCAGTTCATTTCAAATAAATACAGGAAAATCCTGGATCAGATTTATATGAAATAACTGGCAAAATTATCTTTTAAGCTGACCTGAATATGACTATAATAAGGGTTACTGACAGGAAGACAAAAAAGGATTTCCTCAGAGTTGCAAAAGAAATTTATAAAAATGATAAGACATGGGTATGTCCTTTAGACAAGGATATCGATGCAGTTTTTGATCCGTCAAAAAACACCTATTACGGGCACGGTAAAGCAGAAAGATGGATACTGGTCGACGATAAAAACAATCTGACAGGAAGAATAGCAGCTTTCATCGATACAAATCTTTCTCACTCATATGAACAGCCAACAGGCGGTATGGGATTCTTTGAATGTATCAATAATAAACCGTCAGCCTTTCTGCTTTTTGATACAGCCAGGGAATGGCTGAAATCAAAGGGGATTGAGGCTATGGACGGACCTGTAAATTTTGGAGAGACTGATAAATATTGGGGACTGCTTGTAGAGGGTTTTACCCATCCATCATTTGATATTGCTTACAATCATCCTTATTACCAGGATCTCTTTGAATCTTATGGTTTTCAGACATATTATAAAATGGAAGGCTTTCACCTCGACATTACAAAACCTCTGCCTGAAAGATTCCTGAAGATTGCCGAATGGGTATCAGCTAAACCGGGATATGAATTTCACCACTTTACATGGAAGGACCAGGATAAATATACAAAGGACTTCGCCAAAGTATTTAACGAAGCCTGGTCTTCATTTAAAGTTAATTTTGAACCTCTTGAACATGAGTATATAAAAGGCGTCCTCCGAAAGGCAAAAGCAATCCTTGATGAAGAATTTATCTGGCTTGCATATTTTAATGGTGAACCGATAGGAATTTATCTTATGTTCCCCGATTTCAATCAAATACTGAAACATCTGAAGGGAAGGTTGGATCTGTTCAGCATAATCAAGTTCTTTTACCTGAAAAGCCGTAAAACTATTACCAGGGCAAGAGGTGTTTTAATGGGTGTCATACCAAAATACCAGGGGTTGGGAATCGAATCGGCTTTCATTCTGCATCTCAGGAAGGTATTCGACAGGAAACCACATTACACAGAAATTGAATTCTCGTGGGTGGGCGACTTCAATCCCAAAATGAGGAAAATATTCATTTCCGTCGGAAGCGTCCCGGTAAAGAACTATGTTACATACAGGTACCTCTTCGACAGAACCAGGGTGTTTAGAAGATACCCGATACCTGAAACGAAAGAATAAGCAGTATGAAATATGATATTATTATTATTGGAGGTGGATTGGGTGGCCTGACTGCCGGTGCAAAACTTGCAAGGGAAGGTAAATCAGTGTTGCTCATTGAGCAGCACGATAGACCTGGAGGTTGTGCAACAACTTTTAAACGTGGTGATCTTACCATGGAGGTGGGATTACATGAGATGGACGGCCCTTCACCGGGAGACATGAAATCAAAAATATTCGGCGAACTTGATGTTTTCGGAAATATTGAATTTATACGCGTACCGGAGTTTTATCATTTTGCCAGCGATTATCTGAATATTACCATACCTCACGATCCTGTTGAGGCCATGAAAGTTTTAGGAAAGCAATTTCCTGGAGAGATTGATGGCATCAAAGCTTTTTTTGATCAGATACTTAACCCAAAAAGGAAATCTCCTCAAAGCGGGATAATAAAAGAACAAAGCCTTGGAGAATTTATTGATTCGATAATCCATAATGAAGATCTTAAACTTGTTTTACTTGGTAACCTGGGATATTTCCACGACGATCCTTATTCACTATCACTTACTTATTACTCAATTGCACAGGGGAGCTATTTTAAAGGAGGTGCCAGCTTTATTAAAGGAGGTTCACAGAAACTTTCAGATCACCTGGCAGAATATATCAGGAACCATGGTGGTAAAGTCTTATTGAACCATCTTGTTACGGGTATACTGACAGAAGGGACTAAACTTCATGGAGTAACTTATAACAAGAAAACAGGTTCTGCAACTGACATAATTACGGCATATGCAGATGAAATAGTTGCCAATACGGCTCTTCCGAATGTAGCGGGATTATTGATGGAAGAACCCGGCAGTAAATTAAATGATGAAATTAAAATCCAGAATCCAGGAGCATCATTGCTAACGATTTATTTTGGTTTCAGGAATTCCCTTAAGGACATAGGTAATGATTACTATTCGACTTTTGTATTTGATAGTTCGGTAAGGACTCAGGCTGACATCTATAAGAACAATAAGTCAGATTTCCAAACCAGGAGTTTTACTTTTGTCGATTATGGTCAGATAGATTCGGGACTTGCCCCTGAAGGAAGAAGCGTAGGTGCAATCTGTTGTATTGATTATTTGAAAGACTGGGAACTTTTATCTCCGGCAGAATACAAAAAGAAGAAAGAAAAGGCAGCAAAGATTTTCATTCAAAGGCTTGAAGATCTCATTCCGGGCATAACCAATGTTATTGAGTATTATGAGGTCGGCACACCGGCTACCATAAAACGCTATACATTAAATCCCGGAGGAGCTGTTTACGGATTTGCTCAGTCTCCCGGGAAACCGGCTGTCAATTTCTCTGGCATTTTTGATAATCTGCATATTGCTTCCGCCTGGGGTAAAACAGGGGGCGGTTTTTCAGGAGCGATATTTAGCGGATTCCTTTGTGCAATTAATATCCTCAGAAAAAAATGATCAGTTTGAACGACTTATTCTCTTCTCAACAGGTTGATTAATAACAATTGGCACCTGTTCTGTAATTGTATTAGTCGGATCCAGCTTAAGGGCTCTAATCTCAGGCAGG
Source organism: uncultured Bacteroidales bacterium (assembly GCA_963701745.1). GTDB lineage: Bacteria > Bacteroidota > Bacteroidia > Bacteroidales > VadinHA17 > LD21. Next base: position 689,124 of record CAVPBE010000001.1, on the reverse strand, counting down.
CTTATCAATTGAGCTAATCCGTTAATGGCAAGAATGAAGTTCTCCCAGGTTGACAATTTAAAGTCGCGTAGAATTATCCTTTCGATAATAATGAATTTAAAATCGCCCGGTAGGTCGTGCTTTTTCAAAGAATTATAGCTGCTCTTCAGGTTTATTTCGCCTGTTTCAGAAAGATCTTCAAGAACCTCTTTAAAGTAGAGATTGATCCTGGGATCGATTTTAAACCCAATATGAAAATCGACTCTTATCAGAATCCCGGGGATTAACTGTTCGACCTCATATTCAAACCGGTACGGATCATCAACCCTGTCTACATGAAGCAGCCAATAGACTTCTGCCCTTTTAGGCTGTTTCTGAAAAATCGAATAAAGAACCTTTGCCTCCACCTGATCCTTATTATTGGCTTTTATGAGGTAAACAAGATTGGTTGATGTTATCGGTACTGATTTGTCTTTGCTCAAATCCTTAATAAGGGGTAGATAGCCATCAAGCTTTACGAAAGTTATGTGGCGGTTCCTTATCTTCCTTCCAAAATACCAGCCAAGCATTATAAGAAAGTATATCAATGCAAGTAGCAGTGTAAACCAGCCACCGTACTTGAATTTATGAAGATTTGCTATAAGAAAACTGCCCTCAATAGAAAGGAATGCGATCAGCATCAGCAGGGAAAATTGATGATGCGTACTCTTTTGATACAGGTAATATGATAAAAGCAGGGTGGTCATTATCATCGTAATTGTAATTGCCAGCCCATATGCCGCCTCCATATTCGAGGATTCCCTGAAAAATAATACAACCAGACTGCACATTATCCACAGGAACAAGTTAACGAAAGGCAGGTAAACCTGACCTTTGACTTGAGTCGGGTATAAGATCCTGATCTTAGGCCAGAAGTTAAGTGAAACTGCTTCGCTGATAAGCGTAAATGAGCCTGTGATAAGTGCCTGACTGGCAATTATTGCAGCTGCCGTTGAAATGAGAATTGCTGGTAATAGAAACCATGCTGGCACGATAATAAAAAATGGATTGAAATCACCTCCAGGAATCTTATTTGTCAATAACCATGATCCTTGTCCGAAGTAATTTAATAAAAGCATCGTTTTTACAAATATCCAGGAGATACGGATATTCTTCCGGCCGCAGTGGCCCAGATCGGAATAGAGAGCTTCGGCACCTGTTGTACACAGGAAAACAGCTCCAAGAAGTATAAATCCTCCAGGATATTGAGTGAGGAATTTTATGGCAAAGACAGGATTTACGGCTTTTATTATGTCAGGATAAATTACAAGTTGGGAAAAACCCAGGACTCCGAGCATTAAAAACCAGACGACCATAATCGGTCCGAAAGATGAACCTACAATATTTGTCCCAAACTTCTGGATAAAGAAAAGCACTGCAAAAATTATAAGGACAATTGGAACTACTGGAATATCAGGATTGAATAGTCTTAATCCTTCAATAGCAGACGTGACTGTAATTGAAGGTGTTATTACTCCGTCGGCCAGCAGGGCTGCCCCTCCGATCATAGTAAGGCTTGCAGCCCACCCTGATTTCTTTTTGAGGAGCGCAAAAAGTGCATATATACCTCCTTCTCCTTTATTATCTGCTTGTAAAGTAATGATTATATACTTGATGGTTGTCTGAAGTGTCAATGTCCAGAAGATACATGATAACGAACCGTAAACCAACAGGTCATTGAAGTTACCGGTACCGCCCAGAACTATTGCTTTCATGGTATAGAGAGGACTGGTACCAATATCCCCGAAGACAATTCCAAGTGTTATGATCAATCCCCCGATGGAAAGCTTGCTGATATCAAGGTGCCCCTGTTTCTTTTCCATTACTCCAGAGTATTCATCCGCTTAATCCTCATGTGACTGGGCTGATCAATCAGTATAGGTACCTGTTCAATTATAGTATTTGTTGAATCAAGCTGAAGAAATCTTACATCATTATTATTCAACCTGTTGGCAATTCTGTAAAAGGAGAGAATGAAATTCTCCCTGTTGCTCAGCTTGAAATCTCTGGGCATAATTCTTTCAATATTGACAAATTTGAAATCGCCAGGTACATTGTATTTTCTCAGCGAATCATAACCGCTTTCGAGTTTAATCTCACCATCTCCCGCAAGATCTTCTATTACCTCCCTGAAATAGAGGTTGATCTTGGGTTCGACCTTGAATCCGATTTCAAAATCAATCCTGATCAGAATTCCCGGGATCAGTTGGGTTACATGATATTCAAACTGGTTAGGATCAGTAACCCTGTCGATATGGATAAACCAATAGGTATCAGCTCTCTTTGGTTGTTTATGAAAGATCGAGAATATGACTTTCGATTCAACCTGGTCTTTCCTGTTTGCCCTGATTATATAAACAAGGTTGGTTGCAGTTTTTGGAACAGATAGATCTTTTGACAGGTCTCTGAAAAGGTCAGTATATTTATTAAGTGTCGCAAATGTAATGTACCTGTTCTTTATTTTTCTTCCGAAATACCAGCCAAACATTAGCAGAAAATATGATGAAGCAAGTAACAGTGTGAACCAGCCTCCATTTTTGAATTTGTAAAGATTAGCTATCAGGAAACTACCTTCTATCGTAAGGTAAACCATAAGCAGAAGGAGAATCAGTCGGTGGTTGATACCTTTTTGCAGCAGGTAGTATGATAAAAGGCAGGTTGTCATGATTTCTGTAATTGTTATCGCAAGACCGTAAGCTGCGCTCATGTTTTCAGATTGCTGAAATGAGATGACTACAAGGGTACACGCTATCCACAGGAACCAGTTCACAAAGGGTACATAGACCTGGCCCATTATATAAGTCGGGTGAAGAGTCCGTACTCTCGGCCAGAAGTTCAGGGAAACGGCTTCGCTTATCAGGGTAAACGATCCGCTAATAATCGCCTGGCTGGCGATAATAGCAGCTGCTGTCGCAAGCAATATTCCCGGTAAAAGGAGCCATTGAGGCATTATTTTAAAAAACGGATTTATATCCGAACCTGGTGAATAATTTAAGATAAGCCATGCACCTTGTCCGAAATAGTTTAAAAGAAGGCATAGTTTTACATATATCCATGATACTCTTATGTTTAATCTTCCACAATGTCCAAGATCAGCATAAAGAGCTTCAGCTCCGGTTGTGCAAAGAAATACCGCTGCAAGAAGAACAAATCCCCCCGGGTATACTGAAAGAAATCTGAAAGCGTAAACCGGGTTGACTGCCTGAAAAATAAAAGGATGCAGGATTACCTGAGAAAGACCCAGTACTCCCAGCATAGTAAACCAGATCAGCATTATTGGACCGAATGAGCTTCCGATTAATTTAGTTCCAAATTGCTGTATAAAGAATAGGGCTGTAATTATAATCAGGACTATTGGGACAACCGGAATTTCAGAATTAATCATTCTAAGGCCTTCTATGGCTGAAGTAACAGTAATTGAAGGGGCTAAAACTCCATCGGCAAGCAGTGCCGCACCACCTATCATTGTAAGCACAGCAACCCATGAGGATTTCTTATTTATAAGGGCAAAAAGTGCAAAAATACCTCCTTCACCATTATTGTCAGCCCTCAGTACAATAATTACGTACTTTATTGTTGTTGACAATGTAAGCGTCCAGAAAATGCAGGATAATGACCCATAAATCAGCAAGTCGCTGAAATTGTCTCCCCCTCCTATCAGGATAGCCCGCATAGTGTACAACGGACTCGTCCCAAGATCGCCAAAAACAATCCCCATCGTCACTATTACACCTAAAAGAGAGAGCTTTTTAATATCAGGTTGATTTCCCGATTCCTTCATCGTATTTGTGGATCAGTTAATGGACTCCAGAATTTTAAGCCGGCAAATTTAATAATTATTAAATTTATGAATTCTTTATTAGAGTAATATATGTTAAGAAAAATAAACTCACTTGTTCTGATAACAGTCAATTCATTTTTACTGTCGGCCCAGGATGCTGATACCTTGAATGAGAAGATCTCACTTCTTTTTATGGGCGATATCATGGGTCATGTTGAACAGATCTGGTCGGCTGAGGACAGAGAAACACATTCGTATAATTATGATGATGTGTTCCAGTATGTGAAGGATGAAATTTCGGAGGCCGACGTAGCAGTTGCAAATTTCGAGGTCACACTGGCCGGCTCTCCATACTCCGGATATCCGACTTTCAGCTCTCCTGTTCAGCTTGCTATATCATGTTTTAATGCAGGGCTAGATGTTTTTGCGACTGCCAATAATCATGCTGCCGACAGGAGTAATAAGGGTATCCTGAGTACTATTAGCAGACTCGACAGCCTAGGTATTCCTCATACCGGTACATTTATCGATCCTGCTGCAAAAGATTCTCTTTACCCGATGGTAATCGAAAAGAATGGATTTTCCCTGGCCCTGCTGAATTATACGTATGGAACCAATGGTATAAAAGTTCCTCCTCCTGTAATTGTAAACATGCTTGAAAAGGATGCAGTTTCAGCAGATATCGAAAAAGCAAAAAGCAAAGATCCTGATGCAATTATCCTGTTCCTTCACTGGGGAACGGAATATGACACTGTGCCTTCAAAAATCCAGACTGACCTGGCTGATTATTTTTTTAGCCGTGGTGTCGACATGATAATCGGCTCCCATCCCCATGTCCTCCAGAGAATGGAATGGATAAAAAATGACTCCACCCTGAGGGACAGAATTGCAGTTTACTCACTTGGAAACTTTGTTTCGAACCAGAGAACTATCAGAAGAGATGGGGGTGCAATGGTCAGGATTGAGCTGACAAAAGTGGTTGATTCACTTTACGTTTCTGATGCGGATTACTACCTTACCTGGGTCTATACCCCTGTTGAAAACTACAGGAAGAAGTTCTTCATTCTGCCATGCTCAAAGTTTGAGAACAAGCCTGAATTCTTTACTAATCCTGCTGATTATAAGAAAATGATGCTCTTCCTAAATAATTCAAGAAAGCTTCTTAATAATCAGAATATTAAAATAAATGAACTCACCTTTTCCGGTACCAACTGGCTGTATTAAGAATGATAAGGACTAAAACTTATAATCATTTTTTCATATCAAAGTTGCCTGAACAGGAGGTTTACATCAGGATCAGCCACGATTTCAGTTATTTTCACACTTTTGACTGTCAGTTTTGTAACCCTTTCAGAAATTTGAACACTTTTCCTGTATACCCCTTCCTGGGAATTAATTAACAGTTCAACCGGAAAGTTGTAAAGAAACTCCTGCTTCTGTTCAATTGTTATGTCTGTATATCCATTTTTCTTTAAAGGAGTGTTCGTGATTTTAAGATCAGGTTGTCCGGCAACATATAACCACTGATTAAAAAATCCGCTGAGGTCTTTTCCGCTGATTTCTTCCATCACCATCTCAAAATCAGAGGTAAGTGCATTCATATTCCTGAAATTCTTATAAAAAAATCTCATGCCTCTCCAAAAGGTTTCTTCCCCAAGTTCATGCCTGAGCATATGAAGCACCCAGGCGCCCTTCTGATATGAATTGACACTCAGGAGTCTCATAAGGTTTGTAATTGTTGTATCGATAACAGGCCGTGGCGACCTAAGATAAAACTTGATTACCTGGTCGCGGTCGCTCTTCATTTCTTCCAAAAGCCGTTCCCTGCCATAATTCTTCTCCAGATAAACCGATGTAAGATAAGTTGCAAAGCCTTCACTCAGCCATATATGGTGCCAGTCGTTTTCGGTAACGGAATTGCCAAACCATTGGTGGGCAGTCTCATGGGCAATAAGACCTTCCGCTCTGCCTTTGCCTGTTACCGAATTTTCACCATAAAAAATGCAGCCGGCATTCTCTAGTCCCCCGAATATTGTTTTGGATTGAACATTAGCCAGCTTCTCATATGAGTAGGGGCCTATCAGTTCACTGAAAAATTCAACCGGTCTGATAGCAATGCCATAATCATAGAATCCTTCATTGCTGTTCTCTTTATAAACATATGACCAGACAGGTACATTTCCTGCTAAACCTGCAAGCCTGAAATCGAATTCCGCAGCTCCAAATGCCATTACCTTTGTGGCAAGGGGGACATCCTCTTTCCATCGGGTAAGTTTCATATTTCCTGGGAGGTGGCTCTCTTCAACAAGATATCCGCTTGCAACCACCTCATAATGAGACGGGGCGTTAATTATGAATTCAACAGTTGCCTTATCATATGGATGATCGATGCATGGTAAATAATTGCCAGCCCTGTCGGGCCAGTTGTCAGAGAAAAATGACCTGTTCTTATATTTGTTTTCTGAAATTATAAGTCCGTCGGCAGGGATGCCATGGTAATATACCTTCAGGATGCCATCTGAGCCGGCAGCCAGCGAACTGTCAGGAATAATCATAAGCTTGTTCTGAGCATGGGTCCATTTTATTCGGCAGACATCAAATTTTACCGAATCAATTACCATCCCTTTTCCATCAGACTTTAAGATTTTCAGATCAAACTCCATATCAGATACTTGTCCCCTGAAATTCATTGAAATTGCAGCTTCCCCGTAAATTATATCACTCGTATCGCTGATCGAAATTCTGAATGTGTAATTTAATACATCGATTAAGGGATTGCGCTTATAACCATCATCTGCTTTTAACGGTATCAACAAGTTCAACGAGATTATGACCAGAAGTATTTTATACATATTTATTCAAATATTAGCTTTTCAAAGTTAAAAATGATTTGTTGAAAACATATTAACCTGCAACAAGCAACTTGCAACGAGCAACTTGTATTTTTTTGCATTTAATTATTAGCTTTGCAGGAAATAGATATCATTTGATGAATTACGACTATAACACCCAGCGAAAAAGAATGGCCTTGCCTGAATATGGCAGGAATGTTCAGAAAATGGTCGATCATATAAAGACTATCCAGGACAGGGATGAAAGAAACCGTGCTGCAAAAACTATAATACAGATCATGGGGAATCTCAATCCCCAGATCCGCGACATTGGGGACTTCAAGCATAAATTATGGGATCATCTTTCAATCATTGCTGATTTTGATCTAGATATTGATTTCCCATTCTCACCTCCTGAAGCTTCCAAATTCATTGAAAAGCCAAATCAGGTGCCATACAGGCAGGGCGACATAAGATATCTTCATTATGGCCGGATAATTGAACTGATGATCAATGCCGCCTCTGAAATGGATGATGGTGAAGAAAAAGAATACCTCACGAATCTTATTGTCAACCAGATGAAGAAATCCTATATTACCTGGAACCGCGGACAGGTAAGCGATGAGGTGATTATTGGCGATATGAAATTGTTATCACGCGGAAGGCTCAAAATAACAGACGGTGTTAAAATCCTTGAAGTAAGGGAACTGTTGCCTCCGGTTAAGAAGAAACCTCAGATGGGAAGACCTCACGGAAAACAGTCGAATAAACCATTTATCAGGAAAAAAGTACATAATCGTCATTAATGGGTAGTTTTATTGTTCAGGGCGGGAAATCACTGAAAGGTGAAATTATTCCCCAGGGAGCAAAAAATGAAGCTCTGCAGGTTATCTGCGCAACTCTTCTGACACCTGATAAAATAACTATCAGCAATATTCCGGATATTAGTGATGTCAGCAAGCTTATTGAACTGATAGGCTGCATGGGAGTTAAAATATCAAAAGAAGCAGAATCGGTTATCAGCTTCGAAGCAATAAATATTGACCTCAGCTATCTTCAGACAGCCCAGTTCAGAAATCAGAGCGCAAGTCTCAGGGGATCCCTGATGATAGTAGGACCTCTTCTTGCAAGGTTTGGAAGCGCCTTTATCCCAAAACCCGGGGGAGATAAAATAGGCCGCAGAAGGGTTGATACTCATTTTACAGGGTTTCAGAAACTGGGAGCCAGGTTCGAATTCGACACGGTGGATCCTTTCTATAAAGTTGAAGCTCATTCTTTATCAGGCGCTTATATACATCTTGATGAGGCATCGGTTACCGGCACCGCCAATATTATTATGGCAGCAGTGCTTGCAAAAGGCAGGACAACTCTTTATAATGCTGCATGTGAACCTTATATCCAGCAACTGTGCCGGATGCTGGTATCAATGGGAGCCATGATTGAAGGTATAGGGTCAAACCTCTTATACATAGATGGGGTAAAAGAACTTTGCGGATGCAATCATACAATTCTTCCCGATATGATTGAAATAGGGTCCTTTATTGGACTTGCGGCAATGACGGGATCCGAGATAACAATAAAAAATGTTTCATATGAGAATCTCGGTATCATCCCTGACTCATTCCGCCGGCTGGGAATTAAATTTGAAAGAAAAGCTGATGACATATATATTCCTGGTCAGGAACACTATGAAATAGAGACATTTATCGACGGATCAATAATGACTATAGCCGATGCTATCTGGCCAGGCCTTACACCCGACCTCCTGAGTGTATTCCTGGTCACTGCAACTCAGGCCAAGGGAGCAGTTCTTATCCATCAAAAAATGTTTGAAAGCCGCCTTTTCTTTGTTGATAAGCTGATAGATATGGGAGCCCAGATAATCCTTTGCGATCCTCACAGGGCAACAGTTATAGGACTCGATAAGATGATAAGGCTGAGAGGGACCACCATGTCTTCCCCTGATATCAGGGCAGGAGTTGCTCTGCTGATAGCTGCACTCTCAGCCGATGGCAAAAGTGAAATTCATAATATCGAGCAGATCGACAGGGGCTACCAGAAGATAGATGCCCGACTGAATGCACTAGGGGCAGATATAAAAAGGGTTTGAAGGCGTCAGGGTTTTAAGGTTTGAAGGCAATCAAAAGGGATACCCTCCTGGGAGAGCCTGCCACGCCTTGCGTGGGGTGAGGGGTGGGTTTTTCGCCTTTCAGACAACATCCCCGTAATTCCATCCTAAACCCCGCCGCTGGTGAGATTTTGTAACTCATGTCAAATATCAAAAGGCATGGATTGCAAATCCGCGCTAGCCTAGCCCTCAAGCCCTAAGGCCTTAATACCTTTATTCCTTTCAACGCCTGTCAATTTGTCAATTATTGCTACTTGGCAGATATTTTGTTACTTAAAGAGTAATTATTAGAAAAATTCCAGAATGATGGTTAAGAGAAAGGTTTTCGGATCAAATGCCGACAAGGAAAAGAATTATATAGAAACATCTGAAAATAAAGACAATACGACTAACGATTCCGACGATAATGAGATTATTCAGGAGTTAACGGGGGATGCGGAATCAGAGGGAATGTCATCAGAAACGGAAACTGGTGAAGAACCTGTATCTGACAAAAAAATACATGATGAGAAGGTTTTACTGGAAAAACTGGCAGAGATGCAGGATAAGTATTTAAGGCTCTCAGCTGAATTTGATAATTACAGAAAAAGGACCCTGAAAGAAAAAATGGATATCTCAAAATATGCCGGAGAGGAACTGCTTAAAGAGATTCTGCCTGTAATGGATGATTTCGAGAGAGCGCTTAAGCATATGGAATTTTCCGCTAATTATGAAGGCATGAAGGAAGGAATAGATCTGATATATGTAAAATTATCTGATTTTCTTAAGAGGAACGGCGTCAGGGAGATTGAATCGCTCAACAACAATTTTAATGTAGATCTTCACGATGCTGCTGCAAAGATACCGGTGGCTGAGGAGGATCAAAAAGGGAAGATAATTGAAGTCATTTTAAAGGGCTATTATCTGAAGGATAAGGTTTTAAGACATTCACAGGTTGTAATAGGAGAATAGTATAAAATCGATTCCATTTATTTGGAAGTCAGGATTAGAAATAAAGTCAGGGATGGAAAAAAGAGATTATTATGAGGTGCTTGGTGTCTCGAAAGAGGCTACAAAGGAGGAGATAAAGAAAGCATACAGAAAGCAGGCATTGAAGTACCATCCTGACAAGAATCCAGGCGACAAAAAAGCTGAAGAGAACTTCAAGGAAGCAGCTACAGCCTATGAGATACTAAGCAATGATGAAAAACGGGCCAGGTATGACCGTTATGGCCATGCAGGTGTAGGCGGAGCCTCCGGAAACGGTTTTGGCGGAGCTGGTATGACAATGGAGGATATCTTCTCGTCATTTGGAGATATTTTTGGTGATGCTTTTGGGGGATTTGGAGGATTTGGTGGTTCAAGGCGAGGCGGTGGCAGAAGAATCAACAAAGGAAGCAACCTGAGGGTAAAGGTAAAACTCAACCTTCAGGAAATTTCCGCTGGTGCTGAGAAAAAGATAAAAGTCAGCAAATATGTAATGTGCACTTCATGCAACGGAAGCGGCGCAGCAGATCAGAACAGTACGGCGACCTGCACAACCTGCCGTGGTTCAGGTCATGTGACCCGCGTAACAAATACATTACTGGGTCAGATGCAAACCACCGCAGTGTGCCCTTCCTGTAACGGCGAAGGCAAGACAATAACAAAAAAATGTACGGCTTGTTACGGTGAGGGAATCGTGCAGAAAGAGGATATTATTAAAATCAACATCCCGGCAGGAGTCGCAAAAGGCATGCAGATGAATGTCGAGGGAAAAGGTAATGCTGCCAGACGCGGAGGGATGAATGGTGACCTGCTGGTTGTCATTGACGAAGAGGATCACCCCGACCTGATAAGGGAAGGGAACGATCTGATCTATAATTTATTTATAAGCATTCCTGATTCAATAATCGGTACCCATGTCGAAGTCCCGACTGTGGATAATAATGTTAAAATCAAAATAGAACCAGGCACCCAGCCCGGGAAAATATTGCGACTGAGAGGGAAAGGACTTCCCGAGGTCAATGGTTATGGCAGAGGCGATCTGCTTGTCAATGTGAATGTATGGATCCCGAGAAGCCTTTCTCGTGAAGAAATGAAGATTATTGAAAAGCTGAAAGACAGCGACTCATTCACACCAAATCCGGATAAAGACGATAAAGGATTCTTCGAAAGGATGAGGGGGTATTTTCAATAGAAACTACAGATACTCACCCCCTTATATTCCCCCTCTCTACCATGTAAAGAGGGGGATTCAATTGATTTAAGCCCCCTCTTTGCTTTAGCAGAGAGGGGGTTGGGGGTGAGTGCATGGATATTCCACAGAGTTTTATATATTTACGTCTCATTTTACTATACTTAACAGACCTCTATGGCACTTTTTGAAGCAAAACACATCACCAAGCAGTTCGGAACACAATATGCACTTGACGATGTAAGTATCTCTGTTCCTGAACAATGCATTTTTGGACTACTGGGACCTAATGGCGCCGGGAAAACAACCCTGATAAGGATAATCAATCAGATCACTGGACCTGACTCAGGTGAATTGTTCCTTAATGGGAAAAAACTCAAACCAGAAGATGTAATGTCAATTGGTTATCTTCCTGAGGAGCGAGGCTTGTACAAAAAGATGAAAGTCGGTGAACAGGCATTGTACTTTGCACAGCTTAAAGGCCTTTCAAAGGCTGAGGCAATGAGAAGACTGAAATACTGGTTCAGGAAACTCGATATTGTTGACTGGTGGGGTAAGAAAGTCGAAGAACTGTCAAAAGGAATGCAGCAGAAGGTTCAGTTTGCCACAACTGTTCTTCATGAACCGAAGCTTCTGATATTCGATGAACCCTTTACAGGATTCGATCCGGTAAATGCAAATGTGGTTAAAAACGAAATACTTTTTCTCAGGGAGAGAGGCGCCACAATTATCTTTTCAACACATAATATGGAATCTGTTGAAGAATTATGTGATAATATAACTCTTATAAACAAGGCTAAAACCATCCTCGAGGGAAATGTCTATGATATCCGTAAACATTGGGCGGCCAATGAATATGATATTGTTTTTGAAGGAGATGTGACACTGGCGGGAAATGGTAATTTCAATATTCTGAATAAACAAACTGAAAACGGGAAAAGTACAATAAGGCTTAAAACAGTAAGTGGTATGGAAACAAATGAAATACTTCAAAACGCCTTAAAATCCGGGAAGGTCATTTCATTCAACCCGGCCCTTCCATCGATGAATGAGATATTTATCAGGGTTGTCGAAAACCGGAATTAATCACTGACCCATAATTAATATCATAAATCACACAATATGAATAAGATATCCATAATAATTAAAAGGGAATATATGACCCGGGTCAGGAAGAAGTCATTTATTATTATGACAATTCTTGCTCCCGTACTGATGGCAGCCATAATAATTGTACCGACACTTTTGATGGTAAATCAGGACAAGGACTTTAAAAAGATTGCAGTTATTGAAGAGGGTTCGGACCTTTTTAAAGGTGTTATTAAAAATTCCAAAACTCTTGAATTTGTTTACCTGGAAAATATAAAGCTTGATGACATCAAAAATTCATTTGAACAGGCCGGATATTACGGGGTACTCAACATCTCTCCTGAACTAGTAAATACACCAAATGCTATTACCCTGATATCAAAAAAGCAGCCTCCCATAAGTGATCTTCAATATATCGAAAGCTCCCTGGAGAAAGAGATTGAAAAACAGAAGCTTATGACTTACAATATTGAGAATCTCGATGATATTATGAAGAATGTGGAGACAAAGGTATCGATACAGACCCAGAAGATAGGCGATTCAGGAGAAGTTAAGAGTACAAGCACTGGGATTGCAATGGCTCTGGCCTATATCGGTGGTTTTCTTATGTATATGCTTGTATTCATGTTCGGATCGCAGGTAATGAGGGGCGTAATTGAGGAAAAAACCAGCCGTGTTGTTGAGGTAATAGTCTCATCTGTAAAGCCCGTTCAGCTTATGATGGGAAAAATAGTAGGCATTGCACTTGTCGGACTCACCCAGTTCATGATCTGGATATTACTCACTATCGGTATTGTCGGAGTTCTCAAAACAACGATCCTGAAGAAAACAGATTTAACTGAAGTTACGCAGAACGTATCTAAAAGCATGATGACAGAGGGACAGCAGTCGGCTGTGGCAACTCAGTCCCCGCAGGTTAATCCTGATCTGGCCGAGTTTTCCAAATTATTCGACAGTGCGATGAACCAGCCTTGGGGACTGATAATTGTTTCTTTCATTTTCTACTTTATAACCGGGTACCTGCTTTATGCATCAATATTCGCTGCTATCGGATCAGCTGTCGATAATGAGACTGAAACCCAGCAGTTCATGCTGCCGGTTACAATACCAATAATCCTTGCTTTAATGGTCGCAATGGGAACAATGCAAAATCCCGAAAGCTCACTCTCTCTCTGGTGCTCAATGATACCGCTGACATCTCCTATCGTAATGATGGCCAGGATCCCGTTTGGGGTACCAATGTGGCAACTGGCAGTCTCAATGGCTCTTATGGTAGTAACATTCCTGGCTTTTGTTTGGATGGCGGCCAAGGTATACCGGACAGGTATACTGATGTACGGTAAGAAGACTTCATGGAAAGAGATGTGGAAGTGGCTTAGATACTCAGGATAGGCGCCAGGTGTAAGGCAACTGGCGTCAGGAAAAACTTATGGGATTTATTCTTAGCCTGATGCCCGATGCCCTACGCCCGAAATCCGAAGCCTTTAAATAATAAAACAATTATCTTTATTTCGACTATATGTCAAAAATACTTGTTATAGATGATGAACGGGCCATCAGGAATACCCTGAAAGAGGTACTGGAGTATGAAAAGCATGAGGTTGATCTTGCTGAAGACGGACCTTCCGGACTTGAGCTGTTCAATACCAACTCATACGACATAGTTCTCTGTGATATAAAGATGGCAAAGATGGATGGTATAGAGGTACTTCAGAAAATATGTGAAACCTCTTCAGATATACCTGTCGTTATGATCTCCGGACATGGAAATATTGATACTGCAGTAGAAGCAATAAAGAAGGGCGCTTTTGATTTTCTCGAAAAACCTCTCGATCTGAACAGATTACTGATAACAATTAGGAACGCCACTGATAAATCGACCCTTATAACCCAGACTCAGGTGCTGAAGAACAAGGTCAGCAAGATGTATGAAATTGTCGGTGAATCTGAATCTATTAAGAAGGTCAAGGAGATGATTGACAGGGTTGCCACGACGGAGGCTCGTGTTCTGATCACGGGAGCCAATGGTACAGGCAAAGAGCTGGTAGCTCACCAGATCCATGAAAAAAGCAACAGGGCAAAAGGTCCTTTTGTAGAGGTTAACTGTGCAGCCATACCCTCAGAACTTATCGAAAGTGAACTTTTTGGACATGAGAAAGGATCGTTTACTTCCGCTATTAAGCAAAGGATAGGCAAATTTGAACAGGCTAATGGGGGAACTCTTTTTCTGGATGAAATCGGTGACATGAGCCTTTCAGCACAATCAAAGGTGCTTCGGGCCCTTCAGGAAAACAAGATAACCCGTGTGGGATCCGACAAGGATATACATGTCAATGTCAGGGTTATTGCAGCAACAAACAAAAACATCAGAAAAGAGATTGAAACCAACACTTTCAGGGAAGATCTGTACCACAGGCTGAGTGTAATACTGATACATGTTCCTACACTCAACGAAAGGCATGATGATATACCAATTCTAGCCGAACATTTCAACAGCATTATATGCGGCGAATACGGGATGAGCAAAAGGACAATAAGAAAAGACGCTATAAATGAGCTTCAGAAAATAGAATGGACGGGGAATATCCGCGAGTTCAGGAATGTTCTTGAAAGGCTTATAATTCTTTGCAGAGATGAAATTACAGGAGCTGATGTGGTGGCATACGCACGGCCCGTATCTGGTTCTACAATTTTATAAATCGCCCCCTACCCCCCTGAAGAGGGGCTTAAACATATTATTTATTAAAGCCCCCTTTAGGGGGTTGGGGGCAGAAGAATTATGTTCCGAACTGAGAAAGACACTCTAGGTCAGAAAGAGATCCCTTCGGATGCTCTATACGGGATACACGCGCTGAGGGCAAAAGAAAACTTCCCCGGAAATACTCCTTTCCCATTGGAATGGTACAAGGCTGTTGGTATTACAAAGCTCGCTTGCTACAATACCTATCGTAAATTCCGAGACACCGCAATTGAAAAATACGGCAAAGATCTTTCCGTCAAAACTATTGGTGATGAAATCCTCGATGCTTTGACCGGAGCTGCCAGTGAGGTTTCTGAAGGAAAGTATTTTGAGCATTTCATAGTACCCGCCGTACAGGGTGGAGCAGGGACGAGCATCAATATGAATATCAATGAGATCATTGCAAATACCTCCCTCTTAAAAACAGGTAATAAATGTGGTGAATACACTTATATCGATCCCACTGAACACGCAAATATTTACCAGTCGACAAATGATGTTATTCCAACAGCTCTCACTGTAGCGGCAATGTTCTTGCTGCAGTCGCTCGAAGGCAGGATAAACAACCTCAGATTGAAGATCGAAAAGCTTGAACGGGATTCAGATGACAAGTTACGTCCGGGTTTTACTCAGATGCAGGAGGCGGTGCCCTCTTCATTCAGTCTCCTCTTCAGCTCTTATAATGAAGCACTTTCACGCGACTGGTGGAGAGTCTCGAAATGCATTGAGCGGTTAAAACCCGTTAATCTCGGTGGTGGAGCCATTGGAACTGGCCTGGCCGTTCCGAGGTTTTTCATTATGCAGGTTGTTCCGGAATTAAGGAATCTTACAGGACTTCCTGTTTCGCACAGTGAAAACCTGTCGGATACAACTTCAAACCTTGATAAATGGGTGGAGGTACATGCCATTCTTAAGGCATTGGCTGTAAATCTTGAGAAGATGGTTTCGGATCTGAGGCTACTTGCATCTGATGTAGTCGGTGATAAGAGTATTTTAATCCCGGAAAGACAGGTCGGTAGTTCCATAATGCCCGGAAAGATCAATCCGGTGATCCCCGAATTCATAATTTCAGCTTCTCATAAGA
Source organism: uncultured Bacteroidales bacterium (assembly GCA_963701745.1). Lineage (GTDB taxonomy): Bacteria > Bacteroidota > Bacteroidia > Bacteroidales > VadinHA17 > LD21. The sequence goes on along the minus strand of CAVPBE010000001.1, from coordinate 673,298 downwards.
TTTATTCAAACGATAACCTTGTCAGTACACTTTCAGGTCAGGGTTGTCTTGAACTTAATGCATATCTCCCTGTAATAGGCTATGCTGTTATTGAAAGCCTTAATCTGCTTATTTCTTCATGTAAAACAGCGGAAGATAACCTTATAAGCGGACTCATTGTTAACGATACCACAGGGTATCTCTCCCTCTTGCATAGTCCGGCATTAACGACCGCTCTTGTTCCTCATATCGGTTATAACATGGCTTCTGAACTGGCAAAGGTGATGAAAGAGAATAAATACGATATTTTTGAAGCAAACGCGATCCTGAAATCAATAGATAATGCCAGATTAAAGGAGATCATTCAGCCCGGAAATCTCTTAAAGCTGGGATTCTCTCTCGAGGATCTTAAGTAGAATTCAAAGTCCTTCACTGAATTCCGTGTTATCCTCAAGCCACTTCCCCACCCTTTCATGTTCTGCCTGATATTTCAACTGCATGTCCCGGAGGATTCTCTGGAATTTTTCGTCATTCCTTAAGCTGGTAAAAAATGGATCATGTTTTGACAGGGTAATCCACCATAACGGGTAAACTTTTTTCTTGCTGAATTCATCAAGATACTGATAAGCTTTATCCCTGTCGCCTAAAAAGGCATAAATAGCTGCCAGATCATAGTGTGCCCCTTTATAAAGAGACATATATCTTTTAAGCTTAATACTTTCCTGGGAATTTACTATCTGCCTCTTAAAATAGCTATCTGCCTCTTTTAATTTCCCTGCTTTCAGGAAAGCATAGCCAATCCGATGAACCTGGTTAAGGTCTTTGGTTCCGGATCTTTCAAATTTCCGAAGCAGTTTCTGAGCTTGCATGTATGCTTCTGCAGTGTGTTCGACAGGTCCGTAATAATAAGAAGTCTCCGGGAAATATGCTGAATCGGCCTTATTCGCCTCATTTCCAAGTTTTATAGCCTCCTCAAAGTTTTCAAGGCAATACTCAATATCCGATAAATTAAATAAGTGCAATCCCTCATCCCCGTCTATCTCGAATGCCTTATCGTAACAATTCTTTGCTTTTTCAATGAAACCGGCATCAAGATAAGCCTGTCCCAATCCTCTCAGCAAAGTAGGAAGGTATTCAGGCGGACCTGTACTTACCGATTTCCTGTAAGATTCTATTCCCCTTACATAATCATCGGCTACAGTTGCAAACAGGTAACCCTGGTAGGCCCACGCATCAGAATAATCGGGATTTATTTCGAGTGCTTTATTGAAATTAAATAAAGACTTTTCAATGTCCCCCTTTTCAAAGTAGCACCTGCCCATCATATGATAAGCTTCCTCAATTTTTCCATTAAAAGAAATTGCGATCCCGGCAAGTACTAAACAGGAATCAAGAAAATTCTCACTAAAATATGTTTCCCAGTAATAACGCGCAAGGTACACCGAGGCCAGGTCTGAGTAAGCCCGTGCAAATGATGAGTCAATTTCGAGAGCAGCTTTATATAATGTTACAGCTTTTGAATAGGTATTCAAATTGTTGGTTACAAGATACTGCTTCTGAAATTCATTTGCTTTCCGGTATAAATCGTAGGCAGTCAGATTTGTAGTTGGCACCTTTTCCATAAGTTCCTGTTCTTCAAGTGTAATTGTCGCATGTAATTGCGAGGCTATAGTTTGGGCAATCCGGCTTTGAATTGCGAAAATATCTTTCGTTTCTAAAATTCCCTGTTCATATGATTGCGCCCAGAGGTGCTTGTCTTTTGAGGCTTCAATTAATTGAACCCTCAGACGGATGGTGTTGCCATACTTCTGCCCGCTACCTTCCACTATGTAAGCAGAATGAAGCTTTTTACCGATTTCAGGAATAGATCGGGAGGTGTTCCTGAATTGTTCGACTGAAGTACGGGACACAACCCTCAGATCATGTATCCTGCTAAGATTGATGAAAATCTCATCCATTACTCCGTCAATAAAATATTGATCAGCAGTATTATCGCCCAGGTTTTTAAAAGGCAGAACTGCTATTGATTTAGTGGAATTAATTGCCGGATCTGATATCCCATTTGAAAAGTTCTTTGTCAGAACAGGATAAAAGAGAAAGACCAGAACCGCAATTGCAAGTGCAACAAGAAAAATACCCGGGGAAGAAAGAAGATTTGTTCTCTTTATGCGTTTTCCTGGTTCAAAAGTGCCAACTAACTGACTCATATTATTTTGCTCCTTGCCGGTATAATCTCGTCGTTTAACCTTGCCAGGCGGGTATCCAAAATATTCATGAAACCTTTTTGTGAAATATGCAGGACTGCTGAATCCTGTTTTGTATGCAACTTCTGATGCAGTATATTCACCGTCCTGAAGCATCTCAAAAGCTTTCTTCAGACGAACTTCACGGATGAATTGATTAACTGTTTTTTTATTTAAATCATACAGTTTATGGCTTAACTTGTAAAGACTTATTCCTGATTCAAGGGCAAGCTCATCCACTCCGAACTTTTCATTTGCAAGATTCGCCTCTATTATTTCAGTAAGTTTCCTTATAAAAACCTGATCCTTTGTAAAAGGTTCCGACATTTAAAATATTCTTAATCAACAGTTAGTTAAATAAGATAGTCTTTTACCGAAGTTCCTAAACTTTTATCAATCCCGCAAATAAATCTTACTGTCATGCCTTGATGATTAATTAAGCAGCGATAATCTGCGGTATCTGCGGGAAAATAAAAAAATCTCCCGCAGATCGCGCCAAATGGCGCAGATATAGATCCGAACCAGGTTGAAGACAAGCCAGGTGAGGCAAAATCTCAAATCTGCAAACAGAAATAGCATGACTAATTATTACTAAATTTGCAGGATACTTTCAAAAAATGTCAAAAGGCAGGGACACCAAACCACATATCGGCATCTACGGCCGCAGAAACAACGGCAAAAGCAGCCTCATTAACTGCCTCGCAGGACAGGATATTGCTATTGTATCGGAACAGGCCGGCACCACTACTGACCCGGTTAAAAAATCATTTGAAATAACAGGCTTTGGGCCGGTAATACTCATCGATACAGCCGGGATAGACGACTCCGGAGAGCTTGGAGAAAAGAGGGTTGAACGTACTTTGAGAACTTTGGATATCATCGACCTTGCGATGCTTGTAGTTACTGAAAATTCGTGGGGAGAATATGAAGATGACCTTATCAAAAAATTTCATGATCAGGATCTTCCTTTCATTATTATCCATAACAAATCGGATCTTGTTGAACCATCAGCTGAATTCAGAGAGAGGATTAAATTCAATACAGGGTCGGTTCTTTTTGAATTTTCAGCAGCCGATAAAAGAAACTATGAGGATCTGATAAAGCTGATAAAGGATACTATCCCTGAACATTCGTATAAAACTCCGACTCTGCTTGGCGACCTTATCAAACATGGAGATATTGTTATTCTAATAACACCGATCGATGTTGAAGCTCCGGCCGGACGGCTGATTCTTCCGCAGGTGCAGGCTATAAGGGATATCCTTGACAATGACGCTGTTGCAATCGTATTGAAGGAGCGCGAAGTTGATGCTTTTCTTAAAAGGACAGCAATTAAACCGGCTCTGGCTATTACTGATTCACAGGTTTTTATCAAGGCCGATGCTTCAATACCGGCTAACATTCCGCTGACAAGCTTCAGCATAATGCTTGCAAGGTTTAAGGGCGATTTCGACAACTATCTGAAGGGCACTCCAAAGATTTCGGACCTGAAAGACGGCGACAGGGTGCTTCTTCTCGAATCATGCACACATCATGTTGCATGCGATGATATCGGAAGGACAAAAATCCCGAGATGGATCAATAATTTCACAGGCAAAAAAATTGAATACGATGTGGTTGCCGGCCTTGATACACTCCCCCGCCCTATCACTGACTACTCCCTTTTAATTCAATGCGGGGGATGCATGATAACCCGCAAACAACTTCACAACAGGCTACTGCCTGCGATAAAGGCCGGTGTCCCGGTAACAAACTACGGAATGGCAATAGCATATGTACAGGGAATTTATGCAAGGGCGATAAGGCCGTTCGTACCTGAATCTGATAATATGGATGCTTATCTCTAGTGAAAATCACCTCTCCCTAAACCGAGCAAAGCGAGCCCGGCGAAGCCAATCCTTCACCCGGGAGGGAGGGACTTAAAATAATATGAATTGAGGCTGTATCAAAAGTGTTTTAACCACCCCGTCATGACCCTTTGGGCATGACACCCCTCCTTTGCAAAGGAGGGGAAAGTGAAGATTAACAATGTATTAACTTTCTCCTCCTCACTGAGGAGGAGTGCCCTGGCCGAAGTGCCAGGGGGAGGTGGTGGCCTTTTGATACAGCCTTTAGGGGGTGAGGCGATCAGAACCTGAAATAAATAAATGGCATTATTTCGGTGGTTCTCATCTGGTAGAGAAGGAATCCCGTCAGAATAACAATGACAATCTGTACTGCAAAGGGTATTTTTATAAACAGACCGCGGTATGATTCCTTGAACTTCTCCGGAAGGAAATGAATAATATAAGCTGCAGCTATCAGTGCAAAGACACCACTGTATGCATTAAGCATGGTGCTGAATGATCCGGGGATGAAATCCATGAAAATCTGTCGAAGTATGAGTCCGACACTTTTCATGTCCTGTGCCCGGAAAAAGATCCAGCAAAAGCTTACAAACTGGAATGTAAGGAAAACACTTATTGCCCTTGTAAACCGTTGTTTATGAGTCCTTTCACCAAAGATGTAAGTCCATAATTTATTTATTACCAGACCTAATCCGTGCAGGCCGCCCCATAATACAAACCTTAAATTCGCTCCATGCCACAGGCCGCCAATAAGCATTGTGATCATCAGATTGAGGATAGTGCGGAATTTACCCCTTCTGTTCCCTCCGAGTGGGATATACAGATAATCCTTGAGCCATCTCGAAAGGGATATGTGCCATCTTTTCCAGAAATCGGCAACGCTTGAGGCTTTATAAGGTGAATTGAAATTGAAAGGTAGCCTGAAGCCAAGTATTAATGCAAGGCCAATCGCTATATCAGTATACCCTGAAAAATCACAATAGATCTGCAGCCCGTACCCATAAACAGCCAGAAGGTTTTCTAATCCCGAATATGCTGTCGGCAGATCAAATATCCTGTCGATGAAATTGCTGGCGATAAAGTCAGAAATTATCAGCTTCTTTATCAATCCTTTCATTATCAGGAATAAGGCATGACTGAACTCTCGTTGAGAAAGGCTGTATTCCTTGTAAAGCTGGGGAATGAATTCTGAAGCCCTTACAATTGGTCCGGCAACAAGTTGCGGGAAAAAAGAGACGTAAAATCCAAAGTCAAGAATATTTCTGACAGGTTCAAGCTTCCGTCTGTACATATCGATAGTATAGCTCAGCGACTGGAAAGTAAAAAAGGATATACCTACAGGAAGAATAATACTGTTTACATTAAAATTTGTCCCGAGCAAGCTGTTCGAAAAAGCTCCCAGAAAGTCTTTTACTAAAATATCAGTTCCAAGGATATCATTTATTACTTGAACAAAGAAACCTGTGTATTTAAAATAAGCTAGTATCCCGATGTTTGAGATTATGCTTAACAGGATAAGGCTTCTTCTCCAGAATTTTGTTTTTGACCTGTAGATTAACAGTCCGCATAAAAAATCGATAAAGGTTACGAAAAGCAGCAGAAGGAGGAAAAGCCCTCCTGTTTTGAAGTAAAAGAAGAGACTTATTAGTAAAAGATAAAAGTTCCTCAGAAACAGCTTCTTATATACCAGGCTGAATCCGGCAAGTACCACCAGGAAGAATATCCAGAATGCAGGTGTTGAAAAGATGAAAGGCTTATCAGGATCATAACTGAAAATAGCCGAAACCAAAGATCTTAGATACCCTGGTTTTTCCCGAGTTTCTACCGGGACAGAAACATTTTCAGCTTTTGTCAGCGCAATTGTATTAATAAGAACATCAGGAGGAGTTTTTATAAAAGGTTCAGGATCTTTTATTGTAAAAAGGTCTGAGATCATCATGCGGGCAAGAGTATCAGCTCCCTGATCGGTAAGATGTACATAATCTTTCTTAGCGAGAGGAGGATTCATCCCAAACCACTTTATTATTGTCGATCTGCCACCCATCGTGGTGTATGCATCCCAGAAAACAGCCCCTGAATTAAGAGATGCATTTCGTTGTGCATTAATTATCTTAGGTATGTTTGGGTATGATTTAATTACATCACCTTCCTGGTGAGCCATATCCGTGAGACCAACAACCATCAATCCTGTGCCCGGACATATCTCTTTCAGCAATTTCAGCTGACGTGAGAGTCCTTTCTCATAATATGAATAATCATTCCGGATATTCGTAGCCAGATTAAGTCCGTAATGGAGTATAATAAGGTTAGGTTTCAGAAGAGCATAAGAATCCCTGAGGTTATCCTTATCGACCATTGTGAATTCAAGTCCTGCGCTTCCTCTCTGCGGAATATTATCAACTACAACTCCGTTTTTACTTTCGATGCTTATTGCGTAAATGTCAGGGCTGGTTTTCCCCGAAAAATCGATCAGGATGTTTTTTGATCCGGAGAGCGGGCAGATAAATTCGGTGATTTTGTTGCTGATCTTCAGGGTGTCGGATATTACCTCATTGCTTCCTGATCTGACGTCAATTTTTACGTTATCAAGAGTATTCCTGTAAAGAATTCTTAGGTTTTCATATTTCGATTCAAATGTATCGGAGAATGTAGAGGGTGTTATCCGAATCCATGATTTTACTTTGTCTGAAGATATCTGTCCATCGGGTAAATAACGGCAGAAAGCCATAAAAGGGCCAAGATCATTGTGTTTTATCTCCCCGTTCTTAAAAGAAAGATAATTGAATCTTCTCCAGTTTGATGAAGCCCTGACATAGAATGATTTGGTATATGTTACCGGCATCACTGGCAGGAATAATCCGGGTCCGGTCCCGCCATGGTCCTTACGCAAGGATCTTCTCAGATAAGAAGTAACCCGGTCATATTCAATCTGGGAGTCGCCATAATAAAGGATCCTCACCTGTCCTTCAGAGAATTGGAGTGAATCAAGGAAGACGCCCATCGGGTCAGGCGGTGAAGTTAAAATTGCAGCAGATGTAGTGTCAGATATTACAGCCGGTGTCGTCCGAACTAATAGCAACGAAGTATCAGCAGCATTTAATTCCTCAGCCGGACTTATTGTTGAATCATGAGCAGTTAAATTCCGGATGAGCTTTTCAGGTATCAGGCTTTCTGCTGAAGGCAGATTCAGGTCCCAGGGCAAAATATAGGAGAGCCCTGCAAAACAGATCAGGACGATCAGTAATAGTAAAAATGACCTGAAAGGGCGCATTTCGGGAAAGAGCTCAGCTCTTCTTCTTAATTTTTAGTATTTGGCCAACCTTAATCTTTCCCGGGTCGCTGATGCTGTTCAACGAAAGTACATCAGTGGTGCTTACATTATCAAATAACTTTACAATATCCCATATAGTATCCCCATAACGGACAGTATATGTTATATATTCACCATCGGGTATTGATAAAAAGGCAGTTGCAACTGGACTTGGCGTTGTTGTTTTTCCGATCATCTGCTGTTTTTCTGCAAAAGTCATTGCCTCTATCTTTGAATAATAATCTGATCTTGCCGGATCGACATAAATTGCAAGCTTCTGGCCGACCCTTATTGTATTCCTATAAATATTGTTCCAGTACCTAAGATCGGAGAGTCCCACCCTGTACCATTCCGAAATAAAACCAAGGTTATCCCCGTCCCTGACTGTATAAATTAGTTTTGTCTTTCCCTTTAAATCTACAGGGACAAAGACTGAACGTGAAGGATCGGCAGTAAGGTTGATCCTTGAGAGATAAAGCTCGGGTTTATAGTTCCGGATTGTGTCGTTCAGATCAATGAAATCGCCGAGATGGCTCATTGGCAGAGTCAATGAGAGAGGTCTGGCCGATCCTGGAACAAGACCAGTACGGTACTGAGGATTCAGTGCCCTTAGCTCTCCAAGCGGAATGCCCATTACTTCAGATATCTGGTTTAGATGAATATCTTTGGTTACCATGATTGTATCTGTCGATACAGGTATATTCAGAGGCAGAGGACGGATGTTGTGCTCGGGAAAAAAGTTTACGGAATAGGTAGCTGCAACATATTGTGGTATGTAGCCCCTTGTTTCACGTGGAAGTCTGTAATAAATATCCCAGTAATCTTTCTTATTCCCGGACCGCCGAATCGCCTTATTTACATTTCCGGGGCCACAGTTATAAGCAGCAATAACAAGGATCCAGTCATTATATATTTTATATAGATCCTTTATATACTTTGCAGCGGCATGAGTGGCTTTAACAGGATCCCTTCTGTCATCAACCAGTGAATTAATATTCAGCCCATACATACGGCCGGTGCTGAACATGAACTGCCATAAACCTGTTGCTCCAGCCCTTGAAACTGCATTTGGATTTAGGGCCGATTCAATTACGGCCATATATTTAAGTTCGGCAGGAAGACCATAAGAATCGAAAATATCCTCAATCATTGGGAAATAGTAATTCATCAACCCAAGTACAGCACTGAAGTGCTTTCTCTGCTTTATTGTATATACATGAATATGGTTTCTGATGATACTGTTATATGGGAGTTTTATAAGTGAGTTTATTTTGCTGATCCTTGCTTTATAAACAGAATCGGAGAATTCAACTCCAACTGAATCATAATTAAAATCTTCAGGGATTTTCTTCATTGCCATCCTGACATACCAGCTGTTTACAAGGCTGTCGAGATCAGCAGAAATCTTTTCGGAGTAAATTTCTGAGTTCAGGATTATTGTATCATTAACAGCAGATGCATCGGTAATCAGAACTGCAAGAAAAAGTGTTATCAGAAGTGTTTTTAATTTCATTATTTAAATATTCATTTAAAACGTAAAAATAAGGCTTATATTCAATCCTGCCCCCATAACTCCGGGTACGGGTAACTGTAGCGGGGTGACTTCAATATCAAGTTTATCAGTTACATCAAAATTCGCAAGGCTTGCATCAACATTAGCATCAAGAATAGTTATCAGGTACCAGGCTGCAATCCCGATGTAAGTAAGATCGCGGTATTTTTTATAATAATCTATGGCTTTAATAAGATTGTCCTCAACCCATGATTTATTTGAAGGGACATATGAATCAGGATAGAGAACCGGATCGTAAGTCTTGGGGTCCTGGTCCTTAAGTCCATCTAAAGTCAGGTAACTCGCTGTTTCAGGAATTGCATCTGTAAAGTCCTGATAACCTTTCATCATTTCATTATATTTTGTAGTATTGAATCTCACGCTATACGCCAGGGCTCCAAAACCTGCGTAAACAAAGGGCAACTTCAAGTATTTCCTGTTATAAATCTGTCCCAGACCCGGAAAGGCCACCGCCAGCATTGTTGCTTTTAATGGTTCAGGTTTGAAAGCACGTCTTACCGGGCCGGTAACAGAAATCGTGTCCTGTGCGGTCAACTTAACCGACAGACAAAAAACTAACGTAATAAGAATAATTTTTATTACCTTAACTGTTCTCAAACTCAATATAATCCGGATTTTATCCCAATTGAAGCAGGACCGGCGCAACAAATATAATTATTTTCAGTAGTTAAGGCGGTCAAAGAGTCCCAAAATGCGTTCCATCTCTTCGGGATTCTCAAACGGGATGACTATTTTCCCTTTTCCCTGTTCATTTATCCTGAAGTTGACCCTGGTTGAAAATATGCGGTTCAAATGTTCTGAAAGCTGAATAAAGTCATCATTCAACTTCTTTTTTCTTTCACGCTTTGCCGGATCCTTTATCTTTTCAGTCTGGAGAATTCTTACAAGTTCCTCCACCTGTCTGACTGAGAGGTCACCATCGACAATGCGGTAATAAACATCCATTTGTGTCTTCGGATTTTCGATATTGACAAGTGTACGGGCATGACCCATCATGATATGTTTATTTCTTATGCCAAGCTGAATTTCGGCTGGTAACCTGAGAAGACGGAGATAATTGGCAATTGTCGAACGTTGTTTTCCGACCCTTTCGCTCAGCTGTTCCTGGGTAAGGCTGACCTCTTCGATAAGCCTCTGGAAGCTGATCGCCACTTCAATTGCATCCAGATCCTCGCGTTGGATATTCTCAACAAGCGCCAGTTCCAGCATTGCCTGATCATCGGCAGTTCTTATGTAAGCCGGCACATGAGTAAGTCCTGCCATGCGGGCAGCTCTGAAGCGTCTTTCACCTGCGATAAGCTGGTATCTTCCGTTACCGGTCTCCCTTACTGTAAGGGGCTGAACAATACCAACCTTCCTTATGGACCCAGCCAATTCTTCAAGAGCCTGTTCATCAAAATGGGTTCTTGGCTGAAATGGATTTCCATCAATTGAATCAAGTGAGATATCCATATTGGGTTCGACTTTTTTCTCAAGAAGCTCTTTCTCAACGCCATCGATCAAAGCTCCTAGCCCCCTTCCTAATGCATTTTTCTTTGTCATGATCATTTCTGTTTACAGATTATTTTCCGTCGGGATCATGCTTTTCGATAAGTTCTTTGGCAAGATTAAGGTAATTGACAGTTCCCCTTGAATCGGCATCATAAAGTATTGCCGGCTGCCCGAAACTTGGAGCTTCAGAAAGCTTTACGTTCCTTTGAATTATTGTCTTGAACACCATCTGCTGGAAGTGCTTGTTCACCTCCTCTGCAACCTGGTTCGAAAGTCTCAGTCTCGAATCATACATTGTTAGAAGGAATCCCTCAATTTCAAGGTCGGGATTAAGATTATTCTGGATTATCTTGATTGTGTTCAGCAGTTTTCCAAGACCTTCAAGGGCAAAGTATTCACATTGAACAGGAATAATTACCGAATTGGCAGCCGTAAGTGCATTTACAGTAAGCAGACCAAGCGATGGTGAACAGTCAATAATAACATAATCAAAATTGCCGGCAATTTTACTAAGGATTCCCTTCATGATCTTTTCCCTTTCAGGCCTGTCAAGCATTTCAATTTCCGCTCCTACCAGATCAATATTGGAAGGCATTACTGAGAGATTTTCCACGCCTGTTTCATGAATTGCATCTAAAGGTTCCCTCCCGTCAATAAGGCAATCGTAAACAGTGCATCTTATCTGACGGGAATCAATGCCTATTCCGGATGTCGAATTTGCCTGGGGGTCAGCATCGATTATTATCACCTTCTTTTCAAGAGCTGCCAGGCTTGCAGCTAGATTTATAGCCGTAGTTGTTTTTCCGACCCCTCCCTTCTGATTCGCAATAGCTATGATCCTTCCCATGTGATTTATATTTGAAATCCTGTTTTTAATTTGAGCTTCAAATTTACGATTTAAGAATTTTCAGCCTTGGACAGGCAATAATGTAATTGTAAACATTTCTGTCGTCCTTTTCAACATGTTATTAACATAATATGAATTAAGATGATCAGCCACAGAAGTTTTTGCAGCCTGAGCCTGCAACGATAAAATTAGCTTCCTTTAGGCCCGGGAAACAGCTGGGAGAATAAAGTATAATAACTGCAACTGTTAATATAAATTACGGAAAAAAGCTTAATCCGTGATCTTTATTTCATAGAGCTTAGGCCACCTTTTTCCGGTGACAAAGATACGCCGGCCCCGGACATCCCAGGCAATGCCATTAAGAACATCAGCGCTAACCTCTCTTCTTTTTGCTTCGGGGTATAATGGCGACATGTCAACATATGAGTTTACTTTGCCACTCAGTGGATCAATCCTTGCAATAATATCTGTCTGCCATATGTTAGCCCATATTTCGCCGTCAATATACTCAAGCTCATTAAGCTGATCGACCTTTTTCTCATTATCATAAACTTCAATCCTCGAAGCAGCATCAAACATTTCGGGCTCATGGAAATAGAGAACATTTGTACCATCGCTCATTATGATCCTGTCATTCATGGTGGTCAGGCCCCAACCCTCCGTCTGTATAAAGATCTTATTCAGCACCCGGAAGTCGGATCTGTTATATATGAATCCTACCTTGTTCCTCCACGTAACCTGGTAGATCCTGTCTTTATACAGTGTTATACCCTCGCCAAAAAGGGAAGGATCGAGATTATGCTGTCTGAGGACTTTACCGGTTTCAAGCTCAACCTCCCTTAGGCTCGATCCGGTCTCCTGGCCTGTGCCCTCGTACAATATCCCGTTATCATAAAAAAGTCCCTGGGTGAATGCTTCCTTATCGTGTGGATAGGTGTTAACAACCTTGTAGCTGGATCTTTTCGGAACAACATCAGAATAGACAATTACGAATCGCGTCACCGACTGGCTCTTCTCCTTTGTGTAAGCAACTGCTTTAACTGATTTCCTGCCTGTCAGGCAAGTAAATGAAGAACCCACCGGACATTCCCATGGCGCAGCTGTCAGCCGAGCCACTATCTTTCCGTCAAAAAAAACTTTTACCGAATCAATCAGCTGCTCATCGCTAGACGGAATGAGGGATACCTTTATCTGATCCTTAAGCTTGTATTCAGCATTTTCTGCAGGTGAAACCATTTTCACCAGTTCAGTATTGTAATTGGGATTGTTTATATCAGGCGATTCGTTTCGTGATTTCGAAGTACTACCTGCACGGCTGGAACATGAAAGAATCCATGAAACCAGCAGAAAAAAAGGAATTAAAAAAAAATACTTGTTATAATCAGTTTTCATTTTGTTTATCTCTTTTCCCGAACAATCGTCTAAGGCTGTTTTTTCGGGCATTGGCAATTTGCCGTTCCATCTCCTGCTGGTGAAGATCGAAAGGAACAAGCATCTGCCATATTTCGCTCCAGCCCGGAAATCCTCCGATATTCTTGTCGTCGATGAAAATATCAGCATCGATCTTCCTGCTTATTGTATCATCAAAAACCTCTTCAGGGTAGTTTTTATTGACAGCATAAAACTCGATACCATTCTTTCTGCAAAATTCCACCGCTTCATCAAGTTCAGGTCCCGATCTGAACGTCCAAAGAATAAGTCTTGCGCCGAGCTTTTCAAGCTCCTTGAGAGTCTGGAATGCAAAGAGCTTTTCTTTACCGATCCCGGGATACTCATGCTCAACAATGGTGCCATCAAAATCTACGGCAATCCTTATGCTCTTGAAATTGATCATCCAGACAGAATTAATTGCTGCAAATCTAATAATTTCTCCTGATCATCTGAAATTTATCCTAAATTTGCTTTCCTTAACCACCTGGCCTATTGTGACAGCCATGAAACACATTCCAAATTTCATTACATCCCTTAACCTGGCTGCCGGGTTCATAGCAATTATTTTTGCAATGAACGGGGACCTGACAACCGCTTCCTGGCTGATTTTAGCAGCAATGGTATTTGATTTTCTTGATGGTTTTACAGCCAGGTTACTGAAAGCTTTTTCGGAGACCGGGAAGGAACTTGACAGTCTAGCTGATGTTGTAAGCTTTGGTGTTGCACCGGGACTTATAATTTATAAATTGCTGGTCGCTTCTCCCGGAAATTTGTCCGGTCCCGATTCCGTAAGTACCAGTATAATATTGTATATCACTGTATTAATGCCGGTTTGTGCCGCGTTGCGTCTGGCAAAATTCAACATCGACACAACCCAGACCACCTCTTTTAAGGGTTTGCCTACCCCGGCAAATGCAATAGCCGTGATTTCTGTTGTTTTAGCAAAAAATTATTCTTCGGTGCCATTACTTGAGTCATTAACTGGGTCGACGACTGCTTTGCTAATTTATTCGGTTATTCTATCCATTCTCATGGTAACAAGGATTCCGTTACTATCTCTTAAATTCAAAAACGCAAATTTCAGAGGAAACGAAGGAAGGTTCATTCTGATCGGGCTTGTCCTGATTTCGTTCATTATCTTAGGACTTGCAGCAGCACCTCTGATAATACCAATCTATATTATTGTTTCGCTGATTAAACCTTCTTCTCACCATAGTGGAGCTTTATATGCATCAGGCAAACAGGGAAAAACTTAAAGTATATTTAACCACCCCGTCATCCGTCAGCTGACTGACGACACCCCTCCTTGGCAAGGAGGGGAAAGCATTGACATACGATACAATATCTTTCTCATCCTTTTAAAAGGAGGAGTACTCCCTGACGGTAAGTCAGGGAGGGAGGTGGTTACCTAAATCCTCACAAGGTTCAGTTTTCCCTTTCCTCAGGAGGAAACTTCTTTTCGTAATAATCCAAACCCGCTTTAATAATGAACCAGCTGACTATAATAAAAGCCGGCCAGATAAGGTATTGCAGTATTCCGGTAATGTACATTATAATATTATTTTATTGATATATATTCAGGCGTCAGGCGTCAGGCATCAGGCATCAGGCAGATTAGAAATATCAGTCGCCTGTTGCCTTTAGTAAATATGCCCTTCCGTTTTCATTTCTTCTTCTGTAATTCTTTTATTGTTTATCGATTTCCAGGCGTACCAGATATATCCAAAAACCAGGGGAACGATGAAAGATACAAACATCATTGTCTTTAGTGTAAACAGGCTGGAAGAGGCTTTGCTGATCGTCAGTGAACTATTAAGATCAAACGATGACGGGTAAAAAGCCGTTCCGTTGAAACCTGCCACCAGGAAAAGGGCAAAAACCGCCAGCACTGTTCCGGATCCTGTGTACCAGATTCCTGTCCGGTTACCTTTGAAAATCGTTATACCAATGCCATACAGAACACCAATCACACCTGCCATAAAGATTATCAGCACAATGGGCATCTGAAGCAGGTTATTCAGATATTTAAAATTTTCCATACTTACAGCCCCGGTCTCCTGGTCGTAAGCAAATCCCTGTGAGACAAGCAGTGTTATGACGAAGAAAAGGAAAAACACAAGGAAAGCAATAGAATTCATAAGCAGTTTACTGGCTGACCGTTCAACCAGCTCTCTGTCATCTACTGAATTTATCAGATAAAGTAATCCGTTGGTCCTTGCAAGGAACAGCACTGCAAGACCCAGAGCAAGATTTCTGCCGTTCAGGAGAGCCTCAAGTCCGTGCCATGGTGTTGCCCACTTTACCTGGTTCATTTCATTGAGGCTGAATTGAGCGCCTGTAAAGAAAGTGGCAACAGCAACACCAATGAGGAAAGGTCCGAGAGATCCGTTCAGGAACAGAAAAACGTCAAAGGTTTTTTGGCCAAGGACATTAGCTGGTTTTGACCTGTATTCATAAGCAATGGCCTGGATAATAAAGCTGAACAGGATTGCAATCCATACCCAGTATGCCCCTCCGAAGCTGGCAGAATAGAATAGTGGAAATGATGCAAAAAAAGCACCTCCGAAAGTGACGAGTGTTGTAAAAGTGAATTCCCATTTCCTTCCCATAGCGTTGACTATCATTGTCTTCTGCAGATTATTCTTTGGAAGGGAAAAGATCATTGATTGTCCGCCCTGAACAAACATAAGGAACACAAGCAAGCTTGCCAGCAGGGATATGATGATCCACCAGTAATGCTGCAGGAAAATATGTGATATCATAGTTGTCATGTTTTATCCTCCTAATGTTTGGGGCCAATTTTTATCTGCCGGATCATAATTGATATTTCAGCAATAAGCAAAACCGTAAAAAGAATTGCAAAAAGAGCAAAGGTGGTCATAACGGATCCCGGGCTGATGTTTGAGACAGCTGCGGAAACCGGCATCAGATCCTGAATAATCCATGGCTGACGACCCATTTCCGCAAGCACCCAGCCCAGTTCACCAGCAACATAAGGTAGCAGTATGGAACAAAGGGCAATCCAGAGGAACCATTTATTCTTCAGGATGGTTCCACTATAAAGGAAGTAGAGGGCCATAGAAAAAACCAGGATAAAATAAAACCCGAGCATCACCATAATGTGAAAAGAGTAAAATGACGTTTTTACTCCTGGAATAACGTCTTCGGGCTTTTCCAGAAATGCGTACCCGAAATACCTGAAATAATTATCGATGAATTTTTTATCGCGGAACATTCCGGAAATTCCCTCTGCCTTTTGAGTGTCGTTATTCTTCTTTGCTGCCTTGAATTCAACAAGGAGGTCCCGTGCTTTTTTCCCCCGTTCAATCTTTTCAGCGACTGATAAAATCCCCCTTGAGGAATCCCCGTTTAGCAGATCATACATTCCAGGAACAAATGCATTATTATCGCCTTTGGTCATTACCGAAAGTAATCCCGGGATCTCAATCTTGAATGCAAAATCGTTGACCTCCTTCTCTCCTATTTTCCTGTCAGATCTTTTCAGAATGCCTATCGCAACCAGACCTGCATTTTGTTTGCCTTCGTAAAGGGCTTCAAAAGCAGCAAACTTCACTGGTTGGGTATCTGATAATGTCCTTGCTGAGCTGTCGCCGGTATATGCAACCAGCAAAGATGATAAAAGGCCGAAAATCCCGGCAATAAGAATACTCCTCTTTGCCAGGATATTTTCACGTTTCTGCAATAGATACCAGGCGCTTATCCCCAGTACAAACATTGAGGCTAGCAGGAATCCCGATGAAATTGTGTGGAGGAATTTACTGACAGCCACCTCATTGAATAGTACATCCCAGAAGCTCACCATTTCATTCCTTGCTGTATCCGGGTTAAAGACCATGCCCACAGGGTTTTGCATCCAGGCGTTGGCGACAAGGATCCATAAAGCCGAAAGGTTGGCTCCGACAGCCACCAGCCATGTCGATATGAGGTGGAATTTCTTGCTGACTTTATTCCACCCGAAAAACATTACCGCGACAAAAGTCGATTCAAGAAAAAACGCAAGGATACCTTCTATAGCCAGGGGTGCACCGAAAATATCTCCGACAAACCAGGAATAATTTGACCAGTTGGTTCCAAATTCAAATTCAAGGATAATTCCGGTTGCCACACCAATAGCAAAATTGATCCCGAAAAGTGTCATCCAGAATCTTGTAATTCGCTTCCATTCTTCATTGCCTGTCTTTACATATATTGACTCCATTATTGCAATAATAAAGGAGAGGCCAAGAGTAAGAGGAACAAAAAGCCAGTGGTATATTGCTGTCAGGGCAAACTGGGCCCTTGACCAGTCAATAAGTGTAAAATCGACGCTCTCAAACATTTTCTTATTTTGAATTTATTAATTGATCCAATACATATTCACTTTTTTTCTCATCAGAGCTGAATCTTTTCGAAAGGAAATCCTGAAAAAAGAAGATTTTCAGGATTAAGAAGATCACAAAAAGCTTGATCAGGATAATTACCCATACACGCCTTCCCCACCATGACATGCCTCTGAAACCATCTCGGTAAAAACGAAACACACTGCTAACCGCTGAAGAAAGCTGTTTCATTCTTTATCATCCAATAGAGATACATGCTTTTCAACTTCCTGATTATCGTCTGATAAGCTGGAGGTTATTTTCTGAACCGCCTTGAAACCGTAAAAGAACTCCCTGGCAAACACCCGAAGTGCAGTGTATGCAGGAATACCAAGCAGCATACCCGGAATCCCGGCAGCAAATCCTGATGCAAGCACCACAACAAATATCTCAAGTGGATGAGCTTTTACACTGTTGGAAAAAATTACAGGCTGAAAAACCACATTATCTATAGTATGCGTAATTGCCTCCACTATTATCATATAATAAATGAGAGGAACAACAACAGTCGAAAAATCCTGATTTATATGCGATGCAACCCCCATTATTATTGCTATTAACAAGCCAAGCCAGGGCCCCACATAAGGAATTACATTAAGAATGCCCAGGATCAGCCCCATTACAAGAGCCTGCTGGAAATCAATACCGACAATTGTCATCCCTATATCGATCAGTATCATTATGCATGTGCTCTGGATTACAATTCCTATCAGGTAGCGTGTAAGAAGTTTTTTAATTGAATTGAGAGCTCTTGTAACATTTTCGACATACTTGTCGGGGATCCACATCAGAATAGATTCATAAAATAAATGCTGATCCTTGAGGAAAAAGAAAGTTATGAATGTTATTGAAAATACCGCTACAACAACATTCCCGAGTAGCCCAACAAGAGAACCTAGAAAATTCTTTATCATCTCAATGTTCAGGATACCTGAAATCTTGGAAGAAATATATTCCCTGAGAGCCAGCTGATCTGAAATATGTGGATTCAGGTTGTTTAAAATTGATTCAATTTTATTGACAGGACCCTCTACAATCTGAACTATTTTTCCACTGTCAATTGTCGAAAAATAATTAATCTGTTTGGTTACAAGTGGTACGAAAATCACAAAGAACATTATTATTATCCCCCATATTATAAGCAGGGTAAATAATGCGCTTATGACACGCGGAAAATGCCATTTCCAGATCCTGATACGGCAGAAGAGATCAACCAGGGGCCTGCCCATTATCGAAAGGACACCTGAGACCATAATATAAACTACAATGTTTCTGAAATACCACAATAGAGCCAGAAAGAGCAAAATACCGAAAAAGATCAAAATGTTCTTTAGCGTGGTTTTCATCAGATAGGTTTTCTATATACAAACCTAATCAGAAATTTCGGAATTCCCTAAAAATTCACCAAACGACCTGCTGTCATTTTGTCTGTGATTGTTTAATATCTCATGACATTATGGCGGCATTTCGATTTTGGAACAGAAATTGAAATTCAGTGGATATAAATGAAAATGTATAACTTAAAATAGTGGAGGACAAAGCTATGTTACCAACAATTGCAAAAAGAAATTTCAGACCATTTTATATGGGTAGTATTTTTGATGACGATTTTTTCCCTGTAATGTCAAACAAAGCCAGTTCAATGCCGGCAGTTAATATCAGGGAAGATGAAAAGAAATTCATGCTCGATCTTGCAGTACCGGGTATTGACAAGAAAGATCTGAAGATCGACATTAATGAAGATGTACTTACTGTCTCTTCTGAAACAAAAAATGAAATGGAAGAAAACAGGGATGGGTATAAAAGAAAAGAATTCAGTTATTCATCTTTCTGCAGAAGTTTTCAGATCCCTGAAAATGTAAACAGGGAAAAGATTGAAGCCAACTACAAGGACGGAATTCTTAATATCTCGCTTCCCAAGTTTGAAGAAGAAAAGAATAAGATTTTACGTCAGGTTAAGATTTCATAATAAAAAAGGGCTTTCAAAAAGCCCTTTTTTATTCACAATTCTCAAGTATCCTTTGTGCAAACTTCTTCCCAAACTCAATCAAAATATCTCTCTTCGCGGCTCCCGGTAAGAATTTAAATGATGCTGCATCTTCAAAGACCCTAAATTTAAGATTCCTGAAGCTTTCAAGAATTATTTTCGGTGCTTCTCCGCTCCAGCCGTATGATCCGAAGGCTCCGGCAAGCTTTCCTTTGTCGCGAATTGGATTTATCAACGAAAAAAGTTTATAGACCGGCAGAAGGGTATTCTGGTTAATAGTGGGCGAGCCTGCAAGAATTGCATCCGATGAAGCCAGTTTCAAATCAAGGTCGACCTCAGAAATGTTCTCTATATCAGTTATGTCAATTTTAAAATCGCCCGTTTCACCGATTCCCTGTGCAATATATTCCGCCGCCTGTTTCGTATAGCCATAAGCTGATACATATGCGATAAGCACTCTTTTTACCTCTCCTCCGGAAACAAGTTCAAGATATTCATTCGAATATTTTTCCGCCAGGGAAATCATTTCCCGGAGATTTTCGCGATGAACAGGTCCATGCCCCGGGCAGATGACATCAATCTTAAGCGGTTTTATTTTTTCAATCGCCTTGATCATAAACCGGCTGTATGGCTTCAAAATAACATCAAAATAGTACTTGAAAGCCTCCAGATACTCAGCACTCATGTTGTTGAAAATGTCCGGGTCGCAATAATGAGCCCCGAATGAATCGCATGTAAACAAGATCTTGTCCTCCACAAGATAAGTATAGATTGAATCAGGCCAGTGCAGGTTGGGTGCTGAGATAAACCGTAATGTCTTATTCCCAAGGTCAAGTGAGTCACCATCCTTAACAATAAGCGATCTGAATGGCTTATTCATGATATCCTCAAGATATCTTATAGCGTTTCCGCTTCCCACAACAGTTGCATCAGGTGCGAGCTCAAGAAG
This sequence comes from uncultured Bacteroidales bacterium, assembly GCA_963701745.1. Classification (GTDB taxonomy): domain Bacteria; phylum Bacteroidota; class Bacteroidia; order Bacteroidales; family VadinHA17; genus LD21. The sequence continues at coordinate 653,262 of CAVPBE010000001.1, read as the reverse complement.
CCGGCTGAGGCTTCCTGAATGGTCAGGTTCGGTATGATCCAGGATAATGTACTTCAATTCCTGTGGCTCAGTTACCGACTGCAATTTCTTAAGATAAACATCGAAGAATTTTTCCTTGGCTACCTCAACAACAGCTTTTTTACCTGCATTAATGAAAAATGAGTTGTACGTTGTTCCGAATTCAGTGGTCATTACAATATCAAAGGTTCTGATATCATAATCGAGTATCCCGATCCACATTATATCAGTTGTAATATCAATAACACTATCATCAATCCTGTTCATGGAAAATAAATTTCATATTTTAGCTATAATGCTTTTGTTGGCTTTAACCTGCTGAAGTATCGGCACTTCAACCTCAGTCCCCAGCGGCAGGAATACATCGACTCTTGATCCGAACTTTATGAATCCCAGCTCATCACCCTGGGTAACCGACTGTCCTTCTTTAGCATATGTGACAATACGCCTGGCGACCGCACCCGCGATCTGGCGTACAAGAATCTCAGTTCCTTTTTCAGTCTCAATTACAATTGTGCTCCTTTCATTCAATTCGGAAGATTTCGGATGCCAGGCAACCATATAATTTCCTGAATGATAATTTACATATTTAACACGGCCCGAAACAGGGTATTTGTTGCTATGCATATTTAAAGGCGACATAAATATCGAAATCTGAAGGCGCGTGTCCTTAAAATATTCATTTTCAAAGGTTTCTTCAATCACAACCACCTTCCCGTCAGCAGGAGCATAGATCAGCTCAGGATCAGGTTCAAGGTATCGTGTCGGAAGACGGAAAAAGAAAAGTATGAAAATATAAAGCAAAACAGATGACAAAAGGAAAATCCACTTTAGTAATTGATTATCTGACCATATAATTCCTGCTATAATGTTAATGATGAGCAAAATTATAAATCCGCCAGCAAGAATTTTATATCCTTCCTTATGAATTGCCATTCTAAGAAAATTTGCGCAAAACTAATTAAGACTTATCAATCATCCAAAAAGTGAAATAAATAGATAAACAGCGGGAAATGAAATTATGGCACTGTCAAAACGATCCAGAAATCCTCCATGCCCTGGCAGAATTGATCCGGAGTCCTTAACGTCACTGCTCCGTTTTAGCATGGATTCAATGAGATCCCCGAATGTACCTGTAATTGAAATTATCAATGAAATGATAATCCACCCTGCAGTATTCACTGCACCCAGCCAGCCTGACAACAGCCATGCAACCAGTACAGCTATTATCATCCCTCCAAAAAATCCTTCCCACGATTTTTTTGGAGATATTCGTTCCATCAGTTTATGCTTTCCTAATGTTATGCCTGTAATATAAGCTCCGGTATCATTTGCCCATAAAAGCAGAATAAAACCGACAACAATACCGGGTGAAAAATTAATATCCGCATGAGGCAGCAATGAGCTGAAACCTGTTCTTGAAAAGGCTGAGAACGGGAAAAGGGAGAAGGGCACTGCAATATAAAAAAGTGCGAAAAATGTTTGAGCAAGCGAATCGAAGGGTCTTTCCTGCTTTCGGTAAAGCTCGGCAATCATGATAATCATCGCCAGGGGTATAAGGATCAGGAAAAACCTCTTATCAACTAAACCGGCTGCGACAAGTGTGGAGACAATATAAAGTGAACAGCCGGCTATTATTCCTGTTATCATCTGCGGACGGATCCCGGTGTTTTTTATCAACTGGTAATACTCATACTGAGCTCCTGCAAGAAGCACCAGCCCTGTAATAAAGAATGAGACCGGGTGCAGCCAGAAGCCTCCCAGGATAAAAATCACTATCCATACAGCAGTTAGTGTCCTCGTGTAAAAATTGCCCAAAACAGCTATTTTTTGCTTTTTGTCTTTTCTCCCTTAACCTTCTTAGCAGATTTTTCGGAAGCTATCTTCTCTTTCCCGGAATCTTTTTTTTCTTTTCCGGTATCTGTCACGGATTCCTTTATTTGAGTAATCACCGGACCTATTTCGGCAACAATCTCATTGCCTGATTTCAAAGCCATTTCACTTTTCACTGCGGATTCTCTTTGTTCTTTCAGAATATCTGCTTTTCTTTTGCCAAAGATCCTTTCGAGATCTTCGCTGAAGATAACCTCCTTTTCAAGAAGCAATTCAGCAAGCTCTGTAAGTCCTTTCATATTATTCTTCAGGACTTCCTGGGCACGCACATACGATTCCTCAATAATCTGCTTTACCTCCTGGTCGATCAGCTCTGCAGTTTTCTCGCTATAAGGTTTTGTGAATCCATAGTCAGACTGGCCCGAAGAGTCATAGAAACTAATATTCCCCACTTTATCACTCATCCCGAAAAATGAAACCATTGCATAAGCTTGCTTGGTAATCTTCTCAAGATCACTAAGGGCTCCGGTGGAAATCTTGCCAAATACAATCTGTTCCGATGCTCTTCCTCCAAGTGCGTAGGCCATCTCATCAAGAAGTTGTTCCCGAGTAGTAATTTGCCTTTCCTCAGGTAGATACCATGCCGCACCCAGGGCTCTCCCACGGGGAATTATTGTGACCTTAAGCAATGGGCTCGCATATTCAAGAAGCCAGCTCACTGTAGCATGGCCTGCTTCGTGATAGGCAATGGTTTTCTTTTCAACCATTGAGATGATCTTGCTTTTTCGTTCAAGTCCGCCTACAATTCTATCAATTGCATCAAGAAAGTCCTGCTTTTCAACAACAGTTTTGTTTTTCCTTGCGGCTATAAGTGCTGATTCATTACATACATTCGCGATATCGGCACCTGAGAAGCCGGGTGTTTGCTTGGCAAGAAATGTTATTTCAAAGCCCTTCTCGAGTTTTATTGGTCGCAGGTGTACTTTAAAAATTGCTTCTCTTTCAACAATATCAGGAAGCTCAACATGTATCTGACGGTCAAATCTCCCGGCTCTTAGCAGTGCCCTGTCGAGAATATCTGCCCTGTTCGTAGCGGCAAGAATAATTACTCCCATGTTTGTCCCGAAACCATCCATTTCGGTAAGAAGCTGATTCAGGGTGTTTTCCCTTTCATCATTTGATCCGAAATTGACATTCTTTCCCCTGGCCCGTCCAACCGCGTCAATTTCATCAATAAATACAATACAGGGAGCCTTTTCCTTGGCCTGTTTGAAAAGATCCCTTACCCTCGAGGCACCCACACCTACAAACATCTCCACGAAATCGGAACCTGAAATCGAAAAGAAAGGGACATTGGCTTCACCTGCCACGGCTTTGGCAAGGAGTGTTTTTCCAGTGCCAGGAGGTCCTATCAGCAGAGCTCCTTTTGGAATCTTACCGCCGAGCTGGGTATATTTCTTGGGATTTTTCAGAAAATCAACGATCTCCATAACTTCAGTCTTCGCTTCCTCCAGTCCGGCAACATCATTGAAATTTAACTTCACATTGGATTCCTTGTCAAAGATCTGGGCTTTCGATTTCCCAACGCTGAATATACCTCCGGCGCCGCCACCTGCACCGCCTGACATCCTTCTCATCATGAATATCCAGAAAAAAATAAATATTATGAAAGGTAATGTCCATCCCAGGATCTGGCCTATGTAGTTAGGACGTGTATCGGTCTCGGTATAGATTAAATCGGTATCCTCATAGCCAGCTTTTTTTTGTTCTTCAAGAAGAAAGGTCTGAAATGCGGCAACATCCCCGATATTATGTGTGTAATTTGCTTTGGGGGCCCCGAATCCCATTTTGCTGTTATTGTTTTTAGGAAGGTCAGTATATCTTCCTGATTCAATCGCCTCTTTCTTGAGATATATTTCAGCAAACTCTTTATTGATAACCACTATCCTTTCAATGTCACGGTTTGTGATCATCTTCTTGATTTCGGGTATCTGAACTTTGGGTATTGTCTTGCTCCCGCCATAAAACAGGTTAATGGCAAGAAAAGAGACAATAAGTATGGCAAAAATCCAGTTTGAATTGAATTTCGGCTTCAGGCTTTTATCAGAAGGTTTCTGGGGTCCCTTGTTTTTATTGTTGTTATCGTTTTCGGCCATAAATAATTCCTTAACTTAAGTTATCTTTAATCGCTTCCATCGAGGCATCAGCCCATAGGGATTCAAGGCTGTAAAAATGCCTGTATTCCTCAAGAAAAACATGAACGACGACATTCCCGTAATCGAGAAGGACCCAGAAACAGTTTTCGAGGCCCTCGACATGCAGTGGGCTTTCTCCAGCCTCTTTTCTGACTATATCTTCTACAGAATCGCAGAGAGAATCAACCTGGTTAACGGAAGATCCATGGCATATAATAAAAAAATCGGTTATTCTGTTTTCAAGATTCCTTAGATCAATTTTAAGAACATCATTTCCCTTCTTCTCAAATAAGCCTTTTAATATAGCTCCCAGGAGTAAATCAGTTCCATCCTGTTTTTTTTTCATCAAACAATTTTCTGTATATAATCAAAATGCAAAAGTACGAACTTTTATCTTTATTTTTGTCATTGTCAATCTCTAATTACAATTTCAGTGCCACCCTCTTAATCCTCTGAAATAACGGTAATTTTGACATATGGCAAATAATACTTCCTGTTGATGATAATCGGATCCCAGTTTATCTACTGCAAAAAGACTGATTCAACCAATACCTATGCTTCCGGTCTGCTAAATTCTGATTCTGTTCCCGAGGGTACAATTATTTATACAGATTATCAGACAGCCGGCAAAGGGCAAAAAGGTAACATATGGGTAAGTGAAGAGGGTAAAAATCTGTTATTCAGTATAGTATTATATCCCGTCATGGTCCAGCCTGTCGACCAGTTCATCGTTTCCATTTTCGTTTCACTTGGTATTTGCGATTTCTTAACAACCCTTGTTCCTGACTGTAAAATCAAATGGCCCAATGATATTTATACAGGGGATGACAAAATAGCAGGTATCCTGATTGAGAATTCGATAATCTCAAATTCGATAGTCAATTCGATAGCCGGCATCGGACTGAATATTAATCAGAAAGAATTTCCTGATGATCTCCCGAATCCAGTCTCACTCAGACTTATAACCGGGAAGGAGCATGATCTCTGTTTTTGCCTGAAACAGCTTGCCGGATTCCTTGACCTTCGTTACAAACAGGTTATTTCCGGAAGATGGGAACTATTGAGGGACGAATATATCAAATCTCTTTACCAGTTAAACAGATGGCGCAGATTCAAATCCTTAACAGGAATTTTTGACGGAAGGATTGTGTCGGTCAATGATTCAGGCTGTCTGAAAATTGAGGAAAAAGCCGGGAATATCAGGGAATTCGCATTTAAGGAAATTGAATTTGCTGTGTAACAGAGATGCTATGGGATCCCTCGGAGAGCCAGGAATGATACGATTTGTACTTAGGGTAATAGTTTCTCGCTGTCGAATGATAATATTAGATTGGTGCTTAGGGAATGAGATTCCTCGCTGAATTCTTGAAGGACTTGATTGTTTTTTTGGAATGAGATTCCTCGCTGAAGCTCGGAATGACAAGATTCTTTTTATGGAACAGGGAGAATTGCAGGAGATTCGCAATGCGAATCTCCTGCAATTCTCCCCTATTGTCTTCAACTATGATTGTCATTCCGAACGAAGTGAGGAATCTCCCTCACTTATATTGGATTTCTAAAGACATGTAATTCCAAACCCCAAGGACCCGGGATGTGGAATCTCCATCACTTATGCAGGTTTTCTTAAGACAAATCACACATAACGGAATAAGGAGTCTAATTGGATTTATTAGATTATTTTGAGCAATAAATCAAACAGTGAATTAATCTATTTCCCAGTCCGCCACCCTTTGAACTTCTCCATCTCATTGATCAGTTTTTCGAGAAAATAGTCGATGGGTTTCGCTGCCATCATTTTGAGAATAGGATTCAGGTGTGCTGACAGATTCAGATTCACTTCCACCTTTCCGGGGCTGGATTCTTTTATATTAACAACCAGCGAGAAGTCATTTGATTGCAGTACGGTGCCTTTATAAACGACCTTATAATGAGGATTCTTCTCAGAAAGGTTAAAGTTGACTTTACCCAGTGGTGAAATATTAAAACTGCATGAATCCGGGGCAACCTGCAGATCATCAATAGTGCCTTCCGGAACAAATTGCCCGAAATTCCTGATATCCGTAACAAAATCAAATATTTCCGGCGGAGTGCAGTTCAGCTTTCCCGTCCTGCTTTTAAATTCTGATATATCAGGCATACCTTTAACGATTAATTCCCCATGCTGAAGGATCCGTTCTCCACTGTTTAAGAGCCTCAACATCCTGTTCGCTGACATATCCCGATCCGACGGCAGCCGATATAAGTTCAGTATAGTTACTGAGGGTATGAAGTTCGCATTTTGCAGCAGCAAAGCCATCTTCAGCCTTTTTAAATTCATATGTAAAAATAGCTGTCATGCCCAGAAGATCACATCCTGCTTCCCTAAGAGCTCTGACGGCACCAAGGCTGCTGCCTCCTGTGGAAATAAGATCCTCAATGACAACAACTTTCTGGCCCGGTTCAAAATATCCTTCAATCTGATTCCCCAGCCCATGCTCTTTAGCCTCCGACCTTACATATATAAATGGCAACCCAAGCTTTTCGGCAACAAGCACCCCGTGTGCAATAGCACCCGTGGCAACGCCTGCAATCAGCTCAGCATTGGGATAACTGGATTTTATTTTCTCTGTAAACGAATCCCTGATAAATGCCCTGACAACAGGAAATGAAAGGGTTTTTCGATTATCGCAATAAATAGGTGATTTCCATCCGGAAGCCCATGTAAAAGGATTTGACGGTTGTAATTTAATTGCTTTAATTTGTAGTAGAAATTCGGCGATCTGTTTAGCACTATTTTCCATTCAGCGATGTATAAAGTTCATTTTGAAAATAGATTCATAATGATCAGTGAAGAGCCTGACCGGCTACAAAAATACTCCTTATTCCATAAGTTTTACGCTACTAACGAACTTTATAAATTAATAACGGAATTCCAGGCTGAGAGTTCCATTCACTCAATCAATATCTACGGGCCCAATATCAGGCATATTTGGAAGATGTTCAGGATTTATTTCACTGAAGTGGGTGCAGCAGGCGGCCTTGTAAAGCATGCATCAGGAAAATATCTCTTCATCGAAAAGAAGGGCAAGCTTGATCTTCCAAAAGGTCATATTGAACCCGGTGAGGACGCTGAAGCTTGTGCATTGCGGGAAGTGAATGAGGAGTGTGGAATCACAGGTCATTTGCTTATTAAATCCCTTCAGCCCAGTTACCACACCTATAGCTGGGAGGGTATTTCATATCTGAAGAAAACCAGCTGGTTTCTGATGAAATATGAAGGTCCGATGATAACAGATCCGCAGATGGATGAAGGGATAACAAAAGTAGAATGGCTTTCGCCTGATGAATTAAGCAGTATTAAGAGCAGTGCCTGGTTGTCGCTGATGGATCTAATAAATAACTCGATTCTGAGAACCTGACCCAAGCTATTTGAGTTGCTGGTTGCTTTCTATTGGTTTCAGGTTAAAGCAATTCATAAACAAGCAACTAGCAACCAGCCACAAGTAACATATCTTTTAAATATCTTCCCCTTTGTAATTCTTCAGGTTAATTGCTGAAGGAACAAACCGTGATGCATCTCCACCGCTTCTGATGATATCGCGGACAATCGTTGAGTTTATCGGTGTGTGTTCCGGTATCGTCAAAAGGAATACAGATTCAACCTCAGGTATCATTGCCCTGTTAACCTGTGCAATAGCTCTTTCAAATTCAAAGTCAGCCGCTGTCCTTAATCCCCTCAGCAGGAAATTTGCACCATTTTTCCTGCAGAAGTCGACAGTAAGTCCTTCGTAATGGTCAACCGATATTCTTGGCTCATTCTGGAAGACTTTGCTAATCATTTCCTTTCTTACGCTGAGAGGATAATAGCTTTTCTTAAGTGCATTTGCCCCAACGGCTATTATGATTTCATCGAAAAGGCCAAGAGCTCTGAGTACAATTCCTTCATGTCCGATAGTAAACGGATCAAAAGAGCCAGGAAAAACAGCGATTTTTTTCATTCAAATGAAATATTTTTGGGATTCTTAACCTTTTGCTTCAGAAGAGAAAGTTCAAGCACTTCCATAATTGTATCCACAAAGGAAAACTTCAGTCCTTTTATATATATCTCTTTAATATCTTCAACATCTTTCCTGTTCTCCTCCGATACGATTATTTCCCTTATTTTGGCTCTTTTAGCAGCGAGTATCTTCTCTTTGATCCCGCCAACAGGGAGGACTTTTCCTCTCAGGGTAATCTCACCGGTCATTGCGAGGTATTTTTTAACCTTCCTCTGGGTGAATGCCGAAGCAATTGATGCTGCCATTGTTATCCCTGCCGAAGGACCGTCTTTTGGTATTGCACCTTCAGGAACATGGATATGGATGTTCCATTTCTCCGAGAAATTATCAGGAAGATCAAGTAGTTCAGCATTTGATTTAAGGTATTCAAGAGCTATCACCGCCGATTCCTTCATTACCTCTCCAAGGTTACCTGTTAGTGTAAGCTTACCAGTTCCCCTGCTCAGGCTGGTTTCGACAAAAAGTATCTCCCCTCCGGCTGCAGTCCAGGCAAGACCTGTAACCACTCCTGCCTGGTCATTCCCAGCGTAGATATCACGTATGAATTTTGGAGGGCCGAGGATTTCGGTAAGGACTTTTTCTGAAAGCTCCTGATCATAGTCAGTTTCTGATGCAATATTCTTAGCCGTCACCCTTACAATCTTAGCAAGTTTCTTGTCAAGTTCCCTGACTCCCGATTCCCTTGTATATTTGTCGATAAGTGTTTCCATCACTTTTTTTCCGATAGAAAGCTGATCAGCTTTTACTCCATGATTTTCAAGTTGCTTTGGAAGCAGATGCTGACGGGCTATCTCAAGTTTTTCTTCAACAAGGTAGCCTGTTATTTCGATAAGCTCCATCCTGTCCCTTAATGCAGGACTTACGGTTGAAAGTGTGTTTGCAGTTGCAATGAAGAGTACCTTTGAAAGGTCGTACTCCATTTCAAGGAAGTTATCAAAGAAGGTGCTGTTTTGTTCAGGATCAAGAACTTCAAGAAGTGCGGACGAGGGATCGCCCCTGAAATCCTGCCCAACCTTGTCTATTTCATCAAGAATAAAAACAGGGTTTGATGATCCGGCTCTTTTGAGGTTCTGTATTATACGACCGGGCATAGCTCCGATATAGGTCTTTCTGTGTCCCCTGATTTCTGCCTCATCATGCAGTCCTCCGAGTGACATTCTGACATATTTTCGGCTAAGGGCTTTGGCAACGGATTTACCTAGAGAGGTTTTCCCCACTCCCGGAGGCCCGTAGAGGCAGAGAATAGGTGACTTAAGGTCGCCTTTAAGCTTCAAAACTGCCAGATGTTCCAGTATCCTTTCCTTAACCTCATCAAGTCCAAAATGGTCATTATCAAGCACCCTTCTTGCATTATTCAGATCAAGATTGTCCTCGGTAAAGAAACCCCAGGGAAGATCCAGCAGAGTCTGGACATAGTTGACCTGAACAGAATATTCTGCTGCGGCAGGATTTAGACGGCTGAGCTTTTCAAGTTCCTTTCCAAAGGTACTTTTAACCTCCTCTGACCATTTCTTTGTTTCTCCCTTAATCCTGTACTCCTCAATCTCTTTCTCCAGAGGGTTGCCTCCCAGTTCATTCTGAATCGTCTTCATCTGCTGGTGAAGAAGGAATTCCCGCTGCTGCTGATCGAGGTCATTTTTAACCTTTGACTGAAGCTCGTTTTTAAGCTCAAGAACCTGAATCTCCTGAACAAGAAACTCGAGGAGCATAAAACCCCTGTCGCGCAGATTGTTTACCTCGAGAAGCTTTTGCTTGTCCTGCACCTTTATGTCGGTGTTTGAGCAGATGAAATTTATAAGGTATGTATTGTTCTCAATGTTTTTGACTGCAAATGAAGCTTCGGGACTGATATTTGGATTGATCTTGATAATCTTGAGCGACAGATCTTTAAGGGATCCAACAATTGCATCAAAATCCTTGCTTGGAAATTCAGGCTTAATTTCAGGAATGGTTCTTACCCTGGCTATAAAATAGGGATTATCGGTTATCAGTTCATTCAGAACCATTCTTTTTCGACCCTGGATTATTGCAGTAGTTGAGCCATCAGGCATTTCAAGAAGTTTAACTATCTGGCCTATAGTACCAATATTATTAAGTTCCTCAAAAGCAGGATTTTCTGTATCAGGGTCTTTCTGGGCTACAGTACCGACAATTTTATCGGTACGGTAGGCGTCCTTTATAAGCTGAACCGACCGTGGCCTTCCAATTGATATTGGGAGAACTACTCCCGGGAACAGGACTGTATTCCTGAGCGAAAGTATAGGTATTGAATCGGGAACATCTATATCCTCAAGGTCGCCATCCTCCCCATCAGCAATAATAGGGACTATATCTCCGTCTCCGTCAAGCATGTCGGGAAGCAATACTTCTCTTACAGGTCTTCTGAATTTTCTTTCCATCACTAATACAAAAGCTGTCAAATTTACACAATATTTTTCACTAAGAGCCTGAACGGTAGATAAGCAATCATTGTGCCAGAAAAATTGGCTTGCCCCCATCCACCTAAAGGGCATTAATAAAGTACTTTAATTTATGGTCTCTTGACAATTGGGGTAATTTAGGGGTAAAAAAAATCCCGGTTATCTTACCGGGATCAGTCTCTTCTTTTCAGTATTATTTCTTCTTAACAACGCGGTCCTTATAACGGTTCATAAATTTATCAACCCTACCTGCAGTATCGACAAGTTTCATTTTTCCTGTATAAAATGGATGAGAAGTATTTGAGATCTCCAGCTTAATAAGGGGATACTCTTTACCATCTTCCCATTTTATATTCTCTTTTGAGGGGGCAGTTGATTTTGTCATGAATGAAGTACCATTCGACATGTCCTGAAAAACTACCAGCCTGTAATTACCCGGATGTATTCCCTGTTTCATTGCAATAATGTTTTATTCCTTAATTATTAAATAATAACCTGTAATTAGGGTTTGCAAAATTAATCAACATTATTGTAAAAACAAAACAGTATTAAAAATTATTATTTCCCGTTCTGAGATACTGAACCAGGACTATTCTTTAGGTCCATTTCATCCTTATATCTTGTAAATTTCAGCTTATCGTTAATCATATATCTGAAGGTGATATGCGTTTTAGCCTTGTGTGCCCCGATTGCTTCATATATTGCCTGCATTTTAGGATTGAAATCTCCCACCCATGAAAGTTCCAGTTCTTTATACCAGGGCTTGAATCTCAGAGCCTCATAAAGCTTATAGAATATAGCTGACTCAACACCGTTGTTCTGATGGGCAGGATGTACTCCCCCCACAACTCCTCGCATTCTGGTCATTTTGTGTGTCACTCTGGCCCAGATAAAGCGGATCATGTTCCAGAAATTAAGTTTGCCGTTAAAAGGCTTAATGATCTGGTTAAGGTCAGGAAGAAGTATAAAAAAAGCTATGGGTTTGTCATTGTAATAAGCAAACCAGATAATGTCCTCATCTATAATAGCCTTAGCTTTCCGGAATGTTTCATCAATAATTTCCGGTGCAAGGGGTGTGAAATCCTCCTTAAAAACAGCCCAGGCTGAATTATAAATCTCTACAAAATCTTTTACAAATTTCTTTTTTTTTGAAGATTGAAAGTGCTGAAATGAATATCCCGGTCTTTTTGTCAGCCAGTCAGCTATTTTCATTATTCTTGGTGGGAATTCCACTATTTTTCCATCCTTTCCGTGAACTTCCCTGTGATAAGAATATTGTTCATAATAATTCCTGAAGCCATAGCCTTCAAAGAATTCCCTGTAGTACTTTTTATGATAGGGCATTCCATAACCCTGCTGCATAAACCCATCGACAAGCAGTCCCCAGTTACTGTCGTTTTCTCCAAAGTTTACCGGGCCATCCATAGCCTCCATTCCATGAGAGGCGAGCCATTTTTTACCTGCATCGAAGAGGGCGAATGCAGCTTCTTTGTTATCAATGACCTCAAAAAAACCTATACCCCCTGTTTGCTGCCTGTAAACAGCTGATCTTACCTTGTCGAAGAAAGCAGCAATCCTGCCAATTGTTTTTCCGCTTTCATCCCTGAGTATCCAGCGGTTCGCCTCACCCAGTTTGAATGCATGGTTTTTTTTTGGATCGAATGTGGTTTCAAGCTCTGAATCCAGCATGCAAACCCAATTCGGATCTCCATTGTAAAGCCGCTTTGGAAAGTCAGTGAATTCCTTTTTGTCCCTCGGAGTATTAACTTCAAAAATCTGCATGGCTAAAAAGTCGAAAAGCAAATATAAACAGAATTTAAAAATAAAGGCGTCAGGCATCGGGCGTCAGGCGTAAGGTAGATTTTGATATTTTCCTGCCTGTTGCCTGACGCCAGTCGCCTGTGGCCTTATTGTATATTGATTATCCTGTGGTCGATCAGTACAAATAGTAAACCAAGCAGAAATGAGTAAATCAGGTAGATCTTAACAGGGATATATTCCGCTGGCTTTATTTTCATTTTTATCCACAGATACCCTGCAAGGAATATTTTTCCGATAAGATAAACAATAAAGGTAGCAAATGCGACCCCGACAATATTATAGCCCCATTTTATCATAAGAAGGCTGAGAGGGATATTAACTGCGATCTCCAGGACAGCAGCTATAAGTGTAACCTGCGTTTTCTTCCTGCCGACTATCACCGTCTGAGGGAAAATGAGCCTGGGAATAACAAGCAATGAATATATAAGAAATACATCCGCACTCTTTTGGAATTCCGGGGTGAACATCCTTGGATACAACCATCGGGCAAAAAGCATAATTACCATGGTCGCCGGAAAGCAAATATGCATCAGGTTTCTTGATTTCGCTTTTATTTTTGCAAGCGACTCTTTCATTTGTGACCTTGTTGAGAATTCGGGCAGCATTGCATTGCTGAGCCCATTTGCGAGCATCAGAACCAGGGGAAACTCCTTTGCACCATACCTGAACCATGCAAACCATGCCGGATCTCGATATACTGCTGATACAATTATGCCGTCAGTATATTGTGCCGACCCGCTTATAAGGGTAGTTAGAATCAGGGGCAGTCCGAGGTAAAGATGTTCTTTCATGAATTTCACTGAGATCTTCATCTCAGTATACCTCCTGAGCAGAATTATAAGCCAGACCCACCTGATTGCAGTGACTGCAAGCAAGCCATAAATAGACCAGATAAGATCTTTTCCAAGAATAAGCGGAGCCAAAACGAATATTAACTGGAGTGAGAATGTATATATCCCGTATTGAAGTATCCTGTGCGACCGGTTATTTAGAAGATATATATATTCTATCAGACATACAGGGCTGCTTAAGAGAATGTAAAGAAGCAGAAGATTGAGATAAGGAACATTCCCGGTAAAATTGAAGACCGAAAAGTTGTTTTTCAATGCGTGGCCTATCGCAAAAAACAAAAGGCTGAAAAAACATAGAAGCAGAAATGCATTGAAGATCTCGGGGGATTTACCTTCACCATTATCACCCATTCTGCGATATGTTCTGTTCCTGTGGTATAGAGGCAGGAGTGACTGAATAATGCCAGTTACCCAGAAGAAGGTTATCAGTCCGGCAATAAACAGGAACATTTCCCATGAACCTATTTCAGCCCTGGTAAGATGGCTTTTTGTAAAAACTATGCTGATTATGAGGAAAACAGTGAACTTAATCAGCTGAAAAAGCTGTAGTCCCGAAATATTATCTATCAGTCTTATTTTTCTCAATAGTAAAATAAGTTTTCAAAATCCCCCTGATAACATCTAACTGTTATGTAAAATTGCTTTAGGAGAACATTTTTTACGAACATCAAAGTTAACAATCGAATGAGACTAGCAGAAAATAAATTTAAAATTTTGAGAATAAGAAATTTTGGGCTTATTTTGCACCCCTGATACGGTGGATGTAGTTCAGTTGGTTAGAACGTCGGATTGTGGTTCCGAAGGTCGTGGGTTCGAATCCCATCTTCCACCCAAACAGAAAAGGCTGACCGCCGGAGGCGGTACAGCCTTTTCTGTTTGAAGGTCCCCACGGGGGATCGCTGTCTAAGCAGAGCGAAGACGGAAATCCCTATTCGTTTCTCCTTTCCCACTTCCTGTATTTCATATAAGCTCCCACAGAAAGTGAAACAAGCACTATTAATGCTACATATACAAATACAGGTACAGGAACCGGATCGCCAGCTGCATATGAATGCAGACCTGTCAGATAATAATTTACCCCGAAATATGTCATAAGCACTGATGAAAAGGCAAATAATGACAGCAGATTGAAGGTGTAAATATCCTTCATGCCCGGGATCATCCTGGAGTGAATAACAATGCTATATATTATTATCGTAATAAGTGACCAGGTCTCCTTTGGATCCCATCCCCAGTACCTGCCCCATGATTCATTTGCCCAGACAGCTCCAAGGAAAGTTCCGATTGTCAGCAGATATAGTCCTAAAGTAAGTGTTTTGTAATTGATAACTACAAGCTCATCTATTGTGCCAGATATCCTCTCAACATTGTTTTTATCTGAGAGCAGCAGCAGGATCATTGAAATTATTGCCAGTATCGCTCCAAGTCCAAGGAATCCGTAACTACCAGTTATAACAGAGACATGCAGTGTAAGCCAGTATGATTTCAATACCGGAACAAGGTTTGTAATCTCAGGATCCATGAAGCTTAGGTGGGCAACCATTAAAGTCATCCCCGCAAGTACGGCTGTGGCGGAAAGTGCAAATGGTGATTTCCGGCTGAAAATAAAACCGGCCAGCAAGGTAACCCAGGAGATAAAAATCATCGACTCATACCCGTTACTCATAGGTGAATGCCCTGCGATGTACCACCTGATACCCAGTCCGAATGTATGGAACAAGAATCCAATGAAAAGTATCCAGCTAAGTATCCTCACATACAGTGAAGTATTCTTCCTTCCTCTTATAACCATGATTATAAGCCCAATAAGCATTAGAAGCCCTATTGTTGCATAGAAAGGGAAGAGACGTTCAAAGATCATCAGCTTATAATATAGTAACTCAGCTTTGGATTTTGATTCAGCAGGAAGATCATATCCTGCGAATTTGTTCTGGTACTCCTTTACTGAAGTTGCAATCTGTTTGGCTGTTGAGGTATTATTGGTCTTCAAGGCTTCAGCAAATAACGGTATCACATTCTTAAGGTAAATTGAATCTTCCCGGCTCATTGCCTTTTTAAGGGCTTCTTCGGGCGAGCCCCAGTTATGGGAATCACCATGAAGAGGAAATATCTTCAGAAAATCTCCGGTATAGATCATGTAAAGAATATTAACCCTCTCATCTACTTTCATTATTTCCTTGTCGGCTTTTGTTCTTGCACCCGGGGCCTTTGAGTATGCTGAACTGACGCCATCTGAAAGTTTATAGGACCCTTCTCCCTGCAGATCCACCAGGTCGGAGAAAGAGGCCATATTTCGACTGATGTTAAGGCTGTTACGGAGATCTTTATTCGAAATTCTGATCATCGGAACATCTTTCCAGTTGTCAAAATCAATATAGACGCCCAGGAAAACCTGCATAGGGGTCAGCCCTTCAAATTTGTTTTCCCTGGTGACTTTTCTTAAAATGTCATTGCTTAGTGTAAATAAAGGCTTTGTCCGTCCTTTCTGGTCCTGAACAAGCACATTACCGAACGCCTCTGAAGCATCCTTGGCGGCAACGAGTTTCTGCGCATTAACACTTATAGTCCCTGACAAAAGCAGCATGACCATTACAATTGGGATCTTTCTTCGCAGGGCTGAGTTCCAGTAGCTTGCATTAACTACATAAAATACAGATTTTCTGTTAAGTAATGAAAGGATTATAAAAAGAAAAAGCAGACCGTAACCTATATAAGTAACCATCATTCCTGCAAGATCGTGATTGACGGCAAGAATAGTTCCCATCTCATCCTGATCATATGACGACTGGTAAAAGCGATAGCCTTTATGTTTCAGAATATTATTCATGAAAATCGTGAATGGCCTTTCGATATTTTCAGCCTTGTCAATCAGAACAATATTACTTTTATAACCTGACGGGCTGTTTGAACCGGGGTACCTGTCGAGAACAAAGTCTGTAAGCTTCAGAGAGAAAGGAAGAGGGATCTCTTCTGACCCATAGGTAATTTCAAGAGTGTTACCGCCAATATATGCTAAACCTGATGCACGAGATTCCGTTCCATTATCCCATAAAGTAATTTCTGCAACCTGATTACTACCCGCAATTAGGTTGAAAATAAAAGAGTTCCTGCCAGTTTCCTGTTTACTCCTGTCAATTGAAACTGTCTTAATAATTCCGGCAATTTCGAGTTCCTGAGGGACAATTTTCAAACCTTTAACCGAAATGATCTGCATTGAGGCAAGCTTGGAGGTCTCCCCTGGCATGACTGAATTTTTCTCCTGAGTCATCATCCCGGTCTGTTCAAAAGGGAATAACGATTTTATGTAAAATGAAGAGGAGTCGGTTACGATTGTAACATCATTATCCGACAGAGGATTCAGACCAATTGAGACACCCATGGAAAGCTTTGATTCACCATTTTTGAGTTTAACAATTTCCCTTCCTGTGCTGTCAGTAACCACAAATGAAATAACAGGAGATCCCCCTGGAGACGAAGAAACTATCTCAGCGGCATTTGGAATTATCCTTGCAAGAACAAGATTATAGTCCTCCCCGTCCAACTTGATCTTTTTTTTGTAATTATCGGCCGATTTGGAACCCATATAATATTTTTGGGAGTTTTTATCCAGTATGGTTCCCGACTTATCCTTAAGGACATAGCCAAGGAATTTTTCTCCTGAAAAACATTTGTTCTGTTCTTCTCCCTCACGGATGTGAATAGTGCCCTCCCAACCGGTATATCTTGTTATTGCAGCACCTGCTATCATCATCACGAATGAAAGATGGAAAATGAATATTGTAATTTTTGATTTTTTGTAGAGCTTGAAAATTATCATCTGTCCAATAAGGTTGACCGACAGAAGTAATAATATCAGCTCGAACCATCTTGTATCATAAACAAAATTGTATGCAGCTGATGACCCGTAATCATTTTCAATAAATGTTGCAGCAGCCATTGATGCTGCAAATACTACAAAAAGTATCCCCATGAAAACAGGGGAGAACAGGAATTTAAAATTTTTCATACTTTATATAAAGGTGCTGGTTACTTGTTGCTTGTTACTTGTTGATTGTTGCTGGTTGCTTGTAATAAACGAGCAACAAGGAACTGGTAATAAGTAACAATAACAAACATTATTCATTCTATGTTTAATGATTTTCGCATATTTATCCTTTTTCCGAGATCTGACGTAATTTTTCCTTATCCAGAATTTTAATTACTGACGATTCTACGCTTAAAACTCCTGTAACTTCCATTTCCTTAAGGATCCTTACGACGCTTTCTTTCACCATGTTTGTCATTTCACCGAGTTCCTGCCGCGACAGAATCATATCAAAACAATCTGCCTTGAATATTTCATCAGAAAAATAAAGCAAGACCTCAGCAAGTCTGCCTGGCATTTTTTTCTGGGCAAGACTTACCATTCGAATATGTGATTGCAGGGCTTTCATACTTATATCCTCCAGGAGGCTTTCAGCAAAATCCCCGTTTATTTTAACAAGATTCCTTAATATGTCAAAGTTTATAAAACATGCCTGAAGCTGGGTAAGTGCAGAGACGGAATATGCGTATCTTGAATTGACATATACTCCTGGTCCCATTATAAGCCGGCCTGGTAGCAATATCCCCATAATGAAGTTTCTTCCATTTATACCTTCATAGTAATTTTTTGCCATTCCTGATGCAAGGAACACCGCATTAGAAGCTGGAGAACCTTGCTTAATCAATATCTCTCCCTGTTTAAAAGTTGCCTCATACCTGTTTTCATTTACAAGATGAAGTTCTTCTTTAGTAAGGTGCTGAAAACCCTTCCATTTCACCGGGCAGTTTTCACAATTGTCAATAGTGTTCTTTTCTGACATATCCCTTAAAATTTAAGGTCGCTAAAAATAGAAATACAAAATGATTGAAAAGTCAATTGTTACAAATATCTTTCTTTTAATTGATATATATCATCTATCTATGTCATATCTGTCAATTATTGATGTTTCAAATAACATATTTACTGTTAAATAATTAACAATATGTATTTAGTATCTTGCATTCAGAAAATAATCCTAAAATCCATACTATGAAAAACCTGATTAGACTATTTGCGTTGCTTGTTGCAGTAACTTTGTTGTTTTCTGCTTGCGAAGGCCCTATGGGACCTGCAGGAGCTGACGGAGCTGACGGAAAGGACGGAAAGGATGGTAAAGATGCAAATGAGACATGTAAGCTGTGCCACAATCCGACGGTCGTAGACCAGAAAGTTGTTGAATTCAGTTTTTCCAAGCATAAATATGGTGAAGCGGCTTTTGAAGAGGCAGGAAATGCAACTTGTGCTCCATGTCATGAATCAGAAGCATATAAATATGTTTGCAAAAATAACACTCCGGCAACCTTTACACTTAATGCAACCTCAGGTAAATATTCTAACGATTATGTTGCAACAACATCTATTGCGTATGGTGAATTAAGTTGTTTTACCTGCCATAGCAGTCTGCACAAAACATACGCCGGTACAGAGTTTTTCCCATTAACTACTACTGCTGCCGTACCAATGACTATGTGGAAAGCTGCGAAAACCATTAACCTTTCTCAGGACGGTGGAATGAGCAATCTTTGTGTCAAATGCCACCAGCCAAGGCCACTGGCTACAAGCACCACTCTTTCTGATGGTAATGTTGTCGATTATGCTTCGTTCGTAACAAATCCTACAGCAAACTTTTACGACAGTTCTGTAGGGAATGCCGCACCAAACAAAGTACTGCCGTCATACAGGATGCATGTACATTATGGCACAGTCGGCGCAATATATGCCGGCCAGGGCGGAGTAGAGTTTACCGGCACCCAGACTTACAGCAATTCAACACATACAACCGGGGCGTCATGTGGTGATTGCCATATGGCACCAATTACAGGCAGGGCCGGCGGACACACTTTCAAGGTAAGGAGTGGCGAGGGAGCTCTTACAAGCTCAACCAGCTGGAACTTTAATGGATGCAACGCAACAGGTTGTCACTCAACACCAATTACCTCCTCTTCAACTACTTTCTGGAAAACTCCGAGAACTGAGATCCAGACTTTGCTTAACACTCTTGCTGCAAAAATCAATTCTGTTGGCGGAGGTACCAATATTCTTCATAGTGAATCTGACGGGGAACTCAACTTGTGGGCAGGCATAACAACAGGTAATTTCGATGGCTATCTTAATATATATGACCCGTCCACAAATCAGGCAGGGGTATGGAAGAATCCGGGGAACACAAGTTCATGGACCACTGAACAAAAAGCTATAAACACTGCACTCCCGACTTTCCCCACTTTGAAAAATGTAGTCGCTGGTTCTATGATAAATTTCCAGATGTGCCTTAGAGAATATAGTCTTGGTATACATAATTATAAATATACAAAGGCTCTGTTGCAGAATTCACTTGATGCACTGACAGCAGCAGGAGTTTAGTTGACTCAATAAAATAATTGATGTGCTTTGGCACATATATAAAAAGAAAGGGGCGTGGATAAAACTCCCCTTTCTTTTTACATGGACAGAAAAAAATATAGAAATATCCGATTAAAAAGTTAAATTTGTTTAACCACTTTCATTGAGAGCGAACTCTTTTCAATGCTTAAGCAAAGATCTTGTAAGTTTTCGCAGGCAGAATGTGGTCGGGTTGTCCGGTCTTTGTAATAAATACCTAAAAACATGAAACTTGTATCTGGGGCCAGGAACTGGATTACATTAATTGGTATGCTGATTGCATCGATCAATTTCTTAATGATCATTGTGTTGTTCCTGATTTCGACAATCTTCAGCAAAAACAATACAAACCTTGGGTTGTTCATTTACATTATTTTACCGGGATTTCTTTTGCTTGGGCTTGTAATGATACCTATAGGGATATTGATTTCAAGAAAAAAAAGAATCGCTTCGACTTCGGATCAGAAGAAACTGTTACCGGCTATTGACCTGAATAATCCCAGGCACAGAAATGCATTTATAGGCTTCACTATAGCAACAGTAATTATTCTTTTCCTTTCCACCTTAGGAAGCTTTGAGGCATACCATCTTACTGAATCTGTAGAATTCTGCGGCACCCTTTGTCATAAGGTAATGGAACCGGAGCATACGGCATACCAGAACTCTCCGCATGCAAATGTTGCCTGCGTTGATTGCCATGTCGGCAGTGGTGCATCATGGTATGTCAAGTCAAAGCTCTCCGGGTTGCACCAGGTTTATGCAGTGGCAACAAAAACATATCCAGCTCCCATTGAAACTCCTCTGCATGATCTGCGTCCGGCAAGGGAAACATGTGAAAAGTGCCACTGGCCTCAAAAATTCTATGCAAGGAACCTTCAAACCAAGAAGTATTTTCTGGCTGATTCCCTTAACTCAGAATGGAATATTATTCTGCAGATGAAGATCGGACCTGAATTCACTGATCTTGGTTTTGGAGAGGGTATACACTGGCATATAAATCCAAATGTAAATATCGAATACATATCTGAAAATGACAAACGTGAGTTAATAACCTACGTTAAGTATACAAATAAGGCAACCGGAGAGGTTACGATTTACAGAAATCCCGAAACTGAAATATCCGACAGTACATTAACCGCTTCCACTTCCAGAACCATGGATTGCATTGATTGCCATAACAGGCCTTCCCATAAATACAGGTCACCGCCAGTATATTTCGATAAAATGATGCTTACAAATGAAGTTGGGAAAGATATTCCTTTTATGAAGAAAACTGCAATGGAAATTCTCCGGAATAATTTCCCCACCAGGGATACTGCATTAATGCAGATCAGAGAAGGGATCCTTAGTTATTATAAATCAGATTTCAGCGATTTCTTTGAAAAGAACCATGCTAAAATTGATCAATCCATAGCCAGTTTACAAAAGGCCTACAGCCAGAACACTTTTCCATCTATGAAAGTGACTTATGATGCTTATCCCGATCATATAGGACATCTTGAATCAGAGGGTTGTTTCAGGTGCCACAATGATTCTTTCACTTCAGAAAAGGGGAGAAAAATTACAAGGGACTGTAATCTATGCCATACAATAATCGGTCAGGGTAAACATGATCTGATGCAGTTAACAAATATAAGGGATACACTGGAGTTTCAGCATCCAATCGATATCGGAACAGCCTGGAAAGAGGCTAATTGTTCAGAGTGCCATAAATATCTGTATTAATAATAAAAAACCCGGCCGTTTAAGCCGGGTTCTTTTTTTTATAATAACAAGACCTTTACTGTTTAAATGTACGCATATAATTTACGATATTCCAGATTTCATCATCTGATAGTTTGCCTTCATATTTCGGCATTTCACCTCTTCCGGTTTTGGTTTTGTAGAAATGCTCACCATCTGTCTGATTCTGATAAAAGGTACCTGAAAAGTCCCCCGGAAAATCCTTCAGCATCCTTGCCTTAACACCATCACCAAGACCAGCTTTCCCATGGCATGAAGCACAGTTCTTGGTATACAAAGCCAGCCCTGCTTTATTGCTTACTTCTCCCTTGGCAACAGGGTTCTTCATTGTTTTGAAATTTGCAGGCACATCCCATGGCTTAGGCTGGGTTTGTCCGGAAACATTCAGATTAAGAAGTGAAACACTTACTAATGCTACTAATGAACTGATAAATACTTTTTTAAGAGTTTTCATAATCAATTTTTTTGGTTTTTACTTTTATTATACAATTATCGTGCAATTTTTTCCTTTAAAGATTATTTGTTCAATCTTTCATTCTTTTTACTATCCCTTTTAATTCTTATCAGGCTTATTATTGCAAAGAGATAATGACCCCAGACACCCGTCAGAAGAATTGAGAGTGTAATTATCATCCACCAAGGAGGTGTTTTTGTCCAGAGAGCACGGTGGGCAACAGGTGTTGAATTAACATAGGGGACTCCCCATTTCATTACAATCCTGCGTTCTACATTGCCAAACTCGGGATGTTCCTCAAATTTTGAAATGATTGTGACATTCCCATCAGCATCTCCGGGAAGATCTGACGGAAATTCCAGGGTTCCTGTCCCTTTATCATCCAGGGAAACTTCACCTAGGGGCAGAAGGCTGAACATCCTTGTTACATATACAATTACAGTCTCCCCTGAAACAGGTACATCTTTATTATTTTCGGAGGTGAATGCTGACAGTGAAATTGTTTTAACAGAATCAGCTTCCGAAAGAACCATATCAAGTTTGATGTCCTTTATTAACAGTTCTAAACTACCGGTTTCTATAGTATCATTCCCGGCAAATGCAGCAGAAAAAGGGTATAGCCCTTCGCTACTTTGTTCAAGTGAATTAATTTCTGAGATTATAAAAGTGGCAATACCATTTTCATTTGTTAAGGCAGTACCCAGCAATTTTTTACTGTCCGTTCCTGAATAAAATGATATCACCATACCTGGAAGTGGAATCTCCATCCTGTTCTTTGAGTACGTCAGAGCAGTTTCCAGGTATCGAAGATCATCCGAATTCTTAAAATAGCTCAGAGTGACATAAGGGCTTATGTTTGTTTTGTCCTGCGAAAACAGCTGAACAGAAACAGCTGAAATCAGTAAAAATGCTATAAGAAATATTGACCTTCTGAATTTCATAACTGAATTTACTGCTTCATTTATTTTAAAATTTCCTCTTTATCTTTTTCCTGCATTTCAGATATGGAGATAATAGGGACAATTTTCGAAATTAACATGAAAAGCATTACAAAAATCGAGACACCTGCAAACGTAAGCGACCACTCGATCCACGTGGGAGAATACTTGATCCATTCAGCCCTGGTATCCTGAATGGGTAAAAAAGGAGTTTCCAAAGTTGGAATTACAATAATATACCGGTTTACCCACAAAGCCAGAACTGCAATTACTGAAGCAATTGTAATATTTGGTATTGTTCTGAACCGGGGCAAGGCTATTATAATCCCCGGAATAAGAATCCCGACATAATTGGCAAAAATAAAAAGTGAATAGTATTCAGAAAAAAGCTTGTCAATGAGGATTGAATCCATTTTTATCGATCCGTACCATTTTGTAAGATAATCACTGAATGTAAAGTATCCATAAAATGCCGCAATTATGGTGAGGAGAACACCCACATTTACAAAATGACGTTTTGTAATATATTCTTCGAGGTGGTATACTTTTCTGAATATCCACATAAGGATTATAAGAAGTCCTGTGCCTGAAAAGACTGCGGCAATAACAAAATAGGGACCGAAAATTGTCGAATGCCATCCGGGCTGTAAGGTAACTCCAAAAATCCATGCAAGAACAGAGTAAACAATAATTGCAATTGCGATGATCATTGAGGCCATGATTTTTTTTGCTCCTGAAAGTAATTTTTCCTGTTTAGGCGTGCCGTCATACCCAAGCGAAAGTATTTTATAAAGTTTCTTTTTCCAGGGGGGAACATTAAGATCATGGTAGTCGCGCAATATTGCAAAATCCTCAACAAAAGAAAGATAGAGATAAATAAAGCATCCGAAAAGGTCTGTTAAAATTGCGATTACGTCCCAGGTTATCGGCGACTGTATTCTGGGGTGAATAAAAAGGAAATGCAATCTGTCGAGTCTTCCGATACAAAAGAAAATGAAGAACGGACCAATTACCAGCGATATAACAGTTATAAGCTCAGCGAGTCTGATCACTGGTTTCCTCCACCCTGTATTGAACAGGTGCAATACACCAGAAATGAGTGCACCGGAATAGCTCAGCCCCATAAAAAAGATAAAATTCACAATATAAAAGCCCCAGACAACATTGTCCCTCATCCCTGTTACAATATGTCCTTTGTCAATTTGCTGTATTAACCCGTAAATGCCTGTAAAGAAAATGGCAAGCAGAATAAAGAAAGTTATATACCAGCCTGTGCTTGTCTTCTCCAGTTCTGGAGTCAGATCTTTAAGAAGTTTACTGTCAGCTTGCATGTTTAAATTTATATCTGAAAAGGATCAGCGCGGTCCGGTCTTTTTATATCTTCCCTTTATTTCTTCATCATAGCCATCAAGACCACTTTCAACCTGGAACATTCTCTGGTTAGGTGGCAAATAATAAACACTTGGAAGAGTCCCTAATTCTTCACGGTACCTGAATCCGGACCTGTCAAGCATCAGTTTGCTGAACCTGACAGTCTCCTCACCATTAGTAACTGTGTCTTCAGCCAGATCCCCGAAATAAATAACTCCCATCGGGCATGCAGTCACACATCGGGGTAGTAAATTCTTTCTCAGATTATCAGCACAGAATACGCATTTGCCAACGGTACCTTCAACAGGAGGAATATTGGTTTCAGGGTCATATACATGATCGGGAGGTAGCTTGACTTCAGGATCTTTCCAGTTAAAAACGCGGGCTGAATAGGGACATCCGGTCATGCAGAATTTGCATCCGATGCATCTCTGATTGTCGACAAGGACAATACCGTCATCCCTTTTATACGTGGCACCTACCGGACAAACACTTACGCACATTGGCTTGTCGCAATGAAAACATGGACGTGGAAACCAATATTTTGCCGTATTTTTATCATCCTGGAGGAGATACAATTTTATCCACTCATGGTCTTTAGGAAGCATATGTCCCTCCTGGCATGCCTCAACACATTTCCTGGCATTTTTACATTTTGCCAGATCAATAACCATCACAAATTTATGACCTGGAAGACCCTGCCTTGCTTCAGCTTTTAGTTCTTTAACATTTTTTCCTGCCGGCCGGATATCGTCTTTATCAACCTCAACAAGCTTGCCATCCGGCGATAAAAGCTTAACCTTCTCGCCTGATTTTGAAACGGATTCAGGGATTATGGCCCCATGTCCTATACCAGAAAGAGAGACTGCTCCCACTCCGGCACCGATATTTTTCAGAAAATTCCTCCGTGATGATTTTCCCGGTATATTTTGATCTTTTTCTTTCATTTTCCTGACAAATTAATCTTCCGGCTCATGGTAGCCGGATAGCATACTCTTAAAGAGAGAGGTAGGGCGGGCCCCGAGAGTGCAGGTATAAATATGAATTACCAGAAATACTGAAATCAGGAATCCCATTGTTATATGAAGAATATCTGTCAGGATCAAACCATTGATCCCTAAAAACCTATTTAGAACCGTTTCAGGGAAAAGCAATCCAAGGCCTGAAATAATGATCAGGGGAAATGCCAGGTACATGGTAAGTACATATGATACCTTCTGTAAAGGATTGAACTTCTCGTCAGGTGTTACGGGAAATGGATGCTTTTCTCCCCTGAACATTCCAAATGAATAGTACTTCAGCTGCTTTCCAAGGTCTGAAATGAAATTCTCCCTTTTGATTCTGTAAAATCGTCCGTTGCCCGTAAAAACATTGCCTGTTACAAAAAAGATGTAATTGATAGTTAAAAGAATTGCAGCAATATTATGCCATTTTACAGCTCTGGCAAATCCGACCACAAGGATGTAATCCTGCTTATCTGTATACTGCATGCTTATCCCGGTAACTATCAGCACAATTATCAGAAGTGCATTAAAAAGATGCCATAATCTTGTCCATATAGGATATAGATACATTTTCTTTACTTTATTTTTTGGTAAGCCTGAAGTAAATATGCCCCCCGGTAATAAGTATTACAGCTCCAAATATCAATAGACTCAATATATTAAGGTACTCATTCCTGTTTGCCCCAATTACATATGACTGGTTGAGAATTATTCCGTTAAAAAACCCATCTTTCCTTTGTTCTTTTGACTGGAATTTGTAGAGAGAAGACATCAGCATTGAGTTCTGTGAATGGCATTCGCTACATTTTTTTACTGCCTTCTCCACCGGATTGATAAGATGCGAAACCAGTAGTGTATCATTTACCTGGGAATGGCATTCAATGCACCTTACACTTTTAAAGTGGGATGTCTGGTTTGGTAACCAGTCATGCTTTTTAAGGATATTTATTTCTTCCCTCTCCGATAATATCTGAAACTGGTTATAGTTTGAATGGCACCTTAAGCATATATTATTGTCATAAAGTATTGTCTCCTTAAGGTTAGAACTGTTCCTGATATTTATCTTATAATCATGAGGCCCATGGCAATCCCAGCATGTAAATCCCTCTTCTTCAAGCTTGAAATGAGTACTCAGATGATACGAAGATTCAATTTCCTCAAAGTTAAACTTTGCAAATTTCTCGTCTCCTCCGTGGCAATCAATGCAATTATACATCTGCTCCATTCTAAGTTCTCCGGCATGGGGAAACTTTAAATACTCTTCCGAATGGCAGTCAGTGCAGCTGAAGCTTTTGTGATTTGATTCATAAAATTTGTTCCTGTTTACTATTGTTTCAGAATACATCATTGCCTTAACCTGGTGTCCAAGGTTCTCATTTGTGTATTCGTACCTGTTCTGACCGTGGCATTTGAAACATCGTTCATTGTCTTCGTAAAATGGAGACTTGAAAGCAATTGAATCCTCTGCCTCACTTTTTCCTGTTATAAGGTCTGTTCCGTACAAGGAAGTATTTGCCCCTGACAGAATCAGTAAGCCATAGAAAAGGTACCTTATTAAGGGTGGAGTCATTCCTTAATGTTTTAGAATCTCACAGTTATATTAAATCCAAAAAGAAAATCACCCTTTGCAAAGTCGTTTGTGTTGAAGACCAGATTACGCTGGCTTATAATCTGTGAATAATTGGCGGCAAAAATCTGGAATGTGTGGGTCGCGGTGCCAACTTCCCATCCAATTGAAAGGTTTGGTTTTGGCTGCTCATCGAGATCCTGTTTTGTCAGAAGCTGGTCATATTCAAAGATTATCGACTGAGAACCAAAAACTGTTACCTTTCCTCCTGCCGATAGACCAAAATTCAGGTTTTTGTACTTGGATTCGTTCGTATACTGAGGAACAGCATTGAAATATATCACAGAGGGTGCAATCTGGAACGAAAAGACATCATTGAATTTCCTGGCCAGAATCAACTGGGTAAAATATGACAGTCTGTGTATATCCTTATAACGTTCAACTGGTCCGAATGCTTCCTCCTTGCGGAGATCAATAACCATATTCCCGTAATATGAAAGCGAAACAGGCATACTGTTATCTTCGGTCTGCTGAAGTATAAGATATTTCCACTGAATATCCTGAAGCTTGTAATCCTTTGTTGTTCCGGCACCAAGCATAAGCCGGTCGGTTATTCCGTAATTCAAGCCCAGCCGGGTGTTGGCAGCTCCGTAAATACCAAAAAGATTATGATAGTTTTCAATCAGACTGAACCTGTGGTGTATCTGCAATTCCAATCCACCTTTATAAGGAGTTGCAACCGTCTGATTATCTACAAGAACACCTGTTCCGAAAGTAAACCGTACCGGTTTTGATTTATCCTCAGGTTTTGCTTCATCCTGGGCTGCTAATGAAACCATGAATGTTGAAAGAAGCAGAAATAGAAATGTCTTTTTCATTTTATCGGGTTTAAGAGGTTTTTTAAGGTTTAATTGTTCAGGGCGCCCTGACCAATCCATATAAGTATCAACTGTTTTTCAGCATCAAGGGTAAATGAAGCATGACTGCTGGAAATAACCTGGGAATAGAGTTCACTGCTTGCTGCCGGAAGGTTAACATAACCGCCGGTTGTCAGTGAGGAATAGGAATTACCATCCCTCAGATCAGGATTCCGTGACCCTTTATGGCAGTTAATGCAATTGTTTGAAAAGATTGGCTGAATCTGTGTTTGAAACAGCACAGGCTCCTCAGGATCTACTGTCTCCAATTGGTAGACATATTTCTCACATGATGAAAACAGCAGCATACCTGCAGGAATTATCAAAGCCGCCACGATACTCCATGATAATTTAACTTTCATTTTCATTTTTAAATTACTGTTAATATTTTCACAAAGATATCTGGTTTATTGATTAATAAGACATTACATTATCCATTTTTAAACCGCGCAGGATGCTGTTTAACATATTTAAAATTGATCTATATCATTTTAGCCTGTGACATTTGTTAAAGATCTGAAAAAAAAATGACCTGACGCTGAAAACTTATTAAAAATAAGATTATCAGCGTTCTTTATTTAAAAAGTCTTCCTGTAAGACTTTTTAGCTTTATTATTTAAATAATTTTTATGCTTTTTGATGAACAGCCTTTTCTTTAATATGAACGAAAACAAATACTTGGTATTCGTATAATTTTGATAGACTAACATTGTCTTTTTCTTTGATTTTCTGCTACTTACAACCCCTGACGATTTGTGCAATCAGTAATGATTACTTAGATTTGATGAAAATATTTATGATGTTAGAGACAAAATTATCGAGGGGTTATCTAACCAAATCACTGCTTATTCTTATTCTTTTAATGTCAGGGCTCATTTTGCCTTTGCACAGGGAACACAGGTGGATTTCAGCACTATCCCCAAAAGTGGCACGATCCTGATTTATACGCATATGGATGATGATCTGATATGGATGCTTCCTTTCTGGAGTAAGGCAGAAAAGTTTATTAATGGAGTAATGCATCAACTCCATCTTATAGCACCATAGGAAGCGAGCAACAGATTTTTATTAATAATAATGGCTATGATATTGAATATGAATCAAACTGGATTAATCCATGGGGCACAATAACACAACAGGAATATGCTGGCTATTATTGGCATAATGAATCTGAATTTCAATATTTGGAGAATGACCATATTTTGACATCCTGGAATGATTATGACACTCAATTAGCTCGAAGGGAGATTAATCGAATCAAATCTAAAATTGAGCAATTTATTGCAATTCCGGATGTTTCTCGAATCATAACACATAATAATTGGGGAGAGTATGGTCATCAACAGCATGTAGCTTTAAATAAAGCAGTGAGAGAGCTTGCTGTCAAATACCGAAAAGATGTCTGGATGTTAGGTTGTACAATCAGCTCAGGGAATTTCAATGACATCACAGTACCCGAAAGCATTACCTACACATTATCTAATTTTAGTAATCAATCATTGTTTACAGGAATTAGAAGTATATATCTGAATAATAACTGCTGGACTTGGTACGAGGATATAGTTCCTTCAGGAGATCATAAATTCATAAAAATTGTTGAAGAAGGAAATGATAAATCATATATTTTAGATGGATATGAGATAACCTATTCAGGGCCTTCCCAACTGGAATCAGGCGCTTATATATTTGACGGTGATGATGATTTTCTGACATTGAATGGGAACAATAACCCATCTTTTACAATAACGATGAGAATAAGGCCTGATCAGATAAGGGAAATGGATATAGCAGCCATGTCGGAGTACCCATTATCATCAAAAAATGACCGTAATCTTTTCCTTACTGGTGATGGCCATATTTCAGCCCGTATATATGACGGAAGTTCTAAAAGTACAACATCAACAGCAACGATTTCGGCAGGGGCATGGTCGCACGTTGCTATTACCGGAAACGGCAGCAGCCTTAAATTATATGTTAACGGGATACTTGACAAGACAATACCGGCTGGAACTGCAAACACAAATTACTCAACTCCCGAGTTTATTCTTGGACAGGCGACACAAACGATTTCAAATTTCAGCGGACAGATAAGCAGTGTAAAATTCTTTGACCATGCCCTTTCGGACAGTGAAATTGCTGTTCAGAGCGGAATGGTATTCACGGTAAATTCAAGTGCCGGGACAGGCGGAACAATTAGTCCCCAGGGTATTGTCTCAGTTGTGGCGGGAACTGACAAAACTTTTGCAATTACCTCCAATACAGGTAGTCATATTAGCAATGTTTCAGTAGATGGTGTTTCTGTGGGCCCAGTTTCAACTTATACATTCCACACGGTTCTGGCAGATCATTCAATAACAGCTGAATTCGCACCATCAGCAAGCTATACTATTACTTCTTCCGCAGGCACCGGAGGAACAATAACTCCTTCAGGCAATGTAACCGTTTATGAAGGTACAAATCAAACCTTTAATGTTACAACGTCCATCGGATACCGGGTTTCCGATTTGAAAATTGATGATGTATCTGTTGGTCCTGTTTCAACCTATACCTTCACCAATATTACAGGCAGCCATACAATCACTGCTTCATTTGAAACAATTCCAACCCATAATATTACTGCCTCTGCAGGTCCGGGAGGATCGGTGACTCCGCCAGGTTTGACAACAGTGAATGAAGGAACAAACCTGACGATAAATATTATTCCTGCGACCGGCTACAAAATATCTGGCGTTTTGGCTGATGGCGTATCAGCAGGTTCTGTTTCATCTTTCTCATTCAACAATATCTTTGCTGACCATACAATCTCAGCCACTTTTGAGCTTCTGACTTTCACTTTGACTTCAGGAGCCGGGACTGGTGGTTCGATAAATCCATCCGGAGTACTTACTGTGAATTACAGTTCATCACAAGCCTATTCTATATCTCCAAATACAGGTTACCGGATATCAGGAGTTCTTGTGGATAATGTTTCAGTCGGGACACCTTCGGTTTACAGTTTTAGCAATATTTCAGCAAATCATACTGTTGCAGCCTCCTTTTCGCTGGTTACAAATACCATTACGGCGAGTGCAGGAACAGGTGGAACCATATCACCCCAGGGAAATGTATCTGTCATTTACGGAGCAAGCCAGACATTTAATATTTCAGCCAGTACAGGCTACTATATTTCTGATGTAAAAGTGGATAATATTTCAGTTGGTGCTGTCTCTTCCTATAATTTTACGAATGTCACCGCCGGTCATTCCATATCGGCAACCTTTGCACAATATACTTACAATATAACTGCCGGTTCAGGAACAGGCGGCACAATAACCCCTTCAGGCATTATTACAGTAAATCATGGCTCTGCCAGGACTTTCACGATTACACCTGATTTCGGATTTCAGGTTTCAGCTGTCAGGGTTGATAATGTTTCAGTTGGCGCCGTTTCGACTTATACACTAAGTAATATTGTTGCAGATCATACAATTTCAGCATCATTTACGACTGCAACTTACACCATAACGGCGAGTGCCGGAAGCGGAGGTTCAATAAACCCATCCGGAGCAGCTGTAGTTACTCATGGAACAAGCCACACGTACACAATAACTCCTGGCACAGGCTATAAGATCTCCGATGTAAAAGTTGATAATGTATCGGTAGGTACCGTGTCATCATATACATTTAACAATCTGACCTCAAGCCATTCAATATCAGCAGAATTTTCAATATTAACTTTTACTCTGACAAGCCAGGCCGGAAGTGGAGGTTCAATTTCTCCAACCGGAAATATATCAGTCGATTATGGTTCGAGCAGGACTTTCAATATCAGACCAAATACCGGGCAAATGGTGTCGGATGTTTTGGTAGATAATGTTTCTGTTGGTCCGGTTTCATCCTACACATTCAGCAATATAACAAATAACCATACCATTTCTGCTGTTTTCTCCCATATTACTTTTGCAATTACAGGTAGTGCCGGATCCTGGCGGTTCAGTCAGCCCTTCCGGTACCTCCAGAGTTAATTACGGATCGGGATTAACATATTCAATAACTCCTAATGAAGGATTTCATATTTCCGATGTCAAAATTGATAATATATCTGCAGGGCCTATCTACTTCTTATAATTTTAGCAATATTATTTCTGATCACACTTTATCCGTTGCTTTTATCCCGATTACATTTACAATTACAAGTGGCTCAAAATCAGGCGGCTCAATAACCCCGTCCAGGAACTAATACTGTAAATTATGGGAGTTATCTGGTTTATTCAATTACCCCTGATGTAGGTTTTCATATAGACGATGTGATCGTGGACAATAAATCGGTCGGACCTGTGACGTCCTACACTTTTAACAATATTACCTTTAATCATGAAATATCTGCTTCATTCTCTGTTATTACGTATACTAGTTGCTGTTGAAGTAAATTCAGGCGGTTCCAGTAAATCCTTCAGGAAATACAGTTGTAACCTATGGATCGGATCTGACCTGTAACTTTACTCCCGATTACGGATTCAGAATTTCGGATATCAAACTAAACAATATCTCCCAGGGACCTGTTTCATCTTATAAATTGAGCAACATTACCTCAGATCAGAATGTTTCTGTTACCTTCAGTCCTATAGCGACCTATGTAATTTCTGCTGCTGCAGGAGAAGGCGGATCAATAACTCCTTCGGGATCAGTTACACTTTTTGAGGGTTCGGATCAGACCTATCAGATAATTCCCTCCCGAGATTACAGGATCCTCGATGTCATTGCGGATAATCATTCACTGGGGGCTGTAAATGTATTTACCTTCAGCAATATAACATCAAATCATACTCTTTCGGTAAGGTTCACTAACAGAATTGAGGTCAAGACTTACCCCAATCCGTTTGTCGAAAAGATAAAAGTCAACATTGCTTCGCCTGAAGGTTACCTTTTTGATCTGTCGGTGGCAGATCTGAGCGGGAAGAATATTTATACACAGAATAAAATACCAGGAAATGAATTAATGACATTAAATCTTCCGGTAACCAAGGGTATCTATTTTATCAGGATCTCTTTAAAGGGTAAAAAAATAGCCCTGGTTAAAATTGTGAAATCCTAAAGAACAATTTAAGATCATATAAATGAAAATTAACATTACCAGGTTAAATTCAATTCTTTTATCTACTCCATCAGTTTGTCTCAAACTGATAGAATTAATTTATGTATCTTCTCAAAGCTGTTGATAAGACTTAAAAGATATGAATAAATGCTATATAGTAAAACTGCATAAATTCTTGAGACTTGGATTAAGAAAGGTCTTTGTACTTATTTTCCTTATATTTAATATTTTAGGACTGAGCCAAACAAAAAAAGTACTATTTATAGGGAACAGTTACACCATATTAAATAACCTGCCTCAGATTACTGCAAATATTGCCAGTAATATGGGTGATGAACTTATTTTTGGTTCATCAATTATACCCAACTATTCTCTCCAACTGCATTCTACAAACACTACGACTTTAAATTTGATCAGACAAGGAGGATGGGATTACGTCGTATTGCAGGAATATAGTCAATACCCTTCAGAACCCCTTCCCTGGGTTGAAGCCAATGTATATCCATATGCTCAATATTTGGATAATGAAATCAATAAATATAACCCAGGAGCTGAAACAATGTTCTTTATGACCTGGGGAAGAAAAAACGGAGATACTGAACGATGTTCAAGACTTCCAATAGTATGCACTTATATTGGGATGGATGACTTAACCCGCGAACGTTATTTGTATATGGCAGAAGCCAATCAAGCAGTGGTTTCCCCCGTTGGAGCTGTTTGGAGATATATAAGGGAAGTTTATCCCACAATTGAGTTATATGATACTGATGGGAATCATCCATCAGCAGCTGGCTCTTATGCAGCAGCCTGTTGTTTTTATACAGCTTTATACAGGAAAGATCCAAGTCAAATTACATACAATTTCTCGATAGATCATGCTGATGCAATAAAAATCAGAACTGCTGCTAAAATTATTGTTTATAATAATCTGTCTACATGGTTCATTGGAAAATATGATAAATATTATATTTCTTCAAGTTCAGGATCAGGCGGTATGATTGACCCTTCCGGAATTTCAGAAGTCACAGCAGGAACGAATAAGACATATATAATCACGCCTGGAACAGGGTACAAGGTATCTGATGTCGTGGTTGATGGTGTCTCTGTAGGAGCTGTTTTGACATTTACTTTTACTAACATATCAACAAATCATACTATTTCAGTAACATTCACATCTGCAACTACTTATACTATTACTTCCAGTGCAGGTGCAGGAGGGTTAATAACTCCCTCAGGAACAAGTATAATAAGTGAAGGATCAAACAAAACTTTTACTATAACACCTGATATTGGTTATGTAATTTCAAATGTAAAGACAGATGATGTATCTGTTGGTCCTGTTTCAACCTATACCTTCACCAATATTACAGGCAGCCATACAATCACTGCTTCATTTGAAACAATTCCAACCCATAGTATCACTGCCTCTGCAGGTCCGGGAGGATCGGTGACTCCGCCAGGTTTGACAACAGTGAATGAAGGAACAAACCTGACGATAAATATTATTCCTGCGACCGGCTACAAAATATCTGGCGTTTTGGCTGATGGCGTATCAGCAGGTTCTGTTTCATCTTTCTCATTCAACAATATCTTTGCTGACCATACAATCTCAGCCACTTTTGAGCTTCTGACTTTCACTTTGACTTCAGGAGCCGGGACTGGTGGTTCGATAAATCCATCCGGAGTACTTACTGTGAATTACGGTTCATCACAAGCCTATTCTATATCTCCAAATACAGGTTACCGGATATCAGGAGTTCTTGTGGATAATGTTTCAGTCGGGACACCTTCGGTTTACAGTTTTAGCAATATTTCAGCAAATCATACTGTTGCAGCCTCCTTTTCGCTGGTTACAAATACCATTACGGCGAGTGCAGGAACAGGTGGAACCATATCACCCCAGGGAAATGTATCTGTCATTTACGGAGCAAGCCAGACATTTAATATTTCAGCCAGTACAGGCTACTATATTTCTGATGTAAAAGTGGATAATATTTCAGTTGGTGCTGTCTCTTCCTATAATTTTACGAATGTCACCGCCGGTCATTCCATATCGGCAACCTTTGCACAATATACTTACAATATAACTGCCGGTTCAGGAACAGGCGGCACAATAACCCCTTCAGGCATTATTACAGTAAATCATGGCTCTGCCAGGACTTTCACGATTACACCTGATTTCGGATTTCAGGTTTCAGCTGTCAGGGTTGATAATGTTTCAGTTGGCGCCGTTTCGACTTATACACTAAGTAATATTGTTGCAGATCATACAATTTCAGCATCATTTACGACTGCAACTTACACCATAACGGCGAGTGCCGGAAGCGGAGGTTCAATAAACCCATCCGGAGCAGCTGTAGTTACTCATGGAACAAGCCACACGTACACAATAACTCCTGGCACAGGCTATAAGATCTCCGATGTAAAAGTTGATAATGTATCGGTAGGTACCGTGTCATCATATACATTTAACAATCTGACCTCAAGCCATTCAATATCAGCAGAATTTTCAATATTAACTTTTACTCTGACAAGCCAGGCCGGAAGTGGAGGTTCAATTTCTCCAACCGGAAATATATCAGTCGATTATGGTTCGAGCAGGACTTTCAATATCAGACCAAATACCGGGCAAATGGTGTCGGATGTTTTGGTAGATAATGTTTCTGTTGGTCCGGTTTCATCCTACACATTCAGCAATATAACAAATAACCATACAATTTCTGCTGTTTTCTCCCATATTACTTTTGCAGTCACAGGAAGTGCCGGTCCTGGCGGTTCAGTCAGCCCTTCCGGAACCTCCAGAATTAATTATGGATCGGGATTAACATATTCAATAACTCCTGATGAAGGATTTCTTATTGCCGATGTAAAAATTGACAATATATCTGCAGGGGCAATCTCTTCTTATAACTTTAGCAATATTACTTCTGATCACACATTATCCGTTGCCTTTACCCCGATTACATTCACAATTACAAGTGGCTCAAAATCAGGCGGCTCAATAACTCCTCCAGGAACTAATACTGTAAATTATGGGACTTATCTGGTTTATTCAATTACCCCTGATGTAGGTTTTCATATAGACGATGTGATCGTGGACAATAAATCGGTCGGACCTGTGACGTCCTACACTTTTAACAATATTACCTTTAATCATGAAATATCTGCTTCATTCTCTGTTATTACGTATACTATCGCTGCCGAAGCAAATTCAGGTGGTTCAGTGAGCCCTGCAGGAAATACAAATGTAAATTACGGATCGCGATTGACTTACAGTATTACCCCCGATTACGGATTCAGAATTTCAGACATAAAAGTAAACAATATCTCTGTCGGTGCTATTTCTTTATATACATTCGAAAATATTACAGCAGATCAGAACATAAAAGTAACTTTCAGCCCAATACCTACCTATGAAATTTTTGTTGAGTCCGGAGAAGGCGGATCAATATCTCCTTCTGGATCTGTTGTACTTTTTGAGGGTTCAGATCAGAGCTATCAAATAACTCCCCGCCGCGACCACAGGATCCTTGATGTCATTGTTGATAATCATTCCCTGGGGGCTATAAATGAATTTACTTTCAGCAACATAACATCAAATCATACTCTTTCGGTCAGGTTCACTACCAGTATTGAAGCTAAAGCTTACCCCAATCCATTCGTTGAAGAGATAAAAATTATTATTGCCTCTCCTGAAGGATACTTTTTTGATCTGTCGGTAGCAGATTTGAGCGGGAAGGTTATTTATGCACAAAAGAAAACTCCCGGAAATGAAATAATTCCTTTAAATCTGATGATTCCAGAAGGAATGTATATTATAAGGATCTATTTAAAGAGTAAAAAAATAGCACAGATTAAAATTGTGAAATCCTGAGCTCATTTAAAACAATGATCAATTAACTCTTTAAAACTTGTAGGAACTCTCTTCTATCAGTTTATCAGCTATCCTTCTTCTTGCATCTTTTATGTTTATACAACCAACTTTCGAAAGGATCTCAATAGCATTTACCAGCTTCGGCAATGATTCAGCAGAGGCAAATGAACATACGGCATCGGTAGCTGATTTTCTTACTTTGTCTGCTGTATCATAGACATTTACATCAAGCATATCCCTGTAAACCATAAAAGACCCTTTCATTGCTTCAAGCTTTTCAACTCTCAAAGCCAGCGATTCGGAAAGATAAGTTTCCATCATCATTTCAGCGATATTATTCATCACCTCCTGCTCATAAACAAGACCTTTTTCGAATTGCTTCATCGCCCCGTGCATGCAAATCAGAATGATCTTTTTGTAGTTTCTGATATATCTGCTTTTTTCCTGAAAATAAGTTTCGTCTGATTTCTTTCCGTTGTCAATATTTTCCAGAACATTAAAGAGTTTCTCCGCTTCCCCGAAGAGGTCGAAATCTCCCTTCATTGCCCGTTTCATTGCAGTATCGGAAACCAGAAGCCTGTTTATTTCATTGGTTCCTTCAAATATCCTGTTTATTCTCGAATCGCGATACCCTCTTTCGACATCCATCTCAGCCGAGTAGCCCATTCCTCCGTGTATCTGGACAGCCTCATCAGCTATAAAATCAAGCATCTCCGAACCAACTACCTTCAGTATCGCTGCTTCAACAGCATAATGACTTATTGCTTCAATAGCAGCTCTTCCCTTGTCGCCGCAATCCGTTTTAAGCTTCTCCATCAGATCATCAATGTCCTTGCTTACCCTGTAAACAGCTGACTCCGATGCAAAAAGACGTATAACCTGTTCTGCCAGCTTATGCTTTATTGCACCGAAAGTTGAGATAAGAACTCCGAATTGCTTTCGTTCATTTGCATACTTCACCGAGTCGTTGATCGCTTTTTTTGCAGCACCTATTACGTTGGCGCCCAGCTTAAGCCTGCCCATATGGAGTATGCTTAGAGCTATCCTGAAACCTTCGCCACGCTTTCCCAGAAGATTTTCAACAGGCACCTTCACATCGTTGAAATATATCTGAGCAGTTGACGATCCTTTTATACCCATTTTATGTTCATCAGGCCCGATAACTACTCCGGGGTATTTGGTTTCAATAATAAATGCACTCAGCACCCTGTCGTTATCGATCTTGGCAAAGACCACAAGTGTATCTGCAAAACCGGCATTTGTAATCCACATCTTCTGACCATTGATAACGTAGTTCTTCCCATCCTCTGAAAGCCTGGCTTGTGTTTTTCCCGAATTGGCATCACTTCCCGCTCCTGGCTCAGTCAGGCAGTAAGCTCCGATAAGCTCCCCTGTGGCAAGCTTAGTGACATATTGTTGTCTCTGGGCTTCGCTGCCATAATACATTATCGGCAGGGTTCCTATTCCGCAATGTGCCATATAAGCAACTGAAAATGAATAACCCGCCCCAGTTGTTTCTGCAACCAGCATCTGGGTGACAAAGTTCTGTCCGAATCCACCATACTCTTCCGGGATAGAGATACCCATCATTCCAAGCTCCCCGGATTTTTTAAGGATTACTTTCATAAGCTCCCTGTCACTTTTTTCAAGAGCAACCAGATTAGGATATACCTCAGCATCAAGAAAATCCTTACAGGTCTGAGCAATCATCCTTTGTTCCTCATTGAATTCCTCAGGTATAAAAATATCTTTTGCTTCAACTTCACTTACAAGGAATTCTCCGCTTTTCAAGATTTTTCTGGTTTCCATATTGGCTAGTTAAATATTAGTAATTTATTTTACAATCTTTATTGCCCCCAACCCCCTAAAGGGGGCTAAAAAGCTTTCGAGTATGGTAGTCCCCCTATAGGGGGATTTAGGGGGCTTAACCCATCGCCATCACCACCAGCTCCGCTATATCCAAATTCTTAATCTCCTCTTCCTTATTCTTATATTTAAGTCCGTCAGTCATCATCGTCATGCAGAAGGGACAGGCAGTTGCAACCAGGCTGGCTTTAGTTTCAAGTGCTTCTTCAGTTCTTTCAATGAATACTTCCTTATTCCCTTTCTCTGCCTCCTTAAACATCTGGCCCCCTCCTGCCCCGCAGCATAATGCAAAGCTCTTGTTCCTTTTCATCTCAGTAAAATTTCCTGTCATGGATCTGACTATTGAACGGGGTTCGGAATAAATATCATTTGCCCTTCCAAGATAACATGGATCATGGAAAGTTATGCTGACATCACTAAGTGATCCCCTTTTAAATTTTAGTCGGCCATCTTCAATATACCTGCTTAAAAGCTGTAAATAATTTACCACCTCATAATTTCCGCCAAGGTCAGGATACTCATTCTTAAGAACATTGAAACAGTGCGGACATGTGGTTATAATCTTACTAATGTCATAACGTTTAAGGATCTCAATGACCTGCAGTGCCTGCATCTGGTAGAGCATCTCATTACCTGCCCTGCGTGCAGGATCTCCTGTGCAAGTCTCTTCTTTCCCCAATACAGCGTAGCTGATGTTCAGTTTGTTCAGAATCTGGGCGAAAGCTTTCACAACTTTCTTATACCTGTCATCAAATGCCCCGGCACATCCGACCCAGAAAAGGTACTCAGGCTTTTGTTTCCCGGCTGGTAAAGAAGAAAAAACGGGTACTTCAAATCCAATATCCTTTGTCCAGTTAAGCCGGTCTTCTGCAGGATACTGCCAGGGAGCCCCGTTGTTTTCGATATTACTGAAAACACTTTTCAGTTCACCCGGAGCCGAAGCCTCCTCGAGAACCAGGTATCGCCTCATATCTACAATAAGCGACGGCTGGTTGATATTTACAGGACACTCCTTTGCACAGGCATTGCATGTGGTACAGGCCCAGAGCTCTTCTTCAGAAATATAATCCCTTAAAAGAGAGCGGTTGTCACTGAAATCCTTTCCATTGCTGATCATCAAAGGACCCTTTTCCTTCATCCTCGCTCGAAGATCCATCATCATTTTACGGGGGGATAATTTCTTGCCGGTTATATTTGCCGGACAAACTGATGTACACCTTCCGCACTCCGTACATGAGAGGGAGTCAAAATAATTCTTCCATGACGCGTCTTCTGAATCCTTAATGCCAAACCTCTCAACAGGCGTCTCAGCAGGTGCCGACGCAAAAGCAGTTTCAGGATTGAGCATCAGCTTGACCTCCCGAGTAATATTATCCATATTAGTCAGTTTGCCAAGCGGCTCAAGCCTTGAAAGGAATACGTTAGGAACTGACATGAAAACATGAAAATGCTTTGAATATGGGAGGTAGTTGGCAAAAACAAATATAGTCAGAATGTGAGTCCACCATGAAATAATGTACATAAGGCTGAAACCTTCCGCCGTTATGCCATTAAGATACCCAAACAGGATACCGCTTACAGGATAAAGTCCAAAAACTTCCCCTCCCTTGAGAGCTTTTTCCCCGATATATCCTGTATTCATCGAAAGAAGGGAAATCATTAAAAGCAGTATCAGTGAAAGGGAGATATTAGCATCAATATGCGATTTCTTCTTCATCTCAATACCTTCAAACCGTTTGATATGGCCGAAAATCCTCCTTGCAAGGAAGATCATAATTGATAGAGCAACAATGATGGCAAATATGTCTCCGGAGGCAATTATAAAACTGTAAACCGGCCCCAGAAAACGTAGAATCCGTTCTGTTCCTGCCAATCCATCAATTACCATTTCAATGCTTCCGATAAGAATTACACAAAATCCCCAGAAAACCAAAGCATGTAAAAAGCCGATTACAGGTCTTCTGAATATCTTTGTCTGGCCGAATGCCACACGCATCACCAATCCAAAACGTTTTCCGAAATCTTTTATAGGAAATGCCGGCTTTGTAAAACTGAAAAATTTAATTAACCGGTTTAAGGTATAACCGAAGAAAGCGATTGTAATAAGAAGGGTAACTGAGAAAATCAACTGTTTTAGCATGTTCAGTTATTCAACTAATTTTGTAACCTTTAAGTTCAAATTTAATTTTCCTCTAAAATCCGCCCCTAAATCCCTGCCTGCCGTGTAATTCTTCACAATAATGGTAACACTTCTTAAAATGGGCGGGACAGCTCTTTTTGTTGGGATCTTACCCCCTTCCCGACCTTCCCCCAAGGGGGAAGGAGCTAAAAACCTTTCCCCCTTGGGGGAAAATGAAAGGGGGTTAAAATCAATAAGAAACACCAATATTTTTGTTACCGAAATTATGAAGTATAACACTGCCGGCAGGCAAGCCCAAAAGGGGACTTTTAATTTCGGGATTTTTGAATCCCCTTTAGGGGGCAGGGGGCAAAAAAATGCAGTTATCATTTTTTCAAATTCTTAACTGCATCAACCAGTTTCGGAAGGATTTTCATTGCATCACCAACGATTCCGTATTGTGCTGCTTCGAATATCGGGGCATCTTTATCGCTGTTTATAGCCACAATGTATTTTGAGGAGCTTATACCTGCCAGATGCTGGGTTGCTCCGGAAATACCAACAGCCAGATAAAGATTAGGTGCAATTATTTTTCCTGTTTGTCCTGTATGCTCTTCGTGAGGCCTCCATCCTTCATCAGAAACAGGCCTTGAACATGCTGTTGCCCCATTGAGTAACGAAGCGAGCTCAACAAGGGGAGCCCAGTTGTCAGGCGACTTCATTCCTCTTCCACCCGAGACAACAATATCAGCGTCGGTGAGTAATATTTTTCCAGTCTGTTTGTGGGTTTCGGTAACTGTCGTTTTGACAAATGATCCGTCTATTTCAGTCACGAAAGTTTCAGGCTTGGCACCTGTTGGTTTTTCAATTAAATCAAAAGAGTTTTGGGCAAGAGTGAGTATTCTGATTTCAGTTCTTATTATAATATTTGCATAGGCGTTCCCCGAGTATGCCCTTTTATAAACTGTGAAAGGGTCAAGACTGATCGGCAGCTTGCTGACACCTGATCCTATCCCGGCCTTGAGTCTGACCGAAAGCCTTGGGGCAAGGGCTTTTCCGGTGATATTGTTAGAAAAAATAATAACCTTTGATCCTTCTTTCAGGGCATAATCTCCAATCACTTTTGCATAGGACTGATTATCAAGAACTGCCAGACCGTCGCCTACCAGATCAATTATCCGTGTGGCACCGTAATTACCAAGCTTTCTAAGTTCATCATCATCTGCCTTGCCTATTGTTAAGGCAATCACCTCCGTTTTTAGCATTTCGGCCAAAGAGGATGCATAAGAGACAAGTTCACAGGAGAGTTTCTTGAATTTCCCGTCCCAATTTTCGGTATATACTAAAACTGACATATGATGATTATTTTGTGATTAGTATTAAATGACTTTTGCCTCATTTTGAAGAAGGCTAATCAGCTGAGCCGGATTTTCGGGATCAATGTATTTACAGGCGGCACGGGGAGAAGGTTTTTCAAACCCTGCAATTTCGGTAAGACTTTCAGCAGCAATGGGTTCATATAATCTTATGGATTTCGTTCTGGCAGTCATTATCCCCCGCATGGAAGCTATCCTTGGCTCTTTTGCGATCCCCTTCTGGACCACTGCCACGAAAGGAACAGGAACTTTTACACTCTCCCTGCCCCCGTCAATTTCTCTTGTCAGAACTGGTGTTCCATTTTCAAAATTCACTCCCGATACTGAAGAAACCGATGGAATACCAAGGAATTCTGAAATCATCCCTCCCACTGCTGACCCGTTGAAGTCGCTCGATTCGATGCCGCAAAATATGATGTCAAATCCCTCTTTTTTTATCACTTCTGCCAGCTGAGCAGCAACAGAATATGCATCTGAAGCATTGTAATTGATCCTTATTGCATCATCGGCGCCTATTGCCAGGGCTTTTCTGATTGTTGGTTCCGATCCGGAAGTACCCACATGTGCAACTGTCACAGATTTCACTCCGTTTGAAGTATCATCTTTCAATTCAAGTGCCCTTGTAAGCGATAATTCATCCCATGGATTTATGACCCACTGAATACCCGATGTATCGATCGAAACATTTCCTTCAGCAAATTTTATTTTCGTCGTTGTGTCAGGAACATTGCTGATGCAAACCAGTATTTTCATCTGCTGCCTGTTATTAGTTTGTAAATTTTTCAGCCTTAGAGGCGGCAAATATAATAATTATAGCTTCATTTCCAAATCCAGGATTTTTGCTTTTTAACCACGTTCGAAAACAAAAAACAGATTAACATTCTGCATTTCTGAATATTATCTTCATTATTCACTGCAGCGGCAGCAACCAGTCGATAGATTTGGATGAAATCAGGCTTCTGAATATTTTTATTAAATTCGCACGCCCAATTAAATTGAGTTACAAACCGGTGAGAAACAGTATAAGAACATATGGAGGTGTCGTCCTGGCAATGCTATTCTGGGCATTTTCATTCATCTGGTTCAAAATTGCAAATGAGACATTCCGTCCTGTTACAATTGTCTTTTTACGCCTGGTCATTTCAATAGTTCTTTTAACAACTTATCTCACTGTCAAAAAGAAATTTGTCCGGATCAGAAAAGAGGACCGTATGATGTTCCTTATGCTTGCAGTCTTTGAACCTTTTCTGTATTTCCTTGGGGAGAGCTTCGGGCTGACATATGTATCAGCCACTGTCGGATCGGTCCTGATCTCCACAATTCCGGTTGTGGCTACAATCGGAGCATGGATATTTTTTAAGGAAAGACTTAAGATCATAAATTATGCCGGTATAATAATTTCTTTTCTTGGTATTATCGTATTTGTCCTGAACAGGGAAGGTACGCTCTTATTCAATATCAAGGGATTAAGTCTCCTGGCTCTTGCTGTTTTTTCAGCTTCGGGATATAACCTTACCCTGAGCAGGCTTGTCGGACATTATGAACCTGTTTTTATTGTTAATGTGCAAAATACAGTTGGTGCGATTCTGTTCCTGCCTGTTTTCCTTATATTTGATTTTAAGCATTTTATAGAAACTCCCTTAACCTTAAGTACCCTGAAACCAATTATTGAATTATCAGTTTTTGCTTCATGCGCGGCATTTATTCTGTTTGCTTATTCAGTAAGGAATATGGGTATCACCAGAGCGAACGTCTTCACTAACTTCATTCCAATTTTTACAGCCTTTTTTTCGTTCTTTATCCTCGGCGACAAACTGACTGTGCAGAATATTATCG
Source organism: uncultured Bacteroidales bacterium (assembly GCA_963701745.1). Classification (GTDB taxonomy): domain Bacteria; phylum Bacteroidota; class Bacteroidia; order Bacteroidales; family VadinHA17; genus LD21. The sequence goes on along the minus strand of CAVPBE010000001.1, from coordinate 609,503 downwards.
GAATGGTAATCGTCATAGCAGGGCTGATAATGTCGCAGATGAACGGTCAAAATAAAAAAAGTGATGATGCTTTGATCCTTACCGGAAAGACCGCCTAAAGTTTTTGGCTAAAAGCATATATTTACATTCAATACTAAAAGGTTAATTTTATAATCTCTTCCCATTTCTAGAAAACCACTGAATAATTTTCATTATCATATAATGGCCAGGCGTATTGAAACCATATCACTATTCTTTCTACTGTCAGCCTCAGGATTTTCTCAAACGGGGGGGAATAATGTATACGGATTTCTTAACCTTACCCATTCGGCACTTATTTCATCACTTGGCGGCTCAAATGTTTCACTTACAGGCAGGAATCTGAACCTGGCCTGGAATAATCCGGCCCTTCTTGATTCAGAAATGGACAGAAGCCTGGCTTTAAACTATGTAAATTATTTCGCGGGCATTAATTATGGTCTGGCGATGTATTCACGATCGCTTAATGCAGCAGGAAATATCGCAGGAGGAATAACATACCTGAATTACGGTTCTTTTACTGAAGCCGATGCCTCAGGGAATATTACAGGTTCATTCAGCGCTTCTGAATCTGCTCTTTCAATAATCTATTCCCGTGAGCTTGATTCAATGTTTTCGGTCGGGATCAACTTCAAACCTGTGATTTCTAATCTTGAGAGATATACCTCCCTTGGGTTTGCAGTCGACATTGGCGCTTCATGGCACAACAGGCAAAATCTTATCTCCGCAGGTATTGTTTTAAGAAACATGGGCTATCAGCTAACAGCATATGCCGGTGAGCCAAGAAGTACACCTCCTTTTGAAGTGATGGCAGGCTTATCTGCCAGGCTTAGACATGCACCATTCAGGTTTTCACTTACTCTCCGTCACCTTGAAAAATATGACCTTACATATAATTATGTAAAATCAGAAAGTAACCAGGACAAGACAGCCTCCGAGTTCTTTGAAAACATTTTCCGGCACATTGTTGCCGGCGTTGAGGTGATCCCTCATAAGAATTTCTATTTCAGCATTGGATACAATCATCAGAGGAGAAGCGAGTTGCAGACAGAATCCAAGGCAGCCGGAACAGGTTTCTCCTGGGGATTCGGGATCAATGCCTCGATACTTAATATTGAATTCGGACGAGCTTCATATCATCTTGCAGGAGCATCGAACAATGTTTCATTGATCATGCGGCCTGATCTTTTGTACAAAAAGCTCCGAAATTGAAAATACTTTGCTTTTAAACTCATAATTTGCAACCTTTGCGCAAATTTACCCCCCTCTGATTTCTTGAACCCGCTTCAGGGGGCAGGGGGCAAAAAAGACAAAAAATATGGCTAAAAGACTAATAATAGCAATCGATGGATATTCATCATGCGGCAAAAGCACCTTTGCAAAGGCAATAGCCGGTGAGCTGAATTATATTTACATCGACAGCGGAGCAATGTACCGGGCTGTAACCCTATATTGCCTGAAAAAAGGATATGCAGGGAAAGGCGACCTTAAAATGGAAGGAATTCTGGCCGACATCAAGGACATTCATATATGTTTTGTCTATAATCATGATATCGCCGAATATGAAACATTCCTGAATTCCGAAAATGTTGAGAGAGAGATACGGGGTTTTGAAGTTTCATCTCATGTGAGCCGGATAAGCCAGATCCAGGAGGTCCGCTCACGAATGGTAGAGCTTCAGAGACAGATAGGCGTTTTCAAGGGCATCGTTATGGATGGCAGGGATATCGGTACCGTTGTATTTCCGGACGCTGACCTGAAGATCTTCATGACAGCTTCGGTCGACATAAGGGCTAAAAGAAGATTTGATGAGCTTATCCATAAGAATATCGAAGTTGAATTTGAAGAGATAAGAAGAAATATAATTGCCCGTGATATTGCTGATGAGAACAGGGACATTAGTCCGCTGAGAAGAGCTGATGATGCTATAGTATTGGATAACAGCAGAATGACAGTCGTCCAACAGATGGAATGGGTAATGAAAATTATCAACCAGAAGCTGCATGAAAGTCGAGATTGATAAAAAGTCGGGATTCTGTTTTGGTGTAGAGAATGCCGTGGAGATAGCAGAAAAGGCTCTATTGCAGGGAGAAAAGGTATTCTCCCTCGGTCCTATTGTTCATAATGATAAGGAGGTTGAGAGATTATCATCACTCGGACTCGTTTCAATCGACCATGAGCAATTCAGCAAGCTAAAAAACTGTAATGTCCTTATCAGGGCTCATGGTGAGCCTCCCGAAACTTACGTGATAGCGGAAAAGAATAATATCACTATAATAGAGGCGACCTGCCCTATAGTCAAAAAACTGCAGTCAGGGATAAGGGTTACATGGGAAAAAATCAAAAAGGATAACGGACAGATTGTAATTTTCGGAAAGCCAGGTCATGCTGAAGTTGTTGGTTTACTAGGCCAGACTGAAAACAAAGGTATCCTGATTTCGGATACTTCCGATATAGAAAAAATTGACTTTTCGCGTCCTGTTGCTCTTTTCTCGCAGACAACCATGGAACTAAGTGAATTCAATTCTGTTAAAAAACTGATATATAACAAGATGAAAGAACATGGGGTTTTAGACCCCATTCAAAATTTACATGTAAAAAATACTGTCTGCGGCCAGGTTTCAAACAGGGAGCCTAATCTGAGGGCTTTTGCCCTCGAACATGATACAATAATTTTCGTTAGCGGAAAAGAGAGTTCAAACGGCCGGATGTTATATTCTTTCTGCAAAAATGTTAACCCTGACTCTCATTTTGTTTCGTCTTCTGAAGAAATTGAAAAATCATGGTTTGACGGTAAGAGATCGGTCGGAATTTGCGGAGCAACTTCAACACCGAAATGGCTGATTGAAAATATCAGGGATATTATTTTAACCATCTGATTGCCTTTTTTCCTTTACAAACCTCTGAAAAGATTATGCTAAATTTATGCCCTTAAATGGAAAAAATGGCAAAATCAAAAGTATATTTCACTAACCTCCGTACCAGACCCTCGGTAAACCTTCTTAAGAAGCTTGAGAATCTGGTTGTAAAAGCAGGCATCGACGGCATCGATTTTAAAAAAAAGATTGTTGCACTGAAGATCCATTTCGGTGAACCCGGAAATCTTGCCTATCTGCGTCCAAATTATGCTGCCCATATTGTAAAATATCTTAAATCGAAGGGTGCTGTGCCATTTCTGACCGATTGCAACACATTGTACTCAGGCAGAAGATCGAATGCCCCCTCACATATCGAGGCAGCCTTCGAAAACGGCTTTAATCCGATTGCGACAAACTGCCCGGTGATTATTGCCGATGGAATAAAAGGAACTGAATTCCGGGAAATCGAAGTTGACCTTGAACTCTGTAAATCTGCAAAAATAGGTTCTGCTGTTGCTGATGCCGATATAGTAATCTCGCTGAATCACTTTAAGGGACACGAGCTTACTGGTTTCGGAGGAGCTCTGAAAAACCTGGGGATGGGCTGCGCATCAGTCGGAGGAAAATTATTCCTGCATTCAGGCTCTTCTCCGGAGATCTATGAGAAGAACTGCACCGGATGCAGGGTTTGTGAAAAATATTGCACTCATGAAGCAATTAAGGTTGGTAAAGACAAGATTGCGCATATCGATTATGAGAAATGCGTTGGCTGTGGACAATGCGTTGCAGTGTGCCAGTATGATGCTTCAAGGGTTGTATGGCAGAGTACTTCAGAAAAAGCCTGTAAAAGAATAACTGAATATGCCTTCGCTGTCGTAAAGGACAAACCATCTTTTCATATCAACTTCATTATGAATGTATCACCCAACTGTGACTGCTGGGATACAAATGACTACCCGATTGTACCGGATCTTGGAATTGCGGCTTCATTTGATCCTGTTGCCCTCGATCAGGCATGTGCTGATATGGTAACAGCGGCTCCTGCTCTCCCGGGAAGTAAATTAATGGATCTTAACAGCGGGAGTGATATGCGTGGCCAGGATAAATTCAGGCAGGCTCATCCCGATACTTTCTGGCAGGCAGGGATTCAACACGGATTGGAGATCGGACTTGGGAACATTGATTATGAATTAGTTACTGTTTAGCTGATAAAATAATGGTTTTATTTATCTAATTATCTGATTACTTTTGCCTCGTATCTTACATATAGAGTGATGAATGCAAAAACCAGTATAGCCAGACTTTCGGTCGCTTCAAATTCACTGCTTATCGCGATGAAGCTGGCGGTTGGTATTTTAAGCGGATCGGTAAGTATAATTTCAGAGGCAATTCACTCCTCGATGGATCTCCTGGCCGCTATTATTGCTTTCTTTGCAGTAAAAGTATCTGATACTCCCCCTGACTCAAAGCATCCATACGGACATGGCAAAGTAGAAAATATTTCGGGGGTTATTGAAGGTGTCCTGATACTGGTCGCCGCTTTAATGATCATCGTTGAAGCTATTAAAAAACTGATTGGAGAACCGTACGAGCTCGAATCAATATGGATAGGCTCTCTAGTGATGGTTGTTTCTGCAATTGTCAACACATATGTTTCACGAAAGCTTTATAAGGTAGCCCGGGAAACAAACTCTGTTGCTTTGGAAGCCGATGCTTTGCATCTTAAGACTGATGTTTATACTTCGCTGGGGGTTGCAATCGGACTTGGACTTATTATGCTTACCGGAATTAAATGGCTCGATCCGGTTGTGGCCATCCTGGTTGCATTCTTTATTATAAAAGAATCCTATAATCTTATAAGCAGGGCATTTTCACCACTGCTCGATACAGCCTGGGGTGATCCTGAAATAGAGAATCTTGAAAGAAGGCTTAATGAAATGAAAGTAAACTATCATGATCTTAGAACACGCATAGCAGGAAACTACCGGTTCGTCGATATACACATCGAGATTCCTGAAGCTGAATCAGTAGGGAATGCTCACAATTACTGCGACATGATTGAAGATGAACTGAAAAATACCTACAGCAATCTGACTGTTACGATTCATGTTGAGCCCAGCTGATAAAAGGCTAACTCCATAAAGATTTAAGAACCTATTTCGAGAATTTCAGTCTGAGACTATTACTGACAACACTTATACTGCTTAACGCCATTGCCGCTCCGGCGATCATAGGGTTCAGAAGAAAGCCGTTAAATGGATAAAGAACTCCAGCTGCGATCGGAATACCGATAACGTTATAAATAAAAGCCCAGAAAAGATTCTGTCTGATAGTCTTCACTGTATTCCTGCTTAATCGTATGGCAGCAGGAATAACTGAAAGGTCATTGCTTATAATGGTCATTTTTGCAGCATCAATAGCTATATCAGAACCTTTGCCCATTGCGATGCTTACGTCCGCCGTTGCCAGGGCAAGGCTGTCATTAATGCCATCACCGGCCATACCAACAATTTTACCCTCCTCCTGAAGATCCTTTATGAAAGAGGCCTTTTCAGCCGGCATCATCCCGGCTTTAAAACCAGGAATGCCACACTTCCTTGCAACAGCTTCTGCAGTTTTTTGATTATCGCCGGTTACAAGATATACTTCTATCCCCATCTTCCCAAGCTGAAAAATTGTATCACCTGAGCTCTTCCTGATTTTATCAGAGACTGACATAGCTGCAAGTACATTTTTCCTATCAGCGAAATAAATAACCGTACCTGCCTTTTCTTCTTCAGCTTCAGCAAATTTCTGCAGACCTGAATTAATAGTTATGCCATTCTCATTAATAAGTTTCAGGCCTCCTGCAAAATACTGACTATCATTGTACTTTCCTGAAATACCTCTCCCGGTAAGACTGGCCACTTCAGTAATCTGAACATTTAAGGCCTGATCTTTCAGGTGCTTTACAACAGCTTCAGCCAAAGGATGTTCAGAAAGCTTTTCAAGGCTGAACAATATGTTTGTTCCCCTGGTTTTATCTTCTGCTGACCTCCATTCGATCCTTTCGACCGATGGTTTTCCTTCAGTAACAGTTCCGGTCTTATCAAGGACAAGGGCATTCATTTTGTGGGTAAGCTCAAGTGCTTCAGCATCCTTGATAAGGATATTATTTTCAGCTCCCTTACCTATCCCGACCATTATGGCAGTAGGAGTAGCAAGTCCCAGTGCACACGGACATGCTATGACAAGAACAGTGATCATCGACAGCATTCCTCTGACAAAACCGTTCTCACCTCCAAAGAGAGACCAGATTATTAACGTTATTATTGAAATCCCTACCACAACAGGAACGAATATTCCCGCAATTTTATCAACCAGTTTCTGTACGGGAGCCTTGCTTCCCTGGGCTTCCTGCACGAGTTTTATAATACTGCTGAGCAGGGTTTCAGCTCCTACCTTTTCAGCTGCAAACTGGAAGCTTCCTTTTTGATTCACTGTACCGGCAAAAACATCTGCACCAATCTCCTTCAAAACCGGCACCGGCTCTCCGGTTATCATGCTTTCATCAACATAACTGCTTCCCTGTGTCACTTTCCCGTCGACAGGAATTTTTTCACCTGGCCTGACAAGAATTGAATCCCCAGGCCTCACCTTTGAAATAAGAAATTCCCTTGTTTCTCCGCTTGCGAGAACCTTAAAAACAGTTTTTGGTTGCAGACCGATAAGTTTTTTTATTGCTGAAGATGTGTTTGCCTTTGCTCCTTCCTCCAGAAGTCTTCCGAGAAGCACAAGAGCTATGACAACTCCTGAAGCTTCAAAATAGACGTGTGCATGAAGTCCTCTGCTGTGCCAGAATTCAGGGAAAAGTGTATTGAATACACTGAAAATATATGCAATCCCGGTGCTGAGCGAAACAAGAGTATCCATTGTGGTGCTGCCATGCCTGATCTGCTTCCAGGCATTAATAAAAAATGACCGTCCCGACCAGAAAACAATTGGCGTTGAAAGGGCCCACATTATATAGCTGGCATATGGGATATTCATAAAAACCATGCTTATAAGCAGAAGTGGTACTGCCAGGACAATTGCCCATATAGTCCTGTTTTTCATTAACTTATATCGTTTTTGCTGAAGGTTCTCAAGTTCTTCCCTTGCATTTTCCGATTCATCAATAATAAGGTCATAGCCTACAGATGTAACTGCTTCCTTAAGATCCTGTGGCGTGACAACAGAAGGAATGAATTCAAGTGTTGCAATCTGGGAAGCCAGGTTGACTGAAGCTTTTACAACTCCCGGCTGCTTGTTAAGGGTTGATTCAACATTGATCGAACAGGAAGCACATGACATTCCCGTTACAGGAAATTGCTTCTTTACACTCTTCTGATTTGTGATCAGTTGTTCCGGAGCTTTGCTACCGGTCTTCTTCGAGAAAATCATGATGCGAAAATAAATATTATAATAGTAAACAATCCATAAATGCTTTAGTTTGTTGATCAATATTCCTCTTGGTCAGGGGATCTTAAATAAAATGCCTGCTAATTCAAATGATTGCCTGGTGATACTTCCAGATAGATAAAGACACCCTACCCTGTCTTTCACCAGTGGGTGACCATTTATATAGATTTTCCCCCACTCATTATAAATGCACTCATTATTTTCGAGGGAGATTACCTTCGGTGAGCTCGTCCTGCAGAGCAGGACTCGGTTCCTTGCTGAAGCCCGGAATGAATAGATTCTCTTCGGGTTCCTGAGTGAAATAGATATCGTTACAGGTAAAGTATTTATCGTATTGCATAAATTAATAAGTGTAATACAATAAATTATTCACTACTGTCCGATAAAAAACAGGTCGCTCCTACGGAGCTAAAATCATGGTGGTGTTAATTTCTACAAACAGTTCACTCCCCGCTTTTGGGGGGCAGGCTCTACGGAGTTTGGATTATTAAGGCCCGGTAGTGACGACCTGTTTGTTGGAATTAATCATAAACAAAATAAAGAGATCAGGCAGGATTTCACAGTTTTAACCTGAGGGGATTTAACAAATCGAGCTGGAATACAAAGCGAATCCTTTCTTTGATTGACCCGGTTATTGATTCAATATTGTCAGAAACCAGCATGGGAAGATAAACCTCGAAGAAGTTCCATATCCCCGCCTTAAATCCCGCTTCAAAAAAAAGTGGTGATTTATAAGCTGTTCCAATTCCATGATCGTTAAGCACTACATTTAAAAAAGGCTTGACAGGGATCCATGAAATTTTTTTAGGAAGACTGCTTGTTAAAGAAAATGAAAATAGCCAGCCGCTGTACCCAAGGCCATCATTTACAGGAGATGCCAGGCCACCTTCAGAAAGATCCATCTGTCTCGACCAGAACCCTGATGCAAATTCACCAAAACGGTCGGGATAGAATCCATTGTATAAATATTGTTCACTGCCTCTCCTTCCGCTAGCAGATAAACGATACAACGGATTGGCAGAATCATCTTTTAGCATAGCGCCTACAAAAAGCCTCATATCAAGACCACTATTTTTACCATAATAACTTAGCTTATAGTTCAGATCCAGAGATGTCTTCTGAAATGACTTACCCGATTCAGATGAAACCGACATATTAAAGGGATTCACTATTCCGGATCTTTCCAAAATGTATCCTAGCTGAAGATATGGACGCATTTTTGCAGGCATAAGTAATTCAATCTGTGGAAGGTCCGAAGCAATCAGAAAATATCCAAAGACCTTATGATTGACAGGATTAATCATGTTTCCTGACTTGAAATCAAGGTCCAGTCCAATCTTTGCTTTACGAAAGTTCTGATTGCCGGGGGCGCCGAATTGTTCTCCCTCAAGAGTAAATGTTACAATCCTGATAAGATTGTTATTAGGAATTAAGTTAAATGAAATCCTTCCATACCCGGTTAGCCCATGATTACGAAAAGTATAGAAAGGCATGAAAAAATACTCAACAGGTTTGGGGATGAGCGTTCCGTTATTTAAAGCCATACCTGCCATCAAACCATCGGCCCTGTTCCAGTTAAAAGCAGGAAAATAAACCAAAGTTCTTTTCTCGGGTTCCTCAATTGTATATAAGAACCGGAGTTGAAAGGGATCAGCTTTCCGGAAAATACCTGATGTGCGGATGTTGTTGTTAAGTCTGTATAATTCAGGCATCTTATGATCCGGATCAATTATTAATTCTGAGTTATCTGTACAGGGCACATCAATCCATTTCTTCCCTTCAAACCCGTCCGCCCATTGTTCTGAACAAATTGATTCTCCGATAGTTCCAGTTATACTTAGAGGGCCTTTAAGCTCTCCTTTGTTTTTTACAAGCAATTTCTGATTCTCAATGCGGACTATTTTATAATCGAGTCGTTTTGTCGTTCCAAGGAAATCATCAAAGAACCAGGCCAGATCTTTTGTGGTATTTGATTCAAATACTGCTCTCAGATCATCAGGTTGCGGATGTTTGTTTTTCCATTTTCTATAGTAGTCATGCATAATTGCATCAAAAAGTGAATCACCAAGATAGGCTCTCAGATAATTGAAGCCCTGTGCTGCCTTGTAATAGATTATACTGCCGTAATTATCGAAGTCATAATCGGTGGCTGCCAGATTTATAGGTAGTTCCTGGTTACGACGGGCCTGAACAAGCCATTCCATCTCCTGAATTCTTTGTGCCGGTATTTCATAAATCTTAAAAAATCTGGCCAGTTTTTTGTTCCTGAAACCCAGTTCCCAAAGTTTTTTTCCGGGATATTTCTCATCCAGGTATCTTGATTCATAGGCACTGGCAATGCTTTCATCCATGAAAGGGAATCTGCGTTCATCCGAGCCGATAGCACTGTAAAACCAACTATGGCAAATCTCGTGAGCTATCACCTGATCCAGGAGGTAAGGATCCCCTGCAAGTCCGATAACAGTAAGACCGGGATACTCCATCCCGGCTCCGGAATTCAGAGGACTTTGAACTGCAGTAAAGACGTCATAAGGATAATCACCTATGCATTTTGAAAAATAGCCGACAGCACTGTTCACGTACGAGATAGCGTTCCACCAGAGATGTGCTTCCTTATTTGTGAACATAACCCATGTTGTTACTTCCCTTTCCGAATCGGGTAGCAGAACACTTCCTTTCAAAACGTGGAATCTCTTATCAGCAAACCATGCGAAATCATGTATATTATCCTCAGTATAGGTTAATGTTTTCATCTCCTTTGAGGATGGAGGAAAATCAGCGTCCCTGTAATAAATGGCTTTTATTGATGTGGGATCTGAAGCCAGCCTATCAAGAAATCTCTTTTCCTCTTCATTCTGAAGGTTTCCTGTTGCACCTACAATATAATTCGCAGGTAAAGTGATACTTACATCAAATCTGCCGAATTCAGAATAGAATTCAGCCTGATCAAGATATGACATCTGATGCCAGCCCGATCTATCATAAACCGCTGGTTTGGGATACCATTGAGAGATCTGGTATGATTCACCTAAATGACCCAGCCTTGATGTGACTCCTTTCGGGATTTTCACATGAAAGGGAGTTGTTATAAGAACAGTGTCGCCAGGTTTAAGAGGCTCATAAAGCATGATCCTGCAAATATCAGGCGACCCCTGCAGCAGGTCCCATTGAACCTGATTGCTATCAGCTTTGAAATCGAGGGAATCAATATATCCTTTTAATTCCTCATCGTTGAATAATTTTCCCTTTCCCTTCATATTGAAAACCTGTCTGGCTAATGCCGTATTATTATTTGAATATGCATTCGGCCAGAGATGAAAATATAAGAACATGAGTGTGTCGGGAGAATTATTAATATACTCAACTGACTCAAATCCATTTAATTCATGTTTTCTGTCATTGAGTTCCACCTGAATCTTAAAATTTACTTCCTGTTGGAAATAATCCTGTGATGCAACCGTCAGAAAAGGCAGGAATAAGCCCAGGTTTAAGAGTAAATATTTTTTGAAAATATATTTATAAAGGAGTTTCTGCATATCGGCCTGACCCGGAATATTTATTTATTAATAATCGAGAATGCTAATATAGGGCAAAAGCTAAGATGTCCAAATCCCATTTGATCAAATCTGTAAATATTGCTGTTTTAAAAAAAGTTGTATATTTTTGTTTTAAGTCAGATCTGGTCTTAATATTTTATTCGTTTGAAGCTGTACATCAAAAATATGGTATGCGTCCGTTGCCAGATGGTTGTTAAATCCGAACTGGAAAAGCTTGGTTTGCATCATACCAGGGTTGAATTAGGCGAAACTGAAATCATGGAAGATCTTTCGGTGGAGCAAAGGGATCTTCTGAGCACTTCCCTGAAGAAGATCGGGCTTGAATTACTGGATGATAAAAAAAACATTATGGTTGAGAGGATAAAGACCATTATAATTGAACTTGTGCATTACAATGATGAACAGATCAAAATTAACCTTTCCGATTACCTGGCTGAAAAACTAAAACACAATTACACATATCTTTCAAATCTCTTCTCCGAAGTCAAAGGGATCACAATTGAGAAGTTTTACCTATACAATAAAATAGAAAGAGCAAAAGAACTGCTTGTATATGATGAGCTCAATCTTACAGAAATTGCATGGAAACTTCATTACAGCAGTGTCGCCCATCTGTCAAACCAGTTTAAAAAAGTGACTGGACTTACTCCTTCTCACTTTAAAAATCTTAAGAACAAAAATCGGGGTTCTTTGTGAAATGCCTTAATGCCGCGACAGCATTTTATTTGATTCCTGTTTTACTGGTATGTCCAGAAGCATAAAACAAACCTCAGGCTAATTCCCTTGTCTGAATTTACAGTACTGTTCTTATTTACACTGCTTAATCCAAGACTATATTCGGAATCCGAAATTTGCGCACCCCGGGCGGAAAATACTATTTCAGGCTGAATTGTATATGGATCTCTGAGATGGATATGGCCACCAGGTCAAAGTAACACGCTTATGACCTGACTTTCAACAGGAGCTCACCAGGTGTAGCCTGGAACATCCAACGTGTCTGACAAATAATTCAGTCCTTTACAAAAGTGTAAATTATGTAACATTTGCATTGAATTGTGTAACTCTTCTGTTCCTGCTTACCCATACCTTTGACTACAAAAATTCCTTTGAAGCTGTATATCAGATACATGTTAAGCTTACGCTGCAAAATGGTGGTAAAAGAAGAGTTAAAGAAACTTGGTCTTCACTTCATTATTGTCGATTTGGGCGTTTTAGATATCATGGAAAATATTACTGATGAGCAACGTGAACTGATAAGAATTGCATTGAACAAATCAGGATTGGAACTGATGGACGACAAGAAAGCGTTGCTTATTGAAAAGATAAGAAATGTAATTATTGAAATGGTCCATTCCACAAATGAGCTGCCCAGGAAAAACTTTTCCGATTATTTAAGTGAAAGATTAAATCACAGCTATCCTTATATAGCAGGTTGGTTTAAAGAAATGCAGGGCACCACCATTGAAAAATTCATAAATTCTAATAAAATAGAACGTGTAAAAGAGCTTATTGTTTATGATGAGCTAGATCTTACGGAAATTGCCTGGAAGCTTTATTACAGTAGTGTTGCACATTTATCAAATCAGTTTAAAAAAGTAACAGGTCTTACTCCTTCTCATTTTAAGAAGCTTAACAAGAAAAAACAAGAATTGGTTGAAGATGTCTGAGATAATTATCGAATACCAAATCACAGATGAAGAATATTCAATGATTACCTATAAATAAGAACTGCACCATAAAACAAATCTCATGGAAACAATTAGCAGACGCGAATCTCAGTATACAAGGAGCCTGATAGAAGCAAGTCTTGATCCACTGTTTACGATCAGTCCTGATGGAAAAATTACTGATATAAACAATGCTTCTGTCGACATAACAGAAACAACCAGGGAGAATCTGATCGGTACGGATTTTTTTGAATATTTTACAGAACCTAAAAAAGCCCGGGAAATTTATAAGCAGGTATTTGCTGAAGGGTTTGTGGCCGATTTCCCTTTGACAATACGCGATGGCAAGCTCACTGAAGTATTGTTTAATGGCTCGGTATATAAAGATGAGTATGGGAAGGTTATTGGAGTAGTTGTGGTGGCAAGAGATATTACCGACCACAAGAGGATTGAAAATGAATTGAAGGATGCTAAGATACATGCTGAGTCGGCTGCAAAAATTTCGGAAGAAGCAAAAAACATAGCTGAAAGGGCCACAATAATTGCTGAAGATGCTGTAAAATCCAAGCAGCAGTTTTTGTCAAATATGAGCCATGAGATCCGTACACCTATGAATGCAATTATAGGATTTACAAAGGTATTGTTGAAATCAGATTTGACTGAAAAACAAAAAGAATACCTGACTGCAATCAAGATGAGTGGTGATGCTTTAACAGTTTTGATTAACGATATACTCGATCTGGCAAAGGTGGATGCAGGGAAAATGATATTTGAACAAACTCCCTTCAAAATAGTTACATCAATATCTGCCATGATCCATTTGTTTGAAACAAAAATTCGGGAAAAAAACCTGCAATTGATAAAGAAATATGACGATAAGATCCCAATGGTTTTGTCGGGAGACCCTGTTCGCCTTCATCAGATTATTTTAAACCTTGTAAGTAATGCAGTAAAGTTCACATCAGAAGGTAAAATTACTATAAGTGCCAGGTTACTGAATGAGAATGAAGAGAAAGCATACATTGAATTTTCAGTTGCTGATACCGGAATTGGGATTCCGGAAGACAGATTAGAATATATTTTTGAGAACTTTCAGCAGGCAACCAGTGAAACTGCAAGGTTATATGGAGGAACTGGCCTGGGGCTTGCAATTTGTAAACAACTGGTAGAATCTCAGGGGGGGAGTATAACTGTAAAAAGTAAACTGGGAGAGGGCTCTGTTTTTAGCTTTATCCTACCTTTTCAAAAAACAAATGAAGAGGTCGAACTTGAGAAAGTGATAAATGCATTGAGCACTAAAATTAATAATGTAAAGGTACTGGTGGTTGAAGATATAGCGCTCAATCAATTATTGATGAAAACTCTCCTTGATGATTTTGGATTTGATCATGATATTGCTGAAAATGGTAAAATAGCTATAGAAAAACTAGGGAATAAATCGTATGATCTTATTTTGATGGATCTGCATATGCCTGAAATGAATGGTTTTGAAGCTACAGAGTATATTCGCAACAAAATGAATTCTCAAATTCCCATAATCGCTTTAACTGCTGATGTTACTACTGCTGATTTAAATAAATGCAAAGCCGTAGGAATGAATGATTACATCTCAAAACCCATTGACGAAAGGGTACTTTATAATAAGATTGTTTATTTATTAAAGGAATCTTTGCCGATACAGGAAAACTCCAGCTGCACAGACAAATCCAAATATTCTGATTTGACATATTTAAAGAAGCGCACAAAGGACAATCCGGAATTAATGAAGGAAATGATTGAGATTTATCTGAAACAGACTCCTCCTTTGATAAAACAAATGAAACAGGGTCTGCATGATAAAGATTGGGATTCAGTTTACGCATCAGCACATAAACTTATTCCTTCATTTTCTATAATGGGCATCCATCAGGATTTTGAGGATGCTGCAAAAAAAATCCAGGAATATTCAGGCAATCAACAACATCTTGGAGAAATACAGAAATTGGTTACAAAGGTTGAAAATGCTTGTTCCGGGGCATGCAAAGAACTTGAAGGAAATTTAATGATTATAAAATCCAAATGATGATGGCCGAAAATAAAATATTGCTATTTCTGGTTGATGATGATGCTTTGTTCTTAAAGTCATTAGAGATTGAATTTACAGATAAAACTGAATCGATTATAAAGACATTCCCAACCGGTGAACTCTGTCTTGAAAACTTAACGCAAAATCCTGATGTAATAATCCTGGATTACTACCTCAACAGTATTGACAGGAATGCAATCAATGGGCTCGAAACTCTTGACAGAATAAAAACAACAAATCAGACGATCCCTGTTGTAATGCTCTCCTCACAGGATAAAATAGAGGTAGCCGTGAATTGCATGAAGCACCAGGCCTTTGATTATATTGTCAAAAGCGAAACTGCATTTATCAGGCTGCAAAAAACAATTACCACCATTTTTCATTATCAGAAATTAGAAAAAGCATTGAGCTGGTATATGGAGAAGATGTGATAGCCGTACACTCAAATGTGCTTTAAACATATTTCTATATTTCTTTTTCCTTTTGTATTATTTTCTACAGCTGATTTTGTTTCTGCACAGCAGGATAGCGTCAAAAAAGATACAACTCAGCTATACAGGAATATTGAATCCTATTCGAAGCGCAGCAGGTTTAACGGGTTTATGTACCGGTTAATCTTTAAGCCGGTTAATTCCGACTCAAAAAATAAAGAGGTCAGAAGGAAAGCATATAAAAAACTGATACAAAAACCCTACAGCACATTTGAAGGAAAAATCATCCGGAATATCGATGTTATTACTCTCGATCCTTTTGGTTATTCAGTCACTGACACAGCTTTCAGAAAACAGAACTTTTTATATAAGGCGGGGAACGGGATGCACATTAAAACGCAGGGCATTACTATCCGGAACCTGCTGCTGATCCATAGAAATAAGCCTTTCAACTCTTTGCTTGTAAAAGAATCTGAGCGTTTGATCCGTAACCAGAAATATGTTCATGAGGTATCCTTTTCTGTTGTGGCATCAGGGCTAAAATCCGATTCAGTAGATATCCTTATTCGTGAACTGGATAACTGGAGTATCATCCCGGAAGGATCAATTTCAACTTCAAGAATCAATGTCAGGTTAACCGATAAAAATTTTTTAGGAACCGGCCATGAATTTCAAAATGCCTTTTCAAGAAATTTTTCAAGAGGAATTAGTTCTTATAACACAAACTACTATGTCCCAAACTTTCGGAATTCCTACATCACTGCAAAGCTGCATCTGGGAATTGACGGATATGGAAATTTTAGCAGGAGCATTGATGTTGACCGTCCGTTTTTTTCTCCTCTGGCAAAGTGGGCGGCAGGGGTATCTTTTGCTTCTCAAACCAAAAAAGACTCCCTGAAGGATATATATTCTGCTTATGTTCCCGTTAATTTGAAATTCCGGACACAAGATTACTGGGCAGGCAAAGCACTGCAGCTTTTTAAAGGCAGTACGGAAGATGTGCTTGTAACCAATTTAATTCTGGCAGCCAGGTATCTGCATATTAGATATCTTGAAAAACCATCTGAACTTTTGGATCCGTTTCATAATTATTCCAGCGAAAATTTTTATTTAGTCACAGCCGGAATTTCAACAAGGAGATATGTCCAGGATAAATACATATTTAAATATGGTGTCACTGAAGATGTACCAGTTGGAAGCGTATATTCCCTGACAGGCGGTTATCAGATAAAAAATAATTCGGGACGGCTCTATTTAGGTATGCGGCTATATTTTGGCAACTATAATGAATGGGGATTCCTAAGCTCCAACTTCGAATACGGCACATTCTTTCGTGCATCTCATTCTGAACAGGGTGTTCTGACAGTAGGTGTAAATTATTTTACCGGATTATTTGAAATCGGGAATTGGAAATTCAGGCAATTTGTAAAACCCCAGATGACTATTGGCATAAACAGGTTTTCTTCTGATAGTCTGACTCTTAATGATAAATATGGATTGGATGGATTTAACAGTCCTGAATTGTCGGGGACTAACCGCTTTTTATTGACACTGCAGACACAATCATACGCTCCGTGGAATATTTTCGGGTTCCGGCTTGGACCCTATCTTACTTATTCTCTTGGCATGCTTAGCGATGATTTAACGGGATTTAAAACCAGCAAGGTTTATTCACAGATAGGGTTGGGAGTCTTAATTAAAAATGAAAACCTGGTCTTTAATACATTTCAAATATCAATCTCATTCTACCCGCTGATTCCGGGAACCGGACAGGATGTTTTTAAAATGAACTCACTCAGGACAACTGATTTTGGGTTCAGGGATTTTGAAATTGAAAAACCTGCAGCAATGATGTACAGGTAAGCCGGTATTACAAACGTGTGAATTATGTAACTTTTTCAGGAAATTATGTAACAGTCCGCGGTTATTAGAAATATACCTTTGTTAATGAATAATTTACATACAAAATATAATTGATACTATTGAATATTATATCCTGCAAGAAGTATAACTCAAATCGCGTATCAATTAAAATTATGTTGGATCTATTATTAATTAAAATCAATTGAAATGAAAAAGATTGTTCTTGGTGTAATGATGGTTTTTTTGTCCCTGGCTTTTCTACCCCTTCAGTCAAAAGCCGCGACTACTGAGGAGCCTTCCTCTGTACCTGCTCCAAAACCTGCAGAATCAGCAGAAGCTAAAACCTTATTGCTAAGGTTAAATGAAATTAAGGCAACGGATAAGTCAAAACTGAATTCGGAAGAAAAGAAAGATTTACGAAAAGAAGTAAAGTCAATCAAACACAATCTTAGAGATATCGGTAGCGGTGTCTATCTGTCTGGTGCTGCAATTATACTTATTGTTGTTCTTCTGGTAGTTTTATTGTAATCAAAAATAAATATTAAAATCATGGGAAATTTACTTTATGTAGTAGCTTTAATTCTCATTATTGCATGGGCAGTCGGACTTATTGGTTTTCATGCGGGAGGCATAATACACATTCTCCTTGTTATTGCAATTATTGCGGTATTACTCAGGGTAATATCAGGTAAAAAAGTCATTTAACCTGATTAGGTCATGAATTAATCAGATTAAGATCAACTCTTTTATAATAAACATGAGTTCATTCTCAAAAGTCATTGTGAAGTAACAGGGCAAACAAATCGATGACTATTCCGAGTGGACTTATCATTAAAAACATAATTATGAGCACAGGAAAAGTATTATTAAGCTTACTTGCCGGCGTTGCTGCCGGTGCATTGCTGGGGATATTATTCGCTCCGGAAAAAGGTTCTGTCACCCGTAAAAAGATGTCAAAAAAGGCGGAAGAATACGGTGATGGATTAAAAGAAAAATTCAATGAATTTGTTGACGATATCTCCGAAAAATTCGGAGAGGTTAAGGAAGATATTTCAGACTTTAAAGAACCAAAAAAGCCGAGATCGGAATCAACTAAAAAAGACGTAGAAACTGCTGTTGGCTGAAGCCATGGAAGACAATACAAAGCTTATTGAATCACTGCTGGAAAGAACTGCTGAATATAGTAAGGCGAGTTTTGAACTGGTAAAGCTTAAAGCTCTTGACAAAACATCAGACGTTGTTTCCTCATTAATACCACATTATGTTGTACTGGTATTGGTTGCAGTATTCATGCTTTTCCTCAATCTGGGATTAGCTTTCTGGCTCGGGGACGTTTTGGGAAGGATCTTTTATGGATTTTTTGCAGTTGCAGCTTTTTATGGAATAGCAGGGATATTGATACACTTTTTTATGCATGACCGGCTTAAAAAGATTGTCGGAGATTATTTAATTAAACATGTGCTAAAATAAAATCAATGCAAAGAATAGCCTCCGCTGCAGAACTCAAGAATGCCATTCAATTACTTGAAGTTGAGCAGGATGAAAAGGGAAAGCTTTTAAAAGAAAGCCTTTACACAACCTTTGAAAGTTTCAAGCCTGTCAACCTTATTGCCAGAACTTTGGATGATATTAAGAAATCGCCGTATCTGATTGAAAATATATTAGGTGCTGCTGTGGGTTTGGTAACAGGGTTCTACTCAAATAAATTAATATTTAATCCGCGCGGCAATAAATTAAAGAAGCTTATTGGAGTTATATTGCAGTTCGGGGTCACAAACCTGGTTGCCAGAAACCAGGGAACTATAAGATCAATTGGTCAGGTTTTATTTAAACACCTTGCAAATAGAAAAAGAATGAATTCCATAAAGTCGTGACGGATGAAAGATTGAAACTGCCGCTTTTTACAAAAGCATCTGTTTTTGTCATAGGCTTATGCGCCTTGTTAGCGATATTGTATATCGCAAAGGGTATTATTATCCCGGTCGTTTTCGCTGTCATTTTTGCAATAGTGCTCCACCCGGTTGTGAATTTTTTCGTTCAGAAAAGAATAAACAGGGTAGTTGGCATTTCAATCACTATACTCATCACCTTTGTGGTAATTGCCTCGCTGGGGGCTCTTGTAATCTCTCAGGCAGGCCGGTTTGCTGAATCTTTTCCGTTACTGATTGATAAATTTACCGGAATGATCGACCAGGCAATAAACTGGGCATCAGGCTATTTCGACATAAAACATCAAAAAATCCATGAATGGATCACAAAAACAGAGGGGGATCTTATAAACACAAGTAGCGCTGCAATCGGGCAAACACTTGCCATTCTGGGAGGAGGTTTGGTCGTATTGTTTCTGCTCCCCGTATACATCTTTTTAATATTATTATACCATCCAATCTTAATTGAGTTTATTCACCGGCTCTTTGGGGCTGAGAACCAGAGTAAAGTGAGTCAGATAGTTACACAGATCAAAAGTGTAATTCAACAATATCTTATTGGCTTGGGTATCGAAGCCGCTATAATGGCAATTCTTAATACATCTGCTCTTTTGGTAATTGGAATTGAATATGCTTTCCTTCTGGGAATTATAAGTGCACTTTTGAATGTAATTCCGTATATCGGTGGAATTGTTGGGGTGGCATTGCCCATGATTGTTGCATTAGCCACAAAATCATCAGCCTGGTATGCTTTCTATGTTTTAGCAGCTTTTTATGTCATTCAGCTGATAGACAATAACTTCATTGTTCCCAAAATAGTTGCTTCCAAAGTAAAGATCAATGCCCTCTTCTCAATAATAGTGGTATTTATCGGGAATGCTTTATGGGGTATTCCCGGTATGTTTCTTTCCATACCTCTTCTTGCCATTGTAAAACTCGTTTGCGACAATATCGAACCATTAAAACCATGGGGATTTTTGTTAGGTGATACCATGCCCCAGCTAATAAAGA
This sequence comes from uncultured Bacteroidales bacterium, assembly GCA_963701745.1. Classification (GTDB taxonomy): domain Bacteria; phylum Bacteroidota; class Bacteroidia; order Bacteroidales; family VadinHA17; genus LD21. Next base: position 589,665 of record CAVPBE010000001.1, on the reverse strand, counting down.
TTAAACCACTGTTTAAGAAAAAAATAAATACAACTGCTTAATAGGTTTAAATAAATAAGGTTCGTGTTGCATAGTAGTTCTTCACTGTAACTGGCAGAATATCTGTAAATGATGTAAATCATATCAATAATTATGTAATCATTTAACTAAGCTCTTTACTTAACTTTCTTTCATATAAAATTAAAAATCAAGAACATGAAAAAAACAGGTATCGCCATTCTGATAATTGGTTTGTTATTGACCATTTTCACAACCTTCAATTATTTTACAAGAGAGAAAGTAGTTGATCTTGGAACAGTTGAAATCACTGCGAACAAACGGCACCATGTTGCATGGTCCCCCCTGATTGGTCTGGGTGTTATGGGAGTCGGGGGAGTTGTTTTATTAATGGCTTCAAAAAAATAATTAGAAAAATTATGACAATAAGAGAAACAAGAATACTTTAAATTGTAGTTGCTGTTGCGATTATAGTAATTGCTTTTCTCCTATTAGGTGGTACATCCTGGCTAAAAGGAATAGGTAATGGCAGCGGTTCGATGGGAATGACCAATTTGCATTGGGGACAGATTTTGATTAGTTTAGGTCTTGGTTTCCTGCTAGGCTGGCTCGCATCCAGAAGGAAATGGTGATAGCCATACGGAAAAGCAGTAGGAGCTTTTCAGATAAGGCCGATCAGGCTTCTTGATTATTACCAGAGAACAGGCATTTCATATAAATTAAAGGATTGCCATAATTTTAAGATTTCGAAAGAAATTTTCCTCTATTATGCCCGTCTGACAGGTTATCCGGATTATGAGATGATTGCCAGGAACGGGAACGGTTCGGGTGAAGCCACTCTTGATTACTGGAAGAAAGTCAGATCAAATCTGTAATCATCTTTCCCTTTTACTTTGTTTGATAGTCAGACTTGAAGTAATTCCTGAAAGTATAGAATTGAAGCAATAGTGAAAGATAAATCTTTCCGGATCTCTTTCAAAATCTATAATACCTACTCTCACCTTTTCATTCTCAACCGGATTTGAATCAAATATTCTTCTGTTTGCTATAAATGATATAAATCTTTCTCTAAAGGCTGTTGTATCATCTGTTTGTCTGTTCTTTACCGTGATATCCAATCCATTATAAAGCAATGTCATTTCGCCGGTAGCTTTAGTGTTATTTGCTTTAAAACCAAAATTCATAGCATCAATTTTACCCGATGTGGCATAAATAAAAGCACTCTTCTCCAGTATTGGATTCAATTCATTTGCTTCCAGGTTTAAAAGAGTTCCATTTAGTAAAAATGTGTTGTCCTTATCAAATAATCTTCCTTTTAACGAAATTGCCATCTTTCCTTTTCCCATTAACAAGGCACCAGCCTTAATCTCTAAAAAAGCGGTTTCTGTTTTATAAACAGTGTCATTTGTCACTTTATAGATTCTGGCATTAATTTTTTCGAAGCTGATACTTCCGGGCTCGTTTGCTTCCTCAGCATGTACCGTAAATGTAACGTTCCCGTTTATAAGACCGATTGAATCAATTTGAACATTGCCTGGATAGCTGTAAAGCATCTCCTGAATTGACGGTTTGTTCAAATGCCTGAATTCTTTCCTCTTATCACGGAAAACTTTCATGTCCATTTTTCCGATTTCGATAAATGAGCTTTCGAGGTCCATTGTTTTAAAATCACCAAAAGAATTAAAATCGTGAACATAAATATTGGTAAAAATAGCTTCGATACGATTCGTTTGATATTTAAACCGTGATGTGAAATCATAATCTTTATAGTTCGGGTGAATAGACAGGCTGTCTATTGCCATTGTATTTGAAGCTTTGGAATAGCTCATCCCCTTTATTCTATAGGTATATATATTCCCGGGCGAGACTGAAACAAGTTCTTTAGCTTCCAGATCAAATAGCTTAATGGTCAAGGGGAATAAAGTATCCTCTTTTTCAATCAGTAGATCGTACACTTTAAATATCAATTCCTTGACTAAATAAGACTGCAAAGTCGAATCGTTTTTTATTTCCATATTCAAGTTTTCAAAAAGCAGTCTTCCTATACCAATCTTTACAGGCGAAACTATTGAAGGCATTTTCCCCCCTGAAAATGGAATATTCCCATTAATAGTACTATTTGAAATGGTTACCGCACCTAAGTAAATATCATGCCTGAGAATGGCTTTAGCAATTTTTATATCCTCGAGCTTTACAGTTTCAATTTCAGCTTTAAAATCATGGGCATCACCAATTAACTGCTTTGAACTTATTGATACTCCTTCGATTTCCAGCCCTGACTGAAATATTAATATATGGAGCTTCTTTATTTCAACAATGTAATTCCTGTTCTCTTTATTCAGCTCGGCTACAACTATTCCTCCAAGCCACGGTTCAAAAAGAATCACTGTTAATAATTTAACAAAGAACACAAGAGTAATTACCCAGACAAATATTTTTAAAAGTAATTTCTTCTTCATTATAAGGTATTCGGGTGAAAAAGGAAAGTCGAAAAGATACAACAACTTGTTTCTGTAATCCTTACACAATTCAGTGGAAGTATTACATAATTCACGCACAAGTGTGAATTATGTAACTTTTTCCCCGAGTTATGTAACACTTTCGGATATTATACGGATTAACTTTGAAACAAACTAATAATTCAATATTATGCCAATTCTGACTATTTTAATCGTATTAATTGTTGCAGGTATTATACTGTACATTGTCAACAATTACATCCCTATGGATGGTAAAATCAAAAATATACTTAATGTAGTTGTCGTACTTGTTGTTATCGGCTGGCTGCTTAAGATATTCGGGGTTTTCACTTACCTGAAGGATATAAATATTTAAAATGTGAATCCGGGGATCAGACTTCAAACGTCAATCCGGCAGTGATGCCAGGTCCAAAAGAAGTCATATAAAACAATAACTATCATGAATAATTTATTCAGAGGACTGCTTTCAGGAATAGGAGCCTGGAAATTAGGCGGTGGTTGTTTGGGAACTATAGTAGTTTTTATAGTTATCTGGCTTTTGCTGGGAACCTGCAGCTGACTCTTAATAACAACCTTTCTTGTTAATTTAATATGAAAATAAAAAAAACAATATTTATCCTCGTCGTGACGATACCTCTTGCGGCAGGAATAATCTTCGCCGGTTACCGGTCATCGGCTAACAAACCAAACGCTGCTCAGAATAATATTCTGCTTTCCGACCGCGAATTGAATGCGAAACAGAATGTAGCAAATATTGTTGCCGGAAAACCAATGAACACCGAAGAATGGATAACATTCAAGAACGAGTCTGAACTGAAAATAAAAAACTATGAAATCCGGATTACCGAATTAAACGGAGAAATTAAAAACCAGGGGGAAAAATATGAAGCCCTTTATAAGAGAAAGGTTGCATACCTGGACCAACAAAACAAATTTATGAAAGCCAGGCTTGAAAGTTACGAAAAAGGTCCAAACAACTGGGAATCATTCAAGCAGGGATTCAATTATGATCTGGATGCGATAGCAAGAGCATTAAAGAATTTTAACATTGACTACAAGAAGTAAAAGATAATGGCTATTAGCAAAATATGGATAGTAGAAGGCTGCACTGCATGCGGCCTTTGCGAAGAAATTTGTCCTGATGTATTTAAACTGAATGACATTGCCACAGTAATTGAAGACGCAAATTACAATGAACATGAGGAGAAAATAAAGGAAGCTGCGGAAAGTTGTCCGGTCGAAGTTACAAGATTCATCGGGTAGAACCTGTTCTCTGGTCTCTCATTTGAATTGAAATAGAATTCAATCATTTTTTAACGGTTAGTATTAGAATTTTAGAATAAGATTCCTCGTTGCGCTCGGAATTGACAGTACCATTCTGCGGGATGGAGACTCATTACTAAAGGTTGCATCGAAAGAAATGTTTGAAGAGGTGGAGATTCCTCGCTGGCGCTCGGAATAACAGGATTCTATTAGTTAGTGGGGGAAGGAAAGAAGAAGCGTTTCGATTGTTCGAAACGCTTCTTCTTTCCTTCCCAAAAACCCATAAAAAAGACAGTCATCCCGAATCCCGAATAATCGGGATGAGGGATCTTAAACTCGTATTTGGAAATTTGTTTAAGGAATAATGTCAATAGCATTAAAAAGGTGAATCATCTAAAATTAGAGGAACTTGTAAGCAAGCTCAAAAAAGTCTGGAATGTGATATGCATAAACGGCAAAATAAAGGGTCCTCTCAAGCAGAATTTTAAATGGTCAATCCCTATGACTTTTTTACCGATACGCGATCATAGCAGTTTTTCGAGAGTGTTGATTCCTCTCTTCGCTCGGAATGACTTAGTAGTGAAGTCGTGGAATACAATATGTTTAAGGAGCCAACTCTCATTATCCTTAAAACGTAAATCATGTAACTCTTATAAGTAATTGTGTAACATCTGAATAGAATAACAGTCTACCTTTGTCAGAGTTAGTCAATAGTCACACAATTATGTCACAAATTCAATCATTAACCGGGTGATTTAAATATTAAGAGCCATGGAAAATTCATTAGTGTTGCAGAAAAGCTGGATTTTAAACGACTTTGTCAACCCAAAGTTCAGAGAGAAAGTAATTGTTCCCGAAACATCCAGGATAAGTCCTGTATTAGAGAATATCCGTTCTGAAGCGGGGATTGACTTAATTCAATATTTACACATTTTGAACCTTGAGAAAGACCCAAATCTAATGGCTCTTTCATCCATACATCATTATTTCTATGATTCAGATGATCTGAAGAGGATCAAAACACTCATAAACCTTAAGAAACTGAATAACATTAAAAGTCTTGGGAGCTTTTTACAAAAAGTTGTCCGGATCCTGCCTCAGGAAGCTATTTTTATTGGTTACTTCAGAAATGATACCGGGAACAGATCCGATTTTTCATTTAATCAGACTACGAAAATCTTTAACGGACTAGTCAATTATTTCGATTCCATTACAGACAGAAGTCTGACAAAAGATGATGTGGCAAGACTGCTGGAAGAACACAAGCTCAAGGTGGTTGACATTACAGACATTAATGGTATGACATATTTTTGTTCAAGGAATTACAGCCGGCCGTCTGAAATTATAATTCCCTTCTGATTCTTATTGTCTGAAAATTTCATCTTTCAGTTTTCCCAAAGAAAAAAGACCGTATCTGTTTATAAGAGACGGTCTTCCTCGTATTTATAATAATTGTCAAAACCGGTATCCGATCGAAAGACCGTAGCCGGTGTTTTTATATGAAGCTTTACTGTCAGCCGCCCAGCTATATTCCGGGTTGATCTTCAATAATCCCAGCTGTGCATTAAGCTGGAGAAAAACTCCAATTGATAATTCATATCCGAAGAAGATATTTGCACCTGCATCAAACGGTCTGTAATAGGCAGTTCCAAGCAAATCACCCAAATTTGTCACTGTGTTCTTAAATTTGACATCCCTTTTATAGCTGATTGAACCAAATTCGGAGTTCTCTTTGCCACCAATACCAAAAGCAAAATATGGTCCGAAACCCAGGAGAATATACCCGTTCCCTAACTGTGGCCTGTACAACAGGTTTAAAGGTATCTCAATATAAGAGAGTTTTGTTGTAGTTACTAAATCCCCTGATGCTTTAATAGGTGGCGAAAAAAAATCATTCTTTGCCCCCTTGACAGAGAAAAGCAGACCGGGCTGAAAATAGAATTCAGGTGCAACCGGGATGTTTACATTAACGCCAGCGTGAAACCCTGTTAATAGACCATTCTGAAGTTTATTGCCATTATTATCCTTCCCATTTATATTCTGAAAATTTACCCCTCCCAGAATACCAAACCCGATCTGGGCCTTCAGCGTTATTGTTAATAAAATAAAGACTGCTGATATAGAAAATAATTTCGTTTTCATATTTGTTTCATATTAAGTATTTCAATTTTGTATCATCTCTATTTACCCGCCTCTTTTGCTGCTTCAGCCTTCATCTTTTCATTCGCAGTGATGAGAAATTCAACTCTTCGGTTTTTAGATCGATTTTGATCTGTGTTATTGTCATATTTAGGAGCAGATTCCCCAAATCCTTTGACATTAATACGGCTGGTTTTAACACCATTACCATCCAGGTAAGCTGATACCGCATTTGCCCGCCTCACCGATAGTTTCTGATTATACGATTCGCTTCCTTTACTGTCGGTATGTCCCTGTACCTCAATATTTGTATCCGGATAGCTGTTCAGGACCTTAACCAGCTTCGACAGATTGGTTTTAGCATCATCAGACAGATTCGATTTGTCAAATGCAAACAGTACGTTACTGCTGAACTCAACAACGATTCCCTCACCTACGCGTTCAACCTTTGCATCGGGAACGGTTTTCTTTATTTCCTCAGCCTGTTTGTCCATCTGGTGACCAATAATAGCACCTGCACCACCTCCGACTGCGGCTCCGATTATTGCACCAAGAGCAGTATTTCCCGAAGCTCTGCCAATCACCGCGCCCATTGCTCCTCCAGCTGCTGTTCCGACAACTGCACCTTTCTGCGTTTTGTTCCATGAAGCGCATCCTGACAGAATCAAAGTCGCACTTAACACAATAATTAAACTCATTCTCATCTTTTTCATAAAAATAGATTTAGTGCGAAAGGTAGTTTCAACAGAGTTTGAATGTGTTACACAATTTCATATAAGATTTACATAATTCCGACATCAGGAAAATGTGATGAGACCTAGGAATAATGTATTTTTTTTCAAAAATTATGTAACAGATGAGCAGGAGTTTGAGGTTAAATTTATACTGTTTAAATACACTCTAAAAGGAAACACTTTAAGAATTTAATGAAATCTCACGGACATATGAAAAACATACTATTTACTTTAATTTGCACCAGCCTTCTGGCCGGATGTGCATTAAATCTGGTAACAGGCCGCAAACAATTAAGTCTGGTAAAGGAATCAGACTTACGGTTAATGGCCGTTAGCCAGTACAATACTTTTCTAAAAGAAAATAAGGTTTTAAACTCTGGTACAAGCAGAGATGCGGCAATGGTTGATCACGTCGGAGCTAGAATTGCCAATGCTATTACAAAGTTTTATAACACCGTGGAAAAAAAATCTGTACTGGAAGGTTACTCATGGGAATTCAATACTATTGATGATAATAAGGTCATAAATGCGTGGTGCATGCCTGGTGGAAAGGTGGTTGTGTATACGGGATTATTACCTGTAACCCAGAACGAAACAGCATTAGCAATCGTAATAGGACATGAGATTGCCCATTCAATTGCCAAACATGGCAACGAAAGAATGAGTCAGGCATTGGTCCAGCAAATGCGAGGCATGGCACTTGAGATTGCCCTTGCCCAGAAGCCTCAGGAGACACAGGATCTTTTTATGGCGACATATGGTATAGGAAGCCAGCTTGGAGCTATGCTACCCTGGTCGCGACAACAGGAAACTGAAGCTGATCAGTACGGATTGATATTCTCAGCAATGGCGGGTTATGATCCGTGGGAAGCAATTCCTTTCTGGCAAAGAATGTCAGATGCCGGAGGAGGAAAACCACCGGAATTTCTAAGCACACATCCTTCCGATAAAACAAGGTTAAGAAAGCTGAAACAATTCATGCCTGAGGCCCTAAAATATTATAATGGCCGTAAATAAGTTACAGTTTCAGGCCTCGTGTGAAATATTTTGATCTTCAGGAGATAAAACATCTCGCCGAATGTTTTGAATCCGATAATTTTATATTTATTTTGTACTTATATGTGATTGTATATGACTTGATTCCGTTTGATTAAGATAAGCAGCATGTATTTTTAATATTTACGTGTGAAAACCAGTAAACCAAAACTCATACCATTAACTCAGAAAAAGAGCGCCATTGCAGGTACCGGTCAGTTTCCTATAGTCGGAATCGGAGCATCTGCAGGCGGTCTTGAAGCATTGGAGCAATTTATCAGTAATGTACCTGCAAAAAGCGGTATGGCATTTGTAATTATTCAGCATCTCGATCCTACTCATAAAGGGATGCTCCCTGAACTGCTACAGCGAATTACCGGAATGAAGGTGTTTCAGGTAAAAGACCGAATGACGGTTAAACCGGACTGCATTTATGTAATTCCTCCTAACAAAAGTATGTCTATATTAAAGGGGGTACTTCACCTGTTTGAACCAATGGAATCAAGGGGACTACGCCTTCCGGTTGATTTTTTCCTCCGTTCCCTTGCAGACGACAGAAATGAACGAAGCATCGGTGTAATTCTTTCAGGTATGGGTTCTGATGGAAGTATCGGAATCAGGGCAATAAAAGAAAAAAACGGGATAGTCCTGGTACAGGATCCTGCCGATGCAAAATACAACAGTATGCCCCGTAATGCGATCGATTCAGTTCTCGCCGATATTGTAGCTCCTGCCAGACAGTTGCCTGGGAAATTGATCCAGTTCCTCAAGCATATTCCAATTGTCAGGTCAGGTTTGGGTACAGAGATTAAAGACCAAAGCTCTCTTGAGAAAATTATAATTCTGCTGCGAACCCATACTGGTAATGACTTTTCTTTATATAAGAAAAATACTATCTATCGCCGTATCGAACGACGCATGAGTGTCCACAGAATTGATAAGATCTCATCATATGTCCACTTTTTACAGGAAAACCCAAAAGAGGCCAACATCCTTTTCAAGGAACTGATGATTGGTGTGACCAATTTTTTTCGTGATCCTGCGGTTTGGGAAAAACTTAAAACAACAGTTATTCCGGATTACATCAGCAAAATGCCTGAAGGTTCAGTATTGCGTGCATGGGTACCAGGATGTTCAACCGGAGAAGAAGCTTATTCCTTAGCAATTGCATTTAAAGAGGCAGTTGAAAAAATGAATCCTCCTGACAGACTATCTTTGCAGGTATTTGCTACCGATCTTGATAATGACGCTATAGAAACAGCCAGAAAAGGCATTTTCCCTTCAAATATAGCTGCCGATGTTTCAGCCGCCCGACTGAATCGATTCTTTTCAACGACTGATGATGGCTATCGTGTCATTACCGAAATCAGGGAAATGATTGTGTTTGCACACCATAACACTATTATGCAACCGCCTTTTACAAAGATCGACATCTTGTCATGCCGTAATCTTCTGATATATATGGACCCCTTGCTTCAAAAGAAAATGCTTGGCATGTTTTACTACAGCATTAATAATGAAGGTATTCTGATCCTTGGCAGTTCAGAAACACTTGGAACTCAAAATCATCTTTTTTCAGAGGTCGACTCAAAGCTGAAAATTTATAAACGCTCCTTTTCTGACCAGGTAACCGAATTACTCGATTTCCCATCATCATTTTCAAGGTCCAACCAGGTGAATATTGAAACTCCGGTTTCTGCAAAATCAGTTTTTAATATTCAAACAATTGCCGATCAACTGCTCCTCAAGCATTTTTCACCTTCCGGTGTTCTTGTAAACGAAAATGGCGATATCATTTATATAAGCGGACATACCGGAAAATATCTGGAACCAGCTGTTGGCAAAGCAAACCTGAATATATTTGCAATGTTGCGTGAGGGTCTTAGGGAAGAGTTTCCTGTTGCCTTCAGGAAAGCACTCATGAAAAAGGAGACAGTCGTTTTGCATGATATTAAAGTCGGGACAAACGGTGATTCTCATGCCATAAATGTTACCATTAAATGGATTGACAAACCAGAGTCTTTATTTGGTACAGTATTGATAATTTTTGCGGACGTTCACGAAACTGATAATGTCAGACTGCCGGACAAAAAAGGGAAAAAGGGATTAACCGGGAAAAGGTTATCAGCGCTGGAGAAAGAGTTACAGCATACCCGTGAAGAGATGCAGAGTACTATGGAAGAAATGCAGACTTCGCAGGAAGAACTGAAATCGACAAATGAAGAACTGCAATCTGCTAATGAAGAATTGCAATCTACAAATGAAGAGCTTACAACTTCAAAAGAAGAAATGCAGAGCCTGAATGAAGAACTACAAACGGTGAATGCTGAATTACAATCGAAGGTAGATGAATTTTCGCGGGTGAATAATGATATGAAAAACCTGCTTAACAGCACCGATATTGCAACATTGTTCCTTGACAAAGAATTGAATATCCGTCGCTATACCAATCAGGCAACAATGATTTTTAAGCTTATAAAAAGCGACATCGGACGGCGTTTTACTGACCAGGTTTCCGACCTTATTTACCCGGAATTGGCCGATGATGCTATGGAAGTATTAAGGACACTCGTTTTCATACAGAAACAAATTCCTACCAGGGATGGACGATGGTTTTTCATTCGCATTATGCCCTACCGCACACTGGACGACAGGATAGAGGGCCTGGTAATAACATTTATAAACATCTCCGATCTCAAACAGGCAGAAATAAAACTACATGAAAAAGAGCAGATAAATCGATTGCTTATAAATTCATCCTCAGATATAATAATCGAATTATCAGCAGACCTTAATATATTGGAATTCAGTCCTGAGGCTGAAAAATTTTTCGGTAAAAACTGTGAGGGTGCAATAAACCACAATTATGTTCAGATGTTTGTTCCTGAACAGGCACAAAAAAAGAGTGAAAAAGATCTGAAAAAACTGATGAGCGAATTGCGGGGGGGCAAATTAAAAATGCAGGTTACAACAACCGGTGGCAGGATTTCAGATGTTGAATGCTCTGCAATTGTATTGCAAAACAATCTTAAAATGGCAACCGGAATTATTTTATCACTAAAAAGATAACTATACCATGAGTAAAGAAAAAAAGAATCTGACCGATGCCCAGATTTTACGTATGAAAGCTGAAGAAAAACTAAAAGAGAAGAAGAGAGCCAGGATCGGTATTGAAGCTGATGTAAAAAAGCTGCTTCATGAACTGCAGGTTCACCAGATAGAATTGGAAATGCAGAATGAAGAGCTGCATGAGGCAAATGAAACTGCGGAGGCTGCTCTTAAAAAATACACTATGTTGTACGATTTTGCCCCGCTGGGCTACTTTACACTTGAAAAAGACGGCAGTATCAGCGAGCTCAACTTCACAGGTGCTGAGATGCTTGGTGATAAGCGATTCAGCCTGGTAAACAGCAACTTCAAGCTATTTATCTCTGAAAGTTCCCAACCTGTGTTTAACAAATTTTTCAGCAAAGTTTTTACAAGTAATAGTAAGGAGTCCTGCGAAATAATACTCGGCTATGACGGCAAACCTTTATGTTCTGTTTATATGGAAGGTGTTGTTGCCGGAGATGACAAAAAATGTCTTTTATCGGTGGTAAATATTTCTGCATTCAAAAAGTAACACAATTCTCCGAAACTTACACTTACCTGTATAATTAAATGTTCCGTCGCCTTTATAATCCCGAAGTATTCCAGGGCAATCTGAAAAAGAAACACTATTTTGAAGGATGGTATTTTAAACAGGTTACAAAGGATCAGTCTTATACCTTTTCGTTTATCCCCGGAATTTCTTTAGCTGAAAATGATCCACACGCTTTCATTCAGATCATGAATGGATCTGCCCGAACAACAGATTACATAAGATACCCCCTTGATAAATTCAGCTGGAATAAAAGGAAACTGTTTCTAAAAATTGGGCCGTCCGTTTTTACCGGAAATGAAATATCCCTTGACATCCAGGGAGAAAGTTTACAAGTTACCGGACAGATTAATTTTAGTAATATTGTGAAGTACCCCAAAAGCATTTTCTCCCCCGGGATTATGGGTTGGTATTCCTTTATTCCGTTTATGGAATGCAATCATGGCATAGTATCCGTAAATCATGATCTCCAGGGAAGGATTTCAGTTAACAGGAATATTATTGAATTCGACGGAGGGAAAGGATATATAGAAAAGGACTGGGGGGTATCATTTCCGGAAGCATGGATATGGATACAAAGCAATAATTTTGAGGAACACGACACTTCTTTTTCTTTTTCAATAGCTAAAATACCATGGCTGGGAAGGTACTTTATCGGATTCATTTCGTTTCTGTATCTCAATAAAAAGTTTTCTCTGTTCAGCACTTATAACAAATCAACTTTTTCTTTGATTACCCATAATAAAGACATAATAGAGATCAGCGTCAGAAACAGCAGTAGTATTCTTAAAATCAGGGTTATTAAAAACCTGTTCGGAGAACTCCGGGCTCCAGTATCCGGAGAGATGTCAAGAAGAATAAAAGAAAGCATCGATTCAGAAATCCACTTGCAATTATTCAATGATAATAACGATCTTGAGTATGAAGGAACAGGAAGGAGCGTCGGTCTGGAAATAATTGAAAAGATATTCGACTATATTTAAGGAATTCCATTCAGATTCATTAAACTGATCCTCAAAGAACAATAGACTTAATTACCTCCAATCGTGGAAAGTACCTCTTAATTACTTATCTTTAACGTTTTAGGCGGTTAACATTTTAGAAAACTAACTTTGTACATTGTGACTCTGAAATTTATAATAATAGTCTGATAAAAAGCATAATGTGATTTCTTTGCGAAACCTGGCGCCCTGGTGTCTTAGAGGCAAAGAAAATGCCACAAGGGGCACAAAGACGCTAAGAATCACTAAGTCAATATTTTAATATTTCAAGCGAGCTATATGTTATTTTAATTTATTTAACTAAAAGATCCCTATGAAAAGTACTTTTCGTTTCAAATGTATGTTCTGGCAAATAGCTGTAATATTAATGATGGCTTCAATACAGAACATCTCATGCCAGATTGTTAAAGAGCAGCCATCCCCGATACCTGAACATATTAATATGATATTTCAGGCTTCATGTTTAAACTGTCATGGGAGTAATGGCAGGTTATTAGCCAAAGCAAAGCTTAATTTATCAAAATGGGATGAATTTACTGCTGCTGAAAAAGCAAAAAAGGCTTCCGGTATCTGTTCGCAGCTGACTGAAGGGAAAATGCCGCCAAAATCAGCAAGGAAATCAAACCCTGAATTAATTCCTTCAAAAGAACAAATCGAATTAATCTGTAAATGGGCTGAATCACTGAAACCAAAACCAGAAGGAAAATAAAAGCTGCTCAAGGAATTCAATTACGATTTAGTGTCCCCATCTCTTTCAACATGTAAAATGTGCAATACTCTGTGAACGATAGGAGCAAAGAAAACCGCTGTTATGCTTAAAAAGGCCACTCCGCTGTACAAGGCAAAAAATGAAGAAAATATTTTTGCCCCATCTGTTTTCATTTCTGCAACTGGTCCCATTCCTGTCAGGATCATGCTGGCCATATGGAAACTATCCAGCCATTTCAATTGTCCGAAATAATGATAGCCAATAGTTCCAATACCTACTGAAAAGAGAATCAGCATAATGGCAACTAATCCGTAACGACCCATCCTTTTCAGGAATAGAGCCAATGAGATAACTTTTTGTCTGCGGTGTTCAAATTCCATAACAAAACCGTTGTTAAGTCATTCAAATATAACAATTTCTGTAAATAAATAGAGGTTGTCTTAAAAATTCTCTGTGAACCTCCGTGGATACTCTGTGATCTCTGAGTAAGTTCTTTTAATTATTTGTTGCACAGAGCTACACAGAGAATGACCAGAGCGACACAGAGAAAACATTACTGAACTTACCGGCAATAATAATCGGATTCAATATTCATGATTCTGTTACATTTATTATCTGTAAATCTTGTAACATTTTGCCAAAATTCTGTAACACTTTTTATATCCACTTTTTTTACCTTTCTGATCGTAATCTCTTTAGTAACAAACTCAGATTATCAGTGAAAAACATGTCATATGTTGCAGGTCTCGTTTAAAACAGAAAGAGAAATAACATGATTAACAGTAGGATTATTCAGACAGCAATGAACCGGGCACGGAAATCAGAAAATAATCCGGGCTTGAATCTGCACAAATCAACAGTTGAACAGAGCAGTGTGATCTCACAGCTGATATATGACATTTTTGGTGGTGAAATTCTGAAAACGCATAAAAGAAAAAGCTGGCATTTTTATAACCGGGTTGATGGGGAAAGAATCGATTTTACAAAATCTGAAATTAAAAAAGTCAATCATGATAATCACTTTGAAGACATTCCGGTAAGTATTGACGAGATCCATAATTATTATGAAAAGGAACAATATTTACCATTCTATATGATGTTCATAAGGGAATTTGAAGAAACTTTGGGTCTGGAGTATCCCATATCTCTTACTTGATAAAGGGTTATTAATAATATATTTTTTCGGGTTAGGGTTAGTAGTAGGTTCAATTAGGGGGAAAAGTCTTTCCATTATTTCGGAAAGACTTTTTCTGTTGACACTGCTGCAGGCACAACCTAATCCGTCCTAAAACACGATGCCGGTAAATTTGCTCCATTAAACAGGTTAGGAGTGGCAGTATTGCTCCATGCAAACCGAACAGTGACTGGCAATTTTACCTTTTTGGATGTGACAAACACCTGTTCTCCCTTTATTTTAGCTTCACCGGGATAAAAAACCTTGTCATCGCCTGCGATTTCAAAGCATGTAAGTTTATCACCTGAAGAATGAAGTCCTTCACTATGATCAAATGAAATGATGACTCTGTTCTTTTCGATAACCATCTTTTTATACATAGGCCCTGAATCATCAATCTGCAGTACTTTATAATATCTGTTCAGTGCAAGGTTTGCAAGACGAAGTGCAACGTCTGTCTTATTTCTGGGGTGAATGTTCAATGTGTCTCCTATATCGCTTAATACAATCATACCGGTATTTGGAACTTCAAGTGCCTTTCGCTGGGCTTCTCTCACCTCAACGCCTTCATAAGGTTTACCGTATTTGTAAGGTGCGATCTGGGCGTAATAAAACGGGAAATCATATCCCCATTTTGTTCTCCAGCTCCTGATCAGACCTGAAAGAATTTCTTTGTAGGCATAGGCATTAATTGTATTTGCTTCACCCTGGTACCATAAAACGCCTGCAATCCGGAATGGGACAAGTGGTGAAACCATCGAGTTGTATATCCTTCCAGGTTCAACAGGTCCCCATGGCACAGGCTTTTGTTTCGCGGCAGCCTCCTTTAGAAAATTGTCCTTTTCAATTATCTCTTCAGGCATCCATGTTTCAGCAGGTGTGCCTCCCCAGCTCGAATTTATCAATCCTATGGGCACTCCGAGTTCTTTGTACAGTTTTTTTGCAAAAAGATATGCAACTGCACTGAAGCTGCGCATTGTTTCAGGGGTGCATACCGACCATGCACCAGCAAGATGATCCTGGGGATATAAAGAGGTGGCCTGAAAAACCGTAAACAGTCTGATCTCAGGGTAGCTTGCGTTCTTTATTTCCTCCTCACCATTATTAATTCCGCTCTGAGCTGACCATTCCATATTGGACTGCCCTGAACAGAGCCAGACCTCTCCTATCAGCACATTTTTTAATGTCAATTCATTGTGACCTGTAATTCGAATATTATGAGGACCTCCGGCTTCAGGGGTTTTAAGCATGACTTTCCATGTCCCCTGGCTTCCTACTCTTACAATAACTTCCTTATCCATCCAGTCAGCTTTTATTGTAACCGTTTCACCTGTCTTTGCCCATCCCCAGAAAGGCACTTCTGATTTCTGCTGAAGTACCATATTGTCTGAAAATATTTCAGGGAGAGAGATATTGGCGTTAACTCCAAGAAGGAATACTGCAGAAATAAATACTGCTGAACTGAACCTCTTTATAAATGTTTTCATATGTGTACTATTTAGAATATCTAACGATGCTTACTTCGTAATAACCTTACAGCGAGTGCGATCAGCATGTAAATTCCAAAGATAACGCCTGAAATAATCACAATACATGCTATAGTAAACCAGAATGGATGGTCGAGTATAACCAGAATGATCCTCACATAACCATTGATATTACACTGTTTTTCAGTCTCCAGTGTTATATCAGGCGCATTCTTAATGAAGTTCAGATTTCTGATTCTCTCCAAAAAGCCTCTTTGAACTGAAGTTTCCAGGCAAAAAACAATAATTTCATCAGTCAGCTTTGAAGCTATAAGTATGTCCCGTTCCAGATTATCCCAGTCAATTCCTGCC
Source organism: uncultured Bacteroidales bacterium (assembly GCA_963701745.1). Lineage (GTDB taxonomy): Bacteria > Bacteroidota > Bacteroidia > Bacteroidales > VadinHA17 > LD21. The sequence continues at coordinate 573,655 of CAVPBE010000001.1, read as the reverse complement.
AGTTCGAATCCCTCGATCTTTACGCCACCTCCCGTGCTTCCAAGGGCAACAGGCATAGTGCCCCTGTGATAAAGAGGAATAATTCCCGGATTACCCATTGCACTGGTATAAAGCATCGGGATTTCAGTATCAACCTCAATGTCGACAATACCTAGAAGCTTCTGGAATGAGGTAGTCTTCTTTGCCCTCTCTTCATACAAAAACGGTATAATATAGGATTCAACTTCATAACCATCAGCCCTCATATCTGAGATAAGTCTTTGGTAAATTTCTGATCCTTCTTTAATGGATTTATTATCATAGAGTCTTTTATAGGCTTTCCATGCAAATTTCCAGGGATGTTTTACCAAAACCTTTGCATCGTTCATGTCAGGTTCAAGATCAAGGCCAATGCCTTCCCACTTTAAATTATTGTCAGAAGTCCATTTTACAAATTCAGAATATCGCCTTTCAGCTTTTTCTCCATTGTACATATTGAACCAGTAGCCGTCTTCTTCGGGAAGGAGCAGCCATGCATAAACCTTTATCCCGGCCTGATTCAGTCTATGGATTGTCCGAGTCCTTCCAAGGCCAAAATCAAGTAATCCTATTCGCAGCGAAACACTCATCTCAGAAAGTTCCCTTATCAGCGATGAGTCAGCAAAAAGCTCATTAAATTCTTTTTCCGGGAGCTCACAGAAAAATGACAAACGTGGCTTTTCCCCAAAAACAAGGTTAAATAACATTGCAAATGAAAGCAATAGTGCAAGCTTGCGCATAATCTTACTTATGTTTAATATGTAAATTTTACAGTGTCCTAAAGATAATAATTACATAGCTAATAAAAACCATTAACCACGAAGTGACACTGAGTTTAAAAGGAGTTACACTGTTTTAGACTCATTGTTGAAAAAATACCATTTGAAAAGAACAACCAATCATCAATATCAGGATATTTGCATGTTTTGAACAAAACAGTGTTAGTATGGAGGATGAGGAGAAGAAAAAAGCAGGAAGTGGTTTTAAAGAGTTGTTGAAACTATACAGGTTTTTAAAGCCTCACCGCTGGAAATTTACACTTGGCATGATCTTCCTGCTTATATCGAGTGGAGCAAGCCTTATGTTCCCGAAATACCTTGGGAACATGGTGGATATGGCTAACAAGGGCAAAATAATAAGCGAGATAAGCCGTACTGGTTTATTACTTCTGGCAATAGTGGTAGTTCAGGCAGTATTTTCCTACTTCCGCACAAGGATTTTTGTTCTGGTAACTGAAAAAACACTGGCATCCATCAGGCAGCATATTTATGGTCACCTTATCAAACTGCCCATGTCATTTTTTTCTGAAAGAAGAGTTGGGGAACTCAACAGCAGGATCTCGGCCGATATCTCGATCCTGCAGCATTCTTTGACTGAAACCCTTGCTGATCTTCTCTCACAGATCCTGATAATCACAGGTGCAATAACCCTGATGATGATAAGCTCTTTCCAGCTGACATTATTCATGCTTGCGGTTGTTCCTCCAATGGCACTTTCAGCCTTTTTTGCAGGTCGTGCCGTCAGGCGGTTTTCAAAGAAAGCCCAGTCGTTTGTTGCCGAATCAAACACGATAGTGGAAGAGACACTTCAGGGGATCCAGAACGTGAAAGCCTTTACAAATGAATTATTTGAGATAAATCGTTACCGAGAAAAAACCAATGAAGTTGCAAAAGTAGGTATAAAGGGAGGAAAATACCAGGCAGCTCTTTCTTTCATTGTTCTTGGGTTTTTCATTGCAATGGGACTTGTAATATGGCGTGGTGCAATACTTATTGCAAAGGGTCAGATGGAGGCCGGACAATTATTTTCATTCGTTATTTATTCAGGTTTCATTGCAGGGAACATAGCCGGAATGGCAAGTGTTTACACCAGGCTGCAAAGGACTATCGGTGCTGCCGAAAAGCTCCTTCTGATCCTTGATGAACCAACTGAAAAGATTGATGAGATTTATGTGCCTGATCCCTCCAATCTGCTTCACGGACAAATTGCTTTTGATCATGTGGATTTCAGATACCCTTCCAGGGATGAAATTGCAGTATTGAAAAATGTCACTATCAGAATCGAGCCAGGACAGGAGGTTGCACTGGTCGGACCAAGCGGTGCAGGAAAATCAACTCTGGTATCACTGCTGCTTAAGTTCTATGAACCAACCAGCGGAATGATACTTTTTGACGGCCGCGACAGCCGTAGTTTCCCGATTTCATCAATACGCACGCAGATGGCAATTGTAATGCAAGACGTTTTTCTGTTTGGAGGCACTGTAAGGGAAAATATTGCCTATGGGAAACCTGGCGCAGGTGAACAGGAGATTATTGATGCTGCCATCCAGGCCAATGCCTGGGATTTCATCCGGACATTTCCGGATAAACTGGAAACTGTTGTCGGTGAACGTGGTGTACAGCTCTCAGGAGGACAACGTCAACGAATCGCAATAGCCAGGGCTGTACTGAAAAACCCGACAATACTCATTCTTGACGAAGCCACTTCATCACTTGATTCTGAATCGGAAAGGCTTGTTCAGGAAGCACTTGAGAAGCTAATGCAGGGTCGTACATCGGTGGTTATTGCTCACCGGCTGGCAACTGTCCGCAAGGCTGACAAAATTATCGTGCTCGAAAGCGGCACTATTGTTGAACAGGGCACACACGCTGAACTTATTTCTAATGAAAACGGCCTTTACAAAACACTTACAGAACTACAGTTTTCAAAATAAGAGCGGCTTGCGGCGTGTGGTATGAGGTTCACGGTCTAATTATACAACCAGCAACAAGCAACAAGCAACTACCAACAATTTCTTATATCTTTACAAGACTAATCAATTCTTACAAGAACATTTTAAACTTAAATATCATGTCACTTACAGAGAAAATTGCCAGCGACCTTATTACTGCAATGAAAGCCAGAGATAAAGTAACACTCGAGGCAATAAGAGCTGCAAAGACTGCGTTTCTTCTAGCTCACTCCGAAAAGGGATCCGAAAGTGTTCTGACTGATGAAGAAGAAATTAAAATAATTCATAAGCTTGTAAAACAGAGAAGGGAATCCGCAGAAATTTACAAGCAGAATAACAGACCTGAACTGTTTGAAAAGGAGACTACCGAAGCGGATGTACTTGAAAAATACCTGCCAGCAAAAATGAGTGATGAGGAGCTTTCGAATATCATTAAGACGATCATTACCCGGGTCGGGGCAAAATCTCCTTCCGATCTGGGCAAAGTGATGGGTGCAGCAGTGAAAGAACTGGCAGGAAAAGCCGACGGTAAGGAAATCTCAGCAAAAGTTAGACAGCTGCTGGGATAAATTTAAGAAGTTACTGGTTACTGGTTACTGGTTCCTGGTTGTTTAGACTTAACCAGAAACCAGCACCTGGCAACCAGCAACTATCTTATTATTTCTTATCGTACACCATAGTCTCATTCAGGTCACCATAAGATGATGATGCTGAAGATTCAATGACCATATTGCTCCCATCCATTTTATAAACCTCTGTGATTGTCATATCACCGTCTCCAATTGATATTTTAGAAACGATCTTCAGAGAAGCTTTATCTTCGGACCATGTGCAGTTTGATTTCTTCTGGCTATCCTGGAATCCGGTATTTGTGCATTCCTTGCCATCCAGGGTCAGCTTATCGTTAGTTATGAAATCCTGATCCTGGAAGCTTGAGTGTTTTTCAACAGTCAGGTCGTTCCCTGCCTGTGTAATAATAACTTCTTTCGGAGCAAAGGAGAATTCAGCATTAAGTTTGCTTTTTTCGCTGTTCAGCTTCCATGATCCGCTTAAATTCAATCCCTGGGCGAAAGCAGAAGCTGAAACCAGTAATGCAGCAAAAATTATCAAAGTCTTTTTCATTGAGTAAGATTTAATGTTTGTATTAGTATTGAGTAAAAACCTCAGAATATAATATCAAAAATATCATTAAAATTGATTACGCCACTATACAGAAGAAAAAGAATGATATTCTGCGGTTTTTGTATACCTTTGCGAAACTAAACTAAACATATGGGAAGATCGCAGGAAACATTCGGTAAGAAGGAAGTAAGGAGTAAGAATGAAAAAAAGAGGAAAGAAAAGGAGCAAAAACGGGCAAAGAAAAAAAGCGACGGAAAAAAGAGCAGTTTTGATGACATGATTGCCTATGTTGACGAATTTGGAAAGATCACTTCAACTCCACCCGATCCTGATAAAAAAACAGTTGTTGTTGCAGAAAATATTGAACTTACGATAACCAGGAACAATCCTGAAAGTGCACCTGACTTTGTACGGAAGGGTGTTGTAACCTTTTTTAATGACTCAAAAGGATTTGGATTTATACGCGACCTCGTATCAAATCAGAGTGTTTTCGTTCATGCAAATAACCTTCTTGAATCAATAAAAGAAAATAATATCGTTGTATTTGAAATAGGCAAGGGACCCAAAGGACCATCAGCCCTTAATGTCAAACTATTTAAGGAAGCATGATAAAATCAAAATAATTTGATTACATTTGCCCCCCGAATAACAAAGTGATTTCCACAAAGCGTTGTCAGACATTTTGCCCAGTCTGTATTTGAGTTCATTTCAGCCGGGATAACAAATCCATCGCTCCCGGAACCACATCATAAAACATTTTAATGATAAATTTTGAAGAAATGGGATTCACTCCCGGTATTCTGAAAGCAATTCAGGAACTTGGATTTGAACAGCCCCTGCCGGTACAATCAAAAGTGATACCGCATATGCTTGGGGATGAAAGTGATATTATCGCCCTTGCTCAAACAGGAACAGGAAAGACAGCAGCCTTCGGTCTGCCACTGGTTCAGGCAACTGATACCGAAATTAACAGCACACAGGCACTTATTCTATGCCCAACCCGTGAGCTTTGCATACAGATAACAGGTGATCTTACAGATTATTCAAAATATAATGGCAATTTAAGAATTCTTGCCGTATATGGAGGTGCAAGCATCGATAACCAGATAAGGGGACTGAAGAGAGGTGCACACATTATCGTTGCCACACCCGGAAGGCTGATAGATCTTATCGGCCGGGGAGCAGCAAAACTCAATAATGTAAGAACAGTAATTCTTGATGAAGCTGATGAAATGCTGAATATGGGATTTCTTGACAGCATTAACGAGATACTGGAAGAGGTCCCTTCAGGAAGAAGAACTCTTTTATTCTCGGCAACAATGTCGTCTGAAATAGCTTCAATTGCCAGGAAATATATGAACAATCCTGTCGAGATTACTATCGGAACAAAAAATTCATCTGCCGAAAATGTAAGCCATGCATACTACATCGTACATGCAAGGGACAAATACAAGGTATTGAAACGAATTGCTGACTTTGAACCTGATATTTATGCAATCGTTTTTTGCCGTACCCGTAAGGAGACCCAGGAGGTTGCATCAAAACTGATAAATGATGGCTATAATGCCGATGCTCTCCATGGCGATCTGTCGCAGGCACAGCGCGATGCTGTAATGCAGAAATTCAGACTAAGGAACCTGCATATGCTTGTAGCAACTGATGTTGCAGCACGAGGGCTGGATGTGGATGACCTTACTCATGTTATTAATTTCAGCCTTCCCGATGATGCCGAGATTTATACTCACAGGTGCGGCCGCACAGGAAGAGCCGGGAAAACTGGGATATCTATTTCACTTGTTCACCTGAGAGAGAAGCAAAATCTTCTGAAGATAGAAAGACTTGTTAAAAAATCTTTCAAATCAATGCCAATACCCACAGGAAGCGAGATCTGCGGAAAGCAACTTTTCAACTGGATAAGTAAGCTTGAAACTGTTTCTACCGAGCATCAGGAGATCGAAAAATTCTTACCCGACATAAAGCTGAAACTTGCCGGCATGGACAGGGAAGAGTTTATCAAAAGGGTGGTTTCACTCGAGTTTGACAGGTTTCTTGACGATTACCGGCATGGAGAAGATCTGATTGACCCGGTAACTGAAAATGAAAGGGGTTTTGAAAGGTCACATAAGAAAAGCTCTCATGATTACCCGGGAAATTATACCAGATTGTTTATTAATCTTGGAAAATCTGATGGCTTTTATCCTGAACAGCTAATTGAACTTGTCAATACCAACACAAAAGGAAGAAAGGTGCCTATCGGGAAGATCGATCTGCTAAAGTCCTTCTCATTTTTCGAGGTGGAGTCGGGTTATGCTGACGATCTGATCAAAGTATTGAATAATGCAAAATTCATGAACCAGAAGGTGGCTGTGGAAATTGCACAACCTAAGAATGGCAAACCCGAAAACAACAACGGATATAACGGGAGAAAAACTTCAAAATGGGCGGTCAGAAAACGCGAGAAGAAAAGCCATCCATCAACTGCCTGGTAAATCAACCGCATGCAATTCACCATATAACACTAACAAAGAAGTAATTGCGAGGTCCATTTCATGACTTCCTTAAGCCCAGGAGACAATAACTTCTGTTTTGCCCAGAGTAAGATACAATTATCTCCGACAGGATTGTTATTTCTTTTTCTTCAGAATTTCTTCCGCTTTGTGCCAGTCGTCAAATGCAGTACCGTGTTCTCCACGAGCAATGCGTTCCATATAGATTTCATTAGCTTTTTTGCGAATCTCTTCTTCATTAAGAACAGATTTTCTGCCGGTTGCCTTTTTGCTTTTTACCGTTTTGGTCACCCCGGACGCTTTTTTTGGCTTGCTCACCGTCTTGGATTTTGATGTTTTCATAATTCAAATTTTTGTATTAACAGAACAACTTTCTTATAATGCCAAATTTACATCATTTTTCAGTTTTTTATAAATCCTGCACCTCTCCTTTTCAACTAAATCAGGTAAAACAATTCAGATATTAGTCTTTGGGACCATTATCTGACATTTATTGTTTTACCGATCAAAATCAGATCTATGTAATATGAGCCTTGTTTATTGGTATATTTGCAATATGAAAAACGTATTAGAAATAGAAGATCATTTCCCTGAAGCCAAAGAGAAAGACTTAAAAGCTGCTGCAAAGCGGAGAGAAGACTATTCCCTTGTCAGGGATTTAAGAGCAAAAGAAGAAAATGAAGCAATTGCACGCAGGCTCTTAAGAGACAAAGAAAGCAAGGCTGAAGACAAAACAATTTAACGGACCCCACAGCAAATTCAGCTAATTAAGCCCACAGATTTCATTGTCAGGAAGGTTCTGTTAATTCACGGAATCCCCTTTTTTAAAATACTATTGTCCAATAAATGCCCTTTTTCACTCTGAATATGTGAATTATGTAAAAAATATTTACAATTATGTAATATTCTATCCAGCAATAAATCAGAACTTTACTGTGAGATTTAAAGATTCTTACTATAAGAGTGACAAACAGGCAACTGAATTAAAACCGGATAAAAATGATAAGAGCATCAATTTACAAAATGCTTAAAGGGATAAGATCAGATAAAATCCTGAATAAGATTGGATCGGGCAAAATAGTATACTTTGAAAATACTTTGGAAGAAATTGCATTTAAGTGCATTCATAGTGAAATCGGAAAACCTTCAAAATATTTCGCAAAACATTTTGGTCGGAATGAATATGAGATTGATTTCGATTCAAGTAATGTCATAATAGCTGTGCTTGAGGGTAAGCCGATAAGCAAAGCAAGATATGACAGGTATCATTTAATTCCCGGTGTCTTCAGAAACCGCTGTTTCAGAATTTCTGAACCCGCCGGACAGTGGGTAATAAGTAGTTAACACATATTTTTAAGCAAGTCCTTGAAGCCCGTGCAGGAATCATTCTGCCGGGCTTTTTTGTAAATGTTGCTTTCAACAAAATTATTTCTTATATTGTTTACGAACGTTAAACAAATTCAACTTTTTTTTGTTTCTCATCAGGAATATGAACCATTGTTATCGGAATAACAGGTCAAATAATTCGAAACCTGATATTTACAACATTTATGGGTTTTTTCCAAAAAAAAGATTTTCTTGTGACATATTTTCGGGGATAGCTTCTAACTATCTTTTATTAATAATATTCTTATTATAACCCTGTCTGAAAATGAAGCACAATGTAGTAATTATCGGAGGAGGAGTAAGTGGTACAGCATTGCTATATACGCTTTGCAAATACACAAATGTGAAAAATATTGGTCTTATTGAAAAGTATTCTGACTTCGGACTTGTAAATTCATCTCCAAGGATGAACAGTCAGACCCTTCATTTCGGTGATATAGAAACCAATTATACCCTTGAAAAGGCGAAGAAGGTAAAACGTTACGCCGATATGGTTATGAATTACCTTGAAAATGAAAAGGACGTTAAGGGCGATGAAGGACTTTTTTTGAAAGTCCCAAAGATGGTGCTTGCTGTTGGTAAGGATCAGGTGAAAACATTAAGAGAAAGATATCCTGCTTTTGGTCAGTTATTTCCGAAATTAAAGATGATTGGAAAGGAAGAAATTGGCAAAATAGAACCGAGAATTCTCGAAGGACGTGATCCTGAACAGGAACTTCTTGCCCTTGTAACAGAAGATGGCTATACAGTTGATTTCAGAAAACTATGCCACTCTTTTGCAGAAAATGCCAAAGCTCTTAATCCTGACATATCTGTTTACATGTCGACAAGGGTTGAGAAGATAACCCGTGACGGTAATAATTTCATCATTAAAACTGATAAAGGTGAGTTTGAAGCAGGAGCAGTTATTGTTGCTGCCGGGAGCCATAGTCTGCTTTTTGCCAAATCGCTCGGATACGGCAAAAGCTATTCAATACTTTCGATGTCAGGCAGTTTCTATACCGGACCTAAAGTCCTGAACGGCAAGGTTTATACTATGCAGATACCAAAGCTCCCCTTTGCTGCCGTTCATGGTGATCCCGAAGTACATAATGAAAATATTACCCGGTTCGGCCCTACAGCAAAACCAATTTTCTTTCTTGAAAGATATAACTACTCGACTTTCTGGGAATACTGGAAAACATTTGGCTTCAGTTTAAAGCCTATTCTGAGCATACTCAAAATATCTTCCGATAAGGTAATTTTTAACTACCTTCTCAAAAATGTTGTTTATGACTTCCCCTGGATTGGAAAAAGATCATTTCTCAAAGAGATTAAGAAGATTGTTCCGAAAGTAAAGCTTGAGGAGATAAAATTCGCCAAAAAAGTAGGAGGAACAAGACCCCAGATCATTAACAATACAACAAAAAAACTTGAACTTGGAGAGGCTAAAATCCTGGGCGAAAATATAATATTCAATATTACTCCATCCCCCGGTGCATCGACCTGTCTCGGCAATGCCTTTGAAGACACATTAAAACTGATGGAATTCCTTTCAAACAGGTTTACTTTCGATAAAGCTCAGTTTGAAAAGGACCTTGTTGAAAAGGAGCTTGCTCTTACAGTTAACAAATGAAAATACTTCCTTAAATGATTCCAAGTACTGAACTTATCAAGTCTTACTACGAAAGGCTTCCTCACCTCATAAGCGAGTTAAGAAAAAATCTCAGAAAACCGCTTACATTCAGCGAGAAAATTCTCTATGTACATTTGTTCAACAAAACAGGTTTGAGATCTTATAAAAGCGGAGTCGATTATGTGGATTTTGCACCCGACAGGGTTGCAATGCAGGATGCTACTGCTCAGATGGCACTTCTTCAGTTTATTATGGCCGGGAAGGATAATTCGGCAGTTCCTGTTTCGGTGCACTGCGATCATCTCATTATGGCTAAAACCGGATCGGCAGATGATCTTAGGACTGCAAATATTAACAACAGGGAGGTATATGATTTCCTTAGTTCGATTTGCGATAAATATGATATCGATTTCTGGAAACCTGGTGCAGGTATTATTCACCAGATAATACTTGAGAACTATGCCTTCCCGGGTGGCATGATGATCGGCACTGATTCCCACACTGTAAATGCAGGTGGCCTTGGAATGATAGCAATTGGTGTAGGAGGAGCCGATGCTGTTGATGTTATGTCGGGAATGGGATGGGAACTTAAATTCCCAAAAATGATTGGCGTTAAACTGACAGGCAAACTTAACGGGTGGGCATCAGCAAAAGATATTATCCTTAAAGTATCAGGCCTGCTTACAGTTAAGGGCGGAACAGGCTGCATCATTGAATACTTCGGAGAGGGAGCTGAGTTCCTATCCTGCACCGGCAAGGCAACAATCTGTAATATGGGTGCTGAGGTTGGCGCCACCTGTTCACTCTTCGGGTATGACCAGGCTATGTCGCGCTATCTGGATTCTACAGGCCGGTCTGAAATATCTAAGCTTGCCGAAGGAATTAAGGAACATCTTACAGCCGATCCTGAGGTCTATTCAGATCCCGGGAAATTCTTCGATCAGCTTATTGAAATAAACCTTTCAGAGCTTGAGCCCTACATAAATGGACCCTTCAGTCCGGATATTGCAACTCCCATATCGGAGATGAAGAAGGTTGCAGTCCTGAACGGCTGGCCTCTTAAAATTAAGGTAGGCCTGATAGGATCATGCACTAACTCCTCATATGAGGATATTTCAAGAGCAGCATCAGTTGCGGCGGATGCACTTAAGAAAAACCTTGTGGTAAAATCTCATTTCACTATAACTCCCGGTTCGGAACAGATAAGGATAATAGCCGAAAGGGATGGATTTCTTGAAACATTTGAGAAAATCGGAGGGACTGTTTTTGCAAATGCCTGCGGACCCTGCATCGGGCAATGGGATCGTGAGGATGTTGAAAAGAAAGAAGTAAATACTGTTATACATTCATTCAACAGGAATTTTGCAAAGAGAAATGACGGGAACCCAAATACACATGCTTTTGTGGCTTCACCCGAAATAGTAACTGCCCTGGCCATCGCAGGTGACCTTACCTTTAATCCCGTAACTGATTTTCTTACAAACAGGAACGGGGAGAAAGTTAAACTGGCTGAGCCCTCCGGATTTGATCTTCCCCCTGATGGATTTGTCAATATTGAAAACGGATTTCAGAAACTTTCAAAAGACAAAAGGTCGGTATCGGTAAAAATAAATCCTTCTTCCGACAGACTCCAGGCGCTTGAGCCATTCCCCGAATGGGATGGCAAAGATTTTACAGGTTTGCCCTTGCTTATAAGGGCTAAAGGCAAATGCACTACCGACCATATCTCAATGGCCGGATTCTGGCTAAAATACCGCGGACACCTCGATAATATATCGAATAATTACATGATCGGCGCTGTCAACAGTTTTAACGATCAGACAAATAATATCCTTAATCAGGTTTCCGGCAAATATGAACCGGTCCCTCAGGTTGCCAGGTTTTACAAATCGTCGGGAATTGGTTCAATAGTAATAGGGGAAGAAAACTTTGGAGAAGGTTCTTCAAGGGAGCATGCGGCAATGGAACCACGTTTTCTGAATGTGAAAGTTGTAATGGCAAAGTCATTTGCGCGAATACATGAGACAAACCTTAAAAAACAGGGTATTCTTGCCCTTACATTTTCAGATAAAGAGGACTATGCCAGAATAAGAGAAAATGATAAATTTGACATTACGGGACTTAATGAATTTTCTGTCGGAAAAAAGATCAGAATAATTATTCACCATTCAAACGGAGAAGATGAGACGATCTTTGCAAATCATTCCTACAATGAACCCCAAATCGAATGGTTTAAGGCAGGAAGCGCATTGAATCTGATAAGAAGCAGAAAGATTAGCCACAAAGACGCAAAGGCACAAAATTGAACAAAGAACGATATAATATGGGTGAGAAGATTCGAATTATAAATGGCAAACTGATGGTACCTGATGTTCCTGTAATTGTATTCATCGAAGGTGATGGTACCGGAAGGGATATCTGGAGAGCCTCAGTAAGAGTATTTGATGCTGCGGTTGAGAAGGCCTATAACGGCAGGAGAAAGGTGGCATGGAATGAAGCTCTTGCAGGTGAGAAATCATTTAACCTGACAGGGAACTGGCTTCCTGATGAAACCCTCGATGCATTCAGAGATTTTCTAGTTGGCATTAAAGGACCCCTCACGACTCCTGTTGGTGAAGGTATGCGGTCGCTAAACGTTGCTCTGCGGCAAATACTTGACCTTTATACATGTTACCGGCCGGTAAAATACTTCAGCGGTGTTCCAAGTCCGGTTAAAAAACCTGAGGATGTTAACATGCATATTTTCAGGGAAAACACTGAAGATATTTATGCAGGTATTGAATTCATGAATGGTACCCCTGATGCCGCTAAAATCAAAAAATTCCTTATCGAGGAGATGGGAGTAAAATCCATCAGGTTTCCTGAAACATCTTCAATAGGTATCAAGCCTGTTTCTCAGGAAGGCTCAGAGAGACTTATAAGACAGGCTATCATTTTCGCAATTAAGAGGAATCTGCCTTCTGTAACCCTGGTCCATAAGGGAAACATTATGAAATATACTGAAGGGGCATTTATGAAATGGGGGTATGCTCTTGCTGAAAGGGAGTTCGGCAATAAGGTATTCACATGGAATCAGCATAAAAAGATCGCATCTGAAAAGGGAGAAGCTGCGGCAAATGAAGCCCAGAAGAAAGCAGAAACAGAAGGGAAACTCATTATTAAAGATGTGATTGCTGACGCATTTCTCCAGCAGATATTGACCAGGCCTGCAGAATACTCTGTCATTGCCACACTGAATCTTAACGGCGACTATATTTCTGATGCTCTTGCGGCAATTGTTGGAGGTATTGGAATTGCACCCGGAGCAAATATAAATTATGAGACAGGACATGCAATTTTTGAAGCCACCCACGGCACAGCACCGAAATACGCTGATCAGGATAAGGTCAATCCGGGTTCTGTAATTCTTTCAGGAGCATTGATGTTTGAGTATATCGGATGGGATGAAGCTGCAAATAATATATACAGCGGACTGGAAAAGACCATACAGAGTAAAATGGTTACATACGATTTTCACAGGCTGACTGAGAATGCAAAACTTCTCAAAACTTCAGAATTTGCTGATGCAATAATCAAAAACATTTAAACCCAACCCCAAAAAAATATGCAAATGGAAGATAAAATTTTTATTTCACATCTGGAGAAATCTGTCAGGGAGTCGTGCCAGATTGATAGTGGATTATTTGAGAAATATGATGTAAAGCGAGGACTCCGTAATGCGGATGGATCTGGCGTTCTTGTGGGACTGACAAAAATTGGAGAAGTGGTTGGTTATAAAAAGGAAGGCGATAAAGTCGTTGCTGTTCCCGGGAGATTATTGTACAGGGGCATTGAAATTGAAGATATTGTTGCCGGTTTTATGAAAGACAAGAGGCACGGATTTGATGAAACCGTTTTTCTTTTGCTGACAGGACATCTGCCTAATAGCGAAGTGCTTAAAGAGTTCTCAGAACATCTGGCTTCACTGCGTGGCCTGCCTGATGATTTTACAAAAGACATGATACTTTCAATGAAGGGCAAAGATGTGCTTAATATCCTTGCCAGATCAGTACTGGGATTATATACTCTCGATGAGAAACCGGATAGTATTGCTCTGGATAATATGATAAAACAATCGTTAAACATTATCGCAAAATTTCCGACAATAGTCGCTTATTCATATCAGGCTTTAAGACACCTCTACAAGGGAAAGACTCTTTCAATCCGTCACCCTCAGCCAAAAATGACCACGGCCGAGAATTTCCTTTATTTAATTAAGGGAGACTGTAACGGTTTCTCAAAACTTGAGGCTGATCTGCTTGACCTTCTTCTGGTTCTACATGCTGAACATGGGGGTGGTAATAATTCTACCTTTACGATGAGAGTAACCAGTTCCTCCGAAACCGATATTTATTCTTCAATAACATCTGCAATCGGATCATTAAAAGGACCTCTTCATGGAGGGGCAAATGTCAGGGTTCTGGAAATGATGGAGGATATGAAAATTCATGTAAAGAACTGGAAAGATGAAGAGGAAGTGAAAGCTCATCTGCTTAAGATCCTTAATAAAAAGGCAAATGACTTTTCCGGAAAGATCTATGGGATAGGTCATGCCGTGTATACTATCTCTGATCCCAGAGCTGCAATCCTGAAAGCAAAGGCAAGAGAGTTGGCAATTGAAAAAGGTCGTCTTGATGAATTTGAACTATATTCGCTTGTCGAAGGACTCACCCCCGAAGTTTTCAGAGTGTTTAAAGGTGAAAAATCCACAAAGGTTGTTTGTATCAATGTTGACTTCTATTCTGGTTTTGTATATTCTATGCTTGATATTTCAAAGGAACTTTATACTCCGCTGTTTGCAATTGGCAGAGTATCGGGTTGGTGTACACACAGGATCGAGGAACTTACATTTTCAGCTAAAAGGATCATTCGCCCCGCTTTCAAAAATGTTTTCGGTTTACAGGATTATATTCCAATTGAAAAACGTGGTTAGATTATTTAATTTAAAAATATTTATACAATGACTCAACTTGTCCACAAATGTATTGATGATGCCTTCATAAAACTACTCGAAGGGGATATGAAAGAGGCTGCAGAATATTTCGAATGTGCTGAGAAGGAAAATCCTGATAATATCCATATTCTTCTTGAGTTGTCGAATGTGTATTACATTCTTGGCGAATTGTCAAAATCGATTTGCTATTATGAAAAGGTTCTGAAAATAAAGCCCAACAGCCCATATGTTATGTACAGGCTGGGCGTTGCCCATTACAGGTCAACTAATTTTTCTGCCGCTGTAAATACTTTCAACAAAATAATTGAATCCGGTAAGCATTTACCAATGACATATCTATGGCTGGGGCTGGCTTATTATCACCTGGGCAAGGAAGATAAAAGCATAGCTTCATACAGGAAGCTTATTGAATATTGTCCTGAGACTCTGATGGCGAATTATTACATGGGTATTGCATTGAAGGCCTCGGGCAAGTATGATGAGGCAATTATTTATTTCGAAAAGCTTGTGAATAAAGCCGACCAGCATGTCTCAGCACAGTATCACCTTGGCAGGACCTACATGAAAAACTATAACTACGATAAGGCTAAAGGCTATTTCAAAAGGGTACTGGAGCTTGATCCGGAAAACAAGAACGCTGCGGATATGCTCGGGTTTCTGTCAGAAGATTAAAGAAAGTCCTCACCGTTCAGTTGACTAATCCCATTTATCAAAGCCAGTTACTTTTAAAGTCAGTAATGTTTAATTACCTATTTCCTGATTCTTTCATGTTTTTCGTATTTGGTGTATCATCCTGTTCAAAGGACGTGTTGTCCGCTTCAAATGGCACAAGTACTGGCACTGGCTTATGGATCATTATTAACAACAACACTTATGATGACAATCTGGATGATGTAGCTTTTTTGATTTCATATGCCTCCCCAGCTAATTTTGCCGGGTTAAGTGAAGACTTGGAAATTCTTCCCAGATCTGCCAGTAAAATCGGATTTAAACATGTAAGTGGAGGAAATGGGGGAAAAGACCTGCTGATATTTGAGAAGAACTGGTAAGTGATATGGACTCTCTCACGATACTTTCAACAACTCTCATAACACTCGCCTTGATTTTTTACTCAACAGGAGTATGGTCTGAACGTTTTTCAAGGTATCTTAAGGGATGGCATGTTGCAGCTTTCTGGACCGGTTTCATGTTTGATATATCAGGTACATGGTCTATGGGCAGGCTTTCAGAAAACCCATTTAATCTCCTGGATACTCATACTCTGACTGGTCAGGTTGCTCTCTGGCTTATGCTCATACATGCTATTTGGGCAACTTATGTGGTCAGAAGAGGGAGCGAATTTTCCAGAAAACGATTCCATCGCTATAGTTTAATTGTGTGGATGATCTGGCTTATACCCTACTTCGGAGGAATGATAATGGGAATGAATAACCATAACCGTTAAACTCGTATTGTTATATCTATCCTTTTGCAATTTCCCAACAAGGAGTTGTGCCTTGTCATACGTTTCAAGAGGCCGGTTAAGATTGTGATACTCCAGAAGAAGGCTGATAGGTGTTTGACGTTAATTAAATAGTATATCACCAGTAGTTGAAACTGATATAAGATTATGTTTTAAACTAAAGGTTTGTATCATTTGCAGTCGGTATAATAATCAACATAACAATAGTACCGATTATTCCCAGAACTGAAACTATGAGGGTTTGTGAAAATGTGGTTTTAAAAAACAAACAAGATACTAAAATCATAATCCACATTGTGAGAATAGAATAAAGTTTAACCCTCTTTGTTATTCCTTTGTCCGACCTGAATTTTAGTATATACGAACCCAGAAATTTATTTGTAATTAGCCGGTAATACAATTTATCTGAACTTCTAATATAAAAAGAGGCAGTAAGCAATAAAAATGGAGTTGTTGGCAGACCAGGAATAAAAATTCCAATGATCCCGATACAAAGAGAGACTGTTCCTAAGAAAATCAATATAATCTTAATCAATGTCATTTTTTATTTATCTCGTTCTAACAATAAGGCATTATCTCAATTTTGCCTATTCGAGTTATGAAGGTTATACTCATTTTCTTTCAAAGTACATAATATTTAGTCCTATTTAACTCGGTGTAAATATAGTCCTCAATTCTATAATTCACTTTTTCAAAAATATGATTTAAGGCGCCTATTTGATTATTGTTTCTAGGTAGGCAATGAACCTGCTTATTATGTTAGTAGTAAAGCGGATCAAGAAATAGCTTAATATACACAATCAGAAAATGCCATGTACATGGTCAAGAAATACATGTAAAAGGTTGTTTTATCCAAATCAAGAGCATTGGCATCAGTAAATATCAATGTTATGAGACTTCCAAATCCTTATATGCTGGTAAATACAATAGCGTTGCAGGAAGATAAAACATCGGATAAGAATCCTGGCAGGGTAATGTCAATGATATTTTGGACTACTAAAGAAAAAGGCCGGAAGAAACAGTTGGCTCATTTTTCAAGCCAGGCTCTGAATTCAGGCGATTTAGGACCGCTGACCATAACCTCTCCGGAAAAGGGAGGATCCACAGTCAGCTTAATCCTGCTCTTTGACAATATATCGATTTTGGCTATTGCCTTCAGATTTATCAGGAAAGCCCTGTTTATCCTGAAAAAAAGCTCCTTATTGACCATTTCCTCAACAGAATCCAGACTGAACTCAACCGGATAGTGCTTATTATCGAAGGTGCAAAAAAATGAAGATTTTTCCATTGAATAAAAATAAGCGATCGATCCGGTTTCAATGATCCTTATCCTGTTGGCAACATTTACTATAAAACGTTTTTTATACTGCTCTTTCCGCTCTTCAATACTCTTTATAATTCGAGAAATATCAATATTTTGACTTTTCTCTCCAAGTTTCCTGAATTTTCTTAATGCTTCACTGAGCTTGTGACTGTCCACCGGTTTCAGAAGGTACCCGATGCTGTTAAGCTCAAATGCCTTAATAGCATATTCATCGTATGCAGTGGTAAATATTATGTAAGAATCAACATGTATCCTGCTGAAGATACCAAAGCCCAGTCCATCACCCAGCTGGATGTCGAGCATGATAAGATCGGGTGAGGGATTGTTCCTTAGCCAGTCAACTGCACTCTCAACTGCATCAGTCACTCCGGCTATCTCGATATCACTGTCAAGCTCCCTTAGCAGATTCTGCAATCGTCTGGCAGCAGGCTGCTCATCTTCCACAATAAGAGTGCGTATCATAGTTCGATATGAAGTAAAGGCAGAGTAACCCTGAATGATTTACCGTCATCCGATACAATCACTTCACGTGTTGTAAGAAATTTGTATCTGCCCCTGATATTGTTGAGGCCAGTGCCAGTACTCTCTTCAGACTGTTTTCTTTGAAGATTGTTTGTCACCATAACAGATTCATTTTCAGTAATAACTTCAACAAGCAAAGGTTTTTCCGATGATATCACATTATGTTTAATACAGTTTTCAACCAGCATTTGTAAAACCAGGGGTGGAATTGCCATCCGGAGGAAATTACCGGGAGCTTCTATATTTATAGTAAGATTGGGATGGAACCTTTTCTGCTGGAGATTTGCATATCTGTTTAATATTTCGACCTCATCCTGCAGAAAGACCAGCTCTTTTTCGCCGGAGCGGAGTGAATAACGCAGCAGTTCCGACAGATCCTGGACATACTCCACCACTTCGGCATTATCACCTGCAATTGCTGAGAGGCTGTTCAAACTGTTGAACAGGAAATGAGGATTGATCTGTGTACGTAAAGCCTCATACCTTGCTTCGATATTGTCGCGTTCGAGCCTCACCGATTTTGAGAAATTATACTTCCACTGACGGTAAAAGAAGATCGATTCGTGGATTGAAGTGATTAACAGTGTGATCAGAATAGTAGCAAGTATTTCCAGCCCGAGACTCCCGGATTTAACGAAATCAAGGAACCTTACTTCTATAAGATAGATAGTTCCGCTGAAAATAACTGTATATGAAAGGATAAGTAAGACCTCAAGTAATAGGTGTGTCCATGGTGATTGTTCCCATGGATACTTATGCCACAGCCATGCGACAATCGACATACATCCCAGCCACAAACCGGTGGTCATCAACAGGCCGTGAACAATAAGTACGGGAACGGGCTCCCTGAAAGTGTCTGAACCATAACTGAGGATGAAAAGACCCACTATCAGTAGCCCTACTACAGGGATGAGTATTAAAAGATAACGTTTAAAATAATTGATTTCCATAAGTAATTATCAAAGCTAACCAATTTTTCAGAATTGTATCCTGTAAAGAAACATGGGCATAAAACCTTGCTGGTAAACTGCATAAACTTCATCTTTCCCTGTATCATATCCTTCCATGAAGATGCTTCTGTAGCCTGTCAGATTCTGCAGGTCGAGAGCCCACTCCTGGCTTATCCTGCGACCGTTCACCTTGAAACCGAAGCGGAGATCGGTACGGAAGTAGTCGTTATACTTTTCACCATAAGCTCTGTCCCAGTCGCGTACCTCCGAAGATGTTGAGGCTGATTCATCAACATTGATGGGTACAAATCTCTTTCCGCCTGCCCATACACTTTTAATATCAGCGGTGAGAATACTGTTACTGCCAACTTTAATTTCATATCCTCCCAGCAGGTTGAATACATAGTTGCCGTTGAATGCTGTATTCCTCCAAATTTCGTCAGCACCGGTGTATTTCGAATCGAATAAAGATGCAGTGAATAGCATATACCAACCATTATTAAGAAATTTCTCCGCTGTGAATTCGATACCATAGTTCCTTCCCTTCCCTTCACTTATCAGACTGTCTGCAGCAGGGATTGCAAAGAAATCGCCGGAATTTATAAGGGAAAATTCAGGGAATGACTCTTTCACAGGTACATTGTACAGATGCTGGTAATATGTTTCGAGCTTTATCCTGAAGTTATTAAGCGGCTGATATTGGTACCCGGCAACAAGATGTACACTTTTTGTAAAGCGCAGGTCCTCGTTTGTCAGCGAATAGCTGTCTGTCGTCTCATTATAATCCTGGTGAAAATATACTTCACGGGGTTGCAGCTGGCTGTGCAGCCCGGCTCCAAGATTCAATACCGAAGAATTTGACAGTGAATACTTTAAGGCAAGACGGGGTTCAACAGCCAACTCATTATTAAGTGATGAGTACTGCAAATGCATCCCGGTATATGATGTGAGGCGGCTCCCGTAGTTGTGCTGCCACTGCATATAGCCACGGTACATCGACATCCATCCATCAATATCTGTTCTGGTGGTGAAGCGGTTAAGGTCCTTATCCATAATGCTGTCGATATAACTAATTCCAAGCAGGTCGATAACAATACCTCCGCTGAGGTTGTCATAAGTGCTGAATTTGCGACGAAGCTGTGTGCTGAACGAGAGCTTATTCTCACGGTTTGAATTCCTGATAAATGGTGAGAAAGACTCACTATTTACAGAATCGAGGACGACACCCGACCTTGATTGCTGAAATGAGAGTGTGCTTTTCAGGCGGGTAAGCTTATTGAAGAATAGCGTATGAGAAACCCCGATCACTCCAAGTCCTGAGCCAAAATCGGTTGCAGTACCCCTGGCATTATATTGTGTATCGGTAGTGTCGGCCAGATCGCGGCCCAACGAGATGAAGCTGGTTCCCCATAATCCGAATATTTTTATCCTGCCGGCTTTTGAACCCGGCAGATCTGCCATGAAGGTCAGATCCTGGTACTCAGGAACTGCCGTCCCGGTATTGGTGCTGAAGCCGATCTTGTGCATCAGATCGAGGGTTGAGTACCTGTAATTTACAAGGTACGTAGCTTTCTGTCCGTTCTTAAGGGTAAAGGCAGGACCTTCAACTCCGGCCTCGAATCCGTTGAAACCTATCTGGCCGGTAAACTCGGTACGGTTTATGTTTCCCGAACGCATGTTCAGATCGAAGGCTCCGGCCGTAGCATTACCGAATTCGGCAGGGAAAGCACCGGTAAGGAAATCGGAGTTGGAGAGAAGGTTATTATTGACCATACTGACGGGTCCGCCTGTTGTGCCCATAGCTCCGAAATGATTCGGATTAGGTATCTCAATGCCTTCAAGCCTCCATAAAACACCTGAAGGTGAATTACCCCTTATAATAATATCGTTTCTCGAGTCATTCTGGGTCATAACCCCTGCATAGTTGGCCACCATACGGGCAGGGTCGCCCAGACTACCTGCAAATCGCTCTGTTTCCTCGACCGAAAAAGTGCGGGCACTGACCATTGCCAGCTCATTTATTGTCTCGCTCTTTCGTGTATCCGCTTTAACAGTTACTTCTCCCAGGGTGTTCAGTGCTTCTTCGAGACTAATATCTACTACGAGTTCTTTTCCGCTTATAACCATCAGGTTGCTTACTGTCCGGGGTGAATATCCGAGGAAGCTTACTTCGATGGTCTGACGGCCTACCGTGACATCCCTGAGCTCAAAACGGCCGTATTCATCAGTGGCAGTACCCTTCAGGGGTTTAGAGTCTTTAAGTATTACATGAGCTCCTGTTACATGATGACCTGTAACAGCATCGGTTATCGTTCCCCTGATAATCTGTACCGGCGAGGTCTGAGCCCCTGAATACGAAAACAGGGCTGTCATTAGAAAAATTGTAAAGTAAAAAATCTTCATAGCATGTGTGTTTTTGACCAAAACTACATATGGAGACTCCTATCCTGATAATTTTTCCTGACGGACAGGGAAAAACGGTTGATGGATCAGGATTTCTTCCGACAAGTTCGTAATCAAAAAAATACATTACGCAAGAATGATCATCACCGTCGATAAGGCACTTCTGGGGGGCAGTATTGAATTGTACATGTTTTGACAGAATGTCCATTTTTATCGAATTATTGGACATGTATTTGCTGCTATTTTGCTCAAACCATGAAACGGTATATGTGGTCAATAAGTACGGCTTTAACATATAGTGGTCACAGCGAAGAAATTCATAGAATTATGAAGGAAGAAAAAGAATAATTCCCACATTTGGGTTTTCATCAAAACCTGATAACGATGCAAAGTGCAGAAAGTCTAAAGAGGAGAATAGAAATGGAAGAAAGAAATGATTTGATAAGAGAATCTCCTTCCGGATCCACAACAATTAAAGTAGCGGACGATTCTAATTCAAGTGAGATCCTTGTCTTTACTTCCCTGTGTAATGTTTATAAAGTTCAGAAAAAGGAACTTATGGACAAGTTTCAGGCACTTCAGAAAATTGATCTTGAACCAGGGGAAAAACCGATCTATCTGACTGGAGAAAAGAGATATAAAGGGTATCTGATTGTGGCATTTGAAAATGGCAAAATCGGAAAAATTTCAATGGAAAGTTATCAAACCGAGTATGTAAGGAAAAAACTCAGGAATGCTTTCAATAGCGAATCGCCTTTGATCTTTATTGAACTCATTGAGCATGATATTGATCTGGTTACACTGAGCAGCATAAAAAAGGTTGTTTTGTTCAACACCTCTCTGATAAATGCGGTGGGAAGCAGGTCAACAAAAGGTGTTCAGGTTATGAAACCGAAGGATGGAAGTGTATTGATAAAAGTTAATCGGCTGGAAAATACAAAACTAACTGATCCTGAATATTACCGTAAGAGTGAATCTCTTAATGCAATCGGGTTTTATTTGAAACCAGGTGATGAAATCTAATTTCTGTCACAATACCTTTAGTTTTGCATACCAGACAGATCCTTCAATGAATAGAATTTTGTACTGCTTTTTGTACTACAAATGAAAATGTCCATGTA
This sequence comes from uncultured Bacteroidales bacterium, assembly GCA_963701745.1. Taxonomy (GTDB): domain Bacteria; phylum Bacteroidota; class Bacteroidia; order Bacteroidales; family VadinHA17; genus LD21. The sequence continues at coordinate 551,501 of CAVPBE010000001.1, read as the reverse complement.
AATATCTGATTTACAAAGCCTTTTGATTTTGACTACAGTGTGAGAAGCTATGTATTAATTTATATAGCTGATTATCACTGCCAAATGTTTTTTTAGTTTATATCTGTTTTTAACTTTTTGCATACTCCGATATTTGATATGAAACCCCTATATGGATAGAAATGGACTTGTTATTCGGACATGTCCAGAAATATTAAAATATTGGACATTCGTTTACGGCTGCTTATCATTCTTCTGGATCCTCTTTAAACCCACGAAATGGGATGTCATCGTCGGGGTCTTTGTCGAAAGGGCCAATACCCGGAGGATTAAAAAGTCCCCATCGGTCAATAATATAATCCCATTTATCAAATCCTGCCACCCAGTCAATGAACAGGAGCCGGTATTCTTCAATAAGGTCCCTTACAATTTGATAATACTCGACATATTCAAAACCAAACATATCGAGTGAATGCTGCTGGACCAACAGGTCGCGTGCTGCTTTACGTATTATGGCAGCATTTTCCATTTTGAGGTCATACAACTCAGCTGCTTCAGCGCCCGCTACTTTTACAGTTAGTAATGCTGCATCACTCAGCATGCGGGATTTGACCTCATTAAGGTATTCATCGTTCTCAGGGATAAGTGCAGTAATCTTTACTACCAAATCAAAGATCTCCTTTCCCTTTAAGGTAGATAGGAAGTTTTTCCGGATTTATAATATCATCATCTTCGTCTGAATACATATTTTGCGACTTAGTTTATCTCATAAATTTACTGATAAAAATTAAAATAGATTTTTTGCATAAAAGGCCGAAAAACGGTACCTTTCGCAAAACATCACTTTTAACTATGCTGGAACAGCTTAACATAAATGTAAGTCGATGGATAGAAAATCTTGAAAAAAAGGGAAGAATTTCATTTTCATTGAGCCAATTAGAGAAGGAATTACCTCACTACTCAGGAGTAGCAATTAAAAGTGCTTTAAGAAGATTATCGAAGAAGGGGAAAATAGTTTCATTCCACAAAGGATTCTATTTAATTATCTCTGCACAATATGCAAACAGAGGGATTCTTCCTGCTGCTTTATTCATGGACAATTTCATGAAATATCTTAACCGACCATATTATGTAGGATTATTAAGTGCCGCAGCTCTGTATGGTGCCGCACACCAGCAGCCTCAGGAATATTTTGTAATAACTGATTTCCCAGTACTTCGGCCTTCCCATAAGAAAGGATTAAAAGTTAATTTCATCAGTAAAAGTAATATAGAAAGCAGGTTGCTAAAAGAACGGAAAACTGAATCAGGTTATCTTAAAGTATCTTCACCGGTATTAACTGCAAGTGACCTCGTTCAATTTGAAAAAAGGTCCGGAGGAATTACCAGGGTCGCTACCGTATTAACCGAACTTGTAGAGGAGATGGATCCCAAAGAGTTTGATCCAATATTTTTTACTTCAACTCCTTCTACTGCTGTACAAAGACTTGGATATCTAATTGAGAGAGTTCTAAATAAAGAGAAACTGGCAAACGAGTTATTTGCAGGCGCTCAGAAAAATGGCTTAGATTTTTTCAGGATTCCGTTAAAAGCATCTTCTCCTATCAAAGGATTCTCTTCAGAGAACCGGTGGAAAGTTATAGTTAATACAGAAATTGAGTTAGACGAATGATCCCACAACAATACATTACAGAATGGTCTGAAATTGCTCCATGGCAGTCAAATGAACAGGTAGAACAGGACCTAATTATCTGCCGGTCACTTGTCGAATTGTTTTCAGATGATTTTATAGCTGAAAAACTTGCTTTCCGAGGAGGTACGGCTCTACATAAACTTTTCCTGAAACCACAACCCAGATATTCTGAAGATATTGATTTGGTACAGATTACGGCAGAACCATTTGGTCCATCAATTGATAAAATCAGGAAACTGTTGAGTTTCTTAGGAGAACCAAAGATCAAACAAAAGGACAGAAATACTACAATGATATTTAATTTTGAATCTGAGATACAACCTGTACAGGTTCTAAAATTAAAGGTAGAGACAAACTGCAGAGAGCACTTTTCAGTCTTTCAACTTAAGAAGAAGATATTTAAAGTCACATCATCATGGTTCAATGGAGAATGTAATGTCACAACTTATGAGGTCGAAGAATTGTTGGGTACTAAGCTAAGGGCACTTTATCAGAGAAAGAAGGGAAGAGATCTTTATGACCTATTTAAAGCATTAAAGACAAGTGACTCTTTATCCAAAGAGAAAATAATTCAGGTATTTCAACATTACATGAAGCATGAAGTCACAGGTATTCCATCTAAAGTATCTTATCTTAAGAACCTTGAAGATAAAATGAATAATCCGGAGTTTCTTGGTGATACAATTGCCTTGCTTCGTCCTGATGAAACCTACGACCCTAAAGAGGGATTTCGCCTTGTAAAAAGCGAATTAATTGACAAGATGTAGAAAAACTAGACTCAGACAATTAGTTCAGTTAATTTCAAAAGATAATTTTGTACTACTTTTTGTACTACTAATGAAAATGGCCTCGTAAATACTTGATTTACAAGGCCATTTGATTTACTCAGTCGGGGTGAGAAGACTCGAACTTCCGGCCTCTACGTCCCGAACGTAGCGCGCTACCAACTGCGCCACACCCCGATATAAATTCATCGCTACCAACGGAGTCTATCCCGCCTTGCGGGACCACACCCCGATATAATTTCATCGCTACCAACGGAGTCTATCCCGCCTTGCGGGACCACACCCCGATATAATTTCATCGCTACCAACGGAGTCTATCCCGCCTTGCGGGACCACACCCCGATATAATTTCAGCGTTACCAACGGATTCTATCCCGCCTTGCGGGACCACACCCCGATATAATTTCAGCGCTACCAACGGATTCTATCCCGCCTTGCGGGACCACACCCCGATATAAATTCATCGCTACTAACTGAGTCTATCACGCTTTGCGTGGCCACACCCCGGGTTTGATTCCGCCGGCTAAATTAATAATTTTCTTTAAATCAGGCCTTATTATTTTCTCCATAATCCAGGGAGAAACTTATAGTACAGCAAGTGACGCCATGTAACAAAATCATGTGCACCGTTGCTCCCGATGTAATATTCATGGATTATTTTGCGCTTCGCAAGTTCATTATGCAACACTTCATGCCTTGCTCCCGGCCTGGTTTCATTTGTGCCGGCGCCAAGGAAAAGATAATCGACCTTTGAATTGAAATTTGGTTGGTTAACACCCGGTGTCAAATCCAGCGATTCTGCAGAACTGAGAAGTCCAAAAGAAGCAAACTTATCGAGGTTATTGAATCCAACCACCTGTGCATGCCTTCCTCCCATAGATAATCCGGCTATTGCCCTGCCATGACGATCGGTGCGGACATTATAGGTCTTTTCGACAAGCGGTATGACCACACTGATCAGCTCATCATTGAAAAGTTTAAATGTCAACTCACTATGCTTCGGATCGATCCGGTGTACAACCTGATTATTCGGCATGACTATAACCATCGGCAAAGCCTTGCCTTCCGCGATAAGATTGTCCTCTATAAAGTTAACCCTCCCGAAAAGGCTCCATGTTGAAGCAAGCTCGCCTGAACCGCCAAGCAGATATAAGACAGGATACTTCATGTCGGAATTGTACCCGGGTGGAAGATAAATATACATTTCGCGTTCACCGTCCGTAATCCGTGAATAATAAATATGTCTGACAACCGTCCCGTGGGGGACATTTTTTGCATCATAAAATGCAGGGCCGTCCCCGTGAACAACAAGTATGCTGAAGGCAGGCATTCCGGCAAAACCTGTAAGCGTGTTCGAAGGGTCATCAACGCTTACCCCGTCAATAACAAGCTTGTAATAATATATTTCCGGTTCAAGGGGACCCACTTTCAGTGTCCATATGCCATCGTCTCCTTTTGTGAAAGGAACAGGTTTTGATACTTTCAGTCCAAGCAGGACATTTCCTGAAAGAAGTATCTCATGGGCAGCAGGTGCTTTCACCCTGAATATAACCAGGTGATCGTCTGTCACTTCAGGTGAGTTCACAGTTGCCGAAAAAGGGATCAGATTCCGGGTATTTTTTTGCGGAGCCCAGTCGAGATTAACATGCGCCTGTTGGGCAATTGTAAAAGAGGCTGAAGCCATGATAAAAATTGAGGTCAGCAAAATGTGATTTAGCTTTTTCATAGATATTTCGTTTATTTTTCGCTGCCCTGAACCGAAGGACCCTCTTTATTTAAAAAGCATTGGTACGAATTCAGACAGATAAATCCTCCAATTGGCCCAGGTGTGTCCGCCGGTGCTCTCGCGATAAATATATTTCAATCCAACTTTATCGAGAGTCTCCCGCAGCGTGATTACACCCTTATATACAAAATCATCCTTGCCAACGGCTATCCAGTATAGTTTGTAACCGCTGTTTTTCAATGCTGTAAGCTTTGTGATCCTTTCCTGTTCAATCTTTTCAGCATCCTGGGTCTGCGGACCCATATTCATGATTCCCATGCTGTAGACGCCTATATAACCGAACATTCCCGGATTGTTATTTGTAATTGTCTGGGTATGAGCGCCACCCATTGATAGCCCGGCAATTGCCCTGTTGTCCTTTCCTGTAAGGGTACGAAAATTCTTTTCAACAAAAGGAATAACATCTTTTACAAGATGCTCCTCAAATTTCCCGGCATATCGTTGGTAAGAGGCCATCCCCTGTTCCCCCGTTGAAGGGATTGGAAGAACTTCGTTCTGGGCACCTGCCTGGTTGGCATTACCGTTTGTCATGACTACGATCATTGGTTTTGATTTACCCTGTGCAATAAGATTATCCATTATCTGGGCTGCCCTTCCCATATTTGTCCAGGCATCCTCATCCCCACCTGCACCATGGAGAAGGTAAAAAACAGGATATTTCTGAGTGCCGCTTTCATAGCCTGCAGGGGTATATACATACACTCTTCTCTGGAATCCAAGAACCTCCGATTTGTACCAGATTTTTGTAACTGTTCCGTGAGCCACATCATTCTTATTAAAATAGAGATCCGACTCAGAACCTGGAATAATGAAAAAGCTTTGATAGCGTGTCCCGTCGCGACGGACCTGGACATTATTCGGATCGATTGAATTTACTCCATCGATTGCATAGGTATAACCATAAAGTTCAGGTTTGATTGGCCCGACAGTGAGGGTGAACAAGCCGGTATCGTTTCTTACAAGGTTTTCTGAACCACCCGGTCCGGACTGCCATTCTCCCGACACGGAAATTTTTGCAGCATCTTTCGCATAGACTCTGAAGGTTACCTTATTATCAGGCAGAATCTCAGGTGATACTATCCTCGGAGGCATTCTGTATGCGGGTCTGGCAGTTGGCACCGCAGCAGGCCTTGCCGGCTCCTGGGCCAGGGCACTGATCGTTATTATCAGGAACAGAAAATTTGTAACAATTGTTACAATTACCGGTAAACTTGTCTTTTTCATGATTTAAGTTATTTATGTTTTTAATATGAAGCCGGGTAAAATTTCACTTCTTTAATATTGAAATACTATTTAATAAGGACATTGCTTCTTTCAGCTTTTTGAATCTCTGTCTCTGCATCTTCAGGAAGAAGGAATCTCTCTTTCACAAGTTCTTCAGCCGCTTTCCTGACTGCCTCAACATATTTCTCATGCGAACCATATCTTTCCTGAAGGGATAATCGCCTGTCTTTTGCTTCGATCCTTTCTTTCCTTGTTTTTTTGAACGGGATGAACATTCCATTAAGCGAAGAGAGATCTCCCCTGCCATAACCTTCCCTCCGTAAAGCCCAGCCTGTAAAAGTACCAAGAGGTACCCTGATATTTATGCCCCGTATTCCGGCAATTTCGTTACCATCCTTATCAACCTTCGGAACCAGTGTTTTATAATTTAGTTCTGATCTGACTTCCGGAGGTTCCTTCCCGATTATTCCTGAAACATTCCTGAAATCATATTGAGGACCATAATCAAGTAGAGGAAGCTCATTTACCCTTCCGGTGTATGGAACCCCTTGAATATCGGACCATTCTATGGCCGTCTTATCGGGTGATACAAGATCGCCCGATGCTATAGTCGGATAGCAGCTGGCCGGTGGATCTTTACCTACTGTCACCCACATCTCCAGAGCAATTATAAGAGCGCGATGATATGGAAGATAAGAATTGTAATTCTGGCTGAAACCGCTCATCTGATCTGCAATCGCGGCGGGCGAGTGCTGGGTTCCTGAAAAAAGATATATCCTGACGTTATCCGGTATCTTTAAATCCATGGTACCATAAGAATCCGTTGTAGTCAGAGAAGCCCGCAACTGCCAGTATTCTGATGAGCTAAGGGTCTGAATAATCTTCGGACAGGTTCCTGTCTCGATGCATTTTTCAAGAATCCCACCCGTTATTCCTGAAATTGGATCTAATTCTTTATCCCACGAAAATGGAGGATCATTGCCGGGAAACAAGTGATCTTCATGCTGCAGGCCGCCTCCGCCGGGACGTCCAAAACGGATATTCAGAGAAATCCGGCGTGTCCCTATATGAGCGTTCACTCCATCAAATACTTTTGACCCCTTTTCATCCTGATTAAAACCGAGAAACAAAAAAGTGCGTGCAAAATTGCTGCATTGCGAGATACCCTGCATAATTGCAGCCCTAACTGGATTGGTTGTCTTATCTGCTGTCACGATCGGATTCCGTAATCCTGCATCGTCTTTAAGATCATTCCTCAGGAACGATGAAAAATCACGAACGGCAGCAAATCCAAGTCCCAGAATAAGAGGATTTTTTGCCATATAAATCAGTTCATAAATATAATCAGGCTTAAATCCGTCTTTCAGCGAAATTTTTGTACTGCTTGCCATTCCCGGAAAGCGTCCTTTGGAACAGTCAGAAAATGCCCATTCGCTATTAGGCACCGTATCACGGGTATCTGATTCGAGGATCCTTTTTGTAAGAAATGAACCGGTATTGTCAGTGCTTACAGTCTCATAGCTATAGTGGGTCAGTCCTGTAAAAAAACCACTGCTCAGATTCAGTGTAACGGTCTCAGAATTCACCTGATACTCTGTCCTGAGTAAGCCGACAATTGTGTTACCCTTATCACTTGAGTATGGGACCCTCATTGTCAGACGGTTATTACCCCTGAGAACATCTCCCTGCCAGGCACACCAGAAATAAATATAGCCCAGTCCCAGTAAAGCTGTATCAGCGGGGAAAGCATTGCCACGGTTTGGAAGACTAAGAAAAAGAATGCCGTTGCACTTTGCCATATCGGATGGACGTAAAATTATAAAATCTGAAATATAGTCAACCATTCCACGTGAATTCCTTGGAGCCAGCTGAATATCCTGAATAATGCTGTTCAGTTTGTTATCCGGATCAACTTCTCCATAGGCCTGACCTGTAATCTTCTCATATGATCCGGCAGGGCCAAAAACTTTACCGTCTGAATATGGTTCTGTTTTTGTGACAATAATCCTGTAAATTCTTGCTTGCAGAGGATTGCAAAACGAAGACCATATCAGAATATACAACAGTAATAGGAATCTGAATTTCATTAACGGATCAGGGTATAATTAATAGACAGATCAGAAGCAATTTTTATTCCTTGATAATGATCGATATTCATTTTAAGGGTTAACCATTATTTTCATAACTTGCTATCTTCTAAAATTAATCAATAATCTATTCAATCGCAATGTCATCAGGCCGGATCAGTTCAATTGATATAATGAGGGGGCTTACCCTTCTGCTAATGCTTTTTGTCAACGATCTTAATATGGATGTTGCTCCAGCATGGCTCGGTCATATGAAAGCTGACTTTGATGGGATGGGACTTGCCGATTGGGTCTTTCCGGGATTCCTTTTCATGGTGGGAATGGCAATTCCGTTTTCTTTCTCAAAGAGGATCACACAGGGAATGACTCTGGCTGAAAACAGCAGGCACATTTTTATCAGGACGATTAGCTTATTGATAATTGGGGTACTGATGCTCAACACAGGAAGAGTAAATCAGGAGCTTACGGGAATGAGCGAAAACCTTTGGGCTTTGCTTATGTATGTAGGTGTCTTCCTTGTCTGGAACGACTATGTTAATAAAGACAATAAGTTCTTTACAGTTACCGGTTTAAGACTGGCTGGAATGGGGATCCTGGTCCTGCTTGTGCTTAAATTCAGATCAGGTCAGCCCGAAAATGAAGGGTCTTTGATCACAGGCTGGTGGGGGATCCTCGGATTAATAGGATGGGGTTACCTTGTTTCAGCATTCACCTACCTTTTTTGCCGTGAATCGATCCTGAAAACTGCTGCCATAACGCTCTTTTTTCTCATTCTTAATATTCTTTCAGGATTGAAACTCCTTGAATTTCTTAATCCGGTAAAACTCCTTTTTGGTGTTATAATTGATGGAAATGTTCCTTTTATTGTTCTGACTGGTTTGACAGCGGGTCTGATACTCAGAAAATCAACTCAGTCTGGTCACAAAATGGTGATGCTTAATTTATTTGGCCTGGCAACCATATGTATTGTTTCAGGATTCATTATGCGCCATTGGTTCATATTATCAAAGATACAGGCTACTCCAAGCTGGGGGCTGGTCTGCTGCGGCATAAGCTTCTTTGTATTTGCACTGATTTACCTGGTCACAGATGTCTGGAAGAAAAAAGAATGGGCATCATTTTTTAAGCCTGCAGGTGAAAACTCCCTTACAACTTATCTTGCACCTGATATTCTTTACTACCTGATATGGATGACTGGTATGCCAATATTGTTTTATAAACAATCGGAATATCCCCTTGTTGTTGTTATAGGATCCATTGTCTGGGCTATATTGATGGTATGGCTGACAGCACTTCTGAAGCGATTGGGGATAGCCTTAAAATTGTAGGAAATATATTCAAATCCCTTAACCACGATGTTAAACTGAGTTTCACAGGGTTTCACAGAGTTTAAAAACAGTGTAACTTCGTGATGACTCTGTGCGACTCCGTGGTAAAATAAAAATTGGAATTAGCTGATAATCCTTCAACTACTTCCAGATTGAACCAAATTCATTTAACTCAGCTTTTCCCAGTTTTGCATTTCCCCCTTTTGAAAATAGTCTGAGTTTTGAAAAGCTGTCTGACGGAAAAAAGAGGCTTGTCATTACCAGCCTTCCATTATCAATAAACAGTTCTGCTGATGAAGCATCAACAAAAAGATGGATGTTCAGCTTATCACCAGGTTTATATGGAGCTTTAGCAATCCCTGAAAATCTTTCTGAAAAACGAGGAATTACCTGATTTGGTCCTGTCAATGTAAATATTCTTACCCTGGATAGAAAAGCCTGCAATAAACCTTTCTCCCTCCAGTGTTTTCCAGTATTATTCCAAGAGTATCGGCATAGCTCGCGGCCAGATCAAATTCAATAATTGCTTCGCACCGGGTAAGCTTTATGCTGTCCAGGGCAATATCAAGTTCACCTGAAAAGTTACTTTTCACCGTTAATTAATGTCTTTGAATTCTCATGAAGGATTTTCAGTTCACTTACAGGTATTGATATTAGAATGTAATTTCCATTTTCATATGATAATGTCAGTTCTCTCGGAATAGTCATTGCACTTCGCCATACTGTAGTTGGCACAACTGTTGCGTAATTCCAGTTGCTCATCCATCCCAGAAACAGTCTCCGGCCATCAGTTTCAGGTATCCCTGACCAGGTTACTCCTGCATAATTATCTGTTCCCCAATCAATCCATTTAACATCATTCTCATGCGCGATAAACTTTTTACCGTCAAATTTCCCGGTAAAATATTGAGTCGCCGATCCTCCATTGGGTCCGCCCGGATTTATGCTGACAAGCATAACCCAAATTGTATCTGATCTTCCTTCAACCTTCAAAGGAAAAAGATCAGGACACTCCCATACACCCTCATGTGCTCCTGCATCCATTCCGAACTCACTTTCAAAGGACCAGGATTTCAGATCAGCTGAAGAAAACAAGTTTACCCTGTCGTGAACTGCAAGTATCATGATCCATTTCCCGCTCTCTTTATGCCAGAACACCTTGGGATCTCTGAAATCTCTTTTACCCGGATTCTGAAGAACTGGATTACCGGAATATTTTGTCCATGTCCTTCCCTTATCAAGGCTCCAGGCAATCCCCTGGTTCTGGAAAGTAACGCTTCCGCCTTTTTCTGCCTCACTGTTATGGTAAGTGAAAATTGCAACTAACGGATGATTTTCATCTGTACCAAAGCCTGAAGTATTTTCAGTGTCAGCAACAGCGCTTCCGGAGAAAATATAGCCAAGCGGATCGGGATAAAGAGCCACCGGCAGGTGAGTCCAATTAACCATGTTGGTACTGACAGCATGTCCCCAGTGCATGGGACCCCAAACTGTACTATCGGGATAATACTGATAGAAAAGATGGTATTCACCTTCGTAAAAAACCATTCCGTTCGGATCATTCATCCAGCCTGTTTCAGGTGAAAAGTGAAACTGAGGTCTGTATTTCTCCTGGTAATATTCAGATTTTGCTATTGGGTCAGTAGCTTTCTTACTATTATCTGAATAACATGAACTTACTAATATTATACAAATTACCAGCAATATAGAATACGTAAATTTCTTTTCCATTTTTTAAACTTGTTGATTTCTGCGATCATCTGAGGGAAATAAAAGAAATATCTCGCGGATTAACGCTGATTTTTCGCGGATTATTTTCTGCTCATTGAAAATGGGAATGCTTCCTCCGAAGTACCACGGTTTGTATCTGAAACATCCTGCATTTCAAATAACAGGGTACCTCCTGATTGCAATTCGCTATGCGTTATGTAATTGCTTGTCAATGTTTTGTTATTAAGCTTTATTTTTCGTACATAAATATTCTCTTTACTGTTACCTGGTGCATCAATGGTAAGCTTTTTACCATTTTCATATTCAAGTGTAACTTTTTTGAACAATGGAGAACCGAAAACATATTCATCGGTTCCGGGGGTGACAGGATAAAAACCCAGAGATGAAAAGATATACCACGCGGAAGTCTGCCCATTGTCTTCATCTCCGCAATAGCCATCAGGAAGATAATTGTAAAGTTTATCCAACACATCGCGGACATGATATTGGGTCTTCCAGGGTTGTCCGGCATAGTTGTACAGATAGATCATATGCTGGACAGGCTGGTTGCCATGCGCATAATTTCCCATATTCATAATTTGCATTTCGCGGATCTCATGGATCACCTGGCCATAATAAGAATAATCAAAAACCGGTGGAACTTCAAATACCGAATCAAGCTTTGCCGTGAAGTAATCTTTCCCTCCCATAAGGTCAATAAGCCCTTCGATGTCCTGAAACACGCTCCAAGTATAATGCCAGCTGTTCCCTTCCGTAAATGCGTCACCCCATTTGAAGGGGCTGAATGGTGACTGGAATGATCCGTCAAGGTTGCGTCCGCGCATTAGCTTACGTCCCGGATCAAACACATTTTTGTAATTCATCGCCCTTTTTTTGAACTTCTCTATTTCGGCCGCCGGACGTCCAAGCGATTCTGCAAGCCTGGCAATACAAAAATCAGCATATGCATACTCAAGTGTTCTGGCCGAATTTTCGTTTATTCCGACATTATACGGAACATATCCCAGATCGTTATAATATTTTGCCCCCAATCGGCCTACTGATGATACAGGTCCCACGCTGTCGGTATTTTTCAGTATTGCCTTATAAAGAGTCTCAATATCATACCCTCTGATACCTTTGAGATAAGAGTCCGCTATAAGCGAGGTTGAATTGGATCCTATCATGCAGTCGCGATGACCCGGACTTGCCCATTCAGGTAACCAGCCACTCTCCTTGAAGGTATTTACAAGTCCTTCCATTATCTGGCTGTTCAGGTCGGGATACATAAGTGTCAGAAATGGAAACAGAGATCTGAAAGTGTCCCAGAAACCATTGTCGGTAAACATATAGCCCGGAAGGACCTCTCCATTATATGGGCTGTAATGAACTAGCTCCTTTTTAGCATTTATCTCAAAGAATTTCCTTGGGAATAAAAGTGTACGATACAGGCATGAATAGAATGTTCTAATCTGGTCATCAGTTCCACCTTCAACCCTGATCCGGTTCAATTGTTTATTCCACTCAGCCCTGGCTTCACCGCGTAGTGTCTCAAAGTCTTTTTCTCCCTCTTCATTTTGAAGATTGAGAAGGGCCTGTTCATGACTTATAAAAGATGACGAAACGCGGACATTTATCTTTTCACCCCTGACAGTCTTAAAACCAAGAACCGCCCCCACATGATCCCCTTCCTCCTCGAGGTCATTCACGTTAATTAGATTCCCATTCCACGTATGAGTAGATGAAAAGGCCTTATCAAATGTAATTACAATGTAATTACGGAAATTTGCAGGTACTCCGCCGTGATTATTTCTGCAATAACCGATTACCTTTTGTTCAGAAGGAATGATCCTTACCATTGACCCCTTATCAAAAGCATCCAGGAGTATATAGGAGGAGTCGCTTGAAGGGAAAGTAAACCTGAAAAGCGCGGTTCTTTCAGTTGGAGTCACCTCTGCTGTCACGTCATAGTCAGCGAGATAGACACTGTAATAATATGGCTTTGAAATTTCTGCCTTGTGCGAAAACCATGAGGCTCGTTCCTCACCACCAACCTTAAGCCTGCCTGTTACAGCCATCAGCGAAAATGCGCCATAATCATTGATCCACGGACTCGGCTGATGAGTTTGCTTTATTCCCTGGATTTTATAATCATCATAAGTATATGCCCAGCCATTATTCATATTGCTCGTCTGCGGTGTCCAGAAATTCATTCCCCAGGGTAAAGCAATTGCAGGATAGGTGTTCCCGGTCGATAATTTGTATTCAGAATCCGTACCCATAAGCGGATTGACGAATTCGACTGGGTCAAAAACTTCCTCACTCTTTTGTTGCACTGAGCATCCTGATAAGATGCAGAATGAGGCCACTGTTAAATATTTAACAATTGCTGTCATAAATCTTTGCGTTTAAAGAAGAAGTCTCCGTGAAATTTGAAGAAATTATGTGAGGCGGTATACTCGTTATTCAGGTAGGTGCTGAGAATTGTATTGACTCTCTCTTTTCTGTCCTTTTTCCGGTTATGGATCTCTATTTGAATATATAAAGGCTTGCATCTTTTCAACGTCTCCGCTGCACCTTTCAGCACTTCCATTTCATGCCCTTCAACATCTATTTTAACAAGATCCAACTTTTGGATGTTCAGCGAATCGAGAGTTTTGAACATAAAATCACCATCGGTATCAGGCCGAATATTGGTGGTTCCGACATTTAAATTCAACTCTGAGCGGTGAAAACTGGAACCGAATTGCATATCGCATTTCCGTTCTTTGTCGGATAGTCCAAATTCATTTACCGTTATATTTGGTATGTCATTCAGCCGTATAATATCCTTCATATACTCAACCATTTTCGGATAAGGTTCAAATGTCTGTACCCTCAGATCAGGATTGAAAAGAGTAATAAAGCTATATGTTCCGAAACATGCCCCTATATCAAAGAGTACCGGATCTTTAATCTTCAGACTAAGTTCAAGAAAGATTTTTATTTTCTCAGTTTCACGGACTATTGCCTGTCCGTTCTTTATATTTCCCCTGAAGCTTCCGGTTGTGGCAGCAGCAAAATATGGTACTTTTAACGTTTTTCCGAGGTAATCCGCAGTAAGGATCTTTTCATCAGGCGTCATAATCATTTTTTTGAGTTACTATTAAACCATTCAATGCTATCTGATTCTTATAACAAGGGCGGACTAAATTAATATATTTGCTTTACAATTTAACCAAATGGTCATTCATATCCATTTCCATTCCCACAAGACCGGGGTCACCAGGAGTGTCGAGAATATAATCCCTGTAATGAACAAATTTTCAGAGGCACTTGTTTTTGGTTATGGCATAAATGCACCAAAGATAAGTTTACCTCATTTTTTGAAGCTTGCATATTCAGGCAATAAACTGGTTGTACATGCACATCGCAACAATGAAATCATATTTACCTTGCTTCTCAGATTTCTTGGAGGAAAATTCAAACTGATATTTACACGCCATTCGGAGAGCAAACCTTCGCATTTTACTCTTTGGCTGATGAAAAAAGCCGATCATATTGTCACCCTTAGTTCCTCTATGTCAAAAAACCTGTCCTTGCAGAGTACTATAATTCAACATGGTGTAAATACAGAAATCTTTGACATTGGGGAAAAGATCAGCATAGAAGGCATCCCGCAGAAAAACCTGATCAGCGTTATCGGACGAATTCGTCCTGCCAAAGGTCAGCTTGTGGTAATGAAGGCATTGATTGAGCCGCTTAAAAACAATGCTGACTGGGGATTGCTGCTGATCGGAAAAATTGATGACAAAGAGTATTCGGATGAAATAATTTCGGTTGCAAGGGACAACGGAATTTCTTCACAGGTACATTCCATACCGGAAAGTGACGAAATCATCAACTATTACAGGGCAAGTAACATTGTTGTAATAGCGTCAATATCTGAAGGATTTTCGCTGGTTTGTCTCGAGGCAATGGCATGCGGCCTCATTACGATTGCCACGGAATCGGTTGGCATACATTCTGAGGTTATCACTAATGGAGAGAACGGGTTTTTGTTCCCAATAAACGACGACAAATTTCTGAGCCGGATCATTACCAAAGTCTTGTCGAATAAAACAAGCCTCAACCCTGAAAAAATCAGACAGACCATAGTCGATAAATGGAGTGTTGAGAAAAATGTGAGGGAGTTATTGAAGTTATATACCTCACCCCCTAAATCCCCCTCTCCCAGGAGAGAGGGGGACTTAATGTTCTGAATTTAAAGCCCCTCCCTCCCCGGGGGAGGGGTTTGGAGAGAGGCCTGTCAATAGGGATCAACGTCGATCGAAATCTTCAGTGCTGATGCTCCCTTTTCCTTCTCCAGCCTGCCAATCGCACCGAATATAAGCTGTTTTGCCTGTGCAACAGGTCTCTCCCTTTCAAGCTTTATAAGTATTGTTTTAATGTACCAGAGCTGAACCTGGGAAATAAGCGGGAATTCAGGTCCGAGAATATTTTTACCGAAAGCTTTTTTAAGATCCCGCCCCAATAGATCGGAAAAACTATTTAAAAGGTTTCTTTCCTTATGCCTGATGCTAATTTTAATCATTCTGCAGAAGGGTGGATAATTGAAGGCTCTCCTTTCCTCCATCTGGATCCTGAACATGTTCTTGTAATCATGATTCAAAACAAGCCTGATTATCTTATTATCAGGATCTGAAGTCTGTATAATGACCTTGCCCGGTTTCTGCCTTCTCCCTGCCCTGCCGCTGACCTGCTCCATAAGCTGAAAGCTTCTTTCATGAGCCCTGAAATCCGGATAGTTGAGAAGATTGTCAGCATTAAGTATGCCCACAACTGTAAGGTTTTCGATATCAAGACCCTTTGAGATCATTTGGGTGCCAATAAGAATATCGGTCTGCCTCTCTTCAAGTGCCCTGATAATTTTGTCGAATGAATTTTTCCCTTTTGTAGTATCCTGATCCATCCTTGCAACTCTTGCAGCAGGGAATACGATCTTAATTTCATCTTCTATCTTTTCAGTCCCGAAGCCCCGGGTAGAGAGTCCGGGTGATTGACAGTTGCCACATTGAGAAGGGATTGAAGTCGAAAAACCGCAATAATGACAGACCATCCGGCCGATACCCTTATGGTAGGTGAGGCTTACAGCGCACTGAATGCATTTTGGAATCCAGCCGCATTCGGGGCATTCGATATAGGGAGAAAATCCTCTTCTGTTCTGAAAGAGGATTATCTGTTCATTTTTGCCAAGAGCTTCATCCATAGCCTCAAGAAGCTGAGGAGTAAAGTGAGATACCATCAGCTTTTTCCTGTAGGCCTCCCTGGAGTTTGCCAGTATAATGTCCGGTAATTTTATCGATCCGAATCTTTCCTTCAGCTCAACAAGACCGTATTTTCCCGACAAAGCATTATTATAGCTTTCAATCGACGGGGATGCCGAACCGAGTATCGTTTTTGCCTTATGGAGCCCCGCAAGCACAATAGCTGAATCGCGGGCATGATACCTGGGAGAAGGATCATGCTGTTTATATGATCCGTCATGTTCTTCATCGACAATTATAATTCCAAGGTTATGGAATGGAAGAAACAGTGCAGATCGTGCCCCGATTATAAGCCTGTAATCTTTCGCGGGATCCAGTCCGGCAACACGGTTCCAGATCTCAACCCTCTCAGGATTACTGAAACGGGAATGGTAAATACCGGTTACTGAACTGAAATGTTTCTGAAGGCGCTGAATGATCTGTGTTGTCAGGGCTATTTCAGGCAGCAGGTAAAGCACCTGCTTTCCCAGCTTTAGTTGCTCCTCAATCAGATGGATATATATTTCAGTCTTGCCGCTTGAGGTCACACCGTGAAGCAATACTATATCTTTCTCCCTGAAAGTGCCGGAAACTTGATTTAATACCCTCTCCTGCTCTTCAGTGAGTTCTTTAAGGGGTTCGGCAGGCGATTCAGAATCTGCAAGCCTTCCTGTTTCCTGCAAAAGCATTGATAATATTCCTTTTCGTAAAAGCCCGTCAATGCTTCCCGGTGATGAATGAGCTTCTTTTAAGAGCACTGATTTATTTACCGGCCTGTTCAGGTTACTTTCGGCATATCCGCTTAATTCAAGATACGCAGTCAGAATTTTTAATTGTACAGGCGCATTAGCAAGCTTGTCAAGAATCTCATTTAACTCATTTTCAGTATAATCTGAAGCCAGTTTAACAAATGATTCTTCCCTTGGCCTGTATTTTTCCGGTACATGGACCTCGGTGACTCCTTCGAGGCACAGATCCGACGGAAGAGCAGCTTTCATCACTTCACCAAGGGAGCACATATAGTACTCGGAGATCCAGAACCAGAACTTTAACTGGATCTCATTCACAACGGGGAGAGGATCGAGAACTCTTGAAACCTCTCTTAAATTTCTGGAAGGGGGATTTTCATCATGGATCCTGTAAACAATTCCTGAATAGAGCTTCCTGTTACCAAACTGAACAAGTACCCTGGACCCAGTGGTGATTTTTCCGGCAAGCTCCCCAGGGATACTGTAAGTGAATGTTCCTTTTACCGCGAAGGGCAAAATGATATCAGCAAAATGATTTTCCATCATTTATCTCAGCTCTCTGCAAAATAAGAAATTAAACTGACTTTAAGAAACTTGACATAACAGTCAGAAGGTGGTCTTTCCTTATAGGTTTTATGAGGCATGCATCGCATCCGGCCTCAAGAATTATATCCTTATCGTCTTCGAAAATGAATGCCGTCTGCGCAATGATCGGAATGTCCTTACGGATCTTCCTTATCTCTTTTGTCGCTTCGATACCGTTCATTTCGGGCATCTGCATATCAAGCAATACTACATCAATTTCGGGCATGCTTTTTACTATTTCAATAGCTTCATTCCCCGATCTGGCACTAAGTGTATTTATCCCGGTGTCGGCCAGAGTTCTCTTAAGATAAAGTAATACGTCTTTATTGTCATCAACGAGCAGGCATGTCTTATTGCTCCAGTTTATCGGAGAGCTCTGGGGCTCACTGGCGGCTATTTTCGATCTTAATCTCGTACTTCCTCCTGCCGGCCGGTAAGGTATTGAAAAGCTGAATTCAGAGCCAACCCCTTTCTCGGATTGAACAAAAATCTTACCTCCCATCCTTTCGATCACCTCCTTTGCAAGAGTAAGTCCAACACCAAGTCCTTCAAAAGGACGATGGTGTCCGTCTATTTCCTGACGAAACTCCTCAAAAATATGATCAAGGTTCTCCTTGTTAATACCTATCCCCGTATCCTTAATCCTGAATACGAGATTCTCATTTTCTTTTGCATAAGACAATCTTACCGAACCTTCGAGTGTGAATTTAACCGCATTGTCCATCAGGTGGTTAAGTACTCTCTTAAGCCAGATCCTGTCAGTGAAAATAAGGTCGCCATTCTCCTCAAGCATGTTCATCACATTGATGATGATCGATTTCTCGTTCCGTTTTATGATCTTCCTGGCATCTTCCACAATTTCGTTCACAATGTTGTTGAGCGATGCTTCTTCATATGTTATCTCAATCTGGGAACTCTCAAGCCGTGAAAGGTCAATAATATCACCAATAATCTGAAGAAGCTTTTCGCTGTTGTGGTTTATATGCTCAATATATTCCTCCTTGACCTCATTGGTAAGGTCATTTGCCAGGAGGAGGTTTGCAAATCCAACGACGCTGTTAAGCGGTGTTCTTATTTCATGGGAGATATTTGCCAGAAAACTCGATTTAAGCCTGTTACTTGCTTCAGCTTCAACATTTGCCTTAACCAGTTCCTCATGTACTTTTTTAAGAGAAGTTATATCTCTTGAAATTGTTAATGCGCCTATTATATCAGCATTCTCATTTTTTACTGTCACCGATCTGGTCGAAAGATTTACATAATGACCGTCCTTATGCTTAAGCCGGAGTTCGCTTTCAAAAAATCCGTCTTTCTGAAGTGCTTCGGTCCTGGTCTTTTCATATATCACATCATCGGGATGAACAATCTCACTGGCATTTAAGGTATTGTATTGCTCCCTTGTAAGGCCGATCATTGAATAGAAGGCACCATTTGCATATTTAAGGTTCCAGTCCCTGTCATAGAACGAGATCCCGTCATCGGCCGACTGTACCAGCATTCGGTAGAACATTTCCGAATATGAGTATTCGCGGGTAATAGCTTCCTTTTCGATCGACAGGTCCTTGTTTGTCCTTTGAAGATTTTTATTAATCTCTTCGATCTGTTTATTTCTCTCTATTAACTCCCTGTTTGCATTTCTGAGCTTTGAGGAAAAGACCAGTATCAGGATGCACAAAATTATCAATGCTCCGGTTAGTGCAATAATGAAAGCAAGTGTGGAAATTGACATGATTGACAATGAACCTGCCGATCCTGAAACAAAACCGGTCAGGCCTGAGGCATATGTCTGAGCAGAAAAAAACATCATTGTAATCATAATAGAAATAAAAAGCACCAACCTTCGGTAGATCCTGGCTGCAACTGACATGAAACGCCTTTCCATGCAAAAAAACTTTGATTCGAACCCCTAATTAACTTTCAATCTTCATCGAAGTTTCAAAGATAAAAATTCATCCATTAACCGACTTCAAGATATGAACAATTTATTTCACAAAATATATTAAATTGCAAACAAATGCCATGTTGAGATGGAAAGAGAAAACAATACATTTACAGGAGGAAGGCGATACAGAAATAATGATATAACAGTCTATTGGAAACCGGATGCCTGTGTACATGCTTCGTACTGCTACAGGGAACTTATTGAAGTGTTCGATCCGGGCAGGAGGCCCTGGGTTGACATGAACGGAGGCACAACTGACAGGATCATTGAAGTGGTAAACATGTGCCCGACCGAAGCCCTTACATGGAAGTGGAATGATGAAGATAAGAACAAGGATATAAGCCCGGATCAGACAAACCATGTTATATTCAGAAGGCCCGAGCTTTTAAAAGAAAAGGAGAAAGTCTTCGAAAAAAATCCTGTTTCAATAAAGATCATGATGGATGGTCCGATAGTCATAAAGGGCGACTTTACTTTTCAATATAGAGGCAATAACAAAGAAATGAAAGACGGGATCATTTCAATTTGCCGGTGCGGGGCCAGTAATCAAATGCCTTTTTGCGACGGTACACACAGAAAAATAGGTTTTGAAGATAAATAAACATTATGGGAACAGACGCGATAAATAAATCCTATACATTAGTAGAGGTTATAGATAGCGGTCCTCTTAAGATAACAGGGCATATCATTTTAAAAGATCCGAAAAAAGATATTTCCGCCAGCCCTGATGAAGTATATCTTTGCAGATGCGGTCGCTCATGCAATAAGCCTTATTGCGACGAGTCACATAAGCATTAAACTCCATAATGCTGTTATACCTCAGATTATTTGGTTGAGAGGGCTGTACCTACCTTCTCCGCAGCTTCCCTGAATGATGTTGCGGAGATAACGCTTAACCCTGATTTATCTATTATCTCCTTTGCCTCAAGGGCATTTGTTCCCTGCAGTCTTACAATTACTGGCACCTTTATTTCACCTATCGATTTATAAGCTTCAACTACTCCGTTGGCAACCCTGTCGCACCTTACAATACCACCGAAAATGTTAATCAGGATTGCTTTTACAGCAGGATCACTTAGAATAATCCGGAAACCTGCTTCTACTGTATCTTTATTCGCCCCGCCGCCAACATCCAGGAAATTGGCAGGAGATCCGCCCGAGAGCTTAATTATATCCATTGTTGCCATCGCAAGCCCGGCTCCATTTACCATACAACCTACATTACCATCGAGCCTGACATAATTCAGGTTATATTTGCCTGCTTCAACTTCAACTGGATCTTCTTCATTAATATCCCTCATTTTCGCCAGTTCATTATGCCTGAAGAGCGCATTATCATCAAGGATAAATTTACAGTCAACCGCCAGAACTCTTTCGTCGCTTGTTTTAAGGACCGGATTGATCTCAAGAAGCTGACCATCGCAGTTAATGAATGTTTCATAAATACCGTCAAGAAACTTCAGCATGTTTTTAAAAGCATTTCCCCGGAGCCCAAGATTGAAAGCTATTTTCCTGGCCTGAAAGGGTTGAAGTCCGGTAAGCGGGGAAATTTCTTCCGTAAATATCAGGCCGGGTGTTTTTTCTGCAACCTGCTCGATATCCATTCCTCCTTCAGGCGAATACATAATAACGTATCTTCCGGTTTTTCGGTTCAGAAGGATACTTACGTAAAACTCCTCAGTTTCAGTTTGCCCGGGGTAATAAACATCCTGGGCTATCAATACTTTATTGACCTTTCTCCCGGCTGGTCCTGTCTGTGGTGTTACAAGATTCATTCCCAGCATCCTTCCCGCAATAATTCCGGCTTCTTCAATCGATTTAGCAAGCTTTACACCGCCACCCTTACCTCTTCCGCCAGCGTGTATCTGTGCTTTTACCACAAAATACCCGGTATTGAATTTCTCCTGCATCTGTCTGGCAATCATAACTGCCTGATCGGCCGTTTCTGCAACGAATCCTTCCTGAATATCTACGTTATAAGCTTTCAGGAGTGATTTACCCTGGAATTCATGAATGTTCATTCTGAAGTAATTATTTAAATCCTGGTATCTGGCATATTTGTCAATGATGGAAATTTAGAAAAATAAAAGGATATTTTACCTATTTTAGCATAAAAAAGGATGCGGAAACTTCTTAATAGCGAACTGAGCAGAAAGAGCATTGATGAGTTCAGGAACTCTGAGAAATCACCTTTTGCAATAGTTCTCGATAATGTAAGAAGTCATAACAATGTAGGATCGGTTTTCAGAACAGCTGATGCATTCCTTACAAAGAAAATCTTATTATGCGGTATTACACCAAGGCCTCCGCACAGGGATATACAGAAAACCGCTCTGGGGGCCACCGATTCAGTTGAATGGACCTATTATGAAGAAACAACAAAAGCAGTATCTGACCTGAAGGCAGAGGGTTACAAAATAATAGGGATAGAGCAAGCTGATGGCGCAATAGAACTGCAGGATCTTAAAATTGAGAAAAGACAAAAATATGCTCTTGTTTTCGGGCATGAAGTAAACGGCGTTGATCAAAAGGTCATTGACCTTTGCGATATGTGTGTTGAGATACCACAGTTCGGAACCAAGCATTCATTCAATATCGCAATCAGTGCCGGGATAGTACTGTGGGAATTAAATAAAAAGGGCGCTGCAATGCAACGCCCCTATAAATATCACTAGATTCTATATTTTACTGAACTAATCCAGTAAATGCAGCGTCAGAAAAGAATTTTGCAAATTCCAGATCTGTTTTTGCATATGCTTTCCATTCAGGTTTGAAACCAATAGCCTCTTTCAACCCGTTGACCATATATGTTTTGTCGTCGAGACGTGCGCCAACGATACCTTTCAGGTATGAAGGCTTTCCGCATTTGCACATTTCTGTCATGCTGTCGAGAGTTGCTTTGGCTTTACTGACATCACCCTTAAGAACCTGGGCAAGAGCAAGGTTAAAACATGGCTCTGTTCCAAAGTAGTTAACTGCCTTGTCATATTCACCTTTTGTTATGGCAATAACACCAAGACCCCATTTTGATTCGGTGGTAGCTGCTGTCATTGAGTTGAACAATTCTTCTGCTTTTACTAAATCGCCTTTCACAAGATATGCAAAGCCTGTATTGTTTTTAACTACATCGTTATTCGCAAGAGCTTTAGCCTTTTCGAAAGCAGCAAGAGCGTCATCAGCTTTATCCAGGGCAAGCAGGGCGCATCCGATATTATTGTGAGCACGGACACATTTAGGGTTATTTTCTGCAGCAGCTTTGAAGAAGGCAAGTTTATCGTTAGCATCTGTCGCAAGTATCCCTGCATGAAGGATCTCCTCGAGGCTCAGAACTGTGGGATCAGATTTTGCCTGTGCAAGAATCTGCTCATCAGTACGTCCTATGTTATCAACATTGACCATCATTTTTGATCTCCTCAGTTTTGGGAGAACATCTGTTTTGAGAGCTTCAAATGCAGAGGACATATTTTTTATTTCCTTCTCGCGGACTTCCGGATCGGAATACATTGAAAGAACCCTGAGGATCAGATCTTTGTCCTGGATAGTTGAATTTTCAACTTCGGTTTTAAATCCGTCCCAGTCTTCAGCTGTAGTAAGCGAACTAAAGAAACCTTCAGCTTGTGCAGCTTCAATTTTCTTAAATTCTCCCTTTATTACTTTGTCAGCAGATGTCCCTCGTTTGCCCGAAAGTTTTTCATTCTCATCGAATTTACCATCAGGAGATGCATATGAACTGACAACGGCACCTTTAAGCTGTTTGTTTGGATCGGTGCTTACCGTCGAAATATATTCCTTCAGAAGTTTTACATCCTCGCCTTTAAGTTCTGTACTGCGGATAGTTGCCTGATTAATAACATAATTAATGTCAGCTACTTTTGTTTCGGGAGTAATTCTGACATAATTGTCTTTCATATAGATTGACCTTGCATGCATTTCAACAAGAGTTGAAGTAGCTATTACACCATCAGCAAGCTTAACCGGTTCAAAGTCGAGATTTTTATCCTTAATACTTGCAGTAGTTCTCAGAACCAGCTCTGACATCTTCATTGCATCCTTGTAGGGAATTGCACTTGTGTAGGTAAAGTCACCACCGGTGTAAGTGATCACTTTGTTATTTGCAGTTACTTTTTCTCCCTGTAGGACCTGTACTTTGTCAAAAGCAGTTTCTCCGCCAGTATATGTAAGAACCGGGGTTACTGCAAGCGTAGCTTTCTTGTTGAAATACTTCTCAGGGAATGTGCCTTTGATTGTAACATTTACAAGACCGCCATGTGCTTCAAGGACTTTGGGGGTAACTTCATACTTGATGTCGCCGGCCTCTTTTTTCATTTTATTCAGACCGCTGCAACTGGCTAAGAAAGCAGCTGCGAGGATAAGGATAAAATAGCTTCTGATTTTTTTCATAATTAAAATAGTTGTTTGTTTATGGTATCCGTATTGATTCTTTACGTTAAAAACTATATTAAAGTTACAATATAAGTGCAAATTTATGATAAAATTAAATAAAACAAAATGACTACTGGCAATGATTGATAATATTTATAGTTCAGAGGACACATACTATTAAATATCAATGAAATAAATAATCTCTCCTTTTTGCATTCATTAATCATTGCCAAAATACAATTTCAATTCTCGCTGAACAAAGTTGAACATTTCCCGGGAAATGGATGTTACATAATTTCGTAAATAAGTTACACTATTCACACATCTGCAATCTGATCAAATTTGAAAACATTTTTTAGCCGGGTTTATCTAAACCATTACTCATAATTGTAATTACAATATCACCTTATTCAATCCAACAGGGTAATCGTTTAAGAAAATGGTGTCGATCAATTTCGAATAATTGTTTTTGTTTGTAACAAAATCTATATTATTTATATCGATTATAAGATATTTGTTTTCCGGATTCTGTTTAAAAAAGGTGAAATAACTGTCCTGAATTTTCTGGAGATACTCCCCGGTTATTGATTTTTCATATTCACGGCCCCGCTTACAAATGTTCTTTAACAACCGCTCTGTACTTATATGAAGATAGACATAAATATCGGGTTTAGGGAGCGAACTATAAATTATGTAAAAGATCTGCCTGTAAAGGTTAAATTCATCACCTGTCAGTGTTGAGGCTGCAAACACAAGTGATTTCATGAAGTAGTAATCGGCGACTGTAAAAGTTTTAAAAATATCCTGGGATCCCAATTCATCATTCAGCTGTTTGTACCGGCTTGCAAGAAATGAAAGTTCCAGGGGAAATGAATATTTATCAGGATCAGAATAAAACTTCGGAAGGAAAGGATTATCTGCAAATTGTTCAAGTATCAGGCGTGCATTGAACTGTTCAGCAATTCTGGTTGCAAGAGTGGTTTTCCCGGCACCGATATTACCCTCAATAACTACGTAATTGTATTTGACCTCCATCAAGTTATGATAACAGATCAAATATATAAAAAAGTAGAGACGTTGCCTGCAACGTCTCTACCCAATGTTTTTATATATTATTATCTATTCCTGTGATCGTCTTGCTTCCTGTTGTCCCCGCCCTCTTCCCTTGGGGGCCTTGGGAGCAGAGCTTTTCGTGAGAGTTTCAGTTTGCCGGTCTTAGGATCAATATCAATGAGTTTAACTTCAATCTCATCACCTTCCTTCAAAACTTCATCAACCGATCCTATTTTTTTCCAGTCGATCTCAGATATATGAAGCAGCCCATCCTTGTTTGGAAGAATTTCCACAAATGCTCCAAACTGAACTATTGTCTTTACTTTGCCCTTGTAAACCTGGCCAACTTCCGGAACTGTTACAATTTTCCTTACCCATGCAAGGGCTGCAGTAATGGCTTCTTTGTTCTCACCAAAAATATTCACATCACCGTGCCCGTCGACCTCTTCAACTATAATTGTTGTCCCGGTTTCACGCTGGATCTCCTGTATCACTTTTCCACCCGGACCAATCAGTGCGCCGATCATGTCTTTTGGAATTGTAAGCATTTCTATTCTCGGGGCATGCGGCTTAAGTTCGGGCCTGGGTTCGGCTATAGTTTCCTTCATTATATCAAGGATATGTAGCCTTCCGGCTTTAGCCTGTTCGAGAGCTTTTGTCAGAACTTCGAATGATAATCCCTCAACCTTTATATCCATCTGTGTTGCTGTAATCCCATCGCGGGTTCCGGTCACCTTAAAATCCATGTCCCCAAGGTGATCCTCATCACCCAGAATATCAGAAAGGATTGCATATTTATCGGAATTCTTGTCAGTTATTAATCCCATTGCAATACCTGACACAGGTTTGCGGAGCTTGATCCCTGAATCCATAAGAGCAAGGGTTCCTGCGCAAACTGTTGCCATTGATGATGATCCGTTTGATTCAAGAATATCAGAAACAATTCTTATGGCATAAGGATTTTCAGCATCAGGTGGCATCATGTTCTTCAATGCCCTGTGGGCAAGATTGCCATGTCCAATTTCCCTCCGGCTGATTCCTCTGGCAGCTTTTGCCTCACCTGTCGAAAATGGCGGGAAATTATAATGCAGGGTAAATTTTTCTGTTCCCTTATTTAGAACGTCATCTATTATCTTTTCATCGAGCTTGGTGCCAAGGGTCACTGTTGTAAGTGATTGTGTTTCTCCTCTTGTGAACAATGCCGAACCATGTGTAGCAGGCAGAGGATCTATTTCGCATGTAATCTGTCTTATCTGGTCAGGCCTTCTTCCGTCGAGACGTATGTTCTCATCAAGGACAAGACGTCTGGCGGCTTCTTTGACCACATCGTGATAATATTTCTTAACAAGTGTTTCGTTAACAGCATCTTCCTCGGTGTACTGAGAAAGGAAGTCATTTATCACCTGGTCGAAAGACTCTTCTCTTTTGTGTTTATCATTGGTTCCGGATTTTGCTGCCTGAAAACATTTTTCATATGTTTCATCCCAGACTTTTTTCTTAAGATCCTCATCATTCTCTTCATGGCAATATTCGCGCTTCATTGTTTTTCCAAGCTCAGCGGCAAATTCTATCTGAGCCTGACATTGGACTTTAATTGCCTTATGCGCAACCCTGAGCGCTTCAATCATGTCAGCTTCGGAAACTTCCTTCATTTCACCCTCAACCATAAGGATATTTTCGAAAGTAGCTCCGACCATCAGGTCAATATCTGCATCCTTAAGCTGGGTGGCTGTGGGGTTAACAATAAAATTATTGTTGATCCTTGCCACTCTTACTTCCGACATTGGACCGTTGAAAGGAACGTCTGATATCGTCAGGGCTGCAGAGGCAGCAAGTCCTGCAAGAGCATCAGGGATTATATCCATATCTGCTGATATGAGATTTACCGTAACGAATGTCTCTGCATGAAAATCATCAGGGAAAAGTGGTCTCAATGCCCTGTCAACAATCCGTGAAATAAGGATTTCATAATCTGAGGGCCGGGATTCCCTTTTAAGAAATCCACCGGGTATACGCCCTGAGGAGGCATATTTTTCCTTGTACTCAACTGAAAGAGGCATAAAATCTGTATCTTCTTTGGCTTCCTTTGCCGACACCACTGTTGCAAGCAACATGGTTTTGCCCATCTTCAACAGAACTGATCCATCAGCCTGCCTTGCCATCCTCCCAGTCTCAAGTGTAATTATTCTCCCGTCGCCGAGATCAATATTTTTCTCTTTAATATTAAACATTATATAATGATTTTTGATTGTCGAAATTACAATTTATTAAGGATAATAAGAAAAAAGGCAATTATGAATTGCCTTCCTCTTTATTTACGTAATTTCAACGCTTTGACTATTTCGCGATAACGCTCAATATCTTTTATCTTAAGATAATCCAAAAGTCTCCTTCTTCTTCCCACAAGCTTAATAAGCGCCCTCTGGGTGCTGAAGTCTTTCTTGTTCTTTTTAAGATGTTCGGTAAGATGTGATATCCTGTACGAAAACAATGCTATCTGTCCTTCTGCCGTTCCTGTATCAATCTCAGATGTTCCAAACGTTTTGAAAAACTCCTGTTTCTTTTCAGTAGTCAAATACATGTCTTTAATTAATATGTTGTTTATCCATAAATAAATTGAGTCCCCAATTTTGGAACGCAAAAATAAGGCTTTTTTATGTAAACTATCAAACAATTGACTACTTTTTTTTTAAACCCAGTAAAATATTTCTTATTATGCCAACGACTTCAGGGCTAAAATTATTGCTCTTCGTACTATAAAGACGTTAAGTTACGATCAAAAGTTGCGTCGGATTTTGCTTTACTTCAACTTTTTATTAACAATGGAAGGTAGTTATCACTAATCTTCAAGGTTCCAGCATAAGCTCATTTGAGTTTATCAACCTCTTCCCCATGCTGATTATCCTGCTTCCGATACGGCATTCAAGGCATCTTCTTTTCCTGCAATATTCATCTGAAAGCTGGAGCAGAGCCTGAGTGTAGAATGCTGACTCCACCTTTACTCCCGCTGATTCCCAATCCCTTGTTACAGAATTTGTTTCCGGAGCGGTGCTTTCCAGAAATGACAGGGCTTTTTCGCACACATCACCTTTATCATGAAAGCGACCATAGATAAATATAAGTGGAATAACAGCATTTATAAGGAAAATATCGGTTGCCTGATTCCCTGTCTTTTTTGAGATTTTTCTGCTCTTTTTTCCAAATATATAATGGTCATCCCAGTAGGAGGAGGCTGAGACTTCGAACAGACTTTTCAGCTGTCTGATCTCAGCCGCCTCTAGTGTTCTTGAGAACAATCCGTCAGCAGCAGAAAGCATTGCCGATAACTGGGATATTCGTACAGTAGGAAAATTTACCGGCCTTAGTCTGCTGAATTTCCAGATCCATCCATGCAAAGGCTGAAGTGAATATTTTGCTTTAAGAATCCTGTACTCTTTAATCAGGTCTTTATAATATTTGTCAGATAACGCTTCTCTAAAAAGAGCCTCCTCAAGCATCCCGGCCGTACCGAAAAGCAGAGCCTCGATCTGAAACCTGCTGTCGGAATGTTTACGGATTATTTTAAAAGGAAGTGCATTGGCAAGCATCTCGAAGGGCTCTGTATTCACCCTGAAACCAAAATAACGGGTTAGCATCCGGTAAAATGTTTCCTCCCAGTCATTCCCGGTCTCGGTAAATATTTTCATCACAGCACCAGTTTTTGCCTGGAGTCTTTCAACAAGAAGCGAATGAAGCCAATTCATGAAAAGGAACCGGTCATATTTTCCGATCTCATTATGGCAGGCTATGACAAAGGGGTTATTAATTAGATCCCTATATTTCTCATAAAGACCCTGATCATATTTAACCACGACCGTCAGTAATTCTTCATTCCTTGAGTTAAATACCCTTTTATCATTGTCTGCAACAATATGCAGTATAACATTATCAAATGCATGATCATGGTTATGTCCATGGCTGATAAAATGGGATGCTTTAATATGGATTTCGACATTGCCTGCCCATTCGGTACCTGCAATTAAAAGTCTTGCGTTGAAAAAATCAGGTCCTGAATCCCGGTTGTAGTCACCGGGATTTATCACTACAATCCTATTGTTCTCATTGTCAACAAGAGAATCCTTATCATAGAGACTGTATTTCCACAAATAGTGCAGGAATTCTTCTTTCATAACGGCACAAGTTTAAAAAAACAGCGAGAATATAAATATACAAAAAAAGATGATCATTTGGATCATCTTTTTTTACATTCAAGTTTTTCTTCTCAGTGTCAATCTGTGGATCCCCTGTGTCACTCTGTGTAAGTTCTTATTTTCTTTAGTTACACCGAGATCCACAGAGTATTCATAGAGATCCACAGAGAAAATATTAAGTCAGGATTAGTTTCAGATTAGTTTGTGCTGGGCAAGATACAACTCCATTTCTTTCTGGATTTCTGCTGCTTTTTCACCAGCTACTTTATCGAAGTTTTCAGAATTGTCGGCAAAAATAATTCCCCGGGATGAATTGACCAGCAGTCCGCATTTGTTTGTCATCCCGTATTTTGCAACTTCCTGAAGGCTGCCGCCCTGGGCACCGACACCAGGTATCAGAAGAAAATGTTCAGGAACGATCTTCCTGATGTCCTTAAGCATTTCAGCACGGGTTGCACCGACAACATACATAAGATTATCAATAGATCCCCATTTACGGGATAATGTCAATACTCTTTCAAAAAGCTTCAACCCGTCTTCATCATGGTACTGAAAATCATCAGCACCCTTGTTTGAGGTCAATGCCAGAAGAATAACCCACTTATTGTTGTACGTCAGAAAAGGAGTCACCGAATCTTCGCCCATATAAGGGGCAACAGTAACCGCATCAAAATTCATGTTCTCAAAAAATTCCCTGGCATACATTTTCGAAGTGTTGCCTATATCGCCGCGTTTTGCATCGGCAATTACAAGAATCCCCGGAAAATTCTTTTTGACATAATTCAACGTCGATTCAAGGGACTTCCATCCCTTTGGTCCGTTGACTTCATAAAATGCGACATTTGGTTTATAGGCTACCGCAAATTTATGGGTAGAGTCAATTATGCGTCTATTGAATTCAAAAACAGGGTCTTTGGTTTTGAGCAGAAAGGGAGGTATTTTTTCAATTTCAGGATCGAGACCGACGCAAAGGAATGATCTTTTTTCTTTGATATTATTAAATAACTGATAATGATCCATAACCATCAGTTTTAGTTGGTGCTTTCTTTTAAACGCTCAGTATTCTCTGCCATCTGAAGCTTCTCAATTATTTCCAGAATATTCCCATCGAGAATAGAAGGAAGGTTATACATAGTGAGTGTTATCCTGTGATCGGTCATCCTTCCCTGTGGATAATTATATGTTCTTATTTTGGCCGACCTGTCGCCGGTTGATACCATCGTCTTCCTTTTGTGAGATACCTCATCGAGATATTTCTGGTATTCAAGATTATATAGCCTGGTCCTTAGTTCCTTAAGGGCCTTGTCATAATTTTTGATCTGTGATTTTTCGTCCTGGCAGGTCACAACAATACCGGTTGGGATATGAGTCAGCCTGATGGCAGAATATGTTGTGTTGACCGATTGTCCTCCCGGACCGGATGAACAATATGTGTCTTTCCGGATATCTTCACTCTTTAAATCAACATCAAATTCATCGGCCTCAGGAAGAACGACGACCGAAGCTGCTGAGGTATGAATTCTGCCCTGTGTTTCTGTCTGAGGTACCCTCTGTACCCTGTGCACACCTGATTCATATTTTAATAACCCATAAACACCTTCGCCTGAAACACTTAATACTATTTCCTTATATCCGCCGGCAGTTCCCTCAGAAAAACTGTTAACCTCTGCTTTCCATCCCTGAAGTTCGAAAAACTTGCTATACATCCTGAAAAGGTCACCGGCAAAAATACTTGCTTCGTCGCCTCCGGTACCTGCCCGTATCTCCATAACCGCATTTTTGTCATCCTCCGGATCAGCAGGAATAAGAAGCAACTTTATCTCCTCCTCCATTTCAGGGATACCTACATTAAGCTGTTCCAGCTCTGCCTTTGCCATTTCCCTCATCTCTTCATCCTTTTCAGTGGCAAGTAATTCTTTTGTGCTTGAAATATTCTCAAGCGCAAGCTTGTACTTTTCATAAGACTCAATTATTGGCTGAAGATCTTTATATTCCCTGCTGAGCTTGACATACCTGTCCATATCTGAAAGCACATCCTGATGCGTCAGAAGCTCCCCTACCTCAACGAACCTGGCTTTAACTCCCTCAAGCCTCTCCAATATCATGTTATTTGCCATTTTCGGATAAATTTCAGGGGACAAAGATAATAAAAAGGCGTAAAGGTGCAACGGCGTAAAGGCGTAAAGGGGATGTACAATGTATTATGGACGAAAGGCGATGTATGGCGAAGAAGAAGCATTTAAGGCTCCCCTCCCTGGAGGGGGTGGGGGTGGGTTTTAATATTCGAATTTGCCATTTTCGGTTTCAATTGTGAGTCTCTTCTTATCCGAAGCTTCACAATGTCCGATTACTTTTGCTTCGAGATTAAAACCGGATGCTAAATCAATAATTGATGCAGCATTTTTTTCGGATGTATATATCTCAAACCTGTGTCCCATATTAAATACCCTGTACATCTCCTGCCAGGAAGTACCCGACTGTTCCTGAATTATCTTAAATAGTGGAGGCACAGGAAACATATTATTCTTAATTATATGCAGATTATCAACAAAATGCATGACTTTGGTCTGACCACCACCGGAACAATGGATCATTCCATGTATTTCAGTACGTAAGGTTTCGATAACTCTTTTGATTACCGGGGCATAAGTGCGTGTTGGAGAAAGAACAAGTTTGCCGGCATCGATATCAAGGCCTTCAACCATCTCTGTAAGCTTAAGCCTGCCCGAGTAAATAAGATCATAAGGCAGTTCTGTATTAAAGCTTTCAGGGTATTTTGAAGCCAGATATGGTCCAAAAACATCATGCCTGGCCGAGGTCAGTCCGTTGCTTCCCATACCGCTGTTATATTGCTTTTCCCATGTTGTCTGTCCAAATGATGCCAGCCCGACAATAACATCTCCTGCCACGATATTCTGATTGGAGATCACGGCTGATCTTTTCATTCGGGCAACCACTGTCGAATCCACAACAATTGTCCTGACAAGATCACCAAGGTCAGCTGTTTCACCGCCTGTTGACCATATTCCGATTCCAAGACCCCGGAGTTCTTCAAGCACCTCTTCTGTTCCCTTTATTATTGCTGAGATGACTTCACCCGGGATCAGGTTCTTGTTCCTTCCTATTGTTGAAGAAATAAGGATCTTATCGTAAGCACCTACGCAGAGTAGGTCATCGGTGTTCATAACAATGGAATCTTGTGCAATTCCTTTCCAGACTGACATGTCCCCGGTCTCTTTCCAATAGATGTATGCCAGCGAAGATTTTGTTCCTGCTCCGTCGGCATGCATAATATTGCAGAAGTTATCATCACCTCCAAGCAGATCAGGTACAATTTTACAGAATGCTTTTGGGAACAGACCTTTATCCAGGTTTTTTATGGCCGAATGGACATCTTCTTTCTGAGAAGAGACTCCCCGTCTGCTGTATTTTGATTCAGTGGACATTTTATATCAGGTAATGCAACAAAGATAAAAAAAACGGATAACTCTGTGTAAAAACGCCCCCAACCCCCTAAAGGGGGCTAAAAGGCAATAAAGAACTGACCCCCCTTCTTCGCCTTCGCGTAGCCGCTTCGGCGGAGCAAGGCAGGGGGGCTGGGGGGCTTTATCTCAGTGGAACATAAAGGTCTTATTTCTTAGAGACCCATTCGATAGCCTGTTTCAGGAGCTTTCGGAAATTAGGGTTTTCAAAAGTAGGAACATCATGACCGCTTTGAAGGACAACAATCCGGGATTTTCCGTATTTTTTTGCCCAGCCTATTACAGGCGTGCTTGATGGTTCCTCCGTAGTGAGCAATGTCGTTACTCCATCTTCAACATAGTATCCCTTATAGGTTTCATCGAAAATCGGAAAATCATTCATTCCTTTGGTTACAGGATGTTTCTTATCCGCGATCTTGACATCAAAGTGAAGATCATGAATATATGAGCAAGCAGCATACTCCCTGCCTTTAAAAGTTGTGGGCTTATGAAAATATTTTCCTCCGATTATATTCCAGTATTCTGGCCAGTCATCGAAAGCGCAAATACTGTGATGAAGTGCCACAACAGGCTTTCCCTGGCTGATGCAATCAGTAAAGATCTTTTCCTGTTCACCTGTGATCGTCTGCCACATATGATAAAAGACAAGAACATCATATTTATCGCGGTTTTCGGATTCGAACATTTCGAAGGCAGAAGGTAATTCCGCAATCTGAAAGGTTATCTTAGGTCCCAGGCTAACAAGCATCTGGTTGAATTCTTCAACCTTATAGCCATGACCACCTGTAATTACCAGAATACGGATGGGTTTGGAAGCAAAGAGAGTGATAGTTGTTGCAAGAATTAAGAGAAAAGATGATATCAGGCCTTTCATAGAAAAGATTACATTTCCCTCACTGGGGGAGGGGTTTGGGGAGAGGTCATTTCTTCGGCTCATAATCTGTTCTCAGCACCCTGAACTCAGTTCTCCTGTTTATCTGGTGAGCAATTTCTTTTTGTTCCTCACTACCAAGCGAATTAATGAACTGCTCAGTAAGTGCAGTCCCCTCCTTAAGGAATGGATTCTGTGCTGCGATTGCCGCGTCAGCTACTTTTGGACTTGATTCCCCATACCCCTTAGCCAAAAGCCTTGCAGGATCAATTCCTTTCCCGATAAGATATTGAACAACCGACTGAGCCCTTTTCTGTGAAAGATCCTGGTTATATTCCTCAGTGTCGCGAGAGTCAGTATGTGACATAAGTTCAATTGTCACTTTATCATTATCATTAAGTGTCTCAACAAGCTTATCAAGCGAAACCATTGATTCTGGTCTCAGATCCCATTTTCCAAAATCGTAGAAAATGTTGGGAAGCTCAATCGGTTTATCAGTTGCTGTCAGAAGTATAGTTACCATAAAATCACGGCTCTTCTCCTGACCCTTTGTTGTCTCTCTTTCCTTGCCACTCAGGTAGCCTTTTTTCGAAGCAAAAAATATGTAATCAACATCCTGCTTAAGAGCAAATTTGAAATCACCTCCGGTTCCGGTTTCAGCCTGAAGGTTCGATGCGTCGCTGGCAATCAGCTGCACAACTGATCCCTGAATCGGACCTCCTGTTTTCTCATCCTTTACTAAGTCCGGTAACATTGAATCTCAGCGGAGGAAGTTCAAATGTATAAAGCTCATCATTCCCTCTTCCCTTACGGGTTGAGCTGAAAATTCCGCGTTCATTGCTGTTTTCGAATGAGATCCCGAAATCGTCTGCAAAGCTATTAATAGGAGGTTTCATATTCTTTACCACCCAAGAACCATCAGGTTGACCTGTTGCTTTAAAAATATCAAGACCGCCCATTCCGATCTGTCCGTCAGAAGCAAAATAAAGGCTCCCGTCATCCCTGATATACGGAAATAGTTCATTACCGCCTGTATTTATATCCGGGCCAAGATTCCGGGGAGTTGACCATGAATCATTTTCATCATTGCGGGTTACTTCATAAATATCCTTCATGCCATTTCCCCCCGGCATATCTGAAACAAAATAAAGTGAAAGGCCATCAGCTGAAATAGCAGGATGAGCAGCTACAAGAGAATCCGGAAGGATTTTGGTATCTACCGGATCACTCCATTTTTCGCCTGAACGTTCTGAAACCATTATTATGCATCCCTTTTTTTCGCGTTTACCTGCTTCGCACCTTGTAAAATACACCTCCCTATAATCTGCTGTAAAACAAGGCGTTCCATCTTCCGATTCGCTGTTCAGGCTTTCAACAGGAACAGGGGTACTCCATTTTGCCTTTTTATCGAGACGACTCTCAAATATATCAGTAAAACTTTGTCCTGTAGCACCATGTGTTTTACTTCCTGCGGCATCTTCACGTGAAGAAGTAAAATATATAACTCCGAAATCATCACGACCATAAGCCGGACTGAAATCGGCATCTTTGGAATTAAGATCTTTGAGTTCTTCAACTTTGTAGGCTTCGGGGTTCCGCTGCCATTCCAGGGCAAGTTCACATGATCTAATCTCCTGGTCGGCCCTAGAATCAGAAGGTGCTACCTGCTTATATTTTTTAAATTCGTCAACTGCTTGCTGATACTTCCCGGTTTTCTTGAGCGATTCTGCCAGCCAGAACTGGGCGTCGGGTTTTGAAAACGAGGATTTAACTGCAAGCCTGTACCATGTTTCCGCATTTTTCGGATCATTTGTAAGACGATAACATTCAGCTATCATAAAACCAAGTTCGGTCCTTGATGCCTTATCCGTTTTCTTCGCTTTTGAATAAGAATCCTTAAACTGGTCAATTGCATCATAATATTCACCTGCTTTGAACGAGGCATATGCTCTTTCGGCCTTCCGATTCTGCCCCGCTGAATCCTGAAGACTGACTGCAGTCAATAATATTATAATGAGAAGCAGAACTCGTTTCATAGTATCAGTGTAGATTTGAACTCAAAAGTAATCAATTTAGGGAGATTGATATAACATCAAACGATGTGCCAAAGTAAATATTTCAAAACAAAGCAGGGACATTGAATGTAATGTCCCTGCCTGCATCTACCCAATTATCTAACTAACTGTTCATTATCTTGTAAAGAGAAGTTCCCGGTATTTGGGTAACGGCCATATCTCATCATCTACTATCAGTTCAAGCTTATCGATGTGCAGGCGGATCTCTTCAAGGTATGGTTTAACCTTTTTTTCATAGGTAAGTGCCTTCTTATATTCATTCTCAATAACATTTGCCTTTTTCCTTTCCTCCACCATCTCAAAAACCAGGTTTTTGATCATAGTAATATGTTCTGAAATTATTACAATGGCTTCTTTACTGGTTCCGGCAAGTTTCTCATATTCCTTTGCATCAAATATATCCTTCAGTCCCTTAATGTTTTCGAGAAGAGAAGACATATATTTAATTCCTGTCGGGACTATATGATTAATAGCAAGATCAGCAAGAATCCTTGATTCTATCTGGACTTTCTTTGTGAATTTTTCATATTCAACTTCAACGCGGCTTTCAAGCTCCTTCTCTGTGAAAACGCCTGAGCCAATCAGTACATCCCTGGAGCTGGCAGAAAGATACCTGCTTATTGATTCCGGAACACTTTCAATATTTGACAATCCTCTTCTCTGAGCTTCCTTATGCCATTCTTTGGAGTAGTTATCACCTTCAAAAAGGACATTTTCAGATTCGATGATAGTCTTCTTCAAAACCTGGAATAGTGCTTCATCCTTGGTCCTGCCCTTCTTGATAATAGAATCCACTTCATTTTTGAATTTTACAAGCTGGCGGGCAACTGCGGCGTTCAGTGCGATCATTGCGGCACTGCAGTTGGCTGATGATCCTACAGCCCTGAATTCAAACTTGTTCCCCGTAAAGGCAAAAGGAGATGTACGGTTACGGTCAGTATTGTCAAGGAAGATCTCCGGGATCTTGCCAATTCCAAGTTTAAGTTCAGTTTTCAAAGCAGGAGTCATTTTCTTATCTGTTACTTTTCGGGCGATCTCATTCAAAGTGTTGATAAGGTATGTCCCGAGGAATACAGATATTATTGCAGGTGGTGCTTCATGACCACCAAGTCTCCATGAATTGGATTCATTCATTACTGAAGCTCGTATAAGTTCATTACTGTCCTGAACGGCTTTAATTACATTCACAAGGAAAGTAAGAAACTGCAGATTTGTTTTTGGATTTTTACCAGGGGATAAAAGATTAACACCGGTATTTGTTGCCATTGACCAGTTATTGTGTTTTCCTGAACCGTTAATTCCGGCAAAAGGTTTTTCATGAAACAGAACCCTGAATTTATGTCTTCTCGCAATACGTCTCATTATATCCATCAGAAGCAGGTTATGATCGACTGCCAGGTTAACCTCCTCAAACATTGGAGCACTCTCAAACTGGTTCGGAGCGACCTCATTATGACGGGTTTTAACAGGAATTCCAAGTTTATGTGCCTCACATTCAAAATCTTCTATAAAACACATTACTCTCTCGGGAATTGCACCAAAATAATGATCGGACAATTGCTGGTCTTTTGCAGATTGATGTCCCATTAGAGTTCTTTCGGCAAGAACTAAATCAGGCCGTGCATAATATAATGCCTCGTCGATAAGGAAATATTCCTGTTCGCAACCCAGTGTTGCGATCACCTTTTTGACATCCTTGTCGAAGTACTGGCATATTTCAGTAGCGGCCCTGTCAAGTTCCGATAATGCTTTGAGAAGAGGAGCCTTGTAATCAAGGGCTTCACCGGTCCATGAAACAAAAATGGTAGGGATACAAAGTGTTGTTCCGACTATGAATACAGGTGAAGATACATCCCAGGCGGTATATCCCCTTGCTTCAAATGTGTTTCTAATTCCACCACTTGGAAAGCTTGAGGCATCGGGTTCTGACTGAACAAGAACTGCTCCGGAAAAATTCTCGACAATATGACCATTATCTCCGTACTCTATGAATCCATCATGCTTCTCGGCCGTCCCGTCGGTAAGTGGATGGAACCAGTGTGTATAGTGGGTTGCACCTCTTTCAAGCGCCCAGACTTTGAGCCCGATCGCGACCTGATCCGCTTCCTGCCTGGTAAGTGATTTTCCTTCATCTATTGCACGCTTTATAACTTTGAATGCATCTTTCGACAGGTAATGTTCCATTTTGTGAAGATTGAAGACATCTATCCCATAATATTTTGAAACATTGCTTGAAGGTGTGATCGCCTTTAACGGGACCCTGCCAAATAATTCTTTTAATGCGCTAAATCTTAGTTCTGCCATATTTCAATATTTTTTTCTTGCAAAAATATCTATTTTTTGAAATTATCCCTGCTTTTTACATATATTTTTATAATTTATTATGTTTTTTATATAAACACCCCCTATTTCAAATAGGGGTGTTTGGTCTATTTCATGATAAATTCCAACCATTACCCTATTCTGGTCATATTTAGTAGATGTATTTTGCCAGCCTTACTTTTAAACATTGAGCAAATGATTCAGAGCCATTTTTTAATAGGAAATTTGTTATATTTGTCGCCTGAATTTAAAAGCGATTCATTTTCAATATAAATAAAAAGAATATTCATGTCAGCACTTCAATTTTTAAGGGAAAAAGCAGGTGTTTTGGTAGCAGGACTTATCGGGCTTTCGTTATTCATATTTGTTGTAAGTGATTTTTTCGGTAATGGTACCGGACAGAGAGCCAAGCAAAGAAAATATTATGAAATCGGGAAGATCGGCGATGAATCGATTTCATACCAGGACTATGAGCTGGAGGTCCAGAATCTCCTTGAGATTTATAAATTATCTGGCAATTCTAATATAGACGAATCGACAACAGAATCATTGAGGGAACAGACCTGGCAGCAAATCATAAGACATAACATTCTCGACAACCAGTACAAGAAACTGGGGATCGGAGTCAGTTCAGAAGAGCTCGATGGGTTTGTTCTTGGGGATAACCCACACCAGATAGTGCTTCAGTTATTCACCGACCAGAAGACCGGGACCTTCAACAAATCGGCACTTGTTAACTTTCTTAAACAGACTGAGGTTGATGAAACAACAAAGAAATACTGGCTGTTTTTCGAAAATGAGATTGTTAACGACAGGATGAGTACAAAATACAATTCACTGGTTTCCAAAGGACTCTTTGTGACCTCGAAACAGGCTGAATTCGACAAGAATCTTGCAGCAGAGACGGTTGATTTCAGTTACGTAATGAAGAATTATTCATCTGTATCTGATTCCCTGGTCAAAATTTCAGCCGGCGATATTGAAACCTACTATTCGAAACATAAGGAAAGCTTTAAGAAAACTGCTCTCAGGGACGCTGAATACGTCACTTTTGATGTAGTTCCATCCGAAGATGATATAAAGCAGGCTGAAGATTGGATAAACAAAACTAAAACTGAATTCAGCGAAGCTGCTGATCCGGTTCAGTTTATCAATCTTACGGCCGATACACGCTATGTGGGATTTTATTCTTCATTAAGTGAGGTACCTGCCCAGCTGACTGAATTCGTAAAAAAAGAGGACCTGAAAGAAGTATTTGGACCATATAATGAAGATGGAACCCTGAAGTTGGCAAAATTACTGAATGCTTCTGACAGACCCGACTCGGTACATGTAAGACATATTCTGCTGGGAACCGGACAGACCAGATCGCTCACTGCAGCAAAAAATCAGGCTGACAGCTTAATAAAGCTTATCAAATCAGGAACTTCATTTTCAACCCTGGCAATAACAAATTCGGATGACCAGGGGTCGGCTCAACTTGGAGGAGATCTTGGCTGGTTCCCTGAGGGAAGAATGGTAGTGCCATTCAACAATGCCTGTTTCTCAGCAAAAAAGGGAGATATTGTTACCGCTGAAACGACTTTCGGAATACATATAATTGAAATTCTTGCACAATCAAAAAGTTCCCGCAAATATGATATAGGTATTGTCGACAGGAAGATAATCCCCGGATCAATCACCAATCAGAGAGTTTACAGCGAGGCCAGCCAGTTTGCAGGAACCAATAATACATATGATAAGTTCAACCAGGCAATAGCTGAAAAGAAACTTACTAAACGTGTTGCCAACGATATCACTCCACAGCAGAAAACACTTCCCGGTCTTGATAATCCGCGTAATCTGGTAATCTCCTTATTTCAGACAGAAAACGGCAAAATAGTACTGGACAACAATGATCAGGCTGTGTTCGAAGTGGGTGACAAATATGTTGTTGCTTATTGTACAAGGGTTCAGGAAGAGGGAACTGCGCCAATGAAAGATGTCGAAAATGATATCAGGTTTATTGTTTCAAAGGAAAAGAAGGCTGAAATTCTTTCAGCCGAATTCTTGAAAAACAATACATCCGGAAAAACTCTGGATGACATTGCCAGATTTATGGGATTAACCGTTCAGGAAGCAACGCAGATCAATTTCAGATCATATACAGTGCCGGGCGCCGGTTCGGAGCCTGCCCTGATCTCTGCCGCCTCTGCTTCAAAACAGGGTATTGTGGCTGGTCCGGTAAAAGGTGATAATGGGGTTTATATGCTTACCGTGAACAATGCTTCAGCAGCCAGTGACGAAGACCTTAAGCTGCTTAAGGAGAGACTCACCTCGACCTATCAGATGAGAGGCAGCTATGAAGCTTATGAAGCTCTGCGTAAAGCAGCAAATATAGAAGACAAAAGGTATAAATTCTATTAGGATCCGGATTGTTTCAAAGTCATATTCCGGAATGAACAGGATCAGTCTTTTGAATCCTGCCAGATCAATTCTACTATATTACTGAATATCGTATGCTTTTTTATATAATTTAGCGTCAAATTTTAATTTTTGACATGTGAGAAAGTTACAATTAATCCTGTCGAAATACGATGCCCCACAGCAAGCAATGAGGGCAGGCATATATCCCTATTTCAGAGAAATCGAATCGGACCAGGACACCGTCGTTACAATAAATGGGAAAAAAGTCCTTATGTTTGGATCCAACAGCTACCTGGGCCTCACAAACCATCCAAAGATCAAGGAAGCTGCAAAAAATGCAATTGACAAATATGGGACTGGTTGTGCCGGTTCAAGGTTTCTCAACGGCACACTTGACATACATATAAAGCTTGAAGAGAGGTTGGCTGACCTTGTTGGTAAAGATGGCGCTCTCTGTTACAGTACGGGATTTCAGGTAAATCTCGGAGTTGTTTCAGTTCTGACCGGACGCAGGGATCATATCCTGCTTGACGAGTTCGACCATGCTTCTATTATAGAAGGGAGCAGACTCTCCTTCTCAAAGGTACTTAAATTCGCTCATAACGATATGGCTGCCCTGGAAGCCAAACTGAAGCGTTGCACTACCGAGAGCATGAAACTCATCGTCGTTGACGGGATATTTTCGATGGAAGGAGATATAGCAAAGCTGCCTGAGCTTGTCAGAATTGCAGATAAATATGATGCCACCATAATGATCGATGATGCACACTCAATTGGTGTTTTAGGAAAGAACGGATCAGGTACCGCATCGCATTTTGACCTGACTGACAAAGTTGACCTGATTATGGGAACCTTTTCTAAATCGCTGGCATCACTTGGAGGTTTTATAGCTGCAGATAAAGACACCATAAACTACATAAAGCATAATTCACGTTCACTTATTTTCAGTGCAAGCATGACACCTGCTTCGGCGGCTTCAGTTCTGGCTGCCATTGATATAATGGTAAGTGAACCTGAAAGGATAAAACACCTATGGGAAATGACTGATTATGCTCTCAGGGGATTTAAGGAAATGGGATTCGATACCGGAAAGTCTGAAACACCTATTATACCTTTGTTTATACGCGACGACATCAAATCCCTGCTTCTGACTCAGGCATTGCTTGCCGACGGCATATTTGTCAATCCCGTTGTATCCCCTGCCGTTCCTAAAGAGGATTGCCTGATCCGATATTCACTTATGGCAACTCATACAAAAGAGCAGGTGGAGATCTCAATTGAGAAAATTACCAAGGCAGCAAAAAACCTTAAAATTTTAAACTGATTTAAGACCAGTTACACAGAGATCCACTGAGGTCTCGATAGCTATATAACACTTCACAATTTCTGAAACAAATATATTGGTGTTTAACATTGATTTTAACCCCCTTTCATTTTCCCCCAAGGGGGAAAGGTTTTTGGCTCCTTCCCCCCTGGGGGAAGGTGGGAAGGGGGTATATTAAAATAAACAAATCAAACAATTTTAATCTTAAAAGAGAATTGTTACATGAATTGTGCAGAAATACATTGCTATTGGGACCACTGTGAGTCACAGAGGATTTAGCTCTGTGGAACTCCGTGTATTCTCTGTGAACTCTGTCTAACTAAAAGATTATCATGGCAAAAGTTATATTAATAACAGGCATTTCTTCAGGTTTTGGCAGGGAGATGGCTAAGTTTCTAGCAAAAGAGGGTCATTCAGTGTACGGAACGGTTCGGAAAAATATTGAGCCGATCGGCATGGGAAATATTCTGAAAATGGATCTTACAGATAATGTTTCAATTAATAAAGTTGTCAAAACTATTGTTGAAAAAGAAGGAAGAATAGATGTGCTGATCAACAATGCCGGAATGCATACCGGCGGACCAATTGAGACGACCCCTGCAGAAAACATAAGACTTCAGATGGATACGAATTTCATCGGTATGGTCCATCTCACTAATTCTGTATTACCGGTAATGCGAAAACAAGGTGGTGGTATGATAATAAATATAAGTTCGATAGGAGGACTAATGGGATTGCCTTTTCAGGCGTTCTATTCAGCAAGTAAATTTGCAATTGAGGGATTCAGTGAAGCCCTGAGAATGGAAGTGAGAGGGTTCAATATTAAAGTTGTGGTTGTAAATCCCGGTGATTTTCATACCAACAATTCAGCCAATCGCAGGAATTTCCTTGCGCCGTCAGGTCCATATCAGGAGCAATTCGAAAAGTCCCTATCGGTAATTGAAAAAGATGAATCAGTCGGATGGAATCCTGAAGTTCTCGCAGTCAAGATCTCAAGGATAATTAGATGCAGGAATCCCCGGCAGAGATATGTTGTTGCGTCATTAGAACAAAAAGTTGCGGTGGTCCTGAAGCGGATTTTGCCTGGCAAATTATTCATGAAGATTCTCGCAAGTCATTATAAAACTGATTAACCTCACCCTAAATCCCTCTCCCAGGGGAGAGGGACTTACAATAATTTTTAGAAAGTAAGCCCCTTCTCTTTCAGGAGAAGGGGTTGGGGATGAGGTGATTCATTAAAACAAATAGAGCCAGACCTGAGATCTGGCTCTATTGTTAAAAGTCGGCGACTACCTACTCTCCCACTAACGCAGTACCATCGGCGCTGACGGGCTTAACTTCTCTGTTCGGAATGGGAAGAGGTGGAACCCCGCCGCTATAGTCACCTTAAGACTAGAGACAGGTCTGAGACCTGTCTTTACAATATCATTAACATATTGGCAAAGAAAAACTAATAAGATCTTACCCGGAAAGTTTACGGGCAATTAGTACTGCTCGGCTTTGACGTTACCGCCTTTACACCTGCAGCCTATCAACGTCGTAGTCTTCAACGACCCTTAAAGGAGATCTCATCTTGAGACGAGCTTCGTACTTAGATGCTTTCAGTGCTTATCTCTTCCAAACATAGCTACCCTGCGATGCAGCTGGCGCCACAACAGGTGCACTAGAGGTCTGTCCAACACGGTCCTCTCGTACTAGTGTCAGGTTCTCTCAAATCTCCTACGCCCACAACAGATAGGGACCGAACTGTCTCACGACGTTCTGAACCCAGCTCGCGTGCCACTTTAATCGGCGAACAGCCGAACCCTTGGGACCTTCTCCAGCCCCAGGATGTGACGAGCCGACATCGAGGTGCCAAACCGCCGCGTCGATATGAGCTCTTGGCGGCGATCAGCCTGTTATCCCCGGAGTACCTTTTATCCTTTGAGCGATGGCCCTTCCATACGGAACCACCGGATCACTATGCTCTACTTTCGTACCTGATCGACTTGTCAGTCTCACAGTCAAGCGCCCTTATGCCATTGCACTCTCCGCACGGTTACCAATCGTGCTGAGGGCACCTTTAGAAGCCTCCGTTACTCTTTTGGAGGCGACCACCCCAGTCAAACTACCCACCAAACAATGTCTTCCCGAGTTTCGGGAGTTAGGTTCCAGATAAATAAAGGGTCGTATTTCAAGGGTGACTCCACGATTCCTAGCGAAACCGCTTCGAAGTCTCCGACCTATCCTACACATCACTTACCCAAAATCAATGTTAAGCTATAGTAAAGGTTCACGGGGTCTTTCCGTCCCGTTGCGGGTATCCGGCATCTTCACCGGAACTACAATTTCACCGAGCTCGTGGCTGAGACAGTGCCCAGATCGTTACACCATTCGTGCAGGTCGGAACTTACCCGACAAGGAATTTCGCTACCTTAGGACCGTTATAGTTACGGCCGCCGTTTACCGGGGCTTCAATTCAGAGCTTCTCCCAATTGCTCAGGATAACCCCCCCTCTTAACCTTCCGGCACCGGGCAGGTGTCAGGCCTTATACCTCATCTTTCGATTTCGCAAAGCCATGTGTTTTTGCTAAACAGTCGCCTGGGCCATTTATCTGCGCCCCGCATTGCTGCGGGGGACCTTTTTCCCGAAGTTACAGGTCTAATTTGCCTAGTTCCTTAGCCACGGATCACTCGAGCACCTTAGGATTCTCTCCTCGACTACCTGTGTCGGTTTGTGGTACGGGCACCATTTACCTGATGCTTAGAGGTTTTTCTTGGAAGTCTGTTTAGGATCACTATCCACTTGCCCGAAGGCTCATGGTACTCTCAGGTTCGTCATCCTCCAGCTATTAACCGGAAAATATAACTACACCCTTTAACGTACTATTCCGTCAGTACGCGGATCTTTCACTCCTCCGTCTCCCCTTCGCAGTATACGGTGGTACTGGAATATTAACCAGTTATCCATTAGGATCGCCTATCGGCTTACCCTTAGGACCCGACTAACCCTGATCCGATTAGCGTTGATCAGGAAACCTTAGTCTTTCGGTGTGCCGGTTTCTCACCGGCATTATCGTTACTTATGCCTACATCTTCTTTTCCAGACGCTCCAGTCTGCCTTACGACAAACCTTCAACGCCGACTGGAATGCTCCCCTACCAATCCCGCCTTACGGCGGAAGTTCATAGCTTCGGTAATATGCTTATG
This sequence comes from uncultured Bacteroidales bacterium, assembly GCA_963701745.1. Classification (GTDB taxonomy): domain Bacteria; phylum Bacteroidota; class Bacteroidia; order Bacteroidales; family VadinHA17; genus LD21. The sequence goes on along the minus strand of CAVPBE010000001.1, from coordinate 507,054 downwards.
CCCGTTTATTATCCACGCACAACCGCTCGACTAGTGAGCTGTTACGCACTCTTTAAATGAATGGCTGCTTCCAAGCCAACATCCTAGCTGTCTGTGCAGTCGCACTTCGTTAATTCAACTTAGCATATATTTCGGGACCTTAGCTGATGATCTGGGTTCTTTCCCTTTTGTCCACGGACCTTAGCACCCGCAGGCTCACTCCCGGAGAACATCTTGCAGCATTCGGAGTTTGTCAAGGATCGATAGGCGGTGAAGCCCTCTAGCCTTATCAGTAGCTCTACCTCTGCAAGACTCCTACCGAGGCTGCACCTAAATGCATTTCGGGGAGTACGAGCTATTTCTCAGTTTGATTAGCCTTTCACCCCTATCCTCAGTTCATCCAAAGACTTTTCAACGTCAACTAGTTCGGCCCTCCATCCCGTGTTACCGGAACTTCAGCCTGACCAAGGATAGATCACAAAGTTTCGCGTCTACCTCCACTAACTATACGCCCTATTCAGACTCGCTTTCGCTTCGGCTCCAACTCTATAAGTCTTAACCTTGCTAGTGAAGTGTAACTCGTAGGCTCATTATGCAAAAGGCACGCCGTCATCACGCCTAAGCGTGACTCCGACAGGTTGTAAGCGCACGGTTTCAGGTACTATTTCACTCCCCTGTTCGGGGTGCTTTTCACCTTTCCCTCACGGTACTGGTTCACTATCGGTCTCTCAGAAGTATTTAGCCTTGCGAGATGGTCCTCGCAGTTTCAATCAGGATTTCTCGTGTCCCGACCTACTCAGGATACCTCTATCATTAATGATCTTTACGCGTACGGGACTTTCACCCTCTGCGGTATTACTTTCCAGAAAACTTCCACTTCTGATCATTAACAAATATTAAGGTCCTTCAACCCCATAATTGCCGAAACAATTACGGTTTGGGCTTTTCCCCGTTCGATCGCCACTACTTAGGGAATCACTTCTTGTTTTATTTTCCTCCGGATACTAAGATGTTTCAGTTCTCCGGGTTTGCTTTCCGATTGCTCGGAATATCACGCCTTCAGCGTGATGGGTTACCCCATTCGGAAATCCGCGGATATAATGGATATTTGCTCCTCCCCGCAGCTTATCGCAGCTTGTCACGTCCTTCGTCGCCTCTGAGAGCCAAGGCATTCACCATGCGCCCTTATTTACTTTTCTCGAATATAATCTTACTAATTTCTCTTTTGTTTTATTGCCAATATGTCAAAGAACGTTATGAGTCTTGCCCCCAACCCCCTAAAGGGGGCTGCTTTTCCAAGTCCCCTTCAGGGGATTTGGGGGCGAACCCTCAAAATATCATAAATGAAGTATTACCAGGCGGAGATACAGATCAATCTTCTCCAGAAAGGAGGTGTTCCAGCCGCACCTTCCGGTACGGCTACCTTGTTACGACTTAGCCCCAGTCACTGGTTTTACCCTAGGCCGCTCCTTGCGGTTACGGACTTCAGGTACCCCCAACTTCCATGGCTTGACGGGCGGTGTGTACAAGGCCCGGGAACGTATTCACCGCGCCATGGCTGATGCGCGATTACTAGCGAATCCAGCTTCACGGAGTCGAGTTGCAGACTCCGATCCGAACTGAGACCGGCTTTCGAGATTCGCATCCTGTCTCCAGGTAGCTGCCCTCTGTACCGGCCATTGTAACACGTGTGTAGCCCTGGACATAAGGGCCGTGCTGATTTGACGTCATCCCCACCTTCCTCACGGTTTACACCGGCAGTTTCGTTAGAGTTCCCGGCATTACCCGCTGGCAACTAACGATAAGGGTTGCGCTCGTTATGGGACTTAACCCGACACCTCACGGCACGAGCTGACGACAACCATGCAGCACCTTGCAAAGAGTTCCGAAGAAAATCAGCCTTTCAGCCGAATGCACTCTACATTTAAGCCCAGGTAAGGTTCCTCGCGTATCATCGAATTAAACCACATGTTCCTCCGCTTGTGCGGGCCCCCGTCAATTCCTTTGAGTTTCAGCCTTGCGGCCGTACTCCCCAGGTGGATCACTTAATGCTTTTGCTTAGCCGCTAACTGTGTATCGCTAACAGCGAGTGATCATCGTTTACGGCGTGGACTACCAGGGTATCTAATCCTGTTCGATCCCCACGCTTTCGTGCATCAGCGTCAGTAATGGCCCAGCAAGCTGCCTTCGCAATCGGTGTTCTGTGTAATATCTAAGCATTTCACCGCTACATTACACATTCCGCCTACCTTGACCATACTCAAGACAAACAGTATCAATGGCAAGTCTACAGTTAAGCTGCAGGTTTTCACCACTGACTTATTCGTCCGCCTACGCACCCTTTAAACCCAATAAATCCGGATAACGCTCGCATCCTCCGTATTACCGCGGCTGCTGGCACGGAGTTAGCCGATGCTTATTCCCAGGGTACCGTCAATTCCGGTCACGACCGGAAAATTCACTCCCTGGAAAAGAAGTTTACGACGCATAGCGCCTTCTTCCTTCACGCGGGATGGCTGGTTCAGGCTTGCGCCCATTGACCAATATTCCTCACTGCTGCCTCCCGTAGGAGTCTGGTCCGTGTCTCAGTACCAGTGTGGGGGATCACCCTCTCAGGTCCCCTAAACATCGAAGCCTTGGTAGGCCATTACCCTACCAACTAGCTAATGTTCCGCATGCCCATCCCGTACCGCCTGAGCTTTAAATAATAATGGATGCCCATCATTATCTTTATGGGATATTAGTCCGAATTTCTCCGGGTTATCCCCCTGTACAGGGTAGGTTGCATACGTGTTACTCACCCGTGCGCCGGTCGCCACCAAAATATTGCTATCTCGTGCTGCCCCTCGACTTGCATGTGTTAAGCCTCCCGCTAGCGTTCATCCTGAGCCAGGATCAAACTCTTCATTGTAAAAATTTGTTCTTTTTGTCTTTTCTAAAGATCAATCCTACTACGCTCAATTCTAAATACTAACAAGTTTTTAGCGAGATAGTCATATCTCGCCTGGTTGCTACTTCATTAATTCAAAGAACTTTTGTCGTCCACTTTATTTCCAGATTAATCCCCGGATGGATGCAGACAATTTCCATTTTTTACTTTTGGGGCGATAAAGTTAATCATTCTTCTTCACCTGTCCAAAAAAAATGAGATATTTTTTCCGGCTTTCTCACCTTCATCTTTTCCCTTCTTCCCGAAGCCGGAATCCTATCTCTTTTTACCCCTTCAATTAACTCTTCGCTACAAAAGCGGGTGCAAATGTATCAATCATTATTTTAAATCCAAAATATTTTCAATATTTTTTTCAAAATAAATTTTTCGCCTTATAACAACTTTGCATTATACCCTGTAAGTGAGATAATTGCATTAATGTGAAAAGAACTTTTTGTTTCTGCTTAATTTAAATCTCCTTGCGGACTGTGTACAACATAGCCCGAAGAAGCATTGGCAAAAGTGCAAAGCCCTTCTTCGCCAATGTTTCGTAGGGCAAATCTCGCCTTCGCGAGTTTCAGTGGACTGCGTCCGCCGAAGCCCCGATCTATCGGGGCGAAGGTGGAGAATAAGGGAGTCGAACCCTTGACCCCCTGCGTGCAAGGCAGGTGCTCTGGCCAACTGAGCTAATTCCCCAAATCGACGCACGATGTATTATGTTCTATAAGCGATGTTTTAATTCGCAAATAACACATTGTACATAATACATTATACATCCCAGTAGTCCCACTCAGAGTTGAACTGAGGACCTCTACATTATCAGTGTAGCGCTCTAACCAACTGAGCTATGGGACTATTTATTGTATCAATTTCGATAATTTGCACATCAAAATATTCAAAGAACAGTCACCTTACTTTTGGGTCGTCAAAGATAACGCTTCAAAAATTCCCTGCAAAGAAAAAAATAATTTTTTTCCCTCTATTAAGAAATAAATCTCCGGATGCCCATCCTGTCAATTGAAAAATGTATTTTCGTGAATATTTTTCTGCTATGTCAAATGTAGTTATCATACCTACCTACAAGGAAAAAGAGAACATTGAATCGCTTATTAAAACAATTTCTTCTCTCCCTGTTTCATTTGACATACTTGTCATCGATGATAACTCTCCCGATGGAACTGGCGCCATTGTTAAAAACCTTATACTTCAGTATCCTAATGTCCATCTTATAGAACGACCAGGGAAACTTGGTCTTGGAACAGCATATATTACAGGTTTCAAATGGGCCCTTGATAAGAGATATACCTATATATACGAAATGGACGCTGACTTCTCACACAATCCCGACGATCTGGTAAGACTCTTTAAAGCATGCAACGACATGGGCGCAGATGTGGCAATCGGATCAAGGTATATAAGCGGGGTCAATGTTGTGAACTGGCCCCTGTCAAGGGTTCTTATGTCCTACTTTGCTTCCGTTTATGTAAGGATGATAACACGGATGAAGATCATGGATGCAACCGCAGGATTCGTATGCTACAAGAAGGAGGTAATTGAAAACATTAAACCTGCCCAGATTAAATCAAAGGGATACTGCTTCCAGATTGAAATGAAGTTTACTGCTTATAAACTTAAATATAAAATTGTTGAAATACCTATAATCTTTACAGACAGAAAACTTGGTACATCGAAAATGACAGGAGGTATATTCAACGAGGCATTATGGGGAGTTCTGAGGATGAAGCTGAGAAGCTGGTTTATAAAGTATCAAAAAGGTGTAAAGGCGTAACGGCATAAAGGTCTAAAGGCGTTACCAAAGCTCCCCTCCTGGGGGGGGTAGGGGTGGGTTGGCAAGATTATAAATTCATGAACAATATCTTCATCAAGAATGCCACTATAATAAATGAAGGCCGAACCTTCAGGGGGGATCTGCTTGTCACCGGTGAGTATATCTCCTCTGTTGCTCCTGCCGGGCAGATAAGAATTCGGGAAAAAACAAATATTATCGATGCTTCAGGACTGCTTCTGATCCCTGGAGTTATTGACGACCAGGTTCATTTCAGGGAACCCGGCCTTACAAACAAGGGAGATATCTACACTGAGTCGCGCGCTGCTGTTGCAGGAGGCATTACTTCCTTTATGGATATGCCAAATACAAATCCACAGACAGTCACTAATGCACTTTTAAATGAGAAATTCAACCTTGGAGCTGAACACTCCCTTGCAAACTACTCATTCTATATCGGGGCAACCAACACGAACCTAAATGAAGTGATGAATGCTGATCCTTCAGGTGTTTGCGGAATAAAACTGTTTATGGGATCATCTACCGGCAATATGCTTGTCGATAATGAAACAGCATTAAAGAACCTTTTTTCAAAAGCTGAATTACCTGTTGCCTGCCACTGTGAGGCAGAACCTGTCATCAGAAGAAACAGCGAAATTTACAGGGAAAAATACGGGGAAGATGTCCCTGTAAAAATGCATCCCCTGATCCGCAGTCGTGAAGCTTGTTTCCTCTCTTCATCTTATGCCATATCTCTTGCAAAAGAATATAATACCCGCATTCATATCCTTCATCTTTCAACGGCTGGAGAAATGAAGCTTTTCAGCAATGAACTTCCACTTTCTCAAAAAAGGATTACAGCAGAGGTATGTGTTCACCATTTGTGGTTCGATGAAACAGCTTATGACCTCAAAGGTATGCTGGTTAAATGGAACCCTGCCATCAAGACAAGGTTTGACCGGGAAGCTTTGCTGAACAGCACTGTAAATGATATTATCGATATTGTGGCAACCGATCATTCGCCGCACACAGCTGAAGAAAAAAGCAACAGCTATTTCAAAGCTCCCTCTGGCGGTCCTCTTGTTCAGCATTGCCTTGTAGCAATGCTTGAACTATGGCACCGGAAACTGATATCCTCCGAAAAAATAGTGGAAAAAATGTGTCACAATCCTGCCATACTATTTAATATAAAGGAGCGTGGATTCATAAAAGAGGGCTATAAAGCCGATCTCTGCCTTGTCAACCCTGATAGCCCATGGACCGTTTCAAAGGATAACATCCTTTACAAATGCGGTTGGTCGCCGTTTGAGGGCACGACTTTTAAATCAAAAGTGGTCACTACAATAATAAACGGGACTATTGTTTATGACAATGGTGTGATCAATGAAGATTACCGGGGACAGAAGTTAGTTTTTGAGAGATAAAATTCTGCCAAAATAACCCACCCCCAGCCCCTCCAGGGAGGGGAGCCTAAATAGTTGCCATTAAACCGGTACGCCGTTACGCCTTTATGCCGTTACGCCTTTGCACCTTTACACCTTCCTCATAACAAACCTCACCGTACTACGGGTCCGCTGTTCAAGCAGCATCTCCCTTCCGCTTGTTATCTGTTCAATTGCTTCAGGAGTATAGTGCCGAATTGACAGCATCTCAACATTATCGTTGTAAGCTGCTGTGAATTCAGTTTTAAGATCTTCTATCAGAGATTCAACCCTTGACCGTTCATCGTCGATGCAGACATCAATGCTTATTGCACTGGCTTCAACCATATTCACTTTTATTCCATGCTGGATAAAGAGGTAAAATATTCTGCTGAGGTTTTCACCCATTGCAAATGAAAAATCCTTAGGCAGGATTGATATCATTATCTGATCTTCCTTTTTTACGAAAACAGGAAGACCGTGTCTCACCGATGTTTCGGATTTAATTATTGTCCCTGCCTCCCCTGGGGATAAAAAAGATTTTACATGCAGTGGGATATTTTTATTATGGAGTGGTTTAATAGTTTTCGGATGGATAACTTTTGCTCCTGAGAAAGTCATTTCAACCGCTTCCCTGTAAGAGACTTCTTCAAGCTTGCTGGCATCAGAGATCCATTTGGGATCAGCATTCAAAAGTCCGGGAACATCTTTCCATACTACAACTCTTTCAGCATCAAGCATATTTGCAAGGAGTGCAGCGGTATAGTCCGATCCTTCCCTTCCCAGAGTTGTAGTCTGACCCGCAATGGTGCTTCCAATAAATCCCTGGGTAACATAAATATCTGTTCCCCTAAAATTGAAAACGCTTTTAACCCTTGCTGTGCTTTCATTCCATAGTATATCGGCATCACGGAATCTGTCGTCTGTAATAAGATTACCCCTTATATCGACCCATTCAGCTTTCATACCACTACTTTTCAGGAATGCCGCAACAATTATTGTTGACCAGATCTCACCGTATGAGACAATCTGATCATATTCAAAATCGTAGCTTTCTGCATCTGATTTCTTCAGATATTCTTCAAGCCTCGCAAATGAAATGTCAATTTTACTTTTTCCTGAATTTCCGGTTGGAAAAAGCTCTTCGGTAACTGACAGATGATAACTGTAAATATTTTCCAGTAGTTCCCTGTAACTTTCATCCCCGCCGATCCAGGTTTTAAGCACCTTTTCGAGAGCGTTTGTGGTTTTCCCAAAAGCAGAAACAACTATTACCAGATTCTCTTTTTCTGCAGAGACTATTTCTTTAAGATTTCTTATCCCATTGGCATCCATTACTGATGCACCTCCGAATTTGTAAACTATCATTAATTCTGTTTTGGTCCAAAATTATTATTTATCGACTAAATATGGACTTAAAGGCAGATATATATTCTTCTGACCCTTTTATCAAACTGATACACGTCAATCAAATACTGTCCAATAGGATATTTTACAAATTTCATAATTATTTTTTATTTTCTTAACCCTTCCCCAACCCTTCCCTTAAACAGTAAGGGAAGGGCGTATATTACTGTAATTAAATTTATTACACCCCTTCCCTTAGCCTTAAGGGAAGGGGAAGGGGGTAGGATTCAAACTAAGATTACCAAAATATCGAAGAACTAAATTGTATACTGTTGAAAATCAATTATATTTAAGTGGTTACTTATCACTATTTTTACTTAAATATCTCTATTGGAAAAAATCTGCTGTCATAACCATTTGTATCCTAAAATATAAGACATTATTATATAAACCAGAATTAACCACATTTAATGAATACTTATAATATTACCACGCTTAATGATTTTGTTATTCAGAAACAGAAAGATTTTCCATTCGCAAAAGGAGAATTGTCAAGCCTTCTGCATCATATTGGGACAGCTGCAAAAATTTTAAATAAGAAAATATCCAAGGCTGGACTGGTAGACATTATTGGTCGGTCAGGATCAATAAATATTCAGGGAGAAAATCAGCAGAAACTCGATGTTTATGCTGATAAGACGTTCATTAGCGCTCTCCTGGCAAGCGGTGAATGCTGCGGGATTGCAACTGAAGAGAACCAGAACGAAATAGTATTTACCGAGAAATTTGCCAGGAAGGGTAATTATGTTGTTTGTATGGATCCTCTTGACGGATCTTCGAATATTGATTATAATGTCTCAGTTGGTTCGATTTTTTCAATCTACCGGAGAATAACGCCGCGCGGAGAAAAGGTCAGAAATGAAGATTTCATCCAGGAAGGTTCAAAACAGGTGGCAGCCGGTTATGTTATATACGGATCGTCAACTATGCTTGTTTATACAACAGGAAATGGTGTCAACGGATTCACCCTTGATCCTTCAATAGGAGAATTCTGCCTTTCACATCCCGGAATTATAACTCCTGATGAAGGAAGGATTTATTCTGTCAATGAAGGCAACTATATTTATTTCCCTGCCGGAATTAAAAGATTTATAAAGTACTGCCAGGAAAAGGATGAAGCCACCGGAAGACCGTTTACTTCACGATATATTGGGTCGCTGGTCTCTGATTTTCACAGGAATCTTCTTATGGGTGGGATTTTTTTATATCCTCCTAACGTAACTTCACCCGACGGAAAACTACGTCTTGTTTATGAATGTAATCCTATAGCTTTTATAGCAGAGCAGGCAGGTGGAGCAGCGTCAAATGGCAGGGAAAGAACCATTGAAATTGTCCCTGGATCTCTGCATCAGCGTACTCCTTTCTATGCAGGATCAAAAAACATGGTGAGGAAAATTGAGGCTTTGCTTGCCCTTGATGACAATTAATCCACTTACAACCGGAAATTGATATTAAATTTGCCGCCACATTCCTTTTGATGAAAGCAAACGAATTAACGAAACTATATTCCGGTCACCCTGCCCTGAACGATCTTCTTGAGTTAATTAATTCCGATAATCCCGGAACAAGATGCAGTGTTTTCGGGTTAACGGGTTCTGCAAAATCCATAATTCTGTCCCATCTCTTTCAGAATACCCAGCTCATCCATGTGGTAATAATACCGGAAAAGGAAGAGGCAGCATACTTTTACAATGATCTTGTTTCACTTTCAGGTGATGAGACAATTTTCTTTTTCCCTTCCACTTATAAAAGGTCAGTCCAGTATGAGCAAACGGAACCTGCCAATATAGTCCTTCGAACTGAAGTGCTCAACCACCTTGCCTCCGGAAAAAGAAAAGCCGTAATTGTCACCTACCCTGAATCCGTAATGGAGAAAGTCATCAGCAAAAGGAACCTGAAAAAGAATACTTTCCAGGTTAACAAAGGCGACAAATTATCTCTGGATTTTCTTGAAGAGATGCTTCACGAGTACAATTTTGATCGTGTTGATTTTGTTTATGAACCAGGACAGTATTCAATCAGGGGAAGCATTGTTGATGTATTTTCATACTCTGCCGATTATCCTTACCGTATCGATTTCTTTGGTGAGGAAGTTGATACGATCAGATCATTCAATCCTGATGACCAGCTTTCGGTGGATGTTCAAAATCAGGTTTCAATAATTCCAAATATCCAGGACATCTCAATTGAGGAGATCAATGATTCTTTTACCGACTTCCTGCCTTCGTCGGCAGTTATCTGGACAGAAGATGGTACCTTGATCAGGGAACGCATAAATAACATCTGGTCGCAGACTTCACAAAGAGAAGAATCGGGACAGATCTCCGGTAAAACGGAGCTTGTTATGACAGGCAGCAGATTCATTGAAGAGTGCGGAAAATTCAGGACCATTGAGTTTGGTAAACAGGGGATCTTCGGTGCTGAAATAAAATTCGAATTTCATAGCGTGCCTCAACCAGTTTTCAATAAGAATTTTGAACTTCTTTCAGAAAAACTCAGATCCAACAAACTTGAAGGCTACCAGACCTTTATTGTTTCTGAGAGCCAGTCACAGATTGACAGGCTCAGGGATATCTTCGCGGAAATAAGTCCTGATGTTCATTTTGATCCGTTATTACTAAATCTTCATAACGGATTTACCGATAATGATCTGAGAATTTCGGTATTCACCGATCATCAGATATTCGACCGATATCACAAATTCAGGATAAGAGGTTATTTTTCAAGAAAGGAAAGTCTTTCTGTGAAAGAGCTTACCGGACTAAATCCGGGCGATTACGTGGTCCATATAGATCATGGTATCGGAAAATTCGGAGGACTCGAGAAAATTGAAGTCAACGGTAAGATCCAGGAAGCTATCAAGCTTGTCTACAGGGACAATGACATACTCTATGTAGGGATCCATTCACTCTACAGGATTTCAAAGTATAAAGGAAAGGATGAATCAGAGCCCAGAATATACAAGCTTGGCTCCGGTGCCTGGCAGAAGCTTAAGCAAACCACAAAGAAAAGAGTAAAGGATATTGCAAAAGATCTTATACGTCTTTACGCCGAACGGATGACAGTCCCCGGTTATTCATTTTCACCCGATTCCTACCTTCAGCGCGAGCTCGAAGCATCCTTTATTTATGAGGACACACCCGATCAGCTAAGCGCCTCACTTGCAGTGAAGGAAGATATGGAAGCAGATCATCCAATGGACAGGCTTGTATGCGGAGACGTTGGTTTCGGCAAAACTGAAGTAGCAGTCAGAGCCGCCTTTAAGTCGGCTGCCGACAGCAAGCAGACTGCTATTCTTGTGCCGACAACGATTCTCGCACTTCAGCATTTCAAAACATTTTCATCAAGGCTTAAAGGATTCCCCTGCAATGTTGATTACATAAGCCGGCACAGGAAGCCGGCCGATCAGAAGAAGATATTAAGCCAGCTTGCCGATGGCAAGATCGATGTCATTATCGGCACACATAAGCTTGTGGGTCATGATGTAAAGTTCAGGGATCTGGGGCTGCTTGTCATCGATGAGGAGCAACGATTCGGAGTTTCAGTAAAAGAGAAGATAAAGAAGATGAAAGCAAATGTGGACACTTTGACACTGACTGCCACTCCAATACCGCGTACCTTGCAGTTTTCCCTTATGGGAGCACGGGATCTCTCGATAATTAATACTCCTCCTCCGAACAGGATGCCCATAATTACTGAACTACATGGCTTCAATGAGGAGATCATCAAAGAAGGTATTGAATATGAGGTATCCCGTAACGGCCAGGTATTTTTTATTCATAACAGGGTCGAAAACATAAGGGAGATCCAGGCAAAGATCAGCCGTATATGTCCGCATGTTAAAACTGCGATTGTTCACGGGAAGATGGATGGAACAGATATTGAAAATGTGATGTTCGATTTTATCCAGGGCGATTATGATGTCCTCATTGCCACTACAATTATTGAATCGGGACTTGACATTTCAAATGCCAATACAATATTTATTAATGATGCACACCATTTTGGACTTTCAGAGCTTCATCAGCTGCGTGGGCGAGTAGGAAGATCAAACAGGAAGGCTTTCTGCTACCTTCTTGCACCTCCGCTTGACAATCTGACGCATGAAGCAAGACGCCGGCTTAAAGCCATTGAAGAGTTCTCAGAGCTGGGCAGTGGTTTTAACATTGCCATGCAGGACCTTGACATTCGCGGATCGGGAAACCTCCTGGGAAGTGAACAGAGCGGTTTCATCGCAGATGTTGGATTTGAAACTTACCAGAGGATCCTTAATGAAGCACTAGCCGAATTAAGAGAATCTGAGTTTACTGACCATCAGACAGAAAAAAAAGAACCAGACCTTCCTGTTAAAGGAGAAAAATCAAAGGTTTATGTTTCCGATTTTCAGATTGAAACTGATCTCGAAATAATGTTCCCCGATGAATATGTTTCAAATATATCCGAAAGAATAAGGTTATATAAAGAGCTTAATGATATAGCAAACGAAGAGGCGCTCTTGTTATACGAAAAAAAGCTTGTTGACAGATTCGGTACATTGCCTTCGTCTGCCTCAGCTCTTCTGGATATAGTTAGGATCAAGTGGATCGCTGTTAACCTTGGAATAGAAAAAATACTCCTTAAAAATAATCTTCTTATTGCTAATTTTATTTCTGATCCAGCGTCAGAGTTTTACCGGAGCTCATTATTTGTTAATGTAATGAATTATGTTAACCGGCACCAGAAACGAATGGCTGTAAAACAAAAAGCGTCAAAGCTGAGTCTGACTATAATCGATATAAAATCTGTAACGTCAGCGATTGAAATCCTTAAGAATATTTCCACAACTACCGCTAGCGCGGATCTGTGATCCGTGCTAAGAGGAAACATATTATATATTTTTCAACACTTCGAAATATAATTTTTCTTTCTTGAATGCCCTTTACTACCTTTGCATAACAACTCACGATAATGAATCTGATTTACGATATAGGAAATACAAGCAATAAACTGGCAGTGTACGACAAGGGGGAAAAGGTTTTCTCCTCTCGCAGCAAAGGATTCAACTGTGACGATATATGCAAGATTATTTCACATTACAAGATTGAAAAAGGTATAATTTGTTCTGTGAAATTGCTGCCGGATTTCATTTATGATCTGATCAGCATCAATATACCAAAGACTCACATTCTTACGCACAATACAAAACTTCCTTTTAAAAATGAATATAGTACTCCTGAAACACTGGGATCAGACAGGATTGCCGCTGTAGCAGGGGCATATTTCATGTATCCAGGCAGAAATGTCCTTGTTATTGATGCAGGAACGGCAGTTACTTACGATTATTTGTCAGGAAAGGTTTACAAAGGAGGAAATATCGCACCAGGGTTAAGCATGAGGTTCAAGGCATTGCATAAGTTTACATCAAAGCTGCCCCTGTGTTCCACCATTGAAAGATTCGATTCCCCCGGGAAGAATACAATTCAGGCTATAACTGCCGGAGTAATCAATGGTCTCATTTACGAAATAAATGAATATATCCGCTCCTTCCAGGAAAACAATATCGATTCTATGGTAGTCTTAACTGGAGGTGACAGCGAATATCTTAAAGAAAGAATAAGCTATAAGGTCAACTTTCAACCCGACCTTCTTTTTACAGGTCTCAATCACATTCTCGAATATAATGAAAAGGATACTTAATGCCATTACAGTTCTCATTGTTATAGCCTTAAGTGTTATTTCGTGCGAGAAGAAAAATGTCAAATATGAAAAGATTGATATCCTGTCTCTCCCATCGCAGACTGCCAGGGATTTTACAACTACTTACACCGACTCAGGCAAAATGCAGCTTGTGTTTTCTGCGCCATTAATGGAGAGGTATGAAAAAACGGATATTCCCTATTCAGAGTTCAAAAAAGGCATTACTGTTTTATTTCATGACGGAAACACAGAACCTGTTGCATCAGTTACAGCAAAATATGCAAAATACTCCGACAATAAGAACCTTTGGGAATTGCAGGACAGCGTAGTTGCTATTAACGAAATCGGCGAAAAGCTTGAAACCGAATTGTTGTACTGGGATCAGAAAAAAGATCTTATCTATACCGACAGGTTCGTTAAAATAACTACCGAGGACCAGATTGTCCAGGCATACGGACTTGAATCAGATCCGCGGCTTTCAAAACGCCATTTCAAAAAGATCAGTGCAATAATTTATATTAATGAGGATGAGTAAGATGGCCTCACATTGCCTCAATCGGCCTCACCCCCTAAATCCCCCTCTCCTGAAAGAGAGGGGGACTTAATTTATTGCCTTTTAAGCCCCTCCCACTCCGGGGTAGAGCCTGTCCCGCCCTGGCGGGAGGTTTGGGGAGAGGCGAAAAAAGTACTATTTTTGAACCATGAATGCTTTCCTAATCATAGTTTTGACAATGATCTTCTCAGCCTTTTTTTCAGGGATGGAGATCGCTTTCGTAACGTCGAACAAACTAAGGATTGAGCTTGACAGGAAGCAGGGTGTTTTCGGCTCACAGATAATTCAGACCTTTACCAATAATCCGGGACAATACATCGCGACAATGCTCATCGGCAATAATATTGCCCTTGTTATTTACGGACTCTTTTTTTCAAGGCTCCTCGGTCCGTTGCTGACACCACTTATTGGTTCCGATCTTATTGTGCTGGTCCTTAATACAATTATAAGCACAGGTTTAATACTTCTTGTAGGTGAGTTCCTGCCCAAAACTGTTTTCATTATTTCACCCAATTTTTTTCTGAAACTTCTCAGCGTTCCTGCAATGATTTTCTATACTCTTTTTTATCCTGTCAGCAAGCTGACACTTGCAGCATCAAATCTTTTTATCAGGGTATTTTTCGGAATTAAAGGTGACATGAAGGCACAGGAAGATCTTGTTTTCAGCAAGGTTGATCTTGATCATTTTGTGAATCTTAGCAGGCAGGGATCTGAAAAATCTGAGCCATACCATCAGAATATCAGGATCTTTCAGAATGCTCTCGATTTCTCCAATGTGAAACTCAGAGAGTGTATGGTGCCCAGGACCGAAATTGACGCCATTGAATCCAGAAGCGGAGTGGCTGAACTCAAGGAGAGATTCATTCAGACCGGACATTCAAGGATCCTCATTTATCAAAGCTCTATCGATAATATTATAGGTTATTTCGAGCTCAAGGATATATTTAAGGATCCCCCTGATATAACCTCATGTGTCAGGAAACTGGCCATTGTTCCCGAAACAATGGCCGCCAACAAGCTTCTGAAGCTATTCTTTGACGAAAAGAAAAATGTTGCTCTGGTTGTCGATGAGTTTGGCGGGACGTCAGGAATGGTGACCATAGAGGATGTTCTTGAGGAGATCGTTGGTGATATTGAGGATGAACATGACATAAATGAATTCACCGAAAAAGTTATCAGTCCAAAAGAGTATGTTTTCTCGGGACGTCTTGAGATTGATTACCTTAATGAGAGATACAATCTTGATCTGCCTGAAGAAGATGACTATGAAACACTTGCAGGCATGATACTTTATTATAACGGAAGTATACCTGTCTGCAATGATACAATAAGGATCAAAAATTATATCTTCAGGGTTCTCAGGGTAACAGCTACCAGGCTGGAGCTGGTTAATCTGAAAATTGAGTAATTCTTTAAAACCTCTCCCTAAATCCCTCCCCCGGACTACACTTTATAAACCTTCTCATAATGTACTGAGGTTTAAATTAATAGTAATAAAATGTTGTGCTATAGGATTCCATCAAAACAATGCCAGCGGCATTGACTTCCAATAGCCCCGGTATCGCCGGGGTAAAAGGCAGAACAAGCATATCCACCCTGGAAGGGTGGCTTTCAAATTACCACAGTGAAACCTGTGGAAATTCCCTCTGATAAAACTAGTAATTGCAATTTCTTACTGACAATTGGAAGTCAACCCTTCCAGGGTTGTTAATATGTGGGGTATCAATTACCCGGGGTGTGACCCGGGCTATTAGAAGGTGACACCGCTGGTGTCATCATTACATCTCCTATTCAATATTCTTTGGAACCTTACCTCCGGTTTCACCGGAGGTTATTCATATAGCACCACCTATGTGGTGCCTTTGTTAAGCCCTTTCAGTGTTACGGATCATATTGGCTGCCCTTGAAATCATCGGTTGCATAGGGGACTAAGGAGGTCCTTACCGACATTCACGTACAGGTCGCCCCGATGGGGCTAATTTTTCTGTTTATGAATAATTTCTATAAACAGGTCGTCCCTAACGGGACTCAGGTAAGCCAAACTCCGTAGGAGTGAGCTGTTTGTAGAAATAAGAACTATCATATTCTGAGCTCCGTAGAGCCTGCCCCGCTAAAGCAGGGTGCGATCTGTGTTTAATCGGACAATAGTGCGACTATTTATTGAAATACGACAATTTTTATATTCAATACAATAAATACTTTACCTGTAATAATATCGTAATTTGCAGAATATAAATTACAGGTCATATTAACCATTTCAAAATGATTTGTTTTTTGGGTAGGAGATCCCTCATCCCGATACACGGGATTCGGGATGACATTATTTCTAATAATTGATTGAGGAGGGAAGCAAAGGCGTTTCATTGATCGAAACGCCTTTGCTTCCCTCCTCCCAACAAAAAAAAAATACCGCGTCATTTCGAGCGTTAGCGAGGAATCTCTTACACTTCTTAACAAATTATCGTGAACTGGATTTCTCTATTTTACCAGACTGTTGCAGAATTCCCCCAGCTTTATCAAATCTTCCCTGGATTTAATGTCGATCTTGTTGGTTTTCAGAAACTCCTTAAGCTTGCTTTCATTCTCAGGAAATATTTTCAGAAACTGCTTTTCAGTTGTGAACTTGAACATCTCATTTTTATATTTCACCCAATTAACAGTTGCAGGTGAAACTTCAACATTGTCGGGAAGCTCAACCTGCCTGACCTGGTTGCCGACCTCCATCGACAGAACCTTAGATGGCCCAAGGGTCTTTGAGGTCATGCCATACGCTGTCGGACTTCCTTTTGGGCTATACCTTGCCTTATGCTGAATATACAAGCTTGTTTCATCCTTTGGTAAGGACCTCATAAAATGCATTCTCAACAGGTATAAATTTTCTGTTCTGTAAAAATATAGTGTCTATTTCCAGGGGTTTTTCAAGTGCCATATAAGCACCATTCTGGTTAAATATCATCTCTTCATCAACCATATTATAGTTTAAGGTGCCTGTTAGCTGCCTGCCGTCTTTCATTTTAACCAGGCTCTTTGTAAAAACAGGAAAGAGGAATTGAGGGAGCTGATTTGCCGGATCTGTTTGTCCGGAAAGATCAGGTATAAAAAAAGAAAGAATAACTATCAGGCATGATAGAACCATAATTCTCGTTCCGGTTGTTTTTTTCATTTTTATTTTCTTTACTATTTAAATACAGGAATAGATGTAAAAATATCATCTTTTATCTTAGAAAGATACAACTGCAAATTTTATTCCATTTATCCTTAGGCCCGGGTAAAAAAAAGAGGCTGAAAAAATCAGCCTCTTTTTAAATGTTTTAACTACTACCTTGGACCTGAATAAGTCCATGTTTCGTCGAAAAATGTGCGGATGTTCGGTGGATCAGGCACCAGGCTTGGCTGCTTCATCCAGTACTTAACAAGAATTTTCTTTGTTGCGGGATCCCACTTGTTAACACCTGAAGGATCAAGAACAGCAGCTCTGGTGTTCGCTGGTGTTCCAAAAATATTTGAAAACGAAGTAATTACCCCGCTGCCTGAAGGATTGAATCCCATCATAATACCAAAGGAACCATAATAGCTAAAGGCTCCGGCGCTTGTGATCGGATGAAGAGGATAATCATTATCAAACTCATATACGTCGCATGTATGCTCCCCTGTAGTAATAAGTTTGTATTTGAAAGGATAATATCCAGTCAGAGTTGCATTAAGAATATCAACCATAGGCGAATTTGCTGTTACAACATAAATCCCGTCATACTTGTTTTTTGCAAGAACCTGGCAAATGATTTCTGTGCTTGCTGCTTCACTTAGTACTCCGGTACCAGTAACTGCACCGACTTTATAAGCCAGTGCATACTGTTTGGAAAAATCGAAGTTAAAAGCATTCGGAACATTAATCAATACGGTTTTAATATTCTCTCCGGGTGCAAAAGTTATTGTCATCTTACCAGCTGTTAATGCCGGAACGGTTGTATGCAACGAAGGTGGCAAAGGAATGAAGTCCGTTTCATTATCTTCATTATAGGCTTTAAGAATAGAAGTGTCTGCATCGAATATCAGTTCAACGGTTGTCTGTGTATTCAATGCTGCCTCACTGTGAACATCCCTTCTGACTTCAAAAAGCGGAAGTGACTGAGCAGTACTTACCGGGCTCAGGGCAGAGACTGAAAATCCATCAGTAGGTGTTAACTTGATAAGTGTCTGTCCGGCATCACCCATGGTTTCCTGCTCAGGAAGGCAGGATACCGCGAGTGCTGCGATAACAAAAACACCAAGCGTGAATTTTATTGTTTTATAAAGTGTTTTCATACTTTTTCTATTTTATTTTTTTTCAAATTTTCCCAGAGATAGTTATTACTTATCCCACCATACTTTTGAATCCATTTTGTCTCCACCTGTCAATCTTGAAACGGCAGCAGCAATTCCAGCAGCAGTAAGCGAATAATCTGCGGTACCATAAACATACCTGCGGGGAATAACTTTAGGAGTGTTAGTAGCATCGAGAGCCGGTGTAAGAGCAGGGATTCCTGTTCTTCTCCAGTTGCTCCATCCCTGAATTCCGTCGGGATAAAAGGCAATCCACTGCTGTAAAGCTATAAAAGGAAGGTTTGCACCTGTTCCGAAAGCATTTGGCAAAGCGACTGCTCCATTAGTAAAATAAGCTGCATCCGGTTCTGAAAGCCCCCACATTGCAAATGATGCTTTGATCCCGGACTCATATAAAGCCTGAGTATTTGCAGTTTCTGAAGTCCATCCCTTGTCAGCAGCTTCAGCACGTGCAAGTAAAACCGCTGATGCATGAATAACGTATACAGGACTTTCTTTTGCACGGTATGAAGGTGCAAAAACATAAGCGTAGGTAGGATTAGCTCCGCACCATGGATCAATAAATTCACGCTTTCTGCCATAAGGTACACCAAGGTTTGTGGCTGCACCATTGCCGGTAGCACCAAAAACCAACTGACGGTAATCATTTCCAAGGCTTCCGAGAATTGTTGTCATGGTTGCACTTTCACCGAAGTCTTTACGTCCATCGTACATTCTGTAAAAAGGATTCTGAAAAGTTGCATTGGCACCGCCTACAAAACTGATCTTAAAATTATCAGCATTTGTCGAGATGTGCCCTGCAGCATCTGTAAGGGCTGCTTTAAACTGTGTTGCAGCATAATCTGATGCACCGGGATATTGTTTGGATAATCTAAGTGCCATCAACATCCTGAGGGAATTTGCAAACTTTTTCCATTTTGCCACATCGCCTCCATAAACTATATCTCCCTTCAGGACAGCTCCACCGGCTGCCAGCTGGCCAACTGATTCAGTAAGTTCCTTGATCAGATCTTTATAGATAGCTTCCTGAGTATCATAGGTAACATTAGGATCGCCTTTAAGTGCATCGCTGTAAGGAATATCACCCCATCTGTCTGTCAGTGTCCAGTAAATATATGCTTTAAGAATGCGTGCAACAGCTATCTGGTTATTGTTTGACCCGTTCAATGCAGCTATAGCTTTTGTTGCTTCATCGGTATTTGTAATGATAATATTCTCAAGGTCATAAAGGTAACCTGAATAAGAACCGGAAGGAGTTGCCTGGTTTAACGAATAGCATGAAAAGTCGGGATACTGCGTTTCAGAGAAATACTGGCAGTAAAGGGCTGTACCTCTGTGAGCTGCATAATTAGTACCTCCAACATCAGACAGAACATTTGTAAGCAGAGCTGCCGTATTAGGACTTGAGGTAGCCCCCGGATTCACATTTGTATCGCCGAAATCTTCAAGCTTACTGCAGCCGGTAATCAGAATAACTGCTGCTGCAAGAGTAAGTAATGTATAAAATGTTTTTTTCATCTTTTTCATTTTTTAATGTTTCTAAACAGTCTCCCTAGAAGCTGATCTTTAGGTTCGTACCAATTGAGCGTATTCCGGGGAATTGGCCCGATTCACCTGATGCAGCTGAGATCTCTGAAGGATCAAAGTCCTTGCATTTTGAATAGATAAGCCACGGGTTCTGAGTGAAAACCGAGATGCTTGCTCCCTGGATATATTTGCCCAGGCCAATTTTAGCAACCGGAATATTATATGCAAGACTTACTTCGCGAAGTTTAATATAAGTAAGGTCATAAACAAATGGATCATATGTGTCGTTGTTATATAAATTGTGGTAATAATCCTGTGCCTCAACATATGTATCGACAGTACCACCCTCTTCGCCAACACCTATTACATGAACTCCGCCTCCATCAGCTACCGGGTCGCGTTTTGGAATTCCTTTATCGTTCAGACCAGATGTTTTTGCAGTAAGACCTGAGAAGGTACCCCACATATCCGATAATGAGAAGAATTTACCTCCGAACTGATAGTCAACGTTAGCAGAAACAGTAAATGCTTTGAATATTTTAAAGCTGTTCTGAATACCACCAGTGAAATCAGGTAAGACACTTCCAAAGAATACTGCCGGGTCGTTAATATAAGCTCCGTCAGCTGTAAGAACAGGAACTCCATCAGCATTCCTCTTCATACCTCCTCCGAAAAGCTGACCCCACTGCTTTCCTTTTGCATGAACCATCTGAGGTGGTCCGCCACCCCATATTGTCTGCACTGAGAATTGCTCAATTCCCTCTGCAATTTTTACTATATTCTGTTCCATCAGGTATGCAAAGGTTGCATTGAAATCCCATGAGAAATTGGGACGGTTGAATGGTCTGAGGTTAAGAGCGAGATCAAGACCCTTCTTGGTAATTTCCCCTGTATTGAGAAGCTTTGAAGTAAAGCCGCTGTAGTTTGCTATAGAAACGGAATAGGGAATATCCCTTTCAGTTCTGTCCCAATAGGTTGCAGTCAGACCGACTTTGCTGTTGAGGAATCTCAGTTCCAGACCAAATTCCATTTCAGTATTTACAGCACCCCTGATTGCAGGATCAACAAGCTGATCGGGTGTCCCCATCACGAACCTGCCGTTCCACTGGTACTGACCAACACCATAAGCAAATCCCGGGTAGTCAAATATACCAAGTGCTCTAGGGATTTCACCCCATGAAGCACGGATCTTTCCGAAATTAAGGAAATTCAGTTTTAACAGATCACTGAAAACGAAAGCACCCCCGAATGATTTCGACATAATCGAATTCTTATCCTTTGGCAGTGTTGAATACCAGTCGTTCCTTAATGTAAAATCAGCGAAAAGAAAGTCCCTGAAGCTTACATCACCACGGACAAAAGCTGCACGGTATTTTTCATCTCTTCTGTCATTTTGTATATTGGGCTGAGAAACAGAGTTTGAAAGAGAATAGAGGTTCTTGATATTAAATCCGTCAACGGTATTGGCTCTGTTATATTTATACTCATATGTAAAGAAGTCAGTACCGGCGTTAGCATTTATTTTAAAATCGTTTATCTGTTTTGAATATGAAAGCAGAGTCTCATAGTTCTCACGGGTCTGATATGAATTATCAGAACGGTAATATCCTTTTACCCTTGCTTCGTTTCCTGCGGTCTGAGTTCCGCTGTCGTTAAGGTCGGTGCTGTACTTCTCCTCGTACCAGTGATTGAACTGCTGTCTGCGGTATGTTACCTTTGCTGACAGCCCTTCTGTTATTTTATAATTAAGTGAAACATCGCCGAAGAGACGGGCTGATTTGGTAATATTGGAAACAAGGTCGAACCATTTATAGAAATTATACCAGTAGTTGCCGGCATAAAAGTTCTTTGTATTTGTCGGATCATAGACAGTCGGATTGTTATGGTTCCAGCTTGACCATACACCATCGGGTGTTCTCAGGTCCTTCAGTTCCTTCATTACGTTCATATCAAGGTCTCTGTGGAACCACTGGTTGAAAGAACCGGTTGACTGGTTTGAATATCCGTCATCAAACTCACCATCAGTTCTAGTATTGAAGAAATTGACATTAGCACCAAAAGTCAGTCTTTTTGTAATGTCATAAGACGTCTTCACTGAGAAATTAGTTTTATCAAGACCGGTTCCCGGAAGCAATCCTTTCACATTAACACTTCCGACAGAGGCGCGGATATTGAACCCTTCGGCAATTTTCGAAAAGGCAACACTGTTATTAAGCGTAACACCCGTTCCGTAAAAGTCTCTGGCGTTACTTGGCTGTGGATTCAGGCGCGCAGTGGTGCCTGTATACTTTGACCCTGGATACCATGAATACCATGGAATATATTCCTGGCCTGCCATTCTCGGTCCCCAGCTTGCATCGTCAGAATAATCATGATAGTACTTACCGTCAAGAGCCTTCCACTCGTCAGGCTGGCCTGGGCTCCAATTGTATTTGATAAGATCGTATGAACCACCTCCGGCGTAATCATTCTGATAGTTCGGAAGTATGTAAACCGACGAAGCAAGTACACCAGTGTTAACCTCAACTCCCATTGATTTTCCGGCGCTTGTCTTGGCTTTCTTGGTTGTAATGATTATTGCTCCGTTAGCTCCCTGAGATCCAAGGATAGCTGAAGCGCTCGGGCCTGAGAGAATACTGACGTCCTCAATGTCGTCCATGTTAAGGTCGCTTGAGTTTGTCAGGATTGTTCCATCCACCACATAAAGAACACCATCATTCCCTGTACCAAAGCCGCTTTCACCACGAAGACGTATCTTGCCTGTGCTGCCAAGTTTAGCGGCAGACTGGCCCTGGAACTGGATACCGGCAACTTTACCTGCAAGTGCGTTGTTAACGTTTACCTGACGTACCTCGCTAAGTTTATCGCCTGAAACGACCTGTTCCAGAGCAACAGAACCTTTTGGGGCCCTTTTAATGCCATAACCACTGGTTACAACAACTTCCTGTAATCCGATAAGGCTGGATTCCAGGGCTACGTTGATGACAGCCTGGCCTGCAATGGGAACCTCCTTTGTAGTCATTCCCACATATGAGAATACAAGTGTCTGGGCTGTTGTTGGTACTGTAACCGAATATTTTCCATTAAGATCAGTTAGAGAACCGACAGTGGTCCCCTTAACCTGAACAGTTACCCCGGGAATCGCTCCCTCCCCTTCTACAGCAGAGGTAACCGTACCTGTAATGACTCTTGTTTGTGCCAATAGGGTTGAAACGCCCACAAACACAAACAATACAATCAGCAGTAATAGTTTCTTCATACGAAATTAGTTTTAGGTTTGAATTTAACCTGCCAAAGATACCGGTTTTTTTAAAAAAACAAAATATGGACCTATTTTTTAAAGAATTTCATTATTAAAGCTTATCCTGCATATCAATTTTGTGGATTAATTAGAAAACTTTAATAAATCCCTGATGAATCTGAAAATGCTTAATCTGGGATGCTACCGGGTCAGGTCTGAAAAGCGCAGACTGGTAATGTCAATAATATATCGTCACAACCCATGACCCAGACTGATTGATCTGGTAACTGAGCTCACAGTCGATTGTTGAGGTGTGCAGTGTATTGGGTGCGGTGAACTTTATTTTGCCTGTAAAAGGAAATGTAACCTGTTCAAAACCTGTGAAATTCCGTGAAGTATTTTCATCACCCGAGCTTCCCTGCATCAAAAGATTACTTATGTCGTCCATTGAACCTCCAGCGCGGGAAAACTTATATACAACATAGGGGGTTTCACCCATTCTCACACAGGAAATCCTGGTTACATTATTCCGATACTGAACAACATAAGGAGCTGCTTCCCGCTTTCCTGAATATTTATCTTCCTTCCATATCCCTGTCAGGAGAGTATCTTTACCATCTGATTTAAATGTATAGATTCCCTCGCCATCCCGCAAGCCTTTCTTCCAGGAGCCTTCATACTTTTCCCCTGTCTGCCATAAATAGGTACCCGTGCCATCAGGTAGCCCCTTTTTGAATTCACCTGTATATTTATCAACTCCAGCTGCTTCTCCCTTCCCGTCGGCAAGTCCCTGTTTACATGATCCTGTATAGGTATCGCTTATTCTTGGATTCAGCACTTTGCAGGTGTTCTGTGCATACATTATATTCACCATCAAAGTCAGTATAACTATCCCTACAAACAGTTTCGTGTTTTCATTTTAAATTATTTATATAACATTATTTAAAAACAATTTGATCAAATTAATAAACTCTTCAGTACAATAATCGTACCCTATAAAGTTAGGTAAAATAAAAGAGACACAGTCATTTGTGTCTCTTTTATATCGTCTTATAAAAAATACTCTAGTTAACTCCCGTCCTGGTATCCCACCACATCTTGGCTCCCCAGAAACGGTCGACAATACCGTCATCAGCAGCTTCCACCACAGTCTTATTAAGAGTGTACTCACTTGTCGGATACGGCCAGCGGAAAGGAGGCCTGTTATGAGATGTAACTATTGAAGCTGGTACAGCACCAGGAGCTATCCCCACCAGAGGAGTGTCAGTGCGACGGATTTCAGCCCATGCCTCATGACCCTGTTTGAAGAGTGATACCCACTTCTGGTAGTATATCTTCTGAAGATTGCTGTAACCCCAGGAACCGGTAAGACCCCATCCAACATTTGTGCCAGCAAGGTAAGTAGTTGTGTTTCCGGTTGTAACACCATGCTCCTCACAAGATGCAGTTACACCAGCTACATAAGCAGTCTGGGCTTTTGCGGGATCATTGAGCAGATCAGCACGGAGGTAAGCTTCAGCTTTAATGAACTCAACCTCTGCATAACGCATGTAATATGCCGATCCGGCAGGATTTTTACGGTAACGAAAACCTATCCTGCTTACAGTATTTATAGGTATTGAGCTCTGTTGTGCATTGGTCATACCAGCAACAACACCGCGATACTGTCCGTCAGAAGTTGCAGGATAGGCAAATTCACCTATCCTCGGGTCATTGGTAGCCAGGAGTGCATCAATGAATGTTTTACACATGCCATGGTCGTCGCGTGATCTTGAATCAGCATAGAACTGCTCCCAATAGGGACTGGTACCTGTCCATTCATGGCTTATCTGATCAGCATTTGATGAAAGGATAGGATAAGTTGCAGGACTGGTAACAAGGATCTTCTGAAGTTCAGCTTTTGCACCTGTAGGATTGACGTTTGAAATACGTATTGCTACTCTCATGTGAAGTGAGTTGGCAAATTTACGCCAGAGAGCAACACTGTTATTATTCCAGATATCATTCTTGATTGTACCACCTTCAGTCAGTTTAGTGTTAGCCGTCTCAAGCATAGCCAGAATACCTGTGTAAACAGTCTGCTGGCTGTCATATGCAGGCTGAAGTATACCTTCTTCGCCCCTGGCACCTTCAGTAAATGGTATTGCACCCCAGGTGTCAGTCATAATCTGCCACAGCATTGCCTTAATAGTAAGAGCCACACCTTCCATAGCAGGGTTCTCCTGCGTTTGAGCTTTTGCAATGATCTTGTCAAGCTCAACCTGGTAACCCATGAGAGTACCCCAGCGCTCAATAATACCGTCACGTTCCTGGTATCTGTTCTCATCAATATACTGGATCTTTGCTATTTGATTTACATAAGAACAAGTATTGTTGCCTGTCCACCACATGTCAGTGAATGTTACAGATATAGCTCGCTCGGTATTGATCAGGCTATTCTCAGCCGGAGCATCACCTGTATTGTTTGGATCAACGTTCATTTCTTCCCAACCTTTGGTACAACTTCCAAGTATCAGGAGAGAGATGAAGAATACCCCTATTAATTTTATTTTTTTCATTTTCAATTCTTTTTAAGATTACTACTTAAAAGTCAACTCTCAACTTAAATCCCGTTGTACGAACTGCAGGGAAAGTGTACTGTTCTACTCCCACTGCATTGGTTCCGGTACCATAGGCAGCTTCAGGATCAATCCTTATGTCATTGCTCGGATCACGATAAAGAACTGCAAGGTTTCTTCCATACAGGCCAATATTTAGGAGCTTGACGAATCCTTTTAGTCTAATATCATATCCGATGCTTATCTCACGGAGTTTGACATAAGTACCGTCGATGACAGCAGGTTCTGTTTTACCCCAGTAATCTCCGAAATAGTACTCTGGTTCTACAGCCACTGTGTTTTTCTGATCAGTATTAACGTCTATACCATCGGCGATGGAACCGGTTTCACGAAGATTGTTTTTTACTGTAGCTTCAGTTACACCTGAGTAATCACCAAACCATTTTGTCACTGAGTAGAGATCTCCTCCCCACTTGGTATCGATAAGGACGTTTGCGCTGAATTTCTTATATCTGAACATGTTATTCAAGCTCCCTATCCAGTCAGGCTGAGTGTTTCCGCACACAACCGGAGTTGTGCCAGCAATGAAGTAACCATCTTCTACAAGTCTGTTGCCCTGTTCATCTCTTTCATAAGCAATACCATATATCTGGCCGAAGGGTTCACCCGGTCGTGCTTCAATGGTGGTTGGAGACCAGCCATTGTTAAGAACATAGCTTGTAACTCCTTCGGCAAGAGTATTAACCTGAGTTTTTGTTTTTGTCCAGTTAACAACAGCATTCCATGTAAAATCATTTTTCCTGATTATTTCGGCATTCAGCGCAACCTCAAAACCACTGGTTTCAATCTCACCGGCATTAATTGCTTTTGTAACAAAGCCGCTCGATGTTGATACGTTAACTGACATAATCTGGTTGGTAGTGACCATGTCAAAGTATGAGAGATCAATACCAAATCTGTTATTAAAGAACTTCAGCTCTCCACCGAATTCCATAGATGCAGTTTTTTCAGGCTGAAGATCCGAGGGGGATATCCTATTAGGATAGTCAAACATTGTTATACCGTTATAGGCTGGTGTTACTGCGCCATATGTAGGATAAAGCTGGTAGGGTGAAGTATCACTACCAACAATCGCATAACTGGCACGGACTTTACCATAGGAAAGAAATGACTTGCCCAACCCGAAGGTTTCAGTAAAGATCCACCCCAGAGATGCTGATGGGTAGAAAAAGCTCCAGTTAGATGGCGGGAGAGTTGAGCTCCAGTCATTACGAGCTGTCAGGTCAAGGAATACCTGGTTCTTGAAACCCAGGTTCAAAGAACCGAATACACTGTTTGATTCATATTCTGACTTATACATATCGAGAGAAGGAGTTCCCTTGGCATTGGCAATATCGAACCAGTTTGGAACAGTAAGCTGAGGAGCGGCCATATAATCATAGTTATAATCTACCCTGCGGAAGTTGGCCCCTACGTTTCCACTTAACTGTATTGATGCTCCGAAATCTTTCTGGAAATTCAGGAAGATATCAGCGTTGATTTCTTTATTATCACGATTGCTCTGGTTGAAATTACCTCCGTTACCAGGATAGCTTTCCTGAGAGCCTTCGAAGAATATTGATTTACGGAACTCATTGTAATAGTCAACGCCATAACGTCCAACCAGACTAAGCCAGTCAGTGAGCTTATATGTAAGCGCAAGGTTGCCGTAGATTCTCTCTCTTTTACGAGTTGAAGTATTCTTATAAACGGTCCAGTAGGGACTGTTATGATAATTGCTGTTCCAGTTGTATGGCATACCATTTGGCATCAATGTTTCCCAATTGTCTTTAATACTCTGCATATCCACCTGGCGACCAAACCATCCACCGATAGACTGCATTACATTATTTTCATCATAGCCCTGTCCGGGGAGGTTCTTATTGGTTGTAAGAACATAATTCAGGTTGGCAACAGCTTCAATTCTTTTACTGATCTTGGCAGTTGTCGAGAGATTCACCTGGTTTCTGTCCTGATCCGTATTTGGAATTACACCTCTTTCAATCTGTTTTGAAACGCCCATACGACCTGTTAGAAAATCATTACCGCCCTCGAGTGAAACGCTTGTAGTTGAGGTAATGCCGGTTTTAAAAAATGAGCGAACATTATCAGGATGAGATATCCAGGGTGTTGCCTGGTAAAGTCCGGTTCCTTCATCATAAGGGGAATTAAACTGCGGGAGAAGAAGTCCTTTGTCCATCCTTGGTCCCCATGACTCATCATAACCGTCGAAGATACCGCCACCAGTTCCGTCAACATAGTTAAAGGCATATGTCTCACAGAATGTCTGGTAATCCATGCCATAAGCATCGTCTGCCGGATCGGATATCCTTTGATTAAAGTTAAATTCACTTCCTCCGGAACCCTGCCCATATAAGTTCTGATATGTCGGAAGATAAGCAATCTGGTCAAATGCAGTACTGTTACTGAAGCTGACTTTCACCTGTCCGGCTTTGCCTTTTTTGGTTGTAACAAGTACAACTCCGTTTCGGGCACGGCTGCCATAAAGAGCAGCAGCATTGGCACCTTTAAGGATTGAAATTGATTCGATGTTTTCAGGATCAATGTCAGAGGCATTGTTACCAAAGTCAACACCACCATACTGGCCTGCACCTGTTGCAGAGTTGGAGATAGGGGTGCCGTCGACTACCCACAGAGGCTGGTTGTCACCAAATGACTTGATACCCCTGATAAGAATCTGTGATGATGAACCTACAGATGATGATGCCCTTGTGATATTAACCCCGGGGGCAAGACCCTGAAGCGCATTTACGATGTTCGTCTCCCTTGTGTTTGCCAGGGCTTCACCTTTAACATCGCTCACTGAATAACCCAGGGCTTTCTTCTGCCTCGTGATGCCAAGAGCCGTAACCACAACCTCATCGAGACCCAGAATGTCCGACTCCATAACTCCATTAATTACAGACCGACCTCCTATTACAACCTCCTGACTTTTCATCCCTATATAGGAAAAAATCAGAGTCGTGGCATTAGAGGGTACAGTAAGGCTGTATTTACCATTTATATCGGTGGTAGTCCCAATTGTGGTACCCTTAACCACTATAGTTACACCTGGTATAGGTCCTTCCCCTGAAATAGAAGAAGACACCGTACCAGTAATGACTTTTGTTTGTGCCAGCAGTGTGTAACCACCCACAAACACAAACAAAACAATCAAAAACAATTGTTTCTTCATAAGAAATAGTTTTAGGTTTGAATTTAACATACCAAAGTTATCTGTTTTTTTTTATTAACAAAAAAGCACGGTTTTTTTATATTATGGAGACCGAAGCATACAAAAGGTTTAAACACTGTAACACGGAGTTTTATGTGAGTTGTTGTCGCTGGTGCGGATTAATAAGGTTTTAAAGGATCTCTATTAGTGTTTGTTCTTTAACCTCGCATAATTGCTATAATATAAGGGAATGGTCTCAATTCCTTTGAAAAAATTATAAAGAGGATAATTTTCATTCGGAGAGTGTATCGAATCTGATTCAAGCCCAAATCCCATGAGAATAGATTTAATTCCCAGAACTCTTTCAAAAGCAGCCACTATGGGAATGCTCCCACCGCTCCGGACCGGTATAGGCTTTATTCCGAATGTTTCCTGAACTGCCATCGAAGCAGCCTGGTATTCAGCTGTATCAAGAGGGCTGACATAAGCCTCGCCGCCATGCAGATACTCAACTTTTACCTTTACTCCTGGAGGTGCAATGGCAATAAAATGATTTTCAAACAGTTTGGCTATCTTTTCAGCATTCTGGTCAGGAACAAGCCTCATTGATATCTTTGCATAGGCTTTTGAAGGCAATATCGTTTTTGTCCCTTCGCCGGTAAAGCCTCCCCATATACCGTTTATATCGAGTGTCGGTCTTATCCCAATACGTTCGGTGTCGGAATATCCATTTTCTCCAGCAAGGTCATTAACTCCAACCGATCTCATGAATTTTTCCCTGTCAAAAGGCCGTTTTGCCATTTCTGCCCGTTCTTTACTGCTGCACTCAATGACATTATCATAAAAGCCCGGAATTGTTATATGATCGTTTTCGTCCTTTAGTGATGAAATCATCCGGCATAATGTGTTGCATGGATTGACCACCGCTCCTCCATAGAGTCCGGAATGAAGGTCACGATTTGGCCCGGTTACCTCAACCTGCATGTATGATAGTCCTCTCAGACCGGAGGTGATTGAAGGCAGGTCGGAAGATATCATGGTTGTATCCGAGATCAGGATGACATCGGAAGCAAGCATCGTTTTATTGTCGCTGCAGAATTTCTCGAGATTGACGGAACCTGTCTCTTCCTCTCCTTCAATCATGAATTTCACATTGCAGGGAAGAGTCCCTGTATCATTCATGAATTCAAAAGCTTTAATGTGCATGAATAATTGTCCTTTATCATCATCAGCACCTCTTCCCCAAATTTTTCCATCCCTGATTAAAGGCTGAAAAGGAGGTGTTTCCCACATTTCGAAAGGTTCAGCCGGCTGAACATCATAATGGCCGTAAACAAGGACCGTTGGCAATTCTTTCGAAACAAGCTTCTCTCCATAAATGACAGGATTCCCAGCGGTGGGGAATATCTCTGTTCTGGCAGCGCCAGCTTTTTCAAGGTATGTTTTTAACAATTCTGCAGCCCGCAGCATATCCGGTTTGTTTTCTTCTTTTGCGCTTACGGATGGGATCCGCATCAGGTCAAACAGCTCTTCAAGGAATCTTTCCCTGTTGTTGTCGATGTAGGTTTTGATTGTGGTCATGTATAAAGTAATTTTTGGGAGGTTTTTACCCCCTTTCCTGTTTCCCCCAGGGGGGAAAGGCTGGGACGGGGGTAAGATATTAAAAAACAAAACTTATTTAAATGTTAATCGCTAACTCATTTCTCTAAACTAAGAAAAGCTAATCACTCCTTCCCCCATGGGGGAAGGCCGGGGAAGGGGCTTACTTTCAATATTACCACGTAATTACATTGTAATTACATTGTTTTTACCCGTCTTAATCATTGCTGGCGCGGATTTAGCGGAACGAAGTGAAGTGCAATCCGTGCCATTTTAAAACAATAAGCCCGGATCACAGATCCGCGCTAGCGGAGAAACTCCGTCCTGACTCCCCCGATAGATCGGGGCAGGCTGTGTAACTCAGTGGTTAAATATTCCTGGATTTCTTCTAAGTTCTTTTGCAGCAATGCACAACTCATTATAAGTCTCTTCCCCTAATGCCCTTATTAACGGAACTTTAAGAAACTCATAAACATATACACCTTCTGCCTTTCCGCGTCCGACTGCCGAATGGCAGATCGAAAGTTCCTGGTAATTAACCGCCCTGAACCCTGAATACTGTTTTATTCTGGCAGGGAACAGATGACATGAAACAGGTTTCTGAAATTGGATATTTCCATCAGAAAAGGCCTTTTCAATCCCGCACATAAAGACATCATTATCCAGAATGGCATAAGCACATTCCTCATTTCCGACTAAAGGTGTAACGCTGTCATTTTCAAAATCCTTAACACTTGTCCCTTTATTCTCAATTACCTCAATACCTTCTTGCCGGAGGTATGGTTTCACTTCGGGCCATATTTCTTTCAGGGTGTCAACCTCCTCATCTGATAACGGAGCGCCTGAATCACCATACCGGCAGCAGTTGCCAAAGCAGCGAGGCAGGTCGCAGATGAATTTCTTTTCGAGAATATCGAAACTGAAAATTGTATCGCCAATTCTGAGCATAGGATTGTTACAATGGATTTAATCTCTGTGGATCTTCTATGTTGAAAAACAAATTATAGAGCCAGAATTTTTCATTTTTCCGCTTTTTCTCTCTTAGATGCCTGATTTACTTACAAATCAAGGTTCTGTCAAGGCCGCAGCGTAGCAAGTTTACTATAGCCTTGACGGGTTCTTGATTTGTAGTTTTTTGCATCTGGAGAGAAAAAGCAATCTCTCTCTTTTTGCTATTCAGCTATTATTTTTATAATAATCCTTTTTAATCAATCTTCTATAAGCAGTCAGTCATTTTGCTGCAATGTACTTTTCATATTAAAAAGGAAGGGGGACGCAAACTCCGTGAAGCAGTCTTTCCATTTCTGGGCGCTGCAATTCCACAACAGCGTATGTTCCCCCATCCAGATTTTCAAGGTTATTATAAAATTACAATTTTATTCAGTAATCCCCAATGTATATGGTTCCTGAGCCATAAGTACAAAACGCATCCTGCTTACCAGCTTTCGTGCTATCCTGATAATTGCCTTGTTCTTATTCATTCTCCTGGCCAGTTCATTGAACCTCGCCATCATGGCAGGGTCTAATCTTACTGCCTCCCATGCTGCTTCAATAATCATGATCTTGAGTTCCTTTCTGCCTCGGTTTATTAGTTTCCCAGTGTACATTTTATCTCCTGAACCGTGCATCATTGGTACCAGTCCTATATAATCGCAAAGATCATCAAGCCTTTCAAACCGTCTTATATCGCCTATCTGAGCTAAAAAAGTCATGGCTGTCAAAAATCCAATACCAGGGATACTGATCAAAAGGTTATAATTGTTCCTGTAGGTATCATTCTGAGATAATATTCTGACCTGCCTGTTAACGGATAATAATTCATTCCTTTGCAGCTCTCCTATACGAATGTAATTATCAAGAGTCTGTTTAAGGCTTTCTTGTTCTATTTGAAGTTCCTTCAGCCAGTTTATATATACCTTAGACCAACTCCTGGCCTGGCCAAGAGTAAACAGATCAGGCACACTGATATTAAACTGAAAGAGAAGAGATCTTACCCTTGCTTTTGTCCGGGTGACATCTTTCATCACTCTGAACCGCTGGCGAACCAGTGCTCGTATCTGTATCCCTAAATCCATTCCCAGTTGCGGCAAGGACTTAAAACATTAATTATAAATAGCACTTAATCACCCTTCTCTCCTGGTAGATGGGGTACCGGGGATTCGGCTCATTGGATCTCTGTGAAACAAAAAGAAATTTAAGAACTTACACAGAGTTACACAGAGGATCACAGAGCTACACAGAGTTGAACCTTAAACTAAAACTTTTCCAGTCATCTCTTTAGGAATCGGAATCCCCATTATTGCAAGCAGAGTGGGGGCAACATCAGCAAGGATACCCTCTTTGATTGATTTATAATCGTTGCTGATCAGAATACTTGGAACAGGATTGAGAGAGTGTGCCGTATTTGGCGTACCGTCTTCATTCACAGCCTTATCCGCATTCCCGTGATCGGCTATAATGAGAATATCGTAACCTTTGTTTTTTGCTGCATTGGCAACTGCTCCTGCACATTCATCAACAGTGGCTACAGCTTTTTCAATTGCTTCATATACTCCGGTATGTCCCACCATATCACCATTAGCAAAGTTGAGACAAATAAAATCATACTTCTCTGAGTTAATGGCTTTTATCACAGCATCTCTTACTCCATAAGCGCTCATTTCCGGCTGAAGGTCGTAGGTTGCCACTTTGGGCGAAGGAACCATTATCCTGTCTTCATTTTTAAATACTTCCTCACGGCCTCCTGAAAAGAAGAATGTGACATGAGCATATTTCTCAGTCTCCGCGATCCTGAGTTGTGTCTTTCCTGCATGTGCCAATACCTCTCCTATTGTATTGTCGGCATTATCCTTGGGATAAATAATATGAAGTCCCTTAAATGTGGCATCATAAGGTGTCATGGTGCAATAGTGAAGGGGCATGGTTTCCATGCCGAACTCCGGCATGTCTTTCTGTGTAAGTGCTATTGTAAGCTCCTTTGCCCTGTCGTTCCGGAAGTTGAAGAAAACTACCACATCGCCTGGTTTTAACTTTCCAATAGCTTCGCCCTTTGAGTCAACAATCACGATCGGTTTCATGAATTCATCAGTAATGCCATCATCATACGACTTCTGTAAAGCATCAATAATATCTGTTGCCGGGGTTCCTATTCCATTAACTATCAGATCATAGGCTTCCTTTACGCGCTCCCAACGCTTATCACGGTCCATTGCATAATATCTTCCTATAAAAGAGGCTACCTTGCCGTTAGATATCTTCAAATGTTTCAGCAGACTTCTCATATATCCGATTCCGCTCCTTGGATCTGTATCACGGCCATCACCGAAACCGTGTATAAAGACTTTTTTCAGTCCATAAGCCATTGTCATATCGCATAACGAATAGAGATGTTTATCGAGAGAATGAACTCCCCCGTCGGAAAGAAGGCCGAAGAAATGGACCTGGCTGTCATTATCCCGTGCATAGGAAAATGCGTCAGTCAGGATGACGTTTTTCCGAATATCCCCTGTCTTGCATTCTAAATTTATTTTTACCAGATCCTGGTAGATCACACGGCCTGCACCGATATTCAGATGTCCCACTTCTGAATTCCCCATCTGACCATCAGGTAACCCCACGTCTTCACCTGATGCATGAAGCCGTGAATTCGGGTAATTGTTCCTAAAATAAGTAAGGTTAGGGGTTGGAACGCGGCTTATTACATCTGCAACAGAACCGTCACCGATTCCCCAGCCATCGAGTATCATCAGGAGTGTTTTTTTATTTTTCATATACTGTAGATATTACAGGGAGCAAAAATAGCTAATTTTTAGAATAGCTCTTACAGAAGATTAAAGTTGTTAATGGGTCACCTTGTACTTACCCAATATCCTCTTCTATATCTCATGTACTCACCCGCATCCCCCTCTCTTTTATCACATGTACTCACCCCCTTTTATTCCCCCTCTCTACTGTGTAAAGAGGGGGAACTTACTAGTATACTGCATGTTAAAACCCCCTCTTTGCAAAGCAGAGAGGGGGTTTGGGGGTGAGTACATGATTTCTACCTTATCTCCTTGATCTTAATATTATAATCAGCTCCTGAGCAGGTTTTTTCGTAGGTAATATCCTTGCCAACATAAGCTATCCACTCCTGGGGGGTGAAATTTCTGGTAACATATGAGCAACCGTCGGCGGCAAAAGAATCAACAAAGGCGGGACGTGCAGTAAGTTTAGGCTGGCTCCCGGAACTGCCTGAAAGGATCACCTCACCATCAGGACTGAATTCAAATGCAATCACAAGATCCTCTTTATTTGTGAAAGTGACGGGAGGACTCAACAGGTCATCAGTATCCCAGAGCTTCAGTGTTCCGTCGATACCGGCCGTAGCCATCTGCGATAGCCTGCCATTGAACCGTATATCGTTTATTTCACCCTCATGAGCCCTGAATTCAGAAATTTTCTTTCTGCCCTCAGTATCCCATAATTCAACTGTACCATTATCATATCCCACTGCAATCTTATTTTCACCAGGTTTGAACCTTATGTTGCTTATTTTTTTCCCCAGAGGTTCTATCCTGAACTTGTCAGAACTCTGTTCCGGATTCCATATAAGCCCTTTTCCCTGATCACTTATTCCTGCAAGATATCTGTTGTTTGAGGAAAGATCAATTGATGTAATTTGCATCATATCAGTTGAAATATCAATGGAAGTCTTCGCGGAAAGATCCCACTTAATCACTTTGCCGTCGATTGCAGCTGAATAAAGGAACTTCCCGTCATATGAGAAGACCAGTGATTTGATCTTTCCGGAATGTCCTTTCAGCTCATATCCCTGTTCGCTGCCGGAAACAGGGATCATTTTAATTCCACTGTTCGAAAACCCACAAGCCAGCAAGTCAGATCCGGGACTGAGGGCCATAACTTCAATAACCTCATTCCCGGAATAAATGATCCTGAAACTCTGTTCCTTACTCTCAAGATCCCATTTAAGAACCTTGCCATGGGAATCAGACGTAAAAAACTCATTTTTGCCCGGAACAAATGCAATGCTCTTCACCGGGCTGTCAAAGCCAGTGAAAGATTTGATTTTACTGCTGCCCTTCTGTTTTGCCAGAAAGTAAAGGCCTGCGTAAATATCAGCATCATTTTTATTTCCGTTGTTCTTTTTATTGAACAGATAACCCTGATAAGCCAAAAGAGCCTGAAGATCATTCTGCTCCGGAACCTGAAGAGACCTTAGAGCCATCGATTTTGCAACAGTAACCATTCTAAGTCTATGTGTTTCATTTTTCAATCGGATCGCTGAATCTGCATTCATATTTGCAAGAAGACTAACCTGAATTGCAGATTCAGATTGTTTTCTTGCTTCATCAATTTCCTCCTTACTAAGTAGAATCTGATTTTCTGCATTCAATCTGAGAATTTTCTCCATTTGCTCCCTGCGTGAGGCTGCTAATGCAGCTGAATCAGAAAGAATTGATTTTTTCAAAACCACTGAAGCGTATTGATCCGATGCATTTTTCTGTGCTGCTATATCTTCTTTTTGATTTTCCGCAATTCTGCGACGGTTATCTGCTGATAGTTTTGAGACAAATGCAACAACAGTAACAAGAGCAGCAACGATCGCAATTCCGCCAAATATTGATGAGATGATCTTTATTCTTCTTAGTCTCCTTTTGTTATGTCTTATCTTCCTCTCTTCAATTTCATTGAACTCCTTTTCACTTGTACGAAGGTAAACCATTGCCCTTTCAAAGGCAGGATTAAATTTCTGAGCCCACCAGATGGTCGGTTTGTTTTCTTCGCGCCATTTGATGGCAAGTTGAAGCTCGGGTTGTTTCAGGAGCCCTTTTTTCCCCTGCTGGTATAATGCTGAAGCTTCTGAAAGGCGTAGATACATCTGAACAGATGATGATTCCTCCTCAACCCATTTTTTAAGGCGTTCCCAGAGATGGATCAGACTTTCATGGGAGATATCAATGATTGATTCTTCATTCAGCCTGACTGAATAATGTGGAGTAAGTATTGATATTGAAGGATTTCGGAATTTTTCAATAACCTCAATCAATTCATCGGCATTGCACCTGAGGGCTGATCTTAAATCCTTAAAAATTGATGGATAACTCACGCCTTTGTTGTCAGATCCTTTCCCGGTAATGACTTTAAAAAGTCTCTCACAGATCTTTTTACTGTCAGGATCGAGTTTTTCGTAAATCTCATCGGCATGTCGTGAGATGGCATCCCTCATTGTTCCAATGGAAAAGTAATCCGAAAAATCTAAAGGTCTTTCAGGCTCATCAAGCTCTCTCCAGTGCATCCAGGTCCTCATTAAGGAATGCTGCAGAACAGGAAGCTGATCGGTACGGTCATTCATTTCGCCGACAAGCAGTTCAACGAGATCGGGATCAATCTCTGCACCTGCATTTCTTACTGGTCCAGCAATCGCGTCCCTGATGCATTCCCTGTTCATCTTTGAAACAAGGAAGTTGCTGTTATTAATGAGATTTGTGAAATTTCTGTAATAAGCACATTCTGTTAACAAATCGGATCTGAGGGCTATTACAAGGTAAAAATCAGGATTGACATGGGTGATTGCATTAGTAAGAAGGTTGATAAACCCTGTTATCTCAGATCGGGATCCTGTTCCTGACCCTGTTGATATGCGCCAGTACAATTCTTCAAACTGATCGATGAACAAAAGAACTTTGCTGTTTATTCTGGCTGAATGTTTCCTCATAACTCCAGCAATACCTTCAGTCCCCTCTTTGATAAGATTCAGAATATCGTCTCTGAACTCTTTATGGTGTTCAGCGCCAAAAATATTCCTGGCAAATGTATCGGCAAGGTTTCCAAACGGATCATTGCCAGGTCTCATTGAAAGGATTCGCCATGTCCCTTCTCCTTTTGCAGCGAGTCCTCTTATTATCGGAAGCAACCCACAAACTACAAGTGAAGATTTTCCGCTTCCGGATGCTCCGGTAACTGCAATAAATCTGTTTCTCAGAAGCTTTGCGGCAATAACTTCGCTTTCATTTTCCCGTCCGAAAAAATATTCACTCTCATCCGGGGCAAATGGCCGCAATCCCGGAAACGGGCTGAATTTTTCTTCTTTCAATTTTACAGGAACCATATATTAAGGGAATTACTCTTTGCTTTTATCAAGGTACTTAAAAATCCCGTATGAACTTTCAGGATATTGAAAGTTAAAATCTCTGATTGTGTTCAAAGACAAAACATAATTGAAATAACTGTTCATTCTCATGTCCCTGACGATTTTGCCGGGATCGGTTATATCTCCTAGATTAACAAAGATCTCGGGGTCACTTTTTTCAGAGGAGAACGACCATGCTATTGTATTGCATGGTTGTGAATAAATTCCCTTTTCATCATTCCTTGCAAATGACATTTTATCTGACAGGAAAAGCAATTCATCTTCTTTTATCTCCGGGAAGCACGAAGCCAGAAACCTTACTTTTTCAAAAACAAGTTCTCTTTCGGTTATTTCACCCTTGACTATTCTGTCAAGCTGCTTCCTGGTGGCCTCCGGGATTCTTTCCGAAGTGGTTTTGTATAGCTCCAGGCCTGATCGTGCCATAAGCCGTGCTGCTTCTTCACGAAGTAATCCTTCAGGGCTGAAGAGAAGAGCGACAACCGATTCACCAAGCTCTTCATCCCCTATCTCCGAAAAAGTTCTGAGTGCACATGCCTTGGTCCACACACTTAAAAGGTTGTAGTCGCAGTTAATAATATCTTCAAGCAGGCTTTTCAAAGAGGGAACCTCAAGAGGAAAATAACGCTGAAGTTTTTTCAGCTTCTTTTTGTAATACCCCTGATCTGAAATATTTTCAGTATCCTTTTCCGGATCGATTCCGAAAATAATTCCAGCTATTTCAGGAATAGAATTACTGTATTCATATCTATCTTTTGTTGTCTCGCTGTCAGCTTCCGACACTTTATCCCCATAAGTGAGGAACAGAAGACTCTGAAGATAATCCTTCCACCTGTAGTATTCCTTATCCATTTCTGATGAAAGAAAACCCTTGTTATTGTTTTTCAGGGAAACCTGAGCTGTGATTATCCAGGTAATTGTACTGAAAGTTTCGAATATGTTCTTTTTAAGCTTCTCCTTTTCATTTTCTTTTACCTTATAACCTGTATTTATGAGGGTTTTCAGACACATTTCCTTGATCAGCCTTGAATTTGACAAGAGCCGTTCAACAATAAAAGACATATCTTCTGAAGGGCTAATCTTTGACAAAAGTCTTAGAAGTACTTTCCCCGTACTTAAATTTCCAGAGGCTTTCAGATAATATCTGTCGACCTCTTTCGAGGCAGCTCCTCCAAAACTCAAAAGAACCGAATATGCGTCCTCTTCAATTCCCTGAACTGTAAGGCATTCACATACTTCCTGGATCATATCGGTCATTTTGAATTTCCCGATAAGGAAAAGGGCAAGCCTTTTCAGCTCCGGGGATTTGTCCCTCAGGAGCCGCAGGATTTCTGTAGTCTGAGGATATCTGGTCCCTGAAAGGATTATCCTTGCGTTTTCGGCCTTCACATTTTCATCAGGTGTCGAAGCAGTTTTCCGGTTGTCCTGATCCCTTTTAAAATGTTCTTCAATTCTTTCTGCAATTTCAGAGGACTGCTGGCGAAGGCTCTCATCAAATTTTGCCGAACCTGCGATTTTCTTCAGGGCTGGTAACAGGTTTACATCCTTTTTAGTACCGGAATAAGCTAATAGTTCCACAAAGAACCATTTGTTCTTAATCTCGTCAAGTACCGACAGATCACCACTTTCCAGAAAATAGAGATTTGACTTGAAAAGTGTTTTCCCCGAATACTCGCTTTTCAGATTTCCCCATTCAATCAAGTCCGGTGCTTCTTTCCTTTTCTGAACAGGGAGAAGATACAACCTGTTTCGCATAAACCCGACAGTATTTATTTAACATCCTAAATTAAGAAATTAAACTCAATAATCATTACCTTATCTGTTTCTTAATCAGTGATAATAAATCCGGCAAATCATTATTGACAACATCAATTACTATTTCCGCCCTGGAATACCATTTTTCGCGCTCAGCAAGTTTTGAAATTATATATTCCTGAAGGTCTTTCATGTCAACTTCCTTCAATAAAGGACGTCCTTCAACTGATCCTTCAAGACGCTTTTTCAGGTTTAAGGGAGTCATTCTTATATAAACTGTAAGACCGGAAGACAGCATGAAATCCATATTGTCACCGAAACATGGTGTACCTCCGCCAGTTGAAATAACCGTCTCCTTTACAGACTTCAATTCCTGAAGTGCTTTTGCCTCAAGTTTACGGAAATAGGGTTCTCCCTTTAAAGAAAAAATGTCAGGTATCTTCATCCCTTCCATTTTTTGTATCATTTCATCAAGGTCGATAAATGCCCAATTGAGTTTAGAAGCAAGCTTCCTGCCAGCGGTGGATTTTCCGCTTCCCATGAATCCTATCAGGAATATTTTGCTGGCCTGGAACATTACAGCTCTAGTTTCATCTGTGCCGGATCTATATTCTTGTCGGGATGCTTCAGCTCATCATCCTCTTCATCTTCCTTTTCTGAGGCTGATTCCTTTATAACAACCGGCTCAATTTCCTGGATGTTGTCGACCATGAAACTGGTAAGTCGTTTCCCTTTTGCTTTGTAACTCTTTACATTTATGAACTCAGCTACTTCAATAATTTCATTTTCCCGGTCTCTATTCTTGCCACCGAATTGTATTTCGAACCGAGGATATTCAACTTCAGTAATACTTATAAGCTTCGACTCCGGATTTTCATTTATGAAACATAGAGGCTTTTCGGATTCTTCGATTGTAAATCTCTTGACATAATAGAATTTCTGCTCTGCATCCCAATAAATAACTGAATAGACCTTGCCTGTACGAAATTTTTCTATAATAAGTATATTATCTTCAAAATGATTCGAAAGATCAAAACCGGTAACCCGGAAATATCCGTTCTTGCTGATTACAATTATTTTTTCATCAGCGCTGAACTCTCCGAGGTACAATCCCCGGCCGTCAACATTCAGTCTGAATACAGCATCGTCGAACCATATTTTCCTTCCCCCCAGAGTTGATAATCCTTTCTCTTTAAGCGCGATCTTATGAACCGGATTCTTTGTAAGGATATTTCCCATTGAGGACTTTCCCTTTATTGCCAGCTGTCCGAAATCAAATTCAAAAATGAGTTTTTTGAGTCTTGCCTTAGGTTTATGATGGACCCTTATCACCTCAGCCTCACCATTTGGATTAGCGCTGAAGTAGGTTATCTTTGACCCTGGCGTTCCCCTTGTCAGGTTATATTCCTTATCGCGAGTCATTCCTGAAATCGCACACCTTTTAACATACAGCGGGCCATCTTTCCCGTCCTGGTAAACAATGTTGTAGATCGTGCGTTCGTCATTCTTAAGAAAAACCTGGGCATAAATTATATCATTCCCCACGAAAACCTTATCGTCGACTTTAGTGATCAGGTAACCGCCGTCCTTTCTGATAACAATGATGTCATCGATATCGGAACAATCACACACGAATTCGTCTTTCTTCAGCCCTGTGCCGATAAAGCCCTCCTTGTAATTAATATATAGTTTGGCATTGTTTGCCACCACTTTGGTTGCAAGTATAGTGTCAAAGCTTCTTATCTCTGTCTTCCTCTCTTTACCTTTTCCGTATTTCTTTTTGATCTGTCTGAAATAATTTATTGCAAACGGAATAATATTATTAAGATGATTCTTTACTTCTTCCAGTTCTGCTTCGATGCCTTTAATATGTTCATCAGCTTTTTTGGCATCATATTTTGATATCCTCTTGATCTTGATCTCAGTAAGTGAAATAATATCTTCCCGCGTCACCTCCCTAAGCAATCGCTTTTTAAATGGCTTCAGACCGTCGTCGATAGCTTTTATAACCGACTCCCATGTCTCACATTCCTCGATATCTCTATATATCCTTTCTTCTATAAAGATTTTTTCAAGTGACGACAGATGCCACTCTTCGCGA
The DNA here is from genome assembly GCA_963701745.1 of uncultured Bacteroidales bacterium. Taxonomy (GTDB): domain Bacteria; phylum Bacteroidota; class Bacteroidia; order Bacteroidales; family VadinHA17; genus LD21. Next base: position 465,835 of record CAVPBE010000001.1, on the reverse strand, counting down.
AGTTCATTCTCCCTGATTTCAAGTTCTGTAGTAAGTAGCTTAACTGTATTATCGGTGGTAAAGCGAAGGATATCGCTTGCCCCCAGAAAGGCAGGCTTGCTTCCGGTGATAACGCAGATATTCGGGGAGATTGAATATTCACAATCAGTAAGGGCATAAAGGGCGTCTATAGTCTTATCGGGTGAAACTCCCGGCATAAGGTGGATTACTATCTCGACATTTGCCGAGGTGTTATCATCAATTTTCCGGATTTTGATCTTTCCTTTCTCACTCGATTTGATAATAGATTCAATAAGGCTCGAAGTTGTTTTCCCAAAGGGTATCTCTGTTATTACAAGGGCTTTCTTATCAACTTTTTCTATTTTTGCCCTAACCTTAACAACTCCGCCCCGCTGACCGTCATTGTATTTTGAGATATCGATCATGCCTCCGGTAGGGAAATCCGGATAAAGTATAAACTCTTTCCCCTGCAGATAATCAATTGAAGCATCGATTATTTCGTTGAAATTATGAGGAAGTATTTTTGAAGCAAGTCCCACGGCTATGCCCTCTCCGCCCTGCGCAAGCAGCAGAGGAAATTTTACAGGAAGTGTAACAGGTTCCTTGTTCCTGCCATCATACGAAAGCTTCCATTCAGTTGTTTTAGGGTTGAATACAACTTCAAGTGCAAATTTTGACAGTCTTGCTTCAATATACCTCGGAGCTGCGGAGCCATCGCCGGTCAGAACATTACCCCAGTTTCCCTGCGTATCGATAAGAAGATCCTTCTGTCCGAGCTGAACCAGGGCATCACCTATTGAAGCGTCGCCATGGGGATGGAACTGCATGGTGTGCCCGATGATGTTTGCAACTTTATTGTAGCGTCCGTCATCCATCCTCTTCATCGAGTGGAGAATGCGCCGTTGAACCGGTTTCAGTCCGTCGTTAAGATGCGGTACGGCACGCTCGAGAATTACATATGAAGCATAATCGAGAAACCAGTCCTGGTACATTCCCGACAAAGCCGTAACAGAGTGCAAAGCAGCCGGACCAGGAGTAAGTTCATCTTTTCCTTCAGGTTTTTCCAGTTCAAGATCCTGATCGTCCATCAATATAATCGCAACTAATTAAACTATTTAAACTTCTTCCTCCACAAGATCTTCCTCAACCCTCAGATTTTCTATAATAAAATCCTGCCTGTCGGGAGTATTCTTTCCCATATAGAATTCAAGATACCCGTTTATTGCATCGTTTTTCTTCATCCTGACTGGTTCAAGCCGGATATCCTTTCCTATAAAGTGCTTAAATTCATCAGGAGAGATTTCACCCAGACCTTTGAATCTTGTTATTTCGGGTGAAGGTCCCAGCACTTTGATTGCCTTTGCCTTTTCATCGGGTGAATAACAATATCTGGTATCCTTCTTGTTCCTTACTCTGAATAGCGGTGTCTGAAGGATATAAACATGCCCTTTTCTGACAAGGTCAGGAAAGAACTGAAGGAAGAAAGTCAACAGGAGGAGCCTTATATGCATACCATCAACATCAGCATCAGTTGCTATAACGACATTGTTATATCTCAGATCTTCAAGACCATCCTCAACATTCAAAGCTGACTGGAGGAGATTAAATTCCTCATTTTCATAGACTATCTTCTTTGTCAGGCCATATGAATTGAGTGGTTTTCCCCTGAGGCTGAAGACCGCCTGTGTTTCAACATTCCGTGATTTTGTGATTGAGCCGCTGGCAGAATCCCCTTCCGTAATGAAAAGCGTGGAATCGAGGTTTCTGGGATCGTTAGTATTGAAATGGATCCTGCAGTCGCGCAATTTCTTGTTATGAAGGCTAACCTTTTTTGCTCTGTCCCTTGCGAGCTTCTGTATTGAAGATATAGCCTTTCTCTCTTTTTCCGAATCCTGTATCTTCTGAAGAAGTATCCTGGCTGTTTCAGGATTTTTATGCAAATAATCATCCAGTTGCTTCTTGATGAATTCACTGATGAAATTCCTGACCGACGGCCCTTCGGGACCCATATCCTTTGATCCAAGTTTGGTTTTTGTCTGCGATTCAAAGATAGGTTCCTCAACCTTAATACTGATTGCGGCAATTATAGAGGACCTTATATCAGCCGGCTCATAATCTTTTTTGTAAAAATCACGGACAGTTTTGACAAATGCTTCCCTGAAGGCAATGAGGTGCGATCCACCCTGTGTCGTATTCTGACCATTTACAAAGCTGTAATAATCTTCTCCATATGTCAATCCATGTGTAAACGCCAACTCGATATCATCTCCGTTCAGGTGTACAATGGGATAGAGTCCCTCTTTGTTCATGTTTTCATTAAGAAGATCAGCAAGTCCGTTTCTCGAAATGAATTTGTTCCCGTTAAAATTGATAACAAGTCCGGCATTCAGGTACACGTAATTTTTCAGCATTGAATCAACGTATTCCGATATATAGTAATAATTGCCGAACAAAGCTTCATCAGGCTGGAAGATAACTTCAACACCGTTCTCTTCGGTTGTGGGCTCCAGTGGAGGATCCTTAATTGTAACTCCGTGGGCGAATTCGCTCACCTTTATCTGCCCGTCCCTGATCGACCTGATGATAAACCTGCTTGATAAAGCATTAACTGCCTTGACCCCTACGCCGTTCAATCCCACAGATTTTTTAAATGCTTTTGAGTCGTATTTAGCACCGGTGTTCATTTTAGAGACCACCTCTGTCACCTTTCCCAACGGAATTCCACGGCCGTAATCGCGAACCCTTACTTCATTGCCGTTGATCGCTACATCAATTTTTTTACCGTAACACATCATATATTCATCTACGGCATTATCCATTACTTCTTTCAGAAGTACATAAATTCCATCATCCTGTGAGGATCCGTCACCCAGCTTCCCGATGTACATACCAGGCCTCAGCCGAATATGTTCCCGCCACTCGAGGGTTTTTATATGCTCTTCAGAATATCCGACAACTGTCATTTTTTAAGAATTTTGCGCAAATATAGTTATTTAGGGATGGTCTCTCCTTTCAATTTTTCAACAATTGCCTCGATTTTTAACCACCTGAAAAATGGAAAAAGCGCAGAATGAAAATATTTACCTGATTAATTGACTTTTATACCAGGCTATATGGCAGACCACAAATTGTTAATAAATGGTAATAATCAGGTGATCCCCATCTGCTTCATCAGAGCGGCAGCATTCATTCTACGGGTAATACCGTCGCGCAGCAGATAGTCAAAGCTTATGTTTTCACCGTCAATTTCAATCTCAAAACATTTGTTTACAACATTTCCGGGGAATTCAACTTCCATTTCACCAAGTGATATATCGTGAGTGGCAATAAGACCTGTTCCTCCGAAATTTATAATTCGCCTTAGGAATTGTTTTGAGCCAAGACTTTTATCTGTTGAATTTGTACCTTTAAGTATCTCGTCAAGGACAAAAAAGATGTCTTCACCTTTTTCAAGCCTTTCCTTAAGGGCTTTAAGCCTTTTAAGCTCCGCGTAGAAATATGATTCATTATGGCTGAGAGAATCGACTGTGCGCATACTTGTGAAAAGCTTTAAAGGTGTTAACTTCATTTTTTCAGCGCAAACAGGGGCACCTGTCATGCCCAGAACCATATTTATAGCAACTGTCCGAAGAAAAGTACTTTTACCGGCCATATTGGCGCCGGTTATTATAAATACCTGTCCGCGTTGCCCGACTGAAAAATCGTTGCTGACCCTGGTTTCTTTCTTCAGGAGGGGATGGCTCATCCGGAATGCTTCCAGAACAGGGCCGGTTCTGACCACCTCCGGAAAAGAATTATCAGGATTATTAAATGAATAATTTGCAAGGCTGTTAAGCCCGTCTGCCTTACCAAGAAGATTCAGCCATACTGGCAGGCCTGATGCGGCAGACCTCCTCCATTTTTCAAGCTTCATTATGCAGTGAAAGTCCCACAGAAGTACCCCATTGAGAATCAATCCGACAAACAGGTTCAACCGGCTGTCAAATGCACTGATTATATTATTAAGCTCCTTTATTTTATATGCCACAGAGTTTTGTCCGGCGCATAATTTTTGTTGAATGGCAGACATAACATCAGACTTAAATTCCTCTTTTTCAAAAGAAATGACAAGCTGTTCAAAACATGAAAGGAAAAGTTGTTTCCGTGAAACCATGGCGTGTATCCTGTTGCTTTTTTTCAGGAAAATACCTATCAGGAAAAGATTGAAAATATACAGAAGAAGAAAAATCATAAATGGAAGACCTCCTGCAATGGCCAACAAGAGTGCAATTATAGTCCCTAGAGGTAAACCATATGATGCAATCCTTAAAAGATGAGAAGAGTATGAATCATCATTTTCAGTCAGCCATTCATGCAGACTGTTAATTTCTTTATCATTCAATGGTTTATTAAGCCCGAAAGCCATAAATTGTTGTCGCCATTCCAGCTTTCCTGCGAGCTCCATTACAGCTTCCTGTCTCTCAGTTATCTCTTCCCTCAGATCATATGGTTCGGAGAGCCATCCGGCCAGCTGGGACCTGCCTGACCCTGTAACTGTCCGGTTAAGGAATCTGAAGAGTGAATCTTCACCGAAAAGATCAATATCCCCTGAAAAATCATGTTTTGCATCATACAGATCCAATCCGCCGTCAAATGCAGATAAATCGCCATCCATGCTATTGATCTCATTGTCATTTACTATGACCAGGTTTTGTGCCATAGCTATTTTGCCGGAATAATCTTCAAACCTTTTTACAAGATAAAGGAAGAAAATTATGCTGATCAAAAGAACAACTATTCCTATGGCTAATGAGTGACTGAATGCGATCACCGATAATATGACCCCGGTGATGAATACAAAAAGCCTTAGAAGTGAAATGAACAGATGCTGTTTCTTCAATGCTGCAAGAAGAGTTTCATTCTTTTCCTTCAGATCAGCGTAAGTTTTTCTGATATCTTCCTGGTTCATATTATAGTATCATTGCCATAACTTTGAAAGCCGATTTCTTTCTATAGAAATCCGACTTCCTCAGATCAAAATTCCATGTCCATTCCACTTTTAATTTTGCTTCAGGAAGATCTGTTAACACAGAAGGGATTTCAGTGGTATCCCCGGAATTGTCGGTGATAATTTCTGAAATATCGGTGATAAGCACTGACTTATGGTTTTCAAGAAATGAGATATGTTTTGACTGAACCTCTTTTCTGAACCACAAATAGCTTTCCTCATTTTTCAATGATCTCTTTTTGATGAATTCAAGCGGCAGGCTTTCAAGCTGGGTAAGTATATTAAGCGAAATTATCATACCAGGATCAAACTGAGGCTGGTATTCAAATATCCTTATTTCATCAAGCGATCTGAGCTTGTTAAAGAATGACCGGCACCTGCCTTTCTCCCAGACCTCGGTTATCAATCCACCAGAAACATCTTCTTCCCGCAGGATAACTTTTTTAAGTTTTCCTGCCTGTTCTTTTACTTCAGGAGGATGAATTATATCGACAAGATTAATTTCTGCAACAGCATCACACATCTCTTTCAATGGAAGATCGAGCAGCCAGCCACTTCCCAGAACAGTCACTTTTGATGGCTTATAAAAATCGATCGCTTTCATAACAAAATCCCTGCAGTTGCTCAGATGGCTGTTCCAGCTCCCTTCTTCATCAAGATGATGATATATGAGCCCGCGCTGATAGTTATAATAACCCATCCTGTGAAGGATCTTCCGGTATGAAAGGTTATGCGCCATTCCTATTTTTCGTCACGTAATTTTTTAAGGGCTCCAATCATAAAATTACTGAAATTATGCGATAGAATATCGGGATCTTCCGTATTAAACGACTCAGGCTTTACAGGGTCAAATACTTTGATTCTTATTTTGTGGCCGGTAGTGAAGATCAGTCCGTGCTTGGGAAGCACACCCCCTGATCCGTCCAGCACAATAGGAAGTATAGGTATTTGAGCATTTATGGCCAGCTGAAAAGCGCCTCTCTTGAAAAATCCGATCTCACAGTCGGCCGACCTTGTTCCTTCAGGGAACATCATTATTGAAGTTCCGCCTTTCAGACACTGAAATGATTTATCCATCATCTCTTCCTTGCTCTCTGTGTTTCCCCTGTTTATTACTATGTAACCTGCCATTCTGAGATACCACCCCAGCATGGGAACTTTCATGTTTTCGATCTTTGAGATCCATTTGAGCCTGTAGCGAAGGCAGTTTATCAGGAGAATATCAAGCATTGACTGATGATTGGAAATGATGACAAATGGAGTGCCAATTAATCCCTTATCCCTACCTTCAATCCTGATTTTCCAGATAGGCAGAAGCCATACAAGGATCCGGCTTTGCCAGTTCAGGATCCAGTGAATGACTCTCCTTTCCCTGTCGAATGGCAGTACAAGGAGCCATATTATAAATGTTACAGGGAAAAACAGAAGCATGTAAACAATTCCAATAAACCAGACTGCTATTGATTTCAGAATATCCATACCGTGTAACAATCAATTTTTTTTACTCTGTGTACCTCTGTGAATCCTCTGTGCTCTCTGTGTAACAAAAAAAACTTACACTGAGGGCCACAGAGAAGACACAGAGATCCACAGAGATTTTTTTAGAACAAATCGTAAATATCAAATCCGGCTTTAAAGATATTTTCTTTTTCGAGAACATGCTGAATGTCATTAGGCATATGTCTGCACCCGACAAGTTTCTTTACAGCCAGTTCAAGCTCTGAAGAACCCTTTATTTCAGTCTCCATTATAATTCCGTCCCTGACATGAAGACTGAAGGAAGAGATCGTCCTATTATATTTAAAGCTGGTCTTAAATTGATATTCCGGACCATAAGCATAATTCCATTCCCAGGTCCTGTATTTTGTTGCAGCCAGTGATTTAATATTCTCAATTTCTTTATCTGACAGATCAAATAATTCGGAACCCTGACTGTTTCTCAAAAACCAATCCAGCATCAGGGATTTGAACTCTTGAATTGTATCAAAATGATTTTCAGTATTTTTTAACACAGGTGACAGATTAGTCACAGAAGCTGGATTTGACCTCACTGCTCTGGTTTCATATTTTGAAGTGTCTTTTCTTAATGCACCATGCATCAGTTCAAGGTCACTGTTAAAAAGAAGTGTACCATGATGCAGTATCCTGTTCCTGTAGACATGCTCGGCATTGCCTGATATCTTGAGTCCTCCGACCTTAAGGTCATTTTTACCTTCAAATTTTGCATCTACACCTATTGAAGATAAAAAACCAATCACCGGAAGGGTGTACTTTTTGAAGTCTATTTGCTTTCCCTCAACGCTGTTAAAGATAAATGTGAAATTCAGGTTACCATTATCATGAAATACTGTTCCACCTCCTGAAATTCGCCTGACCACAGGCAGATTGTGCATGGTAATAAACTTTGTGTCGGTTTCCCTGTGGGCTGACTGGTGCTTCCCGATTATGACCGATTTGTTATTTATGCCCAGGATCAGGTATTCCCCATTGCTGAATTTAAGCAGGTATTCATCAACTGCAAGATTAAAAAAGGGGTCGGTGGAATTGAGGGAGAGACAAAGCATAGTAGAACAAGATCTGAAAGTATTTGAAATAAGAATGAAGAACCTTTGAACTTAGAATTCAGAAGCCAAGTTCTAAATTCGCTAATCGTTTGCTCTTAATTCTTAACTCCGGAAATTCTTATATTTACTTAGTACCTTAGTATCTGTCAGAATATAAATCTTATAAATACTCAACCCAATTAATGTGCCGAGGAGTGCTCCGCCAAGAACGTCTCCGGGATAATGAACTCCGAGGTATATCCTGCTGTAGCTTACAGACGTTGCCCAGATAATGATAAAGACTGTGTACCATCGTTTTCTGATGAGCAGCAGGCTGAGGAGCGCTACAGTAAAAGAGTTAGTTGCATGTGAAGAAACAAATCCGTACATGCCGCCGCATTTCCCGTTTACAATATGCACCAGTCCCTGAAGCGATGATTCATGACACGGGCGTGGACGGTCAAATGCATTTTTTATAAAAACCGATATCTGGTCTGACAAAACAACAGCAAGAATTATAAACAAGATGATTAACCAAAATTTCTTTTTATACCTGATCCCCAGAAAGATGAGTATTGCAAGGTACATTGGGATCCAAACCGCCACCTGGCTCATGAAATTCATCACTTTATCCCAGAATGGGGAGTTGACCGAGTTAAGAACAAGGAAAAGCCAGTGGTCAATTTTGTCGACCATAATTATGAATAATTATTAAGAACTTTCCAGATCATATCCTTCAGTGTGCTTATGCCGTCACCTGTAATTGAAGAGAAAAAGACCCGTGAGACGTCGGGCAGTTCTTTTCTGATTTCATTCTTGAGTTCCTCGTCGAGCAGATCTGATTTCGAGATCCCCAGCACTCGCTTTTTATCAAGCAATTCAGGATTATACATTTTCAGTTCATTCACAAGGATCTCATATTCCTCCTGAATATTTTTACTGTCCGACGGAACCATAAAAAGGAGCATTGAGTTTCGTTCAATATGTCGGAGGAATCTTATTCCCAGCCCCTTTCCTTCATGAGCGCCTTCAATTATCCCCGGAATATCAGCCATGACAAAGGATTTATCATCTCTGTACGAAACAATTCCAAGGTTGGGCACAAGGGTAGTAAATGGATAGTCTGCAATTTTCGGTTTTGCGGCCGACACAACAGACAAAAGGGTTGATTTTCCAGCATTTGGGAATCCAACAAGGCCGACGTCTGCAAGTATTTTAAGCTCCAGAATAAATGCCTCCTCAATTCCCTTCTCTCCTGGCTGGGCATACCGGGGTGTCTGATTTGTCGATGACTTGAAGTGGGTATTTCCCTGGCCGCCTCGTCCGCCTTTTGCCAGGATCTTTTCATCGCCATGATCAGTAATCTCAAAGAGGATCTCATCTGTGCTTTCATTCCTGGCTATAGTACCAAGTGGTACTTCAACAATCACATCACTACCGTCGGCACCTGTTGATTGCTGGGCTCCTCCTGATTCCCCGTTCCCTGCGAAAATATGTCGTCTGTATCTCAGGTGAAGCAGGGTCCACATCTGGTTGTTACCCTTTAGGATTATATGCCCGCCCCGGCCCCCATCACCGCCATCAGGGCCTCCCTTCGGAATGAATTTCTCCCTCCGGAGATGGGCAGAGCCCGGTCCTCCATTGCCTGACCGGCAATAGATCTTTACATAATCAACGAAGTTCGATCCTGGCATTTTTATCGGGTTACTCTGTGAAATACATTTTTACTTCCCCATTTTTATTTCCCCCCTGCCCCCTGATTTTGTTCGCCCCCCAACCCCCCTGAAGAGGGGCTTACATAAACGGAATGATTTCAGAACCCCCTTTAGGGGGCAGGGGGGCGGATAAACCTAGGGGCGGTGCCAAAAAAGAGTTACAGATGTTTCTTTATTTGTCTGCTTAGCCTCTCAAAGATATCCTCAATCGTCCCCATCCCGTCAACAGGCTGATAAATGCCTCTTTTCCGGCAGTATTCAATTATAGGTTCGGTTTTGGCTTTGTAAACATCGATCCTGTTTTCTATAACTGCCGGATCCTTATCGTCAGGACGCCCAGACTGTTCAGCCCTCAGGATCAGCCTTTTAACCAGTTCATCATGATCTACATCAAGAACGAGCATACTGTCAATCTTCATCCCACGCGCATTAAGCATTTTTTCAAGTGTTTCGGTCTGGGCAACCGTGCGGGGGAAGCCGTCAAAAAGAAATCCCGATGATCCTTTAGTGCTGTCTATCCTGACTGCGATCATTTCTATTACAACCTCATCCGGGACCAGTTCCCCTTTCGACATAATGGAACTCATCTTTTTACCAAGCTCTGTTCCAGCTGATATCTCAGCACGCAGCATGTCGCCGGTCGAAAGGTGAGTCAGATTGAACTTCTCAGCCAGTCTTACCGACTGTGTTCCCTTACCTGATCCGGGAGGGCCAAAAATCAGAAAATTAACCATAAGAAAATAATTTTAAAGTATTAATGTATAAACAGACGGGAGGTTACGTCCCTCACCGTTATAGTCAAGGCCATAACCAACCACAAAATCATTTGGTATTTCGAATCCTATATAGTCAATATGTATCTCTTTCCTGTAAGCTTCAGGCTTCAGAAGAAGTGTGACAATCCTGATCTCCCTGACATTCCTGATAATCAGATTATCAACAGTATGCTCCAGTGTAATCCCTGTATCAACTATATCTTCAATTACAATCACCGATTTGTCTTTCAGATCTTCGTTCCAGCCGATGAGTTCCTTTATTTCTCCTGATGAGGTTGTACCAGTATATGAAGCAAGCTTGATAAATGTTATCCTTGCTTTGATATTAAGTCTTCTGAAGAGGTCAGCTGCAAAAATGAATGCACCATTGAGAACACCTATGCAGATAACTTCTTTCCCTTCATAATCCTTGTTGATCTGGCTGGCAAGTTCATTTATTCTTTCCTGAATAGTGTTTTCAGGGATAAATTCCCTGAACCTTTTATCAAGGATCTGTACTTCTTTCATGCCCTTAGTTTTTGAATAAAGAACGCCTGCGAAAATATGAAAATAATAGCTTATTTTTGTCCTTATCAGAAAGTTAAATTTAAAATATTTTATATGGAACCACTTATAAGCATAATAATGGGGAGCACGTCGGATATGCCTGTGATGGAGAAAGCAGCACAGGTTCTGAACGAATTCAGGATACCTTTTGAGATCAATGCATTGTCGGCACACAGGACCCCTGAAGAGGTAGAGAAATTTGCCAGGGGAGCCGCAGATAGAGGAATCAAGGTAATTATTGCCGCTGCAGGGATGGCTGCCCATTTACCAGGGGTTATAGCTGCAATGACGCCGCTTCCTGTCATCGGCGTACCAATAAAAGCTTCTCTTGAGGGACTCGATTCAATTTTTTCAATACTTCAGATGCCTCCCGGGATACCGGTGGCCACTGTGGGTGTCAATGCAGCACAGAATGCAGGAATACTTGCAGCACAGATCATCGGGACAGGGGATGGTGAAATAATGAAGGAGGTCATAAAATACAAGGAAGGGCTGAAGAAAAAGATTGTGGATGCAAATGAAGAGTTAAAGAAAATCAAGTATCCTTACAAAACTAATTAATTTCTTCCTCTGTGTAACTCTGTGTAACCTCTGTGTGACTCTGTGTAACAAGTAGAAATACTGAAACTTACACAGAGAGCCACAGAGAAGTCACAGAGAGACACAAAGAGTTAAAAATATTAAATTGATTCTATTGACAGGATCAATTTTTTTATATACATTAGTGGTGTAATTTGAAACAATTTTGTACTCGCTGCACAAAATAAGTGTTTCGGTTTTATCTTTTTTTCTCTTCTCTTCAGTCTCCGGGAGTGATCCTTTTTTCACTGTTTCCGGTGCTGCAGAAGCAGGGATGAGCCATTCATGCGTTATGGGACCAGGTTTCTGGTCATCATTCCATAACCAGGCATTGCTTCCATTCAATACCTCAGCCTCATTTGGTCTAAACTACCAGAACAAATTCAATATAATCGAGCTCGGAACCAGATCTGCCGGATTTGTTATCCCTGCAGGAAGGGCAGGGCTGGGAGCAATCTACAGCAATTTCGGAAATAAAGATCTAATGAGGCACTCTGCAGGACTTGCCTGTGGACTAAAGTTATCTGAAAAGATAGCAGGAGGAATTCAGGCTGACTTCTTCTATGAAAAGACAGCAGGAGAGTACAATGAAAGAAGGTCCCTGAGCTTCGAAGCCGGACTCCTGATAATTCCTTCTGAAAAGATCAGGATTGGATTCCATATTTTCAACCCGGTCCCAAATTCATTAAGGAAAAATTATCTGCCTTCATCCATCAGGGCAGGAGCAGGCATCCGGCTGAACAACTCACTTTTTGCATGTGTTGAGGCAGAGATGAGCACAGGAGGAAACCTGAACCTTAAAGCAGGGTTTGAATACGAAACTGCAAAATATTTTAAGGTCAGGTGTGGATTCAGCAGCGAAAACAATTCATTCAGTTTCGGGATAGGATACCTTCTGAAATATGCACAACTCGACCTGGGCTTTTCAACACATGACCGGCTTGGGGTAACTTCTTCTGCTTCAATAATATTCAAATTAAAATGAAATCCAAATGAAATCTAAATGAAATCCATTAACCGCAAAGAGCGCAAAAAAGAATTTAACAAAAACTTACACAGAGAACACAGAGAACCACAGAGAGACACAGAGTGGAATAAATATTAGAAAATGGAAATAAATAAGATTACACAGAAAATTATTGGTTGTGCTATTGAAGTGCATAGAAACCTTGGACCAGGATTACTTGAATCAGCTTATGAAGAATGTCTTGCATTTGAGCTGAGCAAAGAGGGGCTCAATTTCAGAAGACAACAACCAATACCTGTTGTTTACAAAGACATCAAACTTGATTATGGTTATCGAATCGACATCCTTGTGGAGGATTCTGTTGTACTTGAACTTAAAGTAGTTGATGAGTTTGATCCGGTCCATGAAGCTCAGATGCTAACTTACATGAAGTTTTCAAACAAGAGATTTGGATTATTGATAAACTTCAATGTCACTGTTTTAAAGAATGGAATCAGGAGAGTTATTTTTTAATCTCTGTGTCCCTCTGTGTCTCCTCTGTGGAACTTTGTGTAACAAAAAGTGGCTCCTCAAAAAGAGAAATGACCAAAATTCTATCAATATTACTCTTAATATTAATTACTTTCAATTTAAAGAGTCAGGAAGAAAAAGTTTCAGATATAATATCCTCAATTGCTGAAGAACTTGCAGATGATGAAACTGACCCGGAAGCCGCTGCAATCTATACTGAAAAGCTTTATGACCTGATTGAAAAGCCAGTCCGGATAAATTATGCCGATGAAGCTGAACTATCCCGTCTTTTCTTCCTTACCGATTTCCAGGTTAAAGCACTTGCTGATTATGTCCATTCAACCGGTAAGATAATCTCACTTTATGAAATTGCAGCTGTCCCGGGTTTCGACCGTGACCTTACGCGTATGATTACCCCATTTACCTCACTTGAAACTGAAAAGAAAGTTGATTCTGAACCGGTCCGGCTCAGTACTAATTTATTCTCCAGTTTTTCAGCAAGGTTCCCTGTCTCAGGAACATCCTCACCTGGTCCGCCCTGGAAATCTTTAACCAGGTTTAAATTTATTTGCGGAAGATTTTCCGGAGGTCTTACAGCTGAAAAAGACGCAGGTGAAAAACTACTTTCAGGAAAACCACCCCTCCCCGACTTTTTATCTGCAAGCATTGCATGGACCGGAAAAGGGATAGTAAGAAAAATAATTGCAGGAGATTTCGGAGCACGATTCGGGATGGGTACAAGCATTAACACAGGTCTCAGGACAGGCCTTTCACTTACCCAATCGGGATATTTATCTGGTGGTGATGAGGTAAAATCATACACATCAACTGATGAGAATATCTTTTTCCGTGGAGCTGCCGTTCAGTTTCAATTAAGAAAAACGAGTCTCTCTTTATTATATTCAGTAAACAGGATTGATGCCACCGTCAAAATGGCAGAAAATGGATCAGGAATGTTCATCGAAACATTTCAGAGGTCAGGATTACATAATAATGAGTGGTTGCTTGAGAAAAAAGATGCTGTTAGCGAATATTGCTATATAATAAATGCTTCAACCGATTTTAAAACCTTCAGAACAGGTGTAATGTGGACAGGAAGCAGATTCTCACTTCCCGTGACAAAGGCCGACACTAAACCTGAAGACATATTTGATTTTGAAGGAACCGTTAATATAACAGCAACCGCTTACTATAAGGCGATTCTTGGTAAGTTGCTATTATATGGCGAGGGTTCCTCAAATCTGAACGGGAAACTTGCTTTTGTCCAGGGAGTCTCATTCCGTCCTTCCGACAGGTTGTCGATGAACCTGCTTTACAGGGACTATGATCCAGGCTTCACAAGCTTCCATGGAAAGGGACTTTTCAGCAGTTCAGCGGGGGACAATTTAAGGGGAATATTCGGGAATTTTACCTTTGAGGCGGCCGGGCACCTGTTCATCATTGCGGGATGTGATCTGCGTTTCTACCCATGGCTTAAATACCGCTGCAGCGCTCCTTCGGCAGCAGTAACCAGGGAAGTGAGAATAAAATATCTTCCGTCTGATAAACTAACATTTGAAGCAGTTTTAAATTACCGTCAATCAATTTTAAACCGTGAAGAAGCTTATGGAGTTGTAAAACAGGAGAATTTGAGTGCCAGCCTGATAAAAGGATCGGTAAGGTATTCCCCGCAGGAAAACCTGACACTGTCGACACGCATTGATTACAAGTTCGTCTGGCCCGGGAGGGTGCATGGGATGCTTCTTTTGCAGGATTTGAGCTACAGGTTTGGAAAAATCCCGTTATCAGTCTGGTTTCGGTATTGCATTTTTAAAACAGATAATTGGTATTCAAGACTTTACACTTATGAAAATGATCTTCTCTACAGTTTTAGCATTCCTGCATTGTCGGGTGAAGGCAACAGGACCTATTTAATGGTTGACTGGAGACCAGGAAAATTCATCGACCTCCGGATCAAATACGGGATAACCGGTCTCCAAAAGGATAACGATTCCTGGATCGAAACAGAAGAACTAAAGATGCAGATAAGATTATGGTTTTAAAATCGATTCCATTTATTCAAGATGCTTGTTGCTGATTGCTTGTTGCTAGCTATTTGTTTTTTAACCAGTAACCAGCAACCAGTAACCAGCACCTGAAGTTACAAAGTCCCTTAGTTAATCTTTAAATCCCTGATATTCAGCTGAAGGTTCCTGTTACCCCTGAACTCATTCATCTCTATTGAGTAGCAAATATCTAAAGGTTTCCCACTTTTTATATATTCAAAATGCTCTGCCTGGCTGAAGGCAATAGCAGGGAAAATTTTCCGGCCTGTCGATTCGTGGCACAGATCAAGCTTAAGGTGTTCGCCGCTTGAACCTACCATCCTTGCCATTCCGGTATCAAAAACATTTCTTGAAACGAAGACAGGAGACATATTCTCAGGTCCAAAAGGCTGGAACTTATTCAGGAAAGTGAAGAATTCCTCATTTATTTCGCCAAATGAAAGCTCAGAATCAACGAATATTCTCGGTACGAGTTGTTCCTCTGTGATCGTATCGTTCACATACTGTTCAAAACGGGCCATGAATGGTTTGATGTTTTCCTTTTTCAGTGTAAGACCGGCAGCAAACATGTGTCCGCCAAAGCTTTCGAGCAGATCACTGCAGGCCTCAATTGCCTGGTAAAGATCATATCCCTGCACGGAACGGGCCGAACCTGTTGCGAAGCCATTTGATTCAGTCAGTATTACTGTAGGACGGTAATACGTTTCGATAAGTCTTGAAGCAACAATTCCTATAACACCTTTTTTCCAGGAGGGATTAAAAAGGACTGTAGTCTTGGAATTTACAGTCCTCTGGTCCTCAGAGATCATACGCATTGCTTCGGTAGTTATTGAACGATCGATATTTCGCCGTTCAATATTGAAACTGTTAATCTCTTTGCTTATTCCTGCAGCTATTTTAATATCGCTTGCGACAAGCAGTTCAACAACCTTGCTCCCGGTTTCCATACGTCCTGCTGCATTAATCCTCGGGCCTATCTTAAATACAACATCCTCAACCGTCAGAGCCCGGCACACTTCAGCTTCGCGGATTATTTCCTTAAGCCCGGTTCTTGGTGATTCATTTAGCTGTTTCAGTCCGAAGAAGGTAAGTACCCTGTTTTCTCCTGTTAGAGGTACTATATCGGAAGCAATGCTTACGGCAACAAGATCGAGATAGCCGGCAATCTTGCTGAACGGCATTCCATGAACTCTCGAATAAGCCTGCACAAGTTTAAATCCCACTCCGCATCCTGAGAGTTCTTTATAGGGATAGTTGCATCCGGGCTGTTTGGGATCAAGTACAGCAATCGCTTTTGGGATCTCATCGCCGGGATAATGATGATCACAGACAATTACATCAATGCCTTTTGACCGGGCATATTTTACCTTCTCGACTGCTTTTATCCCGCAGTCAAGGGTGATCATTACCTTGCAATTATTTTGAAATGCAAAATCTATCCCCATGAACGAAACACCGTAACCCTCCTTGTACCGGTCAGGGATGTAGTAATCAACATTGGAATATTGTTCTCTCAGGAATGAGTACATCAAAGCAACGGCTGTCGTGCCATCAACATCGTAATCTCCATATACAAGTATCTTCTCGTTCTTTTTGATAGCAGTTGAGATCCTTTCAACAGCGATATTCATATCTTTCATCATGAAAGGATCGTGAAGATAACCCAGATCAGGCTCAAAAAAGGCCAGAGCTTCTTCCGGCGAAGTAATGTTTCTCTGGACCATCAGATTAGCCAGAGCATCCGATATTTTAAGAGCACCTGCAAGCTGCTTAACAACCGCTGAATCACCCTTCTCCTTGATCACCCATCTCTTATCCATCCTTCTATTTATTAATCCATTTCAGGTCAAAAGCTCTCTGAAGGTTATTCTTAACTATAAGTTTGACAGCTTCAAAATCCTGTTTCTTACCAAGTTCCTTTTCAAGTGATGTCACGCCTTTATCGGTGAATCCGCAAGGATTAATAAAATTAAAATATCCCAGATCAGTATTTACGTTGAATGCAAATCCATGCATTGTAACATATCTGCTGGCCCTGACACCGATAGCGCATATTTTTCGTGCTTTACCTTTCTTATCAGTATCAAGCCAAACCCCTGTTGCCCCGTCAAGCCTTGATCCTGAAATCCCAAATTGTGAAACGGTCAATATAATTGCTTCTTCAAGCCTGTGAATATACTCTTTCAGACTGATTCTTAACTTCTCGAGATCAAAAATTGGATACCCTACAATCTGCCCTGGACCATGATAAGTAATGTCACCGCCCCTGTCGGTCCTGAAGAATTTTGCATCCTTCGTCTGAAGCTGAATATGATCTATCAGCAGATTGTTCTCTGATCCGTTTTTACCAAGAGTGTAAACATGCGGATGTTCGACAAAAATCAATGTTCCGGAGCCAGGATTTTCTTCATCTGAATTACTTTGATGTTCATTAAGCTTATAGCCGATAAGACCTTCGAAGATTTTCTCCTGCATCCCCCAGACCTCTTTGTAATCCCTTATTCCAATATCTTGATATAAAACACTATAGCTCAATTCCTGCCAAGTCTGTTAGTTATGACAATATAGTCATTTTAATCCAACCCCGATGTGTTTTTCAGCATGAAAAGATGATCGAACAAGAGGATGGCATTCAACCACCTCAAATCCCTCATCATACGCCATTTTTCTATACTCCTCAAATTTCTCAGGACTAATAAAGTTCACTGCCTTCATATGGTTCAGTGTAGGCTGCAGGTATTGTCCAACCGTCAGTATCCTGCAGCCGGAAATAAATAAATCATGGATAGTCTCTCTCACCTCACTTTCATTTTCACCAAGCCCCACCATAAATCCCGATTTGGTCCTCATACCCTTTCCGGAAATGTATCTCAGGACACTCAGGCTTGTCTCATATTTAGCTTTTGTCCTGATCAGAGGAGTCAACCGACGGACTGTTTCAATATTATGTGAAATAACATCCGGGCCTGCTTCGATTACACGTTGAATATTCTCTGCCCTACCGTCAAAATCAGGAATTAAAGTTTCAATTGTTATTCCAGGATTTATTTCTTTTATGATCCTGACAGTATCAGCCCAGAATGAAGAACCCCGGTCAGGAAGATCATCCCGGTCGACTGACGTTATAACACAATGCTTAAGCTGAAGTATCCTGACCGATTCCGCTAGCCGGTGCGGTTCTTCCCGATCGGGAGGAAGTGGCTTTCCGGTTTGAGTTGCACAGAATTTGCATGCACGGGTGCATATGTCTCCCAGGATCATAAAAGTTGCAGTTCCTGCATTCCAGCATTCTCCGATATTCGGACAGTTTCCGCTCGTGCATATTGTATGAAGGTGATTATTTTCTATCAACCTCTTTACCCTGGAATAATTCTCCCCGCTTGCCCTTTGCATTTTAAGCCATCCCGGTAATCTTCTCCCCGTTTGCATAAATGAATTTATGGATTGGCAAAGGTACTAAAATTTCCCGCCGATCTCGCAGATTGACGCAGATGCAAGACTATTAATCTGTGAAAAATCTGCGTAATCTGCGGGAGATAAGAAACTTCATCAAAAAAACTTATATTTGTTTAGTCACAAATCATTTTTTAATAAAATAAAACAATATAAAATGGCTGAGAACGATTTCAAAGTAAACCACAACTACCAGACCGTCATTGGTGATTTTCCAAAAATCGGCATTCGACCGGTGATTGATGGTCGTGAAAGAGGTGTAAGGGAATCCCTTGAAAACCAGACAATGAATATGGCAAAGTCGGCAGCTGATCTGATCAGTAAGAACCTTAAATACCCTGACGGGAAGCCAGTCGATTGTGTAATTTCTGATACCTGCATCGGCGGGGTTGCTGAGGCGGCATCCTCTGCAGAAAAATTCCGAAAATCTGGCGTCGGAGTCAGTCTCACGGTTACACCATGCTGGTGCTATGGCAGCGAGACTATTGATATGGATCCCGAAACACCTAAAGCCATCTGGGGATTTAATGGAACTGAAAGGCCGGGTGCTGTATATCTTGCTGCTGCACTTGCAGGTCATGCCATGAAAGGATTGCCAGCATTCGGAATTTACGGCCATGATGTACAGGACCTGGATGATAAGTCAATTCCTGGCGATGTAAGTGAAAAAATACTGAGGTTTGTGAAGGCAGGGTTATCCACATCATTCATGAAAGGGAAATCATATCTGTCAATGGGATCTGTCTCAATGGGTATTGCAGGCTCGATAGTGCGTGAAGATTTCTTCCAGGAATACCTAGGGATGCGAAATGAATATGTCGATATGAGTGAATTCAGCAGAAGGCTGAATGAGGAAATCTTTGATAAGGAGGAATTCGATAAAGCCCTTGTCTGGACAAAAAAATTCTGCAAAGAAGGGGTTGATCTAAATGCAAAACCTTCTTCAAGGGGAAGAAAGGACAAAGAATGGGAGATAGTAGTAAAGATGGCAATTATTGCACGTGACCTGATGGTAGGAAATCCTAAGCTTAAAAAACTTGGATTCGGCGAAGAGTCAAATGGACATAATGCTCTGTTATCCGGGTTTCAGGGACAGCGTCAATGGACCGATCATATGCCAAACGGCGACTTTCTTGAAGCAATCCTTTGTTCATCTTTTGACTGGAACGGAATAAGACCGCCTTACCTGGTTGCCACAGAAAATGACGCAATGAACGGAGTGCCAATGTTATTCGGATATCTCCTTACAAATACAGCACAAATGTTCTCTGATATCAGAACATACTGGAGCCCTGAAGCAATAAGAAGAGTGACTAAGATAAAACCTGAGGGACTTGCAGCAAATGGAATTATCCATCTTATAAATTCCGGAGCGTCAGCCCTTGATTTTTCCGGTAAGCAGACAAAAAAAGGAGAAGCATGTATTAAGCCGTTCTGGGAAATAACAGGAAAAGATGCCACCGAGTGTCTTAAAGCAACCATCTGGTCACCGGCCAGCACAGGCTATTTCAGGGGAGGTGGCTTCTCATCACAGTTCACAACAAGAGATGTAATGCCTGTAACAATCTCCAGAGTAAACCTTGTAAAAGGAATCGGACCGGTTCTGCAGCTTGCCGAAGGATGGACTGTTGATCTTCCCGAAAAAATGAACAAGATCCTCACCGACAGAACTGATCCCGGATGGCCGACTACCTGGTTTGCCCCAAGGCTTACAGGAGCAGGACCATTTAAGGACGTCTATTCAGTAATGGCTAATTGGGGAGCAAACCATTCTGCTTCAAGTTACGGGCATATTGGAGCTGATCTCATTACTTTAGCTTCAATATTAAGAATACCGGTATGTATGCACAATGTCCCTGAAGCACAGATTTTCAGACCAAGCTCCTGGAATGCATTCGGAATGGATAAGGAAGGTGCTGATTACAGGGCATGTCAGACTTACGGGCCTTTATACAAATAAGAGGCTGTCTAAAAAGTCCTCTGTGGACCTCGGTGGAAACTCTGTGATGTCTGTGTAAGTTCTTATAAATATTTTTTACACAGAGTGCCACAGAGAAGACACAGAGCGACACAGAGAAAACATAAATGAAATTTCAGATTTATAAACCAGCCTCCAATAATAAATCACAAAAAATGGAAACAACAACAGAAGACAGGAAAATTGAAATTGGTCCTGAAATCCTTGATCATCTCAATTCCACCAGAAAATGGACTACATTTCTTGCAATTCTGGGATTTATTTTTCTGGGATTGCTTCTCATTGCCGGTTTAGCTACAAGTGTTTTTCTTACAACATTCAAGACAACCGAAGCCAACATTGGAATACCTGAATCTCTGATGATCCTTTTATTTATTATTATCGGATTTATCTATTTTTTCCCGGTCTTTTTTCTTTTCCGTTTTTCCAGGAATACAAGAGATGCTATTCAAAATCTTGATCAGAAGAAACTTCAGAAAGGATTCAGGAACCTGAGGCTCTATTTCACATATATAGGCATTTTGGTAATTGTTGTCCTGACAATCTATGTATTGGGATTGCTGTTCGCCGGGGCATCAATGTCATTTCTGAAAGGAATGTGATATATGTCCCGTGATATTGTAATAGTCTTTGATTGCGGAGCTACTAATGTAAGGGCAATAGCCATTAACAGCCGGGGAGAAATCCTTGCTTCCGAGGCTTGCACAAATAATCCTCAGCCTGATCCATTTTATCCTGAATACAGGATATGGGATATCAGGGAAATTTGGGATAAGATGTGCCTGGCATCACGCAAAATAATCAACCGGATCAATCCAGCACAAATTTTGGGTGTTACAGTTACAACCTTTGGGGTCGACGGCACCCTGTTCGATAAGGACGGACAAATGCTTTATCCTGTAATATCATGGCAATGTGAAAGGACAAAGCAGGTAATGTCTGATATTGACAAATATATTGCACTGGAGGACCTGTACAGGGAGAATGGTGTCCTTCCTTTTAATTTCAATACAATAAATAAGCTGATCTGGTTTAAAGAGAACAGGCCGGAGCTTATCGGCAAAAGCTTCAGATTTCTTTTTATGCCTTCGATCTTCTCATTCTATTTGACCGGTGAAATGTTAAATGATACCACAATGGCCGGGACATCGATGATGACAAATCTTGCCTCGAGGCAATTTTCAAAAAATATTTTCAGAATGACCGGTTTACCCGAAGAGTTGATGGGTTCCCTTGCGGAAGCAGGATCTGTAGTTGGAGAGGTTACTTTAAAGGCGGCGGAAGAAACTTCAATACCAATTCATACTCCAGTTATAGCAACCGGACATGACACTCAGTTTGCCATTTTTGGATCAGGTGCAGGGAAGAATCAACCGGTTCTAAGTTCGGGAACGTGGGAAATCTTTATGGTAAGGGCAGAAGATTATAAAACCGGAACTGAACAGCTTGATCTTGGAATTACGACTGAACTGGATTCCAGGCCCGGCCTGTTCAATATCGGGAACCAGTGGATTGCTTCGGGAGTCATTGAATGGGCCCGTCGAACCCTTTACAGTGATGTAAAAGATGATGTGTTTGAAAAAATGATCGCCGGTGCTGAACAAGTTCCTCCAGGAAGCAATGGAGTTAAGATTATTCCAAAGTTTTATGAGGAGATGAGTGGCAAACCGGGTGGACAGATACTTGGACTCACAATGGAGTCAACCAGGGATGAGATTTTCAGGGCAATACTTGAGTCCTTGTCTGAAAGACTTGCAGAAGGGAAAAGAGCCCTTGAAGACGCCGGCGGATTTAAAACTGACAGCATATTATGTGTAGGCGGAGGTTCGAAAAACAGGCTCTGGAACAAATTAAGAGCTCATTATACAGGCGTACCGTTAAAAATAATTGGACAGAAGGAAACAACTGTCCTCGGAGCCTCATTATTCGTTCAGGCTGCATGCGGGAATTTTTCCTCGCCGGAAGAGGCAAGAGGAGCCATTGATTATGAAAATGAAATAATAGAACCAGAATAGTACTCAGCCCCTGGTTAAATGTTCCACGACTTCTCAGAGTGGTTAAAAAAACGGTCAGTAACACAACAATATCCACATATAATCGGTTAGTTGTAGAAACTAAATTAAAATGGAGATAGCATTTCTTAACGGTAAATATATCCCTAAGGATGAAGTAAGCATAAGTCCTGATGACCGTGGTTTTCTGTTTGCGGAAGGCATTTATGAGGTTGTAAGGTGGTATAATGGCTTTTTCTATGATATGAATGGTCACCTGGCAAGGATGAAAAGGAGTCTGAGGGAAACGCTTATTAGTTGGCCTGAAGAAGATTCGTTTCCGGTGATAGCAAAGGAACTTATCAGGTTGAATCACCTGGAATTATCATCAGCCCTTATCTACCTTGAGGTTACAAGAGGCGCTGCAAAGCGGACTCATTCTTTTCCTTCCCCACCGGTAAGTCCGACAGTATATGCTTATGCACGCGATTTTGTGCCTGAAAATGAAGGGAAGGAATCGGGAATTGGAATAATGCTGAAGGAAGATATCAGATGGGGACGTTGTGATATTAAATCCGTTGCCCTTCTTCCAAATACTCTCTGTTTCCAGGAAGCAGTAGACAAGGGATTTTTCGAGTGTGCCTTTGTAAAGAACGGCATCATTACTGAATGTACCCATTCAAATATTTTCTTTGTGATAAAGGGTGTCCTTTACACTCATCCCGAATCGGCCGATATTCTGTCGGGCATTACCAGGAAAAACATAATTCGCGTAGCAAACAGGGCAGGGATTCCGGTAAAAGAAGAGGCTGTAGCAGAAAAAAAACTTGGCAAGGTGCAGGAAATTTTTATTACAAACACATCAGGGGAGATAACTCCGGTGATAAAAGTCGATAATCTTGCTATAGGAGGAGGGGTACCAGGACCTGTAACAAGGATAATAAGGGAAAGATTCAACGACGAGATATGCTCTCTGAAACATTCATGATCATCTATCAGCCGATGCTTGAAATTTAATATATTTGCACAAATTTTAAACGACCGGCATATGATTTTAAGTGAACAGGAGCAGATTCGAAGGGATGCACTGGCAGAGCTCCGGAAACTTGGCATAGATCCATATCCTGCTGCCGAATACAAAACAAATGCATTGGCCAGCGAAATCCTGGAGAATTATGATCAGTCAAAGAATAATTTTCCGGATGTGGTCCTTGCAGGGCGCATAATGAGTCGCCGCATTATGGGAAATGCATCCTTTGCAGAACTTATGGATTCCTCAGGCAGGATCCAGTTCTATGTAAGAAGGGATGACATATGCCAGGGTGAGGATAAAACTCTCTACAATACCGTATTTAAACATCTGCTCGATATAGGTGATATTATCGGAATAAAAGGAAATGTGTTCACAACCCAGACAGGGGAAATAACTGTTCATGTGAATGAGTTCACCTTGCTTTCCAAATCAATAAGACCTCTTCCTATTGTAAAGGAAAAGGATGGAGTTGTTTTTGATGCAGTTACCGATCCGGAAATGCGTTATCGTCAACGTTATGTTGATCTTATAGTGAATCCCCAGGTCCGGGATGTCTTCAGGAAAAGAACTCAGATAATTCAATCGATGAGGGAATTGTTCAATTCGCGTGGATATCTTGAAGTTGAAACCCCTATCCTTCAGCCTATTCCGGGCGGGGCCTCAGCCAGACCGTTTATTACTCATCATAACGCTCTCGATATTCCTCTTTACCTGAGGATCGCAGATGAACTATACCTTAAAAGGCTCATAGTGGGAGGATTTGAAGGTGTATATGAGTTTGCTAAGGATTTCCGTAATGAAGGGATGGATCGTACACACAATCCTGAGTTTACAGTTATGGAAATCTATATTGCCTACAAAGACTATAACTGGATGATGAAATTTACCGAAGAGATAGTCTCAAAAGCAGCAATGGATCTCCATGGTAAAACGGAAATAGCCTATGGGGACAAAGTAATAAATCTTAATCCGCCGTATAAAAGGATCAGCATGCTTGACGGTATAAAGGAAAATACGGGGATTGATATTTCCGGAATGGATGAGGAATCACTGAGAAAAGTCTGTGACAAGCTTAATGTTCCTCATTCTCCTGAGATGGGTAAAGGAAAACTTATTGATTCACTTTTCAGTGAGAAATGTGAACACAATTATATTCAGCCGACTTTCATAATTGATTATCCGACAGAGACATCTCCGCTGACAAAAATGCATCGCAGCAAACCCGGCCTTGTCGAAAGATTCGAGCTTATGATAAACGGTAAAGAGATAGCAAATGCCTATTCCGAGCTGAATGATCCGGTTGATCAGATGGAAAGGTTCATGGATCAGCTGAAGTTATCTGAAAAAGGGGATGATGAGGCAATGTTTATTGACCTCGATTTTGTAAGGGCTCTCGAGTATGGGATGCCTCCGACTTCAGGAATGGGGATAGGAATAGACAGGCTGACAATGCTGCTTACAAATCAGCCATCGATCCAGGATGTACTGCTTTTTCCTCAGATGAAACCGGTGAGCCAGAAGCTAAAAGTCGAAAGTCCAAAGGAAGAGTACCTTGAAATGGGAATACCTGAAGAGTGGATCGAACCTGTTAAGAAACTTGGATATACAACTGTTGCAAAGCTTAAGGAAGTTGAAAAAGCAGGAAAACTGGCCAACGACCTGAACGGTTTTAACAAAAAAAATAAGCTTGGACTGGCGGGCTTAAGTCCACAGGCTGTTGAGGATTGGCTTAAGAAGTAATCAAAACCGAAATCACTAAACCCAGCCTGCTACTGTATAACTAATTTATAAACTTACACAGAGACTCACTGAGTCCCGATATCTATCGAGGCCACAGGGATTCTCCGAGATCTGATTTTCTTAACTCTGTGTTGCTCTGTGATTTCTCTGTGTAGCTCCCTGTACCCTAAAGTTATAGTCATTGATGTTCCTATATTTCATTGATGGGTGTATGACTTTGTCGTCAAAAAGACACTATAAACTATCACTTCTTTTACAATCTAAATCTCATTCTACAATCCTGTTCTGAAAATACTTTTGCATTTATATAAATGTTGGCATAACTTTATATGTTTTAAATACAAACGACCGGAGAAATGGCTGATTCATCCAATAAATTCTCCAGGTTTCTAATGGAGCTTAAGCGTCGTAAAACAGACAGGGTTCTTGTTATGTACGCTGCCGCAGCGTTTGTTATTCTACAGCTTGCCGATATTCTTATTGGTGGATTATCATTGCCTGAATGGGTTATGACATTGATAATCATAATTGTTGCAACTGGATTTCCAGTGGCTGCAATTTTCTCATGGTTTTTCGACATTACTCCAGGGGGAATTGAAAAAACAAAACCACTGAACATTAAAAGGAAAAATAAACTTGAGGCGCAGGTAAGAACATGGAAAGAGACTACCATGATCAGCCTGATTGTTATAATTGCACTCATAATTTTTAATATAGTCAGAGGTAATATTCAATCATCAGAAATAAGAAAAACTGAAAAGTCGATCGCCGTATTACCCTTTGAAAACCTGACTCCTAACGAGGTTTTACCTTTTAAAACTGAAATAATCACTTCATTTATCACTACAGGGCTTAATGAAATTAAGGGAATTCATGCACTTACAAAATGGGAGCTACAAGAAATTAAGACTGAAAGCAGTTCCATAACAGATATTGCAAAAAAACTAAAAGTGTTTTTCCTGGTAACCGGAGAAATGGTCAACAGCAAGAACCTTGTCTTTGTCAATATTAGCCTGATGAGATACAGTAAAAATAAAGTTGCCCCAATCTGGGCAAGGAAATACTCTTTTAATCCAAAAGGGAATATTGACGAATTAAGTGAAATTCCAATAGATATAGGTAATGCGTTAAAAATTGTTTTATCAGAGGAAGATAAAAAAAGGATCGGGAAAAGGCCAACGGTAAATACAGCAGCTTTCTTTAATTATATAGAAGGTACAACCTATCAGGAAGATGCATATAATGGTTCGGTATACTTATCGATGGGAGACAGCATTTTCAAGGATCTGTCAGTTGCTAAAAGCTTTGACAGGGCAATATTCTTTTATGATAAAGCAATTAAGGCTGATTCAAATTTTGCACTTGCATATGCAAAACGGGCATTAACAAGGTCATGGGGTTATAACGCTAAACACTTCACTGCCGAGGATCAAATGGATAAGTGCAAAAGGGATATAGAACGCGCTTTGCAAATTGACAATAATCTGACAGAAGCAAAGATTGCATATGGCTTCTATTATTATTACTTCCTTGAAGACTATGTTAAAGCGCTGGATTATTTCAGAGAAGTATCTATCAAGGAGCCTGAGAACTATGAAAATAATTTCTATTTGGCCGTAGTGCTGAGAGCCCAGGGAAAGTGGGATCAGTCACAAGCAATAATAAGGGAAGTTGTTAAACATAATGTCACAAATCCTCTATTTCTGACAAATATTGGTTTATCATATCAAACTCTGCATCAATATGACTCTGCTATTTATTACCATGATATGGCTATTAAAATCATGCCCGGATGGTCAGCTCCATATCAAAATAAAATTGAATCACTTATTTTAAGAGATGGCAATACACACGCAGCAGAAGTCGTGCTGGATACGGCTGTCAATACAACTACAGGTGGATTTTTCCCGTATGTCAAAATTGTTTTCGATTTATATAATGAAAGATATAAAGAGGCATTACTAAAAGCTGAAGTTGCAGACCTGGCTGATTTTCCGGATCAGGGCAGTAAGTATATGCTTCTTGCAGATATCTATCACAATTTAAATATTATTGATATGGCCAGGGAACGATATAAATTGGCTCTTGAATTTTATAATAAATATCTGGCATATTATCCGGATAATCCCGTGATTTTAAGCCTGATAGGAATTTCAGCTGCCGGATTAAATGACAGGGTCAGGGCATTGGATGCAGGCCAGAAGGCAATAAATCTAACTAAATACAATGGCATTAATAAAAGTGACAGAGAGAGGGATCTTGCACAGATTTATGTTTTGCTCGGTGATTATCATAAAAGCATTGAAATGCTTGATGATTTACTGAGCAAACCTTCAAGCATTTCAATAAAGCTGCTGCAAATTGATCCTGGTTGGAAACCTCTTCAGAAAAGTCAGGAATTTAAAAAACTTGTTACAAAATATTCTGGTAATGAAAACTAATTTATATTAAGGTTTTTTAGTAATAATTTTAAAAACTGAAAAAATGATTTCACACGAAAATTTAGATCTTGAAGGATTCAAAATGCCAGGACCTTGGCCGCCTGCTTGGTGGATGGAATTGCCATTCATGACGAGTAATATTCTAAAAGATCTCCCATTCGGGAAAGAAGATAAAAGGTATGTAGTTGTATTATTAGCACAAGCCACTTATTTACGAGAATGTTCAGAATCTTTACGTAAATTTTATGAATCAATTGAAGGAGTTCTCAGATAAATGATTCAGACCTTACAATTTTAGAAAGATTTAAGAAGCAAAATAACCATACAATATCCTTTATTGCAAGATTTGATGACCTGCCAATTTGAGTAATCATATTAATGGACTCGAAGAAAGTTGTTTTTGTTGCTTTCGAAGAATATGATAATCTGGGAATAGGTTATCTGATGTCAGCATTGTCTGATGGTGGATTTGATTCGTTTAAAATTGATGTCAGGGATGAAAAAGAAAAGATATTAAACACTTTGCTGAATATTAATCCTATAGTTGTTGGATTTTCTGTAGTTTTTCAGTTTTATATATATGCATTCTCTAACCTAATTTCGTATTTAAGGAAGGGGGGTGTAAATTGCCATTTTACTGCGGGCGGCCAATATGCAAGCTTAAGGTATAAGGAGCTTTTTAAATTCATACCCGAACTCGATTCAATAGTGAGATTTGAAGGGGAAGATACTCTTCTTGAATTAGTCAAGCATATTGACTCCGGAAGTAACTGGCGGTTCGTTAAAAGTATAGCATTTAAGGATCAACACGATACGGTAGCCACCCCCCCTAGACCATTAGTAAAAGACCTGGATAAATATCCATTTCCGAAACGTTCTCCTTTGAAGGAATATATATTTGGGAAAAAATTCTCGACTCTGATTGCAGGCAGAGGGTGCCATTACAATTGTAGTTTTTGCAATGCAAGAAAGTTCTATCAATATCAAACCGGCCTTACTAAACGTCTGCGGGAGCCCGAAATGGTTGTTAAAGAAATGTTCCAGCTTTATAATAAAGAAAAATGTTCTGTATTTCTATTTCAGGATGATGATTTCCCAATAAAAACCAGACCAAAAAATGATTGGATCGTAAGATTCTGCAATGAAATTGACCGGAAGAAACTAAGTAAAAAGATCTTGTGGAAAATAAATTGCCGACCTGATGAAATTAGCTTTGACTGTTTTGCACTTTTAAAAGAGAAAGGATTATTCCTGACATTTATCGGCATCGAGGATGGAACGGATTCCGGATTGAAAGTGCTCAACAAACACATGACAGTTGAAAAGATCATGAGAGGTATTAATATCCTGAAAAAGGTTGGAATAGGATTTGACTTTGGATTTATGCTTTTTCAACCACAATCAACATACAAATCGATACATGAAAATCTCAACTTTCTAAGTCAGATAAGCGTCGATGGATTTACTCCGGTAACATTCCTAAAAATGCTTCCTTTTTTTGAGACAGAGGTCGAAAGAAAGCTGAAAAAAGAGGGACGATTGATTGGAAAGCCAGGATTTTTTGACTATGCATTCTTAGATGAATCAATGAATCAATACTATGATTTTTTTGAGAAAACCTTCCTGGATTGGATGAGGAATCCTAATGGACTTCTTAACATTTCTAGATGGGCGAGAAATTTTATTTTGGTTAATTCCTTCTTTTTTGGAGAGAATCATGAAATAATAACATTGTCCAGAAATGTCCATAAATTGATATCAGACAGTAATACTTTTCTACTTGGAACCATGAAAAAACTTGCAACATTGTTTGAATCTGAGAAAAATTTACAAAAGCAAAGTCCTATCCTGGCAACATATGCCAGAAATATAGAAGTATTCCATGATCAATATAAAGGACAAATGATTTCTTTAATAAATAAAATTAATTGGCTTTCAAAATACCAAACCCTTATGCAACCCGACAGAAATTAATTTTATGCTTAAAAAAAGCCTATTGAAATCCTCGCTTCCCTAACTTATTATTATCTTGTTTTAATTCACATGAATGAAACAGAAAAATGCTTTACATGAAGTAATTAACAAATGAAATAAAAAGACAAGGTTTTCGTTTTTAAATTGCAGAAAGTTGAACAAAATAATCCGTTTCAGGTTAATTAATAATTATGGTACGATCCAGAATATCAGTTTTTAGAAAACTATCTCTGTTTATTCTTGCTTGGTTTTGCCTTTATCCGTCCTTTGGACAGCAAATACCTTTTAATCCGGTTTCATACAGGATTTACTCCCCATTTATAATTAATCCTGCGATTGCCGGAAGCAAGGATTACTTTTCCCTGGACATGATTGCCGGATTCAATGGAAAATCATATTCACAGGTTTTAAGCGGGAATACCAGAATAACGAAAAAAGTGCTTGGGTACCTTCCTTCAGGGAAGACTTATTCCTACACGAATATCGGAACAGGGTTTTCGGCATATAATGATTTTCAAACAGCTGATTCTACTCATAATGCAGGCATAAGCGCCGCAGTGGCGTACCATATTCCGCTTAGCAAGAAGGCATTGTCATTTCTGTCTCTCGGTGCCTCTGTAAAGGGGATGTACCATTTTAATGAAGGGAATCCTGATCGCAGCATGCCTTATAAGGAATTCTACTTTCCAAATGTAGATGTAGGTATTTACCTGTACAATCCAAAGACATATGCCGGACTTTCAGTTACTAACCTGCTCGATCCTCCTAAAGATACAGCAACCCTGGCAAGTTACCAGATCCCCCTCTCAAGGCAATATAATTTTATTGCCGGCTATAAAATTGTCTTAAGCCGTGAATTAAATCTTGTCCTGGAACCATCCATACTGATCCACACTGATGATTCACTTTCGTTCGATATCAAAAAGAGTATTGAACCGGCACTTAGACTTTATGCTGGAAATTTCTGCCTCGGTACTTATTTCAACGACTACAGTAAAATATCGTTTTTCTTCCAGTACAGGTATCCCTCATTTTATGTTGGCACCTATTTTGCACTGCCCAAAGATTCGCCATTCTTTAAAAAATCATTAACTTCCGAAATTGCTTTTGGCATCAATTTTTCTCATAACAAATCGGGTTACACTAAAAACGGGCACTGGTAAAATGTTTTTGATCAAAAATATGAAAAGATTACTCGGAATACTTCTGATTTCAGCTGCATTAAACCTGGCAAATAGTAGCTCTGTGACCGGAATCCTGGTTCAGAATTCGGATACTCTCAACATAAGTAAGCTGCTAAAAGTTGACAAATTCAGACTGGAGATCCTCCCCCCTTCTGCAGGGGTTCAATTTTACCGTGATGGAATAGTATTTCTTTTCCAGACTAAAAGCGAGGCAAAAATGCTGGAAAGCCACACCTCATTTGGTGCAACCGAAGCATATTATGGAGTTCAGAAAGACACTTCTGTAAGCAATCACATCCTGTTTTCTCAATCTTATTCCTGGACGGTTCCATGCGAAGCCATGACTTTCAACAGTGATTATTCGATAATGTACTACACAAAGCGGCCTTCAAACAAGGAACCTGAAAAGATATACCAGGCCAGGTACCAGCTGTTGAAAAACGGGAAGCATGAATGGATAAGCGACAGCAAGCCTTTAAGCTTTTGTACCGATAAATCGATTTACTCTCACCCGGCATTGTCAGCCGACGGTGAGAAGATGGTTTTTACAAGCAACAAAAGCGAAAGTATCGGCGGACTTGATCTGTTTATTTCGTACAAAGAGGCTAACGGATGGTCATCACCAATAAATCTTGGAAATTTAATAAATACCCGTGGCAATGAGTTGTCGCCTTATCTCGATCAGGATAATAACCTGTTCTTCTCATCCGATGGTATTGAAGGTTTTGGTGGATTTGATATTTATATCTGCAGATATAATGGCCGGGGATGGGAAAAGCCTGCAAATCTTACAAAAATTATCAATTCACAGGATGATGAACTTGCTTTTACACTTAGCAGGCTCGACGGAAAATCGGCATTTTATACAACAAGGTATAAGACGGGCAACAAGCCTCTCCAGTTGTTCAAGGTTTCTTTCCGGGATCAGTATGCGCTTAAGGAACTTATAAATCTGTCGGATGCGTTCAAGTATATTTCCCAGGCGAGATTGGAACCGGCAGCAGAGGAGATCAAGCCTGTAAAGCCTGAACCACTTCCTGAGATAAAACCGGAGGCAAAGCTTCCTGCAGAAAAAGCAGCAGAAACCTCAAATGAGATTATTTACCGTGTTCAGTTTTTATCAAATTCGAAACCCAAAGGAAACTATACCCTTACTATAGCAGGAAAATCGTATAAAACCTTCGAATACTTATCTAATGGCCTCTATAAATCATGCGTTGGGGAATATGCCTCATCGGCACAGGCTCAAAACCTGCTGGCTATTATGAAAAAGGAAGGTTACCATGATGCCTTTGTGGCAGCTTTCCAAAATAATGTAAGAGTGATCGGAAATATTCCGTCTACTACAATATCACAGGAACAGACAGTTCAGAAACCAGTGGCTGAACCTGCTCAGGCCCAGAAACTTCCTGAAGTCAAAAAACAGGAACCGGTTAAACCTTCAACTGAAAAGGCTGTACCATCAACCGAAAATATTGTTTTCCGTGTTCAGTTCTCTGCCAACATGAAATCAAAAGGAAGCTATGAGATAACCATCGGAGGTAAGAAATATAAAACATTCGAGTACCTGTATAACGGGGCTTACCGGTTATGTGCCGGTGAATTCAGCACATCTGCCTCGGCATCAAGCCTCCAGAAGCAGTTTAAGCAGGAGGGTTATCCTGATGCATTCATAATTGCAACACAAGGCAAAGTAAGGTTAACTGATCCTGCGCTGTTTAAGAAATAATTACCAGGGTGAGATCTCTTTTATTATAAGGAAACTGGAATCCTTTCCTTTTTTGCTTTTGTCAAACACAGTAAGAATTTTCCGTAGAATGCTAAAATATAGAGCAACGTAAAGCAATAAAGTAACAAGCCAGATAACTATTACATTAAACCAGAACGTATCGATCCTTACATTGCCGATCATTTTAAAGGGAGCGCAAAAATGAGCCCTGCCGTTTTTTGCCGTTGGCGGCATGAATACAGGTTCATATTTCCGGATTATTCGTTTTGGCTTTTCAACAGACTGATCCTTTAAATCACCATTCAAAACAAAAGTAGCTAATCCCTTATTGTAGTAGTCAATCCTGAGACGATCAAGCTTTTCGCTGTCAGATCTGTTAGCAGCAATCACCCCATACAACGAATCTTTTGAATGCCACGCATTTTTATAGTTTGATCTGAATTCCTGTTCCAGTAAAGCCAGGTAGTTTTCGATCCGCTTGAAAGCTGTTGAATCGGAGCTTTCCACCTCAAACAGCTTATAAAATCCTTCAGGCAGCTCATAATTGAGTACATCAAACATCTCCGCAATATGAATCCGTAATTTTAACATGTCATTCTTAATTGTATCATTGAAGGACTTTGCCCTTTCGCACAGCTGAAGATCTCCCTTCAGGGTGTTCACAAGAAATCCGGCATACCAGTTATTGTTACTTAATTCTGCATCATAAGGGAAGAATAACTTTTCGTATCTGTTATTTTTAAACTGCTCGACAGCCAGCGCCTCGTATGACCATCGGGCTGGCATCAATTCTCCAATAAAAGGAACATATTCATATGAAGATGCCTTTTTGCTTGTATGAAGCTTTTCGTATTTCACAAGCACACCGCTGAACAGCAGTTGCGGAATTATAATAAATGGGATTAGAATATAAATTGTTATAACCGAATTCAGGGCTGAAGAAAGGTTCAGTCCTATCATATTGGCACAGCAGGATGTTGTGAAAAGGATCAGCCAGTACTGTAACGTCAATCCCTTTATTCCAAGAATTGAGTTTCCCACAAGAATGAAGGAAATCGTCTGAATTGCAGAAATCAAAAACATCAGGACTATCTTGGAATTGATATAGCTGAACCAGCTCAGATTAAGAAACGATTCCCGTTTAAGTATCTTTCTGTCTTTCAGAATCTCTTCCGAACTTATAATGAGACCAAGGAAGAGGGCTGTAATTATACACATAAAAATATAGGCCGTCAGGTTGTCATTATCTATAAACTTGTAGGAATCTCCCTTGGCATATTTGGTAAAATATCCCAGTAAAAAAGCAAGCAATGGTGCCCCAAGCATGCTTATCAGAATATATTGCCTGTTGGCGAGTTTCGACAGCAGGTCCCTTGTGAAGAATATTCCCATTTGCTTCAACCGACCCGGTATGCTGTATATTATTTCAGGCAGTTTCTTTTGCCTCATCTGTTCAATCCCCTGCTTATCATTGAACTTCTGCCTGAACAAGGCTGACCATTCATCAGGAGTGGTTTTCCTGGTCTGTGTCAGCTTACCATGTTCATTCACAATTTTTGCCTCGACGATTTGTAAAACCTGATCGGGATTTATATTTCCGCATTTCGTGCATTGATCTTCCTCCGGATTTGCCTGTCTGCTAAGGGTTTTGAAATGAACAATGGCAGCATTTGGATTACCGTAGAATATCTGGTACCCTCCCTTATCAAGAATGATTATTTTATCAAATAATTTAAAAATGTCGGATCCTGGCTGATGAATATTGATCATTACCAGCTTTCCTTTGTATGTCTGTTCCTTCAGAAGATTGATAACGATCTCTGAATCAACCGATGAGAGCCCTGATGTCGGTTCATCAACAAAAAGTATATATGGTTCACGTACAAGCTCGAGGGCAATATTGATCCTTTTTCTCTGCCCGCCGCTGATAACTTTATCAAGAGGGTTGCCTACCTTCAGATCCCTTATCTCCCAGAGTTCAAGATCGACCATTATCCTGCTCACAATCTTCCTGATCTTTTTAAGTGGAAAATTGCTAAGGCATAACCTTGCATTGTAATAGAGGTTTTGATAAACTGTAAGTTCCTCTATCAGAAGATCATCCTGCGGGATATATCCAATAATACCTTTAAGTCTTGTTTTATTCCTGACATTATTGATATCATATCCATTTATCAGGACGTACCCACTCTTCGGTTTTATATTGCCGTTGAGGATGTTAAGCAGTGTTGACTTTCCGGTTCCGCTGACTCCCAGAATTCCGACAAGTTGCCCCGACTCCCCGAAAAAATTAAAACCCTGGATACCGTTTTCACTGTTTGAAAAGCGGAAAGTCAAATCATTGGCAGCCAGGAAGATCTTAGATTCTGACCCGGACTCATTAAAAAAACCGCTTACCTCTGAATAATAGAGGGTATTCAATCCTTGTCCCTTTATTGTTGAACCGTTATCAAACAGATAGGATTGCCTCGGGAAGATATGCTGCCCGTCGAGGTAAAGATTTGTGTCGCCGGTATATCTTAAAATAAATGCTTTTGTGGTTGCTATACTAAGGAACATTAGCTCCCCGGCCAGATTGGGGTTGTGTATATGTTTAATTTTGCGGAACTTGCAGACAGGATTACTGTTAACAAGAAGAAGTTTTTCTTTTTCATGAATTTTGGAGACAGGATCAAGAATGAAGCTTTTTATGTTCTTATACTCATTTTCAGGAATATTGAGGGCCAGGGCAACGGTCATAAGGAAATCCAGTTCATTTTCAGTAATTTCTTTCCCATATGAAATAAAATCAATAAGCTGAATTATTATATAGATCTTTTGCTTCTGCCGGAGTTCCTGGTTAATTCCTTCACATATCCGCTTAATACGCATTGTCTTTAAAGCCTGAATCTCGACATCTCCCGAAGGCTCCTTAATAGCTTCCCTGTTTAAGAATAAATCAAGGTATTCGTCAAAGATCCTGATGTACTTTTCTGAAAGTTCGCTGTTCAGATGACGGGCCAGGAAAGATTTTACTACATCTTTTTCCCTGCTTGATATTTCATTTATATTACCAATATCACTTACAAGGGCAAAGAGCTGCATTAAGGCTCGCAGGATAGGTTCACTCATAAACAGATTTTCTAATAGAGTACAGCCCGGTTTAATTGATCCAAGTTAAGCAAAAATCTATATCCAGCATACCGAATATTAGAGTTTCCTGATTTAAATTTCAGGTTATATTTGTTATTTAATTAACAATACTATTGACAAATGCTTATTTTGCTTAAACACCCGTTACTGACTCACAAGCTGACACAGCTTCGCAGGAAGGAGACAACCACAAAAGATTTCAGGGAAATATTGGAAGAGATTGCCGAACTGATGGCATATGAGGTCACAAACGACCTTCCTTTAAAGAGTGTGATTATAAATACACCTATGGCCGAATGTCGCACTCAGGACCTTGCAATAGATATTGTTCTTGTCCCTGTTTTAAGAGCCGGGCTCGGAATGGTTGACGGAATAACCAGGCTGATACCGACAGCCAGGGTTGGACATATTGGTATGTACCGTGATCACAAAACCCTTGAGCCTTTAACATATTATACTAAATTTCCTGATAACCTCGCTGACGCTATTGTAATGGTCCTTGATCCAATGCTTGCAACCGGAGGCAGCTCAGGGTCAGCAATTCAGGTGCTTAAGGAGAACGGAGCAAAAACTATTAAGCTTGTGTGTGTTGTGGGAGTGCCTGAAGGGGTCGAAAAAATCGAACACGATCATCCTGATGTGCAAATATATCTTGCCGCGCTCGATGAAAAGCTGAATGAAAACGGATATATTCTGCCGGGATTGGGAGATGCGGGCGACCGGCTTTTCGGAACTGTCTGATGAAAGCAAATTCTATTTCAGGTACTCAAGGGAATATTTTATATAAACATCGTTCAATGGACAAAAGCCGATCTTTTTAATACCTGACTGGCCTTCTCCAAGAACATAATAAAGGAATTCTACAATAACAGGATCCGTAGGTTTTCCAATTGATCCAAGCGTCAGTTCCCTGCAAAGCTGATCAGGAAAGAATCCAAGCCAAAGGCTGCGGTGAGCTTCTTCAAGGTTTTTGAATGGAACCTCAACTCTGTCGATCTTATTGTCAAAATCAAGATCGACTGGAATTATCTGAATATCTTTCTTCCTCTCTCCGGTTACGATATCAAATGCATATGAAAAATTACAGAAACCTATGGAGAGGGGATTTTCCTGAATACTTTTAATCATTTCATCATCCCCGCTAACCCCAATTCCTTTGAGATCAGTTGCTTTCTTGTACATGAATGCAGCCCATATTTCGGCGGCTCCCGATTCATCAGCTCTAGTATAAACGGTCACTTTATCTTTTGCATTGGTATCGAGAACTTCACCCCAGGATATTTGCTTTCCGGATGAAAACATGTGTAAGAATTCATCGGGACTTATTCCCTGGTTTAATAATTTTTCAATGTGAGGATTTTTTTTGTTTATAATAGGGGCTACCCCATCCTTTGCCACTGAAATCACCCAGATCCCCGCATTTACTTCTTCATCCGTAAGGGGTCTCGATATCATAGCCAGCTGGCACTTCCCCTCCAGCAAGCTTGTTATACCTTCACCTGTCCCGATTTTTGAAACCTCAATTTTTACTCCCGGATGAATTAACATAAAATCATCAGCAAGTTTTGATATCAGTGGATAAAGGGCGTAGGCGCCGGTAATGGAAAAGCTTCCTTTGAGTTCACTCTTAGCCGCTTCCTTCGGTTGGGTTAATTCTTTGCTGGTTTTAGGAGAATTGCATTCTGAAACCAGGACAAGAATTAAAAATGCAATGATTGTTTTTAAACGAACCATTTTTTCTTTAAAGTTATGAATTTTATAGCTTGATGTGAATCTTTTTAAGACAATAAGTCATTGGTTAAAGCAAATATTAACCTTGCACATAACAATTTTAGTAAATTAGAAGCCCAATTTAAGTTAACTATTTGTAAGGACAAGTGTTATTACCTGTAGTGTAACTTTAATCAAACAAATGACCAGTCCGGTTATAGAGGTCAAAAATGTCTGGAAATCTTTTAAGACAGTACAGGCTGTAAAAGGGATAAACCTTCAGATCCCAAAAGGCCAGTTTACTGCCCTTTTGGGTCCTAACGGAGCAGGGAAAACCACACTTGTCGAAATGATTGAGGGGATCCAGAAACCTGACACCGGAGAAATAACCATTATTGGGAAGCACTGGAAAGGCAACGAAGATGAGCTTCACCGTATAATAGGGCTGTCCCTCCAGGAGACAAGGTTTATCGACAAGTTAAGAGTAACCGAAACATTACAGCTTTTCGCAAGTTTCTTTAATCTTGGTAAAAAGAGGGTCGAGGAAATAATTGAGATGGTAGGACTTGAAGAAAAGAGGAGATCATATGTTGTAAATCTTTCCGGAGGACAAAGACAAAGGCTGGCAATTGGTATAGCACTTTTAAATTTTCCAGCCATCCTTCTTCTTGATGAACCTACTACAGGGCTTGATCCAAATGCAAGACGCGAGATATGGGATATTCTTCATAAACTAAGAAAGGTTTCCGAAACTTCAATGATACTTACAACTCATTATATGGAGGAAGCCGAAAACCTTTGTGATTACATAGTGATTATGCATAACGGGGTAATTCTCCGCGAAGGCACTCTTGACCAGCTCCTCAGAGAGGCAAAGAATCTTGATGACCTTTTTGTATTGTTAACCGGGAGGAGGATCAATGAATAGAATACTCCGCTTAAATCAGCTATGGAGGCTTACTGTGGCCTTGTTCCACGAAATAACGCGTGAACCCGGAGTTCTTTTCTGGGGGATATTATTCCCTATTCTTATGTCGCTGGGTCTTGGGCTTGCTTTTACAAAAAAAGCCAACGTTGTCCGCAAAGTTGCAGTCAGCCGTTCAATTGGGATTTCTGATAACGGGACTTCCGAATTATCGAGGTTTCTTGAAACAGACTGCATAAAGCAACGACCAGATTCAAAAGATGATTTCAGATGGCAGTATGAACTAAAAGATGATAAGCTTGGCAACACGCTTTTCCTTTTTTATGAGCTAGGCTGGAATGAGGCGATGGTGATGCTCAAGAGAGGTACTGTTAATCTTATTCTGCAAAGCAGCAATGGAAAAACTGAGTACCATTTTGATCCTGTAAATGCAGATGCCGAACTCACATACCGAAAACTCAGGAGCATAATAGGGGCAGGAAATATTCCTTATGCTGAAAATAATTCTGAAATCAAGCCTCTGACTCTTACAGGAACCCGGTATATTGACTTCCTTGTTCCGGGTCTTATTACAATGGGAGTAATGATGTCTTCAATGTGGGGTATAAGTTACGGCATTATTGAAAAACGTTCCAAAAAGCTCCTTCGCCGGCTCGTGGCAACACCTATGAAAAAATCACATTTTCTTATTGCATTGATAACAGTAAGACTGGCAATGAACTTTGTTGAAGCTCTTACATTGATTCTGTTTGCACTGATTGCATTCAACATAACTATTCAGGGAAGTATCTCCGCCCTGATACTGACATTCATTGCCGGAAATATTGCATTTGCAGGTATTGCCGTGTTTGTCTCATCCCATACCTCAAATACCGAAGTCGGGAACGGCCTGATAAATGCAGTTGTCATGCCAATGATGATTCTATCAGGTATATTTTTCAGTTATCAGAATTTCCCCGACTGGGGTGTTAATATAATCAGGACCCTTCCGCTTACAATGATGACCGACGGAGTCAGAAGTATTTTCAATGAAGGAGCAGGTTACAGTGAGGTCGGAATACCAATTCTTATACTTACCGCTATCGGAATTCTCTTTTTCACTGCTGGGCTCAAAATATTCAAATGGCATTAAGATTTCCATCAAAATTCAGCACTTCACCTTTTTTAGTCTCAGTAGCAAAGGTTTTATCCATGTACCTGATTGATAATGGTTCTCCGGCTTTTGATAAAACTTTTACAGACTGAAGCACTCCTCCTCTCCATGAATACTCAAGTTCGAAATCACCCCGTGCTCTGATGCCCTTTATATGGCCGTCTGGTATTCCTTCGGGCAGGGCGGGCAAAACTTCAATTTCACCGAGATGGCTTTGAATTAGCATCTCCACTATTCCTGCAGCACCGCCAAAATTGCCATCAATCTGGAA
Organism: uncultured Bacteroidales bacterium; assembly: GCA_963701745.1. Lineage (GTDB taxonomy): Bacteria > Bacteroidota > Bacteroidia > Bacteroidales > VadinHA17 > LD21. The sequence continues at coordinate 426,453 of CAVPBE010000001.1, read as the reverse complement.
GGGCGGGTGAGCATCAAACAGATTAGGGTATGAACCTCCCCCTGATGATCCTCCTCCCTTAGCCTGAGATGAAGATTGACCCTGGGGTCTTAAGAGCATCTGAACCATTTTCCATGCATGGTTCCCGTCTTTGAATCTCGCCCAGAAATTAATCTTCCATGCCAGGCTCCAGCCAGTCCCCTCATCTCCCCTAGCAACAAGAGATGTTTTTGCAGCCTCCATAAGGTCGGGATTCTCCTTCCAGTTAATCTCGCTGCCGGGGTAAACACCCCAGAGATGCGATACATGTCTGTGCTTGTTATCAGGATCATCAATATCGGTCATCCATTCCTGAAGCTGGCCGAACCTTCCGATTTTATAAGGGGCTATTGCGGGCAGCAATTTTCTCAGCGTATCAGCAAAAGCCAGATCTGTTTTCAATATACCTGAGGCTTCAATGCAAGCTTTAAAAAGACTTTTGATAATCTGATGATCCATTGTGGGACCTGATACCAGGCCTCCGTTTTCGGGTGAATTGGAGGGGCAGGAGACCAGCCAACCTGTTCCGGGATCGGTTGCGAGAAAATCCGTATAAAATAATGCGGAATTTTTCATAACCGGCCATGCGATATTTTTCAGAAAAGCAGTGTCCCTACCGAAAAGGAAATGCTCCCAGTAATGGTGTGCCATCCAGCCACTACCCGAAACCCATATTCCGTGGTTTGAGGCATTTATTGGAGCAGCTCCCCTCCACAAATCGGTATTATGATGCAAAACCCATCCCCGGGCATTGTAATGATTCCTTGCCACTTTTTCACCGGCGGGCATTACTTCTCCTATCATCTTAAAAAGAGCATTATGACATTCCGCGATATTTAAGACTTCTACCGGCCAATAATTCATCTCAGTATTTATATTAACAGTGTATTTGCTGTCCCATGAAGGATTTAGTTTATCGTTCCATATCCCCTGGAGATTGGATGGATAGGTTCCCTCCCTGCTGGAAGAGAGAAGAAGATAACGCCCATACTGAACATAGAGTGCTGCAAGGGCATTATCCATTTTTTCAGGTACTTTAAAAATCCTTGCATCAGTAGGTAATCCTTCATTTACCGACTTGCCTAGATCGATGGAAAACCTGTTGAAATATTTTTGATAATCAGCAATGTGCTTTTGCCTGACCTGTTTGTAAGTCTGGCCACCTGCCGTAGTAATATATTTGTTGCATATCGCGTCAGGATCACCAGAAATATCTGCAGGACTTACAAAATTAGTTGCGGCGGAAAGCCAGATGGTAGTTTCATCAGCCTTTTCAATATGCAATTTGCTCCCATCTAAAGAGATCTCTCCACCTTTAACTGTTGCCTTAATTACTGCTGTCCCGCCAAGGAGACCCTCCTTTATCCTTAGCTTAAGCCTTATGGTTCCATCAATACCGGGAACTGAAGTAAAACCCTCATGCAAAGCGGTTAAGGAGATATCAAAAGTCAGAGCTCTTTTCTTGTTGCATGCCAGATTGATTGCTATCACATTATCGGGATAACTTGCAATATATTCCCGTGAATAAGTGGTGCCCCCGACCTCATAGAAGGTTTTGCAGACAGCGCTTGACAAGTTAAGTTCTCTCCTGTAACCTGTTACATTATCGTGCCCGGGGAAAGTCAGCCATAAATCCCCGAATGGCTGGTATTTCTCCTGCCGCAGAGGTACGCTCATAAATTTCTCAAGCGCGAGATCTTCAGCTTCTTTCTGCTTACCCTGCCAGATAAGCTCCCTGATTTTGCCAAGGTATCCGGAGGCTCCCTTATTTGAATAATCATGAGGGCCGCCGGTCCAGAGTGTCTCTTCATTAAACTGGATATGATCTTCAGCTGTACCTCCGTATATCATTGCCCCTAGTCGTCCATTGCCAACCGGCAATGCCTCTTCCCAGATGGATGCAGGCTTTTTGTACCACAATGTCAGGTCTTCTTTTTCCTGAACTTTGCAGCCCGCAGCAAGTAAAAACAATATTACAATTACTAATGATTTTGCTGTTCTCCTCATCTCTGTTTGTATTTAAAGGTTCCATTACCAAGATACGAACTTATTTTTTTAACTCTCTGCCGGAAAAGTTTTTTACAGAAAATGCAACATTCAATTTTTGGCAAAGTCTTTATACAGGAATGAGTGTAAACAAATAAACAATAAGAGATATGAAAAACCTGAAGTATTTTTTGATATTGTTCCTTGCTCTCGGCATCACATTTTGTACCAATGGTCAGATCCGGAGGACGGTTTACGGCAACAACCATGTTGTTAAGAAGGAAAGAGAAGCAGGCAGGTTCACAGGATTAAGGGTTAGCAGCGGGATTGATGTGTATCTGAAACAAACAGGTAATGAATCGATTGAGGTTGAAGCAGATGAGAACCTGCATGAGTACATACTGACCGAGATCAGGGATGGCGTTCTGCATGTCTACACAGAAGTCAATATCAGGGAAGCTGAAATGAAGAGAGTTTATGTTACTATGAAGGACATCACCACCCTTAAAACTTCAAGTGCCGGGGATATTATAGGTGAGACTCCAGTAAAGACCGACAAACTTGAATTATCCGCAAGCAGTGCCGGTGATATAAAACTTGAAATTTATGCAAAAGACGTTGAGGCAGACATAAGCAGTTCAGGTGATGTAACTCTTACCGGAGAAGCTGATATTCTAAATGCGGATCTTAGCAGTGCAGGTGATCTTAACGCTTACGGGCTGGAGGTAAGAGAAGCCGATGTTTCTGCTTCGAGTGCAGGAGATGCTGATATCAGCGTTTCTGAAAGACTAAAAGCCAGATCTTCAAGTGCAGGAGATATAAATTACCGCGGGAATCCGAAATACGTTGATGCCCATTCATCAAGTGCAGGCGGCGTGCACAGGAAATAGTCCTTATCAATATATATTACTCCCATTAATTGAGCTGGCAGGTAATTACTGCCGGCTTTTTTTTAACTTTGTATTATGACTATACAAATCTTAAAAATCATATTTTAAATGAAAGAAAATATCACATTAAGTCTTAAAAATGCCGTCAGTTTTATTTCCTATGAAGAGATCATTGCCCTTGCTCAACAATCTGTAAGGCATCTTGACAGCCTGAACAGCAGGACCGGAGCCGGAAGCGATTTCCTTGGATGGCTCTCCCTCCCCGACGATATTCTTCCTCAGCTTGACAGGATTGACAAAATAGCAAAACATCTCAGATCAATTTCAGACATTACGGTAGTTATCGGAATCGGAGGTTCGTACCTGGGATCACGGGCGGTTATTGAAGCACTTTCGCATACCTTTTCTGCCCTGCATAAAGAAAAACATCACGAAATAATTTTTGCAGGCCAGAATATTTCAGAGGACTATATTGCCGAACTTCTTGAAATACTCGACACAGCCAATTATTCGATAGTTATGATCTCTAAGTCAGGGGTTACCACGGAACCTGCAATTGCATTCAGGATCCTTAGAAATCATCTTGAGAAGAAAGTGGGTAAAGCCGCTGCCGGCGATAGGATTGTTGCAATTACCGATAGCAAAAAAGGTGCGCTCAGGCCCCTTGCCGACTCAAACGGATACGAAACATTCGTAATCCCTGATAATATAGGGGGAAGGTATTCTGTACTGACTCCTGCAGGACTTTTGCCTGTAGCTCTAAGCGGACTTGATATAAGGATGCTTGTAAAGGGTGCCAAATCGATGGAACAGATCACCCGGCAAAACAGGAATGCAGCTTCCAATCTTTCCCTTCTGTACGCAGCTGCCCGGAATCTTATAATGCAGACAGGTAAAACAACTGAAATAATGATCAGCTACAATCCCAAGCTCCACTATTTTGCAGAATGGTGGAAACAATTATTCGGGGAAAGTGAAGGCAAGGACGGAAAAGGGATATTTCCGGCAGCAGTTGATTTCACTACTGATCTGCATTCACTGGGACAGTATATCCAGGATGGTCAGAGAATAATGTTTGAGACTGTTCTCTCGGTTAAAAATCCAAAAAAGACAGTGACAGTTCCAAAGGAGAAAGAAGATGCTGACCAGCTTAATTATCTGAGCGGGCAAAGGCTTTCCCAGGTCGATCACAATGCTGAGGCAGGTACAATCCTTGCACATAACGATGGGAATGTACCAGTTATACATATTACTATCCCTGAACTTGATGAGTATTATGTCGGCCAGTTGTTTTATTTCTTTGAATTAGGCTGTGCTGTCAGCGGATATATTCTGGATGTCAATCCTTTCGATCAGCCTGGAGTTGAAGCCTATAAGAAAAACATGTTCGCCCTGCTTAACAAACCCGGCTATGAGGAAGCAGGGAAAAAATTAAGGGAAAGATTAAAATAGAGGATTATGAAAATCGACCTAAAAAAAGAATTTACCTGGTCACTGATAGTCCCTACCAGTATGGGAGTGAGGATCACTCCTGCAAACGGGCAGCCTGTCCATTGCTGTGATACTTTCCATATGCAGGTAACAAGTGCCGAGACAAATGTGGCAAGTGTTCCATCCTATCTCGGATTGCCCGTAAAAGTGCTGACGACTTTTGTAAAGGATAGTCCCATAGCCCGTATGATAAAGGATAACCTTTCAGGCAGGCATATGGACTATGAGGGTGTTGATGTTGAACAGGGAGGACCATGGGGATTCCGTCATCAGTTCAATATAGCGGATAGCGGGTATGGATCACGCGGGCCAAGAGTACAGAACGATCGTGCCGGTGAAGTGGGGAGAACCCTCAGTGTTAAGGATTTTGACCTCGAGCGGCTGTTTGATGATGAAGGTGTTCAGATCCTTCATTTATCGGGACTGATAGCTGCACTATCACCTGAAACCAGTAATTTCTGTCTTGAACTTGCAAGATCAGCAAAAAAACACGATACCAGGATATCATTCGATCTGAATTTCAGGGCTTCTTTCTGGAAGGACAGAGAAAAAGAGCTTTCTGCAACTTTCAGGGAAATAGCTGGTATTTCCGATATTCTTGTGGGAAATGAAGAGGATTTCCAGCTTTGTCTTGGAATACCAGGCCCTGAAGAAGGAGGAAAGGACCTTCCAGCCAAGATTGAAAGCTTCAAGGAGATGATAAAAAGGGTCAAAAAAGAGTTCCCCTCAACTTCTGTTTTTGCTACGACACTGAGACAGGTTATAAACACCAATGAACATCTGTGGGGTGCAATTATACTTGAAGGAGACAAATGGTATGTTATTGAACCGCGCGAAATTCATGTCCTTGACCGTATTGGCGGAGGCGATGGATTTGTGGGAGGCTTGCTTTATGCTATACTTAAAGGATGGGAGCCCGAGAAATGGATCCAGTTCGGCTGGGCAACCGGAGCTCTTGCAACCACAGTTGTTACCGATTATGCCCAGCCCGCTGATGAAGAACAGGTTTGGAGCATATGGAAAGGGAATGCAAGAGTAAAAAGATAAGATAACCAGAGATCTACGTTCATAAGAGGCTTTAATTTCATCCGATTCATAAACCGGGAAAACATAGTTTTTATTTATAAAACATTGAATAGTAGTTATTAAAAAATATCTATGGAAGTATTTTCTATATGCTTTATTATTATATTTGACCTAAAGGGAATGAACCTTTAAAGCATTAAGACTTCAGAAATTTTACATAAAACATCAATATGAGGAAACAATTCATGCTTCTGTGTGTGCTTGTTATTTCTATTCCATGTCTTTCGCAAAATATAATACAAGCAGGTGAAAAAGTTAAAAAAACCCAGGTTGATTCTGAATATGATCGTAATTCACTGACGTATCTTCTTTTGGATTTTGGAGATAACGGCGTTAACGACATTTTAAAAAAATCATTTAAATCCTTAGTGGTTAATGATAAATTTGACGACAATACAATAGAACGTCAGTTTCTTCAACCCCCAGTCAAAAGAGATGAGATTCTAAAGACTCAGTTTTTCAATCCATCTCTGCAAAACCTTATTACTGATAAGATAGCATCAGAATTGGTCATAGGGAAATACACAAATGATGTTATTGCCAAATGGTTTTCGAGAAAGCCCGATGGTTCTTTTGGTGTGGAACTACTTCAGGAACGGGGATTGTATAATGCAACTGATGCTGATGTAAAGGCTGCAAATTCAAGCAAGGTCGGCATGGCAAAACTTATGGATTCAGGTGAAAAGCTACTCAATAAAAGCTATCTTGTGGTTTTTGATGTCAGCGATCTTATTTCAAAGGAGGAATATTATAACAGGCAGGATAAAAACAACAAAACCCTTGTTTCACGTGACAGAAATGGATTTCTGGCAACCATTAATGCATATATATACAAGATTGATTTCAACGATTCGATAAATTCAGTTTTCTGGCAGCAGCTCTGGACCGACAAAGCTGATCCGGAATTAAATGTCAAAAAGGTAGCCTTTGATAATTTTTCATTCCCTGTAAAATACATATCAAGGCTCACAACAAATTCTGAAGCAAGCCAGTATAATCCTGGAGAATCAGCCGCACCAAAAATCCAGAAGACGAACGATGAACTTATGACAGAACTTCTGACAACTGGTGTGAATAATGCCATTCTGGTACTTGAGAGAAGTCTTGAAGCTTTCCGCGTTAAAACTTCTTTATATGCTACCCGGCCACCAAGAGCAAAAATCGGATCTAAAGAGAACCTTAAAATCGATCAACGTTATTTTGTTTATGAAATGCAACAGGGAAGTAGAGGAGAAGTAAAGACACACAGACAGGGAGTAATAAGGGCAACAAATAAAATTACTGATAATCGTAATATAGCAACCGGGAAGACTGTTCCATCGGTGTTTTACCAGGTGGCAGGAAGCAGGCTTGATGAAGGAATGCTTTTAGAGCAGAGAAACGACGTGGGACTTGCTCTGAGTATTGGCTATAGTTCAGGAGGGGTACTTGGTTTGACTGGTAAACTTGATTTTAATATTTCATCCTTTTTTAGGAAAAAAGTCCCCTCAATGATAAAACTCATTCTAGAGGGTGGTTACGAACCAAAAGATATACAATTAACAATTGACTCATCGACTGAAGATTATAATGATCTTTTCAGGTTCGGGCTAGGTCTCGGAAAAGAATTCTGTTTGCTGCGGAATTTCAAAATTCAGCCATTTGCGACACTTGGTCTTGAGATGCTGTCAGCTAAGAATAATAGTAAAAAATCCCTCTCTTCACTTTACGAACATGGAGGTATAATGGCTGGTATAAATCTATTTCATAACCTGCAGCTTATTGGGTCGTACAGCTATTACCTTATGAGTGGTAAAATTACGGATGAAGATAAGATAGATTATACTATTGACGGATATTCGAAATGGGGAGATGCATTTAACCGCGGTGGAGCGGCATATGATATCGGATTAAGGATTGAATTTTAGAATAATTTTAAATTATGCACTATGAAAACTGTTAAAATTTCATTTTTTGTTATCCTTTTCATCACTTTTTCTATTTACGGTTACGGACAAAGGAAAAGGAATCCTGCTGCTTATTATAATATTGAAGTCGAATGTATGGGTACAGGAATGGACGGCACGCAGCTTATTAAAGTGTGGGGATACGGCAAGAAGCCTGATGATGCGATTGAACAGGCAAAGAAGAATGCCGTTCAGGCAGTAATGTTTAAAGGTATAACTGCGGGCAGACCGGGATGCATGTTGCGTCCACTGATAACTGATCCGGGTGTGGAACAGCAACACCAGGATTATTTTGCGGCCTTCTTCAAGGAAAAAGGCAAGTATCTGAATTTTGTCAATGTCAGCAATGATGGAAGCATTGATCCAAAGGACCGGCTCAAAGCCGGTAAACAGTACAAGATTGGCCTTCTCGTTTCAGTATCACATACTGCTCTTCGTAAGGAACTTGAAGCCGCCGGTATAATCAAATCTTTAGGCCAGGGTTTTTAAACTATTTACTCTTTCAACTATGAAAAGAATATCATTTTCTTTTTTGATAATGTTGGTAACGGCTTTGTCATTCGGACAAGCCAAGAAGCCTACCATCATGATTGTCCCCAGCGATGTATGGTGCACTCAGAATAACTATATGACAAAATATGACAATCAGGGTACCGAGGAGAGGATCCCTGATTACAAGCGGGCATTACAGACTGATCCGAATCTACTTCTGGTTATTGCAAAGATCAATACGATGATGAACGACAGGGGCTTCCCTTTAAAGAATCTTGAAACTGTTCTGAAAGACATCGATCGCCAAAGGGCTGAAGATAACATGACTTCTAGCAAAACAAGCGGTGCATCGCTTGCCGAAAGCCCTCTTGATATTATAAAGAACACTGCCAAAAGTGACATAATAATGCAGTTAACCTATACAATCAATACCCAGGGTCCCAAAAAATATATAACATTTATTCTTCAGGGGCTGGATGCTTATACTGATAAGCAAATTGCAGGTGCTCAGGGAAGCGGAGCACCTTCGTTTTCAGCTGATCCTCCAATACTTCTTGAAGAAGCGGTTCTTTCCCATCTGGATAATTTTAACACTCAGCTTCAGGCTCATTTTGATGATCTCCTTAACAACGGACGAGAAGTCACAGTAAGAATAAGAGTATTCTCAGGTTCTCCAATTGATCTTTCACAAGAATATAACGGGAAGGAACTTGCCGAGATCATTGATGACTGGATGGCAAAAAATACTGCGAAAGGCCGCTACAGCAATAGTGATGGCAGCGAAAACTTCATACTCTTTGAACAAGTTCGGATACCACTTTACACAGAAACCGGGAAAGCCATGGATACCAGACAATTCGTTACTGAATTGAAAAAATTTCTCAATGCACCACCTTATAATATAACCTGCAAGGTGATGACTCAGGGATTAGGTCGTGCCACATTGGTTATTGGAGAAAAATAAATTAAAAAGGATTACAATGAAAAAATCACTTTTGTTAGTATTTGCTTTGGTCGTTTGTATCCTGTCAGCCAGGGCACAAAACGATTTACCAAAATCGGATGATCTGGCAAGGATTTCTCTTACTCCCGTAGTACCTGAACAAATGGATGGTATGCCTGAGAATGCCTTAAGTGTGCTTGAAAACAAACTGCAGCAAATTGCAACAACCAATGGACTTGGGGCAAGTGACTATTATCTTAGGTTTATTATTACATGTAAGGTGGTGCTTGTTACAAAAGATATAATACCCGGACCTCCTGCTATGCATGCTTATAACATGGACATGACTATGTATATTGCTGATTATTTTTCAAAAAATGTTTTTGCCACCACCACAGTATCTGTCAAGGGTGTCGGAACAAATGAAAACAAAGCATACATAAATGGAATAAGTAATGTCAATGCAAATTCAAATCAATTCAAATCATTCATAGAAAAAGGAAAACAAAAAATAGTTGAATATTATAATTCCAGGTGCGACTTTATAATAAAAGAAGCTCTGACTATGGCATCGACTGATAGATACCAGGAAGCTATTTTTAATCTTATGTCTATACCAGATGTATGTAAAGAATGTTTTGATAAAGCAATGAATGAAGTTCCTGCAGTCTATAAAAAGTACATAGACTATGTTTGTAATAAGAATCTGGCTGCAGCTAAAGCTGTTTGGGTAGCCAATCCAAACTATAATGGAGCAAATGAAGTTGCAGGTTATCTAGCCGATATCTATCCTGATGCTTCCTGTTATGCTGATGCTCAGAAGCTTATAAATGAAATAAGGAAGAAAATACTGAAAGATGAAAACCGCGACTGGAATTTCATGCTGAAAGTCTGGAACGACAATGTGAGTCTCGAAAGTCAGAGGATTAAAGCCTTAAGGGATATAGGAGTAGCATGGGGAAACCATCAGCCACAGATAATTTACGACGTAAATTGGATAATTCTTTAATAAAAACTCTAAAGTATGCGTAATAGAGCTATCATTTTAGTTTTTCTACTTGCTTTACCGGCAACAATATTGGCTCAAACTAAATTTGGACCGACTGTCAAAGTTGGATATTTTTTCACTGATAAAACCAGTAAGAATTATGACATTTCAGGAGGTATAAGTCCTTCGTTTGGAGTTGCTGTTCAAAATGACGTAAATTACTGGTTATCAATTAGATCATCTCTAAGATATACATTCAGCCAGATAATTACTTCAACAAATCCAGGTGGGCTTAAAGATCAGATAAAAGGCCAGTTCATTGATCTAACAATTGCCGGACGGTTCTCAAGTTTCGACGAATCATCAAAAGTCCTTCCTTACGGATTAGCTGGATTTGGAAATTCTTTCAATCTGCTAAGTAAAGGCGCTGAGTCTTATCTTTCTGACACTAATTTTAAAGGATATGTTCCATTTTTTACGGTAGGTGCCGGTGTAGGTATAAAAATGACTTTCTTTTCCGAGTTTGACTTTTGCCTGGTCTATAACCGCTATCTTGCACCTGTATTAACTCTCCCGGACGATTCGGGAGTAAGATTGAATATGCTATGCCTTGAAATATCGGCTCTATTTTGAAAATGGGATACATAAATTAAAAAAGGGGCTTCAAAACCCCTTTTTCTTTAACCTATTTTATGAGCTTGTATTTATTAACAAATTCATCTACAACCTGCGAAAGGTTCGGGTCGCCTATTTCCTGAAGATCGTAATAAACCCTTGTATTCGGCTTTTTGATCTTTATTATCCGGTTCAGGTCAATCGGGGTAGCAATTATGACACTGTCGCAATCAGTGTTGTTTATTGTTTTTTCAAGGTCCTTCAGCTGTTGGTCACCATAACCCATTGCAGGAAGAAGTGTTCCAATATTCGGGTATAGTCTGAAGGTTTCGCTAAGCTTCCCCACCGTAAATGGCCGAGGATCAACAAGTTCAGCAGCCCCATACTTCCTTGCAGCAACTACTCCTGCCCCGATTTTCATTTCACCATGTGTTAGGGTTGGTCCGTCCTCAACGACAAGAACTCTTTTCCCCTTGATTATAGATGAATCATCAACTTTAATAGGTGACGCCCCATCAATTACAATCGCTTTTGGATTTACTTTTTCAATGCTCTCTCTTACAATCTGGATTGCCTCAGGGGGGGCACTGTCCATTTTGTTTATGACAACAACATCTGCGATGCGAAGAGTAACTTCACCAGGATAATATCTCAATTCATGTCCGGCCCTGTGAGGATCCGTTACTGTAACCATCAGGTCAGGTTTGTAAAACGGGAAATCGTTGTTACCACCGTCCCATAATATAACATCACAACCTTTTGGATCCTTTTCGGCTTTTCGAAGTATTGCTTCATAGTCGACTCCGGCGTAAATGACATTACCCCTTGCAACATGAGGTTCATATTCTTCCATCTCTTCAACAGTGCATTTATGTTTTGCTAGATCACCGATATTTGCAAACCGCTGCACTTTCTGTTCTGTGAGATCTCCGTAAGGCATCGGGTGACGCACTGCCACAACCTTAAGTCCCTTTTCCATCAGAAGTTCGATTATCCTTCTCGAGGTCTGGCTTTTTCCGCATCCAGTTCTTATGGCTCCAACTGCAATTAAAGGCTTTGTGCTTTTAACCATGGTTGCGGCGGGACCAAGAAGAACAAAATTCGCACCTGTCGCATTCACTAATGCACTTACTGACATAACTTTCTGATAAGTAATATCGCTGTATGAAAAAACACAATCATCGACCTTGAACTTCACTATCAATTCAGCAAGCTTGTCTTCAGGGAAGATAGGAATGCCTTTCGGATATAGCTTTCCTGCCAGAACTTCGGGGTACTTCCTGTCAGAAATATCCGGTATCTGGGCTGCTGTAAACGCTACAACATTATAACTTTCATTATCCCTGTAGAAAGTATTGAAGTTGTGAAAATCCCTTCCTGCTGCTCCGATTATAATTACGTTCTTTTTTGGCATAGTTCCTCCTTAACCTGTTTATAATTTATTCACTGTAATAACCGTTTATAACTACAAAGTGACGCAACAAATTTATAATTTGCATACTTAAAATCCGAACATTTCAGTCTGTTTTTTACCATACTGATTTTAAGACATAATTCTCTGATTTTCAATCTTTTTATAAGGATTTAAAGATTTTTTGAAAACATGTTAAAGAAAATGTTTACGGCATAATCAGGCTAAACATATTTCTTTGTACTATTACTTGTTGAAATGAATGTTTTGGCCCACATATATCTGTCCGGTGATTCTGATAAAATAATCATCGGGAACTACATAGGCGATTATGTAAAAGGGCGTGATTATCTCAATTATCCCGATCAGGTAAGAAAAGGAATAATACTTCACCGGCACATCGATGGCTTTACTGACAGACATCCTGTAGTCCACCGCAGTAAAATATATTTTTCACGAAAATATCATAAATACTCAGGCGTAATTACTGACATCCTTTATGATCATTTCCTGACAAAGGAATGGAATTTCTTTTCCAGAAGACCTCTTGAAAGCGTGACTTATAATTTTTACAGGGCTATGGTCAATAACTATGAGATCCTGCCTGATGATGTCAGAAAGATGATGCCTTTTTTCATCATTAACAACTGGATAGAATCGTACCAGACCAGAAGCGGTATCCGTCATGTTTTGAATACATTAAGCAAGCGTTCCTCTCTTCCCAACGAAACAAGGTTTGCTATGAAGGCGCTTAAGAAAAACTACTATTCTCTCCAGGATGATTTCATGGAATTTTTTCCTCAGCTGATTGATTATGTCGAAAAGGATTTTGGGATAGAGATCTCTCACAGGATAACAATTCCATTCTGATCACACAAGGTATTCTGCCCTGCTTGCATCAAGCCTTAGGAAGATAAAGAGCAGAATTGTGAAGCCCCACAATGAACTACCTCCATAGCTGAGAAAAGGAAGCGGAATACCAATAACCGGAACCAGACCGATTGCCATTCCCACATTTATGAAAAAATGAAAGAATAGTATGGAAACAACACCATAACCATAAATCCTTGAGAAATCCGATCGTTGCCTCTCGGCAAGGATTATAAGCCGGATCAGGAGAAATACATATAATGCTATTACGACAAAGGACCCTAAAAATCCCCATTCCTCACCAATAGTGCAGAAAATAAAATCAGTGCTCTGGGCTGGAACGAATTTGAATTTAGTCTGTGTCCCTTTAAGATAACCTTTGCCCGAAAAACCTCCTGAACCGATAGAAATTATTGACTGATTGACATTATATCCAGTTCCGTGAGGATCAGATTTAATGCCAAGAAGAATTTCAACTCTCTCTTTCTGATGAGGCTTCATGAGGTTATTGAATGCGAAATCAACAGAATTGACAAAAGCAAGGCTCCCAATAAGAAAGATAAAGATTACAAGAAGGGATATTGCTCTTTTGTTATAGAAATAAACACCATAAACTGTTCCTGAAAGAATAATTGAAATAAACAAAATATGTTCGTCATTTAAAACTTTAATTATCAGATTATTGAGCAAATAAATAATAAAAGAGACTATCACGAAGATCCCGGCTCCTTCGAGACATATTTTCCACTTACGGGTAACAAACCAGGCTAAAATAAAGGCAGCCGCTATAAGACCAATTGTCAGATAAAGATTATTGAAGATCAATGTAAAAAAGAACAGGATCACCATTATCATTCCCGAAACAAAAATATAGGGGCTCATACCTTCTCTGAAGAGCACCAGAAAGAGGGCAAAGAATACAACCGCTGAACCCATATCCGGCTGGATGACAACTAATAATGCCGGTAACAGAATTATGCCAATGGATGTCATAAATATCCGGAGCCTGCTCAAATCGTGCTTTCCCGAGTTCAGATAAGCTGCAAGTGCCAGGGCTGTTCCGAATTTGGCAAATTCAGAGGGCTGAATGGTGAGTGATCCGAGCTGAAACCAGGACCTTGCACCATTAATATCCTTACCCGCAATCAAAACAAGCATCAGAAGGAATATAAGGCCTCCGTAGATGAAATATGCAAAGAAGAAATAAAACCTTGTATCTGTAACAACGACAAAGACAGCAATTACAAGTGTAGCCAGTATCCAAACAAATTGCTTCCCGTATCTCTGTGAGAGATCAAATATTTTGGTATGCTCCTCATTGTAGACAGCTGCATAAATGTTGAACCATCCAATGATGACTATCAACAGAAAGGCCAGTATTGCCGCCTTGTCAATTCTGCCCCAGATGCTACCTGTTCTTGTTGTCACCAGTAATCAGATTTAAGTCAAGCATTCTTTGCTCCGAATATTTATTGGTAATAGTGTCTGTCAGATACTTTTCAATCATAAGGCTTGCCACCGGGGCGGCATAAGTTGCACCGAATCCGGCATTTTCAACATATACCGCAATTGCAATCTTCGGATCATCCTTTGGTGCAAATGCAATGAAAACCGAATGATCCTTGCCGTTACCGAGAGGATTCTGTGCAGTTCCGGTCTTGCCGCAGACTATGATATCCTTGAGGGCTGCAATTCGTGCAGTAGCGCCGGCCTCTCCATTCACTGCCGCTTCCATGCCAAGGATTATTGATTCAAAATTAGATGAATCAATATTAATCACCTGCTTAGTCAGATATTTCTGATCAATTTTCTTACCAGTACCAATTGATTTTACAATATGAGGAACATAATAATAACCCCTGTTGGCTATTGCGGCTGTCATATTGGCCATCTGCAGGGGAGTTGTTTCAATTTCGCCCTGCCCAATGGCCATTGAAATCACTGTCAGAGCCTTCCATTTGTTCTTTCCGTAGTATTTGTCGAAATATGCAGGTGAGGGAACAAGTCCAGTAAGCTCATTAGTGAATTCAATTCCAAGCTTCTTCCCAAATCCGAATTCATTCAGATACTCTTTCCATCTGGTGTAGGCAGCCTCAATTGTCGGATATGCAGGATTTTCAAGGATCCTTCTGTAGGTCTGACAGAAATAAGAATTGCACGAGTTTGATATGCCATGAATAAGATCGAGAGGAGAACTATGGGAATGACATTTAACAAACAAATATCCGTTGTTGCAGCCGAATAGTGTTGAGGGGGTTATTACTTTTTCCTGCAGGCCGATCAGTCCGTTTATAGGTTTAAACGTTGATCCGGGGGGATATTTCGCCTGCAAAGCCCTGTTAAACAATGGCAGATGTGCAGTGTCAGCGCTTAGCCTTGCAAAATTCTCCGATCGTACCCTTCCTACGAGAAGGTTTGGATCATAGTTCGGACTTGAAACTAGCGCAAGCACTTCACCTGTCTTTGGCTCAAGAGCCACAATGCTTCCGGATTTATTTTGCATCAGAAGTTCTCCGTACTCCTGTAGATCCATGTCCACTGTTGATATAATATCCTCTCCCTGAATTGCTACAGTATCCATCCTGCCCTCTGCATATGAACCTTTTATCCTGCTGTAAACATCCACCAGATAGATTTTTACACCTCTCTGGCCTCTCAGGTATTTTTCGTAGGCTTCCTCGATCCCAAGCTTACCTATGTAATCTCCCGATTTGTAATAGGGCTCTTTTTTCACAAGCGATTCGTCAACCTCACTTACATACCCAAGAATATGACCCGCTATGGGTTTTGAGTATTTACGCAATGTCCTGGGCTGAACATAAAAACCGGGATATAAGAACATTTTCTCCTGAAGCCTCGCATATGATTCAGCCGAGATCTGCTTCAAAAAGACGGAAGGGGCACGCCTGGAATAGTTTAAAGCAGCTCTCATCCTGTCTCTGAATGAACTGGTTGATATTTCCAGAAGGTTGCAGAATTCTGCAGTATCAATTTTTGAAACCTGGGCAGGAACAACCATAAGGTCATAGGCTGCCTGGTTATATACCATGAGGTTTTTATTCCTGTCGTAAATCAATCCCCTGGCAGGATATTGGGTTACGTACCTCAATACATTATTATCGGCCGACAGCCTGTAGGTATCCTTAACAACCTGAATTACAAATAACCTGGACAGCAGAATAAGCGATGCCAGCACGATAAGTGCAATAATTATATACTTCCTGCTGATAAATGCATCTTTCATAATGGAATTTTCACTTCCCTTTCCTGTAGTACTCGATAATAAGGATAAAACCTATCGTAAAGAGTGAACTCACAAGGATCCTGAATATTGTTCTGAAAAAGTCGGCGAATCTGAAAACCTCAAGGAAAAACAGGGCAGTATGATGTATCAGAACAATAGTTGCAGCGTAAATAAAAAACCATCTGAAACCATAAGCAGCCATTGAGAGGTTTGATCCGGATTCATATCCATCGCGAGGGGCAATAAGCCTTAAAACAAATGGACGTGAAAAACCTGCCAGAAGAGTTGCCGAGGCATGCATTCCTGGTGATCCTGAGAATAAGTCAATTGCCAGTCCTGTAAGAAATGAAATTATAAGCACAAGCCACGCAGGAGTTATGGAAGGGAGAAGCAGGATGATCATTATATATACGTACGGATTTACAAAGCCGCTGAACTGAATATTATTCAGCACCAGAATCTGAAGGAGCATCAGAAGGAGAATAATTATACCGTACCTTAAAATTGAATTGATCATTTAAGTTGATTTTCAAGTTGAAGCAGCTCCGTTCTCTTAAGATTACCAATTACATTGACATATTGCAGTTTCTTGAAATCGGTAAAAAGTTCAATAGTAATTTTATAAAAATCACTGCCGCTCTTTTTAACATCACTTACTGTCCCAATTCCGGCACCTTCGGGAAAAATAGCTGAATATCCGGTCGTTTCGATACTGTCTCCCTCAAAAACATTTATGTGCTGAGGAATTTCATTGAGGATAGCATGTCTGTAGTTCCGGCCATCCCAGCTCAGAGATCCGAAATATCCATTTGATTTTATCCTTGCACTTAATCTGAAATCAAGATTAAGGAGAGAAATGCCAACTGAAAAGTTCTCTGAACATCCTACAATTACACCAACGACATTCTTCCCTGTGGTGACAGCCATATCAACCTTTATTCCCTGGAGTGTTCCCTTGTCGATTGTGAAATAGTTCTTCTGTTTGTTTACTGAGTTATTTATAACCCTGGCTGTTGTGTATTGATATTGCTGTCTGAACAGGGAGTCTTTAACAGGGACGAACTGAAGTTCTTCCCTTGTGTTAAGCCGTTCGATACGGTTTCTCAGGGCACTGTTTTCTGCAGAAAGGGTTGCATTAATTTCGCGAAGGCTAAGGTAGCTTCTGGCATTACTAATTCTTTCCTCAAGTCCCTTTGTAACTCCCTGCATCCCCTTAACAACAACGGAATTATGATAACTGTTGCCGCTTGTGAGCCAATAAAATGCTATTCCTTCCAGGAAAAGAAATACAATAATATTAATGTATTTCAACAGAAAGTTTAGCAGGTTTCTCATTCACATCGTCCGGTTATCTCATCAGGAAAGGAAATTTATCAACATTTTTCAATGCCACTCCGGTGCCCCGTGCAACAGCATGAAGAGGATCCTCGACAACATTGAAATTAATGTTAATTTTATCAGCGAGTCTCTTGTCAAGACCTCTGAGCAGTGCTCCTCCTCCGGCCAGGTATATTCCCTTGTTAACAATATCGGCATAGAGTTCAGGTGGTGTTTGTTCAAGAACATTTAGCAGGGCCGCTTCAACTTTAGTAAGTGATTTGTCGAGACAATAAGCAATTTCCTGATAAGATATCGGTATTTCAATCGGCAGGGAGGTCATAATATTCGGCCCCCTGACTATATAATCGGGTGGAGGATTATCTATATCAGGCAAAGCAGCTCCCACAGCTATTTTTATGTCTTCAGCAGTTCTTTCACCTATTTTTATATTGTGCTGATGCCTCATATACGATTGAATATCAGCTGTAAATCCATCACCTGCAATCCTTATTGATTTATTGCAGACAATTCCGCCAAGGGCAATCACTGCGATTTCTGTAGTACCGCCACCAACATCGATTATCATGCAGCCTTCAGGAGCCTCAACATCCAGTCCAATGCCTATTGCAGCAGCCATAGGTTCATAGATCAGGTAAACATCACGTCCACCGGCATGCTCTGAAGAGTCACGTACGGCCCGCAGCTCCACCTCGGTACTTCCTGAAGGGATACATACTACCATTTTCAGTGAAGGGGCAAAGAATTTCGGACCTGTGTTGATCAGCTTGATCATCCCCCTGATCATCAGCTCTGCAGCATTAAAGTCGGCAATCACGCCATCGCGCAATGGTCTGACTGTTTTTATATTCTCATGAGTCTTTCCATGCATCTGCCTTGCTGCTTCCCCAATTGCAATCAACTTCCCTGTATTCTTATCAATTGCAACTATTGATGGTTCATCAACAACAATCTTATCATTATGTATGATCACTGTGTTCGCTGTTCCCAGGTCAATTGCAATCTCCTGTGTCAAGAATGAAAATAATCCCATTGAAATGTATAATTAATATTGTTTAATGTTTAAAATGTCTTTTCCCAGTAAATACCATTGCGACCCCATTTGCAGAGCAGTAATCGATAGAATCCTGATCCCTTACCGATCCTCCTGGTTGAATTACTGCAGTGACTCCAGCTTTATGGGCTATCTCAACACAGTCGGCGAAAGGGAAGAAAGCATCAGATGCCATTACTGAGCCCTTTAGATCAAAACCGAATGTGCCCGCTTTTTCAATAGCTTGTTTCAATGCATCTACTCTTGAAGTCTGACCGATACCACTGGCACAAAGTTGCTTATTTTTTGCAAGTACTATTGCATTTGATTTACTATGTTTTACGATTTTATTCGCAAAAACAAGATCTGCAACCTCTTTTGCCGCCGGTACTTTTATTGTTACAGGCTTCATGTCAGACGCCGATTCTGTACTGAGGTCCCTATCCTGCCATAGGACTCCGTCAAGGAGCGATCTGAAATAATAAGGATTGACCGCCTTTTCCTTCCGGCGGAGAATTATCCGGTTCTTCTTCTGTTTGAGTACATCAAGTGCTTTCCCGGAATAGTCAGGTGCGATTATAATTTCAAAAAAGATCTTGTCAATTTCAACAGCTTCTTCCTCCCCGACAGGTACATTTGCAGCTATCACACCCCCGTAGGCCGATACAGGGTCGCATGCAAGGGCACCTTTCCATGCATCAGCCGGATTTGGACATGAAGCGGCACCGCAGGCATTATTATGTTTTATTATAACATATGTTGTTTCATCGAACTCATCAATAAGGCCAAACGCTGCGTCAATATCCAGGAAATTATTATATGATACCTCCTTGCCATGCAGCTTGTCGAACAATTTGTCCTGGTCGCCATAGAAAATCCCTTTCTGATGAGGATTTTCACCATAGCGAAGAGGATATGAAGTATCTATACTTTCCCTGAAAACCTCAATTCCTGCACTCCTGTTGAAATACTTGAAGATGGCAGTATCGTAATTTGAAGAAGTCTTAAAAGCTTCTGCAGCATAGAATTTCCTGTCTTCAAGCGAAGTCATTCCCTTTCTCCCGATCAGCAGGGTTAGCAACCTCTTATACTGCTCTCTCCCGGAAACCACAAGAACATCATTGAAATTCTTTGCAGCAGCCCTTATAAGCGAGATTCCGCCAATATCTATTTTCTCAATTATCTCCTCCTCATCATCAACCGATTGAACTGTTTTTTCAAAAGGATAAAGATCAACAATAACAAGGTCAATTTCAGGAATTTCATATTTCAGTAAATGCTCAACATCTTGCTGATTATCTCTCCTTGCCAGGATTCCTCCGAAAACCGAGGGATGGAGGGTTTTGACCCTGCCTCCAAGTATCGACGGGTAAGTTGTTAGAGATTCAACGGGTTCAGCAGCAATTCCAAGATCCTTGATAAAGTCAAAAGTACCTCCCGTAGAATAAATTTTAATCTCCAGGTCATCCAGGGCCCTGACAATTTCTTCAAGTCCCTCTTTATAATAAACTGAGATTAGTGCACTCTTTATTCTCTTTTCACTCATAATCTGATTTTTACGATTGGTCTCACCCTGCAGATCCCGGCGGTTAAAAATAGATATTTTTTTATTATCCTCAATACAAAATAATTATGAATATTGATGACAGTACCGCTGGTCCCAAAAATTCAAATCATTTTCTTACCTTTGACATTCCATTAATGTTTTAAACAATTCAGAAATGTCATTAAGACTTCTAAGTGAAGGGTTTTTGTTCGCCTTTAAATCTGTGGTAGTTAACAAGTTACGGACTTTCCTGTCACTTTTTGGAATAACAATCGGAATATTCTGCATCATATCCGTTTTTACTGTGCTTGACTGGATGGAAAAATCAATCCGGGACAGCACTTAATTCCATGGGGAGTAATGTTGTATATGTGCAGAAATTCCCATGGACTTTCGACGGGAACCTTACCTTGGTGGGACATCATGAAATGGCCCTCAGTTTCTATAAGCGATTACCAGTCGGTCAAGAATAAATCAACAAAAGCAGAAGCGGTTTCATTTCTTATAGCAAAATCCGATAAAGTCAAATACAAGAATAATGTTGCAAATGATGCTCCCGTTGCAGCAGTGACGGATGACCTTGAAAAAGTGGTCTTATTTGAGATTGCAAAAGGCCGCTACTTTTCTCCCTTCGAATATTCAAGCGGAAACAATGTTGCTGTCTTGGAGCTGAAGTTGCTGAAAGGCTTTTTGAGAATGCTGATCCTATTGGCAAGGAGGTAACAATGTCTGGTGGTTATAAAGCCAGGGTTATAGGTGTTCTCAAGAAGGAGGGACAGGGAGGTATCAGTTTAAGCAATGTGGACCAGATCACTCTTATCCCTTTGAACTTTGGCAGGAATTTTATTAATATCCGAAACAGATTTGTTGACTCCCAGATGATGATAAAAGCAAAACCTGATGTCTCAATTCAGGAACTTTCTGATGAGCTGACAATGGTTTTAAGGGCTTCAAGGAGATTAAAGCCGGCAGAAACTACGAACTTCTCGGTTAACACTGCAACCATGCTTTCGAAGGGATTTGAGTCAGTTTTTAATGTGATAAATATTGGAGGCTGGATTATCGGGGCTTTTGCAATACTGGTAGGAGGATTCGGAATAGCGAATATAATGTTTGTTTCAGTCAGGGAAAGAACCAATATAATTGGTATCCAGAAAGCCCTTGGAGCCAAAAAATTCTTTATCCTTCAGCAGTTTCTTACTGAATCTGTTCTTCTTTCAGTAGCAGGCGGAGTGCTTGGATTAATTATGATCTTTATAGGAACACTGGTAGTTAATTACCTTTACGATCTTAATATGTATCTCACTTTTGGCAATATCATTCTTGCAGTTGTTATCTCTGCCATTATAGGTATTGTTGCAGGTTATGCTCCGGCAAATGCTGCTGCCAAAATGAATCCGGTGGATGCTATTGGATTTTCATTCTGAAACCCTTATATTCTTCTCTATCCAGTTAGTGAGTTCGACGAACTGACCGACAGACAGCTGCTCGGGCCTCAGATGGTATGAATGATAATCGTCTGCCTTCAGATCAAAAGCCGATTTAACAGAATTCCTCAATGTTTTCCGGCGTTGGTTAAAACAGCTCTTTACGACTTTAAAAAAGAGGGCTTCTTCACAATCTAGCTTAAGTGTTTCATTCCTTCTTAACCTTATAACTCCTGACTGGACTTTCGGAGGTGGGACAAATACCTTGTTAGATACTGAAAACAGGTATTCTGCTGAATAAAATGCCTGAACAAAAACGCTTAATATCCCATATGTTTTTGAGCCTGGTTTGGCACAGATCCTCTGCGCTACCTCTTTCTGAAGCATTCCACAAACTTCAATCACCTTTTCACGATAATTAAGGACCTTGAAAAATATCTGGCTTGAAATGTTGTAAGGGAAGTTACCTATTATTGCGACTCTGTTTTTAAAATATTTCTCAATATCAAATGTCAGAAAGTCGCCGGTTATTATGTTCTCTAACCCTGGATAATTGTTTTTAAGATAATGAACCGACTCATTATCAATTTCGATAACTCTGAAATCAGAAAATCCCCTCTCCAATATAAATTCCGTAAGAATACCCATCCCGGGACCAATTTCAAGAACACTGTCGTAGCCATCGCCAGTGAGGGAATCAGAAATTCTTCTGGCGATAGACTTGTCTTTCAGAAAATGCTGTCCCAGTTTCTTCTTTGGATAAACTTTATTCATTTGTGTTCTTTTCTCCCCTTCTCACTTCAGGAGAAGGGGCTGGGGGATGAGGTGATCTGATTTCATACCTGGAGCAGTTCTCTTCCGAATTTTCTCCAGATCGGAATTTTAAGGGTTTCGAGAAATTCAATGAAACGTTTAAGAGCATTCAGATATAAGGTGACAAATAATCCAAGAGTCATTATCCAGATTGCAATTACGTTGAAAAGAAGGGTATCTATTTTCAGGTTGCCTAACATCTTAAAAGGAGCAAAGAAATGTGCCCGGCCGTATTTTGAGCCCGGTTTCATAAAAATCGGGTCAGCTTTCTGGATGAGCTTGTTCTCTGATTCATATATTTTATTAGTATTAAGCCTGTTAAGGACCATATTCATCACACTCTCATTGTAGTTTTCTTCCTTTATTTTCCGAAATTCAGCTTCACTCATTTTCTTCTCGATAGTATTTACCAGCGAATCCTTCTTCTCTGAAATAATTTTGTTTCTTGTTCTCAATGCAACCGAAAGAGTGTCAATATACTTCTTTGCCTGATCACCCGTAAAATCATTAAATCCGGAATAGCTCATTGAAGAGATCCAACTACCCGGAGATAATCCTGTTTCGGAAGATAATTCCTTCAGGTGAAAGTTTAACTTCCGGAGATTATTGCTTGAGAGATCCTTGTATTGAGGAGCCTTGCCGGCAGCCTTGCATTCATCAATTTTGACTTTCAGTGTGGGAATAAGGAATGATGTATACCAGCCGGTCTGGCTGATTTCCATTTCATATTTGAAAAATGGTTTTTCAAATTTATTGCTTTTAAATTCTTCGACCATTAACGCCTCATATGCCCAGCGCGTAACCATGGCATCACCGATTACCGGCACATATATCTTTTTACTTATCGATTTATGGAGATCGTCGAATTTTATCATGGCTCCTCCAAGGAGCAGCATGGGAACAAGAAGCAATGGTATAAGTATATAAATACTAACTGCTGTTCTCATGCCTGCAGAAATATTCAAGCCAAGCATATTACCAAAGCAGGCTGTTGAGAAAAGCACGAGCCACTGCTGAAAGAGCATACCTCTAACCTCAAGAAGGATATTCGCGACAATCACGAAGCTTAATGACTGGATTGCTGACATAACAAACAGGAAGCTGATTTTAGAAAGCAAATAACTTGACCTGCTGATATTTAAAAATTTCTCCCTCTCAAGGATCTTCCTGTCTCTGTAAATTTCTTCAGCACTTACAGTAAGCCCGACAAACAACGAGACAATGATTGCCATAAAAAGAAAGACAGGATAATTTTTGTTAGCCCCGAAAGTGTAGATGCTGTTCTCACTGTACTTTGACAAGAATCCAAGTATCAGTGCCAGAACAGGAACCTCCAGCAGATTAATAGTCATATATTGCTTGTCAGCCAGCTTACGCGTTACATTACGTCTGACAAAAATTTTTAGCTGGGCCCATTTTTCAGGCAAACGGAAATTACTCTGCGGCAGGGCAGTTTTGATATGCTCATCTATGAGAACAGGCATCATTTTCTTTTTGTACTTTTCGTACCACTCTTTTGGGCTAACCTGTCTCTCTTTTCCTGCAAACCCTGAATTATCAATAACTTTTACTTCAACGATATGAAGAATATCTTCAGTTTCTATATTACCGCAATTAGGGCATTCGCTTTCAGCAGCATTTGCCTGTGATGTTTCTGTTTTGAAATAGACAAGAGCTTCAACCGGATCACCATCATAAATCATATAGCCGCCTTTGTCAAGGATCCAGAGCCTGTCGAACATTTTCAAAATATCTGAAGATGGCTGGTGAATAATTGTAAATACAAGCTTCCCTGCAAGTGCCTGATTCTTCAGAAGTGTCATCACCTTTTCAGAATCAAATGATGATAAGCCTGAAGTTGGTTCATCCACAAACAAAACTCCCGGTTCCCTCATCAGTTCCAGCCCTATATTCAGTCTTTTGCGCTGACCTCCGCTAACCTTTTTATTCATTGGATCCCCTACCTGAAGATCTTTTATATCCAGAAGGTCCAGGTCAGTCAGGACTTTATCGACAGTCATATTCAGTTGATCTTCAGTAAAATCACCAAAACAGAGGCGCGCATTAAAATACATGTTTTGATATACTGTCAGTTCCTCTATCAGCATATCGTCCTGGGGGACAAAACCAATTAGTCCGGTGAGCTTTTCCGATTCAGAATTAAGATCATAGCCGTTTATGTATATATTCCCTGCAGTTGGATGTGTTTTACCATGCAGCAAATTCAGCATAGTTGTTTTGCCTACTCCGCTTCCTCCCATAAGTCCGATCAGGTTCCCCGATTCAATCCTGAAATTCATTTTTCTGACTCCGTTATCAGAATTCTTAAAGAGGAATTCAATATTGTGTCCTTCAAAAACAATTGATTCAGGGAATTTCCTTGAAACAAATTTTTTGAAGATCCTTGAAAAATAGATTGGCTCTATCCCCTGTCCTTTAATATTCACACCTCTGTCAAGCAGATATGGGCGGCATGCTATAATATCACGTCCCTTAAAGTAGAGTGTAAGAGTTCCATCATAGGTTAATATAAGCGATCCGGTGCTTTCGATATGCAGGACAAACATGTGCCCTTTGAAGCCTTTAATTCTGATATGGCGCCAGCTGTCATAGTTCTTGTAATTGTTCTCCGCCCAATATTTGGGATTGTCATTTTCAATAACAAGTATGCAATCGGGTGTAACTTCATCGTACGATCTGCCAATCATGAAAGCACATGCGTTTTCGTACTCCTTCTTGGAGATATTGAAGGTTCTCGAAACAATATCAATAATAGTTTTCTCCTGTTCGGATATCAGCCCATCCTCAAAAGCAAATTCAAGCAGCTGAAGAAATACTACCATTCTCTCCTCAAGGAACAATCCTTTTTTTATCTGGCGGCAAATGTTTGTAATCTGGAAGGTAATTAGAGAATCTTCATCTGATAACTCTGCCTTGTCAACACTTTTAAGTTCGTTGGAATAGAACTCAAGATTGTTTTCAAAAAGGGCATAATATTCCTCTTCCAGCTCACGGTTAAGATACCTCCTGAGGTAACTGCGGAGTATTTTTTTCCCTCTTGAAGATATACCGCCAGGATTAATTGTCGATACAATTGCAAAAATGTGTATCAGAGCCAGGAGAACAGATTCTCTCATAAACCAAATGATGAAAAAAAGACCGCAAATAAATTTGTTTGCGGTCAGTTAATTATGTAAGCGTTATTAGACTATCTGGCCTCTTACTTTTTCAATTGCATTTGTAATATCAATGATATTCTGATTTGTAAGGCTTGTTGTAAGGCCATCATATACTTTTTTAATAGGTTCAAGCTTGTTAACGAATTCTTTAATGTTCGCATCTTCAAGATAAGGTTTAGTAAGGTCCATAAATAAATCAAATGATTCCTTTTGTTCAATGAGGACCTTCGAAATCCCTGCCACCTGATAGGCTGCTTCAGAAACGTGAGTTGTCAGATACATACCTTCAACCCAGGCGCCGCCAACAACCAGAAGAGCTAAGGTTTGCTGGTCGTTTTCACTCAGGTATGCATAAGTGTTATTGAAGGCCTCAGTAAGTATGTTTACAAGTTCATCCCTGTTATCAAAATTTTGTTTGATCTTGTCATATAATGTTTCATCATATATTTTCGACATATTAAGTTCATTCGCCAGCGACCTGATCCCATCCAGGTAGTTAATTATCTCCTGTTGAATATTATAGAGAGTTGCATAACTCAGATCAGCCCCGTAGACTCCCATGTTTGCTGATTTGCTTGCACTGGTCAAATATTTCCTAGCATTTTCTACCGGATTTGTTATACCAAGAATATATCCAACTTCCAGTTCAGATAACATTTTAATAACCTCGGCAGAAGTAGGTAATGGGTAGACATTCTTTTCGATCTCATTGCCAAGTGTCTCAACCTTATTTAGTTCAATCTGGCTCTTTTGGTCTTTCTCTTTTTTTTCAGCCCTGTTTTTGCATGAACTGAGCCCTGCAACAGATAAGATCAGCATTGGAATGATTACAACAGCTATAGCCTTTTTCATTTTGGTTAGTTTAAATTAAAATCTCATTTAATAGCGCCTATAAAAATAATAAATATTATTAAAATAGCCCTCCCGTATCTATCAATTTTGCAAATTCATGAACTAATATATCATTTATTCAATGACAGGATTAATTTTCGTCTTCCCGGAAGATTTTCAAACCGGTATTAAACTCATTTCATTCAACATTTTGCTTATCTTTGAGCCCCTGAAATAAAATACTTTCTGATGAGATGGGATTTTGATGAAGAGGTTTCCAGGGAAGATACCGGATGTGTAAAATATGATCTCAGGAAGGAGGTTTTTGGTACCGGTGATGTCATCCCGATGTGGGTCGCTGATATGGATTTCAAAACACCTGACTTCATTATCAGTGCTCTTGAAAAGCGGCTCAAACACGAGATCATGGGGTATTCCTTTCATCCGCATGAATATTTCAGTTCTATCTCTTCCTGGCTCCATAAAAGGCATAAATGGGATGTTGAGGATGAATGGATATCATTCTGCCCAGGGGTGGTGCCGGCGCTTAACCTTTGTACCCTTGCTTTTACACGACCTGGTGATTCTGTTATCATCCAGCCACCGGTGTATACTCCGTTTTTTACAGCTGTTGAAAATCATGGTCGGAATCTTATTTTCAATCAGCTGAAGGAGTCGGATGGCAAATGGACAATGGATATTGACTCACTTGTAGCCTCCATTACACCTTTGACAAAAATGATAATCATCTCCAATCCGCATAACCCGGTTGGGAGATCATGGACCCCAGATGAACTGACAATCCTGGCTGATATATGCATTAAGAATAATATTCTTCTACTTTCAGATGAGATACACTCTGATCTTATACTGCCGGGGTATTTACACACTCCTGCTGCAAGGCTCTCTGAAAAAATTGCAGAAATTACTGTCACCTGCATTGCTCCAAGCAAAACCTTTAACCTGGCAGGTCTTTCAACATCATCAGTTGTAATCTCCAATCCTGTTTTAAGAAAATATTTTAAATCTAAAATTGAGCACCTACAGATAGGTAACGGGAATATTTTTGGAACAGTTGCATCAATCGCGGCATATTCAGAAGGTTCAGAATGGCTTGAAAAACTCATAGATTACCTGAACATTAACACCGCTTACGTAATTGATTACTGCGCGGAATTTATTCCTGAAATAATACCTGTCAAACCTGAAGCGACATATATGATATGGCTTGACTGCAGAAAGTTAGGCATGACGGGAAAAAAACTGGGAGAATTTTTCGTCAGGAGGGCTAAGGTCGGGATGAATGAAGGATCATCCTTCGGCCCCGGAGGTGAAGGATTTATGAGAATGAACATTGCTACTACACATAATAAGTTAATCAGGGCAATGGAAAGTATACGGAATGCTGTTGAATCATCGCGCTAAATGTTTAATATCATTTGAATGAATAATACATTAAAAGTAAGACTTACACTCGAAGATGGTACTGTTTACCTGGGCAGGTCATTCGGCGCTCCTTTAGCTTCCGCGGGTGAAGTTGTTTTTAATACAGCAATGACAGGTTATCCCGAAAGTCTTACTGATCCTTCATACAAGGGACAGTTACTCTGCCTTACCTATCCGCTTGTAGGAAATTACGGGGCACCGGGGAAAAGTGAGGAA
Organism: uncultured Bacteroidales bacterium; assembly: GCA_963701745.1. GTDB lineage: Bacteria > Bacteroidota > Bacteroidia > Bacteroidales > VadinHA17 > LD21. The sequence goes on along the minus strand of CAVPBE010000001.1, from coordinate 398,644 downwards.
AATGATCTTTACAATTTCTATGAATCATCGTCTATCCATATCTCAGGTCTGATTGTCTCGGATTATTCATTTGACTACAGTCATTGGAATGCCAGCGAAAGCCTTGATGAATGGTTAAAGAGAAATGGGATACCCGGTATTTTCGGGATCGATACACGGACACTGACAAAAAGAATCAGGGAAAAAGGAGCGATGCTGGGTAAGCTTGAGCCTGAAGGAACTGCAACTGATTTTTATGATCCCAACAGGAATAACCTGGTTGCGGAAGTAAGTACCCGTGAAATTAAGAGATATGGTTCGGGAAAACACAGGATAATGCTTGTCGATTGCGGAGTAAAGTATAATATAATAAGAAACCTGCTTAAGAGAGATACAACTATTATAAGGGTACCATGGGATTATGATTACCATAATGATGAGTATGACGGACTCTTCCTGACAAATGGCCCCGGCGATCCAAAGATGTGCAGCAAAACCATAGATAACATTAAAAGATCTTTTTCAGAAAACGAACCTATTTTCGGTATATGCCTGGGAAATCAGCTCATGGCACTGGCTTCAGGGGCCAATACCTATAAACTTAAATATGGACACAGAAGTCATAACCAGCCGGTAATTCAGGTCGGAACAGACAAAGCATATATTACTTCACAAAATCATGGATTTGCAGTGGATAATAAAACTCTTGCCAAAGAGTGGGAACCGCTGTTCATAAACATAAATGATAATACAAATGAAGGGATGAGGCACAAATACAAGCCTTTTTTCTCCACCCAGTTCCATCCCGAGGCTTCAGGCGGACCGACGGATACGGATTACCTGTTTGATGAATTCATTGAAAACATTCAAAAGTCGAAGCAATAGTTGTTGTCGAAAGAGTCAAAAAACCACCCCGTCATGACCCTTCGGGCATGACACCCCTCCTTAAAAAGTAGGGGAAACTAATATTATACGATATTATCTATTTCTCCTCCTTCTCAAGGAGGATTACTCCCGACTTGTCGGGAGGGAGGTGGTTAGTTTTTTGACCAATTCTGCAGATGATCTGCTCCTGAAGCATTTCATTCTTTCTTCAAAAATCGCATTGATCTCACTGTTGCAAAGGTTGCCAATACTTCCCTCATGAGTGTATTCGGTTACTGATGTTTTTGAGAAAATTCCTTTCCCTATCATCTCAGAAACCGTTTTATATGCGTCCCTGAAGGGGATACCCTGCTTTACAAGACGATTTACCTCCTCAGTGCTGTATATGCTGTTATAAAAGGGATTCTCGGTTATGGTCTCATTCAGCTCTATATGATCGAGCATTAAAACCATAATATCTATGCATTCCTTTATATCAGCAAAAGCGTTGAATATCAATTGCTTTAATAACTGTAATTCCCGGTTGTATCCCGATGGAAGACCTGAGACCAGAGTTGTGATCTGACCCGGAAGTGTCTGGATCAGGTGGGTCCTGCCCCTTATCAGTTCAAATACATCAGGGTTTCTCTTCTGGGGCATTATGCTCGATCCGGTCACATATTCATCAGGAAAATCAATAAAACGGAATTCTGATGTCATGAAAAGACATACATCAGTTGAGAATCTCGACAGTGTCTGAGAAATAGAAGCTATTGCTGAGGCAACAGCAATTTCAGCCTTTCCCCGGCTAAGGCTTGCATAAGCTGAATTATATAATAAATCCCCGAACTCAAGGAGTTCCGTAGTAAGCTTCCTGTTAAGAGGCAGAGAAGATCCATATCCCGCTCCTGTCCCGAGCGGATTACGATCAATGAGGGTTCTGGCTCCTGCAAGCAGCATAATATCATCAGCCAGACATTCGGCATATGAACCAAACCACAATCCAAACGATGATACCATTGCAGGCTGCATATGGGTATAACCCGGGATCAGGAGCTCTTTGTGATTTTCGCTGAGTGTCTGAAGCTTTTTAAAAAGCCTGCTGACATTTTTTGCCAGATCATCTGTCTCCTTTCTTGTGTAAAGTCGCAGGTCAACAAGGACCTGGTCGTTTCTTGATCTTCCAGTATGGATCTTTTTGCCTGAATCCCCCAGGATAGAAGTCAGTTCTTTCTCAATCTGTGAGTGAATATCCTCAATACCTTCCTCAATGATAAGTTCCCCTTTAACAGCCTTTTCAAAAAGGAAACTGAGAGCTTTCAGCAACTCATTCTTTTCTCTGGCATTTATCAGGCCTGTTTCATTAAGCATTATTGCGTGAGCCATTGAGCCGGCTATATCCCATTCAGCCAGACAAAGATCTGTTGTCCTGTCCCTGCCGGATGTGAACTCAATGACTGAAGGATCAGGAACCGCGTTTTTTTCCCAGAGTTTCATTTTGGTTAAAGGTGTTTTCTTGTCTTAAAATACGAAAGATACAGTTTCTTCCTTAGTGTTTCCTGCTGCTGGCTTCAACAATAGCTCTGTGGGCCATAAGTCTTATGGCATTGATCCTAATAAATCCCTTGCTGTCGGTCTGGTCGAATCCTCCTTCAATATCCATGCTCGAAAGTTCTTTGTTGTAAAGAGAAGAGGGCGATTCTCGTCCTTCGATAAGGACATTGCCCTTATAGAGACACAGATGCACGCTTCCGTCAATCAGTTCCTGGCTCTTAGCTATTGCTGCCATAAGAAAATCCATTTCCGGACTAAACCAGAATCCATAATAAATCAGTTCTGAAAACTTAGGGGTGAGCATGTTTCTAAGTCTCATCACCTCCCTGTCCATTGCGATACCTTCAAGATCCATGTGTGCAATGTGCAACACGGTTGCTGCAGGAGTCTCATAGACTCCCCTCGATTTAATTCCCACGAACCTGTTCTCCACCATATCGAGCAGACCAATTCCGTTCTTTCCTGCAAGTTCATTGAGATATGTATACATATCATATGAATCCTCTTTTACTGTCCCGTCATCCTTATTTATAAGCTTTATAGGGATACCGTCCTTAAAATGAATTGCAATCCTGGTTTCTTTGTCTGGGGCATCCTGTGGCATTACCATTTTTTCAAGAATGTTTTTCTGAGCAGTGTACATCGGATCCTCGAGGATACCTGCTTCATGGCTTATATGCATCAGGTTATCATCTTCGCTATAGGGTTTGTCGATGCTGGCCTTTACAGGGATTTTCTTTTCGGCTGCATATTTAAGAAGATCCGTCCTGCCCTTGAATTTTTCGAGAAACTCCCTGTCCTTCCATGGCGAAATAACTTTAATACCTGGTTTCAGTGCATAATAGCAAAGCTCAAATCTTACCTGGTCGTTCCCTTTACCTGTTGCGCCATGAGCAACAGTATTTGCATTTTCATTAACCGCGGCTTCAATCTGTTTCTTCGCAATAAGAGGCCTTGCCAGGGCAGTTCCGAGAAGATATCTTCCTTCATAAATTGCATTACCCATTATTGCTTTAAGGACATAGTCTTCAATAAATTCCCTCTTCAGATCTGCTATGATCACCTTTGAAGCACCCAGTAATAATGCTTTCTTCCTGCACTCCTCGAAATCATCTGTCTGTCCTACATCCGCAACGAATGCGATTACTTCATAATCTTTTTCTATCAGCCATTTAAGAATAACGGATGTATCCAGTCCACCGCTGTAGGCGAGAACAATTTTTTCTTTCATTTTTGCTTTATTAATGGTTTTTAAGTGAATTCCTTTCTGTTTTTGCTTTGTTCATGCCATCTCCTTTTATAAGCATATGAAGGCCTGGCATTATAAGTTCCAGGCATGAATGGACCTGGGCTAGGGTTATTCCGTTACGTGGTATTATCAGGATTGTATCATCACCGGCTATGGTACCGGCTATTTCGTACCTGCCCGCATTATCAATAAAATAAGCAGTGGCATTTGCATTTCCAGGTATAGTTCGGATTACCATAAGACCCTTTGCTTCAACTATTTCACGGATAACTGTCATAATATTCATTCCCGATCCCGTTTCGGGAGGAACTCCTTTTCTGCCGGCGAGAGCATACCTGTAATTTCCTGATCCGTCGGGGATTCGGCTTACCCCAAGCTGTCTTAAATTGCGGGATAAAGTAGCTTGTGTACAGATTATCCCTTTCCCTTTCAGTTTTTTAAGCAAGGCTTCCTGAGATGAGATCTTTTCGACCTCAATGATTTTTTCAATTGCCAGAAGTCTTTTAGCTTTTTGCATATATATTCATTATTTTTGCAAATATATACAATATTTTCAAATGTGTCTTAAATTCAAAAAATGTTATATTTTTGGGAACTAAAATGTGCCAATGAAAGATGATATAAGGAAGGTAATAATCCTTGGTTCCGGAGCACTTAAGATCGGCGAAGCCGGCGAATTTGACTATTCCGGTTCACAGGCACTCAAGGCATTAAGGGAGGAGGGTATAAAAACAGTTCTCATCAATCCAAATATAGCTACAGTACAGACTTCAGAAGAGCTTGCAGAAAAAATCTATTTTCTTCCTGTCACACCGTATTTTGTTGAGAAAGTTATTGCAAAGGAATTACCTGACGGTATTCTTCTCTCCTTCGGGGGACAGACAGCCCTGAACTGCGGAACAGAATTATACAGAAATGGCATTTTCGAAAAATATAATGTAAAGGTATTAGGGACACCTGTTAAAGCAATCATTGAGACTGAGGACCGCGAGCTTTTCGTAAGAAAGCTTGATGAGATCAATGTTAAGACACCCAGGAGTATTGCGGTTCAGGGAATTGAAGATGCTGTGATTGCTGCCGGCAAGCTTGGATATCCAGTAATTATCAGGGCAGCTTTTACTCTTGGCGGCCAGGGAAGCGGCTTTGCTGCTAATAATGATGAACTTCGTGCTCTCGCTTTGAAGGCATTTTCATACACCAGCCAGATACTTATAGAGGAATCCCTGAAAGGATGGAAAGAAGTTGAATATGAAGTTGTCAGGGATAAATATGATAATTGCATTACAGTATGCAATATGGAAAACTTCGATCCTCTTGGAATTCATACGGGCGAAAGTATTGTTGTTGCTCCCTCCCAGACCCTGACAAACAGCGAATATCATAAGCTAAGGGAGCTCTCAATAAGAATTATCAGACACATTGGAATTGTAGGGGAATGCAATGTTCAGTATGCCCTGTCGCCGGCTTCGGAGGATTACAGGGTAATTGAGGTTAATGCGCGTCTTTCGCGTTCAAGTGCACTGGCATCCAAGGCAACAGGATATCCTCTTGCATTCATTGCTGCCAAGCTTGGAATAGGTTATGGTCTGCATGAGCTTAAGAATTCAGTTACAAAGAATACAACCGCATGCTTCGAACCCGCTCTTGATTACATCGTATGCAAGATACCCCGTTGGGATCTAAACAAGTTCAAGGGAGTCTCCCACCTCATTGGAAGCAGTATGAAAAGCGTCGGAGAGGTGATGGCAATAGGAAGATCATTTGAAGAGGTTATCCAGAAAGCTCTTAGGATGATCGGCCAGGGAATGCATGGATTTACAGGTAACCTCAAACTCGATTTCGGGGACATCGAAAAGGAGCTTGCCGAACCAACCGATATGAGGATATTCGTAATTGCAGAAGCACTTGAAAAAGGGATCTCTGTCGACAGGATATATGAACTTACAAAAATTGATAAATGGTTCCTTTATAAGCTAAAAAACATAATCTGCATCAAAAACGAACTTTGCCAGTACGATAATCTGGAATCAGTTCCGGTTGACCTGCTTTCCCAGTCTAAAGTTTTTGGCTTCAGCGACTTCCAGATAGCACGGCATGTTTTTAAATCGCGTTCTTCAAATATCAATCACGACCTTTTAAAAGTAAGGGAATACAGGAAAGACAATGGCATTGTCCCTTATGTCAAGCAAATCGACACTCTCGCAGCTGAATATCCTGCAGTCACTAATTACCTGTATCTTACTTACAGCGGCACCGAGCATGACATTACTTTTGCTAAGGACAAAAAATCAATAATTGTTCTCGGATCAGGAGCTTACAGGATAGGCTCAAGCGTTGAATTCGACTGGTGCTCAGTAAATGCTGTCAATACAATAAAAAAGGAGGGATTAAGGTCGGTAATGATTAATTATAATCCTGAAACAGTCAGCACTGATTATGATATCTGCGACAGGCTCTATTTTGATGAGCTGACATTTGAAAGGGTGCTCGATATTATTGACCTTGAATCACCTGGCGGTGTAATCGTTTCTGTGGGAGGTCAGATCCCCAACAATCTTGCTATGCGTCTTTATGAGAACAAGGTTCCCATCCTCGGCACATCACCCCTCTCGATCGACAGAGCTGAGAACAGACACAAATTTTCGCATATGTGTGATCTGCTTGAAATCGATCAGCCAAAATGGAAAGAGCTTTCATCGACCGATGATATTTTTGAATTTGTTGACAGGATAGGCTTCCCGGTCCTTATAAGACCATCTTATGTACTTTCGGGTGCTGCAATGAATGTTGTATCGAACAGAAATGAACTTTCTCATTTCCTGGATCTTGCTACCAAGGTGTCAAAACAATATCCTGTTGTTGTTTCCGAATTCATTGAAAATGCAAAGGAAATAGAAATGGATGCGGTTGCCAGGGAAGGAGAAATAATAGCTTATGCAATCAGCGAACACGTTGAGTTTGCAGGGGTCCACTCAGGTGATGCAACAATGGTTTTCCCTGCACAGAAGATCTACTTTGAGACAGCGAGGAGGATTAAGCGTATTACGAGGCAGATTTCCAAAGAACTTAATATAACCGGTCCGTTTAATATTCAGTTCCTTGCTAAAGACAATGATATAAAAGTCATTGAATGCAACCTTCGGGCCAGCCGCAGCATGCCTTTTGTATCGAAGGTACTTAAATCGAACCTGATTGAGCTGGCCACAAAAGTTATGCTCGGCATTCCGGTTGAGAAACCTCACAAATCGGTTTTTGAACTCGATTATGTTGGTGTAAAGGCTCCACAGTTCAGCTTCTCACGGCTGGCTAAAGCAGATCCGGTTCTTGGAGTCGATATGTCCTCAACCGGTGAGGTCGGATGCATTGGTGAAGGTTTTTATGAAGCAATCCTGAAAGCAATGTTCTCAGTTGGTTACAGGGTCCCAAAAAAAAGTATACTGCTTTCAACCGGTCCGGCACGGTCAAAGGTTGAATTACTCAACAGCGCCAGGGCTTTGCGTGAAAAAGGACATAAACTTTACGCCACTAGAGGCACACAGGAATTTCTTGTTAATGCAGGAGTTGAAGCTGAAATTGCTTACTGGCCGGATGAAGCTAAATCTCCCAATACAATAGAACTTATAAGGACAAGAGAGGTTGATCTGGTTGTAAACATCCCGAAAGATCTAACTGCAACCGAGCTTACTAATGACTACTCAATACGACGGAATGCGGTGGATTTCAATGTTCCCCTACTTACAAATGCAAGGCTGGCAAGCGCATTTATACTTGCTTTCTGCAGAATGAGCATTGATGACCTTGAAATCAAGAGCTGGGATGAATACAAATAGGGTATGAGGTTTGCGGTTTTGGGTATGGGAAAAAAGACAAATCTATTAGGCTCCCCTCCCTGGAGGGGCGGGGGGTGGGTTTAGGTAAGTTAAGAACAAAAATTTTAATATGATACTAATCCGAAAAGCAGTTCCTTCTGATGCTCCTTCAGTAATCGATTTCCAGCTCAGGATGGCATTGGAAACTGAAAACATTAAGCTTGTCCCTGAAATTGTTACAAAGGGGGTTGCTGCCGTTTTTAATGACCAGTCAAGGGGCCAGTATTACGTGGCAGAAGCAGATAGCAGGGTTATTGCTTCACTGCTTATAACATTTGAATGGAGCGACTGGAGGAACTGCAATGTATGGTGGTTCCAGTCGGTTTATGTGGTGCCTGAATTCAGAAGAAAGGGAGTCTTCAGAAAAATGTACAGCTATATCAGGGATCTGGCTGTGCAACAAGATATTGCCGGACTCAGGCTTTATGTTGAAACAAAGAATTCAAAGGCTCAAAAGACTTATGAAGCACTTGGAATGAGTTCCGAACACTATGCTTTCTATGAATGGATGAGGAAATGAGCTATGCAATGGCTTATTCTTATAATTGTTATACCATATTTATATCTTATAACGAAGATATACTTCAGCCTTTCTAAAATCAAACCGTTTCATCCAAAGAGTGATCCTGAAAAATTTGTATCTGTAGTAGTTGCATGCCGTAATGAAGAGGAGACTCTCCCTCTTCTCCTGTCCGATTTTGCGGACCAGAACTGCAATCCTGATAAGTTTGAGATTATTATCGTTAGTGATAATTCGTCAGACTCTACATTTGATGTGGCATCACGATTCAAAAGGATCAGGAATATAAAAGTTATGAATAATTCAGGCAGAGGGAAGAAGCAAGCCATCAGGACGGGAGTGGAAGCATCGGCCGGTTCCTATATTATTGTTACTGATGCTGACTGCAGGATTGGGAATAGCTGGCTGAAGACTATCGCTTCATTCGAGGCTGAGTTTGAACCCGAAATGATCATTTGTCCTGTACAGCTGGAAGAGGGAGGAGGTTTTTTTCACAGGTTCCAGGAACTGGAGTTCCTTAGCCTGCAGGGAATTACAGCCGGAACGGCTGCCGGACAAGATCCTGTAATGTGTAATGGCGCTGCTCTTGCTTACCAAAAAGAGGTCTATCTTAAATATACCGGCAGCCTTCATGATGAGATGGCTTCAGGTGACGACGTTTTTCTTCTTCATAATATTAAAAGTAATCCCGGCAAAAGAATCATGTGGCTTGAATCATCTGAAGCAACAGCAGTGACTCAAGCCTCCGGCAATTTATCGTCATTCCTTCATCAGAGAGCCAGATGGATCTCGAAAGCAGGAGCTTACAGTGACCGGTTCACCCGGATGTTGGCAATTGTAACATTTGTTACAATTTCTGTTCAGTTAATGCTTTTGGCGGGGGGATTATTTAACCCCGGATTGCTGTTGGTATTTGCGGCTTATTTTGTCCTAAAATCAGTACCCGATTTTCTTGTGCTCTCGAACACTGCAGGGAGGTATGGCAAAAAGAACCTTATGAGATGGTTCTTTCCTTCTCAGCTTATCTATCCGTTTTATGTTCTGGCAATTATTCCCTGCTCATTTTTTAACAGGGCTAAATGGGCTGATTAGTTGCCCATTTCGGAGAGAAATTTGATCCTCATCAGTCTTATCTCCTCCTCCTCAAAATCATTTCCAAGCTCGGCAATAGCCTCCTCCAGCGAGTCAGATTCCGCCTCTTCCCTGAAGTAAGAATATATGTCATGTTGGCGTTCCTCATCAATAACCATATCAATATAGTAATCGAGATTGATTCTTGTCCCGTAGTTAACAATAGCTTCGATTTCGCCAATCAGCTCACTAATTTCCAGTCCTTTAGCCTCAGCGATATCCTCGAGTGGACGCTTCATGTCGATGCTCTGGATTATATATACTTTCATCCCGGATTTGTTGACAACCGATTTGACAACCATGTCGAGAGGCCTGATTATCTCCTTCTCTTCAACATACTTTTTGATTATCTCAACAAATTCTTTTCCGTATCTCTGGGCTTTTCCTGCGCCAACACCTGATATATTCTGAAGCTCATCAACTGTAATCGGATATTGTATTGCCATATCCTCGAGGGAAGGATCCTGGAATATTACGAAAGGAGGAACATCTTTCTGTTTTGAGATCTTTTTGCGAAGATCCTTAAGAATGCTGAAAAGCTCATCATCGACGGCTGCAGTCCTGGCTCCAAAAGCATTTTCCTCATCAGTTGTATCTGCATAATCGTGATCCTCCGCAAGCATAAAAGAGGTGGGTTTTTCAATAAAAGCCATCCCCTTATCGGTGAGTTTCAGCAATCCGTAATTCTCTATTTCCTTCACGAGGAATTTAGCGATCAGTGCCTGGCGGATCACCATATTCCAGAATTTCTCATCCTTATCCTCCCCTATTCCGAAAAATTCGAGCTTATGATGCTTGTATGACTTGATCGCAGATGTCACTTTTCCGGCAAGAATATTTGCAATATGGTCAGCCTTGAACTTTTCCTTGACTGCAAGGATAGTCTCAAGAACATTTACAACTGCCTCGCTCCCTTCAAATTGCGCTTTAGGGTGAAGACAATTATCGCAAGCTTCGCAATTGTCTTTCTGATATTCTTCACCAAAATAATGAAGGAGCAGTTTCCTCCTGCACACTGATGATTCGGCATATGAAACGGTTTCAAGAAGAAGCTGTTTGCCTATCTCCTGTTCTGCAATAGGTTTCCCCTGCATGAATTTCTCCAGCTTCATTATGTCATTGTAGCTGTAATACGCAATGCAGTTCCCTTCACCACCATCGCGACCGGCTCTTCCTGTCTCCTGGTAATAGCCCTCAAGGCTTTTTGGAATATCGAAATGTATAACAAACCTGACATCGGGTTTATCTATTCCCATTCCGAAGGCTATTGTTGCTACAATAATATCAGCCTCTTCCATAAGGAATTTATCCTGGTTTGCCGTTCGGGTGGCGGAATCCATCCCTGCATGGTATGGCAGAGCCTTTATTCCGTTAACCTTCAGTGTTTCGGCCAGTTCTTCAACCTTCTTGCGGCTGAGGCAATAGATTATTCCGGATTTACCGTTGTTATTTTTAATATACTTGATGATTTCCTTGGTGACATCCTGCTTTGATTTTACCTCATAATAAAGATTGGGCCTGTTAAAGGATGATTTAAAAACATCTGCATCCAGAATACCGAGGTTTTTCTGGATATCATGCTGGACTTTCGGGGTTGCTGTTGCAGTAAGCGCAATTATGGGGGAACGTCCGATTATATCTATTATTGGTCTTATCCTTCTGTATTCAGGGCGGAAGTCATGACCCCACTCTGATATACAATGAGCTTCATCGATAGCATAGAATGAGATCTGAATGTTCCTCAGGAATTCAATATTTTCCTCCTTTGTAAGGGATTCAGGAGCGACATAAAGAAGCTTGGCCTTACCTGAAAGAACATCCTTCTTTACCCTGGTACTTTCGCTTTTTGTAAGGGATGAATTCAGAAAATGGGCAACATCATCATCGGTACTGAAATTGCGCATTGCATCAACCTGGTTCTTCATAAGTGCTATCAGCGGGGATATGACAATTGCAGTCCCATCTTTCATAACGGCTGGCAGCTGATAGCAAAGCGATTTCCCTCCTCCGGTTGGCATAAGGACAAAAGTGTCGCGGCCCTCAAGTACATTATTAATTATATATTCCTGATTACCCTTAAATGTATCGAAACCAAAATACTTTTTTAAAAAATCATGTGTAGTTGCATCAATCCTCATAGTCTTACCTAATGATCATTCTTCCATATTTGAAAGTACTGCACTTAGTAGTGTATATAAAGTTAATTAAAATATTTATCAAAGAGAAGATTTAAATTATTATTTATAAAAATCAAAAATAAATATTACGTAACAGGTTTTGCTGTGGATGGAACATGGTATTGTTTTGCAAAATAAGATTTATCATCTTTACAGGCTGAATTTTAGTCAACCAGGAATTATGGCCGGAACGAGCAGAAAAGGAAAGAGCAAAGAGGGAGAGATGTCATTTCTTGAACATCTGGAAGAACTCAGATGGCATATAATAAGGTCATTGATTGCAATAGTGGCTATGATGATCATTGCTTTTATATTTAAAAATATACTTTTCAATAAAATCGTTCTTGCTCCAAAAGATCCGGCTTTTATCTCCAACAGGATGTTTTGTGAGTTCGGGCACTTTCTGGCAAGTAAATTCAGCTTCATTCAGAATCCTGAAATACTCTGCATAAATACAAAGCCGCTGAACCTGATAAGCATAAAAATGGCAGGGCAGATCACAACTCATATTACCGTGGCGCTGGTGGCAGGGCTGATCCTTGCCTTTCCGTTTGTTATACGTGAATTCTGGTTGTTTTTCAAGCCTGCTCTCCATTCTAATGAAGCAAAACATGCCAGGGGTGCTGTTCTTGCTTCATCGTTACTGTTTTTCATCGGCGTCCTGTTCGGATATTTCCTGCTTGCCCCACTTTCAATTCACTTCCTGAGCTCCTATCAAATAAGTGAAGCCGTGGTTAACCAGATAAATGTCAGGTCATTTATTGGTACAATGACATCAATCTGCCTTGCGACCGGAGTTGTATTCGAGCTGCCGATTGTAGCATTCTTCCTTACCAAGATCGGTATTATAACTCCCGCTTTCATGAGAAAGTACAGAAAGCATGCGATTGTTGTTATTTTTATTCTTGCAGCCATTATTACGCCTCCTGACATATTTTCCCAGACCCTTGTCGCAATACCGCTACTTATTCTTTATGAAGTCAGTATCTTTATTTCCGCCGGGGTAATTAAGAAAAAAGCGAAAGAGCACGACGCATTCATGAATGATGGCTCATCGGTCAAAACAGAAAATGCATAAAGAGCTTAACAGGGATGAAACTATATACAGAAAACCTTGTAAAGAAATATCACAACAGAACCGTTGTCGACCATGTATCAATAGAAGTTGAACAGGGGGAAATAGTTGGCCTCCTGGGTCCTAATGGCGCAGGCAAAACCACATCTTTCTATATGATAGTCGGGCTTATCAGACCGCGTGAGGGAAAGATCTTTCTGGAGAATGAAGATATTACAACCCTTCCCGTTTATAAGCGTGCCCGGAAAGGCATAGGGTATCTTGCCCAGGAAGCCTCCGTCTTCAGGAACCTCTCTGTTGAAGACAATATAAGGGCAGTGCTTGAGATGTCGGGATTTTCCAGGAATGAACAGGCTGAACGCCTTGATACACTGCTTAGTGAATTTGGTCTTCAGAAAATCAGGAAAAATAAAGGCATCCAGCTTTCGGGTGGAGAAAGAAGACGCACCGAAATAGCAAGGGCTCTTGCTCTCAAACCAAATTTCATCCTGCTCGATGAACCTTTTGCAGGAGTCGATCCAATTGCAGTAGAAGATATCCAGGAAATCGTCTCAAAACTCAAATTGAAAAATATTGGAATTGTGATCACCGATCATAACGTTCACGAAACACTTGCAATAACCGACCGTGCCTACCTGCTGTTCGAAGGCCGGATACTTATGTCAGGCACATCTTCACAACTTGCTGAAGACGAGCATGTAAGAAATGTCTATCTCGGAAAGAACTTTGAACTTCGACGGTAACAGCCTCACTTTGTTTTAATAATTATTTTCTCTACTTTTGCGGGGATTTTTCTGCGGATGTGTCGTAATTGGTAGCCGAGCAAGACTTAGGATCTTGTGTCTTAATGACGTGGGGGTTCGAGTCCCTTCATCCGCACTTTTTACAGACCGCCTGTAACGATTAATAAGAGCGTTCTGGCGGTTTTTTAAGTACTCAATAAACAATTAAAGATGAATATCACCAGGGAAAGTATTGACGATCTGAATGCCGTGTTGAAAATACAGATTGAAAAGGCTGATTATGAAGGTAATGTCGAAAAAGTTCTGAGAGATTATCGCAAAAAAGCGAATATTAAGGGATTCCGTCCGGGAATGGTCCCCATAGGCCTAATTAAAAAAATGTACGGGAAAGCTGTTCAGATAGATGAGATCAATAAGGTAGTGACAGATAATATTCAGAAATATCTTACCGACGAAAAAATCGAGATCCTCGGAGATCCTCTTCCAAAAATTGATGACAATGAAAAGATCGATTTTGATACCCAGGAATCATTCACCTTTTCATTTGAGCTCGGCCTTGCTCCTGCTTTTGAAACAAAACTGAGCAAGAAAAACAAAGTCACTTATTATGAAATATCTGCCGACGAAAAAATGAAGAATGATTATCTCGAAAATTACAGCCGACGTTATGGCAAATTTGAGAAGGCTGACATTTCAGAAGAAAAGGACATTCTTAAGGGGAAGATCGAAGCGATTGATGATAAAGGGAACCCGGGTACCGATGGGATTATAGCTGATGACACCTCACTTTCAATAGAGGTGATCAAGGATAAGAAAATCAAAAAACAGTTTATTGGAAGAGCCGAAAAAGAATCAATCGATTTTGACCTGAGAAAGGCTTTCCCGAATGATAATGAAATTGCAGGTCTCCTTAAAAAACAGAAAGAGGAAATCGTTAAAGTTGAAGGTGATTTCAGATTTACAATTAATGAGGTAAGCCGATTCAGACCGGCAGAATTAAATCAGGAGCTCTTTGACCGGATTTATGGTGAAAACGTTATACATTCCGAAGAAGAGTTTCGCAACAGGATCAATGAAGAGATAACTGTTAACCTCAGGAATGAGAGCGAATATAAACTGTCAGTTGACCTGAAAAAGCTTGCAATCGAAAAATCTGAATTTCAACTTCCTGAAACTTTCCTGAAAAAATGGCTTCTGAAGGTAAATGAGAAAACAACAGAAGAACTTGTTGAAAAGGAATTCGACAACTTCAGCCGCGATCTGAAATGGCAGCTGATACGAAACAAGATCGCCAGGGCGAATGAACTTAAAATAACTGAAGAGGAACTCCTGAAAGAAGCCGAAAAGATTACCAGGTACCAGTTCAGTCAGTACGGATTGTTTTACGCGACTGATGAACAGGTAGAAAATTATGCAAAGGAGACACTGAAGCGGGAAGAAGATGCTAAAAGAATTGCCGACAAGATCCTTGAAGAAAAAGTCAACCTGATCCTGAAGGATACTGTCAAACTTGAGAATAAGTCAGTCTCCATTGAGGAATTCAATAAGCTTTTTGAATAGTAATCAATGCATTACAATGTTTAACAATAAATATTCTATCTTTGTGTTTTAACGAAAGGACTTTTATTATGAGTAATTTAAGTGATTTTGGAAAATACGCCCGAAGCAACCATGGAATAAGCAGTCTTTCACTGCACAGGTTTGCTTCAATAACTGCAGATGCTTATATTTCTCCGACAATTATAGAGGAGCGTCAGCTTAACGTCGCATCGATGGACGTTTTTTCGCGTCTGATGATGGACAGGATTATCTTTCTTGGCTTACCTATCGATGATTATGTAGCAAATATCATAGAAGCCCAGCTTCTGTATCTCGATTCCGCTGATCCCGGTAAAGATATTCAGATCTATTTTAATACTCCTGGCGGGTCAGTCAATGCCGGACTCGGAATTTATGATACGATGCAGTATATTTCAGCTGATATAGCAACTATATGTACCGGAATGGCCGCCTCGATGGGAGCTGTACTTCTTACTGCGGGAACCAAAGGTAAAAGATCTGCCCTTAAGCATTCCAGAATAATGATCCACCAGCCAATGGGAGGATTTGAAGGACAGGCTTCTGATATAGAGATCCAGGCGCGGGAGATAATGAAGCTTAAAAAAGAGCTTTTTGAAATAATAGCACTTCATTCAGGAAATACCATTGAAAAAGTAGAAAAGGATTCCGACAGGGATCACTGGATGACATCACAGGAAGCAAAAGATTATGGGATGATCGATGAGATCCTCCAGAAAACTGAAAGATAGTTACAATGGATAAATGTTCGTTTTGCGGCCGGACAAAGAAAGAGGTCAGCATACTTATTGCTGGTCTTGAAGGACATATCTGTGACCACTGTATAGAGCAGGCTCATAGTATTATGAACGAAGAGCTCGGCACAAAAAAGAATATCAGTTTTGACACTATCAACCTCCTGAAACCTGCCGAAATAAAACATTTTCTCGATCAGTATGTCATCGGGCAGGACATGGCAAAAAAGATAATTTCAGTTGCCGTCTACAATCATTATAAAAGGCTCATGCAAAAGCCTGATGAAGATGATATTGATATAGAAAAATCGAATATTATCCTCGTAGGCGAGACCGGTACTGGCAAGACCCTGCTGGCAAGAACAGTTGCTAAAATGCTGCATGTCCCTTTTACAATTGTAGATGCAACAGTTCTTACTGAGGCAGGTTATGTCGGCGAAGATATTGAAAGCCTTCTTACCCGTCTTCTTCAGAATGCCGATTATGATGTAAAAGCTGCTGAAAAAGGAATTGTTTTTATAGATGAACTTGATAAGATCGCGAGGAAGGGAGATAATCCCTCAATTACCCGTGATGTTTCAGGAGAAGGCGTACAGCAGGGATTGCTGAAACTTCTCGAGGGGTCGATTGTAAATGTACCTCCCCAGGGAGGACGGAAACACCCCGAGCAGAAAATGATCCCCGTGGATACAAAAAACATTCTGTTTATCTGCGGAGGAGCCTTCGAGGGAATTGAAAAGAAAATTGCGCGCAGGCTGAACACGCAGGTTGTAGGTTATGGCGCATCAAAGAAGAGAGACAGGGTTGACAAGGAAAACCTGCTTCAGTACATTGCTCCCCAGGATCTGAGGTCTTATGGGCTTATTCCTGAAATAATCGGAAGACTGCCTATTCTGACCCATCTTAACCCACTCGACAGAGAAGCTCTTAGAGCAATACTGACTGAACCCAAAAATGCCCTTGTAAAACAATACATCAAGCTCTTTAAAATGGATAATATCGAACTTACATTTGGTGAAGGAGTTCTGGATTTCATTGTCGATAAAGCCATTGAATTCAAGCTTGGAGCACGCGGACTCAGATCGATCTGCGAGGCAATAATGCTCGATGCAATGTTCAATTCACCCTCTGAAGGAACAAAAGAGCTGACAATCACAACAGATTATGCAATCCGTAAACTTGAAAGGATTGACATGAAGGTTCTGAAAGCATCATAAAAATATGCCCGTAAATCCCTGCCTGCCGGCAGGCAAGCCCTAAAGGGGACTTCCAAAATTTCTGCAAAATAAAAACCCCCTTCTTCGCCTTCGCGTAGCCGCTACGGCGAAGCAAGGCAGGTGGAAGGGGGCGTGAAATCTATTGTTTCCAGCTTCTGTGGCTGTGCCTCAGCTGGATCTCTTTCGATTCTCCTCCCTTCGACACAAAAGCTTTATTGTCGCATTCACCCGTACCATAATCAAGTTCAAATGGTTCCATATCTTCCCTCTGGATAATTACGACACCGCTTACGATAAATTCACAGACCCTTTTCCAGTGCAAAGCACTTTCAATTGTCCTCTGATAAGATATCCCATCACCATTCTTACCACTTGCAGATCCATTTACCAGACACTCATCGTCCCATCTATTTGGGGTCATAAATCCTGCCACCCATTCTCTCTTATGTTCAGCGTCTCTTTCAATTGTTTTTCCGTCAGGAAGGATAAGTTTGCCCCCCGTAAGAGTGACTGAGATAACGAAATTCTCACTTGCATTTAGTCCCAGGTTTTCAAACAGTTTGGTTCCCTCGACTTTTATACCGTTGAAAAAGTAATTATCAAAATTTACGGTTCTTTTTGAACCCGCTGCCTTGCGTGGTCCGGTGACTTCTATAATGATCTTGCCCGACCTTGTGTTATCGTAGAATCCTGAACAACCTGTACCGTAATCAATTGTGATTATTTTCGGCCAGATCCCGGTTGAAGGATGCGAAACAGAAATTGCAGGACAGGAATTCGCAACCAGGAATACTGCCTTTGTATCTCCATTTTTCATCGCATCGTCAAGAGCAATTGTTGCATTATCAACACTGTTGAATACATCTTCAAAAACTGCTTCGCTTACGGCATCGTCATCAGCAAGGTCGATGGTGGATTTTTCCAGGAGTGACATATCCTTCTTGCAGGAAATTAACGTCATAATTACGGATGCAGTTATCAGTAATAAGATCTTTGTTTTCATAACTGTAAATATTGGTTTTTAATTGAGATTAACAGCTATTTAGATGGAGAGACCCCGGAAAGGTTTAAAGCAGACATGAAATTTTATAAAAAAAAGAGTATAATCAGCACAAAATTTCAGTAGTGTCCGACTAAAAGTAGGAGATTCTTCGCTCCGCTCAGAATGACAAAACTTATGAAACTCCTCCGGAGTTCAAATTTCAGACATACTATTTCTAATTCTATTATTAGTGGAATCCCTCCGGGATTAATAAAAGCGAATAATCGCATTTTTACTAAATCGCGGAGCGATTTCAGCAATAATTGGAAATAATCATTTAAAATACATCTTGAACCACGGAGCGGTTCCATCAATATCTATCAACGTATTAAAAATAGTATTAAGCTTAGTTGATATTATTTTCTCTTTCCCTTCCTCTCATATATCACATATGAATAAGGTATTTTCTTTTCATCTTCTGAAATGCACTCTTCCTTCTCAACAACTTTCCACTTCCTCCTGTCAATTTTCGGGAAATATATATCGGCAGGTGCTTTTTTATGAACATGTGTAACATATAACCTGTCTGCAATTGTCATAAACTGACGGTAAACGCTTCCTCCGCCGATCACAAATACTTCGTCATTAACATCGCACTTGCTTAATGCGTCTTCAATTGAATATGCGGTTACGGAGCAATCAATGCATTCGTGAGGTATATCTGTAATTACTATGTTATTACGCCCCGGAAGTGGTTTTTTTGGGAGAGACTCCCAGGTTTTCTTCCCCATTATTATACTTTTCCCCATAGTAAGCTTTCTGAATCTCCTCATATCTTCGGGGATATGCCACAGAAGGTCATTATCTTTTCCAATGCCCCAATCGTCAGAAACTGCAACAATTATTGAAATCATCTCTTTCTGTTTAAACTGAAATATCTCCCTTTATATGGGAATGGTAAAGGTAATCCGATAATGCAAAATCTTCATATCTGAATTTTGAAATATCGGTCACATCCGGATTTATTGTCATCTTCGGCAGTTTGTATGGTTCTCTGGTCAGCTGAAGATTAACCTGGTCGATATGATTCAGATATATATGTGCATCGCCAAGTGTATGAATGAACTCTCCTGGCTTAAGCGAAGTTGCCTGGGCAACCATCAGTGTCAGAAGAGAATATGATGCAATATTGAAGGGTATCCCCAGAAAAATGTCACAGCTCCTCTGGTAAAGCTGGCAGGATAATCTTCCGTCAGCAACATAAAACTGGAATAGAATATGGCAAGGTGGTAGCGCCATTTTTTCGATCTCCCCGACATTCCATGCGTTTACGATATGACGTCTCGAATCGGGTGTTGTTTTTATTGAATTGATGACATTAATAAGCTGATCGATTTTTCTGCCATCCGCAGCAGGCCATGAGCGCCATTGCGATCCATAGACCGGACCAAGATTGCCATCCTTGTCAGCCCATTCATCCCAGATCTTTACTCCATTATCTCTCAGGTACTTAATGTTAGTGTTGCCTGAAATAAACCAGAGAAGTTCATGGACAATAGATTTCAGATGCATTTTTTTGGTGGTCAAAAGCGGGAAGCCATCCCCAAGATTAAATCTCATCTGATAACCAAAAACGCTTATTGTACCGGTCCCTGTTCTGTCCGATTTTTTGGCCCCTTTCGTTAGGACATGATCAAGCAGTTCAAGATATTGTTTCATCCCCGAATAATAGAAATCTATATTGAAGATATCTTTGCCACCCAGCCTCCTCCCGGAGCCATTTCAATTTTCAGTATATCGCCCTGCTTAACACTTTTTGTCATGTGCTTATAATCCTGAGCATGTTTGTCGGCATTTATGCCATCCTTGAAAATATCCATTATATAGTTGCCTGCCGGAAGGAAAGAGAGATCAAGCTCCAGCTGACGTGGTGTCCAGTCGGTCATACCTCCTATGAACCATTCACTGCCTGAGCGGCGCGCAAGCAGGAGATAATCGCCAATTTTCGCATCAAGCACCTTAATCTCGTCCCAGACAACAGGAACTTTTACAAGAAAATCAGTACATTCCTGCTCCTTCATGTAATTTGAAGGAGAATCGGAAAGCATCTGAAGAGGAGATTCATATATCACGTACATTGACATCTGGTGGACCCTTGTTCCCTGGCTTGCCGGTCTGGTAAACTGTGGATTGAAATTTGCCCTGTCCATATTGACCATTGCACCCGGAGTAAAATCCATAGGTCCGGGAACCATCCTGGTGAATGGCAGTGTAACATCATGTTCAGGAGAAATATTCCTTTCCCACTTGTCATTTTCCATACCCCTGACACCCTCTCTTGTAAGTGCATTCGGATATGTTCGCTGGAGACCGTCAGGCTTGTAGGAACCATGAAAATCTATAAGAAGGTGATGCTCAGCCGTTTTCCTTGCAGCTTCGTAATAGAAATTAACTATCTTCTGATCATCCCTCTGCATGAAATCGACTTTTACACCTTTTACACCCCATTTTTCATAAAGGGCTACTGCTTCATCGATTTTATCCCAGAAAGTCTTCCATACAACCCAGAGAATAACTCCGACATTCTTGCTTTCCCCGTATTTACAGAGCTCGGGAACATCTATCTCAGGGATCGATTCCAGAACTGTTGTTCCGATCTTGTACCATCCCTCATCAAGGATTATATATTCAATTCCGTTTTTAGCCGCAAAATCTATATAATACTTATAGGTATCGTTATTTATGCCCGATTTGAAATCTACGCCATAGATATTGCTTGCATTCCACCAGTCCCAGGCTACCTGTCCGGGCTTTATCCATTTTGTATCAGTTAACCTGTTTGGCGAGCCAAGTCGGTAAACCATATCACTTTCAACCAGCTGTCCGTCATTTCCGGCAATTATAAATACTCTCCATGGGAAAGTTCTTGTGCCTTTTGTCTTTGCAACATAATCTTTTGTACCGGTGACATAAAGGTCCCTGTCCCTGGTAAGATTTTCAGTGTCAGGATATGCGGGCTGCACACCGGTTATTCTGCCTGAACCAGCTCCACGGATCCACATGCCTGGATAATCCTCAATATCGGCTTCCGTAAAAAGTACATTGACGCCATTTGCCTTGAAAAGGGTCGGAAGGCTTGCAAGATGCTTGTTTCCTATTGTGTCGAGTGAAGAATAAATAAAAATCCTTTCATTATGCGACATGAAGCTTTCCTCCCGTGGATACCAGGCGTAGCTGCCTGAAGGGAACTGCAAATCTGAAATTTCATTTTTAATAACAATATCATCCTTCATGGATGTTTCAAAACGGTAAGCCACGCCATCATTATATGCTCTGAACTGGATCGACAATCCTGATCTGAATGAAATCACCAGAGTGTTTCCATTATCTTCCGTCTTTGATCTTTTGTAGGCAACAACAGGTTCAAGTACCTGGCTGATTTTTCCTGGAGTAACCTTTTTTACAGACTCATTTTGCCCCAGAATTTTCCTGTTATCTAACACCATGGCTGCCTTCACAGAAGAAATTGCCTCTTTTCCGTCGTAAGCAGCAGACCACCTTATATCGGTCCCAACCGATACGGTGAGTACAATCTTCCCATCAGGGGAACTTAATTTAAATTCTTTTGCGAATGAAATGGCTGATGCAACCAAAATCATTAAAGTAAACAACAATACTCGCTTCATATAATTTATTAATTATTACTTAATATTTTTTAAGAAAGGATAAATCAACAGGATAAAATCAGTCTGACTTTTTCTTCCGTTTATCTAGTTCATCCCTTATTGAAGCAGCACGTTCATAATCCTCTGTCTTAACCGCTTCATCGATCATTTTATAGAGCTCTTCATCAGAATAGGTTTCAAACCTGGAATTCCCCGTTTCAAAGAGATTATCCGGGTCAGCTTCTGTTAAAGAGTCAGGTTCAGTGGGGGTTATTGTTATCCCGGCTTTTTCAAGGATCTCTTCTGTTATGTAAATAGGGCATGCGAACCTCAATGCAAGAGCTACTGCATCAGAAGTACGGCTGTCGATCGATATTTCTTTTTCACCATTGTTGCAAAGGAGCCTTGAATAGAACACACCCTCTTCCAGCTTGTAGATCATAACTTCGATAATTGAGACATTGAATTCAGCGGCGAAGCTCCTGAACAGGTCGTGCGTTAGGGGTCTTGGAGGATCCAGATTTTCGAGCTTGATAACAATTGCCTGAGCTTCAAAGCCTCCGATTATTATAGGGACCCTTCGTTCACCATTTTCTTCTACCAGTATAAGAGCATATGCCCCCGACTGAGTCTGACTGTAGGAAATCCCTAAAACCTTTAGCTTTACTCTCTTCATATCAATTAATTAGTACCCATAAGAATATATGCTCCCCGGTTGCATCAGACAAATATAAAGATTATAGCAGTAAGACAAAGAGTTGCCTAATTCTTTTTTTCAACATGAAGTGACCGCAGATTTTATCGTTAACAGTATCAATGCATGTGTTTATATTTTCTTAATCCCTCCTTTATCTTCAAATTTTCTGAGATAAAAAAGACCATGATGATTTGTAAATAAATGAATTTGTATATCTTTGCAGTCCAAATTTGAATAAATCCATGCAGGCCCGACAAAGTTATATGTGAACAAAGCATATACGCCTCATGGAGTAACTTAAAAAAGAAACAATAATGTACGCTATCGTTGAAATTGCCGGTCAGCAATTTAAAGTAGAAGAGGGAAAGAAAATTTTCGTTCACCGCCTTGAAACTGAAATAGACGCTATTCTCGAATTTGATAAGGTCCTTCTTGTAGAGGATAATGACAAGATCCTTGTCGGTGAACCTTCAATCGAAAATTTCATTGTAGAGGGTAAAGTTCTTGATCATGTAAGGGGTGATAAGGTTATTGTTTTCAAGAAAAAGAGAAAAAAAGGGTACAGGGTAAAGAACGGACATCGCCAGAACTTTTCTCAAATTGAGATAATTGGAATTGGTGAAAAGGGATCCATTGTACGGAAAGAGACACCTAAAAAAGAGAAAGTCAAAAAGGCAGTTGCAACAGATGCTGCAGAAGAACCTTTGGCAGAAAAGAAAACCAAAGAAAAAAAGCCAGCTGTTAAAAAACCGGCTGTAAAGAAAGAAGAAGCTGCCCCGAAAGCAAAAAAAACAACAGAGAAAAAGGAAGTTGAAAAGAAACCGGCTGCAAAGAAAACAACGAAAAAGAAGGAGTAAAATAATTCAGAAGACTAAAATATAATACTATGGCACATAAGAAAGGAGCAGGTAGTTCACGTAATGGCCGCGATTCCGAAAGCAAGCGGCTCGGAGTGAAGCTCTTCGGCGGCCAGGCTGCCAAAGCAGGCAATATTATTGTCCGTCAGAGAGGAACCAAACATAATCCAGGCCTGAATGTAGGCGTTGGCAAAGACCACACTCTTTTTGCACTTGCAGATGGTGAGGTTGAATTTAAAAGGAAAAAAGATAACAAGGTATTTGTTTCGGTCAAACCGTTTGCTGAATAGCAGGAATTTAACCATACTACCGCTCCCGAAATTCTTTCTCAAAGAGGAAAGCATTAACGGGAGTTTTTATATTTTTACAGCGGGCTTATGGCCTGCTTTTTTATTAATAGTTACTTAAAATGCTTACTATAAACCTCATCAGGGAAAAGAAAGAATTCATTATCGAAAGGCTGAAGATAAAGAATTTTGAAGCTGAAGAAATAATCAATAAAATCCTTGCGCTTGATCTGTCGCGTCGTGAAATTCAGTCTAAAGCAGATCTGTTGCAGAGCGACATGAACCGTATCTCGAAAGAGATCGGAGGCATGATGAGGGATGGAAGGAAGACAGAAGCCGATTCTGCACGCGAAAAGACACATTCCCTCAAAGAAGAGATCAAATCATTGGATGACAAGCTTATGCCGATCGAAAATGAGTTGAGAAATGAGCTCATCAGTTTACCGAATCTTCCTCACATATCAGTGGCACCCGGATACGGTGCCGACAATAATGTAAAAGTCAGGGAGGGAGGAATTATTCCGATCCTGCCTGATTCAGCTCTTCCTCACTGGGATCTCATTAAGAAATATGATATTATTGATTTTGATCTTGGAATTAAGCTGACCGGGGCTGGTTTCCCTGTTTACAAAGGGAAGGGTGCAAAACTGGAGAGAGCCCTTATAAGCTTCTTTCTTGATGAAGGAGTAAATGCAGGATATACAGAGATGATACCTCCGATTATGGTGAACGAGGACTCAGGTTTTGGTACTGGCCAGCTTCCCGACAAAGAGGGGCAGATGTACAATGTCGGTCTTGATGGGTTTTACCTCATACCAACTGCTGAGGTCCCTGTTACAAATATTTACAGGGATGTAATCCTAAACGCTGATAATCTTCCCGTCAAAAATGTTGCCTACACTCCCTGTTTCAGAAGGGAAGCGGGATCATGGGGTGCCCATGTAAGGGGCCTCAACAGGCTTCATCAGTTCGACAAGGTGGAAATCGTCCAGATAGCACACCCCGATAACTCCTACAAGTCACTTGAAGAAATGGTAAATCATGTCGAAAGCCTCGTATCAGGACTGGAGCTTCCATATCGTATTATGAGGCTTTGCGGAGGGGATATGTCCTTCACCTCTGCATTGACTTACGATTTTGAGGTGTGGTCGGCTGCCCAGAAAAGGTGGCTTGAAGTGAGTTCTGTCTCAAATTTCGAATCCTTCCAGGCCAACCGCCTGAAATGCAGATTCAAAGAGAAAGGTGACAAGCAGACCAGGCTTGTCCATACTCTTAATGGAAGCGCTCTTGCACTGCCAAGGATTGTTGCTGCTATTCTTGAGAATAATCAGACCGAAAGTGGAATCAGAATACCTGCTTTACTTGTGCCATATACAGGATTCGACAAAATAACTTAAATCCTTCCCTCATCCCCCCTGAAGAGGGGCCACAATAAAAAGCCCCCGTTAAGGGTTGTGAGGGCAGCTCAAACATGGATAAAACCCGCAAATCATATATCTATGCCGGACTGGCAATATTTTTCTGGTCTACAATTCCGACTGCCTTCAAGATTTGCCTGAGCGAGCTTCCTATCCTCACAATGCTTACAATAGCTTCGGTCGCTTCAACCATGGCCCTGCTTGTCATACTTATTTCAGGAAATAAATCCGAATTGCTGAAAGTAAACTCAACACATGATATTATTAGTTCAGCATTGCTTGGACTTATAAATCCATTCCTTTATTACCTGATCCTCCTTAAGGCTTATCAGCTTCTCCCGGCACAGGTAGCCCAACCGCTTAACATGATCTGGCCCATCATTCTGGTTTTTCTTTCGGTGCCTGTATTAAAACAAAAAATTAAACGAAGGAGTTTTGTTGCTCTGTTTATTTCCTTCATTGGGGTTTATATAATCTCCTCCCAGGGCAATCTTTTTAAGCCGGGGCATGCTGATATAAAAGGAGTATTGCTTGCAACCGGAAGTTCTGTTTTCTGGGCTTTTTACTTCATTATGAATGTAAAGGACAAAAGAGACGAGTCTGTGAAACTGTTCCTGAATTTTTTATTCGGATCTGTTTATCTTATTATGGCGATGATCATCACAGGCAATTGGCCCGAAAATATTGGATTTAAAGGAATTGCGTTTTCGGTATATATTGGTTTATTTGAGATGGGGATAACATTTTTCTTCTGGCTTAAAGCACTGCAGATGTCGAAAACTACCGACAAAGTTAGCAACCTTGTCTACCTTGCCCCGTTCCTCTCACTTATTTTTGTGCACTTTTTACTTCATGAACCCGTATTTTATACAACTCCGGCAGGATTATTGCTGATAATTTCGGGGATACTGATCCAGAACCGGAAAATTAAAGAACTTTAATTCAGTTTTTTTGTTATTCACTCAACGCTAATATTAAGTTTACAGATATGAAAAAGCTATTATATATTGCAATTATTATCACACTTTTGTTCGCTTCATGTAAAAAAGACCCTGATCCTGTTGTAACTGGCCTATCAGATGCAATGGCCAGAGATAGTCTTTATTATCTGATGAGGCAGTGGTACTATTGGTACGACCAGATGCCTGCTGTTAAGAAAGAGAATTATACGGATCCTTATCAGCTCCTGGAGGCCATGAGGTATAAGACCCTCGATAAATGGAGCTTTGTTGCTGACTACAATGAGTTTATTGCTGAAATGCAGGGTGAATTTGTTGGACATGGAATCCGCATAGGAATTGATAATTCCAGGAAGGCGAGGATTGCCATGATATATTCAGAATCACCCCTGTATAAAGTAAACGGGGTGCGGCGTGGATGGATCGTCAAAAGCGTTAATGGATACGACATTGCCAAGATAATCTCTGACGGCGATGCAGCAGCTTATAATACCGCCCTTGGAGCAAGTACTGCCGGTGTCACAAACAAGTTTGTCTTTACAAAGCCTGATGGTACTGACATTGAAATATCATCTGTTAAAACTTCCTTTACTATTAATTCTGTTTTACTTTACGATACCCTTCACCTTTCTACAGGAGTAACAGGGCACCTTGTTTTCGAATCATTCATTTCTCCTTCACCGGCAGAACTTGCTACCGCATTCAAGTTCTTTGAAGAGAATAATATAAAGGATCTGATACTTGACCTGAGATATAACTCCGGAGGATACCTTTCTGTAGCTCAGACCCTTGCAACTGAGATTGGAGGTAAAACACTCGCCAATTCAGGATCTGTATTTGGCGTACTTAAATATAATGATAAGAACCAGGACCAAAACTATACATATAAATTTGACAAGAATGTTCAGTTAAACATTTCTTTAACAAGGGTTATTGTTATTTCTTCAAGACATACTGCCTCAGCAAGCGAAGCAGTCATGAATGGTCTGAAACCTTTTATGAATGTAGTAAGCATAGGAGATACCACGAGCGGCAAACCAGTAGGAATGAACGGTTGGGACGTTGGTGAGAAGTATTTCTTCTGGCCTATAACTTTCAAAATTGTCAATAAGAATAACGAAGGTGATTATTTCAAAGGCATTGCCCCCGAGAAAGCTGTTTCAGACGATATCACCCACGATTTTAATGACAGGAATGAACTATGCCTGAAGGAGGCTATTAAATATATTGAGACTGGTACCTTTTCAACGAAGGGATCTGATTCCTTTTACCGTTATAATCAATATTCAGAAAAGCCTCAATGGAGCAACCGGGGTCTTTCAATAAGATAAGTTTCAGCCTTTAATAAACTCGCTTGAAAAAGAATACAAAGGAGAGGATCATTCTGGGAATTGATCCGGGGACAAACATAACTGGATACGGATTAATAAAAGTATCAGGACAGGATCCTGAACTTATAACAATTGGTTCGATTGACCTCTCTAAATATAGTGATCACTATATTAAGCTGAAGCAAATCTTCGACCGTATAGTCGGAATAATAGATGAATATCACCCTGATGAGCTGGCTATTGAAGCTCCCTTTTATGGCAAAAACGTACAGTCGATGTTAAAACTGGGCCGGGCCCAGGGAGCTGCAATTGCAGCAGCCCTGAGCCGTTCCATTCCCATATTCGAATATGCCCCGAGAAAGATCAAAATGTCAATTACCGGAAGGGGGGCTGCCTCAAAGGAACAGGTAGCATCTATGCTGATGCGCATACTTAAGTTCAGCAAAATCGAAATAAAGCTTGATGCCACCGACGGGCTCGCAGCTGCCCTATGCCATTTCTATCAGACCAACACCCTGAGGCAGGAGAAGAACTACAACAGCTGGAAGGATTTCATTAACAAAAATCCCAAAAGAATTAAATAGTCTATCCGATTACTGAAAAAGCAAGAGCCACAACACTTACTTTGGTTCCCTCAGTTTTTAATATTTCATTTGCACATGCTTCTATTGTCGACCCTGTTGTAATTACATCATCAACCAGAAGGATGTGAAGACCTCTGAGCTTTTCCTCATCCCTTACCCTGAAAATGTCATGAACATTTGTCCATCTGTCATAGCGCGATTTACGGGTTTGTGTCTTTGTAATTGTTTTTCTGAACAAAAGGCTGTCATCAACCGGTATCCCTGAAACATCCGAGATTCCCTGTGAAATAAGATCACTCTGGTTAAATCCTCTCTGCCGTTTTTTTGAAGGATGCAATGGTACCGGAATAATAATGTCAATATCGTCAAGAAATCGGGAAGACTTTAGTGAATGTGCATAAATCCTGCCTAGTTCGGGACCAATCTCTTTAATCCCTTTATATTTAAGCTGATGTATAAGTCTTCTAATCCTGCTGTCCCTGGTGTAAAATGAGAAAGCTGCCGCCTTTGATATCATACAGCGGCCCCAGAATAATTTTTCAACCGGATTATCAGGTTTCAGATGGTACCCCGATCTTGGAATCTTAACAAAACACTCCGTGCAGATAAGTGCTTCATTTCTCATCAGGTGGTTGCCGCATCCATAGCAAAGCCTGGGAAAAAGGAGACTAATGAAATCGTCCCACAAATCATATAAGTAACTCATGCAGCGAGCAGAATTATGCTTATAAAGGTATGAAATGAAATGAAAAGAAGAAAGATCCTGTCAATAATTACAGGACAACTTTTTCACTGATCCGTTTTGCGATTTTACTAAATTCCTCCGGTGTGAAACTAAGTTTGGGATTTTTGAAGTTAAGGTCAGCCATTTGATTCATAGGGACCAGATGAATATGTACATGCGGGATCTCAAGGCCGAGAACAGCGACACCGATGCGGGCGCATGGAATTGCCTTTTCAATCGCCATAGCAACTTTCCTGGAGAAAAGAACCAGACCTGACAGGTCACTATCGGGCAGGTCGAAAATATAATCAGTTTCAACTTTTGGAACTACCAGTGTATGTCCCGCCATTAAGGGATTTATGTCGAGAAAAGCAAAATATCTTTCATCCTCGGCAATTTTATAACATGGAATTTCTCCCTTAATGATCTTTGTGAACAGAGTTGCCATAGTACCAATTATTTATTGAGTTGAAATTGACATTATCTCGAACGAAATTATACCTGAAGGGACCTTAATCTGAACAGTGTCCCCCACCTTTTTGCCAATTAAACCCATAGCTATAGGTGAACTGATAGCGATTTTTCCAAGTTTGAAATTTGCCTCGCTCTCAGGAACAATCTGGTATTCCATTATGCTGTTATTTGTCTTGTTCTTAATCTTTACCCTGTTAAGTATCCTGACAGTCGAAGTGTCGATCTTTGATTCATCGATCACTCTTGAGCGGTTTATAATATCCTCAATCCTTGATATTTTCATCTCAAGCATCCCCTGTGCCTCCTTAGCTGCTGAGTATTCTGCATTTTCAGTAAGATCACCTTTGTCTCTGGCATCTGCAATAAGCCTTGATATTGAGGGCCGCTCAATCAATCTCAGCTGATCCAGTTCTTCCTTCAGTTTTTTAAGGCCCTCTTCTGTTATGTAAATAACATCTGACATCTTTTGCTCTTCTATTTAAAAAATAAGAAGAATTCCGGGGTATCCCGGAACTCTTCAGTAACAAATATATAAAATCTTCCTCTAATTACCAAATAAAATTGCTGAAAATGGGTACAGTACAAGTATTTATCTTATTCATTCAACTGTTACCTGTATTTTCTGGCTATTTTTTTTGACCTTTCAGTTCTGTTTTTTTTCTTTTCCTTATATTTTAAATCGGACTCTTTCCGGTTTTCCAGAATACGGGCTTTTACTTCCGGAGATTGAATTTCGACTGAACGTTTCCTCGATTCTTTCACTAAAGCATCGTACTCCTTGTCCAGCTTTTTTTCATTTGCAGCCTGTTTCTTCTTTGCCCTTACAATACTGGGTGCCTCCCTGTATTTTACGGTTTTGTTATTTAACGATTTTTTAAACAGCTCCCTTTCAGGATTTCGTATGCTCCGCTTGTATCTTTGAGCCTCGCACACTGAAACAGCAAAAAATAATATCAGAAAAATAAAGAAAAGTTTTTTGAACGAAAAATCCTTCATATCCCTGTTGTTATTATTATTACTGTACAAAATTGCTGAATTCGCGACCGTAATACTATTTTTGTCCTGTTATTTAATAACGTGAATTTCAATATGAGATTTTCAAAACCTGCACTTTTATTTATAGTATTCCTCTCAACTGTTGCTTTAATTTCGTGCGGCAAAGCGAATAATGACATTATTCCATATGCCCCGGTTGATTTTACAATTGACCTGCTGGATCCTGAATTTGTTAATCTTTCCGTTATAGGGATTTCGGATACAATTGATGCTTCAACCAACAACTGGGGTCACAGATCAGCAGGTTATGACGATAACGGCATCATTATTTACAGTGGTCCGGATTTATATTATGCTTATGACAGAACATGTCCGTACGATTATGATGCGAATAGCATAAGTGTCAAAGTTAAAATAGACGGATTAGGTTTGGCCGAATGCCCTCATTGCGGTACAAAATATTCTCTCTCCTTATATGGCACTCCAATTTCAGGTACCGGTAAATATCCTTTAAAGAATTACAAAACCAGTTTTGACGGGGAGAGATACATCAGAGTCTGGGATGAATAGCCTCTCCCTAATACCTGTAATGTTCAGCTTTATACGGTCCGTTCTGTCCTACTCCAATATAATCAGCCTGTTCTTTAGTCAGCTTCGTAAGCTTTACTCCCAGTTGATCGAGATGCAACCTGGCCACCTCTTCATCAAGGTATTTCGGGAGCCTGTATACTCCGATCTTGTAGTCTTTGCTCCAAAGATCCAGCTGTGCAAGTGTCTGATTGCTGAATGAGTTGCTCATCACAAATGAAGGATGTCCGGTTGCACAACCCAGGTTCACCAGTCTGCCTTCGGCAAGAAGGAAGATTGCGTGACCGTCGGGAAAAACATATTTGTCAACCTGAGGCTTAATGTTTATCTTTCTGACTCCCTTCATTTCATTAAGCCTGTCGACCTGTATCTCGTTATCAAAATGGCCTATATTGCATACAATTGCCTGATCTTTCATTTTCAGCATATGATCGAGAGTTATTATATCCCTGTTCCCGGTTGCGGTTACATAGATATTACCTTCGCCAAGAACATCATCAACAGGCTTTACTTCAAAGCCTTCCATCGATGCCTGTAATGCGCAGATGGGATCAATTTCGGTTATGATCACCCGTGCGCCGTATGCTCTCATCGATTTGGCGCAGCCTTTACCAACATCCCCGTAGCCACAGACGACAACAACTTTGCCTGCAATCATAACATCAAGTGCTCTCTTAAGCCCGTCGGCAAGTGATTCGCGACAGCCATAAAGATTATCAAATTTCGATTTTGTGACTGAATCATTGACATTTATAGCCGGAACAAGCAGTTCGTTATTTTCCATCATCTGGTAAAGCCTGTGAACGCCTGTGGTTGTCTCCTCAGATATACCTTTAAGTTCACTCACAGCCCTGTGCCATTTTCCGGGTTCGCTGTCAAGCAGTCCTTTCAGAGTTGCGAAAATTATTCCTTCCTCCCTGCTTGAAGGCTCCTTGTCCAGAAATGCAGGATCATTTTCAGCCTTATACCCAAGATGCACAAGCAGAGAAGCGTCACCTCCGTCATCAACGATCAGATTGGGACCTTTTCCTTCCGGGAACGACAGTGCCCTTGCTGTACACCACCAGTATTCCTCCAGCGTTTCTCCCTTCCAGGCAAAAACAGGTATCCCTTTTTCGGCAATAGCTGCTGCAGCATGATCCTGAGTGGAGAAAATATTGCAGCTGGCCCATCTAACGTCAGCACCAAGTTCAACAAGTGTTTCGATCAGAACAGCTGTCTGTATCGTCATGTGAAGTGAACCCGTAATTCTTGCTCCTTTCAGAGGTTTTTCAGATGAATATTTTTCCCTGATTGCAAGAAGGCCAGGCATCTCCTTTTCAGCAATCTCAATTTCTTTTCTTCCGAAAGATGCAAGAGAAATATCTTTTACAGTGTATTGCTCTGTATCGACAAGTAAGTTCATTTATTAAATTTTTTATTTGATTTAACGGATGCAAAGTTAAACAAATAATTCAATGCTCTGTTCACTTCAGCAATCTCAGGGCTGCCTCTTTGTCAAGTTTCATCTGCTCGGCCAGCTGTACTGTGTTTTCAAATTTTTTCTCGTCCCTTAGCCTGAATCTGAAAATCACAGTGATTGTGTGGTCATACAGATCCCTCTCGGAACCAAAAATATTCACTTCAATCGATCTTTTTGTCCTGTCAGTATTTACAGTAGGATTATATCCTATGCTAAGCATACCCGGAAATTTTACATTATCAATCATTACCTCGACTGCATAAACTCCATCGGCCGGGATAAGCTTGAAGATATCGGCAGGTTTTATATTTGCAGTCGGAAACCCTAATTTACGTCCGATCTTACGACCTTCAACAACTGTCCCGGCAATGGCATAATTGTATCCCAGCCATCTGCCGGCATCTTCAACCCGGCCTTTAAGAAGGGCTTCCCGGATGGCAGTTGAGCTTATTATCCCCTCCGGAGCATATATTCCATCAACCTGTTCAACTTCAAAATTATACAATTCAGAACATTCACGGATCTTTTTAAAATCACCTCCCTTGCCTTTGCCAAAGTGGTTGTCATATCCCACTAACAGATGTTTTACACCGATTTTCCCGACAAGTATTTCCCATATGAAATCGGCAGCGTCCATATTACCCAGATCCCTGGAAAAATTCATGATAATAAGGTGATCAATCCCGGATTGTTCCAGAAGCTTTTTCTTTTCATCAAATGTTGAAAGGGCAAATGGTTCTTCTGTCTTTTCTGAAAGCACCAGCCTGGGGTGAGGATTGAAAGTAATTACAACAGATTCTCCGCCCGCATTTTTTGCCCTCAATACAAGCTGATCGAGAAGTGCCTTGTGCCCCAGATGTACACCGTCAAAAACTCCTACGGTAACAAAAGGGTGTTTCAGGTGCAGATTGTCATATTCATCATGAACTATCATCTTAATTTCATCTTACGGCAGTAAAATTAACAAAGCCGGCGAAAACGGAACGATTAAGTAATTTAGTTTTTGTAATTTTATAGAAAGTATCCCTAATAATAAAATTACTATGAATACTGTCAAGTTCTATTTATCTGATCCATGGCTGGAGCCATACAAAGGCATTATTGAAAGCCGGATTAATAAATGTACTCAGAAGGAGCAGCACCTTGCCGGAAGCGGGAGTCTCGTGGAATTTGCCATGGGTCATTATTATTATGGACTTCACCGTGGCATGGAAGGCTGGATCTTCAGGGAATGGGCTCCGAATGCCGAGAACATTTTTCTTACAGGCACTTTCAGCGGATGGAAAGAAAATCCTGCATTTAAATTAAACAGGATAAACGAATATGGCGACTGGGAGATAAAACTGCCTGCAGAGTCTCTTAATCATTGTGATCTGTATAAGCTCTCGGTTCACTGGAAAGGGGGGAAGGGGGAGCGCATTCCATCCTATGCAACACGCCTTGTTCAGGATGACAAAACAAAAATATTCACCTCTCAGGTCTGGAATCCTGACCAGCCTTACAAATGGAAACTTAAAGATTTCAGGTCGGAGGCTACTGCTCCTGTGATCTATGAGGCTCACATCGGAATGGCAACATCTGAAGAAAAAATCGGGAGCTACAGTGAGTTTTCCGAAAAAGTACTGCCAATAATCGTAAAATCGGGATACAATACAATACAGCTGATGGCAATACAGGAGCATCCGTTTTACGGATCGTTCGGTTATCATGTTTCCAGCTTTTTTGCAGCATCATCAAGGTTCGGGACACCTGAGGAGCTTAAAGCATTGATTGACAAAGCGCATGAATCAGGTGTAAGGGTGATAATGGATCTGGTACACTCCCACTCAGTTAAAAATGTAAATGAGGGACTTGGACTTTTTGACGGATCGCCGGGTCAGTATTTTCACACTAACGAAAGAAGGAATCACATAGCCTGGGATTCACTATGTTTCGATTACGGGAAAGACAATGTAATGCATTTCCTGTTATCGAACTGCAGGTACTGGCTAGAAGAATACAAATTTGATGGATTCAGGTTCGACGGCATTACAAGCATGATATATTACAACCATGGCCTGGAAAAAAGCTTTACCTCCTATAATGATTACTACGATGGCGGACAGGATGAAGATGCCCTTGTTTATCTTTACCTGGCAAACAAAATAATACATGAATTCAAACCCGGTGCTTTGACTATAGCAGAGGAAATGAGCGGTATGCCGGGAATTGCAGCCGAGACTTCAAGAAAAGGTTATGGTTTTGATTACAGGCTTTCGATGGGAGTTCCCGATTTCTGGATTAAGCTCGTAAAGGATACTCCAGATGAAAACTGGGACATGGGGCACCTTGTCCATGAACTCACCCAGCACAGACCTGAGGAGAGAATAATTTCATACTGTGAATCGCACGACCAGGCTCTGGTTGGCGATAAAACATTGATTTTCCGCATGCTGGATGCTGAAATGTATACAGGTATGGCAAAATCATACCATAGCTTCACAATTGACAGAGGCATTGCCCTGCACAAAATGATAAGGCTTTTAACATTCAGCACATCGGGTGGTGGCTACCTGAATTTTATGGGAAACGAATTCGGCCATCCTGAATGGATCGATTTTCCGCGTGAAGGAAACAACTGGAGCTATAAATATGCACGGCGCCAGTGGAATCTCGCCCTTAATGAAGATCTTAAATATTCATTCCTGTTGAATTTCGATAATGCAATGATAAGACTTCATAAAAAATTCAGGATACTGGATGATCTGTATGTAAACAGGATCTATGATAACAATTATGATAAAGTAATAGCTTTCTCAAGAGGTGAGTTTGTGCTTGTATTTAATTTTCACCCAACCAATTCATTTACAGATTACGGAATTCCTGTAAAAGGGAAATTCAGCATAATCCTGGATACGGATGATCCGGTGTTTGGAGGTTTTGACAGAGTCAACAGGACTTCATACTACACATCCACAAGAAAAACAGAAAGGCCGACCCTGAATCAGCCTTTCTACCTTTATCTTTATCTGCCCTCAAGAAGTGCCCTCGTTTTAAAAAGGGAAGCTGTAAAGAGAGCCACCGATATTTAATCGATCCACCTCAGCAGGTAAAAATCCTGTTTATGTGGGAGGTCCTTATGCTTTGGATATATTCTTATTCCATAGAAGAATGTACCGGCTTTTTCAGGAATAAGGTTTGCTCTGTAGAGGCATTTACCGTTTTTGCTGCTGACCAGCTTGAACTCCTGACTGTCAACAAATTCATATTCGCCTTGTTTATTCAGATGAGTAAAAACGAACTCCACCCCAACATTGTCCTTTGGTATTTTTTTGATATCAAGGGCTATCTCAGCATGGTAATCGTGACCTGAATGATAAACATTTTCCTGAGGCCGTTCGAAATTATAATTAAGAACCTCAATATTGTCCCATTCCTCTTTCATAGTTTTTTTCCAGGAAGCGATTGCTTTGGCTTTCTCAAAATCATCAGAGATCAGATATTTGTTCCTTGGCCAGAGTTTCATGTAATACTTTTCAATATAATCATCAAGCATCCTTTTCATTGTAAATTCAGGCGCTATCTTCACCATCGTGTTCTTGATAAGGCTTATCCACTCAACCGGAATTCCATTTTCGTTTTTTGAATAATACGCCGGTATTATTTCAAATTCAAGCATATTGTAAATGGTTTCGGCATCCACATCATCCTGAAGGTCCTGATTATTGAAGGATTTCTTCTTGGGCAGTGCCCAGCCGGCATAAGCACGGTAACCTTCAACCCACCATCCGTCGAGGACGCTGAAATGTATTGTTCCGTTCATTACGGCTTTTTCGCCGCTTGTGCCAGATGCTTCAAGTGGGCGAGTAGGAGTATTAAGCCAGATATCAACTCCTCTGACAAGCTGCTTTGCCAGTTCAATGCTATAGTTTTCCAGGAAAATTACCTTTCCTGCAAACTGAGGCATCTGGGATACTTCGAAGACTCTTTTTATCAGGTCCTGCCCCCCGCCATCATGCGGATGAGCTTTCCCGGCATAAATGAACTGTACCGGCCTGTCAGGATCATTTACAATCCTTGCCAGCCTGTCGAGATCCCTGAACAGCAGAGAAGCTCTCTTGTAGGTTGCAAACCTGCGCGCAAATCCGATTGTAAGGGCCTTATCATTCAGGTGTGTACTGATATTCAGCAATGTCCGGGGACTTACGTGCTTGTCAATCATGTCCGACTGCAACCTTTTCCGGATATTTACGAAGAGTTGCTTTTTTAACCCTGTTTTTATCTCATAAACCTTTTTATCATCAAGGCTGTACAATTTTTCCCATTGGCTTCTGTCGGTCTGGTCAAAATTAACGGTACCGGTGAGCTGTTTATAGATTGACTGCCATTCAGGGGCAATCCATGTAGGATAATGCACCCCGTTGGTTACATAGCCTATGTAGAGTTCTTCTTTAAGGTAACCCGGCCACAATTTATTGAACAAGCCCTGGGTAACCTGTCCGTGCAGTTTACTTACACCATTCAATTCCTGCGACATATGAGTGGCAAGATAGCTCATATTGAATTTCTTGTCTGCCTCTCCCGGGCATCTGCCAAGTGCCATCAGTTCATCCCAGCTTATATTTAGCCTGCCGTGGTAATGAGAGATGTATTTTCTCAGAAGATCCTCTTCAAATGCGTCATGTCCGGCAGGAACAGGGGTATGAGTGGTGAACAGTGTCGACGAACGGATAGCCTCAATTGCCTGATCGAATGTCAGATGATGATCTTCAATTAGTTTTCTGATACGCTCCAGGCTTATAAATGCCGAATGTCCCTCATTGCTGTGATAGAGGTCAGGCTTCAGACCCATTGCTGTTAGTGCTCTAATACCGCCGATCCCCAAAATGAGTTCCTGCTTTAGACGATTCTCGTGATCTCCTCCGTAAAGGTAATGAGTTATTGAACGGTCCTCGGATGAGTTGTCATCAAAATCAGTATCAAGCAAAAAAAGCGGAACCTTCCCGACTTTGGCTTCCCAAACCCGCACGTTTACGCTCCTTCCAGGCCATACTATAGCCACTTTAAGTTGTTTCCCCTCAGCATCCTTGACGGGCATTATCGGAAGTCTTGAAAACTCCTCAGCCTCATAAATTGTAAGCTGTTCGCCCCTCGGACCGAGCTTTTGCTTGAAATAGCCAAACCTGTAAAGAAGACCTATACCAAAAATGTGTACATTCGAATCGCTTGCTTCCTTAAGATAATCTCCTGCAAGAATACCAAGACCGCCGGAATATGTTTTCAGGCAGGGGTGTATCCCGAATTCCATGCTGAAGTAAGCAATTGATGGCTTCTCTGCATCATCAGGCCTTTTAAGGTAATCTTTGAATTTAATTATTATGTTTTCAAGATCCCCAATGAACTCTTCATCATCTTCAAGGACAAGGAGTCTCTTGTAATCAATCTTTTCAAGAAGCAGCTTTGGGTTATGCTGTACCTCTTCCCAAAGTGAAGGGTCCATTCTCCTGAACAATGACTCAGCATCCCAGTTCCATGACCACCAGAGATTGCCAGATAATTCTTTAAGAGATGACAGTTTATCAGGAACGTCGCTCTGAACATAAATATCCTTCCATACAGGTATCTGGTGCGGTTTTCTGATCTTCAGGTCCGGAGCCTCAACAAATTGTGCAAATTCCCGTGGTTCATCTCTCCTTTCGCTGCTGTGGGTAAGCGCAATTTCATAAGCGTCAAAATAATGTTTAACAAGATTGTCCCACATTGCTATCCTCGAGGTTTCATGTGCCTTGAATCTTGCTTCCAGGATTTCCTCCTCCGAAAAACCAATATATTTCCTGATGAATTTCCTGATCTCATCAACTACTTCCTTTTCGTTATCATCAGTTCTCTCAACTATTGCGATACCATTTCCATGCTCCTTGTAATATTCCCTTACCCACAGGCCAAAACCAGAAAGCGAGGTGGTAACTGTCGGAATTGAGAACATAAGGCTTTCAAGCGGTGTATAACCCCAGGGTTCATAATATGAGGGAAAAACAGTAAGGTCAAATCCGATCAGCAGGTCAAAATATGATAGATTAAAGATCCCGTCGTTGCCATTCAGATATGACGGGGCAAAAATTATCTTAACCTTTGAATCCTGATTATTTGTCAGGCGATTGATTTTTATGCTTTGAAGAACCGGATCGGTGTCAGGATAATGGAGGCTATGGGTGAGATACTTGTCAGTTCCGCTGTTCTGTCCATTATTATACAGGATATCAATAAGATCCTGGCGTGGGCCCTTATGGTATGCAGGGATAAGGATAAATGTCACACACTCTCTTGGCAACTCACTATCCTGATTTAATTCGCCAAGAGAGTCAATCAGAATATCCACCCCTTTGTTGTGGAACTCATATCTTCCGCTGTTTGCAATAAACATGCAGTTTTCTGCAAGCCGGTAACCAAGAACGGCCTCTGCAACAGCCTTGAGTTTGGCCCGTGCTGCCTGCCTCTTTTCCCCGAATGATTCTGCTGAAGGAACAAAGGAGTCTTCAAAGCCGTTTGGAGTTACCAGATCGACGTCCTTACCAAGAAAAAATGAGCACTCCCTTGATGTGATCTCACTTACAGTTGTGAAAACGTCTGCCTCGGCAGCCGAAGTTTTCTCAAGTGATTGTTTAGCGACAACATTGAATTCTCGTGATATCTGTACCGGGTTGTATTCTTTCATTTTTCCGTACAGGGGTCTGTTGTTGCCTGCAATACACCTGCCAAGTACCGTTGCATGTGTAGTGAAGGCTGTTGCAATCCATGGTGCAAATTTTTCAAGGTACAGGATCCCTGTACCTGTCATCCACTCGTGGAATTGTGCAATTATATTATGACGATCATGGTAACATGAAGTGAAGCTTTCAATAACTTTTCCGGCGCCATATCCAAATAGGGCTGGTTCGACATAATCCCACTGACCGGTTATGCTATCGAGTTTATACGTTTCCCAGAATTTGGCAAATATCTCATTTTGCTGGCCAAAATAGGGGGTGAAATCAATTAATAAAACGATAGGTTTTCCGGCAATGTTCCATCGTCCGGCTTTGACTCTCAATCCCTCATTTGCTGCAATAATTCTCCATTCAGGGAACAGAGTATCGTCAGGGATAAATTCCGGGTTCGTCACCTCTTCCCTCCAGACGTCTGGGCCTATAAGTATATAATTATCACCAAGTTCATTTACAATATTCAGTGCTTTTGTTGAGATTACAGTATGAATCCCTCCAACCTTGTTACAAACTTCCCAACTGGTCTCAAAAATTAGTTCAACATTCATTATCAGAATTATTGGTTCAGATTAATATTACTATTTTTCTATTTGCTTTTTTTAGTTTTGGCAGCATTAGTGGTTTTTGTCTTCCTGGTGCTTTTGGTTCTGGAAGCGGACAACCTTGCAGATTTCTTTTTAGCAGGTGACTTTTTCTTAAGGCTTTCTATCTGGATTGTCTGCTGATCAATTATTGATTCTTTTTCCTTAATAAGATTATTCAGCTTGGAAATCTCATTTTGTGTATCCCTGTCAGGAATAAACCGATTCAGCCTGATCTCAAAATCGCTTAGAACATTCATATAATTCATAAATGCATCGTAAGGGGTATCGTAGGGATTGAAATAGGCATGTACGGCCCCGTCGGAAAAGAATTTTGTGGCCATATAATAAAAATGATCGCTGGCCTGAAGATATTCCCAGTCTTTTTTTATCTGGGCATCTTCACATCGGTGAACTTTCTCAGTCATCTGGTAAAGCTTCTCAAGAGCTGCACCCTGAAGTTCATTTCCGTTCCATGCTGTTATGTCGCGTTCTTCATCAGCCCATGAAATTGGCGATGGGACACTGATTGCAGAAACAGGTTGAAGATAATCCGCAACCTCTGTCGGAGTCATGAACTTGTATGGTGTCTTCTTCAGGATCGATCCTGGCAGATGCTGAATAAAATCGAAGATCCCGGTTTCTTTATGATTGTGTTCTCCAAATGTCTCATAATCAAGAAAAACATTTATCAGCTCGCTTTTGGCTGCAAGTTTATTCAACCATGAAGCATATTTGTCAGCCGTCAAAGGCCATTCTGCCCAGCTCCGGTTTGAGAACCTGAATGCAATATCATCGCTCAGTACAAAATTCCTTAATAGGACTTTCAGCCTTGGGTTAATAGAATTACAGTACAGATAATTTGGGCTTTTCCATCCCAGGACATGTTTGGCTCCTTCAGTAAGCATAGATTTAAATCCCATATCAGCTACCCAGGAGCCTATCTGGTCGGAATATATTAATTCAGTGTTCCTGAACGATGTTGTTTCAACGCCAAGAAATTCCTTCATCATTTCCCTGTGGGCATTCACCTGTCGTTCAAATTCATTTCTTGTCTTGATTGATGCCAGGGAATGCGATTCAGTCTCCGCAAGGAATTCTACCATTCCTGTATCTGCAAGTTTCTTAAACGACTCCAGCACTTCAGGCGCATAAAGTCGAAACTGGTTTATCACCAATCCTGTCAGGGAAAAAGTTACTTTAAATTTTCCTTTGTTTTTCAGGATGAGATCAAGCATGATTTCATTGGCCGGCAGATAACAATTCTCTGCTACCTTTCTCATAATGGATTCATTTGAGAAATCATCATAATAATAATGATCATGACCCAGGTCAAAAAACCTGTATCGTTTTAGCCTGAATGGCTGATGTACCTGAAAATAAAAGCATATTGCTTTTTTGCCTGTTAAAATCATATCTAGTTCTTATTTTGCCAAATCACTCTGTAATAAATATCCCTGACGTGTCTTGCTGAATTATCCCATTTAAGCCTTACTACTTCTTCCTTGCCATTTTTGATGAACATCTTCGAAAGTGCAGGATAATTCAGGATGCCATAAATTGCATCAGCCATTGCATCAATATCCCAGAAATCTGTCTTCACCGCATGTGTGAGTATTTCAGAAACTCCCGATTGTTTGCTGATTATTACCGGTACATTTGACTGCATGGCTTCAAGCGGAGAAATCCCAAACGGTTCGGAGACCGAAGGCATGATGTACACATCGCTCATATTCAGCATCGTAAAGACATCCTTCCCTTTCAGGAAGCCTGTAAAATGAAACCTGTCAGTAATTTTAAGAGCAGCAGCTCTTCGCATCATTCTTTCCATCATATCACCAGAGCCTGCCATCACAAACCGTACATCAGGCATAACTTTCAGTACCTTGTAGGCAGCCTCGATGAAATATTCAGGACCCTTCTGCAAGGTGATCCTTCCCAGGAAAGTAACTACTTTTTCATCAAAGCCCTTGTTTACAACTACATCCTGTGACATTTTTACCGGTTCAACTGCATTGTAGACCGTCTCAACCTTATCCGGATTAATATTGTATTTATTGATTACAATATCCCTTGTTAGGTTACTCACTGTAATTATTTTTGAGGCTGCATCCATTCCAAGTTTTTCAATCCGGTAAACGTCGGGGTTGACGTTACCACCGCTACGATCGAAATCGGTGGCATGAACATGTATCACCAGAGGCTTTCCTGAGACCTCCATGGCAGCTATGCCTGCAGGATATGCGAGCCAGTCGTGAGCATGGATAATATCAAACTCATTTTCCTCAGCAATCACAGAAGCGACAACGGAATATTTGTATATCTCATCCATAAGTGAACTGTCGTATCTGCCCGAAAAATCAACAGTACCTTCATTGTTTGTCTGGACTATAAGCTTATACCCTGAAGTTTCTGAATTGATCCTTGTCCAGAATTCCTCAGGATCTGTATAAGGAACAATTTTTGATGAGATCTCGATCTGCTCAAGCGGGCGCCTGAATCCCTTATAATGAACCTGTTTGAACGCAACAGGGATTTTATTGGCCCCAATAAGTCTTACCCTGCTCTGGTCCTCATCGCCCCATGCCTTAGGCACAACGAAGATCACTTCAAGATCCTCCAGGGTGGACATACCTTTTGTCAGGCCATAACTGGCTGTACCCAATCCGCCGGAGATGTGTGGCGGAAATTCCCATCCGAACATTAGTACACGCATATCACACCTGATTTATAAATTTGAAAATTTGTTTTCCAGAAGATCTATTATCCTCAGAACTTCACCTACACTCCAAGCCTGAGATATAGTCCCGTTAGGGGCATGAGGCGGATCTCCGTCATAAATCTCTGAAATTGTGCTCACTCCGTGTTCACTCATCACTTCCTCAAGGCCGAAAATAAGCTTCCTTACTCTCTGTTCACCCTGTTTCCCGTAGACTTTAAGCCATCCTTCGCAGAACGGTCCTAATAACCAGGGCCAGACTGTACCATTATGATATGCCTTGTCCCGTTCTTCCTGGCTCCCGTGATATGTACCTTTGTAAAGAGGATGTCCCGGAGAAAGGGTCCTGAGTCCTCGCGGAGTTACAAGCTCTTTGTCTGCAACATCCAGTACTCTTTTCATCTCGTCCTTGGTAAGCATTGAATACGGGAGTGAAACTGCAATAACCATATTAGGCCTTACAAAATAGTTCTTTCCTTCGTCATCGTTTACATAGTCGGCAAGATATCCCTTATGAGGATCGAAGAACAGATCATGGAAAGAATTATTTATCAGCGCAGGGAGGTTCTCATTTTCCCTGACAAACTTACGATCCTTAACCTGCGTTGCCATATCCAGTGCAAAACATACTGCATTATACCAAAGTGCGTTTATTTCAACTGCAAAACCTTTTCTTTGCGTTACAGGAATACCGTTCACCACTGCGTCCATCCATGTGAGGGATTTACCGGTAGCATCGGCATAAATAAGTCCGTTTTCCCGCATAACTATATTGAAGGCGGTACCGCTTTTATAGGCATTGAGAACTGATTTTAATGCCTCTCCGTACAGGTTCCAGACATCTGTCCCTCCATTCTCAAGATATTGCTGAACAGCCCAGAAGAACCACAATGGAGCGTCAACAGAATTGAATGCCGGATTACCGATGTTACCCATGTTGGGAAAAAGGCCATCCTTCATCCTGGCAACCTGAGTATCG
Source organism: uncultured Bacteroidales bacterium (assembly GCA_963701745.1). Taxonomy (GTDB): domain Bacteria; phylum Bacteroidota; class Bacteroidia; order Bacteroidales; family VadinHA17; genus LD21. Next base: position 355,908 of record CAVPBE010000001.1, on the reverse strand, counting down.
AGGACCTCCCTGTAAAGTTGAAGCTTTTTATTGGGGCGTGCTAAAGCAAGCCCGGGAAGCGCGATAAATGTATCCCTGCCCCATGATCCGAACCACGGGTAACCTGCTATGATAAGGGTCTTTCCATGACGTTTTTCGATAAACTGCTGAGCGGCATTTTTCAGGCAGTTGGTAAAATTGCTTCTCGGTATCTTGCCGTTGACGGTTTTCGTAAATTTAGCTTTGAAGCCTGATGGTTTTTCTTCCCTGGTTGAAGCAGAAAAAACTATCACATCTCCTTCTTTAGCATCAACTTCAAAAAATCCGGGGGTAAACAGATCTTCGGAATAATCATATCCCCTTTTCTGCTCTTCAGTGTATTCAACCCCGAGATACCAGTCAGGAACATGTATAAACTCTGCTTTTTGTGAGAACTGCATATGGAGATAAGGAAATCCTTCATAGAGCCTCATTTTAATTCCGCTGTCTATAATATCTACCTTTGTATTTGCTGATAAGTTGGCATGCGTCAGCTCATGAATATTCCTGAAAGCCAGGAATGGCCTGATCTGAAGCTTCATCGGTTCTGATGCTTCAAGGATAGTAAATCGGGCAAGATACTGCTCCTCATAATGGACCAGAAGCCTTTCATGTTTTAACTTTACCCCTCCAACCCTGTATATTCTTGAAGGAATACCATCCATCTCCAGCTCCTCGATGTACTTATGGCCTTTCGGGCTATAATAATCTCCCTTATATTTTCTTATTCCGGTATTGAAGCTTCTGTCATTATTCACAACTGTTGCATCGAGCGATGACAGCAGAACATATCTTTCCCCTCCGAAAGCATCGACCGGACATACGAGCAATCCATGATATTTACGTGTATTGCATCCAACAATGGTAGTAGAAGAGTAGGAACCAGCCCTGTTGGTTCTGATCATCTCTCTTGACAATGAGTATTCGAGGTTTATAATCTGACTCTTTTCAAACTTAATATAACTCATAAACAATTCTTTATAATACTGTACTAAAAAGTTTTTAAGTTAATGAATTTTATTGAACATTCCAAAGCAACCTGCCCGTAGCAGGAAAAAAGTTTTCATGTTCTGCTTTGCCTTCAAAAGCATTCTGCTGAACATTATAAAATCTTCCCCGGGCATTGTCTGATAAAAAAAAGAGTAACTTTGCATCTCAATAAAATATTCTAATTAACAAATACTATTCTCTGTATGAACAGAAAACTGGGAATTCTTTTAGCAGCTGCTTTCATATTTACTGCCTGTGGCGATAAAACTGCAGAAATATCCGGTATCCTTGAAAATTCAGTGCCCCGGCAATATATTTTCCTGCAGGAGCTGAAACCTAATGAGCTTCTTAATGTCGATTCCGCCATAGTTTCGGAAAATGGTAGTTTTGAATTCAAAAGGAAGGTAAAATTCCCGTCTTTTTATCTGCTCAAAATTAATCAAAATAACTTTCTGACAATGCTTATTGAACCCGGAGAGAAAATAAAAATGACCTCTCACTTCGATTCATTGAATTATCCGGTAGCTATTATCGGATCAAAAGGGACAAAATTAATTGCAGATTATAACAAGCGACTGATTAAAACAAGGAACAAAATAAGTAACCTCAACAGTATATATGAAAGGAATTCAGGCAGGCCCGACGTGGCAAAGGTTATTGATTCCCTCGACAATCTTGGCGACGGCTATCTGAATGAAATGAACCGTTATGCTAAAAAATATATTGATGATAACGTTTCATCGCTTGCAACAATACCGGTATTATATTCTCAATTAACCCAGGAAATATATATACTTGACCCTCAGAAAGATTTATCATATTTCCTTAAAGTCGACTCTTCATTGTTCAAAAAATATCCTGAATATGGTCCCGTAATTGATCTGCACAACCAGATAAAGCAGATGGTTACTTACTTTGATGGTGCAGAATCATCAAAAACCAGTCCCGGAGAAAGAATGGAAGCTCCGGAGATAGCCCTTCCATCCCCTGAAGGTGAAACGATTAGGCTTTCTTCAACAAGAGGTTCTTTCGTGTTGCTCGATTTCTGGGCATCATGGTGTGCACCCTGCCGGACAGAAAATCCAAATCTCGTCAAAGCATGGAATATGTACCGCAACAGGGGTTTCAAGATTTACCAGGTTTCGCTTGATAAAACTAAGGAAGCCTGGATAAAAGGTATTCAGGATGACGGACTTGATAAATGGATCCACGTAAGTGATGTAAGCTACTGGCAATCAATTGTTGTCCCTCTATATAAGATAGAATCAATTCCCGCAAATTACCTGCTTGACAGGGAGGGCAGGATAATTGCCACAAACCTCAGGGGAGATGCCTTGCAAAGAAAACTTGCTGAAATATTCAAATAAACCAATAACAAATTCCGGAAACCGGTAATCTGATTTTATGATGAAAAGAACATTGCTTCTTCTGCTTCCGCTCTTGCTTCTTGCAGGGTGCCAGAACAAAAATACCTTTACAGTAAAAGGGGTAATCAGGGATCCTCAGAAAAAAGCTGTCTCCCTGAACAGGGTTGATGTTAACCGGCTCGTGCTTATCGATTCATCAAAAATAAGCGGCAACGGGAGCTTTAAGTTCAGGGTAAAGTCGACCGGTCCTGAATTCTATCAGATCGGTTATTCCGGTTCAGATTTTGTCACATTGCTTGCAGAACCGGGAGAAAGAATTAAACTATCCTTTACTGGCAAGACCACGTCAAGCGACTATACTGTAACCGGGTCAAAAGGTTCAGAGGATGTAAGGATGCTTGATATGAGACTTGCGGCAGCAAAAAGGAAACTCGATTCCCTGAGGGTTGCTTATACCGACGCATCGGTTAAACCCGGCTTCGATGAAAAAAAGAGTCTGCTTGAAAATGAATTCAATGATATCCTTAAGGAACTCCGGAAGAAGAATATTGAGTTCATAATAAGCAATACCAGGTCGATGGCCTCTCTTAAAGCTGTTTATCAGAGAATTGATGATAATTCTTATGTTCTTAATGAACCCCGCGATCTGCAGTACATGAAAATAATCTCCGACTCTCTGGGGAGATATTATCCAGGGTCTAAAAATGTAAAGGCACTTGCGGAAGACCTTAAGAATGAACTGAGCCAGATGTATGCTAATCAGATACAGAGTATGGCAAGCAAATCTCCTGAAGCAAAACTGGATCCCAATCTGAAAGATATCACCGGAAAAAGGATCGCTTTATCATCGTTGAAAGGGAAGGTTGTTTTGCTGACTTTCTGGTCGGTTGATTCAAAGGAGTGCATAGCTGAAAATCTCCAGCTCAAGGACATCTATAAAACCTTCAGCAAAAAGGGTTTTGAAATTTACCAGGTAAATGTTGACGAGAGTGAGAAAAAATGGAAAGATGAAGTGCGGTTTGATGAACTCCCATGGATAAACACCAGGGAGGATGATCCCCTCAATCCTGCAAATGTAGTCCTGTTTAATGTCAAGAGCCTGCCGGCCAATTTTCTTTTCGACCGCGATGGGACAATAATCGGATCAAATCTTCATGGCCGGTCGCTACAGATCAGATTAAATCAATTATTTAACAATTAGTCCACCAAATTGAAAGGACAGGGGAAAACATATTTTGCATCTGATTTTCATCTTGGACTCAAAGCCGGAGGTGATCCTGCTGAACGGGAAAAAAAGGTTGTAAGGTGGCTGAATGCAATAGCCCCTGAAGCCAGGGAAGTTTTCCTGGTAGGAGATATTTTTGACTTCTGGTGGGAATATAAGCTTGTCGTCCCACGTGGATTCACAAGGTTCCTCGGGACAGTTTCAGCTATGACCGATTCAGGCGTACCAGTTCACTTCTTTACCGGTAACCATGATATGTGGGTGGGGAATTATCTTTCTGACGAATGCGGTGTAACAATTCATACTTCTCCCTACACACAAACAATTGACGGCAAAAAATTTCATATTGCCCATGGGGAAGGCCTTGGCAGTAAAAGCACAGGCTATAAGATCCTCCTGTCGATATTCCGGAACAAACCACTCCGTGTCATGTATTCCATGCTGCATCCCTCAATAGGTGTTGGCATAGGACATAAATGGTCTCTGAATTCGAGGCTGGGAAAAGGAACAACTCTTGATTTCCTGGGAGAGGAAAAAGAAGATCTTATAAGATATTCACGAACGGTGCTTGAGAATAATAAAATCGATTATTTCGTTTATGGCCACCGACATCTTGCTCTGGAATACAAGCTTGAACAGGGCAGCCATATTATTTTCCTTGGCGACTGGATAAAAGAAGGAAGTTTTGCTGAATGGACAAGTAACGGATTGATTCTCAGGATATTTTGATCAACCAAGATGTCCTTCGACGCTAACAGTCAGCATGAAGTATGAATACTGATCATTTATCTTTTCAAACTGATAATTAAGTTTGCTTCCCGACTTTCGCGCCATTGAAATAAGCCCCATATTGCCGGTGCTGTCAGTATCTATCGATTGCGATGATAAAGACTCATAAAAGAGCGTTTTAAGTCCCTCCTTACCAATACTGTTTATCTTATCCAGCTTATCTTTCAGATCACCAACCTGTGAGTTCAGGATCAGATTTCCTGTTGTCAGCATGTATTTACCCTTTTCCAGCCGGACCAATACAACAGGCATTCCGAACTTATTCTCTGCCACCTTGCCAGGATTATATTTTGAGACATTTTCAAGGATCTCTATCATTATATTGAATACTCTTTTCCGTAGAGCTGAATCAATGTCTTCCTCAGTCAGCTTGGCTTCAGTAAGAGATAATACTTCCTCTCCGATACCGGGTGTAAGATGCCCTGACCATATCATGTAAATTTTATTCTCAGCCATCAGGTGCTCAAGATGAACTACAGAATCACTCTCAAATCGCCTGTCCCCGTTGCCTGTATTCACGCCTACCCCGCTTGAATCGACTGTTTTGCTAAGAATAAAATATGAAAAACCCTTATCGACAGGAACAAATTCATAATCAAGCCGGTTCCCTGTCTTAATTGCCATTTCTATCAATCCAAGCCCGGCCCCGCCTTTATTGCTGAATTCAGAGCTATCCAGGATCTGTCTGTAAAGTATTTTTATTTCATTAATATCCAGATCATTAACCCTGTCAAGCCTCTTTTTCAGGTCATTTACATGTTCAGATGCAATTATGTTACCTGTGGTTATTGTGTAGCCGTCAACGGTTTTTGAGTAAGCAACAAGCGACATATCTCCATGACCTGACCTGTCACCGTGTTTGACAATATTCTGAAGATTTTCAAGGACGTACATGAATAGCCTCTTCCTTCCTACGAATCCGTAGGAATCATCCTTCATCTCATTCTCAAGTAATGTCAGCAGAGGTAGTGAATTCCTTTCTGTTATTTCTCCCCTGTAAACAAACAGAAGGCGTTCTTTCCTCATTTTATCGTGAATCGTACGGGTAAGGTCCATGCAAAAAAAGTAAGACAATATTATTCCTGACAAAAGTAACAATATCGGTCAAAATCACAAATTAAATACCTTTTCGGAGAGGTATAAGCTTAAATACTTATCTGACATAAGCAGTAATAATTACATTCCAGTTGATTTATGTTGTTTGAACTAAATTTCATTATTAACCAATTGGCTGGATGATTTTTTAATGTAACTTTCGCACCAAATAAGCATGCAAAGTAAATGCTTTCTTTAAGAGAAAAAATTGACTGATGTTCAGCAGATTCCTAAAATTTATTGTACCTCCCTTTATCTTCAGAGCCTTTTTCAGAAGGATCTTTTATTCCAACCTGAAAAAGGTCCCGCTTAACAAGCCCCTTCTTTTTGTGGGCAACCATCAGAATTCATTTATGGACGGAATTCTGGTTGGTTCGTACCTTCCCCAGCCTCTTCATTTTACAATGAGGGCTGACATGTTCAGGAAACCATTTGCACGCTTTTGTCTTCGCGAACTGAATGTGGCACCTGTTTACAGGGCTGAAGAGGGGATGGAAAATGTTCATAAAAACCTTGAATCCTTTGCAGGCATATATGAGGTTTTAAAGAAGAACGGCAACCTGATTATGTTTTCCGAAGGCATTTGTATACAGGAAAAACGCCTTCATAAGCTCAGAAAAGGTACCGCGAGGCTGGCCTTCGGGGCTCAGGAGAAATTTGGCCTTGATGTTCATATAGTACCGGTTGGAATTAATTATACATATCCTTCAAGGTTCCGCAAAGAGGTGATGATAAATTTTCACGATTCATTCAGTATTAATGACCTTAAAGATGCCTATAAGGAACACCCGGCAAAGGCATTGCTGGCTTTTAATGAGAAATGTGATATCAGTCTGAGAAAGGAAGTTATAATTGTTGAAGATCCGAAAAACGACTGGCTTGCTGAACAGTTTTTTAAAATGGAGCGCCATAATATGGTGCTGCCATTTTTCAGGTGGAGGTTTGATACCGACGACAGAAGACAGGCTGAAAAAAGAGTAAGCGAAAAAATTAACCAGCTGAGCAGGACATCTCAGGACGGTCTTGAGTCTCTTTCCGCGAAAGTCGAAAACTATGTCAATCTGCTTGCAAAAAACAGGCTCAGAGATGAGAATGTGGCACGGAAGCTCGATTGGGGATTATTAAGATATTTTGCAGTTATTGCCGGATTTCCAATATTTATTGCCGGGTTTATCGCAAACCTTATACCTTTCTTTGTACCAAAAATAATCTGTGACAAACTTATTAAGGACCTAAGGTTTTATAGTTCCGTTTTCGTCGGCTCGTTTACAGTTCTTTATCTGTTTTATTTCCCTGTTCTGCTCATTCTTGGAGCCATATTTGCCGGCTGGACAGGGTTCCTTCTGGCATTGCTTGTTCCCCTTTCAGGTTATTTTGTCCTGTATTACCAGGAGAATTTCTGGGAACGGATCCGGACCCTGAGCTTCAATCTGAAAGGGATCTTCAATCCTGCCCTGATAAGTGAACTTTCATTTCAGCGGCATTCTATCCTGGAGGAACTTGACAAAGTCAAAATATAAACAGAAAACCATCAATCTCTGCCAGTTGCTAACTGTTTTCAATATACAAAGATTTTCACTACACGACGGGGCAGGTGTAAGAACTAATATTTTCTTCAAGGGATGCCCGCTTAGCTGCATGTGGTGCAACAATCCCGAGAGCATCGATCCAACACCTTCAGTAATGTTTGATGAAAGGCAGTGCCATATGTTCGGGGATTGTATAAGGGCAGGCGGCGGACATATTGTCTCAGATGGCAATATGCTTAAGATAGAAAGAGAAAAAATAAGTGACTTCGAATCGCTCAGGAATATCTGCCCCTCGAAAGCCCTTATCGTTGCAGGAGAGACAAAGAGTGTAAATCAGATCATTAGTGAAATTGAGAAGGATATTCCATTTTACGACATGAGCGAAGGAGGTGTTACACTTTCCGGAGGAGAACCTTTTTCTCAGGGTCCTGATCTGAAGGATTTGCTTATTGAACTTAAGAAAAGGGGGATACATGTTTCTATTGAGACATCGCTTCACGTACAATGGGAGACAATTGAAAATTACATCGGCCTGATAAATGTATTTCTTGCCGACCTGAAACATACCGACAATGAGAAGTTTGCCAGGTTTACCGGGGGAAATGCTGCACTTGTAATGAGTAATTTCATGAAACTCGATAAGACAGGGAAATCTTTTATTGTCAGAGTACCTGTTATTCCACATTTTAATTATTCAGAGCCTGAACTCCAGACTATAATCGATTTTGCATCCGGATTAAAAAATGCCCACGAAATCAATTTCATTCCTTTCCATTCGCTTGCAAGGGAAAAATATGCAATGCTAGGAAAAGAATATATATTTGAAGATCACAGGAATATTGAAAAAACGGAATTAGGTCCATATGTCGAATACGCGGAAAAGAAGGGGATGACCGCAAAAATCATAAATTAAGATGATAGCAGAAACAACGTCAGCAGTATTAACCGAAAGAATTGCCAGGCTTAAAGAAAAGGTCATTTCGGTAAAATCGACGATTTGCACTGAGAGGGCCAGGATATATACAAAAGTCTACCAGGAGCATGATGACAAACCGGTTATCCTGAAACGGGCTTATGCCCTCGAACGGACATTGAAAGAGATGTCTATCTTTATTGATGATGGAGAATTGATTGTCGGGAATCAGTCATCAGCCCTTAGGGCTGCTCCGATCTTTCCGGAATATGTAACTTCATGGATTATCAATGAGCTGGATGAATTCGACAAACGTCCGGGTGATGCGTTCTTTGTAACTGAGGACCAGAAGAAGGAACTGAAGGAATTATGCAAATGGTGGGAAGGAAAGACCCTTATCGAAAAAGGTTACTCAATAATGTCCCCACTGAACAGGGAAATCCACGATTCAGGGATCATAAGGGCTGAAGGAAATCTCACATCAGGAGATGCGCATATTGCTGTAAATTTTGAAAAGATTCTGAAAATAGGCTTGTCAGGGTACCTGAATGAAATTGAAATGGCTCAAAGATCCCTCAAGGACACCGATAAAGATCTGGTTCAGAAAAATGATTTCTACAAATCCCTGAAAATAGGAATTGAATCATTTCAGGCATTTATCGGGAGATTTGAAAAGCTGGCAAATGAACTTTCACTGTGGGAACAGGACAGCATTAGGAAATCAGAGCTTGTCAGGATAAGAGACAACTGCAGGAACATAACACAAAATCGGCCTTCAGGCTTTTATGAAGCCCTTCAGCTTACATGGTTTGTTCAATTAGTACTTCAGATCGAAAGCAACGGTCATTCTGTATCACTGGGGAGAATGGATCAGTACCTTTGGAAATTCTATAATGATGATATGGCAACGGGCAGGATCAGTGAGTATTTTGCTCTTGAGCTTCTTGAAAATACATGGCTTAAATTATTGTCAGTAAACAAGATAAGGTCATGGTCACATACAAGATTCTCAGCAGGAGGTCCGCTTTATCAGAATGTTACTATCGGAGGTCAGACGGTTGAGGGTAAGGATGCAGTAAACGATCTGAGCTTTCTCATTCTCGATTCTGTCGGAAGGATGAAGCTGACCCAGCCAAACCTTTCGGTGAGGTTTCACAGGAACATAAATCCCGAATTTATTGACCGTTGTGTGGATGTCATAGCGAAAGGGTTCGGGATGCCTGCTTTCAATAATGATGAGGTTGTGATACCTTCTCTTATTGGCATTGGTGTTGAACGAGAGGATGCTTATAATTATTCTGCAATAGGTTGTATCGAAATTGCAGTCCCCGGGAAATGGGGATACAGGTGCACCGGAATGAGTTTTCTCAATTTCATGCGGGTTTTCCTGGCGGCAATGAATAACGGACTTGATACTATGACCGGAAAGACATTCTTTCCCGGATCAGGGAATTTTGAGGATTTCGTCAGTTTCAACGAGTTAATGGCAGCCTGGAAACAACAGGTAAAATTATATGCAAAAGCATCCGTCGAAATTGATACTGCTGTTGATCTCGCATTGGAGGAGCTTGTCCCAGATATTCTCTGTTCCGCTTTCGTTGATGATTGCATAGTCCGTGGCAAAACAATCAAAGAGGGAGGATCGGTCTATGACTTTATTTCCGGTCTGCAGGTGGGTATTGCTAATCTCGGCAATTCCCTGGCGGCAATAAAAAAGCTTGTATTTGAAGATGGTATCATCAGCAAAGAAGTTCTGATGCAAAACCTGAAGAATAATTTTGAAGGCCACGATGGAGAAAAGATACGGCAGATCCTTCTGAATTATGCTCCCAAATACGGAAATGACGATGATTATGTGGACAATCTGCTCGTAGAGGCATATATGTATTACATTAATGAACTTGAGCAATATCATACAACCCGTTTCGGACGAGGACCAATAGGCTGTGCATATTATGCAGGGACCTCAAGCATTTCATCAAATGTTCCTTCAGGCTCTGTTGTCCCGGCTACCCCCGATGGAAGAAAAGCATTCACTCCGGTTGCTGAAGGATGCTCTCCGACATCGGGCACCGACACGCTTGGGCCCACGGCCGTATTCAAATCGGTTTCAAAACTACCTACAAACAAAATCCTTGGAGGTGTTCTGCTGAACCAGAAACTATCACCTTCTGCCCTGGGAGACGAAATTCAGAAGCAGAAACTTATTTCCATAATCAGGACCTTTTTTGCAACTCTGAAAGGCTGGCATGTCCAATATAATATTGTTTCAAGGGATACCCTGCTTGCCGCCAAGAAGAATCCTGAGAATTACAGGGATCTCGTAGTACGCGTTGCGGGTTACTCTGCATTTTTCACAACCCTTTCTCCCGACACACAAGACGATATAATTGCAAGAACGGAACAGACACTTTAACATTTACCTATGGAAAAACTACTCTGCGGCGTCGACCTTGGAGGAACCAAGCTTTCAGTGGGATTGGTTTATCCCGATGGAAGGATCCTCGATAAGATAACTGTGTATGATCATGTCGGAAAGAATGAAGAAGGCATTGTTAATTATATAACACAACTTGTCAGGCAGGTTATTTCAGCCAACAAGCTTCAGGAATCAGATCTTGAGGGAATCGGAATAGGATTTCCTGGACATGTCCGTTACAGGGACGGATATACCATCACAACCTCAAACCTTAAGGGTTTCAAGAACTTTCCCCTGCGTGATTCAATAAGCAAAAACTTCTCAATTCCTGTCAGGCTCGACAATGATGCAAATGCACAGGCATTTTGCGAATTCAAATGCGGTGCCGGCAAAGGATATGACGATCTTATCTTTCTGACGATAAGCTCAGGAATTGGCGCCGGAATAGTCATTAACAGGAAGATCTACCGCGGTATAACTGGGACTGCAGGTGAATTCGGTCACACAATAGTTGATCCCCGCAGTGACTATATCTGTACCTGCGGGAACAGGGGATGCCTGATGGGATGTGCCTGCGGACTAACTATGCCTCAGATGTTCAGGAAAAAGACCGAAGATGGCATGAAGACCACACTTCCTCTTCCTGATGACTTTGATTTCTCGAAAGTGGATGGAAAGCTTATAAAGCAGGGACTTGATATTAATGATGCCCTTTCAAAGGCAATTGTAACTGACTGTGCCGATTATATTGGTATCGGCATATACAATATATTTCAGATTTTCAATCCGCCTATAATCATTTTAGGAGGAGGATTAATGAATCTCGGAGATTTTTACTTCAGCCGCATCAAGGCGAAGTTTTATGAGCTTGCGAGGGATATGATCTATGATCCGATAGCAATAGTCAGATCTGAAGCTGAAGCTGATGCCGGTCTTATAGGTGCAGCAGCGTTGCTCCTGGAGTAGAGTTTCCGCTTTGCCTGCTTCCTTCCGGCTAGAAGGAGCGGAGGCGAGCTCAGCCGGCCCATCCCTCCCTGTCGAGATTCCGGTAATTTATGGCTTCCGAAATATGCTCGGCGGTGATGTTTTCCGATTCACCGAGATCAGCGATTGTCCTTGCCACTTTCAGTATCCGGTCATAAGCTCTTGCCGAAAGTCCGCGCAACTCCATGGCAGTCCTGAGCAGCCTTCCTCCTGCTTCATCCAGCTGGCAGAATTTCCTCTGCATCGACGACGACATCTGGGCGTTTGCATAAACACCCTTCACTGATTCAAACCGCTTTGACTGTATTGCCCTTGCGTTGACAACTCTCTCCCTTACTACAGATGATTTTTCAGTTTTCCCGGTATCTGACAGCTTGTCATATTTTACAGGAACCACTTCAATATGGATATCGATCCTGTCAAGCAGAGGGCCCGAAATCCTGTTCAGATATTTCTGAACCATTCCGGGTGAACACATGCACTCTTTTTCAGGATGGTTATGGAACCCGCATGGACAAGGATTCATTGAAGCAATTAACATAAAGCTTGCAGGATAGTCACAGGTTGATTTTGCCCGTGAGATAGTTATTATCCTGTCTTCGAGGGGTTGTCTCATCACCTCCAGGACACTCCGCTTGAATTCAGGCAGTTCGTCAAGGAACAGAACTCCGTTATGACCGAGGGAAATTTCTCCTGGCTGAGGGTAAGTACCCCCTCCGACAAGGGCGACATCAGAGATTGTATGGTGCGGCGACCTGAAAGGTCTTTTAGTCATGAGAGCCGTATGGTCATCAATCTTTCCTGCCACAGAATGTATTTTGGTCGTTTCAAGGGCTTCTTCAAGTGTAAGCGGGGGCATAATTGTTGATAACCGTTTGGCAAGCATTGTTTTACCAGATCCCGGAGGACCGATCATCAGGAGATTATGATGTCCGGCTGCTGCGACCTCAAGTGCCCGTTTCACATTCTCCTGCCCTCGTACGTCTGAAAAATCAACATCATATTTATTCGCTTCTCCTCTGAATATTTCAAGAAGGTCAACTTTTACCGGATCGAATTTCCTTAGTCCATTGAAGAAATCGAGAACATCACTCAGCTTTTCCATTCCATATACATCAAGTCCGCTGACTACTGCAGCTTCACGGGCATTCTTTACCGGAACAATAACTCCTTTGAAACCTTCCTCCCTTGCTCTCAGAGCGATAGGAAGCACTCCCTTGACCGTCTGTAATGTACCATCAAGCGACAACTCTCCCATCATCACAAATGATTCAATCTCACTGCTGATCATTTTTTCATCTGCTGCGAGGATGCCTACCGCGAGCGGAAGATCATATGAGGATCCCTCCTTTCGTATATCTGCAGGAGCCATGTTAATGAGCACCTGTTTCCCCGGCCATTTAAACCCGAGGGCCCGTAATGATGATTCTATTCTCTGCTGGCTCTCCTTTACCGCCACATCAGGAAGGCCGACCAGGAAGAAACGTATCCCCCGGGATACATTGACTTCAATTGTAACTGTAACCGCATCTATACCGGTCACAGCACTGGCAAATGTCCTTACTAACATAATAATAAATTACTTGCACGATTCACGAAACACAGTATCAAATATATGCAAAAAAGAAATAAATAGAAATAAATTGAAATAAAAGATAAAAAGATTGCTTCTCCGTCAGCGGGTATCGCCAAAGGCTATGAGCGCCGGCGATTGGCGGATCGCAATGACCGTAAAATCAAAAGACTTCCCTTCCTGGAGAGCCTTCCACGCTCTGCGTGGAGCAAGGGGTGGGTTTTCCCGGATTGCTTACTTGTTAAAAACGTAACTTACACTGTCAGGAAGTTGTTCAACAACCATTTTCATCCATTTCCCATCGAGTTTGATAACAACCATTTTATTATCCCTGTCATAAAAAAGAGACCCGTCAGGACAATTCTTAAGTTCATTAAAGTTCACAAACCTGGAATCCTTTTCTGAGTTTGTCTCATCATCACCCGAGGGTTTGGTTTCAAGCAGGTCACCTTTTCCTATACTTCCTAGGGTCAGAACATTTGTAAGTTTCAATGACCCATAGAAAATTGCTCTATCGCGGCTGAAAAGAAAAGAATGCTGCTTCACATCTGAACCAATCCTGAACCAGTTATAGGCCTTTTCGGAGTGGTTATATTCGGTCCCATAATAATAAATTTCCGCTACAGGTTTTTCTTCCTCAACATGTTTATTCACAAGCATTGTGATCCTCGATTTATCATCCCTTGCATAGCCCTCAAAAATATGATAACCCCATCTTTTTTTGTTCTTCTCATCAGAATTTCCCCTTACCTGGATCATGTAAGGTGTGCTCAGAATACCATTCACAGTGGAATACATCGGTGTTAGGGTAGGATTAAAACCATAATTGTAACCTCTCTCCTTCCATTTTACCCAGCTGGTATCAATATCTGATTTGAGTTCGATTCTTTTTGTGGAAGAGTTGTTGCTCCCATTAATAATTGAGTAGTAATTATCACGCTGTCTGGCTGTTGATCTTACCTGGGAATAGCATTGCTGATTAAAAGATTTTCCGATAAGCAATGCTGAAAATACTGCAATGAATCTGATGAATAATAAATTCTTCATAATAAAATCTATTATCTGATACAATTACCCAGTTTGAAAACCCAGGCATAGCTGCACGGATTATTTGCCGGATTAATTGAAGGTGGTGTTATAGAAATTTTATTTCCCGATACCGAGTATTTTACTTTACCTCCAAAGCCAATCAGTGAAACACTTTCAGCCCTGTTTACACCATCGATTATTAAAGGCATATCCTGCCATTTTGTTACAATAAGGTATAGGTCTTTGCCTTTTTTGGTAAAATAGTGTGTTGTGTTTGCAACAACGGCCGGCGCATTTTCCCATCTACGTGTTCCATAAATTGCTTCGCCGTTTACTTTAAGCCAAGCCCCAATGTCAGAGAGACGTTGTTGCATTATCTCAGGTATCCGGCCGTCAGCTGTTGGCCCTATATTCAACAGCAGATTTCCACCACGCGCCACCTTATCGATAAGAATGTGAACAAGTTGTTCGGATGTCGAATAATCTTCAAGCCTTTCATTCCTGTTGTAACCGAACGATCCTGCCATTCCCCGGCACTCCTCCCATGGCCGTTCAAACTTCATTCCTTTCGAGTCGCCATCGTGAACCAGGTCGTATTCTGTAGTAAAATAACCGCCATGCTTACTCCTGGTCTCTTTTCCCCATCTGTCGTTTATTGCTACAGTTTCTTTCACAGGCGACTCATTAAAAAGCCATTGAAGAAATTGTGTACTTTTAAGTTCTTCAGATGTGTAATCCCATTCGCCGTCCGTCCAGAATACATCGGGCTTATATTTGGTAACAAGTTCCTTCATCTGAGGCATCATATGCTGATCAATATACTGCCCTATTGTCTCCTTTTTGTATAGTGGGTGGTACCATTCGAGAAGTGAATAGTAATATCCCATCTTCAATCCCTTTTCCTTAACGGATTTAGTCAGGTCTCCAAGGAGATCGCGATGCGGACCAACCTCAAATGCATTCCAGTTCCACGAATACTTTGAAGGCCACAGAGTGAAACCTTCATGATGTTTCGATGTTAGAACCACATACTTTGCACCCGCTCCTGCAAAAATGTCTGCCCAGTCATCGGGACTAAACATTTCGGCCTTGAAATAGTTAACGAAATCCTGATACTTGAAATTCGGACCATATACCCGGTTATGGTAATCAATAAAAAAATGCTGTGTCTTTGATTGTTGCGACCATCTGTTCCAATACCATTCAGCATATCTTTCATAAACTCCTACGCTGTCTCTTGCAGTAGGACTGAATGCCGGGACGGAGTAGAGACCCCAGTGGATGAAGATTCCGAATTTTGCGTCCTCGAACCATGCCGGAACTGCACGGCTGTCGATCGATTCCCAGTTAGCCTGGTAAGAGTTGGTCTGAGAAGAAGCAGCCAGAGTCAGAAATAAAACAGAAGCTAAAATAAGAAGTCTTTTCATAATTATTAAGGTATAATTGTAATGAGTAACAAGTTACAATTTTAAAAATTATCAATGAATGATTAATAAGAATTAACCTGCAAAAAAATAATCCAGATAAATGGCCATATAATTCTTGGGGACATGAGTAACAGCGAATCAGGATAATCTTCAGGGTAACTGTCTATCTGACATATTTCGGACCAAATGGCTGATGACTGTCGCTATTACCAGGGGCCGGGTTAGGAAAATATATGCCATTTTGGATAAAAAGGACAATTTGGCCTGGTATTTGTTATCTAATGAAACATTGTTCATTTGCAGTTTTGCAGATGGAAGCAATTATTATAGGACCTTTTACGTTTGAGTGGGTACATATTTATTATCTGTTAAAATGGAATTAAGTAAAATAAAGATAAGAAAGAGCATTATTTATTCGGTTATTGCCTTTTTCGCCGGATTCATTTATCTGATGTATGCCGAACCCAAACCAATTGAATCGATCGGGCACATCGGATTAATGATCGTAACAGCTTTAGGCTATATGCTCGCCTCATTTTTAGCCGCTACAATTGTTCTGTTAATTCTGATGGTATTCATTAAAAGAATAAAAGGAGATTTCTGGAATTATTCAACTCTTTTAATGGTAGGTGGGGTTAAATTGCTTGTATTATCTAACTTGTTTATTTAATCAGTTAAATATAAATCGGCTTTCCCTCCTGAAGTTTGCAATTAGATCCTAAGAAATTGAACCGTTCTTGGGGTTTAATTGAAGTAATTACAGCTCAATTCAAGTTTCAGAAATATATTTATAAAATCCGATTTATCATCCGAACAAAAAAAGCCCCAGGAGCTAATTTCCGAGGAATCATAATTAGATAGTCTTGAAACTCCGTTTAATTTTTCAAACAACGGACTGAATATCCACCCCATGGATGATAGTAACGTTTGATGACCTTACTGTTTTCGAAATACAAAAGACGAGTCAGAGCATTGCCATGCAAAATCGTATCTGACCTTGACCAGAACCAACAAAATTCTCCCATGCCCATAAATGAACCCTCATACAACCGATATCCACCCGGAAGTGCTGTAAATCCAAATTCATTAGTTGCACCTGTATTTGGAGACCACCAATGGTCTGTCCCTGTCTCTTTTAATTTTCCTCCCGCAATAAGACTTTCGGGACCATTTGGATAATATGGTTCCTCGATCGTATTTGGGTCAAGGTATTGCATCAACTGATGCCAATCCTCCTCAGATGGGACATGCCAGCCAGAGGGACAAAGCTCTCCGGAATATACTGAGCCCCATTTATATAAAGCTCCATAATCTTTTTTATAAATTGAATCGTAGTTAAACCAGCAATAAGCTGGATTAGTCTTAAGATCCAACCATGCTCCAGGGTAGGATGGCGCTTTTGGTATAGCTGTTCCATCATTGTATTTGGTTGTCCGAAGATTTTCAGCCATCCAGTCCTGATTTCCGATTTCAACCGTTTTATAAAGATTCCCTTCAACATCTGCTAAAAATGTTCTGAAAACCACTTCATTACCATATGAAGTTCCAACACTATTTGTAGCAAAAGCCCTTAAGTAATAGTCTGTACCTGGAAATAACCCGCTAATGTTAATAAGAAAACTCCTTCCGATAAATTCTTCATCATTTATTCGTTCGTCATTAATGGTAGGGTAATGTGTGCTACCATAGCAGATTCCCCGGAAAGTGACTTCCGAACCTCCATCATCGCTTATGTTACCTCCGGCAATTGCGCCTGTATCGACTATATCGGTTACACTAAAAGTAGTTAAAACAGGTAGAGTTGTTTTTTTACAAGCATGCAAAATTGCTAGTAGGATCACTGAAAGAAAGACATAACATGTAATTTTTAACAGGTGGTTCATTCAATTCTTTGGATAATGCAAGATCCTTCTGGGTTTATTAATACAAAGTTACACCAGCAAAAGGTCGAAGTCAATTTTATTTTACAGATCGATTATTTAGTAAAAGCATTTGCGATAATACTATAGTATGGTATTATTAAATTGATATTAAGATAAGTAAAACTATAAATAATATTAGAAGATTATAATGACCTGCAGCTGCTACTTCCAGCTGGCGGATAACATTCTCCTGTCCCCGCACATCTGAAAAACCAATATCAATTTTGCTTGCTCCTCCGCCAGTCGATGGATCGCAATGACCTTTCTATCAAAATGCTACCCTCCCTGGAAACATTGCTGACAAACAGATCGTACCTTCGGGACTAATTGCCACGGAGCCGCATTCTGTTTACAGCATCAGATAAGCATGAGGGGAGTCCTGAAAAATTGGACAAACATAAACAAGAGTCAGGCCGGTCAACTCTAAACGCCAATCACTGTTTATCTCTTTCCGATAATACCTGATGCAGAATAAACATTGCACCTGCCAGTATAAAGGGTATCAGGATTATCAGTGAACCCGAATTGCCTGAAAACGATTTAAAATAAATTCCAAGCGCAAAAAAAAGCAAAATAAAGATAATCCCTCCGATAATCTCATATTTCCAGGCAATAGCCAAAACAATAATTAATACAAAGGCCGGTATGTTATGAGCCAGAAAACCAAGAAGCTGCCTGCCAACAGGTTCCTCTCCACCGAAAACATCAAGGGAGAACATCATCATAAAAAGGATCGCAAGGATTGCAATAATCCGGGGAAACCAATACAAAATCCTGAGAATCATAGTTGAGAGTTTTTAAGTTATTATCTGATATTGGTTTTAACTATTTAAAGCAAATCCAAAGATTCCGTTTTCCGGTAACCTTTGATATGAACTATCAGATCCTTGTCTATTTCTACAATCGCATAATTACTGTTTTCAGGACCAGTTCCTTCTACAAGAGCTTTAAGGGTATAGTAATAAATACTATTTAGCCTGCTTACTCCTCCTTCATGATAATGTCCCTGAAAAACAATTACTACATTACCAGCAATTTCAAGCATTTTTCTGACGATATCGGCATTATCGGGACAATATAGCTTATCAACAGGAGGTGTATCAAGCCGGTGGTGGATAAAAATTACGGCTGGCATTTTATTTCTGTTCAAATCATTTTTAAGCCATTCCAGTTGATTTTTCGGAATGTGGGCATCTGTCCAGTCAAATTTGCCACGATCGTACTCCTTGCCCAGCGAAGTATAGTTGGCGTCGAGAACAATAAAATGAAAAGAGTTCTTATTAAAAGAGTAATAATTTGACGCCCGGTTAAATCCTTCATTGGAAATTCCGTCGAGAAATTGCTGTTTTGAAATGCTGTCATGATCGTGGTTACCAAGCACATGGTAACGGGGTCCTTTAAACCGGCTGAATTCTTTTTCTACAGTATTTAGAAAAATCAGGGTCTCTTCTTCCTCGGGCACTGCTCCCTGATCTTTAAAATCTCCCAGTTCGATAAAAAAATCCACCTCCTGCTGATTCATCAGATCGATGCATTCTGATAATTTTCCAAGAGATTCCCTGTAAAATCTGGTTGTACTGGCAGGATTTGGCCTGTCAGCATAATGAATATCAGTAACTATTCCAAACCTTATTGGCTTAAAATCACCTTTTGTTGATTTTAAGAGTGAAAAGGGGGCTGCCCCCAACAAGGTTACTGTTGTTGCAACAAATGCTCTTCTGTCAATTTTCATATCAGATCCTAACGTTTATATACTAGTCTTAACAGGGTTGGAAAAACAATCAGAAGCAATGGGAGGGCAATAATGAATCCTCCGATCACTGCAATTGCAAGGGGCTGATTCATCTGAGCACCGGTTCCAATGCCAAGAGCAAGCGGCAAAAGGGCAATTATTGCACCCAGGGCAGTCATAAGTTTTGGCCGGAGCCTGGTCGATATGGCGTAAACAAGAGACTCATCAACTGATCCGTTTGCCCTGTTGGTCATGAATTGCTGGAATGTAAAAATTGCATTCTCTCCGATTATACCCACAATCATTATAAGTCCGGTATAACTCCCAACATTAAGGGGTGTGTTGGTGATAAACAATGCTATCAGGCTTCCCGAAATACCAAAGACTGCAATAAGAAGTATTGTACAGGCAGCCCTGAAATCCCTGAAGAGAAATAACATAAGTGCGAAAACCAGAAGACTTGATAATATCAGGATCATAAGCAGTTCATTAAAGGACTTTTGCTGTTCGGCGTAAGTCCCTCCGTATTCTATATGATATCCCTGGGGAAGAAAGAATTTTGCGCTGATAATCCCCTGGATCTCCTTTATTGCGCTGCCGATGTCACGGTTATTAAGCCTGGCTGTTACAATTGAAACTGATTTCAGGTTTTCACGCTTTAATTCGGCTACCCCTTTTTTAATATTGAATGAACCAAGACTTGCCAGTGGTTTAAGCTTTCCGTCAGGCAGAAAGACAAACTGATCCATGACCTGGGTAAGTCCGTTCTTTGTACTGTTGGGATATATCATCCTGATATTTGTAAGCTGTTCCTTTTCAGGGATACTGCCTACGATATTTCCTTCCATCATTGTCTGAAGCTGAAATTGAAATGATGCAGGAGTGACATTGAACTGAGCAAGCTTATTATGATCCGGAATAATATCAATATATGGACCTGCAATTAAAATTCCGTCATAGATATCCTCTATCCCTTCAACGTTCTCTATTTCAAGGGCAATCTGTGATGACAGTTCATTAAGTTTATCCTGATCACTGCCAAATATCTTTATTTCAACAGGCTGGACCGATTCCATAAGATCTCCAAGCATATCTCCTACAACCTGCCCAAAATCTATCTGTAATGCTGGCTGCGTTGCCTCAACTCTTTTTCTTATGTCATCAATCACCTCTTCAGTAGAGCGTTTCCTGTCCTTTTTAAGCTGTATCAGAAAATCTCCGTCATTTGGCTCCGTTATAAAGAAGCCCATTTCAGCCCCTGTCCTTCTGGAATATGTTTCAAACTCAGGGATGGCAACAACTATCTTTTCTACCTCATTAAGAATTCTGTCTGTTTCATCAAGCGATGTCCCTGGTGGTGATTTATAATCGAGCACAATCGATCCTTCATCCATTTCAGGAAGAAAGCCTGTTTCAAGCTTGGGAAGAATATAGAATATTGAACCTCCAAGAATGATAAGGAAAAAGAGGCTGATTACCGGATTCTTAATGAAAAAGTTAACCCATTTCCTGCTTTTTACCGTTTTAATCTTCTGCCCTTTTTCCGTTCGGAACAAAGGTTTCATTCCTGAAAACCAGATATAAATAACTGGCAGGCCAATCCAGGTAACAAGAAATGAGCAGACAAGGGTAATTATCATTGTGTTAGTAAGGACATTGAAATATGCCCCCGCCACACCGCTTAGCAGCATGAAAGGGAAAAATATTACAATAGTACTTATTGAAGATCCAAGCATGGAAGGGAAAAGATAATTAATTGCCTGATTTACAAGCTGGGTTGAAGGTCTCTCAGGATATTCCTCGTGTGTCCGGTGTATCTGCTCAACAACAACAATTGCATCGTCAATAATCAGACCTATTGCCGCAGCAATTGCTCCGAAAGTCATAATATTCAGAGTGTAGCCGATACTATAAAGTACTATAACCGTCAACAATAAAGTAACCGGGATCGTCACAAGTATTGTGGAACTTGCACGGAATGACCTCAGAAACATAATTGCCACCATAATTGCCAGTAATAAGCCTATCCAGATGCTGTCGTTGACACTCTTAACTGCATCATTAACAAAATCAGCCTGATCATAATACAATGAGAGGCGGACATCTGCAGGAAGGATTTTTTCAAGGTCCTTTTTTTTCTCTGCGACTCTTTCAGAGAGATCAACCAGATTGGCATTTGGCTGTTTTAATATTGCCACCAGCAAACCCTGTCGCCCATTTGCATTAATTCTAGTGTACTCAGTCTTCTCTCGGACACTTACTTCTGAAATATCCTTAAGTCTTATAATTCTTTTCCCATCATTCCGGATCACTGCTTCAGAGATATCATCCAGATCATAAAGAGCTGCATCGGTAATTGTCAGGTACATTCTCCTGTAATCGGAAAGGAATCCATTTGAGCTGATAAAATGGCTCTGGTTGAGAATCTCGCTTATCATTTCGGGAGTAACTGAAACGGCCGTCATTTTCTGCTGGTTGAGCTCTATCCAGTACTCTTTTGTTTTTCCTCCGATAATGCCAACCGATGATACGCCTTCAATCTGGGAAAGAAATGGCTTTACAACATAAGTCGCTATTAGGTTTAGCTCAATAGGCGTCTTTTTATCACTTTCAACTGTGTACCCAATAACCGGTAGTATTGAGGGATTCATCTTTTCAATCTGGATTTCGACATCGGGAGGAAGCATGTTTTTTATCTGAGCTACCCTTGATTCGAGCATCTGCTGATTTACATTTACGTCAGCATCCCAGTTCAGAAATGCTGAAATCTCACATGATCCTCTGCTGGTGGAGCTTCTCAGCATTTTAAGATCCGGGACCTGTTTAATAGCATCTTCCAGCGGACGGGTCACGGAAATCATCATTTTATCTACCGGCTGCTCCCCGTTATCGGCTATAACCTTGAGCTTAGGAAAAGTGATCTCGGGGAAAAGAGAAGTTTGTATCTGCCCGTAAAGAAACAGGCCTCCGATTATGATTCCGGCGAGAACAACTGAAATTGGATTTTTATATGTCAGAAAAAAATTCTTCATCCTCTCATTTCATAATAATGATCGCTGCAGTATCAGGAAGTCCGTAATTACCGGTGAGGATCACTCTGTCGGAAGGATCGAATACCGGATCAGTGATTTCAACCTCAGTAGTTGTTTCCATCCCTTTTTTCACAATAACCTTGACCGCGACGCTGTCATTTAATAGCTTCATCACCCAGAATTCGGTCAGAGCTTCATTCCCAAGAACAGCCGGTTTGGGAAGTACCACTGCTCTTTCTTTACTGTTTCTGACAATGCTTGCCACTGCAATAAGGTTCTGGGGCAAACGGCTGTTTGTAACAGGTTTTACAAGGAAGCTGATTGTCTGAGACTGAACATTCATCTCTGGCAGTTTCCCATTTATTAATCCAGTTATTACTGAGTTATCCGGCAATTTTAATGAACATGTGCTTCTCTTTTCAATTAAACTTTTAAGTTCAAACGGCACTTCCAGGATAAAAACAAGGCTGCTTTGTTCGGCAATAACAGCAAGTTCATCACCCTCCTGCACAAAGTCACCATTCTGATGAGATATGGAACTTATAATTCCTTCCTTTGAGGAGAAGATTTTTATCATCCCGGTAAAGTTAAGGCTGGTGTCTCCTGACTGATTGTTCCGGACAGCCATTGCCTCCCTTGTTTTAACCGTAAAAAGAAGCTGGTTCCTGTTTATAAAGGCCCCGGGTGAGACCGAAATGTTTTCAATTGTACCCGTTGTTGCCGACCTGATGATGTTCTTAATCAAAAAGACCGATACAGCCGACAGATCAACTGTTTCCGATATCGGCTTCTCTGTTGCTGAAACGATTGTTACTGGCGTTCTGGCTATAATATTATCTCCTTCGTTCTTGCTCCCTGAGTTTTTACAACAGGTTAATGTAATTGCCGCTGACAGGAAAAGAGGAAAGATGAAATAATTACTGGGTGATTTTGGCATTTTATATTTTTTCATTGTTTGTCCGAAGGAATTATTTTGCAAGTATATAATTCATCTCATTTATAATGCTTAACATCTCATTATTAGTCATGTTGAGATTGTGGTTTATACTCCTGTAATTCCTGAGCGCATTGAGGTAATCGGTCATTTTTACAATGCCTGTTTCAAGCTGCGATTTAAGCGATTTCACAAGCTGATCAGAAATCCTGAGTTGTTCTGCGATCTTGATCCTGATATCCTTTATCCCCTGCAGTTGACCTTTCAGGCGGAGGTATTGCTGATCATACTGTTTCCTTGAAATGATATTATTAAAAGACCTTGTGTTTTCCCTGATTAACAGTTTTTGGTCTTCCAGCTTTCTCTGTTGCCCATCAAAGATGGGAATGTTTAAAGAGAAACCGGCACTTACTCCGAAGTGCCTGTAAAATGTTTCTGGCTTACTTGTCAGGATTCCTGCATCAGCAAACCAGTTCACCGAAGGCTTGTATCTGAGCCCCAATGATGTTCTTTCATTTACTATTTGAAGGCTATCGATCGAAAATTGTTTCAAAAAGAGATAATCGGATCTGTTATCTGTTTCCACAAGTTTAATGTCGGGTAAAACAAGTTCAATGCGTGCAGTGTCGACAATTCCGCAGGCTTCATTAAGTAACCTGATGTTTTTATCATACAGGTTCCTGAGCTGACTGATTATTATCTCCTGCCCCCGGGTTTCAACAAGCAAAGAAAGATAATCAGACTGACTGAAGATACCGGCTTTCACGAACTGATCCATAATATTATTCTGGCCTTTCATCAGCTCAAGGAATGAGACATTAAAAGACATATCCGAATAAACAGAATAAGATTCAAGATAAAGACTTGTTATAAGCCTGTTAAGCTCTGCCTCGGTAATTTTCCTGTTCAGACTGATACCCTGCCTCTGATTATTCAGAGTCATGTATTTATTTTCAGTGATTTTCCTGTTGAAAATACTCTGTGATACATAACCGGCAACCTGATAATTACCTCCGTCTGTGATCACTTCATCATAACCAAAATGGCTGTTATATGGTGAGTAAAGAAATAGTGACTGTCCTTCAATCTGAGGCTTATTCTGAGCCCTGATAATCAGGCTGTCGATCAGTGCCGAATTAAGCTGGTTCTGAAGATCATTTAACAGCGGACTGTTCTGTAACCCTGCATTTATGAAGTACTCCAGGCTCCTGGTCTGGGAAAAGCTGGTTAATTCAATTAATAAAACCGCCAGAAGGAATAAACACTTTTTGCAGTAACCTTTCATTGTCAATTCAGTAAACTCCGATAAACATTTAAAATTAAACTATTAAACGAATAATATTTGAATTTAGTTAGAGATTCTTCGCTTCACTTCGTTTCGCTCAGAATGACAGTTATTTGCGTTTTTGTAGAAGGGTGTTTTGGAGGAATGGCCTCCAACAACACCCTTCTACCTGTTCCCTAACTAAACGTTTGTCATTCTGAGCAAAGCGAAGAACCTAGTCCAACGTTAGGCGGACGAGCTCACCGAAGGTAATCTCATACTTTTAGTTGGATACTATTTATAAAATTAGTAAAAATGGACATCCTGCAACCTAATGCAGTAATTTAAACTTTCATTAACTACGCGTAATCAGGAATAATGGCGTGGAATTAAAAGGTTTGATCTGTAAGCTCACGCATTTTCAGGCTTTTCAATAACATCGAGGCATTCGTGAACGAGCCTGAGGCTATCTGTATTTTCAGCAATTATTACGAGTGTGTCATTCGGTTCAATAACTGTCGACCCATTGGGTGTTATAAAACGGCCTCTCCTCTTTATCAGGGCTATCAGGGCTGCTCTTGGAAACCCTATATCCAGTATGCGTTTACCGGCTGCAGGACTCATTTCCTCAATCTCAATTTCAGTCAGTTCCGATTTCATTGTATCTGATAATTCAATATCGGGTGGCGTTTTCTGCTTTGCCTTCTCGGGAACAGATACACGAAGCCACTTTGCAACATACTTAAGCGTGGTCCCCTGTAATAAAACTGATGTAAGTGAAATAAAGAAGACAAGATTGAAGATCATCTGCGACTTTTGTATACCTGCAAGCAATGGGAATGTAGCAAAGACTATTGGCACGGCTCCCCTCAGCCCTACCCACGATATGAAAGTGATTGTTTTTAGTTTCAGTCTGAATGGCAGAAGACTTGCAAACACGCTGAATGGACGGGCAACAAACATCAGGAAAGCTGAAACAAGGAGTCCGACACCAATCAGAGGAATTATCTGGCTTGGAAAAACAAGTAACCCCAGTGTAAGAAAAAGTACAATCTGCATCAGCCACGCTAACCCGTCAAAAACCTGCATTATTGTTTTCTTATGAATAAGGTATTGATTACCCAGATATACCGCTGATAAATAAACTGCAAGGAACCCGTTTCCTCCAATAAAATCTGTAAATGAAAAGGTAAAAAACATCAGCGATATGACTATGACAGGGTAAAGTCCCATGAAATCAAGTTCAATCCTGTTGATCAATTCCTTTCCAAGTCTTCCTGTAATTAATCCCACTGCACTGCCGATTAATACCTGTTTTATGAACAGAGGAATTATACTCAATGCAGAGTGATCCTTCGACAATATCAGTCCCATCACAGCAATTGTCAGAAAATATGCCATGGGGTCGTTACTGCCGCTTTCCAGCTCCAGCGTTGCGCGGATGTTCTTTTTTAAACCCAGGTTTTTTGACCTCAGAATTGAAAATACTGCTGCTGCATCAGTTGATGAAACAATAGCACCCAAGAGCAATCCTTCATAAAATGTGAAGTCAGTGATTGCCCAGACAAAAAGTCCAACTGAGAGCGCTGTTAGGAAAACGCCTAATGTTGAAAGGGTAAACCCATGCCAGAATACTGGCTTTATTACCTCCCAGCGGGTTTCAAGACCTCCTGAGAAAAGGATAAAATTCAAAGCGACAATACCAATGAAACGTGTCACCGCCGGATTATTGAAATTTATCTTTCCAATACCTTCCGAACCGGCAAGCATTCCTACAATGACAAAAAGGATCAGCGTGGGAACCCCCAGACGGTAAGATGTCTTTCCGGCCACTACACTCAATCCCAGAAGAACCGAGCCTATGAGAAGAATATTTTCTAGAGTGAGATTCATTTCGGTTTGAAAAATAATCATTTTATTTTAAAGAATAACTGCCTGTTATAAAATATGTTGCAATGCATCAATCAGAAATAATTGGTGCGGCTGGTTATTTATCAAAAAACTTTTCATAAATTGCCATATCAAGGTATCATTTATGAATTTTACAAAAACTACCTCCTATTCCTTAAATATATTAAGCTATATGGCTGAGCATGATAAAATAAGGATGTCAGCCAGTTATCTTCACAACAAACTTCACATTCCTTATTCATACCTGCGTACTGTGCTGGGAGACCTTTCAAAGAGCAACTTAATTAATGGTGTCAATGGCCGAAATGGCGGATTCACACTCAGCAGGGATAAATCCACAATATTTCTGGCTGATATAGTTCAAGCCAGCGAGGGACTTGAAAGCTTTAATAAATGTATTATGGGATTTGAAAAATGCCCTTTCAATTATAGCTGCTATTTGCATCCCATCTGGATAAGGATGAGAAACGAAATTCTTAACGTATTAAATCAAACATCTTTAGCTGATTTACTCCCTGACAAAAAAGATATTTCAAACCAAAATAAATAATACTAAAAAAAGGAGGTCCTATGGTCGATTCACAAATGGTACTCACTGGTCAGACAATTGCTTATACAGCTTATTGCATTGTCATCATTATGCTTGTTGCCTGGTTCGCCTTCAAGGTGACTGGCAAGGGCAGCGGGAAAGGCGTCAAACCTGCATTGTTCTATACATTTGTAGGTTTTCTTACGGTGCTGGGTGTTTCATTGCACATCATAACATATAACACTATACCCTGGACACATGTTGATCTTAACAGATCTGATTACAATCCCGATAAGACTTTTAGCATTACTGTAAAGGACCATCAATTCATCCTGCCATCAGAAAAAATGATCATTAATATTAATGATGATGTTCTTTTTGATGTAAAATCAGAGGATCTGACCTACGGGTTTGGTCTTTTTAGAGAAGACAACAGCATGCTTTTTCAGATGCAGGTGGTTCCAGGGCACAGGAATGATGTAATCTGGCATTTTGACCGGCAAGGGGTTTATACAATCCGCTCTACCGAATATTCCGGTCCGAAAGGAGTATACATGATCGTAAAGAACGCGGTTGAAGTTGTTCCGGTAAGCGCAGCAAACTAATCAAATCAGTAAACTTAAAACACTATCAGTATGAATTTCTCAACAACATTAATTAACGGGGAGGAAGGACTTTTTAAGTCTGATACCCTTACTCCCATGCAAAAGCTGACGCTGCGTTTTGTTGTGGTTGGTCTCATTTATTTTGGTTTTGTTGTTATTGAAGGCATGCTTATGAGGCTCTATGAGGTAAAACCTCTCCCATTTATAACTGAGCCCCAGTTTTTTGCAATCCTTACCGCTCATCCTCTTGTTGGAATATTCGGTTCGACATATTCAATTGTCTGCGGAGCATTTTTATTCCTCGTTCCGTACCTTATGAAGAAGCCACTCTGGAGCATTAAGATGGGAAACTGGACCTTTCTCCTGATTGCTGTCGGTACTTTTGTTTTCTGGTTTTCAGGCTTTGTAAGTCATTACTCTCCTCTGTATACTCTTTACTGGCCGCTTCCTGCTGACTTTTCGCAATTCAGTGTCTGGGGCGGGACTTTCTTTATAGTCGGAATAGCACTTGTTATGGTTGGAACTGCTTTATTTATAATCAATATTTTCAAAACGATTACTTACACCCCGGAAGGATGGGAGAAACAGCCATCGGGTGCCTTATTATCCTCTGCTCTTGGTTTCACAGGTTTTGCAAACCTTTTCAGAAAAAATAAAAAAGAACATCTGGTACCACTGCCGGTGGCAGCAGTTGCAAGGGGAAGCGTCGATATGGCATTAAACAGCATCACAATTCTTTTTACCGGAGTATTGATCCTTGTCTACATGGTTGGATCGATATTGGGATTCGATCTGAAGGAAACTGCAATTGATGCTCTCTTGTATAAAAACTGGTTCTGGTGGGGCCTTGATCTGATTGCAGACGGACTGGTTCTGATCTTTGTAGCCGGAACCTGGTATCTTCTTGCAATGCTTATAACGAACAAGCCGCTCTTTATGCAAAATATTGCCAGAGCAGCATTGCTGGTGGAACTTGTCGTTTCATGGACTGTCTGGTCACATCACTTGCTATCCGATCAGGCTCAGCCTGCTATTCTTAAGATCGTTTCAGGTGAAATGGTTACCGCGTTCGAGCTGATTACACAGGGGCTTGCATTCTTTATCACTCTGGCTACTCTCTGGAGCGCCCGGCCTCTTAAAATGACAAATCCATTGAAATTCCTCCTTGGCGGTTTGCTTGGATTTGCGCTGGCTGTACCTGCCGGAATTATGCAGGCCGACGTCGGACTGAACAGGATACTTCACAATACCCAGTGGGTTGTGGGACCCCATGTTCATGTTGCAATCCTGGTAGGTCTGACAATGACACTTTATTCAGCTATTTATATTCTGTTCCCGATTCTTACAAACGGTGCAAAAATGTACAGCCAGAAACTGGTAAATATTCATTTCTGGTGTCATCTTATCGGTGGTATAGGGATGGGTGCATTCATGGGGATGGCCGGACTTAACGGGATGCTTCGGAGATCCTTGTACGTAAACGGCGAGTTTAATCTGTATATGATACTGGCCGCAGTTTCAGGCACTCTGATCTTAATTGGATTCATTGCATTTTTCTATAATATTGTAATGAGTGTAGGTCTGAAAGGAGTGTTGGGAATCTTTATGCCCGCCAAGATTAAGACAAAGGATCTGATACCGGCAGCTTAGTTTGGTTTGTGGGTTGCAGGTTGTTTTTAATAAATAATGTCTTACTTGTTTTATTGAGGCGAAAGTGATTTCGTGTTGGAAATAGAAAAAGTATTTACATATGAGCGAATTAATAAATAATTCAAAATTCAGGAAGGAAAAGCTGAAAGAGCTTATTCTTAAGCTGCATCAGGGAGAAAATCCAAAGCAGGTGCGTGCCGAACTTGTCAGCACCCTCCGACAGATCCCCTATGGTGAGGTGGTTGAAGTAGAACAGGAGCTGATAGCAGAAGGATTGCCTGAAACAGAAGTACTTAGATTATGCGATGTACACGGTGAAGTTCTCGACGGACACATAGACCAGAGCGGGGCAAAAGTTATACCTGAAGGACATCCGGTTGATGTTTTTAAGCACGAAAACATGGAACTACGGAAAGCAGTTGAGAAAACCCGGATGCTTTTAGGGACCCTTTATGCGGTGTCTCAAGACAATTTAAGGGAACATGTACTTAAATTACAATCATGTTATAATGACCTGATGGATGTTGATAAGCACTACAAACGCAAGGAATATCTGTTATTTCCCTATCTGGAAAAAAATGAGATTACAGGACCGCCAAAAGTGATGTGGGGCAAACATGATGAGATCCGTGACCAGTTAAAAGGTTGTATTGATATACTCCGGACCGACGGGCTGAAAAAATCCGATCTTGAGGATGCTCTTGAAATCATATTTGAACCAGTATTGAAAGCAGTGGATGATATGACTAAAAAGGAAGAAGATATACTTTTCCCGATGGCCATGGATGTACTTACAACCGAAGACTGGTGGCATATTCACAGGCAGACACTTGAATTCGGCTTCACTCTCTACGATCCTGAAGTTGACTGGAAACCTGATGGGATAGCTTCTGAAGCCCATGAAAACAAGGGTATACTAAATGAAAACGGTCCTATTCAACTACCCTCCGGAAGCTTTTCTGCTAAAGAGATATTGGCAATATTAAATACTGTGCCTGTAGATATGACCTTTGTCGACAAGGATGATAAAGTGAAGTACTTTACACAGGGCAGGGAACGCATTTTTGCCCGTAGCCGATCTATAATAAACCGTGACGTAAGGCTATGTCATCCTCCGGGAAGCGTTCACATTATTGAAAAGATTCTTGACGATTTCAAATCAGGGAGAGCATCTCATGCGCCTTTCTGGATACAAATGCAGGGTAAGTTCATCCATATCGAATATTTTGCTCTGCGTGATGAGAATGGTGAATATCTGGGAACCCTTGAGGTTTCACAAAACCTTGCTGATTTAAGAAAGCTCGAAGGTGAAAAAAGGATTTTGTCATATTCTGATAAAAAAGAATGATCATGGAAAAGCTTATCATAACCCCAAAAACAAAGATTTACGATTTGCTGGAGGCATTTCCGGAGTTGGAAGAGATTCTGATCAGTTCTGCACCTGAGTTTAAAAAATTAAAGAATCCTATTCTGAGAAAGACTATTGCCAGAATAACAAATATAAGCCAGGCAGCCACAATCGGAGGCTTGAATGTGGAAGAGCTTGTTAACAGACTTCGGGAAAAAGCCGGACAGGGTAATATTGAACAATTAGATGATGCCGGGACAAAATACCAGACCATTTGTCCCGACTGGTTTGAAAAAGAAGCAGTCGTTACAACTATCGATATACGTGAAATGCTAAACAGGGATGAACAACCGGTTCATGAAGTACTTTCGGCAATAAAAAAGCTTAAGGAAAATGAGATTCTGGAAATTATTGCACCATTCATTCCGGCACCTCTGCTCGATAAAACCTTAAGCCTTGATTACAAACACTGGCTCAATAAGAAAGCGGAAGGTGATTTCAGGGTATATTTTATTAAATAAAATTCAGTTGGTAAAAATGCGGTTTTTCATGTAGAGACGCCCAAATTGTATGTAGAGACGCCCAAATTAGGCGTCTCTACAATATATATAACGGCGTTTATATTGCCGATCCGCCTCTTTCTCCGGTACGGATCCGTATGCATTCTTCAAGAGGTGTGATAAAGATCTTGCCGTCGCCTACATTGCCTTCCTCCCCGTTTGTTGTTCTGGCCGACCTGAGAATTGCATCGACCGTGATATCAACAAAATCCTCATTTACACCTATTTCTATCTTTATCTTAGGTATCAGGTCAGGGATTATCCTTTGCCCCCTGTACATCTCCTCAATTCTTTGCTGGCCATGACCTGACACCCGGCTCACAGTAATTCTTGTAATTTCGGCTGCGATAAGTGCTTCACGTACTTTATCAAGCTGAACTTCTCGTATTATAGCAGTAATTATTTTCATTGCAGTATGTTGTTTAACTTAATTTTTAATTAGCTTGGATTCAGCATTCCGTATCCCCTTTCTCCGTGATACGATCTGTCAAGACCAGCCATTTCGTC
This sequence comes from uncultured Bacteroidales bacterium, assembly GCA_963701745.1. GTDB lineage: Bacteria > Bacteroidota > Bacteroidia > Bacteroidales > VadinHA17 > LD21. Next base: position 324,556 of record CAVPBE010000001.1, on the reverse strand, counting down.
AACTTCGGTTGATTTAAATCTTATAAATTTATTCAGAACAAATATTATAATGAATGTCATCCCGGCTGAAAAAGCAATTGCAATTCCAACAGCTATTGCCTGAATACCAAGCTGGTTCCATATTGTCCATGAGCCTCCATTTGCTACGGCAGCTTCAGCCATCCATGATGGACGGATAAAAAAGGTAAGGAATAGGGCACCGGTAATACCACCTACACCATGAATCCCAAAGGCATCCAGACTATCATCATAACCAAGTTTGTTTTTAGCCTGAATAGCCATATAGCAAACCGTGGAAGCAAGTATTCCGAGTATCATTGCACCATATGGCTGAACAACACCGGCAGCAGGGGTAACTGCTACAAGTCCGGCAAGGATCCCGCTGGCAAATCCGAGGGCAGTTGCTTTTCCCTGGTGGAAGCTTTCTATCAGGATCCATGTCAAAGCTCCTGCAGCTGCAGCTATCTGCGTGGCAGTTAAAGCCTGAGCAGTACTAAGCCCACTCGAAACAGAGCTTCCGGCATTGAATCCGAACCACCCAACCCATAGTAATCCGGCACCGAGCATAGTGATCACCAGATTGTTAGGACGTATTACCTGATAAGGATAACCCCTCCGTGATCCAAGGAATAATGCGGCAACCAGTCCGCTTACCCCTGCAGATATGTGAACGACAGTTCCTCCGGCAAAATCGATTGCCCCCTTTGCACCAATGTTAAAAAGAAAACCATCTGATGCCCAAACCCAATGACAAAGAGGGTTGTAGACAAGAAGGCTCCATAATGCTATGAAGAAACAATAAGCCTTGAAACTGACCCGCTCGGCAAAAGCTCCTGCTATTAATGCCGGGGTGATAATGGCAAATTTGAGCTGGAACATTGAGAAAACATATTCCGGAACTTTTGCCTGGAGAATACTTGTATCAATCCCCTTAAGGAAAAAATAGTCCCAGTTCCATCCAAAAAAACCTCCCAGGGTGTTCTGTCCAAAACACATGCTGTATCCAACAATAACCCACAACACAGTAATAATGCCCATAGCAACAAAACTATGCATCACAGTGCCAAGTACATTCTTTGAACGTACCAGTCCACCGTAAAACATTGCCAGACCTGGGATCATTAATAATACAAGTGCCGTTGACGTTAGCATCCAGGCCGTCGCTCCTGAGTCAATCTCAGTTCCGTCTGACGCTATCAGTCCTGTAATACTCACAAACAATAAAACCAGGACCAGCAAACTCTTTTTCAATCTTTTTTTCATAGCAGAAAGTTTATAAATCATTATAAAGTAAATCCCACAACAAGGAACATCTGATTTTTATCAGGATTAAATATAAGTTGCCCTGATATTGGTATATTAAATGAATCTGTCACTCTAATTGTCCTTGAAGTACCGATACCCAGATTGCATACGGCAAAATTACTTTCCCCGGTTTCACTGTCATAAGTATGCCATCCATCACCTGCACCAAGGAAAATGTTGAAGAACTTAAAGGAATATCCTGCCTGGAAATACTTATCCCTGCCTGTCGAGCCAGCACCTCCGGCCTTATTTATAACGTAATTGGCGGCCAGATTGAAATTTCCTGCAGAAAATCCAGCATTAAGTTCAAAAGCATGACTACCTGAAGCCTCAGAATAGTCAGTATATTCTAATCCAGGAAAATAATAATCTGTAAGTCCAAGACTTATCCCTGCAGGAAGTGTAAAAGAAACGAAAATATCAGCCTCCTGGTAATCTGAAAAGTCAAATGATCCCCATGCTCCAATGGTTAACCAATCTGCGGAGTATTTCATTGATGGCTGAACGGCAGGTCCCGATCCGAATTTTGTACCTCTCCAGATATAGCTGCTGTAAAAATCTGAACCTACACTGAATCCCGATTCAGAGGCTTCCTGTGAATAAACAGAAATAAATGGTAATAATCCGATTCCGACAATAGCTCCTATTAACATCCTTTTCTTTTCCATGAATTGATTTTTTAAAGCATTTCAAAATATTTCGTGCCAAATATAAATATCATTTTCACTTTACCATAATTTTTTTAGGGTATTTTCTATTATTTATACTCTTTTTACATAATATACCCTATTATTATAGGGGTTCATTTGCCTTTATTATCATTTTCCCCACTTTGTACCCTATTTAAAAGGGGGTCTAATTATTTTTATGTCATTTTACTTTCGCTTATTTCTATCTATTTCTACTTATATCTATTTATATCCATTCGTATATTCCTGTTGAAATGGATTTTTATCTGTAATAAATTAACTTTGAACGGTGTCTTTTGTGATGTTTGATTAACCGCTTTGACAATTATGAAAAGGAACCCGACAATTTTATTTTTACTGTCAGGCATATTATTAATTACCTGTTGTACATTGAATAAGAATGCTGAGGTTAAATCTCCTGATGGCAATAACAATTTCGCTTTTTCGATTGAGCCGGGCAGCATGCCTCAGCATATTGGTAACTTTTACCTGGAGGTTGGAAAGAAAAAGGTACTTCTTCCGTCATATCTTGAAATAGATATGAAAGAGAATCCCTTTAAGAAGAATCTTAAAATCATCGGAACTGAATCAATATCTAATGATAAAACCTGGATCAATAGATTTGGAGAAAGGAGAGAAATTCCTGACAAATACAACGAAATAAAGATCCTTCTTGAAAATGACGAAATAAAGATAAACCTTATCTGCCGTGCATATAATGAAGGTATTGCATTTGCTTATGAAATTCCCGAACAGGATGGGATGGAATCTGTAACAATAATCCGTGAACAAATTACTTTCAATTTCCTTTCTGATCATTATGCATGGTCGGCTGCAAGAGCCCAGGCTAAATACTCAAGGGTTCCTATTAGTCAAATTGAAAATGGTTGTGAGAGGCCTCTCGTTATCGAAATAGATACAAATCTTATCATTGCGCTGGCTGAAGCAAAGCTTGTGGATTATGCCAGGATGAAGTTTAATCCTGATACAACACGTAATTACAATGTAATTACATATCTGGAAAGTCCTGTGCATAAGTCACTTCCGTTCCGGTCTCCCTGGAGGGTGGTGATGATAGGGAAAAATCCTGGAGATCTTCTCGAAAAGAATTATTTACTTCTTAACCTTAATGATCCATGCGAAATTAATGACGTGTCCTGGATAAAACCCGGCAAGGTGTTGCGCGAAGTAACCCTTACAACAGCCGGAGCCAGAGCAGCTATCGACTTTACATCATCACATAATATGCAGTACATTGAGTTTGATGCGGGATGGTACGGACCAGAGAACAATGATCATTCTGATGCCAGTGCTGTTAATCTCGATCCTGCAAGGTCCAAAGGACCTCTTGATATGGAGGAAGTAATCAGCTATGCAAAGTCAAAGAATATCAATATATTTCTTTATGTAAACAGAAGGGCCCTCGAAAAGCAGCTCGACGAACTGCTCCCTATCTATAAAGAATGGGGGATTGCCGGTATTAAGTTCGGATTCGTGCAGGTTGGGCCACAGGACATGACCAGATGGCTTCATGAGTCGATAAAGAAAGCAGCTGCCTTTCAGATGGTTGCAGATGTTCATGATGAATACCGTCCCACAGGATTTTCAAGGACATATCCGAATTTCCTCACAATGGAAGGTATACGGGGAGACGAAGAGAGCCCTTCAAATAGTCATACTCTTATAACGATTTTCACCAGGATGCTGGCCGGGCAGGGCGACAACACAATTTGTTATTACAATGAAAGGGTAGATAAAAAAATGGGATCGCATGCCTCCCAGCTGGCAAAAGCTGTCTGCATTTTCAGCCCGCTTCAGTTTCTTTACTGGTATGATAAGGCTGCTCCAGCACTGGTAAAGAATGACGGTCTTTGGGGAGCAACAAACTATATTGGTGATGAACCGGAACTGGAATTTTTCAATAATGTACCAACTGTCTGGGATGAAACAAAAGTCATGCATGCAAAAATCGGGGAATATGGAGTTATAGCAAGGAAAAAGGGGGATGAATGGTTCATAGGCGGGATAAACGGAGATCAGGCCAGAACACTTAATCTGAAATTCGCTTTCCTGGATCCCGATAGGGAGTATTCCTTAAAAATCTATTCCGATGATCCGTCAGTCAATACCCGGACTCACGTCAGGATTGACAGTACAATTATAAACAGCAAAACTGTTTATCCTGCAAGTCTTAAAGCAAATAATGGGATTGCGATGCATATAAAACCAAAAGCATAAGGGCTAAAGCCCTATTACCTCTATTTGCATTAACCACAGCCTTAAGACCGTGGTTTGCGGATGCCACCAGATGTCTTTTGCTTTAACCACAGCCTTAAGGCCGTGGTTCCCGGGTATAAAATGTCAATGGACTTTAGTCCCTAATCAACACCTTAAAGGAAATTCTTGTCAAGGAATTCCTGGAATTTTTCCTTATACTGATCACTTACAGGGATATAAGTTTTCCCAAAAACGATTCTGCTTCTTTCAATTGTATCAATTTTCTCAAGATTCACGATAAATGACCGGTGTACCCTCATGAATTTCGATTCCGGCAGTTTTGACTCAAGGAGCTTCATTGTACTTAGCGACAAAACTGGTTTGGTAGCATTCTGTATATAGACTTTTACATAATCTTTAAGCCCTTCGATATAGAGAATGTCGTTGAAATTAATGCGCTTGATTTTGTAATCTGATTTAAGAAACAGAAATTCATTATTTGAATCAATCTGATCTGGTACACTATTTTCCAGCTTAATCAGTTTCTGGACTTTTTGCACTGATTTCAGGAATTCCTCATAGCTGAAGGGTTTCAGGAGATAATCAACCACATCCAGCTTGAACCCGTCCAGGGCATACTTCTCATAAGCAGTCGTAAATATTACTTTTGGCCCCTTTACCATTGATCGTGTAAATTCAAGACCGGAAAGATCAGGCATCCGGATATCAATGAAGATCAAATCAACATCTTCCCTGGCAATAAAATCCATTGCATCGAGAGGATTATCGAATTTCCCCAGCAGGTTTAATCCGGGGGTTTTTTCAATATACCCTGTAACTAGCTGTAATGCAAGAGGTTCGTCGTCGACAGCAATAGCATTTATCATTATTAAGTTTTTATTGTCAGAAGTACCTCAAATGCATTTTCTGATTTATCGATCTTCAATTCATGGCGACCCGGGAAAAGCAGATTAAGTCTTTTACTCACATTTTCCAAACCAATCCCCGGATGTCCGTCTGAAGCTTCATCTTTTGTTTTAATAAGGCTGTTCATACATCTGAAAGTTATCGAATCCACAGTAACCACCATATTAATATCAATAAAAGACCTCTCACGGTAACTTATTCCATGTTTGAAAGCATTTTCAATAAAAGGGATAAATAACAGGGGGGGGATGCTTCTGTCTTCATATTTTTTAGGAATGGAGACTGAAAGCTCGACCTTGTCATTCACCCTTAATTTCATAAGGTCAATATAATTATTCATGAAATCAATCTCATTGCTTAACATAGCATTTCCCTGTTCCGATTCATACAAAAGATATCTCATCAGTTTTGATAATTTCAATATTGCTTTTTGAGAATCATCCGCATTAATGCTTATCAGTGAATAAATATTATTCAGCGTATTAAAAAAGAAATGAGGACTGATCTGATTCTTAAGAAATGCCAGCTCGGTATTAAGACGTTCCTTTTCTGTTTCTTTTTGAAGCTCTTCTATCTGCGACTGACGTTCAAGCACTCTCAATCCGAGGCTGAAAAAAACAAGGAATAAGGAAGTGAATCCAAAGTTATAAAGATGCATGCCACGGAAGGGAGGTCCTGGCCTGGCAATTGTGGCTCCTCCTCCTGGTGGAAGATTTCTGTCAGACTCTCCTGGTTGCCTGTCAATACTTTCAGTCAGAGCCGAACCTGAAGCATATTTAAAAACCAGCTTATTGGAAATATCTGATACAAAATAAAAGCAGGCTATCAGAACCAGAACTGACAGATAATACCTGTATTTTTTCTTGCCGAAAAAGAATTTAGGAACCAGGAAAAGATAATTGACATAAAAGATTATTCCGCTTATAAGTGTGTTGATATAGTAAAGCCATATAAAATCCTCCCCGATCTGCCACCGTTCAATAAAATAGAGAGGTAATCCGATAAGAATCGTCCAGGCAAGAAGATGTAGGAGTATTTTAATTAAATTACCTTTAAAGAAATTCCGTTTCATCCGGTTTATTTTATTCGTACCTGAGAGCATCAATCGGATTCAGGTTAGCTGCCTTGCGTGCAGGATACCAGCCAAAAAAGACGCCAATTGCGAAACAGACTGCAAAGGCAAAAATAACAGACTGGGTTGTAACCACAGCAGGACTGCCCATCAGCTTTCCAGCCCCCATAGCGATCAGATAACCAAAAATCACTCCGAGAGCACCACCTAAAATACTCATTATTATTGATTCAACAAGGAATTGCCTCAGGATATCCTGGCCTCTGCCTCCTATTGACATTCGAAGTCCTATTTCGCGTGTACGTTCAGTTACTGAAACGAACATTATATTCATAATGCCAATACCCCCTACAAGCAGAGATATTCCTGCAATTGCCCCAAGAAGATAAGTCATAATATCCGTTATGGATGAAACGGTTTCGAGAAGTTCAGACTGCGACATCACCCTGAAATCATCCTCTTCCGATTCCTTGAGCTTATGAGTTCTCCGCATTATTTCTGTCACTTCTTCAATTGCAGCTGCGCTTTTTTCTTCTGATACTGCAGAAGCATAGATCCCGTTAATGTAGTCGATTGCTGCCAGACGGCGCTGAACAGTAGTGTACGGAGCAAGGATAAGATCATCCTGATCCTGTCCCATTCCGCTTTCTCCCTTGTCTTCAAGGGTACCAATAATAATAAAAGGCAGGTTTTTTATACGGATCGTCATTCCGACGGGATCGCTTCCCTTGCCAAAAAGTTCCTCAATGACTGTCTGACCTAGAATGCATACCTTTGACATACCTCTAACTTCACCCGCATTGAATATTCTTCCGCTTCCAATTGTAAGTTTTCTGATTGAAAGATACTCTTCACTGACTCCATAAACAGTTGTCCGGGTATTCTGATTTCCATAGATAACCTGACCGTTTGCACTTACCTGGGGTGAGACTTCAGCGAGATAAACCGATTCGTTCCGTAATGTCTCGACATCGCTCATTTTAAGGACCATTGAGCTTGAGGCTCCCAGACTTACCCCTCCCCTCTGCTGCATGTTTGGCATTATCATTATCAGGTTGGTTCCCATTGATGACATCTGGCTCTGGATATTCTTTTTGGTTCCTTCTCCTATTGCAAGCATAGCAATAACTGATGCTACACCTATTATTATACCCAGCATGGTAAGGATAGCTCTGAGCTTATTTCTTACGAGTGCACGGATAGCTATTTTAAACAGATTTGAAATATTCATAACCTTCCCGGTTTATAGTGTGTCAAATTCTTCAATATTTTCATCTGGTAAAGTTTTCAGAAAGTCCCTAGCCATTAGCCTGTCAGTAATAGAATTCTCACGCTGAATTTTCCCATCCCTGAAAATTACATTACGTGATGCACATTTTGCAATATCAGGTTCATGAGTAACATAGACAATAGTTCTTCCTTTTTCATTTAAACCCTGGAATAACTCCATAATCTCATATGAAGTACGTGTATCAAGGTTTCCAGTAGGTTCATCAGCCAGAATAAGGACAGGATTGTTGACCAGTGACCGGGCAATTGCAACTCTTTGCTGCTGGCCTCCCGACATCTGGTTTGGCATATGATGCATCCTGTTTTCAAGCCCAACTGCTTCAAGAGCCCATAATGCAAGCTCTTTACGTTCTTTCGACTTTACTTTGGAGTTATAAAACAGCGGCAGTTCGACATTTTCCAGGGCTGTTGTTCTTGCTAAAAGGTTATACGCCTGAAAGACAAATCCAAGCTTTTTATTACGTAGTCTGGCTAATTCATCCTTGTTCATTGTTTTAACATCTACACCATCCAAAATGTAATCTCCGCCTGAGGGTTTATCGAGACATCCAAGGATGTTGAGCATTGTGGATTTACCCGAACCGCTGACTCCCATTATAGCCACAAATTCACCTTTACTGATCTGCAGGTCCACACCCCGCAGCGCATGAACTGTAACCTCACCTACATGATAGTCTTTTGTCAGATGACTAATCTCTATTATCGTATTATTCATGACCTTCGCTTTATGTGATTTTCTGCATCTTAACTCCTAGAACATGGGGGGACCTCCAGGATTTGAATTTGATCTTGTTGTTGCCTTTTTGGCTGAGCTGGTCATTGAAATAATAACTTCATCACCTTCACTCAGACCTGAAAGAATTTCAACATTGGATCCGTTCTCAATCCCGATAGTGACAGGAACCGGGCGGACACCCCTTTTTTCCTCTTTAACCCAGACAATATTATCGCCTTCCGTCATTCCTTGTATTGAACCAGTCGCAGGCATGCCTTCAGGCATTAAAGTAGGTTTTCCAACAGCTCCGGCCATCATCTTCTTCAGATATTCAGTGTCGGGGGTGAAACGAAGTGTCTTCCCTGAAAGGACAAGTGTGTTTTGCTTCTCCTTTATATAGATTGTAGCACTTGCGGTCATACCCGGCATAAGTTTTTTATCGGGATTAGGAGCATTCAGTATAACAACATAGGTGACCACATTATTTGTTGTTACAGGTTGTAACCTGACCTGAGATACCGAACCTTCAAATTTGAGGTCGGGATAGGCGTCAACAGTAAATTCAACACGCTGTCCCTGAATAACCTGACCAATATCCGCCTCATCTACACTTGTCTGGACCTCCATCTGTGTTAGATCATTTACGATCGTAAACATTTCAGGTGTATTAAAGCTTGCTGCAACAGTCTGTCCCTCTTCTATCGCCCTGTTTAATACAACACCATCAATAGGTGAAGAAATAGTTGCAAAGGCGAGGTTAACCTTGGTCCTGTCGAGTGCCGATTTTGCATTACTCAGGGATGCTCTGGAGTTTTCATAATTATAAAGTGCCTGGTCATAATCCGCCTGAGCAATAAGATCCTTGTCAAAAAGGGCCTTCATCCGTTTATAGGTAGCTTCCTGATAATTCAGCTGAGCCTGAGCCTGATCGACAGAAGCCTGGCTCTGCTCAAGCTGAGCCCTGAGGGCTGTTTCGTCGAGCTTTGCCAGGATCTGCCCCTGTTTTACATTATCATTGAAATCAACATAAACGTGTTCAATGATCCCTGACACCTGTGTACCGACTTTCACTGTAGTCATTGCCTCAATAGTTCCTGTTGCAGTTACTGTATTCGTTATATTGCCTTTTTCAACCTTTATTATATCGAAAGTGTATTCAGCTTCTTTTTTTGAAAAGAGCTTGAATAAAAGAATTGCAATTAATGCAAGAGTAATTACACCAATGATTATTAGATTTTTCTTTTTCATGATCCTATTTTTTTTCTGTACCTGGTTTAAAGTGATAAAGGAATCCCGGAATAAAAATCCAGTACCTTATAGCTGTATATTAAATTAAATCTCGACTGAAGAAACTGACTTTCTGCGACAATGAGGTTTGTTTTGGAAACCAGGTAATCAACGGAATTGATGATCCCCTGTCTGAATTTCTCATCCGACAAAGCTGCCGATTCACCTGTTGCCTGAAAATTCTCAAGGTTTGCTTCATATTCCACCTGGGCTGAACTTACGTCAAGGCAAGCCTGTTCAATGCTTTTTCTGAGTTCATTCTTTGTATTTATCTCCGACAGTTCAGCATCCTGATATCCGATCTGTGCAACAGCCACGCTGGTTTTAATCTGTTTTCTCTGATAAATCGGGATTGAAAGTGATAAGCCCATTGAGGGAATTATACCATTATTTATCTGATCAAAATATGGATCAGTAACCTTACTTGAATAATTGGTACCGAGACCTGCACTTGCCGATAGCGTGGGATAATATCCGGCTTTGGCAATTTTTTCATCAATTGCCGCGATTTCCTTGTTCACCGCTGCATTTTTTATCTTTGGCTTGAGTGCCAGAGCAGTTTCATAAACTGATTTGACATCAGGTATCCTGTTCTGATTTACCATATCCAAAAGACCGGGATGAGCTATATTGAAATTATCAGAAACCGGCAGTTCCATAAGCTGTTCGAGGTTTACCTTTGCAATTGCAAGCTGGCTATTGGCGTTTGCCAGATTAAGTTTTTCGCCTGCAAGCTGTGATTTCACCTGGGAATAATCAGCTTTTGAGATAACCTGCATTGCCAGTCTTTCAGATGCCAAATTAAGCTGGCTAGCTGTGGATTCTATCTGCTTCTCTGAGTTTTTAACCTGCTCTTCAGCATATAAAACCTGCAGGTATGCATCAAGAATACTAAGGCTTATAGATTCTTTTGTCGTTTCAAGAGAATACTGGCCGCCCAGGATGTCAAGTTGAGCCTGTTTTATCTGGTTGGTCAGTTTATTGGCACCAAAAATTGTAACTCCGGAATTTACAGAAACATTCGACCCGTTTATTCCCGTGTAATCTGATCCGCCCGATGCCTTGCTCCAGTTAAAATTCTGATTTACAGTTGCGTTCACGGAGGGGAACCTCTGTGCTTTTGCCTGACCTGCATAATACTGATACAGATGGTTTGAGAGTTCGCTTTTCCTGACCTGAATATTCTTTTCAAGTGCATAATTAATACACTTTTCAAGTGTCCAGATACTATCCTGTTGTGCTTTTGACTCTATTGTAAAACAGAATAACATTACACAAAATATCAGAATTCCTCTTTTCATATCTTACTCCTTTTGGTGTAAAAGTAGAGAGGACCTGACGCGATAAAAAATTTAATAGAAGTACCGGTAGGTTTTACCGACAGGAAGGAGATTTTTTATGATGAAGTTAATTCCTGAGCTGTACAATTTGAATATTGCGCCCCTGACGGGGCTTAAAGAATTGGATTGTGCATTCTCGTGAGGGGGCGATGCCCCGCTACATAGTATCAAGACCCTACGGGCCTGAAGGAAATGATAAGCTGTTTTATCAGGCTGTAGGCCATCAATATATTAAGAGATGGGCGATGACCCTCCAAACAGTATCAGTACCCTACGGGCCTGAAGGGATTGATAAGCTGTTTTATCAGGCCGTAGGCCATCAATATATTAAGGGATGGGCGAAGCCCGTCCCAAAAAGAGCACTAACCCTCAGAAAGCCCCGTGAGGGGCGGAAGAAAGTGGTCCACAGCCGTTGCCCTTATCATCTTCAGGTTGGTTTCAAGCCCGTCAAGATAAATAAGTGTCCATGACAGGGTATTCGTTATATTATGCCATATCAATAACGGTTCATCTTTATCCTGCTGCCTGAGATCAAGAATTACCGGGACAGCTTTTGTCAATTCTTCATATCCTGGGGTGTTTTCAATCTCCTTAACAAGAGCCTTCAGGCTGTTGTCAAGCTTTTCTCCAACCTTAGCATTACCGGTAGTTGATAATGCCTGAATGGCAGCTCCCCTTAAATCGGGTCTCAATAAATTTCCAGCATCAGTATATTGTTCAAGGGAAGTACCTTCAAAGCTAAGAATCAATTTTTTATACTCATCCACAACCTTTAATGCTTCATCAATCTTCAGAGCAACCTGAGATTTTGAATCATTTGCAGGAAGATGGTCCAGAACCTTTCCAACCTGGTTGTAGTGACTTGAAAGGTTATAGCTGTCCTTGATTCTTGCTGCAGATACATTCAATGATAACAAGGCTGAAAAAACAGAACTGGCCGCAAGTAGCATTAGAACGAAAACTGTATTATAGATGCTAAAATTCTTGTTCTTCGTGGTGGTGACCAGAAAAACAGGAAGAAAAACAACATAAGGAAAAATAAGTGCAATAGTAAGTAAAGTGCCTGCAAAAGGCCAGTGCAATATTTTAAACAGCATTCCGGTGAATACTACAAAACATGTTAGCCATGTTACTATATGAAGCAGTAAATTCTGCCTGTTTCCTTCTGCTTTAAAATGATCAATCAGAGCCAATGGCAGAAAAGCAAGGCCAAGAGCAACGATCCCTGTTACCAATAAATAACCTGCTCCGGGCCAGTGATTAACTTTAAAAATAATGCCTGTAAACATAATCAGGACAGTAACCACACCTAATATATATATCTTCTGTTTCATGATTTCATTTATTAAGTTGATTATTCGTGCCTTATAATAGCTGTTAACATTTTTGATTCAACTGTCAGGAGGCTGTTCTTGAGAAGTTCAAGTGAATGCAGGCCGGACATTAAAGAAATATTAGTGCCCTCAGTCATTGTTCCCGGAAAGTATAAAGAAGGCTCAAGCAGATTAGTGTACTTTTGAAGATCTTCCTCCGGAATCATTCCTGATATATACTTTGCGTATTCTTTCAGTGCCGAATTAAGTTCCTCTCGTGTGCTGCTGCCTGAGGCCAGAAAATCCCTGACAGGAGCATAATAAAAAGCCTTTGAAAGTCTTTTATACTGAATCTCAGTCCCTGTTTCAGTCTGTTTGATCTGTTCCTGGCTTAAAGCGGGTTTGCCAGGTTCACCTTCTGATTCCCGGACCATTTTTTCCTGAACATCTCCAACCAGAGTGAGCAGGCTTATTGTCTTCACATGCAACTGTTCCATCTGAGAGTAGGTCAATGAATCATGATACCGGGTCAGCAGGGAACTGTTATTCCTGTACAAATAACCGTACAAAGCCTGCTGCTGTTCCTGATGAGAATAAAAATCCTTTTCGAATGAATATTGCAGGTTAAGATTGATAAGGGCTCCCGGAACAATAATCAGAAGCAGACCGATTACCATGTAAATGAATCGTGTGCTGATGTGACTCTCTTCCTTCCAGCTAATCCATGTATACCAGGGGAAAACAATGACGCACAAAATTATCATTCCAAGAATCATTAGAAAGGTTGCAAGAGTCCAGTGCTGTATCTTGCAAAGTATGCCCCCTGCATAGCATATTAGTCCAACTGCTCCAAGGATATAGACGGGATTTTTGAACTTGTTTTCCTGATCCTGCAGCTTACTGACAAGCAGTGCCGGGATAAAGAAAAATAATCCAAACAGTGCTGTCAGAGCTATAATAATACCTGCACCAGTCCAGTGCTGTATTTTGAATAATGTACCAAGTATAAAACACATTCCTGCCAGAAATGCCGAGATGAAAAGAAAGAGTTTCTTCATTCTGTGAGTCTCTTTCCAGAGTACTCCGAGGGCTGAAGGCATGAATACGAATGCCAGGGTTACAGCTCCGATGGTCGTCATGACGCCAGCAAGAGGCCAATGCTGGATCTTGAATAATGCGCCAAAGCCAAGCAACACTGTGCCGGCAATGCCCGAAATTTTCATAGTGTTTTTCATAAATCTGTATTTAGTGTCAACTGCATATAGTGTCTCTTCCTGGATCTCTTTAAGTCTCCGTGAACCCATTTTCTGCTTAACCTTACTGTAGGCTTCCAGGAAGGTCAGCCCGGCCTGCATCTCATTTTCAATATCACAGCAGATATGGTCAATCAGCTCATCGAACAGATGAGAGAATACTATTTCCTGTTTTTTTACATCACGGGTAACCCTATCAATATTCTGGATCGAAAGTTCAGGCATAGTTGAATCCGGTTTGAGGTTCAACTATCCTCTGAAGTGATTCGATAAATTCCTGTAGTTCCTTTATTTTGGCAGTTGCTAAGGATTTTCCCTTTGGTGTTAGGGAGTAATATATTCTCATCCGGTTATTTCGGATTTCACTTGCTGTAACCACTGCTTTTTCACTTTCGAGTTTATGAAGGATTGGGTAAAGGGCTCCGAAGGTTAGCTTTATTTTACCTTCAGTAAGCTGTTCGACCCTCTGGGTTAATGCGTATCCATGTGTAGGACCTTCCTCTTTCAGGAGTTTAAGGATAATTGTCTTCAGCGATCCGCTGTAAAGTTGGTTTGATATCATGCCTTATTTATATTAAAGTATCTTATATATAACAAAGATATTATATATTTATTTTATAATATACCAAATACTGGAATATTTTTTTCCAATAGTATCCTGCAAAAGACAAGAGATTCCCGGCGAAGCGAGAAATCTCCATCTTATATTCAAAATAATCTTGTTAAAAGTATATTTCTTTGTTTTTATACCAATTTCTGAGAATTCCTTTACCTTGCTTCAGCAAACTTTTTTTCAATGGAAACTGTACTCATAACAGGCGGAACAGGACTTATCGGCAGCCATCTCAGTAAAAAACTTAAGGAAAATGGCTTTAATGTTGCCTTCCTGAGCAGGAAAATAAATACTGGCAGCATAATTCCTGTTTACTTGTGGAACCCTGATAAAAAGATTATCGACGCTGATGCAATATCCGCAGCTGATTATATAATCCATCTTGCAGGTGCAGGAATAGGAGATAAAAGATGGACTGTAAGCAGAAGAGAACTTATAATCGATAGCCGAATTAAAACTGGGGAATTAATACTCAGAAAAGTTCTGGAATCAGGCAAAAAACTGAAGGCATTCATATCTGCCTCAGGAATCGGATATTACGGAACAATTTCATCCGATAAGGTATTTAATGAAACTGATCCTCCCTCTAATGATTTCCTGGGGGAAGTATGCAGGAAATGGGAAGAAATGGCTGACAGGTTTAAAGAATCCGGAATCAGAACTCTGAAATTCAGGACAGGAGTAGTTCTTGCAGAAAAAGGAGGTGCTTTGGAAAGAATGACAACTATTGTTAATATGGGTATCGGGTCGCCCCTTGGCAGCGGAAGACAATATATCCCCTGGATACATATTGATGATCTGTGCAATTTATACCTGAGGGCAGTTAAGGATCCATCTATGATGGGCGCCTGGAATGCCGTGGCCCCGGAATATACAACGAACAGCGAATTTATGCGGAATCTTGCTGAAGTTCTTGGAAAGCCATTCTTTTTCCCTGCTGTTCCCTCCTTTGTTTTGAAAACACTGTTTGGCGAAATGTCAGGGATCATTTTAAAAGGAAGCAGGATTTCAGCCGGGAAAATAGTATCATCAGGTTTTGAATTTGAGTATCCCGGCCTGGAAAAGGCCCTTAAGAACCTGTTCCCAAAATGATGATTCGGTTTTTTAATGAACAAATGGATTTTGAGGTTGTTTTATGTAGTATGTTTGTTGCATAATAAATACCAGATAAATGAGTCTAGCAGACCCAGGTCCTCTTGTTGAGTTAGACGGTAGAAATTTATACTACGCCTTTATTGCGGGAGCAAGAAAGGTAATTGAAAACCAGGTTGAGCTCAACAGGATAAATGTATTCCCGGTTAATGATGGTGATACCGGTACCAATCTTGCTGCCACAATAAGGTCAGTAATGGAATCGATACACCCTCACAGGTCTTACAAGATTACTGCCGACAGAATTGCTGAAGCCACCCTGATGAATGCAAGAGGAAACTCAGGAATTATCTTTGCCCAGTTTTTTTACGGGCTCAGCATCGAAACCGGAAATTTCCGTTCCATAACACTTAAGCAATTTGCAGATTCAATCGCAAAATCAGTGAGTTATGTTTACGCCGCAGTCGCTAAACCCGTTGAAGGAACAATGCTCACTGTTATTAAGGACTTTGCCGATCACATTTACAGCAGCCGTAACAAGTTTTCTGATTTCAACAATATGCTTGCAAGTGCATCTGAGATCCTTAAAAAATCTCTACTTGAAACAACATCGAAGCTTGCCATACTTGGGAAAAACAATGTTGTGGATGCAGGGGCTAAAGGATTTGTCTTGTTTTTTGAAGGAATAATGGAATTCATTAATAAAAGGAATATCAGAGAACTCATCTCAGCAAAACCGGTAACAATTCCATTTCAAAAAACAGAAGAGACATTCACCGAGAAGATGAATTTCAGATACTGCACTGAAGCTCTTATAAGAGAGTGCAGCATTGACAGGGAAATGCTCATTAAGACTATGGAATCGTACGGGGATTCGGTTGTAGTAGCAGGTGCTGACAAGCTGAGAAGGATCCACCTTCATACAAATGTCCCCTCCGAATTGTTCGACAACCTCAGGAAGGCAGGAACTATAACTTTTCAGAAAGCCGATGACATGGTCCGCCATTACCAGACTGCAAATGAAAGAAAATGGAAAATTGCTCTTGTAACCGATTCCACTTGTGACCTGTCACAGGAACTTATCGACAAATACCAGATCAACGTACTGCCAATAAATATCAATTTCGGTGAAAACCATTATCTCGATAAAGTAACTCTTCAGCCTGAGCAATTCTACAACCTCCTTGACGAATCCGGTAAGCATCCAAAAACATCTCAGATAAATGAGAATACCTTTACCAACCTTTATTCCCATCTTGCCTCCCATTATGATTCGGTAATCGCCATTCATTTAAGCGACCAGTTGAGCGGCACATTTTTCAGCAGTCAGAAAGCTGCCGTTAAGATCTCTGCCGAATTCGGCAAGCCGGTTACGGTACTGAACTCAAGGAATCTTTCAGGTTCCCTCGGATTGATATTGCTCCGCACTGCACAGGCCGTTGAAAATGGGTTTTCTCATGATGAAGTCGTTTCAATGGCGGAGAAATGGATCAGAAACACCCGTATCTTTGTCAGTGTCAAAACATTGAAATACATGGTGCGCGGGGGGAGGGTATCAGCTACCAAAGGACTGATCGCCAAGATTCTTAACATAAATCCCATCGTTTCGATGGACGATACAGGGAAAGCCGTTCTTTTCGACAGAACATTCAGTCAGCAAGCAAACATGGAAAAAGTGATGAGCCATATCAGAAAAATAAACGATTCCCAGAAGATCTGGAACTACATTGTTCTTCATGCAAACAATAAAAAATCGGCAGACTGGTTTTCGGAAAAAATGGAAAAACTGACCAGCATGAAACCGGTCTCAGTTGTCAACATTTCTCCCGTAATTGGTGCAAATGCCGGTGCAGGCGCCGCTTCCGTTGCCTTACTTTACGATTAAAAACAGATGACATTTTTTCAGATATATTTACTTGCATTACTTATTATATTAGGTCTGATGTCTGTTCTCTGGATAATCAGTGTATATATCAGGAATGTAAGTATTGTTGACCTCTTCTGGGGATTCGGATTTGTTCTGACAAATGTCTTTTATTTTTTCAGCACCGAAGGTCTCTTACCAAGGAAAATAATTCTTTTAGTCCTGGTTTCTGTCTGGGGCTTACGTTTGTCAGGATATCTATCATGGCGTAACATTGGTAAGGGTGAAGACTACCGTTACAAACAGTTTCGCAGCAGCTATGGAGAGAAGAGGTACTGGTGGATAAGCTTTTTTCAGACCTTCCTTCTGCAGGGAGTACTGATGTGGCTCATTTCAGCTCCTCTTCTCGGAGCTCAGTATTTCGGACAAGATAAAAGTCTTGGCATTTTTGATTTTGCTGGTATAATTATCTGGATAACAGGTTTTATTTTCGAGGCTGGAGGCGATTACCAGCTTGCCCGTTTTAAAGGTGATCCTTCGAATAAAGGGAAAGTCCTCTCTTCCGGATTATGGCATTATACAAGACATCCGAATTATTTTGGCGACTCTGCTGTATGGTGGGGCTATGGACTTTTATGCCTGGCAGCCGGAAGTCTTTTGCCGGTTCTTGGTTCTCTTCTTATGACTGCATTAATAATCAAAGTATCAGGGGTGGCCCTTCTTGAAAAAAACCTTGTTGAAAAGAAGCAGGAATACAGGGATTATGTTAAAAGAACATCTGCATTCTTTCCATGGTTTCCAAAAAAAGAATCTTTCCATTCCGGGAATTAACAAAAGCCTTTTTCAGTAATTATAAACTGAGAATACGGAACTATACCCCGATTGGGTTACGAACCTTTGAACAAATAGGTCAATCATGCTGTTTCCTTTGCAAATTATGGGTTAAATGAAGAGATATATATATATTATATTATTGTTAATCATTGTTGTATATGATTTGGACGGACAGACAAATTCCGGCGTAATAAAAGGGAGGGTGTTCAATTCAAATACAAATGAGGGAGTACCATTTGCAACTGTTCAGATATGGGGAACAACTATCGGAGCTGTAACTGACTTTGATGGTAATTTTTCTTTCACCGGGATCAAGCCCGGGTACATTGAACTGAGGGCATCGTCAATCGGGTTCAAACCCTTTATTTCTTCTGCAATACTTGTAACAAACAGCAACCAGGTCAATTTGGAGATCCCTCTCGAAGAGAACCTGATCGGTATAGGTGAAGTAATTATTAAAGCTTCCCCGTTTGTAAAAAAGATCGAAAGCCCTGTTTCAGTCAGAATAATAGGTATTGATGAAATTGAAAAAAATCCGGGTGGTAACAGGGATATTTCAAAGGTAATACAATCATTCCCCGGAGTAGCATCTACTCCAGCCTTCAGAAATGATGTCATCGTAAGAGGAGGAGGGCCAAATGAAAACAGGTTTTATATAGATAATGTTGAGATCCCCTATCTTAACCACTTCTCAACCCAGGGAGCTTCGGGCGGTCCGGTTGGAATAGTAAATGTCGACTTCGTCCAGTCGGTTGATTTCATTTCCGGAGCCTTTCCGGCCTCAAAAGGGAATGCCCTGAGTTCGATACTGAACTTTACTTTTGTCGACGGGAACAAGGATAAACTTAAATTCCGTGCTACTTTAGGAGCCTCCGACCTGGGACTCACAATTGATGGTCCGGCAGGTAAGAACAGTTCACTTCTTCTTTCAGCAAGAAGGTCATATTTGCAGTTTCTATTCAATGCCCTGGGCCTTCCGTTCCTTCCTAATTATACTGATTTCCAGTTCAAATACAGGGTTAAACTTGATGACAAAAATGAACTGACCCTAATAGGTCTGGGTGCCAAGGATGATTTCAGGCTGAATCTTAAAGCTAATGAGACAGAGTTTCAGAGATATATTCTCGACTATATCCCCGTTCAGGAACAATACAGCTATACCACGGGAATAGTCTACAAACATTTCAGAAAATCAGGCTTTGATACCTGGGTCCTTAGTCGTAATTACCTTAATAACTCACAATATAAATATTCCGGCAACATTGAAGCCGATACAAATAAGGTGCTTGATTATCTATCGGGCGAAGGCGAGATAAAAGCCAGGGTTGAAAGGGCAATCATAGGAGAAAAAGGCCTGAGAATAAGTTTTGGGGCCGGGTTCGAATATGCTCATTACAGAAATTCAACCTACAGGCTTATTTATACAGGGTTAGCAGAAAATGAGATCAACTATAATACCAATCTGAAGCTTGGAAAGATCAATGCATTCGGACAGGTAAGCAAAGCATATCTTGAAGAGAAGCTGAAGGTATCATTTGGTGTCCGCACTGACTTTAATACCTGGTCAAAATCCATGTCAAATCCATTGACACAGCTTTCCCCGAGGTTCTCTTTATCATATGCCCTGACTGAAAAACTGAATGTCAACGTTAATATTGGAAGGTATTTTCAGCTTCCTCCATACACGGCCCTTGGTTATTCAAGCAATTCCGGCGTTTTTCTGAATAAAAACAACAACCTGAAATACATCCGGTCCGATCACTTTGTTGCAGGTATTGAGCTTATCCCCACCGAAAATATTCAACTCACAGTGGAAGGATTTTACAAGAACTATTCCAAATATCCATTTTCGGTAAGGGATCAGGTCCCTCTGTCGAGTAAGAGTGCCGGCTACGGGATCTTCGGCGATGAAGAGCTTACCTCAGTATCAGATGGCAGGGCTTACGGGATTGAGTTGCTGGGACGGCTTAAGGAATTCAAGAAAACCAATCTGGTTTTCTCATATACTTTTGTAAGGAGTGAATTCAGGGATTTGAATTCGGTATGGATACCATCTTCCTGGGATAACAGGCACCTGTTCAATCTAACTGCCACAAAACAGTTCAATAAGAACTGGGATTTCGGATTCAAGTGGAGATTCGTAGGCGGAGCCCCTTATACTCCATATGACCTTGCAAAATCAGCAGTTAAAGCAGCATGGGATCTTCAGGGACAAGGTTATCTTAATTATCCGAGATTCAATACAGAACGGCTTAAGGCATTCCATCAGCTCGACCTTAGGATAGACAAACAATTCTTCCTCAAGGGATGGTCGCTGATGCTATATGCAGACGTTCAGAATGTTTACAACCATAAGGCCGATCAGCCAGCCATCCTGTTAAGGCAATCGGATGTAAATGGTATCCCTTTGACTGATCCGGGAGATCCGACAAAGTACCTGCTTAAATACCTTAACGGTGAATCCGGGACAGTTTTGCCCACAATCGGAGTTATTATTGAATTTTAAATTTTTATTTTATGAACAGATTTCTTATTATTTCCATAATACTTTTAACTGCAGCATGTTCAGCCGGTTCATTGAAAAGAAGGAATCAGGTTCCTGAAGAGAAAACAACTTTAACTACCAATACTGCCGGAAAAGGGCAGGAGATCATTATTGATTTTACAAAGGGGAAAGAATTCTATTATCCGCTATTCGCAATCTGGATTGAAGATATGGATGGAAAATATATCCAGACACTTTATGTGGCAAAAGCAGTTGCCACAGGGATTTTTGAATATGGAAAACAGGAAAACGCCAAATGGGCAGTAGCACCTAAAAGGGCTCCACAGACATTGCCATACTGGGCTCACAAAAGAGGCATAAAAGCATCTGATGGGCTTTTCATGCCCGATTCCCAGACTGCTGTTCCTGATGCATATTCCGGGGCGACACCTAAATCAGGATTTGTGATGACTTCGCGTGCCGATAATCCTCTTCCCGAAAGATTTAAGGTTATGTTTGAAATAAATCAGAACTGGGACTGGAACGAATACTGGACCAACAACAAATTTCCTGATGATGAGAATTACAAATGGTCGTGCCAACCTGCTTTAGTCTATGAAACTAATATTGACTTTAACTCCCTGAAGGATTCATACAGAATGAATCCGATCGGCCACAGTCACTATTCCGGTAAAACCGGTGAATTGTTTACTGATCTCAGCACATTGACAACTGCCCTGAAGATAGCTGATTCAATAATTGTTAAATTGAAGTAGATTTTTAAATTCGGGTTAGTCCCAAAAAAGAATCAAACATGAGGTTGTTTAATAAGTCAGAAATTTCATTTATGTTTTCTCTGTATCGCTCTGTGTCTTCTCAGTGGCACTCTGTGTAACAAATATTTATAAGAACTAACACAACTTGTCCCGATCTATCGGGAGAGATCACAGAGTTTCCCCAGAGATTTCACAGAGGACTTTTTAGACAGCCTCCGCTTTCATATAGCCGCATTAAAAGTATCCCCTTGATCAAAGTCGCCTGATGTATATCCTTTGCGGAACCACTCCTTGCGCTGAGCGGCTGTCCCATGAGTAAATGCATCAGGTATTACCCTTCCCTGATATCTTTTCTGAAGAACATCATCTCCGACAGATGCAGCTGCATTCATCGCCTCTTCAATGTCGCCGGATTCAAGTGAATTGAACATCTGCTGGTCGTAATGTGCCCACATTCCGGCAAGAAAATCTGCCTGCAGTTCAAGCCTCACGAGTAACCTGTTTGCATTTACCTCACTCATCCTGGATCTCTGGTTATTGACGTCGCTAAGTATTCCGAGCTGGTTTTGCACATGGTGTCCTATTTCGTGAGCTACCACATATGCAATTGCAAAATCACCATAAGCTCCGAATCGTGTCTTAAGCTCATCAAAAAAAGCAAGGTCGATGTAAACTTTCTGATCGCCCGGGCAATAAAACGGTCCACTGGCGCCGCTTGCATATCCGCACGCCGATTGGACCTGATCACTGAAAAGGACCAGAATTGGTCGTTTGTATGTCATATTTGATTCCTGGAAGACTTTCGTCCAAACATCTTCAGTTCCGGCAAGTACTATCTTCACAAAGTTTGCCATTTTTTCTTCTTCCGGGGAAGCGTTGACGGGACCCGATTCAGTCGCCGGAGCCTCCTGAGAGTTGTTCAATACCTGCGAGGGGTCTCCTCCAAGGAGAAGAACAACAAGTGCAATTACTATTGTTCCTAAGCCGCCACCGATTGCCATTTTACCGCCTGAACTCATTCCCCTGCGGTCTTCTACATTATCGCTGGTGCGTCTGCCTTCTGTTCTCATAATTCTTTATTATTAATTGTTCTTTTTTTATCTGAGTAATTAGTTATATAACAGCCCTTTAATCAATCTTCACTTGTTAACTATCCCTGCTGCGGGATTTAAAAAAAATTTGGTTTGTAAAAATATGAAAAGGTTTGCTGAATTCATTGATTTTGATGATTAAAAACATCCGAAAATATGAAATAATAGTCGGAAGATTGAAGACAGAAGATGGAAATAAAAATAACTTGTTACTCCGGTCTCCGATCTTCAGTCTTCGGTCTCCGGTCTTTTTTCAAAATAAATTTGCAAATAATAAAAACATTATTTAATTTTGACCAATTGGTTAAACTAGTTGTTTAATCTGTTTGGTTAAACCTAATGGTTAAAAGGCATGTCAGAAGCTGATAAACAAACTGAGGAAAAGATCTTTGAAGCTGCTACAGAGGTATTCATAGAAAAAGGAATGGATGGTGCAAGGATGCAGGATATTGCAGATCGTGCAGGGATAAACAAATCATTGCTTCATTATTATTATCGCACAAAGGACCACCTTTTCAATGCGGTTTATGAAATGATCGCAGGGCAGATGTTCAGGAAATTTTCCCCTGTATTTGATGAGAATCGTTCGCTTGAAGAGAAGATAAGGTTCTTCTTAAGGGAGCATATTTCATTCATGCAAAAGAATCCGAGGCTTCCATCATTCATTTTAAACGAAATGCACCGAAATCCGGGAAGAATCAGGAAACTGATCCAGAGTTTTGATATTAATAAATTGTGGAAAACCCTGGAAGCTCAGCATAAGGAAGAACTAAAGAGATATAACATTACAGAAGAAAATCTTCCCCAGTTTATGACAACAATTGCCGGAATGAGTGTCTTTCCTTTTGCAGCCAGACCGATTATCGGCAGCATAATGGAAAAAATGGGCTACAATTTTGATCAATATATAGAAGAGAGGAAAGTATATGCTGCAGATTTTGTTTTAAATGCGCTGAAGAAGCAGGAAGTAATAAACAATGAGAAAAAAGAATAAAGAAACGAAAATGAAAAAGAGAG
Source organism: uncultured Bacteroidales bacterium (assembly GCA_963701745.1). Lineage (GTDB taxonomy): Bacteria > Bacteroidota > Bacteroidia > Bacteroidales > VadinHA17 > LD21. The sequence goes on along the minus strand of CAVPBE010000001.1, from coordinate 301,376 downwards.
TTATAGTAGTTGCCATTTTAATAATACCCTTTTTTCCCGGACTAAAAGCCCAGAAGGTTCTGACACTGAAAGAGTGCTATAATATGGCAATGGTGGCCGCGCCCATTTCCAGGGAGAGAGAAGCCTATACACAGATCTCTGCAGTGAGGGATAAAAACCTGTCGAAAAGCTGGCTTCCAACCCTCGATGCCGGCGGAAGTTTTCTTTATAATTCATCAGTGATCGATATGACCGATATTCTTGGTTCACTTCCAATTCCGGGGATTGCCGGCGCAATTAAACCGCTTCCTCATGAACAATATAAAATAACTGTTGATATTAACCAGGTCATCTACGACGGAGGTGCGATAAAAGGTGCAAGAGCTCTTGAAAAAGCCGATCTAAATATAAATGAAAAGCAGACTGAAACCGATCTTTATAAGCTTCGCGGACAAATAAACGGCTATTACTTCAACCTTTTGCTTCTTGCCAGGCAGAAAGAGCTACTGAAAAGTTATCATGAGCTGATAACAAAACGCATAGCCTCAATGAATTCAGCACTTGCAAGTGGTGTGGTTCTTAAGTCCGACACTGATGTGCTTGCTTCAGAGAAGATAAAGCTTGAGCAGCAGTTAAGCGAAAATGAGATCGGGAAAGCCTCACTTCTAAAAATACTTTCGAGCCTCACCGGTACCGAGATTGATGCATCAACCGAATTTGTTCTTCCATTGACAGGAGAAGAGCTTTCAGGAGAATTATTACGTCCTGAACTGCAGATATTTGACCTTAGAAAGAAACAGCTCGATGCAGGGCTGCAGATTATTCAAAGTAAAAGAATGCCCAGGGCTGCAGGATTTGCAACGCTTGGTTATGGAAATCCTCCGGGAAGCAATTTCTTCAGGGATGAATTTGCACCCTATTATATTTTGGGAGCAAGTATTAAGTGGAACATCTTTGACTGGAACAAGGCAAAAAATGAAAGACAGGTGATAACACTCCAGCAGAATATCATTGATAGCAGGAAAAGTGAGCTGACAGACAACCTTAAAAGGCTTCTTGATGCAAAGAGCGCAGAAATTTCCAAACTGAAGTTACTCCTTGAATCAGACGATGAACTGATTGCGTTAAGGAAAAGGATCACTTCAGCAGCAGAGTCACAATACGAAAATGGCACCATCAATGCTACAGATTATATGAATGAAATGACTTCCGAAAGGCAGGCTTTGATTAATTATGAAATCCATAAGATTACTCTTGTCATGGCCAGGATTGAATATATGAATATTAGCGGAAAAGAAATTGAATAATTGCCCCCGACCCCCTAAAGGGGGCTAATTATAAACCCCCTTCAGGGAGGAAGGGGGGCGAATAATTGGAAAAGTTATAATAATTACATTAAATATCATTATGAAACCCAACCTGTTTTTAATCATCCCGGCAGTCCTGTTAACTGCATGCAATAATAAAAACGACCTAGCTGATGCTTACGGAAACTTTGAAGCAACTGAAGTCATAGTCTCTGCTGAGACAAGCGGCCGCATCATGGTATTTAATTTCACCGAAGGAACAGATATCGATAAAGGTTGTGAAATAGCACTGATAGACACTACATTCTTTCACCTGCAGAAAGGGGAAATTGAAGCAGGCATGAAGGGCGTTAGAACACGTATCAGCTCGATAAATGCTCAGAACGATATTATCCGACAGCAGATAGATAATCTGAATGTGAATATCGCCAGAACTGAAAATATGCTGAAAGATGATGCAGCAACTAGAAAACAGTACGACGATCTGTCGGGACAGGTTGCTGTCCTTGAAAAACAGATTGCCGCAAACAATACCCAGAAGGCATCCGTAGCTGCTGAACTGACAGTATTTGAATCAAAAAAAGCGACTCTGAATGAACAAATTGTACGTTGCAGCGTAAAAAGCCCGCTGAAGGGAACTCTGATTGAGAAGTATGCCGAAGCAGGTGAATTAGCTGCAGCCGGAAAGCCGCTGGCGAAAATCGCCGATCTCACACTGATCCGGCTGAAGGTCTATGTAAGCGGTTCTCAGCTTGGAAAAATTAAAACAGGCCAGGAAGTTACTGTAAGAATTGATAAGGGAAAAAAGAACTACTCTTCTTTTACAGGAAAAATAAGCTATATATCCGGCAAGGCTGAATTCACGCCAAAGATCATCCAGACAAAGGAGGAACGTGTCACTTTTGTTTATGCTGTTACAATTGATGTACAAAATGACGGCTCTATGAAATCGGGAATGCCGGGAGAAGCAATATTTTAAATAGCAATGGCGATCCGGACAAACCTCTGTGGAACACTGTGATACTCAGTGTCTCTCTGTGTAAGTTTTTTATAATCTCCAGTTACACAGAGGACCACAGTGAAGACACAGAGATTCACAGAGAAAAACAAAAACATGAATGAAATAATTAAGGCATCGGGTATCAGTAAAAATTTTGAAGCGACACAGGCTTTGAAAGATATCTCATTTGAGGTAACCAAAGGTGAAATATATGGATTTATTGGGCCCGATGGTGCAGGAAAAACGACCCTCTTCAGGTTAATTACAACCCTTATGTTGCCCGATGAAGGTGAACTTAAAGTGCTTGGATTTGATTGCAGGAGCGGATTCAGGGAACTCCGGAAAAATATCGGGTATATGCCTGGAAGATTCAGTCTCTATCATGATCTGACAGTTGAAGAGAATCTTAATTTCTATGCAACAGTTTTCGGAACTAAGGTAACCGAGAACTATGACCTTATAGCTGATATCTATAACCATATTGAACCTTTCAGAAAAAGGCCTGCAGGAAAACTATCAGGAGGAATGAAGCAGAAACTGGCGTTATCATGTGCCCTAATTCATAAACCCCGGTTGCTAGTTCTTGATGAACCAACAACAGGAGTTGATGCGGTTTCAAGATCTGAGTTCTGGGCGATGCTCAGAAAGCTGAGACAGCATGATATAACCATTCTGGTTTCAACCCCATACATGGACGAAGCCATGAGGTGTGACAGAGTTGCACTCATTCAGAATGGTAAAATTCTATTGGTTGATCAGCCTCAGAGTATACGGGATGGATTCAAATGCAGGCTCTTCACGGTTAGGGCAACAGACAAATATCGTCTGATCCTGGCGCTCAGAAAATATCCCGAAACAAATACTGCTTATCCATTTGGGGATTCAGTACATGTGACCTTCAGAAATGACAGGTATAATGAATCGCTTTTAGGCTTTCTGAAGCTGGAAGGCATTGAAAATGCAGTAATTGAAGAATCGAAAGCGGGTATTGAGGACAGGTTTCTGGAACTTATGGAGGCATAACGGCATGAAGGCATAAAGGCATAAAGGCAAATTAAAAACCCCTTTCAATCCCGCTTTGCGGGAGCAAATCCAACTCCTGCCCCCCTGGGGGAAGGATGGGAAGGGGGTAAAATTTAAAAGCAATGGTGAATAGTACAGTAATATCAGTCCGCAATCTAACTAAGAAGTTCGGCAATTTCACTGCCATCAACAACCTGAATTTTGAGGTTTTCAAAGGTGAGATCTTCGGATTTCTTGGTGCCAACGGAGCTGGTAAGACAACAGCAATCAGGATATTATCGGGGTTGTCAGTTCCGACTTCTGGCGATGCCCTGGTTGCAGGATTCAGCGCATCACATCAACCTGAAAAAATAAAAAAGGTTATTGGCTACATGTGCCAGAAATTCTCCCTTTATGAGGATCTTACCGTCAAAGAAAATATTATGCTTTACGGTGGTATCTATGGTATGAGCAAGAAGCTGATAAAGGAGCGGACACAAGATCTTCTGGAGAAGCTTAATTTCGGAACATTCAGCGATAAACTGATCGCCTCGCTCCCACTGGGATTAAAGCAGAAGCTTGCCTTTTCCGTTGCGGTTCTGCATGAGCCTGAAATAGTTTTCCTCGATGAACCTACAGGCGGAGTCGATCCTGTTACCCGCAGGCAGTTCTGGGAAATGATATATGAAACAGCCTCACGTGGAATTACTGTTTTTGTAACAACTCATTATATGGATGAAGCTGAATATTGTGACCGGGTATCAATAATGAGCGAGGGCAGAATAGTGGCTCTTGATACACCTGCAAATCTTAAAAAACAATATAATGCAGAGTCGGTTGAGGAGGTGTTTGTGAAGATTGCAAGACCCCCCATCCCCCCTCAAGGGGGGCTACAGCCAAATACCTATGTAAATAGTAAATTATGAAAAGGTTCCTTGGATTTGTAAAGAAAGAGTTCCTCCATATTTTCAGGGATTACCGGACACTCATAATCCTGTTCGGATTACCTGCAGCACAGATCCTGTTGTTCGGTTATGTTGTCAGCACTGACGTTAAAAATGCGGGGATTGCTTTTCTTGATTTATCAAAAGATGAGATCACCGGTAAAATTTCAGATAAAATCTGCTCGTCAGGATTCTTTAAGAGGACCGAAGACCTGCTTGATTACAATGATATTGACAGAGTAATGAAAAAGGGGAACACAAAAGCAGTTATCATTTTTGAAAACAATTTCGGCCGTAATCTGATAAGTGAAGGGAAGGCTGAATTATCAATTATAGCTGACGGTTCAGAGCCAAACACAGCGACTCTTGTGACCAATTATCTTACAGCAATAGTAACTGATTTCAACAGGGAATTTTCCGGTGTATCTGCTTCCCCAACCCTTCTGGTCCAGCCTGAAGTGAGGATGTTTTATAATCCAGGACTGAAAGGTCATTACATGTTCGTACCGGGTGTTATTACCCTCATTATGATCCTTATCTGTGCACTTATGACCTCGGTAACCATTACGCGGGAGAAAGAATTCGGTACGATGGAAGTTCTACTTGTCTCCCCCCTGAGACCTATTCAGATAATCCTTGGCAAGGTAATGCCCTATTTCTTTCTTTCATTTATTGATGTGATCGTTATACTGCTGCTTTCATGGCTTGTTTTTGACCTCCCGGTAAAAGGCAGTCTGGTCCTTCTTCTTGCCGAAAGCATGCTCTATATAATGATGAGCCTTTCCCTTGGGATCCTTATCTCGACTCTCTCCTCTACAATGCAGCAGGCAATATTTATTTCTCTGGTCGGAATGATGCTTCCTACAGTATTGCTTTCAGGATTTATATTCCCTATTGAAAATATGCCCAAAGTTTACGGTTGGCTAAGCTCAGTTCTTCCTCCCAGATACTTCTTAATAATATTAAAAAATATAATGATTAAAGGTACAGGCTTCATGTATGTCTGGAAGGAGACTATCATTTTAACAGCATTCACTGTTGCATTTATTGGATTGAGCATCAGGAATTTTAAGATAAGGTTACAGTAGGCGACAGGCATCAGGCGTCAGGTAAAAGGGTCTGGGGTATGTGGTGCGGGGCGCGGGGTGCGGGAAAGCCATATGGTTCCCCTCCTGGGGGGCCGACCGTTAAGAAATTAGCCAGTGGCTAATTTTAGGGAGGAGCCAGACTGCAGGGGAGATTTGTGGTGGAGGGGCGGGGGGGTGGGTTAATTAATAGTAAAAAATAAACTAATGCGAACCATATTTTATCTTATCAGAAAAGAATTCATTCAGATCTTCCGGAACAAGTTCATCGGAAGGGCGATCTTTGGTGTACCGATAATTCAAATGCTGATTCTTGTTCCCGCAGTGACATTTGAGATCAGAGATATAAAATTATGCATTATCGACAGGGATATGTCTTCTGTTTCAAGAAGCCTGATAAGTCAGCTAGAGGGATCAAAATTCTTCAGGATTACTCACTCAACATTCTCAGAAGAGGAGGCTGAAAGTCTCCTGCTTAAAAACAAATGCACCATGGTGCTTCAGATCCCGTTGGATTTCGGCAAGGATACCGGAAACGGGAAGCCAGGCAGGTTGCTGGCTTCAATTAATGCAATTAATGCAACAACTGCACAGCTGTCATGGGCTTACCTGAACGGAGTTCTACGGGATTACAATTTAAAACTGGCCATGGAAAATATTAGCAGCAGCAATGTTTCAGCCATCCCTCAGATAGATATCCGGAACCGTTACTGGTATAACGAACTCCTCAACTATAAATATTATATGCTCCCAGGCATACTGGGAATTCTTGTTACTGCGATCGGATTCCTGCTTGCCGGGCTGAATCTTGTCAGGGAAAAGGAAGCTGGCACCATAGAACAGATAAATGTAACGCCTGTCAGAAAACATCAGTTCATAATTGCCAAAATGGTCCCCTTCCTGATAATCGGACTAGCTGACCTTGTTCTTGGTCTCCTTTTAGGTAAACTGGCTTTCAATATCCCTTTTGAGGGGAGCATCGCTCTTCTTTTCCTTAGTGCTTCAATCTTCCTGGTTGCTGTGCTGGGCTTTGCCCTTTTCATATCTACTTTTTCAGGAACGCAGCAGCAATTTATGTTTATCGCATTCTTTTTTATGATAATATTCATACTTATGAGCGGTATTTTTACTCCCCTTGAGAGCATGCCCGACTGGGCACGTAAACTCGATCTTATAAATCCTGTAGCCTACCTGATGAAAATAAACAGGATGGTCATGCTAAAGGGCTCAACGATCCAGGATATCAGCCGTGATATATATTCATTGATTATTATTGCTGTGATTTTTACAGCGTTGGCAGTAAAGCGTTACAGAAAAACAGCTTAAAAAAAGATTTCCCGCAGATCACACAGATCAGTGCAGATAAGAAATATAAATCTGCGAAAATCACGGGATCAGCGGGGAAAAAATTATTTGAGCGATACTGTTGCCATTACCGGCCAATGGTCAGATATGTAAACTCCGTGCTCTTTCCTGATAAATGTTTTGTGCTCCAGGACCTTCATCCCATTTCTTACAAAAACATAATCAATCCTTCCGGAACTGGTGCTTTCCGAAAAACCGTTAAAGGTATATGCAGGACCCAATGGTCTCTTCTCAGAAACCGCGTATGTATCGCTAAGCAACGGAACGCTCTCATAAGGCCCTGTAAGTATTTCATAGCCTTTACTTGAAATCAGCATATTTAAATCACCTGTTATCACAAACGGGAAGGTTGATGCTATACTGTCAACTTTATCAAGCAGTAATCCTGAACTCATAATTCTGGCGGAATCAGAATCATGGGCAAAATGGGTATTAAAGAAATAAAAATGCTCTGATGTAGTCTTTTCTGAAAGCTCAACCCATGTGACAATACGTGGAAGTCCGGCTCCCCATGCTTTTGTACCTGCCACTTCGGGAGTATCTGACAGCCAGAAAGTCCTTGTCCTTATCAGATCAAACCTTTCCTTTCTGAAAAAGACAGGATTCATTTCACCGCCTTTTGCCCCGTCATTACGTCCGACACCAATTGAGTTGTAATCAGTCATCACAGAATCGAGATATTCATACTGGTGGGCCAGAACTTCCTGCATGCCTATCAGATCGGGTTCTTCATCCTTCAGGAACCTGCAGATGTATGCTGCCCTGTTAGGCCATGCATTAGCGCTGTCCCTCGGATTATCATACCTGATATTGAAAGTCATAACCTTAAGAATATCCTCATCTGGTCTTTTTTTGCATCCCTGCAGGAGAACCAGAATGAAAATAACAGAAAACAAGTAAAATTTCTTCATACAATTGAATTTGATCAAAAAATCAGGCATATGGAAAACAAAAATAATGAAAGATGGGCAATTTGAAATGTGAATTTCCCCTGTAAAAGTAATGATGCAAATATACTTATATTTGCAGGAGGTTCGACAAAGGGGTAGTTGTCCCCCGGAAAAGACAACCAACATACTGATTAATAATTACTTGTTGAAATACTTCTTCGCTGATGCCTGATATTATTAAGCTTTTACCCGATTCGGTTGCAAATCAGATCGCTGCAGGAGAAGTAATTCAGCGGCCTGCATCAGTTGTGAAAGAACTGATGGAAAATGCAGTCGACGCACAAGCCGGTATCATAGATGTCATAATTAAAGATTCGGGAAGAACACTAATTCAGGTTATCGACAATGGGTCCGGTATGTCAGAGACCGATGCCAGGCTGTCATTTGAAAGGCATGCCACCTCGAAGATAACTTCAGCCCAGGATCTATTTGCAATCAGGACCAAGGGTTTCAGAGGTGAAGCACTGGCTTCAATAGCCGCTGTTTCGATGGTTGAGCTCAGGACCAGAAAAAATGAAGACGATTCAGGTACACTTATCATAATTAATGGCTCCAGGGTCGAAGCACAAGAGCCATGCAGCTGCACCACCGGATCGAGTTTTTCTGTAAAGAATCTTTTCTTTAATATCCCGGCCCGAAGAAGATTCCTGAAGTCGGATAATACTGAAATGAGACATATAATTACCGAGTTTCAGAAGATTGTAATTGCCCACCCTGGAATCAAGTTTGCACTACATCATAATGATAATGAAATATATATGCTTGGATCCTGTAATGTCCGTCAAAGGATAATCGGTGTATTCGGCAAGCAGATAAATAACGATCTCATCACTCTTGAAACTTCCACAACATTAATAGATATAAAAGGATTTATAGGGAAACCCGAGAATGCCCGCAGGACATATGGGGAACAGTTCTTCTTTGTCAATAACAGGTTTATGAAACATCCTTATTTTCATAAAGCAGTTATTGAAGCATACCAGAATATACTTCCGCCTGAGGCAATTCCTTCCTATTTCATTTTTATGGAAATTGAGCCCGCTTCGATAGATATAAATATTCATCCGACAAAAACAGAGATAAAATTTGAAGATGAAAGATCGATCTGGCAGATACTTATGGCGTCTGTTAAAGAAGCTCTCGGAAGATTTAATATTGTTCCTTCTCTCGATTTTAATAATGAGGGATTAATAGATATTCCGGTGAGATCATCATTCAGAAATATCCCCGATCCACCTGCAATTGAAATTGACCCGCGCTATGATCCATTTGCGGGTGATGATAAGGTATCCAGTCAGAACAGGCTCATCGAGAGATTCGAAAGAGAAAACAATTCCGGATGGGAAAAACTATATACTGCGTTTGAACATGAAGATCCGGAACCTGCAAAGATTGAAACGGACAGGAAATTCTTTCAGATAAAGAACAAGTATATTGTATGTCCGGTAAAATCAGGACTTTTGCTAATTGATCAGAAAAGGGCTCATGAAAGGATCCTTTTTGAGAAGTTCCTGGAAAACCTGAACAATAACAGAAGCCTCAGCCAGTCAGAATTGTTCCCCGTAAGCATAGAGCTAAATCCTGCAGATATTTTGGTACTTAAAGAAATTGAAGAGGATATCAGGCTGCTTGGTTTTGCTTTCCATTTTTCGGGGAAAAACATGATTTCAATAACAGGACGGCCATCTGAAATCGGTCCTGCCGACCCGGTGATGATGATTGAGATTCTACTTGAGGAGTTTAAAAAGACACAGTCAGATCCGTCAACCGGGATAAAGGAAAAGGTAGCTTCAGCAATGGCCGGGGCGTCAGCAATACCTTATGGCAAAGCGCTGATGAAAAATGAGATGGAGGACCTTTTCGATACACTCTTCCTTTGCAAGGCTCCCAATTATTCACCAAAAGGGAAAGCGGTCATCAACATTTTAACACTTGAAGAGATTGATAAAAGACTCAGGTAGATTCAGGGCTAAAGCCCTAATAATTGATTGCTTAAACCACGGCTTTAAAGCCGTGGTTTACGGATAAAATCCAGGTCAGGGCTTCAGCCCTTAATCTTGTTTTGCCAGATAAATTGTTAGTAGTATATTTGGCCCCATGTTGATTTAACGAATAATCTGATAACACGAAATGAACGGATACGGCAGAGGGTTTATGGCATTACCGCCTGTAGTAAAGAATCTCATACTGATAAATGTCGTGATGCTGATTGCAGACTTTACTGCAAAGAGTGTTTTCAGAGTTGATCTTACAACCATACTGGGGCTTTATTTTCCGAAGTCGGACCAATTTATGCCTCTGCAGATAATCACACATATGTTCATGCATGCAAATTTCATGCATCTCTTTTTCAATATGTTTGCGCTTTATATGTTTGGCGGGATCCTCGAAAATGTATGGGGCCCCAAAAGGTTTCTGATCTATTACATGGTCTGCGGCCTGGGTGCAGCGTTCGTTCATGAAACAGTAATAATGTTCCAGTACAATAAGCTGGTAAATGCCATTTCACCGGATAATCTTCAGGTGGTTATTGCTAACGGGGCCGCTGTTTTAAATGAAGGGAAACAATATGCTGATGTTGCTATGCGGGACCTCCAGATGCTGCTTAACATACCTACAGTTGGGGCATCAGGTGCTATTTTTGGAGTGCTCCTTGCTTTTGGTGTCCTTTTTCCCAATACCCAGCTGATGCTGCTCTTCCCTCCCATCCCGATAAAAGCAAAATACTTTGTTATCGGTTATGGGGCAATTGAACTATGGCTTGCTGTTACCCAACCGGGAAGCAATATTGCACATGCTGCTCACCTCGGGGGTATGCTGTTTGGTTATATCCTGATAAGGTACTGGAGGAAAACAACCACAACTCTGTATTGATGAGTATCTGGGACGATATCGGAAAAACATTCAAAAACGGAAGCAGTCTGACAAGGCTGATTTATATAAATATTGTTGTTTTCTTACTCATCTCCGTTATATCAATTATAGGATATCTACTTAATAATCAAACTATTTCTGTTAGTATCCTGAATTGGTTTTCAGTTCCGTCATCATTCAGAGCCTTCCTTTTACGGCCCTGGACTCTGATTACATATATGTTTACCCACAAGGATCTCCTTCATATTCTGTTCAATATGCTGTGGCTTTACTGGTTCGGGACCATCTTTCTCGAATATCTTGATCAGAAAAAGCTTGTGGCAGTTTACATCCTTGGAGGTATCTGTGGTGCTGTAGTGTATATAATATCTTTTAATATTTTTCCCGCCTTCAACCAGGTTGTCAATGATTCGGTTGCCATTGGAGCTTCGGCATCAGTCCTGGCAATAGTGGTGGCAATAGCCGCTTATGTCCCTGATTATTCGGTTAATCTGTTCCTGCTTGGCCGGATAAAGATAAAATGGGTGGCTCTTGCAATATTCATACTTACTTCGGTAATGGATTTTTCGGTAAATTCCGGAGGAAAACTTGCCCATATGGGAGGAGCGGTATTTGGATACATTTATACAGTAAGTCTCCGCCGCGGACATGATCCCGGTAAAGGATTGAATAAAATACTCGATTTTTTTGCCACTCTATTTAAGCCAAAGAAAAAGCTAAGGGTCACATATAAAAAGAAAAAAACTGATTATGAGTATAACAAGGTCAAGGCTGATCATCAGGAGCAGATCAATAAAATACTGGACAAGATCTCCAAAGGAGGTTATGACTGCCTGACAAAAGAAGAAAAGGACCTGTTATTCAGGGAAAGTCAGAAAAAGAACTGATCCAAATATTGGCTACTTTTATAAATGCTTTAACCTGTCTTATCAAAAATCATTAGCTTCACATCAGTTTATCCAGGAATACTGATAAATTCGCCATGAGAAGTCAGAATGCCTTGAAGAAGTTTTTTTATAGAACATTTCTTGGAGTAAATATCCTGTTTGCCCTGGCACTTGTATTATCCTATCTGGCAGTTCATATAAATCCTGATATAATTGCTGTGCCTGCTCTTTTCGGGCTTGCTTATCCTTACCTCCTGCTTGTTAACGTTATTATTGCAATAATCTGGGCAATAGCTCTAAAATGGGAAGCCCTGATTTCAATTGTGGTCATATCAGCAGGCTTTACCCATTTTTCAAATTACATTAAGATACAGAAGCCTTCGGGCGACAAGACCGGAACTTTCCAGGTTCAGAGCTATAACGTCCGTTTATTCAATTATTTTGAGAGCAGAAAAAGCGGCATTTCGGAAAAAAGGATACTAGAACTGCTAAATAACCAGAAAGCTGATATAATTTGCCTTCAGGAAGTATATATAATTGGAGATCCCAGGTTTAAAGAAATTGAAATAAGATCAGCGCTTGGAGGAAAATACTATTCACATTTTAAAGTGATCGGTACCGGAAAGAACAGTTATTACGGGATCGCTACGCTTAGCAGATTCCCTATAACAGGGCGTGGAGATATTGTACATGATAAGTCTTCAAGCCTTTCAATATATACCGATATCCTTGCCGGGAAGGATACAATAAGGGTTTTCAATAACCATCTGCAGTCATTCCGCCTGCACAGGATGGAACAAAACTTTTTGAATGAGATCGTTGAAACATCGGATGACAAAGAGACACTCAATGAGATCGTTAGTATCTCCTCGAGCCTTAGAAAAGGTTTTGTTAAGAGAGCATCTCAGGCTCAGGCTGTAAAGGTAAGGATCGACATATCTCCATATCCGGTTATTGTTGCAGGGGATTTTAATGATACACCTGTTTCATATTCATACAGGAAAATCAGGAAAGGGCTTAATGATGCATTTGTGAGTTCCGGATACGGAGCAGGATTTACATACAGGGGTAATTATCCTCCAAACAGGATTGACTATATCCTGTATGACAATACACTTGAGTGCCGGCATTTTGATATATTAAAAGTAAAGTTCTCCGATCACTATCCTATTGTGGCCTACTTCAGGAAGAAGAATTAAAAAGGCAGCCTTTTCAGATCAACATTTCCTCCTGAGATTATCAGTCCAACCTTTTTCCCTTTAAAAAATCCCGGATTCTCTTTGATTACTGCAAGGACTGTTGCGGATGAAGGTTCAATTATTATTTTCATTCTTTCCCATACAAGCTTCATTGAACTGATAATCGAATCTTCCTCTGCTGTGTAGATTTCATCAACATTCTTTCTGATAATTGTAAAAGTAAGTTCGCTGAGGGATGTAAGAAGACCGTCGGCTATTGTTAAAGGATTAACAGAAGGGGTAAGTATTCCTGTTTTAAAGGATCTCCAGGCATCATTTGCATTCAGAGGTTCAGCTCCGATTACTTTTATCCTGTCATTTATTCCCTTTGCACATGTTGAAGTACCGCTCATCAATCCTCCGCCGCCTATTGGTGCAACTATAATATCCGGATAACCAATGTCTTCAAAAAGCTCAAGGGCTGCTGTCCCCTGTCCGCAGATGACATTAAAATTGTCATAGGGATGAACAAGTGTTGCTCCCTCCTTTTCCATAATTGCCCTGCATGTTTCTTCGCGTGCCTGAAGTGTGGGCTTGCAGAAAGTTAGTAATGCTCCATATCCGGCTACTGCATCCTTCTTAACTGAAGGAGCATTTTCCGGCATCACTATAAAGGCCGTTATGCCATTCATTTTAGCAGCAAGAGCAAGAGCGGCAGCATGATTGCCTGATGAATGGGTTACAACACCATGATTTTTCTGATCTTCAGACAGGGATAAAACAGCGTTAGTTGCTCCCCTGAACTTGAATGCACCAACTTTCTGGAAGTTCTCACATTTGAAGAAAAGTTCACATTCAAATATTCTGTTAAGCTGCTGTGATGTGAGTACAGGTGTCCGATGAATAAAAGGCTTTATCCTTTTATGGGCTGATTGAATATCAGAAAGCCGCGGAAGATCCATTTTCAATATTTCACTTTTGAGATCTTAAAAATATAAAATTAAATGGTCATAAGCCTGTCATTAATAAAATGAACGATACTATGTCCGCCAAATTCAAGATTCCAGAGATAATTAATAAAGCTCTTGAACAAATTTGTAAATTAGCGGATAAATATGAAACTGAAAAACGTAAGCAGAGTTTAAAGAGGATTGTCAATGCAAAAAAAACAAAAAGCTGGGAGATCCTTTGTGATATGAAATCAAGGAAGCAGAAGGGATTTGGCGAATTTCCCAAAGAACTTGTAAAAGAATATGATAGTGATATCGAGGAACTATTAACAATTATCGAAAAAATAAATTTTTAATTAACAGAAAAACTATGGAAATCATTAGTGTATCAGCATTGGAAATTCTCGATTCAAGAGGCAATCCGACGGTAGAGGCTAATATAATCCTCGAGGACGGGACAAAAGCAAAAGCCATGGTGCCAAGCGGCGCTTCGACAGGCGAACGTGAAGCATGTGAATTGCGTGATGGAGACAAAAAACGCTATGGAGGGAAAGGTGTTCTGAAAGCAGTTGAGAACGTGAACAAAATTATCGCGAAGGAGATTACCGGAAAAGAATTCCGTAATCAGCGCGAACTTGATTACTTTATGATAGAGCTGGATGGAACTCCCAACAAATCGAAGCTGGGGGCAAATGCAATTTTGTCTGTTTCAATGGCATACGCAAGAGCCGAAGCTGAAAGTGCCGGTATACCACTTTATCAATATCTTGGAGGAGCCAATGCGCATCTGCTTCCGGTTCCCTGTTTGAATATAATAAACGGCGGAAAGCACGCCGACAATAACGTTGATTTCCAGGAATTCATGATTGCTCCTCATTCAGCAAAAACATTCACCGAATCAATCAGGATGGGCATTGAGGTATTTCATACCCTGAAATCAGTTCTTAAGAAAAAGGGATACAGTACGGGCGTAGGTGATGAAGGTGGTTTTGCTCCTGATCTGAAATCGAATGACGAAGCTGTTGAGGTTATACTTGAAGCTATCGACAAAGCAGGATATAAACCCGGAGCCGATGTAAGCATTTGCCTTGATCCGGCTGCCAGCGAAATGTGGGAAGATGGAAAATACAAGCTTTTTAAAAGCACTGGAAAACTTATCTCGAGCGATGATCTTATTAATCTGTGGCAGAGCTGGGTAAAACAATATCCTATCGTACTTATTGAGGATGGTCTTGCAGAAAATGACTGGGCCGGATGGAAAAAAATGACTGATACTCTGGGAAAGAAGATCGAGATCGTTGGAGATGACCTCTTTTGCACTAACAAAGCAATCCTTGCAGAGGGCATAGCCAAAGGAGTTGCAAACTCCGTTCTGATAAAGCTTAACCAGATCGGCAGTGTAACCGAAACGCTGGAGACGATTGAGCTGGCTTACAGGAACAATTACAATGCATTCGTATCACATCGCAGTGGGGAGACGCCTGACAGTTTCATTGCAGACCTGACTGTAGCGGTAAATGCAGGACATCTGAAAACCGGTAGCGGTTGCCGGGGAGAAAGGATCGAAAAATTCAATCAGCTTATGCGGATTGAGAATGATCTTGGCAAGTACGCAAAATTTGCAGGAAAGAAGGCATTCAAAAATGCATAGTATAACCTCCAGATAAAAAAGCTGCTCTCTTATGAGGGCAGCTTTTTTTTATGTTTAATATGTATCTGATCCTAGAAAATACTGAATGCAACTGTTAACCCGGCAAGAACAACCGATACCATCGACATCAGCTTTATAAGGATATTAAGTGCCGGACCAGATGTATCCTTGAAAGGATCACCTACTGTGTCACCAACTACGGTAGCTTTATGACATTCGCTTTTCTTTCCGCCATAATTGCCTCTTTCAACAAATTTCTTAGCATTATCCCATGCGCCGCCTGCATTGTTAAGCATACTTGCAAGTACAAAGCCTGAACTCATGCCGCCCGCCAGAAGCCCGATAACTCCCGGGACACCAAGAACAACTCCAACAACCGTAGGAACGGCAATAGCCATCAGTGCAGGAACCAGCATTTCGCTCTGTGCTCCCTTTGTTGATATTTCAACACATTTTGCATATTCTGGTTTCCCTGTTCCTTCCATAATCCCGGGAATTTCGCGGAACTGACGACGTACTTCGTCAACCATTTTACCTGCTGCGCGTCCTACTGCTTTCATGCTCATTGAGCTGAAAAGGAAAGCCATCATGGCGCCGATAAATATTCCACCGAGGAGAATGGGATTGAAAACAGAAAGATCGTAAGCTGCAACAAAATCCCTGATAGTTGATGTACTTAAATTAACAGCAACCTGTCCATCTGCAAGGTTTGAGGGGACAGTATTGTGATAGAATAATGTATCTCCGATCTGTTTGAATCCTTCAGGAGCCTTATCAGCTGTTTTGATGAGCCACATTTTTATTTCTTCCATATATGCGGCCATAAGTGCGAGAGCAGTGAGGGCAGCCGAGCCTATGGCAAAGCCTTTACCGGTTGCAGCTGTTGTGTTGCCAAGTCCGTCGAGAGCATCGGTCCTTTCCCTAACTTCTTTTGGAAGCTCTGACATTTCAGCGTTTCCTCCTGCATTGTCGGCAATAGGACCGAAAGCATCAGTTGCAAGAGTCACACCAAGGGTCGACAGCATGCCAACAGCAGCAAAACCAATACCATATACTCCCATAGCAAAGTTGTGGAAACCACCCGCAAAGCCATAAGCAGCTATAATGCCGGCTGCTATTGTAATTACTGGGATCCATGTTGAGGACATTCCAACAGCCATACCTTCAATAATAACTGTTGCGGGTCCCTGCTGTGACTGCCTTGCAATACCCTGGGTAGGTTTATTAGCATCTGAAGTATAATATTCAGTAGATTGGCCGATAATAACGCCGGCAACAAGACCTGATACTGCAGCACCAAACACACCCCATGTTATCCAGCCGATTGCAGCCATTACTGCAAGTACAACCAGTATAAGTGCAGAACTGCCTCCTGTTCCGAGGAGAAGCGCATTAAGAAGTGCTTTGGGGGTCGCTGATTCTTTTGTCCTTACCATATAAACACCTGCTATTGAAAGCAGGATCCCTATAGCTGAAACCATCATTGGGGCAATTATTGCTGTTAACTGATCACCCTTGGCAACGACAGGAAGTGCTGCTCCCAGAGCGGCTGTAGCCAGGATTGAACCGGCGTACGATTCATAAAGGTCAGCACCCATACCGGCAACATCACCAACGTTGTCGCCAACGTTATCGGCAATTGTTGCAGGGTTACGCGGGTCGTCTTCAGGAATGCCTGCTTCAACCTTACCAACCAGGTCAGCGCCAACATCAGCAGCTTTTGTAAAGATCCCGCCTCCGACACGTGCAAAGAGTGCCTGGGTTGAAGCACCCATTCCGAATGTTAGCATTGTAGCTGTTATTTCTATATATTTCTGATGATCATCCGTACCGGCATTTACAAAGTTAAGTCCGAGCCAGTGAAGACCGTTTGCCATGTGTTCAGGTGTGAAAACAGCTTTATCAAGGATCAGGAACCAGATAGCAATATCAAGAAGACCAAACCCTACAACTACAAGACCCATAACTGCACCACTCCGTAAAGCGACCTGTAATCCTTTGTTAAGCGACTTTGAAGCAGCCCATGCAGTCCTGTTTGAAGCAGCAGTAGCTGTTTTCATGCCAAGATAACCGCATAATCCCGAGAAAAACCCGCCTGTCAGGAAAGCAATGGGCACAAAAGGATTTTGAATACCCATGTATGCCAGTATCAATAATAAAACAACAAGTATTAAAAATACTTTGGTTACAACAGTGTACTGACGTTTAAGATAGGCCATAGCTCCTTCACTTACGTACGCAGCAATCTCTTTCATCCTGTCTGTACCCTGTTCCTGTACAATCATCCCCTTGTAGAAGATCCAGGCAAACAGCAATGCGATGAGTGCCGAAATTGGAACGATCCAAAATAAACTACTAATCATGATATCTGTTTTTAAATTAAAAAATGTAAAGGATTAGAACAGCAAATTTTTTGCCGCTACAAAACTAATTTAGTTTTTTATTTATGCAAATAAAAAAATATACCTCTTAGTGAAATATTGGCAGATAAATTATTCCTGACTGTAAATTGTGATTATTAAGTAATCTTTCCCCCTATTTTCGCCCCTAAATCCCCTGAAGGGGACTTATTAATATACACACATATGTAAACCCCCTTTAGAGCCTGTCCCGATCTATCGGGAGGGAAGGAGGCCAAAACAAAGAAATTGACATGAAGTAATCTCTTTCTTCTACCCGGCTTCCTTAATCTGTACTTTTTTAAATAGCCCTGAAAAATTCATAATTGATGTTTTCAAGCTCTGCCATGCTTGGATAAGGATAAAAAACAATCTCATCCTTTGCTCCGACATAAAAACCTGATGCAATTGTTCTGTACAACAGCTCCCCGGAGAAAATCCTCTGGACAGTTTTCATGTGTTTCTCATATTCTCCTCTCAGTATTTCAAGACAATCCCGCAGATGTCCGATATTCTGGTAAGGCAGATGCTCAGCTGATCCATAAAGCGGATTGGTAGCCAGGTCCCCAAGTTTTAATTCAACAAAGAACAGCTTAGGGAGAACAATAGGAATTGAGTTATCAGTAAGTCTTTTAAGAAATACAGATGGCGGAAGTTCGCTGGCAACAAGAGGTGTTACCGGATTAAGTTCCTGGTAGAGATGAAGAGCGTTTTTTACCTCTTTGTCCTTGTCATATGGTGACCTTTTTAATTCAAGTGCAATTCCGTGATCGGTGGTAAGGTAGAGTGACTTAAGCGCATCAACAGGAATTGTTTCAAGAACTCTGTAAACAGAGAGGTAAACGGAACTTTTTGGACTGCCATCCTCTTTTGCGACACATCTTTTGTTAAGGCTCTCCATATCAATAAGATGTTCTATCTTATTGAGGTCTACCTCGAAGAAAATAGTCTGGCTTTTATTCCTTTTTTTTGTCCCGGTTGAAAGGTACATTCCAAAGCCTTCAGGAGGAAGCATTGAAGCCACAAGAGCTTCAGGGGTACAGGTCAAGTAAATGTATTTGTTCATAGTCATATATTATTTAAGGAACATCCATCTCCCTGTTGAAATCCGATTTAAAGAACCCTTGATAAAATCTTTATCAAATTTAATCTTCTTTTTCAACAAAAAAAGTGAGAAGTGAAATCATTCATGGTTATTTTTTATCAGCCATATTTCTGTTAATCTATTACATTTGCCACATAATAATTATATGACAACAGAATCACAAACAAAACCAGATGAATAATTTTTTTGATGATAAGATCGCAGAAAGACTTGGCGGCAGCAACTTCGGGAAATCGACAGCTATATACAAATTTGAGCTGATCAAACGGGCAAAAGCAGAAGCAAAAAGGGCACATCCTGGAGTGAAACTAATTGATATGGGTGTAGGTGAACCTGACTGGCTGGCGGACAACCTGGTTGTAAAGGCATTATCAGAAGAAGCAGGGAAACCTGAAAACAGATGGTATGCAGACAATGGAATTCCCGAATTCCAGGAAGCTGCAGCAAGGTATCTCGAAAATATTTATGGACTCTCAGGCATCGCGCCATCTGAACAGATCATTCATGGAATAGGATCGAAACCGGTACTGGCAATGCTTCCGCTCTGTTTTGTAAATCCTGGCGATATCCTGCTGACAACAGTTCCCGGGTACCCTGTCACTGCAACCTACACTAAGTACCTGGGAGGGGAAGTGTTTAACCTGCCACTGACGGAGTCAAACTCATTTTTACCCGATTTAAGCACGATCCCTTCGCCGGTTCTTAAAAAAGCCAGGATGCTTTACCTGAATTATCCGAATAATCCGACAGGTGCTGTGGCAAACATCGGATTCTTTGAAAATGTGGTCGATTTTGCATTGAAAAACAATATAATAGTTATCAATGATGCTGCATATGGTGCGCTGACATACGACGGACAGAAACCACTCAGCTTTCTTTCTGCCAAGGGGGCAATGGATGTCGGACTGGAAGTACATTCATTGTCAAAAGCCTTTAATATGACTGGTTGGAGGATTGGATTTATTTGCGGAAACAGTAAGGCGGTGAAAGCATACGGAACTGTTAAGGACAATACTGACTCGGGACAGTTCAGGGCAATTCAGAAAGCTGCAATAGAAGCATTAAAACATCCGGAAATAACAGAGAGTACTGTTACAAAATATTCAAGAAGATTTGATCTGCTTATTGAGGCTCTGAAGGATATTGGATTTGATGCAAAAAAACCAAAAGGAACATTTTTCTGCTATGTAAAAGCTCCTTCCGGAACTGATAATGGAAGGGTGTTTAATACAGCTTCTGAGTTTTCTGAATTTCTTATCAAGGAATCACTGATTTCAACTGTACCATGGGACGATGCGGGTAAATATATCAGGTTTTCAGTGACATTTGAAGCTGATTCTGTCGAGGAAGAAAAGAAGGTTATAAATGAAATGAAGCAAAGGATGAAACTCCTGAAATTAAAATATTAAGCTTTGCATCAGACTCCTCTAACTGGAGCAGGAGGGTATCGGTTCTTCAGGCTCCCCTCCTGGGAGTAGGGGGATCGGTTCTTCAGGCTCCCCTCCTGGGAGGGGCGAGGGGTGGGTAAAAAATAATAACAAACAACATTAAATGGATTATAGCGAGGACCTTAAGTTAGCTTTGAATATCCTCAGGGAAGGAGGCGTAATACTATACCCGACCGACACCATCTGGGGACTCGGTTGTGATGCAACAAACAAGGATGCTGTGGAGAAGATCTTTAAGATAAAGAAAAGAAGAGAAAGCAAAAGCCTCATAATCCTTGTGAACGGATTTACAATGCTTGAACGGTACGTAGTTCATCTCCCGGAGATTGCCGGAGAGATATTGGAAGTATCCGAAAAACCTCTGACTATTATTTATCCCCAAGGTAAAAATCTTGCACCCGGAGTCTGCAGTGAAGACGGATCGGTTGGCATCAGGGTATGCAAAGATGATTTCTGCAATGAATTGATCACCCGTTTCAGGAAACCAATTATTTCCACTTCAGCCAATTTCAGTGAAGCTCCATCACCCTCACATTTCTTCGAAATAGAAGATGAGATAATCAGATCTGCAGACTATGTTGTGAAATACAGGCAGGCAGATACAAATAAAAATACGCCATCATCCATCATTAAAGTTGGGGATAATGGCGTGATCAAAATTATAAGAGAGTAATTTTGCTATTTAGATCTTACATGGCCTGATCCTGAGACCCTTGCATTTACCTTTGGATTCCCTATATAGGTTACATTACCGCTTCCTGAAACATGGGCATCAAGTGAGTCACCTGCTTTGCAGCGGCAGTTACCGCTACCCGAGATGCTTACTTCAAGATGATCAATTTCTATTCCTTCCCCTGAAAAGCCTCCTGATCCGCTGATAGAAATTTCTCCATTATCCACACTTCCTTCTGAACCCAGAATTATATCACCTGAACCTGATATTCCGCAATCAAGATTATCCACATTCAGGTCATCAGTTAATAGCTTTCCACTTCCGCTAACATTAAGGTTGAGACGATCAGCCTCCACCGGATCCATAATCTCAGCCTTACCTGATCCCGAAACACCTACTCCCTCAAGCTCCGGCATAGTAAGGTTTATTATCACCCTTTCGCCATTCCTGAAAGAGAAACGCCAGTTTTCTTTTTTAATGACCAGCCTGTCGCCCGATACAACTGTTTGAATCTCGTCGAGCTCACTCTTATCACCTTCGATAGTAAGATGGAATTCAGGTCCAATTCTTATGAACAGGTCACCAGAAATGCCAAAGCTTACTTGTGTGAAGCCCTTTACATTCCGTGTCTCTTTCGACTGGGCTGATACCTGTGCAGTAGCAAGTCCCAATAAAGCAAGGAAAACTGCTGAATAAATTACTCTCTTCATTTCAATATTGTTTTAAATTTATGGGCATTTTCAACTAAAGACGGATAGTTTTGGGTTTAGTTGCAGGGAATAATGAAATTGTTTAAATGAGAGTAAAGGAATAATCTTGCTATGAGCTTTCCTTTAAATCAATTTTAACCGCAAAGGACACAAAGTTGTCGCAAAGTCCCCAAAGGAAACACTATATTCTAGCTCTTTGCGATCTCTGCGTAAGAGCTTGGCGACCTTAGCGGTTAACGGATTATAATTTTCTGAAAGGTTGGTTTTAATCAACCCGAGAAACCAACCCTCAGTTAAGGTCGATGAGTCCTTCCGGAAGTTGTACTGTGATGGTTCTTCTCTTCTTATCAATCTGCACAATGAAATCATCGTGGAAGGGTACAAGTATCTCTTTTTTCTCTGGCGAGATTATTTTTAACAGATCCTGTCCCGGATTATTAATTATTTCCTCGATGCTGCCAAGGGTGCTTTTATTGTTTAAGATAACCTTAAAGCCAGTTATGTTCTCTTTATCTGAACGGGTGGATTTCCTTTTTCCGGTAGTAAGAAAAACCTGGCATCCTGCGAAATCACTTACTTTTTCATAAGTCCAGTATTCTTCAAATCGCAGTTTGAGAATATCTCCTCCTGAATATTGAAATGAGGATATAAGAAATGGAACCGGTTTTCCTTCAATCTCAAGAAAAACCGATTCCATTTCCGGAATATTATCAATAAAATCCTTTTCCAGCCTGGCTGTCATGGTGCCGTCATAGCCCTGGATCTTTAAGATCCTTCCGAGTAATATGTTGGCATTGTAACCCACCGGGTTCTTATCCCTGGAATTCTGGTTTTATTCTACGGGTTTTTCCTCAGAAGCAGGCTCTGCAGAAGCAGTTTCTGCGACCGGGGCTTCTGTTACAGGGGCTTCAGCAGTATTTTCAGCCGGAGCTGGCTCTGCCGGAGCTGGTTTAGGATTGGCTTCTGCTTCAGCCTTTGCTGCAAGTTCAGCCTGTCTTTTCGCAAGCCGTGCGGCTCTGGCTTCATTTATTTTCTTCTCCTGGGTCAGGCGTTTACCAACTTCATCATCCTGTGATTTTTCAAGACCTGATTTTTTTGCCTCAATTTTTTCCTCATTCTGCTTCATCCAGGTTTCAAACCTCTTTGTTGCCTCAGCATCGTCAAAAGCACCTTTTTTTACTCCTTCGAGCAGATGCTTTTTGATAAGGACTCCTTTATATGAGAGGATAGCTCTACATGTCTCTGTAGGTATGGCGCCATTCAACAGCCAACCCAGAGCCTTATCGAAATTGAGTTCGATTGTAGCCGGGTTAGTGATTGGGTTATACATCCCGATCATTTCAATATATCTGCCATCCCGTGGCGACCTGCTATCTGCTACCACAATGTGGTAATAGGCCTTTCTCTTGCGGCCTTTTCTAGCTAATCTGATTCTAACTGCCATTTAATTCTTAACGCTTTTTATTTAACCTACTTTTCAAAAAAATGTGGGTGCAAAGATAAAAAAAAATATTAAGGAAACAATTTATAAATGAATGATCAGGAAAATGAAGAGGGTTTTTTAAAAGGTAGAGACGCCCAAATTGGGCGTCTCTACAAATTAAAACCGTCATTTTGGTTTAATAAATTTCCGGTATTATGGTTTAATAGATTACCCCAATTATTTAATACCCCGGATTCTGCTGAGATTTTAAATTCGGATTAGCTTCAGTTTCCCTGAAGGGAATCGGAAATACAAGCTTTGGGTCGGTATAAAGCAATGTGCCTACATTTTCTTTCAATCTGCGCTGATCATGTATCCTGTGTCCTTCAAATGAGAGCTCAAGCCTCCTTTCAAGAAGGATCTGAGCCAGCGTCACACTTGCAACCGGAGCAAGCTTTGCTCTTGTATGGATAGCGTTAAAGTCATTCACAGGAGTAGCACCGATTGCTGTTCCCAGCCTTTGATTGCATTCTGCCCTTATCAGGTACATTTCTGCAAGGCGGATCAGGTTAACAACTCCGTAAAGTTATTCCATTTACCCGAACGGATGCCTCCATTACCCAGGAAGAACAGATCATGTCTCTCATCACCAGGAGAATAAAGGTTAAGATGGCCTTCTAGAATCTCTATATCACCGTCCCTTCCACCATAATTCAGGTATTGAAAAAAATTCTGTCATTGCACTGTATCTATCCTGGGATGTGATCTGGGTTGCAAAAATATCCTCCGAACTATTGTCATCATTGTTAAAGACACCGGCATAGTCTGGAATAAGCTCATATAATCCCGATCCGATAACCGAGTTTGCAGCATCCCTGGCCTTGGCATAATCTCCCTTCTGAAGATAAACCCTTGCGAGCAGGGCTGTTGCCGCACCACTCGTTGCATAAACTTCATTTTCCTCCGGTAATTTTGAGGCTGCGGAAATAAGATCAGCAATTACCTGATTATAAACCTCCTCAACTGAATTGCGTGAAACAAAGCTCTCCTCGCTGATACCACGGGTTGGTGTAAGTACAAGGGGTATCCCAAGTTGTGTCGAAGCACTTCCGGCCTGGTATTGCTGTGCATAAAATCTTACGAGATCAAAAAACATGAGGCTGCGTAAGAATAAGTGCTTCACCTTCGACGCGTTCGCGGTCAGCTTCATCGACGACAGCAAGAGCACTGAGCACATTGTTGGCAATGTTAATTACTTCATAACTGTCGATCCATTGGTCAGCGGCATCCTCATTTGATGAGTTCATCTGCTTATTGAAGATCTGGCGTGGTCCGCCATAGGTACCAACCCAGAGACATTCATTTGCTGCACCAAGAAGTTCGGCGTTACGAAGTAAGCACCCGCGTAAATGCTAAGATCTAAAACTGGGTATAAGCCCCTTGCAGAACGCTCTTTACGTTTGCATCAGACTCAAGAGAAAGCTCCTCGCTTATATTCTGGTAAGGCTCAAGGTCCAGCAATTTATCGCAGGCTGAAAAAAACAGCATCAGTGAGACTATGATTGAAATTGAAAATATCTTTTTCATTATATTATGATATTATACATTTATAAATTGATATTAATTCCGACAAGTATTGTCCTTGGCTGGGGAGCTGAATAGAAATCCAGACCTGAGGTGATATTGTCCACTGCAAAATCTGACGATACCTCAGGATCCCATCCGATAAATTTCGTAAATGTCAGAAGATTCTGGCCCTGTAAATAGATTCTCAATCCTGAAAGGTTAAGTTTTCTGACAAATGAAGCCGGAAGATCATAGCTCAGCATTGCTGAACGGAGCTTAACATAGTCTCCGTCGGAGATATACCTGCTGCTTCTTCCCTGGTCCCCATTGCTATAACCCAGCCGTGCCTGTGGTACCATTGTAATGTCACCCGGATTTTTCCAGCTTTTAAGCTGATCGGTTGTCTGGTTGTCAAACCATGCAGCATTGGCAGCCATATAGGGGTCACCTGCCATCTGAAGCTTGTTGCCAGCAACGCCCTGGAAAGTAAATGTCAGACCAACTCCTTTGTAGGCAAACGTGTTTGTAATAGCTCCCAGGAAAGGAGGATTCGGATTACCGAGCACGACAAAATTTGTTTCAGCGAAATCGGCAGTTGTTGTAGTGTGGTCAATTACATTCCCGTTTTCATCCTTCTCATTGACATACCAGATTGCATCACCGTTATCAGGATCAACACCTGCATATTCCGCTCCGTAGAATACTCCAAGCGGCTGGCCAACCATTACGACATTCATAAAGCGGGAACTTCCTTCATCAATAACTTGCTGACCTCCGAGATTTGTAACCTTATTCCTGTTATAGGAAAAGTTGAGGCTGGTTTCCCAGTTAAAATCTCCTGAAATATTTGTGGTGTTAAGTACGAACTCAATTCCCTTGTTTGTTACTGATCCTACATTCTGTGTCTGAACCGTATATCCCGATGTTGCAGGAACAGGCACATCGAGAAGAAGATCATTCGTGTTCTTCGAATATAAATCAATCTCACCAGAGATCCTGTTTTTAAAGAATCCGAAATCAAGGCCTAAATCCATCTGTCTGGTTGTTTCCCATCCAAGATTAGCATTTGCAATCTGGGAAGGGATCAGTCCTGATGTTCCATTATAACTGTCAACCCCGAAAGAGGCCCAGATGCCTGAAGTTCCCGATACCTGCATTTCCTGTAAGACCATAACTTGCCCTGAGTTTTAAAAAGCTCAGCGTAGGATTGTCTGTCAGAAAACTCTCCTTGGTTATAACCCATCCAACTGAAAGTGCAGGGAAAAATCCGTACCTGGAATTCGTTCCGAATCTTGATGACCCATCAACTCGTCCGGCAAGGGTAACAAGATATTTAGCCATATAATCCAAGTTCACCCTTGAGAAATATGAAAGGAAACTGTATTCGGTTTTGATCATGAGGTCACTGCACTTATCAGTCCAGCACTGGACAGTGTTTTCAGAGTCATCGAGGGGGAATTGCTTCCCTTCCGCCCATGCATTATCGATAACAGTGAGCTGGTACTCTGCTCCGAGAACAGCACTCACACCGAAGTTGCCAAACTGATTAAGATAATTAAATATGATTTTGTATTGATACGTTCTGGTTCTCACCATAGTTTGCAAATGCATAACCTCCTATCCCCTGGCCTGAGTCGGTCCTTTCACCATATCGTGCATTCTCTTTTGTACTGTAGAGGTCAAAACCAAACTCATTTCTCCAGTTAATGCCTTTTGTCAACTTGAAATTGAGATAACTATTGGTAAGTGTTCTGAAGTTTGAAATATCCCTTGGTGGCCTCTTCAACGTCTATCAGACCATTATAATAAGTGGTGGTAGGAACATTATATAATTTACCATCCAGGTCCCTCACAGGGGTGATAGGTGATAATGCAACAAGCTGCATTGGAGTGGAGAATGCATTATCGGCTGAAACCTGGTCGATTATTGTTTTTGTCAGGCTTAATGCCAGTCCCATATCAATGAAGTTGTTCACCTTATTGTCAATATTAAGTCTACCCGATACTTTCTGGATGCCGTTTGACACAAGGATGCCTTCCTGGTTGCTGTATGAACCGCTGGCAAAAAATTTCAGCTTGTCATTTCCTCCCTGGGCTGAGAGATCTGCAGTGGTAAGATTACCTGTCTGGAAAGCCTGATCCTGCCAGTCGGTATTGACAGCGAGTTCCGGGTCAGTATATGTTGCCCAGCCGTCATAACGGTTGAAGCGGTTCCTGACAAACTGCAGCCAGGAACCGGGATATTCACTGGGATTATTTATCGGATCATAACCTTCGTAAAGATCACTGTTATATGCAGCTTCTTCAAAATATGAAACAAATTGCTCAGCATTCAGGAATTCCCTGCGGTGTGAAGCCTGGCTGATACCTTTTTGAAAGGTGAAATTCAGCTTTGTATCCCCGCTGATCCCTTTCTTGGTTGTAATAAGAATAACGCCATTTGCTCCCCTTGATCCGAATATTGCGGCAGATGCTGCATCCTTAAGAATTTCAACCGACTCAACATCGTTGAAATTAAAAGTTGAGAGAGGATTTATTGCAGCTCCAGACTAGTTAAGGGTTTCTGTTGAGAGCGGTACTCCGTCAACAACATAAAGGGGCTCGTTGCTTGCAGTAACCGAAGAAGATCCCCTGATCCTCATCCTTGTCGATCCGGTGGCTTTACCATTCAGTGATTCAACAAACACCCCGGCACTTTTACCCTGAAGAGCAAGTTCGACAGATGCAACAGGCATATTCTGTAAAGATGCTCCGTCGACTTTTGTGATACTGCTTGAGACCTTTGACTTGATCTGGGTACCATATCCGACAACGACAATCTCATCAAGTCCTATTGATTCGGTCTCAAGGCCAACATCATAGACACTTGCAGTGCCAACGGTAACCTCCTTTGTTTTCATTCCGACATAACGGAATTCGAGAGTTGAACCCGAGGGAGCATTTATCTGATATTTTCCATTCACATCAGTAATAACTCCGACTGTGGTTCCTTTAACAAGTACAGTAACTCCGATAATCGGCTGATTATCTTCCGATCCGGTGACCGTACCAGTAACGGTCTTTTGCTGACCAATTGCAGGCAGCAATAAACCGCAGAACACAAAAAATAACAATAGAATTTTCTTCATCACTTTTGGTTTAGGTAGTTAATAAATTGTCTGGAATATTACATTCTTCTTACTGTCCTTAATGATGCAATGCATCTGGTTGCAAAAATATAATTATTATCCAATTATTATGTCATTCAATAATTTTTTCGGGATTTTTCTTAAATAATTTAAAGTTAATATATAGTGTCATTTTGTTAATGGCCGATACCCTTTTTTGTCTATTTTTGTGTTCCAACCTTTTGTAATTTTTCCATTCATATGGCCACTTTTTCTCACTTACATGTTCATACTCAATACTCTATCCTGGACGGAGCTTCAAATATTTCCAACCTTATGGATAAGGTTAAATCGCTTGGCATGGAAGCAATAGCTATAACCGATCACGGTAATATGTTTGGTGTTAAGGAGTTTCATGCAAGTGCCCTGAAAAAAGGGATTAAGCCGGTCATAGGTTGTGAAATATATGTAGCCAAAAGATCTCTTGCTGAAGTATCCGGAAAAGAAGACCGTTCAGGTGACCACCTGATCCTCCTTGCAAAAAATCTTACAGGATATAAAAATCTTATTAAGCTGGTATCAACTGCATGGATAAAAGGATTTTATTATAAACCGAGAATCGACAAGGAGTTGCTGGCCCGGTACAAAGAAGGATTAATAGTGTCATCCGCATGCCTTGCGGGAGAAATACAGGATGAAATTCTCAACGGTTCACTCAGCGCGGCTGAGGAAGTCCTGAAATCCTACATCAATATGTTCGGGGAGGACTTTTATCTTGAAATACAGCGGCATGAAACATATGATCCTGAAGCTGACAGAAGTGCCTTCCCACTCCAGCAGAAAGTGATTGAGGTTTTCAAAGAATTCTCGGCAAAATACAATGTAAAAATTATTGCCACAAATGATGTACATTTTATAAATGCCGAAGATGCTGAGGCTCACGACAGGCTGATCTGCCTTAACACCGCAAAGGATATCGATGATCCCGACAGGCTCAGGTACTCGAGGCAGGAGTATTTAAAGAGTGAGGAGGAAATGAGAAATATTTTCAGCGATATTCCCGAAGCAGTCGACAATGTTGGTGAACTGGTTGCTAAAATTGAAAAATACAAGCTCGATCATGATCCCATCATGCCGGATTTTGTCCTGCCCCAGGGCTATGCAAATGATGATGAATACCTGAAATATCTTACTTACCAGGGTGCAAAGGAACGATGGGGAGATCTTACGGAGGAGCAAACAATCCGCATCGACTTTGAACTCGACACAATTGCAAAAATGGGATTCCCCGGGTACTTTCTTATTGTCCAGGATTTCCTGAGGGCTGCAAGGGAAATGGGAGTATCGGTCGGCCCTGGAAGAGGCTCTGCAGCTGGCTCGGCGGTTGCCTTCTGCCTCAGGATCACTGATATCGATCCGATTAAATACGGACTGCTGTTTGAAAGGTTCCTGAATCTTGATCGTATATCAATGCCCGACATTGATATTGATTTTGATGAGGATGGAAGAGAAGATGTATTAAGATATGTTGTTGACAAATATGGCCACGACAAGGTTGCCCACATAATAACTTTTGGGACCATGGCTGCAAAGATGGCTATCAGAGATGTCGCAAGGGTGCAGAAACTTCCCCTTTCAGACGCCGACAGGCTGGCCAAAATGGTGCCCGACAGGCCAGGTGTGACCCTTGCGGCTGCATATGCCGAAGTTCCTGAACTTGCAAAGGAAAGAAATTCATCAAATAAGCTTATAGCTCAGACTCTCAAGTTTGCCGAGGTGCTTGAAGGTTCTGTAAGACAAACAGGTATTCACGCGTGCGGGATAATAATAGGTAAGGATTCACTCGATAACTATATTCCATTGTGCACTGCAAAAGACACTGACCTTTATGCCACTCAGTATGATGGCAGTCAGGTCGGACAGGTTGGTTTGCTTAAAATGGATTTCCTTGGACTGAAAACCCTATCTGTTTTAAAGGATTGTGCTGATAATATTAAAAGGTCTAGGGGTATCAGCATTGATCTTGACAACCTGCCCCTTGATGACAAAAAGACTTTTGAGCTTTTCAGCAACGGGGAAACAACCGGTATCTTCCAGTTTGAATCTACGGGTATGAAAAGGTATCTGCGCGAACTGAAACCTAACAGGTTTGAGGATCTCATTGCCATGAATGCACTCTACCGCCCCGGTCCAATGGAATATATCCCGAAATTCATCAGGAGGAAGCACGGGCTCGAACCCATAGATTATCCTCTACCGGTAATGGAAAAGTATCTTAACGACTCTTATGGCATTACAGTTTACCAGGAACAGGTAATGCTTCTGTCGCAGGAGCTTGCAGGCTTTACAAAAGGAGAAGCCGATAACCTCCGCAAAGCCATGGGGAAAAAGAAAAAATCCATTATGGATGAAATGAATCTTAAATTCAGGGAGGGCTGCAGTAAAAAAGGATACGATGAAACCATAGTAAATAAGATCTGGTCCGACTGGGAAGCTTTCGCTCAGTATGCATTCAACAAATCACATTCAACGTGTTATGCAATGGTTGCATTTCAGACCGGTTATCTGAAAGCACATTACCCGGCCGAGTACATGGCAGCGGTCCTTAGCCGGAACATAAACGACATCAAGAAAATAACAACATTCATGGATGAAACCCGAAGGATGGGGATGGATGTCCTTGGACCTGATGTAAATGAAAGCAATGTAAAATTCACGGTTAACAAAGATGGGAATGTACGTTTCGGACTTGGCGGAATAAAGGGAGTAGGCGAAAGCGCTGTTCTCCAGATGATTCAGGAACGGGAAGAAAATGGGGTTTACAAAAGCATTTACGATCTGGTTGAAAGGGTCAACCTGAATTCGCTCAACAAAAAAAACCTTGAAGCAATGGCAGTTGCCGGAGCATTTGATTGCTTCAGCAGTATTTCGAGAGCACAGTATTTTTCAATTGATGCCAAAGGAATAAACTTCATTGAAAACCTGATCAGGTACGGAAATAACGCAAAGGTTGTGAAGAACTCAAGTCAGCAGTCACTTTTCGGGGGATATGGCGGTTTTGATATAATCAAACCCGAAGCAACCCCCTGTCCCGACTGGCCAAAGCTTGAAAAACTAAACAGGGAAAAGGAGGTGATCGGTATTTACCTTTCATCACATCCGCTGGATGATTTCAAACTTGAGATCAACACTTTTACCACAGCCACGCTGGCTGATCTACAGAACCTTAGTGAGTTTATTGATAAAGAAGTTGTTGTTGCCGGAATGGTAATAGACACCAAAAACGGTATGGGGAAAAATGGTAAGCCTTACGGCTCGTTTACCCTCCAGGACTATTCCGATTCATTCAGATTTATGATGTTCGACAAGGAATACCTGGAGTTCAGCAAGTTTTTTAATGCGGGTTATTACCTTCTTGTAAAAGGACGGGTTCAGAAAAGGAGATATAAGGATGACGAGCTTGAATTTCATATAAAAACCATCAACCTTCTTTCAAGCGTAAAGGATGAACTGATTAAAACAGTAACTCTTAAAATAAATCCTGAAAACATTTGCAAGGAAATGATAAGCGAACTGATGGAACTTGTGAAGGAAAATAAAGGCGAAACTGAGCTTAAGTTCATTTTCTTTGATGCAGAGGATAAAATATCACTTTCAATGTTTTCCCGTACCTTAAGGGTGAGACTGAACAATGAACTTATTTCCTTTCTCGATGATTATCCCGGACTTGAATATAAAGTTAATTAGCTATATTTGGATCATCCAAAAAACATTAAAGTCCCTAAAACATTAAAGACTATGGCATTAGAGGTAAATGACAGCAACTTCGACGAGATCGTTCTCAAATCCGACATACCAGTAATGGTTGATTTCTGGGCAGAGTGGTGCGGACCATGCAGGATGATTGCTCCTATCGTCGAGGAGATTTCCAAAGATTATTCCGGAAGGATAGTCGTTACAAAATGCGACGTTGATAACAGTCCGGGTGTTGCCTCAAAATTTGGGATCAGGAACATCCCGACAGTGCTTTTCTTTAAGAACGGGAAGGTTGCCGACAAGCAGGTTGGCGCTGTACCCAAGAGCAGCTTCGTCAATAAAATAAACAATTTGCTGCAATAGGAACTCTCTGATGACAGTATGTGTTTTTGCCTCATCCAGCAGCCGGATAGATAAAAAATATGTGAAGGCAGCTGCGGAGCTTGGTTCCCTTTTAGCCAGATCAGGAATGAAAGTAATTTATGGTGGCGGTGGCATCGGTCTTATGGGAGCCCTGGCTGATGCAGTAATTGAAAATGGCGGGTCAATAACAGGCGTGATACCATCATTTATGAATGATGAGGGATGGGGACATTCCCGGGTAAACGATATGATAGTGACAACGGATATGGGCGACAGGAAGAAGAACATGTTCGCGAGAGCTGATGCTGTTGTCGCCCTTCCGGGAGGGATTGGAACACTCGAGGAACTTACTGAAGCTATAACCCTGAAACAGCTTGGACTCTTTAAGGGCCCAGTGGTTATACTGAACACCCTTAACTTTTACAGGTCACTTATCGATTTCCTTGAACATATGGTGTCCGGAAATTTTATGAGGATTGAACATAAAAATATGTGGGTAATCGCCAACACTCCGGAAGAAGTTCGAAACGCCCTCTCAAATGATAAGGGATGGATCGAGGATCCGAGGAAAATTGCCAAAATCTAATTGCCCCCTATCCCCCCTGAAGGCGGGCTTGTTAATGTTTTCCGATCAGCCCCCTTTATGCCTGTCCTGACAGAAGCGTCAGGGGTGTTGGGGACAAAACTCCTTGCAACTCCGTGTAAAACTCCGTGTAACTCCGTGTAACTCCGTGGTTAAATGATTTTCTTTATTTAAAAAGAATTCCCAGGTTACTTTTGCTGAATTTTGTTTTCAGAAATAGCTTTCCATCGATTTCAGGAGCTTTTACCCCATCCTTGTAGAGTTGATCCCCTGAAAATATCCTTGCCTCATCCCATAAACCAAGGCTTATAAAGTGATTCAGTACACCTGCTCCTCCTTCAATAAACAATGACTGAATTCCCCACTGGTAAAGATAATCAAGGATCTGAACCGCCGAAGGCTGATGGCTACTAAGCTTAACCAGAACTGATCCCGCAGATTTAATTTTCTCCGGATAAAACGAAAAAATAACCTGTGATCCTATCAGTCTGCTCATAGCCAGCTCCTCCGGTATCATTCCCGAGCCTGAAAGGATAAGCCTGACCGGACTATTACCGTCCCAATCTCTTACATTAAGAAGAGGATTATCGGCTCTGACGGTTCCTCCTCCGACAAGAATCGCCTGTTCTTCAGACCTCCATTTATGGACAAGGATCCTTTCAGATTTCCCGATTATCCAGTGAGGTCCTGTTGCAGAATTTTTTTCTCTATTTATATCAATGAAACCGTCAGCACTTTGTGCCCATTTAAGTATAACATATGGTCTTCTCTTTTCATGAAAAGAAAAAAACCGTTTGTTGATTTTCCTGCAACGATCTTCAGCCACACCAAGAATAACCTTGCATCCGGCCTTATTCAGTTTTGACAATCCCTTCCCTGATACCTTGTCGCTTGTATCCATTGTCCCGACAACTACCACAGGAATTTTGTACGAGATTATAAGATCGGCGCAGGGAGGTGTTTTTCCTGTATGGGAGCATGGTTCCAGATTCACATAGATTACCGATGATGCCAGCAATTCCTTGTTTTTGACTGAATCTATTGCCATTACTTCAGCATGTGGCCCTCCGGCTTTCAAATGATATCCTTCTCCGATTATCTTTCCTTCATGTACTATAACTGAACCAACCAGGGGATTGGGATAGGTCATTCCTCCAGCCTTGGATGCAAGGTCAAGGCATCTTTCCATGAATTTCAGATCATTGTTCCCGGCCATTTCACCGAAAGTGCTAATTTTGACTTATGGCTGTTAAATTACAAACAATTAAAGATATCAGGAATTATATTTCAGGAGAACTTTCCGGTTTATACCCTGAGCGGGAATATGCAGGCATTTCGGGAATCATTATATCGAAAGTCTTTGAAATGACCAGGATGTCGTCTCTTACAAAAGAAGATGAAGTTATTACCGACTCCAAAAAGGTTGAGATGGTAATTCGCTACTGCAGGAAATTAAAAACCAGTGAGCCAATACAGTATGTTATTGGGGAGACGATCTTTTATGACTGTGTTATTAAAGTCAACAGGGGAGTTCTCATTCCCCGCCCTGAAACTGAAGAGCTTGTCGATCTGATTATAAAAGATAACAGTGGATTTACAGGAAATATTATTGATGTCGGAACAGGATCGGGTTGCATAGCAATTGCCCTTGGAGTTAATCTTCCTTCCGCAAGGATAACCGGAATAGACAAATCGAAGCTTGCAATTAAAACTGCCATCAGGAATGCGAAACTAAATAATTCTGCTGTTTCATTTTCAGAGGCTGACCTGTTTAAGATAAAGCCATCCCAGATTCCTAATGCCGATATTATTGTCAGTAATCCACCATATGTAAGGTATTCTGAGAAACAGTTCATGCACCGGAATGTGCTTGATTTTGAACCTCCCCGGGCTCTGTTTGTGCCGGATGACGATCCCTTGAAATTCTACAGGGCAGTACTGGATCTTGCCGGCCAAATTCTTAACCCAGGGGGCTGGGTATGGTTTGAGATCAATGAAGCGATGGGAGAATCTGTGGAGGAACTTCTGAAGTCTTATAAATTTCATGATATAAAGATTATAAAAGATATTAATGGCAAAGACCGTTTCGCGAAAGGAAGGAAAATTGTCTGAAAATTCCCTTGTTAAGTCAGCGCTTAATAAAGCAATGGCTCTCTGTGCAAGACGGGAATATTGCAGCAGGGATATACTTGTAAAACTTGAGTCGTGGAATTTAACCGGTTCTGAAGCAAAGAGCATTATCAGTACACTTATCAATGAGGATTTCATTAATGATAAGAGATATTCCGAGGCTTTTGTAAAGGATAAATATCGCCACAACAAATGGGGAAAAGTAAAAATTGCTGCTCATCTGAAGTCGAAAAATATTTCATCCGAACTTATCACTTCAGCGCTTGCATTATTGGATGACGATCAGTACAGTCAGATGGTAAGGGATACCCTGGATTCACACAGAAAATTTGTAAAAGCAAAGAATCAGTATGATCTTAAAGGTAAACTTCTGAGGTTCGGTCTTTCAAAGGGCTTCGAAAGCCATATATTGTATGATATACTGAATGATCTAGAGGAATAATGATTTATAGATCCACTCTATGTATGGCAGAAAAGATACAAGGAACAACATTATTGAAACAGCTATATCATATGTAATAAGCTGCTTCCCTGAATCGGGGTATTTAATGTATAAAACCGAAAACACTATCCTCATTAACAGTTGTGCAGCAAAAAAGATGAACACCCTTAGCCCATAAATATTCCATCCGTATGCTTCTGAGATCCTTCCCCTGACAATAAGCGAGAAGCTGTGCGACAACCCGCAAGAGACGCATGGTTCACCGGTTAGCTTTTCATGTATACAGACAATAGGGTAGCTATCCCCGGCGGGCGAAAAAAAGCCGGAGTAAGCAAAAACAAGCACGATTACTCCGGTAAAGATCAAATTTATTAGAAGGTATGGCTCTCTTCTGAATCTCGCCTTCAGACCAGATAAGAAATTATTTATTCTTATCCAGGCTGTCATTGGTCCCGGTATTGGCATTCTCAAGCTCTTCAAGCTCCTGATGACGATTCTGCTTACCGGCGTTGGCCTTTATTTCTACCGAATCTCCGTCGGCGTTAATCTTAATTGAGACATTTGCATCTTCAAGTTCATCAAGAACATTTTTCTGGACATCATTGATAACATTTTCAATATTGCCGCCCCATTCTTTCTGAAATTTATCACCAATCTTTCCTGCAACGAAAATCTGCGAAAAAGAGATAAGCGTTGCAACGATTCCAATAATCAGTCCTGCGACCAGAACTCCACGTGGTGAATTATTCCTCGAAGCCTGGCTTAATCCTATTGAAGCCAGAACTATTGCAATTATTCCCGGGATCATCGCTATAATACCCACGCATGGGATTACTGCAAGGACAAATGTAATGATCGCAGTAATGAGAGCTGCAATACCAAGGCTTTGTCCTCCTTGCTGTTTTGGAGTTTGGCCTGAAAAAGGTGGCTGGTTTTGTCCGGTGTTGGTTGTAAAATCTTCCATGACATTTATTTGTTTTTGTTAATTTTCATTCCCTGTCAGAATATTTAACATATCCTGCTCTAAAGACGTCACAGGATTTTCAATGATGCGTCCGGTTTCAACTTTATTCTTTAAAATAATAAAAGTCGGCACCCTCTCGATCCCCAAAGTATCATATCCTCCCACAGGTGCTATTTTGGTATTGTCAACTCCAACGAAAATGACTTTTTCTGCAGGGAATTGAATTAGATCCATTATTCTCATGAAGCGCGGCACCTCCCTCCTGCTGTCGGGACACCAGGTGCCAAGAACAATCCTGATTGAAAGATCATCTTTATTTAGCAGGGCTAATTTTCCGATGATCTCCCCGGCGGGTTGATATTCATTGAAACCCTTCTGGAACCATTCTGAATGAGGAGGTTTTGAAAACTGCAGAGGATTAATATAACCAAGCAACCATGTGACTGGATCTGCATAATTTATGCCTGCCTGTTTTTCATTAGTCTGCCCGCCTGAGCTTCTATTTTCCGCAACAGGTTTGCCTGTTCTGCAACCGGGTAGGATCATTGTGAAAATAATAACAGCTGTCAGATATCTTTTCATTATCCGATCTATTTCAATCTATTTCAATCATATTTCTATCTATTTCTTAACTTATTTCTTTAAATTTCCCCTCTACCCGCCTAATTTAATACTTTTTTATTCAAATACATTCAGAAGTATTTCAAGAATCTGCTTTGCAGCCTTTGTCACCGGGGTTCCGGGTCCGAAAATTGCCGCAACTCCTTTTTCATAAAGGAATTGATAATCCTGGGGAGGGATTACACCTCCGGCAATAACAAGAATATCCTCTCTTCCCAGCTTTTTTAGTTCATCAATCACCAGGGGAATAAGAGTTTTGTGTCCGGCAGCAAGGCTTGAAACCCCAAGTATATGCACGTCATTTTCTACTGCCTGCTTTGCTGCTTCCGCGGGAGTCTGGAATAATGGTCCGATATCCACATCAAATCCGATATCAGCATATCCTGTTGAAACAACCTTGGCCCCTCTGTCGTGGCCATCCTGACCAATCTTGGCAATCAGTATTCTTGGCTGGCGTCCCTCTTTCTCAGCAAATCTGGCTGCCATTGCCCTGGCTTCTTCAAACTCATTGCCTGATCTGTAAGCCGATGAATAGGCTCCTGAAATTGTTCGTATCACTGCTTTGTACCTCCCGACTATTTTTTCACATGAATAAGATATCTCGCCAAGGCTTGCTCTTTTAGCAGCAGCTTCCACTGCCAGTTCAAGAAGATTTCCCTCTCCAGAAACCACACATTTTGTAATCGCCTCCAGGGCTGCCTGACATTCGGCTTCATTCCTCCCGGCTCTCAGCTGTGCAAGTTTTTTTATCTGGGAATCCCTGACGGCACTATTATCCACCTCCAGAATCTCGAGGGGTTCTTCCTTTTCAAGCCTGTATTTGTTAGTTCCAACTATTGTCTGAAGACCCGAGTCAATCCTTGCCTGGGCCCTCGCTGCAGCCTCCTCAATCCTCATTTTCGGTAGCCCTGACTCGATGGCCTTTGCCATGCCTCCAAGGTTTTCTATCTCATCAATCAGTTCCCATGCCCGATGAGCAATTTCGTGTGTCAGGCTTTCAACATAATATGAACCAGCCCACGGATCAATTGATTTACAGATATTGGTTTCCTCCTGAAGATAAATCTGCGTGTTCCTTGCAATACCGGCAGAAAAATCGGTCGGAAGGGCCAGGGCTTCATCAAGGGCATTTGTATGAAGGCTTTGTGTATGGCCCAGGGCAGCAGCCATTGCTTCAATGGTTGTACGTCCGATATTATTGAACGGATCCTGCTCGGTAAGGCTCCATCCTGATGTCTGGCTATGGGCTCTGAGAGCAAGTGATTTCGGATTCTTCGGATTGAAACTTCTGACGATCTTTGCCCACAGCATCCTGGCCGCCCTCATTTTGGCTATCTCCATGAAATGATTCATTCCAATTCCCCAGAAGAAGGAGAGCCTTGGTGCAAAATCATCAATGTCGAGTCCTGCACTGATCCCGGTCCTCAGATATTCCAGTCCGTCGGCAAGTGTATAAGCAAGCTCGATATCGCAAGTCGCTCCCGCTTCCTGCATATGATAGCCCGATATGCTTATTGAGTTGAACTTCGGCATTCTGGCAGAGGTGTATTTGAAAATATCTGCAATGATGCGCATTGAGAATTCAGGCGGATATATATAGGTGTTCCTTACCATGAATTCTTTCAGGATATCATTTTGGATAGTTCCTGACAGCTCTTCAGGTTTTGCACCCTGCTCAAGGGCAGCAACTATATAAAATGCCAGTATCGGAAGGACTGCCCCGTTCATAGTCATTGAGACAGACATTTTATTTAGAGGAATCCTGTCAAACAGGATTTTCATGTCAAGAACTGAATCTACAGCCACGCCTGCTTTCCCAACATCTCCCGCAACGCGTTCATGATCAGAATCATAACCACGGTGAGTAGGAAGATCGAAGGCTACCGACAACCCATTCTGACCTGCAGCAAGGTTCCTCCTGTAAAATGCATTCGATTCCTCGGCTGTCGAAAAGCCTGCATATTGCCTGATGGTCCATGGCTGAAAAGTGTACATCCCTGAATAAGGACCTCTAAGGAAGGGAGGCAGTCCTGCAGCATAATCAAGATGTTCCATCCCATCAATGTCATCCTTCTCATACAAATTCTTTACAGGGATATTCTCCGGTGTCATCAATGGCCCGTTTCCATCACCAAATGCATGAATATCAACTTTCCCCAGGTCTTTAGCAATAAAATCGGTGTATCTGAATTCCGGTCTCATAGACTACTTTTTATTTTTCGTTGAAAGCCCGGCAATTCTCCCCCGTACAAATCCTGAATTAAGTGCTGATATAAATCCTCCCATATTTTCGATTTCGATAAACAATTTCCAGGAATTTTCAGCGATCAGAGAAGTCAGGTTCTCAATATAATATGAGCCTGCTGAAGGATCAGCAACTTTATCAAACCATGCTTCCTCCTTTAGTATCAGCTGCTGGTTCCTCGCTATTCTTTCGGAAAATTCATCAGGCGAACCGCCGATATCATATGGATTTACGGTAAGGGAATCTGTTCCACCGAGTACAGCCGCCATCGCTTCTGTCTGTGTTCGCAGCATGTTGATATAAGGATCGGCAACAGAATCATTCCACTCTTTTGTGACAGAATGTATTTCCATCCTGAACTTGTTTTTGTCAGGAGTGTTGTATGCATCTGCGACCAACGCCCATACTATCCGCGCAGCTCTGAGCTTTGCTATTTCCATAAAATAATCTGATCCTGTTCCAAAGCTGAAACGCATCTTCGATGCTGCATCACTTGCACTGATACCTCTGTCGGTAAGCTGCGACAGATATTCAGTTGCCATCGAAATACTGAATGCAAGTTCATTAACGACTCCTGAGCCGGCATTTTTAAAGGTTGAACCATTGATCTGTATGTTGCGGTAAGCAGGTAGCAGCGAACACTCTTTTGTGAGCGAAGCAAGGTAATCAAAGCCTGCTTCAACGGGAATACAAAGTGCTCCATTAATTATCATCCTTCCGAGAGGGTCAGCTTCGACTGCTCCCCGTATTGAAGATCTGTCAATTCCCTTTTTCCCGCAAATATTTATCAGGGAAGAAATGATCTCTCTGGCTTTTCCGTCAGAAAAAAAATTGATCTCTGAACCTGAAGGATCTATGCCCTCAAGCAGCAGCGCTAAATTCTTCTCATTTATCGATTCCGGGTCTTCCAGATTAAATCCAATGGAATCAACGCCTTTAATGAGTATTTCGAGAGCTTTTTTATTAGCGGAGGAATAATCGGAGACTTTTATGTTTTGTCTTACAAGCCATTGGTTTGCGATTGCATAAACCCCTCTGTCACGACCTCCGGCTGTGACATCTCCCCTTAAGAATAAGGGGAGAAAAGAATCGAGATGATTTAAGTTTTCCAGATCCTCCCGGCGATAGAAAGGCATAACATCAAATCCTTCACCGGTTCTCCATACAAGACTTTTATTGAAATCATCTCCCTTAAGGTCGGAGTTGATCCTGTCCATCCATTCCTTTGTGGTTACCGGTGGGAATTGTACAAATAGTTTTTTCTGATTCAAACCAAAATAAATTATAATTTTCTCCAAAATTTTCCGCCCCCAACCCCCTAAAGGGGGCTTTAAGATTGCGAGTTGTAATAAGTCCCCTTTAGGGGATTTAGGGGCCTACTATTTCCCAGCAAACTCCATCAAAAATGATCTGATGAATGCATTCAGATCGCCGTCTAGTACCGCAAGAACATTTCCCGATTCGTGGCTGGTTCGGTGGTCCTTCACCATCTTGTACGGATGGAGTGTATAGGAGCGAATCTGTGATCCCCATTCAATTTTCTTCTTTTCACCTTCAATCTTGGCCTGCTCTTCCCTTAGCTTTCTCAGCTCAAGCTCATATAGCTGCGATTTGAGGATCCTCATAGCGTTCTCCTTGTTGTTAAGCTGCGAACGTGTTTCCTGGTTTTCTATCACGATCCCTGTGGGATGATGCCTCAGCCTGACAGCAGTTTCAACCTTATTTACATTTTGTCCTCCTGCCCCGCTCGAGCGATAAGTCTCCCATGAAATATCAGCCGGATTGACTTCAATTTCAATGTTATTATCAACAAGCGGAGAAATAAATACGGAAGCAAATGTTGTCTGACGCTTGCCCTGGGAATTGAATGGTGATATCCTCACTAGTCTGTGAACACCATTTTCACTTTTAAGATAACCGTATGCTCTCTCACCGTCAATCTCAAGAGTTACAGATTTTACTCCAACCTCATCACCAGCCTGAAAATCGAGTTGCTTTACCTGGTAATTATTTCTTTCTGCCCATCGAAGGTACATCCTCATAAGCATTGCTGCCCAGTCGTTGCTTTCAGTCCCTCCGGCTCCTGAATTTATTTTAAGGATTGCCCCAAGCTGGTCCTCTTCTTTCTGGAGCATATTTCTTACTTCAAGGTCTTCGATCATCGATAAACATGTATCATACTGCTTATCAA
Source organism: uncultured Bacteroidales bacterium (assembly GCA_963701745.1). Lineage (GTDB taxonomy): Bacteria > Bacteroidota > Bacteroidia > Bacteroidales > VadinHA17 > LD21. Next base: position 260,478 of record CAVPBE010000001.1, on the reverse strand, counting down.
CATCTTCCTCTGATGCTTCAGCCTCCTTATAAAAATCAAAGATGACCTGCAGGTCCTCAAAGGCCCGATCGACCTTACCAAATTCTGCGGTCCAGCTTTTAATCTGTGATATTTCTCTGAGTAGCTCCTCTGCCGATTTCGGGTCGTTCCAGAAATCTGATTTCTGGGTCAGCAGTTCTTTTTCTGTTATCTCTTTAAGTTTGCCATCAATGTCAAAGATACCTCCTCAACGCATCGCGGCGTTCCGACAAGCTCTTTATCTGCTCGGTAGTTATCATGAAAAATAAATTTGGTGCAAATTTAATCTTAATTTGTTTACTTACCTTTAGTGTCTTTCAATTTGTGCCGGATGTTAAGGTCATTTTTATATCATAACCTGACAGAGGCCGGTTGCGATGAAGCCGGACGTGGATGTCTGGCAGGACCTGTAGTTGCTGCTGCGGTGATCCTTCCGAAAAACTATAAGCATCCTGTACTGAATGATTCAAAAAAACTTTCAGCAAAGCAGCGGACAGAGCTTAAGGATGAAATAATCAATTCGGCAATTGCCTGGAAAGTTGCTTTTATCGATAGTATTGAAATTGACGAGATGAACATCCTGAGGGCTTCGATTAAGGCAATGCATCTTGCTGTTGAGGGTCTCAAAAAAAAACCTCAGTTCCTCCTTATTGACGGGAACAGTTTTATCCCATTCAAAGAGATAAAATATAAAACAATAGTAAAGGGTGATGGATTGTATTATTCAATTGCTGCAGCATCGGTTCTGGCAAAGACATTCCGCGACGAGTATATGGAAAAGATTCATTTTGAATATCCGGTTTATGGCTGGAACAGGAACAAGGGCTACCCGACATCCTTTCACCGCGAAGCATTGCTTAAGTACGGCATTTCTCCATATCACAGGAAATCCTTCAGCCTTTTCAACACCCAACTTTCTATTGATTTCTGAATCAGATTCTTTATAAAAAGTCCATTTAAACCGCAAAGCGCACAAAGATTTAGCAAAGCACGCAAAGTCAAAACTCAATATTTCAGTTCTTTGCGGACTTTGCGCAATTGCTTGGCGCACTTAGCGGTTAATGGATTTCGACTTTTTAATTGCACCTAGCTGGCAACTTTAGTATTTTAAATTTTAAGGTTATCTTTGACGATTATTTTTCATAAAATCCAAAAAAAATACATCATGAAAAAACTTATTTCACTTTTTATAATTCTTGTTGCCTGTCTTGAGTTAAAAGCAAATCCGCCGGAAGAAGGAATGTGGGTTCTCCCGCTTATCGAAAGGCTCAATATAGGCAAAATGACAGAGCTTGGACTTAAGCTCTCGGCTGAAGATATTTACAGTCTAAACAAAGCCAGCATTAAAGATGCTATTGTTTCTATAGGAGGATGCACTGCTGAAATTGTATCCTCCCAGGGATTGCTTCTCACAAACCATCATTGCGGTTATGGCCGTATTCAGTCCCACAGTACCGTCGAACATGATTACCTTAAGGATGGTTTCTGGGCAATGACAAAAGAAGAAGAACTGCCAAATCCCGGAATGTCGGCAAGCTTTCTGATCAGAATTGAAGATGTAAGCGAACAGGTATTAGCAAATGTCAAGGCCGGAATGAGTGAACAGGAAAGAAGTTCAGCTATTAATGAAGCACGTTCGGCAATTGAAGCTAAAGCTGCCCAGGGAACAAACTACAGGGCCACTGTAACGGATTTCTATGGAGGTAATTATTTCTACCTCCTGATTTATGAAAGATATAACGATATTAGACTTGTAGGTGCACCTCCGTCATCGATAGGTAAATTCGGCTTTGACACCGACAACTGGGAATGGCCGCGTCATACAGGCGATTTCAGCGTTTTCAGAGTTTACTCCGGCCCTGATGGTAAGCCTGCCCCCTTCTCAACGGAAAATATTCCGCTTAAGCCCAAGTACTGGCTTCCCGTCTCTATCAAGGATCTTAATAAGGGGGATTATGCAATGATATTAGGCTATCCTGGTAGAACTCAACGATATGCCACCTCTTACGAGGTTGATGAACTGCTGAAGATCACCAATCCTAACAGGATTAAGATCCGTGGAACCCGTCAGGAGATATTGATGGCCGACATGCAGGCTGATCAAAAGGTCAATATTCAGTATGCTTCAAAATATTCCGGATCATCAAATTACTGGAAATATTCAATAGGTCAGAATAACCAGCTTAAGAATCTGAATGTTCCTGCTAAAAAACAGCAGATTGAAAATCAATTTAATACATGGATTGCCGCAGATCCTGACCGTAAGGCAAAATATGGCGAAGCTTTGAATATGATCCGTACATCGATCGAAGGAAGGGCAGAATTTCAGAATGCTCAGCAATATATAAATGAGTGCTTTAACCAGGGCTGTGAGATCCTGAGTCTAAACATGGTAGCATCATCCCTAATCAATGCACTGAAAGATGGTAACGCAGGTAAGATCACTGACCTGACCAACAGAATGAAGAGTTTTATTGGTTCATTTTATAAGGATTATAATCCGCCGACCGATCAAAAGGCAATGAAAGCAATGCTAAAGCTCTACAGGGCTGATGTTCCGGTTAAATTTCATCCTGATTTTTTTGTTAATATCGTCGATAAGAAATTCAAGGGCAATATTGACAGGTACGTCGATGACCTGTTTGCAAGATCAGTCTTCTCAAGTGAAGCAAAACTCTCGGCTTTCCTTAATAAGCCTCTTTTAAAAACTCTTGAGAGTGATCCGGTTTACCTGGCAGCCAGCTCGATAAGCAAAGTAAGCACTGAAGTATCAAAAAATCTCAGCCAGTTTGATGCCGGTCTTACTACCGGCCGAAGATTATGGATCGCAGCTTTGAAGGAAATGACACCTGATAAAACTTTATATCCGGATGCAAATTCTACAATGCGCCTGACATACGGTACAATACAGGATTATGATCCGAAAGATGCAGTTACCTATAAATATTATACAACCCTGCAGGGTGTTGTTGATAAATACAAACCCGGCGATTATGAGTTTGATCTCCCGCAACGGCTTATCGACCTGAACAATAAAAAAGAATTCGGAAGATATGCTTCTCCAAAAGGCTATATGCCAGTCTGCTTCCTTACCACCAACGATATTACTGGCGGGAACTCCGGCAGCCCTGTAATGAATGGCAACGGCGAACTTATTGGTCTGGCTTTTGACGGCAACTGGGAAGCAATGAGCGGTGATATAGCTTATGAGACAGAATTGCAGAGGACCATCGTTGTTGATATCAGGTATGTTCTCTGGATAATGGATGTATATGCCGGTGCCGGGCACCTGGTTAATGAGATGACAATAGTAAAATAGAACCTCCCCCCATCATGCATTTGGACTTAAGGGAGATACTTGCTGCTTTTATGGTTCTCTTTGCCATAATTGATATCACTGGATCAATTCCTATAATAATTGATATCAAATCCAAAACGGGCGATGTACATCCTCTGAAAGTGACCATTGTTTCTTTCCTGATATTTCTTGCATTTTTATTTATAGGGAGTCCCTTGCTTGGAATTTTTGGAGTCGATGTATCATCATTTGCAATAGCAGGTTCTTTCATCATTTTTCTGATAGCAATGGAAATGATCCTTGGTATCGAACTCTTTAAACAGGAAGCGCAGGGGAGCGGTGCAGTATTCCCGATAGCATTCCCCCTGATAGCCGGTGCAGGTTCAATCACTACTATACTTTCGCTGAAAGCTGAATATGAGACTATAAATATTTTCATTGCTTTAGCACTCAATATGGTTGTCATTTATCTTGTCCTGCGACTGACTTCCAGGTTTGAAAGGATCCTTGGCAAGGGCGGACTCCAGATACTGAAAAAGGTTTTTGGCGTAATCCTGCTCTCAATTGCAATTAAACTCTTCCTCACAAATACAGGAATTGCATTAATTAATGGCAAATGAAATAACTATCTATACCGATGGTGCAGCCAGTGGAAATCCGGGGAAAGGCGGATATGGGGTTGTACTGATCTCAGGAAAGCACCGTCTTGAAAAATCAGAGGGCTTCAGTCTCACTACGAACAACCGGATGGAACTTATGGCTGTGATTACAGGCCTTGAATCTTTAAAGATTCCCGGAAGCAGCGTTGTAATATATACCGATTCAAGATATGTTGCCGATTCAGTCGAAAAGGGATGGGTTTTCCAGTGGGAATCAAAGGCTTTCAAAAAGAAAAAGAATCCTGACCTATGGATAAGGTTTCTAAAGGTCTATAGGAACCATAAGGTAAGATTTGTATGGATAAAAGGACATGCCAGCAATCCTGAAAATGAGCTTTGCGACCGGCTTGCGGTAGAAGCCTGCAAAAAGGAAAACCTTCAGGAGGATACTGGTTATATCCCTAAGGATAATGATGATTTGTTTATATAATGAAAGGACAAATTGAACTCTATGAACTGCTGGATAAGCTTGCAATAATCTTTGATTATCATGAGCATCCTCCACTTGCTACAATTGGTGATGCAAAGATCCACTGGAAAGATTATAATTCAGGAAGATGTAAAAATATCTTTTTCAGGAATCATAAGGGAGACAGGCATTACCTTGTGATCCTTGAACATCTGCGTCAGCTTGATATCCATGACCTGGAAAAGCGGCTTCATCAGGGGAAGCTTTCATTTGCTTCAGATCAGCGACTTATGAAATACCTTGGGGTTGAACCCGGGTCAGTCTCCCCCTTCGGACTGATAAATGATTCAGAAAAACATGTCCATCTGTTCATTGATGAAAAGCTGAGTGAATTCGATCGCCTTGCATTTCATCCCAATGTAAATACGGCAACCATCGTCGTCTCTAAATCCGATTTCCTTAAATTTCTGGAATATACAGGAAACTCATATGAGTTTATAAAACTCTATGACTAATTATTTGCCCCCAACCCCCTAAAGGGGGCTCTAAGAATAATTTTTTAAGTCCCCTTTAGGGGATTTAGGGGCATCTAATACTTATGCAGAGTTATTTTTTCTTCCCATTGCTGTAAACCGGCTGCTTCCACTCGTCAGCAGGTTCATACTTGCTCATGCAAGCCCACAGAATTCCACGTTTCTGTATCTCAAGAACCTGCGGCACACTGAAGTCAGCAGCAACATGACCTAATGACGAATAAAATACCCTTCCCTTTCCGTAGAATTTTTTCCATGCCACAGGGATAACATTCCCACCTATCCAGTCAGCACTTTTATCATTGAATGTTGTCGTTGCAAGAACTTTTATATTTGGATCAACATGAACATAGTATTGCTCTGAATGCATATCAAAATCAGCAAGCCCTTTAGTAACAGGGTCCTTATGATCCACAATATTTACCCTGTAATCAATTACGCCACCCGGATGGGCCACCCACTGACCTCCAACCATGAACTGGTATTCGGTATTATTCCTGAAGGAATCTCCCAGGCCACCATGCCACCCTGCAAGGCCAGTTCCGTTTTTAACTGCATCCTCCAGAGCTTTTTCCTGTTTACCTTCTATTGTTCCCATTGTCCAGGTTTGCACTATCAGGTCAAAGTCTTTCTGTAAATCATACTTTGTATATGCTTCCAGAGTATCAGACACAGTTATCTCTGCTCCTTCCGATTTTATCCATGGAACAAAAATATCGCGGCATTTATCAGGTTCATGACCCATCCATCCCCCCCAGACGAAAAGCACTTTCTTACCGTTAAGGGGAGAAATTCCTGAGGCGTATATATTACGGCCCAGAACCGAAGGAGAAATTATTGCTGCCGCCGTGAAGGCAGCACTTTTTGCTAAAAACGATCTGCGTGAAACCATGGTCCTAAGATTTTAGTCTAAGATATATATTTTATAATTTCACTATTCAATATAGGGGATAAATACTTCTAAAAGGTCTTAAAAAGATTGACTCAATGTCCGATTATATTTTGGAGATTCCTCGACGCTCGGAATGACAGGGATTTTTTTGATAACCAGGGATGTTGAATAAGTCTTTTTTAACCGCAAAGCACACAAAGTTATCCCAAAGAACGCAAAGCCAAAACCTTAACAATTAGCCCTCTGCGAACTTGGCGCAAAATCTTAGCGACCTTTGCGCCTGCCTCCCGTCAGGCAGGGTTAATGGATTTTGACTTTATAGACACCTCCTACCCATCAAATCAAGAGTGTAATTCTGAGCGAATCAAAGTGAAGCAAAGAAACTCTTGCTCTGTTTAATAATCAGTCATTTATTCATATTAATAGGTCATATATTTTAATTTAAAATAATTCTTAATAACGTTTTTTTGCATCAGTTTTAGTTCTTATGCGTCTTTAAATCAAACCATGAAAATTTCGATGTACATGAAAAGAATTAATATCACCCTGATTGTCTTGCTGATGATCCTGCCAGGCGTAACTGGACAGACGCCTGAAAAAAAGCAGTACAAGGCAACAAGACTTACGACTGCACCTGCAATCGATGGCATTCTTAATGATGAGGCTTGGAAAGAAGGAAGCTGGATAGATGATTTTACCCAGTACGAACCATATAACGGCGGTAAGGTTTCTCAAAGAACCGAATTTAAGATCCTTTTTGACGATGACAACCTTTACGCTGCATTCAAGGCTTATGATACAAGTCCCGACAGTATTGTCAGCCGGCTTACCAGACGTGATAATCCTGATGGAGATCTTGTAGGGATCATTTTCGACAGTTTTCATGATCTCCGTACCGGATTCCTTTTCGGGATAACCGCAAGTGGTGTCAAGTACGACCAGATGTTCACCAACGATGGGGAAAGCGAGGACTCCTCATGGGATCCCAACTGGTGGGTAAAGACATCGATAAATGATGAAGGTTGGGTAGCTGAAATGAAGATCCCTTTCAGCCAGGTGAGATTTGAAAAGAATTCAGGCGATATCTGGGGACTAGAGGTAGCACGTGTCCTGTACAGAAAGAACGAGACAAGTTTCTGGCAGCATATGCCAAAAGATGCTCCTGGTCTGGTACATTTATTTGGAGAGCTTGCCGGACTTGAACAGATCAAACCCCGAAAGATCTTTGATATCACTCCGTATACTGTCGGAAAACTTGAAACATTCAAGGCTGAACCTGGAAATCCGTTTATGGAAAAAGGCAAGAAATACGGGCTGAACGGAGGAATAGATGCCAAGATCGGAATAACAAACAATATGACAATGGACCTGACAATTAATCCTGATTTTGGCCAGGTCGAAGCTGACCCGTCTGAGGTAAACCTTTCGGCTTACGAAACATTTTTCAGTGAAAAAAGACCCTTCTTCATCGAGGGGAAGAATATCACCAATTTTAATATCGGAATAGGCGATGGTGATGTCGGCAACGACAATCTGTTTTACACCAGGCGGATCGGCCGGCGGCCGCAGGGTTATCCGAGCCTCGAGGAAGGGATGTATGCAGATGTACCAAATTTTACGTCGATTATAGGAGCAGCAAAGCTCACGGGAAAAACACAGAACGGATTATCAGTCGGTTTCGTAGAAGCTGTAACCAGTGAAGGTAAAGCTAAAATTGATAACAATGGGGAGAGAACTTATGAAACAGTTGAACCGCTTACAAACTATGCTGTCGGCAGAGTCCAGAAGGATTTTAATGAGGGCAAAACTATTGTAGGTGGTATTTTTACAGGCACCAACAGGTTTCTGGAAGGAAATCTTAGCGATTTTATGCATAAGGATGCTTACTCGGGAGGAATTGATTTTACACAGTACTTTAAGGATAAAAAATGGCAGCTCACCATTAATACTGCTTTAAGCCAGGTTTCCGGGACAAAAGAAGCTATCGGGATAACACAGAGATCATCAGCACATTACTTTCAGCGTCCGGACAAAGATTATGCAATATATGATCCGGATCGTACATCTCTGACCGGATCAGGAGGAAAGATTCAGGTCGGCAAGCTGAACGGACATTTAAACCTGATGGGGGTTGTATTATGGAAAACACCCGGATTTGAGATCAATGACCTGGGTTATTTACAGCAGGCCGACAGGATCATGCCAATCATCTGGGCAGGTTATAATCAGTGGGAACCAAAGGGAATATACAGGAGGTTCAATATAAATGGTGACCTATATACAATTTATAATTTTGGCGGAGTAAGGGTCCAAACCGGACTTGAAGGTAATGCAAATATGACCCTTAAAAATTACTGGAGCGTATGGACAGGCGGGAATATTGCGACAAGTTCCATGGATCCCAGCATGCTTCGCGGAGGACCAACAATGAAGGCACCCGGAAGATACAATGCACGAATTGGCTTTTCGACCGACAGCAGGAAGAAGCTCGGACTGGAATTCTATACAAATTTCAATAAGGGGTTCGAAAATTATTACGCAAACAACAACATAGGTTTCGAATTCTCTTACAAACCAACCAACTACCTTAGAATATCACTGAGCCCCGGCTATTCAAAATCATTTAGTGAGCTTCAATATGTAACCCGGAAAAACATGGACGGGGATGACCGGTACATATTCTCCAGCATTGACAGGAAAACAATAAATGCATCTTTAAGAGTAAACCTGAATCTCAGCCCCGATCTAACCATACAGTACTGGGGCCAGCCATTCGTGGCATCAGGCAGGTATTACGATTATAAATATATCCTGAATCCTGTTGCAGATAAATATACCGACCGGTTCCATGTCTATTCTGATGGTGAACTGACACCTCAGGATGGTTACAATCAGATCGATGAAAATCTGGATGGGACAGTTGATTACACCTTCGATACTGGCGACTTTAATGTTAAGGAATTTCTTTCCAACCTTGTTGTGAGATGGGAATATTCTCCGGGTTCCTCTGTTTACATTGTATGGAGCCAGACCAGAAGCGGTTTTAATCCAACTGGTAAAATGGATTACCTGAATGATATGGGAGACCTGTTTGACCGTCAGCTCTTCAGGGATGATGATAATTACACTTTGAAAAATGTTTTTCTAGTCAAATTCAGCTACAGGTTTGGACTGAAATAATAAGGATGGATTGATTCAAACCCTGTGTTTAACTTCATCTTAAAATGAAAAGGAATCCGTTCCTCTTGTTTGTGCTCTTACTGATATTTCCAATAATTACTGGCCAGACACCGGAAAAAAAGCAGTACAAAGCTGAGAAGTTGACAGTCGTACCTGAAATAGACGGGATTCTCGACGATGAAACATGGAAGCAGGGTACCTGGATCGATGACTTTACACAATATAATCCCCACAACGGGAAAGAGCCATCCCAGAAGACAGAATTCAAGATCCTGTTTGATGAAGATAACCTCTATGTTGCCTTCAAAGCTCTTGATACAAGTCCCGATAGTATAATAAGAAGGATGACAAGGCGCGATAATGTTGATGGCGATCTCTTAGGGATTTTCCTTGACAGTTTTCATGATCTGCGTACCGCATTTTTCTTCGGCGTCAGTTCTGGTGGAGTCAAATATGATCAGATGTTTACAAATGATGGGATGAATGAGGATTCTTCATGGGATCCAAACTGGTGGGTAAAGACTTCAATAAATGATGAAGGCTGGATTGCTGAAATGAAGATCCCTTTCAGTCAGGTCAGGTTTGAAAAAAAGTCGGGCGATACCTGGGGATTTGACATGATAAGATTGCTATACAGAAAGAATGAACAAAGTCTCTGGCAGCATATTCCGGCAGATGCACCCGGATTGGTACACCTTTTCGGAGACCTGTCGGGGCTTGAACAGATCAAACCACGAAAGATCCTTGATGTAACTCCATATCTTGTAGGAAAAATAGAAACATTTAAGACTGAACCTGGAAATCCATTTAAGGAAAAAGGAAGGAATTATAAATTCAATGGCGGCGTAGATGCCAAAATAGGTGTTACAAACAATCTTACAATGGACCTCACTATAAATCCTGACTTCGGCCAGGTTGAGGCGGACCCGTCAGAGGTGAATCTGACGGCATATGAGACTTTCTTCAGTGAGAAGAGACCATTTTTCGTTGAAGGAAAGAATATAACCAGTTTCTCATTTGGAATAGGCGACGGAGAAGATGATGATGATAACCTGTTCTATTCAAGGCGTATAGGCAGAAGGCCGCAGGGTAGTCCGGATCTTGGCACCGGAATATATGCCGACATCCCTGTCGCTTCCACAATTCTTGGAGCAGCAAAACTTTCAGGTAAGACCCAGAACGGACTTTCAGTTGGTTTTGTAGAAGCTTTAACTGCTGAAGAGAAAGCAGAAATCAGCCATAATGGCGACAGAACCTATGAAACAGTTGAACCTCTTACAAATTTTTTTGTAGGAAGGGTCCAGAAAGACATTAAAGAAGGGAATACTATATTCGGGGGAATCCTGACAAGCACAAACAGGAATCTGGATGAGAACCTTGGACAGTTTATGCATAAATCGGCATACAGTGGCGGTATTGATTTTACCCAGTATTTCAAGGACAAAAAATGGCAGTTCAATCTTAATACTGCCTTAAGTCAGGTCAATGGGTCAAAAGAAGCGCTTGAAAATACCCAGAGATCTTCAGCCCGATATTTTCAGAGGCCTGACAACGATTATACGGAACTTGATCCCAACCGGACCTCGCTCCTTGGTTCAGGAGGAAGGGTCCAGTTAATGAAACTCGACGGCCATGTTAACCTTCTTGGATCACTTTCATGGAAAACGCCGGGCTTTGAGCTAAACGACCTGGGTTATATGCAAACAGCCGATCAGATCTTGGCGATATTATGGGGCAGCTATAAAGAATGGGAGCCAAAAGGTATTTACAGGACTTTGAATATTAATGGCAGTCTCTTTTCAACATGGAACTTTGGAGGTGATAATGTTGGCAAAGGGATAAATACAAACATAAATATCGGCTTAAAGAATTATTGGTTTGTATTTGGAGGAGGTAATCTCAATACAAGTTCTCTATCAACAGGAATGCTTCGCGGCGGACCTATGATGAAAACCCCGGGAACAGTAAATGGACGCATTGGCTTCCAGACTGATTCACGCAAGAAGCTTGAATTCAACTTTTTCACTAATATCAACAAGGGATTTGAGGATTATTCTAAAAGCACCTATACCGAAATCGGAGTAACCTATAAACCTGTTAACCTACTCCGGATTACACTTTCTCCAGGATATTCCAAGTCATTCAGCGAACTTCAGTATGTTACCCTGAATTCAAATAATGGTAGTGACAGATATATATTTGCAAGCATTGACAGAAAAACTATTAGCGCCTCCTTAAGGGTCAATTTCAACCTTACTCCTGATCTTACATTGCAATACTGGGGTCAGCCATTCATTGCCACAGGAAAGTACTATGATCATAAGTATATCCTCAATCCAATGGACGACACTTACAAGGACCGGTTCCATGTTTATTCCGGGAACGAGATAACGGAAACGAGCGATTCTTATGAAATAGATGAAAACCTGGACGGCGATTTTGACTATAGTATTGGGAAACGTGATTTCAATGTCCAGGAGTTTCTTTCGAACATGGTTTTCAGATGGGAATATTCTCCCGGTTCAACTGTTTACCTTGTTTGGAACCAGACACGAAGCGGGTATAATCCTTCTGGTACAATGGACTATTTCAATAATATGGGTGATCTGTTCAGCCACGATCTCTTCAGGGACGACGATAATTACACCCTTAAAAATGTTTTTCTTGTCAAATTCAGCTACAGGTTTGGACTGAAATAATGTATAATGCTTACTATGTATCTCTCTGTCCCTTCTCTGTGGCACTCTGTGTAACAAATAATTAAGAACTTACACAGAGATCACAGAGTTTCCACAGAGGTCCACAGAGGACTTCTGAGACAGCTCCAATTTCAAAAGTAAATGTCATTCTGAGTGAAACGAAGTGAAGCGAAGAATCTTTTACCATATTTATCATATTTCCCTGTTAAAAGTGATGAGTAATATTCTCATTTGGTTTTTTGCTTCCTTTGTGCTCAGAAAGCCCCGCCACTATTTTTTCCATTATATGAAATCTGCACTAATGTTTCTTTTTATTTTCCTTGCCCTGAATCTTACTGCACAGGAGAATTATGCCTACAAAGTCTTTACCGGTGAAGGTAGAAAAGCTGATTATGGAGATATCCTGAAGGCATCACTGAAAGCTGATGTTGTTTTCTTTGGAGAACTCCATGATAATCCTATTGCCCACTGGCTTGAATTTGAGATCACAAAAGACCTGTATTCAGCTAAAGGAAAGAATCTTATACTTGCAGCCGAAATGTTCGAAACCGATAACCAGCTCCTGATTGATGAGTATTTAACTGGTACGATTAAGGAATCATCTTTTGAAAGTGAAGCAAGATTATGGACAAATTATAAAACCGATTATAAGCCTCTTATGAGTTTTGCCAGGGAGAACGGATTGAAGTTTGTAGCCTCAAATATACCAAGAAGATATGCCTCCGTTGTTGCTTCCGGAGGATTTGAAGCCTTATCGAAATTATCACCGGGGGCACTGGTTTATATTGCACCACTCCCTGTAGAATATGATCCGGAGCTACCATGCTATAAGGATATGCTTTCAATGGGTGGTGAAATTGCCGGACCCATGGCAAAAAATGTTAATCAAAACCTTCCCAAGGCTCAGGCTATAAAGGATGCCACCATGGCCAATTCTATTATCAGTTACCTTCAGCCATCTCAAACAGCTATTCACTATAACGGCAGTTATCATTCCGACAGTTATATGGGAATAATCTGGTATCTTAATAAATATCGTCCGGGTTTGAAAATTGTGACTATTACTTCAATCTTGCAGGACAATATCGATAAGATGGAAGACGAAACCCTCGGAAAAGCTGATTTTGTTATTGTCATCCCATCTTCAATGACAAGAACTTATAAGAGTGCAGGACAATAATCCAACTGTATAATCGCATAACTGCAAAACTTTTTCTTATATCACCAATAATCCATCATATATAATACATCATTGGCATTCTTTTTGTTCTTATTTTAATAGTTATTCTCTTCTTTGACATTGTGGATTACTCGGTTGCCTGTGGAATTTTATCAACCTTTAAAACTGTCAAAAATGAAGAGGAATGATCAAAAGGTTCCCGGGTTTGATGAGATCATCTTCGAGAACCGTAATAAAAACTACGGAGCCTTTGACATCCGTAGGAGATACAGATCTGCAGCCAGCCTTTCTTTGCTTGGAGGAGTCGCTCTCTTTTCAATTCCGTTCATCCTTGTTTTTATATTTGATCCTGCTGTCGTAACAGCAAAGTCTGATACCCGGATCAATGTAATAATAAGACCCGAAAATTTTGTCCCTCCCGATAATATTGCACCTCCGGAACCTGTGAAGCCGTTAAAGGAGCCTCCTCAATTTAAATATATCGTACCGAAGGTGACTGATGATACTTCAGGGATTACGAAAATCATGTCAAATGATTATGCTGTTAAATTTATGAAAGATGAACAGGTAACTGAAAATACTGATACATTGATCTATGCTCCCCCTGTAACTGATTTTCAGGAGGAGGATGAGCCGCTCGTTTTTGTCGAAGAGCCGCCTGTTTTTCCCGGTGGTAATCAGGTACTTCTGAAATATATCGCAGAACATACCAGTTATCCGCTGGATGCCCTGGAAAACAATATCCAGGGAAGGATTTATGTAAAATTTGTTGTCGCAGCCGATGGGTCGGTAAAAAGGGCTGAAATAATTAAGGGTTTACATCCTTCTCTCGATGAGGAGGCTCTGAGGGTTATTTCTAAACTTCCATCCTGGAAACCGGGCAGACAAAATGGTCAGGCTGTAAGTGTATGGTTTCAGGTACCTGTAACGTTTCAGATAATCATTCGCTGAAAGCAATGGAACCTGTCTGTCGCGTTGAACATTTCCCCCTTGGGGGAAATAAGAAAGGGGGTTAAATATTATTTATCCAATTTCGTTATCTCACCAAACAATGCTCTGAAACAGCTAACAGGTGTATTTTTCCCCTCTTCTTTTCTTCTTCCGTAGTAACTATCAAGAAACTGACCTGCGCCTGACCATACTGTTTGTACCATTCCCATAAATCTTTCTTTCATCTCCGGAGTTGAGTGTTCCCTGAATTTAATCATATCCTGTAACTGTAGCACTGCATTATCTGGCATCCTCCATGGGCAGGTAACGACACTCAGGCCTTTCATCGCGAAGTAAACCGGAGTCTGATCCGGACGCTCATAATGCCAGTCACAAATAATCACATCCCTGGGGATCATATCCACCGCCCTGAATGTATTGTTATAACTTGCCTCCCATTCGCCAAGTCCCGTGGTCTTTCCGTCAATCAGCCTGTCTCCCCAGATCCACAATTTTCGACCTTCAGCAGCAAGGTGATCCCGAATTGTCCTCACTTCACCAGCGAACAACTCAGCAGGATCCCTGCCTGCACACCTCGGACACTCCTTTTGCCCAATATAGAAAACCTCATCCATCCCGGCATGAAATGAATCTGCTTCAAAAACATCGCAGATCTCATCAACAATAGCAAAAACAACTTCATGAACATCAGGATGAAGAGGGCAGTAACTTTTGCAATACAATCCGTCGGCATTTGGCCAGACATGTTTTTCGGGCATTTTAACAAGAGGGGATTCATCGAATTCAGGATATACCCGCAGCAGGTTTCCGATCTTTTCCTCCCACGATTGATGACCCAACAGGTTAACCTGGGGAATTATTCTTATATTGTTTTTCCGGCACACGGCAACGAGCTTTTTCACATCCTGTTCTGAAAGGGCGATTGAATCCCTGAGCTCCGGATGGCTTTCGTACTGATAATTATAATCTACCCTAAGGATCAGAATGTTGATCTTCCTGGTTGCCAGTTCTTCGTTAATGAATTTAATAAACTCCGGTATAACTGCCGGCTGGGGAGCAGAAATGCAAAATCCGCGGACTGGCAAAATAGAGTCAAGCTTTTCAGAATAGTTACTTTGCGCAATGGATGAAGCCGTCAGGCAGATTGTCAACAAACAGCCGATAAAAAACTTTTTCATAATTTCACTATTTTTTTGTTACTCCAATACCCGGTTTTTCCGGAAGTGACACCTTGCCGTCAACGATCTTAAGACCATCGAACGGATCGTTGCTTATCAGAAGATTTCCGTCGAGATCGCACCAGTCGACAAGAGGAGAAAGCTGTGCCGCAGCAGTTACGGCACATGAAGTTTCGGTCATGCATCCTATCATCACTTTCATTCCGAAAGCCCTTGCCAAATTAATCATCTTCATCGCAGCATTTAACCCTCCACACTTCATCAGCTTGATATTTATCCCGGAATAGACTTCCCTGTTGTTTATAAGGTCTGCAATACTCTGGATCGCTTCATCACCCACAACCGGAAGGGGACTCTTTTGGGTAAGCCAGGCGATATCATCTTTCATCTCCTTTGGCATAGGCTGTTCAAGGAAAAGAACTCCTTTATCCTTCAGCCATCCGGCCATATCGAGAGCATATGAACGGTCTTTCCATCCCTGGTTGACATCAACGCATAAAGGTTTATCGGTGAGCGATCTGATAACTTCAACCATTTCCTTGTCATTATCGCGTCCAAGCTTAACTTTAAGGACTTTGTAAGGTTCAGCCTCAGTGACTTTCTGCTTTATTATTTCTGGAGTATCGAGCCCGATCGTAAAGCTTGTAAGAGGTGCCTTTGATGGATTAAGGCCGAACAGTCTGTAAAATGGTTCCCCAACAAGCTTGCCGATCAGATCGTGAAGGGCAATATCGATCGATGCTTTTGCAGCATAATTGCCCGGCATCACAGCGTCAACATATTGGAGGATATCCACAAGCAGAAATGGGTCAGAGAACTGTGAAAAATTTAACAATGAAAGGAATTTTGCAACAGATTCATGGCTCTCTCCAAGATAGGGCGGCATTGATGCTTCACCGTATCCTGTTATGCCGTCATATTCAATTTCAGTTAACATAACAGGAGTAGTGGTCCTTGAACTCGTCGAAAGAGTGAATGCATGTTTAAGCTGAAGAGTAAAAGGAGTAAACCTGAGTTCAAGTTTATTGCCGGTCTTTTTTCTGCCTTTCTTTTGATAAAGAATGGGTGCTGCAACTGCAATCTGTCCGTCCAGAAAAGTACCTCCGATCAGATAACTGCTGTATTTAATAAATTCCCTTTTATTCATGATTATCTTGTTGCTGGTTACTAGTTACTTGTTTCTGGTTGCCGGTACCATTCATGATCCAGAACCGGTTGAATTCCTTTGCCATAAGGTGCTCCGATAATTCTCCTTACTCCCAGGAAAGTATCCCTTCTGGAACGACTGAAATTAACTCTTGTGGAATCGAGGCTGTTTACCTTCACCATTCCTGAGCAATGTATAAATTCCGTATCGCCGATATACATTCCGACATGGGTAGCTCTTGCCCTTCCCCGGCGTGCGGTACCAAAGAACAGCAGATCCCCTGTTTTAAGCGAATCGGGAAAGGAGCCTCTTCTTAACCTCATTCCGTTCTGGAACTGCTGTGATGCATCCCTGTCAAGGATTATTCCGTTCAGAAAATAGATGGTCTTTACAAACCCGCTGCAGTCAAACCCTTTTGAGGAGGCTCCTCCCCACAGGTATGGTATTCCCATGAATGATTCTGCTGTTGATAAAAGGTTTGTGGAATTAAGAAATGTCTTAACGGATAACTGATCAAGAAGAATTGCTTTGTCCACAGGAATATATCCAATACGTCCGTCAGGCAGTTTCACTTCATAGCCACTTATTTGATTTCCGGTCACCTCAAGAATGCACCCGGCAACAATATCGGAAATCACTCTGTTCATTGACCGGTCAGAATAAATATCACCGGTCTTCCCTGTGTAGAACAACCTTGATGATGATTTCCAGATATCATGCCCTCCAACGCTGGTGAACACAATTGCATCACTGTCAACCCATCCCAGATACATATCGGGGGTCTGAACAAGGAGCCATCCATTATTTCTCTTTAATATTTTTACCGGTGTTCCCATCAGTGCCTGGGAAACCATTTCAGCGTCGTACGATGAGAAAAATCTTATGTTGCATACGCTTACATTTACAAGCCCCCAGGTCTCTTTGATCTCAGAAGTATCAGGAAGCACCTTAAGGCTATCAATGAAATTAACTCCTGCCTGGTTAAGCAAACCTATAATTGCTTCTTTTGCTTCCGGGACACTTGTCTCACCCTTAAGGGTCAGGGCAGAACCTCCGGAAATAATTTCTGCGTCGAATATCCCTTCACGGAGATCAGGCACATAAAAGATACCTATCGAATCTATGTCACTCTTATAGTTATTATTTGCATTAGGTTTTTGTTTGCATCCCGATGCCAGGATCAACGAAAATGATACAGCCACAAGTAGCTTAAAGTTAATTTCCAAACTTATTTTCATTTATCATAAAGTATTTCCATGTCATAATCCCATTTGTCAAAATAAAGGTTCCCGCCACTCCATTCCACCTCCCCTCTCTGGAAATCGAACGGTTCACTTCTGGGGAATTTCTTTTCAGGGAATAATCTGCCGGCGATACCATCATTTATAATAAGCCTGTATGAATCAATGCCCGAAATAAAAAACTCCCGGATCTTCTGACTTGTCGAATACTGAAGTCCGTAAGATACGTCAACCGGCACCCAGCCTGTACCTTCATAATACACTTCGCACCAGTCGTGAAGGTTTTTTGCACCAGGCGGTACTTTCCAACCGCTTTGCCATCTTACCGGGATTCCCTTGTACCTGACCATCGACATGAAAAGTAAGGTCTGCATTCCACAGTCTCCTCTCCTGTTATGAATTACATATTCAGGTATGCTCGGCATGATTGAATATTCCAGCGCTCCAGTCCATGGGATATTTTCCGTAAACCATGAATATATCTTTCTCACGGTTTCAACAGGATTATCATCAGGCGAGACAATGCTGTCGGCAAGATTCTTAACTTTTTGGGTGAAGCATATATGAGGGGGCTCCTCAGTGGTATATTTCCTGTAAAAAGCTAAGCCTTTATTGTAAGGATTATCAGCAAGGTTATCCTGATTAAAATATTGGCCGCTTGACTCATAGCTGTATGATACCTTAAAAACCAGGGGAACTCCTTTCTCAGCTTTTGCTTCCATATAAACTGTCCTGTGGGTGGCAGAATCCGAAGCTAAAATGAAGTTTTTAAATGATGTTGAAAGAAGCATTACATTTTGCTGACGCAGGTGGTTCTCCTTAGGGTATGGAAGCCAGCACCTTACAGTCTCCCCTGCAGGCACTGCATCGGGATTTACAGTTAATGTGTAATTTATTGTCAGGTTCACCGGAATTACCGGTTCTGCATCCTCTCCTGAGGATTTGATTATTTTCTGTGTATGGCTATTCCTCGAAATAAGCTCAGGGTCGCGGGCTTCAATACTGTCCCGTTCCGCCCTATGATTATTAAACCTCATGATCAGGTTTAGATTCGAAACAGCCCTGCTGAAGTATCTCTTTTTCCCGTTTACCAATTTCCATTCCAGCCAGTTTCTATTTTCCCAGTCAGCCTTTTCTTCAGCAGTAAATGTTCCGATCTTTTCCTTCAGCTGCTGATTGATCTCGCTCTCCGTGAACGGAAAATCCAATGCAATCCTTTCTGCTATTCTGCCAAGGGAGTCGGCTCCGCTGACAAGCTTTTCATTAACAGGTTTATGCCTGCAACCAATGAGCAGAACGAATATAAATGCTGCGAAAATTACTCTATTGACTTTCATATTGAACAGTAATCAGGGTAAATATATAAAATTAGAAATTATCATACCAGCGAATTCCTGTTCTCATAGATTTTAGTGATTGCATCTGCAATATCATCCATATCGGATTTGCTCCCCAATAAAATGCTCTGGTAAAAAGTAACTGCCTGATCACATAGCTTGTCGTTGCCTGGAAGCAGGTTTTCTTCACGCCATTGCTTTAGCCTTGATTCCGGAAACAACCTCTTAAATCCCTTTGAATTAAGCTGTTCTTCAATCAGTCCATCATTGTTCTGTCTGCCGTAGCCGCTACTGCATGGAATTCCTTCGGCATTCAGCGCTTTCAGGAACTTATCCCGGGGAATGTTGTTGAACTCCTCACTTATATATCTGAATGGATACATATGATAAACAGCACGCGTTGCGCCATCAGCCAGCCTGTATGGAATTATTCCCGGGATCTCTTTAAGCCTTTTGTCGAGATAAAGAGCATTTGATAACCGGATATCATTATCCTTTTCTATACGCTTCATCTGCGACATCAGGATCAGTGCCTGCGATTGCTGCATCCTGTAATTCATACCATTATAAGGATTGCCCGGAAGTCTTTTCATATTGCCGTAAGGTCGGCCGCAGTTATGATATGCGTGGCACTGGTCCATAATATCCTCGTCATTGCCAAGAATTGCTCCTCCTTCGCCGGAAGCAAGATGCTTCGAATTCTGGAAGCTGAAACATCCAAGATCCCCAAGTGAACCTACCCTTTTTCCCTTGTATTCAGCAAGCCATGCCTGGCAGGCATCTTCAATAACCTTTAGATTACGGGCTTTTGCCGCTTTATTCACTCCGTCCATGTCGGCAGGTAATCCGTAAATATGCACGGGAACGATTGCAACGGTCCGGTCGGTGATCTTTGACTCAATCTTTTTTGGATCAATCAAAAATGTCTCCGGATCGGTATCAACAAAAACAGGCAGGGCTTTGCTCTCAAAGATCACGTTGTAAGTTGCAATAAATGTGTATGGTGAAACCAGTACCTCATCACCGGCATCCACTCCGAGTACATGGAGGGAAGTCATAAGTGCTGTAGTACCGCTTGCTGTCGCCAGGCATCGTTTTGCTCCCATAAGCTCAGCATATTTCTTTTCAAATTCCGCAACATATTCACCGCTGCCACGCCACCATCGGCCCGAACGGAACATTTCAAGTATCCCGGGTTCTGCTGACCGATCCCAGTATGGCCACTGGGGCCAGGAGGCTGTACGGACTTTCTCTCCTCCGTTCAAAGCGAGCTTTTTAAGCTGGTGGGCGTGATTTATCCCGAATGATCTGAAAGGAAATCCAAGCATTATCCCTGCAAAGCTTGCAGATGATACAGTAATTGCCTGACGACGAGTGAGTTTTTGCATTTTCATATTCTGGAAATTTAAATGAATATTATTATCCAAATGGTTTCTTATATCTTATATGAAGTTAAATGTTTAATTTCAGATTTTATTAAAATGAACAGACGAAAATTCATTTCGCAAGGTGCACTGCTGACTTCAGGTTCACTGTTAACCCTGGAAATTCCTGTATTCAGTTCTCAAGCTCATAATAAAACTGAGTTGAACAATTCTGGTGATTTGTATGAACTCTTCAACAATCCTGACCTTAAATATCATCCTTTTGTCCGCTGGTGGTGGAACGGGAATAAGGTAGAGACTAAGGAGCTTGTCAGGGAACTAAGGTTATTAAAAGATGTCCGAATTGGCGGCGTGGAGATAAATCCAATTGAATTCCCGACACGTTTTGATGGCGATGATCTTGGCAAGCCGTCGTTAAAATGGCTCAGCGACGAATGGACAGATATGCTGAAGGTTGTCTTTGATGAGGCAAAGTCTCTGGGGATGACATGTGATCTGATAGTAGGCTCAGGCTGGCCTTTTGGTGCGGAATATCTGGAGGGTGAAGAACGTGCCCAGATAGTTGTAATAGCTGTAAAAAAGATCAAAGGACCAGTTGATTATGAGATATCAAAGTTTGAGATTTTCAGGGAGGCTGATCCGGCGATAAGCTCTCCTTTCCCCGGAAGAACCATGGAATTGCTTTCACTGAATCTGGTTCCAGATCCCCTGACCGATATTAATCAGATTGTTTCCCTGAACCGGGATCTCGACAAAGAGGTACAAAAGGTATCTGTTCCTGATGGAAAATTTGCTTTGTATGCACTGGTAAAGATCAGTGGATTCATGCAGGTGATAAATGGAGCTCCTGGAGCCACCGGACCGGTATTAAATCATTATAACATTGCATTTCTAAAACGATACCTCAACCGTATGTCGGATTCAATTGAAAAGAGGACCGGTCCGTTGTCTGAAAACCTCCGGGCATTGTTTATCGACAGCATGGAACTTGAAGGATCCAACTGGACATTTGATATGCTTCAGGAATTCAGAGAAAGGAAGGGATACGACCTTTCAGAGTATCTGCCATTCATCCTTTTTAAAACAGGGACAATGGGGAATGTGACCGATTTTAAATACGGAGTATCAATGTCTCCTGAAATTGAAAACATGATCCATAGGATGAGGTACGATTTCGAGATGACAAAAGCGGAACTGCTTGAGGAACGCTTCATAAAAACTTATGTAGACTGGTGCAGGCGATTGAATGTGAAGTCCCGTGCACAGGCCTATGGAAGGAATTTTTTTCCTCTGGAAAGTAGTTTTTATTATGATATCCCTGAATCTGAATCATGGACTACGAACTGGCTTAAGCACAAGGTGGGGGAAGAGATGCCCGAGGACGATTACCGAAGGGGAAGGGCATATACAATGATCTGCAAGTATGTCTCATCCGCAGCCAACCTTACAGGAAAGCGGCTGGTCAGCTGTGAAGAGATGACCGATACTTATACTGTATTCAATACTACACCTGAAAATCTTAAGATCGGCGGCGACCAGAGTGCAATAACCGGAGTAACGCATTCTGTCTTCCACGGATTCAACTACTCTCCACCCGAAGCTCCATACCCGGGATGGCTGAGGTATGGTGGTTACTATAATGAAAATAATACCTGGTGGCCTTACTTTCATTTGTACAATGAATATAAAGGCAGGCTGTCGGCATTGCTTCAAAATGTAACAATGTGTACTGATATTGCCATACTCCCTCCGAATGACGATATGTGGAGCAATATTGGTTCACAGATGGAACCCTTTCCTTCAATTACAAATGTCGATTATTTCACTCTTGTCTGGGAAGCCATAAACAAAAATGGTAATGGCTGTGATTATGTGTCTCAAAATGTGATTGGAGACGCTGAAATGAAAAACGGTATCATGAATTACGGTCCCAAAAAATATCATACAGTTTTTCTTGTTCAGGTTGACAGCCTGAGTACAGTCACCGTGAAGAAGCTTTATGATTTCGTCGCTTCAGGCGGAAGAGTATTCTGCATTGAGACTTATCCTTCAAAGTCGCCAGGATGGAAGGATTTTGAAACCAGGGATAAAGAGGTATTATCAATAATAGAGAAGATGAAATCATTTCCCGACCGGTTTATTCTTCTTAAGAGACCTGACAAGGATTTTATAGGATGGTACAGAGGGATCCAAAAAAAATACAATATTGCCCCGTATATCTCTATCGAGAATCCAGATCCTTATGTTATGCAGAACCACTATAAGGCGGATGACGGATCAGAGATCTTTTATATTATCAATTCACATATTCATAATTCGCACAGGACTAATATCACATTCCCGGATAATATTATCAGGAATAAGCAGGGCTGGGTATGGGATCCTGAAGACGGTAAAAGATATAGAATAACTCTTGGGAAGGACAACAGCATGAATCTGGATATGGGTCCTGCCGATTCATTTCTGTTCATATTTGATAAGCAGAAGAAAGGTCCCGACTGGAATCCTTTGCCTTCTGGTAGTCCATTGGCAAAAACTTTAATGAATGGATGGGGCCTTGAGTTCAGTCACTGTCGCGACGGATCGGTAAAAGCTTTTAATACTGATATACTTGTTGACGTTAAGGATCTTCCTGATTTTGTGAACTTTGCAGGAACAATAACTTACCGTAATTACATTGTAATTACAGATATTAAGCCTTCATTTTTAAATCTTGGGAAGGTATATGGCATATCAGAACTGAAAGTCAATGGGAAGGATTGCGGTGTAAAATGGTATGGCCGAAGGATCTTCCGGGTAGGAGAACAACTTGTCAGGGGAGATAATCTTATTGAAATAAAAGTTACAACAACTATGGGTAACTATATGAAATCGCTTACGGATAATCCGATCGCCCAGTATTGGACAAACGAAAAGAACAAGATTCAACCGTTGCAATCGATGGGGCTGATCGGGCCGGTTACTTTATATTAAGGCATGACGGCATAACGGTTTAAAGGCTAAACAAGTAAGCTCCCCTCTCGGGAGGGGTGGGGGGTGGGTTTATTAAAGACACAAAAACTACAATATGAAACCAAAAACTACTTTGATCCTGATCCTTATTTTTTCATCAATCCTGATCCAGGCGAAGGATTACAATGCCTCCATGTTTGGTGTCAAATCGAACGGGACCACAATGAACACAAACTCCATCCAGAAAGGCATAGATTATATAAGCGAAAATGGCGGAGGCCGGCTTGTATTTTATGTTGGACGATACCTAACAGGAACGTTTTATCTTAAGTCAAATGTCACGATTCAGCTCGAGGAAGGAGCTATACTTGCAGGTTCATTAAATCCTCTGGATTATGAAATGAATAACAACTGGACAGCACTGATCTTTGCTCTTAATCAGCAGAATATTGGTATTACCGGCAAAGGGGTAATTGACGGACGTGGATTCGAAGTTGCCTCCAATCTTGTCGATCTGATCCAGAAAGGTGTTATTAGCGATGCTCTTAGATATGACCGGCCAAGAGAAACAATCCGTCCACAGAATATTTATTTCCGTGGATGCAGAAATGTTGTCATCCGTGGTATTCTTCTGAAAGACCCCGGAAGCTGGAACCAGCAGTATGACCAGTGCAGGAATGTCGTTATCGATGGTATTACGGTCGACAGCAAATCATACTGGAATAATGACGGCGTTGACATTGTTGACTGCGACTCGGTAAGTATCACAAATTCCTACTTTGATTCGGCCGATGACGGAATATGTCTGAAATCGCACTCAGCTGACTTCATATGCCAGAATGTTTACATTCACAACAATACTGTTCGGACAAGCGCCAATGGCATCAAATTTGGCACTGCATCATATGGAGGATTCCGGAATATTAAAATCATTAACAATCTCGTATTTGACACCTACAGGTCAGCTATAACCTTTGCTGCTGTCGACGGAGGAATTGTCGAAAATGTAGTCGTCGACAGCCTGCGATCAATAAACACCGGGAATGTGATCTTTCTGAGGATAGGCGAACGGAGGGCTGGAAAGAAAGGGAAAATGAGCAATATTTCTATTTCAAACGTCTATGCTGAAGTCCCGGCAACAAAACCGGATGCAGGCTATAATTATGAAGGTCCGGTTGAAGACCTTCCCCGGAATATTTCACCCTCTTCAATAGTTGGGATGCCTGATGCTGAAATTGAAAATATCAGATTGAAGAATATTGAGATCCATTACCCGGGAGGAGGCAACCCATTATACGCAAAGGTAGGACTTGATGAGCTTGACAAAGTGCCTGAAATGGCAGCCAGTTATCCGGAATTCTCAATGTTCAGGGAGCTTCCTGCCTGGGGTTTTTATATTCGTCATGCAAGCGGGATAAGTTTCGAAAATGTGAATCTCTCTTGTTCGAAAAAAGACTATAGAACCGCAGTGGTCCTTGATGATGTCACGGGAGCAAAATTTAAATTGTTGAAAGTAAATGAACCCGACAGTAAAAAAGAACCTGTGTTTTCATACAAATCTTCAGGAGTTGTAATTGAAAAGAAGTAATTTATTTAACTGGTGTAATCCGAGCCACCCATCCACCACCTGAAGCTAAATTGAGTTTCAGAATATCCCCTGCCTGAAAATCTCTTACAACCTTTTTATAATCCTCGGCTCTTGAATTTGCATTTATTCCGTCTTCGATTGCTTCGAAGCGGTAACTGCCGGGAGCCAGGAAAGTTGTCTCCAGTTCAATGGTTCGGCCGCTCCAGTCGGTAATCGCACCAATAAACCATTCATTGCCTGACCTCCGTGCCAGAACAGTATATTTTGCAATTTTGCCCTGAAGGAGACGTGTCTCATCCCATTCAACCGGTATCTTCTTTAAAAAATCCGTACACTCTTTTTCACGATAATAATCCGATGGTGAGTCGGGAAGCATTGTCATTGGGCTGCTTAGAATTACAAAAAGTGCCATTGAATGAGCCCGTGTACCCTGCCCCATCGGATAATCGCTGACAGCCCTGAAATTATCCTTCGTTGAATTACGCATGGTTGCAGGAATATAGTCCATCGGACCCGGGAACATGCGGATATAAGGAAGCAGATTATGATGAACGGGGTTGTCAAAGTCAGTCCCGCCGTTGTATTCAAATTCTATAAGCGCCTCGCGGGTCAGAACGTTCGGATATTTCCTGCTCAACCCACATGGTTTGTAGGCTCCATGGAAATCAACCACCATCCTCCGTGCTGCAGCTTCGCGGGCAGCAGCCTCATAGAACATCACCATAGGCTGATCGTCGCGGTTCATAAAGTCAACTTTGATACCTTTGATCCCCCACTTCTCAAACTGGTCGAACGCCTTGTTCCATTGACTTTCGAGCGTGTGCCATACCATCCAGAGCATAATGTCAACTCCCTTCGATCTGCCATAAGAAACAACTTCATCAATGTTTAATCCAGGGATTGGCTTCAGCAAGTCATCCCTTAAGCTCCATCCATCATCAAAAAGGAAATACCTGAATCCCTGTTCGGCGCAGAAATCAATAAAGTATTTTGCTGTTTCGGTGTTAATTCCAGCTTTGAAATCAACACCATAAATATTGTTTTTTGCCCACCAGTCGAACATCACCACTCCGGGCTTTATCCACGAAATATCCTTGATAAAGCATGGTGCTGCAAGCAGATAGACCATATTGTTTGTTATCAGCTCTTTTTCATCGGTGGCAACTGCGAAAATCCGCCAGGGATAGGTTCTTGAGCCTTTCACCTGTGCGATATAATCAAACGTTCCGGCTACCTGGTTCCTGACATATGCACTGCCGGTATTTGTCAATGATTTGGGGATCGGAGGATTAATTGCTGAAAGTTGTGCCTGACCTGTTCCTTTAAACCATAGCCCCGGATAATCGTACAGGTCAGCTTCAGTAACCATCACAAAAAGCCTGTCGCGTTTCTCTATGAGCAGAGGCAGGCTGATCAGCTTCCCGGCTTTGATCCCTGTTATCTTTTCATGCTCATAAGGTGTTTCATAAGGGGAATTGAAAGTCTCTGATGACTGAAATCTTAATGAATCGCTTGCATCAAAATAAAGATCAAGATTCTCCCTGATAACCCGCAGACTGTCTTTCTCCGATATTGTATACCTGTATGCCAGTCCTTCATTGAATAACCTGAATGTAATAGAATATTTCCTTTTGAATTTTATTTCCAGCTCATTATAAGAGTTGGTGAGTATAGATGCTTTTTCTCGGATTTCAGGCTTAATCACTTCATTAACCGAACGTGGAATCACTTTTTGCACTTCAAAATCAGGGTTCCTCGATGCTAAATAATAATTTTCAACGGAAATGTTCCCAAGCTTAATGAGTGTTGTCCGCCCTTTTACCAATGCAACATAAATACCCTTGTCGATTTCAATTGCAGTAGTCAGTTTTCCATCGGGGGAGGTCAATCCATATTTCTGTGCGAAGAGGGAAAAGGTGAAACCCAGGAATAGGTTCAAAAGCAGAAGCTTTTTCATATTTATCTTTAGTTAAAATTTCAATCTTATTAGATCTCAGTGTTCGACCCTGAACTCCTTATAATTAACAGGAGGATAAGGATCTGCTGTAACAGATTCAACATGACCGGGACCTTTTTTGCACCATTCAACAAAATCCTTAAGCTGTTTCCTGGTGCCTTCAGCCTCGATGTAAACACTCCCATCAGACATATTCCTGACAAGTCCTTTAATATCCCTGGTCACAGCTTCTCTCCAGGTACGCCAACGGAATCCCACTCCCTGAACATATCCTGTTACATGAATCTTGTAAAGAACTTTCTCCTCCATCTAAAATTATTTTCTTGATCCTTAATGAAATGAAACATACTATAAAAATACAAAAATGAATCCATTTTAACCACAGTGTTGCACTGAGTTATCTTTGAGTTGCACAGTTCAAAAACTCAGTATTTTCCCCCCGTGTAACTCCGTTTAATCCGTGGTTAAATAAAATCAGCTATTTTTATATGACAGAAATTCCTTGTTATAATGAACAAAAGATTCAGAAACTTAGCAATTGTATTTTTTGCATCAACTCTTAGCTTTATTCCCCGGACATGTTTTAGTCAAACATATGGCACGAATAATCCGACAGTCACAAAGCAGAACTTTTCCTGGCCCGAAGGTAAAAAAATGGCCCTGAGCCTGACATTCGACGATGCACGTCTTTCACAGATTGATACCGGCATCCCGCTACTTGACAAATATGGAGTAAAAGCCACGTTTTACGTTTCGCCCGGAAGCATGATGCAACAGCTCGATAAATGGAAATTGGCTGTTCTTAACGGTCATGATATCGGGAATCATTCACTTAATCATCCCTGTTCTGGAAATTTCGCCTGGTCGAAGAACAAAGCTCTTGAAGAATATACTCTTCAGAAGATGAAGGATGAGCTGGATTCAGCAAGCATGTTCATAAGAGAAACGCTGGGCATTCAACCTTTATCATTTGCATATCCGTGCGGACAAACCTTTATTGGAAGAGGAATAAATGTGCAGAGTTATGTGCCCATGATCTCATTATTGTTTGAAAGTGGAAGGGGCTGGCTTAATGAGGCTCCCAATGATCCCATATTTTGTGATCTCTCCCAGCTGAATGGGACAGAACTTGATGGAAAATCTTTTGAACAGGTTCTGAAGTTAATTGAGACGGTAAAGTTAAATGGATACTGGCTGATCCTGGCAGGACATGAAATGAATGAAGAAGGATTCCAGACCTCGCAGCTAAAAACTATTGAGGCAATCTGCAAATATGCAAAAGACCCTGCCAATGGTGTTTGGATTGAAAATGTCCACAAAATAGCTTCATTTATTAAACAGAAAAGGCACGATTAAGCAATCTTATCCTACTGGTTAACTGTTAATGGAACCAGAATTTAAGATAGCTTTATGAGCCATCTGGTAGTGGACTTTAATGAATCAATAAATTAATTGGCAATTCAGATCCAATGATTATGAAAAAGAGAGGAACATTAAACCGCAGAGATTTTTTAATAAAGCTGCAGGCAGCCGGAATAGCATTGCCTCTGGCAGGAAGCTTAGATTTATTAGACCCTTCCGGCATTTCAAAATCTCAAATCTTTAATAATGATTATTTCTTAGTTTCATTCGATACTAAAACCGGCCGACTCGACATAAACCGAACGAATGGTGATAAATTTCTGTCAGGATCTATTTTACGTGCACTGACAAATCAGGGATATATTTCCGCCAGTCAATCCTCCTTCAGACATTCTATAAGATCAGCAAAAATAAATGATCAGCTGGGTGAAGGAGTCCAGATAACGATTAACTCTTCAGTGTCAGATACAAAGATTGATTTTAACCTTGAGATATCCCTCTATAGGAATCTTCATTCAGTTTTTATTGAAGCTGAATGCATTAACCGTTCTTCAAACCCTATTATTCTTAAAAGTATTGAACCTGTTTGTGCCTGTGATGAAACTGGAGGGGCCCTGTACTGGCCACTGACATCAAAACTGCTTACAAACGGACCCATGTATTATAATCCGGGAGAAGTAACTGACTTTAATATCGTGCATAATAATACCAGACAAAGCTGGTGGAATATTGGTTTATTCAGCGGATATGACCATGAAGGCATTGCTGTTGGTGCCGTTGAAAATCTGACAGCA
Source organism: uncultured Bacteroidales bacterium (assembly GCA_963701745.1). Taxonomy (GTDB): domain Bacteria; phylum Bacteroidota; class Bacteroidia; order Bacteroidales; family VadinHA17; genus LD21. The sequence goes on along the minus strand of CAVPBE010000001.1, from coordinate 231,718 downwards.
CAGGGTATGATTTCTGCAAAACGGGGAAAAGGGGATACGATCGGATTGATTGCTAAATCAGCTTTAGCTGATGGTTTTATTCTTGGAGCAGGCAATAAGGTCAGGTCCAACCGTTTTGTTCTTTATATTGGAAGCGACACCTATTCGGCACTTGAAGGATATGCTGAAATTATAGGAAAGCTTAATAAAGCACGTGTAAATTCGATTGTAAATGGATGGTGCAACTGGTTCTTTACATATGAACATATCACTGAGGATGAAGTTGTGCGTAATGCTGAGTTTGCATCCCGTATTCTGAAACCATATGGGATGGAATATATGCAGATTGATGAAGGTTATCAGAAATGGCACGGAGAATGGGATGCCAATGACAGGTTTCCTCATGGTATGAAATGGCTGGCCGACCGTATCCATTCATACGGATTAAAGCCAGGTCTCTGGATAGCACCATACGTTATTTCAGAACCGACAGAGATTTTTCAGAAGCATAAGGAATGGCTTATAAAAAATCCGGATGGAAGTTTGAAACGTGTTGGTCCATGGCCGGATGAGAACACCGACTGGGCAAAAAATGAAAATCCTAAACGGTACGGATTGGATATTACTCATCCGGATGCAGCAATATGGATGTATAACCTTTTTGAAAAGGTTACAAAACAATGGGGTTATGAAATGATCAAGATCGATTTTGTCGACTGGTCATTATTGTCAGCGCATCATTATCATGATCCTTCAATCAGTCGTGCAATGGCTTACCGTAAGGGTTTTGAGATCATCAGGAAAGCCATTGGCAATGAGTGCCATCTGCAGGATTGCGGTCCGGGACCCATTACTGTCGGTCTGCTCGACAGCATGAGGATTGAGCTCGACCAGAACTATGGTTATACTCCTGAAGTCTGGAAACAATATTTCAATTCCACAGGCAGTGCTCCGGCAGCAGCCAAACGCTATTACTTCCATAAACGCACATGGATTAACGATGCTGACCATCTTTGTATGAGCCTTTTATCACCTGCTCAGTCTCAGGCAGCTGCAACCCTTCTGTCCCTGACAGGCGGGAATATCATCTCAGGCGACAGGCTGCCGGATCTTGATCCTGTAAGGCTCGAAATCCTGAAAAAGTCACTGCCATCATATGGGGAAGCAGCCCGTCCTGTTGATCTTTTTGATACCGACCAGCACAGGATCTTTGCATTAAAAATAAAAAAACCTTTCGGGGAATGGACAATAGCAGGATTCTTTAACAGCGATGAATCTGAAATGAAGGAATATGCATTTCCCCTGAAACGCTTGTGGCTGGATAATATTAATCCCTATATTGCTTATGACTTCTGGAATAACCGTTTTTTCGGGGAAATTAATAATGAGCTGAAAGTTCTGGTCCCTCCTTCTTCAGTCCTTCTCTTATCAATTCATCAGAAATCAGTTATTCCGAAGGTTCTTTCCACGGACCGGCATATACTCCAGGGAGCGGTTGAGATGACAGACGTCAGATGGGATCCTGATACTCAGATTTTAAGTGGAGTCTCTGCCGGTATCCCGGGAAGTTCCTATAATGTGTATATTTATGTTCCGGAATCCCACCAATGGCGGCAGGGAGGAATAGCTCTTTATAACGATTTCAAGGGTTTTACCCTTAAAATGACAGATAAGAACATCCTGAGAATGCATGTGAGATTTGGGTCGGAATCAAGTATTCCATGGAGTATAAATTTCCCTGAATTCTTCAAAATGGGTTGATATTTTAATTGAGTATCAGGAATCATGCATATTAAATACAATTATTATTGTCCATTAGTACAGTTTTTTTTGTCAGAGATTCCTCATCCCGAATCCTCGGGATTCGGAATGACATTCAATTTTTGTTCATTAGAGGGAAGAGTTGGCGATTCGCCGAGCGAATCGCCAACTCTTCCCTCAATAATATCTAAAGACCTGTCATTCCAAGCGTTAGCGAGGAATCTTCTACCTCTGTCAAATATTTGTTAATTATAACCGAAACTCATAATATTTTAAATAAAAATCGTATTTACCAGTAACAAGTAACCAGTAAATAAAAAGCAATAATAACATTTAAAACCAGAACCATGAAATACAGAACATTCGGAAGAACAAACTGGAAAGTCAGCGAGATCGGTTATGGGATGTGGGGCATGGCCGGATGGACCGGATCTGATGATGAAGAATCTTCAAGATCTCTGCAGCTGGCAGTCAATATGGGATGTAATTTTTTTGATACTGCATGGGGCTACGGTGCAGGTAAAAGCGAGCACCTTCTTGGGGAACTTATCAGAGCCAATAGCGGCAAAAAGCTTTATACCGCAACCAAAATGCCTCCAAAGAATTTCAAATGGCCAAGCCGGCGGGAATACAGCCTTGATGATTGCTTCCCTCCCGATCATATTGAAAAATATGTAACCAGGAGTCTCAAAAATGCGGGACTGGAATCATTTGATCTGATGCAGTTCCATACATGGGAAGACAGCTGGCTGGACGACGAAAGGGGGATAAATAAAATGCTCGATCTTAAAAAACAGGGGTTGTTCCATGCAATAGGCATAAGCATGAACCGATGGGAACCATGGAACGGCATAAAAGCAGTAAAGAGCGGATTAGTTGATTCTGTGCAGGTTATCTACAATATTTTTGATCAGAACCCAAAAGATGAACTCTTTCCTGCCTGCCGTGATATGAATATAGCCGTAATAGCCCGGGTCCCCTTTGATGAAGGTTCCCTTACAGGAACCCTGACCTTAGATAGCAAGTGGCCAAAAGGCGACTGGAGAAATACATATTTTGTTCCTGAAAACCTGATCGCGAGCGTGGAACATGCAGAAGCTCTCAAAACCTTGATCCCGGATGGAATGACAATGTCAGAAATGGCTTTGAGATTCATCCTGGGAGAACCCACAGTGAGTACAATAATACCAGGTATGAGAAAGCCTGATCATACAAAATCCAATCTTTGGGTAAGTGATGCGGGGCAGTTGGATGACAAGTTGATGAAGGAGCTTGAAAAGCATCGCTGGGACAGGGTGCCTACAAACTGGTCGCAATAAAACACGATGGAACACCTCCGGTGTTCGTAAATATGTCTTTTATTTATTGCTGACTAGTATTGATGGAACCTCTCCAAGGTTCCATCACTGTTTATTATGGAATATCCACGATGTAATAATACTGCAGGTAGGTTCCTTCAATGCAAATTAGGAAATCCTTTAATCATAATTTTATTGCAGAGCTATCCCACTTATGCTGATATGATGTCAAAATATTGGATACCTTTTATCGCGGAGCGATTCCATTAATAATAACCAAGCCACCAATTTAGTATTGGATGAACCGCGGAGTGGTTCCATCTGCTAAATAAAAAATATGAATATAATTTTAAAACAATTCTTTATTAATTTGTTTATAATAAATAAATGAAATAACTTCGTAATTACATTGTAATTACATATCGTAGATAATGGAAATACAAGTGATCCGGATCGGCAACTCCAGGGGAATCAGACTAAGCAAGACAGTTCTCGACCGATATAATATCGGCGACAGACTTGACCTGGAACTAAGAAAAAATCATATACACATCAAATCACTTTCCCGGCCGAGAGCAGGGTGGGACAAGGCATTTGCTGAAATGAATGCAAAAGGAAATGACAATTTACTTTTTAAGTGATTAATAAAGAAAATCATTTCACAAAATGGAAGCAAAACAATATGAGATCATACTTGTGAATCTCGATGGTACCCTCGGAAATGAACCAAAAAAGACAGGACAATGTGTGATCATCTCCCCTGATGAGATGAATAAATACCTTAAAACTGTTATCATAGCACCTGTAACGGCTGATTCTGAAGGTTATCCAACCCGGATAAAGATCAAGCTCAACAATAAATCCAGCAGGGTGGTCCTGGATCAGATAATGACAATTGAAAAATCACGGATCCTCAAGGTCCTTGGTGAAATAACCGTACCTGAAATCAAAAAGATAAAAGCTGTCCTGAAAGAAACTTTTATTGATTAGATACCTCGTGAAGAAGTACCAAAATCAACATTATTCACTCAAAGAAAATCAATAACCACGGAATTGCACCGAGTTATTAGGAGTTTCACGAAGTCAAAAACGGTGAAACTTCGTGTAAAACTCCGTGTCCCTCCGTGGTAAATAAGGATTTTCTTAGCGAACTGTATTATCTGAACAGCAGAGGGGCGAATTCATTGAGATGCCTACGCCATGTATGCCATTCATGGAATGTTCCCTGCGAAATATAGCTTGTTGATTTAATACCCAGATCGGCCAGCTTCTTCTTTGTATCATCCACCATTTTAACAAATTGTGTTTCGCCCGATCCTGCCCCAAACCACATCAGTTTAACCTTTTTATTAAAGGATTCAGCATCCGCAAAAGCACCATTGAATGCACTCTTTGGATCATCCATTATGCCCCCCATTATTGCTCCGCTGAAAAAGCCATAATACGAAAATAGTTCCAGATGGTTCATTCCAATCAGCATAGTCTGCATCCCTCCCATTGAAAGACCTGCCATTGCACGGCTCTCTCTTTTTGGAATAGTCCTGTACGACAGATCAATATTTGGAATTATCTCTTTGAGGTAAACTTGCTCAAGTGTCTCAGCCATTCTTGACATATTTCTTCCTGGAGTAGCTAAAGGCTGTGCAGGTGCGTTCTTTGCAGTCGCATAGCCATTATCCATGACCACAATCATTGGAGCCGCCTTTTTCTCTGCAATGAGATTATCGAGAATAAAGCTCATATGACCTTGCTTCGACCACCCTCTTTCATTCTCCCCGGCTCCATGGAGAAGATAAAGAACCGGATACCTGCTCTTTGGATACCTGTCATATTCAGGTGGCGTGTAAACATAGGCACATCTCCATTTTCCAGTAATTTCCGAATAATACCAGTGTTCCCTGACATCGCCATGAGGGACATTTTTAGGGTGGTAAAAATCCTCACCGGCTGTTGGTATTTCAATCCCTCCTGTTGGCCTGCCATAGCCATGGTATGTGTCACTACCCGGATCATTCACCCGTACACCATCAACAATGAACCAGTAATAATGGAATCCGGGTCCGGCAGAAGGAATGATCGCATTCCAGTTCCCGGCAGTATCCTTTACCAGATCCAGAGGCTTTGGACAAAGTCCGTCACCACCCTGAACCTGTACCTTCACGGCGTCCCGTGCCATCAGGCGGACATATACACTATTATCGAGTGAGATTTTGGGAAAGTCACTACCCTGAATATTTGATGCGGCTGGTTTAAATCCGAAATCTTTTTGTGCGGCCAGCAACTGACTTAGAAAAAACAGTGTCCCGGAGACCGAAAGAATCTGCCTGATTAAGTTTTTCATGTTTTAGCTTAATTTATTTGTCGGTTAAAAGCGGATTAAAAAGGAATGATGTAATTTAGCCTAAAAGTAATAAAAGTCCCTGAAAGTTCTCTTTATTTGAAATGAAACAAATAACAGTCTTTTGCGGTTCTAATTTTGGAACTGATGAAATATATGAAAAACAGGCATTCAGGCTTGGAGAGATCCTTGCAGAACGGAAAATCGGTCTTGTATACGGTGGAGCAAATGTAGGACTGATGAATGCAGTGGCTGATGGTTCGCTGAGCAAGGGTGGAAAGGTTACAGGCGTTCTGCCGGTTTTTATAAAAGATAAAGGAATTGCCCATAAAAACCTGACAGAACTTATCCTGGTTAATACAATGCATGAAAGAAAAACCAAAATGAATGAACTATCAGAAGGGGTTATTGCTTTACCGGGAGGGTTCGGAACACTTGAAGAATTTTTTGAGACCCTAACCTGGGGACAACTCGGACTTCACCGGAAACCAGTCGGGCTTTTAAATATCAACGGCTTTTATGATTCTCTTAAAATCCTTGCACAAACAATGGTTGAAAAAGGTTTTCTAAAGGAAGCCAATAGGAAAATGCTTCTTATCAATGATGATATTGATAAGCTGATTGATCAGATGGAAAACTATATTGCTCCCGCCATTGATAAATGGATAATCCGAGAGAATAACCTGACTTAAGACTTGATAATAAAACCATACATCAGCAAAATATGAATCCCAAAAATGAAATAGTAAAAAGCGCAGTTGTTTTCGGAGCAACAGGACTTGTCGGAAAAGAGCTCATAAAAGCTCTTCTTGATAATATCGACTTTGAAAATGTTACAGTAGTGGTTAGAAAACAATTGGCTCTTACTGATCCAAGGCTCAAGCAGATAAAGCTCCCTGACTTTTCGAAACTTATGGATCTGAGGGACAAATTGAAAGCTGGTATCTTTTTTTGCTGTGTCGGGACAACCATAAAAACTGCCGGATCAAAAGAGGAGTTTGCCAGGGTTGATCTTGAAATACCAAAGAATATAGCCCGGCTTGCGGAATCTTTATCAATTCCATCGCTGGTTGCAATCTCTTCAATCGGTGCTGATGCAGATTCATCCAATTTCTATCTTAAGACGAAAGGTGAGATGGAAAAAGCTGTCAGAGAGATCTACCACGGCAACCTAAAATTTGTCAGGCCATCATTGCTGATGGGAAACCGCGATGAATTCAGGTTCGGAGAAAAAGTATCAACGGTTTTTATGAAAGGTTTTGGATGGATTTTTGCAGGCCCGTTTAAGAAATACAAAGGCATTTATGCAAGTGATGTAGCCTTTGCAATGATAAAGATCTCTGATCTTCCATCAGATAAAATGATCTATGAATCGGACGAACTGCAGAAATTTATACAAATGAAATAAAAGGGAAAATCAAAATAATTCAGATATATGCTTGAAACTATTACTCTGCCCCCGGAATTGGAGTCTTTTGTAGGATCTGAAATAAAGGATTTTGCTGTAAAAGCAAAATATGCCGCTCCTCCAAAAACATCAATAGCGATGATCATCTTTGGATTTGTCTGGCTGGCATTTTCAAGTGTTTTTCTTTTTGCTTTCCTTGGTCCGCTGTTTAAGGGGGAAGAGGTCCATTTTCTTGCAAATGATGTCCCCACGGTCGCCAGTCCTGATAATCTCCGGCCCGTCCTGCTTCCTGCTGTCATTATCGGAATATTCGTTCTTATAGGATTGGGAATGCTTGGCGGCGGGATTTACATGATGTTCAAAAAAGGAGGCTATTTTATTGGAACCCAAACCAGGCTTATCTGTCAAAATAAGGGTAAATACAGGTCAATTGACTGGGAACAGTTTTCAGGTGATATTGAGGTAACCGGTAAAAATCAAAAAGGGAATATTAAATTAGGACTACGTACGGGTAAAACAGTAAGCAGTAAAAATGGTCCCGACAGGTATGTTCCCGATGAGATATATATATCAGGAATACCAAATGTATTTGAAATAGAACAGGTATGCAGGAGAAGAATTAAGGAGAATGATCCGACCCCGACGGTTCCGGTGAATTAATAGTTTGAAAAACAGACTGAATGTTAAGAGACGATTAATGCTTTAAATTTATTTCGGATTGTCGGTTAGGGATTTTTTGAAATCCCCTGTCAGAAATCCTCAATCAGCAGTAACTTAAATTGTAACCTTATGAAAATGAAAATCAGTACCATTACAGCAATACTATCGTGTTCTGTAATTTTAACTCTTAATGGTCAGAATAAAGACAAGGCCGTCTTCAGGGAATCAAAACCCGGTTTTTACCAGAATTCAATTATGAAGGATGATCGTGATGTTCGGGAGAAAGCAGAACCGGCAAGAGCTACAAGGACATTTGCTGTTGACCTCTCAACCGCATCACTACCTAATAAACTTGATCTTTACAAGAACCGGCAATGGCATAATCCACCTGTTTCACAGGGTAATACAAGCACATGCTGGTGTTTCAGCACAACATCCTTCCTGGAAACAGAAGCTTACAGGTTAAATAAGATTCAGGTCAAATTGTCGGAAATGTTCACGGTTTACTGGGAATATATCGAGAAAACTAAACGGTTTGTTGAGCAAAGGGGAAATTCAGCTTTTGCAGAAGGATCTGAAGCAAATGCCGTAACCAGGACATGGAAAAAGTATGGCGTTGTACCTGAAGAGTTCTATACAGGACTCCTGGAAGGACGGAAATATCATAACCATGAGGCAATGTTCGATGAGCTGAATAAATATCTTTCTTCGATGAAATCTAATTCCTCATGGGACGAGGAGTTGGCGGTTGCAACAGTAAAAGCGATCCTGAATCATTATTTGGGAGTACCTCCTGCCGGGATTACAGTTAACGGAAAGAAAATGACTCCCCTCCAGTACCTGAATGAAGTCCTGAGGATTAATCCGGATGATTATGTCGATATTTTATCATATACACAGGAGCCCTTTTACAAACAGGTTGAATACAAGGTGCCTGATAACTGGTGGCACAGCAACATTTATTATAATGTCCCGCTCGATGCATATATGTTAGCCCTGAAAAATGCTGTCAGCAAAGGTTTTACGGTAAGCATCGGAGGTGATGTTTCTGAACCCGGGATTGACCGCGGCACCCAATGTGCTGTAATACCCGATTTTGATATCCCTTCAGCCTATATCAATGATGATGCCCGCCAGTTCAGGTTCTCGAACCAGACAACAACTGATGATCACGGAATGCACCTGGTAGGTTACCTGGAAAAGGATGGGAAAGACTGGTATCTTATAAAGGATTCAGGATCCGGATCAAAGAATAATGATCCGAAGGCAAAGGAGTGGGGTTATTATTTCTTTTCAGAAGATTATGTTAAACTGAAAATGATGGATTTCATGGTGCATAAGGATGCCGTGAAGGAACTTCTTGATATGATAAAATAAGGGTGATCCAATAAGCCGGAATTAAGTTGTATTATTTTTTACGGTATGAATAGGCATCCCGGTAAACCTTATTTATACCGTCAGCCCTGTAAGAACCGCTTTGAAAAATTGATGATTTGACATTATTTGCCGAGTCACTGTAAGCAGGGCATACCTGAGTATTACAGGAAGCAACCAGGATTACTGCCAACAATAATAATACTACCTTTTTCACAAACGCAAATATAGAAATTGAACTGTATAAATGCTATTACAATATGGTCTTTGAACAAAATATTTTCCTAGATGTTTGAACATAATATATAACTATGGGAACAGATTCCAGACTCAAATTGAAAATCCTGCATACTGAGAATGACAGCAAAATAATATTTGCCAGGATGATAACAGGTTTGATCTTTATTTCAGAAGGCCTTCAGAAATATTTGATTGTGTCGATGCTTGGTCCGGCATATTTTAAAGATATAGGATTTGGCCATCCTGAGTTCTGGTCTTACTTTATAGGGGGATTTGAAATATTATGCGGTATACTCATTTGCATAGGATTTCTGACCCGGCTGGCTTCCATTCCTCTGTTAATAATACTGACAGTTGCTTTCTTTAAAGCAAACCTCCCCGATTTGATTGACAAAGGATTCTTTACATTCGCACATATTCACAGTATAGATTTTGCACTTGTATTGCTCCTTATCATGCTTTTTATTCATGGCAGCGGAAAATGGTCGGTCGATTTAAAAATCTTACAGAAAACAAAACCCATTAACCCCCAACGTGCTACTATTTAACTAATTTAAATACTTATTCAGAGAGTCACGGAGTCCCGATAGCCAGCGTGACCACGGAGATCAACAGAGATTTGATTTCTAAATTCTGTGTACCTCTGTGATTTCTCTGTGTAGCTCTGTGCTCCTTAAAGTTATTGTTATTGATTTTCCCATTGGGTTAAAAAAAATTGATTTAAGTTCAAACAATCTGTAACTTTGATTTCAGGCAATGAAAACAAAGATTCCACATGGATCAGAAATCAGGCAGGCTTGACAGGTTCTGGCAGGAACTTAAAAGAAGGAAAGTCTTCGGTATAGTAACCACTTATGCCGCCACCGCGTATATAATAATTGAAGTAACCAATAATCTTGCAATACCGCTCCATCTGCCTGACTGGTTCGCATCACTTGAACTGGTAATCCTGTTAATAGGGTTGCCGGTTGTAGTTATTTTATCATGGATTTTTGATTTTACTCCTCATGGAATAAAAAAAACCGGGTCATTTGATGAATCGGAAAAGGAACAACCTCCGGCTATATCTTTTAAAAAAAGAATCAGACCCAGTTATATTCTGAATGCAGTTTTGCTGATAGCTGTAATAGTACTTACTTATCCAAGGATCTTCAAACGTCATTCTCTTGAAAATCTGAGAACCAGAGGAGGGATATCTGTAGCTGTGATGCCTTTTCAAAACCTGACAAATGATACCGTCTGGAATATCTGGCAAAGCGGGATCCAGGATGAATTAATAACTCTGCTCACATTTTCTGACGAATTAAAAGTGAGGCAAAAAGAGACGACCAATACACTTCTTAAAAGCAAAGGTCTTACGAATTATGCTTCGATTGCTCCTGATGTTGCCGGTATGATCTCAAAAAAGCTTGATGCAGATGTTTTTGTCCATGGAAGCATAAAAAAGGTTGGTGAGGTTATACGGTTAAATGCTCAGCTTATAAATTCATCCAATGAAGAAATTTATAAATCTTTCCAGATCGAAGGAAAAAACGATGATATTCTCCATTTGACCGACTCTCTTTCGGATATGGTCAGGAATAGCTTAATAATTACAAAATTGATTAAGAGCCTACCTATTAATGAACTGAGATTACCACCGACAAACTCTTCAGAAGCCTTCAGGTGTTATCTTATGGGAGAGGTTGCCCGAAGCAAAAGGGACTACCCTGAAGCAAGAAAATTGTTCTCACAAGCTCTGGCTATTGATTCAAATTTTCATCAGATGAATTTGTTGCTTTCTGCTACATGCATAAATGAGGGAAGATACGAGGAAGCAAAAGAATGGAGCATCAAGGCCTACGCCAAAAAGGATCAGATGTCTCCAAGGGCGAGGATTATCACCGAAAAAAATCATGCAAGCTTCTTTGGAACTCCTTACGACGAGCTTAATTTCCTCCGGCAATATCTGGAGATTGACGACCAGTTTCCGGGAACCTATTATGATATTGGTCTCATCTACTATACGATGTACCAATATGATAAAGCAATCCCTGAATTCGAGAAAGCACTTGAATTATATGACAAGTTTGAGGCAAAGCCATGGTGGATATTCAATTATTCGCTGCTTGCTTATGCATATCATGCAACCGGCCAGTATAAGAAAGAAAGAAAATTATTTAAGAATGCGGACAGGGATTTCCCTGAAGATCCTGCAATTATATGGCAGAAGACGATGCTTTCATTAACTGAAGGTGACACTGTTACTGCTAATAACTTAATAGAGAAATACAAGACTTTGCGGAAGGAAAGGTCCTGGTCCGATGCGGGTATCGCTTACAGTATTGGTGAGATCTATAAAGAAGCAGGTATTCTTGATAAAGCAGAGGAGTATCACAGACAGGAAGTCACGTTAGAGCCAAATAATCCTGACAGGCTCTGGGACCTTGGGTGGTTCCTTATTGACAAGGATCGTAATATAGATGAGGGCCTGAGATTGGTTGACAAAGCAATTGAATTACGGCCCGGTTATTACTGGTATCTCGACGCTAAAGGTTGGGGATTATATAAACAAGGTAAATATGATGAAGCCCTGAAATATATCGAAAAATTCCTTGAATTAAGTCCAACCTACCGGCACAATGTCATGCTTCACCTGGATGCAGTTAAAAAGGCTGTTGCCGGTCAGAAAAATAACTAAACTGAGGACTCCTTCCTTGCTGACTTATGAACGGAGGCTAAAAATTGATGAAGCCATTAAATTAGTTGATTAAACCATCATTTTATTTGACAGACCAGCTTGATTTTGGGGGCATGATTGCTGAACTTTAAGGCAAATATTATCAGTGCATAAAGGAAAGCTTTCTTCAGCTCTTTGTATATGCTCTCTGATATAAATAGAAAATTGATAACCTAACTCCTAATGGCCTTAAAACTAAACAGATATCATAATGATTATCTTTTTTGGATTTTCCCGTTAATTATTCTTGGACTATTGGTTATTGCAATTAAACGGGATAATCTTAACAGAGAGTCTGATGCATCATCCAATACCGGCTTTAAAGCTGATTCCTCGATAACCATGAGTATACATAAGAGAGTGCCTATTGGCCGTAAGACTACAACTGTGAATGACAGTACTCTTATATATTATTCCACAACATGGGATGATTGATTATCCTATTCTCAAATAGCGGAAAAGGAACTAATAAAAATGAGGGTTTCTCAAAAGGGACCCTCATTTTGTTTATTAGAGTTAAATACTTGTTATCTTGTTATTTACGATAATTATAATTTGACTGGCTAAAAGTGGTCAAGGCATATGGTTTTTGCAAATAACAAAAAATCCCCAACACTTCGTGTTCAGGGATTTTATTGAGGTCGGTGGCGGATTCGAACCGCCGTAAACGGTTTTGCAGACCGCTACCTAGCCACTCGGTTAACCGACCGTAATATTAATACTTAAAGAACTTCAAAACCTCATTCAAAAAACTCGTCGGTGGCGGATTGTTCGGTTCGCTTCACTCACCTCACGAGCTCCTTCACTTCCTTCAGTCGGTTCGAACCGCCTCTTACCCTCCAAAGCTTTAGCGAAGGAGGGAAACGGTTTTGTCCCGAGGACTCGGGACTACCTAGTCCCGCTTAGGCAGGATTAACCGACCATTTGCACCGAAGTTTTAACAAAGGTGCCCCATAAGTTTGGTTTGCAAAAATAATAAAAAATGTAATATCTATAAAGACCAAAAGTCCTTCCTATCTTATTGTTTTATTTGTTCATTCCTTTTTGTTTTTAAACCCTTCCCCCTGCCCCTTCCCTTAAGAATAAGGGAAGGGGAGTTATCTCATTTATAATCTGAAAGTTGTAGGATTCTATTTTGAATTGCATTTTTAATAATTCCGATAACATTATTAATATCAGTCAATTCATAATTATTGATTCTTAATACTTCAAGACCTTTGGTGTTAAGTTTAGAATCTCTTTCTGAATCGTAATCCTTTCTCCCTTCATGGCTTGCGCCATCAAGTTCAATTATAAGCATCAGCCTGGAACAATAAAAATCGGCAATAAAGAATTCAATCCAGTTCTTATCCTCTCTGTAAAAAATAGGATGTTGTCTCAAAAACTTATAACCAAATAAACCTTTCCTCCTGAGAACTTCCCAAAGTAATTTTTCAGAGGGTGTCTGATTATTCCTTAGATCCCTGGCAAGCAAAGTAATCCCTTTTAACTCTTTGTAGTGAATCCGAGACATGTAAATATATTCCGTAATCAAAGATAAATAATAAAATTATTTGACCACCTCACTTGGATTCATTTGTCTTTTAATCCTTTATCTACAGCCAGCTCCTCCCCTTTATTGCCATCTTAACCCCTCCTCCGGCTCCTCCTCTTAGTAATCTTCTTAACCCTACCTCCGTCTCCTCCCCTTAAGCATTAGGGGAGGAACGAAAATCCAGTATATCATGGATTTACTCCCTTCCCCTTATTCTTAAGGGGAAGGGTCGGGGATAGGGTTAAATTACTCTCAGTGAAGGGTCGGGGATAGGGTTAAATTACTCTCAGTGAAGGGCCGGGGATAGGGTTAAATTTAAAGAAGGTATGGGCTTAGGGTTTTATCCCTTAAGTGATGGATTGTGGATAGGGTTTATTCCATCATGCCTTCAACAGCTTCTCAATCTCAAATTTCTTCATCTGAAGAAAAGCCTTTATGACCCTCTCCGACCTCAAAGGATCGTTCAAAAGTCCGTAAAGGACAGTTGGAACTATCTGCCATGAAACGCCAAATCTGTCTTTCAGCCAGCCGCATTGTACTTCTTCCCCGCAAAATGTAAGTCTTCCCCAGTAGTAATCGATTTCTTCCTGCGTTTCACATTCTACAACGAAAGAAACAGCTTCATTAAAACTGAACCGATGCATCATGGAACTATCCATCGCCATAAATGCCTGACTGCCAAGAGTGAATTCTGCATGCTTTACTGTCCCTTCCCTATCATTATCATCTTTTGTGTACCTCATGATACCCAAAATATCAGAATCCTTAAAAACCGAAGTGTAAAACTGAATGGCCTGCTCCGCTTTGCCGGCCTGTTTATCGGTAAACATCAATACAGATGTGAACTTTTGTGCAATTTTCTCCATCCCTCCATATGAAAGCTGCCAGTTTACACCAAATTTGTCCTGCAGCCAGACATATTTCTTACTCCAGTCATATTTGTCAAGAGGCATTAGCTCAGAGCCTCCCTCAACAAGCTTTTTATATACCGAATCGATCTCCGGTTCAGTTTCACACAAAACATAGAAAGAGATTGACGGGTTTAAATTAAATAACGGTCCTCCATTAAGAAACATGAATTTCTGTCCGTAGGATTCAAAGATCACCACAGTCTGGTTTTCAAATGTAACAGCAGAATTGTCAAAGACCGAGCAATAAAAATCTGCCGCTTCTTTTGCCTTGCCATCAAACCAGATGCACGGGTAAATCATATTGCTTTTCATAATCATGGATATTATTTTTATTCTGCTTTATCGATCTTTTCTGAACAGATAAACATCCATTGAACACCAAACTTGTCCTTGAGGCTTCCATAGTAATCTCCCCAGAACATATCCTGCAATTCTGCTTCCACTTTCCCTCCTTCGGAGAGTGAATTGAATAAACGTCTTGTATCCTCTCTTGTGTCGGGATGCAGACTGATGTAGACATTGTTGCCGAAGTTAACTTTAAAGCCCATCGATTCCGGAGCATCAGTCCCCATTAACAAATGACCCCCAAGTATCGGTAATGCAACATGCATAACAAGGTTCTTGTCCTCTTCCGGCAAAGGAGGGATATTTTCTGAGGGAGGGACATCGCGAAAGCGGGAGATGCCTCCTTTAAATTCACCTCCAAAAACAGACTTATAGAAATTAAATGCTTCCTCCGTACAGCGGGTAAAATTCAGATATGTGTTAACCTGTGGCATAAGAATTAGATTTTAGATGCTTCGACATATTTTTTGAAGTTATTAAGAATAGATTGCCATCCATTTTGCTGCAATTCAACAGAATTTTCCTGTTCAGCTTCGAAGGTTTCTTTAACCATAGTGGCATTACCCATTGAAACCAATAATATCTGCACCCTCCGGCCGTCATCTAAGGTATATCCTATTTTCTCAGGCGGTTTTACCTCGGAATAGACACCAGAAAAGTCAAATCCTGAACTTCCATCCCTGGCTTCCATTCTTGAAAGGAATCTGCCGCCGGTTCTCAGGTCGTTATCAGCCCTGGGAGTATGCCAGTCGTCAGACGCATTGTTCCACTTTACAATGTGCTCCGGGTTTGTCAGGAGATCCCAGACTTTTTCAGCTGAAGCATTGATAGTTGCTTCAATCGTAATGATTTTTTTATCAGGTGTTTCCATGACATTAAAATTTTTACTATCAAAAGATAACAATACAACTCAATGCATTGTTCAACAAGGCTTCACAGAAATTTATAGATTTATTTATGTTCCCTGGGGAAGAAACCAGTCAAAATTACTTGACATTTAAAAAACCAGATCGAGCAACCTTTTAGCGACCCCGGCCAGCAGGATAGCAAATAGTATTTCGAGGATACATATTGCCATAGCTTTCTTCCATCCGTATTCTTTCCACAGTACGGATATTGTTGCAACGCATGGGATATAAAACATACTGACCACAGCAAGGGTTATCATTTGTTGCGAAGTCAGTGCATCAGAAAAGTTAGTTGTTCCCAGAAAAGCTGCAAGCATAACGAGAATAAGCTCTTTCCGAAGAATTCCAAAGATAAGCAGAATACCGGTTATTGCTGGAAGACCAAGCCAGGTTACGGTCACAGGGCTCAGAAAAGTGGAGATGGCAGGCATCCATCCTGCCAGATTAATTGCCTGAATTACCACTCCAGAAACTACCACTATCGGGGCTGCAATAAAAATGAATTCTTTCAGCGCATCCCAGGTCTGATATATAATCGTTTTCAAATGAGGTGTTTTATAATCAGGCATTGGCATAATAAGCTCAACCGGCTCGCCGAGAAGAAGTTTCGAAGATATTTTACCCGCTATGAAGATCACTGCAACTGCAAAAAGA
This sequence comes from uncultured Bacteroidales bacterium, assembly GCA_963701745.1. Classification (GTDB taxonomy): domain Bacteria; phylum Bacteroidota; class Bacteroidia; order Bacteroidales; family VadinHA17; genus LD21. The sequence continues at coordinate 215,589 of CAVPBE010000001.1, read as the reverse complement.
TATAGACCCAGGGCCCATAGGAGCCCTACATATTTTCCGACAAGTCCAAAAATAATCACCGATACCGCTGAACATGGCACAAGTGTCACCAGGACTGCAGTAATGAACCTCTCGCGTTTAGATTCCATTATCCGGCAGGAGAGGCATCCTGGCACATTGCACCCAAATCCTATAATAAATGATATGCAGCCCTTTCCGTGGATGCCCATTTTGTGCATCAGTTTGTCCATAAGAAATGAGATGCGGGCTATATAACCCCAGTCCTCAAGTAAATACAAAATGATATAGAATGGCAGGATATACGGAAAGGCAATCTGTACCAATGCGAGCACACTCTCTATAGCTGACCATCCCAGAGAAGCGATAAAAGCAGTTCCCATATTAATGCTCCACCAGCCGTGCCACTCTTTGAATATTGAGTCGAATAATCCTGAAAGCCAGTTCCCAAAACTGAATACGGTAAGAAACATTCCACCCAGGATCAATACCATAACAAGATAACCTGTGAATTTTTGAGTGGTAATGGCATCCAGCCTTTCGTTCAGGGATAATTTCCTGTCGGGTGTGATTTTTATAATATCTCTTGTTATCTGCGATGCAAGATGACTTCTTTCATCTGCAATTACAACAGAAGAGTCATGACCATGAATTTCTTCCAGAGTTTCGCTCAGCTGTTTTACTTTGTCGAGGACTCCGGCTCCTTTTTTACCTACCAGTGCAGTTATATCATTATCCTTTTCAAGAAGCTTGATTGCTATCCATCTTACCGGATATGGAAGATCAATCCCCTGCAGTAATTCTGATAATTGCTTAATACAGCTCTCTATTTCTTTTCCATACCTGTGAATCGTGTGATCAACTTTTTCACCTTTCAGATCGATAACCTTATCGATAATCCTGGTAAGTCCTGAACCATGAGAGGCTACAGCCGGGATCACGGGGGCATTTATAATCACCTGGAGTTTTTTAAAATCGATTGATATACCTTTCTTTTTGGCAAGGTCGATCATATTTAAAACCAGGATGACCGGACATTCAAGTTCCAGAAGCTGAAGAGTGAAGATCAGGTTTCTTTCCAGATTTGTGGAGTCTATGATGTTTATTACGAAATCGGGATGATGATGAATGATATATTCCCTAGAAATAACCTCCTCAACTGAAAAGGTTGTAAGTGAATAAATTCCTGGAAGATCAAGAACGTCAATAGTAAAACCTTTGTAATAAAGAGTGCCTTCGCGTTTTTCTATTGTCTTACCTGCCCAGTTGCCTATATGCTGATGGAGTCCTGTCAGGTAATTGAATACAACTGATTTTCCTGAGTTTCCCTGACCCGCCAGAACAATATTAATCTTTTTCTCATCAGTCATTTTGTTTCTACAATTATTTTTGACGCTAATCCGTTACCCAGAACAAGCCTCGAACCAGCGACTTCAACCTGCACCGGACCAGAGAAAAGCGTCCTTCTGATTACCTTGACCACAGTACCCGATGTAATTCCAAGATCAGCAAGTCTTTTTGTAAGAGTTTTACCACCCAGTACTGAAACAATAATTCCCGTCTGACCATCCTCAAGTTCCGTTAAACCAGTTTCATTTTTTTCGTTGTTCATTTTAAATTATGTGTGTCGATATATGAACATATATTCAATTGTATGATCAAAAAAATCACTTTTCCTTAACGTGCCTTAAACCTTCTGCAAAAAGATTATTTATATGGATATCGTCGAGTGAATAAAAAGTTACTCTGCCAATCTTATTGTATTTAACCAGCTTCATATTCCGCAAAGTGCGGAGCTGATGGGAAATTGCAGAGTTGGTAGTTCCGATTATTGCAGCAATATCATGAACGCACAGTTCGTTTTCCTGCGAAAGGGCATATATTATTTTTGTCCTGGTTGGATCGCTCATTGCCTTGAATGTCTCGGCCAGATAGTGAAAAAACCGCTCGGTTTTCATTTTCTTTTTTACCGACCTGACCTTTCCTTTTTCAATAAATGTTTTCGCGGAAGGTGCTGATCTGCTTTCTTTCATTCAATATATGAACAATTATTCAATTATTCCACAAATTTAGGTATTTCCCTGACATAACAAACCATAATACATTATATTGTTATTTTTCCATAACGATACTTACCGACCCGATCTTTCCGCCCATTGGGGGATTCATTTTTGAGACCTTGACTTTCGCTTTCTTAATTCCTGTCATTTCGGAATACAAAGCATCAAGGATCCTGCCGGCAATGTTTTCAAGAAGATAGGATTTCTTTTCCATTTCAGATTTAACAATCAGGTAAGCTTTCTGATAGTTGACGGCATCTTTCAGGTTGTCGCTTTTTGACGGGATACTCATGTCGGTTTCAATCGTAAGGTCGACAATGAACTTGTTACCAACTATCTGTTCCTCCTTATAATGCCCATGAAAGGCATAGAACTCCATGTTTTCGATCTGAATAAGTCCCATAGAAAGCTAATTTGCTTAGATATTACTCAAAAATGTAAGGGCTAAAGCCCGGTTCGCTCTGATCTCCAAACCACGGCTTAAAAGCCGTGGTTAATATAAATCACAAATTGGATGAGCCCAAATATAACGCCAGAAACTCTGGCTTCATTCTATCCTTAAATCACGGCCTTAAGACTTGGTTAATAGGAATCACCAAATATAAGGTCAGATGCCCTGATTTCATTCCATCCTTAAACCACGGCTTTTAAGCCGTGGTTATCACAAAATCCGGAAAGAACAGGGCTTTAGTCCCTAAACTTTTTTCTGTTAATTAATTAACAATCACTCTCTTCCTAATAATCTTTCAAAAAATATAAAAATAATTGCCAAAATATTTGGTTTGTATTATAAACTACTTTATATTTACAATATATTTATACTTGAATTCCTTTTTATATTTATAAAAGTAATCATAATTATGGAAACAAATGAAAAAGCAATGACAGGCGAAGAGAGCCTTAAGATCATCACAGAGATGATTAACAAAACCAAAGTCAGCATTTCTCAGGGTAGTTTTCACCTTTTGTTCTGGGGCTGGCTGATATTTATTTGTAGTTTGTCCGAATATTGTCTTTACAGATTTACTAATTTCAGTAATGCCTGGTATGTTTGGTTTTTTGTAATTCCGGGAGTTTTCGTATCAATGATTTATGGGTTTGTAAAAGGGAAGAAAGCAACTGTCCACACCTATGCTGAAATGGTATATATGTGGATATGGCTGGGTTTTGCCTTTGCAATAGCTACCCTATTCATCATACATGGCAAAGAAATGGAAAGTGTGGGGAAATATATCCTCATGCTTGTCGGGTTACCGACATTCGTTTCCGGCTTTGTATTAAAATTCAAGCCTCTTATTTTTGGTGGTATAGCCTTTTGGATTTTTGCGCTGGTTGCAAATTTCAGCGGCCCTGATATTTCCGGTCTATGTATGCCGGTAGCCATTGTGGCAGGGTATCTTATTCCAGGTTATCTGCTTAAAAGAAGGAATAGCCATGACGCCGTTTAAGGATCTCGATCCGCTGCTTCACTCTCAGCTCAGGCTTGCAATTGTTTCGCTGCTAATTGGTGTTGAAGTGGCAGAATTCACTTATATCCGGAAGATGACAGGAGCAACTGCCGGGAATCTGAGCGTTCAGATCACAAAGCTGAAGGAAGCCGGGTATATAGAGGTGACAAAGAAATTCAGCAACAACTATCCGCAAACCATTTGCAAGATTACCTCTCTTGGCAGGCAAAGGTTTGTTGAATATGTAAATGCGCTGAAGGATTACATTAATACGAATAACCTTTAGAAACCGTTTTCACCACGGAGTTTCTCTGAGTTTCACGGAGCAAAAAACGGAGTTAAAAACAGTGTAACTCCGTTTAAACTCCGCGCGACTCCGTGGTTAATAAAAGGAAAAAATCAAGGGTGTTTCGTGTGATGGTTCCAAATTCATCCTATTTTTGTAATCTTAAAAACAATTGGATGAACGAAGAGAACATTAATTGCACTGAAGAGACAAAACCACCTGTAAGCTTCATTGAACAGTTTATCATTGATGACCTCAAAGCCGGGAAAAACGGAGGGAGAATTCATACCAGGTTTCCTCCGGAACCTAACGGCTATCTTCATATAGGACACGCCAAGGCAATTTGTCTCGACTTCGGAATGGCACAAAAATATGGCGGCAGGTGCAACCTTCGTTTCGATGATACAAATCCGGTTAAGGAGGACGTAGAATATATCGACTCAATAAAAGAGGATATAAGATGGCTTGGTTTCGACTGGGAAGACCGTGAATATTATGCATCAGATTATTTCGGGAAATTGTATGATTTTGCTGTCGATCTAATAAAACGAGGGCTTGCTTATATTGACGATCAGCCTGCAGATATGATCTCCTCACAAAAAGGTACTCCTTCCCAGCCAGGTATTGAAAGCCCATACCGTAAACGTTCTGTTTCAGAATGTCTTGATCTTTTTGAAAGAATGAACCTGGGTGAATTTGATGAAGGAAGCAGAGTTCTCAGGGCAAAGATCGATATGGCCTCCCCGAATATGCAGATGAGGGATCCTATAATCTACAGGATAATCAAATCTGCACATCATCGTACCGGGGAGAACTGGAAGGTATATCCCATGTACGATTTTGCACATGGACAGAGCGATTATTTTGAAGGCATTACACATTCGCTCTGCACTCTCGAATTCGAGGTTCATCGTCCTTTATACGACTGGCTTATCGATCAGCTTAAGACTGATGATTACAGACCGAGGCAGATTGAATTCAACAGGCTCAATCTGACTTATACGATGATGAGCAAGCGTAAACTGCTCGAGCTGGTGCAGGAAGGTAAAGTCTCCGGCTGGGACGATCCGCGCATGCCTACTCTTTGCGGTCTTCGACGAAGAGGATATACACCCGAATCGATAAGAAAATTTGTCGATCTGATAGGATATACAAAGGTTGAAGCAATCAATGATGTCTCCCTCCTCGAACATGCAGTCAGGGAAGATCTTAACACCAGGGCTCCCCGAGTGTTTGCGGTACTTAATCCGGTGAAGGTGATCATAACCAACTATCCTGAAGGAAAAACCGAAAATGTTGAGCTTATTAATAATCCTGAGGATGAAAGCATGGGGAAAAGAGAGATTCCTTTCAGCAGGGAGATTCTTATTGAGCAGGACGACTTTATGGAAAATCCACCACATAAATTCTTCCGTCTGGCTCCGGGGATGGAGGTAAGGTTTAAGGGAGCATACATTGTAAAATGTACAGGTTACAAGAAGGATGAAACTGGAAATATAATAGAAATATATTGTACTTATGATCCGGCGACCAGAAGCGGAGAGAGCGGATCTGAAAAAAAGGTCAAGGGAACCTTGCACTGGGTCTCTGCAGCACATGCCATTGATGCTGAAGTAAGGTTATATGACAGGCTGTTCGACCATGAAGATCCAGCCGGACAAAAAGAGGACGACTACCGGAATTTCCTGAATCACGATTCCCTTAAAACACTTAAGAACTGTAAAATCGAACCTTCTCTGGCTGATGCCAAACCTCTTGATAAATTCCAGTTCCAACGCCTCGGATATTTCTGTGTCGATTACGATTCAACAAAAGAACATCTTGTTTTTAACCGCACTGTCTCACTGAAGGACACCTGGGCCAAGATAAATAAATAGGCTTGAGGCGTAGGGCTACAGGCGGAAGGAAGAAGAAGAATTTGACCAAATCGTAATTTATTCTTCCTTTAGCCTGATGCCAGTCGCCTGACGCCTTCCTCGCACCTCATACCCCAAACCTCGTACCCCATACCGGTTTTGGCATACTATTTGTTTGTAAATGAGGTATAACCTGTTTTTTCGTAGAATTTAAAACTGGAATTATGAAAGCATTAATCAAGTGTTTATATGGTTTTCTGATTCCCCTGAGTGTTATTGGCATCTGGTCCTGTGAAAACAGGAATGATGACTTCGCAGCAAAGGGGAAGGCAGAGTTTTCTCTAAGCATGCCTGAAGATGGTGGCTAAATCTCTCTTCAGGCTCTTCTCTTGATAGTGGTATTATGTCATATCATATCATGGTTTCGATCGAAGATATGGATGGAAATTCAGTTATCTCCGATTCACTAATACCTGTTTATGCATTCGGAACAGGATTTACAAGTGAAAATGTGGAACTTCAGACAGGGGATTATAATCTTACAAAATTCCTTGTTATAAATCCCTCAGGAGCAGTTATCTATGCTGCCCCGATTGAAGGCTCTCCCCTTGCCTATCTTGTAAATGATCCGCTTCCTGTGAATTTCCTTATCCGGGCTGACCAGGTTACGTCGGTTGCTCCGGAAGTTCTACTTGTTGGTGATCAGACGCCCGGTCAGTTCGGATATGCAAGCTTTCGGAATGCAGATAATCAAGCCCCTGGTTTTCTGGACTATATGTATACTTGATTGCCCGATGTGCATGAGGCCAACTGAGCTTACGACCGCGAAACTGACAGTTTTTGGTAATAACGGGTGGCATTATGTCTTTAAGCTCGAGGCGGCAGTTAATCATCTGATTATCAGAGGAGGCTCTGATTTCTATTATTTCCTATTGGAAAAAGAAGGATATTTCCCGCAAAAACTGAGATTTACGGCTTCTGAGCTCAGGGCCACATCTAAAGAAAATCCACTGGTTCTTAAAATTCCATGGGACAGCAATCAATGGAAGACTCTGGTTTTTCAGCCAGGGCCTGATGAAGGGAAGGATGCAATGATTTCAAATCTCGAAGCAGATAAGAATTTCGGGAAATATAAATACTTTGAAGCAACTTACTTAACTGAACCTATTCTGACGGTTATGCGTTCGAACAGGAGCCTAATATGGTTCAATCTGAATGCACTTCCAAAGTCGGCTGTGATCAGGAAGGTCACCTTGCAGCTTTCTTATGATCTGCCTGTTCCCTTCGATCCGAATTATCTTACCGACACTGATCCTACGACGGGTCTGGCAAGATATGGCGGTGTACTTCAGCAGATTGTTGAACCGTGGGAAGAGGATAAGGTTACATGGAACACACAGCCCAAAACCATTGAGGCGAACCAGGTATTTATATCTCCGTTTAATCTGAATGCAAATTTCATTACAGTTGATGTCACCAGTCTTTTTGTCCCAATTAAGGAAATGGCAGCACCCAATTACGGTATGTTTTTCAAGCTCTGGCCGATTGAAAGGTTTCCGGGATTCCGTTTTGCATCATCGGATTTCCCTGATGAAAGAATGAGACCGAAACTGACAGTCTACTATACCATTAACTGAAAATCTCTGTCAGGTCCAGCAGGTCTTGCGGTCCTGCGGTCTTGCAGTCTTTAATCTGACCTGCATGACTGCATGACTGCATGACTTTTTAAAATGGTTTGTGATTTTTCTGGAATAAGATTATATTTGCAACCGCAAAACTGTCCCGTGGTGTAATAGGCAACACGTCTGATTCTGGATCAGAAGAGTCTAGGTTCGAGCCCTAGCGGGACAACCTAAGAAGCCATCATATTATATGTTGGCTTTTCTATTTCTATCATATTTTCTAATATTCAGGGCTCGAACGCCTGCGCGGCAGTCTGTCCCCTTCGCTAAAATTGCCCACCGGGCAATTTTTTAACGCTCGATCCGGTTCGAGACCTGACGGGACAACAAATAGCCGCTGATTCTAAGCGGCTATTTTTGTTCCGGAAGGTCGAGAAGTTGATGACCAAAGGGTAGGAAATCCCGAGAGCGAAGCGACTCGGGAAGACATGCTGCGCCCCGCGTAGTCTTGACGAAGCGGGGACGGGACAACTGATAATCAAACACTTACATAATCATATATGTAGGTGTTTTACTTTGTTGGTAGGTTCTTGCCAGGTTTTGGGGTTAGTAGGTATTAAAAATGAAATGGAAACGATATTGTCTTTATACAATAGGTTTTATAATTAAGGTGTTGTCATAAGATAATTATATTCCAATATACCTCTTGATCAGAAGAGTTTTTGTTTGAGCTCTAACTGAGCACCTTAAAACAAATCAAACTATTTCAATCCATACTGAGCCAAACCTGGATTAATGAACTCCACCTGTTATGGATAATTAAAAACCCCTTTAAACATTAAATCAATTCTAAATAAGAATTTAGATTAATATTCCATGCATCATACCATTAAACTTCCAGTCTATCGATTAGAATGTGATGTTGCGTAAATCAAAAGCTATTGACGATGAAAACAAAAACCTTAATTATTTTACTTCTGATCTTTTCCTGTTTCTTAATAAATGGTCAGAACATTAGACCCGAAAGACTAAAGGGTTCATGGGTTGGTAATATTGTATTACCAGATAGCTCAAAAATACTTGTCGTTATGAAATTTGATATAAAGGAAAACCTTATCGAAGGCAATCTGGATGTTCCTGCTCAGTCCACCAAGAATATCTATATTGATTCAGTCAGGGTTCTGAAAGACAGCATTATTACAGACCATTCATCAACTATAGGACCGGGTGCATTTTTTAAAGGATTAATACTGCCAGGTGATTCAGTAATTGATGGCAAATGGATACAGAGCGGAGGATCATTTCCCCTCAGGTTAAGAACGACTACACATGTTTTCACCCCCGTGCCCAGAAAGAGCAACTTAAATCCGAAACTTGAAGGATACAAAATTGTTAAACTGATAGAAAGCACACCTGTAAAGGATCAGCAAATGACAGGTCTTTGCTGGTGCTTTGCAACTACCTCTTTTATTGAAACAGAAGCTATACGACTCGGGAAAAAACCAGTAGTCCTCTCACCAATGTTTTTTGTGATACCGACATATATCGACAAAGCCGAGAAATATATAAGAATGAATGGCAAAAGTTGTTTCAGCCCCGGTGATTTGACCTTCAGTGCAATGAGTGCTTACAGAAAATTCGGTGCAGTTCCTCAGTCAGTTTTTTCAGGGAAAATAGATACCACCTCCACATATAACCACGGAAGGATGGACTTTAAACTGCTTGAAAAGGTTAAATATTATGTAAGTTCAGGCAAGGGGAATATGACAGCAGACGGGTATAGAGAAAGTATTGCAAATATTTTATCCGGTACCCTCGGAAAAGCCCCCTCTTCCTTTTCCTATAACCAGAAATTATTCACTCCAAAATCATTTGCCGATGAAATGGTCGGAATCAATCCGGATGACTATATCGAAATAACTTCATTCACTCATCATCCGTTTTATTCAAAGTTTGTACTGGAGATAGAGTCAAACTGGAATAATAACTTCTACTTAAACCTTCCTGTAAATGATTTCATCAATGTTGTTGATTATGCTTTGTTACACAATTATTCTGTAGCCTGGGATGGCGATATAAGAGATGGTTATAAAAATGGTTTTGCAGTACTGAATGATTCTGTTAATTCAATTTCACAACTGATGAGGCAAAATGCATTTGATAATTACACCACTATCGATCAGCATAATATGCATATTATTGGAATTGCCCTGAACGAAAAGGGAAAAGAATTTTACATTGTAAAAAACTCTAGTGACATATTGGATTGCGGTGGGTATTTATATATGTCAAAGGAGTTCTTTTTACTAAAGACAATTTCAATTATGGTTAATAAAAACGCAATATCCACTGACATTAAGAAACTGATTACCGTGGCTCTGTAATTATATATTTTTTGAACTCACTATTTATTTAAACGGTGTATTAGGTCAAATGACATTTTGTCTAAATTTAAAACAAAGGTCGGTGGTAAGTAACACCATTCTCTTATATTAAAATTCTATATTATTATAAAAATCTGATGATTGCCACTTCGAGAGATAATTTGGAAATATTTCATTATTATACCCGTGGAAAAGCCAGTTCCCGGCTTTTTCACTAAGACAATAACATTGAGGGCCATTAATATTCCAAAGGAGGCCCGGTAATTTGCATATCATGGTCCTGGAATAGCTTTGCACCAACCTCTTGGGTTGGCATCCCTTCAATATTGCCAATTGCTCTGAAATAATCTTCCATTTTACCCGCAGGCTGAAGGAAATAGAACATTTGTCCTTTATCTGAAACCTGTACCCATGTGTGTTGGATGGTGCGAGGCAGAAAAATTAGATCCCCGGTCTGTAACAATTGTTTCTCCTCTCCTAATTGAAAGATGTATTTGCCTTCAAGTACATAGAACATTTCGTCCTGGTATAAATGAGCATGTAAAGAAGGACCTGTTTTTTGCATTCCGACATATTCAAAGGCCGACAATTTACCCATTGTATCTTTGGATGATAACTTTAAGTCGTTTGGATTAACCCCCAGAAAGGGTGTCGGTACCCCAAAACGGCTTAAACCCGACTTCAACACAAAAGGCTTCCCCGACATATCAGACATTCTCCATGATGATGAACTGACTAAGGCAGGAAGAGATAATAATGAAATGGTTACAAACTTTCTTCTGTCCATATTTAAAATTTCTTTAGGTAAAAGGAAATCCTGTTTAAACAAAAAAAAAATATTAATAGTTCACTATTTCCATTCTTAAATCTTATTAAAGTGCTTTTAACTTATGCATTTGATCCTGACTTCAATCGGTTGAAATATACTGACCTCCTCAAACAGGAGTTAAATACGTGGCAGTCTGGCACCTCGGGGAAATGATCCGCAGGATCATTTCTTTTTCCCCCGGTTCAGTTCGAGACCTGATGGGATAACAAGGATGCCGGTACTTTAGCCGGCATTTTAATTTTTATCAATTATAAAAATTATACTGCTGGGAAATTGCCAGTTTTCTTTTAAATTTGAGCAATTCATTCAGGGGATTTAGCTCAGTTGGCCAGAGCGTGTGACTCGCAGTCACAAGGTCGGGGGTTCGACTCCCCCCATCTCCACTCTAATAACAAGGAAGTTACAAAATTGAATTTTGGATTGAGATTTCGTGAAAGAATTATCCGGAAGCTTTAATTTCAGACACATGAAAGCATTAAAATGGATTGCATATATTTCTGCCGGTCTTGGAGCTGTACTGATTTTAACCGGAGTATTTTCTGCAATAACTCTCAAGCATAAACTTGATGCAATATATATTGCAAGCTATTTTCTTGGCGCTAACAGCTTTCTACTTGTAACAACCGTTATTCTTCTTTTCATTCATTCTAATCAGCATAAGAAAGAATAAATCTTTAATTCTTCCGGAAAGGTTTATTTACCAATCCAGTCTATGGAGGCGAAATTCACCAGCTTCCAATATGTTATTTGCTTGTCAAATGCCAGAAGCCGCAAACGGTACATTTATAAGCTGACAGATCTGTTACATATTTTGTCTTCTGAAGATAATCGATGGCTTCTTTCGCCTCAATTAATGAATTATACATTGTCTTTTTACAAGGTGATTCAACAGGATAAGTCTTTCTGATACGGCCCGGTGTATATTTCATTTCAATTGGAATTTTTCAACCCACGGTTAAATATAAGTATTTATAAAATATCACTACTGCCCGATTAAAATTTGAACTGAGTATGAGATTCTTTTAGTCGGACACTATTGATTTAGAATATCCTGCCGGGTAGGGGGACAGATGAGATAATTACTTTTCTCGTATAACTTGGTATAAATTTTGCGGCTCTGACAGGTAATATCCTAACCTGTTTCGATTATAATCCTTCAATGAAACCCGTATTATTATATAAACTGATATTGTTTCTGACAGCCTTCATCCTGCTTTCATCCTGTGACAAAACAGAAATCATTGGGCCGCGACCATCGTTTCCCGTGCACAACAGAAATGTCAAGCCCCGTACACCCATAAAAACTGGTACAATAAGGGGTTACTTCGATGATCAATACAGGATATTTACTGACCATATCGAAAAGGTGCAGCCGGTCGACAGCTTTTCAAATTGCTATTTCTACGGCAAATGCAGCAATTTGGACCTGAAGCAGATCAATCTTATCAGGTGTGATGAGGAATTTGTAGCAGCAATTTATATAAATGGATTATCACCTGATTCATTGCCGGCCCAACTTCCTGTACCTCAACAATTCGGCCGGTCTGCGGAAATACAGTTTTATTCATTCGGAAATTGGAACAGCACATCACCCGGGCATTACTGGTTGAATAATTTTTACGGTGTAAATGTATTAATCACCGATAACACGGATGATGTTCTTACGGGCACTTTTGAAGGTCTGCTTGGATCGTCGAAGGGCAGTATCTGGGTCAGGGATGGTGAGTTTAAAATAAAGATCTTCAGAAAAAAAGTGCAATGTGGCAAATAACCGCCAGAACTACTTCAACACTATAGAAGAAAAGTTAAAAACCTTGATAATTAAACAAATCCTGTTGAAAATAAATTTAACTTTGGTATAATGAATTTTGGAACTTCATCTAACTGGTTAAAGAATGACTTCCCGTTACTTGATTTTATTTTCAGTGTTTGTTTTTAATAGCCTTATTTCACACGCTCAGTTCAATTCTCCGGTAAATCCTAAAAATATTTCAGTAAATCCCGATCTTATTATTCAGGTCGGAGCATTCCGGCTCGAACCTAATTCTTCAGTATTGAAAGAAAAGCTCTTAGCTGTTCTCAATTATCCTGTGATTGTTGTCACTGAAGATGGATTCTATAAGGTGCAGATCACAGGATTTTCAAGCCAGGAAGAGATGGAAAAGCTATATCCAACTCTGGCATTTCTTGGATTAAAGAATTTCTGGGTATTGCCAGTAAAGAGAAAAGAAGAATTTAACCCGGCAGCTTCATTACCAATCGATACTATAAAGGAAACAGCAGTAGAGGAACCAACTTTCCCAGTTACTCCTGAAGAACCGCCCGTTGATTCAATACCATCTATTGCCCTGCAGATTGAGGTTTACCATGACAAAAATGAGGCATTGGATGCCCAGCGAAAGATAACAACCAAACTCAATCTGTCGGTCGAGATCGTCCAGGAATGGGAATATTACAAAGTATTCGTAACAGGATTCAAGTCAATTGATGAGGCCAATAAGTACTATCCGGATATAGCAAAACTCGGATTTCCCAAAATTTCATTGATTGAACATTATAAAAAAAGAGGTAATTGACTGGTTCACATTTTATGTTTTATCAGTTTTTTTATTGCCACGGGGCACAAAGAATTTATAACCGCTTAACGCGTAAATATTCTTGATTCTGGCATGATATATGTTGCTTTGAGCAGAGATCTAAAAAGATGCTTTTCCTCAACCTGTCTTGTAAAATGCTATGAAAAAACCGGTATTAACCATTTTGATTTTCCTGATAACAATACCTCTTGTTAATGCCCAGAAAGAAAATAAGAAAAGTCTTGTTGGCATAAATTCGGGAATTTCTATTCCATATGCTGACTTTGCTGACAAAAAAATGGAGAATTATTCCGGTTTTGCAGCAACCGGTGCCAACATTGAAATAGATTTTTTTCGCTACACAGGAAGATTTTTCGGACTCAGCTCCAACATTGGCTATTCAAATATTTTTTTTAATGAGAAAGCCTATAAATCAGAATATGACCGCATCCTCGATAACTATGGCAAAACTACTGTATCAGCAGGCAATTACCAGATATTAAAAGGATTAATCGGCCTGATCCTGAAAATACCTGAAACCAGGCATGCTGAAGTCTTACTTGTTTTTCAGCTGGGTTGTTCAATGAGTGTGCATCCCGATTTATTAGTTACAAATTCGGAACTGGGAGAGATTAATTCAGTTAAAAAAAACACCGAGTGGAGTTCTATGAGTAATGCGGGTTTAAAAATCAATTACTATCTGTCTGAAAAATATGGTATCAGTTTCAATTATGGCTTGAATGCAACAAGGCCGGGGTTCTATGATGAAACCAGCAACGAAAAAGTATTCTTTCTGCCGGTCAGATACCAGAACATTAACATAGGATTGGTAATTAACTTATAATCTTCTGGTAAATGAGGACAAAAACATATATACCCCTCCTGTTGATATTGCTTTTTTCGTGTGACGATAAAAGGCAGAATTTTGACAAAGCCATCATTCCTCTTTCACCAATAAACTTCTCTAAAGTAAACTCAACATATGATGATTACAACTCAGACTTAAGCATCTCATGGAGCGACAAATTCTTTTCACTGCTCTTTTCAACGAACAGGGCCAGCGGCGGAACAAATTTCGATTTTATACTATATGACTGTGCTGGCAACCGGAGATCTGGTGACAGGTCTTTTTGATATGTCGGCTGAATGGAAAAAATGCGGACTGGCTGATTCGCTAAACAGCTACTTTTAACGAATTGGGTCCATACTTCACTTATGACTTCAGAGCAGAAGAGTATCATAACAAAGGAATTTCAACGAAACGCTTTTTCTACACGACCGACGTTAACGGGAACAATGATATTTATTATTGCTATTACACAGCTGATGAAAATGATATGCTGCCCATTGGTGAACCGGTTGAACTTTCAGGTTTAAATTCTGATTCTGACGACGGCTACATGACAATTCACCAGGATGAAATACCAAACAGGGAAACTGTCTATTTTACTTCAAACCGTGATAATAATTTTGATATTTACCGTGCTGTGAGCGATGAAAACAAACTGATTGATCAGTCGGTACATTCAGTTAACAAAGTCGGTAAACTCAGCAGTATTGCTGATGATAAATGCCCCTATATCAGCAACGATATGATTGTATTTACATCGAACAGAAACGGAGGTTTTGGCGGCTTTGACTTATGGTATTCCCTGTATGACGGTAAAGAATGGTCAGAGCCTGTTAACTTCGGAGAGAATATAAATTCTCAGTATAACGAGTACAGGCCGATAATTGTACCCACAAACGAAGATGGATTCTTAAATGACCTTATGATATTTTCATCTGACCGTCCCGGCGGGAAGGGAGGTTTTGATCTTTATTATGTCGGATTGAACAGAAGGAATTAGCTATTTATCAACTTCCCCGGAAACTCCTTCAATCTTTATTTCCCCGGTTACCTGGTTTAAGATTATAAATACTTTCTGCAACTCTACCCATTATCAGCTCCTTGTCGGCTTCACTTTTAGTTGCGATATAATCCGTTACGATCTTCAGGGTTGATTCAAAGTCCGCCGCCAGTGTACATACCGGCCAGTCGGAGCCGATCATCAGCCGTGAAGAGCCAAAATAATCAAATACCACATCGAGATAGGGAACGAAATCATTCTTGTTCCAACCTTTCCATGATGCCTCAGTTACCATACCTGATAATTTACAGAAGACCTCAGGCTGCAATGCAAGCTGTTGAATCCCTTCTTTCCACGGCATAAGAATTTTGTCCCTGATCAGGGGCTTGGCAATATGGTCCAGTACAAATTTCTGACCAGGAAATTTCTTTACCAGATCCACTGCAAAGGGCAGATGTTTTTGGTATATCAGCAATTCGTAAACCAGGTTGAATTTTTTGAGCAGGCTGATACCTTTTAAAAAATTATCTATCAGCATGAACCGATCATCAGACTCATCCTGAAGCACATGCCGTACACCTACAAATTTTGGATCAGATGCAAATTCAACTATCTGATTTTCTGCTTCATCTGAACATAGGTCAACCCATCCGACTACTCCTTTAATAAAGTCGTATTCACCAGCAAGCTTTAAAAGCCATCTTGTTTCTTCCAGGCTCTGTCGTGCCTGAACAGCAATAGAACCGTCAAAATCCGATTGTCGTAAAAGCGGTAACAGGTTACCCGGAAGAAAGTCTTTTCTTAAAACCTTCATCGAGTCGGATATCCAGGAATATTCAGCCTGGTTATACTTCCAGAAATGCTGATGAGCGTCAATTCTCATATTAATCAGTCAAACTTCATTAGAATTTTAAGGTGGTTTTCGGGTTCCTCTTCAAGTATCTCAAATCCATGCTGAATATCCGATGGTTTTATAATATCTGTAACCAGGGCATCAGGCTTGAGCGTCCCTTTCTCTAAATTCAGGATGGTTTCAGCAAATTCCCCATGCGATACCCTCGAGGATACTATAGAAGCTTCCTTCCATATCAATTCCTTCATGAGAAGAGGGACAGGCTCATCACCAAGTCCAAGGACTGTTACTCTTCCTGCTCCCCGTATGCTTTGAATGCATCCCCTCACAGGATTTACAACACCCGGAATTTCAGAAAAATGACCCACAGCCTCAAAAGCAATGTCGACTCCCTTGCCATTGGTTATCTCTTTAATTCGTTCATCCGGTTTTTCATTCCTTGCATTTACAGTAAATATATCCGGAAAATGCTTTTTTGCAAGGTTTAGCCTTTTGTCAAGAATATCAACCATGATCACAGTGTTCAGGGTTTTTGTCCTAACTGCCTGAAGAATACTCTGACCGACTTTTCCTGTACCCCATATCACAATGGTATCCTCAGGTTGAATCTTTGCCCTGCTACAGGCATGAAATCCTATAGACAGGATTTCTACCAGGGCTGCATGATGGGGAGGAACTGATGGATCGATCTTATATAACATATGCTCAGGCACATTTATAAATTCTGCAAATCCTCCATTCATATCCACACCGAGCAATTTCAATGAAGTACATGCAGGATAATGTTTCAGCTTACAGGCAGGACACTTCCCGCACCATATTATCGGATCAACAGCAACCAGGTCACCTTCATTGAAATTCTTAACCATTGGTCCGGTCCTGGTTATGATTCCGGCAAACTCATGTCCTGGGATAAAAGGAATCGGGGACCTTGGATGAAATTCCCCTTTGAATATATGCTGATCGCTGCCGCATATACCTGCATAAGCCACTTTTATCAATACTTCATTATCGGTTATTATGGGTTGCCCGACTTTTTTCCATTCAAAGCTGCCATATTTTTCAAGTACTGCTGCATACATAGACTTCATTCACGAAAGTATTAAAAGGTTAAAATTTCATTGCCATTATTCATTATACAAAGGGGTACTCTTTATCAATCAGTCCTCGCTCCTTCATGACATTAAACAGTTCTGCAGGCACTTCATTCTGAACTTCCCGGACATTCCTTTTTACATGATCCGGATTGGAAGTATTGAGCGCTACAGAAGCTATAGCAGGATGACTCATGCCGAAACGGATGCAGGCATGAGAAGGACTCACTGAGAATTCATCGCAGACCTTAAAAAAAGAATCACGCCAACTAAATAATTTACTATAATCCGGATCGGCTTTACTGACCAGCCGGTAGTTAAAATAGTTTCCACCTGTAAGAAATCCTGCATTGAAAACTGCTGAGTTAATAATTGTCACCCCCTTTGAATTAAGTTCGGTCATAAATGAGACCAGTTCCCGGGGATGACTGAACAGAGTCAGGCTGTTGGCAAACATTGCCCAATCGAGATCAATATTCTTTGAGATCTCCCGGATTATTTTCCAGTCTTTTGCACCCACCCCTATTGATATTGAAATATCTGATTTCTTCAATTCGAAAAGGGCCGTATAAGCTCCCAGAATATCGCTGAAAAGTTTCTTCCTGAGTTCTGGATCGTTACCAGCGGTTGCCAGATATTCATCAGGATCATGCACTGAAAGCAACCTGGGACGATATCTATCCCCCAACAATTGATTACCCTGTTCCCAGCATGAGATAATTCCCTCAGGACTAATTGCCTGCCTTGCATCATGGCGAATGTCCATCCAGACTCCCTTTTCAAAGCAGGGTTCTTCTGAGGTAAGCTCTGTCCGGAGCCATCCCAGCTTATTGCTTATGATTATCCTGTCCGGATCGGCATTGAGTAATGAGAGCAATCTGCCCAGTTCTTCAAGGGCCAGGCCTGCTCCATATTTGCCTGCCGAATCAAATATTACCGGACCATCAGTTGATTGAAGGCACTCCCGTACAATTGACAGCTTAGTGTCTTTATCCAATGCACGGTAAAGATTACCAAGGGCGCTTGTTCCAAAAATGATCGACGGAATCTTTTTGCCTGTATTTCTTATTTCAATATATTTCATCTTGCATCAGTCTATTCAACAGGCTAAAATCTTTCTAAAGTATTATCAAATGCTTATCGTAACCGATCACATCCTGAAGCATTCACTTCTGACAGTTACATAATCGAGCATCTTCATATTCACTTCGACACCGATTCCCGGTTTTACCGGTACATCCATCGTTCCATCTGAATTGACAACGAACTCAGGATCAACAATATCCTGTTTGTAATACCTCTTGCTGCCCGAAATATCACCCGGCAGAGTAAAATTCGGCAGGGAAGCAAGAGCAATATTCCCTGCACGCCCTATCCCCGACTCAAGCATACCTCCATGCCAAACAGGAATATTTTTAGAGGCACAATAATCATGGATCAGTTTCGACTCAGTAAAACCTCCCACCCGTCCGGGCTTAATGTTTATCACCCTGCAGCTGTCGAGCTCAATGGCTGCACGTGTATCGTCAAGCGAATGAATGCTTTCATCGAGGCAGATCGGGGTTTTCAACTCATGCTGAAGTTTTGAGTGATCATATATGTCTTCATAACCCAGAGGCTGTTCAATGAGGATCAGATTATAATCATCCATCATTTTAAACAGTTTCAGGTCATTAAGTGTATAGGCTGAGTTTGCATCAACCTGCAGAAGGAGATTGGGAAATTCCTTTCTGAGAGCCTCAACAAACTGAATATCAAAGCATGGAGAAATCTTTATCTTAATCCTCTTATAGCCTTCGGCCAGGTATCCCTCAACTTTCTTAATAAGCTTTGCAGGAGATTCCTGAATTCCAATGCTGACACCGACCGGGATTTTTTCCCTGACCCCACCCAGCATCTTCGAAAGAGATACTCCCTTTGTCTTAGCAAATGCATCCCATAGAGCTGCTTCAAGGCCTGCCTTTGCCATCATATGTCCCCGAACCTTTGAATATGCTGTAATAGCATCATCAATGCTTAATAAGTTTTTACCAAGAACTGAAGGAATAAGGAAATCTTTCAGAATATGCCATGCAGTGGGAACTGTTTCATACGAATAAAAGGGAGTCCCTTCTGCCACACTTTCACCCCAGCCTTTTACTCCTTCTGCATCAACGCCTACTATTATATGCTCCTCATCATATTCGGTTCCCATTGATGTCACAAACGGACTTACAAGGTCCATTTTAATATGGCGAAGTTCTATCCTTTCGATTAACATAACTGTAATTGTTTGCTTTAGTGTTTAAAATTATTAAACTTAAAGCATAAATCCCCTTTTTTTTAATCGTGAAAAGATTTTATCTGTGTTGTTTTAACAAAACGGATGAGGCCGGGCAGCAAGAAACGATAAAACTATTTAACAATAATTTTCCTGAAATAAGTCCGTGAAGAGGACTCGATCTCCAATATATAGACCCCTTCATGCAGTAGTTCTACATTAAGTTCACACGATTCGGAATCAATTTTCTGAAACGATGCTAATCGTCCATAAATATCCAGAACTCTTACCGATTTTATCTCAAATTCTGCGGTTATTTTCAGAATATCATCTGCCGGATTCGGGTAAACATTTAAATTCTCCCCGGCATCAGGATATTCTGCCGAGGTAATAATATCATTTGACGCTATCCAGCTCAACGGATCATTATTATCGAGGCCTGGATCGATCAGCTTAATAAAATAACCGTTTCCGTCAGCATCAGGCCAGGGCAATGTATCATAATAGCATACATTGTCAATTATATTGCCGAAAGCATCGGCCAGGACAAGATTTTCAGTTTTGTTTGATAGGTTTCTGGTAAACTGTCCGAATGGATTAAATCCATATTTTGTTTTGAAAACCTGATAGTTACCTGCCAGTATGATTGAAGAGAAAGGTTTAACCGACGAATTTGAAGGAAACTGGAAAACAAATCCTGTACCAGCAAAATAGATGCCTCCAAGATCCACCGTCTGATCGCCATTATTTGTAATTTCGAGATATTCCATCTTGTCTTCATCAGGATATACTATTGATTCGGCAGGATGATACATGATCTTAGTTATAACCAACGGTGGCAAATCAACATTGTCACACTGATCGTATGAACCAAGATTTGAAGTTATCCATGGAATACGGTTTGTAAGCCAGGTTTTAATACCATCTATATTCTGCTGATGGTTCCCGGTTTTTACCCAGCGTTCATTATCCCTGCTTACTCCTTCAGC
This sequence comes from uncultured Bacteroidales bacterium, assembly GCA_963701745.1. Classification (GTDB taxonomy): domain Bacteria; phylum Bacteroidota; class Bacteroidia; order Bacteroidales; family VadinHA17; genus LD21. Next base: position 195,485 of record CAVPBE010000001.1, on the reverse strand, counting down.
AATAACAGAAACTGTCTTATCAATAAAAGCACCGATTACCTCCGCATTTAATGGCTGCCCGGGTTGTATAAGCTCATTCCACCTTTTTGACAGGTAACATCTGAACTCGGTGTTGAGGATCAGATCTCTCCAGAACCTGGCTCCCTCATTGTCGCCGTTTGATAGCTGCCAGACATTTGTCTTGCTCCTGTTTAATCCCCAGAAAAATAAATCGTTGCCGAATGTAAGATCGTTATCCCAAATTGGGCCCGCCCTAAGTTTCCCGTTCCTGTCCTTGTGAAAATAAGTGCTGAACTGGTAGGCATCGGCATTTGATCCAAGTTCGCTTATAATTATATAGTCAATAAATGACGGGATGTCGATGACTGAAGGGAATCCTCCGGAAATTGAAACATCCTGATTAAGTGCTGTTATCTCAAGATCTGTAAATCGTAAATGTATATATTGATCCTGGTATGGTGTGACATTTTCAGGTTTAGGAAGATCATGGATATAATCAACGCTTTCTCCCGACCAGTTCTGCATTTTCCAGGCTACCGGATCACCTCCTGTGGTTTTGTCAGCTTTGGTGATATATCCCCCTGATATGTCAGGTATCTGATTATCATTCTTACCGATCTTGGTGATGTCAACCCTGTTGTCGTCAGCTTTGATTTTTTCCTGCAGCAGATACAGACCCATATACTCTCCATTAATAATCAATTCACAATATTCTGTCCTTGAAGCATACTCGCCTATTTGTCTTGAGAGATTGTAACACAGATAATCACGTATAAGGGCCGGATCGAACACCATCCCATTTAATACCCAGTCGTTTTCTTCTGGCATATTAAGCAGGCTGACATTGTTATTTGTAACATTATCAGCCATCCTGGTAGTAAAACCATAATTTTTTTTATTGGTGACCTGTGATGATGATCCCCTTATTTCAATGTCTATTCTTCCGTTGTAATTGAGGTAAAGCGGATTATTCTGATCAGTCAGATAATTTCTTTGTCCGGGTCCCCGGTAAATTATTTTCAGTGATGCCCGTACCCTCGGGTTATCAACAATAGAAGCGCTTCCGTCAGTATTGATGATAAAAACAGGCAAGTTGCTATCAATAAAGGTCTGTGCACTGGCGTTAATGTTGAGTCCAAGTGAAAATGAAAAAATATAAATTACAAGTCTCTTCAAAAGCTTTGAATAATTGTCAAAAATAGAATTCTGCATAACTTTCTTTACGGGCATCATCAGAATAACGAAAGGAATCAGATGCTTCGTATCGGGCAATGAATTAAAAAACCTGATAGGCTCCGATATAAAATAAAGTTTAATCTCTGAAAAATAGTCTTATTCCGTTTTGTTTTTTGCCTTATTCAAAGCATCATTTACCGCTGCCCTGAAAATATTATATGACCAGGTAGCTCCGGATACTGCATCCAGTTTATCTATATTCTGACCTTCAATAAGCTTTTTCGGATAAGACAGAACTCCCCTCCAGTCATTCCTGCATTGCTCAATATACAGATCATTGTCTTTGAAATGCCTGGCATATAAGCTGTCGAAGGGCTCATGAAGAACCGAGTCCCGGATAATAAAATCAATGCCGGTAAACAGACCCTCCTTCAGGGAAAAAGATACAATTCCCCAGTAAGGCTCAGCGGTATAGGTAGACTGTGACTGTCCCGAATACTTTCCATCCTGGTATTTTCTTACTGTATCCTGATCAATTCTTGAAGAAGCAGATAATGTATCTCCCCTGTTAAATGATAGTGTCCCGGCCGCAACAAGAATAAAAGCTGCTGCAACAATTGATCCTTTTATTTTCATATTCTGAAGATTTTTCGCTGAAAAGATATCAAATTCCAAATGATTAAGTAATACTTTCTTTTAAATTATTCTGCATTACCCTATTGACTTTGGAAAAGGGATAGAGTAATTTTATATTATAAACCTTACATAACCTGATCTGTCATTCATTTAATAAAAAAGTCAAACCACATGGAAAACCTGTTTCACAGCCAGACTATCTGGGGAATTCTGATACGTTTTGCATTGAACCTTATTTCCCTCCTGATCCTTATACGGGTCCTCTATTTCAGATACTCCAAAAAGGAGAAGTACATGTTCACTTTTTTCCTTATCGGTATTATAGTTTTCTTCATATGCGCACTGCTTAAGGACACTGGTATGGGCATTGGATTGGGATTCGGACTGTTTGCAATCTTTTCAATCCTGAGGTTCAGGACAAGGAATTTCTGTGTGAAGGATATGGCATATATCTTTACAACCATAGGAATTTCTGTGATTAATTCCATGAATATGCAGGAGGTACCCATTTTTGGATACTTAATAATAAATTTCATAATTATCATTTCAGTATTTATCCTTGAAGAGCATCTGAAGAAAAACATGTTCTCAAAGTATTCGATATTTTACGATAATCTTGAGTTGTTAAAGCCGGGCAATAATCACAAGCTTATTAAGGACCTGTCATCCCGGACGGGACTTAAAGTACTGCGGGTCAAGATCCGCAACTTGGACCTTAAGAGAAATGTTGCAGAAGTTGAGGTTTATTATAAAGAGTAGTTTTTCTAAGCCTCCTTTATTAAATTTTAACTGGCAAAATTTAAAGCAGAGAATTATGAAGAAGCAAATACATATAGTCCTTGCTATTGTTCTTCTGGTCATATCAGGATGCAAAACCGGCCCGGTTAAGCCTCAGAAAATTGCAGGGTATAATCTAAGATCACCTGATGCTATTACCACGATGCCCTATATTCTGCATGAAGTTTCCGGAATCACGTGTATCGATACATCAACCCTGGCATGTATTCAGGATGAAAACGGAATTCTCTTCTTTTATAACATTATAAGAAAGGAAATAACCAGACAGGTGGCATTTTATGCGAATGGTGATTATGAAGGGATTGCAATGGCCGGAGATACAATCTATGTCCTCAGGAGCGACGGAGTAATTTATGAAATAAAAGATTTTATATCGGATGATTTTACCGTAACTCAGTTCAAGACAGAAATACCATCAAAGGATAATGAAGGTTTATGTTATGATGGTGAATCAGACAGGCTGCTGATTGCGTGCAAGGATAATACAGGCAAGGGAGATCTTTCGAAAGATAACAGATACATTTTCGGATTTGATCTTATATCAAAAAGTCTGAAAACAGACCCTGTGTTTACCTTCGATATCGACGGGCTTAAGGAGTTTGCCAAAACAAATAATATTGACCTCCCTCTTAAAAGTTCAAAGAAAGGCCTGGCTGTCGAACCAGATCTTAAATTCCGGGCTTCCGGAATTGCCATTCATCCTATTACGGGCAGGCTCTTTTTGCTATCGGCAGAGGATCATTTGCTTTTTATTTTCGATACGTCAGGTTCGGTTCAGCAGATGATCAGCCTTAACAGGGTCATGTTCAATCAGCCCGAGGGAATTACCTTCCTTGAGAATGGCGATATGTTTATATCAAATGAAGGTGCCGGCAAGGGACCGGCTACCCTGCTGAGGTTTAATTATAATCCTGATTAAATCCTATTCTAAAACCCCCAGCTTTTCATCACCCTAAGGTCTTCCTCAATACAGGCCATCGGGGTTTTTCCCTGGTACGATTCCTGTTCAATAATATATACTTCGGTTCCGCCGATTTTTCTTGCGAGATCAAGCACTTCCCTTGCATTGACTATACCCTTGCCAATTATTGTGCTTTCATACTTTTCGCCTCCTCCGCTCGCGGGTATTTCATCCTTGACATGAATATTCTCGAATCTTCCGGGATACTGTTTCACAACATCAAGAGCTATTGCTCCACCGTTATATAAATTACCCATATCGAGCTGTACCACAACCAGATCAGGATCCATACTCTTCATCATTATATCGAACAGCTTTTCGTTGTTCAGCTTTTCGCTGAATTCGAAATCGTGGTTATGGTAACCGAACTTCATCCCCTGTTTTTTGCAAAGCTCGCCGCATTTATTAAATATTTCCATGTAATGTTTAAAGTCGTCATATGTTTTTCTCATACTGTTATCCATTGAAGGACTTACAACATACCTCTGCTGCAGGACCGCGGCATCCTCAATTGTATATTTCCAGCTGTCGGAAAAATCCTTTTTAGTTTCATCCCAATGCTGCCGGCCCATTACAGTGTGACCGCTTATCATATTAAGCCCCAGTCCGTCAAGAACTTTTTTAAACTCAACCGGAGTATATCCATAGAATTTTCTGTTTATATAATTGGCATGCTCAACATACTTGTATCCCATTTTGGCAACCTGGGTAAGTGATCCAAGTGGATCCTTTGTCATTTCATCCCGAACTGAATATAACTGTACCCCGATAATGCCTTTCCGTTTTTTGGCGGCAAAAACTGATTCCGGTAAAATTGCGGTTGCGGCAAGAGCTGCGGCTCCTGTCTTAAGAAATGTCCTGCGTGTAGTTTTCATTAATATGTCTCGATTATGGTTTGCAATAAAATTAATAAAAAATCCTGCTATTGCAGGATTTCATAAGTATTCTTTTATCCGTTTCCAGTATAGTTCAGTCATTGGCCCCGATCCGTTCCACGATTTGGCTATTTTTTCAAGCTTATATGGCCCATAACGTGATGCAAAATAAAGAAATACTTTTTCTGATAATTTAGGATCATACATTTCTGAGAGAGAAAAGCTATTTCCTGTCCTTCTGTTATATTCGTCTATTCTTACCTGGCGTATCTGAAATATTCCTACAGCATTTTCAAATTCATTATACGCTAAATGATTCCCCATTGTTTCAACCATGGCTATAGCGTACATAAGGTCAGTGAAGGCCTGGTGGTCCGGATATTGAAAAATAATAAAAGAATTGGTTTCTGGAGCAGCAACCCTGAAACTCATCAGAAGGAAACATACCATGAAAATGAGCTTCCTGAATCTGGAAATTCCTGCTGACTCTGGTATCCTGAAGTCTGTTACAACTGAAAGTCTCAGAGTCTGGACGCTAACTGGCAACGCTTTCACAGGGCCAAATGTTTTTAAATACTTTTTCAAAAACTTCCGGTATTTGTAATCAAATAATAATCCGATCCCTAAAATATTTTTGGAAAAGTATCTATCCAAAATTTAGTCATTTTTCTGCAATTAAAGACCAGCAAAAATGATTTAGTTATTAACAATTCAATCCCAGAATTACCTTCCCCTGACACATTTGTCAGATTTATAAGTAACAATTCTGTAAGCAGATTGTTTACAGTGTCCAGCCCTCCCGGTATTCACAATGAAGGAACTGATCGGCTTCAGGCATATTCGTGAAACTCGATTTAACCGGATCCCAGGTCATAACTTCTCCACCAAGCTTTTCCTTTATCTCATTGCGCAATGCTATATTCCCAAGAAGAACAGTCTCGGTAAGAGGTCCGGCCCATTCAAAATCAGAACCTGCCGGAACTCCTCCCTTGCAGGCAATGATCCATTCTTCCTCATGTCCGGGCGATGAGGGGATATAAGGTGCTGGTGCCTTGTATGACCCACGCAGTGAGGCAGGCAGTATATTGTCATTAAGTATCTTGCCTTTATCCCCCACATAAAGTGTTCCTCCCTCTCCCATCTTCATTCCTGGATCAAGATCTGGGACCAGAAGGGGCCGCAAACCTCCGTCGTACCAGGTAAGGCTGACAGGTGGCATTCCCTCGCGCTCAGGGAACTCATATTTTATTATTGATCCTGAAGGATATGTCTCTTTGTTAACAAGCGTTGAAACAGCCTGAACTGATAATGGATATTTTAATTTCAGGGCGCGGAAGATTGGATCAAGCGAATGACAACCAATATCCCCAAGGGCCCCGGTTCCGAAGTCCCACCACCCTCTCCATTTAAACGGATGATATGCAGGATGGTACGGGCGCATAGGGGCAGGTCCGATAAACAGATCCCAATCCAGGTTATCAGGGGTTGGGGGTGTTTCTAAAGGACGTGATACTCCCTGAGGCCAGTAAATCCTGAACAAACCGTTATTTGGCCGGTCGGTCCATACATGGACCTCCCGGACAGGGCCTATAACACCGTCCCAGATCATTTCCCTGAGACGCCTTGGTCCGTCAGATGCCTGTCCCTGGTTGCCCATCTGCGTTGCAACTTGGTACTCTTTGGCTGCTTTTGCAAGTGTTCTTGCTTCATGGACGGTATGGGTAAGAGGTTTCTGGGTAAAGACATGTTTCCCACGCTTCATAGCTTCCATGCTTATTACTGCATGGGTGTGATCGGAAGTTGCAACAATGACGGCGTCAATCTCTTTCTGTTTATCAAGCATAACACGATAATCCTTGTAGCGCTGTGCATCGGGATATTTTTCAAAAACCTTAAGTGTCTGCCCGCTCCAGTCGACATCGCAGAGTGCAACAATATTCTCGGTTTTAGCAACATTGTCGACATTGTTCCTGCCCATTCCGCCGATCCCTACACCGGCAATATTTAATTTGTCGCTTGGGGCAGAATGACCAAGTCCTGCAACCGCATGTCGAGGTACAATTGTTAATCCTGCAAGGGTGATTGCTGAATTCCCTATGAATCTGCGACGGTTGATGGTTTTACAGTGTATCTTATTCATTTTATAAAAGTTAAAGGTTTTCATTTTTCATTTCAGAATAGGCTGGAAACAATGTGTATATAAATTTACGAGATAATAAATTGATTTTCTAAATTGCAGACCATAATTTCCATAATTATGCCAAAAAGGGAAGATATCAAGAAGGTTCTTATCATTGGTTCAGGACCAATAATCATAGGTCAGGCCTGTGAATTTGATTATTCTGGTACACAAGCCTGTAAAGCTCTGAGGTCCCTGGGTTATAAAATAGTACTTGTAAACTCAAACCCGGCAACAATCATGACAGATCCGGGTATTGCTGATGCTACATATATAGAGCCACTGAATGAATATGCACTCACCGAGATAATTAAAAAGGAGAGGCCTGATGCCCTGCTTCCAAACCTTGGTGGACAGACAGGATTAAACCTCTCTTCATTACTGGCAAAAAAAGGCGTCCTGAAGGAGTACAATGTTGAGGTTATCGGTGTAAATATTGATGCAATTGAAAGAGGCGAGGACCGGACAGCCTTTAAGGAGACCATGACCCGGCTTGGAATCGATATGCCAGAAAGCAAGGCTGTTAACAATGTTGAAGATGCCGAAAAGGTTGCCGCTGAACTAGGTTATCCTGTTGTGATACGTCCTGCATACACAATGGGCGGCACAGGTGGCGGACTTGTCTATAACGTTGAAGAGTTGCGCACAATTGCCAGCAGGGGTTTGTCTGCAAGCATAGTTAACCAGGTGCTTATCGAAGAATCAGTTCTGGGTTGGGAAGAGCTTGAACTTGAGGTTGTGAGGGATTCCAAAAACCAGATGATAACAGTCTGTTTCATTGAGAATGTTGATGCGATGGGGGTTCACACAGGCGACTCATTCTGCACTGCTCCGATGCTTACAATAAGTCCTGAACTCCAGAAGAGACTTCAAAAATATTCTTATGATATTGTCGAAGCCATTGAAGTGATAGGCGGAACAAATGTACAGTTTGCCCATGATCCTGTAACAGACAGGGTTGTCGTGATCGAAATAAATCCCCGTACTTCCCGGTCATCTGCACTTGCTTCAAAAGCGACCGGATTCCCTATAGCGTTTGTCTCATCACTGCTCGCTGGAGGATTAACACTCGATGAAATACCCTACTGGCGCGACGGGACTCTCGAAAAATATACCCCTTCAGGCGACTATGTGGTTGTAAAATTCGCCCGGTGGGCGTTTGAGAAATTCGAAGGACTCGAAGACAAGCTTGGCACTCAGATGCTGGCTGTAGGTGAGGTGATGAGCATAGGCAAAACCTACAAGGAGGCTTTACAAAAGGCAATCAGGTCGCTTGAGATCGGACGTTACGGGCTGGGATTTGCAAAGGATTTCAATAAGAAGCCTCTCGAGGAATTGATGAGTATGCTGAATAACCCGTCGAGCGAAAGGCAGTTTATAATGTATGAAGCTTTGCGTAAAGGAGCGGATATTGATGAGCTTCAACGGAAAACACATATCAAATCATGGTTTATCCGTCAGATGAAAGAGCTCGTTGAGATGGAGGAAAAAATCCTTGGATACAAAGGCATGATGCTGCCAAATGAACTGCTTATCATGGCAAAAAAGGATGGATTTGCCGACAGGTATCTTTCCAGATTACTGGGAATAAACGAAAAAGTGATAAGGGCAAAACGCATTTCTCAGGGTCTCTCTGAGGCATGGGAGCTTGTACCCGTCAGTGGTGTTTTGAATGCTGCTTACTACTTTTCGACCTATAATGCTCCCGATAAGGTAGAGGTAAGCGACAGGAAGAAGATTATGGTACTCGGAGGCGGACCTAACAGGATAGGACAGGGCATCGAGTTTGATTATTGCTGCGTTCATGCAGCATTTGCAATTCGCGATGCAGGATATGAATCAATAATGGTAAACTGCAATCCTGAGACTGTCTCAACTGATTATGATACTTCTGACAAGCTCTATTTTGAACCGCTCACTGCAGAAGATGTTTTAAGCATTTACGAAAAAGAAAAACCTGAAGGGGTTATTGTCCAGTTTGGAGGCCAGACACCATTAAACCTGGCAAAAGAGCTTGCTGAAGCCGGAGTAAAAATTCTTGGTACTACTCCTGAAACCATTGATCTTGCAGAGGACCGTGACCGCTTCCGGCAGGTTATAAACAAGCTTGGGATCCCTCAGCCCGAATCAGGAATGGCCAGTAATATGGAACAGGCCCTGAAAATAGCAGATCGGGTAGGTTATCCGCTTATGATAAGGCCATCATATGTTCTTGGCGGAAGGGCAATGAAAATAATTCTCGATGAAGAGATGCTTGCTGAATATGTTGCAAAAGCTGTTGGTGTTTCGCCCGACAGACCATTGCTCCTTGACAAGTTCCTTGAAGATGCAATTGAAGCGGAGGCTGATGCAATTTCCGACGGTGATGATGCATTTGTGCCTGCAGTAATGCAGCACATCGAGTATGCAGGTATCCATTCCGGCGATTCAGCCTGTGTTATTCCGCCTGTGGTGATCCCGAAAGAACATAAAAAAACAATTTATGAATATACCCGTAAAATCGCTATGGAACTTAAGGTTGTCGGGCTCATGAATATCCAGTATGCCATCTATGAAGATACGGTTTATATTCTTGAAGCTAATCCAAGAGCCTCAAGGACAGTACCTCTGGTCTCAAAGGTCTGCAACATTTCAATGGCACGGATCGCGACCCAGATACTACTGGAAAAAAAGCTTTCTGATTTTAATCTGAAGAAAAGAACCATAAAACATTACGGGGTTAAAGAAGCTGTTTTTCCATTCAATATGTTCCCTTCAATTGATCCTCTTCTTGGCCCTGAAATGCGTTCAACCGGTGAAGTTCTGGGGATGGCTGATTCCTATGGTATGGCATTTTTCAAATCACAGGAAGCTACACAATCACCCCTGCCGATAAAAGGAACGGTTCTGATAACAATTGCTGACCGTGACAAGGACCGGATTATCGATTCAGCCAGGAATTTCAGGGACATGGGATTCAGAATATTATCGACTGGTGGAACAAGACAGTTTCTGGCAGAAAACGGCATTGAGGCTGACCTTATCCTGAAAGTTCATCAGGGAAGGCCCAATATTGTTGATGCTATCAAGAACAAGGAGATAGACCTTGTAGTAAATACACCGGCAGGACGGCTCAGTGAATATGATGATTCATATATCAGGAAGAATGCCATTAAATACAAAGTTCCTTACATAACAACCACCTCAGCGGCATTTTCTGCCACTGAAGGTATAAAGGAAAGGCAGAACGGGAAATACAAAGTAAAATCGATCCAGGATTATCATTCGGAAATCGAAGACTGAAGTCTTTCAACTCCCCTCCTGGGAGAGCCTGCCACCCTCTGCGTGAGGTGGGGGTGGGTTGGATTTCAATGTTTTACATAATCTTTTGGCGATACCCCGAAATAATTCCTGAAAGACTTTGTGAAGTTGGATGGATTTGATATCCCAACACTATTTGCAATTTCAGTAATATTACCTTTTTTGGTTAGTATCAGTTCTGCAGCTTTTTCAAGACGTATATTCCGGATAATTAAGCCTGGCGATAATCCCGTAAGTATTTTAAGCTTCCTCGTAAGATGCATTCTGCTCATGCCAAGCTGCTCGTGCAAAGATCCTACATCAAATGTAAAACTCCTGAGATTTGCATTAATGATAATTAAAACCCTGGCCATAAACCTGTCGTCAACTGATCCCTGCATATCCTTACCTGATTCGGGTACATAAAACTTTGCATACCTGATTTTAAGTTTATCTCGCAGTGCCAGAAGGTTAGAAATTCTTGTTTCAAGCTCCGCCATATTAAATGGCTTTACAATATAATCATCAGCACCTGATTTAAGACCTTCTATTCTGTCGTCAATCGTTGCTTTGGCAGTCAACATAATAATGGGAATATGGCTTGTGCGCTCATCATTTTTGAGTTGTGAGCACAATTTGATTCCGTCGAGATCAGTCATCATTATATCTGTTACTATCAGGTCCGGAATCATAGTGAATGCGGTATTTCTTCCGTTAATGCCGTTTTCTGCTTCCAGAATATTGTAATCATCATACAGTGACTCCTTAATAAATTTTCGCAAGTCCTCATTATCTTCAATTATCAGTATCCTCAATTTTTCCTTTTCCGCCTTCATAACCGAACCTGAATTATGTTGCTGTCTGACGTTGTCCGTAACTTTTTTATCAGGAATGCCCTCAGAAAACTGAGTGATCACATACTCTTCTGCGGAAAGATGATCTTTCCCAAGAGGCAGTATTATTGAAAAATCAGATCCTTTGCCTGGTGTACTGTCAACATCGATTTTCCCGTGCAGTAATGAAACAAACTCCTGAACAAGTGATAAGCCAATACCTGTTCCATGTCCGTCAGCCTCATGGTGCCCTTCTATCCTGTAAAATCTATCGAAGATCCTGTCCTGATGCTCTTTCCTGATGCCTGGCCCTGAATCCAGAACTCTTATCTTAAGCAGAGGCGTTGTATCTTCCTTTTTATCATTTTCAATTTTGACAACACACTGAACTTCTCCTTTTTGAGGAGCAAATTTGAATGCATTTGTCAACAGGTTAGAAATTATCTTTTCAGTTTTATCCCTGTCGAACCAGGTTTTAAAACTCTTTTCGGGCAGATCTGCTATATAGTTTATCTGCTTGCTTTCGGCCATTGACAAAAATTCATAAACAAGTATTCGCAGGTATTTTACTATATCATCCTCTATCAGTGTGATCTTCATTTTACCGGCATCAAGCCTCGAAATATCAAGAAGCTGGTTGACAAGGTGCATCAACCGTTGAGCATTCCTTTTCATCATATCGATCATCCCCGACATTCTTCTGCTGAGCATTTCCTCCTTTGAAATGTTCTCCAGTGGTCCGAGGATAAGGGATAACGGAGTTCGTATTTCATGTGAAATATCAGTGAAGAAATGAGTTTTTATTCTGTCAATTTCAGCAAGCTGCCGGTTTTTAATTTCAAGTTCTTCTGTTGCAGCTTCTATTCTGGCTTTCAGCCTTATCTTGTCTCTTGTCAGACGATAAGTTCTGAACCTGATATAGCCCGCAATTAAAGAGATAAAAGCAACAACATAAATAGTATAAGCAAGAACAGATCTGTACCAGGGAGGATGAATACGAATCTCCAGTGATACACCTTCCTTGTTCCACAGACCATCATTGTTTGATCCCGTGACCCAGAATTTATACCGTCCGGGAGGCATTCTCTGGTATTCAGCTGATAAACCCTGAGATACCGTTACACTATCTTTATCACGCTTTGTCATAAAATAACGGTACTTGTTCTGTTCCGGGTGCAGGTAATTAAGGGCAGCAAATTCAATACTCAGGGTGTTCAGGTTATAGGGGAGATCAATTCTTCTTACTTCATCGATATTTTCCGCATCAGGGAACAGTATATGGTAATCAGTTCCGTTTATAAGAAATCTGGTAAATGCTACCAACGGAACAACTCTGTTAACAGGAGTTTTTTCCCTGAAAATTAACAGGGAATACTCATTCAGAAACACTATTAATCCTGATTTAAGACGATAAGACTGAATATCATATTGCAACCTTGGGAAAATCCGCGATCTGGATGTTCCGGTTACCGGATCATAAAACAGTATCTCATTATTACGGGCAATCCAGAACCTGTCAAACCTGTCGATCAGCAAATCGTAATATACTGTCCCTGCGATTTCTTCATTAAAAAATACCTTTGAAAAAACATTATTTGACCTGTCGAACTGATAAATACCTGAGAATGTATTTAAAATCCATATGTCATTTTTATTGTCTCTTCTGATCCTTAGAGTGATATCTCCGTAGTTTCTTTGCTTACCTTCAAGTTTTGAATAATCATTTATGAGCTTTTTGTCTCTATCAATCCTGTATAATCCGGTATTTGTTGCAATCAGGAGATCATCACCATCTAACAGAAAATCTGTCAAATACCTTACTGACATATCGCCTGGCAACAATTCACCGTCAATAAAGAGTTCTATTTTGCTGGAGCCTGAGGGGAGTTTAAATATTCCACAACCAATAGTTGCAAACCAGATGTTTCCTTCAATGTCCTCATGAATAATAGTTATCTGAGGACTCAGATAATCATCGGGTAATTTTATTATTGGCAACCTGAATTCATAAAAATCATTTTTAACCGGATCATATCTGAAAATATCTCCCTTATTTCCACCATACCATAAATTACCTTTTGTGTCCTGAAAAATGCTTATTGCTTTAAATTCCTTTCGGGGGAAATTTAGGATCCCGGGATCCATCGTATGGTTTACATCAGGATCTGCCAGATAATATGCACCGTCGCTCAGGAGAAGCCAGAGTTTATCCTGGTCATCCTCAAGCATCTTCATTTTGTGCATTGAATTAACGTCGCATGAATTAGGCACAAAAGCTGTCATATAGCTTAAATAATCCTTTTCAAGCCTGAAAATATTATTTCTCACACATCCAAACCATAAGCTTCCTGTATTGTCTTTGATACACTGAATTACAGTGTAGGTGGGGACGAAATAGAGTGACAGACTTTCTGATGCCGGTTCAAACCGGAAAAGCTGACCATATCTCTTATAAAGCAACCAGAGAGTACCGTCACTGTCCCGAAAAATCTTTTCTATTGTTATCCGGTCATTCCATTTCCTGTCGGGAAAATAACGATCCGAAAAAATGTAGCTTTTAACCTCACCTGAAAAATCATTATACCCTGACAGAATATTATTCCCGAATATCCAAAGAATTCCCTTAGGATCGGGGAATATTGCCGTGACGTTTTTTTCAAAAGGAGCAGGGTTGTTCCTGTCCTGGTGCAATATCTTCATAAAATCACCTTTCCCCGAACCTGTAATCCCTATTAGTCCGTCATTCTGTGTTCCACACCATATATTGCCTTTTTCATCCTCTTTAATACAATTTACGATTGAATTTATAATGTTATCCGGAGATTCTTTTTCAGGATAAATCTTAACAAGTTTCTCTGAATCGGGGTAGTAGTTGTATAAACCATTATCTGTTCCAATCCATATCCTGCCTTTTGTATCTTCCAGAAAACGATCTGATTCATCTCTTACATTAAAAGTTTTTTCGACCTTGCGCCACGAAAGAGAGTCAGTGCCAAGTCTGTGAGGCATATTGGTTTTACGATCGAATCTGAAAATATTTTTGTCTGTTATTAACCAGAGATCCCCGCGACGATCCTCAGTGATAAATCTTATAATATTATCACCGACCGAAAAGTTGGATGTGTCGGGATAGAAATGTCTGAATTTACCCGATTTCTGGTCAAGCCTGTTAAGTGCCCCGCTTGTTCCGATCCATAAAAATCCATCTGAGTCTTCACAAATGGTATTCACCTGGTGTCCGGCAAAACCAGATTCATTTCTATTGATACCGTATTCCACATACCTGTTCCCGTCAAACCTGTATAGACCGTTCTCGGTACCAAACCACATGAACCCTTTTTTGTCCTGGAAAACGCTTGTGGCAGCCTGGGCGGCTTTGCCATTCATAATCAGGAAATTATCGAAACGTGCATTTACAGGTTTTATTTCGGGGTAAAGAACTTTCTGGTTATAGGCAGTTTGTATGGAGAGGAAATACATCACTCCTGCAACAAAAAGTAAATCTCTCTTTCTCATAGTTGAGGAATGAATTTCAGAGAGTCCTGTAAATAGTATTTACCAGTTATTCAAATTTCAGAATTTTATTCCAAATGAATGATATTCAGTAACATCTTTTTGACTAATCACAAACTAAATGTTACAAGATGACAATTTTATGTTACAAATGAGGTGGATTTAGTCTGGTGGCTGTCGTAAATTGCTTGTTGCTGGGTGCTTGTTGCTGGGTGCTTGTTGAACCTGTTATTTGCATCATGCAATATGCAGCTTGCGCTGGAAAGTATTTCAATTATTAACCAAATTCCCCACTCATGAAGAAACTACTTTTTCTGAATTTTGCAGCATTATGTATATTAATTGCATCGTGCTCAAAAGATTCGGGGTTTATGCCCGGATCAGATCCCACTCTTGCCTTTAGCAAGGGATCCCCAATCCACGGTCCGGTGATTGTTTACAAACCGGCTGCAGATGGTGATGATACAGATGAGCTTCTGGCAGTCATTAGCGGAGCATTGCCTGGAACAGTGATTAAACTGGGTGAAGGTGTTTATCATTTGGGATATATGGAAGTTACTGATTTTCATGGTTCAATTGTTGGAGCCGGAGCAGATAAAACGATCATCTATCCGGTGACTCCACTGACCTACGAAGTCCAGTTTTCTGAAAACATAGTGCCATGCTGGTTGAGATTTACCAGTGGTGATATTTGTATTTCACAAATGACATTCAATACTGATGTGATTGGACCAATCCATGATTATAGTGAAGAGCCCACCTTGGGTGAAGATTTGTTTTCAATCTTTGTTTGCTCAGATTACAATGAAAAATACAGGCCTGCCAATTCTTATCAGAAATGTGCATTTAAAAATATCAATTTTATCGGTGGAAAGGATGGTGCTGCCAATGGTTATTTAACTGAAAACAATACAATTATTGGCATCTGGTTAGGTTCCGATTTCTGGTGGCCCATGGAAGGTTTGGATTATCCTTTGACAAAAGGCGATTATCTGATCTCAGATTGTTATTTTGATTACTTTCTTGATGGAACAGAAGGATTCGGATTAGGCGAATATGCATCAATGAAAATCTTATCCAGTAAATTTAATAACTGTTTATGGCCTCTTTATTTTACTGGTAACCATGGTGCTGTAATTAATATTACCAATAATATTTTTACAAATTCTTGGGATGGAGATATTATTATTGAAGATCTTGACTGGGGAATACTTTCCAATACTGATATAAATCCCAGGATAAGAAGCAGGTATGCCTTGACAGGGAATCTGTTCCATGCAGCAAGCTCGGCTTCCTCTGTAATTTTATGGGATAATTATACTGCAACTGATCCTGAAAATGTACCGCCAATGCTGATAACTCTGAAAGGAAACATTTTTAACCTGATTGAGGGAAGCATAGGAATCAGTGCTTATAACAGCCAGAATGCAGTGATTCAAAATAATAAGTTCAGGGGTTCCTGTAGCACCGGATTAATGGTTGATGGAATTAATACTGACCGATATGGAACTCCTCTGCCTTTAGAAGGCAAGGCAAATAAAGCCCTGATTCTCGGCAACAATTTCGCAGGATTAAATGCTTCCGTTGCCAATATATATCTTGGAGAAAATTCAAGCCACTGCATGGTAGTGGGCAGCGGCAAAGAGAATGTTGTTGATCTCGGAGATTTTAATAAGATAGTCGGCATGAAGAAGATCACGGGCCATATCGGTCCAAGGATAAAAGACAACTTCAGGATGTGGCATGGCAGGTGGCATCATTGATCTACAGAGGCGTGCGGTATAGGGTGTGGCATAACTTGAAATACTTTATCATAAGTAAATAACTTTTCCGGAAATTAAAAAGCCGTCTCATTTTTTACCCGAGACGGCTTCCAAATTATGATAATTTTTATCTTGGTTTTATTTGCTGAGTTTTGGAAGTAATACTCTGTCAATTACATGTATCACCCCGTTTGTTCCCTGTATATTGAGAAGAGTAGGAACGAGGTTGGCATGACGATTGTTGAAGTCGGTTATTATCAGTTTTGATGCGTCGATCATAAAAGTTCCATTACTAAGTGTTGTAACTGTAAGCGGACCAGCAGGAAGATCGCTTGAATAAACCCTGCCGTTTAAGATGTGATATTTCAAGACCTTCTCCAGTCCCGGGATACCTATTTTGTTTATTACATCCTTCAGGCTGCCTGCGCCAAGCTCACCAAGCAGTGCAACAAATGCATCGTTTGTCGGGGCGAATACGGTGAACGGTCCACCTGTTATTACAGTATTTTTCAGACCTGCAGCATCTAT
Organism: uncultured Bacteroidales bacterium; assembly: GCA_963701745.1. GTDB lineage: Bacteria > Bacteroidota > Bacteroidia > Bacteroidales > VadinHA17 > LD21. The sequence goes on along the minus strand of CAVPBE010000001.1, from coordinate 178,944 downwards.
GGCATCAACCAGTATGGAGAATCGGGGATCACTATCTGCAATGTCGTAGAGATTCTTCGTCGGCGGAAGAAGGACTTTGTCAATAACATGTAAAACACCGTTCAGAGCCCTTATATTTGCATATGTGACTTTGGAATCATTTATCATCACTCCTCCATCGAGTTTTACTTCTACGGCTGAACCGTTAAGCGTGGGAACGAAACCGTTTTTCAGCTGGAATGAAAAAACCTTGCCATTAACTACATGATAGAGAAGAATAGGTTTCAGCTGTTCGGCCGTAACATCTCGTAAGCCTCTAACACCTAAGGCTTTAAACAGATTTTCAAAAGCTTCGTCGGTAGGTGCAAATACAGTCAGCTGGTTTTTGGCAACTGTTGAAAGAAGATTTGTCTTAATCAGAGCTGCAGTCAAATTAAAAAACGTAGGAGGCCTTTTATAGGCACCGGATTTCTTGGCGGTGCTTTCGGGTTCATTAGCCTGCTCCATTAATAGTTCTGGATTGACAGAGAAGTTCTCAAGAGTTGCAGCAATATCTGCAAGGCCTTCCTGGGGGGGATTCATATCCTGGTCTTTCTCCATCTTGTCGCAGCTTGCTGCAAAAACAGATAGAGACAATATAAGACCTAGAGAAGCATTTCTCAAATTGAAAAAGGAATTTACATTTTTCATAGCAGTGGGATTTTATTGATTTATGAGGAATAAACAACATGAAAAGGTAAAATGTTCGGATATTCATTAAATAAAGCGAACAATATTTTATATAACTCTGATAATTAATGATATAAAACATTGAGTTTTTTTCAGCGTTGCTTAAGATCAATGGCGATTTTTATCACCTCATTTATTGCAGCTATCTTATCTTTTGAAAGGATTATTTTATAATCATATTGATTTCCTGAATTGCCGGTCAAAATTTGAAATCCTTGTACTCAGCTCAAGTATATTGAAAGGTTTTACGATGAAGTCATCAGCACCTGTCTTAAGTGCGGTAATTTTGTCTTCTGACGTTGCTTTGGCAGTCAGCATTATTACCGGAATCTGGCTTGTTCTTTCATCATTTTTTAGAAGCGAGCATATTTTTATACCTTCAAGATCTGGCATCATTATGTCTGTTATTACCCGAACAGGCATCATAGTGAATGCAGTATGCAATCCAGTTTTGCCATTCTCTGATTCAAGAATAACATAGTCTTTTATGTGTTTCTTTTATAAAACTCCTTAGGTCTTCGTTGTCTCCATTTATCAGTAGCCTTATTCTGATACTCAGCACAGCCAGGCTCAGTGATTAAGCTGACTGAAGGCAGTGCAGGTATAACAGCCATTTACAGCCAGGATGCCGCTATAAACAAAAGCAGGTTCAAAGGGACCTTTTTAACAGGGATAGTAGTTGATGGAATCGCTACGGACCGGCTTGGTACCCCTATTCTTAATCCCGATATAGCGTATGCTGACAAAGCTCTTCTGCTGGGAAATAATTTTTCAGGATTGGGGTCAACCCAGGCTGATATAATCTTAGGTGAAAGGTCAAAGAATTGTACTGTTGTAGGATCGATCAAGGATGATGTAATTAATAATGGAACAGGGAATAAGGTTATTGGTATTAAACCGGTCCATAAAGGTTACCATTTTGGCCCAAGCAATCAGGGATAATTTCAGGATGTGGACCAGGAGGAGACATCATTAAAATGAACAAATCATTTCAAAATCCATCAAATTTTAATTTGCAGGTAAGGTTGGGTATTAGGGTAAAAAGGCCGTGAGTAAATTCCGGCCTTTTATTACTAATCGCCTTTTTCAGTTACCAAGATCCCCCTTGCGATGGGTTTTAACCCAACAAGTGAGGGACTAAAGTCCCAGGTAGAGTGAGGCCTTGCAATCCGTTGGTTAAAACCGACGACAATTGAAACCAGTGATTTATTAGACGGTAATACGAAATAGAGTTATCAGACCTTTAGTTTCTTTTTAAGTTCCAGCATTTCGTTTTGGAGGCTCGCAATAATATCATTCTTTTTTGAGATCTCTATTTCTCTTTGTGATACATCCTTGTCAAGATCATCCACTTTCTTGTTCAGCTCCTCGATCTTACCTTTAAGCTTGACAATATTATCTTTCAGACCTGCAATTTCGCGGTTCAGTTGGACTTTTTCTTCTTCAAGCTTTTTGATAATGGGAGTATAGACTGATTTTGCATAGTACCAGGCAGTCAGATAACCTATCAATCCGGCCACTATCAGCAGTAAAATTATTAAAACAACCGAAGCTGCAACGGACAGGACCTGAAGTATTATCAATGAATTCATAGTCTTATTTTTTTATTGAGATTACTGTTCTTCTGTTTTTTGCCCGTTCATCATCAGTGATATAACCGGCAACGGGTTCTTCTTCTCCTTTTGATGATACGATCATTCTTGATGCCGGGAATCCTTTGTTTTCAAGAAATTTCTGAGCTGCCCTGGCTCTTTCCAGTCCAAGAGCCTGGTTATATTCCGGTGTACCAACAAGATCAGTATGACCGGTAACCAGGAGCATTGAACCAGGGTATTTATCAAGCCAGTTCTTAAACTCAGTCAGGCTTGCATCCATCTGAGGATCAACGGTTAAAATGGCTTTGTCAAAGTTATGCCAGATAACCAGGTCTTTTGGCATCAGTGCAATGATTTTAGCCAGTGAATCTGCCACATTATTTGTGGCTTCAGGTAGTGTCACAGTGGGAACAGTCCTTTTCAGAGCCGGTTTAAGAAAGTCAACAAAGAGCCAGGTCGAAAAGAACGCCCATATCACAAAAATGATGGAACCAATTGAAAGAATTCTCATTTCCCAACTTATTAGTTTTCAGATCAGGTTATAATCCATACAAGTTAGCAAATTCACCAAAATTCCGGTGCGAAATCTTAAAATATTTTCAATCCTTAAAAAGAATCTCTTTCTTAAAAGCCTGAAAGAGCTTTTCCTCATCTTCCCCTTTTTTGATCCCGGTTAAAAGGAGTTCTATAAGTTTAGCAATTGTTTTGTCACTAAATCCTGCCTCAATTGCAAAACGCTTCAATAGTTTCCTCTCGCCATCACTTACTACCTCATCAGCAAGGATCATTTCGGCGACATTATAAAGATGTTCAAACTTTTCATGGAGGAGGTAGGGAGGATTATAATTATTTTTTGCCTCATGCTCTATGAATTTGTCAATTTCAGGATCGGTAAGACCGAATTTCCTGCCTTCCTTGTGAAGAAGTTCAAGCTCGCCGGTATTAATCTTACCGTCAGCTTTTGAGACCTGAACAAGATGCAGATAATGTTCCTTGCTGATCCTCTTGCCATTATCCTTGATAAAATCTGAAAAATTCATATTTTGGAAATTTATTATCAGAATCTTATTATTCAATCAAATATATAACGTAAAATTCAAATCTGACCTAATTACAGAAAAACAAATATTTAAAAGAGTTGTTTCAGTCTCTCCATCCAAAAATAATTAAAGCTGCCGGCCGGATCTTCACAAAGCCAGACTGTAGTTCCCAATTCTCTGGCATCAGGATTTACAATGCTTCCTATTTTCGTAATTTTCCTGAAAACCTGCTTTATATCCTCCCCGAGTTCATCATTTATATAGACAGCAGCATTAATATCCGGTACAAATTTTTCAGGTATCCAGTACCTGAAACTTTCACTGAAACAAATTGCTTCAGGCAACCCGTATTTCTTGCCAATGACCGTTATTGCACCAGCCTGCCCGTAGTTTTCACAATAAATAAATGAAGCTGATTTATCAGGTACCATCTGCCAGGCTTTATCAGCGATTTTCGTAAGCTCTTCCCATCCAAGCATATCAGCATAATCCTGCGGCAGAGAGTGGATTGAATTATCTTCAAACCGGCAAACAAAATCCATTCCGTATTTAGTCCCGATATTCCTGAAGTAGCTTACAAGCTTTTCCGTTTTAAACACAGGGATCCCAATGGGTATTATTGGTACTGTGAGTCCAATTATCAACACAACCAGTAATACCCTGAGCCAGGCTTTTCTGAGCAAGGTTTCCCACGATACGGCTCCTGCGGCGATAAGAAACGGGAATACTCCCTGGGTATAATAACTCTTCCCCTGCAAGAGCATAAGTGTCAGGATTATACTTATTACCACCAACCCGAGAAATCTGAATTTCCAGGCATTTTTATTGATAAAAAGATATAGTATCCCTGCAAGGGTTAGTATTGAGGCGGCACCAGGCATAACTACCTGTTCAATTAAAAATGCCGACCTGTCGACATTAACAAGCTGTGTACGCTGAAGTTCAGCCATATGATTAATCACCGGCAGCTGGTTTACAATCTGCCAGACCATATTTGGCAGGAAAACAACGACTCCGGCAATAATACCATACCAGAATTTTTTATTTCTGAAAATATTCCTGTATTGTGTAAAAGGCAGGATAACCAGAATAATTACAAGCAAGAGTCCGATTAGGTATTTATTTAGCAAGGCTATTCCGGCGATGATCCCAATCAGGATAAGGTATGTATCTGAAGAGGTGTTAATATATTTTACAATCAGGTAAAATAGAAGTGTCCATAAAATAAGGTCAATATACACGGGCTGGAATAACAAAAAGGTCCTTAAACCAAAAACCGATATGATAATTCCAACGGCTGCAAGGATTCTTGAATAGCCCGATCCACCAAGTTCTTTCGCCAGGCCCGATATAAGAAAAACCATGAGTCCGCTTAACAAAGCCGGAAAAAACCTGACTGCAAAAATTGAGTATCCAAAGATATTCTGCATCAGCCAGGCTATCCACCCTGTCAATGGCGGAACAGTGGCGTATCCTGCTGCCGGGTGCTGACCGAGAGAAAAATACAAAAGTTCATCGCGGTGAAATTCAAGATTATATGAAAAATAAAGATGAATTGCCGCATTCAGCAAAGCCAGAAAACCAACAATAATTCCTGTAAAATTGATTTTTGGCCTCTCTTCCATTACCATCAAAGCTAAATTGAGATAATTTTACACAATACACATGGAAAGTTATAAAAAGATTTTAAATTGAATTCTTAATTGAAAGTGATATATTTCAGAGAATAATAATTGTCTGCATTATTTGTTATAAACTAGATTTTGATATGTATTTAATATCCTCAATATGAAAAGGGAATCACTGATTAAATTAATATTGTTCACGATTCTGAGTCTGATTATTACATTAAATAACACTCAGGCTCAATCGGGAACATCAAACAAAGAGCTTGATGAAAAAGTAAAAAAATTCCTGGTAGAACATTCCCATTACTGGTTTGATATGAATATCCCTGCATCTGACGGGCAGCTGCTCTATGATCTTATTATAAAAGGCAATTACAAATCAGCTCTTGAAATAGGTACGTCAACAGGGCATTCAGGTATTTGGATAGCCTGGGCAATGAGCAAAACAGGAGGTAAGCTTGTAACAATTGAGATTGATGAAGGGAGATACAAAACAGCACTTGAAAATTTTAAACAGGTTGGTTTGTCGGAATATATTGACGCACGGCTGGCAGATGCTCATACGCTTGTAAAAGAATTAAAAGGTCCGTTTGATTTTGTATTCAGCGATGCAGACAAGGAATGGTACAAAAATTATTTCGTTGATCTGGATCCAAAATTAAAAGTGGGTGGATGTTTTACAGCCCACAATATTTCAGACAGGGGACGAGGTGGAAACAGAGGAGGTGGATATGGAGGGCCCGGAGCTTTTCTTGAATATGTCAGAAGCCTCAGGAATTACGAGACCACTGTGAACAATACAGGAAGCGGATTATCGATAAGCTACAAAAGAGCCCAACGGTAAATAATCAGAACATGGCTGAAGAAAAACTTGAGAGAAAGCTAGGCCTTTTCCCTGCTACCAATATTGTCGTTGCCAATATGATAGGTGCGGGAATATTTACCACTTCAGGTCTTTTGATGGCAGGACTCAATAATCCTGTGCTTTTAATTATCCTCTGGGCCGCCGGAGGAATAATTGCACTTTGCGGTGCTCTATCCTATGGTGAACTTGGTGCAGCAATGCCAGGGGCAGGAGGCGAATATCTTTTCCTCTCAAAGCTGTACAGTCCGATTTTTGGTTTTCTGAGCGGCTGGGTCTCCTTTATAGTTGGTTTTTCGGCTCCTATTGCAGCTTCTGCACTCGGCTTCAGTGAATATTTCACAAGAGCAGTTCCTGGTCTTGAAATCTGGCTTCAGAATAACGGAATAATGGGGCCTGTTTTAACCGGAAAGATCCTGGCTGTCACAGTAATCCTGATATTCACCTTTATCCATTACCGAGGTATAAAATACGGGGCAAGAATCCAGAATACACTTACCCTTCTTAAAATACTGCTTATAATAATATTACTAACTGCAGGATTTACATCAGGGAAAGGTGATTTTTCGAACTTTAATGAAGGTGACAGTCTCGCCCCGGGACTTGCAGGATGGAAAACAGCCGGCCTTTCACTTATGTGGATCATGTTCGCCTACAGCGGTTGGAACGCCTCAACATACCTGGGAGCTGAAATTAAAAATCCTTCAAGGAATCTTCCCGGATCACTTATTTATGGGACTATTATTGTAATGGTCCTATACCTGGGAATCAACGTTTTATATGTCTATGGCATCAATCCCGATGCTATGAAAGGAGTTATATCGGTCGGCGGTCTTGCTATGGGTAATCTTTTTGGAAAATCAGCCGAGGTGTTATTTTCAATACTAATTGCCTTTGCGTTGTTCTCTTCGCTCAGTGCATTTATAATAATAGGTCCAAGAGTCTATTATTCAATGGCAAAAGACGGACTGTTTTTCAAATCGGCTGCCAGAATACATAAAAAATACCTTGTTCCTTCAAATTCAATCCTGCTTCAATGCCTGATAGCCGTCATCCTGGTTCTGTCAGGAACGTTTGAACAGGTCCTTACTTATATGGGGTTCGCTCTTGGGATCTTTCCTGTTCTGACTGTGATGAGTATATGGAAACTCAGAAAAAATAATCCTGGGGCATTGAAAATAAAGGGCTTCCCTTTTCCCCAGATAATTTACATTGCAGCCGGGATACTGATTCTCATATTATCATTCCTCGAAAGGCCCCTTGAATCTTCAATTGCTTTGCTAACGGTCATTGTCGGGATCCCGGTTTATTTTATTTTTAAAAAGAGCATCAAATCCATTTAGACTCTTTATTCCTCAGTGGATTCCGACCTCACCCTATATCCCTCTCCTGAAGGAGAGGGACTTTAAAAATTACATTTCTATTGCTAAAAAGCCCCTTCTCTTTCAGGAGAAGGGGTTGGGGATGAGGTTATCTTTCGATTCCGGCAAGATCGCGTATTACTACTGAGGCGCAGGCTATCCCAAATGCAGCAGGCATATAAGAGATAGTACCAACTATCGATGCTTTGTTCTTTTCCCCGGTAACCGCGATAACCCTTCTTTTATCAACTACCTCAGAAGAATATACCGCCGTTATTCCATCCCTTATCCCGAGTTTGTGGAGACGTTTTCTAAGTATCCTTGCCAGTGTGCAGTCGGTGGTTTCAGAAATATCGCTTATAGATATTCTTCCCGGATCAAATTTCCCTCCTGATCCCATTGAGCTAACAACAGGAATTTTCTTTATTACGGCATTATAGATAAGAAATACTTTTGGTGAGAGTGTGTCAATTGCATCAACTGCATAGCTGAAACCCGAAACCAGGATTTCCGGGATTTTATCATCTTTTATATACTCGTTTATGGCAGTCAGATCAAGTTCCGGATTAATATCCTTAAGCCGTTCTGCCATTAGCATAGCTTTAGATGTACCTTCGGTGCTTCCAAGCGCCAGAAGCTGACGGTTACGATTGGATGAATGGATTGAATCACCATCAACAATTGTCATTTTCCCAACCCCTGCCCTGCAGATCATCTCAGCTGCATAAGCTCCTACCCCGCCCAACCCGACGATAAGCACATTTGAAGCTTTAAGTCTGCTCAATCCAACATCTCCAAGCAGCAATTCTGTACGGGATAACCAATCTGACATATAAACTTATTTTACCTCTTCTTTAATTACTTTTTTTGCCCCTAAATCCCCTGCCTTGCTTTGCCGAAGCGGCTACGCAAAGGCGAAGAAGGGGACTTTCAAATCCAGAAGATAAAAGCCCCCTTTAGGGGGTTGGGGGCAAAATCATATGTAATTACAATGTAATTACATACTGAAAAGCATGTTAAAGTTGTTAAGAATTATTTTTTTCAATTCATCAACTTCAATAGCAAGATCAACTGAAACTTTCCGGTAGATTTCCATTATGTTAACATCAGCCCCGTCGGTTTCGAGAAATATCCTTTCTCTTGGCAGGAATCTAATAAGATCGGATGATTCCGGCCGTAGAACAAAATCAAACCAGAATGAGAGATACATTCCTTTCTTAATCAATTGCAGGGCAAGCTCCTTTTTCCCCCTGAATCCATGGACCAGCCACGGAGTTACCGGTTTCAGGTTCTTATGTGCGGCCAACAGTTCATCCCACGATCTTACGCAATGAATCACAAGAGGTTTCCTGTTTTTACATGCAATTTTAACCTGTTCTGCAAATACAGATCTCTGAAGTTCAACCGAAGGTCCCCTGATCTTATCAAAGCCTGCTTCACCAAAAGCTATCAGGCCTTCATTAGTTGCAATATTTCGGATATATTCAAGAAGCTGTTCACGGTTGTTTTCATTAAGGTGCCATGGATGAATTCCAGCCGTAAAAGCCTGTACCGGAATATTTTCGGATTTCAGGTTCTCATGGGCCATAATATTCTCGACTGCAAAAATGCCGTCAGCAGGCTTTGCATCATGAGTATGTATGTCTATGTACTCTCCAGGCTGAGGAAGATTCATCTTATTCTTTGCTGATTTCTGAGATCCCCTTTTCAATTCTGTTAATTGTATCTCCCTTTCCTATCCAGCTTATTATATCAAAAATATGAGGTCCGCGGAGGGTTCCGACAATAACCAGCCTGAAAGCATTCATTATGGAGCCTGTATTATATCCATTGGTTTCAATCCATGTTTTAACTGCTGATTCAGTCGCGGTTGCTGTAAAATCTTCCACACCCTGGAGGACGGAAATCAGCTCTTTAAGCATCTGTCCGGAATCGGCCTGCCATCTTTTCTTAACCACTTCAGGGTCGTACTCTTCAGGGGCTTTGAAGAAGAAATCAGTCTGGTCCCAGATATCCTTTACGAAACTTACTCTCTCCTTGACAAGTCCAATAAGCATCTCCAGCCTGACCATATCGACATGAAATCCTTTTGCTCTCAGGAATTCTCTGAATTCAAGGGCAAGCTGATTATTTGTTCTTCTCTGCAGATACTGATGATTGAACCATTTTGCTTTTTCAGGATCAAATCGTGATCCTGATTTACCGACCCTGTCGAGTGAAAAGGTATTTATAAGTTCTTCCATCGAAAATATCTCCTGTTCAGTCCCTGGATTCCAGCCGAGAAGAGCCAGCATGTTAATAAATGCCTCTGGAAAGTAACCATCCTCACGGTAGCCTTTTGCGGTCTCCCCGTAAGGCCAGAAAAGAGGGAATACCGGGAATCCCATTTTATCTCCGTCGCGTTTGCTCAATTTACCTTTCCCATCTGGTTTAAGAAGGAGGGGAAGATGGGCAAATAGCGGGGGATCCCATCCATAGGCCCTGTAAAGCAAAACATGAAGCGGAAGCGATGGCAACCATTCTTCACCGCGGATAACGTGGGTGATCTTCATCAGATGGTCATCGACCATGTGTGCAAGATGATAAGTCGGCATCCCATCTGACTTGAACAATACCTTATCGTCAAGAGTACTTGTATTGACAAAAATATGTCCCCTTATAAGATCATCAAAGTGTATCTCTTCGTCATGCGGCATCTTAAACCTTATAACATATGGTTCTCCCCTGTCGAGTTTTGCATTCCATTCAACGGCACTTAATGAAATCGAATTATTAAGCGTTTCCCTTACTTCCGCATTATAAATAAAAGTCTTTCCTTCTTTTTCACTTGCCGTTCTGAGTGCTTCAAGTTCATCTGGAGTATCGAAGGCATAATATGCATAACCCCTGTCGAAAAGATTATCAGCATACTGTTTGTAAAGATGCTTCCTGTCGCTCTGCCTGTATGGAGCATATTCTCCTCCCTCATTAATCCCTTCATCAACAACTATCCCGCTCCATTTCAGCGAATCTATAATATACTCTTCAGCACCACCGACAAACCTTGATTGGTCAGTATCCTCAATCCTGAGAATGAATACACCATTATTCTTCCTTGCAAAGAGGTAATTGTACAGAGCGGTCCTGACTCCTCCTATATGCAGCGGACCTGTTGGGCTTGGTGCAAATCTTACTCTTACCTGCGACATGATTTAACCTGATATATAAAAATTATACAAAGATAAACATTGGCTACTAATTAACCTAAGTTGCTGGTTACTTGTTACTGGTCACTTGTTTCTTGTTACAGGTTACTTGTTAATGGTTACTGGTTGCTGGTTACTTGTTACTGGTTACTGGTTAATAGGTTATAGTCAATTAACTAGCAACTAGCAACCAGCAACTAGTAACTTGAGTTTTTTATACTAATTTAGCACTCAAAATGGGGTTTAAATGAATAAGATGAAAGCTCTTGTAAAAGCCCGGCCTGAAAAAGGAATCTGGATGGAAGAGGTGCCTGTTCCGGAACCAGGTCTCAATGATGTGATAATCAAGGTAAAGAAGTCGGCTATCTGCGGCACTGACCTTCATATTTATGAATGGAATTCATGGGCCCAGAAGACTATAAAGACACCGATGGTGATCGGTCATGAATATATGGGTTATATCGAGAAGGCAGGGGCGGGTGTAAAAAACCTTAAGCCGGGTGACAGAGTTACAGGGGAAGGACATCTTGCATGTGGTCACTGCCGTAACTGCCGGCGGGGGAAAGAGCATGTCTGTGAGAATACGATCGGAATCGGGGTAAACATCGATGGATCATTTGCTGAGTATGTCAGGCTACCTTCCGTAAATGTTGTACCACTCGACCCCAGGATCCCTGATGAATGGGCTGCAATAATGGATCCCTTTGGCAATGCAACTCATACTGCATTATCTTTCCCTCTTCTTGGAGAAGATGTCCTGATAACTGGGTCCGGTCTGATAGGCAGCATGGCAGTTGCAATTGCAAAATATGCCGGAGCGCGATTCATTGTTGCAAGCGATCTGAGCGACTACCGTCTTGATATAGCAAAGAAAATGGGTGCAACTCTTACCATAAATCCCTCGAAAGGCGAAAAAATCTCCGATGCTGTTAAAAAACTGGGAATGAGAGGTTTCGATATAGGACTTGAAATGTCTGGATCTCCGAAAGCTTTCATTGAAATGATAAGCAATATGTACAATGGATCGAGTATTTCTTTGCTGGGTATTTTACCTTCCAACTTTGAAGTGCCATGGAGTGAAATTATTTTCAAAGCCATTACTCTAAAGGGTATCTACGGAAGAGAAATGTGGGAGACATGGTATAAGATGGAACAGATGATTATTGGAGGCATTGATCTGAATCCGGTAATTACACACCGTTATCATATTGATGATTTCCAGAAGGGTTTTGATGTTATGGAAAGTACCAACTGCGGAAAAGTCATTCTCAACTGGGATTAAATTCATTTAGGAAACAACTGAATATTTATAATTTGCATATCTTAGGTGTAATTGTAAGCTTGTAAAATCAATTTTATCTATGCCGGATTTAGTTTCTTATGAGGAAAGACTGAAGAATTTCGATTGGTCAGTTTCTGAAAATGAACTTGAATATAAAGAGGGCGATATTATAAATATAGGATGGTATTGCTCCGACCGCATGTGCCTGAAAGGGAAAGCTGATAAAATTGCCCTTTACTATGAAGGTTTTGGTGGCGTTGAAAAGAAATACACTTTTAATGATATTCGTCTTGCAGGAAATACAATCGGAACTTTCCTACGAAACCTTGGGATAAAGAATGAAGACAGGGTCTGTCTCTTTATGGACAGGATACCGGAATTGTATCTTTCCTTTCTGGGAGTCCTAAAGATTGGGGCGATAGTCCAACCTCTCTTTTCGGCCTTTGGTGATGAATCGCTTTTTGTAAGACTTGAAAATGCACAGACACGGGCAATCATCACACAAAGAAAACACCTGCCAAAAGTCAGAAAAATTCTTAATAGACTTCCTCACCTTGAATTTATTATTTTAGTGGATCATAACAAGACAAAACCTCTTGAAAGTAAAGAGGTTTCATTTAGTATGGAAGAATCCTTACCAGTGGATAATATGGAGATCTTTCCTACTGTTGCTGAATCACCATCAGTTTTGCACTATACATCAGGAACAACTGGTCAGCCCAAAGGAGTGAAACATGTTCACTATTCTCTTATTTCACAATACCTTACAACTAAATGGATTCTCGATCTCCGGGATAATGATATTTACTGGTGTACTGCTGATCCGGGATGGGTTACCGGAACATCTTACGGAATAATCGGACCCTGGAGTCTTGGTATCACACAATGTGTCCTCGATACAGGTTTCTCAGCTCAGGCATGGTACAGATTCATTGAGAAATACAGGATTACAATGTGGTATTCGGCACCGACTGCCATCAGGTCGCTTATGAAAGCCGGCGATGAAATAATAAAAGAGAATGATCTTTCCAGTTTGCGTCATCTTGCAAGCGTCGGGGAACCGTTGAATTCCGAAGCTGTTATCTGGTCTGAAAAAATATTCGGAAAACCGTTTCTTGATACTTTCTGGCAGACAGAAACAGGATCGATTATGATCACCAACTTCCCGGGAATGAAAGTTAAGCCCGGATCGATGGGGAAACCTTTTCCGGGTATCTCAGCTGTCGTGCTTGATCCTGAGATATTCCAACCTATAATAGAGCCGGGAAAAATCGGACTTATTGCATTTAAGCCCGGCTGGCCCTCAATGATGCGCAGTTATTGGAATAACGAAGAAAAATACAGAGAAAAGTTCGTAAACGGATGGTATTTATCAGGCGATAAAGCAAGCATTGATAATGAAGGTTATTTCTGGTTTGTTGGAAGAGATGATGATGTTATTAATACAGCCGGACATCTTGTAAGTCCTTTTGAGGTCGAGTCAGCTCTTCTTGAACATCCGGCTGTTGGGGAATCAGCTGTTGTAGCAAAACCTGATGATGTTAATATGGAAGTTGTAAAAGCATTTATCACCCTTAAACCAGGATTTACTCCAGGTCCAGATCTTGAACTTGAGATTATGAACTTCATAAGGAAAAAGTTGTCACCTTTGGCGATGCCTCAGGATATCGAGTATATGGAAAAACTGCCAAAAACAAGAAGCGGCAAAATAATGAGAAGACTACTCCACGCAAAAGAGTGGGGTGAGGATATTGGTGATATTTCTACCCTTGAAAATGACTGAAAATTTAAGAATAAAAAACTCATATATTTAATCTAAATAATAATCCGATGGAAGAAAATAATTTAAAGGAAATGAAAGATCTTGTTCTGAATTATGTGATTAATGAGTATTTAGAGGATGAAGATGAAACAATAACCTATGATACACCTTTGATCTCAAGCGGATACGTAGATTCTTTTTCTATGGTCTCATTACTTGTCTTTCTTGAAAATAAATTCAAGATAAAAATTCCACCAGATAAAGCTACTCCGGAGGCCTTTGACAGTGTAAACAGTATAGTATCCCTCGTGAGTCAGTACTTGAATTAAACTCTGATAATTGCGGGTATTAAATCACCTGTAATTATTGAATTCAGCAATTAATATTATGCAGTATTTCCTTCCTAATAATTAGAATATAAGTTAATTACTATTAAAATGAGTTACACCGATAAAATCAGGAATCTCTATCAGGCCCAGCTTGGAGATATCCGTAATGCCGGGATCTATAAAGAGGAACGGTTCATTCATTCCTCTCAGGCTGCTGATATTGAAGTAGAATTTCCTTCAGGAGCAGATATTAAGAAAGTCATTAATATGTGCGCCAATAATTATCTTGGTCTGTCAAGTCATCCTGAAGTTATAAAAGCTGCACATGATGGACTTGAGAGAAGAGGTTATGGTATGTCATCAGTACGTTTTATCTGTGGGACACAGGATATTCACAGGGAACTTGAGAATAGAGTCACAGAATTCCTGGGAACTGAGGATACTATTCTTTTCCCCTCGTGTATGGATGCTAATGCCGGTGTTTTTGAAGCAATTCTTACAAGTGACGATATTATGATCTCTGACAGACTCGTCCATGCTTCTATAATTGATGGCATGAGACTTTGCAGTGCCCAGCACGATACCTTCAAGCATTCCAATATGGAACATCTTGAAGAAAAACTTTTGCTTCACTCAGATAAAAGGATTAAGGTAGTCATAACAGATGGGGTCTTTTCGATGGATGGCGATATCGCCAGACTTGATGAAATGGTGAAGCTTTGTGAAAAATATGATGCAATGATCCTTGTGGATGATTCTCACTCCACGGGATTTATAGGAAGGACCGGACGTGGTACACATGAGCTTTGCAATGTTGTAGGCAAAATAGATATTATCACAACTACTTTCGGTAAAGCTCTTGGAGGAGCATCAGGAGGATGTGTTTCAGGGAGAAGAGAAATAGTGCAAATGTGCAGACAGAAAGCCCGGCCTTATCTTTTTTCAAATACTATTGCTCCGGTGATTGTTTCCGGTGTTTTAAAGGTTTTTGAAATCTTGTCTTCAAGCACGGAACGTCGTGATAAGCTTGAGAAGAATACAGTATACTGGAGAAAAGGTTTAAAAGATGCCGGATTCATTTTGAAAGAAGGTGAGAGCCCGATTGTACCTGTAATGCTCTTCAATGCAAAATTATCTCAGGACTTTTCAAAAGATCTTTATAATGAAGGTATTTATGCAATAGGATTCTTTTTTCCTGTTGTGCCAAACGGACAGGCAAGAATCAGAACCCAGATTTCAGCCGGACATGAGATACAGCACCTGGATAAAGCTTTATCAGCCTTCATTAAGGTCGGTAACAGATACGGAATTCTCGGCCTTTCCAAAGAACAGATTGTGGCAAAATATGGATTGTAGCTAAAGATCCTTTATTGCCTTTAATCATCATCATCATCATAAATCATTTGTAAAACCCCTTTTTTTGCATTTTCTTTGATCCGCAAAAAAAAATAAATGTATACTTTCTATAAGAATCATCTCATAAATCAGCTGAATGAGATAAAAGAAGCCGGACTTTATAAAAATGAACGAATAATTGTCTCACCACAGGGCGCTGAAATTGAACTGATTACCGGACAAAAGGTCCTTAACTTCTGTGCAAATAATTATCTTGGACTTTCAAATAATCCAAAGCTTATTGATGCTGCAAAAGCGGCGCTTGATGACCATGGGTATGGTATGTCATCTGTCAGGTTTATCTGCGGAACCACTGACCTTCATAAGGAGCTGGAGGGTCGCATTGCGGAATTTTTCGGAACAGAAGATACGATACTTTACGCAGCATGTTTTGATGCAAACGGTGGCGTTTTTGAACCATTACTGACTAGCGAAGATGCCATAATATCTGATGCATTGAATCACGCTTCAATTATTGATGGAGTAAGACTTTGCAAAGCACAGAGGTACAGGTATGAAAATGCTGATATGGAGGATCTTGAAACTCAGTTACAGCTTGCGCAGGAACAGCGTTTAAGGCTCATCGTAACAGATGGTGTCTTTTCGATGGATGGTAATGTGGCACCTCTCGACAGGATCGTGGCACTGGCAGAAAAATACAATGCCATGGTTATGGTTGATGAATCGCATTCGGCCGGAGTGGTGGGAAAAACAGGGCGGGGTGTAACTGAACTGTACGACCTTCAGGGCAAGGTGGAGATCATTACCGGAACACTGGGAAAGGCTTTCGGAGGAGCAATCGGAGGATTTACAACCGGTAAAAAAGAGATCATTGAGCTTCTGAGACAGCGATCCCGTCCATATCTGTTTTCAAATTCTATTCCTCCAATGGTAGCAGCAGCCGGAATAAGAATGGTTGAAATGATGACGGAAACGAATGAATTGCAGGACAAGCTTCATAATAACTCGGAATATTTTATTAAAAAGATGACTGAGCTGGGTTTTGACATAAAACCGACCAGATCAGCAATTTGTGCAGTAATGCTTTATGATGCAAAACTCTCCCAGGATTTTGCGGCCAGGCTTCTTGAGGAAGGTATTTACGTAACCGGATTCTATTATCCTGTTGTACCAAAGGATCAGGCACGGATAAGGGTGCAGCTTTCTGCTGCACACAAAACTGAACATCTCGACAAAGCTGTTAAAGCCTTTGAAAAAATCGGAAAAGAATTAGAAGTGATTAAATAGAAAATCTGCTTTGATCTGCGCAAATCAGCGTAATCTGCGGAAAACAAATTTTTTTTCCCCGCTGATCGCACAGATTAACGCAGATGCGCTTCAGATTAACCGCATTTTGATGATCCGCAATCTTTGCAGATAAGGCATCCCTCCTCGTAAACCAGGTTTTCGGAACCACATTCACCGCATTTCCCTTTTGCTTTGGTCCCGTTCGGAATATATTTCTTGAGAGCCCTTTCAACACCGTTCTTCCAGTTATTTATCGATTCACTGTCGAGCTTAAGCGATTGAACAAGGTTCACAACATCCTGAATTGGCATTTCATGTCGGAGAACACCGGATATAAGTTTGGCATAATTCCAGAACTCAGGCTTAAACATATGCGATAGTCCCTCGAATATCTTCTTATAACCGTATTTATCGGTATACTGAAAGTCATACCGTGTTTTGCCATCATCCAGTTTTACCTTGATGATTTTGCCTTTGATAATGGTCTTTGGTATTGGGAAAATCTCTTCGTCAGCAAGGCCTGTGAAAATTTCATATGGCTTTCCGTCTTTCAGGCCGACGAATGCCACCCATTTTTCCTCGTTAAAGTTGAATCGTATAACGTCGCAATCAAGCACTTTTGGACGTTTTGGCCTTTCAGCCCTGATTTCGTTTTTGCCTGCAATAAGAACTCCGTTCCTTGATCCGTCGCGATATACAGTAGCGCCTTTGCAGCCTGATTTCCATGCAGTGAGGTACAGTTCACTCACTAGCTCCTCCTTAACTTCGGCCGGAAGATTTATTGTAACACTTATGGAGTGGTCGACCCACTTCTGAATAGCGCCCTGCATCCGTACTTTTGCTACCCAATCTACATCATTGGCAGTAGCTTTGTAATATGGTGATTTCTCAATTATTGCATTGATTTCATCGTCATTCATTCGGGTTACCTGGTTGGGATCGTACCCGTTCAGTTTAAGCCAGTCGACAAATTTATGGTGAAAGACTATAAACTCTTCCCATGAATCTCCGACTTCATCCTTGAATGTCACCTTGACATCCATGTCGTTTGGATTTACTTTCCGGCGCCTTTTATAAAACACAGAGAAAATCGGCTCAATTCCTGATGTAGTCTGAGTCATAAGGCTGGTTGTTCCTGTCGGAGCAATTGTCAGGAGAGCTATATTCCGGCGACCGAATTTAACCATGTTATTATACATAACCGGATCGGCTTCCTTCATTCTTAAAATGAACGGATTATTTTTTTCTCTCTCAGCGTCATATATCGTAAATGGGCCTCGCTCTTTTGCCAGATATGTAGATGATTTGTAGGTTTCGAGGGCGAGCGTCTTATGAACGTCCAATGAGAAGTTTGTTGCCTCATCGGAGCCATATCTCAGCCCCAGGCCTGCAAGCATATCACCTTCCGCTGTTATGCCTATCCCTGTTCTTCTTCCCTCTTCAGCTTTTTTCCTTATGTTGACCCAGAGATTTCTTTCCACACGCTTGAGCTCTTCTGTCTCAGGATCTGCATCAATCTTTGCAAGTATCTGGTCGATCTTCTCAAGCTCAAGGTCGATGATATCATCCATCATCCTTTGTGCGAGTCCGACGTGTTCTTTATAAAGATCAAAATTAAAAGTGGCTTTCTTTGTAAATGGGTCGGCGACATAGCTGTAAAGGTTAATAGCTAATAACCTGCAGCTGTCATATGGACAAAGAGGTATTTCACCGCATGGATTTGTTGAAACTGTTGCAAATCCAAGGTCTGAATAGCAATCAGGAACGCTTTCCCTGATTATTGTATCCCAGAACAGAACACCAGGTTCAGCCGATTTCCAGGCATTGTGAATGATCTTATCCCAGAGTTGTACTGCATCTATATCCTTTGAAAATTTTGGATTTTCGGAAGCAATCGGGTATTGTTGTCTGAAAGGAGTTTTGGATTCAACTGCATGCATGAAATCATCGGTAAGTTTTACGGAGACGTTAGCCCCGGTGACTTTTCCGCTCTCAAGCTTGGCATCAATGAATTTTCCGCTGTCGGGGTGTTTGATTGATATTGAGAGCATCAGAGCTCCGCGGCGGCCATCCTGGGCCACTTCGCGAGTAGAGTTTGAATATCTCTCCATAAACGGTACTACTCCTGTTGATGTAAGTGCACTGTTGAGGACAGGCGTCCCTTTGGGCCTGATATGCGACAAATCGTGGCCAACACCGCCACGGCGTTTCATAAGCTGAACCTGCTCCTGGTCAATCTTCATTATGCCACCATAGGAATCAGACAGACCATTGTTGCCGATTACAAAGCAGTTTGAAAGCGAGGCAATCTGATAGTCATTTCCTATACCGGTCATGGGTCCACCCTGCGGAACAATGTACTTAAAGTCTTTAAGAACACTGTAAATAAGTTCCTCGGGAAGTGGATTTTTATATTTTAACTCAACCCGGCGGATCTCTCTTGCCAGCCTGTGGTGCATATCATCAGGCGTCTTTTCATATAGGTTTCCGAATGAGTCTTTTAAAGCATATTTATTTGCCCATACCCTGGCAGCCAGCTCATCGCCGTTAAAGTAGCTGATGCTTGCCTCCACAGCCTCATCATGAGAATAGGTGGGCCTTTCAGTCTTCTTTTCTGCAGGTTTGCCAGCCTCCTTCATATTCACCTTTTTTTTGCTTTCCGATACTGATGCATCATTTGTTTTTTCTGGTGCAACTACTGACTCCTGGACAAATAAATCTCCCATAGATAAAATATAATTCTGTTAACCGTTGATTCTGTTGCTATTAAACGACCACTGATTTTAAAGCAGGTATTTGCTAAAATAGACAAGCATAAACCTCAATGCAAGACAAAATTTTTAAGTTTATTAACATTTAACAACAGAGTTATTAACTGTGATGTTGTTAGCTGTGTATCTGCTACTTACATAGATTTTCGAACAGAATGAAAATCTGCATTCATGTAAAATACTTAATTATCTGAATGTTGTAAGAAATAACAAACTGCTTCATACCCGGAAACATTTTCAGTATAAAAAAAGGGGCTGTTAAAAATTTAACAGCCCCTTTTGAGCAGAATTCTATTTAAATCCCTTAGTTGAAAATATACCTTATACCGATCTGTCCTCTCCAGCGTGAGCTGAAATCAGATAACAGATAAGTATTTCCGTTTGTCTGCCCTGAAGCATCATAGGTAAAGGTCGGTTTTGTTGTGCTTGTCTGTCCCTTGTAGTTTATAAGTGTAAACTGCTGGTTACTGTTGTAAGTGTAGTGACCCCATTCCTTATTAAGCATGTTACCGACATTAAGTATGTCAAATGAAAGCTGAAGCTTGTTGGTGGAATTACCTACCTTAATCTTAAACTCCTGAAGCAGTCTGAAATCCAATAAATTCATGAATGGAGAGCGGGCTGCATTTCTTTCAGCATATTCGCCTCTGTGTTTGCTGAGATATTTATCGCTTTCAATAAAGGCATTGAGCTTTGTCCACTGTTCTTCAGGGGTGACTGCCGGATTCGAACCTGAAGCAGGAATTGCGATCAGATTAATTTCAGTCTGGCTTGCAGGTATGTAAATCATATCATTTGTGGTGCCGTCGTTATTCATATCACCATTATATATATACGATAAAGGCTGACCTGACTGTCCGTTGTAGTACAGGGAAACCTGCGTTGACAGCGCGCCTTTGAGATAATCCAGCTTATATGAAATAAGGCCTGTTACTCTGTGTCCAAGATCATAATTTGATCTGGTAAGACGAAGATCATTAAGTCCGTAAACGTTGTTTACATAACGCCAGTTCGAATATGCTACACTCGAAGTTCCTGAGTTCAGATCCATCGATTTTCCATATGTATAGGAAGCCTGCGCACTGAAGCCTCTGGTAAACTGTTTTTGCAGCATTGCCACCAGGTTATATGAGTAACCTTCGTTTGTATTCTCAAATTTCACGATCTCTTCAAAATTGGGATCAACCCTGTTTGAAATGTATCTTGGTCTTTTATCAACACCGTCGAACGTAAATGCCTGATCAACTTTTCTATTAAGGTTTACGAAGTTCACATTGTTGTAAGTCTTGCTGAAGATGGCTTCAACTGTAGCGATAAGGCCCCAGGGAAGTTTCTGGTCGATTGCAATGTTTGTTCTGAACACCTGAGGGAATTTCAGGTCTCTGTCAACAACATTTATTGCACCTCTGCCGGCTGTTTTTCCAAGATCTGTGGCAGTTTTCTGTGCATAAGGATCTGCAACAAATTTTACCCCGGCAGGGTTTGTGATAGGATTGGCACTGGATGAAGAACTTCCCGTACTGTAAGCTCCGTTAAGTTGCCCGTTGTTTGAGAACTGGTTCGAGATCCATACAAATGGCACTCTACCTGTAAACAAACCTGTTCCTCCTCTGACCTGGGTGGTTTTATTTCCGAACACATCCCAGTTGAATCCAAGGCGTGGCGACCAAAGAATTCTTGATTTTGGCAGTTCGCCTGTTGCAACATTCTGGAAATAATATGATGTGTTGAACTGCGGATTTGATTCGGGTTTATCGGGGAATACAGGAATGTCTATCCTGAGCCCGCCAGTAACCTGGAAGTTGTCAGTAACTTTATATTCATCCTGAGCATAAAGACCTAGCTGCATTGCATAGAAGCTTGCTGCCCCGTTTCCCTGCGAAGGATTATCTGTCGGATCGAAAGAATAGCCAATTGCATAGTATGTCGGAGAAACTTCACCGGGCAAACCAACTGTTTCAAAATTTGCCAGTGTCTTGTAGGCATAGCTTCCGTAAATATTCTGGACAAAAAGGTTGTAAAATTTATATATCTCATTATGGGTGCCGAATGTGAATGTGTGATTCCCCCTGAAGATGCTGTAATCATCTGAAACCGAATAGATATCCTGTACAAGCTTATTTGCCACAGAAGAATACTCACTTCCAAATGTAACTGTCTTTCCGCTTCCGAGGTTAATCAGGACCATTGGAAAAGGATCGCCGATAGGATCGCGGTCATCAACTACTCTTGTATAACCCAGCATTAATTTGTTTGATGTATTGTTTCCAAGTATTGAGTTAAGTTCAAGTCCGGTTGAGTTGGTTGTGCTCGGAAAGAGGTATGCATTGTTTAAAAACCGGAGTGAATTGGCAGTACGGCTTATGTTGACGTTTTCGCCATATGTGTAGCTGTGCCTCAGGGTCAGCTTGTGCTTATTGCTTATATTCCAGTTAAGCTTGGCAAGCACTTTGTTACTGTTGGTCTCGCTGTTGATGTTCAGATATTCACCTGCATCATAAGATGGAGCAACCCTGTCAAGAACAGCCAATACTTTGTTGATCTCGTCGATTGTTATGTTTGATGCTGCTGTTCCGGGAACGTTTCCGAGCGGATAGGATTTTCTGGTAATTTCCCCGTTCACAAAAAAGAATAGTTTATTCCTTACAATCGGACCTCCAGCGGTGAATCCAAGCTGATAATCAGTATAATCGGCAATTGGTGCTTCGGTGTTGGTAAGGGGTTCATTTTTCCCGACCAGCTTTGCATTATTTCCATAGTAGTAAGCCGATCCGGTGAATTTGTTGGTACCGCTTTTCGTAATTGCGTTTATACCTCCACCTGTAAAGCCGCTTTCACGTACATCATATGGTGCAATGTTGATCTGAAACTCCTCAATTGCATCGAGGCTGATCGGCTCAATCCCTGCCTGGCCTCCATTGGTTCCTGATGAAGTAAGACCAAATACGTCGTTTGTAACAAGACCGTCAATCGAAAACTGGTTGTACCTGTTGCTGGCTCCTGCAAAAGAGGTTCCGCTACCTTGAGTATTAGCAAGCGGACTTATCTTAGTAAAATCGGTAAGCCCTCTGGAAATTGTAGGGACAGAAGATACCACTTCATTTGAGATGTTGTTGGCAGCACCAGTCCTGGAAGGAGTGATAATATTTCCCTTCCCTGCCGATACAACAACCTCGTTCAGATTAGTCACAGCGGGAGTAAGTGATGCATTAATGTCAGAAGCGTTACCAAGGCTAAGGTAAATGTCGTTGTAAACCTCACTATTGTATCCGATAAACGAGATTCTAACCTGGTAAGGGCCGCCTACTCTCATGTTGTTAATCATGAAACGGCCGCTTTCATTTGTAAGATTTCCATAGGAAGTACCTGAAGGCGTATGAGTTGCAACTATCGTTGCACCTGCTAACGGATTATTGTTTTCATCAACAATCCGCCCCTGAAGGGTTGATGTTGTAATCTGACCTGCAGAGTTAAGCAAAAACAGCAGAGCCAAAAAAGAAGTTAGGGTCAGTTTTAGTAGAATTTTTTTCATATAACAGGAATTAAGGATAATGGATTATTTTTCTTCTGTAAGGTTATCACAATTGTATGACATATCGGACTAAAAAAAAATAAATTTTTATTAAATAAGGAGCGGCAATTTACTGCTCTTTGAAAGAAGCCTTTTAAAGGGAGCTCCAATAGTTGTTAACAAGTTATGAGAAGGGATTGTTAATATCTTTTAAAGAGATTTCATTCAGGATTTTAGTTGTTGCACCGGTATTTCCCTTTACATATTTTGATGCATTACCGGCCGATTTAAGGTATTCGTCCCTTTCCGATAACCAGTTATCGATGATCTGTGCAAATTCTTCGTATGAACTAAAGCACCTGGCTCCGCCAAGATCTACAAGCTCAACAGCTTCCCTGAATTTTTTATAGTTCGGTCCGAAAGCAACCGGAATGCCCCAGCATGCAGCTTCAAGTACATTATGTATGCCTTTCCCGAATCCTCCTCCGATTTCAGCTATATGAGCATATCTGTATGCTGAGGAAAGCATACCTATATTATCAATTATCAGAACGCGTGCGTCAGCTGATTCTTCTGTGAATCCCGAAAACCTTACAACTTTTGTGCTGAAAAGTTTTTCCAGCCTTTCAATATTGGGTTTATCTATTTCATGAGGAGCAAATACCCACTTCATTCTGTCAGGAAACTGATTTATATACCTGCTTATTATCTCTTCATCCTGATGCCAGCTGCTGCCTGCAAGGAAAAGTTTCTCCCCGCCCCTGAAGATTTCAATCTGTGGTATGTTTTTCGCAGTTTCAGCTATCTGGACAACCCTGTCAAACCGTGTATCTCCGGCAACCGTAATATTTTCAATTCCAATGCCCCTTAAAAGATCCTTTGATTGAAGATCCTGAACAAAAAAATGGTTGAACCTGAAAAGTATCTTTCTGAAAAATCCACCATACCATTTAAAAAAATGCTGTTCTTTTCTGAAGATACCGGAAATCAGGTATAACGGGATCTCACTCCTCCTAAGCAGGTGAGTATAGTTGTCCCAGAATTCATATTTAACAAATATTACAGCTGCCGGGTTGACAAGGTGAATAAATTCCCTTGCATTACCCGGAGTATCAGCAGGAAGATAACATACATAATCTGATATGGTGTAGTTCTTCCTGATTTCATATCCTGAAGGGGAAAAAAATGTAAGGATAATCCTGTATTCCTGTCTGGCCTTTTTAATTGCCTCAATCAACGGCCGGCCCTGCTCAAATTCGCCAAGGGAGGCACAATGGATCCATATGTTTGTATTGTTCCGGCTGACTTTTTCCTTTAACCGCATTTCCCAGCCTTTCCTTCCACTGGTCCAGAGCCTGGCTTTTGAATTGAATGGGGATAAAAGCCTGACCAGCAAAACATATATCAGGATACCGAGATTATATAAATACTTCATTGCGGATATTTGAGTGTGACAAAAATAGTAAAAAGGCGTCAAGGCGTCAAGGCGCCGAGGCGGTAAGGCGTGAAGGCGTCGGGGCGTCAAGGTGTCAAGGCGTCGAGGCGTCGGGGCGTCAAGCCGTTATGCCGTTATGCCGTTACGCCGTTATGCCGTTCTGTAAATTACTGCTATTTTTGTATAATAAAATCCTGTCGCCCCATGGTAAGGTTAATTGCTCTTATAATCTCGATTGTTTTGCAGATCATTGCAGCTTCAATTGCTCTAAGGTTCATGAAGCTTACCAAATACAGGCTTTCATGGATACTTCTTTCTTTGTCATTTGCCTTTATGGCAGTTCGTAAAATAATCCAGCTTTTTGAGTTTATCAACCGTACACCCTCAGACCGGTGGCTGATAATCGATGAATGGATAGGTGTTTTGATCTCATTCATGATAATAGCAGGTGTAATCCTTATCCGTGAATTGTTCTACTCCCTCAAACGTGCTGACCTCGACCGGCTGAAATCAGAAAAAAGGGTAATAAGCGCTATTATAAATACTGAGGAAAATGAAAGAAAAAGATTTGCCAAAGATCTTCATGACGGGCTCGGACCAATAATGTCGACCGTTAAGATGTCTCTTTCTGCGCTTGGCGACAGGATCAAGGATCCAACTGATACCATTATTCTGAACAATACAAATCACCTTGTTAATGAAGCAATCAATACACTTAAGGATATTTCAAATAACCTCAGCCCTCATGTTTTATCGAATTTCGGCTTATCAAGCGCTTTGTCAGCATTCATTGCCAAAATTAATCAGACAAAAGCAATAGAAATTGATTTCAAGTCTAATATGGAAAACCAGAGACTTGAAAGTGAGAAGGAGGTTGTCATGTACCGTGCCGCCTGCGAGCTGATAAACAATTCAATAAGGCATTCCGGGGCTTCAAGAATTGAGATTGAATTAAACAAACATGAAAAATTTATTACCTTGCAATTCAATGACAACGGACGTGGTTTCGACACTAACCTGCTTGTCAGTGAAGACACTAAAGGCATGGGACTGTCAAATATAGAAACCCGTGTAAAATCTGTCGACGGGGTATTTATCCTTGAAAGCACTCCGGGAAAAGGGACAAGCGCACTTATTAAAATTATTGAATAACCCTGTTTATGGAAAAGATCAGAATAATAATTGCAGATGATCATCAGCTTTTTCGCAATGGTTTAAAGATTTTGCTCAATGCATTCCCCGAGTTTGAAGTGACAGGAGAAGCCTCCAATGGTGAAGAATTCCTCAATATACTCAGGAACTCAAAAGCCGAAATTGCTCTTATGGATATTAACATGCCTGAAATGGATGGCATTGAAGCAACAAGAAAAGGACTAAAGATATGTCCTGAAATAGACATTATTGCATTATCGATGTACGGGGAAGAGGAATATTATTATAAAATGGTTGATGCAGGAGCAAAGGGATTTGTACTTAAAGACTCGGACATCTCAGAGGTTAAGGATGCAATTCTTGCAGTCAGAAAGGGGGGCAGTTATTTTTCACAGGAGTTATTATATCATGTAATCCAGAAAATAAAACTCCGGGAAAACGAAAGCAAATCGGCAAATCTTTCAAAAAGAGAGAAAGAGATACTTATGAAAATATGTGAAGGGCTTTCTAATCAGGAAATTGCAGAGACTCTTTTCATAAGCAAACGAACTGTTGACAAGCACAGAGCCAATCTTCTTGGAAAAACAAACTCCAAAAATACTGCCAGTCTCATTCTTTTCGCCATTAAAAATAAACTAATAGAGATATAATACCGTTCTCTCATTAAACAAGCCGTTTATGAGCGAATCACAAACTCTAGGACAGACCGGGGAAGAAAAGGTTGTCTTATACCTGAAGGATTCAGGTTATAAAATAAGACACAGGAACTGGAGGTCAGGGAAAAAAGAACTGGATATCGTAGCGGAAAATAAGGAGTTCGTGGTTTTTGTTGAAGTCAAAACACGGACCGAGGGATTCCTGGGAAAGCTGTCAGAAGCAGTTTCGAGAGAGAAGCAAAGATTAATGATCTTTGCGGCCGATGCATACATACAGAAATATGATATTACCAAGGAAAGCAGGTTTGATGTGATATCCGTTGTAGTAAAAGGTCAGACATTCGAAATAGAACAACATATTGAAGATGCTTTTTATCCTACCTTACGATAAAGCATGAAACATGGTTTTGGAATAATAGGTGCAGGCGCAATAGCTGAAGTCCACGCCAGGGCTATTGATACTATTATGGAGGCTGAGCTGATAGGAGTGTTTGATCATAACCCTGATAAGGGTATCGCCTTCAGTCTTAAATATAAATGCAAGGCATTTGAGACTGCCGAAGAACTCTGCAATGACGACAGGATCGATATAGTTTGTATCTGTACTCCTTCAGGCCTTCACCTTGAACCTTCACTTATGGTGATAAATGCCGGGAAACATTGTATAATTGAAAAACCGCTTGAAACAAATCTGGAACGTTTTGACAGGATAATTAATGCAGGGCTGAATCATAACGTTATGATCTCCGGCATTTTTCCGATGAGATTCAGCAAAGTGAATATTGAACTTAAAAAAGCTATCGACCAAGGTCGTTTCGGTAAGCTTGTAATGGGTGATGCATATATTAAATGGTACAGAAGTCCTGAATATTATAAAGATGTGAAATGGAGGTCAGGCCTTGCTTCAAGCGGAGGCGGTGCTGTAATGAACCAGGGAATTCATTCGGTGGATCTCCTGAGGTGGTTCATGGGAAGAGTTGAAGCCGTATGCGCATTCACAGGGCTTATAGGCCACGATGGACTTGAAGTTGAAGATGTTGCCGCTGCCACAATGAGATTTGCCAACGGAGCAATAGGTGTTATTGAAGCTTCAACTGCTGTCAGTCCTGGTTTTTACCGGAGAATTGAAATACTTGGAACACATGGTTCGGTGGTAGTCGAAGAAGAGAAGATCTTAACCTGGAAGTTCGACCAGGAAACGGATGCTGACGAAAAAATCAGGGAGAAATTCTCTGGCAATAACTCCTCAGGGGGTGGTGTTTCAGATCCTAAAGCAATCGGAGATATAGGACACCTTCGCCAGCTTCTCGATATAATAAAAGCAATCGATAATGGCCATAAACCGTCAATCGATGGGATGGAAGCACGAAAAGCAGTGGAACTTGTACTAGCAATCTATGCCAGTGCCAGGAATAAACGGATAGTCTATTTATAGTTTTGCAGTTATTCAGTTATGCAGGTTCTGACATAAGATTGCAACCCCGTATATCACAGTTATCAAATCTGCCCGAAACAGTGAAACTGCCATTTTCGTGAAGTTTTCCAAAATCGCTCGTGGCAATGAAGGAACATGAATAAATATTTGCCAGGTCAACAATATTTATCCCACCTGTAGTGCCCTGTTCATCAGTTATTGTAAAGGGGTCGGAAGGATCTCTTACCATGATCTTCATCCACGGAGGACAATAAAAGATGCCGTTACCCTGCGAATATGCCTGGCTCAGCAGCTCTGTCATTCCGTATTCCGAATGCACTGATTGTACATTTAGTTTCACCTTTAGTATTTCATGAAGCTCCTCCCTGGTGATCTCTTTCCTTCGTCCTTTCATTCCTCCGGTCTCCATAACAATTGTACCTGAAAGGTCAGGCGAATAGTCATTCGCAAAGTCAAGAAGGGCAAAGCTGACTCCGAGCAAAAGCCGCTTTTGCCCTGATGCTTTTGCAAGATTTAAAGTTCTTATAAGATCCTCCGGATTGTCATTATAAAAACCGCTGTCGCGGTTCCTGCTATTCGTTATAAGTTCCTTCATCATATAGATCAATGATGAATTCTGCCGTTCAGTGTAGGAAGGCAGAAGGGCCGTAATTAAATATTCGGAAGGATCCCCGTAGAAATACTTGAATGAACTTTTAAAGCTCCGTTCGTATAGTTTAAGGTCATGAACGAAATGACGGCCGGGAGTATCACCGGTCGTCCTGCTGCTTTCAAAGACAGTGTCAAAAGACAGATTATCAATGGCTACGGTCTGGCTTTTAAAGAACTCCACCGGCATGAATGGGATATCATCTATATTCTTTATCCCGCTTATTGTTCTTCGAAGACTGGAAATAAATTGTTTGTATACCGGATTATTTTCTGCCTGGAATCTGAATATTCTGAGTGCTGTTTCCGAAAAAGATACTGAGTCTTTCAGGCTAAAGATAAGATCAGGCAAATCTCCTGTCATTTGCCTGGGAAAGTAAGTGTTCCGTCGGGCTGATATTCCCATTCAAATTTGCATTCAGCATAAGGCTTAACCTGTCCAGGTCCGGTTTTGGTTGAAATGATCCTGAATTTTGCGTAGTGATTTGTTCCCGACCTGTAGATCCAGATCTGGTTTTCCATTACCGGACTGCCCAGACCTTCCCATTGCGCCTCTGAAACGGTAGCTGATTTAAGGTTATCATATGCGGTCGCGGCAGAAACGGCATCATTATATTCTCCTGCTTTATAAAATGAGTATTTAATGATTATTTGCCTGCAGCACCAGGTTTGTGCCGTCACTGTCAATTGTAATGTCAGGGGGCGGATTATCGAGAGTTGAGACTTTCTTTGCCTGTGAGAACAGGAATCCATAGACATAATATGTTATCGGACCAAGAGTGGTAGTATTATCAATAGTAATGGTGCCTGAAGTTTCAGGAATATCATCTTTCTTACAGGATCTAAAAAGAAACAATGACAACAACAAAATTAAAGACAAGCTTTTTCTCATAACTATTAGCAAAGATATGTGAATTTCGGAAGTAAAAAAGGAGGGCTAAAATTACCCTCCTTCCGTTTATTATACACTGTCTGGTAGACTTTTATTCGCCTCTTATGGCCACAATCCCCGGGAGTTTTTTCCCTTCCATGTACTCAAGCATAGCGCCACCTCCTGTGGATACATAGCTTACCTTGTCAGCCAGACCGTTCTTATTGATTGCAGCAACTGAATCACCTCCTCCTATAAGGCTGTAAGCGCCTTTTGAGGTAGCATCTGCAATAGCCATGGCAATCGCGGTAGTTCCTTTTGAGAACTTCTCCATCTCAAAAACGCCCATCGGGCCGTTCCAGAGAATAGTTTTGGATCGGGCAATAACATCCGAAAATTCCTTAATCGTATTTTCAGCAATATCAAGTCCCATCCACCCGTCATCAACAGCATCCACTGAGGTAATTTTGGTGTTTGCCTCATTCTCAAACTTATCTCCGTTCAGGCTGTCGACCGGGAGATAAAGATTTACCTTCTTTTCTTTTGCCTTTTCGATGATTTTTAGGGCCAGATCAAGCTTGTCCTCTTCGCAAAGCGATTTTCCAATCTTTCCGCCTTTTGCCTTTATAAAAGTATATGTCATTCCGCCTCCGATTATGAGGTTATCGACCCTGTTAAGAAGATTTTCAATAAGCAGGATCTTGTCTGAGACCTTTGCTCCACCCATTATCGCGGTGAAAGGACGCTGTGGATCCTTCAGGACTTTATCCATGGCAGCCAGTTCGCTGTTTATAAGAAATCCAAACATGATCTTATCTTTTGGAAAATATTCAGCCATAACGGCAGTTGTCCCGTGAGCCCTGTGGGCTGTTCCGAAGGCATCATTTACATAAACTTCAGCATAGCCTGAAAGTTTTCTGGCAAGCTCTTTCTGTTTTAACTTCATTTCAGCCTTTGCTGCTTTCTTTTCTTCGTCTGTTGCGGTTTCAGGCAATATTGGTTTCCCTTCTTCCTCAGGATAGAACCTTACATTCTCAAGAAGGAGTACTTCGCCGGGTTTCAGGTCAGCTGACATCTTAACAGCTGATTCACCAAGACAGTCGTCAGCAAAAAGCACTTTCTGCCCGAGGTATTTTTCAAGCACCGGAAGAACAGGCTTAAGTGAATATTTCTCCATCCTCCCCTCAGGACGGCCCAGGTGAGACATCAATATTACAGAACCACCGTCAGAAATTATTTTTTTAATTGTAAGCAGGGCTCCCCTTATACGGGTATCGTCAGTTACTACACCAGTTTTTTTGTCGAGCGGAACATTGAAATCGACTCTGACAATAGTCTTAATCCCTTTAAAATTGAAATCCTGAATCATTTTCATAGATCATATATTTTTAATTAGCAAAAGAATTTCTCTTATGCAAACCTACATTTTTTTTGGAAATAACCTTTTGATGCTTTCAACTTTATTCTGTCTATTGTTGAGCAATTGATTATCTCTGTGAAAATCTGTGTCTTCTCTGTGGATCTCTGTGTAAGTTCCTATGGTTTTTTAATTACACAGAGTGACACAGAGGCTTACAGAGTTCCACAGAGTCTAACCCGAGAAAGTATTTGGTTGAAATAAACTTTCCCTGGCTTTTAATTGTTTCCTCTTCTTAAAAGATTGATTAAATTTGAAAAAAAAGTTATGGCTAAGATTACATTAAAAGGGAATCCCATCAATACATCAGGGAACCTTCCGGAAAAAGGGACCAGTGCGCCTGATTTTACACTTGTTAAATCTGATTTGGGGAATCTGAAACTATCAGAGCTTAAAGGGAAAAAACTCATTCTGAGCATATCTCCAAGCCTGGACACTTCGATTTGTGCCACTTCGACCCGCAAATTTAACAAGGCAGCAGCAGGAAAAGACAACGTAATGGTACTGGCAATTACAAAGGATTTGCCATTTGCCATGGGTCGTTTTTGCACATCCGAAGGGATCACAAATGTTGTTTCGCTATCAGGTTTCCGTAATAATGATTTTGGTAAATCGTATGGCGTTGAAATTATTGATGGCCTGTTTGAAGGTCTTTATGCCCGCAGCATAATTGTAATTGACGAAAAAGGTAAAGTGAAATATACTCAGCTCGTACCTGAAATTGCAACAGAACCTGATTATGACGCTGCGCTTGCGGCATTGTAAATGCTTGAATCTTAAAGATGAAGTTTTCGGAGATCCCGGGACAAAAGGAAATTATTGGTAAGCTTATCAGTTCAGTTAGGTCTGAAAGGGTAAGTCATGCCCAGCTCTTTACCGGTCCTGAAGGTTGCGGAAGTCTGGCAATTGCACTGGCTTATGCCCAGTTTGTGAGCTGTGAAAACAGGTCACAGCGCGATTCCTGCGGAATATGTAAATCGTGCGTCAAGTACGAAAAAATGATCCATCCCGATCTCCATTTTGTGTTTCCTGTTATCAAGGATAAGAAAACGACTGAACCCGTAAGCGATAGATACATTGAATTGTGGCGTGAATTTGTAAAGAATTCACCATACTTCAGCCCAACCAGGTGGCTCGATACCATTGAAGCAGGCAACGCACAGGGTCTTATTTTTGCTTCAGAAGCCTCAGAAATACTTAGAAAGTTAAGCCTGAAGTCATTTGAATCAGATTTTAAGATTATGATAATCTGGCTGCCTGAAAAGATGCATCAGGCAACCGCCAACAAGCTTCTGAAACTTATTGAAGAGCCTCCTGAGAAAACTCTTTTCCTTCTGGTTTCTGATGAACCAGACAAGGTTGTTCAAACAATAATTTCGAGATGCCAGCTAATAAAAATCCCATCTTTTAAAACTGAGGATATATCAGGTTATCTGCTGGAAAGATTCCGGATTCACAAGGCAAAAGCTGACGATATTTCGAGGGTCTCCAATGGAAATATAATCAGAGCCATTGAATTATGTGAAAATGAAGATTCATCGCTAATAAACCTCGAACGCTTTAAGAATCTGATGAGATTCGCATGGAAGAGGGATATCATTTCAATTGTTAACTGGTCGGAAGAGATCGCTTCGATCGGAAGAGAACCACAAAAGAGCTTTCTCTCATTCTCACTGCGTATTATAAGAGAAAACCTTATGCTCACACTCGATCAGATGAAAAACAGGCTGGTTTTCATGACAGGTGAGGAGGCAGGATTTTCGGAGAAATTTCATCCATTCATCAATCAGGAAAATATTTATTCTCTCGCTGATGAACTTAATCTGGCACATGCCCACATAGAGTCGAACGGGAATGCCAAGATTGTATTTCTGGACCTTGCCCTAAAGCTTACACGCCTTATAAGCCGTTGACGGGTTCAGGGATTATTGAAAGTAATGCTTTTATTCACTATTTTTGCGCGGTTAATTCTGAAGAGGAGTTTGATATGATGGAGAATGAAGATTTATCAGGTCAGCATGGCGAAGAGATCAGGATGCCTGATATTAAATATAAACCCGGGTTAAATAAACTTGATACTTATAACTGGCTTAAAGATATTCCCTTTGTTCCGGCTGAGACTGATATTGTTGAGATACGTTTTAAAAATACAAGAAAAGGTTTTTTCAAGAACGTCAACGGGCTGAGGCTTGAGATTGGGGATGTTGTTGCCGTTGAAGCGTCACCAGGGCACGATATCGGAAGGATTTCCATGGTCGGTCCGATCATAAATGAACGTCTTAAAAGATTTAAGATTCAACCAGCTTCCGATGATATGAAAAAAGTCTACAGGAAGGCCAAGGCGGTTGATGTCATAAAATGGGAAGAGGCGAAGAAGCTGGAGACCCCTACAATGCTCCGATCGAGACAGATTGCCGATGAGCTTAAGCTCAATATGAAGATCGGAGACGTTGAGTACCAGGGAGACAAAACAAAAGCCATCTTTTATTATATTGCTGATGAAAGAGTTGATTTCAGACAGCTTATCAAGGTCCTTGCCGATGAATTCCGTGTCAGGATTGAAATGCGTCAGATCGGAGCGCGTCAGGAAGCAGGGAGAATCGGAGGAATAGGCTCCTGCGGCCGTGAATTATGCTGTTCGACACATATTTGCAATTTTGTTTCAGTTACCACCACCCACGCGAAATATCAGGAGCTGTCGCTAAATCCACAGAAACTTGCAGGACAATGCAGTAAATTAAAATGCTGTCTTAATTTTGAATTTGACTGTTATGTCGATGCCCAGCGTTCTTTTCCACCAAAAGATATACCGCTTGAGCTTATGGATTCAACTGCTCATTTCCAGAAGATGGAAGTTCATAAAAGCATTTACTGGTACAGTTCAGATCCAAACTTTCCTGCTAACCTTACTCCGGTCCCTGTTGAGAGGGTAAGAGAGATCCTTGCAATGAACAGAAAAGGGAAGAAGCCGGACAAACTTCTTGTAATTGATGAATCGGCAGAGATGATTCCTGTTTCCCAGGATCTGCTCAGGAATAACAGTCTTACCCGATTTGATATTCCCGAGTCAAAGAATGCTAACCGCCATCATTCAAATAAAAGAAAAAACAGAAGATTTGATGATAAAAGGAAAATTTAGATACCTGCTTTTATTTATTGCCATAACTTTTTTGATTTCCTGCGGCAAGAACATCGTTTTCACGGATTCCTATCCAATGCAGGGAAAAACCTGGAAGCTTAAAGACATACCTGTTTTTAAGATACCGGTCAGGGATACGCTCAACAGCAGCAATATATATTTAATCTTACGAACGGGATCATCTTACCCGTACAGGAATATTTTTCTTTTTGTGACCACAACTTCTCCTGAAGGAAAAAGCATAACTGACACACTCCAGTATGATATTGCCGACGAAAAAGGAAACTGGTACGGGAAAGGTTTTGGTGATATTCATGAATTAAAACTGCCATACAAATCAAATGTTTTCTTCCCGGTTTCAGGCGAATACCAGATCTATGTCCAGCACGGAATGAGGATTGAAGACTTAAAAGGAGTATACGACTTTGGACTGAGAGTGGAAAAGATCCTTAAATAGAATTTCTGAAGTGGGAAAAAACAAGCTTGCCCGATGGGCTGAACTTGGGACTTTCGATAATGTAATTCAGCCGGAGCCCGGAGATGATGCCTGGAAAGATCACAGAATAAAAGGCAACTGGAGAAAAGAGTTCTTCAGGAATGACAATCCGGTAATTCTTGAGTTGGGCTGCGGTAAAGGAGAGTATACAACAGGGTTATCGGTTCTTTTTCCCGGCTGTAATTTTATAGGCATTGATATAAAGGGTGCCAGGATGTGGCGCGGTGCAAGAACCTCAAGCGATAAGCAACTTAAAAACGCTGCATTCCTGAGAACAAGAATTGAATTCATACATTCCTTCTTTGCTTCAAATGAAGTCGATGAGATCTGGATCACATTTCCCGATCCTCACCCCGGAAAGAAGAACTCAAACAAAAGGCTAACATGCCCATGGTTCCTGAACACATACAGGAATTTCCTGAAAGATAAAGGCATTCTGCATCTGAAAACCGACAATACAGAACTATACAATTATACTGCAAAACTGGCGGCAGATAACGGACTTGAAATCCTGTTCTCCACTAATGATATGCACTCGATGAATCCGCATGAATTGACTGTTTCAGATGAGATCATTTCTTCTCCCGGAAACCAGGTATACCTAAATCAGGCAATTGCAGGAATTCTATCCATAAAAACTCACTACGAGGCAAAATTCCTTGAACAGGGAAAAACAATAAATTACCTTGCATTCAGGCTTGAAAAAGACAGAGTCATTAGTCATGGTTGGGAAAAAACAGAATAACAATGATTTTTTCACAAGGGTATACGAGGTTACCCGCATGATCCCCTATGGCAGAGTTACCTCATACGGGGCCATTGCCAGGTATCTTGCAACAGGCAAATCGGCCCGAATGGTAGGATGGGCTCTGAACATCTGCCACAGCAACCCTGAATTTATTCCTGCGCACCGGGTTGTAAACCGAAACGGGCTCCTCACGGGGAAACGTCATTTCGGAAATTCATCAACAATGCAGCAGCTCCTTGAAAATGAAGGGCTCATTGTCGAGGATGACTGTATATTGAACTTCAGGGAAAAGTTCTGGGATCCTTCCGTAGAATTAAGTTGATTTTTTGGTTTCCCTGATAAATTTTGCTAAAATTGCAGCTTATTTAGATTTAATTTAAATAGGTCCGAACGATAAGAAGCTGTCTCAAAACTCCTCTGTGGACCTCTGTGGAAACTCTGTGATCTCTGTGTAAGTTCTTAATTATTTGTTACACAGAGTGCCACAGAGAAGACACAGAGCGACACAGAGAAAGTATTACTGAAATTTTAGACTTTTGAGAAAGCCTCCCGCGAGGAACCAGTCTGATGAGCAGGTGTGGTATATAAATTAAGCTTCATAATTAATTATACTTGAGATGTTTACTAAAGACCAGATATTAGACGCACTTACAAGAGTAATTCATCCTGAAAAAGGGAAAGACATTGTTGCTCTTGGCTATATCTCTGAAATAATAAGTGTTAATGATGGTATTTCAATAACGATTACACCCGAAAAATCGAATGATCCTTTTATTTCCTCATTAAAAAGTTCTGTAGCCAGAGCAATCAAGGAGGTTCTTGGACCTGATGCCGTTATAAAAGAGATAAAAATGGAACCCAGGGTTACTGAGTCAAAACACCACAAAAAAGAGAATACAATATTCCCAGGGGTAAAAAATATTATTGCTGTCTCTTCAGGTAAGGGAGGAGTTGGAAAGACAACCATTGCTGTAAACCTTTCAATTGCCCTGGCTAAAAAAGGATTTGCTGTCGGACTTCTTGATGCCGATGTATTTGGTCCTTCCGTACCCCGAATGTTTGATGCCGGCGATTACCATCCCGAAGTTATCAGCAAAAACGATACTGATCTTATAATTCCACTGACAAAATACGGAGTGAAGGTGCTTTCGGCAGGCTTTTTCGTAAATCCTTCCGAAGCAATTGTATGGAGAGGGCCAATGGCTTCAGGCTTCCTGAAACAATTGATGACGCAGGGTGACTGGGGTGAACTTGATTACCTTATCTTTGATCTTCCCCCCGGAACCAGCGATATTCACCTGACACTTGTTCAGGAGGTCCCGGTAACCGGAGCAATTGTTGTCACGACTCCACAGGAGGTGGCAATTGCCGATGCCATAAAGGGGATCGCAATGTTCCGGAGCGAAAAGATCAATGTACCTGTTCTTGGGCTTGTAGAAAACATGTCATGGTTCACTCCGGCCGAACTCCCCGGAAACAAATATTTTATCTTTGGGAAAGGCGGAGGCAGGGCACTTTCGAAAAAATTGAATGTTCCACTGCTGGGGCAGATACCTTTGGTTCAGAGTATTTGTGAAGGGAGTGATAACGGGTATCCGGTTGTACTTGGTGATTCCGTGGCAGGAAATGCATTTATGGAACTGGCCGGGGAAGTAATT
Organism: uncultured Bacteroidales bacterium; assembly: GCA_963701745.1. Classification (GTDB taxonomy): domain Bacteria; phylum Bacteroidota; class Bacteroidia; order Bacteroidales; family VadinHA17; genus LD21. The sequence continues at coordinate 142,612 of CAVPBE010000001.1, read as the reverse complement.
GATAAAGTAGATAAAAGGAATAAGGAAATCAGACCAACAATTAAAGTTGAAATGGGTAAATAGTTTAATAATAAATAAAATGGCAGATCAGAAAATCATTAAAGAAAAGGTAGTTAAGGCATTAAACAGGGTAAGACCCTACCTTCAGAACGACGGGGGAGATATTGACCTTGTAGAAATTACAGACGATCTCACTGTTAAAGTCAAGCTGACAGGTGCGTGCCATGGTTGTCCATTCGCCTTGCAGACGCTTAAAGCTGGCGTCGAGCAGGCAATAATGCAGGAGGTTCCCGAAATCACAAAAGTGGTTTCAGCCTGATAACCCGGCTGTTCCAATTTTGCTTACCTTTGAAATACTATACACAGTTTAAGTCAGTTTATAGTATTAAACCATATTTATTGCTATCCGGGAGAGTATCATATAAAATTCTGATAACTCTGGGACTACTTCTGTTCCTTACTGATTGTTCCGTTGAGAAAAACACGGGTACGACAAGGTTCTACCATGGCCTGACCTCAAGATTCAACATCTATTTTAACGGTTATGAGAGCTTTAAGGAAGGTGTTCTGAAAATTGACAAAGGTTACAGGGATGATTTTTCAGAAATGCTCAGAGTTTTTGAAAACAGTGATCCTTCAACTGTTTCACTCTGCTCCTCCAACATGGAAACAGCTATTCAGAAAGCCTCCAAGCTCATCTCTTTAAAATCGATTACGGCAAAACCTGATTTCGATTCAAAGAAAGATCTGTCGGAGAATGATAAAGCCCTGCTTGAACAGAAGGAATTCAATTCATGGGTCGACGACAGCTATTTCCTTATAGGAAAAGCCCGGTTCTACAAGCATGAGTTCAATGATGCAGCATCGGTTTTCAGCTATTGCATTGAGGAGGCAAATGACCCTGAAATAAAAATTGAATCTTCGATATGGCTGGCAAGGATCAACAGCGAAAGAGGAAGCTATATTGAGGCAAGCAGGCTTCTTAATGAGGTTGAACCGGACCCAAAATCCCCAAAGGAACTAAGGGGGTTTAATTCGACAACCATGGCTGATCTGTTCATCAAACAGAAAAAGTACCAGGAAGCAATTGGCCCTCTTTCAAATGCAATATCACTTACATCAGGCAAGAGGGCAAAATACCGTCTTACATATCTGCTTGCCCAATTATATGAACGGACTGGCGATCCGGGTAAGGCAACCTCATTGTACAGGGAAGTAGTAAAAATGAATCCGCCATATGATGTCGAATTCAATGCAAGGATAAACATTGCAGGTGTATTTGATGTGAACTCGGGTAATCCTGATGAGATAAAGAAAGAGCTTGAAAAAATGCTTAAAGACTCGAAGAATAATGATTTTCAGGATCAGATATATTTTGCTCTCGGAAACATGATGAAAAAAGAGGGAAAAGATAAGGAGGCACTTGAATATTACAGAAAATCAGCCTCAGCAAGTTCCATTAACCAGAATCAGAAAGGGAAATCTTACCTTGCCCTGGCTGAACACTATTACAGCATTCCCGATTATATGAATGCAGGTAAATATTACGACAGTACAGTATATTTTCTTGATGAGAAATATCCCGACTATAAAGACCTTAAAACAAAATCACAGAATCTTAATCTGCTTGTAACGCATTTAGCTGTCATCCAGAGGGAGGATAGTCTCCAGAAAGTTGCAGCAATGTCACAGAATGAGAGGGACGCATTGATATCAGGAATTATTGAAAAGATTGTAAAGGCTGAAAGTGAGGGTAAAACATCTGAATATGCCGACCGGGCAAATATTGGGCAGTATTATGAAAATGAGAGAAGGTTTCAGGACAATATTGCACAGGAAGGCAAATGGTATTTTTACAATCAGACCGCACTGACTTTCGGGAGGACGGAATTCAAAAGGAAATGGGGTGAAAGACGGCTTGAAGATAACTGGAGAAGATCAAACAAAGCCAGGGTGAGTGTTCAGCAGGTTTCCGCCGGACAGGATGAGAATGGGAAATCCCAATCCGACACATCGAAAGCAGTGACAGACTATAAAAAGCCTGAATTCTACCTTAAGGACCTTCCTCTGAACGATACATTGCTGAAGATCTCCAACGAAAAAATTGCAAATGCCTATTTCAATGCGGGCAAAGTGTTTGCGGAGAAGATAGCCGACACCTGGAAAGCGGCTGAATCATACGAGACTTTATTGGCGCGTTTCCCTGACAACGAACTTGTCCCTGAAACACTTTACGATCTTTATAAACTGTATAAAGAAGAGAACAGCCAGAAATCAGAGATATCACGTCAGCGTCTTCTTGAAAAATATCCTGAAAGCGAGTTTGCAAAAATTATCTCTGATCCGGATTATTATAGCAATAAGATGGCCGAAATGAAGAGGTCGGCAAAACTTTACCAGGAAGCATACAATTATTATATTCTTGAGAATTTCAGTGAATCAATATCAGTTTGCGACAGCGCACTTAAAAATAATCCTTCCGATATTCTTTCTCCCAAATTCATGCTTCTGAGGGCTTATTCAGTTGCCAGAACAAGCGATGAAAGAAGCTTCAAAGAAGAGCTTAACCTGCTGATCAAGGCGTGGCCTTCAACCGAAGAAGGTAAGAAAGCTGCCGAGCTCTCAGCGTACCTGAATAAGAAACTTCCTGAGCTCAAAATTGAGGAAGACAAGGTTATTGCAGCTGAACTTTATGTCGCTGATACTACGGCTTTATATTCCTTTAATGCGATCATAAATGATCCTTCATTCAATTTAAATCAGGCATCCTTTGATGTGATAAGCTATAATATAGATAATTATACAAACAAGAATTATCGAACTGACGGCATACTGGTTGATAATAAATATATAAAAATAACGGTCTCCGGATTCTCAAACAATTCCCAGGCATGGGATTATTATAATTCTTTCAAAGCGGAAAAAGTGATAAGAAATACCTCAGGTGCTCAGATAATGACCTTCCTGATCAATAATAGCAATATAAAAAATCTTGATACGGATAAAAATCCTGAGCGTTACTATCTTTTCTTTAAGGAAAACTACCTAACTGGGAAAAAGAATAGGTAATTTTACATCCTGAACACTTTACTTCTTTGATGAGAACAATCAGAATTTTATGGACCGATGATGAAATTGAGGTCCTGAAAGCCCATGTCTTATTCCTTAGGGAAAAAGGTTATGAAATAGATACCTGTACAAATGGTATCGACACTGTCGACCTGGTCCGTCATAATCCTTATGATCTGATATTTCTTGATGAAAGCATGCCAGGGTTAAGCGGACTTGAGACCCTCCGCCTGATAAAAGAGATAAAGAACGACTTGCCGGTAGTAATGATAACCAAAAATGAAGAAGAGGGTATCATGGAGGCAGCTATCGGGTCGGAAATGGCTGATTATCTGATAAAACCGGTCAAGCCAAATCAGCTGCTGCTTGTTGTGAAAAGGATCACCGAACAGCGCAGGCTCATTACCGAAAAGACCACAACAAACTACAGGCAGGAGTTCGGCAGTATAGGGAACCTTATTTCGTCGGCCAGGAGCCATACCGACTGGACTGAGCTTTACAGGAAAATAACATTCTGGGAATCGGAACTGGAAAAATCGACAGATCCGGGAATGAGCGAAATTCTGAAAATGCAGGAAAATGATGCAAACAACGCATTTACAAAATACCTGACCAACCACTATCTCTCCTGGCTTGATCCGGATGCACCTGAAAAACCTGTGTTGTCGCCTTCTCTTTTTTCAAAAAAAATATTCCCGAATGTACAACAGGGAAAACCTGTTTTCTTCATCCTTATAGATAATCTGAGATTTGACCAGTGGAAAATGATAGCTTCAGAGCTTGCTGGAATTTACAGAGTAATCGAAGAGGATATTTACTTCAGTATCCTGCCTACAGCAACCCAGTACAGCCGTAATGCGATTTTTTCCGGCCTGATGCCTTCGGCGATTGCCGCAATTCTGCCTGAATACTGGGTTGAAGATGATGAAGAGGAAGGTAAAAACAACTTCGAGGAAGAGCTTTTTAAATATCAGCTTGCCCGCAAGGGACTGAAATACAAATGGTCATATCATAAAATAATAAGTAATCAGGAAGGCCGGAAAGTAAATGAAAGAGTCAGGCAGATGCTTGATAATGATATTAATATCCTTGTTTACAATTTTGTTGATATGCTTTCGCATGCAAGGACGGAGATTGGCCTTATAAGGGATCTGGCAAATGATGAGAAGGCCTACAGGAGCCTTACACGTTCATGGTTTGTCCATTCTCCACTGTACGAATTGCTGATCGCGCTTTCAACCCAGCCTGTTAAAATAATTTTCAGCACAGATCATGGTACAATAAGGGTACAGAATCCCATAAAGGTCATCGGAGACAGGAAAACATCATCCAACCTAAGGTATAAAATGGGAAGAAATCTCGATTATAATCCCAGACAGGTCTTTGAACTCAAATTTCCTGAAAAAGCTGGCCTTCCAAAAACAAACATTACTTCAAAGTATATTTTTGCGCTCAATAAGGATTTCCTTGTTTACCAGAACAACTATAATTATTATGCAGGCTTTTACAAGGACACATTTCAGCATGGAGGTATTTCGATGCAGGAAATAATGCTTCCGATTGCCTGCCTTGAACCTGTTTTATAATTAATCCGGCAACCAGGATGAGGATCCTAGTCAAAGATAAAAAGTACCTTCCGGCTGCTGCACGAAAAATACTCGAACATACTTCGGGACAAAAGTTACTGGCATTTCACGGATCAATGGGAGCCGGCAAGACAACTATTATCAAGGCAATATGCAAGGTCCTCGGGGCAGGTGACATTGTAACCAGCCCGACATTTACAATGGTAAATGAATACCTGACCAATAAAAATGAAACCATTTATCATATCGACTTTTACAGGATTAAAAAGGTTGAAGAGGTATTTGATTTCGGGATAGAAGAGTACTTCTCAAGCGGTTCATTCTGTTTTATGGAATGGCCCGAGCTTATTGGAAGTATACTTCCCCCTGAAACTGTTAAGATCAGAATTACTATTGGTGAAAAGGATCAAAGGATCATTGACATTGATTAAACATTGCTCCTGTATTGCAATTTTTTTAACTTTGAGAAAATAACAACATTCTCACAATGAATGAAAAAGGCAAAAACGGAAATCTGAGTTTTGGCAATGCCGGTTTAATGCCAAGAGAAGAACAGCTTGAAACAGCTGTAAGGCGCAAGAAGATCTCAATCGGAATCCCAAACGACAAAAAGAATGATGAAAAAAGAGTGGCCCTTACACCTGAGGCGGTAAATCTGCTTGTCGAAAATGGCAATGAGGTTATCCTTCAGAAGGGAGCAGGTACAGGAGCAAATTATTCCGATAAGGATTATGCTGAAAACGGTGCAGTTATAACTGAATCGCCTGCAAGGGTATTCAGTGCCGATGCAGTAATCAAGGTTGCCCCGTTTACATTGCAGGAGGTCGATTACCTTAAAGGTAACCAGATAGTTATGTCTTTCTTAAATGTCCTCCAGTTAAGTGAGGAGACCCTGGGTAAACTTATAAGGAAGAAAGTTACTGCAATTGCGCTCGAAAAGATACGCGATAATAATGGCGCTATGCCTGTTATGGAATCCATGAGTGAAATAAGCGGGGTTACATCTATTCTTATTGCATCCGATTATCTGAGCAACCATCATGGCGGGAAGGGTGTCCTGCTGGGCGGAATAACCGGAGTTACACCTACAGAGGTGGTGATAATAGGAGCCAACACGGCAGGTGAATATGCTGCCCGTGCAGCCCTGGGCCTTGGCTCACAGGTTAAAATATTTGATCAGTCGCTTCATAATCTCAGGAGGTTTCAGAACCTGATAAACCAGCGTCTGCAGACATCCGTATTTCATCCCCAGGTTTTGAAAAAAGCCCTTAAGTCAGCCGACGTTCTTATAGGGGCCATTGAGCTTGAGGATCTTCGCCCCTGGTATTACATTACTGAGGAGATGGTAAAAACCATGAAAAAAGGATCAGTTATTATTGATCTGAGCATCGACCGCGGTGGATGCATAGAGACAACTGAATGCCGGGCACTCAGGGATCCTGTTTATGAAAAACATGGTGTGATACATTTCTCGGCATGGAATCTCCCGTCACGAATGGCACGTACGGCTTCAATCGCTCTAAGCAACATCTTCAACCCTCTTTTCCAGGAGATCGCGGAAGCTGGAGGAATAATCCATTTGCTTAAAAATGACCGTGGAATGCGAAACGGGGTTTATCTGTTTAACGGGATACTGACAAATGAGACATTAGCCCAGAAATTCGGTGCGATTTCTAAAGATCTGGATCTTCTTATTTCGGCTTTCTGAATCTTAAATCTGGTTCCTGGTTCCTGGTTCCTGGTTGCTGGTTGTTTGATAATACCGGTTACAATCTTAACTATCAGAACAACAAGCAACAAGCAACAAGAAACAAGAAACCAACAACTTAAGCTTTTAAATATATTCCAGGACTGCTTTTTCGCCATTAAGGCTGATTTTTGCAGTTTTGCCAATATAAAAAGCCCTGTTATCGTCAATATGTCCTGCCGGAAAATCAAATAAAACCGGGTATTTATAATCCGATACTGCTTCCGCGATTGTAGTTTCAGCACTTTTACCCCAGGGTATTTTTGTGTTTTCCATTTTATTCAGCCCCCCGACAACCAATCCCGAAAGTCCCTTAAGCTTACCTGCGAGCCTGAGCGAATTCATCATCCTGTCGAGATGGTAATAGTACTCCCCCACCTCTTCAATAAACAAGATCCTTCCCCTTGTTTTGGGCTCAGCTTTTGTACCGATCAGACTATAAATCAACGACAGATTTCCACCAGTGATCTCTCCTGTCATATTCCCGGGATGGATGAATGTCCCTTTCCAGGAAATAGGCCTGTACCCTCCAAACAATGCATCATGAAGAGTACTGAAGGTTGCAGGTGTTTTGTCCTTGTCTGAATAATTTAGGGGCATTTCGCCATGTACCGAAGCGATTCCGATGACTTCGTTAAGCCAGAGATGCAGGACTGTTATATCGCTGAAACCGACATACCATTTGGGACTTTTTTTCAGCGCTGAAAACTTTATCCGGCTTATTATTCTGAGTGTACCATAGCCCCCTCTTGAGCAAAACACAGCCTTTATACCCGGATCATCTGTCATTTTCTGAAGGTCATAAAGACGCTCATTATCATTTCCGGCAAAAGGTCCTGAGCGTTTCAATACATTTTTCCCGGTTCTGACTTTTAAACCCCAGTTTTCAAGGAAAACGATGGCAGAGTTTATTTTATCTTCATCGATTGACCATGACGGAGAAACAATTGCAACTTCATCACCCCGGATTAGAAACGGAGGCTGGATTTTTTTTAAAGACATCTTATAGTATATATCCTGTAAAAATAATCCTTATTGGCAATCCATCCAACTGCCTGAATAAACATTATCTTTGTGCGTTTCCAAAATAGCTGATCATTTTTATAAGTTTTATGAAGAATTTCAAACGATATCTTATTACTTCCGCCCTGCCATATGCCAATGGCCCATTGCATATTGGCCATCTTGCAGGTGTTTATGTTCCGTCGGATATTTACACACGTTATCTCAGGATGAAAGGGGCAGATGTAATATCAATCTGCGGATCGGATGAACATGGAGTTCCTATAACCCTGAAAGCACGAAAGGAGGGAATTACTCCTCAGGAAGTCGTTGACAGGTATCATACATTAAACAAGAAAGCATTTGAGGATTTCGGTATTGCATTTGACATTTATTCCAGAACCTCAAATAAGGTTCATTATGAAACAGCATCGGAGTTCTTCCTGAAACTTTACAACAAGGGTGAATTCACTGAAAAAACATCGGAACAATATTATGATGAAGAGGCCGGCTGTTTTCTGGCCGACAGATATATAATGGGTACATGCCCACATTGCGGAAATGAAAATGCATACGGAGACCAGTGTGAAAAATGCGGTACTTCGCTTAGTCCGAATGACCTGATAAATCCTCACTCGACAATCAGCGGAAGCAAGCCCGTTCTTCGCGAGACACTTCACTGGTACCTGCCTCTTGATAAATACGAAAGCTGGCTGAAAAAGTGGATCCTTGAGGATCATAAGGAATGGAAAACGAACGTCTACGGGCAATGCAAATCATGGATCGATCAGGGACTTCAGCCAAGAGCCGTAAGCCGCGATCTTGACTGGGGCGTACCCGTTCCTGTTGATGGGGCAAAGGGAAAAGTCCTGTATGTTTGGTTCGATGCACCAATAGGATATATATCCGCAACAAAAGAACTAACGCGTGACTGGGAAAAATACTGGAAGGATCAGGAGACAAAAATGGTTCACTTCATCGGGAAGGATAATATCGTATTCCATTGCATTATTTTCCCGGCAATGCTAAAAGCTGAAGGTTCATTCATACTTCCCGAGAATGTTCCGGCAAATGAGTTTCTCAATCTCGAGAATGATAAGATCTCAACATCGCGCAACTGGGCTGTGTGGCTGCATGAGTACCTTGAAGAATTCCCGGGCAAGCAGGATGTTCTGAGATACACGCTTTGTTCCAATGCACCTGAAACGAAAGACAATGACTTCACCTGGAAAGATTTTCAGGCACGCAATAACAATGAGCTTGTTGCCATTCTTGGTAATTTCGTTAACCGAACACTAGTTCTTACCGGTAAATATTACGACGGAAGGGTACCGGAAAGAGGGGAAGCTGATGAAAACGATAATTCAGTTCTGAAAGAAATTTCAAAGATCCGGGAGAATGTTGAAACCAGCCTTGAAACTTACAGATTCCGGGAAGCCCTCAGGGAGGCAATGAATCTTGCAAGGCTTGGTAATAAGTATCTGGCTGATGCTGAACCTTGGAAAATTGATAAAACCGATCCGGGAAGGGTAAAAACAATAATGAATATTGCTCTACAGATCACAGCAAATCTCACAATAGTTCTTGAACCATTTCTCCCTTTCTCAATGAGCAAGCTTAGAAAATGGATAAATATCGATCTTAATAAATGGGATAATGCCGGTAGAGATGATCTTCTTAAGCCAGGTCATCTTATTGATAAACCCGGACTTCTGTTTGAAAAGATTGAGGATGAAGCTATCCAGAGGCAGATAAGCAAGCTGGAATCCACAAAAAAGGCAAATGAATCAGCATCTGCAAAAATTTTGCCTTCCAAGGACACTGTGACATTCGACGATTTTTCAAAGGTCGATATCAGGACAGCAACCATTCTTGAAGCAGAAAAAGTACCTAAGACCACAAAGCTTCTCAAGCTGAAGATTGACACAGGCCTGGATGTAAGAACGATAGTATCGGGAATTGCAGAGTATTATGAGCCTGAGTCAATAATCGGAATGCAGATCTCAATTGTCGCTAATCTTGAACCAAGAAAAATAAAGGGCATTGAGTCAAAAGGAATGATCCTGATGGCCGAAGACAAAGACGGAAAACTTGTTATGGTTGCGCCTGCTGACAAAGTAGGCAACGGAAGTGCCATAAAATAGATTATTTTTTCGAAATCCAGGTCCCTGGGAATTTCTTTGAGATGCTGTCTCTTGTAGAAAGGGCTGTTTCCTTGCTGGTACATGTCATGGCTGTGACTCTGTAAAAACCATTTGAAGCCTGATGTATTTCGGGTTCATACCCGTCGGCTTTAAGGATTTCGACATGGGAAAGAGCATTACTCTCCGATTTAAAGCTTCCTGTAATTATTGTATATTGAGCCTCATCAACTGGTGGTGCTTCTGCTTCAGGCTTAACAGTCATAGTGGTGTCAGGCACAATGATGGCAGCTTCATCGATCGCTTTTTTATTATTTTCAAATTCGGCAGTGACAAGGGGATTAAGTGAAGTTGCCTCAACCTTTGTTTTAAAACGGTCAGTCTTAAGCGGAATAACTATAAGCAGCGCCAGAACAGGGATCAGAACAGCAGCTCTCCACAGGTTCTTCCTTGAAGTGCTGATCCTAACCGGTTCCTTGCTGATATGCCTGGCTACTCTTTTCCGTACATCATATTCCCTTGCGGGATGCCACTGAAATGCTTCAAGCCCGAATGAACCTGCATGATAATTAATGTTCGGTTCAGGCTCAAACATGATATTGTTTTCTTTATTGTAAACAAAGGTCCCGATATGATCAAACTCTACCTTTTCTCCTTTTGCAAGTCTGGCTTTAAGCTCTTTTGCAAACTCTTCAACCAAATGGCGGGCATCTCCGTAATTGACCCCGGTTGCCTGGGAAATTTTACCAATTAGGAGGCCATCGTTGTGATTCAGGTTGCTGTTAAAGGAGATCTTCTTTACAGGAGGGTAAAATGTTCCGGAACTTTCATCAGCATAAGCCGGGGAGAAGTTTCCTATAAACCCTCCAAAGCCCGGTATAATGACGCAGTCGTGTATGAATAACAGTTCCCTGATGAAAGCTTTTGTATCCACAAAAATAATGATTTCCTGGCAAGCAAAATAAGATCATACGGGAGGCTTTCCCTAAAAAAACAGGGTGATGTTATTAACATTTTAACAACATGTTGTCACCATCCTAAGGTTAAAATGAACAATTGATAAGAGCCCCTTTGAGTTAAAGATATTTCAGCTGAAAAATATTATCTTCGTACCTTTAATAAATTCTTTCGAATGAGAGATATCCAGATGGTTGACCTGAAGAAACAGTATGAAAGGATCAGGTCCGAAATAGATAATGCGATTTTTTCTGTTATAAATTCAACAGCCTTTATTAAGGGACCGGGGGTAAAACTCTTCGAGGAGGAGCTACAGGCTTATCTTGGTGTAAAGCATGTTATTTCATGTGCTAATGGGACAGATGCTCTTCAGATAGCAATGATGTCGCTGGGACTGAATCCCGGAGATGAGGTCGTCACTACCAATTTTACTTTTATTGCTACAGTAGAAGCAGTTGCCCTTTTAGGTCTAAAACCTGTTATTGCCGATCCTGAACCCGGAAACTACAATTTATCAGTTAAAGAAATAAAGAATGCAATAACCCCAAAGACCAGGGCAATAGTCCCTGTTCATCTTTTCGGGCAATGTTCTGATATGGACGGTATAATGAGGCTTGCCCGGGAACATGACCTTTTTGTAATAGAAGATGCCGCCCAGGCAACAGGAACCGATTATATCTTTCCCGATGGCACAATAAAAAAAGCAGGTACAATAGGAAACGCAGGCACTACATCATTTTTCCCTTCGAAGAACCTTGGTTGCTATGGCGACGGTGGAGCAGTTTACACAAATGATGATGAAATCGCAATAAAGCTGAGGAGCATTGCAAATCACGGAATGAAAGTGCGCTATCATTACAATGATATCGGAGTCAATTCGAGGCTCGACACAATCCAGGCAGAAATATTAAGAGTCAAGCTTAAATATCTCGATCAGTTCAATGCTGCCAGAAGAGCTGTTGCTGATTATTATGATGAAGCTTTTGCTCCTTGTGCTGAGATTGAAGTTCCGTTAAGGGAAAAATATTCATCCCATATTTTTCATCAATATACAATCAGGGTCAAAAACGGGAAGAGAGATGATCTGAAGAAGTATCTCGAAGAAAACAAAATACCAGCGATGATCTATTATCCCGGGCCGCTCCACATGCAGGAAGCTTACCGGTATCTTGGATATAAAGAATCTGATTTCCCTGTTACAAACAACCTCTGCAAAGAAGTGCTCTCATTACCTATGCACACCGAAATGGAAGAGGATCAGCTGGATTTCATCACCAAGAAAATTCTAAACTTTTTTGAAAGGAATAAATAATGGAGAGAGAATTTTTTGCACATGAGACTGCGGTTATAGACGAAGGTACAAAAATAGGCAAGGGAACTAAAATATGGCATTTCAGTCACATAATGACCGGCTCCGAAATAAGTGAAAATTGCAACATTGGTCAGAATGTAGTGATCTCACCCGGTGTAATACTTGGAAAGAATGTGAAAGTTCAGAATAACGTATCTATTTACACTGGTGTCGTATGCGAGGATGATGTCTTTCTTGGCCCTTCGATGGTTTTTACAAATATCGTCAATCCAAGAAGTGCAATTATCAGAAAAGACAGTTATGTTTCAACCCTGGTTGAGAAAGGGGCCACAATCGGAGCCAATTCAACAATCGTATGCGGAAACAGGATAGGCAAATATTGCTTTATCGGAGCAGGAGCTGTTGTTACAAAGGATGTAAAACCTTATGCTCTGGTTGTAGGGAATCCAGCAAGACAGACGGGCTGGATGAGCGAATACGGGCACAAGCTTCAATTCGATGATAGCGGGTTTGCGATCTGCCCTGAAAGCGGAGAGAAGTACAGAATTCAGGATGGAAATGTAATAAAAGTTAATCAGTAGCTAATTTTTTTTAATTAAAATTTTAAATGGAATCGAATTCTAAGAATTTTGGCCTGATCGGTGCGGCAGGCTATATTGCAGTGCGTCATCTCAGGGCGATAAAAGACACCGGCAATAATCTTCTTGCAAGTCTCGATAAGTTCGACAGCGTTGGACTTCTCGACGGATATTTTCCCCAGAGTGATTTTTTTGTTGAGTTTGAAAGGTTCGACAGGCACTTTGACAAGCTAAAGAGAACGGGTACCAAGATTGATTATGTCAGTATCTGTTCTCCTAATTATCTCCATGATTCGCATATACGGTTTGCTTTAAGGCATCAGGCTGAGGCGATATGTGAAAAGCCAATCGTGCTAAATCCCTGGAATGTGGAAGCTCTTCAGGAGATCGAAAACGAGACGGGCCGTAAAATATATACTATTTTGCAATTACGCCTTCATCCTAAAATTGTTGAGCTGAAGGAGAAAATCAAAAACGGTCCAAAGGACAAGGTCTATGATATTGACCTTTCATATATTACAAGCAGGGGAAACTGGTATTACATTTCATGGAAAGGAGATGTCCAGAAATCCGGCGGAGTGGCAACCAATATAGGGATCCATTTCTTCGATATGCTTACATGGATATTTGGTGATACAACCAAGAATATTGTACATATATCCCAGCCAAATAAAGCGGCCGGATATCTGGAACTCGAAAATGCCAGGGTAAGATGGTTCCTGAGCATCGATTACAATGATCTCCCGGAATCAGTAAAAGAAGCCGGTAAAAGAACCTTCAGATCTATTGTTGTGGATGGTGAGGAAATAGAGTTCAGCGAGGGATTCGGGGAACTTCATACAACTTCCTACAGGGAGATAATTGCCGGTAGAGGCTTTGGACTCAATGATGCCCGCCAATCGGTGATCACTGCCTTCACAATCAGAAATTCAAACCCTGTGGGACTTGTAGGAGATTATCACCCTATATTAAAAAATCGCTGAAAAGCTAAGAAAAATATTTACCGTAACATATGATGAAAAAGAAAATAATTGTAACAGGTGGTACAGGATACATCGGTTCCCATACAACCGTTGAGCTTATTGAAGATGGATTTGATGTTGTGATTATTGATAATCTCTATAACTCCGAAGCTGAAGTTGCTGACCGCATTTTCCAGATAACAGGGATTAAGCCCTCACTATATGTTTTTGATATATGTGACAGTGAAAAACTGAATGCCTTCCTGCAGAAGCAGGAAAACATTGAAGGTATAATTCATTTTGCCGCTTATAAGGCTGTCGGAGAATCAGTTAACAAGCCACTTGAGTATTACAAAAACAATCTTCTGTCGTTGATCAATCTCCTGGAAGCCATGAAAATCCATGGTATTCCGAATCTTGTTTTTTCCTCATCATGTACAGTTTACGGACAGCCGGAAAAACTTCCTGTTGCAGAAGATGCACCCATTCAACCTGCAATGTCGCCCTATGGTAATACAAAGCAGGTTGGGGAAGAGATAATAAGAGATACTGCTGCTGCAACCGAAAAAATAAAAGCAATCGCATTAAGATATTTTAATCCTATAGGAGCTCATCCCTCAGCCCTCATCGGCGAGCTTCCAAGAGGAGTTCCCGAGAATCTTGTCCCTTATATAACCCAGACTGCTTATGGCCTCAGGAAAGAGCTGAAGATTTTCGGGAATGATTACAATACTCCCGACGGTTCGTGCATCAGAGACTACCTGCATGTAGTTGACCTGGCCAAAGCTCATGTAACAGCTGTTAAAAGACTTGTCGAAAACAAGAACAAATCAAATTATGAGGTTTTTAATCTCGGAACGGGCATCGGGGTATCGGTACTTGAAGCAATTAAATCATTTGAACGGGTTACGGGTATCAGCCTGAATTATCAGATTACCGGGCGCAGGCCAGGAGATATTGAAAAGATATGGGCCGATCCGTCACTGGCAAACAGGGAACTTGGATGGAGGACTGTAAGCACCCTTGATGAATCGATGAAAACAGCATGGGAATGGGAAAAATATATAAGAAAGGATAAAAAATAATGGCATCTGAAAAAACCATACTCGTCACCGGTGGTGCCGGATTCATAGGATCGCATGTAGTTAGGAGGTTTGTAAACAAATATCCAGGATACAGGATAGTAAATGCAGACAAGCTTACATATGCCGGAAATCTTGAGAATCTAACAGATATTGAGAAGAAGAGCAATTATCTTTTTGAAAAAACTGATATTGTCAACAAACAGGCCGTCGTAGATCTTTTCACGAATTACCGGTTTGAGGGAATAATACATCTGGCAGCAGAATCGCATGTTGACAGGTCGATTACTGCACCCGATGAATTTGTTCATACAAACATAGTAGGAACCGTTAACCTGCTTAATGCTGCCCTAAGTATATGGAAAGACAATACTGAGGGCAAATTGTTTTATCATATTTCGACAGATGAGGTTTACGGATCGCTTGGGAAAGATGGCATGTTTACTGAGGAAACAGCATATGATCCTAAAAGTCCTTATTCTGCTTCCAAGGCAAGTTCCGACCATATGGTAAGAGCATATGGACACACTTTCGGTCTCCCTGTCATAATCTCCAACTGTTCAAACAATTACGGCCCAAACCAGTTCCCGGAGAAACTGATCCCTCTGGCAATAAATAATATAAAGAACAACAAGCCTATTCCTGTTTATGGGAAGGGAGAGAATATCCGCGACTGGCTTTACGTTGAAGATCATGCTTCAGCTATTGACCTGATATTTCATAAAGGAACGACCGGGGAAACTTATAATATTGGTGGTAACAACGAATGGAAAAACATTGACCTTATTAAGCTTCTCTGCAAAATCATGGACCGGAAGCTTGGCCGGCCTTTTGGTACTTCAGAAAAGCTGATTACTTATGTAAAGGACCGGCCGGGACATGACCTTCGATATGCTATAGATTCATCAAAGCTTCAGAACGGACTTGGTTGGGCTCCGATACCTGATTTTTCTGCCGGACTTGAAAAAACAATCGACTGGTACCTTTCCAACAGTAAATGGCTTGAAAGAATTATTTCGGGGGATTATGAGAAATATTACGATAAAATGTACTCAGGAAGATAAAGCCTTTAGTTTTTAAACCTGTTCAATCGTTCAATAAGTTCATCCCCGAGAGCACTCTTCTGCCTGATGTGCTCCTGTATAGCAGCAACAACGCTATTTGAATGAAAATCGCCTCTGACCTCTTCAAAATCAAGCTTTTTAATCTCATCTCCACCATCAATTCCAAATCCTGTCATCGAAGAAAGATTAAATTCCTTCCTGGCATCATCGTATAACATTTTATCGAGGTCAATAACACTCTTTTTCCATTTTTCGACAATCCCGATTACATCGGCAGCTGTGAAATCCTTAACAGACTTTCCTGTCTCTTCCTCAATTCTTTCACATGCCCATGTCCACTCCCATTTATAATAAGATCCATGCATCTTCCTGAATGCTTCTGTAACTCCTTCAATTGTATTTATTTTGTCGGATTCTATATCATCAAGAAGCTTGCTTACTGCCTGTTTTGGGGCAATCAATCCTGCAATATCAACCCATTCACCTTTCCCCATCGACTGATCAGGAGCAAGTCTTTTCTGCAATTCACCATTAGATTTGAAATTTATGTTTTCAAGTCTTTTAATAAGTGAGTTGCCCAGAAATTTGTTTATCCCGGTCTGGTACAGTTCAATCCCCTTTTCCAGTGAACTGCCTTTAATCTTCATATTATTGTAAGAATAGGATCCTGAACCTGTTCCTGAAACTGATTTCAGCTTACGGAGAAGTTCCCTGCCTTCAAACATTTTACGGATAGTATACGGGCTCAGAAGATTGAAGTTAACCTGGTCATGCTTGACAGGATCTTTTCTCCTGTCGCGGACAGGCCACTTCTGAGCATCTCTTATTGTACCAACACTTCTCAGGTTTATGCCCGGAACAAGTATGCTTTCATCGTTGCTTTCAATAAGGTATGAGAAAGGAAGGGATGAAGTATCCATATTCTTGTAATGTCGTCCCATAACAAGGGTATATGGTCCTATACGGGCGGGCCACAGCACATATGAATCGCTGGTTGTTTTAGATCCCCTTTCCATTATCCCCTGATGTATCGGACCAAGTTTATACATGTGGTTGCTCTGGTTCGATCCGCTGCCAGCATTCATGAATGAAAAAATTCCCGCAATGAGCAGAGTCGATTTATGATGGGTTACTGTATATGGTCCTGCAAATATTGAACATGCTTCACCGTGATAGCCACCGCAATTTGCAAAAAAGAGCGAATTCTCAGCTGAGTAGTGTTTGCCCAGAACGCAACCCTGACCAATAAAGCATTTGTCTATGAGGGTCGATTCTGTAACAATTGAACCGGAACAAACAATGAAATGCTCCATTATAACTCCCGGTCCAATGAAGACAGGATCTTCCATGCAGCTGTTAATTGATCCTTCATCAAGCTTAATGCTCTCTTCGATGCGGCTGAAAGGGCCAATCCTGACATTTCTGATCTGCCTGCAGCTCTTTATCCGGGAGCCTGAACCGATAGTTCCTTTATCAGAACTTTTTGATTTTGAATATTCGCGTATCATAAGCTCCATCTTCCTGATAGCTTTTACACGGTGACGGTAAAGAGCTATTATATAAGCCTGATGCGCTGACAGTTGGTCCCAGATCAGTACTGACCTGCCTCCTGCTTCATTCAACACAGCAACCTCTGTTCCGTTGCCGAAAGAAGAGACACCCTGCATACTTATTTTTCCGCAGTTTGTAATGATAACATCATCTTCAATCCGGTAATTTGCTATATAATCCCCAATATTCCTGATAAGGACATCTGAACCGATATCGCAGTTATGAATATGTGCATTGATTATTCCGCACATCACACTTACTCCTGACTCGTCGGTATATGATTTACTGAAGTTCCCAAGCTTTATATCACCCGAAAAAGTAACATTCAGGCATCTCGAGGGATCAAATCCTTCTGACACCCGGACCCTGCTCCAGTCATCACAAATGCAACTATTGGTCGTAAGTTTATTAATCTCCGCTGTGGTCAGCTTTCTGAATTTTTTTGTGGATTTCATTTCAGAAGGGTTTATTATATTCTATTCGACAGTAACGGATTTGGCAAGATTTCTTGGCTGATCGACATTGCATCCTCTAAGGACTGCAATGTGGTAAGATAACAGCTGAAGTGGTATAACAGCCAGGATACCTGAAAATGCCGGAAGTGTCTCCGGAACCTCCAGTACGTAATCAGCCATTTTTCTTATAAGTTCATCTCCTTCAGTGACAATAGCAATTACATTTCCCTTTCTGGCTTTGATTTCCTGGATATTGCTGACAATTTTATCATAAATGTCGTCTTTTGTGGCAACCACAACGACAGGCATGTTTTCATCTATAAGTGCTATAGGACCATGTTTCATTTCAGCTGCAGGGTAGCCTTCGGCATGAATGTATGATATCTCTTTAAGCTTTAATGCTCCTTCCAGGGCAACCGGGAAGAGATATCCCCTGCCAAGGTAAAGAGCATTCCTGGTTTGCTGATATTTTTTTGCAAGTTCAAGTGCCTGGTCATTTACCATGAGTGTCTTTTCAATTTTTGCCGGAATCGAAACCAGTTCATCAATGAGCTGTTTGTAGGTTTCTGGTGTGATCACACCTTTCAGAAAACCAATTTCAAATGCCATCATAGCAAGAACTGTAACCTGGGTCGTAAAAGCCTTGGTGGATGCAACTCCAATTTCAGGACCTGCATGAGTATAGACCCCGGCATCTGTTTCGCGCGGTATGCTTGAGCCGACCACATTACAGATCCCGATGACCTTTGCTCCCCTTTCTTTTGCTATTTTTACTGCGGCCAGAGTATCTGCAGTTTCACCACTCTGGCTTATTGCAATTACGATGTCGCCTTTCTTTATTATCGGATCCCTGTAGCGGAATTCCGATGCATATTCCACCTCAACAGGTATCCTGGTAAATTCTTCAAAAAGATATTCCCCCAATAAACCTGCATGCCAAGATGTGCCGCAGGCAACAATAATTATCTTTTCCGACTGTGAAATGGTCTCGAGAACACTATGAAGGCCTCCCAGCATTATTCCGCTGTGATCGGGCAGCACTCTTCCCCGGAATGTATCATGTATTGCTCTTGGTTGTTCAAAGATCTCCTTAAGCATGAAGTGAGCAAATCCTTCCTTGTCTATCTCGCCAATCTTCAGGTCAACTTCCTTTACTTCAGGTTCGATACTTTTCGGACGTATTGATTTAAGGACAAGCTCATCCCTCTTTATTATTGCAATGTCATCATCCTTCAGGTAGATCACCCTCTGTGTGTATTCAACTATAGGGGTGGCATCGGAAGCAATGAAGTTTTCTCCTTCTCCAACACCGATCACCAGAGGACTACCTTTTCTGGCAGCATAAAGCCTGTCGGTCTCCTTTGTACAGATAATTACAAGTCCATACGCTCCCTCAACTCTGTTTAGCGCAAGCGTGATTGCCTGTTCTGCGGTAAGATCACCCTCAAGGTAAAGGTGTTCAATCAGGTTGGCAAGCACTTCGGTATCGGTCTGGCTATTGAACTGTATCCCACGACTCTGCAAATGTTTTTTGATCAAAGCGTAATTTTCAATGATCCCGTTATGGACAACAATAAAATTACCTTTATAAGAAACCTGGGGGTGTGCATTTAGTTCATTTGGTTCTCCATGGGTTGCCCATCTTGTATGACCCATCCCCACTGTTCCGTTAAAATCAGTGCCGTTCACCATCTTCTCCAGATCCTCAACCCTTCCCTTGCATTTGAAAATTTTTGTTTCCCCATTGATAATTGCAAGTCCGGCTGAATCATATCCCCGGTATTCAAGTCGTTTAAGTCCCTTGATGACTATTTCCCTTGCGGGTTTTGATCCAATATACCCAACTATTCCGCACATAAGCGATTATTTTTAGAAATGAAAAGTCCCGGACTGTAATCAATCCGTATTAGCTGAAAAAACGGTTGAATGAATTCAATTATTGCAGAAGTATGTAAAGAAGGTGATCAGGAGAGCAATTTATCATAAAAATCGTTATATGCATCAATGTATTTTTCCTCATCCTGAAAAGGAAGAACGGGTTTACTAACAGTTTTAAGATATTTCGACAATTCAGCGTTAATATCTTCACTTCCAACTATTACTGCATCAGAATATTTAATAGCAAGCTTGGAAACATTAATAAAATCGGGATTCTTTACAAGCTTCAGGTTTTCACCATCAATTCCGTCGTACCTTAACTTGTCAGCAAATGTCGATCTGAAAGGAGTTATGAAATCATTGCTATATACTGAATAGACTATTTTATATTTGTGAAACAGGGGATCATCGTTATAAATGCTGCGCAGATATACCGGAACCAGGGATGACATCCAGCCATGACAATGGACAATGTCAGGGGCCCACCTAAGTTTTTTTACAGTTTCAATCACACCCCTGGCAAAGAAAAGTGCCCGCTCATCATTATCTTCAAACTCCTTGCCTGACGAATCGGAAACAGTATGTTTCCTCTGGAAATAATCATCATTGTCAATAAAGTAAACCTGCATTCGTGCCGACTGTATCGAGGCAACTTTTATTATAAGAGGATGATCGGTATCGTCAATTATAAGATTCATGCCCGAGAGCCTTATAACCTCATGCAGCTGGTTTCTTCTTTCATTGATGCTTCCATACCTGGGCATAAAGGTCCGAATTTCCTTACCCCTTTCCTGAATTCCCTGAGGCAGATATCTGCCTATCTTTGATAACTTAGTTTCGCCTAAATATGGAGTGATCTCCTGAGAAATAAACAATACTTTTTTGCTTTCCATTTACATGCCTGGATATACCATTCCGTAACAACTTGCAAAGATAATAATAAAAAACGACAATATTATCAATACTTGGGTATTGGTATTTCTGTTTAATCGGCAGTTTATTTTATTTCTTTAAGTTCAGGCTTAAATACTTTTATTTCGTTTAGGTTTGCATTATAATCAGGAATTATGAAAGTAGTCAGCACTGTTAAAGAGCTTCAGAAAGCAACTAAAGGTCCGGATTCCTCACCTCTTGGATTTGTACCGACAATGGGAGCACTTCATCGTGGTCACCTTACACTTGTCCAGAATGCTTTAATTCTCTGCAGCAGGGTTGTTGTAAGCATCTATGTTAATCCCACGCAATTCAACGATAAAAACGACCTGAAGAATTATCCAAGGACTCTTGACGATGACCTGGCATTGCTTCGGTCAGTTCTAAGGGAAAAGGATATTGTATTCACACCCGATGATAAAGAAATTTACCCGGCTGAGGACCGGAGGGTCTTTCATTTTGGAAATCTTGAAAATGTAATGGAGGCGTTGCACAGGCCAGGGCATTTTAACGGGGTCGCACAGGTGGTAAGCAGGCTGTTCGAAATTGTGAAGCCGGATATTGCAATTTTCGGACAGAAGGATTTTCAGCAGCTGGCTGTTATTAAAGAACTTGTAAGACAAATGGGAAACAAGGTAAAAATTATAGGCAATCCCATAGTACGTGAGGATGACGGTTTGGCCATGAGCAGCAGAAACCGTCTTCTCGATCCTGAGAAAAGGAAAAAAGCAGGCATAATTTATTCTGTAATTTCTGCGGCTGCCAATATGATAAATGACCATGATATCCCTTATCTGATTTCTTATGTGAAGAAGAGCATTGAAAGAGTAGAGGGTTTCAGTGTGGAGTATTTCGAAATAGTTGATGATAAAGAATTAAAACCGGTTGCGGCGCGATGTGAAATGAAAAATGGGAAGAAATATTTTGGATGTATCGCAGTCAGGGCAGGAAATATAAGGCTGATAGATAATATCGAAATTCCCTTGTAATCAATTAAAAGGATACTTAAATTTGCGCCATACAAATTTCATTTGCCAAAAATGTTTATAGAAATATTAAAATCAAAAATACATAAGGTTACCGTCACTGAGGCAAATCTGCAGTATATGGGAAGTGTCTCTATTGATGAAGATCTGATGGATGCATCCAATATAATTGAAAATGAAAAGGTACAGGTCCTCGACTTAAATAATGGTGCGCGTATTGAGACTTACGTGATTAAAGCTGAAAGAGGATCAGGAGAGATCTGTATGAATGGCCCTGCAGCAAGAAAGGTAGCTGTGGGCGATGTTATAATAATCATGTCCTTTGCAACCATCGATTTCCAGCTAGCAAAATCCTTCAGGCCGTCCGTTATTTTTCCCGATACAAACACAAATAAACTGATCTGAATTTGAGTAAAGGTTTCATACAGGCCGGAAAGTTTATTGCTTTTCTAGCTTTAGGGATCCTGCTGCTGTGGATCGCTTTCCGGACCGTTAATTTTAAAGCGCTGGCAGCCGATCTGAAAGGGGCAAATTATTCCTGGCTGATCTTATCTACGCTTTTCGGGCTGTTCGGCTATCTCAGCCGTGCCCGGAGGTGGATAATTCTTATAAATCCGCTCGGGTATAACCCCAAATACTGGAACACTTTCCATTCAATGATGTCAGGGTATCTTGCCAATCTGGCTCTTCCCAGAATCGGGGAGATAACCAGATGCGTTGCTCTTGGTAAAAAAGAAAAGATCCCGGTCGATCAGCTTATTGGAACTGTGGTAATTGAGCGTACAATTGATTTCATTTCACTTCTGATTATAATGTTCGGGGTCTTTTTTACCAGCGGTTCCAAAATCAGGGAATATCTGAATGCAAGTATTATAGTGCCATTCAGGGAAAAAGTGCTTTCGGTCTTTGGTGCAGCATGGGTCCCATGGGTTATATTCATAGTGTTGTCAGCTGTTTCACTGTACACGCTTATTCATTACAAAAAGGAACTCCGGAAGATAAAATTCTTTTCAAAAATGTTCGACATCGCACATGGTGTGATAAACGGACTTAAAACCATATCAAAGCTTAAAAGGAACTGGGAATTCATCTTTCATACAATATTCATCTGGCTTAATTATGCGTTGATGACGTGGATTGTTGTCTTCTGCATTGAGAGTACATCCCACCTGTCGTTTGCCAATTCGATCTTTATTCTTGTAATTGGTGGTCTCGCAATGTCGGCCCCGGTCCAGGGAGGAATCGGTGCATTCCATTATTTTGTTTCAAGGGGAATAGCATTCGTGGAAGGAGTCAGTATTGAAGATGCTTCCGCTTATGCAATACTTACTCACGAATCGCAACTGATCCTTGTATTGATACTTGGGTCACTGGCGTTTTACATGTTATCGCGGAAGAATCAGAAAAAAGGTAATCATGCCTAAATCCAAAACAGTTTTCGTTTGCCAGAATTGCGGGGTTGAATCTGCAAAATGGATAGGAAGGTGCCCTTCGTGCAAGGAATGGAATACATACCATGAAGAGATCATCGCCCCGTCATCGCCACATGAAAGATCATATTCGTCTGGTCAGGAAAAGAGGAAACCAGTGCTCCTGGATAATATAAGTTCTGATGAGCACCATCGCCTGAAAACAGGCATCACAGAACTTGACAGGATACTTGGCGGAGGAATGGTTCCAGGCTCACTTATCCTGGTGGGCGGCGAACCGGGTGTCGGCAAATCGACCCTTGCTTTGCAGCTCGCACTTGCCCTCAGCGGTAAAAGCGTACTTTATGTTTCAGGTGAAGAAAGTGAAGAACAGATCAGCCTAAGGGCTAAAAGGCTTAAGAAATCAAATCCGTCGTGCTTTATCTACAGTGAAACTGATCTTGAAAATATTCTTGTCCAGGCTGAAAACATTAAGCCCGCTTTGATAATAATTGACTCCATTCAGACTATTCACACAGGTAACCTTGAGTCTTCTGCCGGATCAGTTTCACAGGTCAGAGAATGCGCGGCCCAACTTTTGAAGTTTTCAAAAATAACCGGCATACCGGTTTTCCTTATCGGACATATTACAAAGGACGGGACTCTTGCAGGACCTAAGGTGCTTGAGCATATAGTCGATATTGTTCTATATTTTGAAGGCGACAACAATTATATATACCGTTTGCTCAGGTCTGTAAAGAACAGGTTTGGATCGACTTCAGAACTTGCAATATTTGAAATGATAGAAAGCGGTTTGCGGGAAGTTGCAAATCCTTCCGCTATGTTTATCAACCAGCATGATGAACCCATAAGCGGAATTTCAATTGCTGCAACAGTCGACGGGCTTAGACCATTTCTCATTGAGACCCAGGCTCTTGTAAGCAGTGCTGTTTACGGCACCCCTCAAAGAAGCTCAACCGGATTTGATATCCGGAGACTAAATATGCTTCTGGCTGTTCTTGAGAAAAGAGCCGGCTTCCGGCTTGGCGTAAAAGATGTTTTTCTGAACATTGCAGGTGGTATTAAAGTAGACGATCCTGCAATTGATCTGGCAATTATTACATCGGTCCTTTCTTCCAATCTTGATATTCCTGTCGGAAAGGATGTTTGCTGTTCCGGCGAGGTTGGACTTTCAGGCGAAATAAGACCTGTCTCGCGGATAGAACAACGCATCAAAGAAGCTGCCAAAATGGGTTTCAGGAAAATTTACATTTCGAAATTCCACAGGAATATTTCGACTACAGGATCCGACATTGAGGTTATTCCGGTTGGTAAAGTAGAAGCTCTTGTACGTTCGTTGTTCAGCTGAGGAGACGACAATCGACTCACGGAGCTCAACGAACGACTAAGGATTAACGACTCCGGGGAAGAATAATCCTGGATTGCCGTCTGCCGTATGTCATGAGCCTTCGTGTGTCATGCGTCGTTTGTCGTGCGTCGTTCTAATACTTCTCCCTTATATATCCTCCTCTCCTCGTATTCTCTCTTTCTGCTTTATCGCAATCTGTTTCAATGTTGAAATTTGAAGGACGTTCAAATTCATCTGATTCCATTATTCCGAACTGAGGATCATTATAAAGTTTTCTCATGAAGAGTCCGAATACAGGAAGAGCCATCTGGGCACCCTGTCCTTCACTAAGGGTTTCGAAGTGGATAGCCTGATCTTCCCATCCGCTCCAGACTCCCCCCACAAGATTGGGTGTCACACCCATAAACCAGCCATTCGAATTATTCTGAGTCGTCCCGGTTTTGCCTCCAATCTGGTTCAGGAGCATATATGGTTCTCTTCTTAACCTGTTTCCGGATCCAATAAGCACGACTCCCTGAAGAAGGTTAAGCATAAGATAGGCTTGCTCCTCACTCAGGACCTCTTCGATCTGCTGTGTGAACTTAGAAATCAGGTTACCATTCTTATCATCAATACGTGTAACATACATAGGTCGTGTATAGACTCCCCTGTTAGCATATGTCGAGTAAGCCCCAACCATTTCTTCAAGCTTTATATCTGATGTGCCAAGGAATATTGAAGGAACAGGATCAATAAAGCTCCTAACCCCCATTCTCTTCATGAGCTCAGTTACTGCGGAAGGTCTGAATTGCTGCATAATCCATGCGGAAATATAGTTCTCGGATTGTGCCAGACCCCATTTGAGTGTAACCATTTTCCCGTGATACTCCTTCGGCCCGGAGCTCCTTGGTATCCATGGTACCGAATCACCCGGCAGATCAAATGACCTTGGGATATTTTCAACTTCGTCGCATGGAGTATAGCCGTTTTGCATTGCGACAGTGTAAAGGAAAGGTTTGATTGTGCTGCCTACCTGTTTTCTCTGCTGTGTAACAGCATCCCACTTGAAGTATCTGAAATCGGGACCTCCCACGTAAGCTTTTACATAACCCAGATGAGGATCCTCCACAAGAAATGCCGAACGGACAAAATATTTATAATACCTAACTGAATCATACGGTGACATAATTGTGTCAATCTCCCTGTTCTCTCCTTTCCACGAAAAAACTTTCATGGGAACCTTTGTATTGAATGCAAGCATAATGGAATCCATCGAAACTCCCCTGGCTTTCATCATTATGTATCTTTCGCTGTCCTTTATTGACCTGAAAATAAGATCTTCAACTTCCTTTTTGGTAAGGTCATTTGAGTAGGGAGGATTCCTGAATCCTTTTGCACGCTTGTAAAAATCAGGCTGAACCTCTTTTGAAAGATGTTCTGCGAGAGCTTCCTCAGCATATTGCTGCATCCTGGAGTTGATGGTGGTATATATTTTAAGCCCGTCCTTATACACATCATAATTGGATCCGTCAGGTTTTTTATTCTTGTTGCACCAGCCGTACAGAGGATTATTTTCCCATTCCCACAGGGCATCCTCATAAGATGATTCCCTTTCATATCTGCTCCTGACAGGTTCCGGTTTTCTCATAATATTTCTAAGGTATTCCCGCAGATATGTGGCTAATCCTGTATTATGGTCCTCCAACCTGAAATCGAGGGTAAGAGGCAGCTGTTTAACCGAATCTGCAATTTCAGGGTGGAGGTATCCGTATTTTGCCATTTGTGAAAGCACAGTATTTCTCCTCTGAAGCATTCTTTCGGGATATTTCCTGGGATTATATGCACTGGAATTCTTTAACATCCCAACGAGTACGGCAGCCTCTTCAATTTTAAGCGAATCGGGAGTGGTATTGAAATATACCCTTGCTGCCGATCTTATTCCAATTGCCTGATAGAGGAAATCGTACTTATTCAGATACATTGCTATTATCTCCTCCTTTGTATAACTCTTCTCCAGCTTTACGGCAGTCTGCCATTCCTTGAATTTTGTGACACCAAGTCTTAATTTTCTTGTAAAAGCAGAGACATGAGCAGTATCCCTCGGATATAACTGTTTTGCCAGCTGCTGTGTAATTGTACTTCCCCCTCCTGTTTTCTGCCCAAGAACAATTGTGCGGACAATAGCTCTCCCCAGGCCTCTGATATCGATTCCCGAGTGCCTGTGATACCTGATATCCTCAGTAGCGATCAAAGAATTTACAAGATAAGGTGAGAGATCCTTGTAATCGGTCCAGGTGCGGTTTTCAATGCTTATCTTTCCTAGCAGTACGCCATCTTCAGCATAGACTTCAGCAGCAAGGTTATATTCCGGATTCTCAAGTTCTCTGAAAGAGGGCATTGGACCAAGCTTTCCATATGTGATAAGGATAAAAATAATCAGAACCGTTATGAATGGAATGATAAACAGTGTCCAGAACCAGATAAGGTATTTCCTGTTTGTTGAATCGCCTTTCATTAGCTTCGGGAGTTTGGCTCAAAAATAGTAATTAATAAAGAATCTTAACCGTTTATTTTGAAGTTTGGAACCTAAATGATTTACTTTGTCGTGTTTTTAAAAGAGTTAAATCCGTCTGATATGATCGAAAATCTCGTAATTGTTGAGTCACCTGCTAAAGCTAAAACCATTGAGAAGTACCTGGGAAAAGATTTCCGTGTCGTATCCAGTTTTGGGCACATCCGCGATCTTAAGAAAAAAAATCTTGGAATCGATATTGAGAATAATTTCTCTCCTGAATACGAAATTCCTAAAGAAAAAGCAAAAGTTGTAGGAGAACTTAGAAAAGCTGCCTCCGAATCTAAAAATATCTGGATAGCCTCTGATGAGGACCGCGAGGGAGAAGCTATTGCATGGCATCTTGCTAGTGTTCTTAACCTTGATCTGGAAACGACAAAAAGGATTGTATTTCATGAGATCACCAAAGATGCTATCTCAGATGCAATTCTTGCTCCGCGCAGGGTTGACATGAACCTGGTCAATTCACAGCAGGCCCGCCGTATTCTTGACAGGATTGTTGGTTTTGAAATTTCTCCGGTACTTTGGAAAAAAGTACAGCCTGCCCTTTCAGCAGGAAGGGTTCAGTCGGTTGCAGTCAGGCTGATCGTTGAACGGGAGAGGGAGATTATCGCTTTCAAAACTGAATCGTCGTTCCGCATAACCGGTATTTTCAAGGCTGACCGTTCTGATACAGAGAACAACGTTATAAGGGCTGAAGCAGGCAAAAGATTTCCGGAAGAAAAAGAAGCGTTGAAGTTCCTTGAGATCTGCAATGCTTCAGAATTCAGCATTTCCGGGGTCACTGTCAAGCCTGGTACCAGGTCGCCTGCTCCTCCATTCACAACCTCCACTCTTCAGCAGGAAGCCTACCGGAAGCTTGGCTTTTCAGTATCACAGACAATGGCTGTTGCACAAAAGCTTTATGAATCGGGGAAAATTACTTACATGAGAACCGATTCAACCAACCTGTCGAAGCTCGCTCTGGCAAAATCGAGAGAAGTAATTATTTCAGAGTATGGTGAGAAATATTCAAAAACTCGTCAGTTCAAGACAAAATCCAAGGGAGCTCAGGAAGCGCATGAAGCTATCAGGCCTGCTTATCCCGACACAGCAACAATAACCGGTAATCAGAATGAGAAAAAACTCTATGAGCTCATCTGGAAAAGGACTATAGCTTCACAGATGGCCGATGCTGAAGTGGAAAGAACTACGATCTCAATTGGGATGAACAATTCTGCTGTTGTTTTCACTGCAACCGGAGAAGTTGTGAAATTCGACGGATTCCTTAAAGTCTACACTGAATCGTCTGACACCGAGAATGGCGACGATGAGAAATCCATTATTCCTCCTGTAAAGAAAGGAATGCCTCTTTATTATAATACTATATCAGCTACTCAGAAATTCACATCCCCTCTGCCCCGCTATACTGAAGCCAGCCTTGTCAAAAAGCTTGAAGAACTTGGAATCGGAAGGCCTTCGACCTATGCTCCCACAATTTCGACTATCCAGAACAGGGGATATGTTTTAAGGGAGGACAGACCAGGGGAAAAACGGCAGTTGAAAATTATAACACTTTCGAAAGGAAAATTTTCGACATCCTCGAAGACTGAAGCTGCAGGAAAAGAAAAGTCTAAATTGTTTCCGCAAGACATAGGAATGATAGTGAATGATTTCCTTCTGGAAAACTTTTCGGAAATTGTCGATTACAATTTTACCGCGGATGTTGAAGAACAGTTTGATAAGATTGCAGAAGGTAAACTGAAGTGGACAGGGATGATCGGTAAGTTCTATACCACATTTCATAAGACTGTTGAAAATTCGCTGGAGAAAACAACCAGGAAAACAAGTGTCAGGGTACTCGGAACCCATCCTGAAACCGGGGAACAGGTTTCTGTAAGAATGGGAAGATTCGGGCCGGTCGCACAGATAGGGGATACAGCTAACGGAGGGAAGCCCCGTTTTGCGAGTCTTGCAAGAAACCAGCTCCTTGAAACCATTACCCTCTCTGAAGCACTTAACCTATTCCGCCTTCCAAGATCGCTCGGGATGCTCGAAGGAGATGAGATGGTAGTGGGCATCGGAAAATTCGGACCTTATGTAAGATACAGGAGCAAATTCTATTCACTTAAAAAAGGTGTTGATGACCCCTATGCTGTAACTATTGAAAGAGCCTCTGAAATAATCAGGGAAAAAGGTGAAAGTGATAAGAAAAAGGTAATTAAGGATTTCGGTGATATCCGGCTGCTGAACGGAAGATACGGACCTTATCTTGTACAGGATAAGAAAAATTTCAGGCTGCCGAAAGGTACCGATGTCGAAAAACTTACAAAGGAAGAGTGTATTGTGATCATCGAAAAAAGTGAAAAAACCAAAAAAAGTTCTGAATAAATTATGCTGGACCTAAATGATTATTTCAATCCGGTAAGCATTGAGAAGCACGGTTTTGAAAACCTGACAGGGAATGCTGGTTTTCCTCATAACATTGTCATCAATACTGAAAATAACAGAGTAAAGGATATCAGGGAATTTAAGGTTGCCCTCCTGGGAGTACCTGACGGAAGAAACTCAGCTAACATGGGCTCATCTGACGCTCCGGACTCAATAAGACAACAGCTTTACAGCCTGGCAAGGATACCTGGAAAGTCAAAGATCATCGATCTGGGAAATATGAAACAGGGAGTTACTTTCAGCGATACCCTGGCCGGCCTTACTGATATACTCTGCACCCTTTTGAAAGAAAATATCCTTCCGGTGATCATTGGCGGAAGCAGCGCACTTGTCACTGCAATCGACCGTTCATTCACGATTTTAAAAACCAGGTATACCCTGGTTTCAGTCGATCCTAGAATAGATTACAGCAATAATCCTGACGCACCTGATTCATTCAGTTACCTGAACAAGATAATCAGTAACCATAAGAGTACCTTCAGCCAGTATATAAATATAGGGTACCAGACATATCTTAATGATCAGCAGGTATTGAACCGGTTTGTCAGGCGTCATTCTGAATTGTTAAGAATCGGTGATGTCAGACAGGCAATATATCTTACAGAGCCACTCTTCAGGGATTCAGATGCTGCCATTTTCGATATCTCCTCAGTCAGACAGTCAGATGCCCCCGGTACTGCACTACCTTCACCAAATGGTTTCTATGGTGAGGAAATATGCCTTCTTTCGAGATATGCCGGAATTTCAGATAACCTAAAAGTCTTCGGGCTTTTTGATGTCAATCCAGGGCTGGATATCCGTTACCAGACCGTAGGCCTTGCTGCCCAGATTCTCTGGTTTTTCCTGGAAGGTTTTTCTCAGAAGCAATATGAGACCCCGGTTTTAAGTAACAGTAATGCAGGACGCTTTATTAAATATCATGTAAGAGTTACTGATCTTGAGGATGATCTGATCTTCGTTAAAAGCAATCTTACTGAAAGATGGTGGATTGAACTTACCGATGAGAATAATGCCAATATTTATGTTGCATGTTCACATGACGATTATCTTAAGGCAAACCGGAATGAAGTTCCCGACAAATGGGTCAAAGCTTCGAACAGATTAAAGTCCTGATCCTTCAAATATTTTATATTCTTTCCCGTTTAATTGAATGTTTGGAATATTCTTTGTGGATAATTGAACAGGAATGTTTAAAAGTTTTAACTAACTGGTTGTCGGTTTGTATACTTTTAATTTTTTTACTTTACTTTGGAAGTTCGATAAATGGGCTTAATCCTAAATATTTAAAGAAGTGAAGAAAATATATACTGCATATTTATTTATGCTCCTGTCGGTTACCTTCTGCTTCTCCCAGCAGGATCCAATCACAAGTAATTATATGTTCAACCCCCTTACCTTTAATCCGGGATATGCAGGTACTTCAGGGATGATATGTGCGACTGCAATTAACCGACAGCAATGGGTCGGATTTAAAGGAGCCCCGTCGACAACAGTATTCAATATCAGCGCTCCTGTCACACCTTTTAAAATAAACAGTGGTGTAGGATTGATGGTCGAAAATGACATTGTTGGCTTCGACAAAGACATAAACCTTAAACTTATTTATTCATATATTGCCGAAATAGGACAGGGCAAGCTGGGAATTGGAGTTAGCGCCGGCATGTTTAATATGACACTTGATCCTGAGTGGATAATACCTGATGGCGACATTTTCACTCCGCCTTCCGGTGATCCACTGATCCCTGAAAGCAAAGAGAGTTCGGTAACCTTCGATGCCGGCCTGGGTGTTTATTATTCTACCGATAAATATTATGCAGGAGTATCAGTGACCCATATCAATCAGCCTAAAATAAAATTCACAAAAGGTGTCACCTACTTAAGCCGTCATTATTACATTACAGCCGGGTATATTCTTCAGCTGCCAAACCCTTCGCTTGAGTTACTGCCCTCCCTTTTTGCGCTTAGCGACGGTAAGGCAATACAATTTTCTGCAACTTCTTTATTAAGATACAATAAAAAGGCATGGGGGGGCGTTTCTTACAGACCCGGTGATGCACTGGTAGGGATTGTTGGGATAGAATTGTTTAATGGTATCAGGGTCGGATATGCTTACGATTTCCCGATTTCAGATATCAGAAAGAGCACAAGCGGGTCGCACGAATTCATGGTTAATTATTGTTTCAGTCTCAGTATGGGCAAGAGTCCTATGAGATACAAAAGCATACGGTTTTTATGATTTTTAAAAATAAAATTACTTGCAATACAAAATTCTAAAGAATTATGAAAAAGGAAATCCTTTCAGCTCTGATAATAGTAATCTTCTTAGGTGGTTGTAAGTCTTCCGATAACGGAGAACTGACAGGAGTCGCTGGGAGAAAAAATTTCTTTGAGCCTGAACCATTCGAAATGGCTTTCATTCCTGCCGGTAGCTTCACCATGGGACCATCTGATCAGGATGCTGTGTTTGCACAGAACAGTATCTCGAAGGTAGTTACAGTTGAGGCATTCTGGATGGACCAGACTGAAGTAACAAATAACAAGTATCGTCAGTTTGTATATTATGTCAGGGATTCCATTCTGAGAACAAAACTCGGTGAAGCCCAGGTTCCCGACCGTGAATATTTTGTTACCGACAAGGAAGGTAACCCTGTAGAGCCTCCTGTTATCAACTGGCAGGAAAAGATTGATCCTGAAGAAGAGACAACTGCTGCAGTCCTTGAAGAGATGTACTATCCTCCGGAAGAGAGATTCAACGGCAAAAAGCAAATTGATGTCAGGAAACTTAATTATACTTATTTCTGGGTTGATTATCAGCAGGCTGCAAAAGCAAAATATGTAAATGACTATGCAAATAACACCTGGAAATATGTAGGGCAGGTAATAGACCGGAACGGGAATGTCACTCCGGTTAAAGACCGTTCTTCTTTCATAAGACATGATACAATTAATATATATCCTGATACACTTTGCTGGATAAGGGACTTTACCTATTCTTTCAATGACCCGCAGGCAGACCTTTATTTCTGGCACCCGTCATTCGATGATTATCCTGTTGTGGGTGTTTCATGGCCGCAGGCAACTGCGTTCAGCAGGTGGAGAACAGATTACATGAATACTGCCCTCAGGAAAAACGGTATTGCAGATGTACAGGCTTACAGGCTTCCGCTTGAAACTGAATGGGAATATGCTTCAAGAGGCGGACTTGATCTCTCGATGTACCCCTGGGGCGGACCTTATACCCGAAATTACCAGGGCTGTTTCCTTGCCAACTTTAAACCTTTACGCGGAAACTATATCGACGACGGTACTGTCTACAGCGCAAAAGTAGGATCGTACGAACCCAATGAATATGGTTTATTTGATATGTCGGGAAACGTTGCTGAATGGACACTCTGTGCATATCACCCATCGGCATATATTTTCCAGCACGACCTGAATCCCAACTATGAATATAATGCACGTCCACAGGATCCTCCTGTTCTTAAACGCAAAGTTATCAGGGGTGGTTCCTGGAAGGATATCGCTTATTTCCTTCAGACAAGCGCAAGGGATTATGAATATCAGGATTCAACAAAATCTTATATCGGGTTCCGTAATGTAAGATCTTATATCGGAGTAAATCAATAAAAAATTATAATATAACCTTTTAAAAAACCAGGTATATGAGCCTAGCAGAAATAGTACAGTCAAGCGGATGGAAGAACTTCATGGCCAAATTATATGGTATTGGTGCTTCTGTCGTAATCATTGGAGCATTATTTAAAATACAGCACTGGACAGGTGCAGGATTAATGCTTACTATTGGTCTGTTCACAGAAGCAGTTATCTTCTTCTTCTCAGCATTCGAACCCCTTCATGAAGAGGTTGACTGGACACTTGTTTATCCTGAACTTGCGGGCGTCCCGGAGGAAGAACCAGGAATGCAGGCAAGAGGTGTTGGCGGTGGCGGATATGCCGGCGCTATTGGCGGCAGCAGCGGCGGCGGTGCAGGAAGCGGTTCTTATGCACTTTCAAAATTCGATGAGATGCTGCAAAGTGCTGATATTACACCTGAGCTATTTCAGAAACTTGGCGTCGGAATGAAAAAATTCAGCGAGTCAACTTCTAATCTTAGCCTTATGGGCGATATCTCAGCCACATCTTCAAAATACATGAATACTATTCAGTCTGCTAATGATGCTCTCGGACGATTGACAGATACATATCAGTCAACAGCAAAAATTATAAATGACTCTAACTCCAATTATGGTAAACTGGCTGAGTCATATTCTGCAATCGAATCAGGTGGAAAATCATATCAGCAGCAGCTGGAATCACTGAATAAGAACCTTTCGGCTCTTAATACCGTATATGAACTTCAGCGAAAAGGTGTTGATGATCATATCAAGGATTCTGAATCCCTGCATAAAAACATACAGGGCTTGATGAAGGATCTTTCGGAATCAGCAGGTGATTCCAAAAAATATCGTGAACAGATCACCAAACTCAACGACAATCTGGCAGCATTGAATAATGTCTATGGAAATATGCTTGCTGCAATGAATGTTAAATAGCGTGACATTTTAATATATAACTAAACAACCCTAAAAATGGCTCACGAGAGGCTATCACCACGGCAAAAGATGATCGGTATGATGTACCTGATACTTACCGCCATGCTTGCACTTAACGTATCAAAGGACGCCGTTGAAGCATTTAAAAAAGTTGATAAGAGTCTTACTACAACCCTGGCAAACTACGTTATCAAGAATAATCTTATTTACGAGGAATTTAATAAGGCTGCATCAGAAAATCCGACAAAAGCAGGGAAATACAGAGACACTGCTATGGAAATAAAAAGTCGTTCCGACGAAATATCCCAATTTATTCAGGATCTTAAGGTTGAGATCATTGTGGAGGCGGAGGGTACTGAATCTGAGGCACTTGTCGGCAATGTTATAGATATTGAAAAGGTAAAGAGAATTGATGACAACAATGTCCCCTCCCAGATTTTAATCGGGGCAAATGAAAATGGCAAAGCAAGTGCTCTGAAAGCTCTGATGAATGATTATCGTGAATTCCTTATCTCGACACTCGATGGAAAGAATCCGAGTGCCGAAGATGCTCTCCGTAAAAGTCTTAACACCGACGATGGACATGATCCGGACGGCCAGCCTTCGAAGTGGGAAAATGTAACCTTCCAGCTCCTCCCGCTGGTTGCAGTCGAAACTATCCTTTCAAAAATACAGGTTGATGTCAGGAACGCGGAGACCGAGGTATTGAATCACCTTTATTCACAGATTGATGCAGGCTCTTTCAAAGTAAACAAGATAGTTGCAAACGTCGTTCCTGTAGCCAGCTATGTAACCCAGGGAGGCGATTACGAAGCGAGAGTATTTATATCTGCAATCGATTCAACGCAGAAACCAATAGTTAAAGTAAATGGGGCAGAACTTCCTGTTGACGAATCCGGAAAGGGAGTATATAAAGTTCGTGCCACTTCAACCGGACCTAAAAAATGGGGTGGTGTAATATCCCTCAGGAACCCTTCCGGTGTTATGGTAGATTATCCTTTTGACGGGTCTTATTATGTAGGTGAACCCAATGTGGTTGTATCGCCGACAGCAATGAACGTTATGTATAGGGGCATTCAGAACCCCATCGATGTTTCTGTTCCTGGTGTCAGCCCCGATAAATTAAATGTCAGAGTGGTTAACGGGACGGTCACTACCCAGAAGGTTAAAAACTCCAAGGGACAAAATTTCAGGGGAAACTGGGCAGTTAATCCGACTACTGTTGGTCAGAATGTCCAGGTTATTGTGTCAGTAACTGATGCATCCAATAAAGGGACAACATTTGCTCCCATCGAGTTCAGGGTCAAACCTGTCCCTGCCCCTATAGCTTCGTTTGGAGGAAAAAGCACGGGTACCATTGCTAAAAACACCGCAGCTGCTCAGACTGGAGTTTATGCTTCCCTTCCTGATTTCGAATTTGACCTTATATATAAGATCACTTCTTTTACAGTCCTTTACACAGACAGCCGAGGTGACTTTGAAGAAACAAGCTCAAGCAATGCTCTTACTCAGAAGCAGAGAGATATTATTGCCAGACTTGCCCGAGGCAAGAACCTTTTCTTAAAGGATATCAAATGTCTGGCTCCCGATGGCAGAACGTTGGATCTGAGCCCCATAATTTTAAAGATAGATTAGTTAATAAATTGAAATAATATGAATAAGAAAGTCTTTTTTGGAATTATCGTCCTTGCAATCGGCACTTTGGCTAATGCACAGTCATTTGGCGATATATACCAGAAATCAATAACGGATAACAAGAAGATCAATTATCCCTTCCTCAGGGAAGCTGATGTAATCTGGTCAAAGAAAATATGGCGCCTTATCGACCTCAGGGAGAAGATAAACCAGCCCTTGTACTATCCTTTAAAAACAACACAGGACGGCAGAAAAAGCCTGATCACAGTAATACTTGAAGAGATCCGCGCGGGACGCCTGGAGGCCTTTTCCGCAATGGATTCCAATCTGCCGACAACTTATGATGATATTGAAATAAATATGGGGGCCAAAACCAAAACTCAGTCAATTCAGATAAATGCTGAGGGTCAGACGAAGGATACAGTAATAACTGATGCTGCAAAACCTGAAGAGGTTAAGCAACTTCTTGTCTATGAAGAATGGTATTTCGACAAAAAACTGTCGAGGCTCGACGTAAGGATTATAGGCTTGATGCCCTATTGGATGGGTTACGATAATGATGCCGGGCGGGCTCTGAGGAAACCGTTGTTCTGGGTTAAATATGACGACTTAAGGGATGCACTTGCCAAACAGGAAGCTTTCCTTGCTAACAATGACGCTCAAAGGATCTCATTTGATGATCTCTTTATGCAGAGAAGATTCGGAAGCATAATTTTCGGGGAATCAAACGTTTTTGACGACAGACAGATCAATGATTATACTGTGGGTAAATCCACACTGTTTGAAGCTGAACGTATTAAGTCGGAGCTGTTCAACTTTGAACATGATCTATGGGAATTTTAAACCTTGACAATAAAAAAAGGCTGCCACGGCAGCCTTTTTTTTATTGAAACTTTTCCCCGGTTGCGTTTTTCACATCCTCCAGGTAGTTTTTTATACTCTGCTCCTCTTCCTTCTTTACTATAAGAAGAACATCCCCGGAATCAACAACAATATAATCCTTTAAACCCTGCACGACTGCAATCTTTCCGGGAGCAATATTAAAGATATTTCCCCTGCTGTCGTAGGAAAATACTTCGCCTCTTACCTTGGAGTTCCCTTTTTTGTCAACTTTTGAATGTTCATGAAGGGAGCTCCATGTCCCAAGATCCGACCAGCCGATGTCAGTGCACATAACATAAACGTTATCAGCCTTTTCCATTATTCCGTAGTCAATCGAAATACTGCGGCACACAGCATATGTTTTGCCAATGAATTTAGTTTCCTGTCTGGTCCCAAAATTATCCTTACCTTCCTCGAAAGCAGAAAACATTTCAGGAAGGTGCTTTTCAAAGGCACTCAGTATCGATTTGATATTCCAGATAAATATACCTGAGTTCCAGTAAAAATCCCCGCTTTCAAGAAACACTTTCGCCAGCTCAATATCTGGCTTTTCAGTAAATGTTTTAACCTTCATCAGGTTGGTAAAGCCTGGGACAGTTTTTTTGCGGTCAGCCTGAATGTATCCATATCCCGTTTCAGGCCTGTCAGGCTTAATTCCAAGTGTCAGAAGAGCATTATTCTTTTCTGCAAATTCAAAGCTCTTCTTTATTACTTCAACGAATTTGTCTTCCTTTATAATAAGATGATCAGCCGGTGTAACAGCAATCACAGCTTCAGGATTCTCCTTTAATATCCTGAATGTGCCATATGCAAGACATGGAGCAGTGTTGCGTCTGAAAGGCTCGGCGAGTATGTTGGCCGAATCTATTTCGAGCTGTTCTGCCACAATATCCTTATGTTCAGCACTGGTGACAACATAGATATTCTCTTTCCCGCAGATAGATCTGAACCTTCTGAAGGTCTGTTGCAATAAAGTCTCGCCGTTTCCGAGTATATCAAGGAACTGCTTAGGCTTTTCAAGTCGGCTCATTGGCCAGAATCGGCTTCCCACTCCACCTGCCATGATTATTACATACCTGTTGTCCATAAGCATTTTAAATTTCCATGTAAATGTTATGCAAATATATAATTATTTTGAGCAATCCCGATTTAAAGTCCACACACCGGAATTACCATAAATATTTGTAATTTTACCCATCATTATAAGTAAACCATGTTTAAGTTTTTAGAGCAGTTTGGCAGTTATTTCCTGCTTCTTAAAAAAGTTTTTTCCAAGCCCGAAAAGCCTTATGTTTATTATAAGCAGACAATGCATGAAATGGTTTTTCTTGGCCTCAATTCCGTTGGAATAGTAACAGTAATTTCCTTCTTTATGGGCGCTGTTATTACACTGCAAACTGCTTACAATACTGAAAACCCGATTTATCCTACCTACCTTATTGGACTTGGCTGCCGCGACTCAATTTTACTCGAGTTTTCGTCCACAATTGCAGCTCTGATCCTTGCGGGTAAAGTCGGATCCAGTATTGCGTCAGAAATAGGTACAATGAGGGTAACCGAACAGATTGATGCACTCGAGATTATGGGTGTCAACTCTGCATCTTACCTTATTCTTCCTAAAATAATTGCAACTCTCGTCTTTAATCCCTTCCTCACCCTTATAAGCATTTCTGTCGGGATTGTTGGAGGTTGGATAGCAGGTACAACTGCAGGGGTTATAACATCCGAAGATTATATTTATGGCATCCAGTATGCGTTTATCCCTTATTATGTAACTTATGCAATAATTAAAACACTATTCTTCGCTTTCATAATTACTACCGTTTCTGCCTATCATGGTTATAAGATCGAGGGCGGATCGCTCGAAGTAGGTCAGGCAAGTACAAAAGCGGTAGTTCACAGCAGTATTATTATTCTGCTTTTCAATGTTATTTTAACACAACTTCTGCTGTCATGATCAGAGTATTAGAACTCAATAAATCGTTTAACAACAAACCTATTCTGAGCGATATTTCTGTTTCATTTGAAGCTGGAAAAACGAACCTTATAATCGGCCGAAGCGGTTCGGGTAAAACTGTCCTCCTGAAATCCATCGTCGGGCTTCATGATATTGACAGCGGAGAGATCTGGTATGATGATGTGCTTTTCAATAAACTTGATTTTAATGGGAAGAAAGAGATAAGAAAGGAGATCGGGATGCTGTTTCAGGGAAGCGCATTATTTGATTCACTTACCGTGGAACAGAATGTAAGATTCCCCCTTGACATGTTCACTGAAAAGAGTGATGAAGAAAAAACCGATCGTGTTAATTTCTGCCTCGAAAGGGTAAATATTATTAACTCAAATAAGCTGCTCCCTTCTGAGCTGTCGGGCGGTATGAAGAAAAGGGTGGCTATCGCCAGGGCAATTTCACTGAATCCTAAGTTCCTTTTCTGCGATGAACCCAATTCGGGCCTCGATCCCATTACCGCCATACTAATTGATGAGCTTATAAAGGAACTCACTGAGGAGTATTCCATGACCACCATTGTAAATACTCATGACATGAATTCAGTGATGAAGATCGGTGAGAAGATAATCTTTTTAAGCGATGGTATAAAATGCTGGGAAGGAAGCAGTAAGGAGATCCTGAATTCCGATTGCGGAACTCTTAATGATTTTGTATTTGCAAATGCCCTGGCAAAACAATTAAGAGCTTCCCTAAAAAAATAATTCAGTCTATTTCCTCGTAATCAGTATATTCTCCTATCTCCTTCGATACTCCTTTTGATTTTGATGTGTTTTCATTCTTATGTTCCCTTTCCCGGGCTGCATTGTTCATTTCTTCAAAATACCTGTTAAACGCCCGGATTATGAGATAGATAATGGTACTTATTAAAACAAACCTGATAAGTAATGTCATTGCTATTATAAGATTATTCTTTTTTTATTTTTTTCCTGTTTCTGTTGTTTCAGCAGGCTGACCGTTTTTCATTTTTTCGATATTGTAAGCTTGTAATTATAAAGGAACCTGTCGGTGCCACCGACAATAAGATTCCAGTCATCAGAGGATGAAAGCTTTCCGATCGAGAACATTGATGCTCCCTTTAATGGAAATCCATCCATTATTTTGCCGTTGCTGTCAACAAGATATATAAGTTTACCAATCGCATCAAAAACCCCTATTTTCCTGTCGGTTGATGAAAAGGTAAAATTTATTGGACCTCCCAGCTTTCCTGAACCGAAATCTTTAATAAACATCTCTTTCCCATTACGATCATAAAGATACAGTATACCGCTGTCAATGAAGACATACTCACCAAAACCATCGCCATCCACATCAAAAAAATCGAATGAATGGTCAGAAGTGAACTTCCTGAAGCTTAATTTCTTAACATCGCCGTTAAAGTTGACTTTCTGAATTGTCCCATCAGGGGAGGTGAATACAAGAGCCGCTTCGGAACCGGGTGTCAGCCTGATAGCCGATTCCTTTGCCTTTGTAACCGCATCTTTCAGTCTGAGGCGTACCTTGCCTGAACGATCCAGAAAATAAACTGATGATTCATCAGCCACAACAATAAAATCCTTGCCCGAGACTTTATAAAAGCCTGCCTCTGCAGTTACATAACCTGCAGTTCTGAATGGCTCCCAACCCTTCACAACGTTGCCTGACTTGTCATAGGTGTAAATAAGTTTATCCTCCCCTGCAATTACCAGCCTGTATGTATTGTTGTTCTCATAATCAAACAGTGCGAGCGAATTTGTAGCAGGTGATCTTAATCTTACAGGATACCTCTCAACATAATTCCCGTTGCGGTCGATCAGGTGAAGGTTGTTCCTGCCTGAGAACAATAACTGGTATTTACCGTTCCTGTAATAATCTATCAGGTATACTGATCCGTTTATCTTCTCTTTAAGTGAAACTTTCCACAAGACCCTGCCCGCTGCATTAATGAGGTATGCATTATTTTTTGTGTCCTGAATGAAAATTTCCTTAGCCCCGGTGTTGTGATTGGTGAAAAAGAAAGGCTTGATCCCGGCGGTTGTATCCAGAAGAGTCTCCCATTCGGTTGTCGACTCTTCCCTGACCAGATCTTTATAGTTCACCGATAAGCTGTTATAAATCATTCCGTTAATGGGAGCCAGCTGAAAACCTATCGATTGAATTTTATTGAGCGAATTTTTGTTTGACTTTAGACCAGCAGCTATGTCCCGGTTAAAATAATCCGAAAAATAATCAATGCAGTGCGACGGAACACAATAAAACAGGTATCCAGCCCTGCTGGCTACCATTTTCTCAAAGTCGCGGTACTGAACATCGTAAGCCAGGGTTTTGTTAAGTAAATTATCATACAAAAGCCTCGAGATTGTGACATATGAATTCCCTGTTATCATGAAGTTGTCGTAAAAAGCACAGCATGAGTCATTAAATCCGGGTGCAAAACCAGGCAGTAAATCTGAAAGCAGGCCGGCACAACCGGTAAGATAAACAGGTATTCTTGTCTGATCATCAGGTCTGAAATAAGTTGTTTCCTGCTTTCCTCCTGTATGTTCAAGAAAGATACTTTCACACTGGACACCGTTTTTTAATTTATAGATAATCACCGAATTCTGGCTCACGGGATTATTTCTTATATCAATGTAAGCACGGGTAATCTCATCCCCGAGAAACGGCTTAAGCTTTCCGGCCAGATTTATTATCTGACCTGTAGAAGAGCCAGAACTTTCTGTCCTTTCCTGGGGTATCAATACCATCGACTCAAACATGGCAGTTGCTGAGGGAAGGATCTTATAAGTCTTAAATTCAACTGGTTGAATAGCTTTAAACCTGAACAGTAAATCTGATGGTTCACTGCTTTCACTATACCCGCTTATAGAAACGCCTCCTTCATTAATAAAGATATCCCCTCCGGCGCTCCCTCCAAGCTTTGCTATCTTGTCTGCCGGCGATAAACCACCCTTGGTAAATATCTTTCCGGCTGTATTTTTAAGATTCCCGAAGACCACAAATATTTTGTCTTCATTCTTCCCCGAGGAAAGGAGTATTCTGGAAAATCCGGCAGCAGATCTTATATCTATACCAGGTACATTCTGAAAAACAGATTTTTTAATAAGATAAGCTGATGTGCTGCAGATCAATAACCCGGAATTTATAATAACAAACACAGTGTCTTTCTGTCCGTCCATAGTAAAGGGTAGCCCCAGAATCCTCTTACCTGCGGTCTTTTGTTCCAGTATCTCCCTTATACCTGATGCCTGAAGTGCTTCTCTTAGTTGTCTGTATCCCGTTTCTGCGGGAATGGTTTTCGAAAGAAAAGGTGTCAGCTCTCCGTTTTCGGAGGGATGAAAAGAAAT
The DNA here is from genome assembly GCA_963701745.1 of uncultured Bacteroidales bacterium. GTDB lineage: Bacteria > Bacteroidota > Bacteroidia > Bacteroidales > VadinHA17 > LD21. The sequence goes on along the minus strand of CAVPBE010000001.1, from coordinate 101,146 downwards.
TATTGCGGTTCCTTCCTGAAGTATCTTTTTAAAACCAGATTTATTTATCTGGTCTGCAATGTATTTAAGCTTAGAGCTGAAGGTGTTCAGCTCTTTGATATTGGTGAACTCAGAAAACAGACCCTTGCCGGTAGTAACTGAGTTTACTAGATTGCGGAAATCAATGGTTTCTATGACAATACAGGCATCAGAACCGATAACTTTATAAGGATCAGTAAACAGGCTCTTCCTGCTCTGATGATGAAAATATATGGCTAAAGCTACTGCAGATACAAGAACAACCAGTGAAAAAATTGCTACGCGTTTTGACACCTTAAATCAATATATTTCTGATTTTCAAAATTAAGAATAATATGCCATCAAAAACCCAGCAGGAATTACATATTATATTTTCTCTTTAGGTGAATAGTTATAATTCTGCTCTGTTTTATTCCGCCCCTACGGGGCTTACTGATATTTGTTGTCCGAACCGGGACTTGCTTTGCCCATCCCTATAAATATTTCAGGCCTATGGCCTTATAGAAACCTTTGTTTGTTTCTGAAGTCCCAAAGGGACTAAATTTTTTTGGCCTTTAATTTGATCTAAATTCTCAATGTCACTTAACTGGATTATTTATCTATTTTTATAATCATTTAAGCCTTCATTGATGAGATCCGCCTTATTATCAGCTTTTCTGTCTTTCATTTTTTGTATCGGAAGCTTCTCCCAGATTGTCACTGTGGTAGATAATGAGGACTCAAAACCCATTTCCGATGTAGCAGTGCTGAATGAGCCGGCTACCCGGTTCACCTATACGAACAGCTCAGGAAAAGCTGACATCTCATCGTTTGAAAAAGACCCTGCAGTCTGCTTTCAGCATTTTACTTATGAAAGAGTCTGCCTGAGCTATGATGAAATCAAAAAGAACGGTTTTCAGATAAGGCTTAATAAAAAGATTTTTGCATTTGAAGAGTTCGTTGTTTCTGCCAACCGGTGGGAACAGAACAGGAATGAGGTTCCGAACAAGATCTCCATTGTGACAAGACAGGAGACTCAGCTTCAGAATCCCCAGACAACAGCTGATCTGCTTGGCATTTCCGACGAAATATTTATACAGAAGAGCCAGCTTGGAGGCGGCAGTCCCATGATACGGGGATTTGCCACCAACCGCATATTGATAGTGGTTGATGGTGTCAGAATGAACAATGCAATTTACAGGGAAGGTAATATCCAGAATGTAATCTCGCTCGACCCTGCCCTGCTCGAATCAACCGAAATAATATTCGGCCCGGGGGCATCGGTTTATGGCAGTGATGCAATTGGCGGGGTAATGGACTTCCATACGAAAAATGCATTGTTTTCGACCGGTAAGAGGATATATCTCAAAGCTGATACATATTCCAGATATTCAACTGCTAACAGTGAGAAAACATTTCATCTCGATTTTAACCTGGGTGGAAAAAGGACAGCATTCTTTTCGGGCCTCAGCTTGTCAGATTATGGGGATCTTAAAATGGGTTCCTTTAAAAACGACAGTTACCTTCGGAAGGAGTTCGTTCAGAGGATCAACGGCATCGATTCTGTTTTTCTGAACAGGGATCAGAGGGTCCAGAAATTTTCGGGATACAGGCAGCTCAATCTCCTGAATAAATTAAGGTATAGAATTTCCGATAATATTGACCTGCTTTTTTCCAGTCATTATTCAGGACTATCTGATGTGCCCCGCTATGACAGATTAATCCAGTACAAATCGGGAAAACTGCGATATGCTCAATGGTATTATGGCCCGCAGATATGGGCTATGAACAGCCTTCAGCTTAATTTTTCAGGAAATAAGAAACTATATGACAAGGCAAAACTAATTGCAGCTTATCAGAATTACCGTGAAAGCCGTCACGACAGAAGCCTTGGAAATACCTCGTTGAATGAACAGTTTGAAAAAGTAGATATATATTCCATCAACATCGATTTCGATAAGTCAATTAAAAAAGAGGACCAGCTTTTGTATTACGGATTTGAATTTGTCAGAAACAATATAACTTCTGAAGCACAGACGAAGAATATCCCTACCGGTTCGGCAGTTCCAGCAGGTTCAAGGTATCCGAATGGAACCAATAGGTACTCAACCTTTTCATTTTATTCAGGTTACAAGAATAATCTGTCGGATGCAGTTTCAATAATAACCGGCTTAAGGTATAATTATGCCGGACTCTCCTCAACAATTGCTGATAATTCATTTTATAATTTTCCCTTCACCGCTTTTTCAATAAAGAATTCAGCAATCACCGGATCAGCCGGATTAGTCGTCAGGCTTAAGAATAGTTTACAGCTGAACCTCAATGCCGCAACGGGTTTCAGGGCGCCCAACCTCGATGACGCAGGCAAAATATTTGATTCCGCTCCGGGAATAGTAGTAGTGCCGAATCCCGATCTGAAACCAGAATACGCATACAATATCGATCTTGGTATATCAAAGAGTTTCGGTGACATTCTTCATCTTGAAATCACAGGATTCCATACCTGGTTAACTAACGCGATGATCCGCCATGATTTTCTGTTCGACGGTCAGGCATCAATAACCTACAATGAACAGCTGAGTAAAGTTGAGGCTGTTACAAATGCCGGATCGGCACGTGCCTATGGAGTACATATCAGCTTCCAGGCAAAAATGACCGGTCATATATTGCTTAAATCCTCCCTGAACATAACTGAAGGGAAAGAAGAGAGTGGTGCACCCTTAAGGCACGCAGCACCAGTATTCGGAGCCGTTCACCTGCTGGCCGAATATCCAAAGATAAGGGCTGATCTCTATACAAATTTTAACGGGGCAAGGCAATTCTCCAAAATGCCTCCAACAGAAATTGAGAAACCATATCTCTATGCAGCTGATAAAAACGGCAACCCCTGGTCTCCCGGATGGTTTACTCTGAATTTCAAGCTTTCTTATACTATTGCTGAAAGATTCATAGTTAACGGAGGCGTCGAAAACATCCTCGATCATCGCTACAGACCTTACTCATCAGGGATTGCTGCACCCGGAAGGAATTTAATTATCTCGGCACGGATTATTATATGATCCCCGGAGTGAGTTTGGCACGCATTTTGAATCTAAGTAGTTACACAGGCAATCTCAAAATATACTTGATTCTTCAAGGTCAGCCAGGTCAAAAGCCTGGCTTTTATTTTTTATCAGAATGGTCTGTATCCGATTATTTCACGAACCTCCCTCACAGTCCTCGATGCACTTTCTCTTGCCTTTTCAGCACCCTCTCTGACAACTTTTGCAAGGTATTTATCATCGGCAAGCAGATTATTGATCCTTTCCCTGACAGGAGTAGTTGCCTTTATTATATCTTCAGCGAGCTGTTTTTTAAGATCCCCGTAACGTATTTCACATGAAGCATGCTTATCTGTGAAATATTTAACAACCGACGGGTCTGAAACTACGTTCATCAGTGTGAAGAGATTCCTGACCGGTTCCGACATTGCCTGTCCAGGAACAGTAGGCCCTGCGTCCGTCACAGCACTCATCACCTTTTTTCTTATTATCTGGGGGTTATCCGAAAGGAAAATCCCGTTTCCCTCGCTTTTCCCCATTTTACCTGTGCCGTCGAGTCCAGGGATCTTTGTAAGCTCATGCCCGAAATTATATGCGTCAGGCTCTGGAAAGTAATTTACCTCATATATCATGTTAAACCTCCTTGCGAACCTTCGCGTCATCTCAAGATGCTGTTCCTGATCCTTTCCCACCGGGACCTTACTGGCCTTGTGGATAATAATATCGGCAGCCATCAGAACAGGATAAGTAAGAAGTCCGGCATTGATGTTATCAGGATGTTTTCTTATCTTTTCCTTAAATGATGCTGTCCTCTCAAGTTCACCCACATAGGCATTCATGTTCAGCAGAAGGTACAATTCAGAAACCTCCGGAACGTCGCTCTGGATAAAAACCGTTGCTATCTCAGGATCAATTCCGCAGGCAAGATACTCGGCCAGCACCTGTTTTATGTTCCCGTGAAGGTCATCTGGCTTTGGATGTGTGGTAAGCGCATGATAATCGGCAATAAAGAAAAAGCATTTGTTCTCTTTCTGCATTTTCAGGAAGTTTATGATCGCCCCATAATAATTCCCAAGATGAAGGTTTCCCGTCGATCTTATTCCGCTCACTACAGTTTCCATTGTTATACTTAATAAAAGTCCCCGCAAAATTAATTCTTTTTCCGAAAATCGTACCTTTGCCTGTTCACAATACAAAAGGCCATGGAATCAACTCGACAGAAAAAAGTATCAAGACTTGTACAGAAAGAGATGGCCGACATCTTTCTGAGGAATGGCAGTGAGCTGGCACATGGGAAAATGGTATCCGTGACAAAAGTAAGGGTCAGCCCTGATCTTTCATTTGCCAAAATATATGTCAGCATTTACCCCTCCGATGGGCAGGATGCTGTCCTTAAGGCCATACAGGAACATTCTCCGAAAATAAGATATGAGATGGGGCAGAAGGTAAGAAGACAACTCAGGATAGTGCCCGAAATAGTCTTTTATATCGACGACAGCCTTGATTATATTGAAAAGATCGACAAACTGCTGAAGTCCTGAGCCAGATGCAGTACGACCCTATAAAAAAAACAGTGGGCCGGTTTTTTTCAGGTCCTCTCTTTATGAGAAAAATCTTCTATTTTTTTCTCGACATTCTCCTTCTGCGCTCATGGCATGTCAGAAAAGCTCTGCGAGGAATAGTCCGTAAATACCCGGGTGAGGCATCAGTGCTGGATGCAGGAGCCGGGTTCGGACAATATACCTGGAGAATGAGCAGGATGAACAGGCAATGGAAAATAAAAGCCGTGGATATTGATAGCGAACATATCAAAGACAATAACCAATTTTTCATACGGGCCGGCCTCTCAGGAAGAGTCACCTGTGAGACAATGGATCTCACCCGACTGAATGAAACGGGATCCTTCGATTTTATTCTTTCGGTCGATGTAATGGAGCACATTGAAGAGGATGAACTGGTCTTCAGGAATTTCTTCCGTGCACTAAAGCCGGGGGGATCATTGCTCATTTCAACCCCATCTGATAAGGGAGGCTCTGATGTCCACGTCAAAGAGGAAAAGTCTTTTATCGACGAACATGTAAGGGATGGCTATGGTATCGGAGAGATGTCCCTAAAACTTGGGAGAGCAGGGTTTAATAATGTCAAAGCATCATATACATATGGTAAACCGGGCGCTCTCTCCTGGCGCTTGTCAATGAAGTATCCGATCAGTATGCTTAACATCTCAAAATTGTTCTTCATTATTCTTCCGCTTTATTACCTGATATCCTTCCCATTTGCAGTATTACTGAATATTTTTGATATCTTTTTAATTCATAAATCAGGAACCGGCTTGTTGGTTTCGGCAAGTAAGTAAAAGTGAAACTGTCCCTCTATATAGCAAAAAGGTATCTCTTCGCGAAAAAATCGAGAAATGCAATAAATGTGATCTCTTCGATCTCTGTCGCAGGTGTAACGGTTGGGACTATGGCTCTAATTATAGTTCTTTCAGTGTTTAATGGGCTGGAGAGCCTTGTCCGCTCTATTTTCAACACCTTTGATCCTGATCTTATGATCACTCCTGCCGCGGGAAAAACATTCATCCCTGACAGCTCTGCCCTTATACTTCTTTCTAAAATAAACGGTGTTGCCTGTTATTCTCTTTGTGTGGAAGAAAATGCTCTTCTCAGATATGGTGAAAAACAGTATGTGGCAACAATAAAAGGAGTAGATGAAAACTATGCCCAGGTCACCGGAATCGACAGCTCAATGTGGGATGGAGGGTTCGTACTGCGTTCGGAACAGGGAAGGCCATATGCAATACCGGGTATAGGAATAGCTAATTACCTCGGGATGAGAATCAATTTTATCACACCGCTTAATATTTATGTACCCAAAAGAAAAGGCAATGCTGATCTTAATCCTGAAGATGCATTCATAAGAAATTATATATTCCCCTCAGGGATTTACCAGGTGGAGCAGGAATATGATTCTAAATATGTATTCATCCCTATTGATTTTGCCCGTGAATTGCTTGAATATAAATCAGAAGTTTCGTCTCTTGAAATTAAATTTGAAAAAGACGCCAAAGAATCTGCAGTACAGAAAGATGTGGTAAAACTATTCGGAAAAGACTTTATTGTTCAGAACAAATATGAACAACAGGAGATCTTCTACAAAGTGATGAAATCCGAGCGTATTGCAATCTTTTTTATACTTACGCTTATACTCATTATTGCCTCTTTCAGCATCATAGGTTCCCTTACAATGCTTATTATTGAAAAGGAGAGGGATATTGGTATACTCAGAAGCCTCGGAGCTGATAACAACCTGATAAGGAAAATTTTCATTTTCGAAGGATGGCTGATCTCTATAATCGGGGCTTTTGCCGGAATTGTTTTTGGTTTTGCTGTCTGCTGGATCCAGCATAAATATGGAATAATAAGACTTCAGAGCGAATCACTTATCGTGAATGCTTATCCGGTAGTGATGAAGGTCAAGGATTTTATAATAGTCCCGGCTACAGTCCTTATTATTGGATTCTGGGCTGCATGGTATCCTGTAAGATTCCTCACTAAAAAGTATCTGACCAGAAATTAAATTTAATCTGAACCCAATGAACCGGTATACATTAATTGTCCTTATTGCTTTCTCTTTCGCGGCGGCCTCATGTACAGGCAGGAGAAATAAAGCAGAACATAAAGACATAATTCCGGAGAAAGATCTTACCTCAATCCTGACAGAGGTACATATTGCTGACGGACTTCTGTCACTTCCTGAAATCAAATCTAAATTTATAAAAGGAGACACCCTGGAAACGTATATCGATATCTTCGAAAGGCACGGCTACACTAAACAGCAGATGGACAGGACAATGAGATACTATTTTGTAAAGAAGCCGAAAAAGCTTGTTAAAATCTATGACAGGGTGCTTGGAAGACTCAGTGAAATGGAATCAAGAGTCGATAAGGAATTGCTGGTTTTCAGTTCGGGGCAGACGAATTTATGGCCCGGAAAATCATTCTATTCTCTTCCTGATCCCAACTCTAATGACACAGCTCTTGTTGATTTTTCTTCCGGTTTTTTTGGGACATTATACCTGAGATTTACCCTTACCATCTATCCCGATGATCAGTCAGTTGATCCTGTAATGGGATTATATTTCATGAAGATTGACTCAGCCGGAAATGAAAACAGGGTCTCTTTTTCCCCTGTCCGTTATATAAAGGATGGGCACCCTCACAATTACAGGTTTACTTTGGTCCAGAATCTTACTGGAACAGTAAGGCTTAAAGGATGGTTCATTAAACAGGAAGGTACTTCCCCATTCAGGCAATATCATCACAGGGTTGAAAACATTATCCTGACACGCAATCTTGTAGAATAATGAAGCGCTTTTCAGCTCAGTATATCTTTACAAATGATGGGCCTCCGCTGAAAAGAGGCATTATAAAAGTTGAAAATGATGGCACTATAACCGGAGTTGAGGATAGCGGCGGGAACCTTGCCGAAAAAGAATCTGTGGAGTTCCACAATGGGATAATCATTCCCGGATTCGTGAACTGCCATTGTCATCTGGAATTATCCCACATGAAGGACCTGATTCCTCCAAAAAAAGGTCTGGCTGAATTCCTTAAAAACTTCGGGACAAGAAGAGAAGATGGCAACGAAAATATACCAGTATCTATTTCAAGGGCTGATGATGAAATGTACAGGGATGGAGTAGTCCTTTGTGCTGATATATGCAATACCAGATTGACATTTGATATAAAGAAGAAAAGCAGGATAAAATATATTAATCTTCTCGAGGTCTTTGGTATTGATCCCGAAAAAGCTGAACGCAGGATGCTCGAAATAAAACAACTCTTAAACGTTGCTAGCGATTACAGAATACCTTCCTGGATAGTACCACATTCAGCATATTCACTTTCATTGACACTCTTCAGTTTATTGAGAGCTGAAACAGAATCGAATAAAATTACCTCCGTTCATTTTATGGAAACTGAAAGTGAAAAATCATTTCTTAAGTATAATGACGGACCTATTTTTGAGTCATATAAAGAATCGGGGCTGGAAGTTGAAGTACTGGAAACAGTTAAAGATCATGAAACTGCAATACTTGATAAAATAACCCCTTCCGGCAATCTGATACTGGTTCACAATACGTTTGCCGACCGGACAACTATAAAGAAAATTAAAAAGAGGAAAAACCTTTTCTGGTGTCTTTGCCCGAATGCAAATCTGTACATCGAAGATCTGATGCCTCCGGTCGATTTGCTTATTGAAGAAAACTGCCTTATAGTGACAGGCACTGACAGCCTTGCATCAAACGGCCATTTAAGCATTCTTGAAGAGCTTAAAACACTGCATGAATATTATCCATGGATTCCGCTTAAGGACCTTGTCGGTTGGGCAACTATTAATGGAGCCATGGCACTTGGAGAAGAGGCTGAATACGGTAGCATTCAGCAGGGGAAAAAACCGGGATTGCTTCTTCTTCAGGATATTGATCTACATAAAATGCAGTTGCTTCCCGGAAGTCGTATCACAAGACTGATCTGAACTTATGAATCTTAGTGTCTTTTTATCCTGAAACAAGCCAGCAACAGGGAAACAGTAACCAGCAACTTGAATATTTATGCTACTTTTGTCCTGTTTCTGACAGATTGGGGAATGTCAACATTTTTGTTCGATAGAATAATTTTCGGGCCGGTTAAAAGCAGGAGGCTGGGTGTATCTCTCGGGATCAACCTTTTACCCGCCAGCCGAAAAGTATGCAATTTCAACTGTATTTATTGCGAATGTGGCTGGACAAATGATTCATCAAGGGACAAAAGTCCTCTTCCGACGCGTGACGAGATTTACAAAGCGCTGGATCTTAAACTTGCAGAAATGAAGGAGAAGAACACTCCTCCTGATGTGATAACATTTGCAGGTAACGGTGAACCAACTCTGCATCCTGAATTCCCGGTGATAGTTGATGATTGCATTGAACTGAGAAACAAATACTTTCCGGAAGCAAGGATTGCAGTTTTATCCAATTCGACGACAATCACAATCCCTTCCATAAGGGAGGCATTGCTTAAAGTCGATCAGAATATACTCAAGCTTGATTCCGGCTTCGACCTGACTGTAAGGGTGCATAACCAGCCAAAGGTCAATATAAGGGTCGAAGAACTAATTGGAAACCTCAGGAATTTTAACGGTCAGCTGATAATACAGACGCTTTTTCTTCGTGGATCATTTAACGGAAAATCAATTGACAACACAACACCAGAGGAGATTGAAGCATGGCTGAAAGCAATCGAAATGATAAAGCCATATGAAGTCATGATCTACACTATCTCAAGGGATACCCCTGGTGGCAGCCGGCTTGAGAAAGTGCCTGTCACAGAACTAAAGAGGATAGCCCAAATGGTTAACCGACTGGGAATCAAGACCAGTGTATCAGGCTGATTTTGAATAAGAATGGTAATATACTGATCTGCCCTCTCGAATGGGGTCTCGGTCATGCCGGACGAATGATTCCTCTTGCCAGAAAGCTTCAGGAGCGTAATTACAATGTAATTATTGGATCCGGGAAAACACATCAGGCTATGTTCAGGAATGAATTGCCCGGATTGACATATGTCGATTTCCCGGGCTTCAATCCGGGTTACAGCAGATTTTTACCTCAGTATATTTCCCTTTTGCTTAAAACACCAATTCTTTTATACCATATACTGGCTGAACACAGAAGGCTAAAGAGCATTATCGATAAGAAAAAAATCGACATCATTATAAGCGATAACCGTTTCGGCCTCTGGAGCAGGAGGATAAAAAGCGTATATGTAACTCATCAGATCGTTATACCATTTCCGGTAAATTTTAGATTTCTTGAATGGACCGGTATTTTATTTCATCGTTTTTTTATTAAAAAATATTCTTTCTGCTTTATTCCTGATCTGCCCGGGCATTTAAATTTATCAGGTCGTCTTACGCATGGTGTTAGACTTCCGGCAAATACAAGATACATTGGTTTATTGTCGAGATTTTCAGGCAGGCTTCATATCGGTGTAAATAAATTCCGATTCCCCCATAATACAGTGATCCTCTCAGGGCCTGAGCCACAGAGAAGTATCCTCCGGCAGAAGCTGATTGAGATTCTGAATAACCGGATGCCACCTGCCGTTTTCCTTGAGGGAAGACCGGGCGATCAGGTCGAAATCTCAAATTCGGAAAATATTACTTTTTATAATCACCTGCCAGCTGATGAAATGCGTGACATGCTCTTAGGAAGCACCAACATTATAGCGCGTTCGGGCTATACATCAGTTATGGAACTTATTAGCCTGAATTGCAGTGCTTTACTAATACCAACACCAGGTCAGCCGGAACAGGAGTACCTTGCAGAGTATCTTTCCTCAAAAGGGTGGTTCAGTGAAGTCCCTCAAAACGGACTTAATGAGAGGACAATTCTCACTTCGGGCAAAGCACTCTGGACCTCAGAAATAATAGATGAAAGCAATGTGCTTCTTGAAAAAGCCCTTGACGAGCTCTTAAATAAATAAAATGAAAAGGCTTATTCCCAGGAAGCCTGTCAGGAAGCCAACCCAAACCTGTGATGGATTATGCACATTAAGCCGTAATCGGGATGAAAGTATAAGTCCGCTTGCAAGTATTACCGCCAGCATATAAAAGGTTAGCGGTGTATGCATCTTCAATGACAGAGCAAAAACTGTTGCCGTAAGCGCTCCGGCACCCACTGCATGTATTGATATCTTCCACCAGAAATTGATCATCGACACAACTATCGCAACCACCGATGTGGCAAAAATGAATGATTTCAGGAAAAAGGGGATCTGATACCTGAAGACTATGAATGAAGTAGTGCAATAAAGAATTGAAGTAATAAGCAGAGGTATTATTCTTTCCTTCCTCTCGTCGATATTGAATGAACTTATTAAATTCCTGTATCTTAAAAATGGAAGTAAAGCCAGGGGAAGGAAAACATTGTCGATAAGCACAACTACAAAAAGAACCCTCTTGGCTTCAACCGGAAGGTACTTAAGAAATGTAGGAGCCGACAACAAAATCGCAAGTCCGTACAAAGGCATGAACAAAGGGTGAAAAATTATCGAAACAATTTTTGCCAGCTTATCAGGAATATTTGATGCTTGTCCTGTGTTCATTCCTATCATATTACACATCCTAAATCTCCCTTCTCAATCTGGCAACCGGAATATTAAGTTGTTCGCGGTACTTGGCAACTGTCCGGCGCGCAATCTGATATCCCTTTTCCTGGAGTATATCTGTAAGCCGTTCATCAGTGAGAGGTCTCCTTTTTTCTTCATTCTCAATGCAGTCTTGCAGAATTCTTTTAATTTCCCTGGTCGATACCTCTTCGCCGCTGTCGGTTTGAAGTCCTTCGGAAAAAAAGAATTTAAGAGGAAAGATCCCGAAATGTGTCTGAATGTATTTGCTGTTTGCAACTCTTGAAACTGTGGAAATATCAAGCCCGGTCATTTCAGCAACGTCTTTCAGAATCATTGGTTTAAGCTTTGTCTCATCACCGTCGATAAAATATTCCTCCTGGTACTCAAGTATGGCATTCATTGTCAGGAGCAGTGTGTTTTGCCGTTGTCTTATTGCATCGATGAACCATTTGGCGGAATCGATCTTTTGCTTTACGAACATAATGGCTTCCTTCATCTCCTTCTTCTGACCCTTATCCTTAATATACGAGTGAAGCATCTCATTGTAGGAGGAACTCAGTCTGAGTTCCGGAAGATTCCGTGAATTGAGGTGCAGATCAAATCCATCCTCAGAAAGCTCAAGAATGAAATCCGGGATTATGGGCTGGGATGTCCTGGTAAAGGAATCACTGAAAAGGCTTCCGGGTTTTGGATTCAGTTTCAGAATTTCATCAATGGCCAGTCTAAGGTCATGTTCAGAAATCCCCATTCTGGAGGTGATTTTATCATAATGTCTTTTACTGAATTCCTCAAAATAAAGATCGAGAACAGTATATGCAGTTTTCAGAGCCGGTTGTGTTCGGTCCTTTATTGCCAGCTGAATTAAAAGAGATTCCCTGAGAGATCTTGCTCCTACACCGGGAGGATCAAGATCCTGAATTATTTCAAGAACTTCCTCAAGTTCCTTTTCGGTTGTTGTGACATTCTGAAGAAATGCAAGATCATCGACTATATTTGACAGTTCCCGTCTGAGATATCCGTCTTCGTCAATGTTTCCCAGAATATATTCGCCAAGAACTTTTTGCTTCTCATTAAGATCCCTGAGGCTGAGCTGCGATTCAAGATGCTCCTGGAATGAAGAGCCGACCGAAAAGGGAATTTCATTTCTCTTTTCATCCTCCTTACTGTAATTGTTCGTTTGTAGCCGGTACTCTGGGATCTCATCGTCTTCGATATAATCATCCAGGGTAAATTCCTCCTGGTCCTTATCTTTTTCCTCAAACTGTTCTTCATCGGTCTCTTCATTCCCGATCTCTTCATCCTCCTCAGATCCCTCTTCGAGTGCCGGATTCTCCTCAAGTTCTTTTTTTATACGCTGTTCAATCTGCAGAGTAGGAACCTCCAGCAGCTTGATCATCTGGATCTGCTGAGGGGAAAGTTTCTGAAGCAGTTTCTGCTGTAATCTTTGCTTTAGCATACTTTGCAGTTATGAACTATGAAATATTGAATACTTAAAATTCAGCGTTTTTAGGTGTTCTAGGAAACGGGATTACATCTCTTATATTTGACATCCCGGTCATAAATAATATCAGGCGTTCGAATCCGAGGCCGAATCCGCTGTGGGGAGCAGTACCGAATTTTCTGGTTTCGAGGTACCACCACAGGTCCTTTTCAGGAAGCTTCAACTCTTTGATCCTGTTCATCAGCTTATCATATATCTCTTCTCTTTGCGAACCACCGATAATCTCGCCGATACCTGGAAAGAGAACATCCATTGCTTTTACAGTTTTCCCATCGTCGTTCTGCTTCATGTAAAATGCCTTGATCTCCCTGGGATAATCAATAAGGATGACAGGACGCTTAAAGTGTTCTTCAACAAGATATCTTTCGTGTTCTGCCTGAAGATCCCTTCCCCATCCCACCGGATATTCCCACTTCCTGTCAGCTGAAGTCAGGATTTCTACTGCTTCAGCATACGGGAGCCTCACGAATTTGTTCGAGACCACAAATTTCAGCCTCTCAAGCAGTCCTTTGTCGATCATGCTGTTCAGGAAATCAAGGTCATCCTTGCAGTTGTCAAGGGCATATTTTATAAGATATTTCAGAAAATCTTCCGCAAGATCCATATTGTCATCCAGATCATAGAAAGCCATTTCCGGTTCGATCATCCAGAACTCTGCAAGATGACGAGGGGTGTTAGAATTTTCAGCCCTGAAGGTTGGACCAAAAGTGTAAATTTCACCAAGGGCAAGAGCCCCCAGCTCACCCTCAAGCTGTCCCGATACTGTAAGGTTCGTCTCCTTCCCGAAGAAATCGTTCCTGTAATCAATAGTTCCCTGCTCATTGAAAGGCAGGTTTTTGAGATCCAGCGTTGTTACATGGAACATTTCGCCGGCTCCTTCAGCATCACTTCCAGTAATTATAGGTGTATGGAGGTAATAGAATCCATTGTCGTTAAAGTACTTGTGAATCGCAAAGGCCATCGAATGCCTTATCCGGAAAACCGCTCCGAAAGTATTTGTCCTGAAGCGAAGATGGGCATGCTCCCTGAGAAACTCCATCGAATGCCCTTTCTTCTGAAGAGGATAGGTCTCTGCATCACTTTTGCCGTATAGCTCAATCTTTTCAGCATTTATTTCGACACTCTGTCCCTGTCCCTGCGATTCAACCAGCTTTCCGGTAACGGCTATGCATGCTCCCGTTGATATGTCCTTTAAAAGATCCTCATCGAACAATGCGGTATCGGCAACTATCTGGATATTATTTATTGTAGAACCGTCATTAAGAGCTATAAAGGCAATATTCTTGTTTCCCCTTTTAGTCCTGACCCATCCCTTTACCACAACAACTGTCCCCGTAACGGGATTGGCTAAAAGCTCTTTAACCTTTTTCCTTTTCATCATAAAATATTATTGTCACCAATTTTCCCCCGCAAAAGTAATAAAATGTTAACCTTGATACCTCAATCGATTGCTATTATTTTTGTTAAGTACCTTCCAATTAATCAGATAATTTGATTACTATAATAATATTTTCCTTTTATTATAGTTTTACTATTAACCGAACATCTCTTTTTTTCACCCCTAAATCCCTGCCTGCCGGCAGGCAGGCCCTGAAGGGGACTTTTAAACCCCCTTTAGAGCCTGTCCCGATCTATCGGGAGGGAAGGGGGCAAAAGGATTTGACAATTAGGAAAATCTGAATAACTTTGGATATATAATGATAAACAGATAGCAATATGGAAGAAATAAAGAAACTTATAATCGTGCCATGGGATTTTACAAATGTTGCCGAATCAGCTTTGGCTCATGCTGTTAAGATCGGACGCATGGTTAATAATGATATTTGCCTTTTGCATATAGTTGATCCTGCCGTCAAAGTCAGAGCCGAAGGAGAGAAAAGGGCCCTTCTGAAGCATATTGCTGAGGAGAACAGCAGGAAGTACAATATAAATATAATCGCAAATGTTATAAAGGGCAGTATCTTCACTTCCATAGCAGAATTTGCAAATTCCAAGGATAAAGAGGCAAACCTGGTGGTGATGGGAACGCATGGAATGAAGGGAATGCAAAAACTTACCGGAAGCTGGGCGCTAAAAGTTATTGTTAAGTCCAAGATCCCTTTCATTGTTGTACAGGAGCCTCCGGCCGATCAGGACAGGTATCATAATATTGTTTTCCCCGTCGATTTCAGGGTTGAAAACAAGGAAAAAATGGGTATGGCTATTTTTATGGGCAAATATTTTGATTCAAAAATTCATATCCTTAAGACGGTAACCACTGATAAAGGCCTTACAATGAAGGTAAACAGAAGTCTGAATTTTGCCGTCAAGTACCTGATCCAGAATAATGTAGAATATGAAATTCACGAAGTGCCGAACGGGAAGTTTGCTCAGCAGACGATTGATTTTGCACAAAAGACAAAGGCTGACTTGATCCTTATTGTGACAACCAAGAACATTACATTTGCTGATTATATGGTTGGAGCGTCGGAGCAGTTCATTATAGCAAACAGCTCAAAAATACCTGTTTGTTGTGTAAATCCTAAAGCGTCATTTGCAAACACTTCTCAGTTTATGGGAGGGTGGGGAGCTTAGACTAAACCGAAGAATTGATTTATGTCAATTGTAGTTCAGGGTGTTACAAAGCTTTATGGTGAACAGAAGGCTCTTGATAATGTCTCTTTTGAAATAAAAACCGGCGAGATAGTCGGATTCCTCGGCCCGAATGGCGCAGGCAAGTCAACGATGATGAAGATCATTACAGGCTTCATCCCTCCTTCATCCGGAAACGTTCTTGTCAATGGCATTGAAACAGGTAACGGCTCACTCGAAATCAAGAAAAAGATCGGATATCTACCTGAAAATAATCCTTTGTACCCCGAAATGTACATAAGGGAATATCTTCAGTTTACCGCATCATTTTATAAATCTGATATCCCGCTTAAAAAACAGATTGACAATATTATTGAAGTTACAGGCCTTGCCCCCGAACAGAAAAAAAAGATCGGCTCCCTTTCAAAAGGGTACAGGCAGAGGGTCGGCCTCGCACAGGCTCTGATACATAATCCTGATGTACTGATACTTGACGAGGCAACCACAGGACTTGATCCCAACCAGATAGTTGAAATTAGAAATCTTATCCGTGATACCGGAAAGCAAAAAACGGTAATGCTTTCAACACATATCATGCAGGAAGTTGAAGCTATATGCAACAGGGTAATTATAATCGATAAGGGTGTTATTGTTGCCGATGAGGATAAAAAAGATATCTATTCAAAAATACATCAGGCTAACCAGGTCATTCTGGTTGAGTTCGCGAGTGACACTGATGAGGTTTCGCTGAAAACAATACCCCTTGTTGATTCCGTCAAAAAAACAAAAGGCAATACCTGGCTGATCGAATCTTCAGGTGACCAGGATATCCGTCCATTGATTTTCGCCTTTGCAGTCAGCAATAACCTTACTGTCCTGTCTCTTCAGAAGAAAGAGAATAATCTCGAGGAAGTGTTCCGGATACTGACAAATGGTTAAAAATCAGTCCTCCCAATAATTTTCGTCCCCTGCGTTCCTCCATATTTCCGCCCCCCTGCCCCCCTAAAGGGGGGTTATAAAAACCCCCTTCAGGGGGTTTGGGGGCAAAACTCCGTGGTTTTTGGATTTCTTATTATTTCTTACTTTCTTTGCATGTCAGAATCTGGTGGAGAAATTTGAGCTGATTGCAACCACAGGAAAAAATGCTAAAATGCCAGTAATCCCGTTTTTCCAGTCAACTATTCTTCCCGGCTTTTGTTTAATAAAAATATCAGGGCTAAAGCCCGGTTAAATAGATGTTTATTAACCACGGCCTGAAGACCGTGGTTAAGGATTATTAAGCTATTGGTTTATCATCAGGATATGAGATGCAAAACCACGGCCTTCAGGCCGTGGTAATTACAAACACCTGATCCGGACTTTAGTCCTTAAATGTTTTAGTTGAGTATATTATAAATTTAATCTAATATAATGGGCTATTTATTCACTTCAGAATCAGTTTCAGAAGGTCACCCCGATAAGGTTGCCGATCAGATATCAGATGCCTTGCTTGACGAATTCCTCAAATGGGATCCGGAGTCAAAAGTTGCATGTGAGACTTTTGTGACCACAGGTCTTGTCCTTTGCGGCGGGGAAGTACGTACCGATGGCTGGGTAGATGTTCAGGAGACAGCCCGCCGTGTGATCAGGAAGATAGGTTATACTAAGGCCGAATACCGTTTCGACTGCGACTCTTGTGGTGTTATTTCAACAATCCATGAGCAATCGAGTGATATAAGCCAGGGTGTTGTTCGCGAAAAACCTGAGGAACAGGGAGCAGGCGATCAGGGAATGATGTTCGGCTATGCATGCCGCGAAATGGAAAACTTTATGCCTGTAAGTATCGAGCTTGCCCACATTCTTCTGCAGGAGCTTGCCACAATAAGGCACGAAAAGAAACTGATGAAGTACCTCAGACCCGACAGCAAATCGCAGGTTACAATAGAATATGATGACAATAATAAACCTGTCAGGATAGATACAATTGTCATCAGCACCCAGCATGATGAGTTTGTCCTTCCAAAGGACCGATCTCAAAAAGCTGAGAAAGCTGCTGAGAGAGAGATGCAGAAAAGAATTGCTGACGACCTGAATAAATATCTTATCCCAAAAGTAAAAAAGACTCTTCCCACAGAAATCAGGAAACTCTTCAAAAGCGACATGAAACTTCTTGTCAACCCAACAGGTAAATTCGTAATCGGAGGACCCCACGGAGATACTGGTCTGACAGGCAGAAAAATCATAGTTGATACCTATGGCGGTCATGGAGCTCATGGCGGCGGAGCATTTTCCGGCAAAGATTCATCAAAGGTTGACAGGTCGGCTGCCTATGCTGCACGACATATTGCCAAAAACCTTGTTGCCTCAGGAGTATGCGATCAGGCTCTTATACAGATTGCCTATGCGATCGGTGTGGCCCAGCCTGTCGGCTTATTTGTAAATACTTATGGGACTGTAAAAGTAAAAGATAAAAAAGGAAATATTCTTCACGACAGTGAGATTGGCTCAAAGCTTGAAACCCTCTTTGACCTGCGTCCATATTCCATAGTAAAGCGGTTCGGACTGAAAAATCCAATTTTCTTGCCAACAACTACATATGGTCATTTCGGACGCGATTATGAGGTAAAGGAAGTGGAAGTCTATTATGAGGTGCCCGGATCAAAGCCAAAACCAGTAAACGGCAACGGGAAAAAAGTTTATACCAAAAAGGTTGAATTCTTTGCCTGGGAAAAGCTGGATTATGTAGATAAGATCAGGAAGGCCTTTAAGATCTGACCAGCTCAGCACACTTACTTTAATATTCCTAACCCTTCCTCCATCTCCTTCCCTTAAACAACAAGGGAAGGAGTGAAGTGCCTATAAATTAAGGATTTCCTCCTCTTCCCTTACTGCTTAAGGGAAGAGGCCGGGTGATGGGTTAAGAAAAAATGGAGAGGTGGCAGGGGGTTAAAACGCCGCCTTCACGATCCTTGCCACATTATCCGATCTGCCGAGGGTATAATAATGTAACCCCGGAACTCCCTCTTTGATAAGCTCCTTCGACTGCATTGCCGCCCATTCGATGCCTACTTCCCGTGCATCTTTGTCGCTCTGGCATTTCTGAAGTGCAAGTACCAGATCATGAGGCATGTCTATGTGAAAAGTCTGAGGAAGTAAATTAATGTCGTTCAACGCTGAGATCGGCTTTATGCCAGCAATTATCGGGACATCTATTCCTATACACCTGCATTCGTCCCTGAACCTGAAGAATTTTCTGTTATCGAAGAACATCTGGGTTACAATATAGCTTGCGCCGGAATCGACTTTATGCTTAAGGTTCTCAAGGTCAACCTGTCTGTTTGGAGCTTCAAAATGCTTTTCAGGATATCCTGCCACCCCTATGCAGAATGATGTTGGTGCTGTATCTTCAAGAGATTCCTCCAGATATCTTCCGTTATTCATGTTGACAATCTGCTTCACGAGTTCAAAAGTGTGGGAGTGTCCATCTTTCTCAGGAATAAATGAACGGCTCCCCTTCTGTGGATCACCTCTCAGGGCAAGCACATCATCGATACCCAAAAAATTCATTTCAATAAGCACATTTTCCGTTTCCTCTTTCGTGAAACCTCCACATAACAGATGGGGAACAACCGGAATATTATATTTATATTTTACCGCAGCTGCAAGAGCGATAGTGCCGGGTCTTTTTCTTACAACTCTTTTCTCCAGCAAACCATCAGGCCTTTCACGGAATGTTGTCTCATTCCGGTGAGATGTAAAATTAATATATGCCGGACTGAACTCGACAAGCCTGTCAATCGTCGAATAGACTCTTTCGATGCTGTGACCTTTCAGCGGCGGTAGTAATTCGAATGTAAACAAAGTGCCCTTCGCGTTCCTGATTTTATCAATAACACTCATATTTTATTTTCATAAATTCGGGGCAAGCCATCTTGCTGCCTCTTCAACACTCATTTTTTTTCTTGATGCATAATCTTTCAGCTGGTCCTCTCCTATCTTTCCGATATTGAAATAGACTGAACCAGGATGCGAGAAGATATAACCGCTTACTGACGCAGGAGGTGTCATTGCGAAATTTTCAGTCAGTCCTGCACCGGTTAGCCGTTCAGCATCAAGAAGGTCAAAGATAGTGCGTTTTTCTGTATGATCGGGACAGGCGGGGTACCCGGGAGCAGGCCTGATCCCTCTGTATTTTGTCTTCAGAAGATCGTCAATGCTCAGATCCTCATCAGCGGAGTAACCCCAGTATTTCTTCCTGACCAGTTCGTGAAGATACTCAGCAGCAGCTTCTGCAATACGGTCGCTGAGGATCCTTATCATGATCAGGGCATAATCATCATCCGTGTAATTCCTGAGTGCTTCATTATCGAGTGCTGCAGTAACAGTAAACGCCCCGATATAGTCGGTAATCCCTGCAGATTCGGGGGCAATGAAATCAGAAAGCGAAAGGTTGGGAACTCCTTTTTCCTTCTGTTCCTGGTTTCTCAGGAACCTGAAGATTGCTTTAACTTCATTTTTATTCCTGCCATAAAGAACTCTTACATCATCACCGGTAGAAACAGCCGGAAATAGTCCAAAAATTCCATTGGCCTTAAGAAGCTTTCTGTCAATAATCTCCTGAAAGTAGGTTTGCCCGTCATTAAAAAGCTTTTTAGCTTCTTCCCCCTTTACAGGATCCGTGAAGATAGCAGGGTATTTTCCCGATAACTTCCATGCAAAGAAAAAATAAGTCCAGTCAATATATTTTGCAAGTATATTGAGATCAAATTCTTCAATTAAATGAAGTCCTGACTTTAAGGGAGGATGTATCCTTACTGATTTCCAGTTAGTAAACAACCGGTTCTTGCGTGCCTCATCCAGGGTGAGCAGTTTTTTATCTGATTTCCGGGAATTGTGGTCATCAAGCATCTGATTATATTTCTTCCTTATCGTATTGATATAATCAGAATTGTTTTCCCGGAGAAGAGAAGATAGTACTCCTGCTGCTTTTGAAGCATCCTTCACATGAACCACGGTTTTTGAATATGCAGGTGCAATTTTAACTGCAGCATGGATCTCGGAAGTCGTGGCTCCTCCGATAAGAAGGGGCACCTCAACTTTTCTCCTCTCCATCTCCGATGCCACATGAACCATCTCTTCAAGCGATGGGGTAATTAGTCCGCTAAGTCCTATGAAATCAGCCTTTTCTTTGATTGCCGTGTCGATTATTCTGTCAGCAGGCACCATTACACCAAGATCAATTACCTGGTAGTTATTGCACGACAGGACCACTCCAACAATATTCTTGCCTATATCATGGACATCACCCTTTACTGTTGCAAGAAGTATTTTTCCTGCAGTTTTCTTTTCTTCCCCTTCGCTCTCTTTTTCAATATACGGAGCCAGGACTGCCACAGCCTTTTTCATCACCCTGGCACTCTTTACAACCTGCGGAAGAAACATTTTTCCTGATCCGAACAGGTCGCCAACTTCATTCATCCCACCCATCAGTGGGCCTTCGATAACTTCAATCGAACGTCTGAATAACGGACGGGCTTCTTCAATATCGTTTTCAATGAATTCATCAAGTCCCCGTTTGAGGGAATGCCTTATGCGTTCCAGAACGGGAAGTGATCGCCATTCATCTGCTTTTTCTTCCTTCTTGCCTTCATTCTTTAATCCTTCGGCAAACTTTACCAGTCTTTCAGTGGCATCTTTACGGCGGTTCAGCACAACATCTTCAGTCAGCTGAAGCAGATCAGGTGAAATTTCACTGTAAACCTGAAGCATGCCTGGATTGACAATACCCATATCGAGACCTGCTTTAATTGCATGATAAAGGAACACTGAATGCATAGCTTCGCGCACTTTGTCAATGCCCCGGAATGAGAATGACAGGTTGCTTATCCCTCCGCTGATCTTTGCAAGCGGCAGGTTTTTCTTAATCCATTCTGCAGCTTTCAGAAAATTGACAGCATAGTTGTTATGCTCCTCAATGCCGGTCGCAACAGCCAGCACATTGGGATCAAATATTATATCTTCAGGGGGGAAGCCTGCTTTATCACAAAGGATGCGGTACGATCTTCCGGCTACCTCAATTCTTTTTTCCAGGGTATCAGCCTGCCCCTTTTCATCAAAAAGCATTACAACAGCAGCTGCCCCGTATTTTCTAATTTTCCGGGCATGGTCAAGGAACACCGCCTCTCCCTCCTTCAAACTGATCGAATTGACAACCGATTTACCCTGAATGCACTTCAGCGCCGACTCAATAACGCTCCATCTCGATGAGTCTATCATAAGAGGCAGCTTTGAAATGTCAGGCTCCGACATTATCAGGTTGACGAATTTAACCATTGCTTTCTCAGAGTCAAGCATTGCCTCATCCATGCAGATATCGATTATCTGGGCCCCTCCCTCAACCTGGGTCCTTGCAATTGCAAGAGCCTCATCATATTTTTCCTCTTTTATAAGACGTGCAAATTTGATCGACCCTGAAACATTTGTACGCTCACCGATATTGACAAAATTTGTCTGGGGAGTTATCGTCAGCGCCTCGAGCCCGCTGAGTCTTGTATAATTTGCTATTTCCTGCTTTGTTCGGGGCTTATACTGTTTTGCCTTTTCTGCAATTTTACGGATATGGTCCGGGGTTGTACCGCAGCAGCCCCCAATAATATTCACCCACCCTTCTTTCATGAAATCTTCAGCAACTGAAGCCATAAATTCAGCAGACTGGTCATACTCCCCGAACTGGTTAGGAAGTCCGGCATTCGGATGAGCTGAAACATAAAATCCTGATTTTGCAGAAAGCTCCTGAATATATGGTCTCAGTTGTTCAGCCCCAAGTGCGCAATTCAATCCGACACTGAACAATGGAAAATGGGAAACAGATATCAGGAATGCTTCCAGAGTCTGTCCTGTAAGCGTTCTGCCGCTGGCATCAGTTATAGTACCGGATACCATTACGGGCAGGCGGATGGCTCTTTCCTCAAAAACCGTATCAATTGCAAAAAGTGCTGCTTTGCAGTTCAGAACATCAAAAATAGTTTCAACAAGGAGAATATCCGCGCCTCCGTCGATAAGTCCCCTGGTCTGTTCCGAATAAGCCTCTGCCAGCTGGTCAAATGTTACGGACCTGGCGCCGGGGTCATTTACATCGGACGACATAGAAGCTGTACGGTTTGTTGGTCCGAGAGTGCCAACGATAAAGTGCCTTTCAGGCTTTGCTGAATTTTCAAATTGAGTGATTGCGTTTTCAACAAGCCTGGCAGACTGATAATTTATCTCATAAACCAGGTCTTCCATTCCGTAATCAGCCATCGAGATCCTGTTTGCATTGAATGTATTTGTTGTTATCAGATCAGCACCTGCCTCAAGATACTCTTTATGTATATCCAGGATAATTTCGGGTTTTGTTAATGAAAGAATATCATTATTCCCCTTAAGAAGTTTTGGATGATTCCTGAATTGGTCACCGCGAAAATCAGCTTCCTGGAGCTTATGCTTCTGGATCATCGTCCCCATTGCACCATCGAGGATCAGGATGCGGTTTTGAATAAGGTCGTTGAGAGAGTATTTCATAATCATTGAATTTCTCGTTTCGTATTTACATACGTGTTCTTCCCTAAATATCCGCCCATCTGCCCCCCTATAGGGGGGTCAAAGCCCCCTTCAGGGGGTTTGGGGGCTGACTTTTCTTCCCGTATTCACTATAAAAACATCCATATCGGGCAATTGTTTCCTTAGCTCATAAAGTGTCTCAAGGTTTACAATTCCGATTACATATCTGTACAATTTACTGCTAAAGTATTCCGATACATCCTTTAATCCAAACAATTTCCTGTCCTTTTCGTTCCTGTACCTCAGGTAAATCTCAAGCTTGTGGTTTCTTGTATAGTTGGAAACGGTTCCCTGCTGGTACTTTTTGTACTCATATTTATAACCATATGAATTTGCTGAGATATCCGAAAGAACGGCACTACCGGTTGCATGACCTCCTGCTCCCTTACCACTGAAGAACTGCTTGTCGGCAAATGCAGCCTCGGTGATCACCCCGTTATATTCATTATCGACATTAAAAAGGTATTTGTCGGATGAAATAAACCGCGGCAGAACAAAGCTTGTAATAGTGTTCCCGCTGGTTTTTCCAACATAGGGAACCAGTTTGATCTTTAGTCCTTTCTCCTTGGCATACCTGATATCAAAGGTAGAGATCTTGTTTATACCATAATGGAAAACCTCGTCCGGATCAAGGAAAAGGCCATAAGCATGACCTGTTATTATGCATAGCTTGTACTTTGCATCCCATCCTTCAACATCGAGGGTGGGATCGGATTCTGCAAAACCCTTTTCCTGGGCTTCCTTAAGGGCAATGTCATAAGCCTTGCCTTCATTATGCATCTTTGTAAGGACGTAATTTGTCGTTCCGTTAAGAATTCCGCGCAATGAGTGCAACAGCTCATTATCATAATATTCTTCAAGATTCCGGATTATTGGTATGCTTGCACCGGCTGAAGCTTCATACAAAAGCGAGACATGATGCTTTTCCTGCAGATCTACAAGCTCCTTGAAATGCTTTGCCACCATCACTTTATTGGCACTGACCACATTCTTACCTTTTTTCATTGCGGTGGTCACGATATTGAATGCCTCGTCAGCATCATCAATAAGCTCAACCACAAGGTTGATTGACGGATCATCGAGAATGTCATTCTTCTCGAATGTGAAGTTCGACATTGGTATTCTTCTCTTCTTGCTCCTGTCTTTTACGCAGATCCTCACAATGTCTGCTTTGAATCCGCTGCTGCTGTTCAGTACGTCATGCAGACCCTGTCCGACGCAACCATATCCGAACAGCCCTATTTTTAATTTTTCCCTTGTCATAAGATCTGTTTAAATGCCTGTTCAAAATCATAAATAATATCATCAATATGCTCAATGCCAACTGAAACCCTGAAGAGACCCGGATCAATTCCGGCTGCAAACAAATCTTCTTTTGATAGCTGCGAATGTGTGGTCGTTGCAGGTTGTATAATGAGAGTCTTTGCATCTCCCACGTTTGCCAGGTGGCTAACCAGCTGAAGATGCTCAACAAGCTTTGCTGCTTTTTCTTTGTCAGACCTCAATACGAAACTAAGAACACCGCCTGCTCCTTTCGGAAGATATTTCTTTGCCAGCTCATTATAGGGGTTTCCGGGAAGACCCGGATAATTCACCTTTTCAACTCCCGGATGTGATTCAAGCCATCGGGCAAGGGCAAGTGTGTTCTCAACATGCCTCTCCATCCTGAGTGATAATGTCTCAAGTCCCTGAATAAGCAAAAATGAGTTAAATGGGCTTATTGACGGCCCAAGGTCACGCAGTCCTTCAACGCGAGCTTTTACGATAAACGGGATATTCCCCGATGGCGAAGATTGTGAAAAGAGATCCCCAAAAACAATACCGTGATATCCTTCTGCAGGTTCTGTAAAAACTGGAAATCTCCCATTGTTCCAGTCGAAATTAGCACCGTCAATAATCACTCCTCCTATGCTTGTTCCATGTCCGCCAATCCATTTTGTTGCCGACTCAGTTACAATATTTGCACCGTAATCTATCGGCCGGCATAAATAACCACAAGCACCGAAGGTGTTGTCTACAATAAGTGGCAATCCGTTCTTTGAAGCAAGTTTTGAAAATACCTCAAAATCGGGGATTTCAAATCCTGGATTACCAATGGTTTCGACATAAATTGCTTTGGTGTTCCCATCTATCAGTTTTTCAAATGATTCCGGATTCAGATTTTTCGCGAATCTTGCCTCGATACCGAAGCCTGCAAAAGTGACTTTGAACTGGTTATGGGTCCCCCCGTAGAGAAAGGGGGAAGTGACAAAATTATCTCCATTTCTCATTATTGTCGTAAGAGCAATAAACTGAGCCGCATGTCCCGATGAAACTGCAAGAGCCGCAACTCCGCCTTCAAGAGCTGCCACTCTTTTCTCAAATACATCAGTGGTAGGATTCATTATGCGGGTATAAATATTACCAGGTTCAGAAAGATTAAAAAGATCTGCAGCATGCTTTGCATTTTTAAAAACATATGATGATGTCTGGTACAGAGGAACAGCCCTCGACAAGGTCTCTTTATCCGGTTGATGACCTGCATGCACCTGGAGTGTTTCAAATTTTGCAATGTGTGTATTCATTATGTTGATTATTAAATTATTATTGTCATTTGCCCCTAAGTTAACCGCCCCCCTGCCCCCGTAAAGGGGGGTTAAAGCCCCCTTCAGGGGGTTTGGGGGCATAACCAGAGTGAAGGAGATAAACCCGAATGATCTGAAGATTATTTGATTATTCCTTCCAGATCAACCCTCTACCGTTCCATGCACATAGGCATAAGCGGCAGAAAGTTGCTTTTTTGAATCGAATGAAATGTTTTCATTGTTCCCGTGTTTATTTTTATCATCTCCCGTTTTTCCGGGATTAGGTTTTGGCACCTTTCTCCGTCCGTCAGCTGACTGCCGGGTTGGTTGCCAGGGTTTCACAGAGCCTAATCTCTTCGCCCTTCTTAATAAAAATCAAACAACCTTTAATGGAAGGAATATTTGATTTGTGACTGCAAATGTATGAATGATTTTGAAAAACACAAAAAAAATGATTACACACTTTCCCTTTTTATACCTCTCCCCAAACCCCTCCCCCAAGAGGGAGGGGCTTAAACTATTGTTAATCTGAATTATAGCCCCCTTCTCTCCTGGGAGAAGGGGGTTGGGGGAGGAGGCCGACTTAGCAGCAGAGAGGGTTTTGAAGGAGTTTTTGTCCCCTAACCACGGCTTTAAAGCCGTGGTTAACAGACAAGTACGTGTCAGGGCTTTAGCCCTCAAAGTTTTTCGTGGGACTTTAGCACCCTTTGGGGATTGGGGCGAAACAAAAGAGCAATATTTACTTTACTTTTGTATTAAATCATTATTTGACAAATGCAGAATAACTTTACCGTCTATAACAGTCTTTCAAGGCAGAAAGAATTATTCAAACCCCTTCATCCGCCTTTTATAGGACTTTATGTTTGCGGTCCGACAGTTTACAGCAATGCTCATCTGGGCCATGCAAGACCGGCAATAACATTCGATCTTCTTTACCGGTATCTTATGCATCTTGGATATAAAGTAAGGTATGTACGAAATATTACTGATGTCGGTCATCTCGAGAATGATGCTGATGAGGGTGAGGATAAGATTGAAAAAACTGCCCGCATTGAACACCTTGAACCAATGGAGGTGGTACAGAACTACATGAACACCTTCCACAGGAACATGGATCAGCTGAATACGCTTAAACCTTCGATTGAACCACGTGCCTCCGGACATATAATAGAACAGCAGGAATTTATAAAGCATCTGCTCGATAATGGTTATGCGTATGAGGTAAATGGTTCAGTCTATTTTGATGTACTAAAGTATAGCAGTAAGTATAAATACGGAAAACTTTCAGGCCGTGTTCTTGAAGACCTTCAGGCCAATACCAGGGTTCTTGAAGGTCAGGATGAGAAACATAATCCGTTTGATTTTGCACTTTGGAAAAAGGCAACACCTGAACACCTTATGAAATGGTCATCCCCATGGAGTGATGGATATCCCGGATGGCATCTTGAATGCTCCACAATGAGTGTAAAGTACCTCGGAGAAGTATTTGACATCCACGGAGGAGGTATGGATCTTCAGTTCCCTCATCATGAATGCGAAATTGCACAGTCAACTGCAGCCCTCGGGAAGGAGTCGGTGAGGTACTGGATGCACAATAATATGATCACTATTAATGGTCAGAAGATGGCTCGTTCACTGGGAAATTTTATTACTCTCGATCAGTTTTTCAGTGGTGATCATGAGATGCTTGAACAGCCCTATAGCCCGATGACTGTCAGGTTCTTTATCCTTCAGGCTCATTACCGAAGTACCGTCGATTTCTCAAACGAAGCTCTTCAGGCTGCCGAAAAAGGATATCAGAGGCTTTTTAAAGGGATTGAGACCCTTAAAAAGCTGAAGCCTTCGGATAAGTCGACTGTTGATATAAACGAACTAAGAAAAAAATGCTATGAAGCAATGGACGATGACCTTAATAGCCCTGTGTTGCTTTCGCATCTTTTTGAAGGAGTGAAATATATCAATTCAGTTAATGATGGAAGTGAGAAGCTTAACAGTTCTGATCTGGAGTCATTGAAAATCCTCTTTAACACTTTTGTTTTTGACATTCTTGGACTGAAGGATGAAGCTGAAGTTAAAACCGATGAAAAGCTGACCGGGGAGTTGATTAAGATAATTATTGATTTGAGGCAGGAGGCAAAAAACAGGAAAGAATGGGCTGCTTCAGATAAAATCCGGAGCGATCTAAAAAATGCAGGAATTGCATTAAATGATCGCAAGGATGGGACAGATTGGGAAAGAGAGTGATCCCTTAGACTCCCTTCCTGGGAGGGGAGGGGGGTGGTTTTCTTTGAAGCTCCCCTCCTGGGAGGGGTGGGGAGTGCATCTTCTTGGATCCCCTCCTGGGAGGGGCGGGGGGTGTATCTTCTTGGCTCCCCTCCTGGGAGGGGCAGGGGGTGGGTTTCTTTGAAGCTCCCCTCCTGGGAGGGGTGGGGGTGGGTTTCTTTGAAGCTCCCCTCCTGGGAGGGGTGGGGGTGGGTTTCTTTGAAGCTCCCCTCCTGGGAGGGGTGGGGGTGGGTTGTATTAAATTACTATTATGTCTAAAAAACTTAAAATAATCCCATATAACTCTAATCTTAAAGAGCTGGCAAGCGAATTAAGAAAGAAAATGACTCTTTCTGAGGTACTCTTATGGAATGAACTGAAGCAGAAAAGAATGCTTGGTTTTGACTTTGACCGTCAACGACCTGTAAATAATTATATCGTGGATTTCTATTGCAAGGAGCTGAAACTGGCAATCGAGATTGACGGAGATACACACATTTACAGAGATGATTATGATGATGAGAGACAGATGAATCTTGAAAAACTTGGAGTACATTTTTTAAGATTTGATGATATTGAGGTGAAAAAGAGTATGTCAAATGTTTTAAGGGTGATTGAAGAATGGATTGAAAAGAATAAACCCACCCCCCACCCCTCCCAGGAGGGGAGCCATATAGGCAAAATCACCCCCCAAGCCTCCCAGGAGGGGAGCCTGAAAACACACACCCCTCGACCCCAAAGGGAGGGGAGCTTAAAAGGTTTCACCTCCTCAATCATTCAAATCGGTTCAGTCTATCTCGGAGGCTCCTACC
This sequence comes from uncultured Bacteroidales bacterium, assembly GCA_963701745.1. Lineage (GTDB taxonomy): Bacteria > Bacteroidota > Bacteroidia > Bacteroidales > VadinHA17 > LD21. The sequence goes on along the minus strand of CAVPBE010000001.1, from coordinate 72,646 downwards.
CCATACGTATTCAGTCAATGACCAACACCAACACATTGAACACTAAAGCTTCAGTATCCCAGTGCATTAGAATAATAGAAGCAGGGGCTGACTTTGTGCGACTTACGGCGCAGGGGATAAAGGAAGCCGAAAACCTTGCGAACATCAAATCAGAACTTCGGAAAGCAGGATTTGATATTCCACTTATTGCAGATATACATTTTAATCCTTCCGCGGCTGAGCTTGCTGCCAGGATCGTTGAAAAAGTGAGGATCAATCCCGGCAATTATGCTGACAAAAGAGCATCATTCCAAAAAATCGATTTTTCGGAAAAAGAATATGATGAGGAGCTTGAAAGGATACATTCAAGACTTCTGCCTCTGATAAAAATTTGTAATGAAAATCAAACTGCCGTCCGGATAGGCGTCAATCATGGCTCACTGTCTGACAGGATAATGTCACGTTATGGAAATACACCTGAGGGAATGGCTTTATCGGCGATGGAGTTTATCAGGATCTTCAGGGCTGAGAATTTTCACAGGCTTGTTCTGTCAATGAAGTCTTCAGACACGGGAGTCATGATCAGGGCGACAAGAAGGCTTGCAGTTATGATGACCGGTGAAGGATTCGCTTATCCACTTCATCTGGGTGTCACTGAAGCAGGCGAAGGTGAGGATGGGAGGATCAGGTCAGCTGCTGGCATAGGGGCACTTCTTTCAGAAGGTTTAGGTGATACTATCAGAGTTTCATTGTCCGAAGCACCCGAGAATGAAATTCCTGTTGCAAGGGAAATATTGCAGTTCATTGCAGGTTCTGCCGGACGCGTAACAGAACCCGCCGAAACTCTCAGTTTCAAGACACATGGGAAACCTTATAAACCGGCAGTCATTACAAATGATAATGGTATCTTCAGAAATGAAGGCGGAGATCAATGTAATTACAATGTAATTACATATACAAATGGCTCACAACCAATAATTAAGGATCATTATGATGAAAAAATCATCCTTAATGCGATCTTCGATGAGGATGATCCCGAAAAGCTCGCTATTGATTCTGCATCTTTGGTTGGGAAATACTTTATAACCAAACAGGCTGACGGTATTTGCATCTCGAACAGGGGAAAGATTAAGGGTGATAAACTGAAGGAACTATCTTTTTCAATCCTTCAGGCTACGGGAGCAAGGATTACCCGGGTAACATATTTATCGTGTCCCACCTGCGGACGTACCAAATTTGACCTGCAGGAAGCTGTTAAAAAAGTGAAGGCAGTAACAGGTCACCTTAAAGGACTGAAGATTGCTGTTATGGGATGTATTGTTAATGGTCCGGGGGAAATGGCGGATGCTGATTATGGGTATGTAGGTGCAGCAAACGGAAAGGTTCATATATACAGGGGGATGGAGCCAGTCCTGAAGAATATCCCACAGGAATCAGCTGCTAATGAATTGCTTAGATTAATTGAAGCTGATCAGAAGAAAATTTAATCTGTCTTTGGACTATGGCCTCTCCCCAGACCCCTCCCCCAGGAGGGAGGGGCTAAAATCATTATAATCTGAAGGATAGCCCCCTTCTCTCCTGGGAGAAGGGGGTTGGGGGATGAGGTCTGCTATCACGCAAACCTGAAATCCAGCTGTTTCTTCTGCATATCAGCCTTCACAACCTCTACTTTGACCCTGTCTCCCAAAGTATAAAGCTTCCCTGTGGATCGGCCCCTGATACAGTAATTTTCCTCATCATACTCATAGAAATCATCTGCAAGGTCTCTTACGCTCACCATCCCTTCGCACTGATTTTCGATGATCTCCACATAGATTCCCCATTCAGTAACACCTGATATAACGCCATCGAAAACATGACCTATCTTGTCGCTCATGAATTCCACCTGTTTGTACTTGACCGAAGCTCTTTCGGCTTCATTAGCAAGCCGTTCCATCTTCGAAGAGTGATCGCACAGTTTTTCATATTTCTCCTTGCTGCCCGGGTTTTCCTTATCAAGGTAGGCCGTAAGCAGTCTGTGTACCATCATATCGGGATAACGTCTGATCGGAGAGGTGAAATGTGTATAATATTTAAAGGCAAGTCCGTAATGCCCAATATTGTCTGTAGAATAGACAGCCTTCGCCATGGCACGCAGGGCTATTGTTTCAATAATGTTCTGTTCGCTCCTGCCGGCAACCTCTTTCATCAGCCTGTTCATTGCTTTTGGCAGATTGTTTTCGTCAGCGGTTAGCTTGTACCCGAAACGGGTAATAAACTGCCTGAAGTTGCTGATCTTTTCGGGATCGGGCTTGTCATGGATCCTGTAAACAAAAGTCTTTCCCCTGAGCTGTTTCCCTACAAATTCCGCAACCTTCCTGTTAGCAAGGAGCATAAACTCTTCTATAAGCTGGTTAGCAGTCCCCATGTCGCGAAACCTTACGCCAAGAGGTTTTCCATCATCATCAAGATCGAACTGGACCTCAACCCTCTCGAATGAGAAAGCTCCGAAGGCAAATCTTTTTGTTCTAAGCTGCTGCGCTAGCCTGTGCAGCAGCAGGACCTGATCCTTCATTTCTCCTTCACCGGTATCTATGACATATTGTGCTTCGCTATACGAGAATCTCTTGTCGGAATTTATGATTGTTCTTCCAAACCATTCATTCAGAACCTCCGAGTTATCATTAAGCTCAAAAACAGCCGAATAAGTAAGTTTATCCTCCGATGGATTAAGTGAACAAATATTATTTGAAAGTCTTTCAGGAAGCATCGGGACCACCCGGTCGACAAGGTATACTGATGTTGCCCGCTGCTTTGCTTCTTCTTCTGTAAGGGAGCCCGGTTTAACATAATGGGTCACATCGGCGATATGGATGCCTACTTCCCAGTTCCCATTTTCGAGCCGTTGCATCGACAGGGCATCGTCAAAATCCCGGGCATCAGCCGGATCAACAGTGAATGTCGGAACTTTCCGGAAATCTCTTCTCTCCTTAATGTCAGCTTCTGTAATACTGCTCTGGATCTTATCAGCATCATTTTCAACTTCTTCTGTAAACTGGTAAGGCAGTTCAAATTCTGCAAGGATTGCATGCATTTCTGTTGAGTGCAAACCGGGATCACCCAGTACATTGATAATTTCAGCGACCGGGTTTTTTGACTTTGGATTCCATTCTGTGACACGTGCAACAGCTTTTTGTCCCTGTTTTGCTCCATTAAGCTTCGATGTCGGGATATAGAGATCAAAAGGCATATTTTTATTATCGGGCATTAGGAATGCAAAATTGGGCATTATCTCAACCGTACCTACAAATGTTGTCCTCCAGCGTTCAATTATCTCAACGACTTCACCCTCTGGCCTTGCCCCTTTTCTCCTGGCATAGAGCCACACCTTTACTTTATCTCCATGTAAAGCCGTATTAAGATTTCTTGCAGAGACAAATACATCATCCTCGATATCGTCAGATGAAATAAAACCATAGCCCATCCTTGTCATGTCGACTGTCCCTGTAATATAAATCCTCTCGCCGGACCGCTGATTGTATTTCTCCTTGCCCTTGCCCTTACCCTTCTTGCCCATAATTTTTGGTTTTTGCGAAGGTAAGAAAATGAACCATTTATTTTAATACATTTGCCTGTTAAAATGAAATCCGGTGATAACACTTAAATCAGTTTATAACCATTCTCCAAACATCGTAACAAGAAAAACGGGAAGTGAATATGTCCTTGTCCCTGTGGCGAATAACATAGCTGATATGAACAGTGTTTATACCCTGAACGAATCAGGAGCATTTATCTGGGAGCTGATTGACGGGAAACGAAATGTCGAAGAGATCATCAATAAACTCACAGAAGAATATGAGATTGATCAAGACTCAGCAGAGAAAGATGTCTTTTCATTCATAAATGATATGAGTAATTATCTCATCATCAATATTTAATATAATATTTTTATAGATTTACCGTTATTCTTCAGAGTCGCTTCTTAATTTAAATTAATTTACTCTGAAGATTGCAAAATACTGTTAGTTATAGGGGAACCAGCCTGGGTTTTTATAACATGCAAAAACAACCAGAGATCAGAATGAGAAACTATAATCTGAACATAGCCGGCTATAATATAAGGCTTGAGTCTGCAGAAGACGGTCCTGAGCTTGTGCCATCTCCGAGGTTCAGGAATAATATAGTTCATCATCAGGCATATGATGTCAGGATCAGGGTACATCATGGAAGTCTTAAACCGGGTGAGGAGGCCGAGAGAGTATTTGTTGCTCCCTATGTTGTCGAAATAAACGGTTATAAAATTACCAGGAGCAATAATTTCTGGAGTGTTTACAAGCAGAACGGAGATTTGCTTATAATTACAAATTTCCCTGATTCTCCCTCGAAGAAAGCGACCCTTAAGTGTTCTCTTGCACTCAGGGAATGGGATCTTTATATTGAAAATGCAGGATGGGAAACCGACCCAATGGAATATCCGCTCGATGGGCTGATCCTTTACTACCTGACTGCAATAAATACTGATTTAATGATCCACGCTTCCGGCGTTTATTACAATGGCCGCGGATATCTGTTCAGCGGTGTATCAGGCAGGGGTAAGACAACCATGGCATTACTGTGGGACAATATAGGCGCCCAGGTCATTCACGACGACAGGCTTATTATAAGGAATGATAAGGGTGTTTTCAGGATGTTCAATACTCCTGTATATAAAAATGATGTCCCCCGCGATGCTCCGATTGACAGAATCTTCCTTATCGGGCATGGCGATGAAAATGTCATGATACCTGTAAGGGAGGCGTCTGCAGTAAGCATGGTGGTTTCGAACTGCATTCAGCACAATTACAGTCCTGATATGATTGCCCGATTCCTTGGATCTGTTTCAATGATGTGTTCAAAGATCCCCGTATCAACGCTCTCTTTCAAACCCGACAGGAGCATAATCGAATATATTCTCAGGAATGAGTAAGGATCACCTGTCTTATACAATTTTAAAAGATATTGGATTCAGGCTTCTTGCTGAAGGAAAGACCATCAGGGTTAAAGCGGAAGGCATCAGCATGTATCCGTCTATAAAGTCGGGCTCGGTGATCTTTATCGAACCATTAAAACCTGGTACTGAACCTGTCCGGGGAGAGATCATAGCCTGGAAAAGAGACTCAGGGATTGTCGTTCACAGGCTTGTAAGTACTTATATTACAAAACACCAGAAATATTATGTAACAAGGGGCGACAGCAGCCTGGCCGAGGATGAGCCTGTTCTTCTCGAGCAGATAGCAGGGAAAGTGGTAAGAGTCGAAAATCCTGAAGGGAAACCAGTATCTCCCGAAAAATACATCAATAAAAAACCAAATTATAGCCTGAACAGGTTATTGGTACGGATTATTTCGCAATTTTACAGGGTTAAAAGATTCTTTTAACCGCAAAGCACGCAGAGATATCCCAAAGCACGCAAAGTCAAAATGAAAATAATAGATTCTTTGCGATCTTGGCGTAAAAACTTAGCGACCTTTGCGGTTAATTTATCTTCTTTTTCAATATAATCTAAAGGGTTGAAATCGGTATGAAAGGTAAGATCGCACTCTTCAGAAAAGCCCTTAACCTGGTCTGGGACAGTGCCCCGGGCTGGGCAACCGTTAATATTGTGATCTCTGTTCTCCAGAGCTTTCTTCCACTTATTCTCGTCTGGCTGATAAAGCTTCTTATTGACGAAATAACACAAGCAGTATCAGCCGGATCAGCTGCAAATATAATTCCGATGATAATAGCAGTGGTTGTTGTGTACTTCCTTGATGAGGTCTCAACCGACTCGGGAAATTATGTCCGCAGCAAGCAATCGGTGAAGCTTGAAGGATACATGTACGGACTTCTGCATTCCAAAGCAGTACGGCTCGATCTAATTAACTTTGAGCACCCCGGCTATTATGATTGTCTTTCCAGGGCAACATCTGAAGCTCCATGGCGGCCCAACAGCATTCTGAACAACATTGTTTCCATGTTCCGCGGACTACTTTCCTTGATACTTATGGCAGGACTGCTGATCACACTTCACTGGGGAGTGGCTCTTCTTCTGCTGGTGGTCAATATTCCGGGTATCTGGCTCAGACTTCATTATGCAGATATACTTTATCATTTTCAAAGAGAACAGACACCTGAAGCAAGGAAATCGGCTTATTTCAGCTGGCTTCTGACGGGCGACAGGCCGTCAAGGGAGATCAGACTTTTTGGGCTAGGTGACTATTTTATTTCACTATTTAAAAAGTCATTTAACCGGCAGAAAGAAGAAGAGCTCAATATTTTAAGAAAAAGAACCCTGATTGAACTAGTCTCGGATGCAGTTAAGGCATCAGCAATCCTTGTTCTGCTTATAATTATTGCACACCAGACCATCAGCGGAAAGCTGACACTTGGCCAGATGGCAATGTTCCTTCTCGCTTTCAGGCAGGGAATGACATACATTAAAGACCTGTTCAGCTCACTTGCCGGTCTTTATGAAGACGGATTGTTTATAGGCGATACCTTCGAGTTCCTCGACCTTAAAGAAAATGTAACTGCCCAACCTCCGGTAAGAACTCCTGCTGACCTGAAATCAGAGATAAACGTGGAGAAACTGTCATTCACATATCCGGGAAATCAGAATCCCACAGTCAACAATATATCCTTCAGCATCAAAAAAGGTGAAATTGTTGCCCTTGTGGGACCCAACGGGGCAGGAAAGAGCACCCTTGTGAGATTGCTTGCCCGTCTTTATGATCCAGATAAGGGGAGCGTTAAATGGGATGGGAATGATATAAGGACAATGGATCCTGGGGAATACAGAAAATTCTTCTCAGTCGTTTTTCAGGATTTCATGCTATATAACCTTTCAGCGGGTGAAAATATAAGAATGGGCAACATTGAAACAAAAGATTCGATCAGTAAAATAAAAGAGGCTGCTTCATCTGCCGGTGTCGATGTTCTGCTAAACAATCTTCCAAGGGGTTACGATACTGTCATCGGGACGCTTTTTGACGACAGTCGCGAGCTGAGCTGGGGTGAGTGGCAGAAAATAGCTCTTGCCAGAGCTCTTTTCAGGCAGGCTCCGGTCCTTATCCTCGATGAACCTTCAAGCTCTCTTGATGCCGATACTGAATATGATATTTTCAGCAAGTTCCGCGAAATTGTCGGCGGGCGCACCTCAATTCTTATAACCCACCGCTTTACCAATGTAACACTTGCCGACAGGATAATAGTGCTTGAAAACGGAGCGATCACCGAAACCGGAACTCACTTGGAACTGATGGAAAAGAAGGGAAGGTATTACGAAATGTTTACGAAGCAAACGGAAAGGTTTTAAAAAGTCGACAGGCACCAGGCGTCAGAAAATAAAATGGATCCCCTCCTGGGAGGGGTTGGGGTGGGTTTTAAAGAGACGACAGGCGAAAGAAAATCGTCCCTAAACCCCTTTTTTACCCATTTTAAAAATTTCAATTTCCAAAAACACCTGCAAAAAAGTACCAATCATAGCAAAATATTACCAATACTGATTTTTTGGAAAATTTTACTAAATATTTCCTGAATCTTTTCCTAAAATAATTTGCTTTTCAGATGAAATTTATTATATTTATAGTGTGACTGTCAGTGTGCTAACTGAAATTTTACTTGATATGACCAGGATTAACAGAGTAAATCTGAAAGTCAGGATTCTTAGGCTGGCTGATTTAAAAAGTACCGGTTCTCCTGACGATTTAGCCTTTAGGCTTGGAATAAGCAAGAGATCTGTAAAGAGGATCGTAAGTGAAATCAGGGATGATGGACTTAAGATAAGGTATTGTCATTTAAGAAAATCATATGTTACCGAGAAAGAATACAATTAGAATGCTAAGGTCTTCAATTTCAATCCCGTCAGGCACATCTCGCTGCAACAATCCTTGTGCTTGACTTTCTCCGTTATAAACGGTGGGTCGCCCTGACCCTGTCCCCGGGAGGTTGTGCTGATTTACTTCCGGGGACTTCTTTTGATGGATTATGTATTATGTTATATGTATTATGTAATTAAACTATCTGCTATGGATGCTAAGGAAATGCTTAAACGAACAAAAAAGTTTGGATATGATTGCATTGATTTAAGCAATTCACTATATGGGAGTTACTTAAAAAATCATGTCAGAGGTCAGCTAATAAGATGTTCAACATCGGTAAGTTCAAACTACAGAGCAGCCAGGCTTGGACAAAGTAAGGCGGCTTTTATAGCTAAGATCAGTATTTGTATTGAAGAAGCTGATGAATCATTAATGTGGCTTGAATTAATCTATGACAAAGGCCTTTTATTCGAGAGATTTAAAGAAGAATTAATCAGTTTAACCAAAGAGGCTTCAGAATTGACTTCCATTTTAATTTCAACCCGTAAAACACTAAGTCAAAATAATACATAATAAATCGCCTTTAATACATAGTACATTACTTTGGAAAAGTGCGATCAGAGTTTTTCAGGAAGATATCATAGTAACCGTCGGTTATAATAACTGAATCGAGAGGATTCAAAATGTTCTTGGCCTTAAAATAGAAGTCACCTCTCAGATTACCATTTTCGGGTCCGAGTATTCTGAATCTTCCAGAAACACCCTCATAAGTTTTTGACTGGCCGCCGGTGAGCTCGACAATATAATTGGCGGTGAATTCAGGAAAGTTAAAGATGATTTTTGTGAAGGTGCTGTCATATGCTTCAATAATTATTGAGTGCCTGTCGTGGTTATAAACCTGGTATTCGTAGCCAGTCTTCAGGCTGTTGACATAATCTGTGTACTTATCGGCGGTGCCGGTGAAAGAGAAATACTGACCATCGATTTTTGCTTCGAGAAGCTGGTTCTTTGAGGGCTCGTTGTCGCAGGAAAAAATAAAAAAGGAGGTTAATAAAAATAAAATCAGCTTTTTCATAAGATACCTTTTGTATATAACTGCATATCTATCAATAATATTATCAGGTTCGGAGTGAAATATGTAAGGGCTAAAGCCTCTTCAGTTGTGAGGATCCATGACCCTGGCTTTAAAGTCGGGGTTACAGCACTGATCCGTGATCTGTGGGTTGTGGGGAGAGGTGCTCTGTCATCCCCGGCTTGAAAGCCGGGGTTACAGCACTGATCCCTGATCTGTGGGCTGTGGGGAGAGGTGCTCTGTCATCCCCGGCTTGAAAGCCGGGGTTACAGCACTGATCCCTGATCTGTGGGTTGTGGGGAGAGGTGCTCTGTCATCCCCGGCTTGAAAGCCGGGGTTACAGCACTGATCCCTGATCTGTGGGTTGTGGGGAGAGGTGCTCTGTCATCCCCGGCTTGAAAGCCGGGGTTACAGCACTGATCCCTGATCTGTGGGTTGTGGGGAGAGGTGCTCTGTCATCCCCGGCTTGAAAGCCGGGGTTACAGCACTGATCCCTGATCTGTGGGTTGTGGGGAGAGGTGCTCTGTCATCCCCGGCTTGAAAGCCGGGGTTACAGCACTGATCCCTGATCTGTGGGTTGTGGGGAGAGGTGCTCTGTCATCCCCGGCTTGAAAGCCGGGGATGACAGCACCAGTGTTTGATCAGGGAGATAGCGCGGATTTGTATCCAACAACTCCGCCTTTTAAGGCGGAGAATTAGATCTCTCTAAGAATCCCGGGCTTTAGCCCTGATATTTACCAAACCCATATTTTTCAATAAACTCATCACACTCTTCGACCCATGTCCTTTTTCTGTGATGCTCTTCCTGGTTTTTGATATATTCTCTGACGGCATCAAGATGAGATTCACTTACCGATACACCATAATATTCATCCGCCCACTCAAACTTTGTTTTTACAATCTTGCACCTGTTTATCCAGAAAGATGATTCACCTTTAATCAGTTGCATCACCTTCGACAATGTATGATCGCAATTCAGCAGAAGAAGACAATGAAGGTGTTCTGAATAACCATTCAGAAAATCAATATATATCCCTTTCGAACTTGCATTTGTGCGGATATGGTTTATTATCTCAAATCTTCTTTCAGGTAAAAGAAAGTGGATCCGGTTTTTGGTGCCCCAAACGCAATGGAGCCAGTTTTTTACGTATGCCATTGTATTAAATTTAAGGGCTAAAGCCCGGTTGTTATTTGTTTCTGCCACTCCGGCTTTAAAGCCGGGGTTATAGCACTGATCCGTTATCTGTGGGATTATGGGGAGAGGTGGTCTGTCATCCCCGGCTTAAAAGCCCGGGTTACAGCACCGGTGTTTAAGCTGGGAGATTGAGCGGATTTGTATCCAACAACTCCGTCTTTTAAGGCGGAGTATTTGTACTCTCAAAGAATCCAGGGCTTCAGCCCTGATTGTTTTATTATATTATTATCTTCACTCCCACTCTCGCAGTTACGGAATTATCCCCGTTAGTGTCATTCTGATAAACACCCCTTATGCTGATGCCGGTCCTGCTGCTTATTTTCAGTATGGTACCGACCGAAACTGTAAATCCCGGTGACGTTTTGAAGTAATCACCATGCGAATCCGGACCCAGAGTAAGATCTCTTGAACTGTATGATATATCCGGACCTGTGGCATAAATCCAGTGCCAGTTGCGGACATAAAAACCCAGCCCGGTCTCAATATCATAGTATTCATTTTTTACAGGATAATAGTACCCGGTAAGGTCAAGACTGATACAGTTTGCATTAATTACCAAGATCGAATATTCGGATGTACTATTAAGGAAATCATAGAAGAATGTCAGGACTCCGATACCGGGAGCAATTTTAAACCGGTTCCCGAACGATCGCTGATACTCGTTATAAAAACAGAAACCATTGAGGTCGCCTGAACCTGTAAAGGCGTAGCCTGCTTCGATACGTACGGTGTTTTTAGATTCCTCAAAATCCTGGGAATAAGCGGAGTAAGAAATTAAGAAAAGGAAACCGGATATAAAGAATGTTTTTGCTTTCATAAAGTTTTGTAATTAACTTATAAATTTCTTTTTAACCACAGGATGACACGGAGTTAAACACAGCCTGCCCCGATCCATCGGGGGAGTTGACGGAGGAAAACCAAGAGGTTTTTTGTTGCTTTTCTGCCATCATGCCTTCATGCCGTTACACCTTAAGGCCGTTTTTCAGCCCATCACCTATAATACATAATACATAATACATAATACATTCCTGATACATTCCTAAAATCGAAATCCGAATAGCGGGGAAACAGTAAGTCCTTCAAAGCCCAGAGCCCATATTACATTAGTATCTGCCCGTAATCCCATATAAAAGTTACTTTGGAACTGGTAATAATAGTCGAGACAGATTGTAAAGCCTATTTCATAAAATATAGTACTATAGCTAGTATAATATAATGTTATCTCCGAATCGTTTGAATTGTTAATATCAGGTTTAAAAAAATATTCTCTTTTTAAGCTTAAACCCTAAGCCAGGTTCAAGAAAATGCTGGCCTTTAATTTTATACGGTTTTGAAAAAGTTAAATCCACCATTTGCCTTAACAGCAATGTTGTATAATCCTTCAAAGCAATCCTTCGCTATCTTCCAATCAAGTGTAGCCATGATAACCTTCTATTAAGATAAAATCCTGTACTGAACTTATATCCACCCTCCAACCAGATAACTGGACCATCATTTAAGCCGTGAATACATCCACATAATAACCTGCACCTGATCGAATTGTGAATCGGTCTTCTTGTGAGAGGCTACTTAATGGAATAATAGCTAAAATGAAAAACAATAAACCTAATTTTCTCATATTAAGTATTTAAATTTTAAACATTAACCCTCCACCAACAAAAAAGAAAGTACCTCCATTGCTTAAATCTTGAATACTGGCATCTATTTGTAATACCAATTCTTTTAGTTAGATAAAATGAAATGTTTAATCCAGCCACTGATACCCAAAGTGATTTTTCTTTAACTAACTGTAATCTCTCATTAAAGTAAGTTATTCTATTTTCTGCGAGATTATATTCTATTCAATCGCTTTTAAGCATAGAATGCCTTGCTTTTCCATATACAAATCCAAAAATAATATCAACATCAATCCAATTTTTTTGAATAGGGCTAAGAAATCCTGATAACGACCCTAATTGCATAATTGCCATCTCTTCGACAGGTATTTCAAAAGTTTCATTTGTCTCTTCAATTAGGATATTAAAATATAGTATGTTGACTGCGACTAGGTAATGTCCAAAATTCATACTTCACTCCATACCATATCTTGAGGAACAAATTCTCCAGAAAAAAGATTTCCACCGACCATATGTATCGGATAAATCCATATAGTAATTGAATGAAATGCTATATTTAAGTGAATCAGCACCATTAGTAAAGATGGGGAAATTTATAGATATTAGCAGGATTACAGCAGACCTTGAGAGCGATGAATTCAAAACGTTAGAAAATAGAAGCTTATTAAAAATTTTAATTAACCGCAAATTCGCAGAGTTGTAGCAAAGTCCACAAAGTTAAAACGATGTCTTGTAGCTCTTTGCGATCCTTGCGTTAATTCTTTGCGCTCTTTGCGGTTCATTCTTGACTTTTTTAAAATAACCAAATGATTAATTTATTATCCTGAGTTGGAGTTGTTAACTTAAACTCAGCGCTTGTTTTCCTTACAGTCCAACCATCTTTTACTTCATCACCCGATTCAGGATTGTATTCGTAGCAAAAAACCAATCCCTATCCCATTCAGACTAATCCTAAAAAATCTCCACTGATAAGTTGTTTTTACTGATGCAGTTACAGTCAGCTTAATAGAGTCCTTTTTATATCCAACGAGTCGCACTTGTTGTCGATTCTTTAACTGTGATCATATTCATATGCTAATATACATTGTTGAATTTTTGCAGTTCTCCAGTTTGTATCCCAAATGGAATATTTGATAGTGTACCAACCTCCATCTGAATGAACTGTTCCAATCATTTAATTAGCGGATTTAGCATATGATCCCTTGGATAATCGACTGGTATTACTGTTGTAAACTTACCTGTGACTGCTCCAGTCGTCATATTAAACTCAGGATATCCTCTTGATAATCTTAATTCCAGTTCACCTTCAAATAGCCCCCCACAGTAATCTGCACATCTTACCTTTCCAATCTTCACTTCATATACCGGATCCCCTTTGGAACCGAAGGATCATTTATCCGATTTAATCCCTTGATATCTTCACTACCCTCATCCTTCGGCATTATAAGTATCACCATGTTCTTATCGGCATATTCTTCATTGACAGTCACTTCCTTCATTTTCCTGCCTTCAAAGCGATAACCAGTATTCTCCACATCATTGTCTATAGGATGAGCCGCTACTGTAAAAGAATTTGTTCCTTTCGGGTAAAAGCTGGCAGGATAAGGGCAATAGATATAGCAGTCATTCTTTGCAAGGTAACTTGCCAGCTCACCCCATCCGCCTTTGGATTCACTTCCAGCACACCCGTTCAGAAATCCTTCCCTGAGATTCTTAAATGAGCTGCCGGCGCTTTTCGACTCATCCAGTAGATCCCTGAATGACAGACTGTAAAACTCCCTGTTTTCTTCGGAAAGCAATGTCAACTCTCTCAATGCAGCTTCATCCTGAATAACATCTGCCACTATTTTTGCAGCATGATCAAGATTCTGCTTCAGTATTATTTCAGATCCTGTCAGGAGTCTTTTACCTGTCTGACCCTGATCTGCCGGCCCGGAATCATATTTGTCGCAACCTGCCACTAACAGACAAATTGCAATAACAAAAACAAGTTTTTTCATTGTTAAAGTAATTTTCTAATTCAACATACGGGTTATAAGCCCTTTTTTATTTTATTTCTTTGCAGTCCGGTTTTTAATGTCCGGGGAGTGGACTGCTTCTTCTCCCCGGACGCCGGGGTCAGTTTTTTCTCATAGGCACGAGGTTTTAAATGCAGTTAGACATTATATTTATTCCATCAAGACATATTCTACAGATTAAGTAAGCTGCACAATCAGATTTTTCGCCTGCACTTTATCTCCCAAAAAGTATTGCAACAACAATATTAAAAAGCGCCGGGGCCAGAAAAAAATAAAATCGCAACTATTTTCGAAAAAAGTTAAAAAAAAATTTTCGACTGGTTGGATATATAATATAAAGGTATGAGGTCCGGGGTCCGGGGTGCGAGGAAATCAAAGATTTGGTATGAGGTCCGGGGTCCGGGGTGCGTGGAAATCAAAGATTTGGTATAGGGTCCGGGGTCCGGGGTATGAGGAAATCAAAGATTTGGTATAGGGTCCGGGGTGCGAGGAAATCAAAGATTTGGTATAGGGTCCGGGGTCCGGGGCGCGAGGAAATCAAAGATTTGGTATGAGGTCCGGGGTCCGGGGTGCGTGGAAATCAAAGATTTGGTATGAGGTCCGGGGTGTGAGGAAATCAAAGATTTGGTATGGGGTACGGGGTGCGAGGAAATCAAAGATATGGTACTAGGTATGGGGTGCGGGGTAGGAGGAAAAAAATTTTGATTCTTCAGGATTTAATCTTATTTTAGTGTTGCTGTATTTATCAAGTGCTAACTAATAACTTTACTATCATGGGAAATTTTGAACACCTTGAAGTGTGGACTGAGGCTAAAAACTTAGCTGTATCAATCTACAAAGTGACAAACATCGGATTAATCTCAAAAGACTTCGGTTTGAAAGACCAGATAAGAAGGGCTTCTGTCAGCGTACCTTCCAATATTGCTGAAGGAGAAGAATCCGGAAGGAACAAAAAGGGGATTAACTACTTTTATATTTCTAAAGGATCTCTGGCAGAGCTATTGACTCAAATAACCATCGCTTTTGAAATTGAATATCTCGAACATGATATATTCGAGAATCTTCTATTAAAAATTAACACTTTATCTGCAAAACTCAGAAAACTAATTCAATATAGAGAAAAAGCCGGCCTCGATTAGCAATGATTTCTTATCCTGTTTCCCCGGACCTCAGACCTCGTACCAAATCGGTTTTGCCTGGACCTCGTACCAAACCGGTTTTCCCCGAACCCCGGACCTTGGACCCCGTACCAATAAAGAAGCCCGTCTCATCAACGGGCTTCTGTTAAACTGATAAAAATATGTTTTCCTGCTGTAAATACTATTAACCCATCCCCAGCCCCACGCAGAGCGTGGCAGACTCTCCAAGGAGGTGAGCCTTGGTTTTTAAGCCCCTCTCCTTCAGGAGAGGGGTTTGGGGTGAGGCCGCTTACTGGAGTAAGGTCACATTCCCTACTATCTTGAACGGCTTGCCGTCGGCATATTTCCCTTCGACATACCATACATAAACTCCCTGCTGACACAACTTGCCCTTGTAATAGCCGTTCCACGGGACATTTATATCATTGCTCTGGAAGATCAGCACTCCAAGCCTGTTGAAGATCTGAAGCTTGTATTTCAGCACCTTCTGACGTATTGGCGGATAGAAGAACTGGTCAGCTTCAACACCTCCTGTTGGCAGATCGGTTCTTTCGATCGGACCTGTCTTATTTGGTATGAAGACCGTTGAAAACCTTATCTCACCAACAGGCTCAACTGTGACTGCCGGAGAAAGTTTATACTGATCCGAACAGCCATTGCTCGAATATGCCCACAACGTGATATCAAATACTCCTTCTTCCATATACCTGTGATAAGGCTCCTTGAGCTTCGAGGTATCGCCGTCGCCAAAGTCCCAGAGATACGAAGTGGCACCCTGGCTCAGGTTAAAGCATCTTACCCTTTCGTCGTTCACATAAACCATCGGCGGGGTGACCTCAAAGTATGCCTTAGGTGAAGCATATGCATTGACAACCTGGGTTTTCATTGAGGTTCCGCCCGGACCAGTGACAACAAGCTCGATCCTGTAAGTACCCGGTGTGAAATAGGTATATGTCGGATTTTTAGCTGTTGAATGACTTCCGTCTCCGAAATCCCACTGGTAGGTTGTCCCCGGAACACTTGTATTCAATGATGTATTGTTAATAATGACCGACAACGGGGCACATCCTGACGGTATTGAATCAAAATTCGCTACGGGTGCAGGAGGTACAACGCTTACATTGTGTTTAACACTGTCTGAACAGTTTGCGTTGTTTGCAATAAGTGTTACAGTGAACGTTCCTACATTCGTATAACTGTGAACCGGATTCATAGCGGTTGAAGTTGTATTGTCACCGAACTTCCAGAACCAGTTCCATGTACCCGGATTGGTAGTATTCGTGAAGGTTACCGGATTTCCCGCAGCATTGAACACCTGTGTCAAAGGAACTGCTGTGAACTGCGGGATCGGAACAGGCATTACGGTAATATCAAACGTCTTTACATCAACACAGTTATAAAATGATGTTGTTGTAAGCTTCACTGTATGAACAACCGGACCTGCGGTGAGGTTGGTATACAGGTGGGCTGATATGTTGGTAGCATAACCTGATGCACCATCGCCGTACTCCCAGAAATACCTGGTTGCTCCCGACAAAGCTGTGAATGTGATCGAATTGCCGCTGCAGATTATCGGAACATTCGGTGTGAAGGTTGCGTCAACTGCAGGGTAAACCGTTATTGTTGAAGTGAATTCGGCAAAACACCCTCCGGTCGATCTTACTCTGAGTTTTACATTATAATATGCTATAGAACCTGGTAAGCTGTTTACAAAAGTATGGACCGGGTTTGCATTGAGTGAATCGAGAGGCGAACCATCACCGAAGTTCCACCACCATTTTGCAAGACCGGTCATGTCCTTTGTGAACCTTACAGTAAGCGGGGTACAACCGTAATCTGCATCCTGGGTGAACTGGGCTGATGGACTGTCGACGATTACTGCAACATCATCATTGGATGTACATCCTCTGCTATCGGTTACCCTGTAGTTAAGGTTATAGGTACCAGTGATAAGCGAGTTGAAGGTCGGTGACTGAACAGTATAACTATTCAGAGGACCTACATCACCCGTCCAGCGGTGCTGTGAATAAATACCTGAACCTCCGGTTGGATTACCATTTATTACTAATGGCACTCCGCCGCAGGCTGCTATCGGATCAATGGCGCTGAAGTTAACAACAGGATTTGCATTGACTGTGATCGTTGCCGCATTAGTATATGTGGTGGTGCAGGCTGATATCAAAGCCAGACGGTACTGATTGCCGTTAAAACCAACAGGAGCACTCATTATTGCAAGCTGTTGTGTGTTTGTTCCGATATAGATCGCATTATCTGTAAGGTTTGTCCATACACCTCCTGAGAATAACTGCCACTGAAGTGAATTATACCCTGTTCCGTTTCCAAGGAAGGAGGTAGAACCGTTTTCGCAGATCGTTCTTGCAACGGGTTGAAGTGTTACCGCCGGAGGATTAATAACTCTCAGAACTGCAAAGTTTGTACTGACAGGGGCTCCGCAGATACCTGTTGCCACTGCCCTGAATACCCAGTTATTAAAGGAAGCCTGAGCATTTGTAATTGTAAGTGTCCTGGTTGCTGAGCCGCTGAAATTGGCATCATCAACAGAAAGAACAAATCCGGAGCCTTTATTAACATACCATTTCCATGTTACATTGGTTCCTGTCGCATCAGCTTCCATTATGGCGTTATTGCCAAGACAAACTGTTGAATCATTCGGATGAAGGGTTATTTCGGGAGCCGTATTGACTGTGAACGTTGCATCAGCTGATGTTACGTTTGTTCCGCATCCTGACACAACAACATGATAAACATAGCCATTCATTGTTCTGACCGTATTGAATATCTGTAATGTCGGTGTCAGTGCGCCGAAATATGTACCTCCGTCAACAACGGCATTGAAGCCTGATCCCTGGTTTACAAACCACTGATATGTCAGGTTTGTGCCTGATGCAGTTACTTTGAAGCTTGCAAGGGTAAACTCGCACACAGCAGGTGAAGGTGTAAATGATGTTATCGTCGGCAGACTGCTGACAATAACAGTTGCTGTACCGTTCAGATTAGGTGAAGGAGCTACAACCTCACAGTTGTTGGCATCCCTTACCCTGATTAGACTGTATGTGGTTGTAACAGCAGGTGTCACAACAATATCGGCACCGCTGACGTAATTATTTACAATCCCATGATTTGCAATCTCCACTGTGAACGGACCTGTGCCTGCCAGCATGTTGACCCTGATCACTGAGCTTAATCCCGGGCATATTGTTTCGCCGCCGGTAAGAAATGCAACCGGACGTGGATTCACAAGGATCTGGACAACATTGCTGTAAACCGGCATGCAGGTACCTGAAGTAACCATCCTCCTGTAATAGAGAGTGTATGTTGCTCCTGCCGGAGGTGTATACTGATTCAGTGTTGCCCCTGCAATATTTATAAATGGTCCTCCAATGTTCGTCGACGACTGCCATTGATAGACATAAACAGCAGGACCGCCATTCGGAGCCGAGGTTTCAGTAAGTGTTGCAGGATTATCCCCGTAGCATACAACCTGATCGGCTGCTATAGTTCCCGGATTAAGAACAGCCGGCTGGGTGATATTGATTGTCGCCTGTGCCGAGCATCCGTTGAAATCAACAACACTTACAGTGATAGAACCTGCCCCCGCATTGAAGAATGTCTGGGAATTGAATCCCGGAGCAGCAATTGTTCCGCCGGTTGTGTTGGAAACTACAACGAAAGAGTATGGCATTGTTCCGCCTGAAGCATAGAATGTACCCATTCCATCAATATCCCCGAAACAATCGAGAAGTACATTCCCCGTTGATGACATCGAAAGAGTGATCGGTTCGGTGATCAGCAGGTTTGGATAGAGAATTACCGAGCATGATGTATGTGCCGCGTCTCTTATCCTGATATCATAAGATCCAGGGGCAAGGTTTGAGTAGTTGCCTGATGCCTGCCATGAGGTGCCTCCGTTTATTGAATATTCATAGGTCCCATAGCCTCCTGCCGGAGAAGTGATGTTTATCTTACCATCATTGTTACCATTGCAGGAAACATCCGTTTTGGCTATCGTTGCCGAAAGCATTGCCGGTTGGGTAATGATATAGGAATTATTCAGGACAACCAGGCAGCTTGTATGAGCAGCATCTCTTATAAGAATATTGTACGATCCGGGGGTAAGGCCGGTAAAGTTTCCTGTTGCCTGCCATGATCCGCCTCCATTTATACTGTACTCATATGTGCCGTAACCGCCTGTCGCACCACTGATTGTAATTGTGCCATCATTGCCTCCGAAACATGATACATTCGCGCTCGCAATGTTTGCTGCAAGAATTGCAGGCTGTGTAATAACCAGCGCCGGATTGAGAGTAACAACACAGGCGATATTTGCAGCATCCCTGATCCTGACATTATAGGATCCGGGAGTCAGGTTGGTGAAGTTTCCAAAGCCCTGCCATGTCGTACCGCCATTGACTGAGTACTGGTAAGTTCCATAACCACCCGAAGGTGCAGATATCGAGATTGATCCGTCATTTGCTCCGAAACAGCCGACATTAACAGATGTTACTGTTGCGGCAAGCATTGCCGGTTCGGTGATCACCAGCGCAGGATTCAGAACAACTACACAACCTGTTTGAGCGGCGTCTCTGATTCTGACGTCATAGGTGCCTGGTGCGAGACTGTTGAAAATATTTGCCAACTGCCAACTGCCACCTCCATTTATTGAATATTCGTATGTACCATAGCCTCCCATCGGCGATGTAATTGTAATGGTTCCGTCATTTGCACCGTTGCAGGTTACATTTGTCTGTGAAACATTGGCTGTTAGTACAGGAGGTTCACTGATCCTCAACGAACCATTCAGTATTACTATACATAAAGGATGAGCTGCATCACGGATCTGAACATTATAGAATCCGGGGGCAAGGGCAGTAAAGCTTCCTCCAGCCTGCCAGCTTGTTCCACCGTTAATGCTGTATTCATAGGTTCCATATCCGCCTGTCGGAGCTGTAATGGATATTGTGCCGTCGTTAGCGCCGTTACATGTAACGGCGGTACTATTTACAGCAGCAGCAAGCTTTGCCGGCTGGGTAATAACAAGGGCCGGATTGAGAATAATCTCACATGTGATATTTGCTGCATCTCTTATCCTGACATTATAAGTACCGGGAGCCAGGAAATTGAAAGTCCCTGAGGTCTGCCATGTAGTGCCTCCGTTGATAGTAAATGCGTAGGTTCCATATCCTCCGACAGGATTGGTAATATTAATTGTCCCGTCATTAGCACCATTGCAGTTAACATTTGTACTTGTTACTGTTGCTGAAAGGATAGCAGGTTGTGTTATTACCAGAGCCGGATTCAGAACTGTCACACAGGAAATGTGTGCCCTGTCTCTGATACGTACATCATAGGTGCCGGGAGCAAGCGATGAGAATGTTCCTGACAGCTGCCATGTACCTCCGCCATTGTTGCTGTATTCGTAAGTGCCATAGCCGCCGCTCGGAGATGTAATGCTTATAATTCCGTTATTAGCTCCGAAACAGGTTACATTAGTTGAAGAAACAACAGCATTCAGTATTGCAGGTTCTGTAATTACAAGTGCCGGGTTCAATGTTATGACGCAGCCAATATTGGCAGCATCTCTTATCCTGACATCAAATGTTCCGGGTGCAAGTCCTGCAAATGTGCCTGAGGCCTGCCATGTTGTACCTCCGTTGATACTGTATCCATAAGTACCAGAACCCCCAGAGGGAACAGTAATTGTAATGATACCGTCATTAGCACCATTACATGTAACCATGGTTAGTGTCACAACTGCATTTAAAACTGCAGGCTGAGTGATCTGAAGAGCATTATCCAGAACAATAATACACGTGATATTAGCCGCATCCCGCATCCGCACATTGTAATTTCCCGGAACCAGTGCGGTAAAAGCACCAGATACCTGCCATGATCCTCCTCCGTTGATACTGTATTCATAAGTTCCATAACCTCCTGTCGGATTGGTGATTGTTATTGTACCATCACTGCCTCCGAAACAGGTCACATTGGTTTTAGTAACAACTGCTGTCAGAACAGCTGGTTGGGTAATCACAAGTGCAGGATTAAGTGTTACAGTACATGCTATGTTTGCAGCATCCCTGATCCTTACATTATAAGTACCCGGAGCAAGGTTGCTGAAATTATTGAGACCTGACCAGTTTGTTCCTCCGTTTATCGTATATTCATACGTACCATATCCTCCGGCAGCACCTGTGATTGTAATAACCCCGTTATTGGCACCAAAGCATGTAACATCTGTTTTGCCAACTGTCGCTGACAACTGCGCCGGTTCGGTGATTACAAGGGCAGGATTCAAAATAATTACGCATCCTGTATTGGCGGCATCCCTGATTCTGATATCATAGGTGCCCGGTGCGAGGCCGTTGAAATTATTTGCCAACTGCCAACTGCCACCTCCATTTATTGAATATTCGTATGTGCCATACCCGCCTGTTGCGCCTGAAATTGTTATTCTTCCATCATTTGCACCAAAACATGTAACATCTGTTTTGCCAACTGCCGCTGCCAACTGGACAGGTTCAGTTATCCGCAGCGAACCATTTAATGTCACAATGCATGTCGGATGAGCTGCATCTCTTATCTGGACATTATAGAAGCCGGGGGCAAGTGCAGTAAAGTTACCTGATGCCTGCCAGTTGGCGCCTCCGTCAATGCTGTATTCATATGTTCCGTAGCCGCCTGTTGGCGAGGTTATAGTTATGGTTCCGTCGTTGGCGCCATAACATGTAACATTCGTATTGCCAACTGCTCCTGCCAACTTGGCGGGCTGGGTAATGAGAAGTGCAGGATTAAGTATGATCTCGCATGAAGTATGAGCTGCATCCCTTATCCTTACGTTATAGTTGCCCGGAGACAGGTTGGTGAATGTACCTGTTGTCTGCCACGAAGCTCCGCCATTTATCGTATAAGCATAGGTTCCATAGCCGCCAAGCGGATTTGTAATAGTTATTGTGCCGTCATTTGCACCATTACAATTAACATTTGTACTTGTAACTGTTGCTGAAAGGATCGCAGGTTGTGTTATTACCAGCGCCGGATCAAGAACAATCACACAGGTGATGTGTGCCCTGTCTCTGATCCGTACATCATAGGTTCCGGGAGCCAGCGAAGAGAAAGTCCCGGTTAACTGCCAAGTGCCCCCTCCGTTGTTGCTGTATTCATAAGTACCATAGCCGCCTGTCGGTGAGGTGATATTTATGATCCCGTTATTCGCCCCGAAACAGGATATATCAGTTGAAGCCACAACAGCGCTCAATATTGCCGGTTCTGTTATTGTAACCCCGGGGTCAAAACTATTTCGCATGCCGGATTTACGGCATCCCTTATTCTTACATCATAGATTAGCAGGAGCAAGACCATTGAATGTACCGGATGCCTGCCAGGTTGTTCCACCATTGATGCTGTATTCATAAGTACCAAACCCGCCTGAAGGAGCTGTTATTGCAATGATACCATCATTTGCACCATTGCATGTCACCATTGTTGGTGTAACAGTTGCCTTCAGAATAGCAGGCTGAGTAATAGCAAGTGCATTGTTAAGAACGATTATACAACCAGAGTGTGCTGCATCCCTTATCTGGACATTATAGGTTCCCGGACCAAGTCCTGTGAAGCTTCCTGAAGCCTGCCATGCACCTCCGCCATTAACTGTATATTCATAAGTGCCATAACCGCCTGTAGGATTTGTAATTGATATCGATCCGTCGGTTGCACCAAAACAGGTCACATTTATACTTGAAAGGGTGGCATTGAGCACCGCTGGTTGGGTTATTACCAATGCCGGATTGAGAATAATAAAGCATCCTGTATAAGCAGCATCCCTCATCCTGACATCGTATGTTCCGGGAGCGAGGCTGGTGAAATTTCCTATGGCTGACCATGTGGTACCGCCATTGACACTATATTGATATGTACCCGATCCGCCGGCCGGACTTGTTATTGTAATAATACCATTATTTGCTCCAAAACATGAAACATCTGTTTTGCCAACTGCCGCTGTCAACTGCACCGGCTGGGTAATAATCAATGCCCCGTTCAATGTGATCAAACATGCTGGATTTGCTGCATCCCTGATCTGGACATTATAGGTTGCAGGTGCAAGATTTATATAAGTGCCCGATGCCTGCCATGTTGACCCGCCATTAATACTATATTCATACGTTCCGTAACCGCCCAATGGATTGGTGATTGTTATCGATCCATCATTTGCACCGAAACATGTCACATTGGTTCTTGCAACATTGGCTGACAATATTGCCGGCTCCGTTATGTTAAGCGAGGCATTGAGGGTGACTACACAAGTTATCTGTGCAGCATCCCTGATCTTTACGTTATAGAATCCCGGATTCAGTGCTGTGTAATTGCCTGAAGCCTGCCAGGTTGCCCCTCCATTTATAGTGTATTCATAGGTTCCGTAACCTCCGGCAGCGCCGCTTATTGTAATTGTACCATCGGCTGCTCCGTTGCATGTTACATTTGTCCTGGCAACCGTTGCTGAAAGAATAGCCGGCTGGGTTATTAGTAGTGCAGGATTAAGTATGATAGTACAGGCCGGATTCAGGGCATCTCTCATCCTGACATTGTAACTGCCGGGTGCAAGTCCTGTAAAACTGCCTGATCCCTGCCATGAAGCTCCACCGTTGATGCTGTACTGGTATGAACCATACCCTCCGGCTGCACCGGAAATCGTAATTGTCCCATCATTGGCACCAAAACATGTCACATCTGTTTTGCCAACTGCCGCTGCCAACTGCGCCGGTTCGGTTATCACAACTGCAGGATTCAGGATCACAACACATAACGGATGTGACCTGTCTCTTATCCTGACATCATATGAGCCTGCAGAAAGTGAAGAAAAGACAGGTGAATCCTGCCATGTTGATCCTCCGTTGATGCTGTACTGGAATGTTCCGTAACCACCGGCTGAGTTTGTTATTGTTATAACTCCATTACTTGCTCCGAAGCAGGAAATATCTGTATCCACTACAGTCGCCATCAGTGCAGCAGGTTCTGTGATCTGCAATCCAGCATTAAGAATTATAACGCATGAGATGTTTGCTGCATCCCTGATCCTTACATCATAGGTTCCGGGTGCCAGGTTACTGAAAATATTTGCCAACTGCCAACTGCCACCTCCATCTATCGAATATCCGTAGGTCCCATATCCACCCGAAGCTCCGGTTATACTAATTGTTCCGTCATTTGCACCATTGCATGTTACATTTGTTGATGCCAGCGTAGCAGTGAGCACCGAAGGCTGGGTCAGCACAAGTGCATTGTTAAGAACAATATAACAACCTGTATACGCAGCGTCCCTTATCTGAACGTTATAAGTTCCGGGTGTTAATCCGGTATAGTTTCCGGTTGCCTGCCATGAACCTCCTCCGTTTATACTGTATTCATAAGTTCCGTGTCCGCCTGCTGCAGCTGATATTGTTATTGTGCCATCAGTTGATCCGAAACATGAAATATTTGTCCTGTTGACTGTTGCGGTAAGAACCGGTGGTTCTGTTACAATCAGGGCCGGGTTAAGAGTTAAGGCACAACTTGTATTGACTGCATCACGGATTCTTACATTATATGTACCGGGAGTCAGATTTGTGAAATTGCCTGAGCCGAGCCATGTCGTTCCACCATTAATTGTGTACTGGTAGGTTCCATAGCCACCCGTTGCTCCGGAAATTATTATTGATCCGTTATTTGCACCGAAACAGGTAATATCAGTCTTTGTTACGGTGGCATTCAGCACAGCAGGACCTGTAAGGACAAGGGTGTTGTTAAGAACAAGGATACATGTGGGATTTACGGCATCTCTGATCTGAACATTATATGTACCCGGAGCCAGGCTGGTAAATGTTCCTGATCCTGCCCATGTAGTACCTCCGTTGATCGTATATCCGTAAGTGCCTGTCCCTCCTGTTGCACCTGATATTGTAATTGTACCATCGCTTGCACCGAAACATGTAACGTTGGTGGAAGCAACGGTTCCGTTAAGAACCGGAGGTTGTGTTAGCGTAATATTAGCCGTGGCAATACATCCCTTTGAATCGGTTACGGTTACAGCATAATAACCTTCGTTGAGTCCTGAAATATCTTCTGTTGGCGAAGTAAATCCGTTGGGACCTGTCCATGCGATACCGAATGGAGCGGTTCCGGCTGAAATAGTCATATCAACCGCGCCGGTAGCAACATTATAACAAATAAGGTTTGTTCCTGTAAGCGAAAGTGAAGGCGGCAGGTTGACATTTATCACTGCTGAACCTGATAACACTCCTGTACAATTGTTGAAATCGGTAAGTGAGGTAAGTGTGTAAGTTGAATTCACAAGAGGTGATACGCTTGCGGTGTATACATTATTCGGATGACCTGTCACGGTGACAGGAGTGGTTCCGTCAGTATATGTGAAAGTGAACGGTGCCACACCCGTAAATGCCAAAGTGAGCGTAGCCGAACTCCCTCTGCATAATTCACCTCCTCCGCTTATTATACCTGTAGGTTTCGGGAAGTAAGTGATTGTGGTGCTCCCCGAACCTGTATTTGTACAGCCGGTATTATCAGTAATATTTACTATAGTATAAGTGCCGGCTAAAGTGGCATTAATAATATAAGGATTACTGTTTGTCGATATCGGTACCTGGGAAACTCCATTTATGGCATAAGTGAAATTGAATGGAGCTGTTCCGGTAAATGCAACACTGAGAGGTCTGGTTCCACCGTCGCACATGTTGCCGCCATTGCTTATGTTGGCAGTTGGCAGAGGACTGACTGATACTGCAAACGGATTATGATTGGTTACACAACCTGCAATATTTGTTTCCCTGACAAGAATGGTTCCTCCCACATTTCCAAAAACTATAGATATTGAGTTTGCTGAAGGATCACCTATAATTGCTGCTCCTCCGGGTACTGTCCAGGTATAGACTGAACCAGCACGGTTAGTTACACTGTAAGTATGAGTACTTAATGCGCACACAGTGGCATCACCAACTATATTTTCAGGAGCCGGCTGTACATAAACCTGCACCGGCTGGGTGGAAATATCACCTGAACAACCAAGTGAATTGGTTTCATAAACTGTAATGTTTCCGGAACCGGCAACAAGAGCAGCATCAATAAGAATTGCATTAGTGTTGAAGTCAAATGTTATGCTGCCAACTGCAGGAGCAACAGTCCAGTGGAACGATGAACCGCCAACGGGGTTCACATTATAAACTATATTCTTTTCTCCGACGCAAAGAGCGACCCGTCCTGCAATTGGCTGGGGAACAGGCTCCTGGTTGATCGTAATGATAACCGGAACAGGATTCCCGGCACAACCAAACGAACTTGTGGGTGTAACAGTATAGGTTGCCGTGATCGGTGCAGAAGAATAATTATTTAAAGCATCATTAATATGAATTGCCAAAGCAGGATCGGCTGCTACATTTACTCCGGCTGTCCCCTGTACCGAGGCATCGGACATTGCCGGAAGACCCCAGTTGAAGAGAGTGCCTGCCGGTGTATTGGCAGGGATCAGAAAGATCTCTTTTCCGATCGGAACACCTGAACAAACAATTTTTGTCTGACCCGGAACAATTACCGGCTGAGGACGAATAGTAATTATTACATCCACAGGTGCTCCAAAGCAATTCGGAGCCAGAACAGGCTGTACCCTGTAGGTAACATTTTTGTTCACGCCTGTAAGGTTGGCAAACATATCAGCCGACAGGTAATTTGCCGGCGATATTGCATTCGGAATAACGGCGTTTCCTGCGGCAGCACTGAGTCCTGCCTCTACGTTTATTGAAATAATGTTATAATGTGTCGGGATAACGCTGCCGGCTGCTTCCTTAAGGATCAGCCCTGTCGCGGTATTGCTGCAGACACTCTTATTAAGATTGGGATCAAGAACAGGCTCAGAACCTACGCTTACAATTACATCAACTGTAGGGCCTGTACAACCGTCTTTTACGGGTGTAACGGAATAAATTACTGTACCGATGCCTCCTGAGGTGTTTGTATACGTGTCGGTTAGATTGGCAGATGTGCCGACAGCCCTGGCCGTACCTCCGGCAACTCCTGCACTATGTGAGGGAGCAGGCCATGTGAAAGTCACATTATCGCCCGGATTTACAAAGTTATTAAGAAGTATCTGGTAGTTAAGAGCAATACCGGAGCAGGTAGAAGGATTCTGTCCTGCTGTAATTGCCGGTAACTGCTTAACTGTTACAGTAATTATATTTGAATTTACAGTTCCGCAGCCTGAAGCTGAAGTAGTTACCCTTCTGTAATCGGTGCTTGCAGTAAGGAGTGCCGGTTCAGTAAAAGTGAGAGCAGTTGCTCCCGGAATATTTACCCAGGTGCCCAATCCGGCAGGACTATTCTGCCACTGATATGTAAGACCGGTTCCGCCTGTCGGACTTCCTGTATTTGTAAATGCAGCAGGAGCTGTATTATAACATATCGACTGATTCGAACCTATTGTTCCGGGTGTGAGGATGCCATAAACCGTTACAAGGATAGAAGCTGAACTTACTGTACCACAGGTTCCGCTAGTAACCTGACGCCTGTAATATGTGCTTGTTGTAAGAGCAGGCGGAGCATAGCCGATGGCCGTGGCTCCTCCTATATTATTCCAGGTCGAGTTATCTGGTGAATTCTGCCACTGGTAAGTGTATCCGCCCGGACCACCTGTTGGCGCAGTTAATTCGGTAAGTGCTATCGGTGCGGTATTGTAACAGATAGATTGATTCGATCCTATAGTACCTGATGTGAGGTTTCCGTAAACAGTGATGAGGATTGAAGCAGAATTTACTGTTCCGCACGATCCGCTTGTAACCTGGCGCCTGTAATATGTGCTTGATGAAAGTGCAGCCGGAGCATAACCTGCCCCTGTTGCTCCCCCGATACTTGTCCATGATGAATTATCGGGTGAGCTCTGCCACTGGTAGGTAAATGCCCCCGTACCCCCTGAAGGGGGAGCTATTTGTACAAGAGCTGAGGGTACTGTATTATAGCAGATCGATTGTGCTGTTCCAATAGTGCCGGCAGTAAGGTTTCCGTAAACTGTAATAAGTATTGAACCGCTGTTAACTGTTCCGCAAGTTCCGCTGGTTACCTGACGCCTGTAATATGTGTTTGCCGTAAGAGCCGGCGGAGCATAGCCGATAGCCGTAGCGCCTCCAATACCTGTCCATGTTGCATTGTCCGGAGAACTCTGCCACTGATACGTATAGCCTCCCGGACCGCCTGTTGGCGCTGCAAGCTCTGTTAATGGAGCCGGAGCTGTATTATAACAGATAGTCTGAACAGTGCCAATCGTTCCTGCGGTCAGATTGCCATAAACAGTTATCAGAATTGAAGCAGAATTTACTGTTCCGCACGACCCGCTTGTTACCTGGCGCCTGTAGTATGTATTTACAGTAAGTGCAGCCGGAGCATAGCCGGCGGCTGTTGCACCGCCGATATTTGTCCAGGTTGAGTTATCGGGTGAGCTCTGCCATTGATAGGTAAATGCCCCCGTACCCCCTGAAGGGGGACTTATTTGTACAAGAGCTGAGGGTGCTGTATTATAGCAGATCGATTGTGCTGTTCCGATTGTTCCTGCGGTCAGATTGCCGTAAACAGTTATCATAACTGAAGCACTTGCAACAGTTCCGCAGGTACCGCTTGTAACATTCCTCCTGTAGTAAGTTGTTGCCGTAAGTGCGGCCGGAGCGAAGCCGACGGCCGTTGCTCCGGCAATATTGTTAAATGTGACATTATCGGGTGAATCCTGCCACTGGTAAGTGTACACACCTGTACCTCCTGTTGGAGCAGCAAGCTGCGTAAGAGCAGCAGGTGCTGTATTGTAACATATCGATTGTGCAGTTCCGATTGTTCCTGCTGTAAGGTTCCCGTAAACCGTTATCAGGATCGATGTGCTGTTAACAGTTCCGCAGGAACCGCTTGTAACCTGACGCCTGTAATATCTGCTGGCTGTAAGGGCAGGTGGTGTATAACCTGTTGCTGTTGCTCCCCCTATATTTGTAAATGTAATATTGTCGGGTGAATCCTGCCACTGGTATGTATAACCTCCGGGACCTCCTGTCGGTGCCGTTAATTCTGTTAACGGGGCCGGTATTGTATTATAGCAGATAGTCTGTGCAGTTCCAATCGTTCCTGCTGTAAGATTACCGTAGACAGTGATAAGGATTGATGCCGAGTTGACCGTTCCACATGTTCCGCTGGTAACCTGGCGCCTGTAATATGTATTTACGGTAAGTGCGGCCGGAGCGTAGCCGACGGCCGTTGCACCTCCGATGCTTGTCCAGGTTGAATTATCGGGCGAGCTCTGCCACTGATAAGTATATCCCCCCGGACCGCCAGTAGGGGCGGCAAGCTGTGTTAAAGCAGCTGGTACTGTATTATAGCAGATCGACTGCGCAGTACCTATTGTGCCTGCTGTGAGCTGGTTATAAATATTCACATTGATATTCGAAGCTGCTCCTGCTCCGCAACCGTTTTCGGGATATACCGATATTGTTCTGGGAGATGCTGCTCCAGGAGCGAAATCAACAACAACTGCAATTGTCCCCTGGCCGGAAACGATCGTTACTCCGGCAGGTACTGTCCATACATAATTTGATGCGTTGGCAACGGCAGTTATTGAATAATTGACACCCGACTGGCCGTAACATACATTGGCAGGTCCTGTAATAGCTCCTGCGGCACCCGGGGCTGCCGGATTGACCGTAACAACATAGTTTGGTGTTGTAAGTACACAACCTGTTGCAGTAATTGTTTCAGTAACTCTTACCCATCCTGCTCCAGGACCTACGTTCCAGATAATATTGACTGAATTATTTGTCGATGAGCCTGAGATTGTTCCGTTGTTCACTGCCCAGCTGTATGTATGCCCTGCAACAAGTGCCGTTGTGTATGTCTTTGTATTTCCGAGACACGGACCTGTATCTCCTGAAACAGAAGGTGTTGGCAGAGGATTGATAGAAATGAGGATTGATGCGCTGCTTACCGTGCCGCACGATCCGCTTGTTACGTTTCGCCTGTAATAAGTATTTACAGTAAGCGCCGGCGGATTATAGGTAACAGCAGTTGCACCAGCGATATTATTGAATGTAACATTATCGGCTGAGTTCTGCCACTGGTAAGTATAGACGCCTGTTCCGCCTGCCGGTGCAGTCAGCTGTGTAAGCCCGGCCGGAACTGTGTTGTAGCAGATTGCCTGGGCCGATCCTATAGATCCGGCAGTGAGGTTGGCATAGACAGTGATTAATATTGAAGGAGTGGTGACGGTTCCGCATGAACCGCTTGTTATGTTGCGCCTGTAATATCTGTTTGCAGTAAGTGCGGGAGGTGAATAACTTGAAGCTGTTGCACCGCCTATATTTGTGAAAGTTATATTATCCGGTGAATCCTGCCACTGGTATGTATATGCCCCCGGGCCTCCCGAAGGTGCTGTAGCCTGGGTAAGCTGGGCAGGAGCTGTATTGTAACAGATCGATTGTGCCGACTGGATCGTTCCTGAAGTGAGATTTCCATAAACTGTTATTGTGACGGATGCACTGCTGACTGTTCCGCAGGTGCCGCTCGTTACGTTTCTTCTGTAATACCTGGTAGCCATTAATACAGGCGGAGCATAACCAACGCCTGTAGCTCCGCCAATATTGTTAAATGTAACATTATCGTTAGAAACCTGCCACTGGTATGTATAAGCACCTGTACCTCCGGATGGAGCAGTCAGCTGGGTAAGAGCAGCAGGAGCTGTGTTAAAGCAGATTGACTGGTCCGCTCCTATTGTACCGGGCAGCAGCTGACCATAAACAGTGATAAGCACAGAGTTACTGTAAACCTGATTGCATGCGCCGCTTGTAACCCTTCTCCTGAAATATGTGCTGGCAGTAAGTGCCGGCGGACTGTATGTCGAGGCAGTTGCTCCGGCAATATTTGACCAGGTACTGTTATCGGGTGAGCTTTGCCACCTGTAAGTATAACCACCGGGGCCTCCGGCAGGTGCTGTGATCTGTGTAAGCTGTGCAGGGGCAGTGTTATAGCAGATAGTCTGGGCGCTTCCGACGCTGCCGGGAGTCAGATCTGCATAGACAGTGATAAGTATTGAAGGACTGTTTACAGTACCGCAGCTTCCGCTTGTAACTCTTCGCCTGTAATATCTGTTGGCTGTAAAGACCGGAGGTGAGTAGCTTGAAGCTGTTGCCCCTACGATATTTGTCCAGGCAGCGTTATCAGGTGAATCCTGCCACTGGTATGTATATGCTCCTGTTCCACCAGTTGGCGCAGTGGCCTGGGTAAGCTGAGCAGGAGCTGTATTATAACAGATCGATTGTGCCGATTGAATTGTTCCTGCAGTAAGGTTTGTATAAACAGTGATCTGGATTGATCCGCTTATGTTTGAACATGGTCCCGAATTCACTATTCTTCTGTACCATGTGGTTGCTGTAAGTGCGGGCGGAGCGTAACCGGCTCCTGTTGCGCCTGCTATGTTGTTGAAAGTAACATTATCTGCTGAGCTCTGCCACTGGTAACCAAAGATCCCTGTGCCGCCTGCGGGAGCTGTTCCGGTGAGGGCGACAGGGACAGTATTATAGCAGATTGTCTGGGTTGCAGCAACATGTATTGTTGGTTATTACAGCATAAATATTCATTGTTATCTGGGCGGCAGGGCCTTCACAGCCATTGCCCGTGCTTGTCTCGGTGACCCAGTAATTATATGTACCTGCAAGAGTCCGGCCATGAGCATATGTAGTACCTGTAAAAAGAAGAGTTGTTAAGTCCTGCATCCGCGTACCAGTTGATTGTATTTCCCGGAAGGTTAGGTGTAGCACTTAATGTCGCAGGCACTGCCCCGACGCAATAATTCCATGGAGGAACAACAATCGGAGCCGGAGGAGCATCGATTATCTCAATAATAAAATCCTCATACTCATAACCTATATTTGGATTCCCTGTATATGGATTACACTTGTTCCAGTTTTTCAGGTAGACATAGAACCGCTGACCCACCACAGAAGTAGCAGGGATCATTATAGTTTGCGAAACAGTATTTGGATTTGGAGGATTTACAGGCGTTATTACCGGACCAACATAACCGTTGGCAGCATTGGCTATGTTTACACCACCGATTATTACATTACCGGTAATTGTGTTCATTACTGCACCTGCAGGAGTCTCACCGTAAACAAACTGAAGGGTGCGTGGCTTATCGTTATCATAGTCTGCCGGATTAAGAGGCATAGGAACATTTGGATTCTGGCAGTTCCAGGTGCTTATATCGGTAACAGTAATAGTATGGGAAACACCTTCGCAAAGGTAAATGATATCAGGAGTATGAGTCGAAGTTTCTTCCATCTGAAGCAATCCATCCCCGTCGGCAGGAATATCGCGGCCATGGACAACAAATATTGAAGTTCCCGCAAGGAATTCGTTACATGGATTCTTAACAACCCATGTTCCCTGGTAGGCACATTCCGTAACTGACGTAAAAGTGTGGATCTGAACAGGAGGAATATCATTATTGGCAGTCGATGTATATGTCCATACCGGTGATCCGTCTCCCCAGTCAACAGTCCATGTAGTTCCTTTTAGTACACCTGTTGGTAATAACCCCAGTGGCGCCGCCTGGAACATTCCCTGGGCGCCAAGGTTTACACATTCACCAAGGTTACCGAAAAATGTGAAGAGCTGGATTTTAGGACAGGGTAGGGTTGTAGCTAGTAGTCTTTTTGGCATTAGCTTGTAACACTCCACCTGAATTTTCTGCAACGAAATAAACAGATATGAGTTGTATTTGCACTAAAACAGTTAAATATAGTTTGTAAGAGTATATGTCAACATTACCGGCATTAACTGGAATAACTGCACTTGCAACTATTAGCCCCTGTCAGGTACTAGGTAGCTATTGCATACAATTTTAACATGTAGCTGCAGTGAATTCCAGGTGAGTCATAATTAAGAACAGCAATATAAACTGTTCCTGTCATATTAATCCCATAATTTGCAGTAATTGATAACGGATCCAGTTGAATGAATTGATGGAGTTCCTGCAACCCACGACTGGAGCTTGTCCAAGGGATAGTGGTTAACTGAATTAAACTAAGAAAAGCAATAAGAATGAAGCTTTTTGCTTTTAGTAAAAAAGCATTTTTTATTGTAAAAGGAATTGCTCTCCCATGTCAGGTTGTTTAGGTTGCCTATAATAACTCAACCCCGCGGGTTCGGCTCCGGGGTTAATAAATTGATTATTAATGAGTAAAAATATTTTCTATAGGCATCCTTTTACCAGGTTAGATATTAACGGACGAATTACCGTATTATTATTGCAATCAGGGGCATTTCCACGAATGTCAGGGGATTGGAAGGCGGCTCGCAGTCCCGCCAAAGCGGGATCTTCGCTTCGCTTCGATATGCGGCGTGCGGTATGTGGTTCTAAAGGTCCACCCCTGCAAGCTGGCCCTTCGCTAAAATAGCCCACCGGGCTATTTCTTAACGCCTGGTCCGGTATGGGGTACGCCGAAGGAGTAGTTAAGTGGTGAAGAGGGCAGCTTTCTGAGAAACTTTGCGCAAATCTGCGGAAAAATCTGCGCGACTCTGCGAGAAAGTTTTTCCCCAATCTCATATTTGCAGATTGAGATTCCCTTCGTCACCTTAACGCCGTTATGCCGTTATGCCGTTATGCCGTTATACCGTTACGCCGTTACGCCGTTACGCCATTATGCCATTATGCCTTTTACTTTAACTTAAAGCCTCTTACATAAGATACAATTTGTTTCTTCACATCACTCCAATAAAGAGGTTTGATCATAACGGGCATGGCTTCAGCTTCAGCATCTGAAAAATAAACGAGTGACTTCAGATGGTGATACTGATTGTTCAGCCCGATACCATATTTCATTTTATGGAAAGTAAAGATCTCTTCAATTGTAAATTGCTTTAACAGGAAGAACATATCGATAAAATCTTTTTTACTGCCCCTTCCTGCAATTGCTTCCAGTTTCATAGCAGAAATATCTCTCAATCCTGCAATCCTGATATTGTTGTACAACCTGAATTCATCCAGGATTTTATATTTATAACCGAAAAAAGAAATTCTTACATTATTAAGGGTTCCGTTAACAGTATTTCTCTCTTCATTGTCCCGCTCATAACTTCCTAACCTGACAAGTACTTTGATGATGTCTGGTGTATTGAAATCCCGTGGTATAAAAAAATCAAAGTCAAGTGACTGACGATGTCCTATCTGCAATGCAAGGCCTGTTCCGCCTGCAAGATAAAAATCAGCAATGAATGACTGGATTGACAGGATGTCAAATAATTCAAGCTGATTCTTTGGCAAAATATTTGTATGAAGAGAATGGACCATGTGGATAATCCTTATTCAAGTATTAATTGCCAGTAATTTTTCGTTTTGGGATTCAGATTGCGGCTGTTTTTGACAAGAGTTTTGATAAAACTCAGATCAGTTCTGGATAAAAGCCATTTAACTCCATCAAGGTCCCCGAAATTGAGAATTCTTTCCGAAATAAATCCGGGATATTTTATAAATGTAAGTTCATCGAAATTGACGTCCCAGAAATATTTCTGAAATTCCCTGGGAAGTGATGAATTTGTATGGACTTTTAAGGACATATAGATTTAAATCCCAAATTTGATTTTTCGGACTTTTTTAACTCAATTATCAGTCAAATGTAAATATAATCAATTATTTCATCATTAAAGTCCGGGAGACTGAAATACTTGTAAAGGTGTAACGGCTTAACGGCGTAACGGCGTAAAGGCGTAACGGTAAGACGGTGCGATGGTGCGACGGTTTGATAGTGCGACCTATTTTATAATCTGATTATACCTTCGGACCGTTGTACCATTGTGCGTTGTACATTTTTAAAATATTATTATATTTGAATAAATCACGCTTGTGGAATAGTGTGATTATTTTGAGTATTAATTTAAATCGCTGCATTATGGGAGATTTCAGAAAACTTCGTGTATGGCAAATTGCCAAAAATCTTGCTGTTAATATTTACAAGCTCACCAAATCGTCAAAGTTTTCAAGAGATTTTGGCATGATTGATCAGATTCAAAGAGCTGCAGTCAGTATTTCTGCAAACATAGCTGAAGGTGATGAGTTGGGAACAGACAAACAATCCGTGCGTCACTTCTATATAGCTAAAGGCTCTGCTGCAGAATTACAAACACTATTGATCATTGGTTCAGAAATAGGATACATTGAACCTCAAGTGTCAGATGATCTTATTAATGAATGTAAAGTAATTTCTGTAATGCTGCTAAAAATAATAAAAGCCAGAAGTTAAACCTCCAGCTTTTATTATTCTGATAATCCACATTTCTCGTTATTATATGCTACCGTTATGCCATTACGCCATTACGCCTTTACGCCTTTATGCCGTTACACCGCTACACCGAAAAGTTGTCCTTCACAAGTTCCCAAGCAAGCTGATTGCGTACAGTGGTAAATTAGTCAGCGATTTCTCTTTCCGGTAATCCGACATCGATATACGAACAGATATTTCAGGTATGAATTTCTCAGAAAAGACTTTCAGGCTCTTTGCCTGGAGGTTTTCTTCAGCTTTGACTTCAACAGGAATTACTCTTCCCTCCTGCTGTATCAGGAAATCAACTTCAGCGGTTGAACGTTCTGCCGACCAATAATAAACCGGAAAATCAAATATACTCCTAAGCTGCTGGGAAACAAACTGTTCAGTCAAAGAACCTTTAAATTCAGTAAAAATTGCGTTCCCTTCAAGAAGAGTCGTGGAATCAATTTCAACCATTGCAGATAATAATCCTGTATCAACCATAAATAATTTAAAGGCTCCGGGATCTTCATAAGCTTTCAACGGGATGCCCGGCTTTGTTACCCTGTTCACCTTGTGAATCTGGCCGCAATCAATCATCCACGACAAGGCAATCTCATAATCCTTAGCCCGTGAGCCTGATCTTATCTGACCATAAATGAATTTCCGGTTTTCCTTTGACAGCTGTGATGGTATTGAATTCCATAACATTCTGATGCGTGGTACAATTGCCGGAGGAGCATGCTTTGAAAAATCCTGATCATAACCGTCCAGAATCTCTTTCTGAATATCACGCACCTCCCTGAAACTGCCGTTCCCGCTAAACCTCAAAACGGCTTCAGGCATGCCCCCAACGTAATAATACTGACGCAGCCGATCGATATATTTTGATTTATAAGCTGTTATTAATTTCCAATCGCCCCTGGCAAGGATTTGCACAAGGCCATTTTCTCCAAGCGCATCAAGAAATTCGGGAAAGGTAAGGGGATGCAGGTCCATGAA
Source organism: uncultured Bacteroidales bacterium (assembly GCA_963701745.1). Lineage (GTDB taxonomy): Bacteria > Bacteroidota > Bacteroidia > Bacteroidales > VadinHA17 > LD21. The sequence continues at coordinate 36,481 of CAVPBE010000001.1, read as the reverse complement.
CTGCACCTTGCCTACAGGAAAGGATGCTTCTGAATGAAGTGCCATTCCCAGGAGTGATCCTGCCGCAATAATCTGATATTCTCCGGCATCTTCCTGAAAATATTTCAATGAAGTCAGGGCTTTAGGAACACTTTGTATCTCATCAAAAATAATCAGAGTATTTTCCGGATTGATTATTAGTCCCGATTCAGCCTGCATCGCAGTTATTACTCTTTTAATATCAAAGTCGTCGTTAAACAGGTTTCCCAGACGGGTATTCTTCTCAAAATTCAGGTAAACAGTCTGGGCATATTCTGTCCTGCCAAATTCCTTCATCAACCATGTTTTCCCAACCTGTCGGGCGCCACGGATAATCAAAGGTTTCCGAGTTGGTGTGTTTTTCCAGGCAATCAGTTCTGACAATTTTACTCTTTTCATCTTTGATATTTTGTACAAATATACATTTTAACAAACGTCTTTTTGTATTATTTTACATTTTATCGAAGATCTATTTGTAAATTAATGATTAATTCTTCGTTTATCCGGATTAAATCTGCGAAAATCTGCTAGAAATTTCTTACCGGAGTATGGCATGCGGCATGCGGTATGCGGTGTGCGGTGTGCGGCGGTAAAAGGCGATTTTATGTAAAGACTTGCGGAAAACAAAAAAGGCAAAAAGCTCATTACCTTCTGCCAGTTCTTTCTCTCAGTCTCTTAGTCAAGCCCCCCGCATCCTGGCTCCTTCGCTAAAAAAGTCCACTGGACTTTTTCTTAACGCTAGGCCCTGTCCCTTAGTCTCTTCGTTTCTCCGTCGCTTAGTCCCTTGGTCTCCTTCCCACCGTTATACCTTCACGCCTTCATGCCTTTAAGCCCTATTTTACATCGCCTATAATACATAATACATAATACATTCTTCTTCCTTCATGCCGTTAAGCCGTTACACCGTTACACCGTTATGCCGTTATGCTGTCATGCCGTTACGCCTTTCTTCTCCGTTGTATCCATCTTCTGAAAAACGGATCATCAATATAGTAAGTCGTTCCTTCCTTAATGATCATTCCTTTCCTGACAAGCCGCTGAAGGGCGCTGAACACTGTGCTGACTGCACCGGAACCATAGAGTTTGCCGAACTCATCTGCAAGCGGGGAGAGACTGCTTGCCGACATGCCTGCAAGTACAATCATATCGGTCCTGTTAAGAGTGTTCCATAAAAGCTCAAAGTCGTTATCATGACTGGTAACAATCTCATCTGCTGCTGCCTCAGCAATACCTTCAAAATATTCCTGACGGTTCAGAAGTTCCCATACCATGAATGCAAGCTGCTGGGTATAATAGGGATGTGATCCGGTGATCTTCAGGATGGATTCAGAAATAATTCCGGCCTCTTTTACAAATCCGGTGAAATTGTATTCAAGAAATAAACGGAATTTATCTTCCGGGATCTTTCCAAGTGTGAACAGGGTGCCGAAACGGTAAAAAGGCGACTCCTTCTTTTCAAAGATCTCCCTTATCATCGATTCGCTGCTGCCCATCATGACATAATTGATATTTCTATGATTTTGCATCACTGACCGAAGCATCCTGTCAATATCTGAGTTGATCCTGAAAATATCCTGGAACTCATCAAGCACAACTATGATCTTATTATCTTCTTTGCCAAGCTTTTCAATAAGGTTCAGCACATCTTCAAGCGGTGCAAGGTCCCTTGAACCGGGGGTGAATGATATTTCGACCTCTCCGGTTACCGGATTCATAATGACTGAAGGTATAAGTCTGAACGATTTAATGAAGCTCCTGATCTTCTGTGCCGGGAAAATACGGTAGATCCTCTTTAGAAGCTGGGAGGCAAAATCTTCCTCCGAAACTATCAATTGCATGTCGAGGTAAATAAACCTGCGGTCCGATTCATTGAGTATCTTCTTTATAAGACTTGTCTTGCCGAACCGCCTTGGACTTATAACGATCAGGTGATTTTCGCTTTTCAGATGAGATCCTATTTTTGTCAGCTCATCTTCCCTGTCGGTAAAATGGACGCCGTCAACAACTGTACCGAACTTGAATGGATTTTCTTTCATTGCTTTCCGAATATTTTCGTTACGACATATTTCGCAAACAAAGTTACGATATTTTCGGAATACAGTTATTTCCCTTGCTAAATTATGAATTGTCTTGCAGTCTTTCGCTAAGTCTCCTTTGTGCCGTTACGCCTTCATACCTTAAAGCCCTATTTTACATCGCCTATAATACATAATACATTCTTCTGCCTTCATGCCGTTATGCCGTTATACCTTTATGCCTTGGATTTCACATCGCATATAATACATCATACATAATACATTCTTCTGCCTTCACGCCTTCGAGCCTTTTTTTTACATCGCCTATAATACATCATACATAATACATTCTTCTGCCTTCACGCCGTTATGCTGTTATACCTTTATGCCTTGGATTTCACATCGTCTGTAATACATCATACATAATACATTCTAGGCCCTACGTCTCTTAGTCACCTTCCCTGCCTACGCCATTAATGCAGGTGGGACCTTTTCCTAAAGGCCCTAACACTGTCATATCATCACGCTGTTGAGCCATTTTTACTATTCCTAACCCAGTAAAGACTGGAGTTGGTTTTTTATTATTGACAGGAATAACCACCGTCGACTATTAAATTAGAACCGGTGATCCATTTCGCTTCATCGGAAAGCAAAAAGACACTAGCATTTGCAACATCTTCTGGTAAACCCAAACCCAAAGGGTGCATTGATTCAAATCTGTTTTTAGTCCCTTCGGGTAATTCGATAAATAAATTTTCAATGAGTTCAGTCTTAACTATGGATGGACTTATGCAATTCACTCGTATTTTTTTTTCGGCTAATTCAAGTGCCATTGAGCGGCAGCCGGCTATCAGTGAACCCTTGCTTGAACTATATGCAATTGTGCCAGGTCTTCCTACTAATCCCATTATGGAGGCAATAAAAACATAACTTGCTCCTGAGGTTCTACAGAACTGCTTCTTAGATATTATTCTGGCTATTTCAAATCCGCTTATAACATTAGTTGCGAAGATTGAATTAAAATCCTTTTTTCGTAATGAAGTTAAAGGAAGCGTGATATCAATTCCAGCCGAATGAATAAATCCATCTATATTCCCATACTTATTTAATGCTTCTTCCAGAGCTTTTTCGATTCCGGTAATATCCATTAAATCATATGACAATACAAAATGTTCACCAGGAGTCATTTTCTTAAAAGTCCGTTCAAGTTTAGTTTGGTTACGTCCCAGAAGTATTATGTTAGCACCAGATTCAGAGCAAGCTACCGCACAACTTGCTCCAATACCGGATGAAGCACCAGTAATCAGAATATTTTTATTTGTTAAAGAAAATTTGTTCATTATTATTCAAATTTATCTCTTCCAATAAGAAAAATTAACTTTTCAACACTATCAATTCCCTTCAAATTTGCAGTTTTTATTCTTAAACCAAAATGTTCATCCAAAAATGATATCAATGACAGCAGTTTCAAGGATGTAAGATGCAAAGAGCTTTGTTCATTAATTTCATCATTTTCCAATTCCAGTTCATTTACCAGCATTTTAAAGAATATTTCTTTTTTCATATTAGATTATTTAGATTGTAATTATTGTCGCACCCCAGGAATAACCAACTCCAAACCCAACCAACAAAACTTTATCTCCGGTTTTAACTATACCGTTATTGAGACAATCCTTCAATGCAATAGGAATGGTTGCTGATACAGTATTGCCTGTTTCAAGCATATTGATATAGAATTTTAAGGGATCAATATTCATTTTTTTTCTTAAATATTCCAACATGTATTTATTGGCCTGATGGAAAATACAATAGTCAATATCATCTAGTGTTAAATTATTTTTAAATAAAGTTTTTTCAACAAGATCCGGAACAATATCTAGTGTAAAATTAAATATCTCTGGTCCATCCATATATAAATAATTTTCAGCCAAATTATTATAATCCAAATCTATATTTCGCATGCCGCCTTTCTTTACGATAAGGTTTCCTCTTCCGCTCCCATCAGTACCAAGGACAAATTCATGAATCTTTTCTTCAGACAAAGACAAAACCAATGAGGCTGCAGCGCCGTCACCAAAAACACTACGGTTTGATTTATCCGATTTGTGTATGTGTTTAGAATATGTTTCCGACATTATCAATAGAACTGTTGAAGCAATACCAGTGTTGATTAAGCTTTTGGAAAGAGCTAGTCCGTAAACATAACCTGAACACCCAAGATTGAAATCAAATGCCCCTATATCTTTACGAAGCTCTAGCATATCCTGCAAAGTACATGCGCCTGTAGGAAGAAAATAGTCTGGACTTTGAGTACATAAAATTATAAAATCAATTAGGCTTTTATCAAAGTTCCGTATTGCTTTTTTTGCTGCCAGATATGCCATATCAAGAGCTGTTTCATTTTTTGAAGTGATATGACGATTCATTATCCCGATTTTCTCAAATATCTTTTCTGCACTCCATTCAGGAAATTCCTTCGCTAATGAATTGTTGTCCAATACCCCTTCAGGCAAATAGTACTCGATGGAATTTAAGTATGTACCCATGTCTATTAATTTATTAACAGGTTTTTTGCGATTATTTTAGCCGGATTACCGGAAACAATTGAACAGGGAGGAACGTCTGAATCTACAACGGAGCCAGCAGATACAATAGAATAATCTCCGATTACTACTCCAGGAAGAATACAAGATCTGACACAAATCCATGCTCCTTGCTTAATAACTACGGGTGCAACCCGGGCGGCAGTAATATTTTGGAAATGCCCATAAGGATTTGAATGAGCAATAATATAGCATTCTCCTGCAATAGACACATTGTCTTCAATATAAATGTATTCCGGATAAGCATTATCTATTGTACATTGCATTCCAATATAAACCTTATTGCCAACTTTTACTCCCCTCGAGCGATGACATATGACCCTTATATTATTTAACGGACAAAAAAATGAAATCCTGAATAGAAAGAAATTCCATATTTTTTTTATCAGGAAATATACTGGATTTAATCCTCTCCTTCTTGCAGAGTTTTTGATTGTCTTCAGAAAATTTTCCTTGTGATCAAAATAGGGGATTGATATAGCTGGTTTAACATTAAACTGAGTCATAATTTGAGTTTTGAGGAATATTCTTTAACTGTCATAAAAACATACTGATGCTTTAAATAGAAATCAAGAAATTCAGAATACAGAGGAACAGCCTTCAAACCTAAATTTCTAGCTTTCATATGACTTCTAATATAATCAGCAAGAAGATATGTTATTGGATTTTTTGATCTTCGTGCAATTGTTCTCCGGTGCGAAGATTCATCAATGAATTCGTTTGGATGAATATCAAAAACCAATGGCTTAGCTGTAATACTGCTTTCTAGATCCAAGATTCTGCGCTGAACTTTTGTGACATACGGTAGCATTCTCATTGTTGTACCGACATACGGGAAAAAAGTGGAAGATAATGGAATTTCAATTATTGGACCTTCCCCCTTTTTTGTTAGATCCTCAGGACTGGTAAGATATGGTTGTCTAGGTGCAAAAATCCATTTTAACTTCTGGATTGAACCAAAGCTTAAAAAAAAATCAAATCTTTGCGAGGGCACTGAAGAATCAATCTTAAAACCAGCCTCGGCAAGTGCAGCTGGAGTGCGCTTACTGATACGCAAAGCCGGCGCTCGAAAGCTTAGGACCTCCTGACCTGAAATATCTTCCAGTATCATTTTTGACTTAATAAGATGTTGTAGTTGCTTATCATATGACATAGTATCGAAAGCTTCATTTACCTCATGACTAAATCCATGCGAAGCTATTTCGTGACCATAAGGAACAATCATTTTTACTATATCTGGATATAATTTTACAATATCAATACAAAAGAAAAATGTAGCTTTTATCTTATGTTTCTCATATATGTCAAGCAAAAGCGGCATTCCTTCTTTCCATACTTTATAACCAGTTTCTGGTCTAAGCTGGTTAAAATAAATTGACATGGTTTCCACATCATTTGTAATCAAACAATATTTACCTTTTAATAAGTCCAATAATGATTTATTAAAATATTGTATCCCCGGGTATCAATTAAAAAAAATTGATTAATTAAAATGAAGTTCCGTCAGGAATTATAAACCCAAATATTCATAGGAAAGAGAATTCTATTATTGGGTGAAGCTATTTCTCACAAATATTTATTTGAATTTGTATTGGTAATCTGGATTTTCCTTCATTACCTTAACACTTACAGGGTAGCTTTCTATGAACCAAAACAAAAAGTTAGCGACATCAATTTTTTCTGAAAGCATTATCTTTCGACGAATCTGAAAAGTATCTTTGAGATTTGGATAATTTACCAGCTCTTCAATTTTGTCAATAATCTCCCTTTCATTCTCTGGTTTAATTCCAAATGTCAATTTGTATTTATTTTCTAATTCTTCCAAAACGCTAATTTTACCTGCAAAGCTACTGATCCTTACCGATGGCGTTCCTAACACAGATGCTTCGACTGCCATACTTTGGCTACTGCATATAAGCATCTCTGCAAATGAAAGATAATGGTGAAAATCTGAGATATGAATTTTTAATTGATACTCGTTATACTTTTCTGGTAATTGTTTTTCAGAAGAAATAAACACCTGTCCTTTTTTTGATAAAACTTCAATCAATTTTTGCAACAGATTATCACTAATCCCCTTTATTCCAAAATCATGATGTGCATTAAGGTCAGTTATACGAATGATAAAGAATGGTTTATTTAATAAATCAAATTTTACTTTTTCTTGTTCAGGCATAAATATATTAGGATGCAAATATGCTAATTTTTGATACCCGTTATAGGTAATTTGCTTTACCCTCCATTTCCCCACATTGCAACATGCTGGTGTTAACAAGTGTTTTGCAAAAGGGAATGCAAGTTTACCAACCAATGGAATTACTTTTATGTCATCTTCACATAAAAAAATCGATGGGATTGACAATAATTTACCAATTTGAGCAATTTCAGTAGATGTACCAACCATTAAATCCGGCCTTGTTTTTTTACAAATTTTAAACAATCTTAAGTCTTGTTTTAATAAGCTATACCCTATTGATATCCTATTGTTCTTTCTGCCTTTTGGCAAAATATTTATAAAATTTAATGAACTTTCTTTTATCAGATTTATTAATATATCTTTTTGTGTAGCAATTATAATAGTCTCATGTCCTGAATTTCTTAATTTCAAAATTGTATATCTCAAGAGAAGAAATTGAGACGGATGATGCAAATAAAACAAAATTTTCATAGTTGAATTTTGAGAATCAAGATAGAAAACTTAATAGCTTGAGAAATTGTTTTTAGGATATTCTAAAAGATTATAAGTACTTTCGGAATTGTAACTGCTCCCAGGGATCACGAATGTGAATTATTATGCTTGTTCTGCATTAATATCAAAACAGGTGAATCTTAAATATTATCAAGTTGGCAGAATAAGGTTCTAATCAGGTCAATCAATTTTAAGTTTTTCCTTCATACTTACGAAATTCGGCTTGAAATAATGATTGAGGTTTATGAACAAGTACTTTTTTAAGTACAGGACCTGAAAAATGGATCATACTGTCCAGAAAACGATAATTTGATGGATAATCCTTGAATGACTTGTTCTTTGCATTCATCAGATATTCAAATTCATCCACAGTAAAATCAAGCTTTTTTAATACGAATTCGAGAAGAAACGGTTTTTCGTTCTCGTCATATGGCTTATTTGCAAGTAATTCTAACGCATCAGTTCTTGTAATTTCACCACTTACTATTTGTGCACTCAAGGTGATTTTTCGTTTATCGATTCCAAATTTCTCATAAAGCCAATAAGATATGACAAATCGAGTATAGGTATTTTCAAAATGATGTCCTCCATAGTACTCCCAGCCAAATTTTTCCCGGAGGAATTGCTGGGCATCTTTCTTACTGTATTCAAGATAATAGAAAGGATAAATACTTTTTATCTTTTTCATCATACCATAATACAAAAGCTCATGAATGGTATAGTTTGGAAATGATTTTAATCTTACCTGACCATATTTTTTATGAATATAGGTCAACTGTCTCCCATCACCATAAGTCCATTCCCTTGGTTGTGTTCCCTCATTTCTAAAATCGTTGCCACGCAGAATGTATTTCACCCCCTCACGAGCTGCAATTTTGTATAAAATAGCTTTTATTGCGAGATCTGTCGGGATATCCACCCAAGGAAGTCCTGCTTTTATGTAGCAGCGATTAAGGTCTTTTATTTCTTCATAGTTAATGACATAGGTCTCAAGGTCAATTTCCAAGGCTTCAGTCATCTTTTTAATATTCTTGACTGAAATATCACTACTCCATCCATTATCCAAATTTACAGCCAGCGGCTTCAATCCATATTCTTTAGCCAACCATAGTAAATAGGAACTGTCTGTGCCACCGCTTACTCCAATTATACAATTATGGGCTTTCCCTTTACTGGCAGCATTAATCTTATAAACAAATTTTTCCCATAGTCTCAAACCTGTTTCTCCACGCGGGTAAGCTTCCATGAGTTTTACCATCAAGCGATAGTAATTAGAAATACCATTTTCATCAAATGTAATTCCAGGGATTGTTTCATCCCAGACCCCGATAGAACAAATTTTTTTCTGATTGATCATGAAATATCTTTAAAAAGAAGATTTAATTGTTCTCTTTCAGGGTAATTTATTAAAACAGCTCTTCTTTGACCATGATAGATAAACATACTGCCCGCTGCCAATCCATTAGCAAATCCTTTTACGTAGGCTTCTTTAAGATGAATTGTATTTCCTGCACCACCAAGTGCAATAACAGGAATATTTACTGCTTCAGATATTTTTTTTATCAATTCAATATCATATCCATTCATACTTCCATCTCTGTCAATTGATTGAATTATTAATTCGCCTGCACCTTTTTCCTCCATCAATTGGGCAAATTCTACAGGGGAATAACGGGTCGAATTACTCCCATTGAATATCCATGTTTTTTCTTTACCTAAAAAACTCTGTTTTACATCAATGCAGACTACTATTGTTGAAGATCCGAAAGTATCAGAGGCTTTACGGATAAAATCAGGATTTTGAGCAGCATAGGAATTAATTATAACCTTTTCTGCACCAACGTTAGTAATATTGCGTATTTGTTCAATTGATTTTATTCCCCCGCCAACAGCAAATGGCATATTTGCTTCCTCTCCAACATTTTTAACAAAATTCATGGAAATAGTTCTGTTTTCTTTACTCGCTAAAATGTCCAAGAAAACCAATTCATCTGCTTTTAAATCATTAAATATTTTGACGGCATTAATAGGATCTCCTATATAACGAAAATTTCTGAAAGCAATAGACTTAACCAAACCTTGATTCTTAAGAAGCAAAACGGGAATAATTCTTGGCCGGAACATCATTTATGTTTTTATGAAATTCTTCAGAAGGAGTTCTCCTGTTTCATGGCTTTTTTCTGGGTGATATTGAACTCCGAAAATATTTTCTTTTTCAATGGCTGATGTAAAAATTGATTCGTATTCTGTTTCATTTAAGACATCATTGGGGTTATTGCATTTAAAATGATATGAATGCACAAAGTAAAACTCAGACAAATCAGGCAACTCATTCATCAGATTACTTTCCTTTTTCTTAATAATTTGGTTCCATCCTATATGAGGAATTTTATATCTTAATTTATCTTTTACCTGAAATTTTACAACCTCCGCGTCAAACCAACCAAGTCCTTTTGTATCTCCTTCCTCACTACTTTTTGCCATCAGTTGCATACCGAGACAAATACCTAAAACGGGTCTCTTTTTTACTAACACCATTTCACTTATTAAATCCCATAAATCTAATTTTTTAAGATTTTCAACAGCCTTTTTAAAATGACCTACTCCAGGCAATATCAATCTGTCAGCATTAACAATATCTGATATTTTTGATGAAATAATAGTGTCTGTGCCTAAGCGAATAAATTTTTTACTTATTGAGCCGAGATTACCCATCCCATAATCAATAATTACTATCATAGAAAATTAATTAATCGATAAATTTCCGAAACCATAATTCCAAATGTATCCATTTCCAAAATTCAGAATTGAATTTATTATGTTTTTGAAGCGATAATAATTCCTTCTTGCACTGGCTAACATCAAAATAGCCCCTTTCACTGAATGATTTGGATTTAATGATATCAGCAAGTAAGGATTTAAGTCTCTCATTTTTAAACCAATCTGATTCCGGAGTTGAGAATCCAATTTTGTCTTTTCTCATCCTGATTTTTTCTGGCAAAATCCCTTTCAGCGCATCTCTCATGATCACTTTTGTATATCCATTTTTGATGTAATTTTCAGTCGGAACCGATAACGTCTTTTCGACTAAATTATGGTCGAGAAACGGAAATCGGGTCTCCAAAGAAAAGTGCATTCCATTTTTATCTGACCATAACAGATTATGTTCAAATTTATATTCAAAATGGTTTATTAAAAACTCTTTTAAGTTTCTTGATTTATAAAAATCATCGAACAATGAGTTAGTTTTATTGTAAAAATGTTTATAAAAAGCTGGATTGACATATTTATGATTTTTAAAATGTTTTAATGAACGCGGATTTATAGAAAAAGCTAATGTTTTAAGACCATAAAGTGATTTATGGGTTTTTGTGTAACTAAAAATTTCATTCAAAAATTTTCTCCAGGAATAAGAATTAATCAAATCTCTGAAATAGTAACCATAAAAATAGTGATAGCCAGCCATTAATTCATCTGCACCCTGTCCATTTAATATAACGGTGCAGTGCTTTTTTGCTAGTTCCATTACTTTGTACTCAGCATAAATTGAAGTTGTAGGCACTGGTTCAGATTGGGAAAAAATAAAACTATCTAAATCTTCTAACAATGAATTGTCGGTTGGAAAAGTATAATGTATTTTCAAATTTTTCTCATTGAATTCAGCAATGTATTCTGATTCATCTCCCTTTTGCCCTTGTTGATAAACTGCTGAAAATGAATGTAAATCAATATTTTGCTTGTTTGTCAAAACCAGTGCTGTTATCGCTGAGGAATCCAATCCTCCACTAAGGCATGTTCCAACAGGCACATCACTTCTTAACTGAAGATTTATTGAACTTTTTAATTCTTCCAGAAAATCTTTTTCATTAAATAAAATGGAACTGAAATGAGATAATTTTTCGGGCAAGCTATACCAACAACTTATATATAGTTTTCCTGATTTTGCAGTTAGTGCATGACCATGCTGCAATTTCAGAATATTTTTAAAAAAAGTTTTTTCACTATGATTGGTACGATTAAAAACCAGATAATCGAAGATTATTGAGTCTTCAGCTTCCCTTTTATTGTTTAGAATCATTAATAATGGGGGAATGTCGGACGCGAATAAAAATTGATTCTGATCGCAGTAATAATAAAATGGTTTGATGCCGAAGCGGTCCCTGGCTGCAAAGAAGTTGTTAGTGTAAGTATCAAATATTGCAAAAGCAAACATACCATTCAGCTTTTGCAGGCACGATTCCCCGTATTCTAAATAACAACTGAGCAAAACTTCTGTATCGGAACCAGACCTGAATATGTACCCTTTACCTTTTAAATCCTCTCGTAGTTCAATATAGTTATAAATTTCACCATTTAGTATAATTACATATCTTTTATCAGCAGAAACCATGGGTTGATGGCCAGCCATTGATAAATCGATTATGCTTAAGCGGACGAATCCGAATCCTATGTTATCTTTCAGGAAGGTTCCATCATCGTCTGGGCCACGATGTCGCATGGTTGACATCATAGTTCTTAAGGAACTCTCCTCGACCGTCTTGTTATTGAAATTTATTATTCCGCAAATTCCACACACAATATTATCGATTGATTCTCAATGTTATATTAAAAATGATAAAGCATAATTATTTCTGTAGGAACTAAATCTTATTGGTTAAAACTTTTTCATACACATTAATGACCCTTTTAGCCACCGATTCGGAATCCAGACCCAGCTCTATTATCCTTCCGCGTCCATTTGTGTGTCCTTTGGATCTGGCAAATTCAAGGGCAAGCTTAATTCTTCTGCCCACATCTGTAGGATCAAAGCTGCAAATAAAACATCCCTGAGTATTGCCAATTACCCACGATACATCGCCAACATCTGTACTGACAATAGGGCTGTTACACGCCATGGCTTCCTTTATTACATTGGGAGATCCTTCATGGAATGAAGTAAGAAGACAGACATCAGATGCATTGTAGTAAAACAAAACATCTTCACTTTTAACATTTTGGAGGAAGTGCAACTGCAATTCATTATTGTTTATTAATTTGAATGCGATCTCTGCCAGGCTGAAGTTTTTCTCTGGCCGATCTGGTCTAGATACAAAAATAATATGCTTGAATTTTTGATCCCAATTAACTCTTTTCATGGCAAAAACCTTGTCAATTAAACTAAATTTATCCATATCAACACCATTAGGAATAACCGACAAATTTGGATTTGAAATTTTGCTGGCCATTTCAGTGCTTTTTACTATAATATAGTCAACATATTTTGCATATAATTGATTAACACTAACTAAACAATTACTCAAAATGGTAGATTTTCCATTTCTTGAATGATCTCCAAGAAGATCGTTACCCATAAAGGAAACAATAAGCTTAGTGCTGCGGTTTCTTGCAAAGAAGGAGATTAAACCACATAATCCATAATGAGCATGAATGAGATCATATTTATTTTGTATAATATGGCTACGTAGTGGCTTTATATATTTGATATAACCAAAAAAACCATGACCTTTGATAGCATAAAGTTCGACTGAAATACCATTGACAATAAGAGAATTAGCTTGCGATAATATTAAATTTGAATCACTTGAAGATTGATTGCCACTATAAACGAACAAAACTCTCACAAAGTTCCGAGATAATCCACTATAGAATTAACATATTCCTTTTCCAATTCACTTTTTGATTCAATTAATTCAAAAAGCTTTTCTTTTAACTGCCAATGAAACTCCGAATATGTTAGTGTATAGCTGCCAAAATAAATACATTGAAATTCTATCAGAAAAAAAGAGGTCCCATTAAAGGCAATATCAAGACTGGCGTTTGGGACATTTAGTTCTTTAAAAAATTCATATGAAAATTCAAGTAACCCTTCTGGTAAGTCTCTTACATAATTTAGTATGCCACTGCCACTGGCTCTGAAATCATTTTGCTTTATTCCTCTTTGCAGAACATAGTACTTATTCGAAAAGACAAGTACCTTAAAGTCTCCTTTTAATGAAGGAATATATTCCTGTAAAATAAATTTATTACGGTATCGGCTCTCTTTCTTATAACCGTTATGTTTATACGGTCTTAATAAATCTTTAATGTCTTCAAGTAGATTTGGAGTTTTTGAAATTTTTTTCAATTTGGTAATAAGATCTTTTTTATTCAAGCCCAAACCTACCCCTTCGCTCATTGCACCTGTTGCTTGTTTAAATACAAGAGGAATCTTTATTTTACTAAGGAAATCCTTTGTTTCTTCCAGACAGCCAAAAACCCCGGATTCAATACCCAGTAAATATTTATTAGGCATCGATTTACGGAGCAATTCCATAAAGACCTTATTGTTGTTGGCTTTTAAATACTTATACCGGGGAATTACTATTGCTCCATTTAATTCTAAAAAGTATATAATATCTTCAATATAACTTTTATACTCATAGCCAATATCTTCCGCTGATGTATAGATAACAGTTTTCCCTTTCCAGAAAAGTATTTCATATTGAATTACCTCGGCAAATTTTATGAATTCAATTTCAAAACCTTTTTCGGAGAAATAATTTGTTAACAATTTTTTATCCATTCCTCCCCTATAAGGAACTGCATTACATTTTGAACCAAAGGTTCCCTTATAGTCTGTAAACAGTATTATTTTAGCCATTGATTAATCTTAAAAGTCAAGCTAAAGTTCTATAAAATTCCGCCACCCTTTTGGAGGGATAGCTTGTACTGCAAATTTATCCAGTTCATAAATATCAATTTCTTTATCATCTAAAAACAGATGAACATTATGTTTATTAAATTCACCAGATAAATATTTCAAAATGGGAATCTTTTTATAATCAAAAGAATATAACCTCGCCATCACCATATCTAATAATCCATCATTATCCGATATGGCGACCATACCAAGAGGAAGAGGAACTGGCTTTAGTGGACCTTCACCCTGCCCACTGATAATAGCGTCATTTATCGTTATAATTTCTCTTTGTATCTTATTGCTGATTTCTCCATTAATATTTCCATAATTAATAATTTTATTGATATCCAAAGCCATCCTCCAAACAGTATCATTACCATACCAGGAACCAGTAAAACTTGCATATATTGATCTTGGAGCCAGTCGCCATAGAATGCTTGAGAAATAATGCAGAGGAAAATAAAGGAATTCACCTCTGTACTTAAACGAAAGCTCACTGAAATACTCTGAAGTCTTTCTAATAATATTATTGCCCGGAAAACAATCTCCTCCACTTATAGACAAATTGCTTGAATGATGAGCCAGATATCCCTTTTCTCCTATAGTCCCCACATAATTCTTCAACCCATTTGTAACGCCGGCTTTTTGATGTGTTTTTAACTTTGGCAAATTAATAACAATATCGGCATCAATGGCTTCTTTCGCAACAAGGTATTTATGAGTACCTTTACTATGATTCTTGGCAGTTTCTTGAGGATTATAATCACCAACAATAAATTTTTTCTCCTGATAAGACAATGGTTCCAATAAACTATCAGTTTTTAAATCAAATAGTACAAAGTCCCCCTTATTACGGCAATTCTTTTGCACTGATAGTTTTTGAACCCATTTTTCATTCCTAAAATCAACAACCTTAATCGTTGTATTATTATATTTTTCTAACTTATTTATTTTAGCCATAAAACTATCCTGATGCATCAATTCCCAAATACATGATTGAAGTGGAGAATCGCCAATGATAACAGAGGATGGTTCAAACTGAAGTATGAATTCTAAAACCACAAGAATAAAATTGGGATTAGTGGTTAAACATAATTCATCATTCTTTCTGGTTTGATGAAATACCCAATTAGGTTTTAACAATATTTTTTTATTAGGTCCTATATTATTAAAAACCCCCGTTTTTTTTAATAAGTCAAATAGATAGATTTTTAGATTCTCGTAATCTAAATAGAATTCATTTAATGCTATCAAATTCTTACTGCAAGGTACATTATAAACCCAGGTAGAATTCATCCTTTAAATTATGTTTTTGTAATCTAAAATCTAATTTAAATATCAAACAGTAGAGGAGCTGGCTATCTTTTTGAAGAAAAGAGAAATATTCGGGGAAATGTTAAAATAATTAGTGTTCTGGTTCATCCAATTATAGCCGTTTAATGAAATCCTCTCGGCTATATCTTTATTTTTCAGCAAAGTCTCAAACGCGTTTACAATACTCTCTATATGTTCAGGTTCAGCCATTATAACATGCACTTCATTAATAAAATACCTTGGGATATCCCCAACACTTGTAACCACTACTGGCTTTTTACAGGCAAAGTATTCACTTAATTTTGTCGGGAAGCCGGCTTCAGCAAAAATCCCATTTGGCCTTGTTAATGCCAATATCTGGCAAGAATGAAGAAGGTCAGGTATTCTATTATGTGAGACCAATCCAGTAAAAGAAACATTATCTAAGACACCCATATTACTTGCATATTCTTTAAGCGCCGGGATTATTGTTTTTCCATTAGTCAGGTCTCCCACTATTAATAAGTGAGTATTCATGTACTTTTTGTGTAAAATGCTAAAACTTTTTATCAGGTCTACTATGCCATCTTTTACGGTTGGAGTTCCTGTATATCCGATAGTTACTTTATTTTCAAAGAATGGCTTAACATTTTGTCTTTCAAACTTTTTAGGGTCAATTAAATTTGGTAATATTAAAATATCTTTTTTACTGTTTAGTTTTTCTCTCAGGAACTTTTTCATATAATGGGATAGAACAATATATCCATCAGCAAATTTTACTACAAATCTTATCCCCAAAAAGTAACTATACCAATTAATTATAGATAAAGAAATGAACTTACTTTTCGGCCTTTCGTAAAACTCAGGCAGTATAATCACCAGTTTTTTTCTTAAGACATTTTTTGCAATTACGAATATCAAAGTTTTTAATAATGCTGAATCACAAATAATTATAATATCAAGATTTTTTCGGTATGCCTTCCTTATTAAATAAATAATTGGTAAAACCAATCCACAAATGTTATCAAAGATTTTTCCCAAATAGTTCGTTGGATGATTCACAAAACATAAATGTTTGTAAGGAACTCCGTCAATAACACCTTCATGCTTATTGTCACAGTCAATCTTATTGCCATAGTAATTCCCGGTGGGTAGTATTACCTCAATATTATAGTTTTGCAGTAACAATCCACTTACAAAGTTTCGCGAAAAATTGGCCATAGCCCCACCAAAGGGGAAATTTGTATAAGAAATAAATGTTATTTTCTTTCGGGATTCCATACTATACTTTATTCTTTTGCCTTAATAAAGACAACTTCCGACTAACAGACTTTATATTTAAATTCCCAAAGTATAAGATCTCCTGGTACTGTTAATCATTATAGACATATCACTTTAAAGTTTCGCCGGAATATTTTATGAAAGGATTTAATAAGCAAGCTTTCTAACCATTTGTTCATTATTCCTGAAGTACTTGCCTCCCTTAAACAAAAATGGGAATAACATTAATGAATACAATACAGGACTATATGACACTGGATTAGATGAAAAAACAAGAAGTACGCAAATCAGCAGAAGATATTTATGCTTAATTCTGAAATTATTATGCCTGAAATAAATAAAACGATACAATGAAAATAATAGAAACCCCAAACCGAAAATCCCCCATGTAACAAGAAATACAGCCACACCGTTTGCCCCTGAAACTATCTCACCAAATTCGTTTTTTATTCTTCCGGCATTCACACTACCATGTCCCAGGGGCCATTTGGATATCTCTTCAATCCCTAAAAAAACAGCTGCTAATCTGCCAGCATTGCCGCTTTCGCCAACTATTGAATACCCCTTGGGAGAAGCTCGTATTTCCTTGTCTCTTTGAATATACTCGGATACTTTCCTCTCCATAAAATCTTGCTTCCAAATATAAGGTATTAATAACATTAAGAAGAAAAACAGTGGTATTCCTAATACAAAAAAATAGAATGTTTTCCTATTTACTATATAGAAAATGACCATTATTCCCAGAACAAAGTAGCCTGTTGTTGAAAAAGTAAAAACCATTGCTAAAAAATATATAATAACTTTCAGATTCAGAGAAGTACCATAATTAAGAATATAAATGACCCAGCTTAAAGTTATCATCATCGCCATTGCGCCAGGTTCCCATGAATAACCACAAAACCGGAAACCTGACCAGCCACTATGGACGTAAACAAAAATATTCCAGCCTTTATATTCTCTTTGATCTGCAATACTATTAAAATCAATTTTGCTTAATAATTGAGAAACCTGTGGAAAATACTGATCTAAAAAGAAGAGTGGAAGTCCGATAATAATTAATGCAAAAGAGAACTTTTCAAACTTTTTAAGAAAATCCTTCCCTCCAAGCTTTATTATAAAAAATGCCAACAAAAACCTTGTGATAGTCAGCCCCATAGAGACAAACCTGTTAAGAGTTAACTCTTCAAAATGCCACATGGCAAGAAATTGAATCAGGCACATGTACAGTATGATTTGATAAACAATCTTATCCATTCTTTTATATCTGAACAGCACTGCTAGCCCCAGTAAAAAAGTTATAACAAACAGGACAATCTTTGACAAAAAGAATTCAATAATACTAACTGAAAAAACAATGTAAATAAATAGCAAAATGTATTGTTCAAAAAATGCTCTCGTTGTAAATTTTTCAATTTTTGAATTAACGTTAATTGACGTTGGTAATGTCTTAATCGGGGAATATTGCATAAAGCAATCTGGTTAATAAAAATTATTTATTTAAGCTAAACTAAAATTCCTTTATATGCTGAAAGTATCGAATAATAAATAGTATCATCCTTCCACCTGTTTTTGACATATTCCAGTGCCCTCTGGGCGATTTCATCATAAAGCTCTTTATTATTTAATAATAATAATGTCTCCCTTGCAAGACCTTCGATATCTCCTTTCTCAACTAGTCTTATGATTTCTCTGTTTATATTTAATGAAGGAATCCCACCAACAGCATAGGCAACACATGGAATACCCATAAACATACTCTCAATGATAGTCCCCGGTATTGTATCTGCGTATGTCGGAAGCACTGTAACAAAAGATTTGACAGCAAGACTGTGAACGTCATCTATTGTCTGCAAGGGGCCATAAAAAACAATATTCCTGTTTACTTCTAGATTTTCTGCCAGTTCTTTCAGGTACGAAGTATAACGTAATGTGGCCGGTCCGGCTATACAAACTTTTAAATCTTTCTTTTCTCTTTCTATGATGGAGATCGCATTTATTAAATCTTCAACTCCTTTTGCTTTTGAAACACTGGCAAAAAATATTATATCAAATATTTTCTCCGTATCCGCAGTAACTTTATATTTTGGAATATATGGAGAAATCTCATGATTAATGAGCTTTATTCCGGGATTTATCGACTTAAGATAATCTTTCATTGCCTCATCTCTGACACCAAAAAATTTGAATGTCTTGATTATCTCAATTTCGATTTTCTTCCTTTTTCTGACAAGGTAGTTATTTGTGATGAGCTGATTTGCAAATCCCTGAATAGTAATTAGAACCTGGTATTTATCCTTAAATTGAAAAATGGAAGATGTAAAATATGCATTTTCAGTACCGAACATATGTATTAAGTCCGGATTTATCCTGTTAATTATTCGTCCAATTTGTTTTTTTATCAATATGAAATCTGAATAATTATGAAAGAAATGAATTACCCTTTTAGGAAGTATCGGAACCATGAAGGAGAAAAAATGAAAATGAATATTCCCACTTTTAAAAGTCCTCTCGTGGAAAATGCCTGCATGAGGTGACACTATATGAATATCTACATCATTAAATTTCTTAAAAATCTCCATAAGCCGGAAAATCCACGGAGCAAACTCTATTGAATTTTTAACACCTAATTGGTGTGAAATAAATTCATTGTTGAAATGACAGAGCCAGACTACTTTCATTTGTTTTTCAGGGAAGAATTAATGCTTTTTATAAGAACTTTATGATGATGTTCTTTATTCATAAGAATATCTTTTACAGTCACAAGTCCGTTTTCAGAGATTCTTTTCATTAACTCAGGATTTCCGATTCCTGATAAAATTTCTTTTGCCTGTCCTATGGGATCTCTTGCCGGTAATTCCACACAATTATATCCTGGTTCCATTATTCCGCGTATGCCTCCTGCCATTGTAGTAAATATTGGAAGACCCTTTAACATTGCTTCATATAATATTCGCGGAAATCCTTCGGTTCTTGAAGGTAAAAGTAAGGCATCAGCTTTTTGAAACTCCTGTTCCAGGCTTTCTTTATCAGTTATTGAACCAGTAAATTCAATATTTGATGGGATTTCTCCTTTATTTTGCTTATTGACAAGATCTTGCAAAAGATATCCGTCTCCGACTATTCTTAATCTGAAATCCAATCCTTTTCCATTTAGAATTTTGGCTGATTCTAAAAGCTCGGTTATCCCTTTTAATTCAGTTATACTACCAACAAACAGGAATCTCCAAAAAGAAATGTTAAAATTCATATTCCTTTTATAGTAAGCATCTTTCAAATCCCAGATTATGTCTGTCATAGTGCTGACATTTTTATTAAAAGTTAATAATTCTGACCTCATTTTTGGAGAGACAGTAATCAGGTATGAAGCTTTTTTCAAGATAAACCATTCGGTAAAAACATTTTCCGGTTCAGACTTCCTTTTAGCATCAGGTATATAAAGTCCATATCCTCTAACAAAAACACCGTACTTTTTTCTAAAGAATTTATATAATCTGGCGGTAATATTTGAAAATCCACCAGGATAAAACAGGTAACCAGATTCACTTATAATAATAAAGTATGCCAATTTTAAAAAGCCTATATACCGCAAAGGATTTCTCCTTCCACCCTTGATTACAAAATATTTTATGCGGTTTTCATTTAAATTAAATGTATAAATAAACTTATTGTTTTTTGAAGAGCCCCTGGAACCGGCATAGATAACCTCAAATCCATTTTTATTCAATGATGAAATAAATGGCCCCATGTCATTCCCGGTAAATGCGATATTGCCTTCTTCAATTGCTATACCGCCATTAGCAACAATAAGTATTTTTCTTTTCTTATTTGTTCTTTTTGAATACATCTAAGTTTTTCTTATATAAATTCCTGCTTTTTCTAAATACCCAATAGAAATTGTACATAAATGGTATATTTATAAACCAGTTTTTAACTTTATCGTCAACTATGAGTCTGTGAATATTTTTTAAACGATTAAAACTACCGTTGAAAAACATTCGTTCATCCATTGAAAACCATGTATCTAAAGCTTTCCGATAAACTCTTTCCTGTGCTTCAATACTGCAACCATATTTTTCGATGAAGTAGTAATTCAGGTTATATGCCGATGAAATAAACTCTATCCTATCAGATCCACCGTTATGGTTTGAAGCAGAATCAGAATGAACTCTGTAAACTGCCATGGATTCATTAATAAATCCAATTTTCGAATGTTTCGCAATTTCTAGCCAGATATAAATATCTCCCATTCTGAATTGCCTCATCTGATCAAAACTTATCGTTTTCATAAACTCTGACCTGAACATTACTGTAAGTGTTGCAATTGAGTTATCTATTAACAAACTCTCAAAAACATATCCATTGCAAATTGTCGAATTAGTGAAATGAAAATTCCTTTTAAAGATTTCACTATTTTGATAATACATATCAAAATCTGTATGTACCAGGCCACAATCCTTTCCTGCGGCAACGGGCCTGGTGGGCGGCGAACGACGCTTGGCGCCATGCGCGGGGGGCAAAAACGAGCTTTTCCGAAGCCCAGGTGAAAAACCTGCAGGCGTTCTCTGAAATGCTGGACGAAACCGATGAGATCGAACGCATTTTCAAGGCCGAAATCGCCCGCGAGCTCGGGCAGTTGACACGTGCCGGCAGTTGCTGTCTCACCCTTTCGATGAAAAGCTTCAGCGGTTATCCGGCTTCATTCGCAAGCGTGCTCTGGAGGGTGACTGCGGATGTTTGGCCGCTAATGTAATGAAGGCTGCGATGAAGAGGGCGGCGTGTTGTTGTCAATAAGATAAGGAGCCAAAGATGAACCTGCTAAAGTGAAGCGCCCCAAGAGGAGCCAGCCATGAGGGCTTTTACGACCCTCTCAAACTGTTCTTCAAACTTTGCGTTGTCGTTTTCCCATCCGGTGAAATCTGCTGCCAGTCGAGCAAGGATCTCGTCTTTTCTCCCGGATTGGCAATCCTTCTTGAACATGTACCCATCGAGATTGATTGGAATGAGAGAAAGAAAGCGCTTGCCTTCAACTTGCATCAGTTGCTGTTCTTTCGCAAAAGCCTTGTTGACCTCCTTGTCGACCCACCAACTTTTGAGAGCAGCTTCCGAGCAACAGAGTAAAATTCGATCCCACCTGCTGATGCCTCGTTCGGCCCGTTGAACACTGTCATCACGGGGGTCTTGTTCATGTTCATCAAGCCAGCACCGGATGCCCTTTTCCTGGAGGTGGTCATGGAGCTTTATAGCAAATGGTCTGTCGGCATAGCTGAAGCTGATGAAGCATGAAGCGAATTGGCTCGATTGCCCCAGAATAGAAGGCAGTTGCCGGATAAAGGTTTCTGGAATGCCGCAGCCTCTCAAGAATACCTTCGGAATATCCCCTCCCGAATTGAAAATCGTGCTTACTGCAACGTAGGATGGACCACGTGTTTACCGTTCAAGATTCTGCACACCTTTCAGGTTAACATTTACAAATGAGGTATAACCGATATGACACTGATGAAAAATTGCACCGGATAGGTTGGCTTCAGTTAGATTGGCCCCAGAGAGGTTGGCTTCGGTAAAGTTTGCCTTTTCAAGGTTGGCTTCCCAGAGGTTAGCCTAAAATAAATTAGCTCCGATAAGGGTTGCCCTGGACAGGTTCGCCCCGGCAAGATTTGCTTTGGAAAGGGTTGCCCTCGAAAGGTTAGCCTTGGTAGATCCGCATCGGTAGCTTTACCCCGAAAAGAAAGGCTTTAGAGAGTGTTGCCCCGGCAAGCGTCGCAGTTGAAAGGTCGGCTTTGCAGAGGTCGGCTTTAAAAAGATTTCCTCTGGTAAGGTTTGCCATCACAAGTTTTGCATCGGAAAGGTCTGCTTCTGAAAGATCCGCTTCTGAAAGGTTCAGGTTATAGTCAGGCTTTATTCCTGCAAGCTTTGGAAGGGAAAGATCGGGTTTAATTCCCGGCTGTTTCTTCCTCCACTGGTTCCAAACTCCCACCCCCTGCATGAGTATCTTCAGGTGTTCTGGATTTGCCATGAATGGGTCTCCTTGAGGGTGCCCTTTGCTTGACCAACTTGCGTGATATACTGGAACCTACAACAATCAGCAAGAGTGACGTGAGGGACCTGACCCTGTGACCGTCCGGCAACCGACTCCAAGGAGCACGGTGCCAAATTCAGCCCGTGAGGGAACGATGGTGGAAAACATGTGCTGGATAGGAGACCCCCGCTGTTCGGGAGGTTTTGTGTTTCTGGAGTCCGAATGCTGCGGTCGGCTAAGGCTTTTCGAAAAATTGGCGATATTAGGATTCTGGAAGGCGGCTGTTTCGCGAAGGGTTCGACGATCCGGTTTTATGCTGATCCGTATAAGAGGCCATGTTAAATAACCTAAGGAGATACGGTTGGCTTACTATCCGAATTGATATTATTTTACCGAAACTGACGCCCAGGATTTGGATTGTGAGCGCCGGCGGGAAGCAGGTGGAGATGAGAAAGATCGTTAAGAGAATCGCGAATGTGAAAAGCCCTTCCGAGATCTGGCTTGCCGGGATCCGCGACTACGTGATGTCCGTTTTCAAGTGCGGCGCGGACTCCATCCACGGGCCAGGGCACTGGCAGCGGGTCGAATCCTTCGGCCTGCGCCTCGCCGAAAGCAGCGGCGCCGACCTGACGGTGGTGCGCCTTTTCGCCCTGCTGCACGACTCCTGCCGACTGAACGACGGCGACGACCTCTGCCACGGCCCCCGCGCGGCGGAGATGCTCGACCGGATCGTGCCGTCCGTCTTCGCCCTCGACCGCAACCGGCTCGAGCTGCTCAAGCAGGCCATCCGTCATCACACGTCCGGCCATACCTCCCCCGACCCGACGATCGGCACCTGCTGGGATGCCGACCGCCTCGATATTGGCAGAGTCGGCATCACCCCCAGCGAATATTACATGAGCACCGCTGCCGGGAAGGAGATCGCCGCCCTCGCTGATCCACCAGCTCTCAGCGCGGCAAACTGATGTTTGATGGCTTTGTAGAAAACCCAATTTCGGCGTTGCGCTTCATCCCGCTGTCGCTGCGGCGTACTGCACGTACGCCTCACTCCACGGGATTCGCGCGCCTTGAACTTGGGCTTTTTACAAAGCCATCGATTGTGATGACTTTTTTCGTGCCCATTTGACTCCCATTTATCATTCCCCCCTTTGCCGCCACCTTCACAGAGAATGCGATGGTATCAGTTCATTTCTGAGGCCATTGCGTTTTCAAGGGGCTGACCCCGAAAAACTTCTTTGCATTTGACGGCTTACCAACGTTCCGTTATAGTAAAAAACCAAGTCGATCCAACGCGGATACCCCAGCCGCGCTCTCTTCTTACCGCTGAAGGAAGCAAGAGATGAAACGACACCCGCCGCCCGTTGCAGACAGCCGACGCCCTTACAAGGTTTTCGTTTCAAGCACCTTCCTCGACAACCAGGAAAGACGCAAGCTCGTGCAGGACGCCATCACCATGGCCGGCATGGTCTGGCACGGGATGGAGATCTTCACCGCCAGCACCCGTCCCACCGTGGAGGAGTGCCTTCGCTCCGCTAGGGAAGCGGACCTGCTGGTGGGCATCATCGCCTGGCGCTACGGCTGGGAGCCGGACGGCAATAAATCCATCACCGAGATGGAGTACGAAGCCGCCAAGGAACGGCTGATGTTTCTGATCGATCCCAAGCTGCCGGTGAATCAGGAAGAGGATTTCGACCCTGGCGAGGAGCGGTGGGATAAGCAGAAGAAGCTCGCGGCATTCAAAAAACGGATTTGCAGGCGACCAGATGCCCGCTCTTTTCACCGAGACGACGCTGCAGGCCAAAGTGATTCAGGCTTTAAATGACTGGCGCAGCCAGCGTGAGCCAAAACCGCCGCAGGAGCCAGATAGAAACTGAAGGCACTGCCTGCGCATGAGGTCGATGAAGACCTCGAAGAAGAGATCCGGCAATACCGCCAGAAGGCCGATTCCCTGCACGCCACGCTGCCGGTCGCCGGCTTCGTCACCCAGCTCAAGGTGCCCATCGACATCGAGGATATCTATGTCCCTCTGCACGCCGTGGTGGATCTCAGGGGTATTGGTGGAGAATGCTTTGCGGACGCGGCCCAGGCCGAAGCTGAATTGCGAAAATGCGGCGGGGCGCTTGGAAATCGCCCTGCCCGAGGCGTTTCGCCAGTGTGCCGAGCGCAAGCGGAGCGGGGTGGTCATCCTGGGCGACCCGGGCGCGGGCAAGACCACCCACCTGAAGCGGCTGCTGCTGGGGTGCCTGCGCAAGGGCGCCGCGTCGATCGGCCTGCCCGAGGACATGCTGCCGGTTTTCCTGCCGCTGAGGGATCTGCGGGACCTGGAGCACGGCCTGGACAAGTTCATCCAGGACCAACTTGCCAATCCGCATTTGAAAACCCCGGCAGGTTTCGGCGAGCGCCTGCTCAAGCGGGGCAACCTGCTCTTCCTTTTGGACGGCCTGGACGAGGTGGCCGACCCATCCCAGCGCAAGCGGGTGGCCGAGTGGATCGACCAGGGCCTGCGGCTGCACCCCACCTGCTGGTTCGTGGTGACCAGCCGTTTTGCGGGATATACTCCCGATGTGCATCTGGGCGCTGATTTTCTGGAGATGCACATCCGGCCGCTGAGCGAAGAGCAGGTGGCGGGTTTCGTTCACAACTGGTACCGCATCGTCGAGCGCGGGCTTGCCAAGGACCCCGAGCAGGCCGAGGGAATCGCCCGCGAGAAAGCGGAGCAGCTGATCAACCGGCTGCGCGAGCCGGATTTCCGCACCCGCCGGGTGTTCGAGCTGACCCGCAACCCCCTGCTTCTGACCAACATCTGCCTGGTGCACCGGCACCGCGGGGCGCTCCCGAAGAAACGGGCGCGCCTCTACGAAGAGTGCATCGACGTGCTGCTCGAACACTGGCGGGGCGCGAAGGGCCTTTCCACAGGAGTGACCGCCCAGGAAGGCCGGAGGGTTCTGCAGCCGGCCGCCCTGTGGCTGCACGGCGAGCCCGAGCGCACGCGCGCCACGGCGGCCGAGCTGGCGCCCGCACATCGAGCCGGTGCTGAAGTCCGTGGGCTGGAACAGGGGCAACGCCGAGGAATTCCTGCGCACCATCCGCGACCAGAGCGGGCTTCTGACCGGCTGGGGCGTGGATCAATACGGTTTCATGCACCTGGGGTTCCAGGAGTACCTGGCGGCGCGCGAGATCCGCAGCCGCGCTTTCACGGATCCATCGGTTTTGCGCGAGCTGGCGCGTCACTACGGCGAAAGCTGGTGGCAGGAGGTGACCCTGCTGCTGCTGGCCCTGGAGGATCCCTCCCTGTTTGTCCCCTTCATGCGCGAAGTGGTCCGGCAGCCGGCGTTTGCCGATTCCCCAGCCATGGTGGAGATGTGCCTGGACGATGCCGCCGAAGTCAGCGCCCAGCCTTTCGCGGAGCTGCTGGAAGCCGACCCCGGAAAAAAGAAGGAACTCTGGCAGCGGCAGCTTTTGGCCCTGAAGGTTCTGGAACGCATCGATGCCGAACAAGTGGAGGCGCTGCAGGCCAGGCTTGCCAAGCATCCTTTTGAAGAGCTGCGGCAGTGGATGAGGGAGAAAACCAGGCAGGCCGTTCAGGATGTCATTTACGCAGAACGGGGCGGCTACGAACTGGTGCGGATCCCGGGCGGAGCGTTCATGATGGGCTCGCCGCCTTCTGAGAAAGGCCGCTATGAATATGAAGGACCCTGTCACGAAGTGCGGGTGCCGGAGTTCTACATGGGCCGCTATCCCGTGACCAACGAGGAATACGGCCGCTTTCTCAAGGACAACCCGAAGGTCAAGCCGCCGGAATATTGGGCAGACCGGCAGTTCAACCAGCCCCGCCAGCCGGTGGTGGGCGTGAGCTGGGAGGATGCCCAGCGCTATGCATCCTGGGCCGGGCTGAGGCTGCCGAGCGAGGCGGAGTGGGAGTATGCCTGCCGGGCCGGTACCCGCACCCGTTTTTATACCGGCGACACCGAAAAGGATCTCGATCAGGCGGGATGGTACGAGAAAACTCGGGCGGCCAGACTCATCCGGTGGGTGAAAAAGCGCCCAACGCCTGGGGGTTGTACGACATGCACGGGAACGTCTGGGAGTGGATGGAAGACGACTGGCACGGCAGCTATGAGGGTGCGCCGGCTGACGGCCGAGCCTGGGTAGACAACCCGCAGGGGCTCCGACCGCGTGATACGCGGCGGCGGCTGGTGCGACGTCGCCCGGTACTGCCGGTCGGCCGTGCGCAGCTACGATCTGGCCCGACGACCGCAACGACCTCGTGGGCTTCCGCCTCTCCAGGTCCGTTGCCCTTGGCCCTTGAGCCCTTGGACCCTTGGCGTTTTTAAAAGCAAAGGTCGCCCGGCCGGCCGCCGAGGCGAAGCCGGCGGCGGCTGGGCGACCGGCGTAAATCTGAGTTTCGGACCGAAAGACAACATTCAAGAGTACGAGGTTGATCTGCTTTGAAGCTGAAAGTCTTCACTCTGCGTTTTTCCGATTCCACGGAGGTTTCGACGACCAGCCGCTGCAGGAGTTCATCGCAGACAAGGAGGTCATCGAATTTTCGGAGCACTTCTTCATCCACGAAAACACCCCCTGCCTCACCATTCTAATTGCCTATCGTTCGCTGGAGGGTCTTGAATCGCGGAGGGCCGTCCGGCAGGCCGATCCGCGGCTTGAATTCGACGGCGTGGAGAAGGAGGCCTACGATGCCCTGCGGTCCTGGCGGGTGGCGGCAGCCAAGATGGAAGGGATTCCGGTTTATATGATCGCCAACAACAAGCAGCTTGCCAAAATGATCAGGCTAAAACCAACCAGCCGGGAAGCGCTGGGCAGGGTGGAGGGAATCGGCGAGGCGAAGATCGCGAAGTACGGGGATCAGATTTTGGAGATCCTTTCGAAGCACCTCTCCGGAATTCCAGCCCAAGCTGTCGATCAAAGCGAAGGGTCCAAGACATGAGACCTGACCCGCCGGTGTTTGTTTTCTGGTATGACTTTTTGAGATGGCTTCTGGAGAAGACCGAGAAATTTCCCAAAAAGCGTGAGGTTCTCCTTCACCGTGCGTATCGAGAACCTGGCGCTGGATATTATTGAGGGCATTATCGAAGCGCGTTATTCCAGCGAGAAAAAGACCATTCTGCGGCGGATCGATCTCGACCTGGAAAAACTGCGGGTGCTGCTGCGGATGTGCCATGATCTGAGATACCTCGACGGCAAGGGCTATGAGTTCGCATCCAGGCAGATCAACGAAGCCGGCAAGATGATCGGCGGCTGGCGCAAGCAGCAGGAGAAAAAAGAGCCATGAAGCGCATCGGCCGGCTGTTCGATCAGGTATGCTCCTTTGGGGCCCTGAGAGCCGCGGCCCTGAACGCCGCCAAAGGCAAGAAGAGCAAGCCGAGGGTCGCTGCGTTCATCCGGAACTTGGAGAATGAGAGTCATCGCCCTGGAAAACGAACTTTTGACCAGGACTTACCGCCCGCGCCCATACCGCACCTTCAAGATCCATGATCCCAAGGAGCGCATGATCTGCGCGGCCGACTTCCGCGACCGGGTGGTCCATCACGCTCTTTGCGCGGCGATGGAGCCGATCTTCGAGCGCTTGTCCATTTTCGACAGCTATGCCTGCCGCAAGGACAAGGGGCACCACGCCGCCGTCCGGCGGGCGCAGTATTTTCATGAACAGGCATCCATACTATCTGAAGCTGGACATCCATAAATTCTTCGATTCGGTGGACCACGGCATTCTGAAGTCCCAGCTTCGCAGCCGGATCAAAGACCCCGATTTGCTCCGGCTGCTGGATGCCTTCATCGATCATCCCGTTCCCTGGACGGAGCCGGGCAAGGGCATCCCCATCGGCAATCTGACCAGCCAGTACTTTGCCAATTTTTACTTGTCGGGGCTCGATCATTTCATTAAAGAGTACTTGCGGATCGAAGGCTATGTCCGCTACATGGACGATCTGGTATTGTTTGCCGACGAGAAGGACACGCTCTGGCAGGCCCTGACCGATATCGAAGCATACCTGGAAAAGAACACTTTGCCTGAAGCTCAAGCAGGAAAGCACCCTAATGGCCCCGGTGTCGCAGGGTCTTTCTTTTGTGGGGTTCCGGGTGTTTCCCGGCGTCATCCGCATGGCGCGCAGCGGGTGGCGCCGTTTCCGGCGCAAGATGATGGCCGTCGACGGCAAGCTGGCTAGGGGCGCAATCGATGATGAAACCTGGCGGCGCTCGACGGCCAGCCTGGTGGGGCACCTGCGGCAGGCCCAGACACGCAACCTGCGCGCACCGTTTTTTCGAGGCAGGGGATGGCGCGCGGCGTTACGCTCTCGATAACGAAGTGGGAGTGGCTTCCAGCCTTCGATACGCATCGCGGCAAGATGCCGCTCCCACAAGAAAAAAATCTAACTTGATTGGAAGGCCAGGGGCATAAGAGGCTCCAACCGCGTGATACGCGGCGGCAGCTGGAACAACGACGCCCAGAACTGCCGGTCGGCCATGCGCAACAACAACGGGCCCGACAACCGCAACAACAACGTGGGCTTCCGCCTCTCCAGCTCACGGCAACGGTCCGTAGCGGTGTGTTCACGGATGCACCGCCCGCACCAACGCCCTGACCATCGCCCCGGACCTGCTCCGGCAGCAGCCGGACAAATACGCCCCGCCCGGCGGCGATCAGTAGGCCGCAAGGCTCGAACCTCGCCGCCGGGTAATATCAGAAGGCCTCAGAGAAATGGCACTTACATTAATTTGTCCCTGCGTCGGAGTCAGAGCTTCTAAAAACCCTTAACTGCTTTTTTGAAAGGAAGGCAGAAAGCAATGAATGGCAAACCTCTCTATGTCTTTCTGAGTTACAACCGCGAGGATGAGGAGGCCGTCGGGAAAATTGCTGTTTATCTGGCAGACTGCACCGAGATAAAGCCCTGGCTGGACAAATGGAATCTCATTCCCGGCGAGCCATGGTTTCAACACCTCGAACGCGCTTTGACCTCTTCATCCACCTGTGCGGTGTTCGTAGGAAAAAGCGGGGAGGGTCCCTGGCAGCAAAAGGAGCTGGCTGCCGCTCTGGATCGCCAGGTTAAAAATCCGGGTTTTCGGGTGATTCCAGTGCTGCTTCCCGACGCGCCTGCCGAGCCGAAACTTCCCATGTTTTTGGCTGGCAAATACGTGGGTGGATTTTCGTGGGATGCGCGACGATGACGCACTCTGGCGTCTGGAGTGCGGCATTCGCGGGATTCCTCCGGGGCGGGGCAGGCCGCGCGAAGGAAGAAGAATGTCGCGTCCAGCAATCCAAACCACAGCCGCATGTGGATCCTGCGAGCCTGATTCGCCCTGGTGGTGCATTGGATGTGGATTCACGATTCTATATCCGGCGGGCGGCAGATGAAGAGGTGCTGAACGAGGTGGCCAGAGCGCGGGGGTTGGCGACTGTCCTGGGGCCGCGCCAAACCGGCAAAACCTCCTTGATACTGCAAACCTATGTGAACGTGCGCCGGGTGGAAGCGCGATTGAGGTCGGTTTTTGTCGATTTTCAGGCATTGTCACAGCCGCGACTTCAAATCGTTGGACACGATCTGGTGCGCCATTGCCGTGAAGATGCAGGAGCAACTGGCACTCGATGGATGGGGCGAGGAAAAGTGGGCCAAAAAAGCAAACTTTGACCGTAATTTCTGTGGCTTTCTGGACGGGTTCGTATTCGCCACGGATAGTACACCAGTGCTGCTGTGCCTGGATGAAGTGGACCGCGTCTTCTCGTCGCCGCTGAAATCCGATTTTTTCTCCTCGGTGCGGGCGTTCTACAATCGAAGTGCCTACGATCAAGCCTTGAAAAAAATGCGCTGGCTCTTGAGCACCTCATCCGAGCCGAGCTTTTTCATTGAAGATCTGAATCAGTCCCCTTTCAATATCGGACTGCGGGTGAATCTGAACACGTTCACCGCTGAGGAGACAGCCGAATTCGCCGGACGGCACGGTGTCGCAGCGGACGCTCCCATGCTCGAGCGGATTCAGGAATACACGGGAGGACGCCCTTTTCTGGTCCATCTTTTCCTGTACCACATGTCGTTGCATCCTGAGGGCGTTGAGCAGTTTTTCGATGGTCAAAGTGCCGGCGGCGGCATTTTCCTGGATCATTTGAATCACTATCTCAAGCAGTTTCAGAAAGAGCCCGATTTGCGGTCGGCAATGAAGAAAGTGATGGCCGGAAAAGGGTGCGATGACGTGAGGATGACCGATCGGCTGGAAGCAGCCGGTCTGGCCCGAAGAGACCCGGCGTTAAAGTTGGTCTGCCATTGCCGGCTATATAAAGACTATTTCTCGAAGGTGCTGTGATTATGACCTCGCGGACTGATTTTTTTCAGGTGGGCGGCACCCTGGATGAAGACTCGCCCAGTTACATCGAGCGTCCGGCCGACAGCGAGCTGATGGAGGCGCTGGAGCGGGGAGGGGTGTGCCTCGTTTTGGCGCCGCGTCAGACCGGGAAATCAAGCCTCATGGTGCATGCGCGGGCGCAGCTGAAGCGTTCGGGCACCGCTGCCGCCATCGTTGACCTCCAGCCCCTGGGCAGCCACAGCGACCCCGATGCCTGGTTCAGGGATGTGGTCTACCAGATCGAAAGGTCTCTTAAGCTCGGCACGGATAGCATGGAATGGTGGGAGGCCCACCAGCGCCTGGGCCCCACCCAGCGTTTCATGACTTTCATCGAAGACGTTGTGCTGAAGGAGATCAAGGGTCGAGTCGTCATCTTTTTCGACGAAATCGATTCGGTTCTGCCGCGGCCTTTTGCGGACGATTTCTTCACCACCATTCGGGCACTGGTCAACGCCAGCGCCAGCAACCCTGAACTAAAACGCATCAGTTTCGTGATGGTGGGAGTTGCCGATCCATCGGACTTCATCAAAAACCGTTCCCGGACACCCTTCAACATCGGCAAGCAGATAGAACTGAGGGATTTTGAAAGCAGCTCTCTGACTCCCTTCAAACGAGTGCTTGGGACGGGCAGCGAGCCTCTGGTGGATCGCATTTTCTACTGGACCGCCGGCCAGCCGCTCATGGTTCAAAAACTCGCGCAGGCGGCATTCTCCTGGCCTGCGGAAAGCCGAACCCCGGAGCAGGTGGATGAAGCGGTACGAAGCGTCTACCTCGATGCCAAAATTGAAAAGGACACGCATCTCAAGTTCGTGCGCGACTATCTGCTGGAAGGCAACAAAAAGCGGAGGAAAACGCTCAAGACCTACCGCGACGTTCTGGAAAACAAGGAGGTTCCCTACGACGGCCAATCCCCCGTGCATGCCCGGCTCAAACTGGCCGGAGTCGTGCAAGTCGGCCGGGCAGAAACTGGTGCCCCGCAACAGGATTTATCAAAAGGTGTTCGGTCTTGAATGGGTGAAGGCCAATACTCCGCGGGATGTCACCAAGATGGTGGCCTACGGGGCCTCTACCGCGCTGACGCTGGTGCTTCTATGGTTTTTGCTGGTACAGCCGCTTTTCTTCCCGAAATTTACTCATTCTCGAGGAAGATACCATCTACACCGAGGATTCGACCCTTAAGTGATGCGCCGCTGCCGGAGGCGAGATTGTAAAAATTAAGCTCGATGACCAAGAAATCTCCACACCGCCTTCCGGAGATGAACGCGAAATTGAGAGTATCCCGATCAGTTTGGAGAATTTGCCCCTTGGCGCCAGCGAACACCGCCTGCGCTTCTATGGCCCCTTGTGGAAAGAAAACTTCGAAAGACGCTTGATTGTCGTCTCCTATCCGATGTCGCAATGGAAGCTGCCGGACTTGGAGATGATGCCGGTGAGCGGCGGCTGTTTCGAGATGGGCTGCGGTGCTTGGGATGGAGAATGCAGAGAAGATGAGAAGCCCGTTCACAAAGTGTGCCTGGATGAGTTTGAGATCGGAAAGACCGAAGTGACCCAGGAACAATGGAAGCGGATCATGGGCTTCAACCCATCCGATTTTGACAAAGGCGGGAATTATCCGGTCGAAAACGTGAGCTGGGAAGACGCCCAGGAATTTATCCGGCGGCTGAACAAGCTGACCGGCAAGCGCTTTGGCCTGCCCACCGAAGCGGAGTGGGAATATCGCCGCCCGCAGCGGCGGCAAACCGCAGAAATATGCTGGCGGCGATAATTTAGATGCCCTGGGTTGGTATTCTGAAAATAGCGAAAGAACTACGCATCCCGTGGGTCAAAAGGATGCCAACGGTCTGGGCATATATGACATGAGCGGCAACGTCGTGGGAGTGGTGCCAAGATTGGTATGATAGCGACTATTACAAAATAAGCCCCGAAAGAAACCCTAAAGGCCCGGAAACGGGCTCCGACCGCGTGGTACGCGGCGGCAGCTGGTTCTTCGGCGCCCAGTACTGCCGGTCGGCCACGCGCTTCGACATCTGGCCCGGCATCCGCGTACGACTTCGTGGGCTTCCGCCTCTCCAGGTCTGTTGCCCTTGGCCCTTGAGCCCTTGGACCCTTGGCCGGTTTGCGCTGCAAGCGACAGGGGCCGCCCTGCAGCCGCCGAAGCGCAGCCGGCGGCCGCGGGGCGGCACCGGGGCTACCGAGGAAGTCGATTTTAAAATCCCCCTAACCCCCTTTGTCAAAGGGGGGGTAAGAGGACGCAGGTGTCTCTCCCCCTTTGGCAAAGGGGGCCGGGGGGATTTTGTTTCACAGCAGGACGGCCCCGAGCGCCGTAACCCGCTTCGAAGGAACTCATTCCATCGGGCCGATCCCGCCTGGGCGCTCTTGATAGGCAGCTGGTGTTCGACGGGTTCTTTCGGCGGCTGCAACCGTGCCGGCGCTACCCGGGGCTTTTGCGTAAACGGGCCTCTTTCAGCTTTATTGTCACTTTGCCGACCGGTGGAATTTCCCCTCTTATCTCGACCGGAAGATTTCTCTCGGGGTCGATCGAAAACGAAATGTTGTTCAGAAACCCCATGAAGGAAAAATTTTCCACGCTTTCCAGATTCGACTCCAAGGGCTTGGCCTCCAGGTCAATTTTGACGGCTTTTATCTCAGCTTGCCGGCGGTCTTTGCCCTGGTCCTTTTGTTCGATATAGTCGACCTTTATGGAATGCGATCCTGCCGGCCGGAGCTTGACGCTGAACAATTGTCTTTTCCCGAATACGCATAGGGACAGCGGCTGGTTGTTGTCCAAGGCTCCGGAGGCCGAGACGATGTAGATCAGCAACAGCCGATCGACAATGTTGGGACATCCCAATTTGGCAGTGTCGTAAGGATAGAATCGGTCGATGACCTTTGTCCACTTGTCGGGTTCGGATGAAGCCTCTTTCTTGTCTTTGGGTTCTTTCTGGTGCCGGAAAACGCCCTGCTTGGTGAATCGGAAGAGTTTCTTGAAATCCTCATCGCCCTGCCGCAACATATCCCGCCCCAATGCCGTGGCGTCCTGCGGGTCGAACCAAAGATGGTCCACTGATTTGACCGGCGCATGCAGCGCCGAGTCTAAAGACGTGTTGACGGTGATTTTATAGCATCCGGCAGCCGGGACCGGCAACGGATCACCTTCGCGGGCCTCTATCATCGCGGCTTTGGCTTCAGCCTGGGTCGGGAATTCAAGGCGCACCTCGGTGGTCACATCCGCCGATGTGCTCTTGACCTCGTATAAAAGGTAGTTCCACTGGATCCGTTTGGGGTCGAGGGTGAGGTGCGAATAGGGTTGGGCCGAAATCGAGCCCGGGAAAGCCATCCATTGGGTCAAGATTGACAAGGAGACAAGCAATAGCGGTATGTTGAACTTTTTCATGATCATTCACAAGTGTCCTTTTTGTCCTTGTTGTAGGGCGTGGTCATGTCATGCCAGGGATCTGACGGTTTGGTGAAGAGCTCGCCTTTCATCTCCTGAAGCTCCTTCTTGAGGGCCGCGTCCATCTCGGCGCGGTACAAGGTTTTTACATTTGCCAGGTCCTGGATCGGCAGATTTGTAACGCCGCGCAGATCGGCGCATCTCAAATCCGCGCCTTTCAGATTGGCATCTGTGAAATCGGATTTTTTGAGGTCCGCGAACCCCAGTTTGGCTTCCTCGAGATCCGTCCCGGCAAAGTTGACGCCCGCAAGATTGGCCTCGCGAAAGTCAGCACCTCGGAAATGGCTTTGTCTCAGGTCAGCGCCTTTCAGGTTGGCGCCGCGCAGGTCGGCCATTCTAAAATCGGACTTTCGCATTCTGGCGCCGCGCAGGTCGGCGTTGCGCAGATTCGCATTGACCAAGAACGCGGCTGACACGTCCGCATACCTCAGGTCCGCTTTCTTCAGGGGTGCACCTCTGACGGACTTCAAACGGTCGCTTTCCGAGGCAATGCACCAGTAATTGTCAGGCAGCCGGGAAACGGACGCCCCTTTGAAGTCGAAGAACAAATCGTATCCGACCTTGTCGAATATCCAAGGGACCACCGCCCGCGGATTCCTTGACAGGGTCAATTGGCGCGCGGGAATTCCATGGAAGGCGCCAAAAGAAAGGGACCCTACAACCAAGGCGATCAACAGGATGCCGGCGGCTCCGGCGGGTTTCAGGACCTGCCACAATGTCCGCAACCCATCGTAATGGCCTTGCCTGATCGAGCGGTGGAAAAGCAGCAGCAGGCCGAACACCAGCGTGATTAAAAAAACATGCAACCCTGTGACGGTCCCATCGCGGCGCGGCAGGTAGCACATCCATAATCCAACGAGCGTTATCGGTACCGTGAACCAGGCCAGCGCATACATGCCCATTTGTTCCAGCCTGTCCATCAAGGATCGTCCCGCCTGAGATCTTGCCGGCTGGTGGGCAAGCATCAGCAGGAGACGTTGCAGGTAAAAAAGAAAGTAGGCATAAGCGCTGCATAGAAGCAGCGGCAACACCAGGAAAACCTGATCGGCGGGCATCCGGGTTCCGATAATCGGAAGGAGCCGAATTGGTTGCGAGCGACACATCATCGGTCGCCTTGATCGTCAGCCAGGAATAGATGCAGAGACAGGCACACACGAGAAGCGAGGTGACAAACGACCTGTTCGTTTTCTGCTTGTTTATGCTCTGTTTCAGAAATTCCGCGGCCAATTCGAATTCCGGGTGATAGCGGCCGGCCCATTCGGCA
The DNA here is from genome assembly GCA_963701745.1 of uncultured Bacteroidales bacterium. Taxonomy (GTDB): domain Bacteria; phylum Bacteroidota; class Bacteroidia; order Bacteroidales; family VadinHA17; genus LD21. The sequence continues at coordinate 817 of CAVPBE010000001.1, read as the reverse complement.
TTCGGCTGCTGTTGCCTCTGCCAGTCCAGCGCCACCTGAAGATCGGCTTCTCGGTAATAACCGGCCTTGCCGCCGGCATGCAGTTTCGCGCTCTCCGCCATACGTTTATACACCCGGGCGGACTCGGCCTCCTCATCCACCCAGGCCGCCAGGGTCTTCCACTGCCGGATCAGGCTTTCATGGGAGATGTCCAGCAAGGGGTTGTCTTCGGTGGCCCCGGGGGAGACCACCAGGAAGTTGCGGTGGTCGGCGTTGAAGCGCGCGATCAGGGACATGACCGCTTCCGGCGCTTCCTTCTTGCCGCAGACCGCCACGATTTCATGCAGGTTGGCAGGCCGCCGGATGCGGCGGTTGGAGGCATCGGTCTCGGTAAGGGCCTGAAACATGCGCTTGGCGATCGCGAGACGTTCGTCGCTCAGACCGGCCAGCGCCTCGTCGGCATGCAGGCTCAATGCATGTTGGATGGTTCCCGATTTCTCGTAGTGCTCGAGATCGATGGGGCCTTGGCCGTCTTTGGCCCACATGGCCCACGTCTGCATCAGCACATGCTGAAGCACCGGAAGATCGTCGCGGGTGTCGAGGCTTTCGTTCAGCAGCCGGTCCGTGAGCCGGGGGGTAATGTCCGCCCCGGCGAGGCGGATGGGCCCCAGGATGGCTTCCCGGCGCTGGTGCCGGGTGAGGCGCGGCACCAGGTACTGGCTGGTGTTCATGGCTTCCGGCAGCCCCTGGAAGGCGTCGCATTCGCCCAGAAAATCCGACCGCATGGTCAGCACGACGTAAATGGGGATTTCCTTTTGAGCGGCCAGGTTCAGGAGCA